>CAWEQI010000005.1:0-83634 GCA_963811255.1 uncultured Alphaproteobacteria bacterium | reverse complement strand
CTCATAACCTGAAGGTCGTTGGTTCAAATCCAACCCCCGCAACCACCGCAACTTTCCATCCTTTGTCTCGACTCCCGCCCGAGCGCGCGATAGCGCACCGCCGGAAGGAGCTCATTCATGGCACTACTCGAAGGCCAGGTGGCGATGGTCACCGGCGCTGGCCGCGGCTTCGGCCGGGCGATCGCCGAGAAGCTGGCGAGCGAAGGCGCGCAGGTCGCCTTGCTGTCGCGCTCGCTCGGGCAACTCGACCAAGTTGCCGAAGCGATCCGCGCCGCCGGCGGCAAGGCTATCGCCGTGCGCTGCGACGTCACCGATCCCAAGTCGATCGAGCATGCCGTGACGGTGGTCGAAGACTTGCTCGGACCGATCGACCTGATGATCAATAACGCCGGGGTTCCCGGCCCGTTCGGCCCAATCTGGGAAGTCGATGCCGACGAATGGTGGAAGGCGCAGGCGGTGCACATTCGCGCGCCGATGCTGTTCCTCGCCCGCGTGCTGCCGGGGATGATCGCGCGCGGCAGGGGCCGAGCGGTCTGCGTCTCAGCGATCGCCAGTCGCCTCGTCGCGCCCAACCTGTCGGCCTATTGCACCGGCAAGATCGCCCAGAACCGTGTTGTCGCCGAAGCGGCGGCCGAGCTCGAGGGCACCGGCGTTGCGGTGTTCGCCATTGATCCGGGCTTCGTCTTCACCGAACTCGCCCGCGAGACCATGGAAAGCCCGGAGGCGCAGAAGTATCTGGGCGGGATGGTTGAGCGTCTGCGCAAGGCCGAGAGCGATCCCACGGCGCAGAACGACCTCGCCCGCTGCGCCGATCGCGTGCTCGAACTCGCCTCCGGCAAGTACGATGCGCTTTCGGGCGGCTACTTCGAACTGCCGGATAACCTCGGCGAGGCCCTCAAGGCGAAGCGCACGGAAGCCAAGCATGGCCATTGAGGACCGCCTCGCCGCCACCGAAGCGGCGATCGCCGAACTGCAGCGCGAGATCGCCCGTCTGAAAGACGTGGAGGCGATCCGCATCCTCCAGCACACTTACGGGTTCCTGATGGACAAGGGCCTCTATAACGAGGTGTGCGACCTGTTCGCCGAGGACGGCGAACTGCACTTCATGGGCGGCATCTGGAAAGGACGCGAAAGCGTCCGCCGGCTCTACTGCGGGCGCCTGCGCGAAACCTTCACCGGCGGCGTCAACGGCCCCGCTTACGGGATGATGGTCGAACACTGGCCGAGCCAGGACGTGATCCACGTCGCGCCCGACGGGCTTTCCGCCCACGGCCGCTGGCGCTGCACGCTGATGGGGGCGATCCATGACTCGAAGCTCGACAAGCCTGCCCACCTGCCGCGCCAGTGGTGGGAGCATGGCATCTACGAAAACGACTACGTCAAGCGCGACGGCAAGTGGCAGATCAGGAAGCTCGGCTACAACCTGTTCACCCAGGCCGATTACGAGATCGGCTGGGCCGCCGCGAAGCCCTTGCCCTCGCCGTTCTTCACCAAGACCGTGGCGGAAGACCCCGGCGGCCCCGACGAAATCAGTGACGCCCCGTTTCCGAGCTGGCCCGAAACCGACCTCGTCCCGTTCCATTACGTCCATCCGGTGACCGGCAAACCCATCGTGCCCGAGAAACGCTAAAGCTTCGGCAGCGTCACGCCCTTCTGGCCCATGTATTTGCCGGCGCGGTCGGCATAGCTCGTCTCGCACGGTTCGTTGCCCTGCAGGAACAGGAACTGGCAGGCGCCTTCGTTGGCGTAGATATTCGCCGGCAGCGGCGTGGTGTTGGAGAATTCCAGCGTCACATGCCCCTCCCACTCGGGCTCAAGCGGCGTGACGTTGACGATGATCCCGCAGCGGGCATAGGTCGACTTGCCGAGGCAGATCACCAGCACGTCGCGCGGGATGCGGAAGTATTCGACGGTGCGCGCGAGGACGAAGCTGTTCGGCGGAACCACGCAGACGTCGGTCTTGCGATCGACGAAGCTGTTCGAGGCAAAGTTCTTCGGGTCGACCACCGCGTTGTCGACGTTGGTGAAGATCTTGAAGTCGTCGGCCACCCGCGCGTCGTAGCCGTAGGATGACAGGCCGTACGAAATGCATCCCTCGCGCCGCTGCGCCTCGACGAACGGCTCGATCATGCCGTGCCGTTTCGCCGCGTCGCGAATCCATCGGTCGCTGAGAATGCTCATGCGACACGGATTCCGGAGCAGCAGGCGTGGGGCAAGGTGATGGGCGACGTTATCCCCCTCCCGCTAGCGCGAAGGGAGATCACTCGCCTGCCAGCAAGCTCGCGTTCCCGCCGGCCGCAGTGGTGTCGACCGTCACCACGCGCTCGGCCGAAAAGCGCGGCAGGTAGTGCGGGCCGCCGGCCTTGGGGCCGGTGCCGGAGAGGCCCTCGCCACCGAACGGCTGACTGCCTACGACCGCGCCGATCTGGTTACGGTTGACGTAGAGATTGCCGACATGCGCGTGGGTCTCGACGAAGCGGCGGACGGAGTCGATCCGGCTGTGGAGGCCGAGCGTCAGGCCGAAGCCGGTTGAGTTGATCTCGGCGACGACCTTGTTGAGCGCGCCAGCCGGCCAGCGCACGACGTGCAGCACCGGGCCGAAGTTTTCCTGCGTCAGCTCGTGAATCGAGCCGATCTCGGCGATCGTCGGCGCAACGAAGGTGCCGCCTTTTGCGCCCTTCGGCAGACTCCGCTGCCATACGGGGCAACCGGCCCTCTTCATCGCCGCGACATGCTTGTCGAGTTTGCCCTTGGCCTCGGCGTCGATCACCGGGCCGACATCGGTCTCGATCCGCTCGGGATCGCCGATCACCAGCGCTTCGAACGCGCCCCTGACCATTGCCAGCGTGGAGTCGGCTACGTCCTCCTGCAGGTAGAGCACGCGCAGGGCCGAGCAGCGCTGACCGGCCGACTGGAACGCGCTCGCCATCACGTCGCGAGTGACCTGCTCGGGCAGCGCAGAGGAGTCGACGATCAGCGCGTTCTGTCCGCCCGTCTCGGCGATCAGCGTGGCGAGCGGGCCGGGCCGGGCGGCGAGCGCGCGATTGATCGCGTGCGCCGTCTCGGTCGAGCCGGTGAAGGCGATGCCCGCTAGCCGCGGGTCGGAGGTCAGCGCTGCGCCGACCTTCCCGTCGCCGGGCACCAGCTGGAGCACATCGTTGGGAATGCCGGCTTCGTGGCACAACCGGACCGCCAGGGCGGCGATCAGCGGGGTCTGTTCTGCGGGCTTGGCGAGCACGCTGTTGCCCGCCGCCAGGGCGGCGCTTGTCATCCCGGTGAAGATCGCCAGCGGGAAGTTCCACGGGGCGATCGTCGCGAACACCCCGCGGCCGTGAAGGCGCAGGCTGTTGTCCTCGCCGGTCGGGCCGGGCAGCGGGTGCGGACCGCCGAACAGCCGCCGCGCCTCGGCGGCGTAATAGCGCAGGAAATCGACCGCCTCGCGCACCTCGAGAATCGCATCCAGCAAGGTCTTGCCCGCCTCTCGTTGGCATAGGGAGATGAATTCGGCGGTGTGCGCTTCGTAGAGATCGGCGGCGCGTTCGAGCAGCGCGGCGCGACCGATACCGCCAAGCGCATCCCAGGCGAACTGCGCCGCGACCGCGCGGGAAAAGGCGAGATCGATGTCCTTCTCGCCGGCGTAGAGGACATGGCCGACCAGATGCGCATGGTCCTGCGGCGAGCGGATTTCGTGCTCCGCGCCGCCCTCGCCTGCGAGCACCGTCGGCGCGGCTGCCCACTCGTGCGCGCCGAGCGCCTGCAGCTCGGCCAACAGCGCCTCGCGCAGCAGCGGATCGGCGAGGTCGACGCCGTGGCTGTTCTGGCGATCGGGGAAAATGTCCGCCGGCAGCGGGATCGCCGGATTGCGCCGCGGCTCCATCGCGGCGAGGTCCTTGGCTGGGTCGGTGACCAGCTCCGCCACGGGCACTTCGGCATCGGCCATGCGGTTGACGAAACTTGAGTTGGCGCCGTTCTCGAGCAGCCGGCGCACGAGGTAGGCAAGCAGGTCCTTGTGCCCGCCGACCGGGGAGTAGATGCGCACGCGCGTCGGGTGCTCGCCCTCTTGCTCGGCGAGCACGTCGTAAATGTCCTCGCCCATGCCGTGCAGCCGCTGGAACTCGAATTCCCGGCCGCTCGCAAGCGCCTTTACCGCCCCGATGGTGTAGGCATTATGCGTGGCAAACGCCGGATAGATCGCGTCCTCGGCAGCGAACAATTTCGCCACGCAGGCGAGGTAGGAAACGTCGGTGCCCACCTTGCGGGTGAACACCGGATAGTCGGAATAGCCCCCGACCTGACTGAGCTTGATCTCGCTGTCCCAATAGGCGCCCTTGACTAGCCGCACCATCAGCCGCCGGTTTTGCTTCCGCGCCAGCGCGACGACCCAGTCGACCAGCGGCACGGCGCGCTTCTGGTATGCCTGCAGCGCCATCCCGAAACCCCGCCAGCCGTTGGCGAACAGGGCATCGTCCGCCACCAGCGCCTCGATCACGTCGAGCGACAATTCGAGGCGCTCGGCCTCCTCGGCGTCGATGGTGAAGTGGATGTCGGCCTTGCTTGCGGCCAGCGCCAACTCGCGCACCATCGGGATCAGCGCCGCCTTGGCCGCTTCGCCGTGGTAGAAATCATATTTCGGATAGAGCGCCGACAGCTTGACCGAAATGCCCGGGCTCGCCTTCACGCCGCCTTTCGCCTCCTTCGCCAGCCGCGCGATCGCGGTCGCATAGGCCTGGCGGTAGCGCTCGGCGTCGGCGAACGTCATCGCCGCCTCGCCGAGCATGTCGAAGCTGTGGGTCAGCCCCCGCTTGCGCTCCGGCGCGGCGCGCTTCAGCGCCTCGCCGATCGTCCGCCCGAACACGAACTGCCCGCCGAGAATCCGCATCGCCTGCAAAGTGGCCTGCCGGATCACCGGCTCGCCCAGCCGCGCGCTCGCCCGGCGCAGCGCGTTGGCGAAGCCCGCATCACGGCGGTCGCTGCCGCGCAGGACCTCGCCGCTCAGCATCAGCGAGAAGGTCGCCGCGTTCACGAACGTCGAGCTGCTTTCACCGAGGTGCTCGCCCCAGTCGATTCCCGCCAGCTTGTCGTGGATCAGCGCGTCGGCGGTTTCGCTGTCGGGCACCCGCAGCAGCGCCTCGGCGAGGCACATCAGGGCGATGCCTTCCTCGGTGGCGAGGCCATAGCTTTGCAGGAACGCGTCGAGCCCCGCCGCCTTACGCCCCCGCGCCCCTTCGATCAGCTTCGTCGCTAGCCGGGATGCCGCCCCCTGCACTTCCGAAGCCGGCGCCGCCTGCCGTAGCCGCTCGGCCACGCACGCGCCCTCGTCCATCCGAAAGGCCTGGCGCAGCGCGGAGCGGTCGATCATCCGTCGCCCCTGCACCCGGTTTCAGATGTAATCAAGTCGTGCGTCAGCCCTCGATCCATTCGTACCGAAACGCATCGCCGTCGCGCCTGACATGCCCCGCGCTGGTCCGCCGGAAGTGCGCCGGGAAGCACAACAGTTCCTCGTCCGCCGCCCGGTTCATCGTGCGTACGCGAGTGGCGCTGGCCTGCGCGCCATCCATGTCGAAGGCGAACTTCAGGTCATGGCGAATCAGCTGCACCGGGTGGTGGATCACGTCGCCCCAGAACAGCGCTGGCTGGCCGCCCGCCTCGGCGTTGATCGTGCAGCAGCCGGGCGAATGGCCGAACGCCGGCTCGAGCCACACGCCGTCGTGGATTTCGCGATGCGCTACGTGGTCCTCGTCGACCAGCTCGCCCTTGCCCGCCTCCATCACCGGCACGATCGAATCGAGGAACGCCTCGTGGTGCAGCTCCTCGCCTTCGGGATTGGCCTGGAAGTATTCGTAGTCGCGCTTGCCGAACAGGTAGGTCGCGTTGGGGAAGGCAGGCACCCACTTGCCGTTCTCGAGCTGGGTGTTCCAGCCGACGTGGTCGAAGTGCAGGTGGGTGCACATGACCAGGTCGATATCCTCGGGCGCGAAGCCGGCCCGCTTGAGGTTGCCGAGATAATCGGTGTCGAGCTGGCTCACCTCGGGCAGCGAGCGGTTCTTGTGATTGCCGCAGCAGGTGTCGATCAGGATGCGGCGCCCGTCGAGCTCGATCACCCAGCTGTGAACCGAGAAGGTCATCATGCTGGTCTCGGGATCGGGATTGACCTCGTCGGGCTGGTCGTACCAAGTCAACAGCCGGCGCATGTCGGCCTCGGTCGTGCCGGGCAGCTGGCTCAGCAGCGGGACGGGCGAGTCCATCTCATGCACCTTGTGCACCCGCATCCGGCCCAGCTCGATCGGTTTCATTCAATTCTCCTCTCGCGGCTATCGTGCCCGTTTCGACGGAGCGAGGGAAGGGCGCTCAGAGGTCGGCGAAAATTCGCGCGCAGCGATCGAGCAGTTCAACGTCGCAGGCGCGGTGGGCGAGCAGCAGCAGGAACGCCGGAGCGCGGCAGTGGGCAATCGGCGCGAGCCGCCCCTCGGCGACCAGCGCGGCGACGGTTTCGTCCATGAACGGAGCGGCTCCTGCGCCCTGGGCCACCTGTTCGGCCAGCATGTCCATGTACGGCGAGCCGACTCTTGCCGAGCCCGGATCGAACCCGGCATCGACAAGGGCCCGGTGCACCCAATCGCCAACCGACGAGCGGCCGTCGGGCACAACCGTTGGAACCTCGGCCAGTTTAAGTTCGCCACGCGCCACTCTGCGCGCGGTTTCGGCGTTGGCAAAGACCGAGCAGCGGTACTCGCGTAGAAAGCGGATCGTCAGCCGCCGGTCGCTGGGAATGGTCGCATTGCGCACCAGTGCCAGCGAGCCGGACGTGCCCTCGACCCGCGCGGCAATGTCCTCGGCATCGTCAACCAGCGCGAAGCGGGTCGTGTTGGGCAGGCCGGCGGCATAGAGCTCGTCGAGTCGTGGCTTGATCGTCGTCAGCATGAACTCGCGAACGAAAATCCGCGGCGGCTCGGTGGGCGGACGGCCGGCGATCCGCCGGTGCAGCGCCACGCTGCGGCGCGCATCGTCGAGGGTCGCCTGGCCGAGCGGCGAGAGTTGCGCGCGCTTGCCCCGGTCGCGCACGAACAGGGTACCGCCCAGCGCTTCTTCGAGGGTGCGGAGCTGTTTGCTGATCGAAGGCTGGCTTACATCGAGCATCTCGGCCGCGGCGCTGAGGCTGCCGGCGTCAGCGACGGCGACGAAGATTTCCAGCTGGCGCGGCGTGGGCATCGCCGCACTTTAGTCGATATATAACCATTTGCCTATAACTGATATAGCCTTACGCCCGATTGCTTTTGCCGCGCGCGGGCCCGAGGATTGCGCCAAGCCTGCCGGCCCTTCGGGCGCAATGAAGGCGGCTGCGGATAGATATGACAACGCAGCCATGTCGGCTACGAGAAGCGGCAACGACCGCGTGGTGAGGCGGGCCTCGAGGTTCGCCAAAAAAGGGGGAGAGAATGACCGGTTTGGGCGACATGAGGCGCCGGTCCCGGCTGCTGGCCAGCGGAGCGGTGGTTACGCTGGCACTCGGATTGGCCCTGCAGCCCGTTAGCGCCGGTGAGAAGGCGGTGCCGCATACCGATGTGTATTGGGGCGACGTGCACCTGCACACCAATTACTCGCTCGATGCCTACGCGACCGGCAACACCACGGTGACGCCCGACATGGCCTATCGCTTCGCCCGTGGCATTCCGATCCAGGAGCCGGGGCTCGACCGCAAGATCCAGATTCGCCGGCCGCTCGATTTCCTCGCAGTCACCGACCATGCGGTGTTCATGGGCTTGCAGGTCCTGCTGGCGCGGAACGATCCGCTGATGACCTCGACCCCGTGGGGCAAGAAGATGATCGACGCCTTCAACAAGGGCGAGAACATCATGCGCGCGTCCGGCGGAGCGACCAACAATAACTCGCAAGAGGCGCAGGAACGGACCAGCCAGATATTCTCCGATAAGGTCCGCGCCTCGGTGTGGAGCGAAGAAGTTGACGCCGCGCAGCGCAACTATGTGCCGGGCAAGTTCACCACCCTGGTCGGGTGGGAATGGACCGCGGTGAATTTCAATCCGGATATGCTCAACCTGCACCGCAATGTGATCACCAACGCAGACGGTGTGTCGGGCAAGAAATTCATCCCCTATTCGAACCACGAAAGCAACCGGCCGGAAGACCTGTGGGCCTGGATGGCCAAGACCAAGAAGCGCACCGGAATCGACATGTTCGCGATTCCGCACAACTCGAACCTCTCGGGCGGCCGGATGTTCGCGCTGACCGACAGCGACGGCAAGGCGATCACGCCGGAATATGCCAGGATGCGCGCGGCGTGGGAGCCGCTGGTCGAGATTACCCAGACCAAGGGCACTTCCGAAGTCCGCCCCGAACTGGCGCCGGACGACGAGTTCGCCGAATTCGAGATTCGCCGCAAGCTGCTCGCGGGCAAGCCGACGCCGCCCAATGCGGGCGACTATGTCCGCTCGGCACTGGTCCGCGGGATCAAGCTCAAGACCCAGATCGGGGTTAATCCGTTCAAGTTCGGCGTAATCGGTTCGACCGATATCCACACCGGCATGTCGAACGTCACCGAGAAGGATTTCACCGGCAAGCTGGTGATGGATATACCGCTGTCGCAGCACTACAAGCCCAAGCGCCCGGTGATCTTCCCCGACTGGGAGATGAGCGCTTCGGGCCGCGCCGCGGTGTGGGCTACTTCGAACACCCGCCAGGCGATCTTCGATGCGATGAAGCGCAAGGAAGTCTACGGCACGACCGGAACGCGCATCAGGCTGAGGGTGTTCGGCGGCTTCAATTTCGCGCCCGCTGACGCCCAGGCGAAGAACCTCGCCGACATTGGTTATCGCAAGGGCATCCCGATGGGCGGCGATCTAACCGCCGCGCCGCGCGGCAAGGCGCCCGAGTTCCTGATCCATGCGGTCAAGGATCCGCTATCGGGCAATCTCGACCGTGTCCAAGTGATCAAAGGCTGGGTCGACACCAAGGGCGGCACTCACACCAAGATCTACGACGTCGCCTGGTCGGGCCATCGCCGCAAAGGTGCCGACGGCAAGGTGCCGGCGGTGGGTAACACCGTCGATATCAAGACCGGGCTCTACACCAACACCATCGGCGCGGTGCAGCTCGCTACGGTATGGAAGGATCCCGACTTCAATCCGAAGGAAACCGCGTTCTATTACGTCCGGGTGCTGGAGATACCGACGCCGCGGCACTCGCTGCTCGACGCCATCGCGCTGGGCATCCCGGTGTCGGACACCAAGGAACCGGCTACGATCCAGGAGCGCGCCTATTCCTCCCCGATCTGGTACAATCCCACGACCTGACCCATGCAAGCGATCCGCCGGGTCCTGCGCGATCCGCTCGTCCACTTTCTCGTCGCCGGCGGCCTGCTGTTCGCTCTTTATGCATGGTTCGGCCCGCAGGATTACCGCACCGATGACCAGCGGACGATCGTGGTCGATAAGCCAACGCTGGTCACATATATGCAGTACCAGCAGCAGGCCTTTCAGCCCGACTATTTCAACAAGGCATTCGACGCGATGTCGGCGGCCGATCGCCAGCAGCTGATCGATCAGTATGTCGAAGAAGAGGCGATGACCCGCGAAGCGCGGGCGATGGGCCTTGGCAGTGCGGACTATGTTATCCGCCGACGGCTGGTGCAGAAGATGCAGTTCCTGATGGACGGCGCCGCACAGGACCGCCCGCCGCCGACCGATGCCCAGCTGATGGCCTATTTCAAGGCTAACCCGGAGAACTATCAGCGCGCCGAATCGCTCACCTTCACTCACGTGTTCGTCGACAACGAAGTCGCTCACTCGGGCGACCGCGAGAAAATTGCCGAGCGCCTCAAGGCTGAGCTCAACGCCCGCCACGCCGGCTTCAACGATGCGCCGCAATATGGCGACCGCATTCCCTTCCTGCAGAACTATGTCGGACGCACACCCGATTTCGTCGCCAACCAGTTCGGCCAGAGCTTCGCCGACGCGCTCGAAAAGCTCAAGCCCTCCGACAAGTGGCAGGGGCCGATCAAGTCCGACTACGGTTGGCACGTGGTGCTTTACATCAAGCACGAGCCGGCGAGCATGCCTCCGTTCGCCGAGGTCAAGGCGCAGGTCGCCAACGATTACGCCAACGACCAGACCGCGGCGTTCCGCAAGCAGGCCACCGCCGATCTGCTGAGGCGATACAAGGTCAAGCTGGTCGACTTGCCCGCGGCCGACGAGCCGGCCGATCTCGGTGGCTGAGCGGGTGAGACTTGCTACGCTGGCGCTGCTCGCGGCGCTGCTGCTGGCATGGATTCCGGGCGCCGCCCAGGCGCACGACGCGCGACCACTGGCGGTCACCCTCACCGAGCGCACGGGCGACATCTATTTTGCCAAGCTGACCGTGCCGCCGACGGTGGCTTACGACAACCAGCCAGTTCTCGATTGGCCCAATAGTTGTTCGGCCGTGAAAATTCCCGGCGGCAGCGAACTGCCATCGACGGTCGACCGCCAGCTCGAGCATTGTCCCGGCGGCCTGCGCGGCAAGCGTCTCGCGGTGCATTACGCTATCTACAACCCCTCTCTGGCGACGCTGTTCAGGATCGAAGCGCTCAACGGTGAAGTGCTGGTGCAACTGCAGCCACCCGAGAAGCTCAGCTGGGACGTGCCGCTCCAGCCAACTCCTTACGCCGTCGCCGGCGATTACATCCGGCTCGGCGTCTCGCACATCTGGACCGGGATCGACCACTTGCTGTTCGTCGCTGGGTTGTTGCTGCTCGCCGGCAGCGTGCACCGGGTGCTGCTGGCGGTAACCGGGTTCACGCTGGCCCATTCGGTCACGTTGGCGCTGTCCGCGCTCGACGTGGTGCGGCTGCCCGAGGCGCCGGTCGAAGCAGCGATCGCGCTGTCGATCCTGTTCGTGGCGCGGGAGGTCGCCTGGCCTCATCCCGAGGGATTGGCCGCGCGCCATCCGATCCTCGTGTCCAGCTCTTTCGGGTTGCTGCACGGTTTCGGTTTCGCTTCAGCATTGCGAGCAGTCGGTCTGCCGCGCGGCGAGCTGGCGACGGCGCTGTTGTCGTTCAACGTCGGGGTCGAGATCGGGCAGCTCAGCTTCATATTCGCGGTGCTGGCGCTGCTCTGGGTGGTGCACCGCGTGCGTCACGAGAGCCGGCGGTTGAACTTCGTGCTCGTCGGTCGCCCGCGGCTCTATGCAGGTTACGTGCTGGGCATTCCCGCCGCCTTCTGGTTCGTCCAGCGAATGATGCCTGTGTTCGCCTGATCCGCGTCAGCCACTGGAACTCATCCCCGCTAGCCTGATAGGGGCGCCGGCGAGAGGAGATTCGGATGAGGGCAGGCAGCGGCAAGACGGACCAGCCGGTCCACGCTCACGGCACGGTGGCCGACGCGATCGCCGCGGTCCTGAAGCGCGAGGGCGTGACGATCGTCTTCGGCTATCCGCGCAATCAGATCCTCGAAGCCGCGGCGCGCATCGACATCCGCACCGTGATCGTCCGCCAGGAGCGCACCGGGCTGCACATGGCCGACGCGATGAGCCGCATGAGCAAGGGCGGCGAGATGGGCGTATTCGTGATGCAGCAGGGCCCCGGCGCCGAAAACGCGATGGGCGGCGTGGCGCAGGCGTTCGCCGAGAGCGTGCCGGTGCTGGTGATGCCGCAAGGCTATGCCCTCAGCCAGATGTACGTGCCGTACAACTTCAATTCGACCCGCTCGATGGCCAGCTTCGCCAAGCACACCGAGCCGCTGACGAACGGCGGCGACGTAGTCCCGGTGCTGCGCCGCGCCTTTTCGATGTTGCGCAACGGTCGCCCGCAGCCGGTGGTGATAGAGCTGCCGTATGACGTGCTCGACAAGCCCTTTGAAGGCACGCTCGCCTATGCGCCGGGCAAGGTGGTGGCGAGCGCGCCGGATCCGAAGGACGTTGAGGCGGCGGCCGAGGCGCTGATCGCGGCGAAGAACCCGGCGATCTATGCCGGGCAGGGCGTGCACTGGTCCGAGGCCTACGCCGAGCTGAAAGCGCTGGCCGAGCACCTCGCCATCCCGGTGATGACCAGCCTCCCCGGCAAGAGCGCGTTCGATGAAACCCACCCGCTGGCGCTCGGCTCGGGCGGCAACGGGATCAACGGCTGCGTCGCCAGATGGCTCGCCGAGTGCGATCTCCTGTTCGGCATCGGCTGCAGCTTCACGGCAACCCCGTTTGGCCTCGCCATCCCGCCCGGCAAGCGAGTGATCCACGCCACGCTCGACCCGCTCGACATCGACAAGTCGGTGCCGAGCGAGCTGGCGCTGGTCGGCGACGCGAAACTGACACTGGCGCCGCTGCTCCAAGTGGTGAAGCGCCGCCTGCCCGAGCCGCGCGACATGCGCCCCGTCGCGGACCGCATCGCCGAAACCGAGCGCGATTGGCTGTCGAAGTGGGAGCCCAAGCGTTCCTCCGACGCCGCGCCGCTGTCGCCCTACCGCGTGCTGCGTGATTTGTACGACACGGTCGACGTGGCGAGCACCATCGTCACTCACGACGCCGGCTCTCCACGCGACCAGTTGGTGCCGTTCTGGAAGTGCGTCACGCCACACAGCTACATCGGCTGGGGCAAGAGCACTCAGCTCGGCTACGGACTCGGTCTCGCCATGGGGGCAAAGCTCGCCTGCCCCGACAAGCTGTGCATCAACGTCTGGGGCGATGCGGCGATCGGATTCACCGGCACCGACCTCGAAACGGCCGCGCGCGACCGAATTCCGATTTTATCGATCCTGCTCAACAACCAGGCGATGGCAATCGAGCTGCCGATCATGCCGGTCGCCACCGAGAAATATCGCGCGACCGACATCACCGGAGACTACGCCGCGTTTGCCCGTTCGCTCGGCTGCCACGGCGAGCGGGTAACCGAGGCGAGCGAGATCGTGCCGGCCCTGAAGCGAGCGCTCGCGGCAATTGACGGGGGCCTGCCGGCGCTGGTCGAATTCATCACCGAACAGGAAACCGAAATCTCGCGCGGATGACTCTCCTCTCCCGGAAGCGGGAGGGGGACTTTGCGCGAATCAAATTGCTCGGATAGGTCTCGCTCCCGAGAGAGGATCAGAATGGCCGACCAGAAAGACGTGATCATCGTCGGCGCCGGGCCGGTGGGAATGCTCACCGCGCTGGCGCTGGCGCAGACCGGCGCGAGCGTGACCGTGCTCGAGCAGGAGCCGCACATCATCAACAGCCCGCGCGCGGCGATCTACTTCCCATCGACGCTGATCATCCTCGAGGAGCTCGGCCTGCTCGACGAACTGCTCGAAATCGGCTTCATCAACCGCGACTTCGGCACCCACATTCCGGAATTCGGCTACAAGTCCGTCGTCACGACCGAGCCGATCGAAGGCATTCCCTACGATTACCAGCTCCACGCCGGCCAGCACGACGTCGCCCGGGTGGCGATGGAGCACGCGCAGAAGCTGCGGCGTTGAGGTGCTGTTCAACCATCGGGTGACGGCGCTGGAGGACGGCGATACCGGTGTGACGGTCACTGCGCAGACGCCCGACGGCGAGAGGACCTTCGCCGCCAAGTGGCTGATCGGCGCCGACGGCGCGCGCAGCACCGTGCGCAAGCTGGCGGGAATCGAGTTCGAAGGTCACACCTGGCCCGAGCGGTTCGTAGCGACCAATGTGAAGTTCGACTTCCGCAAGCTCGGTTACGAGCAGGCCAACTTCGTTTGCGACCCGGTCAACATGGCGGTAATCGCTCTGCTCGACCGCGACGGCCTCTGGCGCTGCACTTACATGGAGGATTCGGCGCTGCCGCGTGGAGACTTACGAGGACCGCATCCACCAGCGCTACGAATGGTTCATGCGAGGGTCGAAGGATTACGAGATCGTCTCGTCGAGCCCCTACATGCTCCACCAGCGCGCCGGCGAGACGCTGCGTAAGGGCCACGTGCTGCTCGCCGGCGATGCCGCGCACGCGACGAACCCGTGCGGCGGGCTCGGCCTGACTTCGGGCGTGTGGACCGGCGTGGTGCTGGCCGACGTGCTCGGCGCGGTGCTTCGCGGCGAAGCGGATGAAGTCGATCCTCGATCGCTTCTCCGACGAACGGCGGCGGGTGTTCTGGGAGGTGGTCAGCCCGGCGGCGACCGAGAACAAGCGCATGCTGCAGGAAAAGGAGCCCGAGCAGCGGCAGAAGGACCTCGCCGCCGTGAAGGCGCTGTCCGAGGACAAGGAATCCGGCGCTATGCTGATGCTGTTTGCCTACAGGGTGATCGGCGACGTGCTGCGGCCGAACTCGCGCTGGAAGGACGCCGATCCGACGCCGAATGTCCATCTCGACATCGCCGGGCGACAGGGCCAAATCCACTGATGGCGAAGAGTTACCATCCCGCCGACCTCCACGCCGCCGGGGCGGCGAAGCCGCTCGAACTGGCAGCGCAGGGGTTTGTCTGGACCGGCGGCGAAATCGTCCAGCACGAAACCGCCGGGCCGGTGATGCGCGGACAGCAGTATGTCGAATACTGGATTCCGCGCGAGCTGACGCACGAACTCCCGATCGTAATGATCCACGGCGGCGGCGGACAAGGGACCGATTTCCTCGGCACGGCAGATGGCCGCGAGGGCTGGGTCCACTGGTTCGTCCGCCGCGGCTGGGCAGTCTATGTGGTTGATCGACCGCAGCACGGCCGCAGCCCGTTCAACCCGGTGGTGCAGGGCGAGATGAGCGGGGTGCCGCCGACGATCTTCCTCGAACGGATGTTCACTCGGCCCGAGGCGTTCGCCGACAATTATCCGCAGGCGAAGCTGCACGACAAATGGCCGGGCGACGGAACGCTCGACGATCCCGCGTTCCGGCATTTCCTCGCCGGCACCGGGCCGACGCTCGCCGACCCGGTCCAGAGCCAGAAGGACGCCCAGGGCGCCGGGGCCGAACTGCTCGACCTGATCGGCCCGGCGATCCTGCTGACCCATTCCGCCGGCGGTCCGCCCGGCTGGCTGATCGCCGACGCCCGGCCTGACCTGGTCAAGGCGCTGGTCGCCGCCGAGCCGCTCGGTCCGCCGTTCACCGCGCTCAGCGGCCCTTTGGGATACGGTGTCACGAACGCGCCCCTCACCTACGATCCGCCGCTCGCCGAAGGTGAGACGCTCGAATGGGAGGAACGCCCCTCACCGGGGGAGGGGCTGATTGCCGGCAAGGTGCAGAAGGAACCGGCGCGCCGTCTACCCAATCTCGCCAAGGTGCCGATCGTCGTCGTCACCGCCGAAGCTTCGTGGATGGCCGCGGACAATCACGCAATGGTCGATTTTCTTGACCAGGCGGGCTGCGCGGTCGAACACTTGCGGCTGGAGCAAAAGGGGATTCACGGGAACGGCCATGCGATGCAGCTCGAATCCAACAGCGACGAGGTGGCTGGGGTGATCGAGGAATGGCTCGTTCAGAAGGGGTTCGGGTAAAGGCAAGCAATCCCCCCGCTTGCGGGAGGGGGCTGGTGCAAAAAAGTCTCGCCAAAGAAGCAGATTGACAGTATCAAATAGGTCCGAGGAGAGGTAAGTGCGTAAGGCCATTGCAGGATTTGTTCTCGCGGCGTTGGCCGCAGCTCCGGTGCTGGCGCAAGACGCCTATCCGGCGGAAGGCGACTTGCCGGCGCAGCCGAAGGTCGATCGCCCGGCCAAGCCGATCCCGCCCGCGCAGTTCGACAAGATGGTGCCCAAGCATCCCGGGCAGCTCGGCGTACTCGCCCCGGCCAACGTCAACAAGCCGCGCCCCAAACCGCCGTTCAACCTCACCGGCACCTGGTTCGTCGACCTGCGCCAGGGTTTCACCAAATTTATGTTCGGGCCGCCGTACCCGAAATTCTCCAAGGCCGGGCGCGAGGCGCTGATCGAAGGCGCCAAGGCGGCGGCCGCGGGCAAGACGTACCGGGACGCGATCGGCCAGTGCTACCCGCCGGGCATGCCGATGATCATGACCCGCGTGTGGCCGCAGGACTTCATCCAGCTTCCGGACGCGATCTTCATGATCAGCGGGTTCAACAATTCGGTGCGCCAGATCTTCATGGACGGGCGCAAGCACACCGACCCCGACATTGTCGTGCCGAGCTACAATGGCGAATCGATCGGCCACTGGGAAGGCAACACGCTGGTGGTCGACACCCGCTATTTCGAGCCTGACAACCATTACATCGACATGGGCATCCCAATCGACGACCAGTTCCACATGATCGAGCGCATCAACCTCATCAACGGCGGGAAGACGATGCGCATCAAGTACATAATGACCGATCCCCCGATGTGGGACGGCGAATGGACGTCCACCAAGGACTTCCTCAGGGAAGATTACACCGACATCAATGAGGCCGAGTGCATCCTGCAATACAACGAGCACTTGCCCGGCACCGAACTCGGCAGCGAAAAGGCCGAGGAGCGTGGGCAGAGCGAGCTCAAAGGAGTTCCCGATGATAAATAAAGGCATCGCGCTGGCCGCGGTGTGCGCGGTCGCGGCGGTTGCCGTCCCGGCGGCAGCGCACCACAGCTTCGCCATGTTCGACCAGAAGAAGATCATGACGCTCGACGGCACGGTCCACGAGTTCCAGTGGACCAACCCCCACGCATTCCTCGAAGTCGACGTGCCCGACGGCGGCAAGACCACCCGCTGGAGCCTCGAGCTCAACAGCCCCAACAATTTGAAGCGCCAAGGCTGGAATCGCGACATCGTCAAGCCCGGTGACAAGGTCACCGTGCGGATGAATCCATTGCGCGACGGCCAGCCCGGCGGGCTGTTCCTCGACTTGAAGTTCCCCAATGGTAAAGTGCTCGATTCCGGACTGCCGAAAAACGGCACGCCGGTGAACGTTCCGCAGCTCTAGATTGTGAGACATGCGATGATCCATCCTGTTAGCCGTTGGCTGCTCCCCGCGCTGGCTTTCGTCAGCGTCCCGGCGGCCGCGCACCATTCCTACGCCATGTTCGACATGACCAAGACGGTCGCGCTCGACGCCACCATCACCAAATTCAAGTGGCAGAACCCGCACAGCTATATCGAGGCCGACGTCAAGGCGCCCGAAGGCGCCGAGCACTGGGCGATCGAGATGACCGCGCCCAACAACCTCGTGCAGGAGGGCTGGAAGCGCACGACCGTCAAGCCCGGCGATCACGTGACGCTGTTCGTGCACCCGCTGCGCAGCGGCGACAAGGGCGGCAGCTTCGCCGCGATCAAGCTCGCCGACGGCACCACGCTCGGGCAGATGACCTCGGGCAAGCCCAGCTCGGGCAAGGCGGGCTGATGCGGCTGTCGTTCGCGCTCCCGCTCGCCGCCCTGTTGCTTGCCACGCCGGCCGCCGCCCAGCTCGGCGCGCCGACCAAGTCGCCCCCGCCGGCCGGCGTCAAGCCGGGGCAGGGCGCGGCCAACCCCAAGGGGCACTACGCGGCGCTCGACAAGCTGCCCGACTGGGGCGGCGTGTGGTTCCTGACGTTTCAAGGGCCGGTCCCGGGCGTCGGCAAGCAGCCGCAGCCCCAGCTCAAGGGCGAGTACCTCAAGAAGCACGACGCGATGGTCGCCGAGGCCAAGGCCAACCACGGCCAGATTCCGCGTGAGCGTTCGTATTGCAGCCCGCCGGGCATGCCGGGGATCATGCGCCTGGCGCAGTATCCCTACGAGTTCATCTTCGCCCCCGGCCGGGTGACGATCAACCAGGAAGCATGGATGCAGACGCGCACGATCTGGACCGACGGGCGCAAGCACCAGGTCGATCCCGACCCGACCTACATGGGCGATTCGATCGGCCACTGGGACGGCGATACGCTGGTGGTCGACACGATCGGCATCGATCCCGCGCTCGACATCTCGACCGGCTATCCGCACTCGGACAAGTTCCACCTGGTCGAGCGGATTCATCTCGATCCCAAGAATCACGACATTCTCGAAGACGAGATGACGATGACCGATCCCGAGGCCCTGGCCGAGCCGTTCCACACCACCGCACGCTACCAGCGCGATCGTTACGGCAAGCTGCTCGAGTTCGAATGTTCGCAAAACGACCGCAATCCGGTCGACGCCGAGGGCCACACCGAGTTCAAATGAGCCTGCATGCCCCTCCCGCTTGCGGGAGGGGTTAGGGGAGGGGGCTGGCTTTATGACCCTCCTCCTGTCCCTCCCGCTAGTGGGAGGGGAGAATCTATTCGCCCCTTATTGACCGAATCAAACGCGTCGCTACACCCGTCGTGGGTCGCCAAAAAAACACAGCCCTTTGGGAGAGGGGGGAGAGTGCTTGAGGTCCACACGTGGGAGCCGAACGCCAATTCGGGCAAACCGCTGTTCTGCCTGCATGAGAAGGGCGTTCCGTTCACTTATCATTACGTCGACATGGGCGCGCACGAGCACCACGCGCCCGAGTTCCTGGCGATCAACCCCGACGGGACGATCCCGGCGATCGTCCACGACGGCTTCGTGATGACCGAATCGACCCCGGCGATGGAATACATCGACGAGGCTTTCGCCGGACCGCCGCTGCGGCCGGAAGACCCGTTCCGCCGTTGGCAGATGCGGGTGCTGATGCGCTTCATGGACAACGTCGTCGCCCCGTCGCTGGCGATGATCGCCTCGAACCGCCTCGCCGCCCCGCGCTTCGCCGGGGAAGACCCGCAGGAACTCAGGCGCAAGCTGGACCGCATCCCGCTTGCGGAGCGGCGGGCCACCTGGGAAAAGCTGATGTTCCAGGCGACCCCGCCGGAGGATATCGCGGAATCCGAACGCCGGGTGTCCGACGCCATCCGCCGCTTCGACGGCATCCTGGCAGACGAGGAGTGGCTCGCCGGAGAAACCTTCTCGCTGGCGGACATCTGCGTGTTCGCCACGTTCTACGCTCTGCCAATCGGGCGCGAGAACGAAGTGAACGACCGGGCCAGTCCGCACCTGATGCGCTGGCTGCGGGCGTGCCATGCGCGTCCAGGCCTGCAGGCGGCGCTCGGAATGGGCAAAGGCTTCATCACCCAGCGGGCGGCCGAAGTGCGCCAGCGCCTGGGCGTGGAAGAGGTGGCAGCCGCATGATGCGGTTGCATTACGCGCCGGGCTCCGCCCATTCCGCGGCCGTTCGCATCGTCCTGGCCGAGAAAGGCCTCGAACCCGAACTGCACAAGCTCGACATGGTCCACCACGAGCAGCACTCGCCCGAATACCTGGCGATCAACTGCCACGGGACCGTGCCGCTGCTCGAGGAGAACGGCCGCAAGCTGTTCGAGAGCTTCGCCATCCTCGAATATCTCGACGAGACCCATCCCGAGCCGCTGCTGATCGGCGACGGGCCGCGCCAGCGCTACACCGCGCGCAAGTGGGGCAAATACGTCGAAACGCACATCGCGCCGCACCTCGCGATTGTCCGCTGGGCGGCGCTCGGCGGACGGATGGCGGCGTCGGCGCGCACGCGGCTCGAGCGGTTGCTGCCGGAGCGCGCCGCTCTGTGGCGCAGGGCCGTCGAGGGTTTCGGGGCCGACCAGCTCAAGGCCTCGACGAAGGCCATGCTGACCGCCGCCGATCGCGTCGCCGCCGATCTGGCTGGCAACGAATGGCTCGCTGGCGAGCATATCACCTTGGGCGACATCGCCGTCTATCCGCACCTTGCGCAGTTCGGCACGCTAGGCCTGGCCGTGCCGTCGGTGGTCGAGGCCTGGCTCCGGCGGATCGCCGAGCGGCCGTCAGTGCAGGCCATCCGCGAGGATCTGTTTCCGGTCGCCGTGATGGGGCCGGAACCGGGGCGCTGGGGGTAAGGATCGAATATCAGGTTCAGCAACGGTGGAAGGGAGAGCACCGATGGAAGATTGGCTTCAGAATTCGCGTAAACGCACTGGCCGCACGGTGGCCCACCGAGCGCGGTGGCTCGGGTGCATTTCGGCGTTGGCCGTCGGCCTTGCCTTGAACGCTCCGGCGCTCGCTCAGGACAAGGACAAGGGGGACACCGCCGCCGCCAAAGGTGGGGCTGCCAAGGACACCAGCAGCAAGGACAACGACAGCGGGAAACTGAACGAGATCATCGTCACCGCGCAGTTCCGCTCGCAGGCGCTGCAGAAGGTGCCGATGTCGATCACCGCGGTGAACTCCGACCAGATCCAGCAGCGCAGCATCACCAACGTGGTCGACGTCGCCCAGGCCGCGCCGAACGTGACGATGACGGAAGGCGGCGACGGCTTCGGCAAGACCAACCAGGCCTTCATTCGCGGCATCGGCCAGATCGACTTCAGCTTCGCCTTCGAGCCCAAGGTCGGCTTCTATATCGACGACGTCTATTACGCGACGACCTTCGGCTCGGTGTTCGAGCTGCTCGACATCGACCGAGTCGAGATCGAGCGCGGGCCGCAAGGCACCCTCAACGGCCGCAATTCGGTCGGCGGCGCGATCCGCATCTTCAACAAGAAGCCGCAGGGCGACAACTCGGGCTACGTCGAGGCGAGCTACGGCAGCTTCAACCACTACCAGATCAAGGGCGCGATCGACGTGCCGATCGTCAAGGACGTGGCCGCGCTGCGGCTCGCCGCCAGCTACAACAGCCGCGACGGCTGGGTTAAGCTGCTCAACTTCGCCTGCGCCCATCCTGACGTCGCCGGCACGTCTGCCCAAGACCGGTCTCGACAACGACGGCGGGACCGGCGGCACCCGCAACGGCTGCCAGGTCGGCACGCTCGGCGGCGGCAACGTGTTCACCACCCGCGGACAATTGCGGGTCCACAGCGGCAGCTGGGAAGATAACATCGAGGCCGACTACACCGACGACCGGTCCGAGGCGCCCGACCGAGCACGCTGCTGCCCGGAAGCAACGGTGTCTCCTTCGCCGATAACACGTTGCTGCCCGACGGCAGTGGCCCGGCACGGCCGCCGAACACGCCTAACGGGCTTGCCTTGTTCATCGGCGGCCCTTGGGGGCAACTCTACGGGCTCGCCAATCCGCTGGCGACGGTTCCCCCGGGAACGCCGGCGACGCTGGATCCGTCGGCGCCGCAAGTCGCGGCCCTGCTCGCGGCGCTTAATCCGCAGGATCCCGTACGTATCCTACGCGATCTTCGGCAATCCTGGCGGGGGCAACTCGCTCGAGCAGTTCCAGAACCCGAACGTCAACACGGTCAAGTCCTGGGGCGTGTCGAACAATCTCGACATCAACCTGAGCGACCACATCGACCTTCTCTCGATCACCGCCTATCGCCGCTACACCGGCGAATTCGGCCAGAGCGACTTCGCTTTGCCCATGCGCGAGGCCTATAACGAGGTGGCGCACCACCAGTTCACCCAGGAATTCCGCCTGAACGGCTCGGCGTTCAACGATCGGCTGCATTACACGCTGGGCGCGTTCTACCTCGATACCTTCAACGACAACTCGGGGCGGGTGCAGACGGCCGGCTTTTCGATCTATCAGCCGCCCTACGGCGCGATCCCGTTCCTGCTCGACATGTATGTCGACGACAAGTCGACGGTGAAGAACATCTCGGGCTTCGCGCACGCCGATTTCGCTTTCAACGACATGTTCTCGATCGAAGGTGGGTTGCGTTACACGCATGAGAAAAAGACCTATTCGTATTTCCGGCAGAACGTCGGCCAACCGCCGAACCTGCAAGGCGCGGCGCCCGACAGCACGATCAACCAGTGGAACCCGCGCGTGTCGCTCAATGCCCAGGTCACGCCCAACGTGCTTCTCTATGCAGCCTACTCGACCGGCTTCACCGCCGGGCGGCAACGATCCGCGGCCGTTCTTCCCCGGCGACGTCAACCTGACTTTCGGGCCGGAGCACGCCTCGGCTTACGAAGCCGGTTTCAAGTCGCTGCTGCTCGGCCACCGCGTGCGCTTCAACGCCGACGCGTTCTGGACCGACTACAAGGACATCCAGACCTTCCTGCTGTCCAACACCAACGGCTGCATCCCGGGCACCCAACCGGCCGGCCGCGCGGCCCTGCACCATTTTCTATTACGGCAATGGCGGCGACGCGACGATCAAGGGCTTCGAGGCCGAGCTGGAGGCCCGGCCTGTGCCCGAGTGGCTGGTGACCGCGGCGCTCGGCTACACCGATTTCCATTACAAGAATCGCTGGCGCCGGGGGTTAACCCGACGGGCGACCTCAACTCGACCACGCTCGCCAGCCCGCAGACCCAGGTGCCGAAGTGGAAGCTGACCTTCGGCACGCAGTACGAGATCGACATGGGCTCGCACGGCAGCCTGGTGCCGCACTTCGACGTGACCTACCAAAGCAAGATCTACTACACGACCAGCCTGATCGATCCGATCCCGGTCCAGCCGGGCTACGCGATCGTCAATGCCCGCATCACCTGGTACAGCCCGGACAAGTCGTGGCAGGTCGCCGGCTACGTCACCAATCTGACCGACAAGCTCTACTACGTCGGCATCACCAACCTGCTGAACAACTTCGGCTATGCCTACGGCCAGGTCGGTCGTCCGCGTGAATGGGGTGTGTCGGTGCGGCGCAGCTTCTGAACGGGTGTCGGCGGCGGGCGCCCCTTCACCGCTCGCCGCCGGCGCCCTGCTGCGGTAAGACACTGATCGGGAAGGAAGAGGAAAGGGTGGCAGATGGCGAGCGTTGAAGGCGGCGGCGAGCTGGCGATGCCGCCGACATTCGATTCCGGCGCCAGCGCCGCTTCCGCCGTGCCGATCGACACCGAGGCGTTCCCGCCGCCGCGCCAGGCGTGGTACACCGTCGGCGTCCTCGCCGTCATCACCACGTTCGCGCTGCTCGACCAGAACATCCTCGGCCTGCTGATCCAGCAGATCAAGGAGCAGTTCCAGCTGACCGACACCCAGGCCGGCTGGCTGCTTGGGCCGACCCAGGCGCTGTTCTACGCGTTCGTGGCGGTGCCGTTCTCGCGCTACATCGACCGCTGGACGCGCAAGTGGATCATGATGGGCGGGCTGATCGTGTGGAGCCTGGCCACCGCCGCCACCGGCCTCGCCGCCAACTTCACCCAGCTGTTCATCGCCCGCTTCTTCGTCGGCGCGGGCGAGGCGTTCAACGGCCCCACCGCCTATTCGATCACCGCCGACTGCTTCCCGCGCGAGCGGCTGCCGCGGGCGGTCGCGGTGATGCAGATCGGTTCGGTCGCGGGCGGCGGGCTGTCCCTGCTGGCGGGCGGAGTGGTGATCTGGCTGGTCGCGCACTGGGGCGCGCCGACCCTGCCGCTGGTCGGCGCGCTGCAGCCCTGGCAGGTGGTGCTGATCGGCGTCGGTCTGCCGGGGCTGCTCGTCTCGCTGCTGCTGCTGACGATCAGGGAGCCGGCGCGGCGCAACATGCGGCTGGCGACCGACAAGGCCGGGTTCATGACCACCGTTCGTTACCTGTGGCTGCACTTTGCGGTGTTCGGGCCTTTGTTCATCGGCCTCACCCTCGGCTCGCTCGACGTCGGCAGCCGCCAGTGGGGCGCGGCCTTCTTCCAACGGACCTACGGCTGGTCGCCGGCCGAATACGGCATGATCTCGGGCGTGCTTTCGCTCGCCGTCATGTCGCTCGGGCTGGTCCTCGGCACCAAGTGGGCCGAATGGTTCCAGAACCGCGGCGACCCCGCTGGGGCCTATCGCGTGATCGTCTACACCCGGTTGCTGGCGATCCCGTTCGCCGTGCTGATGCCGGTAATGCCCACCGCAGGCCTGTCGATGGCCTTCAACGCGGTCGCCTTCCTCACGCTCGGGATGAGCGGGCCGATGCTCAACGCGGTGATGCTGGCGATCACCCCCAACCAGATCCGCGGGCAGGTGATGACGCTGTACCTGTTCATCTACACCGTCGTCGCCGTCGGCCTCGCACCGCTGATCACCGGGCTGACGACCGATTACGTGTTCACCTCGCCCGCGGACCTCAAATGGTCGCTGATGCTGCTGCACGCGATCTTCATGCCGCTGGCGCTGGTGGTCAACTGGATGGGCCTCAAGCCCTTCCGTCGGGAGGTCGAACGCCTCAATGCCGAGGACGCCGCCGAAGGGCGGATGAATTGAAGGGGGAATGAAACCATGCTCACCAGACTGACCACCGCCGCCATGGCCGCCGCCGCCTTGTCGTTCGCCGCGCCCGCCGCGGCGGCCGGCACGGTCAAGCTGCCGTGCGAGCGGGCGTGCATGGAAGATCTCGCCGGCCAAGTGCTGACCGCGCTCGCCCACCACGACGCCAAGAGCCTGCCGCTGGCGCCCGATGTGCGCTACACCGAGAACGGCCAGGAAATGGCTCTCGACAACGGCTTGTGGCAGACCGCCGACAAGGTCGGCGCCTATCGCCACGTCATCGCCGATCCCGCCACCGGCCAGTTCGGGGTCTACGCGACGATGGACGAGAACGGCCACGGCCTCGTCCTCGGCATGCGGGTCAAGCTGCAGGTCAACCAAATCTCCGAGATCGAGCTGATCACTTATCGCACCGGCGGCGGGCCGGCGTGGAACGACGCCGGCTATGCCAACCTCGAGAAGATGAAGGTGCCCAACCCGGTGTGGAACGCCCCGACCGCGCGACACCTTTCGCGCCAGGAGCTGGCCCAGGTCGCCAACTATTATTTCGACGGCATCCAGAACAACGATGGCAAGGGCTATTACCCGTTCACCCCCGACTGCAACCGGCTGGAGAACGGCACTGCCACCACTAACAATCCCGGCATCGTCAAGATGGGCCCGGTCGATATCGGCGGCATGGGCTGCAAGGCGCAATTCGAAACCGGGCTCTACGGCGTGGTGACCAAGGTGCATGACCGCCGCTTCGCGGTGATCGACGAGGAGCGTCAGGAAGTCTTCTCGCTCGCCGTGTTCGACCACTGCGGCTGCAAGAAGACCCTGACCATGCCGAACGGCACCAAGGTCGACGTCGGCTTCTTCAACAAGCCCAGCTCGATTCTGCTCGCCGAATCCTTCAAGATCGACAACGGCCTCATCCGCCAGGTCGAAGCGGTCGGCGTGGGCGTGCCCTACCACATGGGGCCGGGGTGGGGCGACAATTGACAATTGATCCCGCGGTGAGGGTCTGATCCGACGAAGGGACGAACAGGGAGAGAGTCGATGAAGGCCGTTCTTGCGTTGTGTCTGCTGCTGACGTCATTCGCCGCGTTGGCCGCACAAGCCGGGGCCCCGGCGGTCGCGGCGCCGGCGTGCGACCGGGAGTGCCTGCGCGGCAAGATCACCGAGGTGCTTTACGCGCTCAAGAATCACGACGTGAGCCACCTCGCGGTGTCCCCGAGCCTGCGGGTGACGGAGGACGGGATTGCGAAGCCGCTCGACAAGGTCGGCCTCGTGCGTTCGGTCACCCGCCTGCGCGGCTACCGCCAGGACGTGCTCGACGCGCGCGCGGAGCAGGCGGTCGCCGGCACGTTGGTCGAGGAATCGGGTGCGCCGATCATCCTGGTGGTGCGGATCAAGCTCGACGATCAGGAGAGGATCGACGAGCTCGAACTGGTGGCGACGCGCAGCCGCGCGGATGGGCTGATCTTCGCCCTCAGCGGCCTGAAAGGCGCCCCGCCGGAAGCGATGAACATCGTCCCCAAGCCCGACCAGCTCGCCACCCGCGAGCAGGCCATCCGGATTGCGATGTACTACCCACGGGGCCTGAGCAACGCCAAGACCTTCGACGCGATCGGCACGCCTTTCGCCCAGGACGCCTATCGTCTGGAGAACGGCGCGCTGATGGCGGGGCCCGGATGCACCTTCGCCCCCGGCTGCGAGGACATCGGCAAGCAGTCGCTGGCTATCTTCGAACGCCTCGGCAAGGTCACCGTCCGCGACATCGTGGTCGACGAGCGCACGGGAATCGTCATCATGCGGCTGTCGTGGAACGTCCGCGGCCCCGGCTCTGACAGACTCACCGCCTGGGAAATGTTCAAGGTGTACGGCGGGCAGATCCACATGGTGCAGGCCTTCATGCGGGTGTTCCCGCCGGAGCTGGACCTGGGCGGATGGCCGATCAGGCCGGGGACCCCCCAGCCTTAGAAACCCGTGCTCACAGGTCGTTGCGGATCGTCGCCAGCGCGCCGCCGTCGACTTCCCAGCGGGCCCCGTTCACGTAGCTCGCTTCGTCCGAAAGTAGGAAGCTGACCACCTGGCCCACTTCCTCCGGCTGGCCGACCCGGTTGAGGGTGGCGACCTCGCCGAGCTTGGCCATGCCCGCCTCGACGGAGTCGAACATCTGCTCGAGCATGCCGACCAGCAGCGGGGTCTCGATTACGCCGGGCTCGACGCAGTTCACCCGCACGCCCTTCTGCGCCACTTCGCTCGCCGCGGTGCGGGTCAGGCCGACCGCGCCGTGCTTGGCGGCGTTGTAGGCGCAGGCGCCGGCGAGCCCGCGCTCGGAGCCGATGCTGGCGGTGTTGACCACCGCGCCCCGGCCGCGCTCGACCATGTGCGGCAGCGCGTGGCGCAAGCCGAGGAACATGCCGCGCAGGTTGACGTGCAGTACGCGGTCGAACTCCTCGACCGGATACTCGTGCGTCGGGGCGAGCGTGCCCTTGATGCCGGCGTTGTTGAAGAACCCGTCGATGTGCCCGAACGCCTCTATTGCGGCTTTCACATAGGCTTTCACCTGAGGCTCGTCGGCGCAGTCGGCGACGAAGGCGTGGGCGTCGCGCCCGGCGGCCTTCAGCTCGTCGGTGCGGGCGTGCAGCCGGTCCTCGGCGATATCGACCAGCATCACCCGCGCGCCTTCCTCGGCGAGAATGCGCGAGGTGGCGAAGCCAATCGCCCCAGCGGCGCCGGTCACCAGCATGGTCTTGCCTTCATGGCGCTTCATCATTTGCTCCCTTTGCGGAACGGCAGGGTGAGGATGAACCAGGCAAGCTTCGGCGTCAGCAGCTTGCGGAACGCGCGCGCTTCCTCTGGGGTGAGGGTGGCGGCCATCGGCATGGTGCCGAACACCTTGCCCTTGAGCACCAGGTCGTCGCCGTGGCGTTCGACCTTGGTGACCTGCATCAGCTCCGATTTGTCGGCGGCGTAGATTTTCACTTCACCACCCCTGCATCGTCATCCCCGAACTTGTTTCCGGGTCCATTCTCCGGTCCAGCACCGAGCGCTCCGGGAAGCGCGATGGATCCTGAAACGATTTCAGGATGACGTGGGAGGAGCAGAGCGGGATCACCCCACCCGAATCCCGTCGAAATCGATCCCCAGGTCCTCGGCCACCACCATCGCCGTCGCCCGTCCGGCGCCGAACACGCCGCCGCCGGGGTGCTGGAACGGGCCGACGAGATAGAGCCGCTCGACTCCCGGCACGCGGTACTGCCCCAGCTCGGGCGTCGGCCGGTGGCTGCCCGACTGGTACGTGGTGGTGGCGATCCCATGCAGGTCGCCGCGGAAGAAGCTCGGGCTGGTGCGCTCCATGTCCACCGGGCTGTCGCAATGATAGTCGAGGATCACGTCGGGCACATTATCGATGTAGTTTCCCATCCGCGCGATCACCTTTTCGGCGAACTCGCCCTTCGCCTCGTCCCAGCTGCGCCCGTCGGGCCGCTCGTACGGCACGTAGTCCCACGCGTGGAAGATCGCCTTGCCTTCGGGCGCACGGCTCGGGTCGTGCTGGGTCAACTGGCCGACGCCGACCAGCGGCGTGGGGCTCATCTCGCCGTAGCGCAGCTCGTCGAACGCCCGGCGCATGTCCTCGTACTCGGCGGGCATCAGCTCGTACATCACCGCCGATAGATCGCCGGCCTTGAACCTGAGCGGTGCGTCGAGCGCGGCGTGGACGGTGAAGCACGCGGCTGGCGTGATGTGCGTGCGCCTGGCATGCGCCGCCACCACCGGCGGCACCGCCGGGACCATCTCGGGCAGGTGGTGCGGGTGGATCGCGCCGATCACGCCGTCGGCGCAGCTGAGGCGCTCGCCGCTGTCGAGTACCACGCCGGTGGCGCGACTGCCGTCGGTCTCGACCTCGCGCACGGTGCAATTGGCCCGCACCGCGCCGCCGTGGTCCTCGATGCAGGCGATCAACGTGTCGGTCAGGCTGCCCGAGCCGCCGACCGGCACGCCGAAGCCGAACTTCTCGAGGAAGCCGAGGAACACGTAAGCGCCGATCCCGGTCGCCTTCTCGTCCGGGCTGACCAGGTTCTCGCCCGCGACCCGGCCGAAGTGGGCCTTGACCTTGTCGTGCTCGAACAGCTCTTCCATCAGGTCGAAGGTGCTCATGCCCATCGTGCGCATGATCTCCTGGCCCTCGGACGACTGGTCCATCATCGCGGTCTGCGCGCCGAGGGGCATCGGCGGCGAATAGAGCCCGGCCTGGATCATCGGCAGCCACTCGGCCGCCTGGCGGCTCATGGCGAGGAAGGTCTCGGCATCTCTTGCAGAGAACTTGCGGATCGCTTCGGCAGACCTTGCAGGGTCGCGATGCAGCGGCAGCCTGGTTCCGTCCTCCCACACGCTCATCATCGGCACCTCGGGGAAGACGTACTGAAGGCCGTACTTGCGCTTGAGCCCGAGATCGTCGTTCAGGAGCAACGGATTGCCCTGGATGAAGATGTGGCTCATCGAATGCTGGTCGTGCTTGAAGCCTGGCCGGGTCAGCTCGCGGGTGACGACTCCGCCGCCGAACCAGGGATTGCGCTCGAGCACCAGCACGCGTTTCCCCGCCACCGCGAGATAGGCCGCGGCGACGAGCCCGTTATGGCCCGAGCCGATGACCAGAATTTCGGCGTCGGCCATGCTCACACCATCGCCGAGACGACGAGGTCGCCCAGCTTCTGGAAGCGCTCGATATTGGCGGTGTTCTTCATCACCCCGGCGCTGCACGCGGCGAAGCTGACGTCGAGCTCGGGATCGACCCAGATCAGGGTCGAGCCGGCGCCGTAATTGCCGAAGGTCTCGGGCGTGGTCAGGGTGCCGAACTGGTGGTGGCAGATTGCCGTGCCGCGCAGACTGAAGCCGAGACCGATGTAGGCCGGCGCCACTTCCCAGCCGGCGCGCAAGTGCGCGGCCTTGTAGAGCTCGTTGGGCATCTCGCCGGTCTGGTTCTGCCGCGCGAGCCTGAGCATCCGTGGCGAGAGGATGCGCACCCCGTCGAGTTCGCCGCCACGGCGCAGCATCTCGCAGAAGCGGTAGAGGTCGCCGGTGGTGCTGGCGCAGCCGACATGCGGGCTTTCGGTCAGCGGGGATTCGAACAGCGCGTGGTCGCCTTCCATGTCGCGGCTGAGGTGCTTGATCGGCACCGCGTCGCGCATGTCGGGCTTGACGTGGCGCGGCCGCAGGTCCTCGCGCAAGCCCATCGCGGTCGAGTCCATGCCGAGCGGCGCGAACAGGTCCTCGTGCAGGATCGTGCGGTAATCGCGCCCTTTCGGGTCGTGCCGCACCAGTGTCATCCCCATCAGCACGTGGTTGACCAGCGGCGAATAATCGCACCGCTCGCCCGGCGGAACGTCGCCGTGGACGTTCTGGCAGACCGCCTCGTAAAGGTCGTCGAGCCGGTCGAGAAACATGCCGGGCTTCGGCGTCCACACGCCCGGCATGCCGGAGGTGTGGGTCAGCAGGTGATAATAGGTCGCCTGGTCGCGCGGAGCGCCGGTGAACTCGGGCAGCATGTCGCTGACCTTGGTGGTCAGCGCGAACCGGCCTTCCTCGATCGCCTTCAGCACCAGCACGTTGGTGAACGCCTTGGTCACCGAGAAGATCGAGAACACGTCGTCGATCTTGAGCGGCCGGTGGCCTTCGCCGTCGGCCGCGCCGATCGCTTCCTCGAACACGACCTCCCCGCCGCGCCCGACCTGCAGCACCATGCCATAATAGTCGCCGCGGGCGACGTCCTCCTCGATCACCGTCTTCAGCCGGTCGAGCCGCTCCTGCCACACCTTCGCCATGTTAACTCCGTTCGTCCTGAGCTTGTCGAAGGACCGCTTTTTCTTCCGCCCCGCGCCCCGAGGAAGAGCTGCCCTTCGACAGGCTCAGGGCGAACGGTGCAGTGAAGCATCGCTTCATCCTTCTACCCCGCCGCGATGATGCCGCCGTCGACGGCGAGCATCGCTCCGTTGATGAATTCCGCCTCGTCCGACAGCAGGAAGGACACCGCCCGGGCGACGTCCTCCGGCGTGCCGTTGCGCCGCAGCGGGATGTGCTTCGCCCGCTCGGCGTACTGTTCGGGCGTGACGAAGCCTTCCGTCGCCGGCGTCGGCACGCTGCCGGGGGCGATGGCGTTGACCCGCACGCCGCGCGGGCCGAGCTCGCCGGCCAACACCTTGGTCAGCCCGGCGATCCCCGCCTTGATCGTGGTGTAAGCCCCGGTGTTCGGTCGCCCGCGATAAGCGACCGGCGAGCTGTAATTGAGGATGTTGCCGGTCGAGTTCTCGTTGCGGTGGGCGAGGAACGCCTGCACGCCCCAGAACACGCTCTTGAGCCCCGCCGACAGCATCCGGTCGAGCGTTTCCTCGGTCACCTGCTCGATCGGCTCGTAGACCAGTACGCTGGCGTTGTTGACCACCGCCCGCAGCGGCCCGGCATCGCGCGCGAACTCCTTGGCGACGTGGAAGAAAGCGTCGCGGCGGCCAAGGTCGGCCTCATAGGCATGCGCCCGGCCGCCGGCGTCGTTGATCGACCGGGTCACGGCATGGGCGGTCTCGCCGTTGATGTCGGCCACGCCGACGATCGCGCCTTCGGCCGCGAGCTGCCGCGCAATCCCCTCGCCGAGTCCGCGCCCGGCGCCGGAGATCAGGATCGGCCTGCCGTCGAACCGCGCCATCAGTCCATTCCGAACAGCTTGGCGGTGTAATGGCTGTCCATGTACTCGCGCATGGCGTCGATCTTGCCGTTCGATACTTCGAACACCCAGCAATAGTCGTTCTCGTACACCAATCCGTCGAGCGTCTTGCCGGTCGAGTAGCTTTCGACACAGACCATCGGCCCGGCGCTGAACATGTTCTGCACGTGGACCTTGGGATCGCCCGGTTCGAACATCCCGCGCACCGGAGCGAGGAACTTGTCGATGATGTCCATCCCGACGTGCTTGCCGGCTCCGGCGATGCCCTTGACCTTGGGCTCCCAGGTCGACTTGTCGTGATAGAAGGCGCGCAGCTTCTCAAGGTCGCCCGAGGACAGCACCTCGAAGAAATCGAGCACCAACTGCTCGTTGGCGTTTTTCGCTTCGACGCTCATTTGATCCCCCTCGCTTCGTCGCTCGGCGCAGGGATGTTGGGCATCGCCCCGCCCTGGTGCAGCGCCACATGACCATAACGGCTCTTGAACCGCCACCCGCCGGGCGTGAGCACGTAATGATCCTCGAACCCGCCGACGTAGAGCCCGCCGGCAGGCTGCGGTGGCTCGGTCGAGCTGTGGCACGAGAGCATCGCCAGGTAATTCGTCCCCCGCGCCTCGGTCTCGCTGACGACTTCGACCAGCACGTTGGTGACGATGTGGCGCACGAGGATCGGCGGGCGGTCGCGGAAGATCGTCTGAACGCGGTCGCGGCCGTAGAACGGGTGGTCGGGCTGGAACGGGCGAGCGAACTCGCAATCCTCGGTGAACAGCTGCGCCAGGCTGGCGTGGTCGCCGTTGTCGGCGTAGCGCGCGAACAGCAGCGGCAGGCGGCCGCATTCGCGCTCGATCAATAGGCGGGCGAGGTCGTCCATCAGTCGAGCTTCTCCTGCGCCTCGTGGTCGATCTCGGCGAAGGCTTCGTTGGCGATGCGGAAGCTGTCGACCGCCGCCGGGATGCCGCCGTAGATGCCGACCTGCAGCAGGACTTCGCGGATTTCGTCGCGCGTCAGCCCGTTGTTGAGCGCGCCACGGACGTGGACCTTCAATTCGTTGTGGCGGTTGAGCACCGCGATCATCGCCAGGTTGATCAGGCTGCGGTCGCGCCGCGGCAGGCCCTCACGGCCCCAGTTCCAGCCCCAGCAATAGGTCGTCACCAGTTCCTGCAAGGGATCGTTGAACGCGTTCGATTTCGCCAGCGCGCGGTCGACATAGGCGTCGCCGAGCACCTCGCGCCGGATTTTCATGCCCTTGTCGTAGAGGTCCTTGTCCATTCGAATTCCCTTCAGAGCGCGGAGTAAACCGCATCGATCAGCCGTCGCGCACGCGGGCCGTTGGTGCCGACCGCGTGCATCTGGTTGCAGCAGTATGAGAAACCGAGCTTCGCATCGGGATCGCCGAAGCCGATCGAGCCGCCGAGGCCGTGGTGGCCGAAGCTCCTCATGTTCGGTCCCATGTAGACCGCCTCGGGGGTGTTGAGCAGCACGCCCATCGCCTGGTGATAGGGGCGGTCCTGCAGCAGTTCCATCTGGTTGTGCTGCTCGGTGATCATCGCCTCCAGCCGCTCGTGCGACAGCAGAGTGATGCCGTCGACCGTGCCCACCGTCGCGCCGTAAATGCGCGCAACGCCGCGGGCGTTGCCGTGGCCCGATCCGCTGGCGATCTCGACCTCGCGCCAGCTCGGCGCGTTCATCGTGTCGTACCACGGCTCGTTGGGGTTCTGCAGGAACGCGAAGCTCCTGAGCACCGCACCGTCCTGCCAGCCTTCGGGCGTCGTCGGCTTGGGCGGAATGCTCTGGTCCTTGGCGGCGAACAGCCGCGCGCCGGTGTTGGGTAGCACTTCGGCGACATGCGCCTGCTGCTGCTCGTCCATCCCGCCGATGTAGTATTCGGCGTGCAGCGGCTCGGTGACGTTGGCCTTGAGGAACGGCCCGACCGTCATCCCGGTCACCCGGCGCATGATTTCGCCGAGCAGGAAGCCCTGGTTGTGCACGTGGTAGGCGGCGCGGGTGCCCGGCTGCCACAGCGGGTGCTGCGCTTCGAGCGCCTTGATGTAGGCCGGATAGTCATAGAACCCGCCGGGCCACATCGTGTCGTCGGTCAGCACGGGAATCGCCGCGGTATGGTCGAGCACCATGCGCACGGTGATGTCTTCTTTGCCGTTCTGGGCGAACTCGGGCCAGTAGTGCGCGATCCGTTCGTCGGGATCGACAAGGCCGCGGTCGATCAGCATGTTGAAACAGATGCCGGTCACCCCCTTGGCGACGCTCATCATGCACACCGTGGTGTGCTCGTCCCAGTCCTGGGTGCGGTCGGCGCGCGCCCAGCCGCCCCACAGATCGACGACCGTCTCGCCGGCGATCACCACCGAGGTGGCGGAACCCAGTTCCTCCTCGAGGCGGAAGTTCTCGATGAACGCCTCGGCAACCGAGCGGAAGCGCTCGTCGTAGCGGCCGCGCAGCGGGTACTCGCCGCCGCGGGCGGAAATCGTCTCGTTGAATTCGGCCAGGGCCAAGTCGCTCTCCCTTCTCTCGCCGAGCCGTTGCGACTCTAACGTCCGTTACTGCTAGGGGAGAGCGGCGGACCGCGAAAGGGACTTTGCACGAGTCAATTGATTGCGCCATGGTGGCCGGCGCAATGCATGACGTGATCGTCGTCGGCGGTGGCCCGACCGGGTTCGTGACCGCGCTCGGCCTGGCGCAGGCCGGGGTCGAGGTGTGCCTGATCGAGGCGGAGGCGGGGATCAACGATTCCCCGCGCGCCTGCGTCTATCACTGGTCGATGCTCGACGGGCTCGAACGGCTCGGCATCCGCGAGGAAGCCGAGCGGATCGGCTACACCAAGGACGACTACCTGTGGTTCGTGAAGAAGACCGGCGAGCGCCTGCCTTACGACCTCAAAGTGCTCGAGCGGATCACCCGCTTCAATTACAACATCCAGCTCGGGCAGGACCGGCTGGCGGAGATCTGCCAGCGGCGGCTGGAGGCGATGCCCAATGCCGAAATCCATTGGCAGACGGCCTTCACGGGGCTGTCGCAGGATGCCGACGGCGTCACCGTTCAGGCCGACACTGCTGATGGACCGATCGAGCTGCGCGCCCGCTATGTCGTCGGCGCGGACGGCGCCGGCAGCGCGGTGAGGAAGGCGCTCGGCCTCTCGTTCGACGGCATGACCTGGCCCGAACGCTTCGTCGCCACCAACCTGCGCCACGATTTCGAGAGCGGCGGGTACCTGCAATCGACGCTGGTGGTCGACGACGAATGGGGCGCGGTGATCGTCAAGATCACCAGTGACGGGCTGTGGCGCTGCACCTTCATGGAAGACATGGCGCTGCCCGAGGCAAGCTACGTCGAGCGCATCCCCGACGCGTACCGCGCACCTGCTGCCGGGGACGGGCGGCTACGAGCTGGTCCAGTCCGCGCCTTACAAGATGCACCAGCGCTGCGCCTCCCGCTTCCGCGTCGGCCGCGTGGTGCTGGCCGGCGACGCGGCGCACGTGACCAATCCGACCGGCGGCTTCGGCCTCACCACCGGGCTGTTCGACGCCTTTTCGCTGTGGCCGACGCTCGCTGCGGTCATCCTCGAAGGCGCCGATCCCGCGCTGCTCGACGTGTGGGCCGACGAGCGGCGGCAGATCTTCCTCGACAAGACCAGCCCGCAGGCCTGCGCCTACAAGGATTTCGTGTTCCACGCCTGCGGCGGCGGCGAACGACTGGAAGCGGCGCTCGAGGGCATGCGCCGGATGGTGCGCGATCCCGACTACCGGCTCGAGCGGCTGATGTTCACCAAGGGGCTCGAGACGACGAGCCCGGCGGAGCGCTAAGCAGGAGCCCGTCAGCCGAGATAGGCAATCGTCCGCATCTCCACACTCTGCCGCGGCGCGGCTTCGCGCGGGGTGTTGGGATCGTCGAAGGCGCTGTGGGCGGTGTGCTGCGTCGCCCCAGGATCGCTGTCGAACAGCTTGAACACGAGCGCTTCCCATGGCTGCATATGCGGCACCCAGTACCACCGGTGGTCGGGGGTCCAGGCGAGATTGAAGCCCCAGAGGGACGGCCGCTTGAAGTCGCCGAGCCCGCCGACGACTTCGCTGTCGAACAGGTCCTCGCGCCTGACCGTGCTCGCATCGCACAGCGCCAGCGGGGCGCTTTCGACCATCACGATGGGACGCCAGACGTTGATCAGCATATGCCTGCCCTGCAGGCGCCGCTCGGCTTCGTCCGCCGGCAACAGCTCGCGGGTGAAGTCGGCCACCGTGCGCGCGCCGTAATCGACATGGGCGCCGAACGCCGGCTGGTTGTGCCCATGCGCGCCCGACGCATTGGTCCGCAGCATCGGCCCGAAGCTGACGACTTTGTCCGCCCCGGTCAGTCGCTTGACCAAGGCTTCGGTCTGGCGGCAATAGCGGGCGAGCTCGTCCTCGTCGGTGAACTCGGTCACGTCGGTCGGTTCGTCGACCAGCACGAAGCCGTTGCGATCGAACGAGAGCCGGTCGGCGATCGGCCGCACGTCGTGGATCGTCACCGTGTGCTCGTCGACCGGCCAGTAGCTCTTCTCGCGCTCGCCGGGATGGAAGGTCGATTTCTCGCCGCGGACGACGTACTTCATCGTCGTCTCGACGTCGCAGACGATCGTTTCGATCTCGCTCATGCGGTGGCTCCTTCCGCCCGGCGGGCGAGGACTTGCGGATTGGTTTCGATCAGCCCGAAGGCGACGACACCGGCGACCAGCGCCAGCGCGCCCTGGACCAAGAGCGGCGCCTGCAGGCCGTAGAGGTCGGCCAGCTTGCCGCCGATCAGCGGGCCGAGGAAGCCGCCGGACAGCTCGCCGATGCCGACCACCAGCCCCATCGCCGTGGCCGCCTTGGCATGGCCGAGCGTCTCGGCCGGCACGAGGCCCATGAACAGCGGGAACACGCCGATGCCGAGCCAGCTGGCGAACATGATCCCGGCCAGGGCGGGAATCGATCCGCCGAACCACAGCGCGGCGAACGGGCACACGGCGGCGAGGAAGCAGCCGAAAATCATCGGCGGACGCCGGCCGACCTTGTCGGAGACCCAGCTGACCAGCACGCCGCCCAGGCCGGGGGTCAGGCCGAGCACGGCCATCACGAAGCTCATGGTCTTGGGCTCCCAGGCGCGCGGACCGGTGAAGAACAGCGGCAGGAAGATCGAGCCGATCACCAAACTCCCGACCATAAGGCAGCTCAGCAATGAACAAATCGCGATGTTGCGGTTCCTCAGCATGTGCAGCGGTAGCAGCGGCGGCGGCGCGTAATCGGCCGGGCGCGGCGGCATTTCCGGCTCGCGGATGAAGCGCCACACGAGGAAGGCGAGGATCAGTCCAGGCACGGCCGCGAGATAGAACGCGCTGCGCCAGCCGTAATGGTCGGCCAGCCACACCAGCACGATCGGTGCAATCGCGGTGCCGATCAGCGAACCGAAGAAATTCTGCACGATGCCCACGTTGACGCCGCGGCGGGTCGCCACGCTCGCGGCGGCGATGATCGCCAGGCAAATCGGCAGGAACGGGCCTTCGACAGCGCCCATCAGCACCCGGCTGGCGAACAGCGTCTCGAAGTTGGGGGCCAGTCCCGAGAGCACCGAGCAGAACGAAAAGATCACCATGAACGCCAGCAGGAACGGCTTGCGGCGCCCGGCCGCGTCGGACCAGCGGCCGATGAAATAGGCGCCCAGCGCCCAGGTCGCCGACAGGCCGGAGCCGAGCGCCCCGACTTCGGTGTTGGTCAGCCCTAGATCCTTCACCACGTAGGGCGAGAGGAAGGTCATCGCCATCCGGTCGAAATAGGCGAAGCCGAACGCGAGCCCGAGCAGCAGCACCACCGTCAGCTCGTAACCGAGCTTGTGCTCTGCCGTTGGTTCCTGCGCCACGCTCGCCATTCGCCGGTTCCTCTCCCCTTGGCCGCGCGCAGCGTGGGGCCGCGCGGGCGCGAAGGCAAGAGGCGCGTGCGCAATGAATCGTAAGCATTCGGCAGCGGAAGTGTTGCTTGTTTGCGACAATTCGCGACAATTGGACCGGTTGGTAACAACCGCACGTCGCTCGCGCCTTGCCTCCTATCTAACAGTCGTTAGGATCGAAGCTGGAAGGGAGCTTGCGGCGAACTCCGAGCGAGGCCGCATTTTCTCCGAACGATAATGCTCATTTCCGGTGGAGAACGCCGGGAGGGTCGCTGAGCAGGTGAATTGACTGGGCGGGTCCGCAGAACGGCCCGCAAAGGGAGGAAGCCTGATGACTTTGAAGCACGCCGGATTTGTTTCGTCTCTCGCGCTCGTCGCTGCGCTCGCCAGCCCAGCCTATGCGCAGGGAGCCGCCCAACAGGACCAGGGTTCGACTTCGACGAAAGGACCCGGGGAGCCCCCGGCGGCGGTCACCACGACCGTTCAGGGGCAGGCCACCGCGGGCAACCCCGACCTTCGAGACTCCACCGGGAGGCGGGAGCAATCAGAACAACGAAATCATCGTCACGGCGGAATTCCGCAAGGAGAGCCTGCAGAACACCCCGATCGCGATCACCGCGGTCAACGGGGCGATGCTCGACCAGCGCGGCCAGACCGATATCGCCCAGGTGGCGTCGCAGGCGCCGAACGTCACGCTTGAACCCGCAGCCGCAGACTGGCGGCGTAGGCCTGATCGCCTTTATCCGCGGCGTCGGCCAGACTGACTTCGACTACGCGCTCGAACCGGGCGTCGGCATCTACGTCGACGACGTCTACATTCCGACGCTTTCCGCTTCGCTGCTCAACCTGATGGACGTTGACCGGGTCGAAATCCTGCGCGGTCCGCAAGGCGTGCTCGGCGGCAAGAACTCGATCGGCGGCGCGATCAAGCTGTTCAGCAAGAAGCCGGAGGGCTCGAACACCGGCTATCTCGAGGCGGGCTATGGCTCGTTCAACGAACTCAAGCTGCGCGGAATGGCCGACATCAAGATCACCGATACCGTTTCGGCACGCGTCTCGGGCGTGGCGATCAGCCATGACGGCTGGGTCGACATGATCGATTACGGGCTCACGCACCCGAACTCGAATGTGCCGGCGAACGATGCCCGCGGCCACTATGCGATCAGCAACAAGGAGGGGCGTCAGAACATGCAGGCCGGCCGCTTCGCGCTACGGTGGCAGCCGACCAGCAACCTCGATATCAATATTTCAGCCGATTACACGAATGAGCACGACAGCCCGGTTCCGGACATCCTGCTTGCTGCTGGAAAGCCTGCGGGCTCCGCGGACCAGTCCGTTCGATCCCGCGCTCGATCCGATCCGGCGACTGAACGCGAACGGGGGCGCCTGGCTGCCGGGCAAGAACGGCTTGCCGGTGCCGGTCGACTGTCACTTCGTGCCGTTCGGGCAATATAGCTGCGATAGCGGGCGGACGTTGCCCTCCGGCGTCGATCCGCGCTACATGACTTACGCGAACTTCCTCGACGGGATGATTCCCACTCAGCAAGCGCCATACAAGCCCTATGCCGCGCTGCAGAACTCCGATTTCGTCGGCTGGGGCGTGATGGGCAATGTCCAGTGGGATCTGAGCGACCAATTCAAGCTCACGTGGATCAGTTCATACCGCAAGTATCAGTCGAACTTCGGCCAGGATCAGGACGCCACGCCTGTGCCGATGGCGCAGCTGGACAACCAGCTCAACGCAAAGGCCTGGAGCCAGGAACTGCGCCTCAACGGCGAGCTTGGCAACGGCTTCTTTCGAGTACACGTTCGGCGGCTTCTATATGAAGCAGAACAACAAGCTACACCGCGCGCGTCGATCTGAACTACGCGGGCATCGACTTCGTGCATGGTCCGGACCTCACGCCATCCACGTCAAAGGCGCTGTTCTTCAACGGCACCATCCATCCCACCGACGCGTGGAGCATCACGGGCGGCGTGCGCCGCTCGTGGGACCACAAGACCTACACGTACTTCCGGAGCAATCCGGACGGGACAGTGCCGTTGTCCAGCAAGGGTCGCTGCGCGCGTCCAGGCTTGCCGCCGATTTGCGAATTCTTCGTCGAACGGCACGGGTACCTTCCGGAGCCGACCAGCATCGGAAATACGCCGAATTGTCTGCTGACCGGCCTTTATGGAGTGCAGGGCGAGTTCAAGGGCACCGCTGGGACTGGCGCGCGGTCACGGACTATCGCTTCTCGCCTCAGTTCCTGGCCTATGCCTCGATCTCGACCGGCTACATGGGCGGCGGCGTCAATCCGCGCCCGTTCTTCGGCCCGTCGGCCGGCGAATGCGACGCACCGGGCTACGTGCCGCCGGCGCCATGCAACCAGATCAAGTCCTTCAAGCCCGAGACGCTGACCACCTACGAGGTGGGCTTCAAGTCCGACTTGTTCGACCGGCGCCTGCGCTTGAACGGTGCCGCGTTCTACAACAAGTTCAACGACATCATTCTCACGTTGTCAGCTTGCCCCTCGGTGCCCTGCATCCAGCCGCGCAATATCGGCAAGGCCAACGTCAAGGGCTTCGAACTGGAGATGACGGCGCATCCCACCGACGGCTTCGAGCTCGATGGATCGCTGAGCTACATCGACTTCAAGTACGACAAGGCTTCGGTTGCGTCCGGCCGGACTCACGGGTAACGAGGTCACGCCGTTCACGCCGAAGTGGACCTGGAGCCTTGGCGCTCAGTACGATTATCAGGATGGCGAACGACAGCGACGTCGGTATCCGCCTCGACGGCCACTTATCAGTCGAAGATCTACTCCGAGACGTTCAATACCAAGTGGAGCCGAGATGCCAGGCCGCTTTATTGGTAACGGGCGGATCTACTACAAGTCGCCGGACGACGACTGGGAGCTGTCGCTCGAAGTCAAGAACATCTTCAACAAGTACTACTTCGTGACCAAGGAGGATGTGACCACCTCGCTTGGGCGCGGTGCTCGGCCAGCCGGGCATGCCGCGCACCTGGCTGGTGTCGCTTCGGCGGAACTTCCACCCTGCTCCGCCGCCGCCTCCGCCGCCGCCGGCTCCGCTGCCGCCGGCTCCGCCCGAAGCCGCCCCGCCGCCGCCGCCTCCGCCGGCGCCCGTGGCGACTTACAAGCAGTGCCTCGACGGCTCGGTGGTCAAGATGGAAGAGGCCTGTCCGCCGCCGCCGGCCCCGGCCGTGGCGCCCCAGGGCGAACGCGGCTGACGCTCAGGCGTTTGCTACCAGGAAGGGGCGGCCCGGGCGATCGGGCCGCCCTTTCTCTTTCCGGCCGTCCGAGGCTCGAGCGCGGCAGCGCATGCGATCGGCACGAGCACGCGCAGAGAGGGCGCGCTCCAGGCACGCCGTATCGATTGTCCAGGTAAGCGGAAGCTGGCGCGCTCAGTCGGCGTTGAGCCGTTCGCGCATTTCCTTGCCCGGCTTGAAATAGGGCACGCGTTTGGCGGGCACGTCGACCGCCTCGCCGGTGCGCGGATTGCGCCCTGTGCGCGCCTCGCGCCCACGGGTCGAGAACGCTCCGAATCCGCGCAGTTCCACCCGGCCGCCTTCGGCCAGGCGCTTGGCGATCTCGTCGAAGAAAATCGACACGACCTGCTCGACCTCTTCCGGCCGCAGATCCGGGTTGTCTGCCGCCAGCGCCTGTAGAAGCTCCGATCTAATCATCTGTACCTTCCCCCCGACCCCGGGCCAGGAGCAGTCCGACATCGGCCAGCCCCGAGCTCAACCGTTCGCCCGCATGGGGCGGCGAATTGGCGACCGCAAGCGCCTGATTGCCAGACAAAAAGCGGCAGCGCAATCGCCGGATGAACAAATGTTAGATAAAAAGGACCCCCGCGGCAAGGCGAGCCCCTCAGGCCTCGTGAAGCAGCAAGGCCGGATCGATCCCGAGCCGCTCCATCCGCTGGCGGATGGCGGGCCACTCCTCATCGAGAAACCGGCGCCGCTCGCTTGTCCGCAGGCGCTCGGCCGCGCCGGAGGTGACGAACATTCCAACGCCGCGCTGGACATCGATCAGACCGTCAGCCTGGAACTGTGAATAGGCCTTGGCGACGGTGAGCGGATTGGCGCCCTGCTCCGCGGCGAAGGCGCGCACCGACGGCAGCATTTCGCCTTCGCGATAGCGGCCTTCGATGATGCCCGCGGTAATGAGGTCGCGCAGCTTCAGATAGACCGGGCGGTTGTCGTCGCTCATCGGTGCATCAGTGCCATAATACAGCGGGCCGCGTCAACCCGCCGGCCGGTTTCGCCTGAAACGAAACACGCTTCACAAACGGGTCCGATGGGCTAGGTTGCCCGTTTCGCGCCGAACTGGCGGACAAGCACGAATAACGGGACGGATCGCATGAAAGACATGGCGTTGTGGAACGAAGGCGATTGGATCGCGGCGATCGCGGCGGTCGGGCTGTTCGCCGTCCTGGCGATCGGCGGGATCATCGCCACCCGGCGCAGCGAAGAGGTGGTCGGCCACCCGCGCGGGCTGTTCGTGCTGTTCTACGCCGAGATGTGGGAGCGCTTCTCGTACTACGGGATGCGCGCGCTGCTGATCCTCTACCTGACCAAGCACTGGCTGTTCGACGACGGCAAGTCGAACCTGATCTACGGCGCCTACACCAGCCTGGTGTACATCACGCCGGTGCTCGGCGGCTGGCTCGCCGACCGCTACCTCGGCCAGCGCAAGGCTGTGCTGTTCGGCGGAATCCTGCTGGCATTCGGTCATGGGCTGATGGCAGTCGAAGGCCACGGCGGACCGCACGATCCGACGATCAACGTGTTCTGGCTCGCGCTGTCGTTCATCATCGTCGGCTCGGGATTCCTCAAGGCCAACATCTCGGTCATTGTCGGCCAGCTCTATCGCCTCACCGACGTTCGCCGCGACGGCGCGTACACGATCTTCTACATGGGCGTGAACGTCGGCGCGGCGCTTGGCACGATCCTCGTCGGCTACCTCGGTGAGACGGTCGGCTGGGGCTACGGCTTCGGCATGGCCGGGATCGGCATGGTCTGCGGCCTGGTCATTTTCGTGATCGGCAAGCCGGCTCTGCGCGGGAAAGGCGAGTCGCCCGATCCGGCGTTGCTCGGCGGACGGGCGATGGGCATTCGGCTGGAAACGCTCCTCTACGGGGTCGGCGTGGCCGCGGTGGTCGCGATCTGGGCGCTGATCCAGTTCCAGGACGTGATCGGCTGGCTGCTGCTGATCTCCGGCGCGGCGCTGTTGCTGTACGTGCTGGTGGAAGCTTTCAGGCACGATCGGGAAACCCGCGATCGGTTGCTCGCGGTGCTGTTCCTGATTGCGCTGGAGCCGGTGTTCTGGGGCATCTACGAGCAGTCCGGCGGCTCGTTCAACTTGTTCACCGACCGATTTGTCGACCGCGGCGGGGTGCCGACCTCGCTGTTCCAGTCGATCAACCCGATTTACATCATCATTCTCGGGCCGCTGTTCGCCTGGCTGTGGACCGCGCTCGGCAAGCGCGGGCTGGAGCCCTCGACCCCGGCCAAGTTCGGGCTCGGCCTGGTCCAGGTCGGGCTGTGCTTTCTCGCCCTGGTATGGGGCGCGGCGATTTCCGGCGGCGTGTTGGTGCCGGTGTTCCTGGTGTTTCTGCTGTATTTTCTGCAGACCACCGGCGAGCTGTGTCTGTCGCCGGTCGGACTGTCGGCGATGAACCGGCTGGCGCCGCGCTACATGGCCTCGCTGATCATGGGCGCGTGGTTCTTCGCCACCGCCGGCGGCGAGTTCGTCGCCGGCAAGATCGGCGAAGCGATCGGCAACAGCGCGGGCGGTGAGATGACCAAGGAGGCCTCGCTCGCCATGTACGACAAGATCGGCTGGCTGGGCGTCGGCCTCGGCGTCGCGGTGCTGGTGGTCGCTCCGCTGGTCAAGAAGCTGATGCACCTCGACACGCTGCGCGACGACAACGTCGGCGACGACCTGCTCGGCCAGGCCGAGGCGGGATACGAAGCGCAGGAGGCCGGGGTCCACCCGGCGACGCAATAGAGGGTCGGCGGGCGAACGGCCGCTCGCGCGCCCTCTTGCTAAGCTCGCGCTTCCTCCACCCCGGCGCTGTTGTGGCGCAGTGCGGCGAGCACCGTGTCGACGATGTGCGGGGCGTTGAGGTGGGCGAGGTCGTACTGCTTGTCGGGTGCGTCCTGATCGATGAACGTGTCGGGCAGGCGCATCGTGCGGATCTTCAAGCCGGCATCGACCAGGCCCTCGTCACTGGCGAGCGTGAGGACGTGGGCGCCGAGGCCGCCGATCGAGGCTTCCTCGATCGTGACGACGACTTCGTGCGCAGCCATCAGCTTGCGGATCAGCTCGCTGTCGAGCGGCTTGGCGAAGCGCAGGTCGGCGACGGTGGTCGAAAGGCCCTTGGCCTCGAGCTGGTCGGCCGCCTTGAGCGCTTCGGCGAGGCGAGTTCCGAGGCTGAGTAAGGCAACCTTACTTCCTTGGCGAACGATCCGTCCCTTGCCGATTTCGAGCCGCTCGGGCGTGTCGGGCAGCGCGACGCCGGTGCCGGCGCCGCGCGGATAGCGGAAGGCGATCGGTCCTTCATCATGCAAAGAGGCGGTGTAGGTCATGTGCACCAGCTCGGCCTCGTCGCTGGGGGACATGACCACGAAATTGGGCAGCGTCGCCAGATAGGTCACGTCGAAGCTGCCGGCGTGGGTCGCGCCGTCGGCGCCAACCAGGCCGGCGCGGTCGATCGCGAAGCGCACCGGCAGGTTCTGAATCGCCACGTCGTGCACCACCTGGTCAAACGCGCGCTGGAGGAACGTGGAATAGATCGCGCAGAACGGGCGCATCCCTTGCGCGGCCAGGCCGGCGGCGAACGTGACCGCGTGCTGCTCGGCGATGCCGACGTCGAACGCGCGGGTGGGATGCGCGGCGGCGAACTTGTCGACCCCGGTGCCGCCCGGCATCGCCGCGGTGATCGCGCAAATCCGCTCGTCGGTCTCGGCCAGCTTCGACAGCGTTTCCCCGAACACCGTCTGGTACGCCGGCGGTCCGCCCGCGCTCTTCTTCTGCTCGCCGGTAATAACGTCGAACTTCTGCACCCCGTGGTACTTGTCGGAAGCGTTCTCGGCCGGGGCGTAGCCCTTGCCTTTCTTGGTCACCACGTGGACCAGGATCGGGCCTTCCTCGGCGTCGCGGACGTTCTCCAGCACCGGCACCAATTGATCGAGGTTGTGCCCGTCGATCGGCCCGACGTAATAGAACCCCAGCTCCTCGAACAGCGTGCCGCCGGTGACCATCCCGCGGGCGAACTCCTCGGCCTTCTGCGCCGTGTCGTGTGCGCGGCGCGAGATCCGGCGAATTGCCTTTTTGGCGAAATGGCGCAGGTGCAGGTAGCTGGGCGAAGAGACCAGCCGGGCCAAGTAGCCGGAGAAGCCGCCCACCGGCGGAGCGATCGACATGTCGTTGTCGTTGAGAATGACGACCAAGCGGTTTCCCGCCTGCTCGGCGTTGTTCATCGCCTCGTAGGCCATGCCGGCGCTCATCGCCCCGTCGCCGATCACGGCGATGGCCTTGCCCGGCTGACCGGACAGCTTGTTGGCAATCGCGAAGCCGAGCGCGGCACTGATCGAGGTCGATGAGTGCGCCGCGCCAAATGGGTCGTATTCGCTCTCGCTGCGCTTGGTGAAGCCGCTGAGGCCGCCGCCCTGGCGCAGCGTGCGGATGCGGTCGCGCCGGCCGGTGACGATCTTATGCGGATAGGCTTGGTGGCCGACGTCCCACACTAGTCGGTCGCGCGGCGTGTCGAACACGTAATGGATGGCGACGGTCAGCTCGACCACACCGAGGCCGGAGCCCAGGTGCCCGCCGGTGCTGCCAACGGCGTCGATCATTTCTGCGCGCAGCTCGTCGGCGAGCTGGCGCAGCTGGCCCGGCTGGAGCTGGCGAATGTCTTGCGGAGTATCGACCGTGTCGAGCAGCGGCGTTTCGGGGCGCGACGTCATGTCAGCGGCTTACACGCGCTTGGCAGGCCTGTCGATGAACGGTGGCTGGTTTCCTCCCCGGCACGGGGAGGTGGCGCTCGCGAAGCGGGTGACGGAGGGGATTCGCCACCCGGTGCCTCCCCGCTTGCGGCGAGTCCCCTCCACCGTACTTCGTGCGGTTCCCCTCCCCGTTCCGGGGAGGCTCAGCTGACGCATTCGTCGCACAGGCCGCGCAGTTCAACGACCGGGCGCACATCGGCAAAACCGTGGCGGTGGCCGGCGTCCCGCAAGGCGTCGGTCAGTTGGTCGTCATCGAGATGGGTGGCCTGGCCACAGTCGTCGCAGATCAGGAAGATGCAGTCGTGCCGGCAGCCGGGATGGGTGTTGACCAGGTAGGCGTTGGCGCTTTCGATCCGGTTGGCGAGGTTGGTGCGCACGAACAGGTCGAGGATGCGATAGATGCTGTTCGCCGCCACGCGCTTGCCGCGGCGCTTGCCCAGTTCCTCGGCGACATCGTAAGCCGAGGCCGGGCGCTCCTGGTCGGCCAGCGCTTCGAACACGTCGGCGCGCATCTGCGTCCACTGCTCGCCGGCGGCGGTCAGCACGGTTTCGGCTTCGGCGATCAGCTTGTCGCCCGAGTGTTCGCGATGGGTGTGCGCGGCCATTCGCCCGCTATAGGCAACCCCGGCGCTGGCGGCAATCAGCCGGTCTGGAAGTGCGGGCTGTAGAGCGAAGGGTAGAGCTGCTTGAGCGCGGCGACCTTGGGCAGGTCCCATTGGACGATGTAGCCCTGGTGCGGGTTCTTGTAAGCGAAGTCCTGGTGATAGCCCTCGGCCGGATAGAAGGGCTTGGCCGGCGCGATGCCGGTGACGATCGGCTTGTCCCACTTCCCGCTCGCCTTCATCTGCGCGAGATAGGCGGCGGCGACTTGGCGCTGCTCCTTCGTGAGGGGGACCAGCGCGGCGTTGTATTGGGTGCCCTCGTCGGGACCCTGGCGGTTGTGCAGGGTCGGATCGGCGACCACCGAGAAGAACACCTGCAGCAGCTGGTCGTAGCGGACGACCTTGGGATCGTAGGTCACCTTGACGGATTCGCGGTGGCCGGTGGTGCCCGAAGACACCTGTTCGTAGCTGGGATCCTTGACGTCGCCGCCCTCGTAGCCCGAGATGGCGCTCTTTACCCCCTTCACGTGGCTGAACACCGCTTCGACGCCCCAGAAGCAGCCGCCCGAGAAGATCGCCGTCTTCAGCCCGCCGCTTTCGTGGGCGATGCGCTTGGCGGCGGGGGCCATGACGACGCTCTCGGCGGCGCTGGCGGGGGCTTGGCAGGAACTGGCGGCGAAGGCGGCAGCGGCGAGCGGGAGCAGGAGCTTGATTCTCATGCTTTCCTTATACCAGATGGGTGATCATATTAACACCCAGCACGAGCGCAGTCACACCGAAGCCCAGGAAGAACGGGCGGAAGAGGTCGGTTTTGAGCAGGCCCATTGCGGTGGCTTTCGCTATATCTCGTTCGCTGTGTGTCTTGGGTATCGGCGAAATGGTTGCGAAAGTTTGAACGCGCGCGCGTAAGCCGTTCATTTTCGTGACAGAAACGGCGAGCCGCCCCGGTTCAGCGACGAACGGAGGCGTTTGCCGCCATCAGTGGCGGAAGTGGCGCATATGGGCGAACATCATCGCCAGCCCGGCTTCGTCGGCGGCCGCGATCACCTCGTCGTCGCGCAGCGAGCCGCCCGGCTGGATCACCGCGGTGGCGCCGGCTTCGGCGGCGGCGAGCAGGCCATCGGCGAAGGGAAAGAACGCATCGGATGCCACCGCGCTGCCGACCGTCTTCGGTTCGCTCCAGCCGTAAGTCTCGGCCGCCTCGCGCGCTTTGATCGCGGCGATCCGGGCGCTGTCGCGCCGGTTCATCTGCCCCGCGCCGATGCCGGCGGTGGCGCCGTTTCTGGCGTAGACGATGGCGTTGGACTTGACGTGGCGGGCGACCGTCCAGGCGAACAGGCAATCCTTAAGCTCCTGCTCGGTCGGGGCGCGCTGGGTGACGACCGTGAGATCGTCGGCAGCGATCGCCCCGTTGTCGCGGCTCTGGACCAACAGCCCGCCGGCGATCGGCTTAAGCGACAGGCCGCCGCGCCGCGGATCGGGCAGCTCATCGATGAGCAGCAGGCGGAGGTTCTTCTTCTTGGCGAACGCCGCCCTCGCCGCATCGTCCGCTCCGGGGGCGACAACCACTTCGGTGAAGATCTCGCAGATCGCCTCGGCCGTGCGGCCGTCGAGCGGGCGGTTGAGCGCGACGATGCCGCCGAAGGCCGAGACGCTGTCGCACTGCAGCGCGTCGGTCCACGCCTGGAGCAGGGTGGGCGCTTGCGCGACGCCACAGGGGTTGGCGTGCTTGACGATCACCACCGCCGGCGCACCGTCGCGGAACTCCGCGCAAAGCTCGAGCGCGGCGTCGGCGTCGTTGTAGTTGTTGTAGCTGAGCGCCTTGCCCTGGATCTGCTCGGCCTGCGGCAGGCCTTCGCTGTGCGGCCCGACAGGTTCGTAGACCGCCGCCTTCTGGTGCGGGTTCTCGCCGTAGCGGAGCTCGGCGAGCTTGCGGCCGTTGACCGCGATCATCTCGGGGAACAACTGCCGCTGGTCGGCGAAGGCGAACCACTGACTGATCATCGCGTCGTATGCGGCGGTGGCGGCGAATGCCTTGGCCGCCATCCGCTTGCGGAACGCGAGCGTGGTCGCGCCGTCATGCTCGGCCAGTTCGTCGTACAGCGCGTCGTAGTCGGCCGGATCGGTGACGATGGTGACGAAAGCGTGGTTCTTGGCCGCCGAGCGGACCATCGACGGCCCGCCAATGTCGATGTTCTCGATGACCGTGTCGCGATCGGCGCCGCTCATCACCGTTTCCTCGAAAGGGTAGAGATTGACGACCACGAGATCGATCGGGCCGATGTCGTGCGCGTCCATCGCCGCCATGTGCTCGGGATCATCGCGCACGGCGAGCAGAGCGCCGTGGATCGCCGGGTGCAGCGTTTTGACCCGCCCATCCATCATTTCCGGAAATCCGGTGACGTCGGAGACGTCGCGCACGTCGAGACCGGCCTCGCGCAGCGTGCGGGCCGTGCCGCCGGTCGAAATCAACTCGACCCCCGCCTTGGCGAGGCGGCTGCCGAGGTCGGCGATGCCGCTCTTGTCGGAGACGGACAGCAGCGCCCGCCGGATGGTCACGTCACTCATACGGCTATGAACTCACAATTTCTTAAGTAGCCAGGAGAAGCTTCCGCCGCCGCGCGATTCCATGCCTTCTATCACCAATTGCTGCACCGGGTGAGGTCGGCCGTCGCCGTCGACCCAAAGGCTGTCGTCGATCGCCACTTCGCCCGAAACCGAAAGGAATTGCCAATAGCTGCCGTCGGGCAGCGCCAGGTGCACGCCGCGCTTGCTGTCGGTCAACGCCGCGTCGATCCCGGGCCCGAGGTGGAAGCGGATCGCGTACGGCACCTTGCCGCGCTTGGCCCGACGGCCGGCCGGCACCAGCAGGTCCTCGCCGCGCAGTTCGGTGCCGTCGTCGCGCAGGATCAGGATGCGGCGGTGGATCAGGCCGAAGCGCTGGGCATAGCCGTCGTGACTGGCTTCCAGGCGCGTGGCGGTGCCTTGGCCGCTTTCGAGCACGCGACGGTCGATCTCGACTTCACCCACGCCGCTGCCGAGCTTGCCATTGATCAGCACGGCGGTCGAATTCGCGTCGCCGAGCACCAGCGTCGAATGCGCGGCGGTGGCGCGCAGGCCCTGCTCGATTCGCACCGGCACCTGACCGCCGGCGAAGGCCGCGCCCCCGCAGTTGACGATCAGCCGCTGCGGCCCGTGCGAGAATTCAAACGCCAGGGTCGAGGCGCAGCCGTGCCGCGCGTGGCGCGCGAGCGGCGGCGGGGCGGCGTCGACCTGCAGCACCGAGCGGCCGGCGGCGACCCGCTGGTACCCCCACTGCCGCGCATCGCGTAGCGGCCGGGTGCGCACGCCGCTCGCCTCAACTAGAGCGGTGACGCGCTCGGCCGACACCGCGCCCGAGCCTTGCCAGTTGCCCAGTCCGCCGTCGGCGTGGAGCAGGGTGAGCAACGGCGGCACCAGCATTTTCAGCATCGTGTCGAGCGCTTCCGGCGGGTCGCGCCGCGTCGCGTGGTAGCAGGCGCCGAGCCGGGTCAGCAGCTCGATCGCTTCCATCTGGTCGAGCGGACTGCGCGAGAGGACGCCGCCGTCGTCGCCGACCAGTTCGCCGAGCGCGTGCACCAGGCCCGCTTCGCCGAACAGCCGGCGCGGCTTGCCTTCGGGCAGCAGCAGGCCGGCGGCTGTAATCGCGCACCATCCGGCGACCTCCGCCAGCCGGTCCTCCGCCTTGCCGACGTTGCGGTCGAGCCAGCGGGCGGTTTCGGCGAGCGAGCGCAACGTCCGGCTGCGCAACTGCCGGTCGTTGCCCGCCAGCAGCAGCGGGGCGTGGACCAGCCAGTTGAGCACCCGGTGACCGGCATGGCCGACCTTCCACGCGCCGCCTTTGCCCGGATGCGGATTGGCCTCGAGCCAGGCGGCGAGCACGCTCTCGGCGGTGTGCGTGCACTGCTGCCGCGGAGCGCAGGCGTCGAGGTCGGGCAGCCAGCCGAAGCCGTGCACCGCCCGCTCAAACGGCGGGGTCAGGCGGGCGACCGGTGAGAAGTCCATCTGCGCGATCGGCGCCTTAACGCCGCAGATCAGGAAATGCCCTGCCCGTAGCGCCACCCCACCGACACGATCGCCGCGTAGCGGGTTCTCGACCGTGGCTAGAAGGCGCGGCGAGGCGTGCTTGCGGAAGGGGGCGACGAGCGTCGGGCCGGGGATGCCGAGACGATAGGCCAGCCGGATGAGTCGCTCGCCGGCAGTGGTTTCGGGCGGGGCGAAATCACTCAGCGCCAGCGCCCGCCCAGGCTCTACCCGTTCGCTCCCCGCCCGATCGCCGTTGGCCGCGGCAAACGGTTCCGGCGCCGCGGAATCGAGAGGGATCGCCATGGCCTCTCCTTCTCCTGCCCCCTCGCCGTCCAGGGCCAGGCGCGGCTGGACGAGGCTCTTGCTCATCCGCCGGCGCCCTTCAACGCGGCGATGTTCGCCGCATAGGCCGCCGCGCCGCCCTTGAATGTGGCCGAGCCGGCGACCAGCACGTCGGCGCCGGCCTCGACGCATTGCCGCCCGGTCTCCGGGGTGATGCCGCCGTCGACTTCCAGCCTGATGTCGCGCCCGGCGCCGTCGATCATCTTGCGCACAGCGGCGATCTTCTTCAGCTGGCTGGCGATGAAGCTCTGCCCGCCGAAGCCCGGGTTGACGCTCATGACCAGCACCAGGTCGACCTCCTCGATCAGGTAATCGAGCATCTTGGCCGGCGTTCCGGGATTGAGAGAAACCCCGGCTTGCTTGCCCAAAGCCCTGATCGCCTGCAGCGTGCGGTGGATGTGCGGCCCCGCTTCGGGATGCACGGTAATGATGTCGGCACCGGCTTCGGCGAAAGGCTCGAGCCACGGGTCGACCGGGCTGACCATCAGGTGGACGTCGAACGGCTTGTGGCTGTGCGGCCGCAGCGCCTTCACCACCGCTGGGCCGATCGTCAGGTTCGGCACGTAGTGCCCATCCATGACGTCGATGTGGATCCAGTCGGCCCCGGCCTCGTCGACCGCCCGCACTTCCTCCCCCAGCCGGGCGAAGTCGGCCGACAGGATCGATGGAGAGATCAGGGGCAAGGACATAGCTTGCCTTAGGGCCTTAACACCGCCCAGCGCGCCAACAAGCAGCGCCTGAGCCTTTTCCACACGGTTAGCGGGTGTGTTCGAGTCTTTCGGAGTTATCGAGCGCCATGGGATGCCTCTCTCGCGCCAACGCTGCCGCAATGCTTTGCTGAGCGCCGCGTTTACGGCACCACGAAGCGCAGCTCGGGGCCCTGCGAAATCCCGTACGTGCCGGCAGGAAAGGCCTTGCCGTCGAGGATGAACCGGTCGTCCAGCTCGATGCGATAGCTCTCCGGCGTGGCCCAGTGGTAGCCCAGGCGAGCGGGATTGGACGGGAGGCGACCGGCGGCGATGAACGGTATTCGCGCGAGGCTCCCGCGGTGTGGGCGGTCGAGCACCGCGAGCTTCAGACCGCCGCGCATGGCGCCGAACGGCTTGAGGCCCATTGGGAATCTCTCGAGGGTGGACGACAGCAGAGCATAGCGCCGCTCCGCGCCTCCGGCGACCGGCTCGCCGGCCTCGTCCGTCAGCCGAATGCCGGTCAGCCGACGCCAAGGGTTCCCGGCGCCGGCGAACACTGCCTGGCCGAGCGATCCAATCGTGGTCAGGAGCACCGCCGGACCGTTGAAGATCCCCCAATGGCGCGCCGACCGGCCGAGACCGATCGTCCTGGTGAACACACCGGCGCCGAGCATGAACCCGAGGACGCGCGCGGCGGGCTCGGCGGCGTCGGCGATCACCAGCGGGCGCCGCGTGGCAAAGCGCCCGGCCCGCGCCCGCTCGAGCGCGCGGTCTAGCGTCCAGTTGGACGGCAGCCCGAGATCGGACGCTAGCGCATTGGTCTTGCCCTTGGGCAGCAAGATCAGCGGCGGCCAGTCGTCGCCGAAGATGCCGTCGCCGCCGGTCAGCACGTCGCGCAGGGTGCCGTCGCCGCCGTCCACGGCTATGTAATCCACGCCTGCCAGCGCGAAGCGGCTGAGCACTTCGATCAGGTCGCGGCGCTTGATGGCCGTTTCGGTAATCACCTCGGCGTCTGCCGAATGCTCGGGCTGGCGACCGGTGTTGCCGTGGCTGTGCGGATCGCGGACGACGCCGATCAAGGGAACCGTCCGGTCCTCCCGCGCCGCCAGGCGCCGCCACGGCGCAGCGATGCGTGTCGCCTGCGACAGGCGGTCGAAGCTCTTTATCGGCCGGTTCATCGGCCGCCGCTCTACTCCGGGGAATTAGACGCTGACCAGCCGTTTTTCAGCAAATTTTCACCGTCAGGCCGATCGGCGCGTCGGCTTCGCGCGTTGCCGAACGAAAAATCCCGCCGTAAGCGCTGCTGCCAGATGGCCGAACCTGCTTTGACACCAGCCCTCGAGACGGTCGGCGCGAACCCGACCCATTTGTGGGGCTTGTCGATGACCGAACGCAACCGCCGTATCGGCGCAAGGATCGGCCTCGGCGGAGCCGGCGCGCCGGTCGTGCTGATCAACGCGAGCTTCGCCGCCGACCCGGCCTGGTTGCGCCGCTTCGCCGCTCATCCGGGAAGCGTTCTCACGGTGGGCGAAGTGCCGGCGATCGGTCACGCGCGCGACGAGCACGAGGCGGCGCTGCTGCGGGAAGCCATGCGCGAGGGTGCGACTCCGCGCGAGGCCGAGCGGTTCGTCTTCGAGACTTACGAACAAACCACGGTGATCGAGAACCGCGCGTTGCACAAACGCGAACGGCCGTTCCTGATGGAACTGCGGCCCGCCACCAAGCGAGCGGTCGAGCGGGCGAGCTATTTCGCCGCCTACAAGGGCGTGACCGATCTGATGACCAAGTACCTGTGGCCCGAGTGGGCGCTGTGGCTGACGCGCCTCGCGGCGTGGCTCGGCCTGAGCCCGAACACGGTCACCGCGGTTGGGGCGGGGCTATGCGTCGTCGCCGCGTTCGCGTTCGCTTACGGGCATTACTGGCTCGGGCTGGCGCTCGCGCTCGTGTTCATGGTGCTCGACACCGTCGACGGCCAGCTTGCGCGGTGCACAATCACCTGGAGCCGGCTGGGCAACGCGCTCGACCACGGGCTCGACCTCGTCCACCCGCCTTTCTGGTGGTGGTTCTGGGCGACCGGGCTGGCGCACGTCGGCCTGGCGCTGCCGGATACGCTGTTCTGGTGGGTCGAAGGGTCGATCTTGGGCGGCTATGTGCTCCAGCGGGTGATCGAAGGGGCGTTCATCAAGCTGTTCGGCGGAATCCACATCCATGTGTGGCAGCGGTTCGACAGCCGTTTCCGCCTGGTCGCCGGTCGGCGCAAGCCAAACATGCTGATCCTGTTCGCTTCGGTCGTGTTCGGGCGGCCCGATGTCGGCGTCGTCGCCGTGGCGGTGTGGACGGTGGCGAGTTGTCTCGTCCAGCTGGTCCGGCTGGGGCAGGCGATCGCGCGCAAACGCCGGGGGCAGCCAGTCCGCTCATGGCTGGCGGACGCCTGACCGCCGCCCAGGGATCCGGCTGGTGCTTGGCCTGCCGACGACAATGCCTTCGGGCCGGTCGAGTTCTTGCCGAAAGCCCTCGGCGCGTTCGTGCCGACATCGCGCGCGGCCGGCGGGTGCAGGCGTACGGTGGGGTGGCTTGGGTGGTCGCTTTGGGCGGAGCGGTCGCCTACCTCGCGCTCGATCTGCTGGCGCGCTACACTCTCAGCCGGCTCGACAAATCGCGGCCGTCCAGCAAGATGGCGGCTTAACAACACGAGGAACCCTGCCGATGTTGACCGAAGCCCTGCTCGATGACGCCCACGGAATCGCCGACCGCATCACCGCGTTGCGCCGGGCGATCCACGCCGAGCCCGAGCTGGGCCTGCAAACGCCCAAGACCCTCGCCAAGGCCCGCGCCGAACTCGCCGACTTGCCGCTCGAATGGCGCGAGGGCTCCTCGTGCACCGGCGCGGTCGCGGTGCTCAATGCGGGCAAGGCCGGGCGCACGGCGCTGCTGCGCGGCGACATGGACGCGCTGCCGATGACCGAGGAGACAGGGTTGCCGTTCGCCTCGCAAGTGGCAGGGCGGATGCACGCCTGCGGACACGATACCCACACCGCGATGCTCGCCGGTGCGGCGCGGATCCTCGCCGCGCGGGCCGACGAGCTGCGGGGCGAAGTGCGTTTCATGTTCCAGCCCGGCGAGGAAGGCTACCACGGCGCCCGCTTCATGCTTGAGGAGGGGCTGCTAGGTGGGGGCGAGCATGGGCCGTTGCCCGACGCGGCCTTCGCGCTGCACATCATGCCCAACGCGCCGCATGGGGTGATCGGCAGCCGGGCAGGCACGCTGCTGGCTTCGGCCGACATGCTCGAGATCGCCGTCGTCGGCCGCGGTGGCCATGCCTCGATGCCGCACGACACCCGTGATCCGGTGCCGGTGGCGGCCGAAATCGTCCTGGCGCTGCAAGCGATGATCACCCGCCGCTTCGACGCGGCCGAGGCGGTCGTTGTCACTGTGACGCAACTCGATGCCGGCAGCGCGCACAACGTGATCCCCGACCGCGCCACGCTGAAGGGCACGATCCGCACGCTGACGTCGGAGAAGCGCCAGGGCGTGTGGCAGGACATCCGCCGGGTCGCCGAAAACATCGCCGCGGCGCACGATTGCACGGCCGAGGTCACCATCACCGAAGGTTTCCCGCCGACCGTCAACGATTCGCGCGCGGTCGCGCTGGCAGAGCGCGTCGCCACGGGGCTGTCAGAGGGCGCGTTCATGCCAATGCCGGCGCCCATCATGGGCGCGGAGGACTTCTCCTATGTCCTGGAGAAAGTGCCCGGGATGATGGCGTTCCTCGGCGTGGCCGAGGCCGGCGCCGATTGGCGCCAGTGCTGTGCAATCCATTCCACCCGGATGATGGTCGACGAAACGGTGCTGCCGCGCGGCGCCGCCTTTCTGGCCGGATGCGCCGCCCGGTTCCTCGAGCGGGGCTGGGGGTGATCGAGGCGCGGCCAACCCCTTTGCGCTAACACATTGATTCCAACGATAAGGTAAACTGCCCACCTACCATTAGCACTTCCGCAAGGTAAATTCTGGCAAACCACAGGCAGGATCAGCCGGCGAAATGGGGCGCCGGGACTGGGGAAGTTTGCGAATGGCGCTTTCTGCCAATGATGAACCGCTTGCGACCGCGCAGGCCGTCACGCCGTCCGACGCGGAACAGCGCACCGCGGCGCGGTACACACCGCTGATCCGGACGGCCAAGATCACCGGCGTCTCGGGCGAATTCCTCTGCGTGGTCAGCGATATTTCGGCCACCGGGGTGAGCGTACGGCTGTTTCACCCGCTGCCGCGGGATCTGGCGCTCAAGCTTGAGATGTCCAACGGCGACAGTCTGCCGCTCGAGCGGGTGTGGGAAAAGGACGGCCGCGCCGGTTTCCGCTTCGCCGGGGATGTCGATCTGACCAAGATACTTCAGGGACGCGGGCAATGGCCCAAGCGGCCGATTCGCATCAATCTCGACATGCCGGCCAAGCTGGTCGGGCTCACAGGGCGCTTCGACGCGACGATCAGGAACATCTCGATGCAGGGCGCGCAGATCGATTGCGTCGAGCGACTGGCCATCGACCAGCGCCTGCGCCTGTCGAACGCCGTGGTGTCGGAGATCGTCACGAAGGTGCGCTGGCGCAAGGGCAACCTCTACGGGCTGGTGTTCGACGACACCTTCCAGTTCGCCGATCTCGCGCTCATCGTCGCGCGCGCTCAGGGCATCTCGGTCGCGAAGCAGCCTGCCTGACGGCGCCCGGGTTTACCATGTCCTAACCATTTTCCTTCACTCCCGGGCCATCGGATCACGGGGGCGGGAATGGACTTTTCCAAATCGGCGGCGCAGCGGGAAATTACGGTCGACGTGGCGATCGTCGGCGCCGGCCCCGCGGGCCTCACGGCCGGTTACCTGCTGACCAAGGCCGGCAAGTCCGTCGCGATCATCGAAAAGGACGAAACCTACGTCGGCGGGATCAGCCGCACCGTCGAGCACGAGGGCTATCGGTTCGACATCGGCGGCCATCGCTTCTTCTCCAAGAGCCAGCAGGTCGTGGACCTGTGGAACGAGATCCTGCCCGACGATTTCATTCAGCGGCCGCGGATGAGCCGCATCTATTACGAGGGCAAGTTCTACAGCTATCCGCTGCGGGCGTTCGAGGCGCTGAGGAACCTCGGTGTGTGGCGCTCGGCCGCGTGCATGGCGAGTTATCTCAAGTACAAGCTGTTCCCGATCCGCGAGGTCAGGAGCTTCGAGGACTGGACCACCAACCAGTTCGGCAAGCGGCTCTATTCGATCTTCTTCAAGACCTACACCGAGAAGGTGTGGGGGATGCCGTGTGACGCAATGAGCGCCGACTGGGCCGCGCAGCGGATTAAGGGCTTGAGCCTGTGGGGTGCGGTGACGGACGGGCTCAAGCGCTCGCTCGGGCTCAACAAACGGCCGAACGACGGTCAGGCGGTCAAGACGCTGCTCGAGACCTTCCGCTATCCGCGGCTCGGGCCGGGGATGATGTGGGATGCTGCCCGCGGCAAGATAGAAGCGGCGGGCGGGCAAGTGCTCATGGGTCATGCGCTCGAACAGCTGGCGAGCGATGGCAAGGGCGGCTGGCGCATGACAGCCGCAGGCGCGGACGGAATCAAGGTGATCAGGTCGGCTCATGTGATCAGCTCGGCGCCGATGCGCGAGCTGGCCGCGCGGCTTCATCCGCTGCCCGCGACCCTGCTCGAAGCGAGCCGGCTCAAGTATCGCGACTTCCTCACCGTGGCGCTGATGATCAAGTCGGACGACCTTTTCCCCGACAACTGGATATACATCCACGACAGCAAGGTGAAGGTCGGCCGGGTGCAGAACTTCCGCAGTTGGTCGCCGGAGATGGTGCCCGACGACAGCGTCGCCTGCGTCGGCCTGGAATACTTCTGCTTCGAGTTCGACGGCCTGTGGTCCGCGCCCGATGAGGAGCTGATCGCGCTGGCCAAGAGCGAAATGGCGATCCTCGGATTGTGCGACCCGGCCGACGTGATGGGTGGCGCCGTGGTGCGCCAGGAAAAGGCCTATCCGGTATACGACGAGGACTACGCCGCCAATGTCGCCGGCATGCGTGCCGAACTCGAGGAAAAACACCCGACGCTGCACGTGGTCGGCCGCAACGGCATGCACCGCTACAACAACCAGGATCACGCGATGATGACCGCGATGCTGACGGTCGAGAATATCCTCGCCGGCAAGCGGCTCTACGACACCTGGTGCGTCAACGAAGACGCCGAGTACCATGAGGCCGGCGACGAGGGCGACGAGGCCGAGCTGCCCTCGCGCGAGATGCAGGCGCCGACGCCAGACCAGGCGGCGGCGCTCGCTTCGGTGCGCGAGGTGCCGCAGAGGGTCGCCGGCGGCGGCCGCAAAGCGGCGTAGGATCGGACCCGGCGTGTCCGACCTCGTCACCCGCCTGCGAGACGTGCGCTTCCTGCGCTACCTGATCGCCAGCGCCGGCGCGCTGGCGGTGGACATGGGCTCGTTCCTCGCCTTGTTGGCGCTCGGCGCATGGCCCGCGGCGGCATCGGCGGCGAGCTACAGCTGCGGCATCCTGGCGCACTGGCTGCTGTCCAGCCGCGCCGTGTTCGTGGGTGCCGTGGCGGCGCGAGGGTCGCTACGCACCCGTCAAAAAGCGCTGTTCGTGATTTCCGCGCTCGCCGGCCTGGGCTTGACGACCGCCATGGTCGGACTGGGCGATGTGTTCGGCGTCGATCCGCGGCTTGCCAAGCTCGGGGCGATTGCTGCCAGTTTCCTGCTGACGTGGGGGATACGCGTGCGGGTGGTGTTCCGATGCGCGTCCTGATCCTGAATATCGACTGCTCCTAGAGCATGCGCTGCCACCAGCCGACGTCGCGCCAGCCGCCCATTTTCCAGCCGACCTCCCGATAGACGCCGACGGGCGTGAAGCCCATCGCCTGGTGCAGGCCGATGCTGGCGTCGTTCGGCAGGGCGATGCCGGCGAACGCAGCGTGGTACGTTTCCGCAAGGCGGGCGAGCAGCTCACCGTAAAGGGCGCGGGCGACGCCTCGCCGCTTATGGGCGGGATCGACATAAACAGCGACGTCGCACGAGCTGGCGTAGGCGGCGCGTTCGCGGTGGGGCGAGCCGTAGGCGAAGCCCGCTAACGCGCCGTCCATTTCGGCGACCAGCCAGGCATGGCTGGCGGAATAGTCGGCAATGCGCCGGGCCATCTCGGCCGCGTCAGGCGGCTCGAGCTCGAAGCTGATCCAGGTGTCGCGCACGAACGGCGCGTAGATCGCGGCGCAAGCCGCGGCGTCGCCCGGCCCGGCTGGGCGAACCGCCAGGCTCAGGCGAGTGTTCCCTGGCTAGCCGTTGACGACATATCCTCCGTTGGGATGCAGGACCTGCCCCGACATATAGCTCGAATCCTCGCAGGCCAGGAAGAGAAATGACGGCGCCACCTCGTTGGGCTGGCCGACGCGGCCCATCGGGGTGCCCTCGCCGAAATGCTTGACCTTCTCCGGGTCCGCCCCGCCGCACGGGTTGAGCGGTGTCCAGATGGGCCCCGGGGCGACGGCGTTGACCCGAATGCCGTGCTTGATCAGGTTCTCCGACAGCGAGCGGGTGAAGGCGGTGATCGCGCCCTTGGTGGCGCTGTAGTCGAGCAGCGCCTTGGAACCGTGGTACATCGTCACGCTGGTGGTGTTGATGATCGCCGCGCCTGGCTTGAGGTGCGGCCGGGCGGCTTCGACGAGGTAGAACATCGCGAAGATGTTGGTCTGGAAGGTGCGCTGGAGCTGCTCGGGCGTGATGTCGGTGATCTCCTTGTCCGGGTGCTGCTCGCCGGCGTTGTTGACCAGCACGTCGAGCCGGCCCCACTTCTTGATCACCGCCTCGACCATGCCGCCGGCGTGCTTCGGATCGCCGAGATCGCCGGCCGAGAGGAGCACGTCGGCCCCTTCGGCCTCGCACAGCTCGCGGGTCTTTTTCGCGTCGTCGTGTTCGCTAAGATAGGCGATGGCGACCTTGGCGCCTTCGCGGGCAAACAGCACCGCGACCGCCCGACCGATGCCGCTGTCGCCGCCGGTGACCAACGCGACCTTGCCTTTCAGCCGTCCCGAACCAGGATAGCGCGGCTGCCATTCCGGCTTCGGCTCGAGCGCGGATTCGTGGCCGGGGAGCGAATCCTCGTGGATTTGCTCGATGTGGGCTTTGTCGACCGTGCGTTCGAGAGTGTCGGTGGGATCGTCGGCCATGGCTCGGCTCCTGTTGAGAGGTACGCCGATTCAATTCGCCGTGCGCCGCGCCGTTCCTGGTGCGGTCGCCGTTTCCCGTCAGTCCGGCGGCTTCGACCCGCTCAGCCCAGCCCGAGCGCAGCCTTGTAGGTGTCGAGGACGGCTTCCATTTCGCGCCTGTCGTCGGGCTTCATCTTCCTGAGGCGGACGATCTGGCGCATGATCTTGGTGTCATAGCCGACCGCCTTGGCCTCGGCGTAGACGTCGCGGATGTCGTCGGCGATACCCTTCTTTTCTTCCTCGAGGCGCTCGACGCGTTCGATCAAGAGGCGCAGGCGGTCGTCGGTGGTCTCGGCCATTCTAAGCTCCGGCAAACAGATGAGAATCGGTCGCCGGGCTGATAGCCGCCGCACCGCACAGGGTGAAGGCGGCTATCCACAGGCCGGTTCAGCCCTCGTAATCACCGCCGATCGAGGTCGAACGGGCCGGGGCAGCGGCCGACAGGCGCATAGCTTCGGCCGACTGGCTGAGGGAGCCGATCTCGTCGGCGTCTTCCTCGTCCTCCGGCAGCACCCGCTGAAGTCCCTGGACCACCGACTCGTGGAGCTCCTTGGGCCGGACGGTTTCCTCGGCGATCTCGCGCAGGGCGACGACCGGGTTCTTGTCACGGTCGCGGTCGATCGTCAGCTCGGCGCCGCCGGAAATCTCCCGCGCGCGCTGAGCGGCAAACAGGACGAGGTCGAACCGGTTGGGGATTTTGTCGACGCAATCTTCGACGGTGACGCGCGCCATCGGGCACTCCGCAAATGAAAAACGAACGGGTCTGTTCGGGGAGCGCGGCACCTAGGGACAAAGGCGCGAGAAGTCAAGGTTTCGCGACCGGCGTACCGTGCTAAGAGGCGGCGATGGAGCGGGTAGCCACTTCCGCCGATACGGTACCCGGCGAACCGCCGCCATATCGCGACCCGCCGGTCTTTTCGTGCAGTGCGCAAGGGCAGGACCTGACCTTCTACCCCGCGGGCAAGGACCGGCTCGCGCGCCTGCTCAGGCTGATCGACGAGGCCGAGACGTCGCTGCGCCTGGCGTTCTACGTCTACGCCCCCGACGAGGTCGGCACGAAGGTGCGCGACGCGCTGGTCCGCGCCGCCCGCCGCGGGGTCGAAGTCTCGCTGCTGCTCGACGGCTTCGGCTCGACGACGCCGGACGGCTTCTTCGAAGAGATGGTGGAGGCGGGCGGGTGCTTCTGCTGCTTCCAGCCGCACTGGAGCGTGCGCTACCTCATCCGCAACCACCAGAAGATCGCCGTCGCCGACGAGCGGATCGCGATGCTCGGTGGGTTCAACGTGACCGACGAATACTTCGCCCCGCCACAGGACAACGGCTGGCACGATCTCGGCTTCACCGTCGAGGGAAGCCTGGTTGCCAAGGTGGTTGACTGGTACGAGCGGCTCAAGGCCTGGACCCTGAAGCCCGACGCCAAGTTCCGCGGAATGCGCCGGATGGTGCGCGAGTGGGACCCGGGGCCGGATCCGGTACGGCTGCTGATCGGCGGGCCGACCCGCTGGCTCTCCTCATGGGCGCGCTGCGTCAGCCGCGACATGATCCGCGCCCAACGGCTCGACCTGATCATGGCCTACTTTTCGCCGGCATTCACCCTGCTCAGGCGCATCCGCCGGATCGCCCGCAAGGGCGAGACGCGGCTGGTGATGGCCGGCAAATCCGACAACACCACCACCATCGCCGCGGCGCGCTCGCTGTACGGCCGGTTGCTCGCGGCGCGGGCGCGGATCTGGGAATTCCAGCCGTGCAAGCTGCACACCAAGCTGATCGTGCTCGACGACGCGGTGTACATCGGCAGCGCCAACTTCGACATGCGGAGCCTGTACATCAATCTCGAGATCGTGGTGAAGATCGAGGACGCGGCGCTGGCCGAGCGGATGCGCGAGTTCGTCGCCGATCACGCGCCCGCCTCGCTCGAGGTCACCCCGGCGCTCTACCGCCAGTGGGCGACGCCGTGGAACCGGCTGCGCTGGTGGCTCGGCTGGTTCCTGGTCTCGGTGGTCGACTACACGGTCAGCCGGCGGCTCAACCTGGGCTTGTAGAACGCCTGCAAGCTTCCTCGAAAGCGGGAACAGACCGGGCGGTCATCTGGATGTCCATTTCATTCACGATACGCCACCCCTCAATCGTGTTCCGCACGCCGCTCCAGTTGCGCCTTGCGCATCATCCATTCCGAACTCGCGCGCAGCCGTTCGGCCAATCCGTCGGAGAGATCGTCCGGCTCCGTATCATTCCCCATGATTGGGGCTCGGCGATCCGCGTTACCCCTCGGCTTCGCACGACAACCGAAGGAATTCACGATGAGCGGCATTTCCCCCGACGACCTGCGCGTAATCGTCACCGGCGGCGCCCGCGGCATCGGCGGAGCCACGGCCCGCCTGCTGGCGGACGGCGGCGCCCGCGTTCTGATCGCGGACGTGATCGAGGACGACGGGCGGGCGCTCGCGGCCGAACTCGGCCCGCGCGTCCGCTTCCGCCGCCTGGACGTGACCAAGGCCGAGGACTGGGACGCCGCCGTTGCCGAAGCCGAGCGCGAATTCGGCTCAATCAACGCGTTGTTCAACAATGCCGGCATTCTCGGCACCGGCAGTGTCGTCGATTGCACGCCCGAAGCATTCCGCCGAGTGATCGAGGTGAACCTCGTCGGCATGTTCCTCGGCATCCGCGCGACCGCCCCGGCGCTGGCACGCGCCGGCGGGGGTGCGATCGTCAACACCTCCTCGACCGCCGGGCTGATCGGGTACGCGGCGATGCCGGCCTATGTCGCCAGCAAATGGGGCGTACGCGGGCTGACCAAGACGGCCGCACTCGATCTTGCCGGCAACTGCATTCGCGTGGTTTCGGTCCATCCTGGTCCAATTCACACGCCAATGACCGAAGGCATGTCCGACGACATCGCCGCCGCGCAGCCGATCGCCCGTTTCGGAGAGCCCGACGAAGTCGCCCGCCTGGTCCGTTTCTTGCTGACGGAGGCGACTTATTCGACTGGCAGCGAGTTCGTCGTCGACGGCGGCGCGGTGACGGGACAGGTGCTGCCACTAGAAGGCTGATGGCAGGGCGTCGAGCGCCGCGGTTGCTATTTTCGCCGCAATCGCTATCTGGAGGGCCGCTGACGTCGCCTGCGACGGAAATTGACGGCCGCTTTCCAGTGGCCCCATCCTTTCGCTTTCATGCTTTTTCGGCACCGCCGGGGGCTTTCGCATGGCGACGCCCCGGCAACGAAAACCATGAAAGGCGCACATTGGCGAAAGAAGAACTCCTCACGCTCGAAGGCCAGATCGACGAGATCCTGCCCGACGGACGCTTCGGCGTCACGCTGGACAACCAGCACCGGATCATCTGTTACACCGCCGGCAAGATGCGCAAGTTCCGCATCCGCTCGGTGGTCGGCGACCGGGTTCACGTGGAGATGACACCCTACGATCTGAGCAAAGGCCGGATCGTGTTCCGCGAGCGAACCCCCGGAGCGGGGCCGGCCAAGCGCCGCGCCGGCTTCAGGCGGTGACGCTCGCCACACTTATGCAAGCGCGGCCCAGGGCCGCGACAAGGAATGCAATGACTACACTGACTGCGGGCGCCACCAGGCGCCCCACGCTTTCGCTCCGTCTGGGCGCGAAGGCCGAATCCGGCGAGCGCCCGTGCGAGCGCCGCTCGGGCACGCTCTCCACCCTCGAACTGCGCCGCCTGGTGGCAGCGATGGTCGATTGAGGGCGGAGCTTTCTCCCACCGCGGCCAAACCGCAAGACAGTACCAAGGCGGCGCCTCTTTCGGCGTCGCTCGGAGCTGCCGCCGCCTGCGCCTGGTGCGCCTGGCAAATGGCGGCGGCGGAACCTCGCTGAGCGCCGCCCATTGATCGCTTGTCCGCGCGACCGCGGTCGGTTGCGCGGGAACTGCGATGCAGACCATCGAAGGCAAAGTCGTCGTCATCACCGGCGCCAGCAGCGGATTGGGCGAGGCGGCGGCGCGGGCGCTCGCTCGCGAAGGCGCCAAGCTGGTGCTGGGCGCGCGGCGGGTGGAGCGGCTGCACGCGCTGGCGGACGAGCTGTCGCTCGGCGAAGGCGCGGCGGTGCGGACCGACATCACCGACCGCGCGCAAGTGCGGCGGCTGGTCGATGGCGCAGTCGAGCGCCACGGGCGGATCGACGCGATCCTCAACAACGCCGGGCTGATGCCGCACTCGCCACTCGAGCGGCTCAAGCTCGACGAGTGGGACCGGATGATCGACGTCAACATCAAGGGGGTGCTTTACGGCATCGCCGCCGCGTTGCCGCACATGGTCCGTCAGAAGAGCGGGCACATCATTAATGTGTCGTCAGTTGCCGGGCACAAGGTGCGAGCGGGCGCCGCCGTCTACGCCGCGACCAAGCACGCTGTGCGGGTGATCTCGGAAGGCCTGAGGATGGAAGTTAAGCCGCACAACATCCGCACCACGGTGATCTCGCCCGGCGCGGTGCAGTCGGAGCTGGCGGATTCGATCACCGAGCCCGACGTCGCCGCGGGCATGAAGCAGTTCTACGACGAGGTGGCGATCCCGGCGGACTTGTTCGCCCGCTGCGTGCTGTTCGCGATGCGCCAGCCCCAGGACGTCGACATCAACGAGATATTGTTCCGGCCGACGCGGCAGGAGCTTTGAGGCTGCGCCCCATTCACCGCTCGCTCAGGTGACGGAACTCAGGCGATGAGGGTGGCGGGCGCCGCCATACCCAGCAGGAGTAGTAGATTGAAGCTGATTTTGACTGCGGCCGCGCTCGCACTGACCGCAGGCATCTGTGTGACTGGCACGTTGGCCGCGGCTGATCCCGCGAGCCAGCCGAGCATCGAGCAGCAGCGACGCTACTTCACCGAGGATGCCGTCGCGCCGGCGATCGTACCGGCCAAGTACGACGTCACGATCGTCGAATACATGGACTATCAGTGCCCCTATTGCCGGGCCACTCAAGGACCGCTCAAGCGGTTGCTCGCCAGTGACAGGAAAATCCGGGTAATCTTCCGCGACTGGCCGATCTTCGGCCCCGCTTCCGAAGCGGCGGCGCGGGCGGCGATCGCGAGCAAGTACCAGGGCAAGTATCTTGCGTTCCATAATGCGCTGATGGAAGCGCCGCTGCCGCTCAGTGACTCGGTGATCAGGGCCGCAGCGAAGAAAGCGGGCGTCGACTGGGCACGTCTTGAGAGGGACAAGGCGGCTCATTCGGAGGAAATCGCCGATCTTCTGGCGCGCAACGACAAGCAGGCGCAGATGCTCGGTCTTCAAGGAACTCCCGGGTTCATCATCGGCAACACTCTCACCTTCGGAGGAATGACCCTTGCGCATTTGCGGGCGAACGTCGCCAAGGCGCGAACCGGGTACGAAGTAAGTCTGGACAAGTGTGGGACGGTTGGGCGGCCGCTTGCCCGTCAATCGTAATCCGCCGCGTAGTCGCCCTCGGCCAGGTCCGAGAACTTGGTGATCTTCGGCTCGAATCTTAGCCGCACCTTGCCGGTGGCGCCGTGGCGTTGTTTGGCGACGATCAGTTCGGCGAGGCCGTAGACGCTCTCCATCTGCGCGGCCCAGGCGGCGTGGGCTTCGTGGACCTTGGGTTCGTCGCTCTCGATCGGGCGCTTGGGCTCGCGGGCGGCGACGTAGTAGTCCTCGCGGAAGATGAACCAGACCATGTCGGCGTCTTGCTCGATCGAACCGGATTCGCGCAGGTCGGAGAGCATCGGGCGCTTGTCGTCGCGCTGCTCGACCGCGCGGCTGAGCTGACTGAGCGCGATGACCGGCACGTTAAGTTCCTTTGCCAGCGTCTTCAGGCCGCGGCTGATCTCGCTGATCTCGTTGACGCGGTTGTCCTGGCTGCGCTGGCTACCCTGCATCAGCTGCAGGTAATCGATCACGATCAGGCCGATGTCGTGCCGCCGCTTGAGGCGCCGGGCGCGGGTGCGCAGCGCGGCGATGCTGAGGGCCGGGGTGTCGTCGATGTACAGCGGCAGCTCGGCAAGACGCTGGCTGGCATAGGAGAGCTGCTGGAAATCCTCGCGGCTGATCTTGCCCATGCGCAGCGCTTCGGAGGGGATGCCGGCCTGCTCGGCGAGAATGCGGGTGGCGAGCTGGTCGCTACTCATTTCGAGGCTGAACAATGCGACGCCGGCGCCGATCGATTTCTCGATCCCGTCGCGCTTGTCGCGCAAGGCGCGGTCGGCGCAGTTGAAGGCGATGTTGGTGGCGAGCGACGACTTGCCCATGCCGGGGCGACCGGCGACGATGATCAGGTCGGAATTGTGCAAGCCCCCGCACTTGTCGTTGATCGAGGCGAAGCCGGTGGTCTTGCCCGAGACGTGGCCGCCCGAGTTGATCGCCGTCTCGATCATGGCGAGCGCCTTGCTGGTGGCGCCGCGGAACGATTCGGCGTCGGCGTTGCCGGTGGCGCCCTCGGCGACCTCGAACAGGCGCGATTCGGCCTGTTCGATCTGGTGCATCGGTTCGACCTCTTCCGAGGTGTCGAGCGCATTTTCGACCAGTTCGCGGCCGACGCTGACCAACTCGCGCAAGAGGGCGAGATCGTAGATCTGCTGGGCCAGCTCGCGCGGGGCGAGCAGGCCCTGGCCGTCGGCGGTGAGACGGGCAAGATAGCTGGTGCCGCCAAGCTCCTTGAGGGCCTCGTCGGCCTCGAAGTAGGGCTTCAGGGTGACCGGCGTGACAACCATCTGCTTGTCGAGCAGGGTGAGGATGCGCTCGTAGAGCCGCTGGTGCAGCGGATCGAAGAAGTGCTCGGGGCGCAACGCCACCGTCAGTTCTTCGATGAGCCGGTTGTCGATCAGCGCCGCGCCGAGGAACGCCGCCTCGGCTTCGAGATTCGCGGGCAGTACGCGGCCCGACGAATCGGGTTTCGTCTCGGGGCGGAGGAGGAGCGCTTCGTCGGCCATCGGCGCGTGATGCGCCTGTCGGAGTCCGGGGGCAACAGGACTTGCTTGTGGATAGCGGGCACAAGCCTCCCCGGCACGGGGAGGGGGACCGCACGCAGTGCGGTGGAGGGGACTCGCCACAGACGTGACGGCGGCGGCGAATCCCCTCCGTCAGACGCCTTCGGCGTCTGCCACCTCCCCGTGCCGGGGAGGAAACTCGCCTTGCCGCGCCCATGCTGCGCTGCAATAGGCGGCGCATGGCCGACGCCGACCGCATCGCCGCAATTTCGCTCGACGAGGCGACCGTGCTGCGCCGAGGGGAGGACGTCGACCGCGAGCGCGAGGCGGCGCTGCGCGACCTGATCGCCGACAGCCGGTTCGTGCCGCTGCGGGCGGCGGCGCAGGGGCATCGCGGGCCGTGGTCGCTGCATTTGGCAGTACCCGACGGGCGGCTGCGGATCGACCTGCGCGACGCCGAGGGCAACCAGGCCGGCGCGGTCACCCTCGGCCTCGCCCGCTTCCGGCGCGAGGTGCGCGAGTACTTCGCGATCTGCGATTCCTACTACAAAAATCTGCACCAGTCCTCGGCGCGCGAGCTAGAGACGGTCGACATGGCTCGGCGGGCGATTCACGACCGCGGCGCGCGCCAGCTGACCGAAGCGCTCGAGGGCAAGGTCGAGTTGGACTTTGCCACCGCCCGGCGGCTTTTCACGCTGATCTGCGTGCTGCATATCAAGAGCTGACGGGCGCGGGATCGAAGCAAGGTATCGATGGGCAGGAAACGGGCAATCGGCTGGCGCTGGCGGATCGCTGGCGCGGTGCTCCTGATCGCGCTGCTGGCGGGCGTCTGGGGCTGGTGGCGGTTCGAGCACTGGCGGCCTGACCCGCAGCATTACCCCGTACAGGGAGTCGAGGTCGACGCGGCCGACGGCGCGGTCGATTTCCGCGCGCTCAAGGCGATCGGCGCGCGCTTCGCCTATCTCGACGCCAGCGACGGGGCGAACGGGCGCGATTCGACGTTCTCGCGCAACATGGCGGCGGCGCGCGCCGCGGGCCTACCATTCGGCGCGGTGCACCTTTACGACCCGTGCGTGCCGGCCGACAAGCAGGCGGCCAACTTCGTCACCGTCGTGCCGCGTGATCCGGCGATGCTGCCGCCGGCGATCGAACTCGACAAGCTCGCCGACGCCTGCCCCAACCGGATGAGCGAGGGAGGCATCGAAAGCGAGCTGACCACCTTCCTCAACGAAATCGAGGGCCATGTTGGCAAGCCGGCGGTGCTCAAGATCTCGAAGGCGTTCGAACGGCGCTACGGCATCGCCAACAAGCTCGATCGAAACCTGTGGTTGACGCGCGATTGGTTCCAGCCGGATTATGGCGGGCGGCCGTGGACGCTGTGGACGGCCAACAGCCGCTATCGCAGCGAGGCGAGCGACAGACCGATGCGCTGGGTGGTGCTGCAGCCGTGATCGAGCGCGCTTCATCGCTGGACCCACCGATTCCCGTTGCTTCACAGCCCCGGCAATGAAATGGGGCCCGCGTGACACGCCTCATCAGATTTGCCTTCTGGGCCGCCTCGCTGTTCGCCTTCACGATGGCCGTTCTGCCCCACCCGCCGGCGGTCCGGGTGTGGGACAAGCTGCAGCACATGGCGGCGTTCTTCGTCATCACCGTGCTCGGCTGCGCCGCCTATCCGCGCGTCCCGCGGCTCAAACTGGCGGCGGCGCTGGTCGCGTTCGGCGGGTTGATCGAGATTGTCCAGAGGGTCCCGTCGATCCACCGGGACAGCGATTGGCGCGACTGGATCGCCGATATCTTCGCCGTGCTGATCGGGCTGGCGTGCATCTCGCTTGTGCGGCGATTTCGTGGCGAGGGGGCCGAGTAGGCTTTCTCTCCACGCGATAGGCGTGATAGCCTGCGACCTGAAAAACGGCGAACGCCTGGGCAAAGTGGAAGAGGAACCGCGATGATGAATCCGGCCGACAACGAACTGCTGACCCGCATCGGCCCCGGGACGGCGATGGGCGCGATGCTGCGGGAATATTGGGTGCCGGCGTGCCGGTCGAAGAAGCTCGAGCGCGACGGCGCGCCCGAGCGGGTGCGGCTGTTCGGTGAGAACTTCGTCGCCTTCCGCGCAACCGACGGCCGGGTCGGCTTCATGCAGGAGGCCTGTCCGCACCGCTGCGCCAGCCTGGCGCTCGCCCGCAACGAGGACAACGGGTTGAGGTGCATCTTCCATGGCTGGAAGTTCAGCGTGGACGGAAAGTGCGTCGATGCGCCGACCGAGCCGATGAGTCAGCGCGAGAAGTTCGCCGCCAGCGTGCCGGTGCGCAGCCACCCAGTGCGTGAGGCGGGCGAGCTGGTGTGGGTTTATCTCGGCGAGAAGGACACGCCGCCGCGGTTCCCCGATTACGAGTTCACCACCCTGCCCGAGGGCCACGTGCAGCCCTATCGCGGGATCATCCGCACCAACTGGCTGCAGGGGCTTGAGGCGCTGCTCGATTCGGCCCACGTCACCTTCCTGCACTCGGCCAATCTCGCCAGCGCCATCGGGCGCGACTACTTCAAGAGCGAGAGCGACTACATGCTCGCCGACGGGGCGCCGGTGTTCGAATTCGACGAGCGGCCCTACGGCTTCCGCGAAGGCGCGATCCGCAACGAGGCCGGCAACCGCCGCTACGCCCGCGTGCGCGAAGTTTCGCTGCCGTTCTTCAGCTTCATCCCCTCGGCGCCGAAGGGCCCGCGGATCGTCTGCTGCTCTATCCCGATCGACGACGTCACCACCGCGCAGTGGTACATCGCCTACGACACCGAGGCGCCGATGGGCGGCAGCCTGATGGGCGCGTTCGGCACCTGGAGCGAGAACCCCGACCACTTCAACGCCGACATGGGCGACAGCTCGAACCTGTGGCACCAAGACCGGCAGGCGATGAAGGACGGCCACTGGTCGGGGATCATGGACCGCGGCAATGCTTACGAGGACTTCGCGGTGCAGGAATCCATGGGCCCGATCGTCGACCGTTCGAAGGAATACCTCGGCACTTGCGATCGGGTGATCTACCGCGCCCGCCGGCTGCTGCTCGACGCGGTCAAGCGCCACCGCGACACCGGTGAGCTGTCGTTCACCGGTGACGAGGTTGATTTCCACGCGATCCGTGCGGTCAGCTTCGCCTTCCCGGGCGAGGCCGACTGGCGAGAGGTCGATCCGCTGGAGATGATGGAGGCGGCGGAGTAGGGGCTCTCCCCTTAAAAGGGAGCGGCTTGGCTAACGCCGCTTGAGCAGCTGCTCGACGCTTTCCTCGACCGTCGCCGCCTTGCCGTTTTCGTCGGCGTTGCCGGTCTCCTTTTCGATCGCGCCGCGAATCTTCTCGATCTCGGCGTCGGTCAGGTGCTCGACGCCGATGAATTGGGAGCGCGCCTGCTCGAGCGCGCGGAGCAACTCGTCGAGCTTCGCCTGCATCGCCGCGGCGTCGCGGTTCTGTGAGTTCTGGATCAGGAACACCATCAGGAAGGTCGCTAGGGACGTGCCGGTGTTGATCACCAGCTGCCAGGTGTCCGACCAGTTGAACAGCGGACCCGTGACGGCCCAGACGACCACCACGCCGGCGGCGAGGAGGAAGGCGAGCGGCTGGCCGACCGCGGTGGAAATCTGGGTCGCGACGCGGGTGAAGAACCTGTCCATCGCCGGTAAAACACTTTCCATCCTGTTTGGTGCCGCTCCGCGCGGGCCGCGGACGGCCGGGTTGGTTAGCCGGGAGTAGAACGGTTCCGCGGCAACTGGCCGCCTTGGGGAGAGACATTCATGCGCAAGTTGCATTTCGCCGTGCTGGCGGCGGGCGGGGCGATATTCGCCGCCACGGCTGCGTCCGCTGCGGATTCGCCGGTCGCCGGCACGTGGATGGCCGAGGCCAAGAGCGACCTCGGCAACTTCAAGTCGATCTGGACCGTGGCCCAGAACGGCGATGCCTACACCGTCGACGTCAAGGACGCGCCCAGGGAGGCCGGCCAGCGTGGACCTCCCGGCGGCGGCGATCCGCCTAAGAGCACCATCTCCGACGTCAAGGTCGACGGCAACAAGCTGATGTTCAAGCGCGAGCTGGTGATGGGCGACTTGACCATCGACCTGAGCTACGAGGTGACGGTCGACGGTAACCTGATGACTGGGACCTCGCACGGCAGCTTCGGCGACATCCCGACTACCGGGGCGAAGCAGTGAGAAGAGCGCCCCCTCCCGCAGCGCCGGGTTTGATTACGCCTTCAGCCACTCCACCAGGCTCGCCAGGCAATCGCGCGCCAGCAGCTTGCAACGCTCGGGGCTCCAGCCTTGTGCGGGGTCGGGCAGGTCGGCGTTGTCCTTGAACGGCATTTCCAAGGTCATGGAGCAGGCGCCGAAGCGTTCGGCGAGCTGATTGGTGCTCATCGACAGGTTGGCCTTGCCCGGGGCGGCGACGGCGTAGCCCTTTTCGATCTGAAAGTCGGGGCTGCGGCGGGCGAGGATCGCGCGGAAGCGTTCGTAGTCGTCCTGCAGGTTCTGGGTCCATGAGGGGATGCCCTCGAATCCGGCGAGGAAGTTGGCGGCGATCGCCTCGTCGCCGTGGACGTCCATCGCGAAATCGACCCCGCTCTCATCCATTGCGTTGCGGATCGCCAGCACTTCGGGCGATCGCTCGGCGCTCGGTTCGTGCCATTCGCGGTTGAGATTGGCGCCGACCGCGTTGGTGCGCAGGTGACCGCGGCGGCTGCCGTCGGGGTTGCAGTTGGGGACCAGATGCAGACGGCACTTCTGGCGGAGAATACGGGCGACCGGGTCGGCCCGGTCGGTCAGCACTTCGAGCGCGCCTTCCATCCACCATTCGGCCATGCTCTCGCCGGGATGCTGGCGGGCGTAGAGCCACACCTGGGTGCCGCCGTCGCCCAGCTCGAGGCAGTCGAGCGGCTGTCCGTCGAGCGTGAGGCCGAGGCAGCAGTAGGCGACGCCCTCGATGGCCGCGGCTTCGGACACCAGGTCGTGGTGTCGCTCCATCGAATAGGGGGCGAAATACGCGAACCAGGCGAGGTCGCTCGCCGGGGTGTAGCGGATCGTCAGCGTGCCGCCGGCCTTGTCCTTGTCGAAGCTTGACGGGGCGCGGCCCCAGTACTCCCGATCCTCCGAGACACAGGCGTTGTAATCCCGCCAGCCGGCCGGATAGGCCGAGGCGTTGAGGTCGGTGATCCTGAGCACGAGCTCGCGCCCGGCCGCGCCAGCGACGCGAAAATGGAACCATTGATAGAAATCGGACCGGTGGTCCTTGCAGATGGCGAGGCGGGCGCTGGCGCCGTCGATGGACAGGACTTCGATGTTGCCGCTGTCGAACGCGGCGTTGATCTGGATATCGCTCATTCGGCTCCCGATAGCCGCTCCGACTGCCGCGGTCATCCCTTCGGCACCGGGACCTCGACCGTGCGGCCGCTTTCACCCGGGAAGCCGGCGAACAGAGCGCTGGCCATCGCCTGGGCGGCGGCTTTTTCGCTTTCGTATGGCGTGTGGTTGCTGGCGGAGAACTCGGCGCGGCCTTCCCATAGCGATTGCCGTGTGGCGGTGTCGCGGATGAACACGCTCATTTGCGTGCTGGTGACCTTGGGCGGCGGACCTGAGAGATCGATCCCGACGCCCAGCCCCACACCCGAGCCGTAGGAGCCGGTCTCTCCACCGACTCCCACGCTCACCGGCCTATGGCGTTTCTCGGGCCTCTCGGCGGTCCGGATTACACGAATTTCGGCAACCTGTGGCGCACTCACGCGTCCGCTGATTTCCTCGCTACTGGAAGTCGCGCCGGGCACCACGCGATAACCGAGCCGCTCGAGTTGGGCGGCGACGGCATTGGCGAAGGCGTCATAGTCGATCGAATCGATCGCTTCACCCGGCGCTGGGCGCACTTCGATCCTCCCCTGGCCGAGCCGCGTCGGCTCGGCGCCAACGAACCGCGTCACTGAAACCGGCGAGACGTAAGTGTGCGTGCAGCCCGCCAGCAGCAGCGCGGCGGCGAGCGGGGCGAGGATCAGGCGGGTGAGGGCCATGGCGAAGGAACGTCCGAAGCGGCGCGAAGTTGCCGTGCCGGAATAGGGCAGCGCACGCTCCCCGGCAATTAACTGCTCGCGCCTGGCGTGCGGCATGCTACGGGCGCGGCGATGACCCACAAGCTTCCCGTCCTCGTCACCGGCGGCGCCGGGTACATCGGCAGCCACGCGGTGCTGGCGCTGATCGACGCCGGCTGGCCGGTGGCGGTGATCGACAATCTCGTCACGGGTTTTCGCTTCGCGGTGCCCGAAGGCGTGCCGTTCTATGAGGGCGACATCGCCAATGCCGAGCTGCTGGCGCGGATTTTTGCCGAGCAGGGCACGCAAGCGGTCATGCATTTCGCCGGCTCGGTCGTGGTGCCGGAATTGGTCGAGAACCCGCTCAAGTACTATCACAACAACACCGCCAACAGCCGCGCGCTGATCGAGGCGGCGGTGACCGCGGGTGTGCCGCACTTCATCTTCAGCTCGACCGCGGCGACGTACGGGATTCCCGACGAATCGCCGGTTAGGGAGACGACGCCGCAAAGCCCGATTAACCCCTACGGCTGGTCGAAGCTGATGACCGAGCGGATGCTGGCCGACACTGCTGCGGCCCATCCGCTGAACTATTGTGCGCTCAGATATTTCAACGTCGCCGGGGCCGATCCGCAAGGCCGCAGCGGGCAATCGACCGCAGGGGCGACGCACCTGATCAAGGTCGCGGTCGAGGCGGCTCTGGGCAAGCGCGACCACGTGAGCGTGTTCGGCACCGATTACGACACCCCCGACGGCACGGGGGTGCGCGACTATATCCATGTCACCGACCTTGCGGCGGCGCATGTGCTGGCCCTCGAGGCGCTGGTGGTAGAGCCGCAGCGCTCGCTGACGATGAACTGCGGCTACGGCCACGGCTATTCGGTGAACGAGGTGCTCGACGCGGTCGATCGGGTGACCAACCTGACTGTCGAGCGCCGCCTCGAGGGCCGCCGCGCAGGCGATCCGCCCTCGCTGGTGTCCGACAACGCCCGGATCAAGGCGACGCTGCCGTGGGTGCCGCGCTACGACGATCTCGAGACGATCATCGGCCATGCGCTGCAGTGGGAGCGTAAGCTGTCTGAAATCCGCGGGTAGCGCGAAACGTCAGCCGCCGAACGCGGCTCGGAGTTCGTCCGCGCCGGTCAGCAGGCCGGCTTCGGTGAGGTAGCCGGTCACCAGTTCGGCCGGGGTCAGGTCGAACGCCGGATTGCGCGCCGCAGACGAGGTCACCGCGACCCGGCGCACGGTGCCGCTATCGTCGGGGCCGCTGACCGTGCGCACTTCGTCGGCCGAGCGCTCCTCGATCGGCACGCTTGCGCCGTCGGGCGTCGCCCGGTCGAAGGTGCTAGAGGGCAGCGCGACGTAGAACGGCACGCCGTTGGCTCGCGCGGCGAGCGCCTTCAGGTAGGTGCCGATCTTGTTGCACACATCGCCGTTGGCGGCGACGCGGTCCGTGCCGACGATGACCATGTCGACTTCGCCGCGCTGCATGAGGAGGCCGCCGGCATTGTCGGCGATATAGCTGTGCGGGACGCCGTGTTCGGCCAGTTCGAAGGCGGTCAGCATGCCCTGGTTGCGCGGCCGGGTCTCGTCGACCCAGACGTGCACCGGCAGGCCCGCGTCATGCGCGTGGTAGATCGGCGAGGTCGCCGTGCCCCAGTCGACCGTGGCGAACCAGCCGGCATTGCAATGGGTCAGCACGTTCACCGGCGCGCCGCCCTTGCTTTCGGCCAGTCTGCGCAGGATCGGCAGCCCGGCCTCGCCGATCGCGCGGCACATCTCGGCGTCCTCATCGCTGATCGCCGCGGCGACGGCATAGGCGGCCTCGGCGCGGTCTGCGGGTGGCAGCGGGGCCACCTCGCGGCGCACGCGCTCGAGCGCCCAGCGCAAGTTGACCGCGGTGGGCCGCGCCGAGTTGAGCCATTCGACGCCCTTGTCGAGTGCGGCGTCGGAGGCATCCTCACGCAGCGCGAGGGCGAGCCCGTAGGCGGCGACCGCGCCGATCAGCGGCGCGCCGCGCGTGGCCATGTCGGCGATCGCCTCGTGAGCGTCGGCGGCGCTGCGCAAGGTCATTCGCTCGATCGTCCACGGCAGTTTGCGCTGGTCGAAGATGCCGACGCTCCAGCCGTCCGGCTCGAGCCAGATCGAACGCGACTGGCGGCCTTCGATCTTCATGCGTCGGCCGCCGCGGGAACGATCACATCGAAGCTCTCGGCAATGGGAAATGCGCTCACGTCGGACAAGCCGTCGCGGGCCAGCAGCATCGCTGCCATTCCGGCCGAGCGCGCCGCTTCGAGTTCGGCTTCGACGTCCGACAGGAACAGGATCTCGCTCGGCGCGAGGCCGATCGCGCGGGCAATCGCTGCGTATGATTCGGCCTCGCGCTTGGCGCCGACGGCGGTGTCGAAATAGCCCGAAAACAGCGGAGTGAGGTCGCCGAAGGCGGTATTGCCGAAGATCAGCTTCTGCGCCGCGACCGAGCCCGAAGAATAGATGTACAGCGCGATGCCGTCGGCATGCCAGCGGCGCAGCCCGGCCACCGCGTCGGCGTAAACATGGCCGGTCAGCGTGCCGTCGGCAAAGCCCTCGGCCCAGATCATCCCCTGCAAGGCTTTGAGGGGGCCGATCTTCTTGTCGGCCTCATGCCATTCGATGAGCTGCGCCACGCAGCCCGCGGTATCGAGCCCCGGCTGCCCCACCTCCGCGCGAACCTGGTCAAGGATCGGTGCGACTTCCGCCGGACGCGCGGCGACATAATCGGCCAGCCGCGCCCGCGAATAAGGAAACAGGACCTCGTGCACGAAAGCGAGGCTCGACGTCGTTCCCTCGATGTCGACGACGATCGCCTTCGGCCTCACGCCGTTAGGATTCACAGGGCGCCTTCGTAATAGGGGATATGCTCGGCGATCGTGTCGCCGGTGTAGCGCGCGACCCAGCCTTCGGGTGTCGTGAAGATGCGGATTACCGCGAAGTTCGGCCGTTCGCCGGTATCGAACCAGTGCGTCGTGCCGGCCGGCAGCAGGATCAGGTCGCCCTTGGTGCATTCGAGCGCGTGCACGGTACCGCCCTTGCGGATGTAGAACAGCCCGGCGCCCTCGACGAAGAAGCGCACCTCGTCGTCGTCGTGGATGTGCTCGGACAGGAACTTCTGGCGCAGCGCCTCGCGCTCGGGATGATCGGGGGTCACCCGCAGCACATCGGCGCTTTGGTAGCCGCCCATCGCCTTGAGCCGCTCGATGTCGGCCGAATAGGCGCTCAGGATCGTCTCGTCGTCGGGGTCGTCGCCTAGCTCGGCGCCGGCTTTCCAGCGTTCGAGCGTGATGCCGATCGGCGCCAGGGCTGCGGCAATGGCGGCGAAATCGCCGAGCCGGCTTCGTTCCCGAAACGGGGCGGTATCGTCGTACAGCGTCAGTGTCGTCATCGCGTCGCTCCCTTGAGCTTGAGCGTCTCCCATTCGCAGGCGATCATAAATTCGCATGCCTCGACCACGTTCTCGGCCGTCTCCATGTTTGGCCCCCAAGCGTAGAGGCCATGACCGGCGATGTAGAATGCGGGCAGCAGCGGCCCCTGTCCAGTGAGCAGCGGCCTGAGCTCGTCGGCGAGCGCCGCCATGTCCTGGCTGTTGTCGACCAGCGGCAGCGCGACGCTGGTTTCGTGGGTGTCGCAAGGCGGGTAGATCTTGAGCAGCTCATAGCCGGACAGCTCGATCGACGGGGCTCCGGCGAGGGCGCGGCTCAGCACCGTGCCGGCGACCGAATGGGTGTGCAGCACCGCGCCCGCCGACGGATCGACCTGATAGACTAGGCAGTGGAGCAGCGTTTCGGCCGACGGCGTCCTGTCGTCGAGCGGCGTGCCCTCGACGCTCACGCGCATCACCTGATCGCCGGTCAGCCGCCCCTTGTGCGCGCCCGAGACGGTGATCGCCAAAGTGCCGTCGTCGAGCCGCAGCGAATAGTTCCCGGCGCTCGCCGGCGCCCATCCGCGGCGGTCGAGGCGCTGGCCGGTCTCGACGATAGCCCGTGCGGCGGCGGCGAAATCGGTCAACTCGGGTCTCCCGTATCCGGGCGCGGGCCCTCGCCTGCGGCGGAGCCTTCATATCCGCCGGGCGCGAGACGGGACAAGGGGCCTCGAACGCGCGCGCGGCGCTTGACTTGGCGTACTCCGGTCCGTAACGGCGCGGCTTGATTTTCCGGCATCGGAGCGCATCTCCGGTGCCGCCGTTTTTTTTGGAAAGCCGTCATGAAGATCCGCAACAGCCTCAAGTCGCTCAAGGGCCGCCATCGCGACAACCGCGTGATCCGCCGCCGCGGCCGGACTTACGTCATCAACAAGACCAACCGCCGCTTCAAGGCGCGCCAGGGCTAAGTCGCGGCCCGTCAGTCCTTCTTCTCGGGCTGCTTTTCCTTCTCCTCCGCGTCGAGCGTCACCTTGCCCGGCGGGGCGATCTCGGGGTGCTTCGAGGCCATCTTGCGCTCGTGGTCCTCGTCCTCGTCTTTCATCCCTTTGCGAAACTCGCGCACGCCTTTGCCGAAGTCGCCCATCGTCTGCGACAGCTTGCCGCCGCCGAACAGCACGAGCACGACGATGGCGATGACGATCCAGTGAAGCGGTGACAGTGAACCCATGGCATTCGACTCCGTGAGGGGTGGCGCGCCAATAGCAGGGCGCGGGCGGACGGGAAACCGACTCCGGCTGGTCTAACCTTCGCCGAACAGCTGGCTCTGAGTCTTCTCGCTTTCCTCGATGTAGCGGCGGTGAGCGTATTTTTCGGTGACCACGCCCAGGATCCGCCCGCGGCCGTCGACCACCGCCAGGTCTTCGGTACCGAGCTGCTCGAAACAGTCGAGGACCTGGCCGATGTCCGCGCTCGGGGGAATGGCGTCGTCCTCAAGCTCGGCGATCGCGGCGACCGGCGAATCGGGATCGAGTGCCGGATCGTAGGCGCGCGCGGTCTCGACGATGCCGCAGTATTCGCGTTCCGGCCCACACAGCAGCACGCGGCTGGTCGAGCCGAGCGGCACCCTGGCCCGAAACTCGGCCACGGTGGCGGATTCGGGCACCAGCGTCGCATCGCGGCGCATCAGGCGGCGGGCGGTGATGGCCTTGCTCCAGCCGATGTCGCGTGGGCTGCGGACGGCCGAGCCACGCATGTGAAAGCGCCAGGTGGAGAACGAATAGCCGAAGTTCGCCCGGGTGAACGCGCTGGCGCACAGCGAGGCGGCGATTACCACGCCGGTGAGGGCGAAGTCGTGCGTCGTTTCGAGCACCAGCAGCGCCAGCGTCATCGGCGCGCCGACCACGGTGGTGGCGAACGCTGCCATGCCGACCAGCGCCGCATCCACATCGCCGACGACCGGATGGCCGAAGGCGGCGTTGACCAGCTGGGCGTAGATCGGCCCGAGCATCGAGCCGAGGAACAGCGAGGCGAAGAACAATCCACCACGGAAGCCGAAGCTGAGTGAGACGATCGAGGCGGCCGCCTTGAGCGCGAAGATCACCGCCAGCACCGTGAACGCGGGTTCGAGGGCGATCTCCAGCCGCAGCGCACCGTGACCCGAGGACAGCGCCTGCGGGCTCATCCACGCTATCGGCATCATTAGCAGTCCGCCCAGCACCGGGCGCCATTGGCTCGGCAGCGGCGTGCGGGCGATCCACCGCTCGATCTGAGTCTGGGCCCGCATCATCAGGATGCCGGCCACCGCGCATATGACGCCAAGGCCGATGAACAGCAGATAATCGATGGTGGTGATCTGCTCGGGGATGCTGACGACCGTGAGGTACGGCGTCTCGCCCGACGCGCGGGTGACCAGCGCGGCGGCCAGCGCGGCGGCGGTGACCGGGGCGATCGCGGCGGGCGTGTAGGCCCCGATCACCACTTCGAAGCCGTAGAACGCACCGGTCAGCGGGGCGGCGAAGGCGGCGCCGATCGCCGCCCCCGCGCCGGCGCCGACCAGCCGGCGCATGTCCATCCGGCGCAGGCGCAGCCAGCGCCCGACAACCGAGGCGATCCCGCCGCCGGCCTGGGCATAGGCCGCCTCAAGCCCGACGGAGGCGCCGAAGCCGTTGGAGACGATCGTCTGCAGGCACACCCACCAGGTGTCAGCTTGGGGAATGCGCCCGCCGTGCAGCGCATTCGCCTCGACCACGTCGACCGGCGCCGAGCGCTTGCGCGACAACCAGTAGATGCCGCCGAGGATCGCCCCTCCGAGCGGCAGGAACAGCAGCTTGGCCGGATGGTGGATCGAGGCGAGGGCGCTCAGTCGGTTGATGCCGACGCCGTAAAATACATGCTGCAGGCTGTGAGCCAAGTTTGCAATTGCCACGGTGGCCAGTCCGGCGAAGGCGCCGATCCCCGCTGCCACCAGGATCAGCGACAGGTCGCTCGAGCGCAGCCACGAGCGGCTGCGGTAGACCGGGTGCCGCAGGTAGACGGGTTGCCTGAAACGGGGTCGGTCCATTCACCTGTCCGCAGTCGCCCCCGCGCTTCGCTAGGAGTGAACGCGCGTCGCGGCAACCCCGCGTGCGGCCTGGCAGGCTCGATCCGCGATCCAGGCTAGCGCATCCTAGTTCGGCGAAGTTGCGGCACTTGATGCGGTTCTCCTGTCCGCCGGCGGGGGAAACATCTTCAACTTATTGAGTTAACAAAGATACGACCCAAGAGGGGAGGCCATGCATAAGGATGCACCGACATGTCTGGGGACAGAATTGTCGCTGTCGGACTCCTTACCAAGAGCCAGTTCGATAAGTATGGATCGGCGCTCAAGAAAGTGTTCCCGATCCACGAGGCGCCCTGCTTCACGGAGTTGCTGCGCCTGATCGACCAGGCGGACCGCGAACATTGGCCCGAGGAGGATCGCTTGCAGGCGCTTAGGCGGCTCCGCTTGAGCCGATGAGATCAATTCCGCTTGCCACCCATTCCGAAGGCTACGCCCGCGGCGGCTGCCTGCGGTAGCTGAGCGCTTCGGCGACGTGGATGCGGCCGACTTGCTCGGCGCCGGCGAGGTCGGCGATGGTGCGGGCGACGCGGCGCATGCGGGTGTAGCCGCGAGCCGAGAGGCGCATCGCCTCGGCGGCCTGCATCAGCAGCTTGCGACCGGGCTCGTCGGGGGTGGCGTGTTTCTCGAGCGCGTCGCCGTCGAGCTCGGCGTTGGTCCGCGCGCCGGTCTCGGCCGAGCGGGCGGTCTGGATCGCGCGGGCGGCGGCGACCCGCGCCGCGACTTCGGCGCTGCCTTCGGCCGGCGGGGGCAAGGCGAGGTCGCTGGCGCTGACCGGATCGACTTCGACGTGGAGGTCGATCCGGTCGAGTAGCGGGCCGGAGACCTTACTCTGGTAATCGGCGGCGCAGCGCGGAGCCCTGGAGCAGGCGAGCGCGGCGTCGCCGAGGTGGCCGCAGCGGCACGGATTCATCGCCGCGACCAGCTGCACCCGCGCCGGATAAGTGACGTGGGCGTTGGCGCGGGCGACGGTGACTTCGCCAGTCTCGAGCGGCTGGCGCAGCGAATTGAGCACCGGGCGCTGGAACTCCGGCATTAGGTAGCAAACGCAGAAATGAAAAAGTGGCTGATTTCCGCTGTTTCGCTACTCTGACAGTATGGAAAACGAGCATACACTGAGCGGATTGCTCCGCAAACGATCCGAACTGGCCGGGACAGTCGAAGGGCTACAGGACCGGCTGCACAAAGCCATGATCGACATGGATCACATCGATTGCACGATCCGGCTATTTCAACCCGACATTGATCTGGACGAGATACGTCCCAAACCGCTTCCACCGCGTCACGCCGCATTCAAAGGACAGGTGACGCGCGCGATCCTCGAAATACTACGTGACGCGACTGAGCCGATGCAAGGTGAAACAATTACGCTCTCACTCATGGAGGATCGCGCGTTGAACACCAGCGACAAGCGACTGGTGAAAACAATGCGCAAACGGATCGGTGCAGCGCTGCGACACCTTCGTGAACGCCAGTTGGTCGTTCCAACGCAACAACGCGGATCATCGCTATCATGGGCGTTGCGACAGGGTTAGATTGCACTCCTGACGAGTTCGGGAGGGTGATGTGACTACACAATATAAAACAGAAGAAGATCATCGCGCCGATTACGAATCAGACGACGGTGAACGAATCACAGTCATCTTCCTTCAAAAATATATAGGCACCGATCGGTTTGGATCATTCGAATGGTGCAAGTCTGGTGCTCTTGATCCGAAATCAATCGACGGTCGTGAGTTTACCGGCAACATTGCACAACTCAGGGAAGTCCTGACGGGAAAGATATTCAAAAAGATCACTGATTGAACAACCCCACCACTGATTAATGACACCATCGCTACAAATACAGAAGTGAAAGCGATCTTCATTCACTTTACGTATTTGCCAAGACTTAAAGGGGAGTAGTTTGAGGGGACTAGACATAACGCCTCCATCGCGCGTATAAGGGTCGCGCGGACTGGCGTCTGTCATCATAGGCTGCTCAGGGGACTAGTCCTCCCCTGACACCTCCCCTCCCTTCTAGTGTATAATCCAACTCAGCGGAAGAGTCGTTTGACTTTTTCGAATACATTCCGCTGCGCAGCCTCCTTTGCCAGTTGGACTCCGATGTAGTCGATGTGGACATGCAGACCGTAAGGAGCGGTTGTGCAACTGCAACCTCCAGGAGGGAAAATCCCCCAATCGGGTGGTACTGGTTTGCGATGCAGAGCGCTGCAAACTGCGCAAGCGTCGGGATGAACCATGTCGTATTGTATTTCTGGTGGATGATCTGGATGTTCAATCATCATTCGCTCGATGGATGAAGCGTTATGATATCGAAACATCACAAAAGCAGCGCGCAACAGTGTCGTTTCATGTGCGTGTATGGGATTTCCCAATCCAGCGTCATATATTTCATCTAACGCCTTGTAACTCATTGAGGCATTACCGCGTATTTTAAAAGCTTTCTTTTCGTCATCGGTTATCTGTGCGCCGCGAGCGCGATATGCTGCACAGATTGCTTTAGGATGGAGATGTTGTGCATCTTCAAGGAGTAATGTGACGGTAGGTATCGCTCCCGGCTTCAACAGTTTCAAACACTCGACGGCTTCCTTAGCGGCCATCCGTCGAACGGTTTGAATGTCTGGCAAAGTCTGCATGTCCATCACGCGGCCCGCTGCCAATACCCTTTCCATTGGCGGCTCACCCGCCCCTTCATCGCGGCTCCGGCAACCATCATGGTCTGCTCACCGTTCGATGCGCGCCTGTTGTCCTCGCGCCATGCCATTTCCGCAGCATAGAAGGCGAGATACTTACCCGCGATATGGTGATGAGTTCCGATTTCGGCACGACGCAGCCGTGAGAAAAACGATTCCGCTTGGTTCGTGCAAGCGCCATTGAGCGAATAAGCCTCACTGTGATTGATCCGATGGGCGACGTAGCGACCGTGCAGCGCATCCCAATGACTTGCTTCGTCGGCGTGGATAACGGCGCTAGGATCGACGCAACCGGACAGAGCGGCGACACCCTCCGCTTCGCTTTTGCCGACAAACGTCAGCATGTCACCATCGCGCTCGCGGATCACGACGACCGACTGACGCTTGCCAGTACGGGCGAGCAAGGTGCGACGGTCGATCCGGTCAGCCTTGCGGTTGGCCGGTTTCACATAACCGCCGAAATAGGCCCCATCGACCTCCACAACGCCGTCCAGGCGCTGCCCCTTGTCCTCAAGCGCCATCGCTTCGCGCAACTTCTGACAGAGGACGTATGCCGTCTTATACTGCACGTCCATATCGCGGCTGATTTGCAGCGCCGACACACCCTTTGCGCCGTTCACGAACAGAACGATTGCGGCGAGCAAGTCAGTGAAGGACAATTTGCGACCGGCGAACATCGTGCCGCTGGTGACGCTGAACTGATGCCCGCAAGCCTTACACTGGAACTTGCGGCGAGTTGGAATGTCATAGGCATCCACACCGCCACAGCGCGGACACACAGCGTCACCGTCCGTCTCGGGCCACCGGAGCGACCGGAATAGCGCATACGCCTTGTCCTCGCCCATCGTGTAAACCGAGCGAAGGCTGATCGTGCGAGCAGCGGCGGAAAGGAGGAAGTGTTGTGCCATGTCATCGTATCCAGTGCTGTTCCACACCGGATATGCTGACTTGCACCATCAATGTCAAGGGTATATATCATCGAATATGATGATTTTCGGAGGCAGATATGGCGGCTAAGACAGACCCTGCGACTGTCGAGTATGAGACTCGCGCAAAGAACCTGTTGAAAGGCGAGTTGAAGCGGCGAGGGATCACCTATGCGACGCTGGCGGAGAAGCTGGCGACAATCGGCGTTACGGAGAACGAGCGCAACCTCAACAACAAGATCAGCCGTGGTGGCTTCACGGCTGCATTCTTGCTACAGTGTTTAGAGGTTATTGGGGCGTTGTCCTTGCAGTTGCGGGATTGAGTGCTTTCTTTTTACGCATTTCAATCTTGGCTTTCACCAGATCGGCAACGGCACCTTGCCCAAAATTAGATTTAGGCCACCGATTTAAAGTTTCTCGCCGCGAAAATTGTATATTTTTGTATATTTCGACTCCTGTGGACAATACATCAGCTTCATTTGTTTCGATGATTCTATCTGGCAAAAATTCGGCGTTCCGCCATTCAGCGCGATCAATTACATGCCGATGAAATTCAAAACCTGTTACGGGTAACCCCGAAGTAATTATGTTGCTATCCAAAACTCCGTTGCGAATTTCATCTTTGAATCGCGTAAATGCTTCGTCATCCTCTTCGGCTTGCCAGTCTGATACATTCAACACTCTCATACATACTTGTTGAAACGTTAGGGGTTTAGTTTGAAAACGTCGTAGAAATGGAAACGCTTCCGCAAATTTGTTGAAGTCGCTATGAATCCACAAGCCGATTAAAAGAGCGATTAACGGCAGACCGATTTCAGGTTGGAGTGTGGGGAATGTCATCGCACACACTCCCGCAATACAAGGCGGGAGGATTTGGCTGGCGAAGTTAGTTTCTGTCGATCCCATCCAATCGCTATATCACGTACCACATTCATCTTTGAATTCCTCGTTCCAAGGGTATCGGCAGCAGCGCTTTCTGCGTTTGCTACCTAATGCCGTGGAACTCGGGCAATTCGTCGAGGAACAGCACCCCGAGGTGGGCGAGGCTAACCTCGCCCGGCTTGACCCTGAGCCCGCCGCCTGTGAGCGCGGCGATCGAAGCCGAATGGTGCGGGTCGCGATAGGGGCGGCGGCGGCTGATCCGCCCGCCTTCGAGCGTGCCTGCAACCGATTGCACCATCGAGGCCTCGAGTGCCTCAGCCGAGGTCATGTCGGGCAGGATACCGGGAAGGCAGCTGGCGAGCAGCGACTTGCCGGCGCCCGGCGGGCCGATCATCAAGAGGTTGTGCCCGCCCGCCGCGGCGATCTCGAGCGCGCGCTTGGCGGTCTCCTGACCCTTCACCATCTTGAGGTCCGACCCGGGCTCGGGCGGTTCGGGCTCGCCGATCTTGGGCTCGGGCAGGGTCTGCACGCCCTTCAAGTGGTTGAGCAGACTGACCAAGTCAGGCGCGGCGCAGATCGGAATGCCGCTGGCCCAGCGCGCCTCGGCCCCTTGCGCTGCCGGGCAGATCAGCCCGCGCTCGGCGGCGCTGGCGTGGAGCGCGGCGAGCAGGACGCCGGGCGAGGGCACGATGCGCCCGTCGAGCGCCAGCTCGCCGACGGCGATCCAGTCGGCCAGCTGCTCGGCGTCGGTCACCCCCATCGCGGCCAGCAGGGCAAGCGCGATCGGCAGGTCGTAGTGGCTGCCTTCCTTGGGAAGATCGGCGGGCGACAGGTTGATGGTGATCCGCTTGGGCGGCAGCTGCAGGCCCATCGCCGCCAGCGCCGAATGGACCCGTTCGCGGCTCTCCCGCACCGAATTGTCTGGCAGGCCGACGACGTAGAACTTCGGCAGCCCCGGCGCGATCTGGCACTGCACTTCGACCGCGCGCGCCTCGAGCCCGAGATAGGCGACCGTCGATATCAGTGCGACCATTAGCGCGTGAATTCCCCCTGACGGCGCCGACGATAGCGGGGGAAGCCGCGATGTCGAGCCGAGAAAGGCCCCTTTCGGCGGTGTCGATAGGATTGGTGAATCCGCCGGCAACCGGGATCGTTTACACGCGGGT
>CAWEQI010000004.1:7500-165267 GCA_963811255.1 uncultured Alphaproteobacteria bacterium | reverse complement strand
ATTCGGTCACACCGGATCGGCAATGACTTCGGCCGCATCCCCTGCGCGGGGTGTACTGCGATTGATGGAGCCGGCGAACCGAGGGTGTTATTCCCCCGGTTCTTCGTGGCTCCTAGAAGTTTGCACGAATCCCGCCCTTGAAGAAGCGCCCCACCGGGTTGAATAAGACATTGTTGCCAGCCCCGTTCGCACCCGGGAAGTTCGGCGGATCCTGATTGAAAACGTTGTCTACGCCAGCATACAGCTCAATCTTCTGTCCAGATCCGACAGCAATTCGATAAGTCGCCAACAGGTCGACGTAGGTACGTGACGGTACCGTGTTGGTATTGACGCTGTTGGGATTAGAAAGGGAATAACCTGGATCACCTGGCGCTACGAACGAAGGGAAGAAAAAGCCCTTGTTGATCCAGCGCACGTGAGTGTTGAGAGAAAGCTCTCTCCGAGATTCAGGGTCGCGTTCGCATCCACCGTCCAGTCGGGCACACCAGGAGGTGTGCCACCTCGTAGGCCGGTCTGCCCCGCACGATTCGTGCTACCCCCGGAATCGACCGTGATGAGGTCGCTAACGTAGTTAGCCAGCACTGTGAGCAATAGGCTACTTTCCCCGCTCAGAGGTTGCCGGTAATCGAATTGGAAGTCGACGCCCCGGGCAATGAGCCTGTTAACGTTTTGTACCGTGTCGGTGATGCTCACAACGTTGTTGCCGGCATCGCGTGTAACCAACGAACAACTCAGGGTGTCACCGTCCGCACAGCGCTGCACAATGTTTTGTTGGCCAAGCACACCGATCGCGTCAGCTATGTCGATGTTATAATAGTCCGCCGATGCGCGGAAGCGGCTGAAGAAGCCGCCTTGCGGCTGGACCACAACTCCGGCCGTGAAGGTATCTGCCTTTTCGGGGCGCAGGTTCGGGTTCGAGCCGCTCGTGATCGGCACGATCACCTGGACGCCGCCATTGCCTACGTCGGTAAGAATACCCGTATGGGTGGTCTGTGGGCCGAACAATTCGGGAATATTGGGCGCACGGATGTCACGTGAACGAGTCACGCGAAAACGTAGCGCTTCTATGGGGGCCCATACGGCGCCGACCTTCCAGGTCGTGGCATTGACCGTTGAACTCGGCGCGAACTTGCTCGAACGCTTGTAATGAGTTTGGCGAATAGCCCCGTTGAAACCTAATTCATGAGCGAACGAAACGTCGCGCAGCAGCGGGATGTCGATTTCGCCGTATCCTTCGGTGACGTCGATCTTGCCAGAGATGATCGAACCGTTTCCCGCGTTAAAGAAGCCGCCGGCTTGGGAAATCTTGTCCGTGTTCCCGTCGAGACTATCGCTGCGATATTCGGCGCCGAACGCCACCCCGACAGGGCCGGCAGGCAGTTCGAGCAGCGTTCCCGTCACGTTGGCGGCCACCACGTTCTGCTTTGTGATGCTCGTCTGGAAGCCGTTGGCAGTGACGTAGGCCTTTGCCGCCGCAAAATTCGGCCCGTTAGCATAACCGAACGGGTTGAGCGGAACACAGGCTGGGTCGTTATTGGTTGGATCAGCGTCTGCATTGACCCGGCAGACTGGCTGTCCGTTCAAGGTCGTCGCATCGAGCGCCTTGACGATGTTTGCCGTGATTGTGTTGTTGTACAGGTCGCTTCGGAAGCTGTTGCGGCCGAACTGGTAATATACGTCAGCTGACCAGTTGTTGCTGATTTGGTATTTTGCGCTTCCCACGACGCGGAACACATGATTTGTGGCCTTGATCTGTACCGGTCCGACATCGTCGAAACCCTTGCCCAGTGTAAAGCTGGTTGCACCGCTTTGGGCCAGGATTGTCGGGATATCGAGTGTCGGATCGGACGAGCGCGGTATGAAAGGGTTGTCGGCCTGAATATTGATCGCGATGGAACGGTACGCAGTACTGCGGTGGTGTCCGACACTCCCGCCGACGGCCACGTTCAGCTCGAACGTCAAATCAGGCGTTGCCTGGTAGGTCAGCAAGCCCATGCTGCTATAACGCTCTGTCGGAGAGACGAGCGGGAAGTCAAAGTAAACGTTCTCCTCGGCAGGAGTTCCCGTTTCGCCTCCGATCATCCAGATCCGGTTGGCGTATGTACCCATCTGGTATCGACGAGGCGTGCCGTCGTTGTTGAAGGTGATTCCGTCGATAGGCCTGAGAACAGGCAATGAGACACCGACGTAGGCGCTGGACGGAGGAGTAGTGATCCCCTGGAAGTCGGTCGTCCATACGGCCGCGTTGGGGACGATATTGCTGGCTGGGATCGTAGGCTCTTGACCGGGGGCAAGCGGATTACGCCCAACAATCGTCAGGCCGTTAACGCACCAGGCGCGATCCCGACAGGCATTGATTCCATCCGCCTTTTCCCACTCACCGCCGATCACAAGGTGAAGATTTGAACCGAAATCCCACCCCCCGGCTGCTCCGAGTTCACGCGTGAAATCGTCGCCCGCGTTCGAGATCCCGAGCTTGCTGTCGAACTTGTAGCCGGTCAAATTGTGATCGAGGATTAGGTTGACGACGCCCGAAACGGCATCTGACCCATAAACTGCAGATGCCCCTCCTGTTACGACTTCCGCTCGCGACAACAGGATCGACGGGATCATGTTGGTGTCGACTGTCGCCTGAGTGGTTGTGGGTACGAACCGCTTGCCATCGACCAGCGTTAGTGTCCGAACTGCGCCGAGGCCGCGCAAGTCGAGAATGCGCCCGCCAACATTGAGGCCCGGCCCCGGGTTGAGGCCGGCCGTGGCCGGGGTTTGCGTAGGGCTAAAGGTCGGAAGTTCGTTCAGTGCATCGCCGAGGTTGGTAATTCCCCGTTCGTTCAGACGATCGGCACCGATCATTGTTACAGGCTGTGGTTGATCGAAGCTCGATTTGATACGCGATCCGGTGACGACGATCGCGTTGTTGCTGTTGTCGGTCGGAGCGGAAGCCTGGTCTTCCGGCTGCGAACTGGTTTTCGTTTGCGGACTGGTATTCGCGTCCTGCGCGCTCGCCGCACCGACACTTATCATGCACGTCGCAACGGCCACCGCCAAACTCGACGCGCGTACACCTTTGATGGATTCCATCATGATCTGCTCTCTCCCAGGGATCGGCCATTTTGCTGGCTCGATGAAGCTTCGGCGTTAGGACACCCTTGGCATATCGGGAATAGCGTTTAATGCGATGTCAGCATTCTCGAATCGAGAACGATGGACAATCTACTAAATATCCGCACGTTTATTGCCGCCGCCCGCCTGGGCAGCTTCGCGGCTGCCGCCCGCTCGCTTGCGATATCTCCCTCAGTGGTTTCCAAACGGATCAGCCAGCTGGAACATGAATTCCGGGTCACCTTATTCCACCGTTCCACCAGGGAGTTGGACCTGACCGAAGACGGCGCTTGCCTTCTGCCTCGTTGCATGAAGCTGATGGCCGAATACGACGACATGCGAGATGTCGCTTCCAATGCGGAGATAAGCGGACTGCTGCAGATCGACGCCCCCGGTTCGGTAACGGCGATGATACTCGGTCCAATTTTCTGCGACTTCCTTTCGGAGAACCCGGCAGTTACTCTCGATCTTCGGTTAACCGACCGCTTGGACAACCCGCTCGCGCGGAACTGCGACCTCACCATCGGAACCCGCCCAACTGCGTACGAGAACGTGCGCGATTACCCGCTGATGCCCTATCCGTGTGCAGTATATGCCAGCAGCGCCTACATCGAGCAGAATGGATGTCCAGCGCACCCTCGCGACCTGGCAGATCATAGCTGCCTGGTGTCGCTCCTTCATGGTAAGACGTGGCACTTCTACAGCGACAAGGGAGACGTGGGGCTTACTATCCGACCGCGTCTCTCAGTTAACGATACCATTGTCTTGCGCGAAGCCGTACGGCGGAGCCTTGGCGTTGCGATATTGCCGGCATTCCTGGCTGAGGACGATCTGTCGAATGGAAGCATTCGGCGGGTTTTGTCGGGGTTTCGTCCGCCGCCCATGTGGATAAAGGCGCAGATTCCGACACAAAAGGTCGCCAAGCCTAGTGTAATCGCGCTTCTTGAATTTCTTGAAGACAGGTTACTTGGCTCCCGACTGGCCGAGCGAGAATAAGTCCAGCAGGCCCGGACCGGATTTCCGGAGGCAAGGGACGTTAGAAGCGAACGGCCGCGATTGCCCGTCGCCGAAGAAGCCGGGGCAAAGCTGCATTCTGGCTGTCCCTCGATGCCGTTGGAGATCGTCGGGCATCGCCAGCTGCTTGCGCAGGCGATCAGCAATCTGATTGAGAATGCGATTAAGTACGGCGCGGAAGGCGAGTTGATTTCTCTCACCACCACCAAACACGGTGATCGCATCTCTCCATCGAAGTGCGGGACCGCGGACCGGGAATTCCTGCGGAGCTTCGCCTCCAGGCGCTTCGCCGGTTTGTGCGGCTGGATTCGAACCGCACTGCCTCAGGCGCAGGACTGGGGCTCACTTTGGTCGACGCGATTGCACATTTGCATCGCGGCGAGCTTCTGCTCGATGACGCCGGTCCCGGCCTGCGCGCAATCCTTGAGCTTCCCGCTTGAATGGGACCAGCTGAAGCGCGGCGGTGAGCTGCTCATCAATAGAAGACTGGCGCTGTCACGAGCACATGGCCGCGGCCATCAAGCTCGCGCCCGCCGGACTTTGGACGTATCCCGTTCCACTGCTTGGAAAAGTGACACGGACTTGCCTCTCACGTAGTCGTCGAGGGCGTCTCGCGCACCACCCGGTGCAGCACCCACTTGGTCAGCTCGGTTGCCGTGGCGTAGCCGAGGGTGATGCCGACGGTGGCCGCCAGCAGCCCGGGGCTGAGCGCGACCAGGCCGAACGCCTCGCGCGCCACGGCGATGTATGGCAGCACCAGCGCCACAGCGGCCATCGTCGCGGCGCTCCACAGCAGCAGCGCCGAGGGCTTGCTCGCCAGCGCGAAGCGCCGCGTGCGCATGACGAACAGCACCGCCAGCTCGGTCAGCAGCGAGACCACGAACCACGCTGTCTGAAACTCCTTCTCCCCGGCGTGGGCGACGTAGAGCAGCGCGCCGAAGGTCAGCATGTCGAACAGCGAGCTGACCAGCCCGAACACCACCATCGAGCGGCGCACCTGGCGCACGTCCCAGCGCTGCGGGGCGCCGACGTGCTCGAAGTCCACCCGGTCGGTCGAAATGGTGATCGAGGGCACGTCGGATAGGAAGTTGTTGAGCAGGATCTGCTTGGCCAGCAGCGGGAGGAACGGCAGCAGCGGCGTGGCGATCGCCATGCTGACCATGTTGCCGAAGTTGGCGCTGGTGGTGATGACGATGTACTTGAGCGTATTGGCGAACGTCCGCCGGCCGTCGACTACCCCCTGGTGAAGCACAGCCAAGTCCTTCTTGAGCAACACGATGTCGGCGCTCTCTCGCGCCACATCGACCGCGGTGTCGACCGAGATGCCGACGTCGGCGAGGTGTAGCGCTGGGGCGTCGTTGATCCCGTCGCCCATATAGCCGACGGCGTGCCCGGCCTGCTGCAGCGCGCCGATGATCCGTTCCTTCTGCTGCGGCTCGATCTCGGCGAACACCGAAGTGTGCGCCACCCGGTGCCGCAGCGCCGCCGTGCTCATGGCGGCGACTTCGCTACCGGTCAGCACCTGCTTCACCGGCAGGCCGACCGTCCCTGCAACGTGGGCAGCGACATAGCGGTTGTCCCCAGTGATCATCTTGAGCGCGATGCCCTTACCGCGCAGCTCCCTCAGAACTTCCGCGACGTCCGCCTTGGGTGGATCAAGGAACAGCAGCAGGCCGAGGAAGGTCATCCCCGCCTCGTCCTCGCGGGCATATTTCGGCTGCGGCGCCAGCCGCCGCTCGGCGACGGCGAGAGCGCGGAAACCGGTGGCGCCCTTGTCGCACACGATGGCTTCGAGCGCCGCGCGTCCGCCATCGTCGAGCGGAACGTCGTGGCCGTCGCGGCGCACCGTGGTGCACACCGCCAGCACCTCGGCGAAGGCTCCCTTGGTGATCATCCGCTGCGTGTCCGCACCCGGCTCGGCGACGACGATTGTCAGGCGGCGGCGCAGGAAGTCGTAAGGGATCTCGTCTATTTTGTGCGCCTCGCCCACGGAACGCCCACATTCCGCTCCGGCCGCGGTGATCGCCTGGTCGAGCGGGTTGGCGATGCCGGTCTCGAGCGAGGCGTTGACGAACGCCGCCTGGTTGACCGCATCCGAGAGCTGTCCGTCGCAGTCGACCGCGGCGTCGAGCCGCACCACGCCTTCGGTCAGCGTGCCGGTCTTGTCGGTGCACAGCACGTCCATGCTGCCGAGATTCTCGATCGCGTCGAGCCGCCGCACGATCACCCCGCCGGCGGCAAGGTGGCGTGCGCCCGCCGCCAGCGTCACGCTGATGATCGCCGGCAGCATCTCGGGCGACAGGCCCACCGCCAGCGCCACCGAGAACAGCAGCGAATCGACGATCGGCCGGCCGAGCAGCTGGTTCGCCGCCAGCACCACCAGCACGATCACGATCATCACCTTGAGCAGCATCGCCCCGAAGCGGCGGATGCCGCGGCCGAACTCGGTCTCCGGCTCGGTTTTGCGCAGCTGACCGGCGATTGCCCCGAACTCGGTGCTCTTGCCGGTCTTGCTGACAACCATCGTCGCCGTGCCGCTGCGCAGCGATGAACCCATGAACAGCATGTTGGTCCGCTGCCCCACCGGAGTGGCTTCGGGCAGAGTGCCGGGCGTCTTTTCGACCGGCATCGATTCGCCGGTCAGGGCGGCCTCGGTCACTTGGCAATCGCGCGCCTCGAGCACTACGCCGTCGGCCGGCACCAGGTTGCCCGCGGAAAGCTCGACCACATCGCCGGGGACGAGCGTTTCCGCCGCGACCACCTTGTCCTTGCCGCCGCGCCGTACGGTGACCCTTAGCGCGAGCTTCGCGCGCAAGGCGGCGACCGCTTTGTTGGCGCGGAATTCCTGCGCGAAGCTCAAGAGGCCGCTGCCGGCGAGGATCGCCAGGATTATCGCCGCATCGAGCCAATCGCCCAGCGCCAGCGAGCTTATCGCACCGAAGATCAGGATCAGCCCGAGCGGACTGAGGAACTGCCGCGCCAGCAGCCGCGGCCAGCTCGTTTCTTCGTGCTGGTCGATCGTGTTCGGCCCGTTGGCCGTCAGCCGGGTCGTCGCCTCGGCCGTGGTCAACCCGTCCGCGCGGCTTTTGAGATCGGCGAGCGCGGCGCTGCCCTCCATCGTCCAGATCGCCGTCACCGCCGCCCTTTCCCCCGATCGACGGTCCGCGGCATCAGCCAAAGTCCCGGCAGCAGCGGCAGCCACAGCGTCAACGTCCTGAGCAGCAACGTTGCCGCCAGCGCCGCCGCCACCGGCACTCCTAGCATTGCCTGCGTCGCGGTGCACGTCGCCTCGAAGCTGCCGAGCCCAAGCGGCAACGGCGCCAGCGTCACGGCGATATTCGCCGCCATCAGCGCGATGAACGCGGTCACCGGCGTCAGCGGCCCGCCGAGCGCATGCAGGCACGTCGCCAGCGTCGCTGCGTCGGCCAGCACGATCAGCCCATTCCACGTCGCGACCCGCGCGATCAGCCGCCGATCGCGAACCAGCTCGGCCGGAGCCTGGCCGACGATTTCCATCAACCGGGCGAGCGGCGGGAACCGTTCCATCCAGTGCGGCAGCGGCCGCTCGCCTCGTCGCCACAGCCACAGCCACAGCGACGGAATCGCCAGCGCCACCAGCAGAAACGCGGTTACCGGGCCGACCACCAGCGCCGTCGCCTCGTGGTGCAGCCACAGCGCCATTAGCATCGCCAGCGCCATCACACCGTAATCGGCGTAATAGCCGAGCACCGAGATCAGCAGCGCTGAGACGGCCGCTCCGCGCGGCGTGCCGAGCGCCATCAGCCGATCGACCAGTAACACATTGCCGCCCACCCCGGCGGCGGGCACGACCTGGTCGACGAACAGCTTGGCGAATGCGATCGGCAACAGCTGCCGCAGCGGCTGGGGGGCACCCGCCTTGTCGAGCACCGCCGACCAGCCGAGCGCAAGGAATGCATAGGTGGCCCCTTGCAGCACCAAGGCGGCGATCAGCCAGGCAGGATCGGCCGCGCGGGCCATCTCGGCGAAGCGTCTGAGATCGCCGAAATGCAGCACGACGACGACGAGGCCCGCCAGCACCGCGCCGGCGAACAGCACGGACCGCCACCCGTGGCGGCGAGGGGCGAGGATGCCAGAGGCCTCCATCCGGTGCTGGCTACGGCCTGAGCCCTGGCCGGGGAATGAGTAACTGTCCGGACCAGTTTCCAGCGTACGAAAGCGCACACAGCTGTCATTTCCGCGACTGATCGGCTGGGTGTTGTCAGTCTAGCCGCAACTTGTCTCCAATTGGCAGAGCTCGCCCGCGTCCAGCCAAGCCTCAGGCCATAAGAGACTGCCACTCGGGCAAAGCGGCAGGGCGACGGGTCTTGTAAGTCTCTCGGTCGGCGAGGTGGCGTTCCTGATTGAAGGGGCTGACCACGTATTTGATGGCGTCATCTCAGCATTTTCTGATGTCGGCGCACAGGCCGAATAGACATTACGCCGAAAGCGAGGAGTTGTGAGCAAGAACGCGGGAGACGCAACAGGCAAGTCCCGCGGGCGACTTTCCAAAAAAACTCTCATGACGATCGGTTTGCGGGTGTGGACAATAGCTGACGTTCAGAAATGAAGCTAAGTCGCTGACGCCTTTCGAAGAAACGGCGGCTTTCAGGATGGCGCCACGCGTATCCCAACGACTGAATCTGGCGCCAAGCGGCCGCTCGCGCACTCCGTAGATTCCATTCGACTTCCCCCGCAAAGGAAGCATTGGTGTCCTTGCTCAATCGCAGCCGGTGAGACCGGCTGCCGCCAGGCTCGCGAAGCTCATTGCCCTGTCGTGCCTTGCCCCGGACATCGTCAGCAATCGTCGAGGGGAGGCAACCCGAGCATCTCTCGGCAAAGCGTCTCATGAAAAGCGAGCTTCCGCTTGAATGGTCTGCCCAGCGGCGGGAGTTGGGCTTCTCCTGAATAGCCCGACTGCAGTCAGTATTCTTCGACCAGAGACGGCAAGAGATCTGCGGGCGAAAGCTGAGCGATTACCGTGAGTCTCTGACTGCAGATCCCTGAACGGGAGTCCGAAAAGTCCGCAGAACTGCGCCATTCCTGGCGGTAGTTCCGCGGCCCCTCGGATGTTTGAAGGCCCCTCTGGACTGAGTGGTGCGGTCGAGAAGACTCGAACTTCCACGGGCTTTCGCCCACAACGACCTCAACGTTGCGCGTCTACCAGTTCCGCCACGACCGCATCATCGAAAAAGGAGCCGAAAGCCGGCTCCTCCCGGGGTAGGTGCGCGCCCTTAGCAAAGGGGTATCAGCCCTGCAAGCGGATCGCCGCAGACCGCCGGTTAAGGGGTCTTACGAAGCGCAACAATCCCGATACCCGCGCGCGCGAGCGCCCGTCACTCTTGCACCATGGCTCGTCCCGCTGTGGAACGAGCTTAGCGAAACCCTGTTCATCAGGGTAAATCGAGTCGTAACTGTTTGTCATGAGCCTCGCTACCGCCCTTCTTCTCGCTGCCGCCGTCAGCTCCCAAGCGGCCACCGCCGACCAGCCCCGAGTGCCGGACCGCGGGGCGCAGGTCGACAGCGCGAGGATCAGCGTGACGATCCTGCGGCCCGCCCAGATTCGGGGCGGCGTGCTGGTGTCAAACGGCACGGTGGCTGCGCCACGCGCGCAGCGGCAGACTCAGGGCGGCTACGTCACTTACGCCTTCGAGTAAGCTTTCAGCCTAGCTCGGCTTCCAGCCGATCTCGGCCACCTTGGCCGAACGCGGCACATCGGTTACCGCTTGGTTGACCGTTTCGCTTTCGCCCGGGGCGAGGGTGCGCTTGGGCGGATAGACTTCCCAGCTGTAGACGATCCGATCCTGCGCGTCGCGCAACACGATCAGGATCGGCGGCACGTTGCGCGCCACGCTGCCGGTGTTGGTGATTGTGCCGCTGGCGCCGAAGTATTCTGTGCCGTCGGGCAGCTGGCGCCGCTCCTGGCGATCGGGCGGAAAATCGAGCTGCAGGTCGGCCTGGGCCGCGGCGAAAGTCGGTCGGCTGACCGGCACCCAGTCCGGCAGCCCCCAGTAACTCACCGCGATGATCAAGGCCGCGACCACCACCGCGAAAACGACCGCGGCGTAGGTCCACAGTCGCAGGGGATTGCGCCGTCGGCGGAACGGCGGCTCGTGCTCGAAATGCGAGCTCTCGTCCCCCTCTTCGCCATAGGTCGGCGCGACAATCGGCGGCGGAGGCGGCGGTGCCTCGAATGGCGGCTCGGGCTCGTCGATGACCGGTTCGGAGGCGGCTGCTGGCGGCGCTGGCGGCGGAGGCTCGGCTTCTGGCGCAATCGACTCCGGCGGAGGCGGTGGCGGAGCCGCTGGCGGTGGCGGCGCCGCTCTCGGCTGTGGCGCGGGTTCGGCGGGCGTGGGGGGCGGCGGCAGCGCCGGCCCTTCCTGGAACCAGCTGTGCCGACACTTGGCGCAGCGCACAGTGCGCCCGTCCGGCCCGATCGCGCTATCGGGAACGACATAGCGCGTGGCGCAGGCTGGGCAGGTGATGATCATGGCACAGGTTTCCTGACCGTCGACCCTAATCTGTGTCATGGGAAAGCAACAAGATGCCCGGGCGCGAAGGATGCCCGGGCACGGCTTTTTTCCACATCGATCAGGGGCTATAGCCGCGGCGGATGTCCCGAAATCCCCTCTTCAGGCCCAATCGCCACTCCGGACCCCGACTAAGCGTTCCGGAGGGGTGCATCGTCCAGTTCGACAACGTCGGCCTGCGCTACGGCACCGATCGCGAAGTGCTGAGCGACATTTCGTTCACGCTGTACCCCGGCAGTTTCTATTTCCTCACCGGGGCGAGCGGCGCCGGCAAGACCTCGCTGTTGAAGCTTCTGTATCTCGCCCAGCGCCCGTCGCGCGGGATGATCCGAATGTTCGGCAGCGACGTGATCACTCTGCCGCGCCAGGCCCTGCCGGCCTTCCGCCGGCGAATCGGTACGGTGTTCCAGGATTTCCGCCTGGTCCCGCACCTCAGCGCATTCGACAACGTCGCCTTGCCGCTGCGGGTTTCACGCGTGGCGGAGAGCGAGATCAGGAAGCCGGTCGCCGACATGCTCGACTGGGTCGGCCTCGGCGCGCGCGCCGACGCCCGCCCGGCGACCCTCTCGGGTGGTGAGCAGCAGCGTGTGGCGATCGCCCGCGCGGTGATCGCCCGGCCCGAGATCCTCGTTGCCGACGAGCCGACCGGCAACGTCGATCCCGAAATGGCCTTGAAGCTGCTGCGGCTGTTCGAGGCGCTCAACCGGCTCGGGACGACAATAGTCGTCGCAACCCACGACGTGCACCTGCTGAAGAAGGTGCCGGATTCGCTGATCATGCGGCTCGACAAAGGACGGCTGTCCGATCCCACCGGCGCGTTGCGCTATCCGCCGCGGCGGGAGGCGCGCGGCTGATGGCGCTCGGCGCGGTCATCCGCCGCAACCAGCCGCGCTTCGGCGCCGAGCGCTCGGGTCTGCTGCAGCAGGCCCGCCTCGCCGGGCCGATGCCGTGGGTCATCGCCATCATGGTCGCGCTGACGGTCATGGCCGCGGCGGCGGGGCTGGCGCTGAGCAACGTCGCCGGCAATGCCACCGCGGCGATCTCGGGCGGCCTCACCGTGCAGATCGTCGAGGCCGTCCCGGCCGAACGTGACCGTCAGGCCGAAGTCGCGGTCGCGCTGCTGCGCAATCGCGCCGACGTCGCCCAGGTCCACCGGGTCCCGGACGCCGAGCTCGAACGTCTGATCGAGCCATGGCTGGGCGAAGAAGCGGGAACCGCCGACGAAGCGATCCCGATCCCGGCACTGATCGACGTGCGCTTGCGCGGGCCGGCTACCGAACGGCGGCTGGAGGAGCTGCGCTCGGCACTGACAGCCTCGGTGCCGGCGGCCAAGGTCGATGCCCAGTCCAGCTGGCTCGGACCGGTGTTCCATGCGATCCATTCGCTGCAGTGGCTCGCCGCGGGGCTGGTGGTGCTGCTCGCAGCGACCAGCGCGGCGGCCGTCTGGCTGGCAGCGCGCAGCGCCCTCGGTTCCAACCGCGACACGATCGAGATCGTCCACCTCCTGGGCGGCACAGACCGCCAGATCGCCCGCATCTTTCAGCGCTCGATTGCCGTCGACGCGCTGGTCGGCGGAATCGTCGGCCTGCTGCTGGGCCTGATCGCGGTGTTCGTCCTCGGCGGCCAGTTCGCCGCGCTCGGCTCGGGAATGGTCGCCGGCGGCGCGCTCGGGCCGGCCGACTGGGCGGCGCTCGCCGCCGTGCCGCTCATCGGCATCGTCATCGCCATGCTGACCGCCCGATTGACCGTGCTCGGCGCGCTCAGGAGGATGCTGTGATCATCCGTCTCGTCGCCGCGGTGGTGCTCGTCTGGATGCTCGGCTTCCTGTGGTTCGCCGGCGATCTGCCGAAGCCTGTCGATGCGAGCGTGAAGACCGACGTAATCGTCGTCCCGACCGGCGGCGGAGGGCGGATCGAACGCGGGCTTGCGGTGCTCGGCGCCGGTTCCGCCAGGAAGATGTTCGTCAGCGGCGTCGACCGCGAAGTGAAGCCGCGCGAATTCGCCGCACAGTACAAGGTTCCCCGGGCCGAGATGGCCTGCTGCGTGGTGCTCGGCTTCACCGCGCTCGACACCCGCGGCAACGCCCTCGAAGCCGCCGACTGGATAAAGGGCGGCGGCTATCATTCGCTGCGCCTCGTCACCAGCGACTGGCATATGCGCCGCAGCGCCGGCGAATTCGGCGAAGTGCTGCCGCCGAACGTGCGGGTGGTGAAGGATGCGGTGCCGACGCGGCCGAGCCTGGGCATGCTGTTCCTCGAGTACAACAAGCTGCTGGCGAGCTGGCTCGGGCGCCTGTGAGGATGCTGCGCAGCCTGGTGTTTTACGCAGTGTTCTACGGCGCGACCGTCGGGTTCGTGCTCGCCTCGCTGGTGGTGCTGGCGACGCTTCCCGCCGAGCGCTTCCGGCAGGTGCCGAACGCCTGGTCGGCGTTCCACCGCTGGTGTGTCGTCAACATCCTTGGGATTGTCGTACGCGAGCAAGGCCCGCGCCCCGCCGGACCGGCGCTTTACGCGCTGAAGCACGAGAGCTTCTTCGAGGCGATCGATCTCGGCACCCTGTTTGGTGACCCCGTGCCGTTCGCCAAGGAAGAGCTGTTCCGCATCCCCGGCTGGGGCCGGGCGGCACGGGCCTATGGCGTCATTCCGGTGATGCGCAGCGCCGGCGCGAAAGGCTTGCGGGCGATGATGGCCGAAGCGCGGACCTTCGTCGACAGCGGACGGCCGCTGGCGATCTTTCCCGAAGGCACGCGCACTCCGCATGGGAAGCGCCCACCGCTGCGCTCGGGCTTCGCCGGGTTGTACAAGCTCCTCGGCCTGCCGGTGGTCCCGGTGGCGATCGACAGCGGACCGACCTACCAGCGCTGGTGGAAACGCCGCGGCACGATCACCATTCGCTTCGGCGAAGCGATCCCGCCGGGCCTGCCGCGCGAGACGATCGAGGCACAGGTGTATGCGGCGATCAATGCGCTGAACGGGTGACCGCGATTACCCGTGATCGGCCCGGCCGAAGTCGGCGCGGGCATCGTCCTGCCCGAGCTCGATGATCCCGCGGCGGATTGCGCGGGTGCGAGTGAACAGATCGAACATGCTCTCGCCGTCGCCCGCCTTGATCGCCTCGCGCATGTGGGCGAGGTCGGTCAGGAACCGGTCGAGCATCTCGAGCACCGCGTCGCGGTTGGCGAGAAACACGTCGCGCCACATGGTCGGGTCGCTGGCGGCGATGCGGGTGAAATCGCGGAAGCCGCCGGCCGAGTACTTGATCACCTCGCCGCGGGTCACCTCCTCGAGATCCGAAGCGGTGCCGACGATGGTGTAGGCGATCAGGTGGGGGATGTGGCTGGTGACGGCCAGCACGAGATCGTGGTGTTCGGCGTCCATCACTTCGACCCGCGAACCGAGCGCGCGCCAGAATTCGGCGAGCGCCTCGACCCGCGCCGGGTCCGCATCGGCGGGCGGGGTGAGAATGCACCAGCGGTGGTGGAACAGCGTGGCGAAGCCGGCGTCGGGGCCGGAGTGCTCGGTACCGGCGACCGGGTGCGCGGGAATGATCGGCTGGCCCGGCAAGGCCTCGGCGAGTGCGCGGGCGATCGAGCGCTTCGACGAGCCGACATCGCTTACCAACGCACCCTTCGGCAGCGCCCCGGCGAATTCGCGCGCCGCATCGCCCATTGCGCCGACCGGCACGCAGAGGATGACGAGGTCTGCTTCCGCGAGGGCCTCGGCGGCGGTGTCGCACACTCGACCGGTCAACCTCCGCTCCACGGCCCGCCGGCGGACGGCTGGATCCGCATCATAGCCGGTGGTGGCGACTCCCGGCATGTGCTCGGCGACGGCGAGCCCGATCGAGCCGCCAAGCAGGCCGAGGCCGATGATCGCCACCCGGCGGAACATCAGCCGGCAGCCTCGGCGATCTGCCGCAGGCCTTCGGCGACCGCGTCCATTTGCTCTGCCGTGCCGATGGTGATCCGCAAGCCCTGCGGCAGCCCCTGTCCCGGCAGGTGCCGAACCGCGAACCCGCGCTCGGCCAGGCCCGCCAGCGCCGCTTCGGCCGTCAACGCTCCGTTGAACAGCACAAGCACGAAATTGGCCTCGCTCGGCAGCGGGCGGATGCCATGGTTGCCGAGCGCCTCGAGCGCGGCGACGAAACGGGCGCGGACCGCGCTGTTATGCTCGCGCGAAGCGACGACAAACGCCTGATCGGCGAGCGCCGCCACGGCGGCCGCCTGCGCACCGACGGTGACGTTAAATGGGCCGCGAATGCGGTTGAGCGCACCGATCAGCGCCGGCGCGCCGGTCGCCCAGCCGACCCGCTCGCCGGCGAGGCCATAGATTTTGGAGAAGGTGTGGGTGGCGAGCACGTTCGCGTGCGCCGCGGCGAGGGCGAGGCCGCCATCCTGTTCGGCGGGCGCGACATACTCGCAGTACGCCCGATCGATCACCAGGAGCACCTCGCCGGGCAATCCGGCATGCAGCCGCGCCAGCTCCGCCTTCGGCAAGTAGCTGCCGGTGGGATTGTTGGGATTGGCGAGAAAGACGACACGGGTGCGCTCCGTCACCGCGGCGAGCAGCGCGTCGACATCGGCGGCATAGTCGTTGTCGGGCGCCTCGACCGGTGTCGCGCCGCAGCGGCGCGCGGCGATCTCGTACACAGCGAAGCTGTAGCGCGGAAACAGCACTTCGTCGCCCGGTCCGGCAAAAGCCAGTGCGGCGAGATTGAGCAGCTCGTCGGAGCCGGTGCCGCAGACGATCCGCGCCGGGTCGACCCCGTGCAGCTTGCCGATCGCCTCGCGCAATGCCGCGCTGTCCGGATCAGGGTAGAGCGACGGGGCCCTCGCGCCGCTGCGCGCTTCCAGTGCGTTCGCGCTGGTGCCGAGCGGGTTCTCGTTGGCCGAGAGCTTGACCAGCGGCCGCCCGTCGGGCGCGGCCGACTGGCCCGGCACATAGGCATGGATCGCCTCGATCCACGGCTTCACCTGAGGTCCCGTCTCGTTCACGGCGGCGCGCATAGCGGCAACCGGCGGCAATTGACAGCGTTTGCGCCAGCCCCCAATCCGCTGCCCACCATGGCCACCGCCAACGCCCTCGATGCACGAAGCCTCGTGCTATCCGATCCGCTGCCGCTCGACAGCGGACAGGTGCTGCCGAACGTGCGCCAGGCCTACGAGACTTACGGCCGACTGGCGCCCGACAAGTCCAACGCGATCCTGGTGTTTCACGCGCTGACCGGTGACCAGTATCTCGCCAGTCCGCACCCGATCACCGGCAAGCCCGGATGGTGGGACCGCATGGTCGGGCCCGGTAAGCCGATCGACACCGCCCGCTTTCACGTCATCTGCGCTAACATCATCGGCGGCTGCATGGGTTCGACCGGCCCGGCCAGCCCGCGCAACCCGGGCCGGCCCGGCGGTGAGCCTTGGGGCAAGAGCTTCCCGGTCATTACCATTCACGACATGGTGCGCGCGCAAGTCGCCCTGCTCGACGCGCTCGGCATCGAGCGGCTCCATGCGGTGGTCGGCGGCTCGATGGGCGGGATGCTGGCGCTGAGCTTCGCCGCCAATTACCCCGGCCGTGCCGATCGGGTGCTCGGCATCGCCACCCCGGCGAGCATGTCGGCGCAGAACATCGCCTTCCACGAAGTCGGCCGCCAGGCGATCATGGCCGATCCTAACTGGCAGGGCGGCGACTACTACGGCACCGGCAAGACTCCCGACGCGGGGCTCGCGGTGGCGCGGATGGCGGCGCATGTCACTTACCTTTCCGAAGCGGCGCTGGCCGAAAAGTTCGGCCGTCGACTGCAGGACCGCGAGGCCAAGAGTTTCAGTTTCGACGCCGACTTCCAGATGGAAAGCTACCTTCGCTACCAGGGGATCAGCTTCACCAGCCGGTTCGACGCCAACAGCTATCTCTACATCTCGCGGGCGATGGACTATTTCGATCTCGCCGAGGAGCACGGCGGGCGGCTGGCCGACGCCTTCGCCCGCAGCACCGGCCGATTTTGCCTCGTCAGCTTCGACACCGATTGGCTCTATCCGACCGGCGAGGTACGGCGGATCGTCCATGCCCTGAACGCCGTGGCGCTGCCGGTCAGCTTCGTCGAGCTTAGCGCCCCCTACGGCCACGACAGCTTCCTGCTCGAGGTTCCGGCGCTCGACCGGGTGGTCAAGGGCTTCCTCGAATGAGCCTGCGACCCGATCTGGCGGTGATCGCCGCCCATGTCGCTCCCGGCGCCCGGGTGCTCGACGTCGGCTGTGGCGAGGGCGAGCTGATGGAAGTGCTCCAGCGCGAGAAGCAGTGCGATGCGCGCGGGATGGAAATCGATGCCGAGGCGGTCGAGCGCTGCGTCGCCCGTGGGCTGTCGGTGGTGCAGGGCGACGCTGACCGTGACCTGGCCGATTATCCCGACGCCGCCTTCGAGTGCGCGATCCTCAGCCAGACGCTGCAGACCGCCGCGCGCCCGGACGTGATGCTTGACCAACTGCTCAGGATCGGTCGGCGGGCCTTCGTCAGTTTTCCGAACTTCGCCTACTGGCGGATGCGGCTTTCGCTGCTGCTGCACGGCCGCATGCCGGTGACGCGGCACTTGCCGGTGAGCTGGTACGAGACGCAGAACATTCACCATGTGACGGTGCAGGACTTCCGCGAGTTGCTGCGCGCCAAGGGGGTGACGGTGGAGAAAAGCTGGTTCTTCACCCACGAGCACGAGATCGGCGACGCCAAGGCCAACTGGCGCGCCGAGCACGCGGTGTTCCAGCTGAGCCGTTGAGGTTTTAGGCGGGTTTTGCACGATACCACCGCTGCACTGGCCTCGCTGAAGGTCCGCGCCGGCCGTGCTCTTGGCTTGAACTGTCGACCGGTTTCGCCTAGGGGCGCCGCTTCCCGAGCGTCAGCAGCGGGAAATCCATGCGGGAGGCCCGCTTCGGCGAGCCGTTTGCACCGCTTACCATGACCCCGGGTCAGCTCCGGGGGACAGTGAGAAAGGAGGCCCTTCGTGGCCAAGAAGATCGAGGGCTATATCAAGCTCCAGGTGCCCGCCGGCACCGCCAATCCATCCCCGCCGATCGGCCCCGCCCTGGGCCAGCGCGGGGTGAACATCATGGAGTTCTGCAAGGCGTTCAACGCCGCCACGCAGGAGCTCGAGAAGGGCATGCCGATCCCGACGATCATCACCGTCTACGCCGATCGCAGCTTCACCTTCGTCACCAAGACGCCCCCGGCCAGCTTCCTGATCAAGAAGGCGGCCAATCTGAAGTCGGGCTCGAAGGAGCCGGGCAAGGTCTCGGCCGGACGGATCAAGCGCTCGAAGCTGACCGAGATCGCCGAGATGAAGATGAAGGACCTGAACGCCAACGACCTCGAGGCGGCGACCCGCATCATCGAAGGGTCGGCCCGCGCGATGGGCCTCGACGTGGTGGAGGGCTGACCATGGGCACGACCAAGAAGCAGAAGGCGATCACCGAGAAGCTCGACGCCGAGAAGATCTACGGCATCGACGAAGCGCTGGCGACGCTCAAGGAATTCGCCAGCAAGAAGTTCGACGAGACCGTCGAAGTCGCGCTCAATCTCGGCGTCGATCCGCGCCACGCCGACCAGATGGTCCGCGGCATGGTCTCGCTCCCCGCCGGCACCGGCAAGGAAATGAAGGTCGCCGTGTTCGCCAAGGGCGACAAGGTCGACGAGGCGACCAAGGCCGGGGCGGACCGTGTCGGCGCCGAAGACCTGATGGAAGACATGCAGGCCGGCGACCTCGACTACGACCGGGTCATCGCCACGCCCGACATGATGGGCGTGGTCGGGCGCCTGGGCAAAGTGCTCGGACCCAAGGGCCTGATGCCGAATCCCAAGCTCGGCACCGTCACCCCGAACGTCGCCCAGGCGGTCAAGGACGCCAAGGGCGGGCAGGTCGAGTTCCGCGTCGAGAAGCAGGGTATCATCCACTCGCGGATCGGCAAGCTGTCGTTCTCCGACGACCAGCTCAAGCAGAACTTCGCGGCGTTCACCCAGGCGATCGTCAAGGCCAAGCCAGCCGGCGCCAAGGGCAAGTACGTCAAGAAGGTCTCGCTGACGAGCACGATGGGCCCGGGCCTGAAGATCGACACCGCGGAGGTGGAGGGGGCATAAGCCGCCTTCGCATTAGTGAGCGATTACCAAGGGGCCGGTGGAGCGATCCGCCGGCCCTTCTGCTTCGGTCCAGCACCTTTGGGTTAGAACCAGAACCTCACACCGGCGACGAAGTTGGTGCTGCTCGCTTTGTCGCCCGCGGCGCGCGCAAAAGTGGCGCTGCGGCCGACTTTCCACTCCTGCGCCACACCGACGTAAGGCGCGAATTCGCGGGCGATTTCGTAGCGCAGCCTCAAGCCCGTCTCGATCCGGTCGATCCCGGCGCCGATGCCCAGTTCCGGCACGTCCTGCGCCGACAGCTTCACTTCGCCGCGCGGCTGGAGAATCAGCCGTTGAGTTATGCGCTGGTCGAGTTCGGCTTCGACCCGTGCTGTCACTTCGCCCTTCTGAGAAAGATAAGCGGCGGCGTTGACGTCGAACATGTATGGCGCCAGCCCCTGCACCCCGGCAACGGCATACGTCCGTTCGGGACCGACTAGGCTTTGCCTCACGCCGGTCTGCAAATCGAACCACGGCCCGATCGCGTGGCTCCACAGCGCCTGGAGGTCGGCGCTCTCAACTTTACCGTCGAACGTGCCTTCGCCTTCGCCGCGCAGCCACAGCTTGTCGATATGGCCGCCATAAGCTGCCTGCACGTCCCACACATAGCCGTCCTTGCCGTTGTGAGCGCGGTATTCGAGGCGGTCTCCCATGACCCAGAACACGGGCAGCCCACTGATTTCGCGGACGACCTTGGCCCGCGCGTTGTCCATCACCGCCTTGCCGACCGCGGCGTCGGCGGCGTGAAGCGGGCCTTCGAAAGCGGCGGGCGGCGGCGGGGACTGCGGAATGGCCGCGTCGCCCGCGCCCATTTTCATGTTCTTGTCCATCTTCATCGAACCCGCAGCCGGCTTGTTGTCGGCGGGCATCGACATCGAGCCGTGGTCGGCCGGCTTGTCGCCATCCATATTCGTCGAGCCGTGGCCGGCCTGGGCATGATCCATCGCCGGCATCGGCTTGGCTTCGGCTGCAGCGGGCGCATCCTGGGCGTGCGCAGCCGGGGTCAGCAGCAGCGCGATTGTGAACGCGAATGCAGCCTTCATCACGCGAATGTCTCGCCCAGCGGGCGCACGGTGACGACTTGGAACATGCCCTGATGCATGTGGTAAAACAGGTGGCAGTGGAACGCCCAGTCACCCGGCGCGTCGGCGGTCAGATCCCAGGTGGCGCTGCCGCCAGGCTGAACGGTAATCGTGTGCTTGCGCGGCTTGAACCCGTCCGGCGCGCCGTTGTCGAGTTCGAAGAAATGCCCATGCAGGTGGATCGGGTGCGCCATCATCGTGTCGTTGACGAGACGCACGCGCACCCGCTCGTTGTAGGCGAAGCGGATCGGATGATCGGTCACGGCATCGAAGGTCTTCCCGTCGAACGACCACATGTAGCGTTCCATGTTGCCGGTAAGGTGGATCTCCTTGAGCCGTGTGGGCCGGCGTTTGTCGGGATTGGGCCTGGCGGCGGCGAGCTGGGTGTAATCGAGGACGCGGTGGCCGACGTTCTCCAGCCCGAGGCCGGGATAATCCATCCGGTCGACCGGATTGACGGCCACCATGCCCAAGGCCGGGTCCGGCCTTCGACGAAGGCGGGCAGCTTCGAGGTGTCGCGCATGTTCATGCCGCCGGACATGTCCATCCCGCCCATGTCCTTGTCGCCGGCCATGTTCATCGCCGGCATGGCGCTGCCGGCCACCTTGCCCGGTTCGATTCTTCATCCCGACCATCGGCTTGCCGCCAGGGCCCATCCCCATGTCGACCATGGTCAGCAGCGGCGGCGGGCGCAGCGGCGGGACAGCCGCGCGCGCGCCGGGCCGCGAAGCCAGCATGGCAACGCCCATGCCCGAGCGGTCGATCGCCTCGGCAACAAAGGCGAAAGCGTCGACGCCTTTCGGCTCGACCAGCACGTCGTATGTCTCGGCGACACCGATCTGGAATTCGTCGGTCTCGACCGGATTGACCAGTTGTCCGTCGGCCGAAACCACGGTCATCGGCAGGCCGGGAATGCGCACGTTGAAGAACGTCATCGCGCTGCTGTTGATGATCCTGAGGCGAATGCGCTCACCGGGTTCGAACGCCAGCTCCAGCCCGTCAGCCGGCCCATGGCCGTTTATCAGGTAAGTATAAGTCGAGCCGGTAACGTCGGAGATGTCGGTCGGGCTCATCCGCATGCCGGCCCACATCCGCCGCTGCGCGCCGGAAAGCTCGTAATGATCGGTCCAGCTCGTCTGGTGATAGTTGAAATAATCGCTCTGGGTCCTGAGCTTCTTCATGATCTCGGTCGGCCGCATCGGCGACCAGTCGGACAGCATGAGCACATATTCGCGGTCGTACGTAAAGGGATCGGGCTCGAGCGGATCGATGACGATCGGTCCATAGTGGCCCATCGGCTCCTGCAGCGTGTGCGAGTGCCACCAATAAGTGCCGGACTGCTTGATCGGGAACTCGTAATGGAAGCTCTCCCCGGGGCCGACGGGTGCCATCGTCACTCCGGGCACGCCGTCCATGAGAAACGGCACCAGCATGCCGTGCCAATGGATCGAGGTGTCTCCCGAACTCTCGTTGTGCAGGTCGGCGACGAGGCGTTGCCCTTCCTTCAGCCGCACCAGCGGGCCGGGCAGCGTGCCGTTGACCGTTACCGCTGCCCCGTGGCGCATGCCGGTAACGAAGCTGCTATCGGTCACCGTCATGGCGAGGCGTTCGCCCGAGAGCACGTCACTGCCCTTGCGTGCCAGCGTGCCGTCCGGCGCGCCGCGAGCCCAGGCCGGAATGGCGTGAGCGAACCCGGCGGAGCCCAGCGCCACGGCGGAGCCGGAAAGAAACCGTCGCCGATCGATGCTGGTCATGGGAACACTTTCCGATTTCGACTGGCTCAGTGGGCGCCTCATGCGAGCGGCGCTGTGCAGACGGCCCGACTTGCCAGAAGCGTGGCGGTAGATTATACCCCGCATGGGTATCCGGCAAGAGACTTCCGAGTCCTTTGCGAGCGATGCAGGTTGATGGAGTGGCTTGACCATGGCTCCCAGTCCGGCTCGGCGAAGCGGCACCGTCCGGGTCCTGTACCTGGGCGCCGGGCTCGTCGTCGTCCTGGTGCTGGTGTTCCTCGCCTTCGTCTATTCGGGTCTTTACAACGTCGGCGCCGACAATCCGCACACGAACCTGGTGTATTGGGTGCTCGAAACCGGCCGCGACCGCTCGATCGGGGCGCATGCCGAAAGCGTTCCGGCACCGCCCGATCTGGAAAGCCAACCGCGCATCGCGGCCGGCGCCGGGCTCTACGCCGAAATGTGCACCGGCTGCCATCTGGCGCCAGGGATGGAGAAGACCGAAATTTCGCAGGGCCTCAACCCCGCCGCACCCGATTTTTCGCACGGCAACGATCTCAGCCCGCGCGAGCAGTTCTGGGTCATCAAGCACGGGATCAAGGCCTCTGGCATGGCCGCCTGGGGCAAGACCCACAGCGATACGCTGATCTGGGACATGGTCGCATTCCTGCAGAAGGAAGGCAGCCTCTCGCCCGCGCAATACCAGGCGCTCGTCAAGTCCGCGCCCGAAGATCACGACGAGATGATGGAGCACCAGTAGCGAGCCGCGACCGCCATCGAACTCGGCGGTTGAGGCCGTTCTGCCATCGTTGGCCGCAAGTGATCTGCCCGCCGCACGCCCCGTTGATCGTCGAGATGCACCGGGCGCGCTCGAGCAGTCCGACGAACAGCGATACACGAGCTGTTACGATAAATTACAATTTCTCTCGGCGCGCGCCCGGATCGCGGCTTGGCAAACGGGCTTCTCCGTTGCAACCTATGCCCAAAGATAAAACGCGGGACTCGCGGTCCCGCCTTGGGGGTCAACGCTATGCGCATTTCATCTCGCCTGCTCCGTTTCGCCTTGCTGCTGCCCGCGGCGCTCATGCTCGGCGCAGGGGCCCAAGCCGCCGCTCAGGACACGAACGGGCACTGGACGCGCTGGTCGGATCCGGCGTCGTGGCCGGACGGCAAGGTGCCGGGGGCGGGAGATGCGGTGACCATCGCCAAGGGCAAGGCCATCGTCCTCGACGTCAGTCCGCCGTGGCTGCGCAGCCTGACGATCGCCGGCAAGCTGAGCTTTTCGGATGCTCATGACCTCGCGCTGACGACCGATTGGATCTATCTGCCCGGCGGCGAACTCGACATCGGCAGCGAAGCCAAGCCCTACACGCATAAGGCGACGATCACCCTGACCGACAAGGTCCCGGACGAAGACATCAACACGATGGGCGACCGCGGCATCATGATGCTGAAGGGAACCCTCAGCCTACACGGCGACCGCACCCACAGCTGGACCAAGCTCGCCCAGACGGCCAAGGCCGGCACCAGCACGATCCAGGTCCTCGACGCCGGCGGCTGGCACAAGGGCGACACGATCGTGCTCGCCTCGACCGATTACGATCCCCACCAGGCGGAAGAGCGGACCATCGCCGCCGTCAGCGGCAACACGATCACGCTCGATAAGCCGCTCAAATACATGCATTACGGCCAGATCACCTACGGCGTCGACGAGCGCGGCGAAGTCGGCATGCTGAGCGCGCAACATCATGATCCAGTCTTCGCCGGATTCCGAGAAGACACTCTTCGGCGGGCACATCATGGCGATGGCCGGCTCGACGATGTATGTCTCGGGCATCGAGCTTTATCACATGGGCCAGTACATGCACCTGGCCCGCTATCCGATCCACTGGCACCTCTTGGGCGACGCGCCGGGGCAATATATCCAGAACTCGGCGATCCACGACACCTACAGCCGCTGCGTGACCGTGCACGGCACCAACTACGTGCGGGTGGAGAACAACGTGACCTACAACAACGTCGGCCACTGCTTCTTCCTCGAAGACGCGGTCGAGACCGGCAACCAGTTCATCCACAACCTGGCGATCCTGACCAAGTGCCACCCCGACGGGAAGCCGTGCGAGCCGACCGACCTCGGACCGTTCGGAGCGGAGGGTGGCAAGAACTTCAAGCTGGCCGGCCAGGACGCCAAGAACATCCTGATCCCGTCCGACAACACGGCGGCGAGCTTCTGGATCACCAATCCCGGACAACACCTACATCGGCAACGTCGCCGCCGGCTCCGAGGCGACCGGTTTCTGGCTCGCCTTGCCGGAGCACCCGACCGGCCTGCACCACGACGACAACTACTGGCCGCGGCGGATGCGCGTGCGCGAGTTCAAGGGCAACACCGCCCACTCGAACTTCGACGGCTTCATGTTCGACCGCGGCCCTCGGCAGGACGGCCATTTCGGGCCAGGCGGCCATATGGCCTATGCCGATCCGACTAATCCGAAGAGCCCTCTGGTGGAGACGGTCTACCAGGATCTCACCAGCTACAAGAACCGCAATAGCGGCATCTGGGCTCGCGGCGAGATGGACACCTTCAAGGACCTGAAGATGGCCGACAACGCGATCGGCTATACCCATGCGTCCGGCAACTTCGGCAATTCCGCCTTTACCTCACGGGTGCTCAACTCGCTGTTCGTCGGCGAAAGCGACAACGTCGGCAACCCCGAGACGCCGGCGGAAGTGGCTTACGGCCGCAGCTTGCCGGAGCCCCAAGTGCCGGACTTCCCGATCCGCGGATACGAGTTCTACGACTACCGTCATCAACTGGTGAACGACACGTTCGTCAACTTCGAGGACAACGCCACCCGCAAGACGGGAGCGATCTCCTACCTGCTCTACACCAGCTTCGGGATGAGCTCGAACAACACCGTCCAGCACGCGAAATTCGTCAACGCCAAGCCGGTCTATTTCCCGCCGATGGAGCACAAGTGGAGCAACGACGATTACGGCAACGGGAGTTACAAAACCTCGGTGTTCCACGACCTGGACGGCTCGGTCACCGGTGTGCCGAACTCGTTCATTCTCATCAACGATCCGAACGACGAAATCGCCATCGACAGCAAGGCCTGTGAGATCAAGCCGAGCTGGAATGCCGCAGTGTGCACGGGCGATGTCGGGCGCTTGGCTGTCAACAGCCCGGGCGGCAGCGGTTTCCCGGGTATCCCCGGCTTCGGCGGCCCTCCCGGCGCGCGCCCTGCCAGAGGCGCAGCGGCCGGTCCCGGCGCCGCTGCCGCTCCCCGTGCCTGGCGCCGGCGGTGCCGGCCCGGCGGCAGCCGCTGGCCCGCCGCGCATCCCGTTCGGCCGCCCGGCCGGCCCGCCTCAGCCGCCGGTCGTTCTCAGCCGCAATCGGCGAGAATCTCACCCTGGCCGGCGAAACCAACGTCCGCGCCGGCACCGAGATCAAGGTGACCACGGAAAGGCCGGCGGTGGACTTGCACCTCAGCGAACTGGACAAGGGCTCGTGGGTGATCTTCGAGCTGCCGGGATTCACCACGGCAGCCTCGGGCACGCCGCAGAACAGCCTGGATGCGCTGCGCAAGGCCAGTGTCACCTCGTACTACAAGGGCAAGGACGTCCTGTGGGTGAAGGTCGTCTCCAACGGCCAAGGCGCCCAGCTCGCCGGGCCCAGCGCCGGCGGAACCAGCGTCGAGGTCAGCCGCCAGGCTCCGGTCCATGCAGCTGCGCTGGATGAAGCCGGAACCCGGCGCGAGTAACGCTTAAGAGCAGAAGGGGGGAATCGCCGCCCCCCGCTGGGGGGTTTAAGCTCATGCGCATTCCATCTCGCCTGCTCCGTTTCGCTTTGCTGCTGCCCGCGGCGCTCATGCTCGGCGCAGGGGCCCAAGCCGCCGCTCAGGACACGAACGGGCACTGGACGCGCTGGTCGGATCCGGCGTCGTGGCCGGACGGCAAGGTGCCGGGGGCGGGAGATGCGGTGACCATCGCCAAGGGCAAGGCCATCGTCCTCGACGTCAGTCCGCCGTGGCTGCGCAGCCTGACGATCGCCGGCAAGCTGAGCTTTTCGGATGCTCATGACCTCGCGCTGACGACCGATTGGATCTATCTGCCCGGCGGCGAACTCGACATCGGCAGCGAAGCCAAGCCCTACACGCATAAAGCGACGATCACCCTGACCGACAAGGTCCCGGGCGAAGACATCAACACGATGGGCGACCGCGGCATCATGATGCTGAAGGGAACCCTCAGCCTACACGGCGACCGCACCCACAGCTGGACCAAGCTCGCCCAGACCGCCAAGGCCGGCACCAGCACGATCCAGGTCCTCGACGCCGGCGGCTGGCACAAGGGCGACACGATCGTGCTCGCCTCGACCGACTACGATCCCCACCAGGCGGAAGAGCGGACCATCGCTGCCGTCAGCGGCAACGCGATCACGCTCGATAAGCCGCTCAAATACATGCATTACGGCCAGATCACCGACGGCGTCGACGAGCGCGGCGAAGTCGGCATGCTGAGCCGCAACATCAAGATCCAGTCCTCGCCGGATTCCGAGAAAACCTATTTCGGCGGGCACATCATGGCGATGGCCGGCTCGACGATGCATGTCTCGGGCATCGAGCTTTATCACATGGGCCAGTACATGCACCTGGCCCGCTATCCGATCCACTGGCACCTCTTGGGCGACGCGCCGGGGCAATATATCCAGGACTCGGCGATCCACGACACCTACAGCCGCTGCGTCACCGTGCACGGCACCAATGACGTGCGGGTGCAGAACAACGTCACCTACAACACCGTCGGCCACTGCTTCTTCCTCGAGGACGCGGTCGAAACCGGCAACCAGTTCATCCACAACCTGGCGATTCTGACCAAGTGCCACCCCGACGGGAAGCCGTGCGAGCCGACGAATCTCGGCCCCGAGGGAGATAGCGCCGGATTTGCAGCGGCCGTGGCCGGCCAGAAGGCCAAGAACATCCTCATCCCGTCGGACAACACGGCGGCGAGCTTCTGGATCACCAACCCGGACAACACCTACATCGGCAACGTCGCCGCCGGCTCCGAGGCGACGGGCTTCTGGTACGCCTTGCCGGTGCATCCGACGGGCCTGCACCACGACGACAACTACTGGCCGCGGCGGATGCGCGTGCGCGAGTTCAAGGACAACACCGCCCATTCGAACTTCGACGGCTTCATGTTCGACCGCGGCCCCAATCAGGACGGCACATTCAGCGTCGGCGGCAGCAACTACCATGTCGCCTATGCCGATCCGACCGATACCAACAGCAAGATGCTGGTGTCGCTGTTCGAAAACTTCACCAGCTACAAGAACCGCCACGGCGGCGTGTGGGGCCGCGGCGAGCTTGACGTTTGGAAGAACCTGCGCGTGGCCGACAACGCGGTCGGCTTCACCCATGCGGCCGCGCTGGTGGGCCGGACGCCGTTTACCTCACAGGTGGTCGATTCGGTGTTCGTCGGCGAGAGCGACAACGTCGGCAATCCCGAGACGCCGGCGGAAAAGGCTTACGGTCGCAGCCGGCCGAACGACATCCCGGATTTCCCGATCCACGGCTACGAGTTCTACGACCTGCGGCACGACGTGATCAACACCACCTTCATCAACTTCGAACCCAACGCCACGCGCAGCGCGGCGGCGATCTCGTACCTGATGTACACCAGCTTCGGAATGAGCACCGAGAACTCGGTCGAGGGCGCCAAGTTCGTGAACTCCAAGCCCGTCGAATTCAATCCGATCGTGCACCGATGGGCCTCGGATTACGGGCGCAACAATGCCTGGCGGGGCGCGGCGATCCACGACAAGGACGGTTCGATCGGCGGTGTGCCCAATTCGTACATCGTTATCGACAACGGCATCGCCGACGACGAACAGGACTGCACGATCAAGCCGACCTGGGGCGCGGCCGTGTGCAAGGGCGACTTCGGCCATTTCAACGTCGGCGGCAATTTCGGCTTCGGCAACGAGCCGATCACCGATCCGGTCATGCTCAGCCGCAACGGCCGCCGGTGGGAATACACCGGGCAAACCACGATCCACAGCGGCGCCGACGTGCGGGTAGAGACGGCCCGCAAGGACCTCTCGCTCACCCTCAACGAAATGAACGACGGCTCGTGGGTGATATTTCAGCTTCCCGGCTTCACCACCGCAGCCGGGGGCACGGCCGAGCCCAGTCTCGACGCGCTGCGCGCCGCCAAGAACACCTCTTGGTTCAAGGACAAGGACAACTTGTGGGTCAAGCTGGTGGTCGACAACGAAGCCGGCAACACCGTCCAACTCGGCCGGATCGGCGCTGGCGTGAGCACCGTCGGCCCCGGTCCTGGCGGCGCTTTTCGTGCGGGAGCCCGCCTCGACGTCAGCCGGTAAGCTACCCCCGCCGAATGCACGAGAACGCCCGGCACGAGCAGGGTGGCTTTCGTCCCCGCGGGATCAGACAAGGGGCGTTCGTTTGGTGAGCTTGCTCGTTGCAAGCTCTTGCGGCACGCTTCCGCGGAACCGCGACGCGGAAATTAGCCATCTTTTCTTAAGTCCCGCGCGCTACGGGGTGTCAGATGCAGCCAAACCGCCGCCTTGATGGCCCGGAACGAGGTTAATGACCGGCGAGAAGCCCCTTCTGACGCAACCTCGCGTGCGGCACTTGGCGATTGCCTTCGTCGCGGCGCTGGTCATCGGCGTTTTCGGGCTCGTCGAACCCTTGAACGGCCTCATCTGGGCGGTCCAGTCTCGTGCCCTCCAGCACCGGGCTTCCGGCGAAATCGTCTTCATTGGCGCGGACCCCGACATCGCCGATCCCGCCAACGCAGGCGCTCGCGCGGAGCTTGCCGACACCATCGATCGGCTCTACGGCCGCCCAGGCGCGAGCGAATTTTCATTGACATCGATCTCGAGCCACCGGGCCCCCCTCGTGAAGACGCGCGGCTCAACCGTGCAGCCAGGCTAAATCTGGGCGGACCGTGTTCGTGGATCGCTATGCGACCAGGGGTGCGAGTGCGCGGCTGGTCTGCCCCTGCGTCGTCGGTGTCGCGAGGAGTGCCCTCAGTCGTTCGCAAGGAACCGGTCGATCTTCTAGGCTATACTTGGACGTCGCCGTTCGCCGTGCGCGCGGGCCGAACGACTCTACCGAGCTTCCCTGCTGCTCTGGCGGAGCGAAGCGGACCGACGAACGAATCCTTCTTCATCGACTATTCAATGAGCTATTCCTCGATACCTTCATACTCGATGAAGGAGGCGCGCCAACTTCTTGCCGATCCGTCGAAGACCCGGACCTTCGCAGGAAAGACCATCGTCATCGGTGCCGTTGCACGAAGGGGTGCGACATTTGCCGCCATCCCGGGATTTCCGATGGTGCCGGAGAGCTACACCGGCATCTTCGGTGCCGAAACGCTGAAGCATGGCATGATCCGGCACGTCAACTGGTATCTCCCGACACTTATTCTGGCGCTCACCTTAGGCCTGGCCTGCCTTGCGCCACGGCCGGCGGCGAGGCGTTTTGGTTACGGCGTCGCGATTGCAGCGATTCCGGCGATCTTCGTGGCAAGCGTGTGGTTGGGATGGACCGTCGAGCTGATGGAAGCCGTTTCGCTTTCTTGCTCATTTTCGGCGCGATCAGGCTATGGCACCATTTCTATCGCCGGGCACCGCTCGTCAACAATCTCAGCGGACTGCCGACTTTCGAAAAGCTTGAACGCGACCTTGCTCGTGCCAAATTGAAAGACGCCTCCGCTCTCGTTGTGGCCAGGATCCATCGCGTCGACGAGGTGCTCGCCTCCCTCCCTCGCGCTAAGCATGGCGAATACATGCAGTTGATCGCTGATCGGCTCAGAATCAACGACGAGAGCCTGACGGTCTATTCGAATGCCGGGCGCTACTTCGCCTGGCTGCAATCCTACGAGCACTCGGACCAGCTTCGGTCGCACCTCGCCGGTCTCCGGGCGATCTTCGCCAGTCCGCTCACGATCGACGATTTCGCTGTTGATGTCGGGATCACCTTCGGCGCCGACACCGGCAAAGAAGCGAATCCAACGAAGCGCATCTCATCGGCGCTGGCCGCAGTCGACAAGACAAGCGAGGCGATGGATCCGGTGATTCTCGCCAACCAAGCCTCGGACGAGGAGCGGCGGTGGAGCATCTCGCTGCAGGCAAGGCTCGACCAAGCGATGAAATCCGGCGAGATCTACCTCGTTTACCAGCCACAATTTGATCTCAGGACCCGCCGCATGTTTGGCGTCGAGGCGTTGGCTCGCTGGGCGGATCCAGTGCGCGGCGAGATCGCCCCCTCGTACTTCGTCGAGCAATGCGAACAGGTCGGGCGAATGGACGCGCTGACCCGAAAGGTCTTCGCCGATGCCCTCAGCGAAGTCGCGGAATCGCCGTTCGCAGCGATGGACTTCAACCTGTCGATGAACGTTTCCGCGACCATGCTCGGCGATTTCGAGGTCGTCAGATTGCTTGAGGAAGCCCTCGCGGCCTCGCGAGTGCCTCCGTCAAAAATAACGATCGAGATCACCGAAACCGCCCGTATCGCGGATTTCCAGCGAGCGGGGATCGTTATGTCCGAGCTGAAGCAGCTCGGCGTGCGGCTTTCGGCAGACGACTTCGGCGTCGGCGCGGCGAGCTTCGAACCGTTCCTGCAGCTGCCGTTTGACGAGTTGAAGATTGATCGCCTGTTTGTGACCCGGGTTCAAACCGATCGCAAGGCGCGCAAGATCGTCGAGCACCTCGTCACGCTCGGACGGGATCTCGATATTCTGGTGCTGGCCGAAGGGGTCGAGGACGAGACCACGTTTGAAGTCCTGCGCTCGCTCGGCTGCCCGGCTGCCCAGGGGTACCAGCTCGGTCGGCCGATGTCGCTTGAGGCGGTGCATAAATTGTCGCTTGCTCACGGCATCGGCGGACGTTCCGCGGAGGTTGGCTAACGCAGAGGTAACCAAACCCCTTTACTTTCTATTAAGGTTAACTCATAGTGACCTTCGCAACAGGAGGATCACTATGTCGAATCGCAGAGCATTGCAGGCGCCCGAGCAGGGCTTCGCTGATAGCCGCCGATTCCCGCCCAGAAGCCGCAACCGCTTCGGGGTTTTTGGGAATGGGTTTTCGGCACCTATTACAACGGCTGAGCCGCTCACACGGTTTAATGGACAAAGGGGGGCGTTCGCTCCCCTTTTTCTTTGGCTGGAAGGCTCCCCCAGCGGGCTGCTGACCAACGCGCGACCCTCACGGGAAAGGACCGCCCCACCAAACGTTCCTTCGGCAAAGGAGCGTCGTTATGAGCTGGTTTTGGTGGTTCGTCGTCGTCGTCGGCCCGATCCTGCTGTTCGTCCTGATCATCTGGGGCGTAGTGCGCACGAGGACTTCGTCCAAGGATATCGGGCGGGCGGAACGGGGCGCCAGGGAATTGCGCGACGAACTCGCCCGCGAGGACGAGAATCAGGGTGCCGAACCTTAGCCCGTCCTAAGTCCAGCCTGGGCCCATGCCGTAAGGGCATTCGGTCATCAGCGCCTCTATGCGGGTTATCAGCCCCGCTTCGATGCGAAAGGCTTCCGCGATCATCCAGCTGAATGGCCGCTCGACGTTCGAGCGAATCGGAGTGCCGTCGGCCAGGCGATAGTCGCGCACGGTGCCCGAGTGATCGAAGAAGGCGAGCGCGAACACCGTCCCCGTTGTCGGGTCGACGACCGGGAAGCGGCGCTCGCGGATGCGGTCAACGAAGCGAAAGTAGCCGCTTTCGAACTGCTGCCTCGCCGTGAGCGCCCGAAAGGCCTCAGCGTAAGGCGTCTTGCCGGCCGTAGAAGTGGGCGCGACGCCGGTCGTGCGAAAGCCGTTCTCGATGCGGACGCAATCGTCGGCGAACGGGTATTCGCCGCGGCCGTCGTTACGCTCGAGCCCTGTGAAATACAGGTCGGCGATGCGGCGCAGCTCGGCCCGGCTCATCCGCTCCGCCGGGTCGACTTCGGCCAGCCAGGCCGGGGCGGGGCCGCCGCTCGCATCGAGCGCAGCCGGCCCATCGCCGAATGCGCTCGCCCCGCCGAACAGCGGCGGCCGGGCGACGATCGCCTCGATCTCCGCCACCTCCTCGTCCGCGACCTTCGCCCGTAGCGCCATGACCGAGCGGGTGCCGCCCTCGGTCAGCGTGGCGAAGCACGCGCCCTGGCCGCCCTGCTCGTCAATGAACAGGTGGCAATAGGGGCCGATCTTGTCGGCCGTCGCCCACAGCCCCTCGCCGACCGGCAGGCGCTGGCCGTTCTCGGAGTAAACCGCATGCCGGAACTCGGCCGCGGCGCTCGATCCGATCGCGTCGAGCACGCCGTCGAGCGCCGCCTGCAAGCGACCGCGATCGCATCAAATCCCGCCCGGGGTGAAATCGTGCCCGGCATCGCCGAGCGCCTCACACAATGCGTCGGTGCAGCTCGCCAACTCGGCCGCATCGGTCGAGCGGATCACGAAGTTGGCGCCGACCTTGCCGTCGCGGAAAAACGGATAGCTGCCGATCTGGCATTGCTGGTGCGCCTTTTCGACGTCGCGGAGAATGTCGGCGACCTCGCTTTCGGGCACCCAGCAGCCGATCGTCTCGCTCAGCAGCGCCGCGCCGCCCTCCAGCGTGCCGGTCAGCGCGTCGAGCATCTGCGCGCAAATGTGCGGCACGCCGGCCATCATGTGAACGTTGCCGATCTTGATGCCCGGCGCGCCAGACATGCGGTTGGGGATCAGGTCGGCGCCCTGCGGCACCCGCGCCATTCGCAGGCGTGCTTCGGTGAGCCCTCCGCGGCTGGCGTAGTACTCCGCAAGGATTGCCCGCGCATCGGGGTGCACGACCACCGGCACACCGAGCGCCTTGGCCACCGCATCGACGGTAATGTCGTCGTGCGTCGGGCCGATGCCGCCGGTGGTGAACAGGTAATCGTGCGCGGTTCTCAGCGCGTTGACCGCCTCGGCAATTCGCTCCTCGACATCGGGCACGACGCGCACTTCCATCAGCCGGATGCCCTGGACCTGCAGCCAACTCGCCACCTGGGCGATGTTCCTGTCGTGCGTCCGGCCGGAGAGAATCTCATCACCGATCACCACCAGCGCCGCGGTCCAGATGCGTGTCTCCGTCACGCCGCCCTGGCCGCGGCGGGCCGCTTCTCGAACCGCAGCACGCCGTCGTCCACCGGGCGCTTGCGGAAATCGCGGCAGTCCTCGAGGTAATTCTGATTAAGCCGCCAGGGCAACGAGGCCGCGCTTTTCGGCATCAGCGGTCTGGCGCGCTGCAGGTAGCCCGAAGAGTAGATGATGATATCGTCCTCGAGCAGATCATGATCCTCGGGCAGGTACGGCACGACCACGTCGGCGCGCTTATCCCGCATTCGATTCAGCACTCGGCAGATGTAATCCGCGTTATTATCGGCGCGCAGCGTCCAGCTGGCGTTGAGGTAGCCGAACACCACCGCGAGGTTCGGCACGTTGGAGAACATGCAGCCGCGGTAGAACCAGTGCTGCGTCCAGTCGATCGGCCTCCCGTCGAGCGAGACGGCGATCTTGCCGCCGAGCGCCAGGCGCAGCCCGGTGGCGGTGACGACTACGTCCGCCGGTACCAGGCGACCGTCGGTCAGCCGCACAGCGCCCTTCTCGAAAGCCTCGATGTGTCCGGTGATGATCGAGGCCTTCCCGCCCTTGATCGCCTCGAAGAAGTCGTCGTCCGGTACCAGGCACAGGCGCTGCTGCCACGGTCCGTACGGCGGCTGAAAGTGCTCCTCCGAATAGGCCTCGCCGAGGCTTTCGCGCAGCTTCCCGGTGAGCCAAGCGCCGACCGCCTCCGGCTCATTGCGCGCCTTGTTGAAGAAGAACTGGCCCATGCGGATGTTCTTCTGCCGGACGAGCCGGTGGGCGAGCCAGCCCGGCAGCCACCGTTGCAGCCGGTTGGCGAACGCGTCGCGGCTCGGCCGGGCAGCCATCCATGTCGGGGTGCGCTGGAGCATGGTGACGTGGGCCGCCTTCTCCGCCATCGCCGGGACGATGGTGACCGCCGTCGCGCCCGAACCGATCACGACCACCTGCTTTCCCGAGTAGTCGAAATCCTTCGGCCAGAACTGCGGGTGGACCACTTCGCCGCCGAAATTCTCCAGCCCCGGCAGTTGGGCATCGTGCGGATCGTCGTAGTCGTAATAGCCCGAGGCGAGATAGAGGAACCGAGCGGTCAGTTCCTTCCAGCCTTCGTCGTCCTCGACGGTGAGGCGCCAGCGCGCTTCCCCGGCGCGCCAGTCGGCGGCGACCACCCTGCATCCGAAGCGGATATGGCGGTCGATCCCGCGCTCGCGAACGATACGGTTGAGATAGTCGAGAATTGCCTCGCCGTCGGCGATTGCCTTCTCGTGCACCCACGGCTCGAAGCGAAAGCCGAGCGAATGCATATCGCTGTCCGAGCGCACGCCGGGATAGCGGAACAGGTCCCAGGTGCCGCCGAGCTCGGCCCGCCGCTCGAACAGCGCAAAGCGGGTGCCGGGGCACATCATCTGGAGGTGCGCGGCCATCGAAATACCTGAGATGCCCGCGCCGACGATGGCCACGTCGATGTCCGGGTGGTGCGGCATTCGGGCGGGTTCCTCCTGCGGCGAAACTAATCCAACCGCGGGCGATTGCTACCCCTGAGGTGCTCTGCCATGCGTGGAGCGGCGGCTAGGGACATTGCGTGGAACGGCACGAATCGAAGAAGGTCATCCTCATCGCGCTGGCGGCAAACGTCGGCATCGCAGCGGCCAAGTTCATCGCAGCGGCGATCACCGGCTCGGCGGCGATGCTGACCGAGGGGATCCACAGCACGGTCGACTCCGCCAACGAGCTACTGCTGCTTTACGGCACCAGCCGGATGAAGCGCCCGCCCGACCTCCGCCATCCGCTCGGCTACGGCCGCGAGCTCTATTTCTGGTCGTTCGTGGTCGCGATCCTGGTGTTCTCGCTCGGCGCCGGGGTGTCGGTTTACGAAGGCATCAACCATCTGCTTCACCCCGAGCCGAACACCGACGTGCTGATCGCCTATGGCGTGCTCGGGGTCAGCATCGTGCTCGAAGGCTGGTCGAGCCTTGCCGCGTTCAGGCACTTTGACAAGGAGCGCGGCAGCAAGAGCTACTACCGCGCGATCCGCGACACCAAGGATGCGCCAAACCTGATCGTGCTGCTCGAAAACAGCGCGGCGGTTGCCGGTCTCCTGCTCGCGGCGGCCGGCGTCGGGCTCACGGCGCTGACCGGCAACCCGCTTTACGATGGGATCGCCTCGGTCCTGATCGGCCTCGTGCTGGCGCTGACGGCGGTGACCCTGCTGACCGAGGCCAAGGGCCTGCTGATCGGCGAATCCGCCGATCCGGAGCTGGTCAAGCAACTGCGCCGTTGCGCAGCGGCGCACAGCGGAATCGTGGACGTGAGGGAAGTGCTGACCGTCCACCAGGCGCCCGACATGGTCGTGGCGATCATCAGCGCCGATTTCGACGACACGATCAGTGCGCGCGAGGTCGAGCAGACGGTCGCCAGCATCGAACGCGAAATTGCCCGCCAGTTCCCGGTGGTGACGCGGGTGTACATCCGCCCGATGGGTCAGGAAATCGAAACGCCGATCCCGGCGGCTTGACGGTCAGGCTCCGGCCGTCTCGCTGGTGAACATCGAGCGATCGGGCAGATCGTCCCAGTCGATGTCGAAGCTGTCGCGGCTGATGCCGTCGATCTGCTCGCAGGCTGCCTGAACCGTGTTGGCCAGCAGGCAGGCGATGGTCATCGGGCCGACGCCGCCGGGCACCGGAGTGACCGCGCGGGCGTGCTGGACTTCGTCGAAGGCGACGTCCCCGACCAGTTTGGTCTTGCCGTCCTCGCCCTTGATGCGGTTGATGCCGACGTCGATGATCACTGCGCCGGGCTTGACCCAATAGCCCTTGACCAGCCGCGGCGCGCCGGCGGCGGCGATGATCACGTCGGCCTGGCGACACAGGTCGGCCAGGTCCTTGGTCTCGATATGGGTGACGGTGACGGTCGCCTCCCGCTCGAGCAGCAGCATCGCGATCGGCTTGCCGACGATGTTCGACTTGCCGATCACCACCACGTCCATTCCGGTGAGATCGTCGATCACCGTGTCGAGCAGCTTCATCACGCCGAGCGGGGTGCACGGGATGATTCCGCCGGTGCCGGTCGAAAGCCGCCCGACGTTGACCGGATGGAACCCGTCGACGTCCTTCGACGGGGCGATCGCCCGCAGCACGAGGCTGGTGTCGATGTGCTTGGGCAGCGGCACCTGGCAGAGGATGCCGTGGATGGCCGGGTCCTCGTTGAGGGTGGCGATCAGCGCCAGCAGCTCGGGCTGGCTGGTGTCCGCCGGCATGCGGTGCTCGTAACTGACGATGCCGACTTCGGCGCACTTCTTGATCTTGCGCCCGACGTAGACCTCGCTCGCCGGATCGTTGCCGACGAGGATCACGGCGAGGCCAGGGCGCGGCTTGCCGGCCGCGACCATCGCATCAACCTGCGCCTTGGTTTCCGCCTCGACTTTTTTGGCGACAGCGCGCCCGTCGATGATCTCGGCCATGGGTCCGTCCCGGTGCTTGAGTTGCGCGCCGCTCATGCGTCAGTGCTTGGCGGCGTAATCGTTAATCCATTCCGCCGAGGCCTTGAGCGCGCCGAACGGATAAAAGTGCAGCCGCACGCGCCCGAGGTCCGGCGTCAGCCCCTTGTCCAACGCGGCGACCAGCTTGTCGGGTCCGGCGCTGCCGATCAGGTTGGTGATCGATACGCCGTACTTCTTCATCACGCTGGCCGAGGCGCCGACGCCGCAGCGCTTGGCGAAACCGAGCAGCCGCTTGATGCCCGCCGGGCCGGGGACGCCGAGGCGCACCGGCACGTCGATGCCGCGCTGGCGCATCTCGCGCACCCAGGCGATGATCGCGTCGTCGTCGAAGGCGAACTGGGTGACCACCAGCGGCACCATGCCGTGCGAGCGGATCGCGGCGATCTTCTTTTCCATCCATACCCACAGCTCGGGCTTGGAGACGTTGGGATGCCCTTCCGGGTGGCCGCCGATGCCGACGATCTCGATGCCGTGCTTCTCGAGCAGGCCGGATTCGATCACTTGCAGCGAATCCTCGTACGGCCCCTCTGGCTCGGGCGGATCGCCGGCGATGACGAACACGCGCTTCACCCCGGCTTTGGTGGTGATGTCCTCGAGGTATTTGTCGAGCTCGGCTTCCGAGGTGAGCCGGCGCGCAGAAAGGTGAACGATCGGCTCGAATCCGAGCTCGCGCACCAGCACCGCGGCGGCGACGCGCTGCTCCATTTCCTCGCCCGGTAGGAAGGTGATCGCCACCTGCGTCTTCGGGCGGATCAGCGGCGCGGCTTCGCGCAGGCCATCGAGTTCCTTGGCGGTCATTTCCAGCGAGTAGCCGTCGACCATGTTCTCGCGCGGCTTCTCCCAATTGGGGTGGATCGCGGCGTATGACATTTTGCGGGAATCTCCTCTCTCGGCGGCGCGGCTCTTAGGCCCGCCCGCCTCTCGCGAAAAGCCCCTAGCGCAAGCGTGTTTCTTCGTATAGACGAAAATTTCATACCTGCGAATTCATCGGGAGAGGCGATTCGTCGCCATGCTGCTGTTCCTGCCCGGGCTGGCGTGCGACGCACGCATCTATGCGCCGCAACTTGCGGCGTTTCCGGATTCGCGCGCGGTCAACGGCTACGGCACCGCCGACACTTTGCAGCAGATGGCGCGGATCGCGCTCGACCAGGCGCCGGATTCGTTCGACCTGTTCGGCCATTCGATGGGCGGGCGGGTTGCGCTCGAAGTCTATCGCCTCGCGCCCGAGCGGGTACGCCGGCTGGCGCTGGTTTCGACTGGGGTGCACTCGCTCGGGCCGAACGAGGCGGCCAAGCGGGAGGCGCTGCAGGCGATCGGCTGGAACCACGGTTACGAGAAGCTGATCGACGAATGGCTGCCGCCGATGGTCGCGGTGGCCAATCGCGCCGACCCGGCAATTTACGAACCACTGCGGCAGATGAATCTCGACGCCGGTCAGGCCGTGTTCGACGCGCAGATCCATGCGCTGGTCAATCGGCCCGAAGCCGAGAGCCTGTTGCCGCAAATCGCTTGCCCGACGCTGGTGATGACCGGTGAGCTCGATACCTGGGCTCCGCCGGCGCAGCACGAAGCGATCGCCGCGGCGATTCCGACTTCGGAGCTGGTGATCGTTCCGGGCGCGGGGCACATGATCCAACTCGAAGCGCCCGACGCGGTCAACGCCGCCATCGCCCGCTGGCTGGCAAGGCCGGTGGAGATCAACCGTCAATTTCAACCCCACCTCTAGGAGAGGCAATACCCCATGAGCGAACAAACCCTTCAGCAGAAGCTGGACGCGGCCGGCGACATCGTCGAGTTGCTGCGCAACCAGCAGGTCGGGCCGAACGTCTATCCCGGCGTGCCGGCCGAATATTCCAACTGGCGCGACGAGCAGCGCGCCTGGGCCGAGACCGCGGTGCTGTTCAACCAGAGCTTTCACATGGTCGAGCTGTACGTGCGCGGCAAGGACGCCTTCGCCCTGCTCGAGTCGCTGGCGATCAACACCTTCAAGAACTTCAAGGTCAACAAGGCCAAGCAGTTCGTGCCGTGCACGCCCGACGGCTACGTGATCGGCGACGTGATCCTGTTCTACCTCGCCGAGGAAGAATTCAGCCTGGTCGGTCGCGCGCCGGCGATCGAGTGGGTCGAATTTCACGCCGCCACCGGCGACTGGGACGTCACCGTCGAGCGCGACGAGCGCACCGCGATGCGGACCGACGGCAAGCGCAAGAACTATCGCTTCCAGCTGCAGGGCCCGAACGCGATGGCGATCCTCGAAAAGGCGATGGGTCAGACCCCGCCGGACCTCAAGTTCTTCAACATGGCGCATATCGACATCGCCGGGAAGGATGTGATCGCGCTGCGCCACGGCATGGCCGGCCAGCCGGGCTACGAGCTGTTCGGGCCATGGGCCGATTACGACGCGATCCATGGCGCGCTGGTCGAGGCAGGCAAGGACAAGGGCCTCAAGCTGGTCGGCGGCCGCGCCTATTCGTCCAACACGCTCGAATCCGGCTGGCTGCCGAGCCCGCTGCCGGCGGTCTACACCGGCAACGATCCGATGCTGGTCAAGTATCGCGAGTGGCTCTCCGGCAAGTCGTACGAGGGCATGTGCTCGATCGGCGGCAGCTACGTGCCCGAGACCGTCGACGGCTATTACCTGACGCCGTGGGACATCGGTTACGGCCACATCGTCAAGTTCGACCACGACTTCGTCGGCCGTGCCGCGCTCGAGCGGATGGCGACCGAGACGCACAAGACCAAGGTCACCCTCGCGCTCGACAACGAGGACGTGCTGCGGGTGATGAGCTCGATGTTCGCCAAGGGCAGCCGGGCGAAGTTCTTCGAGTTCCCCAGCGCGGTCTATGCGATGCACCCGTTCGACGAGGTCCGCTGCGACGGCAAGGCGATCGGGATTTCGACCTGGATCGGCTACAGCTCGAACGAAGGGCGCATGCTCACCCTGGCGATGATCGACCCGGCCTACGTCGAGATGGGCAAGACCGTGACGCTGGTCTGGGGCGAGCCCAACGGCGGCACCAGCAAGCCAACCGTCGAGCCGCACGAGCAGGTCGAGATCAAGGCGATCGTCTCGCCGGTCCCCTACTCGGAGACCGCGCGCGATGCTTACGCCGAGGGCTGGCGCCACACCGGCGTTGGCGTCAGCGAGACCGTGTCGGCCTGAGCCGCACCGATCGCGCAATGGCAACGAAGGGCGGCTCGCATGCGGGCCGCCCTTTGCTTTTGTGCGCGGCCGTTTTCGGCTAACTGGAGAGCATGTTCGCGCGCCTTCTCGTCCCGCTTGCGCTGTTGGCGGCCGCTCCAGCGGCAGGGCAATCGCCTGCCGACGGGTCGCTTGCCGGATCGTGGGCGCTGCAAATGGACGGCACCACTATCTTCCGCTTCGACCTGACGCAGGGCGCGAAAGGGAAGTGGCGCGCCACCTGGAGCCGACCCGGCACCTTCGCCAGCGACGGGAACCATTTCCGCAAGGTGTCGGGCCCCGTCCATGAAGTCCACTCGGCGACCGGCATCGTCCTGCCCAACGACAACGGGATCGAAATCAGCTTCGACGACCCGCGGCCCGGGGCGATCCCCGACATCTTCGATTTCCGGATGCTCGACCCTGACGCCGTGCGGATGACCTATGTCGGCACCGGGCTCGCGCCCTACACGCTTCAGCGTGTCAAAGCCGGGGCTCCGCTTGGGCCGTGGGATCCCGCGCGCACTTACGGCCGCGAGTCGGCGGCCGTGGGGGCGGAGGCCGCGCCAAACAAGAAACCGGAAGTCACGTTCGGAAGGGGGACCAAGCAAACTCCGCCGCCGGACCAGCCGCCGCCGAGCGACGCCGTTTCCTTCAAACTGCCGCCCGGCGCCCCGGTCGGCCGGTAACGAGGCGGAGAACCCTGTCTAAGTGCCCAGGTTGGTCTTGTTGAGGGATTCGATCAGCGCCTTCTGCGACGGGTACCAGTACTTGACGTGACAACTCTCGCACACGCCGTCGAGCTGGTTGAGCAGCGTGCCGGCTGCCTTGGCGTCGTGCTTGTTGGCCGCGGCGATCAGGCTGTCCATATGGCGGGACAGCGCGTTCGCGAGATCGCGCACCCCCTGCGGATCCTTGTCGACATTCTGCTGGACCGCTTCCGGTTTGTCCCCGCCGGGGTCGTCCTGATAGGCGATCTTGCCGCCGGGCGCGACGACCGTGATCGGATCGGGTAGCGACGCCAAGTCCTGCGCCGCCTGCTTCAGGTTCTGCGCCGTGCTCGCGAGCTTGGCCCAGTCGGCGTCGGTCATCGTCGAACCGTCGAGCCCGGCGTCCTTGCTCATGTGCGCATTGCCGACCGCCCAGACGTCGTCGGCGCGCGGGTCGACTTCGGTCTTCATGATCTGGTGCAGGGTGGCTTGCGGAGCGGGCTGCGCCTGCTGCTTCGAGCACCCGGTTGCCAGCAGCAGGGCCGGCAGCGCCATTAACGCCAACTTGTTCATCCGCATTCCCTCCCCTGCGGAACGGCCGAGCCGCCCGGCAGCTGTTACCCGCTGTTGCGCGCCAGAAATCCATAGGGTTCGCAGGCTGAAGGGCATCCGGCCAGACCCAGTTCTCTCTCTTTGACAGCGGCGCTCGCCAAACCAAGTTAATTACGGTAATCGCGCGTTACACGGCGTTACACAAGGAATTCCGCCAAGGATGAACGCTTTCGACCCGGCCTTCATGAACGAAGTCGAGCGGATTCGCGAAAGCGGGCTGGTCGGCCGCTCGGGTCGCTTGCGCGAGCTGTTCGATTTCCTCGCCGCGCGGGGGCCCGAATCCGAGCCGGCGAGCCAGGCCGAGATTGCCGAAACGGTGGTCGGTCAGGCCGCGGCCGAACCCGACGACGCGACCGCCCGGGTTTACGTCCATCGCCTGCGCAAGCGCCTCGAGCAGTATTACGACGGCGGCAACCACGGCGGCGGGCGCCTGATCCTGCCCGCCGGCACTTATGCCCTGCGCTTCGAGGACGACGCGTGCGAGCAGGTCGCGGCGCGGCCGTACCGGGCACGCCTCAAGGCGGCCGTCCTGCCGCTGCTGCTGCTCCTCGCCCTCGCCGGCGCGTTCCTCGCCGGGCACGAGGTCCGCGGCGGCGTCGATCCCGCGCCGGTCAACGCGATTTGGCGGCCGTTCATAGAGTCCGACCGGCCGACAGTGATCGTCGTCGGCGACTATTACATCTTCGGCAAAACCGAACACGACCGGCCCGAAGTCGATCGGATGATCCGCGACTTTTCGATCAATTCCAAGACCGACCTGGCCCGGGCGCAGGCGGCGGACCCGCGGCGCTATGGCGACACCGAAGATATGGGCCTAACCTACCTGCCGGTCTCCAGCGCCTATGCGCTGCGGGCGGTGATGCCGGTGATTTCGCAGGCGCGGCAGCCGGTGTCGATCATCCCGGCTTCGCAAGTCGACAGCGACACCTTGCGCAACCGCAACGTGATCTACGTCGGCCTGATCAGCGGCATGGGCATGATCCAGGACGTCAACTTCACCGATTCCAACTTCGCCGTCGGCGAGACCTACGACGAGCTGGTCGACATGGTCACCGGACGGCGCTTCGTCAGCGGCGAAACGCTCGCCCTGCCGACGGCGCAGTATTATCAGGATTACGGCTACATCGCCCGCTTCCGCCAGCCTGGCGGAGCCCTGGTGGGGATCATTTCCGGTGAACGCGACACCGCCCTGCGCGGCGTGGCGCCCCTGGCCATGGCGGCGAAGCTGCCCGAGCGGATCGAGAGACTGGCGGCGGACGGCAAGCCGTTCGAAGCGCTTTACGAAATCACCGGCCAGCAAGGCGCGGACCTGGGCGAAGAGCTGGAGGACGTGCGCGAGCGGCCCTGAGGACGCCTCAGGCGGTCTCCAGCAGCCCTGCGGTGCGTTCGAGCAAGTCCTCGATCCGGCGCCGGATTTCGTCGTCGCAGCGGGCCTTGGGGATTGCCACCGAGAGCGCGCCGACGGTTTCACCGCCCATCGATACCGCGCGGCCGATGCCGATGATCCCGAGGCTGAATTCCTCGTCGGTCGCGGCGATGCCGGTCTTGCGCACGTGGGCGATTTCCTTGCGCAGCGCCTTCTCTTCGGTGATGGTCGAAGGGGTGAAGCGCGGGCGCTCCGCCTCGGTGAAATAGCGGTCGAGCTCGGCGTCGGTCAGCTTCGCCAGCAGCGCCTTGCCCGAAGCGAGCGCATGCATCGGCAGCCGGTTGCCGGTCGGCACCGCATAGCGCAGCGCCTGCTCGCTGGATTCGGTCACCAGCGCCTCGACCTCCCAGCCTTCGCGGACGAAGAAGCTGGCCGTTTCGTTCAGCTGGACGCGCAAGGTGCGCACCAGCGGCGCGGCGCGGTCCGCGAGCGAGTAAGCCTCGGCGTGCATCTGCAGCCGCTCGAGCCCGGGCCCCGGCGAATAGCGGCGGCCCTCGCGCACCAGGTAATCGCGCTCGACCAGCGTCGCCAACAGGTACGACAGGCTCGACACCGGGATGCCTAGCGCAGTGGCGATCTCCTGCGCCACCAGCGGTCGCGGATGGGCGACGACGTACTCGATGATGTCGAGTGTGCGGGTGGCCGACTTAACCTGACTCGACTGAGTCCCGGGCGGGCCGTTGCTGGCCATGGCTAGGCGATCCTCCCGTCGGCTATGTCCGCCCCGGCACGCAAGTTGGCAAGCTTCTTCCAGGCGACCGCCGGGTCGATCTTGCCGTAGCCGGCGAAGGTGCCGAAGCCGCAATCGGTGCTGGCGATCACCCGCTCCTTGCCGACGATGCCAGCGAAGTGTTCGATCCGTTGGGCGATCAATTCGGGAGTTTCGAGGTAGTTCGAACAGCTGTCGACCAAGCCGGGAGCGAGAATCTTGCCATCGAGGTCGGCGGCCTTCCAGACGATCCATTCGTGCTCATGGCGCGGGTTGGCCGCTTCGAACAGGATCGTCGCGGGCCGCGCGTCCAAGACGATGTTGATGATCTTCTCGAGCGGAATGTCGAAGTCGTGCGGGCCTTCGTAATTGCCCCAGCAAACGTGCATCCTGAGCTTTTCGGGCGGGATACCGGCGGTGGCGGCGTTGAGCGCCTCGACGTTGGCGGCCGCGACCTTGAGGAACTCCGCGTCGCTGAGATCCTGGTAGCCGGTGTGGCGGCTCATCGCCAGGTCCGGGCAATCGAGCTGCAGGTAGAAGCCGGCCTCGACGATCGTCTCGTATTCGGGCCGCATCGCCTCGACCAGGTCGGCGAGATAAGCTTCGTGGCTGGGATAGAACCGGTTGGGCTGGAAGGCGGTGATGAGCCCGGGGCTGGCCGAGTTCATGAACGCCTCGGCGCCGCTGCCGTGGCGTTCGAGGGCGGCTTTGAAGCGGCGGATGTCGTCGTGGAGCGGCTGCAGATTGACCAGTTCGATCTTGGCGATGGCCGAGGCGCGGGTGAATTCCTGGCTGCCCATGATGTGCGACAGCTTCTTGGCCAGCTCGGGCACTTGTGCGAGGTCCTTCGCCGGCTTGCGCGGAGTGTGCCCGCCGAAGCCGGAGAGACGCTCGATCACGTAGGTCGAATAGCCGACCTTGCCCATCTCGCCGTCGCTGACGATCGACACGCCGGCCTCGACCTGTCGCGCCACCGACGTCGTCCACTGCGGCCTGAACCACATGGTCGAACTTGGCGGCGTCGTAGGGCTCGCCGCGATCGCGTGCGAGCAGCAGCGGAACCAGCTCCGGTCCTCTCGGAAGGCTGCCGACATGGGTGGTCTTGATCACCCGCGCGGTATTTCATGTATGCGAAATTTCCGCAAGGGTGAAATGGGGCCCTCTCCCCTCGAGGGGAGAGGGCCCTTTTTTGCGTTTCTCTACGTCTTCTGCGACGGACCCGCTGGCGAGGCCGGCGCGTTGGTGTTGGCCGGGGCGGGCTCGTTCTCCCACCCGCTCGGCGAATTGATCGGTGCCACGAAGCCCATCGCCTCGATCTCGTGGACCTTGCCGTCGGCGCCGACCTTGAAGATGTGCGCGGCGGGCAAGTCGAACGGCTCCGCGGTTCTTGAACATGCCTTCACTTCGCTTTTGCTGGACGATCGTGCCGTCCGCCGCCTTCACCGGATAAGAGGTGAAGTCCATCGGATGGTGGAACTGCGACAGCCCCATCACCAGCCCCGTGACCGGATCGGCGGCGAACACACGGCGGTTGCCGATGGTCTTGATGTACTGGAATACGCCGCTCGAAATCTGCCCCGCGCAATCGTGCGGCGTGGGATGCGCCGGCGGCTTGGCTCCGGGCATTCCACCTCCGGCGTTCGGCCCGGCGGTGATCATGCCGTTCTCGTGCCGCTCGCAATCGGCGGCGAACGGCATCTTAGTGCCGTCGTTGTCGTCGAGCGCGTCGTAATAGCTGGCGCCGATGGCGATCAGCTTGATCGTGGTCAAGGCGCTTGTCCGGCGGAATCGTGCTGGTGAGGCCCGGGACGCGGGGTTTCGACGTTCTTCAGCGACGGGCCGTTCGACCGCGGAGTAGAGATGCTCGGCTTCGGCGATCTTGCCGTCCTTGTCGAGCTTCAGACGGATCGCGACCATCGTCGGCTTGCCGTCCCGCTGGACCATGCCGAGCCAGCCGGCGGTCTCGTTGACCGGGTCGGGCACATGGACCTGGAACTGGGTCGGGCCGGATTGACGTCCTTCCACAGACCTTCGCCGACCTTGATCGGCTTGGCGTTCTCGACGACGGCCACATTGGATTCGAGCGGGACGCCGTCGGCGCTGTGCTTGGCGAAGCTGGCGACGTACTCGTCCGTCACCTTGAGCAGGCAGTCGCGGTCGCAGACAGCGTTCGTGGCATCGCTGGCCGCCTGGCCCGCGCCCTTGTCGCTGTCGCCCTGTTTGGCGCAGCCGCCGAGCGCCGTCGTGAGCATCAGGCCAGCGGCCACGGCTGGAATCCATTTCGTCATTGACATACTCTCCCTCGTTGGCGGCTAACCGCCGCTCTCCATCCGACAGGTCTTTCGGGAGTCACCTCCCCGTTGACAAAGTCTGGCGCGGGGCGGGTGCGTTGGCAAGCCCGCTCAAATCAGCGCGCAGCCGACGCTGGCGATCTTTCCGTCCTTCAAGTGATAGTGAATGTACTGGCGCATCTCCTGCACCTCGCCCTTGGCGATCGGGAAGAACTGCTGCATCCCGCGCGCGTCGAGCGCTTCGCGGGTCAGGTCGTCGGTCGCCTCGATCCGCACGATGGCTTCGACGGCGGCCAGCTCCTCGCTTCCGGCAAAGCGCTCCACCGTCACCGTTTCCTTCACGTAGCGGTGCATGAAGCCGTAGAAGTCCTTCAGCTGCTCGCGGGCGGTGATTTCGATGCCGAAGAACGCCATTCGTGGGTGGTCGGCATAGAAGTCGAACACCGCGTCATAATCGCGGGCATTGAATGCGGCGACGTAGCGGTCGTAATCCTCGCGGGTCATGCGGCCCTCCTTGCGCGCAATAGTAACGAGCGTTAGCAAGGCCGCAAGACACGGGAGAGCTTGCCTTGGCCGAAAACGGCGACACTTTCGATTACATCGTCGTCGGCGCCGGCAGCGCCGGATGCCCGGTCGCCGCGCGCCTGTCCGAGGACCCGCATACCAGCGTGCTGCTGCTCGAAGCCGGCGGCAGCGACAACCACCCGTTCATCCGCATGCCGCTCGGGTTCCTGCGGGCGATGACCAAGCCGCAGTTCAACTGGACCTACATGACCGAGCCCGAGCCCAACCTCGGCGGCCGGCGCATGCCCTTGCCGCGCGGGCGGGTGATGGGCGGCTCGGGCTCGATCAACGGGATGTTTGCAATGCGCGGCCACCCCGGCGATTACGACCAGTGGGCGCAGATGGGCGCGCGCGGCTGGTCGTTCGCCGACGTGCTGCCGTATTTCCGCCGGCTGGAGGATTCGTGGCGCGGCGAGGGAACCTATCACGGTGCGGGCGGGCCAGTGCGGGTCAAGCCGATCGACCTGCCGCTGCTGCACCACGAGCGGATGATGGAGACCGGCCGCCGGCTCGGCTTCCCGCTGAGCGAGGACCTCGGCGGCGCGCATCCCGAAGGCTTCGCCCGCGGCGAGATGACCGCCGACAGGCGCGGTCGCCGGGTCAGCGCGGCGACCGCTTACCTCCGCCCGGCGATGGGGCGGCAGAACCTCGATGTGCGCTCGGGTGTGCTCGTTCGCCGCGTGGTGTTCGAAGGCAAGCGCTGCGTCGGGGTCGAGATCGAGGGGCCGAGCGGGCCGCAGCTCGTCCGCGCGCGGCGCGAGGTGATCCTCTCGGGGGGGACCTACAACTCGCCGCACCTGCTGATGCTCTCGGGCATCGGCCCGGCGGCGCACCTCAAGGAGCACGGCATCGCGGTGGTCCACGACAGCCCCGGCGTCGGCCGCAACCTGCAGGAGCATCCGACCGCCAGCCTGGAATGGAACGCCACCCGGCCGGTGACCTTCCTCAGTGAGCTGCGCTGGGACAAGCTGCTGTTCAATACCGTACGCTGGGCGCTGCTCGGCACCGGCACCAACACCTATCAGGTCAACACCTGCAACGTCGTCATCAAGACCCGGCCCGAGCTCGAGCGGCCCGACATGCAGATCATGGTCAACCCGATCCGCTTCGACGCGCAGACCTGGTTCCCCGGGATCAAGCCGCGCCAGCAAGACGTGTGGTGGGCCGGCGTGGTCCAGCTGCACCCGGAAAGTCGCGGATGGGTCGAGCTGAAGAGCGCCGACCCGCGCGAGGTCGCCGCGGTGACGCTCAACATCCTCGACACCGAGAACGACCGCGCCCAACTGCGCGAGGCGATCCGCCTGACGCGAAAGATCTACCGCACCGAGCCGTGGGCCGAGCTGGTCGGCGAGGAGAAGACTCCGGGCGAGCAGGTGCAGAGCGACGCCGAGCTCGACGCTTACCTCAAGGACTGGTGCTACGTCGGCCAGCACCCGGTGGGCACCTGTGCGATGGGCCTGGGCGCGATGTCGGTGGTCGACAGCGACCTGCGCGTGATCGGCGTCGAGGGACTGCGGGTGGCCGACGCCTCGGTGATGCCGACGGTGCCCGGCGGCAACACCATGCTGCCCTCGATCATGGTTGGCGAAAAGGCCGCCGACCTGATCCGCGGCCAGAGCCTGCCGCGCGCCGAACTGCCGGCGCAAGACGCGGCATGAGCCGCACGCCGGAGGAGGAGGCCAACCTCGCGTTGGTGCTCAAGATGTTCGAGCAGGTGCTGAACCCGATGGATTCGAGCGCGGTCGAGCGGTTCATCTCGGCCGACTACATCCAACACAACCAGATGGCCGAACCGGGGCGCGAGGGGCTCAAGAGGTTCCTCGACATGATCCGGGCCGAAACGCCTGAGGCGGTGCACGACGTCAAGCGCGCGTTCGTCGACGGCGATCACGTGACCGTGCATTATCATGTGCGCCGTTGGCCCGGCGATAACGGCTGGGCGGTGATCGACATCTTCCGCCTCGAAGACGGGATGATTGCCGAGCACTGGGACGTGATGCAGGACGTGGTTTCGGGTGGGCCCAATCCACTGGGGCCGTTCTGAGGGAGAGGACATTGGCCGAACGCTTCAAAGACAAGATCGTCCTCGTGCTCGGCGGCAACAGCGGGATGGGGCTGGAGGCCGCCAGAGCGTTCGCCGCGGAGGGCGGCAAGGTGCATTTCACCGGGCGCGACCCGAAGACGATTGCCGACGCCGAGGCGGCGATTCCCGGCAGCACGGGATACCAGTCCGACGTCGCCGATCCGGCGGCGACCGAGGCGGTGGTGGCGCAGGTCGAAGCCGCCGACGGGCGGATCGACGTGCTCTACATCAACGCCGGGGTCGGCGGCTTCGCGCCCTTGCGCGCGATCACCGAGGAGGCCTGGGATCACATCCATTCGATCAACCTGCGGGGCTGCGTGTTCGCCTTGCAGAAGTGCCTCAGGCTGATGGGCAAGGGCGGGTCGATCGTCGTCACCGGGTCGATCGGGGCACACGGGGCGCTCGAGGGCAACGGCGCCTACGCCGCGGCCAAGGCCGGGCTGTACATGGCGATGAAGGTGTTCGCCAAGGAGCTGGTCGGCGAGGGCATTCGTTTGAATGTCGTCAGCCCGGGGCCGATCGACACCCCGCTGCTCCACCGCAACCCCGGCATGAGCGACGAGCAGGTCGCCGCGCTCAAGGAAATGATGATCGCCAACATCCCGATGCACCGCATGGGCGAGAGCGAAGACGTCGCCAAGGCGGTGCTGTTCCTCGCCAGCGACGACGCCAGCTTCATCACCGGAGCCAACCTGTTCGTCGACGGCGGCCTGATAGAGTTACGCTGATATGCCTGATTTCAACGACACCACCCCGTTCACCGCGCCCTTCTCCGAGCTCGACAACCCGCGGCTCGAGTTCGTGATGGAGGTCCGTCTGACCTTTCCCGAGGTCTATTCGATCGCCCCGCACCCCTTTGGGGGTATGCGCAGCGCGGTGCTGGTCAAGGGCGGCACCTTCGAAGGGCCGAACCTCAAAGGCCGGGCGATCCCCGGCTCGGGCGGCGACTACGCCTATTTTCGCCCCGACGACGTTGCCGTGTTCGACGCGCGCTACCTGCTCGAGGAGGAGGACGGCACCGTCATCCTGCTGCACAACAAGGGCTTCCTGTGGGGCCGCAAGCCCGACACCATGGCCCGCCTGCGCGACTGGGCGTTCAACAATGGCCAGCCCGTGCCGCACGACGAATATTACCTGCGCGGCAATCCGACGTTCGAGTGCCCGGTCGGCAAGCACGACTGGCTGACCAAGCACGTCTTCATCGGCGTCGGCGAACGTAGGAGCGACGGGAATCTGCTCAGGTACTACGCCTTAACCTGATCCTCCCCGGGACGGGGAGGGGAACCATCCGCAGGATGGTGGAGGGGATCGTCGCACGCGCCGCCGCTCCAGGACGAGAGCGCCCTCCGTCAGCCCTGCGGGCTGCCACCTCCCCGTCCCGGGGAGGATCGTCGGCCTCAATCCTTGGAGATGTCGTAATCCATCCGCGGCTTGTAGGTGTCCTTGAACTGCGCCGGCAGCCCGCTGTCGGCGATCACCACGCGCTTGCTGATCAGCCACTTGCCGTTGTGCTTCACCAGCTTGTCGTACTCGCGGCCCTGCTCCCATAGCATCGGGTGGTCGTCGATGTTCCGGTTGAGAATGCCGGTCCACAGCAGCTTGGCCGTGGCGGTGTCGCCGTTCACGTCGATTACCGGGTTGGTCATCAGCATGTGGAACACCCCCTTTGCCGCCGGATTGTCGGTCTTCAGGCTGGCGTAGATCCCCTGGATGCCGGCCTTGCCGTGAGCGACGTGGCCGTTGACGTCGAACGTCGCGTCGTCGGTGTAGAAGGCGTTGAACCCGAGCGAGCTGTCGGCACCGAAATTCGAATAGTAGCGGCTCAAGAGGTCCATGATCGCCACCCGGTCGAGCATCGCCTGCTCGCCGGCCTCGGCCTTGTCGTCCGCCGCGTTGGCCGTGCATCCCGCCAGCGCCAGCACCGCCACCACGCCCATGACCTGTTTCAGCATCATCCTCTCCCTGATTGCGTTTGTCCGATCATCGCATGGTGGAAGAGGAACGCAAGCGGATTGCCGAGTGACTTTGTCCGGCGTAGTCTTCCCCCGGCCCGGGGGAGAGAGCCGCGGGCGGAGCAACGACAACACCTTCGTTGGGGGAGTCTGTAAAATGCCTGCACTCATCGCCCTTACCCTGTCGGTCGGCGTGCTCGCCGTGATCGACACCTGGCTGTTCGGCCTCGCCGCGCTCGCCGCACTCAACCTCCAGGTCTGGATTTCGTTCATCTCCTGGGGCACCCACTTTCAGGCCGGCGGCAAGCTCAACGGGATGCTCACCGCGATCGCCTGCATGAGCTTCGGCGCGCTCGTTGGGATGGTCGCCATCATTCTCGCCGGCGGCGCGTTTTCGCCGCTCGGCACGCTCGCCGCGCCGATCGCCGTCGGGCTCGGCGCTGCTCTGATCGTGATCGTCTCGAAGATTCCCTACCTCGGTATTCCGCCGATCGGCTTCTACGGCTTCGCGTCGGTCGCCGCGGTGATCCTGCTGAAGGGGCTCGCGCCGACGGCGGCGATCGTCCCGACGATCGTCTCGATCGTCATCGGCGCGCTGTTCGGCATCGTTTCCGAGGTGGTGACCGACGCGCTGACCAAGAAGGGCGAGCCCGACGCCGAGCACACGGCGGACCCCGGCCACGCCTGACTTCTGAGAGCCCCGCCGGCGCGATCCGGCGGGGCTGCTAACTCGCGGCCGTTTCCTCCAGCCGATGCTGGGCGGGCGGGTGATTGGCCTCCCGAACCTCCAGCGCCTTCCTCAGCGCCGCAATCTCCCTGCGCAGCGCCTCGAGGTCGTCCGACCCGGCGACCGGCGCATCGGGCTCTTGGGCATCGCGGCCGACGAAATAGCTCGCCAGCACCGCCGTCAGATAGCCGAACACGCCGAGCGCATAGATCGACAGCACTACCGCTAGGATGCGGCCCTCGTTGGTCACCGGCCAGTATTGGCTGCCGATTGTGGTGAGCAGCATGAACGTCCACCACAGCGCATCGCCGTACGAGGTGAAGCCGCCGGGCTCCTGACTCGCCGGTTCGAGGTAGAGCATTCCCGCCGCGCCGAGCGCTATCACCAGCACGGTTGCCCCCCCGACGTAGGCGAATCCGCGCCGCGCCAGCGTGGCCTTGAGCGTGTTCATGCTGCGGTTGGCCGTGCCGACGACCTGCACCAGGCGCACCCCGCGCAGACCGCCAAGCGCGCGCAGCCCTGCCAGCGGCCGGTACAGCCGCAGTGCCGGCACCGCCAGCGCCACCAGCATGAGCCAGTTGTGCTTCAGGAACACCCGTTTGCTCGGCGACAAGCTGAAGCGCAGCAGGAACTCGAGGATGAAGACGATGTAGATCGCCGTGCCGATCGTGCTGATCAGACCGCTCATGTTGGTGGTCAGCTGAACGATCACGATCGCCAGCCAAGCCATGCTGAGGACCTGCATCGGCGTACGCAGCCAGGAGTCGAGCTGGCACAGGGTGCGCCACCTGCGCATCCGCTCCGTCTTGGTTTGCTGCCTCGGCACAGGCCGAAAACGCGCGAGCGGGCGCGCTAGGTCCCGCGCGCGGCGCCAGCCCGAATAGCAGCGCCGCGCTTGCTGCTTACTTGCGGCTCGAGATCGTGTTGACTTCGGCCGTCTTCAGGGTTCCCGCCTCGCGGGCCTTGATCCTGGCCTCGCGCTTGGCCGCGAGGAATGGGCTGGTCCCTTCGATATAGCCGCGGGTCTGCTCGTTACCTTCCAAGCAGGCGTACTCATACTGCTTGTACTTGGGGTTGCGGGTCCACGGGAAGTCGAGCTTGAACGGCGCCGAAAGCGTCTTCGGATCGCTGATCCACGCCTCGTAATGGATGTGGTTCGGCCCGGTCGGGGTCAGCCGCTCGACCACCTTCATCTGGTCGCTGTTGGGGATCGGCTTGCCGGTGGGGCCGGTGCCGCCGATCGGTTGGTTGGGGATGAAGTTGGTCGTCTCGATCACCAGCGAGTCGCCGTCCCAATGGCCGACCGAATAGCCCATCCAGCTCTTCACCGGCGCCGGCGGCGGGCCCTTGCCGGCGAGCGGGATGATGCGCGCTTCGTGGATCTCCTCGATCCTGATCACGACGTACCCCGGCGACTGCCAGACCTCCATGCCGCTGTTGTAGGGCCCGGGCAGCATCGAGCCGGGCATGCCGCGGGTGATGCAGCGGTCCATCGGACTGAAGTCGGTGACCCATTCGAACACCTTCTGGGTCCAGCTGCTTTTCATGTTCTTGGACAGCTCGGCCCCCAGCGGAGTCGGCGGCGGGATGCGGCCGTTGGCCGGCTGCATGATCAGCGAAGTCTGCCGGATCGGGGTGCCGCGCTCGGTCCAGTGGCCCATGCCCAGGCGGTTGGACTTTTCCTCTTCCTGGTACAGCTTGAGCTGTTCCTCGGCCCGCTTGGTCGCGGCGGCATATTCCTGGTCGGTCAGCCACGCCTTGTCGCCAAGGTTCGGCGGGCGCTGCGACGGTGTCGCGCTGAGGTTGTCGAGCGGCCAGCGACCGCTGAGGTCCGGGTCGCCCCATTCGGTCCGAGGGGCCTTCCATCCGGGCGGAGCCTTGAGGCCGGGCTCGTCGGGATGGGTCGTGGCCGTTGCGCCTGAAGCCGCCGGCGACGTCGAATCCCAGGTCAAATCGTCGGTCGCGCCCGCGGCGCCGGCGGCGAGAAACAGCGGAATGGCCAGCGCGGCCCCAAACAAGCGCAGACTCATTGAAACTCTCCCCTTTCTTCGGCCCGAGTATGCACTCGTCGCCGCCGGATGCAACTCTCGCCGCAAGTGGTCCGCCGCCTTTTTGTGTTCAGCAAACAAGTCTGACCGATGAACGGCGCGCCCACGGCCAGTTCAGTTCGGCTGGTTCATAACGGAACTCAACATGGGCTCGTGCCCTTGGTATTTTGTGAAGGAGAGTGGCGCCATGAAAGCCACAGTCCGGCGGCTTCTCGCCGTCACCGCCCTGACCGGCCTTGCCGTGTCGCTCGCCGCTTGCGGGCCCCGCAACGCCGAACAGACCTCCGCTGCCGGCACCGCTGTGGCCGTTCCGGCGGCGCAGCCGGGCTGGTCGACGAACGACCTGGCTACGCTCGATCCGGCGGTTCTCGGCAGCTCCGCTCCGCTGCCGCAGGCACTGCCGATGAGGGCCTCCTATTCCGGCAGCTATCGCGACGCGCCGGTGTACGACTATCCAAGCGCCGGCCCCGCTTCGTTCGCGCCCGATGCTGCGCCCGACGACTATCAATGGCTCGGGATGGCCGCGGCGTTGGCCGGGATGCTCGGCGATGCGCCGCCCGACTACGCTTTCGGCTACGACGGCGTGCAGCCGTGGGCGTGGGAGACCGGCGACCGCTATCTGCGCTACGCCGAGCCGGTTTCGGGCGGTTATCGCTACTATTATTACCAGCCGGACAGCGCCCGGCCGTTCCTGATCAGCGATCCCTATTACAGCTACGGCTACAGCGACGACCGGCTGGTGACGATCTACGACCGCTCGGGCCGCGTCATCGACGCTCGCCGGGCGGACCGCCAGCGGCGCGCGGCGCAGACCTATTTCGCCCGCGCCGAGGCGATGTATCAGGCGGCCCATCGCGAGCGGCGCTTCGGCGTGGCCGGTTCGCTGTGGCAGCGGCACCGTGACGAGATTGCCCGCAAGCAGCGCCAGTGGGACGAAGCGCGGCGCCGGCGCCAGGCGTGGCAGCGGTGGGACGCCGGGAACGGCCCGCGCCTGCAGCGCGACTGGGCGGGCGAGGCGCTCGTCAGGCGCCAGGCGGAGACCCGCTTCGCCGGGTGGCAGAAGGTCGGCTTCCGCACGCCCGCGCCGCGGCTCTACAGCGATGCGGAGCGGCGCGCGCAGCTGCAGAAGGTGGCGCAGATTCGACGGGAGCGGGCGCATAAGAACGAACTGGCCCGGCGGGAGGCTATCGTCCGCTCGCAGCACCGGCAGCAACAGACAGTCGCCCGCAATTTGGCGCAGCGTCGGGAACAACTCGCCGAGCAGCAGCAACAGGACGAAGCTCGCCTCTCACGCGAGCGGCAGGTGCGGCAGAATGCGCAGCATCGCGCCCAAGTCGCCGAGGTCAACAGCGTCGCGCGGCAGAAGGTGGTGCTCCGGCAGGTCCGGCAGGCGGCCAAGCGCAAGGCGCAGCTGGCCAAGGCGGCCGAGCAACGGGCCGCGCGGACCGCGGCCGTACACAAGGCGCAGTTGGCCAACGCGGCCGCCGCGCGGGCCAAGGCGGCAAAGGCTCGCCAAGCGCGCCTTGCGGCCGCGCAGAAGCAGCAGGCCGCACACGCGCGCCAGGCAGCCGAGCGCAAGGCGCAGCTGGCGAAGGCGGCTGAACGGAAGTCCAAGCTGGCAAGAGCGGCGAGGGCGCGAGAGGCAGCGCAAGCACGGCAGGCAAGTCGGCGCAGGGCCGAGCAAGCGAAAGCGGCAAAGTTCCGCCACGCCATCGGGCACCCTTCAAGGCAGGGTCACGCCTCGCCGCCGCCGCAGCGCAAGGTCCAGCACGCCCGCAAGGCTGCCCTCGCCGGCAAGCAAGGCAGGCCGGCGTGGAAACACGCCCGGAACTAAGCGCCCGGTCTGAGGCCCCGTCGCCGGCTCAGCCCTTGAGTTTGCTCGCGTCGAGCTTGTCGCGGCTTACCCAGGTGCCGTGGACCTGGCTGCGCAACGCGAGCCCGGTCTTCACCCGCGCCACCGGCCCCTTGGCCACATCGCCGGCGTTCACGATCCACAGCTCGGAGCTGTAGTCGCCGGGGACCTGCTGAGCCGGGTCGGGATGGTTGGGGACGTCGACCACGCTGAGCAGCCATCCTTCATGGCCGGGCTCTCTGGAGGGCACGTGCGCCGGCTCGCTGATCGCCGCGCCAGGGGGCACGCCCATCAGCTCGATCTTGCCGTTGCCGACCTCGATCCTCAGCAGCGCGTTGAAATTGACACCCACCGGCCCGCCAGGCATCGGCGGCCCGCCCTGCGGGTTCATACTGAGGTACCACGCGTGGTTGTAGGGCCGCCCCTGGTCGGCGTCGGGCAGCCGCGGCAAGTCGCCGGGCGGGCCGAGCGGCCGCTCCTGGATCGTGGGCTCGGGCTTGCTCATGTCGATCGTCCAGCGGGTCAACGCGCCCTGGATCTCCTGCTGCGGCTTGTCGATTCCGCCTGCCTCGCGCATGAAGGCGAACGCGTTTGTTTCGGTGAGGCATAGGTCGATGTGGACCAGCTCGCCGTCGTCGTAAGCATTGACCTCGTGGAACACCGAGACGCCGATCGGCCCTTTGATCCACTTCATCTCCGACACCTTGCCGTAGCGCGGCATGATCCCGACCCAGCTCGGCAGATCCTGGTGGTGCGCCCAGTGCGCCCCGCCGGCCTTGAGCCGGTCGAGGTCGGCGAGCGTCGGGAAGATCGGGAAGATGGCGTAGCGCTCGGTGATCACGAAGTCGTGGATGGTCGAGCAGTAAGGCTGCTCGAACCACTGCTCCGATGTCAGGTTGCCGTCCTTGTCGGCAATCCCGTAGGCGACGTCGAGGCTGCACAGCCCACCGGCCTCGTAGCCGAAGAAAAACATCTCGCCGGTGCCGGGATCGATCCGCGGGTGGGCGGTGAAGGTCTCCGACTTGAGCGCGCCGTAATAATCCCATTTGCCGACGGTCTCGAGCGTGTGCGGGTTGATCTCGTAGCCGAGCCCGTCCTCCTTGGTCATAAACAGCCGGCCGGCGTGCCATACGGGCGTGGTGTTGGAGACGGTCCGGTCCACGCCCTTGACGCTCGGATCGTCGGTGAACGGGTTGCGGTAGCGGCCGAACAGCGCTCGGCGCGCCTTCTTCTCGGCCTTGTAGCGGTCCGTTTCGACATACCTGATGTCGAAATCGGCGGCGCCGTTCTCGAAATTGAAGCGGGCGATCATCCCGTCGGCGTTGAGCGCGATGTCGTCCTCGAACATCGGCGCGTGCGCGTTGTCGGGTACCGCGCGGAAGAACGCGCCTTCGACCTCGGCGGGGATTTCGCCCTCGATCTCGAGGTTGCGTTTCGAGATCTCGGTCCGCCGCGGGGTGTTGCTGCCGATGAAGTGGATGGTCTGCGGAAAGGCGCCCATGGCCTTCAATCTCCTCTAAGCCGGGAGAGTCTCCCATTGATTCTTGGCTTGGAACCGTAACGCCTGTTACAGTCGTGACAAGGGAGCGCTTTGACCGGGCGCAATTGGGAAGGTGGGGACCTTGGGACGGCACGAAAAGATCGACGAGCGGCAACTGAAGGTCAGCGAACCGACCGGACGCGTCGGCACGCTGCATCGGCTGCTGAAGCTCAACAACCGGCTGATGGCGCCGTTCTCGACTCACCTGTCGCATCGCCACAACGTCAGCCTGAACGAATTTCGCCTGCTGATGGCGATCGGCCGCCTGGGGGCGAGCGCCAGCCACGAATTGGCCGAGCACACCGGCGTCAACGCAATGAGCGTCAGCCGCGCGGTGCAGACGCTCGAGCGGCACGGGCGCATCACCATCGAGCCCGATCCGCACAACCGCCGGCGCAAGGTCCTCAAGCTGACGCCGGAGGGGCGCCGCCTCTACGAGCTGATGCGCCCGCAGACGCAGGCGGTGGCTGACTACTTGCTCGGCGGCCTGAGCGAGGCCGACCAGGCCAAGCTCGACGAACTCGCGAGCAAGCTGATCGCCCGGCTCGAGGCGACCGACGAGAAGGGCCGCTCGCTGTTCCTCGAGCGCACGCGTCCTGCTTCCGAGTCCGAGGGCGACTGAGATGGACCGCGACGAGCGCCACGCGATCGAGCACGACTGCGAGCGGCTGATCCGGCGCTATGTCAACTTGAACGACGCACAGGACTGGGAAGCGGTCGCCGATCTCTACACCGAAGACGCGCGCTTCGCCCGGCCAAGCAATCCGGATGAGTTCATCGTCGGCCGCGCGTCGATCCTGGCCAGCTTCCGCGCCCGCCCGCCGCGCGCCCAGCGGCACGTGATTGCTAATACGGTGGTCGACGTGGAAGGCCCCGCGACGGCGCGCGCGTTCAGCGTGATCGTGCTTTACCAGGGCGACCCGGCAACCCGCGGCGAGCTGCCGGCGATGAACGCCGATTCGCCGATCGTCGGCACCTTCCGCGATCTCATGGTGCTGACCGAAGACGGCTGGCGCTTCGCCGAGCGGATCGGCGGGCTCGACTTCAGGCCGTAGCGGGGGCGAGTTCCTGCCGCTTGCGTACCGCCAGCGCGGCGGGGACGGCGAGGCTGACCAGCGCACACAGCGCGGCGGGCCCGGCGGCGGCGGCGAGGAACAGGTTCGGGGCCACGTCGCGGCTCAGCAGCGCCTCGCCGAGCGGCGGGCCGAGGATGGCGCCGATGCGGCCGACCAGGATGCCCATGCCCACCGCGGAGGACAGCAGCCGCGGCGGAAACAGGTATGCACATAGCGCCGGCAGCGCCATGCCCCCGGCGGATGCCCCGCCGACGCCGACCATCAGCAGCAGCGTCCAGCGGGTCGGATCGGGGGCGGTGGCGCCGATCGCCAGGAAGCAGACCGCCATCAGACCGAAGGCGCCGACCAGCGTCGGACCGGGCCGCCACCGGTCGATTAGGAGGCTGACGAGAATGCCCAAGACAAGTCCGGCAAGTTGCACCTCGCCGGCGACCCGCGCCGCCGCGTCGAGCGAGAATCCGGCCAGCGGAAGCACGGTCGGAACCCAGGAGTTGAGGAAGTAAAGGTTCATTGCGTTCAGCGCCAGCGCCGCGGCGACGACCGCGAACGGTAGCAGCCAGGGCGCGCGGAACAGCTCCATCTGCGGCATTTTCGATTTGACCGGCGCTCCGGGCAAGGGCTCCGGCACACCGCCCGCTAGAATGAAGCCGAGCAGGAGGGCGAGCAGGGCGGCGAAGAGGCCGGGGACGACGAACAATCCCTGCCAGCCGCCGGCAGCGACCACCGCCGGGGTCAACAGCCCGGCTGCGGCGAGACCTAGGGGGATGCCCGCGGAAACCACCGACATCAGCGTCGCCCGCAGCCGCTCGGGCGCCAGTTCGGCGGAAAGCGCGCTGACATTGGGCAGGCAGGCGCCGAGTGCGAAACCGGTAAGAAAGCGCCAGACGAGGAATGCGGGAATGGTCGCCGAAAGCGACGTGGCGAGCGTCGACAGCGCCACCCCGAGGCAGCCGAACACGATCAGCGGCCGCCGCCCGATCCGATCGCCGAGCGGCGCCAGCGTCGCGCCGCCGACGCCGATCCCGACCAGCAGGGCGGAGAACACCCAGCCGAACGATGTCGGCTCCAGCCCGAGCGCGTCCTTCAGCCGCGGCACGGCAAGGGCCATCGCGTTGAGATCGTAGCCCTCCATCACGAACACGCAGGCGAGCAGCACCAGCGCGACGATGCGGCGGGGGCCGGTCATCCGCGCGCGTCCCACGGGCTGGGCATGTGATAGGGGACGGTGATGAAGTTCGCCTCGATCTGCTCGATTGCCCCCTGCCTGATCTTGAACGCTTCGGACAGGTAGAACGTGTGCGGGCGGCGGATCGGGCTGGCCACCGGGGTGCCGTCGGTCAGCTGATAGTCTCCCAGGCGGCCGCAATGATCGATGAAGCCGTGGGCGAGGACGATGCCCCGTTCTTCGTCGATGAGTGGATAGCGGCGGCCGCGCAGGCGGTCGTCGTAGCGATAGTTGCCGAGGCGGAACTGCTCCTCGCAGGGAAGGCCGGCAACCGGAACGAAGAAGCCCGGATTGTTGGTCGTCTGCACGCCGTTCTCGACCCGGTTGCAGCCGGGATGGAAGCGGGTGCGGATGGTGCCGTCGTTGCGTTCGAGGGTCGAGAAATAGCCGTCGGCCAAGGCCATCATCTCGACCGGCAGGGAGCGTTCGGTTTCCGGCACGATCTCTTCCATCACCGGCTTGGTCTCGAACTTCGGATCGGGAAACACCAGCGCCTCGTCGGCCTGGCGAACGACGATCGTCTCGACTTCGGCGACGACGTCGCCGAGCAGCCCCAAACGGATGCACGCGGCCGAACTGTCGCGAGTTTCGGTCACCGTGGTGAACAGCGCGACCTGGCCCGTCTCGACATCGGCGAAGCGCAAATCGTACGGGCCTTGCTCGGTGATCGTACCCCACAGCCCGTCGCCCGGTTCGAGCGCGACGTTGTTCTCCGTCACCAGCGCGTCATCCGCCCACTCGAGCCGCGCGGGATCGCGTGCCAGAAGCGCCGCAAGATAGCGATCGAGCGCGGCATAAAGATCGCTGCGGGTGGCCAAATCTCTCCCCTTGGCTTGACTCGCGCCGGTGCTACCGGAAAAGTAACGAGCGTTAAAGTCGCTGGCGCTTGATGGTTTTTGGGCGGCGGGAGAGGATAGTGGATCCGAGCGGCAAGCTGGCCGTCGTCACCGGCGGAAATTCGGGCCTCGGCGAAGGCGGCGTGCACCGGCTGCTGCGGGCCGGCGCGAGCGTCGTTTCGCTCGATTGCGCCGGCAAACCGCCGGCGGGCGCCGATTTCATCGCCTGCGACGTGAGCGACGAAGCTTCGGTCAAGGCGGCGGTGGCGCAAGTCGCCGAGCGCTACGGCGAGATTCACATCCTGCTCAACAACGCCGGAATCGGCGGGCTCGGCGCGCTTGCCACGCCGGAGGGTCCGGCGGACATGGATCAGTTCCGCAAGGTCATCGCGGTCAATCTGACCGGCGCCACGCAAGTCGCCGCTTACGTTTCGCACCGGATGATATCCAACCGCCCGTTCGGCCCCGACGGCGAGCGCGGGGTGATCGTCAACACTTGTTCCATCGCCAGCTTCGAGGGCCAGGAAGGCATGGGCGCCTACACCGCGGCCAAGGCCGCGCTGGCAGCGCTAACCCTGGTCTGGGCGCGCGATTTGTCGCATCACGCGATCCGGGTGAACGCCGTCGCACCGGGGTTCATGGACACCCCGATGGTGGCGATGTTGCCGCCGGACTTCGTCGACGAGCTGTTGAAGGACAACGAGTTTCCCAAGCGCGCCGGGACCGCCGACGAATACGCCGCGGTCGCCGAATTCCTCATCCGCACACCGCTGATCAACGGTGAAGTCGTGCGGCTGGATGCGGGCGCCCGCCCTCCGGCACGGACCCAATGGGCTTCGGGCTAGGGTGTGCACAAAGGACCCTAGCAGGCGCACAGAAGGACACTAGAGCGAGCACAGAATGGCAGACATACCCCTTCCACCCAGCTTCACCGCGGCCAAGATGGGCCAGGCGCAGAAGGCGTTCGAGGCCGCGCTTGGCGCCGACAAGGTGTTCTTCACCGATGTCGACCGGGTCAGCTATCGCGACAAGTTCGCGGTCGACGATGCGCGGCACCATCCCTCCGGGGCAATCGCGCCCACCAGCGTCGAGGAAGTGCAGGCGGCGGTCAGGATCGCCAACCAGTTCCGCCTGCCGCTGTGGGCGTGGAGCCGGGGCAAGAACCTCGGCTACGGCGGCACCGCGCCCGAGCTTTCCGGCAGCGTGGTGCTCGACCTGTCGCGGATGAAGAAGATCGAGTTCGACGAGGCCAACGGCGTGGTCACGGTCGAGCCCGGCGTGGGGTTCTACGACCTTTACGACTACATCCAGCAGCACAAGCTGCCCTACTGGCTCTCGACCCCGGCGAACTCTTGGGGCTCGGTGATCGGCAACGCGCTCGACCGCGGGGTCGGCTACACGCCCTATGGCGAGAACACCAAGAACCTGTGCGGCCTCGAGGTGGTGCTGCCGACCGGCGAGGTGGTCCGCACCGGCATGGGCGCGTTTTCCAATGCGCCGACCTGGGGACTCTATCCGTTCGGCTACGGCCCGGCGTGGGACCAGCTGTTCGTGCAGTCGAACTTCGGCATCGTGACCAAGGCCAACATGTGGCTGATGTCCGAGCCCGAGAGCCTGATGGGCATGGACGTCGAGTTCGACAAGCCCGAGGATTTGAAGGCGATGGTCGACACCATCGGGCCGCTGAGGCGCGAGGGGCTGCTGCGGCAAAACCCGACCATCGGCAACTGGCTGCGCGCCGCCGCGGTGCTCACCCGGCGAACCGACTGGACAGACAAGCCCGGCGCGCTCGACGACAGCGTCATCGACGCGATCCGCAAGAAGTTCGGCATCGGCTGGTGGGGCGTTTCGCTCAGGCTCTACGGCCGCGAGGAGATCAACAAGGCGGCCTACAGGGTGCTCGAAAAGGCGATGACCGACATCGGCCCGCTGTCGATCAAGCCGACCAGCTGGGTGAAAGGGCAGCCGATCGAGTATACGCCGTTCACCGGCACGCCGGCGACCTTCCCGATGCAGAGCGTCAACTGGTATGGCGGGCAGGGCGGGCACATCGGCTTTTCGCCCCTGCTGCCGCAGGACGGCAGCGCCGCGCTGGCGCAGTTCAAGCGGACTTACGCCCGCTACAAGGAATACGGCATGGACTACCAGGGCAGCTTCGCCTTCGGCGAGCGCCACCTGATCAACGTCAACGCGATGATCTTCAACAAGGACGACCCGAAAATGATGGCGCGGATCGATCCGTTCTTCCGCGCGCTGGTGGCCGACGCCAAGGCGCAAGGCTACGGCGAATACCGCACGCATCTCGATTACATGGACCTGGTCGCCGACACCTACGACTGGAACGGCCACGCGCTGAGAAAGCTCAACGAGAAGGTCAAGAACGCGCTCGACCCGAACGGCATCCTTTCGCCGGGGAAAAGCGGCATCTGGCCCACCAACTACGCCGGGGAGCGCAAGGCATGAGCGCGCTCCGCGCCCCCTTCGCCATCGTCACCACGCTGGCCTTCGCCGCCGGGGCAATGGCCATGGCGCAGGACAAGCCGCCGCCGTCGAAAGGCCCGCCGCCGATGCCCAAGCCGATCACCCTGGTCGACCGGCCGAACGCCACCGGGGGCGAGAAGCTATATGTGGAGCATTGCGCGATGTGCCACGGGCCCAACGGGATGGGCTACGGCCTGCTCGCCCGCCGGCTAGACCAGCCCAACCTCGAGCTGCGCGACAACCTCACCGCGCAGTACGTGACCACGTTCGCCCGCCGGGGCCTCGGCAACATGCCGCCGATCCCGCCGGGCGAGGTGAGCGACGCCGAGTTGAAGCAGATCGCCGATTACCTCGCCGCCGGGCCGCATCCCGCGGCGGTGGGAGGCCCGAAATGATCCGCGCCAGCCGGCGGGATACGCTGATGGGTGCTGTGGCCGCGCCCCTGCTCACCGGCCTCCCCAAGTGGCGCCGCAACGGCGGCAACGGCAAGGTGCTCATGCTGCACGATCCGGCGCTCGACGCCGGGCGGCGCCTGGCGCTCGCGGGCAAGGCGCAGGGCCACACGGTTCTGGCGATAAGCGGCGATCCGGTGCGCTTTACGCGCCAGGCACTCGAAGGCCGCCCGTGGCTGGTCGCCGGCATCAGCCGCCAATCCGACAAGGTCCTGATCGAGGATGTCGCGCGCGAGGCGGGCTACGTCCCGGTCGCCTGGGACGGGCAAGGCCTGAATGACATGATCGCCGCCGGCCGCCCGCTCGACGGCGACCACGCGCTCGCGTGGGCGCTGGCGCCGAGGGCCTGACGCGGACCTTAGCCGCGCTCTCCGGAGTAACCGGCGCTTCCAGCTGGAGCATTCCCGCACGTAAAGCTGTCCGCCTTGGCCGGATCGCCCTTCCCATCGTAGCGGGCGATCAGGGGATAGGGGCACAGCGGGCGGCTGATCGGCGGCAGCTTGGGCGCGTTCGGATTGGGCGAGGGTTCGCGGGTGGCGATAATGCGCTCCGGAGCACGACCTGTGGTCGCCCAGGCGTCGATCGTGCCGAGCGTGTCATAGGTCGAAGCGCCTTCGCCGCCGCCGCAGTGGTCCATGCCCGGCACCATGAACAGCCGCGCCTGGCCGCGCGCCTGCGAGGCGGGGATGGCCTTGAGCATGTTGGTGTAGAACATCACCGAGTTGTTTGCCGGGATCAGCCCGTCGGTCCAGCCGTGGCTCATCAGCAGCTTGCCGCCGCGGGCGAAGAACGGTTCGAGCCCATCGGGCGGCACGTCGAGGATCTTGGCACCATAGGCGCGCGCGTCGGCCAGCTCCTGGCCGTAGTCGGAAACCTTCCAGTCCCAGTTCGGCTGGCCGCCATAGACCAGCTCGCGGAAATAGTTGGTCGCCACCGGAAACGGCTCGTTGCCGCCGAGCAGCAGGGCGAGCTGCACCTCGCTGCCGACCGGCCAGCCGGGCATGATCACATGGCCGTTCCTGTCGCGCACCCCGCCGTAGATCATGTGCAGCGCCTCGACCTGGTCGGGGTTTAGGCACCCACTGGTCTGGCCCGGCTTGCACATCAGCGTGGCGGGATCGAAGCCGCACTTGTGCGGGTCTTCGATCAGCCCGTCGGCGAGTCCGTCCTTCGCGTCGCACTCCTTGATCACCGCGGCATGGACCATGGCCATCGTTTGCCGATCGAGCGCGGCGTTGGGCGCGTGCTTGGGCGCCCAGCCGGCCCACATCGACTGGACCATCAGCCCGGTCATCGGGTTGGCCGGGGCCTTGGCGCTGATCGCGTTGAAATCGGCCGGGTAGCGATAGGCTTCCATCAGCCCCTGGCGGCCGCCGGTCGAGCACGAATCCCAGTACGATTTCGCCGCCGCCTTGTCGTAATACGCCGAGATCACCGCCTTGCCGGTGACGACCATTTCGTGAACCGCGCGATAGCCGAAGTCGATCAGCTTCTCGGGATGCCCGACGGCAAATTTGGCCTCCATCCCGCTGCCGCTGTGCCCGGTGTTGGTGGTGGCGACCGCGTAGCCGCGCTTGAGCGGATCGGCCATCGCAGAGTAGCTGAGCTGGCCGGCCCAGACGCCGTTGCCGACGGCGACGAACTTGCCGTTCCAGCCGCTGGCCGGGAGCCAGACTTCGACCTTGATGTCGGAATCCCTGGTCGGGGTGAGCGTCGCCTGCACCCGGCAGAATTCGGGCAGGCCCTTGTAATCGGCGCCGCCGACGCCGGGCGGCAGGCCGGGGCCGCGCGGCTCGGTGAACTGGCCCGCCGGGACCAGCGCGGCCGAGGTGACCTTGCCGTCGAGCTGGAGCCCGGCGAGGCTGGCGCAGTTTTTCGCCGCGGCGGGCGAGGCGAAGGCCAGCGCGGCCGTGGCGGCGCCGAGCGCGAGGATGGTCTTGGCGGTCATTTTGGGATTCTCCCCCATCTTTGGCCGCTCTTTTGCCCTCCCCCGACCCCTCCCGCAAGCGGGAGGGGAGATCATCCGCCGGTCCCCCTCCCGCTTGCGGGAGAGGTTCGGGGAGGGTCAGCGTTTGATCACCAGCGATGGCGGCCGTTTCCTCGGCACCCATTGCCCGCGGCCGGGAAAGTTCTTGAGTACCTCGCCGTCCCACAGCCGCACGGTGCGGCGCTTGAAGCGCCACTGGCCGTCGGCGCCCTTCACGGCGTGGTCGTCGTAGTACCCGGTGAAGCGCAGCACATAGGGCGGTTCGCCCTCGCATTCGGTGACAAAGGCGAAGCCGCGCATCTTGACCGAGCCATCGGGCTGCGGGCGGTACTGCACCTGCGTGACGTGGTGCTGGCGGCCGGGGAAGCCCGGCGCATTGGCATAGTGCTTCATCAGGCCGCGGATCCCCTCGTGCCCCTCCCACACGTCGGGATCTTCGAACACTTCCTCGCTCATCACGCAGTCTTCGGTAAAGCAGGCGACCAGCGCGTCGGCGTCGCCGGTGTCGAGCGCCCACGAATAGGCGGCGATCAGGTCCTGCAGGGCGAGGCGGTCGTCGACGGTCAGCTGGCTCAAAATCACTCTCCCGGATTGTTGCCACAACCGTAACACTCGTTATGATTGCCGCCAAGACAGAGAGGGATTCCCTTGGGCAAGATCATCGTCACCGGCGCATCCGGTCAATTCGGCATGGCGGCCGCGCGCTCGCTGCTGGGGCTCGTCCCGCCCGAAGACCTGATCGTGTTCAGCCGCACCCCCGACAAGCTCGGCGAATTCGCCGAGGCCGGGGCGAATGTGCGAAAGGCCGATTTCGACGATCCCGCCTCGCTCGGCCCGGCGATGGAAGGCGGCGAGAAGATGCTGCTGATCTCGACCGTGCGCGTCGGCAGCCGCGTCGAGCAGCACACCGCCGCGGTCGAGGCGGCCAAGGCGGCGGGCGTCAGGCACATCGTCTACACCTCGCTGCTGGGGGTGAGGACGCCGGGCAATCCCTCGGTCGAAGGCTTCGACCACATCGCCACCGAAAAGATGATCGAGGCGTCGGGCCTCGCCTGGACCCACTTGCGCGACAGCCTCTATGCCGAGGCGGTGGCCACGGCCATGGCGATCCCCGCGCTGCAGGCGGGGCACAAGCCGGAGAACGCCGGGCAGGGCCGGGTTCCGATCGTCAGCCGCGACGATTGCGTGGCGATCGCCGTCGGCGTGCTGACGCAGGACGGGCACGCCAACACAGCCTACGACGTGACCGGGCCGGAGATGTGGACGCTGCCCGACGCGATGGCTCTGGTGTCGCAAATGGCCGGCAAGCCGATCGAGATCGAACCCGTCGATGACGAGGGCATGTACGCCTACTTCGATTCGCTCGGCGTACCCCGCAAGGCCTCCGATGTGGTGCCCGACGGGCCGATTCCCTGGGCCAGCGAGGGCATGGTCACCTTCGGCCAGTCGATCCGCGAGGGGTTCATGGACGTCGAATCCCACGACGTCGAGCGCGTGACCGGCCGCCCGCCGCGCACGCTGCGCTCGGTGCTCGAACAGTATCGGCACCTGTGGCCGCAATGAGCGGACTCATTTCTCTCCTCCACCGCTTCATTCCCCCCTCCCCGGCGGGGAGGGGATGGGGGTGGGGGAGCGCGGCCGAAGGCCGCGCGTCCCAGCTACCGGGAGGGCAACCCCACCCAACCCTCCCCCTCGAGGGGGAGGGCTTCAAGGTCGCGATCATCGGGGTCGCGCTGCTGGCGCTCGCCTCGTGCCATTCCGCCGTGCCGGAGAAGACCTCGACCGCGCCGCAGACCTACGGCGCGGGCGACAACTGGACCAGCCCGGGCGGCGACTGGGCGGGGAGCCACTATTCGCGGCTGACGGACATCGACGCCAAGAACGTCGGCCAACTCGGCCTCGCCTGGCAATACGATCTCGGCACCGACCGCGTTCAGGAAGCGACGCCGGTGGTGATCGACGGCGTCATGTACACCAGCGGCAACCTCGGGCGGGTCTATGCGCTCGACGCGGCGAGCGGCAAGCCGCTGTGGACTTTCACTCCTCAGGTCGACGGCCAAGTCAACCGCGCCGCCTGCTGCGATCAGGCAAACCGCGGCGTGCAGGTAGCGGACGGCAAGGTCTACGCCGCCGCGCTCGACGGCATGCTTTACGCGCTCGACGCCAAGACCGGGCATATCATCTGGCAGACCGACACCATCGCCGACCACACCCGCGGCTACACCAGCACCGGCGCACCGACGCTCGCCGGCAATCTCGTCATCATCGGCAACGCCGGGGCGGAAGACGATACTCGCGGCTATGTCACCGCCTATTCGGTCGACGACGGCGGGCAGGTGTGGCGCTTCTGGACCGTGCCGCACGATCCCAAGAGCGGTCCGCAAGAGAGCAAGGCGCTCGACGCCGCGCTCAAGACCTGGAGCCCCAATTCGGCGTGGGACATCGGCGGGGGCGGCACCGCGTGGGACGCGATCGTCTACGATCCGCAGTTCGACCAGGTGATCGTCGGCGTCGGCAACGGCACCCCTTATCCGCAGGCGGCCCGCTCGCCCGGCGACGGCGACAACCTCTACCTCGAGTGCCTGGTGGCGCTCGACCGCAAGACCGGCAAGCTCAAGTGGTACTTCCAGGAAACGCCCAAGGACCAGTCGGATTACGACGCCGTCCAGCCGATGGTGCTGACCGACCTGACGGTGAACGGCAAAATGCGCCCGGTGCTGCTGCACGCGCCGAAGAACGGCTTCATGTTCGTGGTCGACCGCGAGACCGGCAAGCCGCTCACCGCCAATGCCCTCGTGCGCACCAGCTGGGCCGACGGGTGGGACCTCAAGACGGGCAAGCCGCACCTGACGCCCGAGGGCAGCGACTACACCAACGGCGCGAAGATCGTCTTCCCGGCCAGCCCCGGCGCGCGCAACTGGTATCCGGCGGCTTACGACCCCAAGCGCCGGACCTACTTCGCGCACGTGCTCGACATGGGCAACCTGGAGTTCATCACCACGCCGCCCAACCAGATCAAGCGCCAGCCAGGGTTCCTCAACGCCGGCGCGGCGATCATCTTCAGTCCCGACCTGCAGGCGGCCGCGCCCGGCCTGCCGCCGCCGGTGCGCGAGGCGATGGAAAAGACTCCGCAATGGCAGTGGGTCAAGAAGCAGCCGTTCAAGAGCGAACTCAGGGCGATCGATCCGCTGACCGGCAAGACCAAGTGGTCGGTGCCATCGGCCGGCTGGCAGGACCGCTTCGGCACGCTCGCCACCGCCAGCGGCCTCGTGTTCCACGGCGACGTCGGCGGGAAATTCTTCGCGCGCGACGCCGACACCGGCAAGGCGCTGTGGCAGGTTGATACCGGCAGTTCGATCATGGCCGCGCCGATGACCTACAAGGTCAACGGCGTGCAGTACATCGCCGTGCAGACCGGCTGGGGCGGCGGCGGGTGGGGCTTCACTCCGGCTTATTCGGCCGCTTACCAGCGCGGCAACGAAAACCGCCTGCTGGTGTTCAAGCTTGGCGGCGGCCCGGTACCTGTGCCGCCGCCGCTGCCGCCGCTGCAGCCTGCGCCGCCCCCGCCGCCGCAGCTGCCCGGCGTCACCCCGGCTATCATCGCCCAGGGGCAGATGCTGTTCACGAGCAACTGCTCGATCTGCCATTCGAACCAGCCGCGCTCGGGCGCGCCCGACTTGCGCCGGATGACGCAGCCGGTCCACGACCAGTTCGACAAGATTGTGCTCCAAGGGACGCTGACGCCGCAGGGCATGCCGCACTGGGAAGACCGGTTGAGCGCCGACGACGTCAAGGCGATCCACGCCTATCTGATCAGCCTGCAAGGCCCGTTGCACGACAAGGAAACGGCCCTGCAAAAGGCCGGCAAGCCGCTCGATTCGCACAGCCTGACGATTTTGAGTAGTTACTGAACCAACGGCCCCACCGTGTGTTGACCGTGTGAGCGAGAGGAGATTTTCCATGACCCCCGAAGGCGTTTTCATCCGCAATCCCGACAAGCTGTTCATCGGCGGCGAATGGGTCGCCGCACTGTCCGGCGAGCAGATCGAGGTGGTCAATCCGGTGAGCGAGGACGTGATCGCCCGCGTCGCCGCTGCCGGCGACGATGACATGGACCGTGCGGTCGCCGCGGCGCGCGAGGCGTTCGATCGCGGCCCGTGGCCGACCACCCCGCCGGCCAAGCGCGGTGCCGTGCTGATGAGGATGGCCGAAATCCTCGAGCGCCGCGTGCCCGAGATCGCCAAGGCGTGGTGCGCGCAGATCGGCGGGCTCGAGAAGAACTCGGTCGGGATGCAGATGGGTTCGGTGATGGGGATGCGCGGGATCGCCGCGCTCGGCGAAGGCTTCCCGTGGACCGAGCAGAAGAAGGGCCAGATGGTCGACACCGCGGTGATCGTGCGTGAGCCGGTCGGCGTCGTCGTCGGCATCGCCCCGTGGAACGCGCCGTTCGGCATCATGCTCAACAAGGTCGCCTATTCGCTGATCGCCGGCAACACGATGGTGATGAAGCCTTCGCCCGAGACTCCGCTCGAGGCCTACATCATCGCCGAGGCGGCCGAGGAGGCGGGCGTGCCGGAGGGGGTGATCAACCTCGTCCCCGCCGACCGCGAGGCGTCCGATCACCTGATCCATTCGCATGACATCGACAAGGTCAGCTTCACCGGATCCTCGGCGGCCGGGATGCACATCGCCAGCGTCTGCGGCGCCAAGATGACCCGCGCTACCTTCGAGCTCGGCGGCAAGAGTGCGGCGATCGTGCGCGACGATTTTCCCATCGAGGACGCGGCCAACATCCTCGGTAACACGATCACCATGCTGTCGGGCCAGATCTGCGCGATGCTCAGCCGGGCAATCGTCACCAAGGACCGCCACGACGAGCTGGCCGAGGCGATCGCCAAGGTGATGAAGGGCGTCAAGATCGGCGACCCGGCCGATCCGGAGACCCAGCTCGGCCCGCTGGCGATGAAGCGCCAGCTCGACCGGGTCGAGATGTACATCGAGGAAGGCAAGAAGTCGGGCGCCGACCTGGTCACCGGCGGCGGCCGCCCGGCGCATCTCAACAAGGGCTATTTCATCGAGCCGACGCTGTTCGCCAACGTCGACAACCAGAGCCGCATCGCCCAGGAGGAGATCTTCGGGCCGGTGCTGTGCCTGATCCCGGCGGAGGACGAGGAAGATGCCATCCGCATCGCCAACGAGTTCGAACTACGGCCTCAACGGCGCGGTGATGACCGGCGACGCCCAGGCCGCCTACGACGTCGCCCGCAAGGTGCGCACCGGCGTGGTCGGCCAGAACGGCATGCGGATGGAATTCGGCATGCCCTTCGGCGGCTTCAAGCAATCGGGCATCGGCCGCGAAGGCGGCGAGGAAGGGCTATGGCCTTACGTCGAGACCAAGACCATTCTGCTCGATGCGGCGCCGGCGCACGTTTGAGCGGCATTAGGCGGGAAAAGCCGGCTCCGCGGGATTCCCGCCTTCCGCAGCCGGACCTAGAATCGCTCGATGCGAAGTGGGCGGTCGGTCCGGGTTCTCATTTCCACGGCGGCGCTGCTTGCCCTCTCGGGGTGCGGCGCGGGCGAGCATTTCCGGCCGGTGTCCGACGTGCCGGTGCGGATCGGCCCGCCGTACACGGTGCGCGGTGTGACTTACGTGCCGCGCGCCGATCCGGGCTACGACCGGGTCGGTTACGCCACCTGGTACGGCGCCGAATTGGGCATCCGCACCGCCAACGGCGAACGCTATCAGGCCGAGTGGATCACTGCCGCCAACGCCACCCTGCCGCTGCCCAGCTATGTCGAGGTCACCGCGCTCGATAGCGGCAAGCGAATCCTCGTCCGGGTCAACGATCGCGGGCCGTTCTCGGGCGGCGGGCGGATCATCGACCTCTCGCGCGGCGCGGCTGAGGAACTCGGCATCCTGCGCCAGGGCGTGGCCCCGGTGCGGGTTCGCGTGGTTCAGCCATCCGAGAAGGACCGCGAACGCCTGCGCGCAGGCAAACCTGCGCGCTCGCTCAGCCCGGTTTCGGGAAGCGAATTGCGCCGGCTGTGGGAACGGCTGGCGGCGGGTGACTAGAGCTTCTTGTCGTTCGGATCGACCGGCTTGTCGCTCTTGAGCATCGGGTCCCAGTGCTCGGCGATCTTGCCGTCCTGGATGCGGTAGAGGTCGAACCACGTCGAGTAATAGGTCTCGCCCGCCGCATCCTTCTCCGGGCGGACGAAGGCGGTCATCACCCGGTCGCCCTCGGCGATCAGATCGATCAGCGGCAGCTCGAGCGTGTCTTTGATCGGCCGCTCGGGGCGGGTCTTGCGGATGTAGTCTTGCACGCCCTTCAGGCCCTGTCCGGCATTGGGATTGTGCTGGACGTAGTCGTCACGGATGAACTCGCCGGCGCGCTCCCAGATGCCGGCCTGCAGGACGATGCGATACATGTCGTAGACCAGCCTCTTGTTGGCGGCGAGCTTCGGGTCGGGGCTGGCGAGCAGCGCCTGCTGGTCGGTGGCGACGTGCGGCGGCGTGGCGGTCATCGGGGGCTGGGTCTCCTGGGCATGAAGGGCGCTGCCGGCCATCAGCAGCGCGGCGGCAATGAACGTGCGCATCGGCGAAAATCTCCCGTTCAGCCTCCCCTGCCAAAGGTTGGGTGACACGGCAAGCGCGCTCCGCTACAGGCGCGGACAAAGTCAACGATAGCTCCCAAGGATGCCCCATGAAGCTCAAGTACTTGGTCCTCGCCGCTGCCGTCGCTCCCGCCGCTCCGGCCTTGGCGCAGGACGCGAATCCGCCGGCCGAAACGAGCCAGGCGCCGGTCATCGTGGTCACCGGCCGCGGCCTGCCGCAAACCCCCGCGACGCCGGCTTACGACACCACCACGCTTGACCGGAAGCAGATCGTCTCGACCGCCTCGGACCGGCTCGAGGATGCGCTGTCGGACGTTGCCGGCTTTCAGCAGTTCCGCCGCTCCGACAGCCGCTCGTCGAACCCCAGCGCTCAAGGCGTCACCCTCCGTGCCTTAGGCGGCAACGCCACCAGCCGCGCGCTGGTGCTGCTCGATGGGGTGCCGATGAGCGATCCGTTCTTCGGCTACATTCCTTTGTCCGCCATCGCGCCCGAGCGCCTGTCGAACATCGTCGTCACCCGCGGCGGCGGCTCGGGTCCGTTCGGCTCGGGCGCGCTCGACGGGACGATCCAGCTGGAAAGCGCCGACGCGTCCGATCTCGGCCTGTTCAGCGGCCAGGCGCTGATCGACAACCGCGCCGAGACGGAGATGAGTGCTTCGCTCGCCCCGCAGATCGGCGCCGGCTACGCCACCCTCAGCGGCCGCTGGGACCGCGGCAAGGGCTTCTGGACCACGCCCGAGGACCAGCGCGTCCCCGCCAGCGTGCGCGCGAAATACGACAGCTGGTCGGCCAGCGGCCGCCTGGTCGAGCCGCTGAGCGACGACATAACCCTGCAGCTGCGCGGGCTCGCCTTCGACGACAACCGCGTGCTGCGCTTCGCCGGCGCCGACAACGGGATGAAGGGCGAAGACGTGAGCGCCCGGGTGGTCGGCCGTGGTCCGTGGCAGTTCGACGCTCTTGCCTACGGCCAGTGGCGTAACTTCCACAATGTCGTCGTGTCCTCGAGCAAGTTCGTGCCGGTGCTCAACCAGAAGGACACCCCGGCGCAGGGGCAGGGCGGCAAAATCGAGGTCCGCCCGCCGGTCGGCGGCCATAACACATTGCGCCTCGGCACCGACTTCCGCCGCTCGAAGGGGGATCTGAAGGAAGATGCCTATTCGGCGTTCACCGGCAATCGCACCGAGCAGCGCTTCGGCGGCGGGGTCAACACCGACTGGGGCCTGTTCGCCGAAGACGATTGGGTCCTCGGGCCGGTTACGCTGACCGGCGGCGTGCGCGGCGATCGGTACACCATTCGCGACGGTTACTATCGCGTGCTCAGCGGCGACGGTACGGCCGTGCTGCAGAACTCGACCTTCCCCAATCGGGCCGACTGGCAATTCTCCTGGCGCGGCGGCGCGGTGTTCCACGCGACCAGCGCGTTGCAATTGCGCGCCGCGGCCTACACTGGCTTCCGCTTGCCGACGCTGAACGAGCTGTATCGGCCTTTCGTGGTGTTCCCGGTGGTCACTGAGGCCAACGAGAACCTCAAGCCCGAGCGGCTGTTCGGCTACGAGGCCGGGCTCGACTGGCAGGCGACGCCGGGGGTCAAGGTCTCGCTCACCGCGTTCGACAACAAGCTCAAGGACGCGATTACCAACGTCACCATCGCCCCCAACTTGCGCCAGCGGCGGAACATCCCCTCGATCCGCGCCAAAGGCATCGAGCTTGGGGCCGAGGCGCACCTCGGCCGGCTGAGCTTCAACGGCTCGCTCGCCTACACCCATGCGCGCCAGCACAGCCCGGGCACCGATCTCGACGGCTTCCGCCCCTCGCAGACGCCCGCTTGGGCGGAAAGCGCCACCGTCAGCTATCGCCCGAGAGAGCACATGCTGTTCTCGGCCACCGTGCGCCACGTCGGCAAGCAGTTCGAGGACGACCAGGAAACCTTCGTGCTCCCCGCGGCGACCACCGTGGACCTCTTCGCGCAAGTGCCGATAGTGAACAACCTCAGTTTCGTCGCCCGGGCGGAGAACTTGTTCGACGCGACCGTCGTCACCCGCAATCAGGCCGGCTCGATGGATCTCGGCGCTCCGCGCACGGTGTGGGCGGGCTTCCGCTACGGCTTCTAGCCGAGACAACGCAGAACAAGGGCCGCCCGGAGGCGGCCCTTGCGTGTGCTCGAAAATGGGAAATCAGCGGTTGTCGTTGCGGCTGCCGCGGTCGTCGTCGCCCATCTGACGGCTGCCGCCGCCTTGCTGCTGCTGTTGACGGCTGCGGCCCCCCTGCTGTTGCTGGTGACGGTCGTGACGGCCTTGGCCCTGCTGTTGCTGACGGCTGCCGCCGCCGCTCTTCTTCTGACCCATGGGTATTCTCCTCTCGTGCCTGCCGCGCGCGCGGCAGGGTGGCATTTCAACGTGGCGCCGGCCTATCGTTCCCGCGCTTGCGACAGCCCGAGTTCCGCCCGCGCTGGGGCTTGGCCCGCCGGCCTCATTCGCTCTGCCGCTCCTGCCGCCGTGTTTCGCTGCCGTGGGGCTGGCGCGGCACGTCGGAGTGCCGCCGGCCTTGTTGTGAGCCGATGTCGTGCCCCTGCTCGGTCTGGTAACGCGCGCCGTGCCTGGTCTCGGCCTGGCTCAGGTGGCCTTCGCCCTGCTGCATCTCGCTGGCGGCTTGTCCGTCCTCCGCGAAACGGACGTTGTCACCGCCGTCGGGTTCGAACTCCACGCCGCGATTGCCTTCGGGGCGATGGCTGCCGGCTTCGGACATCTCCTCCTGCTCGCAGGCGCGGATATCGGAGCCGGGCTGCATCGCGTCGCCCATGGTCTGCTGTTCGTGCTGGCGGCTGCCGGCGCCGGTTCCGGGCCCGGGGCGCGACCTGATCTTTTCCTTGCTCATGCGAGACTCCTGGTTGGGGAACAGCATCGAAACGCGTGGCGCTCGCGCGGTGTCCACCGGGTTCGGCAGGGTGCACGAAACTCGCGCCCGGCGCCGGATTCGCGCACATCGCCCCTACCCACCGGCCACACGACACGTTACCCAAGGTCCGGAGAGGAAAGGGAGATCGATGGCTTCGGCAGCCGCGACACAGGAGACAATGCTTGCCGTCCGCAATCCGCGGACCGGCCAATCGGATTGGGCGCTGGCGATTTCGAGCCGCGCGGAGGTGGCCGACAAGGCGGCCCGGCTGCGCGCCGCCCAGCCGGCGTGGGAAGCGCTGGGCGTACAGGGCCGCTGCGGGGTGATGGCGCGCTGGCTCCGCGCGGTGAAGAGGCGGGCCGCGGACATCGGCGAGGCCGACGCGGTGGATACCGGCGGGTGCCACACCAGCTACCTGCAGGGCTTCATCACCATGGGCAATATCGGCGGTTGGCTGGAGGATGCGCCCAGGGCTTTCGAAAGCCTCGAATGGCAGGGCATGAGCACCTCGATGCCGACGGTCGAGGTCGAAAGCCAGGTCGTCGCCTATCCGATCGTCGGCGTGATCAGCCCGTGGAACGCGCCGCTGATGCTGGCGCTGCTCGACGCGGTGCCGGCGCTGTTCGCCGGCAGCGCCGTTCTCTTGAAGCCGAGCGAGGTCACCCCGCGAGTGATCGAGACTTTGTTCGAGACTGTGCACGAAGTGCCCGAGCTGGAGGCGGTGTTCGATTACGTCACCGGCCCCGGCGAGGTCGGCCAGGCGGTCATCGCCGAGGCCGATACGATCTGCTTCACCGGCTCGGTGCCGACCGGGCGCAAGGTCGCGGTCGCCTGCGCCGAGCGGCTGATCCCGTGCAACCTCGAACTGGGTGGCAAGGACCCGTGCATCGTGATGGAGACCGCCGACCTCGACCGCGCGGCCACCGCGGTGCTGCGCGGCGCGGTCTATGCCACCGGGCAGGTGTGCTATTCGGTCGAGAGGGTTTACGTTCACGAATCTGTGCACGACGCTTTCGTCGCAAAGCTGGTCGAGCAGGCGCAGGCCGTGCGGCTCAACGCCGACGACCCGCGCGCCGGGCACATCGGCCCGTTCACGTTCGCCCCGCAGGCCGAGATCGTCATGCGGCATATCGCGGACGCGAAGGCCAAGGGCGCCAAGGTCCTCACCGGCGGGGAGATCGAGGACATCGGCGGCGGGCTCTACATGCGTCCGACGGTGCTGACCGGCGTCACTCACGAGATGCTGATCATGCAGGACGAGACCTTCGGCCCGTGCATCCCGGTGATGGCCTACCACGACGCCGAAGAAGCGGTCCGCCTCGCCAACGACACGCAGTTCGGCCTCACCGCCAGCGTGATCGCCGGCACCGCCGAGGAAGCCAAGGCGATTGGGCGCCGTCTCAACGCCGGCGGGATCTTCCTGCAGGATACCTTCCTCACCTTCGCCAAACTGCGCACCTTCGGCTCCGACAGCTTCGGCTGCTCGGGCTACGGCGCGCCGAGGATCGGTCCTGAGAGCCTGCGCCGGTTCCTCAGGCGCAAGAGCCTGCTGACGCAGACCGGGCCGGTGGCGGATATCCAGGACGATCATCACCTCGGGAAGCCCGGCGCATGAAAATCACCGCAGCCGTCAGCCGCGGGGACACGCCCGCGCCCGCGCTCGAACAGCTCGAACTGGAAGAGCCGCGCGCGGGGGAAATGCGCATCCGGCTGGTGGCCACCGGCATCTGCCACACCGACCTCCACGAACACCCTGGCCGCCATTCGCCGCACCCGATCGTGCTCGGCCACGAAGGCGCGGGCGTGGTCGAGAAGCTCGGCGAAGGAGTGACCGGCTTCGCGGTCGGCGATCACGTGATCCTCAGCGGCAATTCGTGTGGCGAATGCCCGAGCTGCAAGGCCAATCGCCCGACCTACTGCGACCTCGCCATGCCGCTGTGCTTCGGCGGCCAGCGGCTCGACGGCTCGACCTCGCTGGAGGGTGGCGCGGTGCATTCGCATTTCTTCGGTCAATCGAGCTTTTCGACCCATTGCCTCGTCCCGCAGCGCACCGCGGTGAAGATGGACAGGGACCTGCCGCTGGAAAAGCTCGGTCCCCTGGGCTGCGGCGTGGTCACGGGGGCGGGCGCGGTGATCGAGGCGCTCAAGGTCGGCTACGGCGACACCATCGCGGTGTTCGGCACCGGCGGCGTGGGCCTTTCCGCCGTCATGGCGGCAAAGCTGATCGGCGCCCGGCGGATCGTCGCGGTCGATATCAACCGCGAACGGCTCGAGTTGGCGCGTGAACTCGGCGCCACCGACTGCATTGCCGCCGACGAGGACGACGTCGCCAAAAAGGTCCGCGCCGTCACCGGCCGCGGGGTCGATTTCAGCTTCAACACAACCACCGTACCTGAGGTCCACACCATCGCGCTCGAAGTGTTGGCGATGAACGGCACCGCCGGGTTCGTCGCCGCGCCCAAGGGCGAGTGGGCGCCGAAAATGTTCGCCATGCTCGCCGGCGGGCGCCAGTTGCGCGGCATCCTCGGCGGCGATGCGCATCCCGGGCTGTTCCTGCCCAAGCTGGTCGATTACTGGCGCCAGGGCCGCTTCCCGTTCGACCGCCTGCTCACTTTCTACCCGTTTGCCGAAATTGACCGCGCCTTCGCCGACGCCCATTCGGGCAAGGCGATCAAGCCGGTGCTGCTGATAGGAGAGCCGTAATGACCGCCGATTTCCGCCATCGCATCGAAGCCTTCGGCCGCGAACTGAGCCCCGACCTGCTCGGCGGCACCAGCATGATGATGGCGCAGATGTTCGAAGGGATGGACCCGCAGACGATCGAGGAGGCCGACATCGCCTACGGTCCCGATCCGCGCCACCGGCTCGACCTCTTCCGCGAGCAGAACATCGAGAACGCGCCGGTGTTCGTGTTCGTCCACGGCGGCGGCTTCATCATGGGCGACAAGCGCAACCCGCCCGGCCCCTTCTACGCCAACGTCGGCGACTTCGCCGCCCGACAGGGCTGGATCGGCGTCGTGCCGACCTACCGCCTCGCCCCGGCGCATCCGTGGCCGGCCGGCCCCGAAGATTTGAAGCTCGTGGTCGAGTGGATCAGGGCCCACGCGGCCGATTATGGCGGCGATCCGGAGAAGATCGTGCTCTCCGGCCAGTCGGCCGGCGCTGTGCATGTGGCGAGTTACATCGCTCACTCGCAATACCATGCGGCACCGGGCGGCGGCGTGTGCGGCGCGGTGTTGATGAGCGGGCTTTACGACACCGTCGCCGTGCCGCCGAACGACAATCACCGCGCCTATTACGGTGTCGACGAAGCGAAATACGCCGAGGCCAACAACATGCCCGGCCTGCTCGCCACCGAAGTCCCGCTATGCTTCACCGTCAGCGAGTTCGACCCGTCGATGTTTCAGCAGGAAGCCGCCCGCACCGCCGGCGCCTGGGGCCGTGAGAAAGGCGCCTATCCCGAGATGCATTACCTCGTCGGCCACAACCACCTGACGCCCTCACAATCGCTCGGCACCCCGATCAAGGACGTCGACGCGCTGCTGACCGATTTCGTCGAACGGGTGACCGGCTAGGGCCCTTAGCTTCCCTTGCCGGCCTTGCTGGTCGGAGCTGGCTTCGACGTCGGCTCGGGCGCCGGCGTCTCCGGCAAACACCCCTGCAGCAGCGCTTGCAGCTGCTCGCCCCATTGGCGCAAGGCGATCGCGTTGGGGGCGAGGATCTGTAGGTCGTGCTTGGCGTCGCCGTTGAACTTGCTCCCAACCGTCGGCGGTTCGGCCGGGATCTGCGACGCATCGACGCAGGCCTGTGGCGGCGGCGGCGGCGTTTCGGCCGGCTTCGGCATCGGCGTGCAGCCGGCGAGCAGCAGCATCAGGACGATCGCCCGCCTCACAGCCCGTTCGCCTCGCGCACCGATTTGGGCGTCACGCAATTGGCCTCCCGCACCTTCTCCTTGCGCAATTGCTCGGCCTGCTGCTGCAGGTCGGCCGCTTGCTTCTGCGCCTCGACGATCCGTTGGTCGATGATGTTCTTGTGCACTTCCGAATTGAGCTTGCCGCTGGCCACCTGGTACTTGAGGGCATTGAGCGACAGTTCGGTGGCGGCCCGCGCCTGCCGCTCGGCGATCAGCTGGGTGCTCAGATCGTCCCGCTCCTGCGCCATCGCCTGGACCCGCCACAGCACCGCCACCAGACCGGCAGCAAGCACGAGGATGATCGCCTCGCGGATTCCGAACTTTCGCCTCCGCGCTGCCGTCTCGTCCGCCACTGCACTCTCCTTCACGGCATTCCGTCAGCAGCGAACGCCTAACAGCACTTGCGCGGGTTTGCCAACATCTGCCAGCCGTGCAGAGCCTGCCCGGCCGGTGCGCCTCAGGCCGGCATCCAGCTCCCGTGGAAGCTCATCGGCAGCGCGAACGGCAGTTTGACCGTGGCCAGCGCCGGACGGCTGACGTCGTTGCCGTCGAGGATCAGCAGATCGGTTCGCTTGTCGGCGAAGCGGTCGACCACCGTCAGGATGAACCCGTCGCCTTCGGGCGCGGCGGCGCTCCTGGGGATGAACAGCGGCTCCTGCGCAGCGGCGTTCTCCAGGTCGTGAAATTTCAGCTCGCGGGTGTCCCAGTCGATCTGCGCGACGCCCATGCGCGGGAAGTCGCGGAAGGCGAAATAGCCGACGCGGTACTTTTCCATCGCGAACCGGTCGTCGATCTTGGGCATGTCGCCATAGGCCCCCTGGACCGGCTCCATGGTGATCGCCTGATCGTCGGTCTTCGACAGGTCGAAAGTGATCCGGGTCAGCTGCGTCACCGTTTCGGGCAGGCTCGGCAGGTTGCCGTGCTTATCCCTGAAGAAGCAGAAGCAGTTGCCCGGGCTGACCGGCGTATCGACGATCACCTTATCGCCTTCGGTATAGGCGTTCATGATGTGCCCCAGCACGATGCCGGGGATCTTGAACCAGCGCAGGTCGGCCGTGGTGCCGTTGCGCGGCATGATCCCCCACGCACTCGGCAGGTCGGGATCGTACTGGTAATAGGAGTCGCCCGCACGTAGGCGCTTTTCGTCGGCGGTCAGCGGCATGATCGGGAACACGACGTGCTCGCGAGTCACGGCGAAGTCGTGGGAGAGGCCGGGGTAGGGCGTGTGGAACCACTCCTCGCGGATCAGCGCGCCCGACTTGTCGAACACGTGCAGGCTGGCGTCGGTGGTCGGCTCGCCCTTGGCGAACACCGCGTAGCTCCACCACTCGCCGGTCTTCGGATCGATCTTCGGGTGCGCGGTCATCGCGCTTGAGCCGAGGTTGCCGAAGCGCCCGACCTCCAGCGTCTCGAGCGTCTCGGGATCGACCGCGTAGGGCCGCGAATCCTCGCGCAGCATGAACAGCCGCCCGTGGTGATTGAAGGCGTTGGTGTTGCCGGTGTTGTCGCGCTGCGGCAGGTTCGAGACCGAGGGGTCGTCGGTGTACTTGTTGCGATAATGCCCATAGAGCCGCCGCCGCGCCTCGCGCTCGCGCTTCAGCCGCTCGGTCTGCACGTAGCGGCTGCGGAAGCTGACGTGGCCGTCCTCGAAGCGGAACCTGCTCGCCATGCCGTCGCCATTGAGGATGATGTCGTTCTCCAGGCTCGGATACTGCCGGTCTCCCCCGGTGCGAAAATAGGCGCCTTCCAGCTCCGCTGGAATCTCGCCCTCGACTTCGCACTCGTAGACATCGGCCTCGAACCGCATCGGCATTCGCTTCTGCAGGCCGAAGCTGTCGTAAGGCAGGAAAATCTCGGGCATCGTTCCCTCTCCGGTTTTGACTTTGCGCCGTTTGCGAACGTCAAATAGAACCCTGCCTCACGCACTTGGCAAGAGCGCATTGAGGGAGAGCAACAATGTCCGACAATCCATGGCCGAACGGCGTTCCGCAGATCATGCCCGCCGAGGACCGCGGCGAGATCGAGGAGCTCTACGCGCGCTATTGCTGGGGCATCGACCTCGCCGACGAGGAGCAGGCGATCAATACCTTCGCCGAAGACGCCGAGTTCGACCACCTGTGGCAAGGCAGGGTCAAGGGCCACGCGGCGATCCGCGAAAACCTGCGCAAACTGTGGTACGACAGACAACACTGGTGGTACGGCCGCCAGCACCTGATGAACCACTTCATCATGGACCCGCGCCCCGAAGGCGCGCGCGTGCGTTGCTTCTTCCAAATCATCCAGTGGAACGCCGACTATCACACCAACTTCGTCTTCGGCATCGGCACCCGCGACGACCGGCTGGTCAAGCGCGACGGCCGGTGGAAGTTCTACAAGCTGGTGGTCAACGCCTGGACCGCGGTCGACCAGGTCCCCTGGAAGGGCGAGCGCACCCTGCCCATGCGCCCGCCCTACAAGAGCCCGCCGGCGGATACCCGGCCGTTCGACGAGGCGACGGGAGATGAGTGGTAGGTGGGGCGAGATGGCAACGACGGGGCCGTCTTCCGATTCCACTCCAATGGATGTGCTGGACTTGCCGACAATTGCTCGCCGGACGGGCGGAACAGCGCTGTTGGGCAAAAGCAGGCGATTTGCCGCTGTGCTGGCGCTAGGCTTCCCGGTGCTGGCGACGGTGGTGATCCTCGGCGGGCTGATCAAGATCTTCGAGCAGCCCGAGGAAGCGCTGACCCACCCGCTGTTTGTCATAATGCTCGTGCCTGGGTCCGCGGTGTTGGGGTTGTGGATCAGACGCTACACCAGGCCTGCGTTGAAGGCGTTCACGGGCGAATCCCAGGTCAGGATTGAACACGGACAGATCGCGATATTGGGCCGAAGCTTCCCGCTCACGCCCAACATGAAACTACGCTATGATCGTTCAGTGATCGAATTGGTGAACGGAGGTGAAGTTCTGGCCCGAATGCCCGGTTTCTTTGTCCGCATTATCGCCCAGGACGATCCCTAGCATTACCTGCCGCCGGAGGGGCCAGGGAAGGTCAGTCCGCCCTCCGCCGCAGCCAGGTCAGCAGGAACGGCTTGTCCGCCGCCGAGGTGCCGTTGGGCGTCTCGAGGTCGATCTTCACCCGGTGGAACTGCCAGTAGATCAGCACGCTCATCGCCGCGGCGTAGAAGCACCAGACCGAGGCGAAGGCGTAGGCCTTGATAATCAGCGCGATCGTCAGCCCGACCACGTTGATCACCCCGTACCACCTCACCACGCGGTGGCTCGACAGCAGCAGCGCGCCGCAGGTGGCGACGACGTAGAGCGCGGAGATCCAGAAATTGCCGATCATCGGGTTGCGGTAGGCGACCGAATGGTGCTCGGCGAAGCACTGGCTGGGGAACACGATCAGGCCATAGACGTCCCACGCGCAGACCCCCGCGCCGAGCGCGGTCAGCGCCAGGATCGTCCGGCGGCGCCATCCGGGCGGCTCCATCAGCGCCACCGCCGCCGGCATCAGCAGCGGCAGCACGCCCATCGCGTAGAGCATGAACAGGAACACCACATGCTGGAAGGCGAGCGAGCCGATCCGCTGGTCGAGCCCGAGCCAGACGACCCCCTCGGTCGCCTGGTGTGCCGCGAACAGCAGCGGCACCGCGGCGAACAGCAGCGCGCGCGGTTCGCGCACATGCCGCAGCGTCGCCACCCCGACCACGCCGATCGCCCCGGCGGCAACGAAGCTGGCGGTGGCCGAAAAGCACATGCGAAGGTCTGTGGCCCGCATCCCGCCGTTTGGCCAGCGCGATCGGCCGGACAGACCCACCCCCCGGCCCCTCCCGCTTGCGGGAGGGGAGATATTGGCGCAACCAGTTCCCCTCCCGCTTGCGGGAGGGGCTAGGGGTGGGAGCAAAAAAAGCATTTTCCTACACGCCAGCCGATGCCTAAAGACGCTGATTCTCGTTTTGTTCTCATCAGGAGAAGCGGATCATGGACCCGGCCAACGAATCCCTCGCCGAATGCAGATGCCGCCGCGATGGCTGGGCGCCTGAGCGCAGGCGGCAGTTTCTCGAGTGGCTCGCCGCCGGGTGGGATGTGCGCCGGGCCTGCGCGCGAAGCGGGATGTCCCGTGAAGGAGTTTACAGGCTGCGGCGGCGCGACCCGGCGTTTGCGCGGGCTTGGGACCAGGGCGTGCGGACCGCGCGCAAGGCCGCCGACGAGGCGTTCAGGGCGCTGCTGCCGGAGAAGCTGCGCAGGACCCTGTCGCAGTTGTCACGCGCGTGTGAACTTCATGCGGACCGGAATTCTTCCCTGGACCGTGTTCCATGTGTTCCAGGTGTGTGAACTTCGCGAATGAGATCCTCCCCGAGCTTGCCTCGGGAAGGATTTAGGCCGCCCGCACGTGCTGCAGGAACTCGTCCGCCTGGGTCTTGAGCGCCGCGGCCTGGCCTTCCAGCTCGGTCGAGCTGGTCAAGACCTGGCTCGCCGCGCTGCCGGTGGCGAGCGACGTGTCGCGCACCTGGTCGAGGTTGGCGGTCACTTCCTCCGCGCTGCGCGCGGCGAGGTCGATCGAACGCGCCAGGTCCTGCCCCGCGACCGACTGCTGATCGACCGCCGCGGCGATCGACACCGCGGTCGTCTCGAGCTGCTTGATCTGCTCGGCGATCTTCCTCAGCGCGTCGACGCTGGCGCTGGTGGTTTCCTGCATCGCGCGGATCTGGCCCGCCACCTGCTCGGTCGCCTTGCCGGTCTGTGTCGCCAGCTCCTTGACCTCGGTCGCGACCACCGCGAACCCGCGGCCCGCCTCCCCGCCGCGCGCCGCCTCGATCGAGGCGTTGAGCGCCAGCAGGTTAGTGCGCTGGGCGATGCCCGAGATCATCTCGACGATGTCGCCGACCTGGCTGGCCGAATCCGACAGCTCGGAAATCGTCGCATCGGCGTCGTGCGCGGCGCTGCTCGCCTTGCGGGCCAGCTCGGCGCTGGTCGAGGCCTGGCGGCTGATCTCGCCGATCGACATGGCGAACTCGTCGCTCGCCGCGGCCGCGGCGGTCACCCCGGCGGTCGCCTCGCTGAGCGACATCGAGACGCGGGCCGACTGGTTGGCCGACTGCTCGGCGCTCGCCGCCATCGCGGTGGCGGTCGCCTGCAGCTCGCTCGAAGCGCTGGCGACCGAGCCGACGATCTCCGAAACGTTCTTTTCGAACCGGTCGGTCAACTGGCGCAGGGCTTCGAAGTGGCTCTCGCGGTCGGCGTCGCTCTGCGCCTGCAGCTTCTGGAACTTGTACGCCGCCTTCTTGATCGTCAGCAGCGCGCGGGCGATGTCGCCGATCTCGTCGCTGCGGTGGGCGTTCTCGACATCCACGTCGTGGTTGCCGTCGGCCAGCTCGACGGCGCTCGCCGCCGCGCTCTGCAGCGGGTGCACGATGTCCTGCTGAATGAACTGCCGGGCAAACCAGACGAGGCCGGCCGCCCCGAGCGTCAGCACCGCCAAGACGCCGAACACCCAGCTCGGCGCACCGCCGACCTTCATCAGCACGGTCGCGGCAAGCAGTCCGTTGCCGGCGGCGAGGAAGGCCTGTCCTGCGACCACCGTGCGCATGCGCTGGGCGATCGAACCCACCCCGAAAAAGCCGACGTCGCGCCTCGTAGGCGCGCCCCGGTGGACCAGGCGTTCGGCGCGGTCGCGCTCCAGCTCGTCGAGTTCGGGCACTTCAGGCGTGTGCGACATGTCCATGGCGGTCGTCTCCGGTATCGTCTCTTGCAGTCTTCGCGGTTGCCAAATGGCGGGTAATCTCGTCGGCGGGGATGGCCTTGTAATAGAGCCAGCCCTGAATCTGATCGCAGCCCGCGGTGCGCACCATCGCGGCCTGCGCCTGAGTCTCTACACCCTCAGCGGTTACGAACATGTTCATGGCCCTGGCCACGGCGATAGAGGAAACCATCATCGCCCGGCTGCCGTGGTCGTCGGCCGCCTCGACCACCAGCGAGCGGTCGATCTTGAGCTTCTCGAAACGAAACTTCCTCAGGAAGCCAATCGAGGCGTAGCCGGTGCCGAAATCGTCGAGCGCGACGCCGACCCCGAACCCGCGGATCATGTCGAGCGCGCGCCCGGCGACGATCGGATCGCCGACCAGATAGGTTTCGGTTATCTCCAGTTCGAGCCGCTCGGGCGGGAAGCCGGTCTCCTCGAGGATATGGCCGAGCTGGACCGGGAAGTCGGGATTGCGCAGCTGGGCAGGCGAGACGTTGACCGACAGCTTGATGCCGTCCCACTGCAGCGCGTCGGTGCACGCCCGGCGCAGCACCCAGCGGCCGATCGCGTTGATCAGGCCCGTTTCCTCGGCGATCGGGATGAACAGCGCCGGGCTCGTCGGGGCGCCGTCGGGACGCTCCCAGCGGACCAGCGCTTCAACCGCTACGATCGCGCCGGTGGTGGCATCAACCAGAGGCTGGTAGTGGAGCCGGAACTCGTCGTTGGCGATCGCGTCGCGCAACTCGGCCTCGACTTGCGCCGAGACTTCGCGCTTGATGTCGAAGTCGCTGGTAAACCAGGTGCAGCGCATCTTGCCGCCGGCCTTGGAGGCATACATCGCCACGTCCGATTGGCGCAGCAGGTCGGACGATCCGGTGCGGTTCTCGCGGGTGCTGCGCGAAAGGCCGATGCTGGCGCCGATGCTCAGCTGCCGATCGTCGATGCTGATCGGCTTGGCCAGGCGCTCGAGCAGACGGCGGCAGATTCCTTCCAGGATGTTGCCGGCGATCGGACCGATCACCACCATCGCGAATTCGTCTCCGCCGAGGCGGTAGGCGCGCGCTTCCTGGCCGCACAGTTCGAGCAGCAGGCGTGCCGCTTCCTTGATCAGCTTGTCGCCGACGAAATGGCCGTAGTGGTCGTTGACCGATTTGAACCCGTCGAGGTCGACCAGCGCGAGGGCGACTTCGTCGTCGGCTTCGGCAAAACGCGCCACGTCGAGGTGCAGCGCGCGGCGGTTGGGCAGGCCGCTGAGGCTGTCGGTGAGGCCGAGGAGCTCGAGCTTGCCGATGCTCGCGAGGCCGATGCGGACGAACACCAGCACCGCGGCGGCGTAGAGCGCGAGGCTGATGCCGAGCGCCCGGAAGCTGGCCGAGCTGGCGATCAGGCCGCGCGCGCCGAGGTACAGCACGGCTCCGCCGACGATAGCCGTCAGCATCGCGATCGGCGCGAACACCAGCATCCTCGGCGACAAGTGGTCCTTGCGGATCGTGCTCAGCACGCGCCCCCCCCTTTTGACAGCGGCAATACGGGGGAAGCGCTTAAGGAAGGTTTAAGTTGGCATTTACCCTTCTAAGCCGCCGTAGCCCGGCGATCCGCCGGCAGCGGTTCGTAGAGAGCATAGCGCTCCTCGCTGGGGCGGAAGAAGCCGCCTTTCTCGAGCACCGTCTCGCCGCCGCCGAGCAGCAGCTTGCCGTCGCTCGCCAGCGCCTCGCTCAGGCGGGCGAAGGCCCGCGAGCGCACCTGGCCGTCGAAATAGAGCAACACGTTGCGGCACAGGATCAGGTCGAACTTACCGGGATAGGGCGCCGGGTGGAGCACGTTGTGCACCTCGTAACGGACCATCTGCCGCAGCTTGTCCTGCGCCCGCCAGCCGGCCGGCGTCTCGGTAAAGAAGCCGAGCATCTGCCCGACGCCGAGGCCGCGCTGGATCTGGAAGTTGGAATAGGTCGCGCCGCGCGCGAAATCGACCGCTCCGGCGGAAACGTCGGTGCCGAGGATCTCGATCGTCCAGTCGTTCCAGCGCCCCTGCTGCTCGAGGAAGGTCATCGCCAACGACAGCGTCTCCTGCCCGGTGGAGCAGCCCACGCACCAGATCGAGAGCTTCTTTTCGGCCTGCCGCTTTGCCGCCAGGCCCAGCAGCACCGGTCCGGCCAGGTAATCGAAGATCTGCCGGTCGCGGAAGAAGTAGGTTTCGTTGTTGAGTAGCGCCTCGACCACGTCCTGCGCCAGCGAGGATTCGTCGGGCTGGGTCAGCAGCACCACCAGATCCTGGTTGCTCGAGATGCCGCGCTCGCGGAACAGCCCGGCGAGCGCCGGGGCGATCCGCCAGCGGCGGTCGTCGGTCAGCTTTTGGCCGGTGCGCGCTTCGAGCAATCCCGCGATGATGCCGATCGCGATATCATCGGGATCCATCAGCCGCTCCGTCCGGCAGCGGCCGAGGCGATCCGGCCGGCGATGTCGAGCGGATGGAGGATCGCGCAGGCGAGGCCGGCGCGGGCGATCGAACCGGGCATGCCCCAGACAGCCGAGGTCGCCTCGTTCTGCACGAGGATCGTGCCGCCTACTTCGGCGATCTCTTCCGCGCCGAGGGTGCCGTCGCGGCCCATGCCGGTAAGCACCACGCCGAGCGCGGCGGCGCCGTAGACTTCGGCGATCGAGGCGAACATCGGATCGACCGAGGGCATGCACCCGCTCGGTGCGGGCCGGCGCTCCAGCTTGACGACCGGGCCGATCGATTTCCTGACGACCGTCAGGTGTGCGTCGCCCGGCGCGATGGTGATCGCGTCAGGGCTCAGCGCCGCGCCGTCCGTGGCCACGGCGGTTTGACGTCCGGAAAGCTCGCGCAGCTGCTGCGCGAAGGCGGCAGTGAACGAGGACGGCAAGTGCTGGGTGATGAGAATCGGAATGCCGACACCCTTGGGCAACGCGCCGAACAGCTGACCGATCGAATGAATTCCTCCGGTCGAGGCGCCGATGGCCACCACTTTCGCCCGCTCGCGCGAAGGGCTGCGCAGGACGGGGGTGTTGGCCGCGCTGTTGCCCGCCGCCGCCTTGCGCAAGGGCCGGCGGCCGAGCGCGCGGATCTTGGCCAGCAGCTTGTCCTTGTAGATTTTGTCGAACCCGCCGGTGGTCGGCTTCTGCAAGGTGTCGGCGGCGCCGAGGGCGAGGGCCTCGACGGTCTGCTCGGCGCCGTCGGCGGTCAGGCTCGAGACGACCATAATCTTGGCCTCGCTGGCCCGCTCGATCAGCTGCGGCAGCGCGCCGAGGCCGCCGATACCGGGCATCTCCAGGTCGAGCAGGATGACATCGACCCGCTGGCTCGCCAGCAGCGCCAGTGCATCCTCGGCCGTCGAAACGGCGGCGGCGAGCTCGAGATCCGGTTCCTGTTCGACCAGGCGCGAGAAGGCCGCCCGCACGATCAGCGAATCGTCCACTACCATCACGCGGACGCATCGCCCACGCTGGAGCGCCGGCCCCTGGTCCGGAGCGCCGACCGGAGAGGAGAAGCCCAAGGCGCCCTCCTTAGGCGGCGCCGACCAGCTGCAGCTTGATCTGCAGCGTGTCGTGGTCGAACGGCTTCATCACGTATTCGTCGGCCCCGGCGTCGATCGCCTCGCGGATGTGGGCCACGTCGTTCTCGGTCGTGCAGAACACGACCTTGGGGGTGCGCCCGTCGGGCCGCCCGCGCAGCTGGGTGAGGAACTCGATCCCGCTCATCACCGGCATGTTCCAATCGAGCAGGATCACGTCGGGCATGCCGGCATCGCACTTGGCGAGCGCCTCCTGCCCGTCGGCCGCCTCGTCGACGGCGAAGCCGAGCGTCTCGACGATGTGCCGCGACACCTTGCGGATCACCCGCGAATCATCGACAATCAGGCAGTTCTTCATGGTCCTCGCGCCCTGGTTCTGAGTGTCGGATAGCCGTTTGACGGTAAACATTGGTTTACGCTGCCTCTCTTTTTGCGGGGCCTTCGATGAGCATGCCGGGATCGAGCATCAGTGCCGGCCCGGCCGTGGTTTCGACCATTCCCAGCGCTGCGCGGGCCCAGCCCGCCAGCAGATCGGCGCGGACTTCGGCCGGGTCGCCGTCGAGCGGCACGACTTCCTCGACCGCATCGACCACCAGCGCGTAGAGGAACCCGTCGAGCTCGACGACCACCGCGAGCGTCTGGCCCGTGTCGTCCGCCGGCGGCAGCTCCAGCGAGCGGCGACAATCGACGACCGTCATCGCCCGGCTGCGCAGCGCGGCAAGCCCGGCGATATGCTCGGGCGCCCGCGGCACCGGGGTGATCGCCTCGAGCTCGACCACCGAGCGGATGATCGCGGAATCGATTCCCGCCAGCTCGCCGCCAAGCGACACGAGGAGGAGCGACTGGTCGGACATCACAGTTCCGCCCCCGAATAGGCCGGCCGCTCGGCCAGCAGCTCGCCCGCGTCGAACAGCTCGACCGGACGCCCGCCGATCAGCGCCAGGCGCTGTCCGCCGCGCCCTTTGCCGGCGACCACGTCGGCCGGATCGAATTCGCACAAGTCGACGATGCTGGCGTAGGCGTACGCGATCTCGCGGCCGTCGTCGCCCACCCGAAACAGGTTGATTTCCTCGCCTTCGGGACTCATCCCGCCGAGGCCGACGAGCGGCACGATGCGGCCGTCGATGACGATCTGGGCGCTGCCGTCGGCGGCGGTGCGCAGAGATTCGGTCGGCAGCTTCTCGATCCGGCGAACCGAGTCCATCTCCACCGCCCGCTCGCTGCCGTCGAAGCCGCGGAACAGCAGCGCCGGTATCAGCACGCGTTCGTCGGGCCGCTCGTGCCGCCGCTCCTTGCGCAGCGAACGATCCTTGACCTCGCGGATCATCCCCGCCGAGCGGGCGACGCCGGAAACGTCGAGCATCGGCACAGGGCTGCCGTCGTCGAGCTGAGTGGTGCCGACGTAGAAGCCGCAGGCCATCAGCACCGGGGCGATCGGCTTGACCACCAGTTCCTCATGGTTGTGGATCGCATCGACCGCGAGGCCGAACAGATCACCGCCGACCAGCCGGATCAGCACATAGAGACGCGCTTCGGGCGGGCAGGTCGATTCGAGTCCGAGAATTTCGTCAAGCCCGACGCAGGCGATCCGCTGACCGCGCACGGTGATGAACTCGCGGCCGCCGATCCGGGTGCTGTCCATTTCCTCGCCCGAGGTGCGGACGATTTCCTCGACATACGAGCGCGGGAGGGCGAAGGTCTGCTTGCCGACGCCAACGGTCAGCGAGGGGACGATGCTCAGCGTCAGCGGCACGTTGAGCATCATCCGCGTGCCGGAGCCCGGTGTGCTGTCGATCATCAGCGAGCCGCCGATCTTCTCTATGTTGGCCCGGACCACGTCCATGCCCACCCCGCGGCCGGAGACGGCCGTGACTTCGGTGGCGGTGCTGAGGCCCGGCTCGCAGATCAATGCGTTGCGCTCGCGGGCGGAAAGCAGCTTCGCCTCCTCGGCGCCGAGGAAGCCCGCAGCGATCGCCTTCTCGACCAGCTTGTCGCCGTCGATGCCCTTGCCGTCGTCGACGATGCCGATGCGGATCTCGCTGCCGGTCTGGCGGGCGGAGATCTGCAGCAGTCCGATCTCGCGCTTGCCGGCGGCCTGGCGCTCGGCCGGCGCCTCGATACCGTGATCGACCGCGTTGCGGATCAGGTGAACCAACGGATCGCGGACGACCTCGATCATCTCGCGGTCGATCTCGACATCGCCGCTCTCGATCTCGATCATCACCTGCTTGCCGAGTTCGTGCGACAGGTCGCGGACCATTCGCGGAAAGCCGGAAAACAGCGTCTCGATCCGCTGCATGCGGATGCGAGTGATTGCCTCGCGCAAGTCGGCGAGGATCGCCGAAAGGCGGTTGAACGGCGCCTCGAGTCCCGTCTCGCCCTCGTGCTGGACAAGCCGGCGGGCGAGGTCGTTGCGCGCCACCGCCATGTCGGAAACGCCGCTCATTACCCGGTCGAGCAGCTCGACCGGCAGGCGGATCGTCCGCGGGGTGGCCGACTGGCGCTTTTTCGCGGCGGCGGAGACCGGCGCGGCAGGCGTGGCGGTGCTCTCCTCGGGGGCGCCGTCGAGCGCGGCGATCAGCGGCGCGTCGTCGGCATCCGGCTGCTCGCGCCCGTCGCCGATCGCCTCGACGATTTCGGCGATCCGGTCGATGATCGCCAGCACCGCGGTGACCAGCGCCTCGTCGGCGCGGCGCCGGTCGGCGCGGACGTCGGCCAGCGCATCCTCGGCCGCATGGCTCAGTGCCTCGAGCCGCGGGAAGTCGAAGAACCCGCAGTTGCCCTTGACGGTATGGACGAAGCGGAAGATCGCATCGAGCCGCGCCCGGTCGGCCGGATCGGCTTCCCAGGCGACGATCTCGCCCGACAGCGCCTCGAGCATGTCGCGCGATTCGGCAATGAACTCGGCCAGCAGGTCTTCCATCGCAGCCTCGAGCCCCCCTTAGGCGAGGGTTATGCCCGCAGATGGTAAAGAGGCGGTTACGCGGGAGCGCGGAACCGGTCTGTCCGTTGCCTGTTCCGGCAAGGCCTGCCACAGCGAGGAAACCGCCGGACGTGTCCATAGCCGACCGCGAGAGTGCCGAGCGCGAGATCGAGGCCGACGAACATCTCACCGACGCCGAGCGCGAGCAGGTCGTCAAACGCCAGCGGCCGACTGCGATCACGGCATTCGCGACGATCCGCCGCGAAGGCGAGGAAGAACTCCAGCGCCCGACGATGTCGTTGTGGTGGTCCGGGCTTGCCGCCGGGCTGGCGCTGTCCACCTCAGTACTCGCCGAAGCGGTGCTCGACCGCATCCTCGACGGCAGCCCGGCGCGCGAAGCGATCGCGCCGCTCGGCTATGCGATGGGTTTCGTGCTGGTCGTCCTCGCCCGGCTGCAGCTCTTCACGGAGAATACCCTGACCGTCGTGCTGCCCCTGCTGGCGAAGCCCTCATGGGCGGCGCTGTGGCGCTCGGCGCGCCTGTGGGCGGTGGTTCTCGTTGCCAACCTCGTCGGGACTTTCGCCACTGCCTTCATCGCGCTCAAGCTCGGCACGACGAGCCCGGAGAACACCACCGCCATGCTGAACGTCTCGCGCGGCGTGCTCGAGGCGACGGGCTGGACGGGGCTCGTGCGGGCGATCCCGGCGGGCTTCTACATCGCCGCGATCGTGTGGATGCTGCCCAGCTCTAAAGGGTTCGAGATCCTGACGATTGCCGCCTTTGGCTGGCTGATTGCGGCCGGCGCGTTTGTGCACGTGATCGTCGGTTCGGCCGAAGTGTTTCTGCTGGTGATCCACGGCGATCTCGGGTTTGGGACCGGGCTCTCGACGATCCTCCTGCCGGCGCTCGCCGGCAACGTGATCGGCGGCACCGGCCTGTTTGCGCTACTTGCCTACGCCCAGATCGAAGGCGAGATCGACTGACCGCGGCCGAGGGTCGTCAGCTGTAGTAATTGCCCGACGGCAGGTGGATCGTTGCGTCCGCCTCGGCGAACGCCACACCCGGCGGGTCGCCGCCCGCGGCGACGGTATCCATCGCTCGGCGCAACGCGCGCCGTTGCATGGCGATGCCCTTGTCGCTGGTCACCAGGTGCTCTTCGCTGTGCAGCGAAATCGGGCCCTGGCCGGCTTGGGCTTCGTAGTCGCCGGGCTGGTCCTGCCGTTCCTCGATCGTGCGCTCGTGCCACGGCTTGAACTTCTCGGCCTCAAGGCCGCGCATCGGCCGCTTGCCATCGGGTGAGGCTGGCGCGCGCATCGCCATTAGGATGCGGCTATGCGAATTGTCCACCGGGACCGAAATGCCGATCCCGTTCGGCCGCCCCGGACGCATCGCCACGTCGGGCACGCACATCACGTTGGGCATCATCCAAGTCGAGACGCGGTTGACGTGGCGGCCGTCCTCCAGGTCGCGATGCGCCTTGTAGATCACGCCGCCGTCGATCTCCTCGAACTCGACCGTCGGCATCACCGCGAACTCGCGGACGAACTGCGTGCCGCTGAAGGTGGTGTGCAGCACCTGCACGTGAAACGGGTCCATCACGTTGTCGTTCATGTGCAGCCAGCTGTACGGCACCACTTCCGGGCCGTTGATGTCGCCATGCGAGCCGAGCGAGTTGTCGAATGCAATGTACTGCTCGCCGTCCTCGAGCGGCTCCATCGAGTCGAATCGCGGCAGCAGCGGCATCTTCTCGGGCGGGCCCATGTAGGCCCAGACCATGCCGTAATGATCGCGCACCGGGTACCACGGCTGGCGGTGCTCGGGGCGGCACAGGTGCGGGTTGGGCTCGCACGGCTGCTCGATGCACTGGCCGTCGACGGCGAACTTCCAGCCGTGATAGCAGCAGCGGATGCCGTCGGGCTCGACATGGCCCCAGATCAGGCTGGTGCCGCGGTGCATGCAGCGCGGATAGAGCAGGCCGGGGCGCCCTTCGCCGTCGCGAAAGATGATCAGGTCCTCGCCGAGGATGCGCACTTCGCGCGGCCGGTCGGTGACGTTGCGGCTCGCGAGCACCGGCTGCCAATAGCGGCGCATCAGCTCGCCCATCGGCGTGCCCGGGCCGACCTGGGTCAGCGCGGCATCGGGATGCTGCGCGGGCCGGCCATAGGCCGTTCCCTGAGGAATCTCGCGGGCGGGGGCATCGGTTTCGATCAGGCTGGCCATTGCCGTCTCCTCTCTCTTGAGGGCCACCTTAGCACAGTCTGGACAAAATCAACGTTCCTCAGTGGCGGCGCCTTTCGGCGGCGGAATCGGGCGCCGGCGGTTCTGCCAGCCGAGCGCGACCAGGATCAGCAGGAACGCCGCCAGGCGGAGCAGGTACAGCCAACTGCGCTCTTCGGCGTAGAAGTCCCCCAGGCTGAGCAGGGCCTGCGTCAGGCCGAGCAGGAAGAAGCTACCCGCGAAGGCGAGGAACAGCCCCTCCCGCGTGCGGCGCCAGAACTTGAGAAACATCAGCGCCGCCACGGCAAAGCCCATGACAATGGCGCCGCCGAGGAAATCGTTGAGCATGGCCTAGGAATCCTCGTCCCAGATGAAACCGAACAGCAACACCGCCACCGCGACGAGAGTGAGCCACAGGCGAAGCGATCGCAGGTTGACGTCGGGATAAATCAGCAGGTCGAAGATGACGATAAGATTGACCACGGCGAGCAGCCCGAAGCACAGCGAACTCCAGAACAGCATCCGCGATCGGGCGCGGGTGAAGCTGCGGCCGAGCAGGAAGGCGCAAAGCCCGCTGGTCCCGAAGCAAAGCGAATAGACCAGCGTTGGGAAGACTGTGCCCATCCTCAGTCCTTCCGCAGCTTGAAGGCGTCCGCGAAGGCGGTAACGCCGGGCGCCGCTTGCGCGACGATCAGTCGCCGCACCTTGTCGGGGCTTTTCTGATAGAAATCAATCGCCGCGCGGATAAGGCGGGTTTGCTCTTGGTTCGCCTCGTGCAAGGCGATCCGTCCATCGCTGTCGACTACGACCAGCCCGGCTGCCGTCAGGTTGTCGACGCTTTGCGAGACGACAGCGTCGCTCACCCGCAGCCCGGTGATGAGCTCCTCGGCCGAGAACGAAGCTCCGCTGTGGCCGGCGAGGAATTGCAGCACTTCGAGCGCCCACACGGAACGGAAGCTGTTGCCGATGAACGATTCGAGTTGGCTCTGGTCCGCCATTCTGCCGCTGGGGGTTCCTCGCCCTGGTCCCTCTGCTGGTCCCTTGCTGAGCTTTGTCCTGAAGCTTTCGCCCTCCGCTGACAACCGCCTTTCGGGGAAAATTTCAACATTTCTTGAGGCGCGGCGGGAACCGGAAACCCCGCCGGAGCTTGTCGCTAGGAGGGGGCGTGGATCACGCGCCCGCGTGCTCGGGAGGGTCCGTGAACCGCCAGTCTTCGCAAGTCGAATTCTCGCGCAGTCGGCGCGAGCTGATCGCAGCCCTGCGCCGCTTGCGGCGCGGCGATTTCTCCGTCCGCATGGACGAGAAAGGCGACGAGGCCGACCTCGAGATCGCCGCCTTGTTCAACGAGGTCGTATCGCTCAACCAGCAGATCGCCGGCGAGTTCGAGCGCGTCTCGCGGGTCGTCGGTAAGGAGGGAAAGATCGGCAGCCGGGCCAAGGTGCACGGCGCCACCGGCGGCTGGGACACCAAGCTGCGGGCGATGAATGAGCTGATCGACGACATGGTCCAGCCGACCATCGAGGTCGCTCGGGTGATCGGCGGCGTGGCCAAGGGCGACCTGTCGCAGACGATGGCGATCGAGATCGACGGGCGGCCGCTCAAGGGCGAGTTCCTGCGCATCGGCAAGGTGGTCAACACAATGGTCGAGCAGCTCGCCAGCTTCACCTCGGAGGTGACCCGGGTGGCGCGCGAAGTCGGCACCGAGGGCAAGCTCGGCGGCCAGGCCCGAGTGCGCGGCGTCGCCGGCACCTGGAAGGACCTGACTGACAACGTCAACCTGATGGCGGCGAACCTGACCGGGCAAGTGCGCAACATCGCCGAGGTCACCACCGCGGTGGCGGGCGGCGACCTGTCGAAGAAGATCACCGTCGACGTGAAGGGCGAGATTCTCGAGCTGAAGAACACGATCAACACGATGGTGGACCAGCTCAACTCGTTCGCGTCCGAAGTCACCCGCGTCGCCCGCGAGGTCGGCACCGAGGGCAAGCTCGGCGGTCAGGCGCAAGTGCCGGGCGTCGGCGGCACCTGGAAGGACTTGACCGACAACGTCAATTCGATGGCGGCGAACCTGACCGGGCAAGTGCGCAACATCGCCGAGGTGACGACCGCCGTCGCCAGCGGCGACCTGTCGAAGAAGATCACCGTCGACGTAAAGGGCGAGATTCTCGAGCTGAAGGACACCATCAACACGATGGTCGATCAGCTGAACTCGTTCGCCAGCGAGGTCACCCGCGTCGCCCGCGAGGTCGGCACCGAGGGCAAGCTCGGCGGGCAGGCGCAGGTGCCCGACGTCGCCGGGACGTGGAAGGATCTGACCGATAACGTCAACCTGATGGCCGACAACCTCACGGGTCAGGTGCGCAACATCGCCGAAGTGACCACCGCCGTCGCTCGGGGCGATCTTTCCAAGAAGATCACCGTCGATGTGAAGGGCGAAATTCTCGAGCTGAAGGACACCATCAACACGATGGTCGACCAGCTCAACTCGTTCGCGTCCGAAGTCACCCGCGTCGCCCGTGAGGTCGGTACCGAGGGCAAGCTCGGCGGTCAGGCGAAAGTGCCCGATGTCGCCGGCACCTGGAAGGACCTGACCGATAACGTCAACCTGATGGCCGACAACCTGACGGGCCAAGTGCGCAACATCGCCGAGGTCACCACCGCGGTGGCCCGCGGCGATCTCTCGAAAAAGATCACCGTGGAGGTCCGGGGCGAAATTCTCGAGCTGAAGGACACCATCAACACGATGGTCGATCAGCTCAACTCGTTCGCGTCCGAAGTCACCCGCGTCGCGCGCGAGGTCGGCACCGAAGGGCGGCTTGGCGGCCAGGCGCAGGTGGAAGGCGTCGCCGGCACCTGGAAGGACCTGACCGACAACGTCAACGCCATGGCCGGGAACCTCACCGGCCAGGTTCGCAACATCGCCGAGGTCACCACCGCGGTGGCGCGCGGCGACCTTTCGAAGAAGATCACCGTCGACGTGAAGGGCGAAATCCTCGAGCTGAAGGACACCATCAACACGATGGTCGATCAGCTCAACTCGTTCGCGTCCGAAGTCACCCGCGTCGCCCGCGAGGTCGGCACCGAGGGCAAGCTCGGTGGGCAGGCGCAGGTGGAAGGCGTGGGCGGCACCTGGAAGGACCTGACCGACAACGTCAACGCGATGGCGGCGAACCTGACCGGTCAGGTGCGCAATATCGCCGAGGTCACCACGGCGGTGGCCCGTGGCGACCTGTCGAAGAAGATCACCGTCGACGTGAAGGGCGAAATCCTCGAGCTCAAGAACACCATCAACACGATGGTCGACCAGCTCAACGGGTTCGCTAGCGAAGTCACCCGCGTCGCACGCGAGGTCGGCACCGAGGGCAAGCTCGGCGGGCAGGCGCAAGTGCGCGGTGTGGCCGGCACGTGGGCCGACCTGACCGACAACGTCAATCTGATGGCCGACAACCTCACGGGTCAGGTGCGCAACATCGCCGAGGTCACCACGGCGGTGGCCCGTGGCGACCTGTCGAAGAAGATCACCGTCGACGTGAAGGGCGAGATCCTCGAACTCAAGAACACCATCAACACGATGGTCGATCAGCTCAATTCGTTCGCCTCGGAAGTGACCCGCGTCGCCCGCGAGGTCGGCACCGAGGGCAAGCTCGGCGGTCAGGCGCAAGTGCCGGGCGTCGGCGGCACCTGGAAGGACCTGACCGACAACGTCAACCTGATGGCAACCAATCTCACCAATCAGGTGCGCGGCATCGCCGACGTCGTCACCGCGGTGGCACAGGGCAACCTCAAGCGCAAGCTGACCGTCGATGCCAAGGGCGAGATCGCCGCGCTCGCGGAGACGATCAACGGCATGATCGAAACGCTCTCTACCTTCGGCGACCAGGTGACCAACATGGCCCGCGAGGTCGGCGTCGAGGGCCGCCTTGGTGGCCAGGCGCGGGTGCCCGGCGCCGCCGGGCTGTGGCGCGACCTGACCGACAACGTTAACCAGCTGGCGGCGAACCTGACCAACCAGGTCCGCTCGATCGCCGATGTGGCGACGGCGGTGACCAAGGGCGATCTCACCCGCTCGATCTCGGTCGAGGCCTCGGGCGAGATGGCCTCGTTGAAAGACAACATCAACGAGATGATCCGCAACCTGAAGGATCAGACGTTGAAGAACGCCGAGCAGGACTGGCTCAAGACCAACCTCGCCCGCTTTTCCCGCATGCTCCAGGGCGAGCGCGACCTGACGACGATCTCCAACCTGATCATGAGCGAGCTCGCCCCGCTGGTGAACGCGCAATACGGGGTGTTCTACGTTGCCAACGACGATCCCAGGGGCAAGGCGCTCGAACTCGTCGCCAGCTACGGGGCCGAGAAGAAGGATAAGCTCAAGAGCCGCTTCGAGCTGCGCGAAGGGCTAATCGGCCAGGCCGCGGCCGACAAGCGGCCGATGCGGCTGAAGCAGGTGCCCGGCGACTTCATCAAGATCGGCTCGGGCCTTGGGGTCGCATCGCCGGCGAACGTGAACATCCTCCCGGCGCTGTTCGAGGAGGAGGTCAAGGCGGTGATCGAGCTGGCCTCGTTCGAGGAATTCAGCGAGACCCACCACACTTTCCTCAACCAGCTGATGGAAACCGTCGGCATCGTGCTCAACACCATCGCTGCGACTATGCGCACCGAGGAGCTGCTCAAGGAATCGCAGCTGCTGACCCAGGAGTTGCAATCGCGCCAGACCGAGCTGACCCGCAAACAGGAAGAGCTGCACGCGACCAACGAGGAGTTGCAGGAAAAGGCCCAGCTGCTCGAGAACGAAAAGAAGCAGGTGGAGGCGAAGAACTTCGAAATCGAGATGGCCCGCCGGGCGGTCGAGGAGAAGGCCGAGCAGCTCGCCCTGACCTCCAAATACAAATCCGAGTTCCTCGCGAACATGAGCCACGAGCTGCGCACGCCCTTGAACTCGCTGCTGATCCTCTCGAAGATGCTGGCCGACAACCAGCAGGGCAACCTCAACGAGAAGCAGACCGAATTCGCTCGCACGATCCATTCGGCCGGCACTGACCTGCTCAACCTGATCAACGACATCCTCGACCTCTCGAAGATCGAGTCCGGCACCGTGGGGATCGACATCGGCGAGATGTCTTTTGCCAACTTGCGGCTGCACATCGAACGGACCTTCCGCCAGTTGGCGTCCGAGAAGGGTCTCGGCTTCGAGGTCGAGTTCGGTCCCGATCTCCCGGCGACGATTCGCACGGACGAGAAGCGCCTGCAGCAGATCGTCCTCAATCTGCTGTCGAACGCGTTCAAGTTCACCACCGAGGGCGAAGTCAGGCTGTCGGTGGATGTGGCGAGCGAGGGCTGGAGCGAGATGCACCCGGTGCTCGGCGAGGCCGATTCGGCGATCGAGATCGCGGTCAGCGACACCGGTATCGGCATTCCGGAAGACAAGCAGCGGCTGATCTTCGAAGCGTTCCAGCAGGCCGACGGCACCACCAGCCGCAAGTACGGCGGCACCGGCCTCGGCCTGTCGATCAGCCGCGAGATTGCCAGCTTGCTGGGCGGCGAGATCCAGGTCCGCTCGGCCGTCGGCAGGGGCTCGACCTTCACGCTTTACGTTCCGCTCAGATCGCCCGGCGTCGCCCCGGCGCTGGCCCTTCCCAGCGCCGGTCCGGGCGACGGCGAAATGGGCCCGCCGGTACCGGCGATTGCCGATGATCGCGACGAGTTGGATGGAACCCCATTCGTGCTCATCGTCGAGGATGACCCGACGTTTGCCGGCGTGCTGCTCGAAATTGCCCACGAGGCCTCGCTCAAGGGAGTCGTTTCCTCGGCCGGCGCAGGGACCCTGTCGATGGTGCGCAAGCTGCGGCCGAGCGCGATCACGCTCGATCTCGGCCTGAGCGACATCGACGGATTCGTGCTGCTCGACCTGCTGCGGCACGATCCCGAAAGCTGCGATGTCCCGGTATTCGTCATCTCGGGCGCCGATCAGGCGGCGCATGCCCTCACGCTCGGCGCGGAGAAGGTCATCGAAAAGCCGGCCGAGCGGGAAGACCTGGCGCAGCTGTTCGCGTCCATGGCCGAATCCTTCTCCGGCGAACGCGGAGCAAAGGGCCGTAAGTCGCAAGGCCGGCGCAGGTCGAGCGAACCGCGGCCGATCGATCCGCTCGAACTGTCGGGCAAGCGCTTGCTGATCGTCGACGACGACATCCGCAACATTTACTCGCTGGCGAGCGTGCTCGAGGCGCACGGGGCCGAGGTGCTTCACGCCGAGGGCGGAGCGGAGGGGATCGCACTACTCGAGCAGAATCCGGCGATCGACGTCGTGCTGATCGACATCATGATGCCCGAGATGGACGGGTACGAGACGATGCGGCGGATTCGCAGCAACGCCGCCTTGGCGCATATTCCGCTGATTTCGGTCACCGCTAAGGCGATGAAGGGCGATCGGCAGAAGTGCCTCGACGCGGGCGCCTCCGACTATATCGCCAAGCCGGTCGACATCGACCTGTTGTTCGCGTTGCTGAGGGTGTGGATCGGCCGGGCCAAGGCCGGGGCCGCTGACGACACCGGGCTGGTGGTTGAAAGAGTTGGCGGATGACGAGATCGGTAGCCGCCATGGCGAGTCAGCCGGCGCCCGGTTTCGCGCCGGAGACCGCGCGCCGCCCGCGCGTTTTGCTGGTCGACGACGACGAGCGCAATCTGCTGGCGCTGTCGGAAGTTCTCGATCCGATTGCCGAAGTGGTCACTGCGACATCCGGCGCCACGGCGCTGCGGCAACTGCTGAAGGACGAGTTTGCCGTCATTCTGCTCGACGTGTTCATGCCCGACATGGACGGCTATGAAACCGCCTCGCTGATCCGCAAACGCCCGCAGACGGCGCGGATTCCGATCATCTTCCTGTCCGCGGTCAACAAGGAGACCGAGCACCTGATGCGCGGCTACGCGATGGGGGCGGTCGATTATGTCTTCAAGCCGGTCGATCCGGCGATCCTCAAGTCGAAAGTCGCCGTGTTCGTCGACCTGTTTGAGCTACGCCAGCAGGTCGCGGAGCAGGCACGTGCCGAACAGGAATTGCGCGAGGCCCGGCTACGGGCGGAACAGGAACGGCTGCTCTCGGAACGCGAACTGCAGCAGGCGCGGCTGCGCCAGGCGGCGATTCTCGAAGCGCTCCCGCTGGCGCTGTACGAGGCTTGGCTGGACGAAGAAGGACGGCTCCACCGGCGCTTCATCGGCGGCGATACCGCAAAGATCGTCGGCGACGATGCCGGGGCGCTCGCCTCGGGCGCGTTGCGGTGGTGCGATCGAATCGACGCGCCGGACGTGGCGGAAATCGAACGCCGCGTCGCCGAAGGTAAAGATTCGGCGCTTACCTCACATTACAAATGGACGCGTGGCGACGGCAGCTCGATCCATGTCATCGATCAGTGCGTCCGCTCAGCCGAGGACGAGGGGATGTGGATCGGCACGCTGATCGATGTCACCGCGCAGCGCGAGCTGGAACAGCAGCTTGTCCAGTCGCGCAAGGCCGAAGCGCTCGGCCAGCTGACCGGCGGCGTGGCGCACGACTTCAACAACCTGCTCGCGGCGGTGCTTGGCGGGCTGCGCCTGCTCGAAGCGCGCGTCGCGCTCGGCGAAGCGGAACGCCGGATCGTCGACCACATGCGCAACGCCGGAGAAAAGGGCGCCGAGCTGGTGCGGCGGCTGATGGCCTTCGCCCGCAAGCAGGACCTGTCGCCCGGTTGCGTCGATTGCCTCAAGTTGCGCGATAGCGTCGCCGGGCTGGTCGAGCATGCGCTCGACGGGATGGTGACGATCGACTGGCACGTGTCCGCCCAGGGCCTGAGGATCTACGCCGACGAAGCGCAGTTGGAGCTGGCGCTGGTGAACTTGCTGATCAACGCCCGCGACGCGATGCCGGACGGCGGCACGATTGCCGTCGCGATCGAGCCAGCCGAACGGCCGACGGCGGCCAACGCGGCCGACAGTGCGGGCGAATACCTGAGAGTGAGCATCCGCGACCAGGGCATCGGCATCCCCCCGGAGCTGCTGGAGCGGGTCACCGAGCCGTTCTTCACCACCAAGGCCGACGGCAAGGGCACCGGGCTCGGGCTGTCGATGGTCGCCGGCTTCGTCGAACAATCGGGCGGCGAATTCCGAATCGTCAGCGAATCCGGCCACGGCACCCAGATCGACCTGGTCCTTCCCGCGACACGAGCGGAGTCCACCGCTGCGAGCCCCGAGGCCGCGCAGGACGGCCCGGCCGCGTTTGTCGGATCGGTCCTGCTCGTCGACGACGATCCTGGCGTACGACTGATCCTGTCCGAGCACTTGCGCGACATGGGGCTAACCGTTGCGGAAGCCGCCGACGCCGAACACGCGCTCGAGCTGCTGGAACGTAGCGATGGAGAACCGGACTTCGTGCTGACCGACTACTCGATGCCCGGAATGGACGGCATTCGGCTGCTCCTGGCGGTGGGCGAAAAGTGGCCGCGCATCCGCGGCGCGATCATGACCGGCAACCCTCAGGAAAACGTCTCCGGCAAGGCCGGTGGTCAGGTGCAGATGATTCACAAGCCGATCGACGTGCACGAGCTAAGGAATCTGCTGGCGGCGCGCTGAAGTGTTTCGACGCGATCTGCGGCGCCGGCGGAGACGGAGTCCGTCAGTAGCAGGGCCGGAGGCGCGGAAGGGCGCCGGTTCTTGCAATTCGTTCTTGCATATTCGCTACCGCCTCTGATCAGCTCGCTTCACAGCGGCTTGATTGAGGAAACCGGATGAACCTGGGAATCGAAGGACGCAAGGCGATCGTCAACGGCGGCAGCGCCGGGATGGGCCGCAGCGCCGCGCTGGCGCTGGCGCGCGAAGGGGTCGAGCTGTTCGTCTCGGCTCGCGGCGAGGAGCGGCTGGCGCAGGCGTGCCGGGAGATCGCCGATCAGACCGGGGTGAGCGTCACACCGATCTGCGCCGATCACGCCTCCGCCGAGGGACGCGAGCGGATCCTCGCTGCCTGTCCCGATCCGGATATCCTGGTCGGCACCTGCTCGCCGCCGCCGATGACGCCTGATTACCGCGCGATCGACGAAGAGGAGTGGCGGCGCGCGATCGATATTTCGCTGCTCTCGCCGATCGAATTCATGCGCCGCGTGCTCGATGGCATGGTCGAACGTCAGTGGGGCCGGATCGTCAACATCGCCACGGTCGCGGCGAAATATCCGGGCGAGATTCGCCTGCTCTCGGGCAGCACGCGCGCGGCGCTGGCGAACTACACCGTCGCCGTTTCCAAAGTGGTGGCGAAGGACAACGTGGTCATCAACAACCTGCTGCCGGGGATGCATCACAGCGCCTTCGTCGAACAGCAGTTCACCGAACGGGCTCGTGCCAAAAGCACGAGTTACGAACAGGAGGTGGCCGAGTTCTCGCGCGAGTGGCGGATAGCGGCGGGCCGCTTCGGCGATTGCGACGACGTCGGCGATTTCGTGGCGATGTTCTGCAGCCAGCAGGCCAATTACATCACTGGCCAGAGCCTGGTGATCGACGGCGGCGCGACGACCTCAATCTTCTGACGGGCGCCAAGCAAGCCCGGCGAGCGGCGGCGGCATTGGCCGGGCGACCCGCTCGCCCGTCTGGCCGGCGAAGTTGCACAGGATCGGACCTGACCAGTCGCGGATGATGCGTTCGGCGATGCGCCACGCGCCGCCTTCGCGGCGGAAGCGGTCTTCGTACCAGCCCATCACGTGAAGCGCGTGCGGTCCGTCACCCTGCCGCAGCGCGACGGCCGCGTAAGCCCGGCCCCGCGCGCCGTCCTCGGCCGGATCGATCAGCACATTGGTGACATGATGCTGCCGCCCGGCCGAGGTCGGCTGGTCGCGGAAGAAGCGCGCGAAGTGACGCAGCGCGGCGTGGCCCTGCCACCGCTCGGGGATTTCGAACGCGTCCCACACCAGCACGCCCTCGCTGCAGAAGCACGCGACGAAGCCCTCGACGTCGCCGGTGTCGAGCGCCCATGCATAGCGCGAGACGACATCCCGGATGGCAAGCTGGTCGGCGAGCGAAAGCGCGGCGGGCATTGCTCAGGTGACCGCGTAGCAATCGAAGAAGGTCGAGGCGCCGCGTCTCTCGGCTACGCCGACGAAAATCGTCCGGTTTAGCCACGCGTGCGGCCCTTCGGGAGCTTCGAAGCGCGGCGTGACCCGGCAGTACATGTCGTTGCCGGAAACGGTTTTTCCCGCTTCAACGCGCGCCAGCACATCCGGGCTGGACCAGGCGATCCCGCGATTGTGGATGTAGATCGGCGTGCCGTCGTCCGCCTCGAGCATGTAATGCGCCTCGAACTGGATTAAACCGCTCGACCAGATGCGCGGCCAGTCGCCGCCGGAATGCGGCACCACCGTGCCGGAAAGCCGCGGCCCGCTCACTTCGCCGCCGGCAAGGCCGACGAAGCCGCGCGTGAACGATTGGGCGGCCGGCACGAAGCGGGTGCGCGGGCCGGCTGCGAAATCGAGCCTGACGCGGAAGGCCAGGTCGAGCGCGGGAACTTCCAAACCGATCCTCCCTGTTCCACGTTCGGGCAGATGCGCTAGGCACCGAGCATCCGAGTAACGGAGCGGATCGCTGAGTGGAAGAGTTCGACTACATCATTGTCGGCGCCGGAAGCGCCGGCTGCGTGCTCGCCAACCGGCTGAGCGCCGATCCGGAGGTGCGCGTAGCGCTGATCGAAGCGGGCGGCGAATGCCGCCACCCGCTGATCGACATGCCACTCACCTGGATGCAGGCGGCGGCGGACCCGCGCTTCGGCTGGTGCTACCAGAGCGCGCCCGATCCGAATCTCGACGGGCGCACACAGCCGATTCCGCGCGGCAAGGTGCTCGGCGGCTCATCTTCGATCAATGGCACCATGTACATCCGCGGCGCGGCGGCAGACTACGACGCCTGGCGCGACGGCGGGCTGGTCGGCTGGGGATACGACGACGTGCTGCCGCTGTTCAGGCGCTCTGAAAGCAACTGGCGCGGCGCGAGCAATGTGCACGGCGGCGAGGGCGAGATGCACGTCAGCCGGATGGAGCCCGATCCGCGGCTGTTTCCGGTGTTCCTCGAAACCGCGCGAGTGCTCGCATTCGCCGACTGCCCCGATTTCAACGTCGCCCGGCCGGAAGGCTTCGGCATGCCCGACTGCACCATCAGGAACGGGCGTCGGGACAGCTCGGTGCGGGCGTTCATCGATCCGGTTAAATCGCGGGGCAACCTGGAGGTGATCGCCAACACCACCGTGCGCCGGGTGCTGCTGGACGGGCGCCGGGCGACGGGAGTTGAACTCGCGGCTGGGGGCGGCGTCCGGCAGCTTGCCTGCCGCGGCGAAGTGATCCTCTGCGCGGGCGCGCTCAACAGCCCGCAGCTGCTGATGCTCTCGGGAATCGGCTCCGGGAAGGCGCTGAAAGACAACGGCATCGAACCCATCGTCGAGCTCTCGGGGGTAGGCCAGAACCTGCAGGACCACCCGATCGCCATGGCGCTCTACAAGGCGGCGGTGGAGATCGCCTTCAATCGCGAAATCCGCCTCGACCGGCTGGCCCTCAATTTCCTGCGCTGGCGCCTCACCGGCCGCGGCCCCCTCAGCCAGAGCCCGATGTCGATCCAGGGCTTCCTCCGCTCGGGTGAGGAGCAAGACAGGCCGGACCTCCAGTTCCAGATCGTCCACAGCGGTTACGACGCACAGCCGTGGTTCCCCCTCTGGCGCAAGCCGCCGACGGCGATGTTCTCCTGCGGCGCAATCCTGCTCAACCCGGAAAGCCGAGGCGAAGTGACGCTCGCCTCGCCCGATCCACTGGTGCTGCCGCGGGTGCAGTTCAATTTCATCAGCACCGCGGGCGATCGCGAACGGCTGCGGCGGGGTTTCCGCTTCATTCGCCGGTTCTTCGATACGCCTCCCGCCCGCGAGCTGGTCGAACGTGAACTCGCCCCCGGAGCCGACGCGCAGGACGATGCGGCGATCGAAGCCTGGCTGCGCACCTCGCTGATCAGCGCAGGCCATCCGGTCGGCACTTGCGCGATGGGCAGCGTGGTCGGCGCTGATCTCAAAGTCCTCGGCGTCGCAGACCTGCGCGTCGCCGACGCGTCGGTGATGCCGACGATCGTCCGCGGCAACACCCACGCGCCGACGGTGATGATCGCCGAGAAGGCTGCCGACCTGATTCGCCAGGCGAGCTAGAGTTCGGACCGCTACGCGGGCACGCCGCTCGCCGCGCGGCGCGAAGCATCGGGGGCGATCACGGCCAGGGCGAGCACGAGCATCGAGGCGAGCACCCCGATCGCGAGCGAAAAGCTGCCGCTGCTCTGGACCAGTACGCCGGTCAGCCACGGTCCGATGATGCCGCCCGCGGTGCCGAACATGCTGATCAGCGCGATGGCGCCGGCAGGGACGCTCTCGCCGCCGAGCCGGACCGCGCTTGGCACCGCCCAGAACACGCCCTGCGCCGCGCCGATTCCGAAGCCGGCCACGATCAGCAGCGCCAGCACCGGCCAGCCCGGCGCAAGCAAGGCGGCAGCAATCATCGCCAGCCCGGCGCCGGCAATGGGCAAGCCGACGTGGAGCAGGCGCTCGCCACGGCGATCGGAGCGGCGGCCGTTGACGATCAGACCGATGGCAAGACCGAGCATCGGCAATGCGCTCAGGGTGCCGATCATGAATTCGCTTCCCCCGATGCCGAGCTGACGCACCAGCTGGGGCAGCCAGAAGGCAAGCGCATAGGATCCGGTCATAATCAGCAGCCAGGTAACGCAGCATCGCCACAGCCACGGATCTCGGGCAATCTCGCTTAGCGGCGAGGAGGGGCGGGGGGCTTCCTCAGAGCCGCTGAACTCGCGCTCTAGCCAATCGCGCTCGTCGCGCGAAAGCCAGCGCGCCTCGGCGGGTCGATCGACGAAATAGATCGCCGCGAGGACGGCGAACGCCGCATTGGGCGCGGCAATCAGGAGGAACATGAAGCGCCATGGCGACATCCCTACCGAGTTGCCGATCCCGAGAAGCCATCCGCATAACGGGCCGCCGAGCACCATCGACAGCGGTACCGCGACCAATGCCCCGGCGAGCGCCCGCGCGCGCATCGACGGCGGCGCCCAGTTCGAGATCAGCCATGTCATCCCCGGTGCAAAGCCCGCTTCCGCGACGCCTAGGAGGAACCGCGCGGCGTAGAACTCGCCGGCGCTGCCGATATGCGCCATCCACAGGCCGGAGCCGGCCCAGAGCAGCATCGAAGCGAGAATCCACGGCTTGATGCCCCACGCCTTGAGCAAGCGTACATGCGGGTATTGAAACAGCAGATAGGCGATGAAAAACATGCTGACGCCTTGTCCGAACTGGCTCCGCGAGAGCCCGAGTTCGGTCGACAGCGCGTTGCCCGCATAGCTGACATTCACCCGGTCGATCGAGTTGACGAAGGTGATGACGCCGATCGGCAGAATCAGCCAAAGCGCGAGCTTCGCCCAGACCTTTGCCCGCAGCGTGGTATCCGCAGTGGTCGCGTTCTCAGTCAATGCCTGCTCTTCCCCGCTCGCCGATGGCGATGTGTCGCACTGCTTCGCCTTATTCGGCGACGGCGACAACCCTGCTGTGCTGCGCGGCCGATCATCAACAATGTCTTCGGGAGCTTCGGCCAAGTTGGCGCATTGGTCGAATGCGCGCACCCAAAATGCCAGCATCCGGAGGACATCGCATGGACCACGATCTCGAACACCGCATCCGCGAGCGGGCCTACGAAATCTGGCAGGAGGAAGGGCGGCCGGAAGGCCGCGAAGCGCAACACTGGCAACAGGCCGCGGCCGAGTTCGCCGAGGCCCGGCAGGAAAGCAGCGTTGCCGCGCCCCGCCAGGTGACGCGCAAGGGTTCGCTGAAGACGCCGACTTCCGACGCGTCGGCAAAGAGAGCGAAGGCCTCCAGCAAACCGGCAGCCCTCAGCGGCAAGTCAAGAAGCTCCGCAGGAGGCAAAGCGCGCGGAGGCAAATCCAAGGGCGGCAAGTGAGGCCGTTGGAACGATGCTCCCCTCCGTTGCATTCTAAGTTGAAGGACACCGCCTCTGGAGGGAGCCTGTTGCCGCAGCCGTGCTGCCTGCTTTCGGCCCGACCGCCGCTGCACGGTGACGAGCGGCTGTCGGCATTGCTGGGCGTGGCAAGCGATCTGGGGTTCGACGGCCTCATCTGGCGTGCCGCCGACAGCCTGCTCTCGAGTTCTCCGCCCGCACCGGACACAATTCGCGAGGCATGCCGGTCGACCGGCCTGCGGCTCATCGTCGAAACCGACCTGCGGCGATTTCCGCTCGGCCATCCGCTCGTCGAGGCACAGCCGGAGGACTTCCGTATCCAGCGCTCGCCGGACCGGCGCGGCCCGGTCGATCCACGGCGGCCGTTGCCGCCCAGCGGTGAGGCGTTGGCCCGCCTGTATGACCGCAGCTCGACCGAGGTCATCGACACGCTGGCCGCCCGGGTGGGCGAGCTGTCCGGCGAGGGGGTTTCAGGCCTGCGCCTGCTGAATTGCGACCGAATTGCGCCGAAGGCCCTGTCGGCACTGCTCGGAGGGGCGCGGAAGGACAGGAAATTCGTCACGATTGCCGGTCCACTGGGGCAGCGGCGTGATCTCGCCGAGCCCCTCGCCCAAGCCGGCATCGGCTATCTCGTGACCTCGTTCGCCTGGTGGGACTTGCGCGCACCGTGGTTGGTCGAGGAAACCGAAGAATTGCGAGCAGCCGCACCGCTGCTTGCCGAAGTCGGCGAGGCATCGGACCCGGTCGGGCTCGCCCGCTCGGCCGCCGCTGCGGCCGCAACGGCTGGCGGCTTGATCGCTCCGCTCGAGTGGCTTGCCCGCGGAGACGAACCCAAGGAGGCGCTGCGCCGGGCGGTCGAGATCGCCGGCCGCACGGTCGAATTCGGGGGCGAAATCCGGCGCCTGTCCTCCGGCGCGGCGCCCGTCACGGTGCTGGCGCGCGCCGATGGCAACGACTTTCGAATTGCAACGCGAGTACAGCTCATCGCCATCAACACCGATACGAACGGCTCCTCGGTGCTCATGCGCGATAGCCTGGCGCAAGCCGGTGTGCCGTTGGCTGGCAACGAGCTTGCCGACTTCTTCGCTCCCCTCGAGTCTGGCGAGGTCCGCATCGCCAGCGCCTCGACCGCCGCGCCCATCTGCCGGACGAATCCCGAGAGCGCCGAACAGGCCGCGGGACAGCCGCGACTGGTCGTCGAGGGGATCACTCCAAGCGTCCCCGGCGGCGATTTTCCGGTCAAGCGCGTGGTCGGGGAGGCGGTCACGGTCGAGGCGACCGTCTTCGCCGACGGGCATGAGCAGCTTGCGGCCGAGTTGCGCTGGCGCGCGGCCGACGAGCAAGCCTGGCGCGCCGTGCGGATGGAAGCGCTCGCCAACGAACGCTGGCGCGCCGCATTCCCGCTCGAGCGGCTTGGGCTCTATGAATTCGTCGTCGAAGGCTGGCTCGATTGTTTCGGCGGCTTCCGTCGCGATTTCGAGAAGAAGCTGGCCGCCGATGTGGCCCAGCCGGTCGATCACGCCGAGGGACGGTTGCTGGTCGAGACCGCCGCCAAGCGTTCGAAAGGCAAGCTCAAGACGGCGCTGAAACACTTCTGCGATCGGCTTGCTCAGGCGGATGGCGAGGAAAGCGCCGCGCTACTGCTTGACGACGACCTCGCCGCGCTGATGCGCGTGGCCGACGATCGGCCGCACCGCCACGCTTCCACGGCCCAGCCGGTCGATGCCGAACGGCTGAGCGCACGCTTTGCCAGCTGGTACGAGCTGTTCCCCCGCTCGCAGACCCGCGACAAATCGCACCCCGGCACGTTCGCCGACGTGATCGACGAGCTGCCGCGGATTCGCGCGATGGGCTTCGACACCCTCTATTTCCCGCCGATCCATCCGATCGGCAGGACCAACCGCAAGGGCCCCAACAATGCGCTGCAAGCGGGGCCGGGCGATCCCGGCAGCCCCTATGCGATCGGCGGGGCCGAGGGCGGACACGATACCATTCATCCCGAACTCGGCACCTTCGCCGACTTCGACCGGCTGGTCGCCGCGGCGCACGAGCACGGGCTGGAGATCGCGCTCGATTTCGCCATCCAGGCCTCCCCCGACCACCCGTGGCTGAAGGAGCATCCCGGCTGGTTCGATTGGCGGCCTGACGGGTCGATCAAATATGCCGAGAACCCGCCGAAGAAGTACCAGGATATCGTCAACGTGGACTTCTACCGCCCGGATGCCGTTCCGGACCTGTGGCAGGCGCTGCGCGACGTGGTCCTGCTGTGGGTCGCGCATGGGGTGAAGGTGTTCCGGGTCGACAACCCGCACACCAAGCCGCTGCCGTTCTGGGAATGGCTGATCGCCGACGTGCGGGCGCAGCATCCGGAGGTCATCTTTCTCGCCGAAGCGTTCACCCGGCCGACGATGATGTACCGCCTGGCCAAGATCGGTTTCAGCCAGAGCTACACCTATTTCACCTGGCGCGACCGCAAGCAGGAGCTGATCGACTATTTCACAGAGCTGATCACGACCGCGCCGAAGGAGTTTTACCGCCCGCACCTGTTCGTCAACACGCCGGACATCAACCCGTTCTTCCTGCAGACGTCCGGCCGGCCGGGGTTCCTGATCCGCGCGGTGCTGGGGGCCACGCTGTCGGGTCTATGGGGAGTCTATTCCGGCTTCGAGCTGTGCGAGAGCGCGCCGCTCGGGCCCGGCAAAGAGGAATACCTCGACTCCGAGAAGTACGAGATCCGCCCGCGCCCGCCTCGTGCGGCGGGCGACATCGTCGACGAGATCGCGCTGCTCAACCGCCTGCGCCGCTCCTATCCCGCGCTGCACACCCATTTGAACACGCGCTTCTACGTCGCGCATGACGACAACGTCGTCTGGTACGGCAAGCCGGCGCCCGAAGGCGGCGAGATGATCATGGTGATGGTCAATCTCGACCCGCACAACGCCCACGAATGCGATTTCGAGGTCCCGCTGTGGGAGTTCGGGCTGCCGGACGACGCCGCGGTGGCAGTCGAGGACCTAGCGGACGGCTATCGGTTCGACTGGCACGGCAAGGTCCAGCACATCCGCCTCGAACCCGGCGAGCCTTACCGCATCTGGCGGATAGAACCGGCGGGAGGCGCGCGGTGAACTTGCAGGCGACCCTGCCCGGCTTCGATACGGTGATGCTGTCCGACCGCGACGATCCGCTGTGGTACAAGGACGCGGTCATTTACCAGCTGCACGTCAAGTCGTTCTTCGACTCCAACAACGACGGCATCGGCGACTTCGCCGGGCTGATGCAGAAGCTCGCCTACATCGCCGATCTCGGCGTCACGGCGGTGTGGCTGCTGCCGTTCTACCCTAGCCCGCGGCGCGACGACGGCTACGACATCGCCGAGTATCGCGCCGTCAGCTCCGATTACGGGACGATGGAAGACGCTCGCGCTTTCATCGACGCGGCGCACGCCCGCGGGCTGCGGGTGATTACCGAACTGGTGATCAACCACACCTCCGATCAGCACCCGTGGTTCCAGGCCGCGCGGCGGGCGCCCCCGGGCAGCCCGGAACGCGCGTTCTACGTCTGGTCCGATGACGACAAGCTATATTCGGGCACCCGGATCATATTCTGCGACACGGAAAAGTCGAATTGGACCTGGGACGAGGAAGCGAAGGCCTACTTCTGGCACCGGTTCTACGCCCACCAGCCGGACCTCAACTTCGACAATCCGGAAGTGCTCAGGGAAGTCCTTGCGGTGATGCACTTCTGGCTAGATGCCGGAATCGACGGGCTGCGCCTTGATGCGATTCCCTACCTGGTCGAACGCGACGGCACCTCCAATGAGAACCTCCCCGAGACGCACAGTGTTCTCAAGCAGATCCGCGCCGACCTCGACGCGAACTACCCGGACCGGATGCTGCTGGCCGAGGCCAACATGTGGCCGGAAGACACCCAGCAATACTTCGGCGGCACCCCCGGGGGGCTGAGCGACGAGTGCCACATGGCGTTCCACTTCCCGCTGATGCCGCGGATGTACATGGCCGTGGCGCAGGAAGACCGCTTCCCGATCACCGACATTATGCGCCAGACGCCCGACATTCCGCATGACGCGCAATGGGCGATTTTCCTGCGCAACCACGATGAGCTGACGCTCGAGATGGTCACCGATTCCGAGCGCGATTACCTGTGGAACACCTATGCCGCCGACCGACGCGCGCGGATCAACCTCGGCATCCGCCGCCGCCTCGCGCCGCTGATGGAGCGCGACCGCCGGCGGATCGAGCTGATGAACGCGCTGCTGCTGTCGATGCCGGGCACCCCGGTGCTGTATTACGGCGATGAGATCGGCATGGGCGATAACATTCACCTCGGCGACCGCGACGGGGTGCGCACGCCGATGCAGTGGTCGCCCGACCGCAACGGCGGCTTCAGCCGCGCCGATCCGCCGGAGCTGGCGCTGCCGGTGATTCAGGACCCGCTCTACGGCTACGAAGCGGTCAACGTCGAAGCCCAGGAGCGCGACCGGCACTCCTTGCTCAACTGGATCAAGCGCATGCTCTCGGTGCGCCGTGAGCATCGCGCGTTCGGCCGCGGCACGCAGACCTTCCTGCGGCCGGCCAACCGGCGGGTGCTCGCCTACCTGCGGCAATACAAGGGCGACGAACAGAGCGAGACGATCCTGTGCGTCGCCAACCTCAGCCGCACCTCGCAAGCGGTTGAGCTCGACCTGCACGAGTTCGAAGGGTGCACGCCGGTCGAGCTCCTCGGCGGCGTGCCCTTCCCGCAGCTCGGGCAGCTTCCCTACCTGCTGACCCTGCCACCCTACGGTTTCTTCTGGTTCGAACTGACCGGCGAACGGCCGCCGGACTGGTCGACTTCCGCGCCGTGGGGTGAGGTCGAGCGGCACACCTTCGTCATTCGCCCCGATCTTGCGGACGTCACCCGCGGCGGCAGCCGGGACATTTTGCAGAACGAGATTCTTCCCGGATACATCCCCCATCGCCGCTGGTTCGGGGCCAAGGACGAGGCGATCGAGAGCGTGCGGATCGTCCGCACGGTACCGATGCCTGCCGCCGACGACCTGCTGCTGTGCGAGGTGGAAGTGCGCACATCGGGCGGAGCGGCGACGTACACGCTGCCGCTCGGCATCGCCTGGGAGGGCGAGCAACACGGGCCGTTCGCCTCCAACCTGGCGATCGCGCGGGTTCGCCGCGAACGCTATGTCGGACTGCTAACCGACGGGTTCGCCCTGCCTGCCTTCGCCCGATCCGTGCTCGCCGGCATGCGTGACGGCGCGCGCGTGCCGGTCGATGGTGGCGACCTGCGTTTCGCGGCGACCGGAGACTTCGATCTCAAACCGGACGCGGAGCCGGAATGGGTCGCCGCCGAGCAGTCGAACAGCACGATGATCCTCGGCCGCCGCGCGGTGCTCAAGCTGCTGCGCAAGGTCGCGCCCGGGGTGCATCCCGACGCGGAGATGGTCCGCTACCTGACCGACCACGGCTTCGCTAACGTTCCGCCGATCCTCGGCACCGTGACCCGCTGCAGCGACGGCGAGGAGACGTTGCTGATGCTGGCGCAGGCGTTCGTCTACAACCAGGGGGACGGCTGGCAATGGACCCTCGGCGCACTCGAACGGCTGGCGAGCGATACCGAGTTGAGCTTCGGCAACATCGAGAACTTCGCCCATAATCTCGGGCGGCGGTTGGCCGAGATGCATGGGGTGCTCGCGCGCGACGCCGATGACCCGGCGTTCGCGCCCGAGGCCATGACGCTCGGCGATGCCGACAAGCTCGGCGGCCGCATCAAGGGTGAAGTGGACAAGGCGCTGGAGCGGCTGCGCGGCGCCGAGTTCGAGGGCCATCTCGCCGACCAGGTGAGCGAGCTTGTCGCCAGCCGCGACGCCCTGATCGAACGCATCGGCGAGGTCGCCCGACGGGCGGAAGGCCGTTGCCGCACCCGTATCCATGGCGATCTCCATCTGGGGCAGGTGCTCGTCACCGGGAGCGACGTGATGATCATCGACTTCGAAGGCGAACCGACCCGCCCGCTCGCCGAGCGCCGAGCCAAGGACCTGCCCGAACGCGACGTCGCCGGGCTGCTGCGCTCGTTCGACTACGCCGCCGCCGTGGCCGAGCACAATCGGCCGGCGACGGCCGAATTGGGCGACGTCCATGCCGCCGAGGCCACGGCCCAGTTCCGCACCCGCTCGCGCGCGGCCTTCCTGAGCGGATATTGCGGCGAAGCGCAGCCGGACCCGCTGCTCGACCTCTTCGTTCTCGAAAAGGCGGCCTACGAAGTCTCCTACGAGGCGGCTAATCGGCCCGACTGGATCGCCGTTCCGGCAGAGGGCCTCGCCACGGCCGCGCGCAAGCTGCTGGCCGGAGATGCCGAATGACCGCTCATGATCACACCCTGGCGGCTGCCGCTTCGGCCATGCTCGAGGGCCGGCTCGACGACCCGTTCGCCTTCCTCGGCCCGCACCGCGACAACGGCGAAACGGTGGTGCGCACCTTCCAGCCCGGCGCCGAGAGCGTCGATCTGCTGGCCAGGGACGACGGGCGCAAGCTCGGCCGACTCGACGAGGTCGCCTCGGGCGTGTTCGCGGGTTCGCTGCCGACCGACACGACGTACTTGTTCAGAATCGACTGGCCCGGCGGCGTCATTCAGGAAACCGAAGACCCGTATAGCTTCGGCCTGATCCTGTCCGACCTCGACCTGCACCTGTTTGCCGAAGGGCGGCACCTCGAGATTGGCCGGGTCTTCGGGGCCCAGCCGAAGACCGTCGAGGGTGTCGCCGGCGTTGCCTTCTCAGTGTGGGCGCCGAACGCCCGCCGCGTCTCCGTGGTCGGCGATTTCAACAACTGGGACGGGCGCCGCCATCCGATGCGCCTGCGCCACTCCGCCGGGATGTGGGAATTGTTCGTCCCGCGGCTCGGCCCGGGCGAACGCTACAAGTTCGAAGTGGCCGGCGCCGACGGCGGGATCGTCCAGAAAGCCGATCCGGTGGCGCGGCAGACCGAGCATGCCCCGGCCACGGCGTCGGTCGTCGCCGCGTCGGCCGAGTATCGCTGGAGCGATGCGGACTGGATGGACGAGCGGGCGGTCCGCCATGCGCCCGACGCACCGATCAGCATTTACGAGGTCCACGCCGGATCGTGGATGAAGCCCGACGGGGCCAATGAGTCTGCGGGCGACCGCACGCTCGGCTGGCGGGGCCTGGCCGAGAAGATCATCCCCTACGTGGCGGAGATGGGCTTCACCCATGTCGAGCTGCTGCCGATCATGGAGCACCCATTCGGCGGCTCGTGGGGCTACCAGCCGCTCTCGCAGTTCGCCCCATCGGCGCGATTCGGCCGGCCGGAGGGATTCGCCGCGTTCGTCGACGCCGCGCACCGGGCGGGCATCGGCGTGATCCTCGACTGGGTCCCGGCGCACTTCCCGACCGATCCGCACGGCCTCGCCCGGTTCGACGGCACGCCGCTCTACGAGCACGCCGACCCGCGCGAGGGCTTCCACCAGGACTGGAACACACTGATCTACAACCTCGGCCGCAACGAAGTGTCCGGCTTCCTCCTCGCCTCGGCGCTGTGGTGGCTCGAGACCTTCCATGTCGACGGGTTGCGGGTCGATGCGGTCGCCTCGATGCTTTACCGCGATTACAGCCGCAACGCCGGCGAGTGGGTGCCGAACATCTACGGCGGGCGCGAGAACCTGGAGTCCGTCGCCTTCCTCAAGCACCTCAATTCGGTGGTGGCCGAGCGCTGCCCGGGGGCGATCACGATTGCCGAGGAATCGACCGCCTGGCCCGGCGTGACGGCGCCGCTGTCCTCCGGCGGCCTCGGCTTCGCCTACAAGTGGAACATGGGCTGGATGCACGACACGCTGCAATACATCGAGCGCGATCCGCTGTATCGCAAGTGGCATCACGGCGAGCTGACGTTCCCGATGGTCTATGCCTATTCCGAGAAATACGTGCTGCCGATCAGCCATGACGAAGTGGTTCACGGCAAGGGCTCGCTGTGGGCCAAGATGCCGGGCGACCGCTGGCGCAAGTTCGCCGACCTGCGCGCCTATCTCGCCTTCATGTGGACCCACCCGGGCAAGAAGCTGATCTTCATGGGCTGCGAGCTGGGCATGGAGCACGAGTGGAACCACGATGCGCCGATCCCGTGGGACTTGCTCGACGATCCGCAACACGCGGCGGTGCAAGCGCTGCTGCGCGACTTGAACCGCCTCTATCTCGACGAACCGGCGCTGCACGCGCTCGACACCGAACCCGGCGGCTTTCAGTGGATCGTCGGCGACGATGCGCAAAACAGCGTGTTCGCTTACTTGCGCACCGGAGGCGGCGGCGCTCCTATGGCGGTCGTGCTCAACCTCACGCCCGAGCCGCACGACGGCTATCGCATCGGCTTGCCGCGAGGCGGCCGCTGGCGCGAGGTGCTGAATTCGGATGCCGCAAGCTACGGCGGCGGCAACATCGGCAACGGCGGCGGGGTGACGGCCGACGGCGAAGGGCTGCACGGCCAGCCGCATTCGGCGGCGCTGGCGCTCCCCCCGCTCGGCGCGGTCATCCTGCGCCACGAAGGAGCCGACGCTTGAGTGCCTTGCCCGACCGGCTCGAGGCCGGTCATCCCTATCCGCTCGGGGCGACGTTCGACGGACTGGGCGTCAACTTCGCCGTCTTTTCGGCGAACGCCGAGCGGATCGACCTGTGCCTGTTCGAGCCGCGCGGGCGCAAGCAGATCGCCTGCCTCAAGCTGCCCGAGTGGACCGACGAGGTGTTTCACGGTTATCTGCCCGACGCGCGGCCGGGCCTGCTCTACGGTTTTCGCGCGCATGGCCCGTACGAGCCGCAGCACGGCCATCGCTTCAATCCCAACAAGCTGCTGCTCGATCCTTATGCGCGGATGCTGTCGGGCGAGGTTCGCTGGACCGACGCGCTTTACGGCTACCGCCTGCGCTCGCCCCGCAAGGACCTGAGCTTCGACAAGCGCGACAGCGCCTCAGCGATGCCGAAGTCGGTGGTGGTCTCGGAATCGTTCGACTGGAACGGGGACCTTCGCCCGCGAGTGCCGTGGGCCGACACGGTGATCTACGAAGCGCATGCCAAGGGGCTGACGCAGTTGCTGGAGGATCTTCCCGTGCCCGAGCGCGGCACGTTCGCCGCCCTCGCGCACCCGGCGGTGATCGCGCATCTGCAGCGGATCGGCGTGACCACGCTCGAGCTGCTGCCGATCCACGCGTTCGTCCAGGATCGCTGGCTGCAGCAGGCGGGGCTGACGAACTACTGGGGATACAACACGCTGGCCTATTTCGCGCCCGAGCGGCGGTATATGGCGGGCGATAGCGGCGACGAGTTGCGCATTGCCGTCCGCCGGCTGCACGCGGCCGGGATCGAGGTGATCCTCGACGTGGTCTACAACCACACCGCCGAAGGGAGCGAACTCGGGCCGACGTTCAACTTTCGCGGGCTGGACAATTCCACGTATTACCGCCTGATGCCCCATGACGCGCGCCATTGCGTCAACGACACCGGCACCGGCAACACCCTCGACCTCAGCCACCCGCGGGTGCTGCAGATGGTAGCGGATTCGCTGCGCCACTGGGCCGAGAGCTACCATGTCGACGGGTTTCGCTTCGACCTCGGCACTGCCCTCGGGCGCGACGGCCACAACGGCTTCGATCCGCGCTCGGGATTCTTCGACGTGCTGCGGCAGGACCCGGTGCTCAACCAGCTCAAACTGATTTCCGAGCCGTGGGACATCGGCCCGGGCGGATACCAGCTCGGCAATCACCCGCCCGGCTTCGCCGAATGGAACGACAAGTTTCGCGACGCCGCCCGGCGTTACTGGCGCGGCGACAGCGATACCCGGCCCGAGTTCGCCAGCCGTATCTCCGGCTCGGCCGACCTGTTCGACATGCGCGCGCGGCGGCCGTGGGCGAGCGTCAACTTCGTCACCGCGCACGACGGCTACACCCTCGCCGACCTGGTGACCTACGAACGCAAGCACAACGAAGCCAACCAGGAACACAACCGCGACGGCCATTCGGAGAATTTCTCGCGCAACTGGGGGCACGAAGGCTCCACCGACGATCCGCACATCCGCGAAACTCGCGACCGTGTCATGCGCTCGATGCTGGTGACGCTGTTCGCCTCCCTCGGCACCCCGATGCTGCTGGGCGGAGACGAGTTTGGCCGCACCCAGCGAGGCAACAACAACGCCTATTGCCAGGACAACGCAATCAGCTGGTTCGACTGGGACGAGCTGCGGAGCGATCGCGGGCACGCGCTGTCCGACTTCGTCCGGCGGCTGGCGGCGATGCGCCGGTTCTACCCGCTGATTCGCGCCAACCGCTTCCTCCACGGAGAAGTCGAGGTCGCCCCGGGCGTGCTCGACATCGACTGGTTCGACGAGCGTGGCCTCAACCTGTCCGAGGACGACTGGCACAATACCGAAGGGCGCGCGCTGGTGATGCGGCGCGTGCGGCGCAAGACCGACGGCAGTCTCGAGGCAGTCGCGCTGCTGACCAATGCCTCCGATACGCCGCTGAGATACAAGCTGCCGCCGCCGCGGCTCGAACGCTTCATGGTCATCGACAGCGCCGATCCGCATGCACCCGAGCGCGAAGTCGGCGACAGCGTGGTGGTGAAGGAGCATGCCGCGATGGTCATCGTCGGCACCGGCCGGATCGACTGACGTGCAATGGGGCCCGCAAGCGCTCGGCACGAGCCGCACGCGATTCCGCCTGTGGGCGCCCGATTGCGACCGGCTGCAACTCGAAATCGACGGGCGCGAGCCGCTTTCGATGGCACGCGAAAGCGGCGGCTGGTTCAGCGCCGAAGCCGACGCTGCTGCTGGCACGAGATACCGCTTCCGGCTCTCCGGCGGCATGGCCGTTCCCGACCCCGCCTCTCGGCGGCAGATGGGCGGCGTGCACGGCTGGAGTGTTGTGCCCGCCACCCGGACCTACCGCTGGCGGTGCGCGAACTGGATCGGCCGACCGTGGCACGAAGCCGTGATCGAGGAACTGCACGTGGGTGTGCTCGGCGGGTTCGCCGGCGTGGCCGAACGCCTCCCCGCGCTTGCCGAACTGGGCGTCACCGCGGTCGAGCTGATGCCGGTGGCTGCCTTCGCGGGGACACGCAACTGGGGCTACGATGGGGTCCTGCCCTATGCGGTGGCCGAGAGCTACGGCACGCCCGACGAGCTGAAGGCGCTGGTCGATCGCGCGCACGAGCTCGGGCTGATGATCCTGCTCGACGTGGTCTACAACCACTTCGGCCCCGACGGGAATTATCTCGGCGCCTACGCTTCGCCGTTCTTCGACTATCACGCCTCGACCCCGTGGGGCAGCGCGGTGGCGGTCAGCCAGGAGCCGGTGCGGCGGTTCTTCATCGACAACGCGCTGATGTGGCTTGGCGAATACCGCTTCGACGGGCTGCGGTTCGATGCCGTGCACGCGATCGCCGACGACGGTTTCCTCGATGCGATGGCGCGCGAGATCCGCTCCGCCCTGCCCGGCCGCCCCATCCACTTGGTGCTCGAAAACGAAGCCAACGATCCGGACCGGCTGGCGCCCGGCTTATACGACGCGCAATGGAACGACGACTTCCACAACGTCCTGCATGGGCTGCTGACGGGGGAGCAGGAAGGCTATTACGAGGCCTACCTTGAGGAGCCCACGGCGAAGCTCGCGCGCTGTCTCGCCGAGGGTTTCGTCTATCAGGGCGAAAACGGCCGCGGAAAGCCGAGCGCGCATCTGCGCACCAGCGCTTTCGTCGCTTTCCTGCAGAACCACGACCAGGTCGGCAACCGCGCGCTGGGCGAGCGGCTGATTCATCTGACCGATCCGGCGAAGCTTCGCGCGGCCACCGCCTTGCTGCTGCTGTGTCCGCAGATCCCGCTGCTGTTCATGGGCGAAGAGGAGGGCAGTCGCTCGCCGTTCCTGTTCTTCACCGACTTCCACGACGAGCTGGCCGACGCCGTGCGCGAAGGGCGGCGCAAGGAATTCGCCCGCTTCGCCGCCTTCTCCGATCCGCGGGCTCGCGAGCGCATCCCCGATCCGAACGCACCCGAGACTTTCGACCGTTCGGCCCCCAAGGCCGGTCCCGATGCGGAGGCATGGCGCGAGCTCTATCGCGAGTTGCTGGGTTTGCGGCGCGAACACATCGTGCCTCGCCTGGAGGGCGCACGCGGCGCCGGGGCGGAGGTGCTCGGACTAGGGGCGGTCAGCGCCCATTGGCGGATGGCCGACGGGGCCACGCTGGCCATCGCCCTCAATCTCGGCAACCAAACGGTGCATTTCCCCGGCACGGGCGAGCCTCTGTTCGCCATCGGCAGGCCCGGCGCGCCGGCGAGCTTCACCGCCGGGCTGTCGCGATGAGCCCGCTGCATCGCCTTGCCGAGGCCGCCGGACTGCAGATCGAGTGGGAGAGCGCCGACGGCAAGCCGCAGCGCGTGTCCGACGAGTCGCTGCGGCGCGTGCTGGCGGCGCTCGGGTTTCCCGCCGAGAGCGACAGCGACACCGCCGAAAGCCTTGCCCGCTGCGAGACGCAGCGCCGCGAATGCCCCTTTGTCTCCGCCGATCTGGACCGGCCGACGCTGCTTCCCGGCGGTTGTCCATCGACGGGCGAGGTGTTGTTCGAGGATGGCGACAGGCGCCCGGTCGAACTCGAACCCGCCGCCGGAGGCCTGGTTCTGCCGCCGCTCGACCGGGTCGGCTACCATCGCCTCGTTCTCGGCGGTCGCGAAATCCAACTCGCCCTTGCGCCGCCGCGCTGTTTCGGGGTTGACGACGCCGCGCCCGGCCGATGCTTGTGGGGCCCGGCCGTGCAAATTCCCGCGCTGCGCGACGCGCACCCCCGCGCGTTCGGGGATTTCGGCAGCCTCGCCGATGCCGCGCGCCGCTTCGCCGGCGCCGGGGGCGACGCCGTGGCGATCAGCCCGGTGCATGCGCTGTTTCCGGCGGACCCGGGGCGCTTCAGCCCTTATGCCCCGTCGAGCCGGCTGTTCCTCAACATCCTCCTGGCCGATCCGGGGCTGATCGGATACCCCCTCCCCCCTGCCGCCGAGCCGGAGCTGATCGATTGGGAGCACGCGATCCCCGCGCGTTTGGCCGCGTTGCGCGAGGCCTTCCGCGGGCGTGGCGACGGCATCAAGCAGCAGGTCGCCGGCTATGCCGAGAAAATGGGCGGCGAGCTTCGCCGCCACGCGGTCTTCGATGCGCTTCACGCCCACTTCTTCCCGGACGGCGCGCGGGGGTGGCAGGATTGGCCGGCCGAGTTCCACGATCCCGGGGGCGAGGCAGTGGTGCGATTTGCCGACCGCCACGCCGACGAGGTCGAGTTCTTCGTCTTCGCGCAATGGCTGGCGCATGCATCGCTGACAGCGGCGCATAATTCCGCTCGCGACGCGGGCATGGCGATCGGCCTGATCGCCGACCTGGCGGTGGGCATGGACGGCGGCGGCAGCCACGCCTGGAGCCGCCCGGACGACCTGCTCGACGGCCTCTCGATCGGTGCCCCGCCCGACCCGCTCGGCCCCGAGGGACAGGACTGGGGAATCACCGGCTTTGCCCCCCATGCGCTGAAACGCACCGGCTTCGCCCCGTTCATCGCCACGCTGCGCGCCGCGCTGGACCACGCCGGGGGCATCCGGATCGACCATGCGCTCGGGCTCAACCGTCTGTGGGTGGTGCCCCACGGCGCCTCGTCGGCGGAAGGCGCTTATCTGACGTATCCGTTGCAGGACATGCTGCGCGTCCTCGCGATCGAATCGCACAAGGCGCGGACGATCGTGATCGGCGAGGATCTCGGAACGGTCCCCGACGGGCTGCGCCCGCAACTGGAACAGCGCGGCGTCATGGGCATGCGCGTGCTGTGGTTCGAACGGGAGGCGGATGGAGCATACATCCTCCCCGAGCGATGGCACCGCCATGCGGTCGCGATGAGCAGCACCCATGACGTGCCGACCGTCGCCGGATGGTGGCGCGGGCGCGATCTCGACTGGGCGAGCCGGCTCGGGCGCTTGCCGAACGCGAGCGAGACGAACGAGCGAGCCCAGCGGGCAGAGGAGCGCGAGCGGCTGTGGCACGCGTTCGAGGCTTCCGGCGCGGCGACCGGTCCACCGCCGTCGCCCGAGCAGACCGCTCCGGTCGTCGATGCGGCGGTGGCGCATGTCGGCTCCACGCCATGCGAGCTGGCGCTGTTCCCGCTCGAGGACATCGCCGGGCTGGTCGAGCAGCCGAACCTGCCCGGGACGACCGACGAGCATCCCAATTGGCGCCGGCGGATGCCCGAGACCACCGAAGAGCTGCTCGGGCGGACGGAAGTCGGGCGGCGGGTGGCGAAGCTCGAGGCCCGTCGCCGATGACCCCGCGGGCGACCTACCGGCTTCAGCTGCACCGCGATTTTCCGTTCGCGCGGGCGGAGGCCATCGTCCCCTATCTCGACCGGCTCGGCATCAGCCATCTCTATCTCTCCCCGATCACCACCGCCCGCAGCGGCTCGCTCCACGGCTACGACGTGGTGGACCCGACGCGGGTGAACCCGGAACTCGGTGGGGAGGAGGGCCTGCGCAGCCTGGTCGCCGCACTCCGCCGCCATGGCATGGGCCTGATCGTCGACATCGTGCCCAACCACATGGGCATCGCCGGCGGGGAGAATGCCTGGTGGAGCGACGTGCTGCGGCATGGGCGGGCGAGCCGCTACGCCAGGGTGTTCGACATCGACTGGCGCGAAAAGCTGCTGTTGCCGATCCTCGGCGCACCCCTGCCTCAAGTGCTCGCAGATGGGCAGATCGCCGTCGAGCAGAACGACGGCAATCCGCGGCTGGTCGTGTACGGCGAGCATCGCCTGCCGCTTCGGCCGGAAGACGAAGAGCGAGCCGCCGCGGCCACTTTGCCGGAACTGCTGCAACGCCAGCACTACCGGCTCGGCTGGTGGCGCAAGGCCAACGACGAACTGAACTGGCGGCGGTTTTTCACCATCAACGAACTCGCCGCTGTACGGGTCGAGGACCCGGAGGTGTTCGAGGCGACGCACGCCTTGATCTTCCGGCTCTACGGCGAAGGGCTGATCGACGGCGTGCGCGTCGATCATGTCGACGGCCTGACCGATCCGGTCGGCTACTGCCGCACGCTGCGCCGGCGCCTCGATGAATTGCGCCCATCGGAGCGCGCCTACATCGTGGTCGAAAAGATCCTCGGTGCCGACGAGCGCCTGTCGCGCGATTGGGGCGTCGATGGAACCAGCGGCTATGATTTCATGGAGCAGGTTTCGGCGCTGCTGCACGATCCGGTCGGCGAAGCGGCGCTGACGGAACTGTGGCATGCGTTCTCAGGCTCGGCCGACGAATTCGCGGACGTCGAGCTAATGGCGCGGCAGGACATTCTTCGCTGGCAGTTCGAAGGGCAACTCGCCGGCTGCGCGCAGGTTTTCCACGCGCTGGCGCAATCCGCCGATCCGACGAGCGGCCTCACCGAAGGGATGCTGCGCCGGGCAATCGAACGCCTGCTGTGGGTGTTCCCGGTGTACCGCACTTATGGCACCGGGACCTCCGCGCCGGAGAGCGACACGGCCATACGCGAACGCGTGCGCCAGCGGGCGTGGCGGTTTGCTCCCCCCGGCGAAGCGGGCGTCGCCGATCAGGTGCTGAACTGGCTTGCCGGCAAGGGACCGGGCGAACCCGCGCTCGCCGTCGAAGCGGTCCGCCGGTTCCAGCAACTGTCCGCGCCGCTTGCCGCCAAGGCGGTCGAGGACACGGCGTTCTATCGCGACGCGAGGCTGCTTTCGCGCAACGACGTGGGCTTCGATCCGGCGCGCTTTTCGCTTGCCCCCGAGGCTTTCCACCGCGCGTGCATCGAGCGCGCGCGCGATTTTCCCGCGGCGATGCTCGCGACCGCAACCCACGATCACAAGCGCGGAGAAGACGTGCGCGCCCGGCTTGCGGTGCTCAGCGCAATCCCCGACGAATGGCGCGAGCGGGTCGAGCGATGGGAGCAATTTGCCGCGGCAGAGCACGGCGATGTCGATCCGGCGGATCGCTACAGTCTCTATCAGATGCTGTTCGGAGCGTGGCCGGAAGGGCTCGAACCCGAGGATGCCGATGGCCTCGCCCAATACGCGGAGAGAATCGCCGCCTGGCAGCAGAAAGCGCTGCGGGAGGCGAAGCTGCGCTCGAGCTGGGTCGAGCCGAACACCGACTATGAGGTGCGCTGCCGGAATATGGTGCACAGCTTTCTGCGGGCGCGACACCCATGCACGGAAGAGCTCCACGGGTTCGTTCTCCGCACGTCGGGCGCCGCCACCGCCAATAGCCTCGTCCAGGCAGCTCTGCGCTGCACCGCTCCCGGCGTCCCCGACACTTTCCAAGGCGCCGAACTGCGCGATTTCAGCCTCGTCGATCCGGACAACCGGCGGCCGGTCGACTTCGCCCTCCGAGAACGGCTGCTCGCAAGCGGCGCCAATGCGAAACTCGACCTCATCGCCGACCTGCTCGAGCTTCGGCGCCGTCACTCCGAGCTGTTCAGCCGCGGGGACTACCTCCCGGCAACCGTCACCGGTCGCCGCTCCAGTCACGTGCTGGCCTTCGAACGCCGCGTCGGCGGCTATGGCTTGCGCTGCGCCTTCGCCGTTCGCTGCGCCGGAGCGCTGCTCGGCGCCGCCAGTCCGATTCCCGAATCCGACTGGTGGGGGGACACGACGATCGCATTCGCCGCCGACGAAGTGATGGCCAGCGACGGCTTTGCCACTTCACCGGTCCTGGTCTTGCTATCGGCCGATTGATCGGGAGTGATCAGCCTCTCCGAATTTCCCGTCTCTTTCTCGACCAAATGTTGAGGCTCTCGACAGAGGCCGAAAACGCCATTGCCGAATAGATGTAGCCCTTCGGGACGTGAACGCCGAAGCCGTCGGCGATCAGCACCGCGCCGATCATCAGCAGAAAGCCGAGCGCCAGCATCACGACGGTCGGATTGCCGTTGATGAAATCGGCCAGCGGATCGGCGGCGAACAGCATGACCAGCACCGCAATCACCACGGCGGCCGCCATCACCGGCAGGAGATCGGTCATGCCGACAGCTGTGAGGATGGAGTTGACCGAGAACACCAGATCGAGCAAAACGATCTGTGCGATCGCCGATCCGATGGTGAGGCTTTTGCGCGCGACGTCGAACACATCGGCGTTCGGATGAGGATCGACGTTGTGGTGAATCTCGGTCGTCGCTTTCCAGACGAGGAACAGTCCACCGGCGATCAGGATCAGATCGCGCCATGAGAATTGCGTCTCGAAGGTGGGTTGGCCGTGGATTCCGGGCGAGCCCTGCAGCCCGAGATCGAACACCGGCGCAGTCAGGCCGACGAGCCAGGCGATCGCGGAAAGCAGCGCCAGTCGCATGACCAGTGCCAGGCCGATGCCCAGCCGGCGCGTGTTGCGGCGCCGGTCTGCGGGCAGCTTGTTGGTGAGGATCGAAATGAACACGAGATTGTCGATGCCGAGCACGACTTCCATGACGACGAGCGTCAACAGCGCGGCCCACGCGCCGCCATCCGACAACAAGGCGATCAGCGAATCCATCGTCCGTCCTCCTCCCCCATTCCGACGCGCGCGTGGGCACTCAGCCGCCGCCGTCCTTCGCCTTGCGGAGCCGACGGAAGTGGCTCGGTCGCCGCAGCCCCTTGTCGGACCAGTAGCCGAGGCGCGGCCAGCGCCGTTTTACACGGACATAGACGCGCTTGGCCATGCGGCTGCCTTGGAGGGTCAGGGCAATTCCGGCGACGAGCACGATGACCCCGCCGGGACCGGGAATCACCCCCACGGCTGGGGCGAGCACGATCAGCATGGGACCGAGCGCGAGCATCATGAGACGCTTGCTCTCGCCGAACCGGTTTCGCTGGGGCATCTTATCGTTCATGATTGCCCAGATTTGGGTAGGCGTCGGGTCCGCACAAGACATCTAGCGTTCTCTAATCCCAATCCCCCGAAGGAGCAGCGATTCCCTAGAGCGATCCATTTCCGGCGTCGCTGGGACGACTGGCTGAAGATGACTTGCGGGTGATCTCAATCCGATATCAAGCTGAGCTAGGCTCAAGTGCATTCATTGGCCGGTCTGTCATTCTGGATGGCCCGACTGACGATGACGTTGTTATCGATAATCAGAGCGTGCCTCACGACCGGCTCGCCGCGGATCTCTCCGGTTCGCTGGAGCCATGGCTTGCTCCGGATCGGCATGGCGGTCCTTCCACCGCTCTTCCTTGAGCAGCCTCTTGATGGTCGCGCGTCGGACCGGATCGTCCTCGCGAGCGAGCATCTCCTTGAAGCGCCTGATGTTTCCTTCTGTGAGGAAGTCCATGTTCATGCTCCCATCGGGGTGGGTGCGGCGCGGGACGGGGGGAGAGGTGTGCGCCGCACCCTAGGTCACATCACCGTTGATGCGCGGCGCTGAAGGGTGGCGATCCTATCCTTGAGCCTAAGGCGGATCCGTTTGAGGACCTTCAATTCGTCCTGCCGGCTCGCCGCGCGACAACTGTCGATCAGGCGGTCAAGGCGCCGGTGACGCCGCTTAAATTCTTCGAGACGTTCCTTCATGGCTGTCTCCATTCAGCAATGCCACGAAGATAGGGGACGACCGGGCTCGCAAGCCAATCGAAAGAAGCCGGTCCAGGCGATAGGCAACGGCTATTGGGGAGTGCGGTCTTACCGCAAAGTTGCTTCGACTCGGCTCACCCCTCAACGGCGCTCGTGGTGGGCGCCGGCGTCAGATCGGCCTGCATCAGGTGAAACGCCTCGACCCTGATGTACTCCGCGATGCGGCGATAGAGGTCGGCATAGGCGACTCCGCGCCGCCACGCGGCGGCGACGCTTCTGGTTGCGTTCCAACCTTCGATTTCGAGCAGGACCACGCCGGAACTGCCCCCGACTTCGGATCGAACGTAAAGGTCGGGAAGAATGGTGAGGGCAAGCCCGCTTCCCGCCATCTGCCGGAGGCTGTCCAGGCTGGTTCCTTCGTAGTCTCTCAGCAGAGTCATGCCGAGCTCTGAGGAAAGTCCACTCACCTGCCGATGGAGCGGATAGGCGGAACCCAGCCCGAGCACTTCCGCGCCTTTGAGATCGGCCTTCGTCAGGCTTGCTCGCTTGGCCAGCGGGTGATCGGGTGGCGCGACAATGTGAAGTCGTTCCCTGAACAGAGGCTCGACCTCGAGATCGTCGCCGATGACCGGCAGCGGCCCGAGCAGCATGTCGAGCCGCCCTCTCGAGAGCTCGAGCATTTGTTCGTCGGGAAGGCCCTCGCGAATGTGCAGCCGGACTTCGGGCAAGTCCTTGTGAAGCGTCGAAATCACGCCGGCCATCAGATAAGGGCCGAGCGTGGGCGTGCTCCCGAAACGGATGGTGCCTGCCGAACCATCTTGCGCATGACGCGCCAGATCCTTGATGTCCTTGACCTCGACGAGGATACGGCGGGCGCGCTCGGCGAGTTCGCGCCCGATCGGCGTCAGTTCCGCGCCGCTCGGGGTCCGCTCGACGAGAGCCACCCCCAGCCCCTGTTCAAGAGTGCGAAGCTGCTGGCTCAGAGAAGGCTGGGATACGTGACAGGTCTGGGCAGCGCGCCCGAAGTGGCGCGTGTCCGCAAGAGCTACCAAGTACTCGAACTGGCGAAGGGTTGTCATCGGCTTCGCTCCACCCGCCACCACTTACACTGAAACAGAACCGCTTGCGATTGAGCGCCAGCGTTAGCAGCCCGGGACCGTGGGAATTTTGCCCTGCAGGCGCATCAAGGAAGCCACCACGCTGACAGAACGTGACGGCGCCGTTGCTTCGTTCCCCGACTCCTCCTTCCTTCCGAACGATCGCTGACCGGGGGGCGGACCGGTCAAGCTGCTGGCATGCAGGTTCTCAGCTTAGGGCTTCTTGTAGGGCACCCAATCGCCCATGAACACGACGCCGGTGGTGAAGCCACCCGTGCGGTCCACGGTGCGGATGATGTCCTGCTTGCACAGCTGACCGCCGGTCCGCTTGATCACCACGATATCGCTCGTGTCGAGCGAATGCGGGTCGGCCGGGCGGGAGACCCAGATGGTGTCGCCGCTCTTATACACCATCGCCGTGTGATTGATGATTTGCATGCGGCTGAGGTCGAACGCGGAAATGCAACTGCGCGGCTGCCCGGCCACACGGCCCTGAAGCATAGTGGCCAGCTTGGCTTCCTCGCGGTCCTGAAAGGCGTGGCGGGCGGGCGCGCCCGCGGTTGCGCAGCCCGACAACGCCAAGGCGGCGGTAGAAAGGATCGCCGAAAGGACGCCGATGGGCTTTCGCATGGTCATGGGCATTTCGCTGCTCCTCACTCTTCTCGGTTGAACAATCGCTCTCAACGCGCCGTCATTTCGGGCGCTGGATCTTCGGTTCGAGCCGGGCGATCACTTCGCGCGCGTCGAAGATGTTGCCGTCGCCGGCGGGCCTGACGCCCGAATGCATGACGATATCGGCGCTCGCTTCGTAACGCTCGACCGTCTGCACGTTGACCGAGCGGGCCCAGAACGGATCGCCGTACCATGGATACCAGCTGCGCCAGCCGATGCGCGGTTCGTAATAGCGCCAGTACGGCCGCCACGTCGGATACCCCCACCACGGGTCATACATCGGATCGCGCACGATGTTCCGCTGAACCTCGTGCTGCGTGTCGCGATTGACGATCTCGAACCAGTCGCGGCGCTGCTCGAGCGTCAGCTCGGCGGCGCGGTAGAGCAGGTATCCTTCGACCGTCTCGCGCGAGGTCAGCGTATTGCCGGCAAAGGTGACGCGCCACTGATCCGGCGCGAGCCGCGTCTCGGAATAGCCACCCTCCGAGCGCGACCCGGCGGAGATCGGCTGATAGGGTGTGGGCGTGGCGCACGAGGCGAGCGACAGCGCGGCGGCCAAGCCGAGGCTCGCGAGAAGCGGCGAGCGGAGCTTGCCTGGAGCGAACAGCATGAGAATTCTCCTGGAATTGGAAAGCGCGCGGGGATCGCCGAGGCCCGTCCCAGCCGGGCCTCGGCGAACAGGCTGCCTCACCGAACTTCGTTGTCGTGGAGGTAAGCGATGACCGCCCGCTCGTCGTCGACAGCCTGGGCGAAGGCGGCCAGCGTACCGGTACCCGTGTAATCGCGGTCGCCGAACACCGCCTGGTAGATGTTCACCTCGGTGGGTACGTAGCTGCCGTCAGCTTGCTTCACGAGGACCGTGGCCGTCACGTCTCCGTAGGTGTCCGAGCGATCGTAGCTGTAGGCGCTGTAGTCGACGTTCGAATAAGTCACGTCGCCCACCGTCACCGGATTGATGCCGAGAATGGCGTTCTCGTAGGCGACGGTATCGAGCGAGATCGGCGCGTACTTGTCGGCCGCGGCGGCGAGGAAGCTCGTCGCCGCCTTCAGGTCGGCTGCGGTCAGGGTTCCGTCGACGAGATAGTCGTACTCGGTGCCCGGCAGATCGGTGACGCCAGGAATCGTGCCTTGGGTCATCAGCGCGACATAGAGCGCCATGTTCTCCAGCGGCGCGTCGATCGTCGAGGTGCCGCTGGGCGTGGTGATGACCAATCGGCCGGCGGGATCGGTCGTGATCGCAGTGGCGCTGTTGAGCAGCGTGACCACTTCCGCGGCGCGCTGGTCGAGCACCTGGGTAGGCGAGCGGCCCGAGCTGAGCCGGCTGAACTCGACCGGGATCGCCAGGCTCGGATCGATCGGGGCCCCTTCCGCGTCGAGCGGGATCAGGTTGCCGTCCTTGTCGATCGGCTGCACGAACCCGGCGTCGTTGAGGATCGGCACACCGTTGGCGTCGCGCAGGATCACGTAAAGGTCGCCGTAAAGGTCGCCTTTGGCGCTGCCCGCGGTGCCGGGCTTTTCGCCGTGCTCGTTCTTGCCGCCCTTCTGGCCGGCGTAGTCGGGCCGGTCGGAAGTCTCGTCTTCGCCGCCGGCTTCGTCGCCGGACGCCTTGCGGCCGACGCCGGCCCAGCTCGGCCGGTCGGAATCCTCTTCGGCGGCGGCGACGTCGCGCATGATGTCGTCCATGCTCCGGTGGCCCTGGGTTGCGGAGCTTTCGCCCGGGGCGCGGCCCTTGCCGCCCTTCTGGCCTTGGCCGCTATCTTCGTGGCTGCCGCTGTCGTGGCCACCGCCGTGCTCCTGCGCGAGGGCCGCGCTCGGGGCGAAGGCGATAGCGAGGCCAGCGGTCGCCGCCAGCAGCGCCGCACCGGCCGTAGCGGTGCGGAGATTGTTCAGAAGTGAATGACTGATCGACATGACTACCCTCTGGGTCGCTATAGTTGAGGTAGCGATTGATTGCCTCAGGCCCTCGGCCGTCTGAATCGGGACAGCACCGACTGTGAAATCTACTTAGAGACGCCAGGACAGGCCGAGCCGGAACAGCGCTTCGGAATGGTCGAAGCGGTCGGCGTTGTGGCCGTATGCGACGTCGTAGGCGCGATACTCGGTAAGGGTGTAGTCGGCCCGCAGCCGCGCCCGGCCGCCGAGCCCGACCTCTAGCCCACCGCCGAAGCGGACGCCGGTGCGGGTCTCGAGCGAGCGGACCGAGGTCCCGCTCGTCGCGTAAGGCACGTCGAAGCGCGTCCGCACCACGCCCACGCGGCCGTAGACGAGTGCGGACCGGCCGACCAGCACGCCGGCCCGTGCCGAGCCGCCGAACGACCACTTATGCTGGGCCGAATAGATCCGGCCATTCGGGTCGCGTTCGATGTTCCAGTCGATCGCGGTCACGTCGCCTTCGGCTTCGAGCCCGAGATAGACGGGCTTCAGCACCACCCCATAGCCTCCGTAGAGCCCGAGCAGGCCACCCTGGCTGGCGCGCGTCACGTCGAGGGTGAAGCCGCCGCCTCCGGTGCGCGGCCCCTGGTTGCTGGTGACGAGCGCGCCATGGCCGATCTGCAGGCCGACGTAGGGTCCGCCGAATGCGACCGGGGGCAACGCCTTGTGGTCGCGAGCGGCCTTGCCGAAGCGGATACCGCCGCCGACGCGGAACTGGCTCTCGTCGGATGACATGTTGTCGAAAGCGCCCTTGGTCGATGGCACATCGTAATCGCCGTAGGAAGTGACGACAAATTCGGTGCGCAAGAACCCGCGCGCGCCAACGGGCACTTCGATGCCCAGTCCACCGCCCAGCCCGTCGCGGCGCGCGCTGGCGGAGAACGCCCTGTCTTCGACCGCGTAGGCGCTGCGGAACTCGGCCGAGGTCCAGCCGAAGCGGGAATAGATCAGGTCGTGCCGCGGCGTCGCCCAGCCGACCCGCGCCGACAGCCCGAACGCGTTCAGCTTGTCGATCGAATAGGTGCGGTCCCCGCTGTGCAGCCAGTCGGGCCCGCCCAGCGAGCCTTCGGCTTCGACGCCGAGATAAAGCGAACCGGCGAGCACGCCGTAACCCGCCACCGCGACCGCCGCGGCGCCATGATCGCCGAAGTCGGCGGTGTTGGTGCCGTTCTCGCCGCGCGGGCCGTCGAGTCCCGTCACCAGCGCGCCATAGCCGAACATGGCACCGACATAGGCGCCACCCGGCGCCTCGCCGCCGAGCCTCAGCGGCGCCGCGTTGGCGGCAAAGCCCGGCCGCAGCCGCGCGCCCAGGCTCAGCTCGAAAGTGTTCTGCTGGTAATCGTATCCGGCCGCGTTCGAGCTGCGCTCGTCGTGAGTGTAGTCGGCGCCGATATAGATGTTCCGGCTGAGCCAGTATTTGGCCCAGACGTCGCCACCGATGACGAATTCGGTGCGCGGATTGCCGACGTAATCATAGTGCGTGCCCGTCAGGCCGACGCCCGCCGAAAGCCGGGCACTGGCATCGTTGCGCAGTCCCAGACGGCCCGAGGTGACGATGTAGGCGGAAGCGCCCGGCAGCGTCGTCTCCTCGACGCTGCGGTCGAGCCGGAACGATCCGCCGAGGCCGCCGTCGCCCTTCCAGTCGAGCGTCGCGCCCATATCGAACGTGCCGACGTCCTTCAGCCGCGGATCGCGGTAGTCCTGTTGCAGCCATCCGGCGAAGGCCTCGCCGGTGAAATGGCTGCCGAGCTTGCCGCGCACCCCGGCGACGAGCGAGAAGCCGTTCGAATTGCGCGCGTAACCGAAATCGTCGATCCGGTCGTCGTAATTGCGCCAGTCGTAGGCGCCCTGCACGAACAGCTCGGTGCCCGATTTGAGCGTATAGCCCGCCCTGGCGCCGATCTCGCCCTGCAGCCGATTGCGGTCGTGATTGTTGATCGTCCCGTTCGCCCCGGGCACGTTGCTGAAGGCATAGCGGGTCAGCGTCCCGGCCAGCCGTCCGTTAAAGTCGCCGCTCTTCCCGATCAGGCCGAGATAGCCGAAGCCGCGCTGGTAGCGCGTCGGCTCGAGCCCGCTGACCGCTTCGGGTGAGGTCCGGGCCTCGTGGTCCCAGCGCCATTCCGCGCCGCCGATCAGCGACAGGTCCTGGTTCAGCCGCGCGCGCCCGTCGGCGGCCAGCAGCCAGTCGTCGTAGTTCTCGCTGGTCAGCTCGGCGTAGCGCCCGATCTCGCCTTCGCCGCGCAGGCTGGCGGTTGTCCCACCCGATCCCACGTTGACGCTGGCGAAGGGCTTGGCCAGCAGGTAGAAATCGCCCTGTTCGCGGTTGCGGGTGGCATAGACATTGTCGTTGTATCCGCCGTCGACTCCGAGGCCCACATTCACCGCGCTGTCGGTCGCTCCCGTGCTTTGCTGGGCATCGCTCGCCGGAGCGCCTTGGGCATCCTGGGCCGCCGCCGGAACCGCCATTGGCGCACCCGCGAGAAGCAGGAGAATCTTGAGAACTTGACTGCGCTTCACGCGAACACCCCGATTTGTTTCGCTCAGGCAGGTACGAGCAATCGGGTCGTCTTAATCTCGGGAATTGTCCGGAGAGCCGGTTAGCGATCGCGAGAGAGATGCCCGGCGACAGCCGCTGCGAAGGCGTGATCGTTAGCTGGACGCCAGGCTGCGGAGGCGCCCCGTGCGGCGGCTCAGGGCCGCCGTGGCTGTACCCTTGCTCCATCACGCAGCTCGTTCGAGGGATTGAGTATCACCGTTTCACCCTGGGAAGCGCCGTTGCGGACCTCGGCGAATTCATCGGTGAGGTGGTCGACCTCGACGGCACGATCCCGCGCTCGTCCGCCCTCGACCGCGAAAACATGCCAACGGCCGTCCGGTCCACGGAACAGCGCTCCGATCGGCAAGCGCAGGGCCTCGTTGCTTTGCCAGAGCACGATCGTCGCATCGAACTGGAACCCATGGCCGAGCTGCGCTGCTTGTCGCAGCGAGGCGGGATCGAAGTGAACGATGACGTTCACCCGCTGCTCCTCGATGCCGAGCGCGGAAACCTTCTGGCGGCCGTAGGGCTCGATCCGGTAAACGGTGCCCGTCAGGGAGCCGGCGCCGCCCCATTGCGAGAACTCGACCCGCTGGCCGGGCTTCACTCGCACCGCGTCTCGCGACAGCAGGTCGATTACCGCTTCGATCGAACGGGGATCGCCAATAGTCATGATTGGAGTGCCTTCGGCGATGACGCCCTCACTTTCGTTGAGCAAAGTCAGAATGGCACCGCCGGCCGGTGCACGGACGGCTATCGCCTGACCGGAAGCTGCCCCCGAAGCAGCGCTGAGTTGGGCGCGAATGCGCGCCACCTCGGCGCGATTTTGGGCGAGCGTCGCCTGGCCCGTCGCCACACGCGTGCGCGCCGCCTCGAGCTGCGACTTTGCTATGAAGCCCTTCGGCGCCAGAGCCTCTGCCCGGGCGAGGTCGTTCTGCGCTTGCGCCAGCGATGCCCGGGCGCCGCTCGCCGCCGCTTCGACTGAAGCGAGGGCGGCGCGCAACTCCTGCGTGCTGCGCGGGTCGAGGGGCGAAGAGGGAAGGCCTCTCATGGTTGCGACCACGGCCCCACGCCTGACCGGATCGCCCGGCTCCAGTTCGATGCGCGTGAGATAGCCGCTCACTGGCGCCGAGACGGTGAACACGTCTTTTGCCCGGGTCACGCCGTCATCGGTGATGCCGACGGTGAGCGGTCCGCGCGTCACCTTTCCCACGTCGACCGGGACAGGGGTCGGCCAGAACGCATAGGCGAGGCCGCCGAGCAGCAGAGCCACCACGAGGATGGCCCAGCGCCAGCTCTTGATCCGCCGCCACATCAGTCGTGCGCCTTGAGCACGCTGACCATGTCCAGGCTTCGCACCCGAAAGGCGACGGCGATGGCCGTGCCCAGCGCAGCGGCCAGCACGACCAAAGTCGCCAGCCCGTAGGTGGACCGCTCGGGCGCGAACGGCAGCCGGAACAGGTCCGAACTGAACAGCGCGATCATCAGGTGCGCCAGTCCGTAACCGAGGAGGCAGCCCGGTAGGACCGACGCCGCGACGAGCAAGCCCAATTCGCCAAGGAGGACGACGCCGACCTCGCTGCGGTAGTAACCGAGCACGCGCATGGTGGCGAGTTCGTGGGCGCGTTCCGAGAACAAGATTCGCGCGCTGTTGTAGACCACTCCGACGGCGATCGCCGAGGCGAAGCCGATGTAGAAAAACAGCATCGTGTAGATATTGTCGTCGATCATCTGTTCGAACTTGGCGAGCGCGGCGTTGCGCTCGCTGACGCCGAGGACGCCGGGCATGGCCTTCAGCTCGCGCAGGATCGCGGTTCTTTGCTGCGGATCGATCCGCAGCAAGGCCCCGCCGACGGGGGAGGCGTCACGCACCAGCCGGTCGGTGGTTTCCGGTCCCGCATAGGCTCTCGCGCCGATGAATTCGTCTACGATGCCGGCTACCGGCAGGCTGGATTTCGTTCGCCGTCCGGTGAGCGTTTCCACCTCTACCCGGTCGCCGGCATTGACGCCGAGCTGCTTTGCCAGTTGCCGGCTCAGTGTGAGCCCGGCCGGCGGCAGGGCGGCTTCGTTGCCCTTGCTGTCGATCCGCGCGCTGAGCAGGGAATCGGCATGGACCGCTTCGATCGCGGTGCGCTCGCTGCGGTTGCCGTTCATGATCTTTGCCGGCACCGCGCGCATCGCTTCGACGCGAAGTACGCCCGGCAAGCTTCGCAGCTCGAAAAGCGCGCTTTCGTTGCGCGGTTCGACGAACGTCACGGTGAGGTCCTGCCGCTGGCCGCGCAGGAAGAACGAATCGAGCAGGCTACGGCTCGCGTCGAGGAACTGCAGGGTCGCGAACAGAAGTCCGGCGGAGAGGGCGACGCCGAAGACCGTGACGGCCGAGCGCCCCGGCCAGCGCGCTATGTGCCGCACGATCATGTGTCCTGTGGCCGTGAAGCCAGCCCATCGGCCCAGCCGTTCCGTCGGGCCCGCGCGGTAGATCGGCGGCGGTGGGGGGGACATCGCCACCGCAGGATTGAGCGAAGACGCTTCGCGCACGCCGGCCAGGGCCCCCAATGCCGCCGCGCCGAACGACAGGACTGAGGCGACGGCGACGATCTTCGGCGACACGCGGTAGTCAAGGAACGGGAAATGGAAATATTGGGTGTACATCTTCGCCATCGCCCGCCCCATCCAGGCACCCGCCGCCGTGCCGAGGATTGTCGCCATCGCCGCGATCGCCAGCGCGAACTTGAGATAGTGCCAGCCGACAGCGAAGTTGGAATAGCCGAACGCCTTGAGCAGTCCGATCTGGCCCCGCTCGATGCGGATCATGCGGCCCAGCACGACGTAGACAAGGAAGGTTGCCACCAGCAGGAACACCGGCGGAATCACCCGCGTCATCGCATTGAGCTGGGTCAGTTCGTTGTCCAGGAAGGCATTGCTGAGCTGGTCCGTGCGGCCATAGGCGCCGGTGCCGCCGTAAGGGTCCGTCAACCGATCGATCCGGTGGATCACGTCCGCCTCGGACGCACCTCGCTCCAGCTTCACCGCCAGCGAATTGATCGCCTCGGTGCGGTTGGTAGCCGCCTCGAGCGCCTTGCGGCCCATCCAGAAGATGCCGAAGCGCGTGTCGTCGGGAATAATATCGCCGGGCGCGAGCGCGTAGACGTAATTGGGCGCGAGGCCTACGCCGACGATGCGCAGGCTCTCCCGGCGACCGTAGATCACCGCATCGATGCTGTCGCCGATGGCAAGGCCGTTGGCCACGGCGAAGGGTTCGTCGACGATTACTTCGCCCGGTGCCCCGGCGTGCGGCAGCCGCCCCTGGAGCAGCGTGACCCGATTGAGCTCGCCGGCGCCGCTCTCCTCGATCGACGCGATGAGGGCGCGCACGGGTTCGCTGCGGCCGCGGAAATCGAGGGTCGCGTACTGCATGATCGACCCTTCGGCCCGCTGCACCCCGGGGATCTCTGCCACTCGGGCGACGACGGAGTGCGGCGCCCGTGTCATTTCTGCGAACACGTCGGCGAAGTGGCTTTCGTCGTAGTAGACGCTGCGGGTCTCGACGAGCGAGCTGTGCAGGCTCATTGACAGCACGAACGTTGCCGCGGCCGCGGCTAGCACGGCCACGATGGCCAGCACCTGGCCTCGCATATGCCAGAGGTCGCGCAGCAGCTTGAGATTGAGGGCGGTCACCAGGCAATGTCCTTCGGATCCGCGGGCGCCGGGTTGACTTCCTCGCGGGCGATCCGCCCGTCGAGGAAATGCAGCACACGATGCGCCATCGCGGCGATGCCGACATTGTGGGTGATGATGACCAGTGTTGTGCCGAGTCTGCGGTTCGCATCGGCAAGGGTCGCCAGCACCCGCACGCCGGTGGCGCTGTCGAGCGCGCCCGTCGGCTCGTCGCACAAAAGCACACCCGGCTGTTTGGCGACTGCACGGGCGACGGCGACGCGCTGCTGCTCGCCGCCTGAAAGCTGTGCCGGGTAGTGGCCGGCCCGGTCGGCCAGCCCCACCAAGGCCAATGCGTCCGCCGCCGACAGGGGATCGTCGGCGATATCGGTGACCAGCCGCACATTTTCCTCAGCGGTCAGGCTGGGAATCAGATTGTAGAACTGAAAGACGAAGCCGATATTCCTCCGGCGGAAGCGGGTGAGTTCGCGCTCACCCAGGCCGGCCAGGTCGAGCGCACCGTAATGCAGCGAACCGGACGTCGGCCGGTCGAGGCCGCCGACGATGTTGAGCAAGGTCGATTTGCCGCTGCCCGAGGGTCCCAGCAGGACGAGAATCTCGCCCACGGGAATGGCCAGGTCGACACCACGCAGGGCGTGAACCTCCGTTTCACCGGTGCGGTAAGTCTTGCACAAGTCCGCAGCGTTGAAGGTGACTTCGCCGGATCCAGGCAAGCGCAGTTCCTCTTCCGAGCCACCAATTTCCCGCCGCATGTCATGGGTGCCGGATCGGGCACGAGCCATTGAGAATGTTACGGAGAAACCGCTGCGGGCGGGCGCGGGGTACTTTGGCCGGTGAAGTCGGCGATCAGTTTGCCGCGAGCTCGCCCCAGCGCAGACATGACCGTTTGCTAAAACGTCGAGCCGCAGGACCTTGAGGTCCACCCATTGAAGTCCAAGCAGCTGACCAACGTCTGCGCCAGCGCAAGGATGAGCGATTTAACCCACCCTCCGACATACTCCTGCCGCTTCAATCCGGACGGGGCGTCTCCGGCAAACCGCGATCCGGCTGGTCGATATCGGGCGGGCATGGCTCGACCTCGGGTGGGCTGGGAACCGACCTCTCCGGCCGCGGCGGGCGGGCGCCCGACCGCGACTGCGGCAGGATTTCTGCGGTTTTCCGAACGCCAGCGAATTTCAGCGAAAAGGAAATGGCGGAGACGGAGGGATTCGAACCCTCGATACAGGTAATCCCCGTATGGCGGTTTAGCAAACCGCTGGTTTCAGCCACTCACCCACGTCTCCGGATCGCGGCTCGCGAAGCGCGGCCTATAGCGACGGCCCTCCGGCCGGACAAGGGCAAGCCGCCGGCTCCATGCGACTCGACTCACCGCAAATCCGATTCGCCCTGCCGCCCATTCATTGCCGCTTCAGGCGCAAAGGATTCTGTTCGCGGGCGAATAGTTCCGTGTGGACGGGACGGGGATGGACTCATGCTGATCGAACTTGCCGCCAACACTCGCCGCGGGCGCGCGCTTGTCGCTGCGCTGGCTCTTGCCGCCGCGGGATTTACTGCCCCTGCTGCCGCGCAGTCGGTCCAGGCGGTCGATCCCGACAAGGCGATCGCCAGCGATCTGCCGCCGCCCGCCCAATCCGCGCCGCCCGGCTCGGCCTATCAGGATCCGGGGGCGCCGCCCGAGAGCGCCCCGCCCGCACCCGAGTCGGCGCCACAAGAGCCGTTGCCGCCCGCTCCCGCGACCCAGTCGGTCCCGCCCGCCGCGGCCGATCAATCGCAGACCTATCATGAGGACGACCTGATCGGCGCGGCCGAGGGCGTGTTCGGCAAGGGCGCCAAGGGCGTCGCCACGATGATCAAGAACATCCTCAAGAAGCAGGGCGAGCCGGACGGCTACATCGTCGGCCGTGAGGCCGGCGGGGCGATCGGCATTGGCCTGCGCTACGGCTCGGGTACGCTCTACCACAAGGTCGAAGGAACCATGCCGGTGTACTGGACCGGCCCCTCCATCGGATTCGACGCCGGGGCCAATGCCGCGAGCACCTTCGTGCTGGTCTACAACCTTTACAACACCGCCGATCTCTACAAGCGTTTCCCCGCCGGCGAGGGCGACGCCTACGTCGTCGGCGGCCTTACCGCGAGCTACCTGCGCCGGGGCGACGTCGTGCTGATCCCGATCCGGGTCGGCGCCGGGCTCCGCCTGGGCATCAACGCGGGGTACATGAAGTTCACCAAGAAGCATAAGTGGCTGCCGTTCTGAGGCTGCAGGAAAACTTGGCGCGCGCCATCTGATTGCCGCTTGATAGCGCACGGGCGCAGGCCCTAAGGGCGCGGCCATGCTCGACAAACTCGAACAACAGCCGCCCGACGCCCTGCTGGCCCTCATCAAGCTGTACGACGGCGATCCGCGGGGGGACAAAATCGACCTCGGCGTCGGCGTCTACCGCACCGGCCAGGGCGCCACTCCGGTATTCGGCGCGATCAAGGCCGCCGAGCAGACGCTGGTCGAGGAGCAGGAGACCAAGGCCTACCTCGGCCCGGAGGGCGACATGGGCTTCGTCCATGCGCTGATGCCGTATGTCTTCGGCAACGATCCGACGCGCGGCGGGCGGATCGAGGGGCTGCAGACCCCCGGCGGCACCGGCGCGGTGCGGTTGGCCCTGGCGCTGGCGAAGCGAGCAGGCGCGACCCGGGTGCTGATGGGCACGCCGAGCTGGCCGAACCACGCGCAGGTCGCCCGCGACCTCGATCTGGAGTTGGTGACCTTTCCGCATGCGACGGACGAGGGAACGGCGAACCTCGCGGCGCTCAAGGAGGCGCTCGCCGAGGCGGGTGAGACGGACGTGGTGCTGCTCCACGGCAGCTGCCACAACCCGACCGGCATCGACTACACGCCCGAGCAGTGGGACGAGATCGCCGCGCTGCTGGCGGCGGGCACCGTGCTGCCGGTGGTCGATCTCGCCTATCAGGGGCTCGGGCACGGCATCGAGGAAGACGCCTACGGCGTGCGCAAGCTGGTCGATTCGGTGCCCGAGGCGCTGATCGCGCAGAGCTGCGACAAGAACTTCGGCCTCTATCGGGACCGCGTCGGCGCGCTCTATGTCCTGGCGACCGACGCCGAGGAACTGCCCCGCGTTCTCTCGAACGCCTATGGCCTCGCCCGCGCCGCCTGGTCGATGCCGCCCGATCACGGCGCCGCCGCGGTGCGGCTGGTGCTGCGCGATTCCGAGCTGACCGAGCAATGGCTCGACGAGCTCGAACAGATGCGCGTGCGAATCCGCCAGGTGCGCGCGGCACTGGCCGACGCCGGACGTCTCGGCAGCATCGATCTTGCGCCGCTCGGACACCAGAACGGCATGTTCACCATGCTGCCGCTGACGAGGGAACAGGTCGAGCAGCTGCGCAAGGACCACGGCATCTACATGGCCGGTTCGGGTCGCATCAACGTCGCCGGGCTGACGATGGACAACATCCCCAAGTTCACCGCGGCGCTGGCCGAAGTGGCGGCCGAGACGGTCTAGCTGCGCGCGGCCTCTCGCTCAGGCGCGCAGTGTCTCCAGCCGCTGCAGGTAGCGCGCGACGGTATCGATCTCGAGGTTGACCTCGTCACCCTGCTTCAGGCTGCCGAGTGTCGTCACTTCGGCGGTATGCGGGATCAGGTTGAGGCCGAAATGGACCGAGCCGTTGGCGCGGTCCTCGACCTCGTTCACCGTCAGCGAGACGCCGTCGACGGCGATCGACCCCTTGGGCGCGATGAACGGGGCGAGCTCGGCCGGGGCGACGATTGTCAGTCGGGTCGAATCCCCTTGGGGCGCAACCTGGGCCACCTCGCCCACCGCATCGACATGGCCGGCCACGATGTGCCCGCCGAGTTCGTCGCCGAGCCTGAGCGAAGGCTCGAGATTGATCCGTGCGCCTTCGCTCCAGGTGCCCGCAGCGGTGCACGACAGCGTCTCCGCCGAGACATCGACCGCGAACCACGCGTTGCCGGACTCCCCGCCGCGTTCGACGACCGTCAGGCACACGCCGGCACAGGCGATCGAGGCTCCCATCGCGATCGCCTCGGGATCGAACGGACAGGCGATGCGCACCCTCAAGTCGCCGCGCTGTTCGCAGCTCTCGATCGTGCCGATCGCGGTGACGATGCCGGTGAACATCAGGCTCCCTCGGGTTCGCCGGGGGTGTAGACTTCGAGCGTGTCGCTGCCAAGCCGGCGGCGGTCGGCGAGGCGCCAGCCGTCGGGAACGCCCGTTGCGCCGGGGGCGCGAAAGGCCGGCACGCCCTCACCGAACTCGACCGGCGCGCGGTAAAGCAGCAGCCGGTCGACCAAGCCGGCGGCAAGGAACGCTTCGGCGACTTCGGCGCCGCCTTCGACGAGCAGGTATTGCCCATCGAGCGTACGGATGTCCTCCGGACCGGAGATCGCCTGCCACCCTTCCGGCGCATCGCCGCGGGTGAGCACCACGCGGAGCGGACTGCGGTCCTCAAGACCGGGCAAGCGCACGTCGAGCCGCGGCGCGTCGGTCCGCAGCGTGCGGCCGCCGACGAGGATCGCGTCGTTCCGCGCGCGCTCGCGATGGGCGTGGGCGCGGGCGATCTCGCCGGTGATCCATTGGCTGGTGCCGTCCTTGCGCGCCACGAAGCCGTCGGCCGTCATCGCCAGCTTGAGGGTGACGAACGGGCGGCTCTCGTGCTCCCGCATCAGATATCCGGCGAGGCTGTCGCGGCAGGTCCGATCGTCGGCGACGGTCATCGCGACACCGGCCGACCGGAGCTTGGCCACGCCATCGCCGGCGGTGCGCGGATCGGGATCCTCCACGCCGATCACCGCGCGGGCCAACCCTGCTTCCGCCGCCAGATCGGCGCACGTCGGGCCGCGGTCGCTCACATGGGCACAGGGTTCGAGCGTGACGTAAAGCGTTGCGCCGCGCGCCGCCGCGCCCGCCTCGCCGAGCGCCACCGCCTCGGCATGGGGCCGCCCGCCGGGGCGCGTCCAACCCCGGCCGAGCAAGATCCCGTCCTTGACCACGATTGCGCCCACGGCCGGGTTCGGCCGGCTCATCGGGCGGGCGCGCTCGGCCAGGCAGGCGGCGGCCGCCAGCCAGCGCGCGTCCGGGTCGCTCACTTCGCGGGCGGTCCCGCGGGTGGCTCGGCCGAGGGCGCGGGCTTTGCCGTCCCGCTGGTAGTCGGCGGCGCGGGCTTGGCGGCAGGCGCCGGTTGCCCGCCGTATTCGCGCGCCAGCTCGTCCGGGTCCATCCCGGTCGCCCGGGCGAGATTCCGGTAGAAGTTCTTGCGCACTTCCTCTTTCTGCTTCTCGACGGCTTCGGCGGCTTCCTTGCGCTTCTGGTTGGCGATGTTGGAGGCGATGATCTCCTTTTCGGAGCGATTCGCGGGCCAGCTGTTGATCCAGATGACGTCGGGCTTGGGCGGCGGGGCGTGCTCCGTTTTGGGCACGAACAGAACGATCATGGCGAACGTCAGCGCCACCGACACGCCGAGGATTTGCCAACGATAGGGCGTCGGCTGGCGCCACTGCTCGACGAAGTCGCCGAGGCCGTCTACCGGCGAGACGTTCTTGAGATTGAAGATGCGCATTGCGGGGCCAAGATAGGGGTCGGCGTGCCCCGGCGCTACCCCACTGGCCCAAGGTCAGAAATATTCGACGCGGATCGGGATGCGCCCGCGGAAACTGCCGCCCTGGCCGCCCTTGCTGGTGATCGTGGCGCCGAAGTTGAATTGCAGCTGTCCGTTGGCGTCGAGCATGGCGACGCCGGGCAGGTCGGTGCGGAACTGGCTCAGTTCGGCCTCGGCGCCGGACGGGCTGTGCAGGATGACGGTCTGCGGCAAGTCGATGCGCACCGGCCGCAGGGGCCGCCCGGTGATCGTCGCCTTGCCCTGAAACGTCAGGCCGCCGAGATCGACCATGTCGCCGCCGACCTGCTTGGCGCCGGTCTGCGGGTCGATCGCCGCGTCGCCGTCATCGCGCCCTTTGAGGCCTAGCCGGCCGACGCTCAGGCCGCTTTCGATGGTGATCGACAGCGGCCGTTCGCCGTTAGCGTCGATGGTCGCAAACGGATCGGCGCAGCAACCGTCGCTCGAGGCGGACGGTTCGGCAGTGGCTGGCGGTGTGGCGGCCGTGGCCGGGGCGGGAGCTGGAGCTGGAGAGTGCGGCCGAGGGTGGGGCACGAAAGGGCGCGCCCGCTCGAGAGCCGGTGCCGAGACCGCGGCGAGAGCGGCCGCAAAGGCGAGGCCGAAAGACGCCATGGCCCGCTTGTGACCGCTAATGGTTAATTCGTGGTTAGGGGCTCGCCCTTAGCCGAACGGCGCGTAGAGCGTCCGGCCGTGCGCCTTCAGCCATCGATCGGCCCCCTTCAGGTCGCCTTCGAACAGATTTGCCAGCAGCGCGTGGAACGCCGGGGAATGATCGAAATGGGTCATGTGGGCGACTTCGTGGGCAACCACCGAGCGGCGGACGAAGTCGGGGGCCTGCACCAGCCGCCAGTTGATGCGGATCGTCCGGCGGTCGGAACAGCTGCCCCAGCGCCGCTGCGCCCGTGAAAGCCTGAGCGGCGGCGGCTGATGCCCGGCCCGGGCGCAGTAGAATGCGAGATCGCGCTCCAGCAGCCGCTGGGCTTCGCCCTCCAGCCAACGCCGCAGGCGCGGCGGAAGGCTCTCGGCCGGGCCGCCGATGCGGACGGCGCTTTCCGCCAGAGACGGCCGGCGCGGATGCGAGGGATGCCAGTCGATCGCCAGCGCCTCCCCGCGGTAGCGCACGGTTCCGCCGGGCCCCGGCGCCAGCGTCGGCGGGATCCCGGCCAGTTGTGTCTCGAGCCATTTGGTTCGGGCGCGGGCGAACGCCAGCGCGTCCTCGGTCCGGCCCCACTGCGGCAGCGTGATGCGCACCTCGCTCCCGTCGGGCGCCAAGCGCATCGTCAGCCGCCGCGCGCGCGAATGGCGGCGGATCGCCAGCGGCACGTCACGCCCGCCGATGCTGACCGCGGGTTGCTCGCCGGGCGCGCGGCGCAGCCAGTCGATCACCGCCCGATTTCCTCGACCGCGACGGCTTCATCGTCGTCCCAGTCGACGATGTGGTGCTCGAGCGGGCCAGCCTCCGTTTCGCTTACCACCTTTCCGGCGACGCAGCGGCCGGCGCGCTTCATCGCCGCATCGCTGCCGGTCAGCAGATGGTGCCACTCGGGCAGCGGCTTGCCTTCCGCGCGGCGGCGGTAGGCGCAGGTTTCCGGCAGCCACGGCACCGTCAGCACCTGCTTGAGCGTCAGCCGCAGGCAATCGGGCACGAAGGCCTTCCGGTGCCGATAGTCGCAGCAGCGAGCCGTCTCGGTGTCGAGCAGCTTGCAGGCGACGTTGGTCTGGGCGATCGCCCCGGTGTCTTCGTCTTCCAGCTTATGCAGGCAGCAGCGGCCGCAACCGTCGCACAGCGCTTCCCACTCCGATCTGTCGAGAGCCTCCAGCGGCAGCTCCCAGAACCGCTCTCTCAGCTGACCCATTTTTCGAGGCTCGCGGCCACTGCGGGCGGGTCCTTGTCGACCGGAACCAGCGCGATCGGCTGTCCCTTTCGGCCCATCAGGTAGGCCTGGGTGCTGTGGTTGACCAGATACCCGCCTTCCGAATTCACCTTGCCCTTCTTGTAGAAGATCGCGAACTCCTTGGCCGCTTTGGCGATCTCCTGCGGCGTGCCGGTGAGGCCGAGCAGGTCGTCGGAAAAGGCGTGGGTGAACTCGCCCACCACCTTGGGCGTGTCGCGCGCCGGGTCGACCGAAATGAACATCGGCTGGATCTGGGAGGCGAGGGCTGGATGCTTCTTCTTGTAGATATCGAAGCCCTGCATCAGGTGCTGCATGTCTGTCGGGCAGACGTCCGGGCAATAGGTATAGCCGAAGTAGACGATGCGGTACTTGCCGTCGAAGTCGCTCCAGTGGACCGTGTTGCCGTTGCTGTTGGTCAGTGTGAACGGCCCGCCGATGGCCGCGCCGGCGAGCGGCGGCGTCTGTCCGGTGCCGGAAGAACTTCCCGAGGATGACGAGCAGGCGATGAGCAGGAGGGCGAGCGCGGATACCAGCGGATTTCGATACATGACAGCCGGGTTCATGCTCTGCTAACGCGCGCGCCGCAAGGGTTGTCCCAATCATGAGCGCGGATCGTCCGCAAGTTTCGGGAGGTGTGGAAGTGGCGATGGTTCATCGCATGAGACTGGCCCTCGCGGCCTTTGCCGGGATGGCTCTGCTGCTGGCGGCGCCGGCATCGGCGCAGACTTATTCGGACGGCTACAAGTTCCTCCAGGCGGTCGAAAAGCAGGACGGCGCCAAGGCCGAAGAGCTGCTGAACAAGAGCTCCACCATCGTCAACGCGCGCGATCTGTCGGACGGCCACACGGCGTTGCACATCGCCGTCAGGAAGCATGCCTACACCTGGCTGAGTTATCTGCTCGGCAAAGGGGCGGACCCCAACATCGCCGACAAGCACGGCGTCACTCCGCTGATGCTGGCGAGCCAGATGGGCTCCACCGATGCGGTCGTGGCGCTGGCCCGCTCGGGCGCGAACGTGGACGTGACCGACGACGCCGGGGAGACGCCGCTGATCTCGGCGGTCCACGCCCACAATCTGGCGATGGTCCGAATCCTGCTCGCGGCGGGTGCCGACCCCGACCGGGCCGACAACTCGGGCCGCACCGCGCGCGACTATGCCAAGCTCCAAGGCGGTGACAGTTTGGCCCTTGCCGCAATCGACAAGCAGGACAAGAGCAAGACAGTCAAGAAGCGGAAAGGGACTTACGGACCGACGTTCTGACATGGCGCAAGCGGATGATCTGACACTCGACGAACTGCGGCTCCACCTGGCGTCGCAAATCGCCGAGGCCGCCATCTTCGACGGCTGGAGCGACGCGGCGCTGGTCAACGCGAGCGAGGCCGCAGGAGTCGACCCGGCTGTCGCGCGGCTGGCCTTCAGCGGCGGGGCGATGGACATGATCGAAGCCTGGGTGGCCTCGATCGACGCTAAAATGGAAGCGGCCTTCACGCCAGAGACGCTGGCGGAAAGGCCGATCCGCGAACGGATTCGCTCGCTCGTATGGTTCCGCCTCGAAGCGATGCTCGGGCTCGAGGAAGCGCTGCGCCGGGCGCTGGCGATCGAGGCCATGCCGCAAAACCTCGCCCGCACGGCGCGGCTCGGCTGGTCGAGCGCGGACAAGATGTGGCGCCTCGCCGGCGATACCGCGACCGATTACAATCACTACACCAAGCGGGCGATCCTCGCCGGGGTCTACGGCGCCACGCTGGCGGTGTTTCTCGACGACGACAGCGAAGCCAAGGCCGAGACGCGCGCCTTCCTCGACCGCCGGATCGAAGGGGTGATGAAGTTCGAGAAGGCCAAGGCGCGCTGGCTGGCCAAGCGCGACCGCTTCGACCCGGTGCGGTTCCTCGGGCGGCTGCGCTATCCGGCGCGTTAGCGGCGGCTCTCAGGCGCTCTGCTTCGGCTGCGCGCCGCGTCCGCTGATCCGGAACCCGATCACCAGCGCCACGATCACCGCCACTTGCGCGATGAGCGCTTGAGCGTTCGGGTTGAGGCCGACCCAATCGATCTGCGGCACGCCGTGCACCGGCGTGATTCCGATCCAACCCGCCTCCTGCAGCGCGGCGATGCCCTTGCCGGCCAACACCACCGCCAGCACCGCGATCAGCAGCGAACTGTAGCGGAAGAACTCGGTGATCGGCAGGCGCACCGAATATCTGACCATCGCCCAGGCGACGCCGATCAGCAGCGCGAAGCCGGCGACGACGCCGGCGGTGACCGCCCCCTTGGCCCCGTCGGTCCACATCGCGGCATAGAACAGCACCGTCTCGAACGCTTCGCGATAGACGACGATGAACGCCAGCGCGAACAGGAACCAGGCGGATTCCCGGGTCAGCGCGCGGCTCATCCGCTCGTGGATGTAACGCTGCCAGGCCACGGCGCTGGCCTTGCCGTGCATCCAGATGCCGACCGAGACCAGCACCACCGCGGCGAACACGCCGCCGAAGCCCTCGGTTAGCTCGCGGCTCGCGCCGCTGATGGAGATGAACTCGGTCGCCGCGACCCAGGTGAGCACGCCGGCGGCGAGCGCGGCGATCCAGCCGCCGTGGACGTAGGGCAGCAGGTTCTCGCGTTCGCTCTTGCGCAGGAAAGCGACCATCGCGACCACGATCAGCAGCGCCTCGACGCCCTCGCGCACCAAGATCGTCAGCGCGCTCAGGAACGTGGAAATGCCGCCTTCCGACGGGGCGCTGAGCCGGGCCTCAGCCTGCGTGAACAGATCGTTGAGATCGGAGGCCTGCTGCACCACGTAGTTCACCGGCGCCCGGTTATCGATCGACGAACGGAATTCGCCCATGCCCCGTTCGATGTCGTGCATCAGCGTGTCGTCGCGGGCTGACAGCACCGGCTCCACCGGCTCGAAGCCGTCGAGGTAGGCGGACAGGGCCAGGTGCTTCGCCTCCTCGACGTTGCCTTGGCGATAAGCGGCGACGCTTTGCGCCAGCTTCGAGCGGGTGAGCGCGAGCGATCCCGTGCTCGACTGCTTGAGGGCATCCGGCGAAGACCGCAGGTAGGCCATCACAGCCGCCGCCTTGTCCTCGCCGATGTCCTTCGCCAGGGCTTGCGGCGTCAGCGCGACGAGCGTCTTCAGGTCGGGGATACGCTGCCGCAGCGAGGGGTCCGACTGCCACAACAGCTTGCCTTCGCCGGCCAGCGATTGCGGATAGGCGAAGGTCCCGACGCGGAACGCCAGCGCCCAGCGGTCCTGGTCCGGCAGGTCGCGCCAGCTCTTCATCTTGGTTCCGGCGATGCCTTGAGAGATCACCTGGTAGAGCCCGAAAACGCTGCGCTGGCTCGCCCGCGCCCGGTCGGTGAAATCGATCGGCGGCGGGTCGAGCTTGGCCGCGTCGGGGCCGTTGCCCGCGCCGGTCGCACCATGGCAGCTCGCGCAATTGGCCTGGTAGAGCGCTTGCCCGCGGGCGAGGTCGGGGGCCTGCTTCGGGGCGAGCGGGATGGGATAGGCCTTGATCAGAGCGGCGCCGAGCGCATGCGCCAGGGCTGCGACCTGCGATTGGCTGTCCTTTTTGGCGATCGCCTGCTCGAGCGATTGCGCCTGCTGCTCGAGCGAGGCCTTTGCCGGGTTGTCGGGCAGCGATTTCAGATTGGCGGCCGCGGTCGCGGAGAACTCGCGCATCTCCGAATACTCGGAGTCGCTGACGACTTTGCCGTTCTGAACCGCACCCGAGTAATCGACCGCGAGATAGTCGAGCAGCCGCCAGGTGGTCTCCACCTTCTCCTGCGCCGGCGTCGCCTGCGCCCCGGCCGCGGCAACCAGGCCGAAAAGCGCGAGCAGCAGCGCAGCGAGGCGCAGCGCCGGGCGTGGGGCCGAACGGTGGCTTGGTCGGGGGCTGGCGTTCGGGCGAAAGCGGGAGAGAAGCGTCATCGTCGGGGCGCTACTCAAAGCTTTTCGGCTTTGCAAGGAAAATGCGAGGCATTCGCAATATCGGATTGCCTGCCCGTGGACGACGCCGTTGCCTCGGTCGAGGCGAGGCCATTCCACTACCCGCCATCATCCCGCGCGAAACGAATGGGTGGAAATGGCCCCTTTTCATGTTGGCCTAGCTGTTCGCGCTCGCCTACATCTTGGCGGGAATCACCTACCGGAGCGCTGTCGCGCTCGCATTCTAGCCGCGAGAGGACCAATCCATGGCCGGCAGCCTCAACAAAGTCATGCTCATCGGCAACCTCGGCGCCGACCCGGAAATTCGCAGTTTCCAGAACGGCGGCAAGGTCGCCAACCTGAGGATCGCCACCAGCGAGCAATGGAAGGACCGCAACACCGGCGAGCGCCAGGAGCGGACCGAGTGGCATAGCGTGGCGATCTTCTCCGAAGGCCTCGTCGGGGTGGTCGAGCGTTACCTGCGCAAAGGCTCCAAGGTCTACATCGAAGGCCAGCTGCAGACCCGCAAGTGGCAAGGCCAGGACGGGCAGGACCGCTACAGCACCGAGGTGGTGATCCGCGGCTTCAACGGCACGCTGCTGATGCTCGACGGCCAAGGCGGCGGCGGTGGCGGTCAGCGCGGCGGCGGCGACTGGAACCAGGGTGGCGGCGGTTCGTCCGGCGGCGGGTCTAGCTATGGCTCGGGCGGCGGCTCGTCGGGCGGCGGCGGAGGCGGGTCGAACTTCGGCGACGACCTCGACGACGACATTCCGTTCTAAATCCGCCCCGGCCAGGTACGGTGGAGGGGGTTCGTCGCACGGCACCCCTCTCAGGCTTGGTGGCGACCGAAAAAACCATTTTCCTACAGCCCCCGTTTGTGCATATAGGCTCTGTTCTCCCTTCGTTCCAACCAGAGAACAGCCGATGCCCGAGCCTTCCACCGCCGGCGATTCGCGGCAGCTGCTGGCGCACCTCGCCCGGCTCGACAAGCTGGCCGAGCGCGCCGAGCTCGGCGCCGTCCTGCCGCTGCTCGACGAGGGCATCGAGAGCTTGCGCGGCGGGTGCGAGCTAGACGCGATGCTGGCCGAACCGGCCGCGCCGGAGGAGCCGCGGCCGATGATCGGAAAAGCATCTCTGGACCGTGTTCCAGGTGTTCCATCTTCCTCGGCGGACCGCCCCCCTACCCCTGCGCCATGTGCGGCGGGCGCTGCAACGACCCGAAGCGCAAGCTGGGGCCGGACGGCTGCCGGTGGCTCGGCTACCGGCTCGACCGAATGGCGGCGGCGCGGCCGCAGGGGGCGCCCGAACCGCACGCGCTCGCCACGTCGGAGCGCCCGGCGCGGATCAATCGTGAGTCTTCAGCGCCGCCAGTGCGGCGAAGGGGCCGCTCGCCGAAGGATCGTCGAGCCCCGCCTCCTTGCGCACCCGGTCGGCATCGGGACCAGTCGCATAGGGGTCGATCGCCAACGCCAGGCTCTGCGCCACGCGCTTCGCCGAGGTCGAAGATGGTGCCGGTGTAGGGAATCTCGTCCAGCTCCTCCTCGCTCAGTTCGACTTCCTCTTCCTCGTTCGCCTTTCCCTCCGGCACGAAGCGCAGCGCCAGCGGCTCGGAGATCGTCACCGGCAGGTCGTCGCCGGTGACGGCGCAGCTTTGCACGATTTCCGCCGACAGCATGCCCTCGGCGGCAACCGCTTGGCCGTCGGTTTGGAGGGCGACCGTTGCTTCGAGGCGATCGATCGCCACCAGCCCGAACCGTTCGGCCAGGGCGTCGCGCTCGTCCTCGCTGGCGACGAGCTTCACCGGCTGGGCCGAAAGATGCCTGCGGTCGACCGGGCGCGAGAACTCGGGCGCGCTCATCGCGGAATCCGGGCCATGAGAATGTCCGCCGTCGAAAGTTCGGCGAGTTGGCCGGACAGCGCCCGCAGTTGCTTGGCCAGCGCTTCCGGCCCGGGCTCGCCGGCCAGCGTCACGTTGCGCAGCACGGCGTCCTCCAGCACGAGATCGCTGTCCTCGGCCAGCGCCACGCGGTACGCCCCGAGGCGGCCGCCGAGCGAGGCCATCAGCTTGCCGATGTGCTTGCCGACGACCAGGTCGCCGACGCCGCTCTCGCGCAGCTGGCCGTCCATGTCCTCGATGAACAACTCGGTCAGCAGCGCGCTTTCGGCCCCGCAATCGGCGTCGCGTTCGAGCCGCACGAGCACCAGCGCCAGCACCGCGGTGATCATGTCGAAGCGGCCGGCCAGCGTGTCGGCGACGCCGCACTCGGCGTACCATTCGGGCTCACGCGAGACTTCCACCACCTTGTGCCACAGCGGCCGCAGCGCCTCGCGCGGGTCGGGCTTGCCGGCGAACAGGCGGCGAAGGATCGGCATGCGGGAGGACCCCTTTCGTTCAGCGGGTATTCAATGCGCCGGGGCGAAGCGCCAGGCGTTGCACAGCGGCGCGCCAGCCCCTAAGGCTCGCGCCGATATAGGCGCGGCGCAGCCCGGGGCAATGGCTCGGGGCAATGCGCGCCGGGCGCGGGGTTCGGAGACGGTTGGCTCATGGTCAGGTTCTATCGTAACGCAGCATGGCTGGGCGCGCTGGCGCTGCTTTCCGGCTGCACATCGATCGTCCAGCACCGCGGGTATATCGCCGAGCCGACGCTCGAGCAGTCGGTCCACGCGGGTATCGACAACAAGCAGTCGGTCGAGCAGCTGCTCGGGCAGCCGAGCTTCGCCAGCCAGTTCGGCCAGCCGACCTGGTACTATGTCTCCAGCTACACCAAGCAGAAGCCGTTCGGCACGCCGCGGATCGACAAGCAGACGGTGCTGGCGATCACTTTCGACCAGGCCGGCAACGTGGCCTCGACGCAGACCTCAGGGGTGGACAAGGTCGTGCGCATCCATCCCGACAGCGACAAGACCCCGACGCTGGGCCGCGAGCGCTCGTTGCTGCAGGATCTGTTCGGCAACATCGGCCAGGTCGGCGCGGCCGGCACCGGCACCGGAGCGCCCAGCAACACCGGCGGCAGCTGACCCGACGCCGGAGTCCCGCACCTGAGGCCGCAGAAGGATTGAACGGGTCGGCGGCGCGTCCCATATCGCGCGCCATGGACGATACTTCCGACAGCCGCTCCGGCGTCCGCTGGCACGGCACCACCATCATCGGCGTATCCCGCAACGGCAAGACCGTGATCGCCGGCGACGGCCAGGTGACGATGGGCAACACGGTGATGAAGCCCAATGCGCGCAAGGTCCGCCGCCTCGGCGAGGGCGGGGCCGACAAGGGCAAGGTCATCGCCGGTTTCGCCGGCGCCACCGCCGACGCCTTCACCTTGTTCGAGCGGCTCGAGAAGAAGCTCGAGCAGTACTCCGGCCAATTGCTGCGCGCCGCGGTCGAACTGGCCAAGGACTGGCGCACCGACAAATACCTGCGCAATCTGGAGGCGCTGATGATCGTCGCCGACAAGGACACCATGCTGGTGCTGACCGGCAACGGCGACGTGCTTGAGCCCGAGGGCGGCATCGCCGCGATCGGCTCGGGCGGCAACTATGCCTTGTCCGCCGCGCGCGCGCTCGACCCTTACGAGGACGATGCTGAAAAGATTGCTCGCCGAGCAATGGAAGTCGCCGCCGAGGTGTGCGTCTTCACCAACGACCAGGTGACGGTCGAAACAATTTAGCTCCCCTCCCGCTTGCGGGAGGGGTCGGGGGTGGGCGCGTCTCCCACCTCCGTACACACCCACCCCTAACCCCTCCCGCAGGCGGGAGGGGGACTGAGGAACGAATGAACGAAAATCTCACTCCCAAGGCGATAGTCGCTGCCCTCGACGAACACATCATCGGCCAGGCCGAGGCCAAGCGCGCCGTGGCCGTGGCGCTGCGCAACCGCTGGCGCCGCCAGCGCCTACCGGAAGAGCTGCGCGACGAGGTCACGCCCAAGAACATCCTGATGATTGGCCCGACGGGCTGCGGCAAGACCGAGATCAGCCGCCGGCTGGCGAAGCTGGCCGAGGCGCCGTTCGTCAAGGTCGAGGCGACCAAGTTCACCGAGGTCGGCTACGTCGGCCGCGACGTCGAGCAGATCGCCCGCGACCTGGTCGAGGAGGCGATCCGGCTGGAAAAGGAGCGCCGCCGCGAGGCGGTGCGCGAGCCGGCGTCGAAGGCGGCGATGGACCGCCTGCTGAAGGCCCTCGTCGGCGAACACGCCAGCGAGGCGACCCGCGAGAGCTTTCGTCAGCGGATCGTCGAGGATGCGATGAACGACGTCGAAGTCGAGATCGAGGTCGAGGACAGCCCGTCGATGCCGATGGAGATCCCCGGCATGGGCGGCAACGTCGGGATGATCAACCTGACCGAGATGATGGGCAAGGCGTTCGGCAAGCAGAACCTCAAGCGGCGCAAGCTCAAGGTCCCCGACGCTTGGGATAAGCTCGTCGAGGAAGAAGCGGAGAAGCGGCTGGACCAGGACGACGTCGCCCGCACCGCGCTGGCCAATGCCGAGACCAATGGCATCGTGTTCCTCGACGAGATCGACAAGATCGCCGTGTCCGACGTGCGCGGCGGCTCGGTCAGCCGCGAGGGCGTGCAGCGCGACCTGCTGCCGCTGATCGAAGGCACCACCGTTGCCACCAAGTACGGGCCGATGAAGACCGACCACGTGCTGTTCATCGCCAGCGGCGCCTTCCACCTCGCCAAGCCGAGCGACATGCTGCCCGAACTGCAGGGCCGCCTGCCGATCCGCGTCGAACTCACCAGCCTGACCGAGGAGGATTTCGTCCGCATCCTCGGCGAGACCAAGGCCAACCTGGTCGAACAGTACCGCGCGCTGATCGGTACCGAGGACGTCACGCTCGACATCACCGACGAGGCGGTGCGCGAGGTCGCCCGTCTCGCCCAGCAGGTTAACGACAGCGTCGAGAACATCGGCGCCCGGCGGCTGCAGACGGTGATGGAGAAGCTGGTCGAGGAGATCAGCTTCGAGGCCGAGGAACGCCACGGCGAAACGGTGACGATCGACGGCGCCTACGTCCGCGAGAAGCTCGCCGAACTGGCCGGCGACGCCGACCTCAGCAAGTACATCCTCTAGCTCGCGCTTTGCCCCGTCCTGCCGCTGGCGCGCGTGCCTACTGTTTCAGGTACCAGTACCGCTCGTGGCAAGATTGGCAGGTGTTCACGAAGGTGAACACCAGGTCGCCGGCGGTCTTGAGGTCGTGCGCCTTGGCCGCCTTGGCGATGCCGTCGGCATAACGCTCCAGCTCGGCCGCCGAGGCGCGGAAGCGGGCGGGGTCGGCGTCGATCATCGCCTGGATCTGCTGCTTCGAAGCGACCCCTTCGGGCACTTTGCCGCCGACGAGGTCCGGCCCCTGAGCGCGCAACTCCCTGGCCGTGGCCAGCCGGTGGGCATAGGTGCCGAGCATTTCGGCCCCGTCGCGCATTTTCTCCCAGGCGGCATCGTTCATCTGCGCGGGATCGAGGCCGTTATCTTCGTTGATCGCGGCGTTGCCGACTTGCCAGACTTCCTCCGCCGCCGGGTTCACGCCCTCGATCATGTTGGTGCGCACGTAAACCGGCGTGGCGTCGCCGGTCGCAGGTGCGTGCTCCGGCGCGTTTGCGGTCGGCACTGTTTGGCAGGCGGCAGCGGCGGCGGCGATGGCGGCGATGGCAAGACGTGGCTTCATGATTCCCTCCCGTCGGGGTTCAGCTCGTCGGATCGTTGCCGCCGCTCTTGCGGATCGATTCGATGTACGATTTCTGGTCGGGATACCAGAACTCAAGATGGCAATTCTCGCATACCCCGTCGAGCTGGTCGATCAGCGGGGTCAGCTTCTTGGCGTCATGCGCCTTGGCGTCGGCGACGATATCGGCCATGTGCGCCTGCAACGCCCCGGCGAACTGGCGGAAGTCGTCGGGGTGCTGATACAGGTTGTGCTGCACCTCGTCAGGCTGGTTGCCGCCGATCTGGTCCTGGTCGGCGATCTTTTCGCCTGGCTCGACTAGCTTGAGAGTCTTGAGATTGGCCAGCTCCCCGGCCGCATCAGCCACCGCTTGCGCGCGCTGGGCTATCTTGGTCCAGGTCGCATCGTCGATCCGGGAGCCGACGAGGTTGGCGTTGTTGTCGAGCGCGGGGTTGGTCAGGTCCCACAACGCGTCGGCGTTGGCGTCGATCTTGTCCTTCATGATGTCGTGGACCGTCGGCGCACCGGGGGCCTGCGGCTGCGGCTTCGAGCAGGCAGCGGCCAGGGCCAGGGCAGGTACGGCAACCATGAAATAGCGCCTCCTCATTCGGCGGCTTCCTCCAGCAAGTCCCTCTCATGCGCTTGCCGGGCCCACATCTCAGCATACAGGCCGTCGAATTGCAGCAACTCCGTATGTGTACCATGTTCCGCCAGGCGCCCGTCGTGCATCACGTAGATCATGTCCGAGTCGGCGATCGTCGACAGCCGGTGGGCGATCGATAGTGTCGTGCGATGGGCCGAGACGCGGCGCAGAGTCGCCAGGATGTCCTGCTCGGTGCGGCTGTCGAGCGCGCTGGTCGCCTCGTCGAGCAGCAGGATCGGCGGGTTCTTGACCAGCGTGCGGGCGATCGCCACCCGCTGCTTCTCCCCGCCGGAGAGTTTGAGCCCGCGCTCGCCGACTTCAGTGTCGAAGCCGTTGGGCAGCTTTTCGATGAATGGCAGAATCGCCGCCCCGCGCGCCCCGGCCACCACCTCCTCGTGGCTGGTATCGTCGCGGCCGTAGGCGATGTTGTAGCCGATTGTGTCGTTGAACAGCACCGAATCCTGCGGGACGATGCCGATGTGCCGGCGGAGCGATTCCTGGGTCACCTCCTTGATGTCCTGCCCATCGATTAGGATGCGCCCGGCCCACGGGTCGTAGAAGCGGAACAGCAGCCGACCGATGGTCGATTTGCCCGCGCCCGAGGGGCCGACGATGGCGACGTGCCCGCCGGCCGGAACCTCGAAGCTCAACCCATGGAGGATCTCGCGGTTGCGGTCGTAGCCGAACACCACCTTGTCGAACACGACCGTGGGCTTATGGATCACCAGCGCCGGGGCGCCGGGCGCGTCCTTCACCTCAACCTCGGTATCGATCAGGCGAAACATCAGTGCCATGTCGATCAGCCCCTGGCGGATCGTGCGGTAGACCGTGCCGAGGAAGTCGAGCGGGCGGAACAGCTGCGTCAGATACATCTGCACCATCACCAGGTCGCCGACGGTCAGCCGCCCCTGGCTCCAGCCCCACACGGCGAAAGCGAGCGCGCCTCCCATCATCAGGTTCATGATCGCCGCCTGGGCGATGTTGAGGAAGCCGAGCGAATTCTCGCTCTTGATGGCCGCCTCGGAATAGGCGCGGGTAGCCGCGGCGAAGCGCGCCTCCTCGCGGTGCTCGGCGCCGAAGTACTTGACCGTCTCGTAGTTGAGCAGCGAATCCACCGCCCGGGCGAGCGCCAGCCCATCCAGTTCGTTCATCCGGTGGCGCAGCTTGGTGCGCCATTCGGTGATCGTCCGAGTGAGCCAGATGTAACTCGCCACCGTCACGGCCGCGGCCGCGACCATCTGCCAGCCGAACTTGGTGAAGAAGATCACCGCCACCGCGATCATCTCGATCATGGTGGGCAGGATATTGAACAGCAGAAAGTAGATCATCGAATTGATCGACTTGGTCCCGCGCTCGATGGTCTTGGTCACCTCGCCGGTGCGGCGCGACAGATGGAAGCGCAGCGACAGCTGGTGCAGCCGGCGGAACACGTCGTTGGTCAGTTGGCGCACCGCGTCCTGGCCGACGCGCTCGAAGACGATGTTGCGCACGTTATCGAACACCACCGTGGCGAAGCGCCCGCCGGCGTAAGCTATCACCAGCGCCAGCGCGACGAACACGGCGTGCGCGTTGCGCGCCGCCATCGCGTCGACCGCCTTGCCGTAGATGAGCGGCAGCGCCAGGACGACCACCTTGGCCAGCACCACGAACACCGCCGCGCCCATGATCCGTCCGCGCAGGTCGGACCGGCCAGCCGGCCACAGGTAAGGCAGGAACCGGCGGACGGTCGCCCAGTCCGCCGGATCGTTTGCGCTTTGGGTTTCCTCGTCGAGATTTCCCGCGACCATCGGCGGCAAATGGGGCTCGCCGGCCGCGAAGGCAATGCCGAGGGGGCTGCCGCTTAGCTGTTCAGCAGCGACAGCAATGTGTCATCGGGGTGTTCGGCACCACGCGGAAGGTCGAACAACACCTTATGCGAGCTGAAGTCGATCGCCACCCTGCGGAAGGCCCGCAATTCGCTCATCCCGAGAATGAGCGCCGGCTCATGCTCAAGGCCGAGCGCCGCAAAGGTAGGCGAGTCGGCGAACTGCAGCGGGACGTTAGTCAGCGACATGCCGCTTATGTCGAGGCTGCGGCATACCCGCGTCAGGGTGTTCAATTGCGCTCCGTTGACGTCGGTCATGGTGTTGTCCGGCAGCGCCCGAGCTCGGCGCATTCGGTCGAGCAGGGCCGGGTTGCCGAGGCTTCCTTCCGATCCGGTGTCGACGATCACATCGGTCTTGACGCCGTTGATGCGTGCCCCGGTGATGATCAGCTGGCCCAGCCGGCGGCGCGCCTTGACGACGATCTCAAAGCCGCCGTCGCCGCCGAGTTCCTTGGCGTCGGCAACCAGGATGCGCTGTTTGTGGAAGTCGATCAGCACGCGCTGGTCCTGCAGGCTGTCGACTCCTAGAATGCCGTCGGCGCCGCCGATATTGCCGGCTTCGAGCAGCGGGGCGTTGGGCAGGCTGAATTGCCGCGTGCCGAGTCCCAGGCTGGGAACCTCGGCCACCTCGATCTGGGCCGTGCTGGCGATTCCGATCAAGGTTGCCTGGCGCCGCTCCGTCAGGCCGAGGCGGTCCGCCAGGGCGGTGGAGACGACGGTCGCCTGCGCTCCGGTGTCGACCATGAAGCGAAACGGGCCCATGCCATCGATCGTCACCGGAACGGTGACGCGATTATAACGCTCCTGCTGTAGCGCGATGCGTTCGGCGTCCGTTTCCTTATCCGAAGCGGCGGTATCGGCTGTGGTGCTGGTGGTGGTGGCTGCAGTGGCGGCGAGCGCCGCGAGGATAGGGAGCCAGCTCATCGGTCTTCTCCGATCCCACCGCGTGAAGGCGCCGGGATGGCAACAATCTACCACGCGCGAGGCTCAAGCACCAAACGCGATTACGTGGCGGCGGCCGCCGGCGCGGGCCCGCGCCGGCGCAGCACCAGCCCAATCAGCTCCAGCAGCGTCGAACGCGAGAACACCAGCAGCAGGGCTACGTAGGCGAGTCCGCCGAAGCCGACTTCCAGCCCAAGCCGTTGCCACGGCGCCAGCACCCCCAGCTCGCGACCTAGCCCCAGCACCAGCAGCGCCATGGCCGCGCTCGCGAGCAGACCTGGCGCGACGGCGCCCGCCAACTGCCGCGCGCTCAGGCCAAGCTTGCCGCGCGCCTGCGCAAACGTGAACGCCGGCAGCAGCGGGAACACCAGCAGCCAGGCATAGGCGAGGCCCAGCGCGCCCCAGTGAAGCCCGGCCAGGAACGCTGGCGGCATTACCAGCGCGCCGAGCAAGGAGGCGCGCATGGTGATCTTGGGATGGCCGAGCGCGTTGACGGCGGGCGCGAACAGGATGTGCAGCGTCTGTGCCGGCATCGCCAGGGCGAGCACCGCCATCAGCGGCGCCATCGCGCCCCACTTGGCACCCAGGGCCACGGTCACCGCGTCCGGCGCGACCACCGACAGCCCCAGGTACAGCGGGCAGGTGATCAGCATAATCAGCCGCACCGCCTTGAGAAAGGAAGCGCCGAGCAGCGCAGGGTCTCGCTGCATTCGAGCATAGGCGGGAAAGGCCACCTCGTTCAGCGGCGGCACGAACTTGCCGGCAATCAGACTGGTGAGGAAGAAGCCCTCGGTATAGAGCCCGAGCTGCCCCGGCGAGAGCCGGCGAGCGGCGATGAACGTGTCGGCCTGGGTCATCACCGTCCAGAAGAAGCTGCTCGCCAGCAGGGCGAGGCCGAACTTGAACATCGGCCCGGTGCCGGCGAAGCGGAAGCTCGGCCAGTAGCGCGCGCGTGTCACCGCCTGCAGCCCGATCGCCTGCGCCCAGAACAGTGCGATCGGCGCGAACACCAGCGTCCACACACCGAATCCGGCGAGCGCGCAGCCGAGCGCCACCGCCGCCGAGATCAGGGTCGCGGCGACGTTGACCAGCGCCTGGCTGCGGAAATCCATCGCCCGCATCAGCAGCACTTCGGGGATCGCCGCAAATGGAGTGGCGAGGAAGATCAGCGCCTGCACCCGCAGCAGCTCGGTTACTTGCGGCTGCCGGTAATAGACGGCGGCGAGCGGCGCCAGGGCGACCTGCAGCAGCGCCAGCGCCGCATTGACCAGCAGCAGCAGCCCGAACGCCTGGCGGATGCGCACTTCGCTCAACTCCGGCTCGCGGATCAGCGAGCCGGCGAACCCATAGCCGTTGAGGAAGTTGAGAAACACGATGACCACCTGGGTCATCGCGAACAGCCCGTAGTCGGCTGGATCTAGCATGCGAATCACCGCCAGCGTCGAGGCCCAGGCGAGGGCCTGGGCGACGATCTGGCTGCCCGAACGCCAGATCACCGCGCGCTTGACGCTCGCGCCGAGATCGCCGCTCATCCGGCCGTCTCCAGACGCGCGATCTCGCGCCCGGCCGCGTTGCGCGAGTGGGCGTGCCGGCGCCAGCGCAGCATCGGCGCGGCGAGGGCCGGGGCGACGGTCCACAGCGCGAGAACGGCGGGCCAGACGATCCCGCCCTGGCGCGCCCGCGCGCGCCGCGCCGCTTCGATGCCGGCGGCGGTCTCGCCCGCGAGCACGCGGTCGATCGCGCGTTCGAGCTCGAGCTCGGCGGTCTTGCGGGCGATCATCGCCCGCGCGATCGCTGCCTTGCGCCCGCCGAGCTGCGGCAACACCTTCTCGTAGGTGTATAATTCGTGGCTGAGCATCTTCTCTGCGTTGGCCGACATCGAGGAAGGCCGCACCCGATACTCGCCGAGTAGTTCGTCGATGTACAACGCGTGCCCGCCGGTCAACAGCAGGCGGACCCAGAAGTCGAAATCCTCGCAATGGGTCATCGTCTCGTCGAACCCGCCGATGCGTTCCCATTCGGCGCGGCGAAAGGCGCTGCCGATGTAGACATTGAATTTGCGCTCGAGCAGGTCGGCGAGGGTGCCTGTGACGTTACCGCCGGCGCGCTGCATCGGCGAGGCGCAGAACCGCTCTCGCGGCAACGCGCCGAACATCCGCGCATCGCAAGTGACAAATCGCGCCTCGGGATCGGCATCGAGCGCGGCGACCATACATTCGAGGTAGCGCGGGCGCAGCAGATCGTCGCCGTCGAGCAGACAGGCGTATTCGGCGTTGCTGCGAGCGATCGCCCGATTGCGCGCGCAGCCCACACCCCCGTTGTCGGTTTCGAGCAAGCGGATCCGCGGATCGGCCAGATACGGCGCCACCGCCCCGGCGACATCGTCGGGCGCACCGTCGTCGACCACCCAGCATTCCCACTCAGCGAAAGTCTGCGCTAGCAGGGAGTCGAGCGCCTCTCCGATGAGGTGCGCGACGCCATAGGCGGGCACGATGACGGCGATCCGCGGCGCCGCGGCGTCGATCTGAACGGGGGCGTTCATGGGCGCGGGGATTAACCACGCGGGGCATAAGATTTGGTTTACCGGCGGCGGGCCTGCCGACGTGACGCCGGGCCATCTCGCTCCGTAGCTTCCCCAATGGCGAGTGGGGCGTCGGTTCATACTCTGGCGGTCCTCACTCGGGACACTGTCATGAAGAATATCCTCCTGTTCCTGCAGGACGACGACGGCCAGGAAAGTCGGCTGCAGTCAGCTCTCGACCTGACGCGCGCTCTGGAGGGACACCTGACGTGCTTGGACGTGGTCGTTCCTCCGGGCTTTCCGCCCGAATACAACCCCGGCCCAGCGCACGTTCCACCGATCCTGGAAGTTCAAGAGC
>CAWEQI010000003.1:0-1888309 GCA_963811255.1 uncultured Alphaproteobacteria bacterium | reverse complement strand
TTCGTTGCATCAATGGTCGCCGCCGTGAAACAAACCTCGGAGTTCCGCGGGAAAGCTGACCCAAGCTGTCCATCCGAGCAGGGCGGTCGAACACCGATTTGCGGCGCGAACATTGCGTGGAGGGGGCGCATTCTCGGGCTTATCGTTCACTCCGCAGCGGCCGCTTCTACTACGCTTTCGGTCCTAGCTTGGCTCGCCATTGATGGTGCGTGGCAGGTGGAGCGGGTTGCTGCGCTTCACGAGTTTGGGCAGCAGCGCGTCAGGCAGATTCTGATAGCATACCGGCCTCAGAAATCGCTCGATCGCGGCGGTGCCGACCGAAGTGGTGCGTGAGTCGGAGGTTGCCGGAAAAGGGCCGCCATGGACCATGGCGTAGCCCACTTCGACGCCGGTCGGCCAACCGTTCGCCAGTATGCGGCCGGCCTTACGCTCGAGCAGCGGAATGAGCTTGTTCGCGTGGGGATAGTCGCCTTCGTCGATCTGCAGCGTAACGGTCAGTTGTCCCTCCATCCGCTCGATCACTTCGGTGAGTTGGTCGAAGTCGTCGCAACGCACGATGATGGAAGCCGCACCGAACACCTCGTGGGCCAGGGCGGGATTGTCGATGAACGCCTTTCCCGACGTTTCGAACAGCGCCGCGCGACCGCGGTTGCATCCGGTGCCCTCGGCGCCGCGGGCAAGCGTCTTCACCTCGCCGTGCCCGCTTAGCGCCTCAACTCCCTCATCGTAGCTCTTGTGGATGCCGCTTGTGAGCATGACCTGCGGCTGCGCCTGCTCCAGTGCTTTGACGGCGGCGTCGGTGAACGTGTCGAGTTCGGGCCCGGTCAGTGCGATGACCACGCCGGGGTTGGTGCAGAACTGTCCGGCACCGAGTGTCAGCGATCCGACATAGGCGTTGGCCAAGTCTTCGCCGCGGGCCTTCAGCGCTTGCGGGAACAGGATCACCGGATTAACGCTCGACATCTCGGCGTAAACCGGGATCGGCTCCGGCCGGCGTTGCGCCAGCTCCATGAGCGCCATCCCGCCGGCGCGCGAGCCGGTGAAGCCAACCGCCTTGATCCGCGGATCGCTGACGAGCGCCGCGCCCAACTCGTTCGAGGGCCCCTGCAACAGCGAGAACACGCCTTCGCCCAGACCGCACTTCTTTACCGCCTTCTGAATCGCTCGGCCGACCAGCACCGAGGTCCCTGGATGCGCCGGATGACCTTTGCAAACCACCGGACAGCCGGCCGCGAACGCAGATGCCGTGTCGCCGCCAGCCACCGAAAACGCGAGCGGGAAATTCGACGCCCCGAACACCGCAACGGGGCCGATTGCGATGCGGCGCCGACGCAGATCGGGCCGCGGCAGCGGCTGGCGATCGGGCAGGGCGTCGTCGATCACGACGTCGGCCCAGCGTCCCTGGCGCAGCAGCGTTGCGAACAGCCGAAGCTGGCCGCACGTGCGGCCGCGTTCGCCCGTCAGTCGCGCTTGCGGCAGGCCCGTTTCGGCCATCGCCTGATCGACCAGCCCTTCGGCTGCTTCGATTTCAACGGCGATCGTCTCGAGAAAATTTGCGCGCATATCGGGATCGGTCTCGCGAAAGCCGTCGAACGCGTCGTCAGCCAGTTTGCACGCCTTGCTGACGTCGTCCGCGCTCGAGACGGCGAAGTCGGTATCCAGCGCCTCGTCGGTCGCTGGATTTCTCGCCTGGAACGTGTCGTGGGTACTAACGGCTTCGCCGCCGATCAGGAAACTCCCGTCCATCTCTCCTCATCTCCCTTTCAGGGGCCACGGTGCTCAAGCGAAACAGCCGATGCATCGGTTCCGAAGGCTATGCAAAGCCCGGCTCGACACTTCACACTGTTCGCCGCCGCAACCCTTGCCATTTGTCAGAGTAAATGACAACCATGCCGAGGACGGAGAGGGACATTGCCGCATCTGAGTTGGTTTCCGATGCTCTGCTCGCGATCCAAATTGCGGCTGTCGCAGCCTTTGCACACAAGTGATCCCCACGGTCGCCAGATTTGGGGCGGGCTTGCCAGTCAATGATCAAGACAGACCTCGCCTGTTGGAGTCACCGTAATCAGGCGATCTACCCGTGAGACTTGCTGTAAACTATAACGCGAAACAGCAGGGCGGTGAACGCGGCTTCCGGAAAGCCTTGGTCAGTGGAGCACGGAACCTTTGCCGGAATTTCTAGGTTCGTCTCACGCATCTCATTGGTCGGTCGACCTGCTCTAACCGGTGGAAAGAATGGACTTGAAACTTACAGGCAAGCGCGTTCTCGTAACCGGCGGGAATTCGGGGCTCGGCGCGGCGTTCGCCAGGGCCTTTGCCGGGGAAGGCGCGCGCGTCGCGGTCAATTACCTCGTCAACCCCGTCGAGGCGGAGGCGCTGGTCAAGGAGTTCGCCACCGCCGGCGGCCAGGCGATCGGCCTGTTGGCCGATGTCAGCGATCCCGACGCCGTCGAGCAGATGTTCGCCAAGATCGACGAACAGTGGGGCGGCATCGACATCTTGATCAACAACGCCGGGGTCGACGGGCCGCGCATGCTCGGCTGGGAAGCCGATCCGCAAGTGTGGAGCAAGGTCATCGACATCAACCTGAAGGGCGCCTTCCTCTGCGCGCGCCAGGCGCTCAAGCGGATGGTGGCGCAGAAATCGGGCGTGGTCCTCAACACGTCCAGCGTTCATGAGGTGATCGCCTGGAGCGGCTACAGCGCCTACACCGCCAGCAAAGCCGGGCTGACGATGATGTCCAAGTCGCTCGCCCAGGAAGCCGCGCCGTACGGCGTGCGGGTGCTGTGCATCGCGCCCGGAGCGATCCGCACGCCGATCAACGAGGACGTCTGGAAGGATCCCGCGAGTTACAAGGATCTGCTCGACAAGATCCCGCTCAACCGGATCGGCGAGCCCGAGGACGTCGCCCATGTGGGCGTGGTCCTCGCGTCCGACGTCGCCAGCTACATCACCGCGACGACGGTCTTCGTCGACGGCGGCATGACCGACTATCCGGGCTTCGCGCATGGCGGATAGGGCGCGCGCGCCAAGGCGGATCGAGGACTACGGCCTGATCGGCAACATGCTGTCGGCCGCGCTGGTCGGGCGCGACGGCTCGATCGACTGGCTGTGCCTGCCGCGCTTCGACTCCCCCGCCTGTTTCGCCGCCTTGCTCGGCGGTCCGGAGAACGGCCGCTGGAAGATCGCGCCGGTCGGACGGGTCAAGGCGACATCCCGGCGCTACCTCGAGGACACCGCGGTGCTCGAGACCCGCTTCGAAACCGCAAGCGGCGCGGTGACGCTGACCGACTTCATGGCGATCAACGAAGGCGAGCGGCTGGTTGACCTGATCCGCATCGTCACCGGCGTTTCCGGCAGCGGTCGAGATGGACATGGAGCTGGTGTTGCGCTTCGAGAACGGCCAGGCCGTCCCGTGGGTCCGGCGCAAGGATTACGGCATCAGCGCCATTGCCGGTCCCGATGCGGTCGAGCTGCACACGGCGTTGCCGCTCGAAGGGCGCAACATGAAGACCTGCGCCCGCTTCACCGTTCGCGAGGGGGAGCGTGTGCCGATGACGCTCTCCTACCATCCCTCGAATGCCCAGCCGCATTTCGTCGGGGATCGGCGCGAATTGCTCGAACGCACGACGATATGGTGGCGCGAATGGGTCAAGCGCGGCAGCTTTGAGGACATGCCGGCCGCCTGGCGGGAGCCGGTGGTGCGCTCGCTCATCACGCTCAAGATGCTGATCCATGAGCCGACCGGCGCCATTGTCGCCGCGCCTACCACTTCGCTGCCCGAGGCGATCGGCGGAACGCGCAACTGGGATTATCGCTATTGCTGGCTGCGCGATTCCGCGCTGACGCTCTATGCGCTGCTTAATGCCGGCTATCGCGAGGAAGCGGAGTGCTGGCGGCAATGGCTGATGCGCGCGGTCGCCGGTGCGCCTCAGCAGTTGCAGATCATGTACGGCATTGCCGGCGAACGCTGGCTTCCCGAGTTCGAGATTCCGTGGCTCGACGGCTTCGAAGGCAGCAAGCCGGTGCGGATCGGCAACGGCGCCGCCAACCAGATGCAGATCGACGTTTACGGCGAGCTGCTCGACACGCTGCAGGCCGCCCGCGATGCCGAATTGCAGCCGCAGGAGGAAGCCTGGCGGCTGCAGACCGTGCTGCTCGAGCATCTCGAGACCATCTGGCAGACCCCCGACCGTGGCATCTGGGAAGTGCGCGGGCCGGCCCGCGCCTTCACCCATTCCCGGCTTATGGCCTGGGTCGCCTTCGACCGCGCGGTCACCAGCGTGGAACGCTTCAATCTCGACGGCCCGGTCGAGCGCTGGCGCGCCATTCGCAGCCAGATTCACGACGAGATCTGCGCCCGAGGCTTCGACACCGAGCAGAACAGCTTCGTCCAGTATTACGGCGGCAAGACGCTCGACGCGAGCCTGCTGCTGATGCCGCAAGTCGGCTTCCTCCTGCCCGACGATCCCCGCATCGCTGGCACCATCGCGGCGGTCGAGCGCGACCTGATGCGCGGCGGTTTGGTCATGCGCTATTCGACCAAGGGCACGGACGACGGCGTCGGCGGGCGCGAAGGCGCGTTCCTTGCCTGCAGCTTCTGGCTCGCCGACGCCTACGTGCTGGCCGGGCGGTTTGACGATGCCCGCCACCTGTTCGAGCGCCTGCTCGATCTACGCAACGACCTCGGCCTTCTGGCCGAAGAATACGACACCCAGGCCGGTCGTCTGCTCGGCAACTTCCCGCAAGCCTTTTCCCATATCGGACTGATCAACACGGCGCACAATCTCGTCACCGGCAAGGGGCCCGCTCGCCAGCGGGCCGAGCAGGTCGCTCCCAGCAAGGCCGAGAAGATCGTTCCCGCCGCCTCGAAGATTTCATGAGGTGTTGGGCCGAACGGCCGCCTGAATGAGCACTATGGCGGATCGCCAATGTTTCGCACTATCGCTTCGAGATCGCGCGACAGGCGCATCCGGCCCTCTTTCGACAGCGATGCCGTAATCTCATAAAAAAATTTTCTCCGCTCGTCGCGGACTTGTTCGAATTTGACGCGGCCAGTCGGAGTCATGCTGATGATCAGGCGTCGCCGGTTGTTGTTCGATGGGCGGCGCGCGACGTATCGCGCGTTGGTCAACTTGGCCACCGCGCGGCTGATTTCCGCCCGATCGATTTCTCCTGCCGTGCCGATTTCGCTGGCGCTTGCCGATCCCGAGGTGCCGATAAACGCCAGCACGCGCCACTCCGGCAGCGACAACCCGTGTTCCGATTGCAACTGGCGCGCGGATTCACGGTCGATGAGCTTCGCCACCAACAAAAGTTGGTAAGGCACATGATCATCGCCGAACAGGCTCCATGTCGCCGGGAGTTTCATCTACCCCAGCGCTGCCAATAGTTGCTCCCGATTGCAAGTCGCCGATGTTGACAGGTCAACATGGATGCTTGACTGTGATGCGGTGACAAGGTGCTCTCGAACGAGGAGGTCGCGGACATCTACACCTACCTGAAGTCCATCCCGTCGCCGCCCCAGCCGGGCAAGTCCCGCTGCTCGACTTGAGCTCAAAGCCAAGGCAGGAGGTCGCCGTACCCGGCTCGCGCCAGGTGTGGCACACCGTTGTGTATACCGAACAACAACGAGCCATCGGCAAGTTGGAACAAGGAGACGGGGAGTGAGCGATGCGGAGGCGGGCCGCAAAGACGATGACCGGGACGAGGAAGGCTTCCCATCGTTAACGTCTGCGATGGCTCTTCCGGGCGACTGGTCGAGCCGTGCCGTCTACAGCCTCGGCTTTCTCACACTGATCTCGTCCTTCAACTATCTGGACCGTGCGCTGCTCGGCCTGGCATTGCCGGCTATCAAAGCAGAAATGCATGTGTCCGATGCGACGCTGGGTCTCGTCTCGGGGCTTGTCTTCGTCCTGTTTTACTCGCTTCTGGGCATCCCCATCGCCTGGGCGGCCGATCGCTGGAACCGGCGCAACATCATCGCCGTCGGGTTCGCCTTCTGGAGCGTGATGACGGCGCTGACCGGCTGGGCCGCCAATATTGGGCAATTGGCGTTGGCGCGTTTTCTCATGGGGGCGGGCGAGGGCTGTGTGCTGGCGCCTTCCAATTCCGTCATTTCCGACCTTTTCCGTGAAGAGCGCCGGCCGCTGGCGTTATCGATCTTCGCCACTGCCTCCGCCATCTCCTCGATCCTGTTCTTTCCGATCCTCGGCTGGGTCGAGCAGCATTATGGCTGGCGCACGATGTTCATAGCCGCGGGCGTTCCCGGAACGGCGCTGGCGCTGTTGTTCGTGGCAACGGTACGAGAGCCGGTCCGCGGGCGAACCGAGGCGCACAGGAGTATCGCCGAGGCAGCCAAGATCGGCGAGACGGTGCGCTTTCTGCTGCATTCGCGCGCCTATCTGGCGCTGGTCGCCGCGGCGACCTTCATGGGCCTCAACGTCTTCGCCGCCAGTGTCTGGTCGCCCACCTTTCTCGCGCGCGTCCATGGCATGGGCATGGCCGAGATCGCGGCCACCATCGGCCCGTTGAGGGGCGGCTTCGGCGTTGCCGGCGTCGTTCTCGGCGGGTTGGCCGTCGATCGGCTGGCGCGGCGGGCTCGCCACTGGCGCGTCACTCTGCCGGCGCTGGCGTGCCTGCTGGCGGCGCCCGCCGAACTGTTGTTTCTCCTCGGCGATTCGCCGGTGCTGTGGATGGTCGGCTTTGCCGCCTCGGCCTTCCTCACGCTCGTGCATCAGGGGCCCTTGTTCGCGCTGGTGATGAGTATCGCCCGCGTGCGCATGCGTGCGGTCGCGATGGCGATCCTGTTGTTGAGCACCTCTTTTCTGGGCCTTGCGGTCGGGCCCTACGTGGTGGGCGCACTCAACGATATGCTGGCGCCCAGCCTCGGCGTCATGGCCATTCGCTATTCGTTGCTGGTGATCGTCGCCAGCGCCCTTGCGGGCGGAGGGATGCTGCTGTTGGCCGGACGCTATATCGAAGCCGACGTCGCGCGCGCCGATGCGCTGTCAGTCAAGGAATAGGGGGGAGAGCACCATGTTTGGATACCGGACTCGCTGGCTGGCAGCCTTGCTTTGCTTCTTTCTGCCCGCGCTCGCGCACGCGCAATCGGCGCCGCTGGCCAGGACCGAAGCCGGAACCGTGCGCGGTGCGCGCGCGGACGGGCTTTCGGTGTTCAAGGGCATTCCCTTCGCCGCGCCGCCGGTCGGCCCCTTGCGCTGGCATGCTCCCGAGCAGCCGAAGGCGTGGCAGGGCGTGCTCGATGCCACGCATTTCGCGCCCGCTTGCCCGCAAACCGGCATGCCGGACCAGAACAAGGGCGGCATGCGCACGAGCGAAGACTGCCTCTATGTCAATGTCTGGACGCCGGCGCACTCCGCATCGGCGCATCTGCCCGTCATGGTGTGGATCTACGGTGGCGGGTTCACGCAAGGCGCCACCAGCGATCCCACCTACTCGGGGCGCCGGCTGGCGCAGAAGGGGGTGGTGGTGGTTTCGATCGCCTACCGGGTCGGCCCCTTCGGCTTTCTCGCCACGCCCGGCCTGACGAGGGAATCGCCGCATCACTCCTCCGGCAACTACGGCCTTCTCGATCAGATTGCCGGGCTCCGATGGGTCAAGGACAACATCGCGGCGTTTGGCGGCAATCCCGACAAGGTCACGATCTTCGGCGAATCCGCGGGCGGCATCTCGGTCAGCATGCTGTGCGCGTCGCCGCTGGCGAAGGGCCTGTTCCAGGGCGCGATCAGCGAAAGCGGGGGCAATTTCGGGCCGCCTTTGATGAATGCCGGAGCCGCCTCCGAAAACGAGGGCGGAGCCAACGTTCGGCCACTAGCGCTGGCCGAGCAGGTGGGCGAGGCCTATCTGAAGTCCTTGCACGTTTCGACGGCATTGCAAGCGCGGAAGCTGACGATGGAACAGCTGCTGGCGGCGGCCGGTCCGGCGATCGGTGCCCACCGCTTCTGGCCGGTGTTCGACGGCTATGTCTTGCCGGGCGAGCAATATTCGCTCTACGCCAAAGGCCAATATAACGACGTGCCCGTGCTGATCGGCACCAACACCGACGAAGGCGCGCTGTTTCCGCCGGCACCGAATGCCAAGGCCTACATCGAAAATGTTCGTCAGGGCTATGGCCCGTTCGCCGACAGGATCCTGGCGGCCTATCCGGCCAACGACGAGGCGCAGGCGCTTCGGTCGGGCCGCGATCTGTTCCGCGATACCGGCTTTGCATGGCCGACATGGGCTTGGGCGCGGCTGCAGGCCCGCACCGGAAAGAGCCCCGTGTATGTATATTATTTCGGCTTGCGTCCGCCTTATGCCGACGCGCCGCGCTTCGCCGATTGGGGTGCCGCGCACGGCGCCGAGGTCCCGTACGTGTTCGGCAATCTCGAACCGGGTGCGTTTCCGGGCGGGATGCAATGGCGGCCGCTGGATCGCATCGTATCGGACCGGCTGATGACCTATTGGACGAATTTCGCCAAGACGGGCAATCCCAATGGCGGCACTCTGATGCCGTGGCCGCGCTTTGAGCCGCACGATCCCAAGGTGATATTCATCGACCAGCCGGACATGGCCATGGCGGTGCCCAATCTGGATCGTCTCGAGCTGCTCGAACGCTACTTTGCATGGCGCCGCGCCCACTTGTCGCGGTCTCCCAAACACTGACGGGGCCGGCCGCTGGGCCACCTCGGCGCCTTCTCGCTCCGCCAGGCTTCCCGGCGGAGCGAGCGCTCACACAGCGTGCGGATCGAGCGAGGCGCCGGGACCGAGCGGCCGCTCGCCGATAACGGTCGTGCGCACCAGATGGCGCCGCTCGAACTTGAAGTCGTGCACCCCGCGATGCAGCGTGAAGCGGTTGTCCCACACCAGCAGTGTGTTCTTCCGCCACTTCACCCGGCAATGATAATGCAGTCGTTGCGCGAGGCTTTGCAGGTAATTCAGCAGCGCGCGGCTTTCCTCTTCGCTCCAGCCGACGAAGTGCTGGAAATAGGCGCTGGTGGCGTACAGCGCCTTGCGTCCGGTTCGCGGATGGATGCGCACCGCCGGATGGACGCTTTCGAGCTGGTCCTCGGTGAACGCGTGGCTTTCGCGCAGGCGAAGGCGCTTTTCCGGAGGGAGCTTTTCGTTGTTCTCCCAGATCTTCTTGCCCGAATAGACCACCTGCAAGCCGTCGAGCAGCTCTTTCATCCCGGAGGAGAGATTTTCGTAAACGAGGTAAGCGTTGGAAAAGGCGGTGTCGCCGCCGAACGCAGGAACGTGGAGCGCGCGCATGACGATGCATTTGGGCGGCCGCGGCAGGAACGGGCTGTCGGTGTGGAAATGCTCGAAGCTGGGGACGACGTTCTCCGGCTCGTCCGCCTCGCGGCGGACTTCCTGCATGTCCTGGTGCTCGCCGTAGGTCGGCGCCTGCGGAAGCTCGGTGAGCTCGCCGAAATAGCGTGAGAAGGCCTTGTGCTGCTCGGGCGTCAGATCCTGGTCGCGAAACACGATCACCGCGAAATGCTCGAACGCGCGCAGCACTTCCTCCAGCACGGGCTCGCTCAGGGGACTGCGCAGGTCCACTCCCAAGATCTCACAGCCGCAAGCGCCCGAGATCGGCTCGACACCGATATGCTCGAAATGCGGGAAAGGCAGGCCGGCAACGATCGGTTCGCCAACCGGGGCTTGCGCCGGAGGCGCTTTGAATTGGCTAGCCATGGAACCTTCTCTCCTTCGCGTCTTGTCGGCACTGTCTCTCGATATCGAGACAACATGCGGGGTAATCAACCGTCAAGCGGATTCCAATCGGGTTGCGGACCTGTGCTGCGAATAAGTTGACGCGTCAACACTAATGCTGCCTGATCGGCGGACTGATGTCACCGCGCTGGCGAGCGTCGAGCAGGAGCGCCAGGTCTCCCAATCGTCTGCAGCACCGTCTGCGCGATATAGGCATAGCCGACGAACCACGCCGGCAGCAGGTTCAGCGCCCAGTTGATGTTGTCGCTCCGCGACAGCACCGCGATCACGGCCCAGAAGCCCACGAACCAGACGAGCGCCAGGCGATGCTTGAGCCAGCCCAGGAGGGGCAGCGCGCACAGCACCAGCGCGGCCGCCGGCGTGGCGAATTGAAGCACGGTCAGGTCGATCATGTCGCGCATCGCCGTGATCGGCCCGCGCAGCCCGCCCCATCCTTGCGAGTGAAACCCGCCCGGATGGATGCTGAGCGCGTGCGCTGTCAGCAACGCGATGGCGGCCCCGGTGGCGATGGCGGCCGGCCGCCGGTCCTTCTCGAACACCAGCAGGACCCACAGGAACGGAAAGCACAGCTCGCGCAGGCCCACCGCGAGCAGCCCGAAAGCTCGCCCGACTTTTCGGGCGCCCGTCGCGCGAGCGCGCAACGACGACCATGCCGCTCCAGAAATCGTGAACGAACACGAACGGGCTGAACGCCATCGGCAAGCCAGTCGCCAGCACCGCGCCCGTCCCGACAAACCGGACCGCCAGGCTTTCGGCGCGCAACCGCCACATCCACAGGCCCGCAGCGATCAGTGTCGCGGCCAGGCCGAGCCACGGCATCGCCGCATCGCCGACCAGCGCCTCGATCCACGCGAGCAGCGGCGGGCGCACGGCGACGAACGGGCGGGTGGGATAGTGGTGCGCCCGGTAGAGCTCGGCCACCGCGTTGTAATAGCCCTCGCCGTGTGCCACTTTGTGGGCCACCGCCCGGTACAGCGCGACGTCGCCGTGCACGCGCTCGACCGCCGGGGCGGAGGCTGGGGCGGCCAGGGCGGGTGCAGGGCCGGCGAGGGCAAGCAGCAGGGCAGCGATCAGTGCGGCGAGGAGGCGCATCGGGCGAATGTCTTACGCTTAGCAAAAGAAAACAAGAAGCGCTGGATTTTTGCCTCAATCAAGGACTGCAAACACGAATTGTCCCGTTGTAGAGCAGCGAGCGTCGGCGGCTTGCCATTCCGGTAGTTTTCAGGATGCTGCCGCAAATGAGGGGACGCATCTTCTGGCTGGCGATGGCCGCCTTGTCGGCCGCCTTTCTCGCTTGGATGTGGTCGGGCGGCTATTGGTTGTTTCGCCAGGGTGGCCGACCGCGAGTTGCCGATTTCACCGTGATCTGGACCGCCTCGCACCTGGTTCTAACGAATGGTTTGGCAGTCCTCTATGACGGCCAAGCGTTTCACGCGCTTGAGGTGGCGACCTTCCATCAAGACGTCGATAAGTCACTACTGTTCAACTATCCGCCCACGGCATTGCTGTTCCTTTGGCCGCTGGCATTACTTCCCTACGTTGCGGCTTTGATTGTGTTTGAGGGCATCGGAGCTGCAATATGGACATACATTCTGCGGCGCATCATTGGCGATTGGTTGACGGCAATCGGAATGGCGCTTTCGCTCGGCGGGGCGACGATTTCCTTATTTCAGGGACAAAACGGCTTCTACACCGCCTCGCTGTTGGTTGGCTCCCTTGTCGCGTTGCCGCATGACAAGAGACTCGCGGGCATTCTGCTGGGAATTCTCAGCTTCAAGCCCCAACTCGCGGGGCCGGCGCTCATCGGATTTATGCTTTTGCGCGAGTGGCGAGCCGTTGGCTGGTCGATACTGGCGGGTAGCGTAATGATTGTCCTGTCCATGGCCTTGTTCGGCTTCGATAGGTGGATTGATTTTCTACAAGCGACGCCGGCGTTCCTCGCGATCCACGGGCACCGATTCATCTCCAGCGGGCGTTTCGACATGCAGACGGTGGTCGCGTTGGCGCGTGGGCTCGGGGCACCGTCGGCGGCGGCCCTTCAGCTTGGCTGCGGGGCCTTCGCGCTATTCGCCACTGCCCATGTTAGAGGCGCTGATCAGCGTTCAGCCGCCCTTATTGCCGCCGTTCTTCTTGTTACGCCGTTCGCCTTTCTTTACGATCTGACGGCTCTGATCGGCGCGGCGGCACTGTTACTGCGAAACTCCCGCAGCCACCTTGAAACTGTCACGATTTGCGTCGCCGGGGCCTTCCCTGCCGTGTGGTTTGCGACTTTTGGACACGTTGGCCCCATCGCTGCGCTCTTACTTCTTGGGCTGGCCTATTATCAGTCTCAGATCAGCTTCGTGCATAATTCGACATAGGCTCAGAGAGGCTAATGCTGTAAATGAGCGAGTTTTGTCCGACCCGTCCCAGGCATTTCGAGCGATGGGTGAACTTGCTCCGAATCAAGGGGCGCATCGACCCAATCTTCGTGAGCATTCTCGTCAGCGGAGGCTTGCTTCGAATTTGGGTAGCGCTGCCCTTTTCGGCGCTGCACCCGGACGAGATTTGGCAGTACATCGAGCAAGCTTATCGGCTCATCGGCGGCAGTGCGGTCACACCCTGGGATCAGAGAGCAGGGCTTCGTTCGGAGTTCATCCCCGCCCTCATCGCGCCCGCCATGACGCTGGGAAATCTGTTCGGCGTTCGCTTGGCGGCCGTCCGGCTATTCGCGTCCTTGCTGTCTCTGTCGGCCGTGTGGGCGAGCTGGCGGATCGGACGAGCACCTCGCGTGCTTGTGGCATCGCCGCCGCCGCGGCTGTCGCGTTCTGGCCCGAGATCATCTTTGTCTCTCCCCATCCTCTCAGCGAAGCGATCAGCGCTTGGTTCTTCCTCTGGGGCGCAGCACTCTTCTTTACATCCCGCCGCGACTTTGCCTCGGGTCTGCTGCTCGGTCTGGCATTTGTCGCGCGAATTCAGGTGGCCCCGGCCGTCGCAGCCCTGGTCATCATCGGAGGCTGGCGCCGCATCCCATCCCTTTTTTCGGGTGGAATGGTTGCGTTGGTGATCGACAGCGCCATCAATATCGCAACCGGCCACGCGCCATTGGTTTGGATTTACAACGACGTTGCAGCGAACTTGATCGACGGCAAGGCGGCAAGCTTCGGTGTCAGTCCCGTCGATTGCTATCTATTAACGTTCGCCGCCGACTGGAATGGTTTGCTTGTCGTCATTGTCCCGCTCAGGATCTGGGGCAAATCAAACATCCCGCACTTTTTTCGGCCGCACTTGTTCATTTGGTCGTACATTCACTAATCGGTCATAAGGAATGGCGCTTTGTTTTTCTCGTTCAGGTCGTGCTGATTATGCTCGCCGGCCTGGGTATAGGACGTCTGGTCCGAACGAAGTTAGCCTCGATAACTGCCGCGCTTATCGGTGTCGTCACGATCGCAGTGGCGATGTCAAAGCCGCGGTGGGTTCGCAGCTATTGGGACCTGCGTCCGCTTGGCACCGCAATGAGATTGTCCGACCAAATTGCGCCCTCTTGTGCTGTTGCGCTCTACAAGGTCTTGGGGTTTGGGGGTGCCCATTCTCTGTTTCAGAAGAATGAGCGGCCCTTCCTATATTTTGATGCGCCCGGCCCTTTGATCGCTGTCAAAGGATCCATTGGGTCCGTTATTACGGCCCCCGAATACGCCCCGAAGTTTCGCCGGGATTTTCCTTCTAGAAGTTGCGTTCTAAAAGGGGCGCACTCATTTTGCGTTTTGAAGAAAAGTGGGACTTGTCGAATTGCCCTCCAAAGGAACACGAATTGAATTGTTGGCTCATCCGACTAGGGATTTGAACGAGGGCAATCGGCATCAGGCGACGCGCACCCGGTTGCGAAACAGCAGGTTCACCTGGTCGGACACCAGCAGGTAAGGCAGCCACAGCGTCATGGAGAGTAGCACTTCGGCCAGATTTTCCTTGAGCGTTGCGATCAGCGGTTGCGTCAGATCGGGCGGCAGGCCGGTCCCGGCTATGGCCGACGCGATCAGCCCCTGGCTGGCGAGGTCGATCAGCCACACCAGCAGCAGCACGCGCGGGAACAGCGGTTTGGTCCGCAGCGCCATCACGAAGCAGACCATGTAGAGAAAATTCATCGCCGCCGCATGAAGCGTGAAGGCCGCGACAAGGACTTGCGCCCAATACGGATCGGCGGGCGTCACCGCCGGCACGATGGCGAGGAACTGGAGGCTGCGGACCGGGACATTGACCAGCAGGCCGACGATCAGCGAAACCAGGAAACCGGCCGGGCCGGCGATCCGGCCGCGCCGTCGGTCGACGGCGTCCGCCTCGCGCCAGCTCCCGAAGCGCGCCAGGCGGATGGAGGGCTGCTGCGGCGTGGGCGAGCGCGCTGCCAGAGCGGTCGCGATGCGGTACCCGAGCACCGGCGCGGCGCCGAGCAGCAGGAACGGCAATCCCATCGCCAGCGCTTCGGCCGGGGAGTGCGGAGGCGTGGGTGCGTCGGCGATCTTGAGTTCCGTCGCCAGCAGCAACAGCGCCGCCCAGGCGCCGACGATCGGCTCCATGCGAAGGTCCAGCGCCCTGACGATCCGCCGCGTCGAGGCGACGAAATAGCTCGCTAGGCGGCCGTAAACGGCACGGGCCAGAATGGCAGGGTCGCGGCGGTCGATCATACGGCACCCCATTGGGCAATTCGTCACGGATAGGCGCAATTGCCCGTCCGCGGAAGCGCCGGCCCTTCATCCTTCAACATGGTTAGCATTGCGTAAACAGGAGGGCCATCGCCTGTGAAGCTTCATCACCATTGCTGATGACCCCCTCCCGCAAACGGGAGGGGAGAAGATCGTTCGACGGCCAAATGCGATCGCCCTCGGGCAAACCGGAGGGAAAGAATCCGTCCGATTACAAGCCCCTGCACCGCCGCCCGATTCGTGGCACCGCAGCAACTCCGAACCTGTTCTGTTAACCGCAAATGTTGACGAAAGGGAGATTTGGGGTTCAGCCAAGTAACTGAACTATAGGTTTAAAATTACCGCCATCCCGAAATAGGACGGCCGCTCCAAATGTATGTTGACTAAAAAGGGAAAGCGCATGACTCTTATCCCCGTCTCCAAGGGGTCTGCAGGGGGTCGACGCTGTCAACTCCGTAAACAGGCAGAGGTCGCGCCGGTTCCCGGCAATCTCGCGGAGGCAGGCCAACCGGAAATAGAAGCCGGGGCCCGTCCATGGAAATCAGCGCGCCGGTGCCGATTGTAGCGGCGCGCGAATTGGGGGTTTTTACGATGACCAAGTTCTTCCGTGATTTCATTCGCGATGATTCGGGCGTCGCGGCGTCCGAATACGTCCTGCTGTTGGCACTTATCGGCGCCAGCATCGCTGCCGGCGCCTATTACTTGGGCGGCCACATCAGTGCCGCTCTTAGTACGAAGGCGAATTACCTGTCCGATTGCAGCACCAATCCGCCCAGCGGAACTTGTGCTAATCCGTAAGTTGCGTCGTGGCGGCCGGAGTTCTCCGGCCGCCATTTCTTGATCGGGGGCGCATGTGAACCGGCAGAACGCCATCATTCTAGGCGTGGCGATATTCATCGGCTTGATCGCCGTGTACCTCGCCAATGCTTATTTCTCGGGTTACGACGCCCAGCAAAAGGCCGTCGTCAAGCAGACGCGCCTGACCAAGGTCGCCGTCGCTACCCAGCCGATCGAGTTCGGCAAGCCTCTGACCAACACCAACGTGACTATGACCGACTGGCCGGCCGGAAGCGTTCCGTCGGGCTCGTTCGCCAATCTCACCGACGCGCTCAACCACCGCGTGGCGCTGCGCCCGATCGTCGCCGGCGAGCCGATCCTCGCCTCGCGCGTCTCGGGCACCAACGGCCGCGCGACGCTCTCCGCGAATCTTCCCGAGGGCATGCTCGCCGTCTCGGTTCCGGTAACCGCGGTCACTGGGGTCAGCGGGTTCGTCCGGCCGGGGGATTCGGTCGACGTGCTGCTCACGCGGCAAATCCCCGGCAACGCCACCCAGGGGAACGACAAGATGACCGACGTGCTGATGGAAGCCGTCCCCGTGCTGGCGATCGACCAGACCGCCAGCGACTCCGCTACCAAGCCGTCGCTGGGCAAGACCGCCACGCTCGAAGTCGATACGCACGGCGCGCAGCAACTGGCGCTGGCGCGCGAGCTCGGCACGCTCAGCCTGGCGTTGCGCAACGTCGCCTCGCAGACGTTCGACGCGGATTATCGCACGGTGACGCAGCGCGATCTTTCGCGCGGTCACCTCTACATCGCCGGGCGCAGCGAACATGCTGCCGCGCCGGCCCGCCCGCATCCGCAGGTGGCGCAGGCGGGGCCGCCGCCGCAACCGGCCTATCACGGCCCGACCATGACCATCTACCGCAAGGTGTCGCCGACCGAGTACGAGGTTCGCCGTGGGTACTGACGCCGCTTCTCGCCGCCTCGCGGCCGGCTTCGCCGGGGCGCTGTGGCTTGCTGTCGCGGCGGCCTCTCCGGCGAGCGCCCAGAAGGCCTTCACCCCGCCCGAGTTCCTCCACGCGGGGACGCTCGAGGTGCCGCTCAACAAGAGCCAGGTCGTCTCGATCGACCATCCCATCGCCAAGGCGATGGTCGGCAATGAAGATGTGGCCGACGTCCTGCCGCTGACGTCGAATTCGCTTTACGTGCTCGGCAAGAAGATGGGCACCACCAGCCTGACGCTGTACGATTCGGCCGGCGCCGTGCTGTCGGTGATCGACATCGATGTCGGCCCCGACGTGCAGGGTCTGCGCGGTCAACTCGCCAAGCTGGTGCCGGGGCAGAAGATCGACGCGCACCTGTCCAACGATTCGATCGTGCTCAGCGGGGAGGTAAGCGATCCGGGCGCGGTCGATCGCGCGGTGCAGCTGGCGCACACCTTTGCCGGCGACAAGGTCGTCAATCTGCTGACCGTCGGCTCGAGCCAGCAGGTCATGCTCGAGGTCCGCTTCGCCGAAGTGAAACGCGATTCGGGCGTGAATGTCGGCGTGAGTTCGTCCGCCATCGGAAGCAAATTCGACTCCGTGACAGGCAGCGGATCGCAGCTGGTGCCCGACCCCGCGACCGGCCAGGGCCTGATGAAGCTGCTCTCGATCACCGACACCTTCGGCATATTCCGCAACCAATTCTCGATCGGCGGCCTCACCCTTACCGGAATTCTCAACGCGATGGAGACCAAGGGGCTCGCCAAGACCCTGGCCGAACCGACGCTGGTCGCCCTTTCCGGGCAGCCCGCTTCGTTCCTCGCCGGCGGTGAATTTCCGGTCCCGGTCGCGCAGAGCGGGGGCGGGGCGGGCAACAACAATGCGATCACCGTCCAGTTCAAGCCGTTCGGTGTGAGCCTCGGCTTCACGCCGACGGTTTTGAGCGACAAGACTATCAGCTTGCTCGTCCAGCCTGAAGTGAGTGCGATCGATCCCGCCGCTTCGCTCACGGTGGGCAATATCACCGTCCCGGGCCTGCGCACGCGCCGCGCCAGCACCACGCTGGAGCTGCGCGACGGCGAAAGCTTCGCCATCGCCGGTCTGCTGCAGCGCGATTTCGGGACCACGATCAAGCAGCTGCCGGTGCTCGGCTCATTGCCGATCATCGGCGCGCTGTTCCGCTCGACCGAGTTCCAGAAGGGCGAGACCGAACTGCTGATCGTCGTCACGCCCCACCTGGTGGCGCCGATCAAGCCCGGCCAGGTTCGCCTGCCGACCGACGAATTGACCGATCCGAACGCGGCCGATGCCGTGTTGTTGGGCACGAGCGGTCACCCCAAGCCGCTGCCGCAGGCGCCCAACGCGCCTGCCGTTTCAGCGGCCCCGGCGAGCGCCGCCAATCCGCAGACCTCGGCCAGCGGCGGCGAACTGCCGGCGGTCAAGCCGGCGCTGGCGGCATCCGCGAAAGGGGACGGCTATGAATACTAGGGCAGTTTGCAGAGCGGCCATTGGCCTGGCGACGCTGGCGGTGATGGGTTGCGCGACGGCGGACCAGTACGCCAACCCCGTGGCCGACAATTTCGGGGAAGCGAGTCGGCAGACGTTTGCGGCGCAGGTGATCGACCCCGATCCCCAGTACGATACCGCCGTGCCGGCGACGAGCGGCGATACAGTCGCGGCCGCTATCCAGCGCAACCGCAGCGACACAGTCAAGCAGCCTCCGAAGGAGTCCACTACCGCCGGCACTTCTGGATCAGGCGGGTCCTGAGAAGGAGTATGTCCTTGTGCCGGGGAAGTTTCTCCGCGATTTCCTGAAGGACGAGAGCGCGGCGATCGCCGCGACGTACACCTTGCTGCTTGTGCCGATCGTCGGGCTCGCCGGTGTGGCTTACGACTTTGCGCAGATGGCGTCGCTCGATACCGAAGTGCAGAACGCCGCCGACCAGGCGGCGCTCGCCGCCGCCACCCAGCTTTCGGGAACCGACACGGCGATGGACGAAGCCACCGCCGCGGCGAGCGATCTGGTGAGCAACAGCACGGTCATGGCGAGCGACGGCAAGGCCGCAACGCTCGCCGTGTCGTCGGTCGTGTTCTACGACAACCGCAGCGATGCGGAGGCCGACACCAACGCGTTTAGCGACACCGCGAAATCGGCCTCGGCCTCATTCGTCAAGGTCACGATCGAATCCCGCCAGGCAAAGTTCGCGCTGACCCCGATCGTCGGCCTGGTGATGTCGCAGGCGATCGGCGCGGCGGCTACCGCGGGCATGGGCAGCGCCCTGTGCAACGTGCCGCCGGTGATGATGTGCAATCCCAACGAGGCTAGCGACCCAAGTTTCAGTAGCAGTTATGTTGGTGATGGCATCAAGCTGGTCAGCGTCGGATCGGGCGGCGGGGCGTGGGCTCCAGGCAATTTCGGTTATCTTGACGTCAACGCCTCCTCTTCCGGCAATCCGCTGGTGGACCTGAAGGAGGCGCTCGGGTGGGACTCGCCGCCCGGTAAGTGCTTGCCCCAGTCCGGCGTCGACACCAAGACCGGCGCTGACACGCCCGTGACCGATGCGCTGAACACCCGTTTCGACATTTATGATTCCACCGGCCCCGGCGGCGGCTCCTGCCCGACAGGCGGGGACTGCTCGTCCTCACTCAACGCCGTGAAGGACTTGATCCGCAGCTCCACGGCGACCAAATTCAACATCGGTCCAAACGGTTGGCAGTTGCCCACCACGCAGTATTTGCCCGACCCGACTACTCGCAAGCCGCTCGTTACCCCGACGGCCATGGGCTTTCCGCGCGACATTTGCCACGCCGTTTCATCGGCCGGCGATTGCGCCAGTTACACCGGCAACGACAAAATCGGCGACGGCAACTGGGATCGGGACACCTACTTTGCGGTGAACTATCCGGGCTTCGCGTGGAAAAATATCACGGACATGAAGGATGTCGATGGCAACACCGTCGATCCGACAACTGCCACTCGCTATGAGGTCTATCGCTGGGAGGCAGCGCACGAAGAATACGTCTTCGACTCTGTCACCGGTGCCAAAATCGGCGACCAAAGAGTAGCCGAAACCCAGGGTGCCAAATCCTTTTATGACTATAACGAGCCATATCCGGGTCACGCGGGAATCGATCCGGGTGCCGGGGGTATCGATCGCCGGACCGTGCCGGTCGCCGTCGTCAACTGCACCGCCAACAGCGTGAATGGCAATTCGACCAACGTGCCCGTCGTCAAGTGGATGAACATGTTCCTTGTCCAGCCTTCGGCCAATCGCACCCGTACATCGCAGCAGGAAGTCTACGTCGAGGTGGTTAGCGTCAACGAGCTGGGTAACAACGACGGCGGCGCCGCTGCGGTGATCCGTCGCGACAAGCCGTACCTGGTCAAATGACCCGACTCGCGTTCCTCCGCAGGTTCGCGCGTGACTGCCGCGCCGTCGCGGCGGCCGAAATGGTGCTGATCCTGCCGCTGGCAACATTCATGCTTTTCGCCACCGTCGAGGCGGGATATTTCATGTACACCGAGCACGAGGTGTTCAAGAGCGTTCGCGATGCCGCGCGCTGGGCCTCGCGCCAGCCGCTGTCGGACTTCGGCTGCACCGCCACCACCGGCGATACCGCGCTCCCCAGTGGCGATGGCAGCACCTTGGCGACGGTGCGAACGGACGTTTCGAACCTCGCCCGTTACGGCAATCTCGCCGGCAGCGCTCCCTTGCTGGTCAACGGGTGGCAAGACGGTCAGGTGGCGGTCAGCTACAGTTGCGTCGACGTGGCGACGCTGAACCTTTCGGGCATCTACCTGAACGACGGCTACGCCCCGGTCGTGACGGTCATCGGCACACCGAATTATCCATCACTGTTCGGGGCCATGGCCGGCTTTCCGGGCACATTCAAACTGTTTGCCAAGCAACAGGCGGTGGTGGTCGGGATATGAACGGTTCACTGCTTCACCGTTTCTGGCGCGACTGCCGTGCTGCGACGGCCGCCGAGTTCGTCGTCGTGCTTCCGCTCTTCCTGCTGCTGGTGTTCGGGATGATCGACGTTGCCGGGTATGCCTGGCGGATGAACATGGCGCAAAAGGCGACACAGTACGGTGCGAGGCTGGCAGTGGTGACCAATCCGGTGGCCCAAAACCTTTCTACCCAGGAGTACGTGGGTCAGACTTACGGTGGAGTCACGCTGAACCAGGGCGACGTAATTCCCGCGTCCGCCCTCGGGCTGATCACCTGCGACAGCACCGGCTGCACGCAGCAGAACAGCACGGACCTGCCGAATCCGCCCGGCTACGACGCCGACGCATTCGACCGGATCCTGACACGAATGCAAGGGATCGAGCCGGCGATCACCGCCGGCAACCTGGTCGTCGAATATCGAGGTTCGGGAGTAGGCTATGCCGGCGATCCCGGCGGAATGCAGATCGCGCCTCTCGTCACGGTTCGATTGCAGGACATGACATACAGTCCCTGGATGGGGCTGATCTATAGTGGAGGTATCGGTTTGCCGAACGTCAGCTATACTCTTTCGATGGAAGATGGCGAAGGCACGGTATCAAACTGATCGCTATGATGGAAACAATTGAGCAATGGGTACTCAGGAACTAATGTTGTCCGAAGGTTGGGCGATCAGGCAGTCCGGCACCGTTTCGGCCGGCATCTTCGTCTCGCCCGAATACTTGGCCGGCTTCGCGCTGGCCGAGACGGGCATCGGCGGTGTCCCGACGAACATCCATCCGATCTACTCGAGCGAGGCATTGCCCAAGGACGAACTGGCCGGGATCGAAGTCGCTGTCGTGGAAGTGCGTCCGGACCAACGCAGCTCGATCGCCCGCCTGATCGAAGTGATCGCCGATCGTCCCGATCTGCCGATAATCGCCGCGATCTCTTCTCCGGACGTAGCCCTGGTCAGGACACTTGTCCGTCAGGGGGTGGCAGACGTCGTGTCCCTCCCGCTCGACCAGTCCGAACTGAACCAGATCGTTCTCGAAGTCCTGGCACGGCACGCCGACACCGGTGTCGCGCTTTGTCCGGTGGTCGCAGTCGTCAAGGCGAATGGCGGCTGCGGGGCGACCACGACGGCGACGCAACTTATCGGCAAACTGGCCGATGACGAATGGACCGGCGCGCCGCCGTTGCTGGTCGACCTCGACGTCCAGTTCGGCACGGCAGCCGAATATCTTGCCGTTGAGCAGGCCGGATCGATCCTTGATCTGCTGCAGTCGACCGAGCGGCTCGATGATGCCCTGGTCAACTCCATCGCGTTGAGGAAAGACGGATATTCGGTGCTCGGGACACCGAAGGAAATTCTTCCACTCGGCTCAGTGTCGACCGAAGGCATCTTCAGCACCATTCAATTCTTGCGCATGCATTTTGGCTTGGTGGTGCTCGACCTGCCATCGAACTGGACGGATTGGTCGCTGTCCTTGCTCACCGAATGCGATCTGATCGCGCTGGTCAGCGAACTGTCGCTGCATAGTCTGCGTCAGGCGAAGAGGAGCCTTGACCTGTTCGGTTCGGTGGGCGTGCGGCGCGACAAGGTCGGGCTAGTCTTGAATAAGGTCGAAAAGAAGCTGTTCGGTGCGCTGCGGCCGGACGACGCCGCGCGTACATTGGGGTGTGAGTCGCTTGCCGTCCTTCCGTACGAGGACGCGATCATGCAGGGGCAGCAGGCCGGCAAGCTCATCTTCCAGCAGGCCCGCAAGACCCGGTATGCGCAAGAACTGGCGAGACTTGCCGGTGCGGTGCAGGAACGGGTGGCTCCCGGGGGCGGTCGCTGATGTGGCAAATTCGCAAGTCGAATGGGGTGATGGAGACGATTGCCCCGAGTGAGATGCCCCCGGGCACGGCCGAGAAGGGCGAGCCGGCGCTGGAGTCGACCGAAGCGCCGCCCGCCCCCGTTCGCGAACCCGAAGAGCGTGCCGTCAACAGTGGTTCGCTGGACCTCAAGGTCAAGATCCATCGGGCGCTGCTGGATCGCATCAACCTGGCTGCTCTGGAGCGCCTGAGCCGCGACAAGATCGCCGCGGAGCTCGAGCCGGTCGTCCTGTCGATTGTCGCCGAAGAGGGTAAGGCTCTCAACCGCACCGAACGGGCAGCTCTTCTGGGCGAAGTTCTCGACGAACTTCTGGGCCTGGGACCGCTCGAACCGTTGCTGCAGGACGAAACCATCACCGACATTCTCGTGAACGGCTTCGAAACGGTCTTCGTCGAGCGGCACGGCCTGCTCGAGCGCGCGCCGACCCGGTTCCAGGACGAACGGCACCTGCTGCGGATCATTCAGAAGATCGTCAGTGCGGTCGGCCGGAGAATCGATAAGTCGTCGCCGTTCGTTGATGCGAGGCTCGCGGACGGTTCGCGCGTCCATGCCATCATTGCGCCGCTGGCGATCGATGGATCGATGCTGTCGATCCGCAAATTTTCCAAGCGTCCGATCAGCATGAAGCGGATGATTCAGCTCGAAAGCCTGACCGATCCGATCGCAGAGGTGCTCCAGGGCGTCGTCAAGGCGAACCTCAACATCATCATTTCTGGAGGTACCGGTTCGGGCAAGACCACGATGCTCAACGCAATGTCGTCCTACATCGACGAGCGTCAGCGCATCGTCACGATCGAGGATTCGGCCGAGCTCCAACTCCAGCAGTCCCATGTTGCACGGCTGGAGACGCGGCCGCCCAACATCGAAGGTCGAGGCGAGGTGACGCAGCGCGACCTGGTGCGCAACGCCCTGCGCATGAGGCCGGATCGCATCATTCTGGGCGAGTGTCGCGCTGGTGAGGCGTTCGACATGCTCCAGGCCATGAACACCGGTCACGACGGGTCCATGACCACGGTGCATGCCAACACCCCGCGCGACGCGTTGTCGCGGATCGAACAGATGGTCGGCATGAGCGGGATCGAAATATCGCCTCGCTCCGTTCGCGCCCAGATTGCATCGGCCGTAAACGTCGTGATCCAGGTCGGCCGGCTTAGCGACGGCAAGCGCAAGCTGGTGAGCGTCTCGGAAGTTACCGGCATGGAAGGGGAGGTCGTGACCATGCAGGAGATCTTTCGTTTCCATCAGACGGGGCGGGACGGCCAGGGCAACGTGCTGGGGCGCTTCGAGGCGACTGGGATTCGGCCGCGGTTCGCCAGCATCCTGCAAGTCCATGGCATCAAGCTCGCCGGCGACCTGTTCAATCCGCCGATGCCGGGCACGGCATGAGCGCGCTGTTACTCAAGGGCTTGGCGCTTCTCGCGGTCTTCGCCTGCGTGTTCCTGATTGTGCAGCAGGTCAGCCAGGTGGTGATCAATCAGCGCCTGCTGCGACGACAAGTGAACCGCCGGCTCGAACTGCTCAGCTCCGGTCACAGCAAGCAACAAGTTGTCGAACTCATTCGCCGGCAGGCGCTTGTCGTCTCCGGCTCGGGTATGGCCAGCCGGCTGTTACGCAATTTCAACCGCAATCACGCTCTCTCCGGAGTGCGCATGGGCGCAGGCCGATTGCTGTTTGTCGGGGTCGCGGCAGTTATTCTGACCTTCACCCTGCTGCTTATTCTCGCTGGTTCGTTGGCCGTCGAAATCAGGGCCGGCACCGTGTTGCTTCTGGCGACCTTCTCGATCGCCGTCGGGGGCGGGCTGCCTTACCTTTTTATCGTGCGGCGCGCGCAGAAGCAGAACTCGCCTGATGGAGGAGCAGTTCCCGATCGCGCTCGATACCTTCACGCGAGCGCTTCGCGCCGGCCATCCCGTTGCCGCTGCAATCGAATTGCTGACGGAGGAGATGCCGGATCCGATTGGCAGCGAGTTCGGCCTTGTTTTCGACGAAGTGTCTTACGGCTCCGATCTCCACGCGGCTCTGCACAATCTCGGCGAGCGGTGGAATCTGCCCGATCTCAAGATGTTTGCCGTCAGTCTTTCGGTGCAGGGAGAGACAGGAGGCAATCTCGCCGAAATCCTCACCAACCTTTCCCAGATCATCCGCGAACGCGCCTCGTTGTACTTGAAGGTGCGCGCCTTGAGTGCGGATGGACGTATGACTGCTTGGATGCTCGTAGTCATGCCGGTCTTGACCTTTGTGGCCTTGTTCTTGATCAACCCGCGCTTCTTCCTCGATGTAGCCGATGATCCGATCTTCATTTATGGATTTTCCATTCTTTTGATTCTTTACATCATCGGAACGATTTGGCTCCGGAAACTGGTCAATCTGAAGGTCTGACGATGAGCGCTCTTCTGCAGTTTCCACTCTTGCGCGGCATCGTTCTGTTGTTGCTGTTCCTGCTGGCCAGCTGGGTTTCCTATCGCGGGCTACACCACGTGCGGGGCATGGGGGCGTCGCGTCAGGCCCTGCGCGAAATCGCTGGCAGCCGTTACATCGCCGCCGATCCCGATCTTTTGCGGGAGCGCAAGAACGGCGCATGGGCCCGCCTGGTGAGGATAGTAGAGCAATCCGGGTTGAATCTCGATGACAGCAAGCCCGACGCGCTGCGCAACATGCTTGCATCCGCCGGCTTCGATTTACCGCTCGCACCACGAGCGTATACCCTGATTCGCATCCTGCTGATTTTTCTCATTCCCATGTTGATCATTGGAGCGATGGTCCTCTCAGGGGCACAACTGACAATTCTCTCGCTATACTTCACCGGGGCGGCTTCCGCGGGGTTGGGCTTGTACCTGCCCTCGCTCTACGTGCGGATGCGCGCCGATCGCAGGATGACCGAGGTGACCAACGGCTTTCCGAATTGCCTCGATCTGATGCTCGTTTGCGTCGAAGCGGGGCTGGGCCTGGAAGCGGCCTTCGATCGGGTTGGCCGTGAGATGGCCGAGGCGGAGCCGCTGGTCAGCAAGCTTCTGATCAGCACGACCCTGCATCTGCGCGCCGGCGCCAGCCGCGACGACGCGCTTCGGCGGATGGCGGAAGATTCGCATGTTCAGGAAATTCGCTCATTTGCGACACTTCTGATCCAGTCCGACAAGCTCGGCACCAGCATCGGCGACACCTTGCGAGTTTATGCCAGCGAAATGCGCGAGCGGAGGCGGATGCGGGCGGAGGAGAGAGCCCATCGCATGCCGGTGATCATTTCGATTCCGCTGATCGTCTGCATGCTGCCGACGATGCTCGGCGTGTTGATGTTGCCGGCGCTGATCGCCGTGATCAGACATTTGATGCCGGCTATGACGGGGGGGTAACGATGAACAAGTTCGGAGCGTTGTTTGCCGTGGCGACCGGTCTGTCGCTCTCCGGCTGCCAATCCTTTCCGCTGTTCCACTTGGCCAGCGGCGGTCACGTCAACTCGGCTGCGAGGCCGGACGTTGCCGTCGACCATTATACGCAGCTCGGCAGGCAGGAACTCGACGCTGGTCAAACCGGGGCAGCGATTGATTCCTTTCGTGTGGCGCTGGCGGTCGGCGAAGATCCGGCTGCTGCGCTGAACGGTCTCGGCGTCGCCTATACCAGGCTCGACAGGATGGATGCTGCCGAGGAACTATTCGCCAGGGCGTCGCAACTCGAACCGGCCAATGGGCGATACGCGCACAACCTCGCGCTGGTCGAAGCGCGCAAGTCCGCTTCCGCCCTGGCCAGCGCCAAGGCGGCTCCGCGAGCGGACCTTGCGGCCGCAACGCCCGAGGAGCGGCCGGGCGAGCTCGTCCGAGTGTCGTCCTGGCAAGTCAAGATCCGCACCGCCGACGTGGCGACGTCCTCTTCCGCCGCTCTGCCGCAAGTGGCGAGCCGGTCGGCCGGCAAGTTCGCTGCTCGGCCCGATACGCACTCCGGCTCCGGCCCAGTACCGGTTCAAGGCCTCGACGTCGGCGCCAAGCCGCTCGCCTTGGTCGATCCCCGGTTCAAACCGCTCATCCGCATCGCCTTCGGCAACACCACCAAAGACAAGAGTGCGGTCGTCCACCAGATGGGCGCGCAGACCGAGGGAGACGAGGCTACCGTGGCCTCCGGCTTCGTTCCAGCGCTTCGTATGGAGTTCGCCGATGTCAGGCGAGCGAACGGTCAGAAGAGCAAAGTCGTCGTCGTTGCGGAGCGCTGACGTTTACTCATGACTGTGGCGCTCGCTTCGATCCTGCTTCTTTCGGCCTTTGCGATGGCCGCCGCCGTGTACGACTGGACACGGCGCCGAATTCCCAATTGGCTGTCCCTGACCGTCGCCGTATCGGGCCTGGCATTCGCTGGATTGAGCGGAGACCGGGGCGATCTGGGCAGCCATGTGTTGCACCTCGTGGCCGCCCTGCTGGCCGGTATGCTTCTGTTCCGAATGGGGGCTTTCGGCGGCGGCGACGCCAAGCTGTACGCGGGAGTGGCGGCGTGGTTTCCGATCCGCGCGGCGCCGGCCCTTCTCGTGGACGTATCGATGACCGGCCTGGTCCTGTTCCTTTGCTGGATCGCTGCACGACGGGCGATGGGCGTCCCGTTCCGCATTCGCGATCCCGGGACCTTCGACAAATTCCCCTACGGCGTCGCCATCGGCGTCGGGGCGGTTATGACTCTGTGGTGGCAGACGTTCCAGTAGGCGTGCAGTGCCGTGGGCGCAGGCGATAATCTCGATCAGCGGATCGCTTCAGGCGCACTCGCTCATCGCAATGTTTTCGCGGCTTCTTCGGTGGCCGGTTGGCTCGTTGCGCGGGCAACGGACCGGGTTCGCAAGTGCCACAGGGCCATGCCCGCCGCATACGCGGCCAGGCCCAGGGCCGTTGCCAACGTCGAGCTGCCCGATATCCGCAAGAGAAGTATCGTCCAGGTCACGACCGCGCCGAGCGCCGCGAGAGCCAGCGGCCAGGCGAACGGCCAAATCGGCGGCGCAAGCGCGAACAACCGCCTGATTGCATAGCGCCGCGCCACGGCGCGCACTGTATAAGCCAACAGCATGGCTCCTCCCGCGCCGCCGAGCCACCATCGCGGCGCCAGCAGCGCGATGGCGAAGGCGCCGACGAGCGAGGACCCTGCGGTTATCACGGCACCGACCGCGGGCCTTCTGAAGACCAGCAGAAGATCGCCCACGCCGAACGCCCCTTGCACCGTTTCGGCCACACCGAGCAGGCACAGGGCCCAATAGCCGGCGGCGAACACCGGTCCGAACAGCGCCAGCAGCTCGGCGCCGGCGCCGAAGAACAGCAGCACGGCCGGCAGCTCGACCGAAAGGATCAGGCGGCCCAATCGGGCCAGCATCAGGCGGGTTTCTCGCGGCCCGGTATCCGCCAGCGTGCGCGACGTCAGCGGAATCAGCATGCCGTCGAAGCTCTGGCGGATCTGGCGGATCGAGATGCTGACCTGCTTGGCGACGCCGTAGATGCCGACCGCGCTTTCGCCGAGCAGAATGCCGACGGCGTAAACGTCAAGCCGGGTGTAGAAGCCCTCGATCGTGTCCGACAGTCCGTTGGCCAGGATCGCGCCACGCCGCGACCACAGGCCGGCGAGATCGGGCACATAATGGCTCAACGCGAAACTGCCGAAGGTACGGCGCAGCGCGGCCACAGCGTAAAGCGCGGCGGCGAGGCTGCCGGCGACGTAGGCCGCGACAAGCCCATAGGTGCGCTCGCCCAGGGCGTAGGCGACGAGCGCGACGATCAGAGCGGCGTAGGGCTGGACGACGCTCTTGCCCACGACCTCGTAGCGCATCACCTGCCCCCAGCGCGTGGCGGCGAGCATCAGTTCGATCAACGCCTGAACCACGATCATCGGTGCCAGCCAGAACAGGGCCGCCGCGGTGTTTGGCGCAATCAGCGACGATGGCAGCGCGGCCAGCGAGATCATCGTCGCCCCGGCAAGAAGGGTACTCGCGGCTGCCACCAGCAAGGCCGAGTCGAACAGCGCGTGGACGACGGGCCTGGGGCCGTCGGTGCGGTGCTCGTCGAGCCACTGGAACAGCATCCACCGCGTGCCGAGTCCTCCGGCGATCACGCCGATTTCGACCACCGCGGTGCCAACCGTGTAGGCGCCGAACAGGGCGGCGCCGAACAGCCGGCCCGCGACCGCGAGGAAGGCGACGCGTGCGAAAAAGCGGACGAAAAAGCCAGCGGCAGCGGCGAACGCGCCGCGGACGACGATTCGATCGGCCCCGGTGACCGCTGTCATTGTGTGTCCGCGCGGGCTTCTTCGAACAACGCCGCGTAATGCTCGACCATCGCGGTGATGCGGAAGCGCTCGACCCGTCGGCGGCCGGCGGCGGCGAGGCTTGCGCGCAGCGAGGGGTCGCCGATCAGCCGCTCCATTGCCCCGCGCAGGGCGGATTCGTCGTCCGGCTCGACGATCCAGCCGCTATCGCCGTGCTCGACCACGTCGCGCGGGCCGAAGCGGCAGTCGCTCAGCAGCACGGGCGTTCCGCAGGCAAGCGCTTCGGCCGCGGCGGTGGGAAACCCCTCCCAGCGCGACGGCAGGACGAACAGGTCGGCGCGGGCGGTCCACGCATAGGGGTTGGGGTAGAATCCGACCATCCGCACCGCCTCGGCCACGCCGAGATCGGCCGCCAGCCGGCGGAGCGGCTGTTCCAGCGTTCCGCGCCCGAGGATCACCAGATCGTGCGTCGAGCGCACCGAGCTGGCGGCGTAGGCGCGGACCAGCACGTCCTGCGCCTTCTGATGTTCGAGCCGTCCGACATTCACGATGAACGGCCGCGACGGCGGATCGGCCAAGGGTTCTTGGGCAAGCTCCTCAATGCGGGCGATGTCGATCGGATTGTTGATCACTCGCATGCGGTCGGGCTCGAGTTGCAGATCGTCTCGAATCCCGGCGGCCATGTCGCGGGAATTCGCAAGCACAAGATCGGCGCGGCGATAGGCCCGTGCGGTAATCTGCTCGACCGCCGAACGAACCAGCGCGTTCGACGTCTCCTCTTCGATCACCGCCAAGGTGTTGTTGCCCTCGCGGACGATCCAACGCGGGCGGGGCGTCGTCCTCTGGAGCGCGAGCCAGGTGAGGAGCGTGGTGCCTTTGAGAAAGCTCATCACCACGTCCGGACGAAACTCGGCAATCATCGTTCGAAAGGCCGCGGGCGCGCGAACGGCCGCGCCGATCAGCCTGTCCGGACGGTAAAAGCTGGCATTGGTGCCTTCAAACACGAACCGGCGCCCGCCCTTGTGCGCTTCGCGGATGTTACCGCGCCGCTCCGGCGTGACATGATCGAGCCATGGCCCCGCCGCGCGCAGCAGGCCCATGCGCACGTCGAACCGCGAAGTATCGAGCCGGTTGAGCAGATGGACCGCCACTCGCTCGGCGCCCCCGTCATGCAGCGAGCTTAGCAGCAGCAGAACGCGCAGCGGGTTTCCATCGCGGCACCCGGCGTCCCGCTGTCTATTCCCCATGCCGGTTTCTTGCCACGCACCGGAGTACGTGGCAACCGGACGCGCGAGGCGAAATCGGTAATGCATTTAGAGCTACTCGTGGGCTCGCGCGCCTTCTGGGAGCGCGCCCGGGCAGACATCGCGGCCGCGCGCGAGCGGGTACTGATTCAGGCGATGACTTTCGAAGGCGATACCGCCGGCAGCGCAGTGGCTCAGGCGGTGCGCGAAAGCGGAGCGGCCGACCGGCGCGTGCTGGTCGACGATTACACGCGACATGTGATCAACGATCGGTTGCTCGCGTCGCCGTTTGCAGGGAAGGGCGCAAGAGCCGAGGCCAAGGCGACCCGCGCGATGTTCGCGGGACTGGTCGCCGCCGGCATTGGGATCAGAGTCACCAACCCCCTGGGAGCCAATCCGCTGCGCTACGCGGTGCGCAACCACAAGAAGCTGATCGTCGCCGACGATGTCGCCTATCTCGGCGGAATAAATTTCAGTGATCACAATTTCGCCTGGCACGACCTGATGCTGCGGATCGAGAGCCGCCCCGCGGCCGAGTTCCTGGCGGACGACTTCGCGGCCACCTGGGGCGGCGCGCCGGCAGCGTCACACGCGGATTTTGGCGGATTGCAGCTGTTCGCACTCGATGGCCGCAACAACGCCGCCGGATTCACCGATGTCTTCGCGCTGCTCGACGAGGCTCGCGAGAGCATCGACCTGGTAAGCGCCTATCCAACGTTCCCGTTCATCGACTCGCTCGGAGAAGCGGCCGCTAGAGGGGTGGACGTCGACATCTTCACCCCCTTGCCAAACAACAAGCCGCTGGTGCGCGACTATCTCTTTGCGGCGGCCCAGCGGCAGAGGATTGCGATTCGCCTGCTGCCGAAGATGACGCACCTCAAGGGGCTTCTCGTCGACAACAGGGCCTTGGTGCTGGGTTCATCGAATTTCGATTTCGTCAGTCATCGGGTCGAGGAGGAAATCGTCGCCGTCGTCCGTGAAGGCGAAGTGATACACGCCTTTCGCGAGCAGGTGCTGACTCCGGCGAGGGCCGAGGCGCTATCGCCAGACCCGCATCGACCGCCGCGCTGGAGATCAGCCCAGGCCGGCCTCGCGCTGCGCTGCGCGGACGCAATCGTCAAGCGGATGCGGGGGACTGCGCGCGGGGCGGCGGACTGGGCTTGATTCTCGCCCGCCGCCAGCGATCGAGCGCGCTCGCCTGGTGCACGCAGCTCACCGTGCAAAAGGGAGCGCAGGCCTTCGGCCCGTCGAACGCGGCCCTGATCTCGTCAAGGCCATAGTCCGCCAGCGGCACCGCAGGGCTGCCGCGCTGCTGCGAACAGTAATGCACCAGCCCGTCTTCGCAGATGTACAGATAACGGGCGCCGGCGCGGCACTGCCAATCGTTCGGCTGGCCGGCGATCAGGCGGCGCTGGAACAGCCGGTGATTGATGCGATGGGCGACCTTGCCCTCGGCAAGCAACTCCTCGTACACCGCGCGTTGGGTTGGAGACAGCGGCGCGAGATGCCCTCCGTCGCCATGCACGACGCCGACGGTATGGGAAAAGCCATGCCCGCGCGCTTCGCGCGCCACTTCCAGCGCGTCGCGGGTTCGCTCCTCGCTGATGCCGAGCACCGAATTGATGTTGACCGGAAACTCGGCGTGTTGGGCGAGCAGCTTGAGCTTGCCCCGCAGCGACTTGAGAGTCTTGCGCGTGATCTCGTCCGGCTTTACGCCGTCGATCGAGATCTGCAGCCCTTGCAGGCCGGCCGCGTTCATCGCCGCGATGGCCTCGCGCGTGAGCAGAAAGCCGTTGGTAATCGTCGTCGCGACCATTCCGCGGGCGCGGATTGCGGCGATGATGTCCGCGTGCCGCGGGTGAGTGAGCGGCTCTCCCCCGGTCAGGGTGACGATCAGCGTACCCAGTTCGGCGAGCCGGTCGATTCGCTGCTCCAGCTCGAAAAACGGCACCGGCTTGGAAACCTTGTCGAACTCGTTGCAATAGGCGCAGTCGAGATTGCAGTAGCGCGTGACGACCAGATGCGCGAGCAGCGGCCGATCCTTCTGGAGCAGCCCGGCCATCGCCAGTTTAATCCCGTCGCGCTTGCGGATCCGCGCCATCACCCGGCCTCCACCAGCGCAGCGAGACGCTTCGCCAGGCGGCGGTTAGCCCGCCCCTGAGCCGCCATCGACGCCAACAGCACCGCGTTCAGCAGCACGATTTCCGCGGCGAAAAACCACAGCACGCTGCCCAGCGCCATCGCCAGGCCGAGCAGGATCGCGCGCGGGTTGGCTCCAAGCCAATTGACGAACGCCAGCAGCGAGGGCGCTTCGCGGCGCACCTCGGCCCGCAAGCGCTCCTGAAGAACCGGGTCGTACGCGCCGGCGGCGAGCGCCGCCTCGACCAGATGGGCATCGCGGTTGGTCGCGCCGGCAAGGCTCAGATAGATTCGGGCGACCGGGCCGCACGCCCGCATGAACCAGTTGTCCTGCGTGAACATCTCGCCGCCCCGGCCCTGCGCCTGCTTCAGCCAGGGCACGCCATAGGCCCACCACAAGTAGCTTCGTTTACGGCTCTCGGCGTTATTGGTCTGGGCGATGTGCGACGCCCCGGCCGCCACCGCCGGAAGCCAGACCCAGCCGCCGAGAGACTCGGCGAGGACGATCGTCAGCGCCACGTAGAGAAAGACGTGACCCAGATAGTCGCATGCGCCGTCGACCAGTTCCCCGGTCGGCGAGCTGCGGCCGGTCATCCGGGCGAGGTCGCCGTCGGCTCCATCGACCACGTGCCATGAGAGATGCAGCGTCAGCCCGGCAACGACCGCCAGCGGGTAGGCCAGCAGAGTGTAGGCGAGCCCCGCCGCGACGATCAGCAGGCCGCCGGCAACCGAGACGGCGTTCGGCGAAATCCCCGTGGGCACGAGCGCCCGCGCCAGGCGGGCGGCGAGCGGGTGATAGATTCGCAGGTTGAGGAAATCTTCCAGCTCGGCAGGCCGGTGGCGCACTTGCGCGGAAGCGTTCGCTGCGGGCGGTGAAAGCACCGGGAAATCCATTCTTTGCTCACCGCCCCCCGATATGTCTTTCCCCCACCGAAACCCGGCGGCCGGGGACTCATCGACTGAAACACTTGAACGTCGTACGAGAATGCTGCAACTGAACCGTAACAACTGGATAGGTTTCGAGATGGGGAACATCAAGGTGGCGCTGGTGGGCGTCGGCAACTGCGCCAGCTCACTGGTTCAGGGGGTTACGTATTACGCAGCGCGGACCAACCAGGCTCGCGGGCTGCTGCATGACCGGATCGGCGGTTATGGCGCGTCGGACGTTGATTTCGTGCTCGCGATCGATACCGATGCGCGCAAGGTCGGACGCGAGCTGTCCGAAGCGATCTTCGCTCCGCCGAACTGCACCGCCGTATTTCAGGCCGAGATTCCGCCGACCGGCACCAAGGTGATGATGGGGCGCGTACTCGACGGCATGGCCCCGCACATGCACGGCGTGGCCAACGATCGGGGTTTCGAACCGGCTGCCGAACCGGAAGCCGACAAGGCCGACATCGTCGCGGCGCTGCGGGCATCCGGCGCCGAGATCCTGGTCAACTTCCTCCCCGTCGGGTCGGAGGAAGCGACGAAGTTCTATATGGAATGCGCGCTCGAGGCGGGCGTGGCGGTGGTCAACTGCATGCCGGTGTTCATCGCCAGCGACCCCGAATGGGAACGACGCTTCGAGGAGGCGGGTCTGCCGATCGTCGGCGATGACGTCAAGGCGCAGCTCGGCGCGACCATCGTCCACCGCGTGCTCTCGAGCCTGTTCCGCGCGCGCGGTGTGACAATCGAGAAGACCTATCAGCTCAACACCGGCGGCAACACCGATTTCATGAACATGCTCGACCGCACGCGCCTCGCCTCGAAAAAGGAATCGAAGACCGAGGCGGTGCAGTCGATTCTCGCCGAGCGGCTGAAGGACGAGGACATCCATGTCGGGCCGAGCGACTACGTCCCCTGGCTGAAGGACAACAAGTTGTGCTTCCTGCGCCTGGAGGGGAGCCTGTTCGGTGATGTGCCGATGAACATCGAGGTGCGGCTTTCGGTCGAGGACAGCCCCAATTCCGCGGCCATCGTCATCGACGCGATTCGCTGCTGCAAGCTCGCGCTCGAGCGCGGCGAAAGCGGGGCGCTGATCGGCCCCTCGGCGTTCTATTGCAAGCATCCTCCCGAGCAGTTCGACGACAACGTCGCTGCCCATCTGACGGAAGAGTTCATCGCGCCGCCGGCTCTGGCGGCGGAATGAACTGTCTGATTGTCGCGGCCGGGCACGGCTCGCGAATCAGGCCACGGTCCGAATCGAAACCGTTGACGCCGGTCGCCGGCGTTCCGCTGATCGAGCGGGTGATCGCCGCGGCGGCAGAGGGCGGTGCGACGGCGTTCACCGTAGTCACCGGCTATCGCGCCGACCTGCTCGAACCGTTCCTCGCCGATCTGGCGAAGCGCGCGGGACTCGCCATAGCGAGCGTGCACAACGTCGATTTCGACAAGCCGAACGGGCATTCCGTCCTGGCCGGCGCGGAGCGTATCCCCGGCGATTATCTGCTGCTGATGGCCGATCACCTGGTCGAGCCCGGCCTCGTCTCCCGCGCGATCACTTCGTACTCCAGGCAAGCAGGCGTCTTGCTGATGGTCGACCGGCGGATCGCCAATCCATCCATCGACCTCGCCGATGCGACCAAAGTTCGCACGAGAGCCGACGGGGCCATCCTCGCCATCGGCAAGGATCTCGCGTCTTACGAAGCCATCGACACCGGCGTGTTCGTCGCGAGCCCGATGCTGGCGACGGGCATTCGGTCGTCGCTCGCCCAAGGCAACGCCGGCAGCCTCTCCGAAGGCGTCCAGTGGCTTGCCGATCGAGGATTGGCGTGGACGGCCGACATCGGCGAGAGCTGGTGGCTCGATGTGGACGACGCCCGCGCGGTCGATCTCGCCGAGGCGGAGCTTGGCCGGAAGGGAGGTCGTGAGCGGGTGAATTAAGGCTGACTTCAGCGGCGTCGGCCATCTTGCGAGCGCCGGCCCATCCACATACCTGGGGTTTTATGAAGCGTTTTACTCCGATCGATGCACGGTGGCTGCCGGCCGTGGGATTTTTCGCGCTCGGTCTCGCGGCCCCGCTGCACGCGCAAATGAACCAAATCGTGCCTAACGACCTGCTTCCATGCGAAAAGGGCCACGGGCCGGCCGTATACATCACCGTTACCGGAATCGCGTCATCGACCGGCAACATTCGCGTGCAGAGCTACCGCGCCACCGAGGGTGACTGGCTGGAGACCGGTCACTGGCTCACGCGGATCGAGGTGCCCGCGCACGCCGGGACGATGAGCTTCTGCCTGCCGCTGCCGGCTCCTGGAATGTACGGCATCGCCCTCCGTCACGATCGCAACGGCAACGGCAAGACCGACATATTTTCCGACGGTGGCGGAATGTCGAACAACCCGTCGATCAACATCTTCAACCTCGGCAAGCCGAGCTACAAGAAGACGGCCATTACCGTTGGCAACGGAATCACCTCGATCCTGATCCAGATGCGGTACTTGTAGCGCTCGCTGGCGGGGCTCCCCGACGGGCCGGGAACACAGCGCCGCAAGCCTCAGCCGTAATGCAGCACCTCGACCTTCTCCATGGTCACCAGGCCGATGTCCTTCATGTCCTCGATTGAATGGAGGAACGCGCGCAGCTTCTCTTCGGTGTCGACGATCTCGATCACCAGCGGCAGGTTTGCGGAGAGGTCGAGAATGTTGGCGTTGTGGATGCGCGACGAGGACCCGAACCCCATCGGCCCGCGCAGCACCGTGGCGCCGGCAAGGCCCTCATCGCGGGCGTTGCGGACGATGTCCTCGAACAGCGCGCGAAAGGTCCCGCGGGCGCGCTCGCTGGTGAAGATGCGCATCATGCAGGCTTCGCGGGGTAGTTCCATCTGGTGCCCTCCTTGTTTGCACCTTGCTCGCAAGCCCGCAATTGGGCAATAGCACCGCACCGCGGCGATGCTAACCGAAGTCGCTGAGGCGCCGAATGCCGAGGCCGCCAAGCCGACTGGCCGCTGCCTCCGGGGATGGGGTTCCCCGAAACCGCTCCTCCGAGGAGCTGATGACTCCTAGGCTCGACAACGGCGGAAGAATGCGTTCTTCTGCCGCCCGGACTGGAGGCACGCGTGTTCTCGACCTACCTGTGGATAGCCTTCGGCGGCGCGATCGGCAGCATGGGCCGCTACGGCGTTTCGCGCGCCTTCACGGTCTGGTTCGGCGAGACCTTCCCATGGGGAACGCTCGCGGCCAACGTCAGCGGATCGTTCCTGATCGGCCTGCTCGCCGGGTTGACGGCCGATCCGAACAGCCGCTTTCTCGTCCCGCCCGATGTCCGCCAATTCCTGCTGGTCGGCTTCTGCGGCGGCTACACCACGTTTTCCTCCTTCAGCCTGCAGACGCTCGCGCTGATGCGCGAAGGCGACATGGTGGAGGCCGGCTCGAACGTGGTGATGTCGGTTGTGTTCTGCCTGGTATTCGTCTGGCTGGGTCTGATCCTGGCAGGGCAGATCAATCACCTTAAAACCACCGGCTGAGCGCGCGCCATGAAAACACAGGTCTGCATTGTCGGCGCCGGACCAGCGGGATTGCTGCTCGGGCACTTGCTGCGCGCCGAGGGGATCGAATGCGTGGTGCTGGAGCGGCGCTCGCCCGAGTATGTGCTGGGCCGCATCCGCGCCGGCGTGCTCGAACGGATCACCGTATCGCTGATGGAGCGGCTCGGGCTGGATCGGCGGCTCAAGGCCGAGGGGCTCGTCCACGACGGCTTCAATCTCGCCGACGGCGAGCGTCTGATCCGCATCGACATCGCCGAGCTCACCGGCCAACATGTGGTCGTCTATGGCCAGACCGAGCTGACCCGAGACCTGATGGAGGCGCGCGAGGAGCGCGGGCTCGAGGTGATCTACGAGGCTGCCGACGTCGCCCTCCACGCCATCGACAGCGATGCACCGTTCGTCACCTTTGCTCACGATGGCGCTGAACGGCGGATCGACTGCCGCTTCATCGCCGGGTGTGACGGATTTCACGGTCCGAGCCGCAGGTCCATCCCTGCATCCGTTGGCAGAGAGTACGAGCGCGAATATCCGTTCGGCTGGCTCGGCATCCTCGCCGACGTGCCGCCGTGCAATCACGAGCTGATTTACGCCAATCATCCGCGTGGCTTCGCGCTCGCTTCCATGCGCTCGGAAACGCGTAGCCGGTACTACATCGATGTTCCGCTGAGCGAAGCGGTTGACGACTGGCCCGACGAGCGCATCTGGGATGAGCTGGCGCTCCGTCTCGGCCCCGAAGCCGCCGCACATATCGTCCGCGGCCCGGCACTCGAGAAATCGATCGCGCCGTTGCGGTCCTATGTGTTCGCGCCGATGCGTCACGGCAGCCTGTTGTTGTGCGGCGACGCGGCGCACATCGTCCCGCCGACCGGCGCCAAGGGCCTCAACCTCGCAGCCTCGGACGTGCATTACGCAGCCGACGCCCTGACCCGGTTCTTCAAGCAGAACGACGGCGATGCAATCGGCGGCTATTCGGCCAAGGCGCTCGCCCGGGTGTGGAAATCGGAACGCTTCAGTTGGTCGCTCACCCGCCTGATGCACCGCTTTCCCGAGGACGGCCCCTTCGAAAGGGCGATGCAGGTCGCCGAGCTCGACTACATCGCCTCAAGCCACGCGGCGCAGACGAGCATCGCCGAGAACTACGTCGGCCTGCCGGTCTGAGCTTCGCTGCGGCAAGTTCCTTGCCGTGCCGGCCGCCGCCCCGCTGGGCCGGTCTCTTGCCGCCAAACCACGCATTCGGCGCAACAGCCGCCCAAGCTTGAGGCGGCTGCTAGCCTTCAGCAGCCACGCGTCGACGTAGCCGGCGCCCCACCAGCGCTCGCCCCACACCACGATGGCCATGATCCCAAGCCAGGCGGCACCGATCCCCGCGGTCACCAGTGCGGGGCGCGCTGAGCTCGTCCCTGCCGCGAATCCCGTGCTTCGCGTGAACATGACCAGCAGGACCAGCCCGAACATCAGCCCGAGCGAACTGCTGGTCCGGCGCTGGGGTTTGCCCAGCACCACCGCCAGCAACGGAATCATCAGCGCGAAAACCGGCCACAACAGGCGCGACCAGCCCGCCGCGCGATCGGCAGCGTCGCTGCTGGAAACGAGCGCCGGCAATGTCGTGCCCTTGCGCCGTTCGGCCGCATCCACCGCCTTTTCGCCATCGCCTTCGCGTCCGCCGCTGTCGAAGTGGAATCGCGAGAACGACAGCGACTGGCCGTTCGTCCCGTTGAGCGTGTGACCGTCTTCCAGGTCGACCAGGACGTGGTTGGCGAAATCGAAACCGAGCCGCCCGCGGCTGGCGGTAAAGGTGGTGTCCGCGGTGTGGAAGAAGACGCCGAGAAGCTGATGGGTCTCGGGATCAACCGCCTCGAACCTGAGCGTCACGCCATCGCCCAGATCGGTGAACTTGCCCGCCTGAAGGTCATAGCCGAATTGCCCGTCCTGCATCCGCTGCCCAAGGTCGTTCAGCCGCCGCTCGCCGGCAGGCATCAGCCAACCCTGGTTCCACAGCAGCAGCGCGGCGACCAACGCGGTCAGAATCGCGGGAAAGCGCATCCAGCGGTGGGTCGGGACCCCGGTAGCCTGGACGACGTCGAGTTCGCTGCGCAGCGACAGCCGGCGTACGGTGAGGGCGATCGCCAGGTAAAGACCGAACAACAGCCCGATCGCGGCATATTCCGGCAGCAGCGCAAGCATGCTCTGAACGATGATGTAGCTCTTGCGGCCGGACAGTCTGACGATGTCGAACAGGCGCGGCAAATGCTCGAACAGCATCAGCGAGACCACGATGCCGAACACCGAGATCAGCGTTCCCCCGACCTGTTGCAGCAAGTAGCGGTCGAGCGTGGTCAGGGGCGGACGCAGGCGCATGTCACGCCGCCCGACGCTGGGACATCAGGACGGAGTAGTCGGCGAACAGGTCGGCGAAATGATCGTCCATCGTTCGTGCCGGGGCCGCGATCGGTTCGAACGGAGCATCCAGCGCCTGCAGGATCGCCGCGCTCGCCGAGCGGCTGTCTGCCGCCCGATAGGTGTAGCCGCCGGCCCGGGCGTGGTCGGCCGCGCCGCCTCTATCGGGCACGATGACCGGAATGCCGCTGGCACGCGCTTCGGCCGCGACCATGCAGAACGTCTCGGCCTCGCATCCGTGGACCAGCGCGTCGGCGCTGGCGACGATCCGCGCAAAGGCCTTCCGGTCGCGCTCGGGCTCGAACAGCCGGATGTGCGGATTGCCGCCGATCGCCGAGAGCACCGCTCGGCTGTCGCGGCCTTCGCCAAGCATTACCAGGCCGACCGGGCGCGATCGGGCGGCCGCGGTGACCGCTTCGATGACCATCGGCCAGCGCTTCTCCGACGCGAGGCGGCCGACGGCGAGGAGCAGGTGGGCGCTCGGCGGCAGCGCGCACCGCTCGAGCAGCTTGGCTCGCAATGCGGGGTCGCGCAAGGAACGCGAGAACAGCCCCGGCTCGACCCCCATCGGCACCGTCGTCACGTTGCCCACGCCGCCCGCCACCAGGCGAGAGCTGAGGTCGCGGCTGGCGCAGACCACGCGGTCGAAGTGCCTGCCGAGCTGCCGCAAGTGCGACCAGTAACGTTCCATCTGGCGATCGATGGTCGGACGCTTGAAGATCGGCTGGAGCCAGCGATAGGCGTAAGCCGAGAGGATATCAGCGTGCATGATCAGCGCGCGCGGTACGTCCGCTCGCCAGCGGGCGACCATCAGCGGACTGCGCCATGGCGAGCCGACTTCGACGACATCGGGCTCGGCGCGGTCGAGTGCACGGTGCAGCGCCGGCTCATCGGCGAAGTACCAATACCGGCGGTCGAGCGGAAACCGGGGGGAAGGCAGCACCTCGATCCGCGCGTTCGGTCCGCGCTCGATGATCTCGTATCGGTCGCCGGGCGCCAGGACGGTGATGTCGTGGCCCAAGCGCGGACCGGCGAGGAGCTTCTGCTCGATATACGTCCGCACGCCGCCGCCGCGGGGCGAGTAAAAGGCGGAAACGTCGACGATCCGCATCGGCCTACTTTGTCTTCAGCGGGGCCATGCCCAGGCCGTGGCGATAATTGAGGACGATCGGAACCTTAGTCAGGCCCGATCCGGCGATGACTTCGGCATGCTTTGCCTTCGGCTTGCTCCACCCGAGATGCGGATTGCCGGCAAAGCCCACCCCGTCCTCGGTCCACCCGAACTTGCGGTTGCGGTCGCGGTCGTGGAGCAGCATCACGCTATAAGGGCCAGGGCGGGGGACGCGTATGCACAGCTCGACCGGGCCGGCGACCGGCACCGGCACTTCGACCCGGCGAAAGACTTTGCCTTCGCTGACCAGGATGTTGTCGTCCTGCAGGAAGTCGTGATTGTTCGCCGGATAGACCTCGAGCTTGAGGTTTCCCTTGCGGTCCTTGAGGCCGATGACGTCGACCAGCAGCGCCGGCCCGGGTTCGTTCGGGCGGCACTGGCCCTCCGCCTTGCCCAGGTCGGGCGTCGAGGGAATGATGGCGGCGGCAACCAGCGGAAACGCGCCGAGAACGGCCATCGCGATCATGCGCTCGCTTCCCTTCGCGTCAGGTCCGACACCGCAAACGTCGTGCCCACGGCAAGATGTGTCAGCAGGATCAGCCCGGCCATCAGCGTCAGCAGCGAGGCGATTTCGACGTCGTGGCCGAGCATGAACACCGCCAGCCCGGCGAACACCACGTCCTTGTTGGGCACGAACGGCAGGCGCGAGATCAGCAGCCTGATCGTCGCCAGCAGCAGCCACCACACCAGCGGAATGCCCGGCAGGACGATGTGCCACAGCAGCGCCGAAAGCCCGGTCACGACGATGACCCGGGCGACATGCATCGCGAAGATGAAGCGCAGGTCGGCCCGAGGCAGCGAGAAGATCTGCCGCCGCCACAGCAGCGCCGCCATCGAGGTGACCAGCACGACCGCCAGCGACAACACGACCGGCCGGGTCTGCAGGCCCAGCTCCGTCGCCGAAGTCAGCGGCCAGGCCACGGCAAGCATGAACATCGTGATGATGTTCCCCGCCACGGCCGAAAGGATCGTCACGTCCTTGACCGCCCCGAACGGCGCCGCCTCCAGCTTCAGGCGCCGCCGCGCCCAGGCGTAGAAGTACACTTCGCCAAGATACCCCAGCAGCAGTTCGTTGTAGATCAGCTTGCGAACGAGGGCGCCGAAGGCCGCCGGCCCGACGCCCCACAGGCGGCGGAAGATCACCCATTCGCTGACCGGCTGGGCGACGTAGCTGGCGGCGAACACGATCCAGAACAGCGGCGCGGCCGGGATCAGCGCCAGGATAGCGTGCAGATCGACGCCGCGGATCTCGTAGATCACCGCGGCGATGATCAGCAGAGAGAGGATCGAGCTCAGCAGCCGGGCGCCGCCCGGCCAGCGCGGTCGGTCCTGCGGTCGCAGCGCCGCGGTCATGTCGCTCGGCATGCGCACGAGATAGGCCTGGTAGACGGTGCCGCCGTCCTCAAGAGATACCAATGTCCGGGCTTCCCTCTGTGTCGTCCGTATGATGACGCCGCTGGGGGGCATGGTCCCCATGTGCAGCACCTATATTTCTTCTCTCTGGCAAAATGGCGCTCCGGTATTCGCCGGAGCGCGGGGCTCATGAAAGCTGCGGTCGCTCTTCCAGTTTGGTTCGTGCGTTCCGGTTGGAGCGCTTGGGACTTTCCAGGACTGCCTCGAACAGCGCGAGATATGTAGCGGCGGCTTTCTCGATTGTGAACCGGGCCGCGCGCTGCCTTCCGTCGCCGCTCGGCAGCGGAAGATTGCGAACCCTGCGCATGGCGCGGCCGAAAGCGTCTACCGAGCCGGTCGGCACGACGAGGCCGTCGCGACCATGGCCGGTCAGCCAGTCCATGCTGGCGCTGCAGTCGGTGGCGACGATCGGCAGCCCGGCGGCGAGGGCTTCGACGACAACGGCCGGCACTCCCTCGTAATCCGACGACAGGGCGAACATGTCGGCCCTTTCGAGCAGCCCGGGCACGTCGGTGCAATGGCCGGAGAACGACACCTGCTCCTTGATCCCGAGCTTCGCGGCGAGGTGCTGCAGCCGCGGCAGCTCCGGACCGTCCCCGGCGATGAGCAAGCGGTCGCCCCTCGCCGCGCCGGCGGCGAACGCCCGCAGCAGCAGCGAGAAGTTCTTTTGCCGGACGAGGCGGCCGACGCCGACGATCACCGCGCCGTCGCGCGGGCACTTACGCCGCTCCAAGGCTGCCAGGCGCGCGAACTCGGCCGTGGTGAGCGCCGGATCGGGAATGACCCACACCCGTCCGCTCGCGATCCCGGCCTGCTCGAGAATCTCGGGGCCCATCGGCTCGGCCAGCGCGACGAAGTGATCGATGAACCATGCATGCGCGCGGACCCACGCGTGGTACCCCCACCTGTAAGGGGCGGGCAGATCAGCACGCCGCAAGTCGTTGCTGATCTTGGCGACCACCGGCGGGCTCTGGCCGCCCAGCAGCAGGCGCATCGCCGCGCAGACGACGGTGTAGGTGTTGCCCGGGCAAAACACGACGTCCGCGCGCTCGCGCCGCAAATAGCGATAGAGGCAGAGGATCATCCACAGCGTTTCGAACCGCCCTGTTCGCACGAGCGAGCGGTAGGTGCGATAGCGCAGCCTATCAGCTTCCGCGACGCGGCCGTCTCCTTCGTCGCGGCCGAGCACCACGGTCACGTCTTCGCCGCTGGCCTGCCAGGCCGCGGCGAGCCGCAGCGCGACGCGCTCGACGCCTCCGGGCTCGAAGCTGTGGATCGGAACGACAATTCGCACGCGCTCAAGACTCCATTTGGCGGCCGAGTCCGCAGGTACGCGTCAGGCGAGCAGGGCCGAATAGCGGCTAACGCGTCGTTGTGAAGCAAAACCGTCTAGCGTGCGATCGATGCTGGCGAGCAGTGAGGACTTGCCGACGTCACCCGGATGGACCGCCACCCGCACCGTCTCAAGGGGCCGCAGAGCGGTGCGGGCGAGGGCGGCGAACGCCAGCGACGACGCCGTTCGCATCGTGCTTCGGCTGGCCCAGGTAATCACCGGTCCGCGGGCCAGCGTCGCGCCCGTTGCGGGATGCCACACGCGCATGTGGTCCTCGGCCAAGGCAAAGCCGCTCGCCGCCAGCGCCTCCAGGGCGCCGGGTCCGTAAAGCCACGCCGGGGCGACAAATCCGGCAGACGGGCGGCCGATAATGTCCTCGATCAGCGCCTTGCCGTCGGCCATTCGCCGGCCGGCCTCGGCGGCGGAGAGGCCGAGGAACTCGCCTTCGCCGGCGGTCATATGCCGCGCCTTGAACCCGGCGACGCCGGAGTGCTCCGCGGTGTCGCGATGGAACCAGCCGTGGACGAACATCTCGACGCCGCGCATCGGCCCACCGGCGCAGTTTTTCGGCGAACGGCCGATCGCCCGCGAGCGGGCTTTCGCCCCAATGGTTGGGAACGACCAGCATCGCGAATTGCAGTCCGCCCAGATGCCGGGCCAGCCGGTCCGCCAGACGATCGATCTCATCGGAAAAACGCGGTCCGACGTCGTGGATCGAGACCAGCAAGCGCTTGTGCATCGCTGCGCCTCTACAGCCTACGCCCCTGCCGGCAAAGACGTGGTGAGGCCGAGTTGGGGTTTTTTGTCGTCGAGACCAGGGCTAGGACGCGGCACATCCCTCTGGGAAAGTGCGTTCAATGGCCTATCGCTTCCGCAGCGACGATCATTCGGTCGAACACGCCGTGCGCCGAATTGCGCGCGAGCAGATCGATAAGGCCGCTACCTCGATCGAAGATGGCGAGGATCGTTCGGTGGCGATTCACGACGTGCGCAAGCGCTGCAAGAAGCTGCGCGGCCTTGTCCGCCTCGTCCGTCCGGTGTTCGAGCTCTATGCCGATGAGAACGCCGATTTTCGCGAAATTGGCCGGCTACTTGGCGGGGCGCGCGAAATGGCGGTGCTGAGCGACACCTATGCGCAGCTTGCGCAGCATTTCGAGCAGATCGACCAACAGGCGCAGTTTCGATTCAAGGAAGGTCTGCAGGCGCAGGAACAGGCCGTAGATCCCGCCGAGCGCCTTGGCGAAGTGCGCGAGCGGCTGCGCCTGGCGCGCGCGCGGGTCGGCGACTGGAGCCTGGCGGCAGACGGCTGGGAAGCGATCGGGCCGGGCCTGATGCAGACCTATCTGCGCGCCCGCACTGCGCTGGAGCGGATCGGCACGAGCCATGCGCCGAGCCGCTATCACGAACTGCGCAAGCGGGTGAAATACCACTGGCACCACATGCGACTGCTGCGTCCGCTGCACCCGAAGGAACTCGCGGCCCGAATCCACCTCGCCGCAGAGGTGGGTGATCGCCTCGGCGAGCACCACGACCTGGCCATGCTCGGAGCTGCCCTGCGCCGCAGTCCCGATGCTTTCGGCAGCGCGGCCGAGGTCGAGACGGCACAAGCCCTCGCTCGCCGGCAGCGGATCGCGCTGGAGGAGCAGTGCCTGCGCGAGGCGCGCCGGCTGCTCGCCGAGAGCGCCGAGAGCCTGACCGAACGGCTCGGCGCCGAATGGGCCAAGTGGCGGGACTGAAAGGTCCCAGTGGCGCACCTCCGTACATTTGCGAATGCCACGAAGGATCCGGATGCCCGATAACCCCGATGCGCAGGCGTTCTTCCCTCCTCCCGCTCCCCCGCCCCGGGAAGGCGCCTGCGAAACCCGGACGCAGACTTGTCACTCCGTATATTTCCCAATGCCTTTGGGAAGGTGCGGAACGCACATACTGCGAAACGCTATTGTGAGCTTGCGTCGATGCCGAAGTGGAACCTCGTGCGCCTGGAACTGGCCCGGACCCCGGAGTTTCCGGAGGGATCGGCGAGCCGCGCATATATGCTGCGGGTGCCGCTCGACGCCGCCGGCCTGATCGACGAGACGGCGCTGGCCAAGCGACCGGCGATGGCGACGGTGCGGAGATTTTGGCCGAACGAGGCCGACGAGACCGGCTACCTACTGCGCAACGGGGATGGCTGGATGTTTTCCTATGCCCTCGGCGATGACGATGACGAAAAAGTCTATCATCTCGAAGCGCATCCCCTGCGCATCGGCGACTACGTAACCATTACCGAGCCTGACGGGGTTGCCTATCCCTTTCGCGTCGTCCGCTCGCAACCCGACGGCGTCACCGGCGCCTAGGCTACTCCTCCGCGCTTTCGCCCTCGGCATCGGGCAGCGTGAAGTGGAACGAGGTGCCACCGTAAGGCGACTCGTCGGCCCAGATGCGCCCCTCGTGCGCCTCGATGATCGTGCGGCTGATCGAAAGACCCACGCCCATGCCGCTCGCTTTGGTGCTCTGGAACGGGGCGAACAGGTTGGCGGCGATCTCCGGCGCCAGGCCCGGGCCGCTGTCGGACACGATCACTTCGAGGAAGCCCGGCTCGCGGCGGATTGCGGCGATCGTCAGCCGACCGTGTGACAGCGCGCCCATCGCTTCCACGGCGTTGCGGATCAGATTCAGCAGCACCTGCTGTATCTGGACCCGGTCAACCAGCACGAGGTCGTGCTCGGCGATCTTGACGGTCAGGTCGATCGACTGGCTGCCGGTGCTCACGAAGGCTAGCGCGGCGGCCTCGTTGACCAGCCGCGCCAGGGGGACCACCTGCCGCTCGGTCTCGCCGCGCGAGATGTAGTCGCGCAGCCGGCGGACGATCTGCCCGGCGCGCACGGCTTCGCTGGCGCATTGATCGAGCGCCTCGCGGACTATGGCGACCGTCTCGGGAGTCGGGTTTGCGAGCAAGTCGCTCGCCGTCTCGGTGTAATTGGCGATGGCGGTCAGCGGCTGGTTGAGTTCGTGGGCGATCGAGGTTGCCAGCGTGCCCATCGCCGTCACGCGCGAGACATGCGCCAGCTCGTCCTGCAGCGTGTGGACCTTCTTTTCGTATTCCTGCCGCTCGGTGAGGTCGCGGACGAAACCGGTGAACACCCGATCTTCGCCGAGCTTGGTTTCGCCGACCGACAGCTCCATCGGAAAGGTCGTGCCGTCGCGGCGGCGCCCGGTAACCAGCCGGCCGATGCCGATGATTCGCCTTTCGCCGGTTTCGAGATAGCGCTTCAGGTAACCGTCGTGCCGCTCGCGGTCGGGCGAGGGCATCAAAGTGCTGACGTTTTCGCCGATCAGTTCGGCTTCGGCAAAACCGAACAGCCGCTCGGCAGCCTTGCTGAACGAGATGATGTGGCCCGTCTCGTCGATCACCACCATCGCATCGGGGATAGTCTCGAGGATCGAGCGCAAATGGGCGGCGCTGCCGCGTTCGCGCAGTTCCGAGGCTAGGCGTGCAGGCATTCGTCGGCTCCCGTCGGGTCCCCAGATGCCTCGTTAGCGTAAGTTATCAAGACTTGAAAATGCTGCGCGTCTTGCCGAAAGCGTCATGGACGAACTTGGCGGGAACCGATCATGGCCGAAAACAAGCTGGTGCACATCGTCGATGACGAGGATTCGATCCGCCGCTCGCTCGATTTTCTGCTGCGGGCGGACGGCTATCGCACCGAGCGCTGGGAAGACGGCGAAGCCTTCCTCAAGGGCGCCGACAAGGCCGAACCCGCCTGTGTGCTGCTCGACGTGCGCATGCCGGGGATGGATGGGCTGCAGGTGCAGGCGGAGATGGCCAGCCGCGGCTATAACCTCCCGGTGATCGTGCTGACGGGGCACGGCGATATCTCGACCGCGGTACGCGCGATGCAGGGCGGGGCGGTCGATTTCCTCGAAAAGCCGTTCAACCGCGAGCGGCTGCTCGAAGCGATCGAAACCGGCTTCGCCCGGGTCGAAGACCGCGAAGCCGCCCGCAAGCGCGAGGACTGGGCCAAGACCGAAGTCGCCAAGCTGACCGAGCGGGAAAAGGAAGTGCTCGAAGGCCTTGCCTGCGGCTATCCCAACAAGACCATCGCCTACGATCTCGGCATCAGCTCGCGCACGGTCGAGGTCTATCGCGCGAATGTGATGAGCAAGTTCGAGGTCAGCAACTTCGCCGACGCCCTGCGCGTCGCCTTCGCCGCCGGAATGGGCTCGGAAAAGCAGTGGCGCGAAACCTATAACGTCGGCGGGGCGAAGTCCAAGCCAGCGAGCGAATAGCGCTACGCCCAATTCACTCCGGTCCCCCTCCCCCTGCGGGAGGGGTTAGCGGAGGGAATAATCACGCCTGTCGGACTCACCCTCCCCCGGCCCCTCCCGCAAGCGAGAGGGGAGATGAATGCTTCACGGCACCAGCACCAGCGCGCCTTCCACTTCGCCCCGGCGCAGGCGATCCAGCGCCTCGTTCGCCTCGGCAAGCGGCATCGCCGTTACATGCGTGCGGATCGGCACCTGCGCCGCCAGCGGCAGGAATTCGGCGCCGTCCTCGCGCGTCAGGTTGGCGACCGAGAGGATCGAGCGCTCCTCCCACAAGTCGGCATAGGGAAAGCCGGGAATGTCCGACATGTGGATCCCGGCGCAGACCACTCGGCCGCCTTTCTTCACCTGCTTGAGCGCCAGCGGCACCAGCGCGCCGACGGGGGCGAAGATGATCGCTGCGTCCATCGCTTCGGGCGGTGCGTCGGTCGAAGCCCCGGCCCAGGCGCAGCCGAGCCGCCGGGCAAACGCCTGGCCGGCCGCGTCGCCCTCGCGAGTGAAGGCGAACACGGTACGCCCCTGCCACACCGCCAGTTGCGCGAGGATGTGCGCCGCCGCGCCGAAGCCGTAGAGCCCCAGCACCGGCGCCTCACCGGCGAGCTTGTAGGCACGGTAGCCGATCAGCCCGGCGCACAGCAGCGGCGCGGCGTGGATGGCGTCAAAGCCCGCGGGAATCGGGAAGCAGAACCGCGCGTCGGCCACGCAGTGCGTGGCGAACCCGCCGTCGCGAGTGAAGCCGGTGAACTCGGGATCGTCGCACAGGTTCTCGCGCTGAGAACGGCAGTAGGGACAATGCCCGCACGTATGGCCGAGCCACGGGACGCCGATGCGGTCGCCGATCGCCAGCCCCTCGACTCCTTCGCCGAGCGCATCGACGTGGCCGACGACCTCGTGCCCCGGTACGATCGGCAGCGGCCCATGGATGTCGCCGTCGACGACGTGCAGGTCGGTCCGGCATACCCCGCAGGCGGCCACCTTGACCCGCACCTGTCCAGGGCCGGGCTCGGGCAGTGGCCGTTCGACCATCCGCAACGGCCGGCCCGGCGCGTCGAGCTGCATCGCCTGCATCGTCACGGGTACTCTCCGGCAATCAGTTCAGCTTGGCGGCCAGTGTAGCATCCAATTTGTACGGGTCCTTGAGATAAGCGATGGTGCCGTCGGGCTGCGGCACCGCGGTCATGTACACGACATAGACCGGCAGCGGCGCGGCCAGCTTGACGTGGGTGGTCACCCGCGAGGCCACCGTCGCGTCGATCCGCGCCCGATCCCAGCCGACGGGCGCCAGCAGCTTCTCGGCGAGATCGAACGGGTTCTGCGTCCGAATGCAGCCGTGGCTGAAGGTGCGCTGGTCCTTGTCGAACAGGCTCTTGCTCGGGGTGTCGTGGATGAACACCACGAGCGGGTTGGGCATATCGAGCTTCATCTGCCCGAGCGAATTGCCGGGCCCGGGCCCCTGAGTCACCTCGAGATGTCCGGACACAGTCTTCCAGACATAGCCGCGGCTGCTCGCCGTTCCCGGCCGGTTGCGCACCAGGCTGCCGACGCTTTCGGCGATGATCGATTGCGGCACGTGCCACGCGGGGTTGAGGATCACGCCGATGGCCTTCGTCTGGAACTGCGGTGTTTGCTTGTTCGGCTTGCCGACGATCACCTTGTGGTCATCGACGTCTTTGCCGTTCTCGATCAGCCGCAGGCGGAATTCTGGGATGTTGACCAGCAGATAGCGTCCGCCGGGGTTATGCGGAAACCAGCGCCACCGCTCGAGCGTCGCCCGCAGCGCGCGGCGCTTCGCCGGATCGGCGCCGTCGGGGCCGGCGAGAGCGGCCCGCAAGGCGGCATACTCGGGGTTCTGCGGCGCGAACGAGTCGAGGACCCAGCCCACTTGGTGCGCTGTGATGGCGATGTCGATCATCCGGGCGATCAGGTTCGGGTCGACCGAGTTGGGCGCGATGTAATATTTGCCGCGCTGCCCCGGTGGGACGTGGCCGATGGCGAGATCCTCCGCGACCAGGCCGAAGCTTTCGGTCGCCTGCTTTTCGAGCGTCGCGGGATCGCCCGCAGCGATCGCGTTCTTCAGTTGCGCCGGCTCATAATCGGCCGGGTTGAGGCCCTGGTCGTTGATGTGCTGAATGTAGCTTAGCAGCGTCTCGGCGGTCGCGGCGTCCCAGTGCTCGGGCCGCGGCTCCTGCGCAAACGCCGCGGCGCCTGCCATCGCCAGCGCCCACAGCATCCCGACGGCGATAATCCCGAAAAAGCACGATCTCGCGCGCGCGACTTCCAGCATGACGCTTCCTTTCGAAATCACCGTGGCAGAGGCCTATCTGGCGGTAAGTTCGTAGATTTCCGGAAAGGAAGGCGCGCGCCGGCGCCGCAGCGGTTACGCCGGCCGGCCGAAGCCGACTGGCGGCTCGCCGGCGTTGGGATTTTTCGACCACAGGCGGCCGATCCGCGCCAGCGCCTCGCCGGCCGCTTCGTCGACCTCGGCGAGCTGGAAGCGATAATCGCGCTCGGGCAGCCCGGGCTGCACGCCGTCGAAGTGGTAATGGTGAGTCTCGGCCAGCCCGAACACGTCGGCCATGTAGCGGTCGAACACGTTGCGCAGCGAGCCGAGCACGCCCTTCTCGTCGAGCCACGCGCGCATCGTGCCCGACAGTGTCAACGAAACCAGGTGCTTACCGGCGAGGCGGCTGCTTTCGGTCCCTTCGCCGGCCGAGCCGCGGGTGCGCCCGGCGCCGAACACTCGGTCGATGTAGCCCTTCATCATCGCCGGTGGGGCGCCGAACCAGATCGGGTAGACCAGCACGAAGACGTCGGGCTCGCCGATCACTTCCCACTCGGTTTCAATGTCGGCGCGCGGGTGCCCCTGGCGCTCGTCGTTCTTGAGCACCGGATCGAAGCCGATCCGATAGAGGTCGCGCAGCACCGTGGAATGGCCGTGCGCCTCGACCGCCTGGGCGTAGCGGTTGGCGATCGCCAGCGTGAAGCTTTGCTCGGCCGGGTGACAGGCGATGATCGCGTGCTTGAGGGGCCGATCCATCGCGCGGCTCAGTGGGCGGTGAACACCGGCAGCGGCGGATTGGAGAACAGCTCGCGGGTCACCCCGCCGAACACCGTCTCGAGCGAGCGGGCATGGCCATAGGCACCGACGACGAGGAAAGCGGCCCCACGCGCCGTCGCCGAATTCGCCAGCGCCTGGGCGACAGTTTCCTGCCCGCGCCCGATCTCGACGATCTCGCTGCGGATGTCATGCCGCGAAAGGTATTCCGCGGCGTCCACCGCCGGCAGGAAGGCGCCCGGGTCGTCGACATGTTCGGTCACGTTGGCGAGCGTAACCGACCGCGCCTTGCGCAACAAGGGAACCGCGCCGCGCAGCGCATGCGCCGCCTCGAGCGAGCCGTTCCAGCCGACCACTGCCGGGCCCGAAAGATCGAGCGAGCGGGTGGTTTCCGGCACGATGAGCAGCGGCGAGCGCCCATGCACCGCGATATAGCCGGCGAGGCTCGACGGGCCCTTGCCGTCGTTCGCCGGATCGCGCGCGCCGAGCACGATGAGATCGGCCAGCGTTTCGGCCCGCATCAGCAACGGACGCGCCGGGCCTTCCACCTGCGCCCAGTCCCACGCCACGTCCTCCTGGGCGAGACGGGCGGTGATCCGCTCGCGCAACGCATCGGCGGCGTCGTGCATCACCGGCATGATCTCGGCCACCATCGTCCCGTAAAGGTCACCCGGCACCGCGAAATCGAACGCCACCGGCTGCAGACAGGTCAAATGTCCGTCGAACGCGCGCGCGATGTCCAGCGCCGCCTGCAGCCGCGCTTCCATGCCTTCATCGTCGTGTACGTGAAGCAATATCGAGCGCATCCCTGCGATCCTTTCGGCCGATCGGAGAGAGGAAGAGTCCCCCGCGACAACGTCATGCGGGTGAACAAGTGCCGAGGGCATGGCTCCGATCCTTTCGTCCATTGGGACCGCAATGGCGTTTGGACCGGGCGAGGTCACTCCGGTTATCTCCGGAGCGCGTTCAACGCGGCATCGTCACCTTCTGCGCCGTTCCGTCGTAGGCGACGCTGGCGTCCGGCGGCGCCTCCCAGTCGAGCGGCCGACCGGGGCGCATCCAGCGGACCAGGAACGTGCGACGTTGCTGCATGTCGGGATACGAGCCTTCGCGCGCGCCGATGGTCAGCGTCCGCGTCGCCTCGTTCCAGGTGAACGGAATGCGCGACCAGGCTCCCTTCAAGTAAGCGCGGCTGGTGCCGTCGTCCTCGTAGAGAGAGAACCGCCCGTCAGCCCCGGGATAGACCAGCAGCGTCACCGGCGCGCCCGGTTTCTCGGCGGCGAACTGGCGCACCGGCCCCGTCGGAATGATGGACCCCGCGCGAACGAACAGCGGCATGTCGGCGTAAGGCGCGGCCGCCTCGATTGTCTGGCCGCCGTGGTGCAGGGCGCCGCTCCTCCATTCGTACCAGTCCGCGCCCGCCGGCAGGTATACGTTCCGCTCGCGCGCCTTGTACTCGCGTGACGGGCGCGACCAGGAACGCGGGACCGAACATGTATTCGTCGTCGATCCGCCAGGTGCGCCTGTCGGCGGCGAAGTCCATCACCAGCCCGCGCATGATCGTGCCGTTCTTGAAGTACGTGTCGGCGCCGAGGGTATAGATGTACGGCAGCAGCCGATAGCGCAGCCGGTCGTAGGCGGCGAGCGCATCGTACGTCTTCGGATCGTCCTTGCCGAGCTCATAAATCTCGCGGTGCGGGAATTCCCCGTGGCTGCGGAACAGCGGGCTGAAGGCGCCGAACTGAAACCAGCGAACCTGCAGCTCGCGCCATTCTTCCTGCGCCGCCGGCTCCTGCTTGGCGTAGCGCTCCTCGACGGAAAAGCCGCCGATGTCGTGCGTCCAGTTGGGAATGCCGGACATCGACAGGTTAACTCCGGCGCTGATCTGGTCGCGCAAGTTGCTCCAGCGCGCCGCCGTGTCGCCTGACCATACCGCCGCCGAGGCGCGCTGCGTGCCGCCAAAGCCGCTGCGGGTGAGGATGAACGGCCGCCTGTCGGGCTGCGCCGCGCGCAGGCCCTTGGCGACGCCGAGGGCATGGACCAGCGGATAGGTGTTGAAGATCGCCGCTCCCGGCAGCCCGGCGGCCGGCGAATACATCTGATAGGCGCGCTCCTCGACCGACAGGTTCGAATGCCAGTCGGGCTCGGTCGCGTCCATCCACCAGGCGTCGAAGCCCTGGCCGACTAGCGCATCCCTGATCTGGCGGAAATAGATCTGCCGCGCCTCGGGGGAATAGGGATCGTAGTAGGTGTTGGCGTAACCCGGCCCGACCCAGTCCCTCTGCCCCGCCTCGAGCGGGCGCTGGAGCAGATAACCCTTGGCCGCGAGTTCCTGGCCGTTGGCGGTCCACGGGTAAAATTTCGGCCACACCGAGATCATAATGTGGCCGTTCAAGGCATGGACCCTGTCCACCATGCCTTGCGGATCGGGGAAGCGCTTCGGATCGAAGCAGTGGCAGCCCCACCGGTCCTCGGGCCAGTAAAACCAGTCCTGCACGATGTTGTCGAGCGGCAGGCCGCGCTGGCGGTATTGCTCGACCACGCCGACCAGCTGGTCCTGCGTCTCGTAGCGCTGCCGCGATTGCCAGAAGCCGTAGGCCCACTTCGGCATGATCGGCGCCTTGCCGGTCAGCCGGCGATAGCCGGCGACGAGCGCGTCCATGTCTTTGCCGGGGACGACATAATAGTCGATCGCCTTCCCCGCTTCGCTGGCAAAGCTGACGGAGTGGCGGTCGAGATCGGGCAGCGGCTCGGCGTGGAACAGCGCGATATAGCCGCCGTTCGGCTGCCATTCGATCCGCAGCTTGACTGGTTTGCCCTTGGCGAGGGCGAGCTCAAAGTTGTGATACCACGGATTCCAGTTCTGCCGCCAGCGCTCGAGCACCTTGTGGCCGTCGGCGAAAACCTCGGCATAGCTCGACGAATAGAGTCGGAACTTGTGGGTGCCTGAGCTCTTCGGCGTGTAAGTCCCCGTCCAGACGACCTTGCTGGTCTTTTCGGGCACAGCTCCCTTCGGCCAGCGCTTCAGATCGCGGATGTATGGGTAGTCGATGGTGGCTTCGGGTCGTTCGACGGCGGACTTGTCTCCGACGTAATAGGCGGCGTGCCACCCGGTCGGGGCGTCGGCTTGCAGCAACGCGTACGGCTTCGGATCGCCGATGCGGGTGATCGAGTTGTTGTCCCACAAGATGCCGCAGCCCCGCGTCGAGAGCAGATACGGCACGGCGATGTCCATGTTGTGCTGGGCGAGTTCGACGTCCTCGCCGTTGTAGTCCATCTGCCGGTTCTGGTGCTGGCCCAGGCCGTAGAGCCCCTCGTCGGTACCGCGGTTGAACTGCACGCGGGTGCCCAGGAACGCTTGCCCTTCGATCGTCACCGGATCCAGCCGCCGGGCGGGCGCATATTCGTCCAGCAGCAGCTTGCCGCCCGCGTCGAACACCCGCAGGCGTCCGTCCGCCAGGTGGACTTCGGCCCGCGAGCGCGGCGTCGTCAGGGTCGCCACCTTGGGCGAGGGCGTGAAGGTCGGCGAGCCGTCCGCCTCGGCGATCACCATCAGGCTCCTCGGCGCTTGCTGCGGGTCGGCGGCGACGGTGACGCGAAAGGTTCCGTCGGCATAGGCGAGGACGCGCACCTTTTCGCCCTGCGCGGTCGTCACCAGCATTCCGTGGGGCACCGCTACGGCCTGGCTGGCGAACGCCGCGCTTGCCCACATCAGCAGCGCTGCGGCAAGGACGATGACTTTCCCGATCCCTCCCATGTTAGCGTTACCATAAGCGGGCGAGGGCGCTTCCCACAAGGCCGATTCGCTTGATAGAGGAGCCTGGATGCCGCACGCGCTGACGCTCGATCCCGACCGGCTGCTGCCCGCCGATCCCGCGGTGCGCTCGCTGGCGCGCGGGCTTTACGAGGGCGTCAAGGACCTGCCGATCGTCAGCCCGCACGGCCACACCGATCCGGCCTGGTTCGCCACCGATGCGCCGTGGGCCAACGCCACCGAGCTGCTGCTCGCGCCCGATCATTACCTGTTCCGCATGCTCTACAGCCAGGGCATCGCACTCGACAGGCTGGGGGTGTCGAGCCGCGCCGGGCCCTCGGCCGCCGACCCGCGCGAGGCGTGGCGGCTGCTGGCGGAGAACTACCACCTGTTCCGCGGCACGCCCTCGCGGCTGTGGCTCGAGCACGTCTTCGCCGAAGTGTTCGGGATCGAAGTCGCGCTCGATGGCGCGACCGCCGATCTCTATTTCGACCGCATCGGCGAAGCGCTGGCGACCCCCGGGTTCCGCCCGCGCGCGCTGTTCGAACGCTTCGGGATCGAAGTGCTGGCCACCACCGAAGGACCGCAGGACGAGCTCGCCCACCACGCGGCGATTTGCGCCTCCGGCTGGGCGGGGCGAGTGATCACCACATACCGCCCCGATCCGGTGATCGACCCCGAGCACGACGATTTCCGCGCCGCGCTGGGCCGCTTCGGCGAGCTGGCGGGCGAGGATGTCGAAAGCTGGCCCGGCTATCTCGCCGCCCACCGAAAGCGCCGTGCCGATTTCCGCGCCGCCGGGGCGACCGCGACCGACCACGGCCACCCGAGCGCGCGCACCGCCGATCTCCCGTCCGCCGAGGCCGAAGCCCTGTTCCGGCGCATCGTCGGCGGGACCTGGTCACCCGAGGACGCCGAGCTGTTCCGCGCGCAGATGCTCACCGAAATGGCGGCCATGAGCTTGGAAGACGGGATGGTGATGCAGATCCACCCCGGATCCTTCCGCAACCACAACCTCGCGCTCTACCGCAGCCACGGGCGCGACAAGGGCGCCGACATTCCGCAGCCGACCGATTACGTCCATGCGCTCAAGCCGCTGCTCGACCGCTTCGGCGCCGAGCCAGGCCTCTCGATCATCCTCTTCACACTCGATGAGAGTGCTTATTCGCGCGAGCTGGCGCCGCTCGCCGGGCATTACCCGTGCCTCAAGCTCGGCCCGGCGTGGTGGTTCCACGACAGCCCCGAAGGGATGCGCCGCTTCCGTGAGCTGACGACCGAGACGGCGGGGTTCTACAACACCGTCGGCTTCAACGACGACACTCGCGCCTTTCTGTCGATTCCTGCGCGGCACGACGTTGCCCGGCGCTGCGACAGCGCCTTCCTCGCGCGGCTGGTCGCCGAAGGGAGGCTTGCCGACTGGGAGGCGGAGGAACTGGCCGGCGAGCTTGCCTACGGCCTCGTCAAGCGCGCCTACAAGCTGTGAGGCTGTCGCCCGCGGTTCTTGGCTCGCTGGCGCCCGATGTGGCGCGTCCGGGGTACGAGCGCGACGCCCAGGGAATCGGCATCGTCCACGTCGGCCTCGGCGCATTTCACCGGGCGCACCAGGCGGTCTATACCGACGCGGCGATGACGGCGGGCGACCGCGGGTGGGCGATCGCCGGGCTGTCGCTGCGATCGCCCGCGGCGCGCGAGCAACTGATGCCGCAGGCGGGCCTCTTCACGGTGACCGAACGCTCGGGCGCAGGGGAGGCCACGCGGTTGGTCGGATCGCTCAGGCAGGCGCTGCTCGCGCCGGAGAACCCCGAGACAATCGCCGCCCTGCTTGCCGCGCCGACGACCTTGATCGTCAGCTTCACGGTCACCGAGAAGGGCTATTGCCGGGCGCCCGACGGATCGCTCGACCGCGCGGCCGCGACCGGGCGATCGATCTACGGCTGGCTGCACGAGGGTTTGGCGCGCCGGCGCGCGGCCGGGCTGCCGGGGCTGACGCTGCTCAGCTGCGACAACCTGCCCGACAACGGCCAAGTGCTTGCACGGCTGCTGGGCGAATACCTCGAGCCGGCCGACGCGGCGCTGGCGCGCTGGGTCGCGGCCGAGTGCGCCTTCCCTTCGACCATGGTGGACCGCATCGTTCCCGCGACCAGCGCCGCCGATCTCGATGCCGTCGAACGGCGCATCGGCCTGCGCGACGAGGGCGCGGTTGTAACCGAGCCATTCAGCCAATGGGTGATCGAGGACCGCTTTGCCGGGCCGCGGCCGCGCTGGGAGGCGGGCGGGGCGCAGGTCGTCGCCGACGTGCGGCCGTTCGAGACCGCCAAGCTGCGGATGCTCAACGGGACGCATTCGGCGCTAGCCTATCTCGGCCTTCGGCGAGGGCACGCGTTCGTGCACCAGGCGATCGCCGATCCGGCAATCCGCGCCACGGTCGAGCGGCTGATGCGCCGGGAGGCGGCGCCGACGCTCGATCCCGCCTTCGCTGCGCAAGCCTATGCCGATGCGCTGCTCGCCCGCTTCGCCAACCCGGCGCTGTCGCACCGGCTGCAGCAGATCGCGATGGACGGCTCGCAGAAGATCCCGCAGCGCTGGCTGGCGACGCTCGACTGGCACCAGCGGCGCGGACAGACATGCCCGGCGATCCTGGAGGCCCTCGCCGCCTGGGTCGTGCACGTCCGCGGCGACGGCGCGCCGGTCGACGATCCGCTGTCCGAACGGCTCGCTGCCCTGTGGCGCGAAGCGGGCGAGGGCGGCATCGTCGCTGCGCTGTTCGGCCGCGAAGGCCTGTTCGCCGGCGAGTGGCAGGCGCGCGAGACCGACCGCCAGGCAATCGAGGCACACCTGCGCCAAGTTTGACCTCGCGCAACGACACCGGCTCCGGTGCGCGCCATTCCACTGGAAAACAGTGGAGAGTCGCCATGCTCATGACCCGCACCGAATCGTCTAATCGACCGATCCCCGGCACGCCGGTGTTCGACGGCGAGGCCGCGCAGAAGGGTCTGGCGCTCAACGCGATGTGCTACTCGTTCAACCAAGCCGCCAACCGCGTCGCCTTCGTCGCCGACGAGGAGGCGTACATGGACCGCTTCGCGCTGACAGATCAGCAGCGCGAGGCGGTCCGCCAGCGCGACGTGCCGGCGATGATCGAGCAAGGCGGCAACGTCTATTACCTCGCCAAGCTGGCCGGCATCCTCGGCCTCGACGTGCAGGATCTCGGCGCGCTGCAGACCGGCACCACGGTCGAGGCGTTCAAGGCTGCGCTGCTGGCGCACGGCACCACCGAAAGGAGCGTGGCATCATGAGCGAGATCGTCGGCGGCATTTTCACCAGTCACGTGCCGGGCATCGGCGCGGCCATCGCCAAGGGGCTGCAGCAGGACCCATACTGGAAGCCGTTCTTCGACGGCTTCGCTCCGGTCCACACATTCCTCGAACGCGAGAAGCCCGACGTCGCAGTGGTGTTCTACAACGACCACGGCCTCAACTTCTTCCTCGACAAGATGCCGACTTTCGCGATCGGCGCGGCGCCCCAGTACCGCCACGAGGACGAAGGCTGGGGCATCGGCGGTTTCAAGCCGTTTGCCGGCCATCCGGGGCTGTCGTGGCACATCATCGAGCAGGTCGTCGCCGACGAATTCGATCCGGTCACCTGCCAGTCGATGCTGGTGGATCACGGTGTTGCGGTGCCGTTCGAGCTGTGCTGGCCGAACGCCGAGGCGTGGCCGGTCAAGCTGGTGCCGATCTGCATCAACACCGTGCAGCACCCGCTGCCGAGCCCCAAGCGCTGCCTCGCGCTCGGCCGCTCGGTCGGCAAGGCGCTGGAGCGCTGGCCGGGCGAGGAAAAGATCGTCGTGATGGGCACCGGCGGCCTGTCGCACCAGCTCGACGGCGAGCGCGCGGGGTTCATCAACGTCGATTACGACAAGTTCTGCCTGCGCAACATCGTGCCGGACCCCGAGGCACTGACCCAGCACGACACGCTCGATATCGTCGAGCTGGCCGGCAGCCAGGGGGTCGAGATCCTCAATTGGCTGGCCGCTCGCGGGGCGCTGACCGGATCGCTGCGCGAGCTAGCGCACAGTTACCACGTGCCGATCTCCAACACCGCGGCGGCGACGCTGCTGGTCGAGAACCGCGCACTCGTGACCGCTTGATTCGTTCAGCTTCAGGCGTGTTTTGCTGACGAAGTTGACGCCGATCTGACATGGTTGACAGAGTTCAGGGCGAACTCTTCCGGCCAGCTTGCATGGGGTAGGGAAGCGCGCTCCAATGCGGCCATGACGCACTCAAGCACATCCAACACCCTGTAGGAAAGCGCTTTTTCAGCCCACCGGCAGCGTGATCGCCAGCAGGAGGACGGCGAGCGTCGTGGCCGTTCCGCCGACAAAGCCGGCCAGCGCCACGCGCACCGCCCAGCGCGGCGCCTTGGGCCGAGCCGGCGACGGCACGACATCGGCATTTCCGGCGAACCTGCGCGCCAGGGCCGTCAGGTGCAGTAGCAGCCAGATGCCCGAGGTCATCGTGACGAGGGCGCTCAGCGCCAAGAGCAGAGGCAGAAGCCAGATCGGCATGGCGAAGTGGACCACGCGCGAGCGGCGCGGCGGTTCCCGCGGACGGGTCAGACGGCCGAGCTGAAGCGGCGTGGCGAGTGTTGACGGTAGGGATCGAAGGCCGCGGCGATGCTGCGGGCGTAGGGCAGGGCGTGTTCGGCGATGACCAGGTATTCGCCTTCGACTTCGCACAAGCCGGTTTCGGCATAGGGCGCGAGCCGATCCCACGCCTGCTCGAGCATCGCGCGGCACACCTTGGCGCGGCCGTGGCACAGCAGTTGCTCGATCACCGCGCCGCGGCGGCGGTCGTCGGCGCTGCGCGCCTTGCCGAGCGCCGCCGGCAGGCGGTCCTGCGACAGCAGCATGCGATAGCGGCCGGCGTTCTTCTCGTTCTGCGCCAGCAACGTCGGAAAGCTGCCGATCGCAGAGGCGCCGAGGCCGAGCAGCACCGGCGCGCCATCGTCGGTGAAACCCTGGAAATTTCGGTGCAGCCGCCCACCGGCGGCGGCTTGCGCCAGAGGATCGGAAGGTTTGCCGAAATGGTCGAAGCCGACCGGATCATAACCCGCGGCCGTCAGCCGCTCGTATCCCAACTCGGCCATGCGGAAGCGTTCCTCTGCGCCGGGCAGCGCGCTGGCGTCGATCCGCCGCTGGCGGGCGATCAGGTGCGGCACGTGGGCGTAGCCGAACAGCGCGATGCGGTCGGCGCCGAACGCCGTGGCGAGTTTGAGCGTCGAAGCAAGATCATCCCGTGTCTGGCTGGGCAAGCCATACATCAGGTCGAAATTGAGCGAGGTGACACCGGCCTGACGCAGCACCTCCACTCCGTGCTCGATCAGGCACAGCGGCTGCACGCGGCCGATCGCTTCCTGCAGCGGCGGACTAAACGTCTGCACGCCCAGGCTGGCGCGCGTCGCGCCGATCGCGCGCAGCACCGGGCCCCACTCGGGCGTCAGGCTGCGGGGATCGAGCTCGATCGAGACCACCGGCTGTTCGAGCGGAAAATGCAGCACCAGCGCGTCGAACAGACGGATGAAATCGACCGGATTGAGCGCATTGGGGCTGCCGCCGCCGAAGGCGATCCGCCGCACCCGCGCGCTCGCCGGCAGCTGCGCGGCGGTGAGCGCGATCTCGCGGTGGAGCGCGTCGAGATAGCTCGCCAGCCGCTGTGCGCGATTGGCCGCCGCGGTGTTGCAGCCGCAGTACCAGCAGATTTTATCACAGAACGGGATGTGCACGTATAGCGAGACGTCGCCGGTCGCGGTCGAGATCGCATCGGCGTACGCGCCGTCGTCGAGCGGGCCGAACTCGGCCGCGGTCGGGAAGCTGGTGTAGCGCGGAACGGGAGTCGCCAGCAGGTCGGGGTGATAGGGCCACATGCCAGCCTGAATCGCAGCCGGGGCTCAGCGGGTCATTGCTTTCGGTCAATCCGGCTAGCTCGGAGGCTGCGCTTGTCGCCGGTGCGGCAGCCCTTGCCGGCGCAGCAGGGCGGCGTGAAGGGCGGCGCGCTGCCGCCCGCGAGTGGAATGGCGATGCTGCCGCCGTTGCACAGGGCGACGGCCAGAGCGCCGCCGGTCGCGGAGTGCAGCGCTCCCTCGGCCGGCAAGGTCATCGCTGGAAGCATCGCGACGGCGGCGAACAGGAGACCCGAGGCGCTCATTCGTCGTCGTCGATCAGAATCCGCGCGGCATTGCCCTCGGGATCGTCGAACTGGCCGTTGCGCAGGGCCCAGAAGAACGCCGCCAGGCCCGCGCCGCCGATCAGCAGCGCGGCCGGGATGAGGAGGAGCAGGACGGTCATTTCGCCGCCCCATTCGGCATTCGCGCCAGGCGCAAGGAGTTGCCCACCACGATCAGCGAACTGGCCGACATCGCGATCGCGGCGACCATCGGCGTCACGAAGCCAGCCATCGCCAGCGGCACCGCAGCGACGTTGTACACCACTGCGAGGGCGAAATTTTGCCGCACCACCGCCATCGTCCGGCGGGCGGCGCGCACCGCCCGGGGCAGGGCGAGCAGCGAATCCTGCACGAATACGAAATCCGCCGCTTGCAGCCCGACATCGCTCGCCGAGCCCGGCGTGATCGAGGCATCGGCGGCGGCGAGGGCGGGGCCGTCATTGAGCCCGTCGCCGGCGACCAGCACCTTGCGGCCGTTCGCGCGCAGGCGGGCGACGAGGGCCTGCTTGTCCTCCGGCCGAGCGTTGGCCTGTGCGGTGAGCCGGGTCTCGCGGGCGATCGGAGCCACCGCCTCGGGCCGGTCGCCCGAGAGAATCGAGCATTCGACGCCGAGCTGCCGTAGCTGCGCCAGCGCGGCCTGGGTGTCCGGCCGCAGCTGGTCGCTGAACGGGATCAGCCGCACCGGCCGACCTTCGATGGACAGGGCGGCGGCCATGGCGGCGCCTCCGCCCTGCGGTCGGCTGAGCGACACATGGAGGCCGTTCCAGCAAGCGAACACCCCTTCGCCGGGACGTTCGGCCACTTGCGTCAGCGGCGCCGCGGCGATGCCCCATCCGCCCAGGGCGCCGGCTAGCGCGCGCGACAGCGGATGGTGGCTGTGTGAAGCGAGGGCGAAGGCCACCGCTGCCTCGTTGGGATCCAGCGCAAGCAGCGTCGCACGATCGGGCAGCGGCTTGCCCATGGTCAGCGTGCCGGTCTTGTCGAGCAGCGCCCGATCCACCGGCGCGAGGCGTTCGAGCGCCGAGCCGTCCTTGACCATGATGCCGGCCTTCATCAGCGAGCCGCTGGTAACGACCTGCGCCACCGGCACCGCGAGGCCGAGCGCGCACGGGCAAGTGATGATCAGCACCGCGACCCCGGTCACCAGCGCCTGGTACACTCCCGCGCCGGCGATCAGCCAGCCGACCACCGTTAGCGCGGCGAGCGAATGCACAGCCGGGGCATAAAGGCGCGCGGCACGGTCCGCGATCCGGACATAGCGCGAGCGGTTCTGCGTGCTCGCTTCCATGAGCCGGGCGATCTCGGCCAGCGTGGTGTCGTCTCCCGCGTGGCTGACGCGGACATCGACCGGCGCTTCGAGGTTGAGCGTGCCGGCCAGGGCCCGCTCGCCCTTGCCGAGCGCGATCGGCGCACTTTCGCCGGTCAGCAGCGACTGGTCGAAGCGGCTGCCGCCGGAAACGATCTCGCCGTCGGCCGCGAGCCGCTCTCCGGCGGCGACACGCATCACCATGCCCGGCGCGAGCCCGGCCGCTTCGATCCAGCCGAGTCGGCCGTCGTCTCCGACCACCATCGCCCCACGCGCGGCCTGGCTGAGCAGCGCGTCCACGCCCGAGCGGGCGCGGTCGCGCATCATCGCGTCGAGCACCCGGCCAATCAGGAGGAACGTCAGCAGCATCAGCGCGCTCTCGAACCAGGCGTGCTGGCCGCCGCGGGCGGTCTCGTAGAAGCTCAGGCCGGTGGCGATCAGCACGCCGAGGCTGATCGGCACGTCCATGTTGGTGTGCCCGCGGCGCAGCGCCTTCCACGCCGAGCGGAAGAACGGCTGCCCGGCATAGGCGATCGCCGGCACCGCGATCGCCGCACTGATCCAGTAGAACAGCGCACGGGTCGAGCCTTCGGCGCCCGACCACACGCTGACCGACAGCAGCATCACGTTCATCGTCGCGAACCCGGCGACGGCCAGCGGCGCCAGCAGCTCCCGCACGGCGGAGCGGCGCGGGCCGAGCTCGTCCCGCCGTTCCTGCGCTTCGAAGCCGATATCCGCGAGCGCATGTTCGAGATCGTGCGCATCGAGCGATGCGTCGTGGTCGACCATCACCATCCGCGCCGACAGGTTAACCCGCGCCGAGGCGACGCCGGGCAATGCGCCGAGCCCACGCTCGACCTTGCCCATGCAACCGGCGCAATGCATCGCCGGCACCGCAAGAACCGTCCGCTCCAGCGCAGGCTCCGGCTGGCGCAACGCGGTCACTGCAGGGGCTCTTCCCGGCGCCAGATATGGCCGCCGCCGGTGAGCGTGATGTAGAGCTTCCAGCGTCCGTCGGGCAGCACCTGGCGCGAGAGGAACTGCCTCTTGCCGAGCCGATCGAAAGTCATCGCCTGGTCGGGCAATACGCCGAGGGGATGGCGGGCGATGGCCTTCACCACCGTGTTCGCCGGCACGCCCTTCAGCGCCACCACGACCCGGCCGTCGGGCCGCCAGGTTGTCACCTCGCTCCAGCCGAGCGCCTTTTCGGCTTTCGCCTCGTCGAGCCATGTGTTGAAGTCCTGGCTGGCGACGTAGGAATTCTCGACCACCTCGCCACCGAAGGTCGAGCTGGCATAGTGCGCGTTGAGCAGGTTGACCGCAATCACCACGCCGAAGAAGGCGACCAGGATAGAGGCCATGTGCCAGCCGGTGAAGCTGCGCTGCATCATTCGTCTCCGGGGGTGGTAAAGCGGGTTTCGGTCTCTGCCTTCGCGCCTCGCTCATCCGGCGATGTGATGGCGAATTCGAACTCCTGCCCTTCGGTGTTTTTCGGAGCGATGACATAGACGCGCAGCGGCAGGGTGGAATCCGCCGGCACCGTGGCCGTCAGCGCGCGGGCGGAGTCCTTGCTGTCCATTTCGTCGGTCCACATCGCCGCGCCCGGCAGGCCGTCGAGTGTCAGGCGCATCGCGCGCGGGCGGTCTTCCATGTTGCGCAGCTTGAGGGTGTAGGCGTTGCGCACGCTGCCGTCGCTCATCAGCATGTACGGCGGGTTGCGGTCCGGCGCGGCCGATAGCCCGGTGTGGCTGCGCGTGCCGAGCGCGAACAGCATGGCGAGGCCGATCGCGCCCCACACGGTGAAGTAGATGATCGTCCGCGGGCGCAGCAGCGCTTTCCATGCTGGCCGCGGCGGTTCGCCGGCCTTCTCGCGCTCGGCGTCTTCCAACGTGACGTAGTCGATCAGCCCGCGCGGCCGGCCGACCTCGGCCATCACCTTGTCGCAGGCGTCGATGCACAGCGCGCAGGTGATGCAGCCGATCTGCGGCCCTTCGCGGATGTCGATCCCGGTCGGGCACACCGCGACGCACTGCATGCAATCGATGCAGTCGCCGAACGCCTCGGGGTTCTTCTGCGCCTTCTTGACGCTGCCGCGCGGCTCTCCGCGCCAGTCCTTGTAAGTGACGGTGAGCGACTTCTCGTCCATCATCGCGCTCTGGATGCGCGGCCAGGGGCACATGTAGACGCACACCTGCTCGCGCATGAACCCACCGAGGACGAAAGTGGTCGCGGTCAGGATCGCCACGGTGACGTAGGCGACGGGCGCCGCGTGGCCGGTCCAGAAATCGTGCGTTAGGGTCGGCGCATCTGCGAAGTACATGATCCACGCGCCGCCGGTCCAGAAGGCGATGATGAGATAGATCGTCCACTTGAACGCACGGCGGGCGATCTTCCTGGGCCGCCAGGGCGCCGCATCGAGGCGCATTCGGGCGTTCCGGTCCCCGTCGATCAGGCGATCGATGTGCTGGTAAAGGTCGGTCCACACCGTCTGCGGGCACGAATAGCCGCACCACGCCCGGCCGACCGCGCTGGTCACCAGGAACAACCCGACGCCAGCCATGATCAGCAGGCCGGCGACGAAGTAGAACTCCTGCGGCCAGATCTCGATGCCGAACATGTAGAACCGACGATGGGCGAGGTCGATCAGCACCGCCTGGTTCGGCGCATAAGGGCCGCGGTCCCAGCGGATCCACGGGGTGGCGTAGTAGATCGCCAGCGTGACGGCCATCATCGCCCACTTGAACCGGCGGAAGGGGCCGTCGATCCGCTTGTTGTGGACCGTCTTGTGCTTCTCGTAGAACGAGAACTCGTTTGCGTCAGGGTGCCGCATTGCTCTTCGCCGCCGGGGCGGCCTCCGTATTCGCGGCCGGCGCGACAAAGTCCTCGCCGCCGCCGAGCGAGTGGACATAGCTCGCCAGCATCTTGATCGTCACCGGATCGAGCCGCCGGCCCCAGGCCGGCATGGTGCCCATGCGTGGGTTGGTCACCTGAGCGACGATGTCTTCCTTGGTCCCGCCGTAGAGCCAGATCGCGTCCGACAGGTTGGGTGCGCCGACCTGGCGGTTCCCCTTGCCGGCCGGTCCGTGGCAGACGGCGCAGTTCTGCTCGAACAGCTGCGCTCCGGCGGCGTTGTCGCGTGCCTTGCCCGACAGGCTGAGCACGTGATCCGCCACCTGGCCGATCTGCTCCGCCGTCAGAATCCCGTCGCGGCCGAACGCGGGCATCTGGCTCATCCGGGTCTGCGAATCCGACGGATCGCGCGCGCCGTGGGTGATGGTCGTCTGAATGGTCTTGAGATCGCCGCCCCACAGCCAGTCGTCGTCGTTGAGATTGGGATAGCCCTTCGATCCCGCCGCACCGGCGCCGTGGCACTGCACGCAGTTGACCTTGAAGGCCGCGCGCCCGCCGGCGACCGCCGCGCGCATCAGCGCCTCGTGCTCGGGGAGCTGCTCGATCGGCGTCGCGCCGATGGCCTTGAGAGTCGAGGCCATCTGGGCGCTCGCCCGGGCTTCGTTATGCGCCAGCTGCCCGCGGCTGGTCCAGCCGAGCACGCCCTCGGTGCCCCGATGAGCCATCGGCCACGCCGGATAGAGGATCATGTAACCGATCGCGAAGGCGATCGTCGCAAAGAAGGTCCACAGCCACCAGCGCGGCATCGGCGTGTCGAGTTCCTCGATGCCGTCCCACTCGTGGCCGACCGTTTCGGTGCCGGTCGGCTGGTCGATGCGCCTATTCGCCATCGTTATCATCCCTGAAGATCATGTTTGCCGTCCGGTCGTGCTGGTCGCGCGCACCGGGCCGGAAAGGCCAGAGCACGAAGGCGACGAACACCACCAGCATCAGGCCCATGCCCCAGCCTTCGGCGAAGTCGGTTGCCGCCTGGTAGGTCGAAATCCCGCTCACCGGCCCTTCTCCGTCGCCAGCTTTTCTTGGGCCGCGGCGGCATTCACGTCGACCAGCGTGCCGAGCATCTGCAGGTAGGCGACCAGCGCATCCATCTCGGTCAACCGGTCGGGATTGCCGTCGAAATCACGGTGCTGCGCCTTGGGATAGCGCTTCATCAGGTCGCTCGCGTCGGCGTTCGGATCGGCCTGCGCCTTCATGTCGAGCACCGCCTTGCGATGTCTTCCTTGGTGTAGGGCACGCCGACGTCCTTGAGCGCCTGCAGCTTGGCCGAGGCGTCGGTCAGGTCGAGGTCGGTGTCTGCCAGGAAGCTGTAGGTCGGCATCACGCTTTCGGGCACCACCGAACGCGGATCCTTCGTGTGTTGGACGAGCCAGGCGTCCGAATAGCGGCCGCCGACCCGCGCGAGATCCGGCCCGGTGCGCTCGGAGCCCCACTGAAACGGGTGGTCGTACATGCTCTCGGCGGCGAGCGAGTAGTGCCCGTACCGCTCCACTTCGTCGCGGAACGGGCGGATCATCTGGCTATGGCATACGTAGCAGCCTTCGCGCACGTAGATGTCGCGTCCGGCCTGCTCGAGCGGGGTGTAGGGCCGCATGCCCTGGACCTTCTCGATCGTGTTGTCGATCCAGAAGAGCGGGGCGATCTCGACCGCGCCGCCGATCGCGACCGCGACGAAGGCAAAGATCGCGAGCAGCGTGACGTTGCGCTCGAGCTTCTTGTGCTGTTCGGTAAGCTTCATCTCTCGAAAGTCCTATTCGGCCGCCTCGAGGAACTCCGGCTCGGCCGCCACGATCGGATGGTCGGCCGCGGGGTTGTAGGCGGCCTGGTGCATCGGCTTCTCGGCGCGTTGACGGCCGAGGATCGTCAGCCACACGTTGGCGACCATCAGCACCGCGCCGGCGAGGTACAGCGTGCCGCCGAAGGCGCGCATCACGTACATTGGGTGGATCGCGGCGACGGTGTCGGCGAAGCTGTTCACCAGGTACCCGTCGGCGCCGTATTCGCGCCACATCAGGCCCTGGGTGATCCCCGCCGTCCACATGCTGGCGGCGTAGAACACGATGCCGATGGTCGCGGTCCAGAAGTGCCAGTTGACCCAGCGCAGCGAATAGAGCCGCTCGCGCTTCCACAGCCGCGGCACCAGATAATAGATCGCCGCGAACGAGATCATCCCGTTCCACCCCAGCGCGCCGGCGTGGACGTGGCCGATGGTCCAGTTGGTGTAGTGCGACAGCGCGTTGACCGTCTTGATCGACAGCATCGGCCCTTCGAACGTGGCCATGCCGTAGAAGGCGAGGGCCATCACCATCATGCGGATGATCGGGTCGGTGCGGACCTTGTCCCATGCGCCGTTGAGCGTCATCAGCCCGTTGATCATGCCGCCCCAGCTCGGCATCCACAGCATGATCGAGAAAACCATGCCCAGCGTCTGCGCCCAGTCGGGCAGCGCGGTGTAGAGCAGGTGGTGCGGGCCGGCCCAGATGTAGAGGAAGATCAGAGACCAGAAGTGCAGGATCGACAGGCGATAGCTGTAGATCGGGCGTTCGGCCTGCTTGGGCACGAAGTAGTACATCATTGCCAGGAAGGGGACGGTGAGGAAGAACGCGACCGCGTTGTGGCCGTACCACCACTGGGTCAGCGCATCCTGCACGCCCGAGAACAGCGAATAGGACTTTGAGCCGAGGAAGCTGACCGGCACGGCCAGGTTGTTGACCACGTGCAGCAGCGCGATGGTCAGAATAAAGGACAGGTAGAACCAGTTGGCGACGTAGATGTGCGGTTCGCTGCGCTTGACCAGCGTGCCGACGAACACCGTGAGATAGGCGAGCCAGACGATCGTCAGCCAGATGTCGACGTACCACTCGGGCTCGGCGTACTCGCGGCTCTGGGTGATGCCGAGCAGATAGCCGCTGGCGGCGAGGACGATGAATAGCTGGTAGCCCCAGAACACGAATCTGGCGAGACCGGGGAAGGCGAGGCGCGCGCGGCAGGTGCGCTGGACGACGTAAAAGCTGGTCGCGATCAGCACGTTGCCGCAGAACGCGAACACCACACCCGACGTGTGCAGCGGCCGCAGCCGGCCGAAGTTGAAATACGGCTCCATGTTGAGCTGCGGCCAGGCGAGCTGGCAGGCGATCAGCAGCCCGACCGCCATGCCGACGATCGCCCAGAACACCGTCGCCAGCACACCCCAGCGCACCGGGTCATCGTCGTATTTCGAAGGATCGCCCGGGATGCGCAGAATGCTGCCGGCCATCGCGCCGACATCGGCCTTGATCACGCTGATCCACAGCCCCGCCAGCGCGACGACGGCCACGATCATCATCTGCGCGGCGAAGCCGCTATCGTGCGCGGCCGCGGCCGCCAGCACCGCCAGCACCATCGCCCCGAACCACAGTCCGGCGCGTGTCAGAATTGCGTCCATCGATCGAAACCCTCGTCTGCCGCGCAGCCCGTGGGCCCGCCGTCCAATGCCGGCTTTGATCGCGGTCAAAAGCGATTGGCGGCATTGGGAAATGTACGAGGGTCGCCGTTTTGCGGCCGATCAAAGAGCCTGATCGGCAACGGGTGCAGCCCGCGGGCAGCGACGCGATGAGGCGGCTGCAGAGGGCAGCCGGCGCGGCGCTCAGGAGAACACCATGCGCATCATTCCCGCCCTGCTGGCCTGCGCCGCAATCGCCGGCGTTGCCACTCCAGCCTCCGCTCAGGACGAGGCCGGAAAGTGGCAAGTCAAGCTGATGGGCACGGCGGTGCTGCCCGACGGCAAGATCGACAAGGTCAACACCGATCTCGTCGGCCTGCCGTCGAATCTGCAGACCAAGGCCAGCGACAACTACGTCCCGACGCTGGCCATCGAGTACTTCTTCACGCCCAATGTATCGCTGGAGACGATCTGCTGCGTCACCGAGCATCACGTGACCGGTACCACCGGGCTGCCCGGAGCGGGGCTGGTCTCCAAGGCTCACTTGATCCCGGCGACCTTCACGTTGAAGTACCACCTGAATGCCGGCGGCGTGTCACCCTACATCGGTGCGGGGCCGAGCTACTTCATCTGGTTCGGCGAGAAGCCCGGCGCCACGGCCGCGGCCGCGGGCGCCGACAAGGTCACTCTCAGCGACAAAGTTCGGATTCGCACTGCAAGCCGGCATCGATGTGCCGCTGAACAAGAACGGTCTCGGCTTCAGCGTCGATGCCAAGCGCTACTTCGAGAAGACGACCGCCCGCTGGTACGCCGGTGGCACGAAGGTGATCGAGACCGAACACAAGATCGATCCATGGGTGCTGAGCGCCGGGGTCGGCCTGCAGTTCTGATCAGCCGGCGATGGCCTCGAGTTCCGCGCGGTCGAGGATGGCGACCGCGCGGCGCGTCGGCAGGTCGATCACCCCGTCGCGCTTGAGCTTGGTCATCTGCCGACTGACGGTTTCGATGGTCAGGCCGAGCACGTCGCCGATCTGCTGGCGCGAGAACGGCAGGTCGAAGCGGTCGAGCGCGGCGGTGTCGGGCTCGGCCAGCCTGTCCGCCATGTCGATGAGAAATGCGGCGATCTTTTCCTCCGCGCTCTTGCGCGCGAGCAGCAGCATCCAACTGCGGGTGCGGTCGAGCTCGGCGAGTGTGCGCTTGAGCAGCTTGTGCTCGAGCGCCGGGTGGTCGCCGGCGAAGCGGTCGAAGTCGCCGCGGGTGAACACGCACACGCGGGCGTCGGTCAACGCGGTCACCGAATGGCGGGTGGTAGCGCCGAACGGACGGCCGATGAAGTCGGCCGGATAGACCACGCCGACGATCTGTTCGCGCCCGTCCTCCGTGCCGGTCGACAGCTTGAGCATGCCGTCGATCACGTTCGCGACCAGCACCGAATCGTCGCCCTCCCAGATCAGCGGCTCGCCCGGTTCGAGCGTGCGGCGGCGGCCGATCGCGTTTAGCGCGGCGAGTTCCGCGGGGTCGAGGGCCGCGCAGATCGCGCGGTCGCGCACGGCGCAAGTGTCACAGGCTGTCATGCGGCGGCCGCGTATCACGCGTCGCGCGGGTCACGCGCTAAGCAAATCACCGGAGTTGGCGATCGCCGTGATCTGTCTGCGTCCGTCGATCCGTCCGAGTTGGACGATCACGTCGATCACCGAAGCGGCGTATTCGATGGTGTCCGCCCGGCTCAGGCCGATGCCGGTCTGCATCACCATCAGCGCCAGTTGTTCGAGCGCGCCACGCAAGGAGTTGGCGTGGATGGTCGAAAAGCTGCCGGGATGCCCGGTGTTGATCGCCCTGAGGAAGCTGACGCTTTCCGCCCCGCGCAGCTCGCCGAGGACGATACGGTCCGGCCGCAGGCGCAGCGAAGCCTGCAACAGGTCGTCGGGCGTGATCCGCGCCTCCCCCAGCTCACCCTTGACCGCGACCAGGCCGACGCCGTTGGCGCCCGGCAGGCGCAACTCGGGGGTGTCCTCGACCAGCACTACGCGCTCCTCGGGCGGGATCTCGCCGAGCATCGAATTGAGGAAGGTGGTCTTGCCGGTGCTGGTGCCGCCGGAGATGAGGATCGTCTTCCGGGCGGCGATGGCGGCGCGCAGGAATGGGACCGGCTGCGCGCCAGCATCGGGCAGCGAGACCTCGTCAGTCGGCTCGAGCGGGCCCGAATCGTACACGTCGAGCGGCAGGTCGAGCCGGCGGTGACGGCGGATCGCCATCGCCCAGTGTTCGCGCGTCGCCGGAGGGCCGCAGAATTGCACCCGCGCACCGCCTGGCAGAGTTGCGCCGAGCAGCGGATGCTCGCGGTTAATGCCCTGGTGGCTGACTCGGGCGACCTGCTCGGCGAGGCGCTGAACCAACCGGTCGTCGATTTCCGGCGCCTCGATCCGCTCCATGGCCGCGCGGCGCGAATCCTCGATCCACACCTCGCCTGGCGCGTTGACCAGGATGTCGGTCACCGTCTCGCAATCGAGCCATCGGCGGAACGGTCGCAGATAGGCGTCGAGATAGGCGCTGCCGCCCTGCGGCAGGGCTTCGGCCTCGGCCAGCTGGCGGACCTCTGCGCTCACAGCCGGGGCGCGCGCGCGAAATCGAGATCGCGCGCGGTGAACACGCGGATCGGCTCGCCGATGCCCACCTTCACCGTCGGGGCGATATGCTTGCCCTGGTTGACCGCGGCCGCCGCGGCGCTCTCGCCGCCGCCGAGGATCAGGCTCGCGCCGCCGGTGCCGATGGCGGAGAGGCCGCCGACCACCGACAGCAGCATCGCCGAGCCGAAGCGCTGGAAGAAGTGGCTGTTGACCTTGCCTTCGAGCCCGGCGCTGCCGTCGAACCCGGTCCCCGGCGAGGCGAGCGCGACCGACACCCCGTCGGGCCGGATCAGCCGGGTCCAGATGACATAGGCGCGCTTCTGCCCGCCCTGCAGGCCCGACTGGTACCGGCCGATCAGCCGGCTCGAGCGCGGCACCAGCACGCGGCTGCCGTCGAAGCTGCGCACGTCCTGGCTGACGACCGCGCGGACGTAGCCGGGCACGTCGGTGTTGATCGCCGTCTCGAGGATGGCCGGGATCATCGTGCCCTCGGTGACCGTCGTCTGCGGGTCGAAGTCAGCGCGGGCCTGCGCTGGGGCGCCGCCGACGCCGCCGATGCGGCTGGCGAAGGCGCTTGCCGTATCTCCTCCGCCTGCCTCGCCTGCCGGAGCGCCGGGCGCGGGCGGCGCTCCGGCGGCAGGCGCCGGCAGGGCGCTGGCGTCGAACACTACAGTCGGCGTGTTGTAGGCGTTGCCTGCAGGAGCAAGGTGCGGTTCGCGGGCAAGCACCGGCGCAGGTGCAGGTGCAGGTGCAGGAGAGGTTTGTGCCGTCTGGGCGGGAGCAGAGCTGAGGGCCTTGGGGAGCACAAAAGGAGGTGTTTCAGCAGGCGGCGCCGCAACACCTTGAGACGTCGCCTGCGCCTGTGGCCGCTGCTTTTCCAGGCGGGCTGAGTCCATCCCCCACAGGGTGGCCATGCCAACCAGCGCGACCACCGCTACTCCGGCGGCAAGGCCAAGCGCGTCGGACCGGCCCTTGCGCTGGGTGACAGCAGGATAGGGATTGCGGGTTGCGAGATCGATGATCTCGGCCGAATGCTCGTCGCGCGGATCGCGGTCGGCGGCGGGCGCGCGGCTTGGAAGGCGCATGGCGAGCTTCATTTCGTCACCTCGTCGGCCTGGGCCAGCGCGGCGGGGCTGCGCTGGGGCCCGATGTTGTCGATCGTCGCCAGCTGGCGGCCCGACCGCAGGATGATTTGCCGCGGCACCCCCTCGACCACGATCACGTCGCCGTGCACGGCGTAGTTGACCGGGCCCTCGGTGCCCTCCTTGTCCTTGACCAGGATCGCCGGCACCGGCGTGCCCACCGGCCAGGCGAGATAGGTCGCCTGGCCATCGTCGTAGATCCGCGCCGGGAGCAGTTTCTTGTCGCCCGCGCCGGCCCAGGCGAAGTTGAGCTTGGCCGGATCGACGATCGACTGCGGATCGCTCGCCGCCGCGAGTTCGGCGGCGTTGGGCTCGTCGGCCGCGGCGTCGCTGCCGGGCTTGGCCGCCGGCTTGACTTCCTTGGGATAAGCGAACGCCAGCTCGTAGACGGGCTCGTCGGCCTTGGGCCCCGCCACCAGGTCGAAGAAATAGGTGTGCTGGTTGGTGACCACGGTCATGTTGGTCCTGGCCTTGGCGGCGAGTGGCTTCACGAACAGCAGGTTGGCGCGCTTGTTGGGCGTCACTTGCCAGGCGCTGGAATCGCCGATCGCCACATTCTCAATCAACTCGTCGTCGCCGAAGCGAATGGTGGTCTCGACATTGGCCTGGCCATTGATCGGCACCACCGTGTCGGGGTCGAACAGCCGGGAGACGAGCCGCGGGTCGTCGGCCCGCAACGGGGTGGCGAAGGCGAGCAGGCTGAACGCGGCGGCCGGCAGCAGACGGTTCATTTCAGGTTCTCCCAGCGGCGGTCGGGCGCGGCGCGGAAGCGGCTGCCGATGCCCTTCGCGCGCGACTGTACGGCTATCGGAGCCGCGGAGGCCGCAGCGGCGCTCTCCACCCGCGCCGCACGGCGGTGCGCGGCGCCGATTCCGGCATCGTTCGCCGCCAGCGGGGCTGCCGGCGCGAGGCGGATCGACCGTGAAGCCGCGACGCCGCGGGCCTGATCGATTGCCGCACCCGCCGCCGCCGGCGCGACAGCGGAGGCGCGCGGCGCGGGCGCCGGCTCTCGCCGCTCGGCCGCTCCCTTGCCGGCGAGCCCGAACACCGACCAGCCGGCGACCATCGTCCCCGCAACCCGCAGCACCAGCAGCATCAGCGCCGCGTGCACGGCGGCGATCATGAAGAACGCCATCGCCGCCTGCGGATCGATCTTCCCCGGCGTGGCGACCAGCGCCGACAGCACCGGCACCGACAGCTCGAGCATCAGCGAGCCGCCGAGCACCGCGAACAGCGGCGCCAGCGCCAGCAGCACCACGCCCTTGAGCCACCCGGTGAACAGGCCCCGGGTCCCCTTGAACAGCGCCAGCACCACGAACACCGGCCCGAGTGCCAGCAGCACCGCCAGCGCGATGCGCGAGGTCGCCAGGATCCCGACCGTGCCGAGCAGCAGCAGCGTGCCGCCGACCCACAGCAGGCCGGGCGGCGAGAACGCGCTGTCGGCGGTCTGCCCGTTCGAGGCCTGGACCAGCGCCTGGAACACCACGTCGATCTTCTGCGCGAACACGTCTGTGGCGTTGCCCCGCGTGCCCATCAGGATGCCCGCCAGCTCGTTCGGCGCACCGGTGGCGAGGTTCCACACCACGCTCTGGTAGGCGATCCAGCTGGTCGCGAAGGTCAGCACCAGCCCGAGCGTGATCAGCCGAGAGGTCATCGAGTTGATGCCAATGCGGCTGCGCCCGGTGATCAGCGCATAGGCGAACAGCGCCACGTACAGCGTCAGCAGGATGGTGAGCGCCGGGAGCAGCGCACCGTTGCTGCCGAACAGCCGCGCGAAGGCGCTCTCCGACATCTGGCCCGCCGCGCAATCGACCGCATGCAGGCTGGCGGCGACGCCGCTGCCGACGCCTTGCAGGGCGGACTGGCAGGCGTCGAAATTCATTCGGCCGCCTCCCACACATCGAACTCGTCGTCGGGCGCGGCGGCGCCCGGCCAGCGGCGCCCGGTCAGCGCCGGATACCAGTCGGCCGGATCGTCGCCGACCGCCTCGCGCAGCAGGTCGAGCCGCCGGACGGTGCTCTCACGGCCGGAGAGGATGGTCAGCACCTCGGGCGAGCCCGCCAGGTCGAGTCGTACGACCACCGAGGCGTCAGGCTGGCGAACCAGGAACGCGCGGCTGTGCGCCGGCAGGCTGCGGATCAGCGCCAGTTCGTGCTCGGTGAGGCCGAAGCCATCGCAATAATCCTCCGCCCTGGCGCGGGCGTTGGGCATGAAGATCATCGTCGCGGTCTGCTCGACCAGCGCGGTGGCGATCCTGCTGTCGAGCGCGTCGCGCGCGCTCTGGGTGGCGAAACCGACCAGCGCGTTGCGCTTCCTCAGCGTCTTCAGCCAGTCGCGGATGCGCGCGGCGAACACCTCGTCGTCGAGCGCCTTCCAGCCCTCGTCGATCAGGATCATCGACGGGCTGCCGTCGAGCCGCTCCTCGATCCGGTGGAACAGGTACATCATCGCCGGGGTGCGCAGCCGCGGCGTCTCCAAGAGCGAGGTCATGTCGAAGCCGAGCACCCGGTTGGACAAGTCGAGCCGGTCGGCCTCGTTGTCGAACAGCCAGGCATGCTCGCCGTCCCCGATCCACGGGGTCAGTCGATCGGCAAGATCGCCCGGCTGCGGCCGCCGCGCGCCGGAGAGCAGCTCGCGGAAATGCCTGAGGCGGCGCAGCAAAGGATCGTTGGCGTAAGCCGCATCGACCGCTTGCGCGATCGTCGCCAACTGCTCGGGTCCGTCGGCCTTGAGCAGCACCGCGAACCAGTCGCGCAGGAACGCCCGGTTGGCGGCGCTGTCGGGCAGGGCGAGGGGGTTGAACCCTGTCGGCTCGCCGGCGCGAATCCGGTCGTAGCGGCCGCCGATGCCGCGGACGAACAGCTCGCCGCCGCGGTCCTTGTCGAACAGGATCGTCCGGGGTGAGAACTTCTGCGCCTGCGCGACCAGAAAGTTCAGCGCCACGGTCTTGCCCGAACCCGACGGGCCGATGATCGAAAAATTGCCCAGATCGCCGTGATGGAAATTGAAGAAGAACGGTGTCGCGCTCGTCGTTTCGAGCAGAGTAACCGCCTCGCCCCAGTGGTTTCCCTCGGCCTTGCCCAGGGCGAAGCCGTGGAGCGAGCCGAAGCTCGCCATGTTGGCGGTCGAAATCATCGACCGGCGCACGAGGTACTGTTCGTTGCCGGGAAACTGGCCCCAGAACGCCGGTTCGAGATTGGTGTCCTCGCGCACCGCGATGGCGCCGGCATCGGCCAGCGCGGCGGCGCAGGCGGCGGCGGCGCCGTCGAGCCGGTCGAGGTCGCGCTCGCGGACCAGCACGGTCAGGTGATGATCGCCGAACGCGACCGAACCCTGCCCGAGCGCGTCGCGCGCGGCGAGCATCTCGGCGCGTTCGGCCACCGCCTCCTCGTCGGCCGAGCGCAGCCGGCGGATGGCGAGGTCGATCCGTTCGCGCGCGGTCTGCCGCTCGTGCGGCGCGAAGCTCTCGGACACGACCATCTCGCACGGCAGGCGAAGCAACGCGTCGAGCAGGCCGGGACTGGTCGCGTCGGGATAGTCCTTGAGGCTGAGGACCGCCGCGAAGTCCGCCCCGCCCGAGCCGCGCAGCTCCATCGCGTCGAGCCCGAAGCTGGCCCGGCGATAGGGCAGCATGCGGCCGATGTCGGTGTCCTCGGCCGGCCGGCGCACCGGCCGCATCTCGCCGTTGTAGAGCGCGCTCACCAGCTCGAGCAGCTCGTTGTTCACACCGCCGCTCGGTCCCTCGTAGTCGCCGAGCAGCTGCGCGCCATAGTCGCCGAGCGAGGCGGCGAAGGCTTGCGCCGCGGCGCGCAAGGCCCGCAGCTCGCGCGGATCCGCGTCCGCCGGTTCGCGCCCTTTGCGACGCCACAGCTTCGCCGTGCGCTCCGCCAACCCCGCCTTGCCGCGTGCCGGGCGGCGCACGAGGGTCACGAACTGGTCGTTGACGAATAGCGATCCCCCGGCGAGCTTGTCCCGCCGCCGGCGATCGATATGCGCCGCCAGCGGATCGTCGAACCCGCCCGCCAACTCGACGCTGACCCGGCGGCGGACCACGTGGTGGTAGAGCACGAAGCGCGCATCGATATTCGAGCGCAGCATTACCTCGCGGGTCGCCGCATGGGCGTTGAGCGACAGCGAATCCTCGGTCTCGAACAGCAGCCCCGGCACCTGCAGAGCGGTCATCAGCGAGCCGTCGCGCAGCAGGATCGTGTTGGCGTCGATCAGGCGGGCATAGGGCAGGCGATCGCCGGCGTGGGCTTCCTTCCCGCTCCAGGCGGCCGCTCCGAGCCATTTGTTGGTCATCGCCCGATCCCCCAACCGATCATGCCGTGTAGCTGTTGCAGCCCCAGCGCCGCCAGTTCTTGACCCGCGGGCACTTGCTCACCCGGGTGATCCACAAGTCGAACACCCGCGGCTCGCGCAGGCAGGCGAGATAGCCGATGCCGTGGATCAGCAGCGCCGCGGGAAGGACCAGGAAGCGCCCGGTGATCAGGAACAGTTCGGTGGTCACCGCGGCGTTGATGATGAAGAAGTTATAGGTCACTCCGGCAAACATCTGCGGGCGCGTCAGCGCCCGGTGCACCGGATGGCGGACGAGGTCCATCGCTCAGCCGACCGCCGCGGCGGACTGGATGCCGGAAACGATCGAGGCGGCGCCGAACAGCACGAAGCAGCCGATGATCACGGTTGCCCCGAAGCGCCAGTTCATCCGCCCGGTGAGCATCATGAAGCCGACCGCGGCGACCGCCATCACCGCAACCGCGGTGGCGACGTTGCCGAGCAGGGTGCCTTCCATCCAGGCGAGCGCAGCGACGATCGGGCCCGAGCCGCGCGGATCGGCGGCGCCCTGCGCCAGGGCAGCGGCCGGGCTGAGCCACGCGGCGAGCGCGGCGGGAACGGTGAATTTGCGCATCATGGTTGTCTCCGGGTGTGATCGGTGAGGCGGCTCATCACCGCCGCAACGTACTTTCTTGTCTCGGGAATATTCGGCACGCCGTCGGCCCGGGTCACCCGCGTTGGCCCGGCGTCGTAGGCGGCGAGCGCCTTTTCGAGGTCGCCGTCGAAGCGATCGAGCTGTTCGCGCAGGTAGCGCGCGCCGCCTTCGAGATTGGCCATGGGGTCGTCTGGGTCGACCCCGAGTTGCTCGGCGGTGCCGGGCATGAGCTGGGCCAGCCCGCGCGCGCCGACCGGCGAACGGGCGCCGGCGTGCCAGCGACTCTCCTGCCACACGAGCGCCTCGATCAGCGCCGGACTGAGCTCGTAACGCGCGGCGAGCTCGGCCACCTCGGCGGCATAAGCGGGCGGGACGGCCTGTGCGTCAGCCGCAGTATCGATGATCGAGCCTCGCGGAACGCGCGGCGAAAGCGGGTGCTCGGATTCGAGGCTCGCCAGCGTGTGCCCGCGGGCGATCCACTGCGCGCCGCCGGAGTCGATTTGCAGTACATCGGCACGGGCGGGCGCCGACAGCAGCGCCAGCATGCCCGATGCGGCCAGGATTGCGACTCGTCTCCTCATGGACCTCCGCCCCACGCCTTTGCGTAAGCCCATGGGAGGAAACTGACAACCGGTTGGAAGATCGATCCGGCGGTACGCGCCGCTCAGCGCAAAATGGGCCCGTGCGCGTGGCACGGGCCCATTCGGGGATTGGCCGGTCGCCCGGGGAGAGCAGAGGCCGGCGCGCTTACTTGATGTTGGCGGACTGGTAGGCTTCGATGCGCTTCACCAGGCTGGCCGGCAGCGGGACGTAGTCGAGGCTGTTCGCCTCCTTCTGGCCCTTCTCCAGCGCCCAGTGGAAGAACTTCAGCGCCTCGGCCGAGGACGCCGCGTTCTTCGGCTGCTTGTACATCAGCACCCAGGTCGTCGCCGTCAGCGGATAGGCATCCGCGCCCGGCGCATTGGTCATCACCAGGTTGAAGTCCTTCGCATGATTCCAGTCGGCGGTCGCCGCAGCGGCCTGGAAGGCCTTCGCGCTGGGCGCGAGCCAGTGCCCGGCGCTGTTCCGGAGCAGGGCGTAGGTCATCTTGTTCTGGATGACATAGGCATATTCCACGTATCCGATCGAACCGGGGATCTGCTTGACGTACGCCGCCACGCCCGGGTTGCCCTTGCCGCCGACGCCGGTCGGCCAGTTGACGCTGGTGCCTTCGCCGACCGAGCTCTTCCAGGCCGGGCTTATCTGGTCGAGATAATGGGTGAAGTTGAACGTCGTGCCGGAACCGTCGGACCGGTGGACCACGGTGATCCGGGACGAGGGCAGCTTCAGGCCCGGGTTGAGCCGTGCGATCGCCGGATCGTTCCAGGTCTTGACCTTGCCCATGTAGATGTCGGCGAGGAGCGGGCCGGTGACCCTGAGCTTGCCCGACGCCATACCGGGGATGTTGATCACCGGAACGATCCCGCCGATGACCGCCGGGAACTGGGCGAGGCCCGCAGCGTCGAGCTCTTTCGAGTTCGAGCGGCTTGTCGGTGGCCCCGAAATCGATGGTGCCGGCCTTGATCTGGGCGATTCCGGCGCCCGAGCCGACGCCCTGGTAGTTGATCTGATCGCCGCCCATCTGGTGATAGTCGGCGGTCCACTTCGAAAGCACCGGATAAATGAAGGTCGAGCCGGCGCCGGTGACTTCCGCGTTGGCGGCTGCGGCGAGTCCGAGGGCGGCGACGACCGCCAGCGGAATGGAAAACTTGGGCCTGTACATTTGGATTGCCTCCCGTGGGTGATTTGGCGACGGGATGCCGTCGCTGAGCGGGATTTGGGCCCCGTGCGTTACAGCGGTGTGTCAGCAATCGCCGGTGCCGCCACGGCCGGACAAAAAAAGGCCCCCTCGCCGGCGAGGGGGCCTTGTTCGAGCGACGGGCGATCCAGGGGAGCCGGATCGGCCCGGCGCCGCTTACCAGCGGAACCGGCCCCAGAGGCCGAACTGGTCGTCGGTAGCCTTGTAATCTTCGGATGCCGGGAACGCGGCAGTCGCCGTGTCCTCGAGCTTGTCGTGCTTGTAGACGAGAGCGAAATCGACCTGCTTGAACGCTTCGTACTGCACGCCGACGTTGAAGTACTGGTCCTTCAGGTTCGGACGGGTGTCCTTGTGCGGCTTGGTCCAGTCGTAGCGCGCGAAGGCGCTGATCTTCTGGATCGGGGTGACGTCGCCGAATACCGACCAGCCGTCGGCCTTGTCCTCGGTGGTCGAGGTGACCTGGGTCCAGTTCTTGGCCCAGAAATATTCGCCGCCAACCGTGAACATTGTGTTCTTGTAGGCCGCGAGTGCATCGAACCGAGTCGCCGTATGCGGCGTCAGGACACCGGTCTGGTCCTTGCCGAGCTTGCCCGTGTAGCCGCCGACCGCGACGTTGAAGCCCTTGTACTTGGCCGACAGGCGGCCTTCGAAATCGATCGTCTTGGTGAGCGTCGGATTGCGGTATCCGCCGCCGTCGATCGCCGAAACCTGGTAGCTGATGAGCCCGTCTCCGAGGCTGCCCATCACGTGCACGCCCCAGTCGGAGGACGTGCCGAAGCCCTGCCGGTCGACCAGCGTGTTCTCGACGTAGCGATAGCCGTAAACGCCCTCGACGTAGGGAATCCAGGGCAAGTCGGTGGCGCCGAGCCGCACCTCGAAGGCAGGGGAGAACTTCGCCGCGAGGTAGGCTTTCTTGATGTACATGGCCTGGCCGACGCCGCCGATTTCCTTGGCGTCGAGCGTGATGTCGCCCGACAGCACGTTGGTGAACTTGTGGTCCACGCCGAGGTAGAAGCGCTTGATCTCGAAACCGCCGCGGTCGTCGGTCTTGACGCCGTTGACCTTCTGGTCGTTGCTGACGATGTCGTAATACATCCGCCCGCTGATCTTGGTGTCTTTGAGCCCGGCGAGGGGATTGAACAGCGTCTTGGCCGTGTCGGTAGCGCCCTCAGCCACGGTTTGCGCTTTGGTCGCGGTCGTCTGCGCCTGAGTCGCGGTGCTCTGCGCCTGGGTTGCGACGGTCTGCGCTTGAGTCGCGGTGCTCTGCGCCTGAGTCGCCTGGCTCTGAGTGGTCTGCTGCGCGGCCTCGAGCTGGTCGACCTTTTGCGCAAGCGCGTCCAGTTGGCCGAGCTTTTGCTGAATTGCCTCCCACTGCTCGTGGGTCAGCGTGACACTGCCCGACTTGGCCGCCGAATGATGTCGGGTCCTGGCCTGCGCCTGAGTCGGCATGGCGATTCCGGCGGCGACCAGAACAGCGAGCGACACGCTCGAAAGCGTTGAAAACTTACCCCTCATTACATTCTCCTTTGACAAGGTCGTTGACGCCCCTCCCTCGGGGCAAGCGCGACGCGTCTAGGAGCGCTACGTGACAGTTCGATGACCGTCCGCAGCGCTTGCGGAATTCGACAAATTGCCCGATTGCCGGCCGCGAACGCGTGTCACAAAACTGTCACCCAACCCGCCCATTACGGAACGTGAAAGCCGGCAGGGGGCCGGCCTCGATCCAGGAGGACGATGTGAGACTTTCTTTCATTGCGCTGTCGCTCGCCACCCTTGCGCTGGCCGGATGTAACAACAGCGGTAACCAGCCGAGCGCAGGAGCCAGCGGCGCACCGTCCGCGGCTGTCGGCCAGATCACCGGCGCGGGTTCGACCTTCGTCTATCCGGTGCTCTCGGCCTGGTCCGCCGATTACAGCAAGAACGGCGGCCCGGCGGTCAATTATCAGTCGATCGGCTCGGGTGGCGGCATCTCCCAGATCAAGGCTGGCACGGTCACCTTCGGCGCCACCGACAAGCCGCTCGATCCCAAGGAACTGGCTGCCGCCGGCCTGGCGCAGTTTCCGGTCGCCATCGGCGGCATCATTCCGGTCACCAACATCGCTGGCGTCGGTCCCGGACAGCTCAAGCTCACCGGACCGGTTCTCGCCGACATCTACATGGGCAAGGTCAAGAAGTGGAACGATCCCGAGATCACCAAGATCAACGCCGGGGTGAAGCTGCCCGACGCCGACATCACCGCGGTCCACCGCTCCGACGGATCGGGCACGACATACAACTTCACCCACTATCTGGGCCAGGTCAGCCCAGAGTGGAAATCGAAGGTCGGTGAAGGCACGACGGTCAGCTGGACCGGCGGCGTCGGCGGCAAGGGCAACGAGGGCGTGGCCGGCTACGTCAAGCAGATCAAGAACTCGATCGGCTACGTCGAATACGCCTACGTGATCCAGAACAACATGAATTACGCGCTGCTGCAGAACGCCGCAGGCAACTTCATCAAGCCGAGCGCCGACACCTTCCAGGCCGCGGCAGCGACCGCCGACTGGTCGAAGGCGCAGGACTTCGACCTGGTGATGACCAACGCTCCCGGCCCGCAGGCCTATCCGATCGCCGCATCGACCTTCGTCCTGATGTACAAGCAGCCGAAGGACGCGGCCGAGTCGAAAGCCGCGCTCGACTTCTTCAAGTGGGCGCTCGAGAAGGGCCAGCCGGAGGCGCAGAAGCTCGATTACGTTCCGCTGCCGGATTCGCTCGTCAAGCAGATCGAGGATTACTGGGCCGCGAACATCAAATGACGAGCGGCCTCATCGCTGAGGAAACGGCAACGGCGGCCCGCGCAATCACTCCTAGGCGCGGGCCGCCGATCGCGTTTTTGTCCCGGGCGTGGAAGGACGGCCGGGGAACGGAGAGTGTGTTCGAATACGGCACCGCGGCCATGGCTTGGCTGGTGCTGCTGATCCTTTGCGGGATCGTGGCCTCGATGGCTTGGGGCGGCCGCCTCGCCTTCGAGACGTTCGGCGCCAGATTCTTCGTCACCAGCGAATGGAACGCGGTGACCGGGCAATTCGGCGCGCTGGTGCCGATCTACGGCACCATCGCCAGCTCGGCCATCGCCCTGATCATCGCTGTGCCGGTGAGCATCGGCATCGCCCTGTTCCTGACCGACATCGCCCCGCGGTGGATGCGCGGCCCGGTGGGGATCGCGATCGAGCTGCTCGCCGCGGTGCCGAGCATCATCTACGGCATGTGGGGCCTGTTCGTGTTCGCGCCGTTCATCGGTCAGCACGTCGAGCCGTGGGTCAACGATCATCTGGGACAGTGGCCCATTCTCGGGCCGTTGTTCAGCGGGCCGCCGATCGGCATCGGTCTGCTGCCCGCCGGAATCGTGCTCGGAATCATGATCATCCCGTTCATCGCCGCGGTGGCGCGCGACGTGTTCAACGCCGTTCCCGCGGGCATTCGCGAGGCCGGCGCGTCGCTCGGCGCGACTCGCTGGGAAATGCTCAGCCGGGTTACGCTGCCCTACACGCGCTCGGCCATCGTCGGCGCGATCTTCCTCGGTCTCGGCCGCGCGCTCGGCGAGACGATGGCGGTTACCTTCGTGATCGGCAATTCGCATGAGCTCACCGCATCGCTGCTGATGCCGGGCAACTCGATCGCCGCGGCGCTGGCCAACGAATTCACCGAGGCCGATACCGAAATCTATCGCTCGTCGCTGATCGCGCTCGCACTGCTGCTGTTCGTCGTCACCTTCATCATTCTGACCATCGCCAAGCTCATGCTCATGCGAATCGAGCGAGTCTCGGGGAGGACCAACTGATGAACTCCGTCATCATCCGCCGCCGGGTCGTCGATTTCGTGGCCTTTGTCCTGGCCTCGGCGGCGACGCTCTTCGGACTGCTCTTCCTGGCCTGGATTCTCTACACGACCTTCGTCCGGGGGGCGAAGGCGATCACGCCGGACCTGTTCACCAAGATGACGCCGCCGCCGGGCTCCGAGGGCGGCCTGCTGAACGCGTTCTACGGGAGCGCGGTCGATGATCCTGCTGGCGACGGTGATCGGCGCCCCGATCGGCATCGCCGCGGGCACCTATCTCGCCGAACATGGCCGTCACACCAAACTGGCCGCCACGGTGCGGTTCATCAACGATATCCTGCTCAGCGCGCCCTCGATCGTGATTGGCCTGTTCGTCTACGAGATTGCCGTGCGCACGATGGGGCACTTCTCCGGCTACGCGGGCGCCATGGCGCTGGGCATCATTCTGCTGCCGATCGTCGTCCGCACGAGCGAGGAATCGCTTCGCCTGGTGCCCAACCAGATGCGCGAGGCGGCGGCCGCGCTCGGGCTGCCGCGTTGGAAGCTGACGATGCAGATCATCTACAAGGCCGCCCTGACCGGCCTTGTTACCGGGACCCTGCTGGCGGTCGCGCGGATCAGCGGCGAGACCGCGCCGCTGCTGTTCACCGCGCTCAACAACCAGTTCTGGAATTCCGACTTGGCACGGCCGATGGCCAATCTGCCGGTGATCCTCTACCAGTACGCGGCGAGCCCTTATGACAACTGGAACCAGCTCGCCTGGGCAGGCGCGCTGATCCTGACGCTATTCGTGCTGGCGTTGAACCTCGGTGTTCGCTTGCTGGCGAAGAAGGTTCTCACACGATGAACGATGTCTCAAACCAGAGCCTTACCATGGACACCGCTCCGGTCTCCGCACCGCAGCAAGCCTGCGCACAAGACGAAAATCGAAGTGCGCAATCTCGATTTCTACTACGGCAAGGTCCATGCCCTGAAGTCGGTCAGTCTGCCGATCGCGCAAAGCGAAGTGACGGCGATCATCGGCCCCTCGGGCTGCGGCAAGTCGACGCTACTGAGGGCGCTCAACCGTATCTACGAACTCTATCCCGAGCAGTACGCCACCGGCGAAATCCTTATCGATGGCGAGAACGTGCTCGACAAGAGCTACAGCCTCAGTCGGCTGCGGCGCAAGGTCGGCATGGTGTTTCAGAAGCCGACCCCGTTCGCATCCTCGATCCGCAGCAACGTGGGCTTCGCCCTCAAGTTCTTCGAGAAGCTCAACCGCGCCGAGACCGACGAACGGATCGAAAGCGCGCTGCGCCAGGCGGCCTTGTGGGACGAGGTCAAGGATCGGCTCAACGCCAGCGCGCTGTCGCTGTCGGGCGGTCAGCAGCAGCGCCTGTGCATCGCCCGCACGATTGCCATTCGCCCGGAGATCATCCTGCTCGACGAGCCGACCTCGGCGCTCGACCCGATTGCCACCGCCAAGATCGAGGAATTGGTCCACGAGCTGTCGCAGAGCTTCACCATCGTCATCGTCACCCACAACATGCAGCAGGCGGGTCGGGTGTCGGAGCAGACGGCGTTCTTCCACCTCGGCGAGCTGATCGAATTCGGGCCCACCTCGCAGATATTCACCACACCGAGCGAGACGCGCACGAAGGACTACATCACCGGCCGCTACGGCTGAGGAGAGCTAGCATGGCGGCCACCGGCCACACCCTCAAGGCGTTCGACCAAGAGCTCGAGGAACTGCGCGCCACGATCAGCGAGATGGGCGGCCTCGCCGAGCTGGCAATCCGCGAACTCGATGCAAGCGCTGATCACGCGCGACGTCGAACTCGCTGCCGCGGTGGTCGAGCGCGACGTGCGGATCGATGAACTCGAGAGCGATGTCGAGGGACGCGCGATCAGCATCATGGCGCTGCGCGCGCCGCTCGCCAACGATTTGCGGGAAGTGGTCGCCGCGCTGAAGATCTCCGGCGTGGTCGAGCGCATCGGCGATTACGCCAAGAACATCGCCAAGCGCGTGCCGAACATCGAGAGTTCGAAGATCGAGCCGCTGTCGCTGCTGCCGGAGATGGCGCGGGTGTCGAGCGAAATGGTCAGCGACGTGCTCGATGCCTTCGCCGCGCGTGATGGAGCCAAGGCGGCGATGGTGCTGGGGCGCGACCAGGTGGTCGACAACTTCTACGACAGCATCTTTCGCGCGCTGCTGACGTTCATGATGGAGAACCCGCACAACATCACCCCGGCAGCGCACCTGCTGTTCGTCGCCAAGCACCTCGAGCGGATCGGCGATCACGCCACCAACGTCGCCGAGATGGTCTATTTCGCCGACACCGGGGAGCACATGCCCGACCGGCACCGGGGAGACGAAGACCTGGAGGCGATCCTCGGCAAGACGCTCGGCCGCGCAAGAGAAGCCGCTCAAGGGGAGTCGAAGACGTAACCCTTGTTGTGCACCGTGCGCAGCAGCCCGCCGGCCCCCACCTGGCGCAGACCGAAGCGCAGGCGCTTGATCCATACGTCGACCGTCCTGAGATATTCGGTATCGCCCGATTTCCCTAGGGCGTCGATCAGTTCCCGCCGCGACAGCACGCGGTTGGGATTTTCGGCCAGAAAGCGCAGCAGGCGGAACTCGTTGGGCCGCAGCGACACCGCCTTGCTGCCCCAGCGGGCCTGCTCGGCGCCGAGGTCGATCCGCAAATTGCCGCTTTCGATGATTTGGCTGGAACCGCGTCGGCCGGCCGACGGATGCACCGCCAGGATGCGATCGAGGATCGCCTGCCGGCCGGCCGGCCCGACCATGTAATCGTCGGCCCCGGCCTTGAGCGCCCGCCGTCGGTCTTCGGGATCATCATGCTCGAGGATCATCGTTACGTGCGCGTCGCGGGTGCGGCTGTCGGCCCGCAGGCGGCGGCACATCTCGAGCCCGGAAAGGTCTTCCATGACCCAGTCGACGAAGGCCCACGCCGCGCCTTCGATGAGCACGGCCGGACCTTCCGAGGCCAGCTTGCGGAATTCGAACACCATCCCGTTGAGTTCGAAAATCTTCGAACCTTTCGGCATCCTCGCCGGTTGTCAGAATCGTCGCCCGATTCACCGCGTGCCTCCCGCTCGTCGGAGCACCTTGGGCTTGTGATGTGACTGGCTTATGACGGCCGGGATTGGCGATTCCCGCTCCCGCGACGCGGTTCTAAGGCGCGGATGGATTGTAGTGGATCAACCATGGACCTGCCGGCACTGACAAGGGATACGATCGGCGCACCGCCCGGCGAGGCGGCCGAGCGAGAGCCGGTCAGCACGGCAGCGCCGGGGCCGTCGGCGGACGACCGCCCAGCCGCCGAAACGGCCTATTTCAATCGCGAGCTGAGTTGGCTGGCGTTCAACGAACGCGTTCTCGCCGAAGCCTACAACCCGCACTACCCGTTGCTCGAGAGGCTGCGCTTCCTGTCGATTTCGGGCAGTAATCTCGACGAGTTCATGATGATCCGCGTCGCCGGTCTCGCCGGGCAGGCGCGGCGCGGCATCGATACGCGTTCGATCGACGACAAGACCCCGACCCAGCAGCTGACCGAAATCCACCGCAAGGTCCGTCGGCTTGAACGGCTGCAGCAGCACGTGCTCACCCAATTGCACGACAAGCTGGCCCCCGAAGGCATCCGCATCGCCGATGCCCACTCGCTCGACGGCGAAGCGGCGGCTTATCTGCGGCGGTTCTTCGTCGACGATATCCTGCCGGTGATTACTCCGCAGGCGATCGATCCGGCGCATCCCTTCCCGTTCATCGCCAATCTGGGGATGGGCATCCTGTTCAACCTGACCCGCCGTGCCGATGAGGCCAAATTGGTCGAAATGGTGTTAGTTCCACCAGCCATGCCCCGCTTCGTCCGCATTCCCGGCGACGAGGCGATCTACGTGCCGATCGAAGGCGTCATCGGCCGCTTCGCAAAGATGATCTTCCCCGGTTTCCGCATCGACGGCGACGGCGTGTTCCGGGTCTTGCGCGACAGCGACATCGAGGTCGAGGAAGAGGCCGAAGACCTGGTTCGCTATTTCCGCAGCGCGATCCAGCGGCGGCGGCGCGGCCGGGTGATCCTGCTCGAGCTCGACCGCGACTTCGATCCGGACGCCGAGGCGATGCTGCGCGAGCATCTCGGCTTGCGCGACGCGCTGGTGACCAAGAGCGAGGGGCTGCTCGGCATCAGCGGACTGGCGACGATCGTCGAGGAAGACCGCCCGGACCTCAAGTTCGCGCCCTACGCGCCGCGCTATCCCGAGCGCGTGCTCGAGCACGACGGCGACTGCTTCGCGGCCATCCGCGAGAAGGACTTTATCGTCCATCACCCTTACGAAAGCTTCGAGGTGGTGGTCGATTTCATCCGCCAGGCGGCTGAGGACCCGGCGGTGATCTCGATCAAGCAGACGCTCTATCGCGCCGGTCACCAGTCGCCGGTGGTGATGGCGCTGATCGCCGCCGCCGAGGCGGGCAAGTCGGTCACCGCGGTCGTCGAGCTCAAGGCGCGCTTCGACGAGGAGCAGAACATTCACTGGGCGAGCCAGCTCGAACGCGCCGGGGTGCAGGTGATCTACGGCTTCGTCGACTGGAAGACCCATGCGAAGGTGTCGATGGTCGTCCGTCGGGAAGACGACGGCTACCGCACCTACTGCCACTTCGGCACCGGCAACTACCATCCGGTGACGGCGAAGATCTACACCGACCTCAGCTTCTTCACCGCCGATCCGCGAATCGGCCGCGACGCAGCGCGGCTGTTCAACTTCATCACCGGGTACGTCGAGCCGAGCCGCACCGAACTGATCTCGATCTCGCCGCTCGATCTGCGCGAGACGATCTATGACCTGATCGACAACGAGATCGCCAACAAGCAGGCCGGCCGGCCCGCCGGCATCTGGATCAAGCTCAACGCCCTGACGAACAAGGGCGTGATCGACCGGCTCTATGCCGCCAGTCAGGCGGGCGTCGAGGTCCAGCTCGTGATTCGCGGAGTCTGCTGCCTCAGGCCCGGCGTGCCGGGCCTGTCGGAGACCATTCGCGTCAAGTCGATCATCGGCCGCTTCCTCGAGCACAGCCGCATCTGGGCCTTCGCCAACGGCTACAAGCTGCCGAGCGCAAGGGCCAAGGTGTTCATCAGCTCGGCCGACGCCATGTCGCGCAACCTCGATCGGCGTGTCGAGGCGATGGTGCCGATCCGCAACAGGACGGTGCATGAGCAGGTGTTGCAGCAGGTCATGCTGGCCAACCTGCTCGACGAGGAACAGAGCTGGGTGCTCGACGGAAGCGGGGAATATCAGCGCATCATGAGCGACGGCGAGGGCTTCAACTGCCACGAGTACTTCATGCAGAACCCCTCGCTGTCCGGCCGCGGGGCCGCGCTCGACGAGAAGAGCGTTCCGCATCTGACGTTGCGCAAGGGGGGCTCATGACGCCCCGGCTCGACCGGCGGCGACCGGAAGTCGCCGGCGATGCGCCCGACAGGGCCGTTATCGATATCGGTTCGAACACCGTGCGCATGGTGGTCTACACCGGGCCGGGTCGGGCGCCCGAAACGCTGCTCAATGAGAAGGTCACCGCTCGGCTCGGCCGCGACATCGCTACCACCGGGCGGCTACCCGACAAGGCGCAGGAGGTCGCCCTTGCCGGACTCGCTAGGTTCCATTTCCTGCTGCAGTCGCTCGGTATTCGCGACGTGACGGCGGTCGCCACCGCCGCGGTGCGCGACGCGGAGAACGGCGCCGAGTTTCTCGATCGGGTCCGGGCGATCGGCTTCGAGCCGCGGCTCCTGTCGGGTGAAGAGGAAGCCGTCGCCTCCGCAGCAGGGGTGATCGCCGCCTTCCCCGACGCTCACGGGGTGGTAGCCGACCTCGGCGGCGGCAGCCTCGAACTGGTCTGCGTCGAGGACGGCCAGGCCCATCAGGGCGTGAGCCTGCCGTTCGGAACGCTGCGGCTCGACAGCTTGCGCAAGAAGGGCTCGCGCTCGTTCAAAGGCTTCGTCCACAAGTCCTTCGCCGGGGTCGGCTGGGCGGTCGCACACCCCGGGCCGTTGTATCTCGTCGGCGGCACCTGGCGTGCTTTCGCCCGCGCGGCGATGCTGCAGCAGGGATCCCCGCTGACCGATCCGCACGGTTTTGAGCTGTCGCCCGACGAAGCCGAGCCCGTCATCAAGAAACTGATCCGCTCCGATCGCGCCGCGCTCAAGGACAGCGCACGCCTCGCGACGATGCGCGCCGAGGCCTTGCCCGATGCCGCCGACCTGCTGCGCGTGATGCTGGCGGAGCTACAGCCGTCGGGGCTGGTGTTCTCCGCCTGGGGTCTGCGCGAGGGGTTGCTCTATCAGCAGCTGCCGTCACTCGCGCGGCGGCAGGATCCGCTGATTGTCGGGATCTCGCGCTTCGCGGCGCCGCTCGGCGGCTCGCCGTCGCGCGCGGCGATGATGGCCGGATGGACGGCCGAAGCCGTCGGAGCCGAGGACTCAACCGGCGAGCGGCTGCGCCTGGTGGCGATCATGCTGGCACTCGCTGCCGCGCGGCTCGAGCCGAACATCAGGATCAGCCATGCGATTGACTGGGCGCTGCACAAGCGCTGGATAAGCCTCGACGTTCCCGGCCGCGCGCGGATCGCCGCCGCGCTCGTGGCGACCGGCGGACGCACGGGATTACCCGCTGATCTGCTCGGCCTCGCGAGCGAGGACCAGCTGTATCAGGCGATCGGTTGGGGGCTGGCGATCCGGCTGTGCCGCCGAATCGGCGCCGGTTCGCGCCTGTCGCTCACCGCCAGCAAGCTGACCCGCGAAAACGGACGCTTGGTGCTGCGCTTCGAGAAGGGCGCCGAGGCGCTGGCGAGCGACAGCGTCCGCGGCGACCTCGCGACCCTCGCCGGATGGCTGGGGCTGGAGCATGCGATCGAGATGCCCCAGTGACGGACGCTCCTTGCTTGGGCAAAAAAGAGATTTGACAACGATGTGACGCGATCGAACGTTCTCTTGTCGGCGGAAATCGCTTTGCGCAGCTTTTTGCCGGGATCAATCGACGGCACGAGGTGACAAATGGCTGGACGGAAGAATGCGGCCAAGGCCGGCACAGCAGCGGCGCAAACCGGGGCGGCTGCCACGGCCCCGGCCGATCGCGAGAAGCTGACCGACAAGCAACTGGCCAAGGCGGTGTTGGCCCACGAGATCAGGCCCCGCGTGGGCGAGGTGCGTCGTCTGGCCGAGGCGGTGCTCAAGAAGTCCGCTGCAAAGGCGGCCAAGAAGCCTAAGGGCAAAGCCAAGAAGGCGAAAAGCGGTAAGCTCGCGAGGATTCCGCAGAAGAAGAAGAAACTGAACCCTGGCGCTGGCAACGCTCCGAGGGCCTTTGGTATTCGCCGCGCGAACGAGGCGTGTAGCACCGTATTGTGAGGGCGGCCGACCGCTGAACGCTGCCGGCCGCCCGAGGCGTTTACTGGCCGCTGGCCGCTTCGCTGGCTTCGCTGGCCGCGTCGCTGGCAGAGCTGGCCGCATCGCTGGCGTCGCTCGCCGCTGCCGACATCGCCGAAGTGTCGGTGGCCGCAGGCGCCGTCGTATCGACAGGAGCGGCTTCGGTCGTCTCGGAGCTCATCGCCGACGATTGGTCGTTGGCGTTGTTGCACGCGGCGAGGCCGGCGACCAGCATGGTAGCCGCAATTCCGGTAACGAGTTTACGCATAGTAACTCCCCTATGAACCCTGTTGCGCCACAACGGCGCGGAGGCACAATTAGACGAAAATGTGGCGGGCCGAAAGGGATTTGAATCGCAATCCCTGAGCGGCTCCGCCGCCCGCCCCGCGAAATCGGCCAAAATCCTGCCGGGGCGCGGCCGCTTCATTCCGGGCGTCAAGCCGGATCGGCGTCGGGTTGCCGATCAGGGTGCGCCTGCGCGACCGCAGGCTCGGCCAGTGCGTTCGTCACCGCCACGGCAAGTCGGGGCCACCGCCCGCAATCGATGCCGAACCGCCGCGCGGAATAGTACTGCGGCACCAGATGGCAGTCGGCCAGAGTTAGGCTGTCGCCGTAGGCAAATTTTCCGCCGTGCTGTGAGATCATTGCCTCAAGGGCCGAAAATCCTTCGGAAATCCAGTGCCCGGCCCACGCGTCGATCGCTGCCTGATCCTGTCCTGAAGTATGCTTCAGGTATTTCAGAACGCGCAAATTGTTGAGCGGATGGATATCGCAAGCGACCACCATCGCCATCGCCCGCACGAGCGCCCTTTCGCCCGGCGCTGCCGGCAGCAACGGCGGCTCGGGATAGCGCTCCTCGAGCCATTCGAGGATCGCCGACGACTGCATAAAGACGCCGTCGGGCGTCTCCAGTGCCGGCACCAGGCCTTGCGGATTGAGCGCGCGGAATTCGTCCGACGCCTGCACCCCGGCGCGCAAGTCGACCGGCGCCTGTTCGTACGCCACGCCCTTGATGTTGAGCCCGATTCGCGTGCGATAGCTGGTCCCGGAGCGCCAGTAGCCGTGAAGGACGAGCGCCTCGCTCATCCGGCGATCCGCCCGCGGCATTCGCCGAAGCCGATCGTGCGGTAGCCCTCGGTAACCGCGTGCGCGGTCATAATCACTTCATCGCCGTCCTCGAGGAAGCTGCGGGTTTCGCCGTTCGCCAGCGTGAGGGGGGCGTTCCCGCCGTTCGACAGCTCGAGCAGGCTGCCGAACGTCTCGCGCGCTTCGCTCGACAGAGTCCCGGTGCCGAGCAGGTCGCCTGCTTGCAGGTTACAGCCGTTCACCGTGTGATGCGCGATAAGCTGCGCGGCGGTCCAGTACATGGCCGTCATCGGGCCTTTGCTCAGCCGTTCGGGCGCCTCGCCGGCGTCGCGCATCTTGCGCGTCAAGAGATGTACTTCCATTTCGACCGCGTAGGCGCCGTGGGCCTGGTCGTCGGCGTCGAGCAGGTAAGGCAGCGGCGCCGGATCGCCTTCGGGGCGCGGCGGCTGGGCGGTGCGGAAAGGGGCCAGAGCGGCGCCGGTCACCACCCACGGCGAAACGGTCGAATGGAAATTCTTGGCCAGGAACGGGCCGAGCGGTTGATATTCCCATGCCTGCAGGTCGCGCGCCGACCAGTCGTTGAGGATGCACAGGCCGGCGACGTGCTTTGCGGCATCCGCGATGGCGATATCGCTGCCGAGTTCGTTCGCGCCGCTGGTCCAGATGCCCATCTCGAGCTCGTAATCGAGCCGCTGCGAAGGCCCGAACACCGGCTGGTCCTCGTCACCCTTGCGCTGCCCCTGCGGGCGGCGCACGTCGCCGCCGCTCGGCCGGATCGAGCTGGCGCGGCCGTGATAGCCGATCGGCACATGCTTGTAGTTCGGCAGCAGCGGGTTGTCCGGACGGAATTGCCTGCCGACGTTCATCGCGTGATGAATGCCGGTGTAGAAATCGGTGTAGTCGCCGACCATGAACGGCATGTGCAGCTCGCATTTGTCCGCGGGGATCAGCGCCGCCATCGCCAGGTCCTTCCGCGCCGGATCGGTCAGGAGCTTGAACACGCCCTGGCGCAGCGCGTCGGCCGCGGCGTTACCGTCGGCGAACAGCGCGTTGAGCGTCTCGTCGGCCGTCAGCCGCGCCGCCTCGAGCGCATCGCCTTCCAGCATCAGCGCCACGCCCGCGAGATCGAGCACGTAGTCGCCGATCGCCACCCCGCCGCGCTTCCCTCCCTCGGGCGGCGAAAAAATGCCCAGCGGCAGGTTCTGCACCGGGAAGTCGGGATGCTCGTCAGCGCCGTCGACCCAGCTCGTTGCCTTCGGATCATGCGTCTCGTCGGTCTTTGTCATTCTGTAAGTCGCGCCTTTTCGAAGCCCCGCCAGCACTCATCGTAATCCGGCTGGAGGCCCGGCAGTTCCATCGCCGCCTGAGTGGGGCGAATGACCCAGCGGCTTTCGAACATGAAGGCGAGCGTATCCTCCAGCTTGACCGGCTTCAGGCTCGCGGCGCTGGCTCGGCGATGAGTCTCGGCGTCGGGCCCATGGCCGTTCATCTGGTTGTGCAAGCTCGCGCCACCGGGTTCGAAACCGCCGCCTTCCTTGGCGTCGTACGCGCCGTAGATCAGCCCCATGAACTCGCTCATCACATTGCGGTGGAACCACGGCGGACGGAAAGTATCCTCGGCCACCATCCACCGCGGCGGGAAGATCACGAAATCGCAGTTGGCGGTGCCGGCGATTTCGCTGGGAGAGGTGAGAACGGTGAAGATCGACGGGTCGGGATGGTCGAAGCTGACCGTGTTGATCGTGTTGAACCGCGCGAGATCGTAGCGGTACGGGGCTGTATTGCCGTGCCACGCCACGACGTCGAACGGCGAATGGTCGAGCACGGTGCGCCACAGTCGGCCCTGGAACTTCTGCACGATCTCATGCTCGCCTTCGACATCCTCGAACCACGCCACTGGCGACTCGAAGTCACGCGCATTGGCGAGGCCGTTGGCGCCGATCGGCCCCAGGTCGGGGAGCTGGAACGGTGCGCCGTAGTTTTCGCAGACGTACCCGCGGCTCGGCCCATCGAGCGCGACCGCGAAGCGCAAGCCGCGCGGAATCAGCGCGATATGCCCGAGCGGCACGTCCATCCGCCCCAGTTCGGTGGCGATGTGCAGTTCGCCCTGTTGCGGCACGATCAACAGCTCGCCGTCGCTGTTCTGGATCACCCGCCGCTCCATCGAGCGGTCGGCGGCGTAGAGGTGCACGCCGATCCCGGCGCCGGTGCCGACATCGCCGTTGCCGCCGTAGGTGAACAGTCCTTCGAGCCAGTCGCGGCCTTGAGGAATGGGCAGCGGATCCCAGCGCAGGCGGTTGGGGCTGACCGGGTCGGTGAACGGCGCGCTCCGCAGCGCCTCTAACCCGGCGAGTGGCTCGTACGGCGCGTGTTCGGCCATCGGCCGCAGGCGATAGAGCCAGCTCCGCCGGTTTGCGCTGCGCGGCGCGGTGAAGGCGGTGGTCGAAAACTGCTCGGCGTAAAGCCCGAACGGCGGCTTTTGCGGGCTGTTGCGCCCGGCCGGCAGCGCGCCGGAAACCGCCTCGCTCGCGAAGTGATTGCCGAACCCGGTCTGATAGTTGAACATGAAACTATCTCCTGGGTCCCCGATATGGGGCTTGGCCGCTCAAATCAATGCGCGACGAGGGCCTCCGCAGCGCCCGGCCGGCGGAAATGACGAACAGCCATAGCACCAGATAGCACGCCGCCGGCACCAGGAAGGCCGCGACATAGCCCGTCCGGTGACCAGCAGCGGCACCAACGCGCCGCCGAAGATCGCCTTCCACAACAGGCCCGAGGTCGCCCACTCCGCTCGATTTCGGCTCGGATTGAAGATTGCAGAAATGGAACGAAGTGTCTTTCCCCTCCCGCAAGCGGGAGAGGTGTGAGGGAAATTGCCTTTTCCTCTGCAATCGGCAAAGCCGCGCGGGCGATGAACGACCACGCCGCCCTCATCCGAGCCGCCGCCGGGGAGGCCGCGCTGTGCACGATCGTCGGGATCGACGGCAGCTTCTCGCGCCGACTGGGCACGCAGCTGGCGGTCGCGGCGAACGGCGCACGCACCGGCGACATGGCCGACAAGTGCCTCGACGACGAGTTGGCCAGCCAGGCGCGAGAGGCGATGGCCGCGGGCGCACCGCGGATGTTGCGCTACGGCCAAGGCTCGCCGTTCGTCGACTTCCGCCTGCCGTGCGGCGCGGGGCTCGACATCTGGATCGACCCGGCGCCCGACCGCGCGGCGCTGCAGCGCTGTGTTGCCGATCTCGAGTCACGGCGCGAAGCCGTCCTGCTGCTCGGTCTGCCCGCCGACGCCGCACCGCACCTGCTGCGCGAGCGGCGCTACATCCCGCGCCTGAGGATCGCGCTGCTCGGCGCCGGCGCCGAATGCGCGGCGCTGGTGCGGCTGGCGCAGGCGCAGGGGATCGAGGTCGAACGGCGCGAGGCGGGAGAGGGGCTGTCGCTCGGCCGCGCGCCGCAGGACCTCGCCGCCGACGCCTGGACGGCGGTGCTGCTGCTGTTCCACGACCACGAATGGGAGCACGCGCTGCTCGATTGGGCGCTCGGCACGCCGGCGTTCTATATCGGCGCGCAAGGCGGTGCCCCGGCGCGCGAGGACCGCCTCAAACGGCTGCGCGCCGCCGGGCATTCCGACGCCGAGCTGGCGCGGATCAACAGCCCAGTCGGGCTAATCCCGCAGGCGCGCGATCCGGGCGTGCTGGCGCTGTCGGTGCTCGCCGAAGTGGTCGGCGCCTACGAAGCGCTGCACCCGCACCGGTGAGCCTGGCCATCGCCATCCTCGCCGCCGGCGGCGCAACCCGCTTCGGCGGCGGCAAGCTCGACGCGCCGCTCGCCGACAAGCCGCTCGGGCGCTGGGCGCTCGATGCGGCGCTGGCGATGGCGCACGATCGGTTGGCGCTGGTCGTCAGTGATCCGGCTCCGGCGTTTGCTCGGGGTTGCGAGCTTCTCGTTAACGACCGCGCCGCCGAAGGCCTCGGCACTTCCGCCGCGCTCGCCGCGCGTTGGGCCGAAGGCCAAGACGCGCTGCTGATCCTGCTCGCCGACATGCCGCTGGTATCACCAGCGACACTGCGAAAGGTCGTGACGGCTGAGAGTCCCGCCGCGGTCGCCTACCCCGGCAACAAGCCCGGCGCGCCGGTATGCGTCCCGGCGGCGCTGTTCCCGGCGCTCGAAGCGCTCAGCGGCGACAAAGGCGCGGCGCAAGTGCTGCGCGGCCTTTCCGGCGTCACGCTGATAGACGTTCCTGCCGACGAGCTGCGCGACGTCGACCGGCCCGAACACCTGGCCGACGTCGAGGCGATTCTGCGTGCCCGCTAGGCCGCCGCCAGCAGCTTCGGATCGATCGGCAGCGTACGGATGCGCTTGCCGGTGGCCGCGAACACGGCGTTGGTCAGCGCCGGGATCGACGGCGGCAGCGCCGGTTCGCCGAGCCCGGTCGGGGCGTTGTCGCTCTTGACCCACTCGACGTGCACCTGCGGCACCATTGGCATCCGCGGGATCTGGTAGTTGTAGAAGTTCGAGTTGACGACCTTACCGTCCTTGACCTCGATCGCCAGCGCCAAGGCCTGGCCGAGCCCGTCGATCACCGCGCCCTGGACCTGGTTCAAGGCCCCGAACGGGTTGATGATCGTGCTGCCGACATCGCCGGCGATCCACATGTTGTGCACCAGCACCTGGCCCTTCGGGGTCACGCTCGCCTCGGCGACTTCGGCGAAATGGCCGAGATGGCTGTAGTAATAGCCGAAGCCGAGCGCGTGGCCGTCAGGCAGCTTGGCGTTGCCCCAGTTCGACATCTCCATCGCTTTCCGGATCACCGCGTCCATCCGGGCGGGATCGAAGCCGGGCTGCTTGCCGAAAAAGCCCGCTTGCGCCGGGTCGGCCTTGGCCCCTTCCGTCAGGCCGAGCAGCAGCGTCGGCAGGTCGGTACCGGCCTCATGCGCCACTTCGTCGAGGAACGACTGGAAAGTGAAGCTCAGCGCGTTGGAAGTCGGCGCGCGCAACGCCCCCATCGGCACCGCGGTCTTCAGCTTGCTCTGGCCGTAGCTGACATTGGGCACGAAATTGGCCGGGAACTCGTCCTTGGCCATCGCCGCCGGGTTGTATCCCCCGGCGCCCGGCAGGTCGAAGGTCACGAAGTGATCCTCGATCGCCACCAGCTTGTTGTCGCCGTCGAGCGCGGCACGCAGGCGGTGCCACCCGGCGGGCCGGTAGTGGTCGAAGTGAACGTCGTCCTCGCGGCTCCAGATCAGCTGCACCGGCGTGCCGGGCATCTTCTGCGCGATCGCCGCCGCCTGGTGCATGAAGTCGTTGATCAGCCGCCGGCCGAAGGCCCCGCCCGAGCGAGTGATGTGGACGGTCACCTTGTCCTGCGGAATGCCGAGCATCTTGGCCACGGTCTGCTGCCCGCCTTGCGGCGTCTGCGTCGGCGCCCACAACTCGATCGAGCCGTCCTTCTTGTACAGCGCGGTGCAGTTCATCGGCTCCATCGGCACGTGAGCGAGGAACGGATAGTGGTATTCGGCATCGACTACCTTGGCCGCATTGGCGAACGCGGTGGCGGTGTCGCCCTTGCTGTTGAGGCTTTCGGCGGGTTTGCCCGAGGCCATCAGCTTGCGCGCCTGCGCGTCGTAGCCGGCGGTCGAATGGCTGGCCCATTCGCCGTTGTCCCACTTGATGTTGAGCTTCTTGCGAGCCTTGTTGGCGAGCCACCAGTTGTGCGAGATCACCGCCACGCCGTCGACCAGCTGCTCGGGGCCGCCGCTGCCGGCAATGGCGATCGCGTCGATGATCCCCGGCTCGGCCTTGGCCGCTTCGACGTCGGCCGAGACGAACTTGGCGCCGAACACCGGCGAGCGCTCGTAGGCCGCGTAGACCATGCCCGGAAGCTGGGTGTCGAGGCCGAAGATCGGCTCGCCCTGGACGATTTTCGGGCTGTCGATGCCGCCGATCTTGCGGCCGATGATGACGAAGTCCTTGGCGTCCTTGAGCGCAACCGTCTTGGTGTCGGGCACCGCCGAACTGGCCGCTTCGGTCGCCAGTTCGCCATAGGTCAACGTCTTGCCGGTGGCCGGGTTGGTCACCATGCTCTTCGACGTGGTCAGGCTCGCCGCCGGGACGCCCCAGCGCCGGGACGCGGCTTCGACCAGCATGGCCCGCGCGGCCGCGCCGACCTGGCGCATCGGCATCCAGTTCATCGGCGTGGCGAAGCTGCCGCCGGCGAGTTGCGGACCGTACTTCTTGACGTCGGAATCGCCCTGGACGATCGCCACCTTGTCCCAGTCGGCGTCGAGTTCCTCGGCAATCAGCATCGGCAGCATGGTCTTGATGCCCTGGCCGATCTCGGGATTCTTGCCGACGATGGTGATCGCGCCGTTCGGCTCGATGGTGATGAAGGCGTTGAGCGTGCCGGGCTTGGCCGAACCGGTCGCGGCGCGGGCGACGCCGGGGATCGTCGCGGTGAGCATCAGCCCGCCGCCGGCGAGTGCGCCGGCCTTGAGCAATGTGCGGCGTGATACCTGCATGGTTTCTGCGAGCTCAGGCATTGGCTTGCGCTCCTTCCTTGACCGCAATCTGGATTGCGTCCTTGATGCGGTTGTAGCAGGCGCAGCGGCAGATATTGCCCTGCATCGCCTTCTCGACGTCTTCCATGCTGGGGTTGGGATTGCTCGCCAGCAGCGCGCTGGCGGTCATCAGCTGGCCGGCCTGACAATAGCCGCACTGCATCACGTCAACGTCGAGCCAGGCCTGCTGCAGCGCGCGGCCGACCGGCGTCTTGGAGAGGGTCTCGATGGTGTCGATCTTCTTGCCGGCGAGGGTGCCGACCGGGGCCGAACAGCTGCGGGTCGGCTTGCCGTCGACGTGCACGGTGCACGCGCCGCACAGGCCGACGCCGCAGCCGAATTTGGTGCCGACCATGCCCAGCTCGTTCCGCAGCGCCCACAGCAGCGGCATGTCGTCGGGCACGTCGAGATCGCGCGTCTCGCCGTTGATGGTGAGCTTGACCATTAGAAAACCTCCACCTGTTCGGACAAAGTCTACACCGATTGCGGCTTGGTGGAAAGCCGCACGGGCCGCTGGTCGCGGCCGATCTCGATCACGATGTCGGCTCGCGCCGGCATTTCCCTGAACATATGTTCGGTGAGGCGCTGATAATGGTCGAGAAAACGGTCGAGCGCGGCCTGGTCCATCACCGCCGGTCCCCACCCGAGCCGCTTCTCCTGCACCCGCCGATGCTCGCGCACCGAGGCGAAATCGGGGACCTTGAGGATCACCAGCACATCGATCCGCGCGAACAGCTCGGCATAGTCGGTGGCGAGGCGGCGGTTGACTTCGCGGCGCCAGGTGCCGTCCGGGTCCTCCTTGCGCTCGAGAGCGTTGACCGGCTCACGCAATTCGGCCGCGAATTGCGGCGCCGCGCCGACACACCAGCCTTCGAACAGCACCACATCGACCGGTCCTTCGACAGGGCGGGTTTCGGCGGCAGGCTCGTCGTGCGCCTTGTCGAACACCGGCAACTCGGCGCCCTTGCCGGCGAGCAGCCGGTCGAGAATTGCCATGCCGCGCTCGACGTCGTGGGTGCCCGGAACGCCGCGGGTGGCGAACAGCGGATGATGATCGGCGGCCGCCTGCGCCCGCTCGGCGCGCGACAGGTAGAGATCGTCGAGCGAGAGGGTGACGGCCCGGAGTTCCCGATCCGCCAACAGCGGTTCGAGAAACTTGCACAGCGTCGTCTTTCCCGAGCCCTGCGCGCCGTTGATGCCGACGACGAGCGGGTGCTTCGCCTCGGCGCGGCGGGCGATGTCGTCGGCCAGCGGGCGCCAATAATCGTCGACCACCGCGCGATAGTCGTCCGGCAGGCGCTCGGCGCGGATCACGTCGGCGATCGCGTCGCTCATGCGATCCGGTCCGGCAGCGGCCTCCCCTCTGCCCAGGCGACGACGTTGGCAAGCACCCGCTCGCCCATCGCGATGCGGGTCTCGCGCGTCGCGCTGCCGAGGTGCGGCAGGAGGACCACGTTCTCGAGGCCGAGCAGCTCCCCGGGCACCTCCGGCTCGGCTGGATACACGTCGAGGCCCGCTCCGGCGATATGCCCGCGGCGCAGCGCTTCGGCCAGCGCCGCATGGTCGACGATCCCGCCGCGCGCGGTGTTGATGAGATAGCTGCCCGGCTTCATCGCCGCCAACGCCCGCGCATCGATTAGATTCGCCGTTTCGGCTCCGCCGGGGACGTGCAGCGACACGAAATCCGAGACGGCGAGCAGATCGCTCAGCTCCGGATAGAACTCGCCTCCCAGCTCCCGCGCCACATCCGCCGGAGTCTCGCGCCGTCCGTAGTAGGCAATGCGCATCCCAAACCCGTGATGCGCGCGCCGCGCAGTGGCGATGGCGATCCGTCCGAACCCGACCAGCCCGAGCACCTTGCCCTTGAGTGACGCGCCGAGCAGGTGAGTCGGTCGCCATCCGCTCCACTTCCCGGCGCGCAGCTCCCGCTCGCCTTCGCCGGCGCGTCGCGCGGCCATCAGGATCAGCATCATGGCGATATCGGCGGTGGCATCGGTGAGCACCCCGGGGGTGTTGCTGACGGCGATGCCCTTAGCCTTCATCGCCGCCAGATCGATGTGTTCGAAGCCAACTCCGTAGTTGGCGATCAGCCTGACCCGATTGCCGCCCGCGATCACATCGGCATCGATCCGATCCGACACCGTCGGGCACAGCACGTCGTAGTCGCCCATCGCCGCCGCCAGCTCGATCTGGCCGAGCGGGACGTCAGCTTCGTTGAGCGTGACGTCGAACCGCTCGGCGAGCTGCCGCTCGACTTGCTCCGGCCAGCGCCGGGTGACGAGGACGCGCGGCCGCGCCAAGTGTCAGGCCTTCATGCCCTCGGTGATCCGCTGGGTCTCGGCGCGAGTCGATTCGGGGCCGGTGTTGCGCTTGTGGATGCCGCCCTGACCCTGCGGCGCGAACAGCGGCGGGTCGCCGGGCCGCTGCTTCAGTCCGAACAGGTTGAACAGTCCCGGATGACGGCCGAGCCCGCCGTAGAGGTCGAGGCAGCGCTCGATCCACGGGCGCAGCGGGTCGTCGTCGGCCAGCACCGGCGCGCCCTGGCACACCGAGGCGGTGAACAGGATCGAGCCCATGATCCGGTAATCGGCGTAGTTCGGCCCGTCGCCGCCGAGCCAGTCAGCCTCGCGCAAGGCGATGCGCAGCGGTTCGAGATTGGCGGAAATCTGAGGCAGGCGTTCCTCGTAGCCTTCCTGCATTTCCTCGAGTGTCTTGCCGAGCATCTTTTCGCGCGAATAGGTGATGTATTCGTGGTCTTCGGGGACCGACAGGTCGCGGTAGCGCACACAGTTGCAGCGCATCCACGGTCCGGTCGCCACGCCCCAGAACCACGCATCGAGCGCGCGCAGCATGATCGCCACGCTCGGGTGCGGGATCAGCATCGGTCGGTCGGGATATTTCTCGTCGAGATATTCAACGATTCCCCAGGAATCGAGCACCCACTGGCCGTCATCGACGATCGCCGGCAGCCGCTCGGTCTTGCCGCCGGTGCGTTCGGGAATGCCGGTGAACCCGCCGGGGACCACGTCGAGGTCGAAGCCCTTGTGCTTCAGGGCATATTTGGTCGCCCACACGAAGGGGCTGATCGTCGCGCCGGTCGACAGCGCCAGGTCGTAGAAGGTGATGGTGTTGTCCTTGGCCATGGGGGCGGCTCCTCTGGAATGATTGACTTTGTCCGCGTGCTAGGGGTTGGCGGTCGAAATTGAAAGCCTGATCCTCCCCGAGACGGGGAGGGGACCGCACGAAGCGCGGTGGAGGGGGCCGGCCGAAAGCGCTGCGCCCGACCGAGAGCCTCCTCCGTCAGCCGCCTTCGGCGTCTGCCACCTCCCCGTCCCGGGGAGGATCTATTCACCAAGCTTCGCTTCCTCCAGCTTGACCAGCCGCCACAACGTTTCGGTCACCGGCACCGCCACGCCCGCCGCGTGCGCCGCGCGGACGATCGCGCCGTTGATGGCGTCGACCTCGGTCCGCCGGCCGGCCTTCACGTCCTGCAGCATCGAGGCTTCGTGATCGGCGTGGTCGGTCACCGAGACCACCGTCAGGTCGAGGATCGGCTGCGCTTCGATCCCGACGCTGTTCGCGTTGGCTGCGGCGACGCCTTCCAGCACGACCGCGCGGATCAGCGCCTTGGCCTCCACGTGCGCGCCGAGGAAGCCCGGCGTCCGCAGCGTCAGCGCGCACAAGGTGTTCATCGCCGCGTTGAAGATCGCCTTCGACCAGATCGCCGCCTCGATATCGGGCTCCAGCGTCGTCGGCAGCCCGCCAACGGTGAGCCGGTCGGCCACCTGCTGCGCAAAGGCGGTTTCGCCGCCGAACGCCGGGTAGAGCTTCGACCCGCCTTCGCCATGGCTGCGTACCCGCCCGGGGCCGACGAGGTCTGAGGGCAGGGTGCTGACCCCGGCGATCACCCGCTCGCGCGGCAGGTGGCGGGCGACGGCCTCGTCGTTGCCGAGCCCGTTCTGCAGCGTCATCACGTATGTGCCGGGGCCGACGATCGCCTTTACCCCGTCGAGCGCGGCATCCGTGTGGAAAGTCTTGGTGAACAGCACGACGAGATCGGCGACCTCGCTCGCCTCCTCGGGCTTTACCGCCGGCAGCGGCAGCGTTTCGACCCCGCGCCGGGTGTCCAGTTCGAGTCCGTTCGCGTTGATCGCCGCGATGTGCTCGGCGTTGACGTCGATCAGCGTCACCTCCGCGCCCGCGCGGTGAAACGCGCCCGCGTATAGACAGCCCATTGCCCCTGCGCCGACGACCGCCACCTTCACTGAGCCGAATCCTCGAGAAAGCCGGACGCCAGCAGCAGGAGCAGCTTGACATCAATCGCATGGCCGCTCGCGCGATGCTCGGCGACCGTGTCGGCTACCCGCTCGAGCGGGACGCGGTGGACGACGATATCCTCGTGCTCGGTGCCGCCGCCGTCGCCGACTTTGCTGAGGCCGGTAGCCTTCACCAGCGTGAACGTTTCGCTCAGCATTCCGGGGGACGAGGCGAATTCGCCCAGTTCCTCCCACTGCGCCGCGCGATAGCCGGTTTCCTCCTCCAGCTCGCGCATCGCGCTTTCCAGCGCGTCTTCGTCCTCCTCGTGATCGCCGATCAGCCCGGCGGGCAGCTCGAGACAGTACTGGCCGAGCGGAACCCGATACTGCTCGACCAGCAGCACCTCGCCGGCATCGAGCGCCAGGATCACGGCGGCGCGAATATCGCGCGCCCGGCTGGCGTATTCCCATCGCCCGCGGCGCTTGGCGACGATGAACCGGCCGGCCCATTCGACCTGCTCGGGGGCATCTGCATCGGGAGGGAGGGGGCGTTCGGGCATGCTTGGCGCTTAGGCAGGAGAGCCGGGGCTGGCAATGGGACATCGCCCTCCCGCAAGCGGGAGGGGAGAGATGGCGCGTCCTCGCTGCCTAAAGCTCGATCAGTCGGTCGGGCAACTGGTTCACGTCACCTTCCGGCTTCGGCAGGTGCTCGGCGAGGATAACGCCGACCCGCTCGACCGCGGCGGCCATGCCGGCGCCGACCTGGCCGCGCTTCAGCTCAGCGAGCATCGCCGCCATCGCCTTGCCCCAAGCCTCGGGCTCGACCTTGCTGGTGATCGCCTCGTCGGCGACGATCTCGGCGCGGCGCTCGCGCATCGACAGGTAGATGAGGATGCCGGTCTTGCCGGTGGTCCGCCCTTTGGCACTGACGGAGAAGATCGCCAGCGCGCGGTGATAGGTTCTGTGGCTCTTGATCGGACCCGGGATGAGGAAGAACTTGAGCGGCTGCCACAGCTGCACCAGCCAGGCGGCGGCGAACTTGGCGATGCCGACGAACAGCGCCAAACCGAAAATCTCGCGCGGCGTCCATGGGTTGTTCCAGGTGCCGAGCACCCAATCGATTCTATCGAGGAAGAAGCTGGGCCAGAAGGCGAGCACCGCGATCGCGGTGAACGCCACCCCGACCGCCCACACCAGCGCGACGTCGGTGTAGCCGTCCGACCGGTCGGCGACGACGGTGACGATTTCGCCGGCGGTGTTCGTCTCGGCCGCCTCGACCGCCTTCTTGACGAGCGCGAAATCGGCTTCGCTCAGGTGTTGTCTCATCACCAGCCTCCCGAGGCGCCGCCGCCGCCCGACATGCCGCCGCCGAACCCGCCGAAGCCCCCTCCACCGCCGCCGCCTCCGCCAAAGCTGCCGCCTCCGCCCCAACCGCCGCGCCGGCCGCCGCCCATCGCTGAACCGAGCGCGGTCCACAGCAGCACGTTGCCGACCGCGCCGCCGAGACCGCCGCGATAGCGTCGGCCGCGCCGCATGCGGAACGCCGGGAGGATAAAGAAGAACAGCAGGAAACCGAGCCACAGCAGCCCGCCGGCTGGGATTCCGCCGCCCTCATGCGGCCGGCTCTTCTCCGCCGCGGCCGCCGCTTCGGTGATCGCCTTGGCATCCGCGGGGCTCTTGGAGAGCTGGTCGAGGATATCGTTGACGCCCGCTTCGATGCCGCCCGCCATGTCGCCCTGCTTGAACCTGGGGGTGATGTCGTCGCGGATGATCCGCCCGGAGAGGATGTCTGTGATGTACGGCGTCAGGCCATAGCCAACCTCGATCCGCACCTTGTGCTCGTTGGGCGCGACCAGCAGCAGCACGCCGGTGTCGCGTTCCTTGCCGCCGATACCCCAGGCGGCGTAGAGATTGGCGGCATAGTCCTCGATCGTGTCGCCCTGCAGGCTGTTCACCGTGGCGACGATCACCGCATCGCCGGTCTGGGCGTCGAAAGCCCGCAGCCGCTGGTCGAGCGAAGCCTCGACGTCGGGCGGAAGCAGGTCGGCCTGGTCGAAGATCGGCCCCTGCGGATGCGGCGGATAATCGACCGCCGCCGCCGGCGCGGCGAGGAGCGCGAGCAGCAGCGCGATCGCGAGCCAGAGCCTGCTCACCAAACGGTCGGCGTTCGGCTTGCTCACTGCCCGCCCGCGGCCGGCGTCGCGGTGCTCGCCGGAGCGTTTTCGTTCGCCGCAGGCGGGGGCGCGGCGGCGCCATTGGCTGGGGTCGGCTGGATATTGCCGAAGTTCACCGTCGGCGCCGTCTCCGCGCCGGGCTGGGCGGAGAAGTACTGCAGCGGCTTGGCGCCGTAGATGATCTTCGCCGCCAGGATGTCGGGGAAGGTGCGGATGGTGGTGTTATAGTCCTGCGCCTTCTCGTTGTAGCGGTCGCGCTCAACGTTGATGCGATTCTCCGAGCCCTCGAGCGCGGTCATCAGGTCGGCGAAGCGCTGCTGGCTCTGCAACGTCGGATAGTTCTCGACCACCGTGCGCAACTGCCCGAGCGCCTGGGTCAATTGGTTCTGCGCGTTCTGGAACTTGTTGAAGGTTTCCGGATTCGACAGGTCGTTGGTGGTCACGTTGATCGAGGTCGCCCGGGCGCGGGCGTTGATCACGTTGGAGAGGATCTGGTTCTCCGAACCCGCTGCGGCCTTGACCGTCTGCACCAGATTGGGGATCAGGTCGGCGCGCCGCTGGTAGGCGCTTTGCACCGCGCCCCACTGGCTCTTCGCCGATTCCTGCTTGGTCGGCACCGCGTTGATTCCGCAGCTCGCCAGACCCATGGCTGCAAGCGCGACGACAGCGAAGCGCGAAAGGCGCGAAACGAACGACTTGGTCATTCAAACCCTCCCGATGGACCCGTGGTGTATTGCATACATAGCACGCCTCGGCGTGGGTTCAAGACAAACACAGGTTAGGCAACGCTTGTGACGCTCGCCCATGGGTGGCAGATAGCCGGTCGACCGCACTTGGCAGGAGGGATGGTCATGGGCTTTTTGGCCGAGTTCAAGAAATTCATCGCCCGTGGCAGCGTACTCGACCTCGCGGTCGGCGTGGTGATCGGCGCGGCCTTCGGCAAAATCACCACCTCGCTGACCGAAAGCATCCTGATGCCATTGATCGGCTGGATCTTCGGCGACGTGGACTTCTCGCGCTATTTCATCCGTCTCGGCGACATTCCGGCCGACTACAAGGGCGATCCGACCAATTACGCCCAGCTCAAGGCCGCCGGCGTGGCGATGATCGGCTACGGCGATTTCCTCACCCAGATCCTGAACTTCCTGATCATCGGCTTCGCGCTGTTCCTGCTGGTGCGCAGCGTCAACCGGATCATGGAGGAGATGGAGCACAAGCAGAAGCAGGTCGAGAGCACCGCCGCCACCCCCGAAGTGCCGACCGATCCGCAGCTCGATGTGCTCAAGGCCATCCTTGCCGAGCTCAGGAAGAGCGAGGCGCCGTCCACTTCACATTAAGCCGGCATCCCCTATATAGGGCGGTGCCGGTTTCGACCGGATATGGCGATAAACTGCGGTGTGCAATAGGCACAGCGGACCCGGGGGCAGTACCCGGCGGCTCCACCAAAATCCCTGAGCAATCAGGGGCTTCTGACGGGGCCGAACCAGGATCGACGTGTGTTGAAAGACACTGTTTTCGCCCGGGCTGAGTAACCCGTTAAAGGCTCACAACACACAAGTGCCAACGACAACGAAGCACTTGCTCTTGCTGCGTAACCTGACGGCTTAACGGCCTGATCTTACAAAGCTTTGAGCACGGTTCGGACCGAACCGGGTAACAGAATTGGAAACCGGGGGCCCGGGGGAGCCTAGCAACAGAATCCCCCACCTTCATCCCGAGGCAATCCAACCGCATCCAAGCGTCGCACCGTTCTTCTCCCATTGGTGGGAGAAGGATACGAAGACATGTGAGCGCAGCCAACTAGTCGGAACTGGTTGACGGCTCCTGCCCTTCCGCGCGCTCCGCCTGTTCGTACCTCAGGCAGTCGAGGATCTTCGCCCCGCCCATGAACACCGCGCCCATGCAGGCGAGAAACAGCAGGTCGCCGCCATAGCCGGGGAAGCGCTGCAGATAGACTACCCCGCGCTCGGTCGCGCCGAGGCCGAGCGCGTAGATAACCATGTACGCTTCCCAGCGGCTCTTGATGACGAACAGGCGGCCGATTTTCCGCAGCATTGGGGTCCCTTGATGTGTTAACCTTTGCCCTTAATAGCTCCGGGCGCAATGTCCCTGCCAGGGCAGCTTTCAAGCACATTTTAGCGGTTAACGCAGCACGAAGTGCAATGTGCCCCGACAGGGGACGGTCAGGCAAGGGCGTTAAGGTTAACGGCCTCTAGCAACGCCAGCCGCGCGCCGACCACCGCTCGGGCGAGGGTTTCGCTGCCAATGTCGGCAATGTCGATCTGCTCGGGCCAGGCGCGGGCGATCACGCGTTCGATCGCTTCGGCCTTTTCCTCATCGAGCAGGAACCGCGGATCGACCGTCGCCGAGTCCGCCACCACCCGCAGCCGCAGACACGCAGGCCCACCGCCGTTGGCCATCGACTGGCGTACGTCGACCGGCACCACGCGGCGGATCGGGCCGTTGCCGGCCAGCATGCCGTCGAGCCACCGGCGGACCGGCGCGCTGTCCCACGCCTCGGTCGGGATGACCAGCGCCATGCCGCCGTCGGACGGCAGTCGGACGAGACGAGCTGGGCATTGAACAAGTACGAGCGCACCGCTTCGGCCAAGCTCACCTCCGAAGCCGGAACGGTGATGAACTCGGCCGCAGGAAACCGTTCGCGGATGGCGCCGTAGGTGGCTTCGCGGTCGGCGAAGGCCTGCTCGTGCGCCAACAGCACCCGCTCGTTGGCGACCGCGACCACGTCGTTGTGGAACGCTCCGGCGGCGATTGCCTCGGGGCTTTGCTCGACGAACAGCACCCGCGCGGGATCGAGCCCGTGTCGTCGCGCAACGATGCGGCTCGCCTGCTCGTGCTGGCGCGCGGGGAAAGGCCCGCCGCCGCGGCCGTAAACGAACAGCTCCAGCCCCGGTTCTCTGTGCGCCATGGCCAGTCGCATGTGGTTCGCCGCACCCTCGTCGCCGAAGCACGGCGGCACCGGGCCGTGGACCGCGAAATGCCCCTCGTCGGCAAACGCGAGTCGCAATTGCCGCAAGGTGTCCGGCCATTCGTGCGCCCGGTGCGGCATCGTCACCAGGTTGGCGACTGTCAGGTGACACCTGCCGTCGGCGGTGTCCGGCGCCGGACTGACGGTGGCGGCGTTGGCCGCCCACATCGAACTCGCCGACCACGCTCCGGCGATCAGCGCCGGATCGGTCGAGGTATCCGCCGCCAGCGCCTCCAGCCAGCGCGCATCGGGGCGCGGCAACGGCACGAAGAAGCCCTGCGCCAGCCCCAGCGCCAGATTGGCGCGCATCTTCTCCAGCCCCTGCAGCGCCGCCGCACGGGGATAAGACACCTCGCCCGCATGCGCCGCCGCCGCGAGGTTGCCGAGGCTCAGCCCGGCATAATTGTGCGTTGGCCCGACGATCCCGTCGAAGTTGATTTCGACCAGGGTCACTTCTCCCCTCCCGCTTGCGGGAGGGGCCGAGGGTGGGAGTGACAACCGCCCGCGAACTGACCCACCCCTGACCGCTCCCGCAAGCGGGAGGGGGATCTACTGGCGCCACTCACCGCCCGATGCTCCACACTGCGTCGCCCAAGCGCACCCCCAGCACCCCGGCGGCGGTCGAATCGATCGCCATGCCCCCGCCGTTCAGTTCACGCGCGCCGTAGCAGCAGCGGAATTCCGCCAGCCGCCCGGTCGCCAGCAGAGCCTTCTCGCCCGTGCCGAGCTCGGTCCCGGTCACCGGCGTCATCACTGCATCGCGGATGCTGGCGACCTCTTCGGTCGAGGCGGTCATCGTCGGCCCGCCGTCGAAGATGTCGACGTAGCCCTGATAGCGGAACCCCTCGCCCTGCAGCATCCGCATCGCTGCCCGGCCGGAGGGATGCGGCAGCCCAATTACCCGCCGCGCCTCCTCGGGCAGCATCGCGGTATAGACCGGATGCTTGGGCATCAGGTCGGCTATGAACTGGTTGCCGTGGATGGCGTTGAACTCGTCGGCGTCCTGAAAGCTCATGCCGAAGAACTTGCCGCCGATCGCGTCCCAGAATGGCGAGCCGCCGCGCTCGTCGATGATTCCGCGCAGCTCGGCCAGGATACGGTCGGCGAAGCGCGCGCGATGGGCGGCGATGAACAGGTAGCGGCTGCGCGCGAGCAGCAGCCCGAGCCCGCCGGCGCGTTCGGAAGGATGGAGGAACAGCCCGCCTACTTCGCTCGATCCTTCGAGGTCTGTCACCAGGCTGAGCATTTCGGCACGCACGGTGCGCTCGAGCTCACGCGAATGCTGGGTCAGCGTGGTCAGCCGGTACGAGTAGAACGGCCAGTTCTGTCCGACCTGAGTGAACAACTGGCTGGTCCCGCGCACTTCGCCGGTTTGGATGTTCTCCAGCACCAGCACGAACAGTTCGTCGGCCAGCGTGTCGTCGTCGCGCGCGAACGCCTCGGCCGAGCGTTCGAGCTTGCCGCGCAGCGAGTTGCGGTCGGCGGGCAGGTTGGTGAACCCGCCGCCGGTCAGCTTGGCCATCTCGTAAAGCGCCTGCAGGTCATCGGCGTTGGCGGCGCGGATGACGAAGCTCACAGCGCCGCTCCCGTCGCCAGCCGATGCAGCACCACCGCCGAGAGCGCCGCGCGCTCGGCCAGCGAGGAGACGATCAGGTACTCGTTCGGCGAATGGATCGCCCCGCCGCGCACGCCCATCGTGTCAACCACCGGCACGCCACAGGCGGCGATGTTGTTGCCGTCGCACACGCCGCCGGTCGCTCGCCACCCGAGGGGCCGCCCGAGAGCGGCGGAGGTGTCGGCCACCAGCTCGAACAGCACCTGCGCCCGCGGTTCGACCGGCTTGGGCGGCCGGGTGATCCCGCCATGAAGCCGGATCGACACCTCATGCCGGTTCTCCACTTCGCGGATCAGCGTATCGAGATCGCTTTCGAACGCCCCGGCGGCTTCGGTCGTTTTCGGGCGGATGTTGAATCGCAGCACAGCATGGTCGGGCACCACGTTATTGGCCGAGCCACCTTCGACCCTGGCAGGGTTCACCGTCAGATCGGCATGCTCCAGCGCCTTCAGCTCCAGCGTCAGCGCCGCCGCGGCGACCACCGCGTTGCGTCCTTCGTGCGGGTTGCGCCCGGCGTGGGCAGAACGGCCGGTCACCACCAGCGAATAGTTCCCGCTGCCGCCGCGCGCGTGCGCCAGCGTGCCGTCGGGCAGCGCCGAGGGTTCATAGGTCAGCGCCGCCGCCTTGCCGCGCGCCAGCTCGGCGATCAGCCCGGCGGACGAGAGCGAGCCGGTCTCTTCGTCCGAGTTGATCAGCACGTCGTAGCCGACTGCCTTCGCCGCGGCGCTGGCCTCGAACGCCTCCAGCGCATGCAGGATCACCGCGATTCCGCCCTTCATATCGGCCGCCCCGGGGGCGTTCAGCGTATCGGCATCGCGCCAGGAGACGGACTGAAACAGGTGATCGGCGGGATACACCGTGTCCATGTGCCCGGTAAGCAGGAAGCGCCGTTCAGCCTCCGGGCGCACTTGCAGAACGAGATGCCGGCCGTGCTCGCGTTCGACCTCGTGTCCCAGCCCATCGACCGCGGTCACCGGCGCCGCCTCGCGCAGTATCACCTTACCTGGCAACGCGGCAAAGGCGTCGGCCAGTTCGGCCGACTGCCGGGCCAGACCGGCAAGGTTGGCCGTCCCGCTGTTGATTGCGCTCCATCGCTCGGTTGCGGCCAGCATCGCCGCTTGGTCGATCCCGCCCGCAAGCGCGCGTTCTTCGGACGAAAGCTGTTTCATCTGCAACCGTCTAGCGGGGGTTGCGGCGCGCTCCAACCCCGCGAGTCAGGACAGTTCGCGCGCTATGCTGAGAAACTCGTCCACAGTCAGCGTCTCGGCCCGCCGTGTCGGGTCGATGTCGAGCTTGTCGAGCGCGGCCGGGGCGCCGGGCAGGCTCTTGAGGCTTTGGCGCAGCATCTTTCGCCTCTGGCCGAAAGCGGCCTCGGTCACACGTTCGAGCATCCGCGCCGAAACGCCCACGGGCATTGCCGCCGGGCTCACGTGAACCACCGCGCTCATCACTTTGGGCGGCGGGACGAAAGCGCTGCGGTGGACCTTCATCGCCAGCTTGGCCGTAGTGCGCCACTGCGCCAGCACCGCCAGCCGTCCATACGCGCCGCTGCCGGGCCGGGCGACGATCCGCTGGGCGACCTCGAGCTGGAACATCAACGTCAGCGAGGTCCATTGCGGCGGCCATGATTCGCCCGTCAGCCAGCGGGTGAACAGCGCCGTCCCGACGTTGTACGGCAGGTTGGCGACCACGGCGTAGGGCTCGCCCATCAGCGCGTCGTGATCGAGCGGCGTGGCATCGCCCTCGATCACTCGCAGCCGTCCGGGAAACGCCTCATCCAACTCGCCGAGCGCCGGCAGGCAGCGCCGGTCCATTTCGATCGCCGTCACCCGCGCCCCGGCGCGCAGCAACGCCCGCGTCAGCCCGCCGGGCCCGGGGCCGATTTCCAGTACGGCCTTGTTTACGAGGTTTCCGGGAATCGCCGCGATACGGGCGAGCTGCTGCTCGTCGAGCAGAAAATTCTGCCCGAGCGCCTTCGACGCGCTGAGACCATGACGGGCGATGACCTCTCGCAGCGGGGGAAGGTCCCTCATCGGGATCGGGATGTCGTGCGCCGCGCCGCGATCTCGCCGGCCATGCGGATCGCCGCGATCGTCGCGTCGGCGTTCGCCACGCCAGTACCGGCAATGGCGAACGCGGTGCCGTGGTCGGGGCTGGTGCGGACGATCGGCAGGCCGAGCGTGACGTTTACGCCCTGGTCGAAATCGAGCGCTTTCAGCGGCACCAGCGCCTGGTCGTGGTACATTGCCACGGCGACGTCGTAAGTCGCCCGGGCACGCGGGGTGAACAGCGAATCCGCCGGGTGCGGGCCGCTCGCGTCGATGCCTTCGGCGCGCAGCGCGGCGATCGCCGGGGCGATGATCCGCTGTTCCTCGTCCCCCATCCGGCCGTGCTCGCCGGCGTGCGGATTGAGGCCGCAGATGGCCAGGCGCGGCTCGGCAATGCCGAAATCGGTCCGCAGCGCCATCGCCACGATTCGCGAGCGGCGCACGATCAGCTCGCTGGAGAGCAGGTTTGGCACCTCGACGAGCGCAACGTGCACCGTCAGCGGCACCGTCCTCAGGCTTGGCCCGGCGAGCATCATCACGGCGTCTTCGGCTGCGACCCCGCTGGCGTCGGCGACGAACTCGGTCTGCCCGGGAAAGGCGAAACCGACTTCGGCGAGCCGCGCCTTGGCGATCGGCCCGGTGACCACTGCGCCTGTGCTGCCGAAGGCGGTGAGGGCGACCGCCTGTTCGAGCGAGGTCATCGCCAGTCGGGCCCCGTCGGCGTTGGGCCTGCCGGGGCGATAAGCCGCATCGAGGTCACCGAGCACGGGCAGGGCGGAAGCGAATGTCGCGGCCGCCTCGCCCGGGCTGTCGACGACCTCAACCGCCAAATCGAGCCCGCACCGCGCGGCCGCCTGGCGCAGCACCCCGGCGCCGCCGATCACGAGGAACGGCGGCAGCCGCTCGGCTTTCCGCCGAGCCCAAGCCTCGCAGATCAGCTCCGGGCCGACTCCCGCCGGATCGCCGAGCGACACCGCGAGCGGCGGGGTCATGAAAAAGCCCGTTCGTGCTGAGCTTGTCGAAGCACCGTCTTTCCTTCCAGCGCGGCGCTTAAGGACAAAAGCGGCCCTTCGACAAGCTCAGGGCGAACGGCGAGGAGAGATGCGTTCCGCTCAGTCGTCGTATTCGATGACCGCGTCGCGGCGCAGATCGCGCAAGTAGCGTTGCCAGCGCTTGCCGATGCGGTCGTCTTCGAGCTGGGCCTGAATGTCTTGCGGATTGGGCCCGCTTTCGGCCTTCGGATCGTCGCGCCCGCACAGCATCAGCACGCGCACGCCGTCGCTCTGCGATCCGAACGGGGTGGTCGCCTGGCCGACGTTCAGCTGCAGCATTTGCTGTTGCAGCACCGGAGGGAGCTGCCGCACCTGGACCTGATCGTTGTCGACCACTTGCGCGCCCATTGCCTTGGCGGCGGCGTCGGCTTCGCCGCAGCCGTGAATTGTCTTCACCGCATCGGCGAAGCTCTGCGCCTTCTGCTTGAACTCGGCCTCCGTCGTGCCCTTGGGGAAATCGATGGCGATCTGCTTCAGGCTGAGCACCGCGTCGCGCGGGTCGGGCATGCCGATCTGGCGCTTATCGATCAGCGCCAGAATGTCGAACCCCCCGGGAATTTCGATCGGGCCGGCGAGCTGCCCGGGCTGGAGCTGCTGTACCGCATTCTCAAGCGTCGGATTTTGCAGCTGTTGCAAGCGGATCCAGCCGAGCTCGCCACCGACCGCGGCGGTCGAAGCCTCGGAGAACTGCCGGGCATAGGCCTGGAAGCTGCCGCCCTGCTTGATCTGGTCGACGATCTTCTTGGCGTTCTCGAACACGGCGTCGCGCGTCTGCGGCGTGTCCGAGAGGAAGATCTCGCCGATATTGTACTCGAAGGTGCCCTTGGACGACTGAATGCGGTCGTACATCTCCTTAACTTCGTCTTCGGAGACGTTGACGAAGGGCTGGATGTTGCGCTGGATCAGGTTGTTCTGGGCGAGTTCACCTTCAATCTGGCGCTTGAGCGACGCCGGCGAGGAGCCGACCGAAGTCAGGTACGCGTCCATCTCGGCGACCGACTTCCCCTGGCGCTTGGCCAGGCGCTGATATTGCTCCTCCACTTCGCTGGAATTGACCGCGATGTCCTGCGCCTTGGCTTCCTGGATTTCCAGCGTCTCGTCGATCAGGTTCTGTAGCACCCGGAGCCGCAGGCCCTGCATCTCGTCGGGGGTGATCTTCGCCCCTTCGTTGGCGGCGATCACCAGCGCGACGCGCTGGTCGACATCGGTCCCGGTGATGATCGATCCGTTGACCTTGGCCGTGGCATGGCGCTCATTGGGGTCCATCTTGCCGAGCAGCTTCACATTCTGGGGGATATCGAAGCCGCTCACCGCGTCCGCATCGCCAGGTGTGCTGTTGTCCTGCGCAGCGGCCATGCCGGCCGCCAAAATGCAAGCGCCGGCCGCGGCGATGCGTCCGAAATTCCAAATTCGCTTGGCGGAAACGATCACGTAAAATGCCCTCCATCGGCGCTCGGCGCGCCGGTCACCTCAAGCCGGCCGGGTGCCGCCGGGCGGCTGAACCCAGCCTGAGCGCCATGCCGAATTCGCGGCCGATAGCCTGTTTGCCCGTGGCCCTCAATGGAGCCCGAGGTTCTTCAATGAGAAGTACACCCGGAAGGTGTTGCCCAGCCTGGCGTCGGCGATCTGCACGTAATCGCGCCGCCAGGTGAGGCCGAACTCCAGACAGTCGTCGGAATACGCGACGCCGAGCCGCGTGCGCAGCGGCTGGAACCCGTTCGAGGTCGAGGCCGGGTCCTCCTGGTGATCGGTCAGGTTGACCACCGCCGAGCCGAACACCGACCAATACTTGGCGAATGCGACGCGCCCGGCGGCGCGGAGCTCCTCGCGGTCCTGCAGATCCTCCAGGGTCGGATCGATGTTGCGGTTGAGGCGCAGATAGCCGAGCTCGACGTAGGTCTGGTCGCTACCCACGGTGGCGTCGATCTCGTTGCGGCGGACGGCGAAGCTATCCTTGTCCAGCCGGAAACGATGGGTGAACTTGATGAAGTTGCGGAAGCGGACTTCGGTCCGGCCGACGAAGTCGGAAAACTGGTTGTTGAGCCCGGTGCCGTTCGGGAACAGCGTCGGCTTGTCGCTCAGGCGGTAGGACTGGCCCACGGTAGACCGAATCCGCCAGCCGGGGCGGTTGAGTTCCCAATCGACCCCGTAGGTCACGCGCACGCCGTCTTCGACGCGGTCGTAGCCGGGGAAGCGGTTGAGGGCGAACAGGTTGCTGTCCTCGAGATCGATCGCCCGGGCATCCTCGTCGGGGATCGCCAGGTTGCGGATCGGCGGGCTGGCGACCAGCTGGACACGCGGGGTCAGCACCTGCGTCCCGCCGAACAGCTGACCCACCAGCGGCCATTTGACGTCGATCGCGCCGATCGCGATCGCTCGCCCCTGCCACCCCGGCAATCCGCGGTAGAGCGCGACCGCGGTCGCGGCGTTCTCGTCGGAATGATAGACGTCGCCGCGCAGCAGCGCGGTGACGGTCACTTCCTGTCCCCACGGGGTAATGCGCCGCAAGTCCCACCGCGCCTTGGCGAAGGCGCGCTGGGTGTCCTGCCCGGAGGTGCGTGTCAGCGCCAGACTGTTGGCTTGCAGATCGAGCGTGCCGCCGAGCCATGGATCGGTCAGCCGCCGGCGATAGTCGATCTCCGGCAGCGCGATCGGCTCGAGCCCCTGCTGCTGGTCGGTCAGCAGGACTTGCGTGTACCATCCCTCGACCGAGAAATAGGAGTTGTCGTCGATCCGCTCGACGTCGAAGGTCGAACGCAGCCGGTCGTCGCGGCTGATGTCGTACCGGCGAAGGAAGGTGCGGTCGCTGGCGAGCCTGACCGAACCGGTCACGCTCCAGTTCGGATCGAGCTGGAAGCGGCCGTTGGCATCGAGATACCCGCGCCAGTCCCGCTGCGTCGTCGGCACCGTCGACCCGACCGGGATGCGCGTGCCATGGGTCAGATAGCCGGTGATCTGGAACGCGCCGATGTCCATCAGCTGGCGGTACTGCGCGGAGACCATCGGCGCTGTCTTGCTGTAGGCATAGGCCGAGAGCAGCAAGTCCTTGTTGTCGTCGATCCGCCAGTAGAAGCTGTCCCCGACCTCGAGGCCATTGGATTCGCTGTAGCCGATGTCGGGGATGGTCACGCCCGAATGGGCTTGGCCGCCGACCGCGACCGACAGTATCGGCAGCGGCAGAACCCGTGTGCCGAACAGTTCGAAGTACGCGCCGCGGAAGTGGATTTTCTTGGTTGTCTGGTCGTAGATCACCCGCTCGGCGGTAATCCGCCAACTCGGCCTCTTCGGGCAGCCCGAGGCGGTTTCCACCGGGCACGACGAATAGGCGGCGCGCGTCAGCACGATCCGCCCGTTCTCGTCGCGGGTGCCCGTCTGGGCGGCCAGCCGGCCCCCCTGGCGCAGCACCAGCAGGAGGTTCTGCATCGCGCCGGCCTTGAGCGCATCCGTCAACTCTAGGCGATCGGTGAACAGCTGGTTGCCGTTCTCGTCCACCGCCCGCACGTCGCCGGTGGCGACGATCTGGCCGGTCTTGCGGTTCCAGCTGACGGCGTCGGCGCGGACCGACTGATCGTCGGACCGCAGCACCACGTCGCCCTCGGCACTGACCGTATCGGTGTCGCTGTCGTAGCTGACGGCGTTGGCTTCGAACGCCACCTGGCGTTCACCCTGCGCATTGGGTCCCGGCCCGGGCGAAGGAACGGGCTGATTCTCCTCCGACCGCTTGGCGAGCGGTCCCTTCGGCTGGTCGGCCGGGGCGGTCTGCGGCGCTACCGGCGGCGCTCCCGGCGAAGCGGCGACGTCCTGGGCCCACGCCGCGGCAGGCAAGGTCAGCGCGACCGCGACGGCCAGTGCTGCCCCCGAGCGGAGGATGCGCAAGCGGCGGAACGGGGCTTGCAGCTCGGGCTGCCGGGCCAGGGGCATGGCTTGCCTATCGCACCGGCCGCTTCTAACTGCAACGCCAGCCATAACGCCCCGCCGCCGTTCGGCCGCAAAGGGCCGTCGCCTGACCGGAGAGACAATGCAAATCACCTTCCGCCCCAATGCCGGCCATGCCGCCGATTCCTCTACCCCGCGCCTCCTCGCCCGCGTCGTCGATCAGGACAGCCTGCCCGGCGATCTGTCGCGGACCGATATCGAAGGAACATCCGCGGCCCGCTTCAGCGGCAAAACCGGGCAGGTGTTCGAGAGTTTCGCGGAAGCCGACGGGCGTATCGTGCGGCAGGTGCTGGTCGGCGCCGGGCGGCGCGACGCCGAAGACCGCTCTGCGGCGCTGGAAAAGGCGGGGGCGGCGCTATCGGCCCGCTATCTCACTTCGGGCGAAAGCGGGCTCACGCTCGACGTCTGGGGCGGCAACCTCGATGCCGGCGAGATCGCTTCGGTTCTGCTCGGCCTGCGTCTGCGCGCCTGGCGCTACGACGCCTATCGCACGCGGTTGAAGGACGAGCAGAAGGCCACGCTCGGCGAAGTCGTGGTCATCGGTGCGCCGGCGGGCGCCGAGGCCGCTTGGGAGACCGAGCGGGCGCTCGCCGAGGGTGTCGAGCTGACCCGCGAACTGGTCGCCGAACCGGCCAATGTGATCTATCCCGAGAGCTTCGTCGAACGCGTGACCAAACGTCTCGAAGGCACCGGCGCGGAAATCGTCGTGCTCGACGAGGACGCCATGCGCGAACTCGGCATGGGTGCGCTGCTCGGGGTGTCGCAAGGCTCGGCCAAGCCGGCGCGGCTGCTGGCGATCAAGTGGCTGGGCGGCGCGAGGGCGGCCAAGCCGACGGTGTTCGTCGGCAAGGGAGTGACGTTCGACACCGGCGGCATCTCGTTGAAGCAGCCGGCCGGGATGGAAGACATGAAGTGGGACATGGGCGGTGCCGGCGCTGTCGCCGGGGCAATGCTGGCGATCGCCAAACGCAAGGCGAAAGCCAACGTGATCGGTGTCTGCGGCCTGGTTGAGAACATGCCCGGCGGCAACGCGCAGCGCCCGGGCGACATCGTCAAGACGATGTCGGGCCAGACCGTCGAGGTGATCAACACCGATGCCGAGGGGCGCCTGGTGCTGTGCGACGCGCTGGCTTGGGCGCAGAAGGAGTTCGATCCGGCAGCGATCGTCGACCTCGCCACGCTGACCGGGGCTATGATCATCTCGCTCGGTCACGAGCATGGCGGGCTGTTCTCAAACAACGACCGTCTGGCCGATAACCTGCTCGCCGCCGGCCGCGAGAGCGGCGACAAGCTGTGGCGTTTTCCGCTGTCGCCGGAATACGATAAGCTGCTGGACAGTCCGATCGCCGACATGAAGAACGTCGGGCCCCGCCACGCCGGCTCGATCACCGCTGCGCAGTATCTGCAGCGGTTCATCGACAACGGCACCCCGTGGGCGCATTGCGACATTGCGGGGATGGTCTGGGCCGACAAGCCTGGCGCGACCTGGAACAAGGGCGCTACCGGCTTCGGCGCGCGCCTGATCGACCGCTACGTGCGCGACAACCTCGAAGGCTAGGCCTCAAGCTCCATGCAGCTCGACTTCTGGCAGTTGTCGCGCGATCCGGTAGAGCGGGTCGTTGCGCAGATTGCCGAACGGACCCGCGGCGCTGCGGAAAGGCTGCTGATTGTCGCCGATAGCCAGGAACAGCGTGCGGCCATCAGTCAGGCCTTGTGGGAAACGAAGCCGGAGGCGTTTCTCGCTAACGGCGAAGCCACGGCTCCGCACGCCGCGCGCCAGCCGATTTGCTCTCTCCGCGCTGTGAAGCCGTCAACCAAGCCCGTTATCTCGTCCTCGCCGACGGCGCCTGGCGCGACGGCGCGGAGACATTCGAGCGCGTCTTTCTGCTGTTCGGCGAAGGGGGCACCGAGGCGGCGCGCGGTATATGGCGGCAATTCGACGGACGCGAGGACGTCGAGCGCAGCTACTACGCCCAGGAACAGGGCAAATGGGTCAAGAAGGCTTGAGCCTTGCGCCTGGTGATGCCGCCCGCTAGGGGCGCGCGCGAATTCCCATCAACGCTGCTTGCAAGGAATGCCCGATGGCGGTCACCCGCACCTTTTCGATCATCAAGCCCGACGCCACCCGCCGCAATCTCACCGGCGCGGTTACCAAGATGCTCGAGGACGCCGGCCTGCGCGTCGTCGCCAGCAAGCGCATCCGCATGACCCGGGAGCAGGCCGAGGGCTTCTACGCGGTGCACAAGGAGCGCCCGTTCTTCGGCGATCTGGTCCAATTCATGACCAGCGGTCCGGTCGTCGTCCAGGTGCTCGAAGGCGAGGACGCGGTGAAGACCAACCGCGAGGTGATGGGCGCGACCAACCCGGCCGACGCCGCCGAAGGCACGATCCGCAAGACCTTCGCCGAGAGCATCGAGGCCAACACCGTCCACGGCTCCGATAGCGACGAGAACGCGAAGATCGAGATCGATTTCTTCTTCGCGCCGGACGAGATCGTCGGCTGAGTCGGCTGACTAGAACTCCTCCGCGGTATCCATCAGGAACGTAAGGCGTTTCGGCGCTACGCTGCGCCAGCTGCGCTCCAGCCAGCCGTCGATCGCCTCCCAGTCGGTGTCGCCGAGGTCGAGGCGGATGCCGAGCCAGCCGTCGCCGAAGTAGCTCGGGCGGTAGTAGCGGTCGGGATCCATGGCGGTCAACTGCGCCTGTTCGTCGGGCCCGCTGATCTTGACCAGCAGCGCGCATCTGCCGTCGCCATGATGGTCGATGCTGACGTAGGCGAACTTCTTGCCCTTGATGATCCCGAAGCACGGCATCCCATGCGAGTTGACCTCGTCGGCTTCGGGCAGGGCAAGGGCGCGTTCGCGCACCCTTTCCGTCAACCACTCGGGGTTCCGTTCCCGCCCGACGTAATCGGCCAGCATCCGCGGATAGAGCTGGTACTCGGCCATCAGCACCCGCCGCTCCAGGGTCTCGGGGGTGTCGTCGGGCAGGATGTGCACGGCGATCTGCCCCAGCAGCGGCCCAGCGTCGAGCTCCGGCACCACTACATGGACCGAGCAGCCGCCGTGGGTCTCACCGGCCTTGATCGCCCGCTCGTGGGTGTGCAGCCCCTTGAACTTGGGCAGCAGCGAAGGATGAGTGTTGAGCATCCGGCCGGCCCACTTGTCGACGAACCCCTCGGTCAGCACCCGCATGTAGCCGGCGAGCGCGATGTACTCGGCACCCGCTTCGCGCAGCGCCTCGTCGATGATCGCCTCGTGCGCCTCGCGCTCCAGCCCCTTGTGGCTGTGGGCGAACGTCGCAATACCCTCGGCCTCGGCGATCTTGAGCCCGCGCGCCTCAGGCACGTTGCTGGCGACGAGCACGATCTCGTATGGGCAGCCGGGCAGCCGCGAATGGAACAGCAGCGACGACATCGTCGTCCCGTTGCCCGACAGCATCACCGCCACCCGCGCCTTGTCCGCCATTTGCGCCTGTCTCCCGTGACGGCGGTCCGGGGAACGGGCACGCCGCTGAATTGTCCTTGTTCCTGCGCGCATGCGACCCGTTTTCCAACCCTCTCCCGAAGATTGGCCGTATTTGCGGCGGCTGATGTGGACCATCGTCGCGGCCGCCGTGCTGCTGGTGGTGTGGCGGGCCGCCCATCTGCTGATCCTCGCCTTCGGCTCCGTCGTGGGCGCGGTGATCTTCCTCAGTGCGGCGGAGCTGTTCGAGAAGCTCGGCATCAGGAACGACAAAGTGAGACTCGTTCTCGGCACGGTGCTGGCGCTCGCCCTGTTCGGCGTTATCGCGTGGCTGCTGGGGGTGCAGTTCGGCGGCGAGATATCCGGCATTCTCGACAACCTGCCGGAAACGCTGCACTCGATAGAAGCGACTTTCGACAAGTCGGCGGTCGGCCGGGCGATCGTGCAGGCGTTTCATTCGACGATGGGCGGAGGAACCATAGCCGATCGGCTCGGCACCCTGATGCTCGGGGCCGGGCAGCTGCTGATCAACTTCGTCATCATGGTGGTCGGCGCGATGTTCATCTCGGCCAGCCCGAAGCTGTATAAGTCCGGGCTGGTGCTGCTGACGCCGCCGAAAGGCCGCGCAGCCGTGCGGCGGGCGCTCGGTGAGATCGGTGAAGCGCTGCAGCTGTGGCTCAAGGCCAAGCTGATCACGATGTCGATCATGGGTGCGCTGATCTCGCTCGGTCTGTGGATCGCCGGCCTCGACAGCTGGGCCGCGCTTGGCCTGCTCGGCGGCTTGTCCGAGTTCGTGCCCTACGTCGGTCCGACCATAGCGATGGTCCCGTCGATAGGCCTTGCCGCCGCCGCAGGCGACAACGTGCTGTGGCGGACCATCGTCGCCTACATCATCGTCCGGCTGATCGAAGCCTATGCGCTGACTCCCTGGGTGAACCAGGAGGTGGTCGACATCCCGCCAGCGCTGACGCTGTTCGTGATCCTGGCCGTCGGGGTGGTGTTCGGCATCTACGGCGTATTCTTCGCCGGCGCCTTCCTGGTCGTCGCCTACGTCGGGGTGCGCGAACTGTACCTGCACGACACCCTCGGCGAAGACATCGAGGGCCTTGCGGACGACGCTGAGGACTAGCTCAGACGGTGTGCGTCGCTTCCCACGCCTCGGTCGACCCCCAGCTTCCTGCCGGCCCGCGCACGGTGCAGCCGCGCGGGCCCGCGGCGACCTCGCCGATGTGCGAGACCTCTTCGCCCGTCTGCTCGAGTTCGGCAGCGATTTCGCTCGCCAGCTCGGGCGAGACCGCCAGCACCATGCCGATACCGCAGTTGAAGGTGCGGGCCATTTCGCCGGGGGCGATATTCCCCTGCTGCTGGAGAAACCCCATCAGTCCGGGCTGCTCCCATGCGCCGGCGTCGATCACCGCGTGCGCCCCTTGCGGCAGCACTCGCGGGACGTTCTCGAGCAGCCCGCCGCCGGTGATATGGGCGAGCGCGTCGATCTTGCCGCCGCGGACCACCGGAAGCAGCGAACGGACGTAGATTTGCGTCGGCTCGATCAACGCGTCCAGCAAGCTTCGCCAGCCCTGAATTGGCGAGGGCGCATCGAGGTCCCACGCTTTGTCCTCCGCCAGCCGCCGAACCAGTGAGAACCCGTTCGAATGCACGCCGGAGCTGGCGAGACCGAGCAGCACATGCCCGGGGGCGACCCGCTCGCCGGTGACCTGCTCGCCCCGTTCGACCGCGCCGACGCAAAAGCCGGCGAGGTCGTAGTCGCCCGGAGCGTACATGCCCGGCATCTCCGCCGTCTCGCCGCCGATCAGGGCGCAGCCGGCCTGCTTGCAGCCCACGGCGATCCCGGCGATCACCCGCTCGGCGACGCCGGTCTCCAGCTTGCCCGTGGCGAAATAGTCGAGGAAGAACAGCGGCTCGGCGCCCTGGACGATCAGGTCGTTGGCGCACATCGCGACGAGGTCGATGCCGACGGTGTCGTGACGGTCGTGATCGATCGCCAGCTTGAGCTTGGTGCCGACCCCGTCGTTGCCCGCCACCAGAAGCGGGTCGGAATAGCCCGCCGCCCTGGGATCGAAGAACCCGCCGAAGCCGCCGATGGCGCCGTCCGCGCCGGGCCGGCGGGTCGCCTTCACCAGCGGCCCGATGGCTTTCACCAGCGCATTGCCGGCGTCGATAGAGACGCCGGCCTGTTCGTAGGTGTAGGGCCGGTCCGGCGGCGGGTTGTTCGAGGCCATCGCCGGATCGCTTTAGTCTTTCGCGCTTGGATTTCCACTCGCCTTTCGGCAAAAGGCGCACGGTTTCCCCTGATGACGGCTTTGTCCCTGCCTTTCCCCCGATATGCCCGCCGCCCGCTCGCCGTGATCGCCGGCGCGGCCGCGCCGGCGCTGCTGCTGGCCGGCGGCGCGGCGCTGATCGCGCAAGTCTCCGGCGACCGCGGCATCGCACCGATCGCCGCGACGACCGATATCTCGGTCGGTGACATCGATGTCGACGTGACCGGCAAGACTCCGGAGGACGCGCGCGAACAGGGTTGGCAGCAGGCCGAGGTCAAGGCGTGGAAGAAGGTCGGCGGACCCGACCTGCCGCCATCGCAGATCGAATTGATGGTCTCGGCGGTGACGATCCAGAAGGAACGCGTCGGGCCGCACCGCTACATCGCCACGCTCGGGGTGGTGTTCGATCGCAAGCGCGCCGGCGCGCTGCTCGGCGCGGAAGGGGAGAAGGCCCATTCCCAGCCGATGCTGACGCTGCCGGTGCTGATCGAGGGCGGCACTTACACGATGTATCAGGTGCGCAATCCGTGGCAGCGCGCCTGGGCCGAGTTCCAGTCCGGCACCAGCGCGATCGACTATGTGCGCCCGGTCGGCTCGGGCGGGGATTCGCTGTTGCTGACCTTCGGGCAGACGGGCCGTCGCAGCCGCGCGTGGTGGAACAACATCCTCGATGCCTACGGCGCATCGGACATCATCGTCCCTGTCGCCCATCTCCAGCGGCAATGGCCCGGTGGCCCGGTGGTCGGCACCTTCACCGCCCGTTACGGGCCCGATTTCGACCTATCTCGACCAGTTCACGCTCACCGCCGCCAACGACGACGCGCTGCCGCAGATGCTCGATCAGGCGGTGCAGAAGTTCGACGCGATCTTCGGCCAGGCGCTGGCGGACGGCAAGCTGCGGCCCGACAAGACGCTCGGCCACGAGAACATCCAGGTCAAGCCGGAGATCCAGGCGCTGCTCGACGCCGCGCAGGCGCAGGAAGCGGCCGCCGCGGCCGCGCCGGAAAACCAAACGGTGATCACCAACCCGGGCGCGCCTGCCTCGCCGCCGGCGTCAGCCCCGGTCAATACGTTCGACGTGGAATTCGTCACCCCCAACGCGGCGGCGGTCGACAGCTCGGTCGCGGCCGTGCGCGGCGCTCCGGGTGTGCGCTCGGCGGCGACGAGCAGTCTGGCGATCGGCGGCATCTCGGTCATGCGAGTGACATTCGCCGGCGACGCCAATGCGCTCGCCGCAGCGCTGCGCTCGCGCGGCTTCTCTGTCAGCGAGTCCGGCGGCGTGATCGTCATCCGGCGTTAGCGGCGCCGGGAGCGCGCCGGTCCGATGTCGCAGTTCGCCCTTCCGCTCCATCGCGCTTCCGGGGGACCCGCGCGGATCGTCCTCGGCGAAGGCAACGCCGCCGTCGCCGAGGCGCTTGCCCACCCGGAAAGCTGGCCCTTCCGCACCGCCGTCCTCACAGGGCCGCCGCGCTCGGGCAAGTCGCTGCTTGCCCGGTGGTTCGCTGACTGCGGCCACGGCGACGTCGTTGACGAGGCGCACCATTTCGCCGAAGCCGAGCTGTTCCACCGCTGGAACCGCGCCCAGGAACAGGGCCGGCCGCTGCTGATCGTCGCCGGTGAGCCCCCTTGGGAAATCGCGCTGCCCGACCTCAGGTCCCGTCTGGGCGCCGCCTTGCAGCTCGAGATCGGCCTGCCCGATGACGCCATGGCGGCGGACCTGATCCTCAGCCTCGCCCAGGAGCGCGGGCTGCCGCTCGCCATGGACGCCGCGCAATACCTTGTCCCGCGCGCCGGGCGTTCCTACCTCCAGCTCGAGAAGCTGGTCGAGGCGATCGATACCCTCAGCCTCGAGCGCAAGGCGCCGCCGACGCTGGCGATCTGGCGCGCGGCGCTGGAGGCGGTCGAGGGCCCGGAAGAGCCCCGCCTCCTCTAGGCGAGTTAACGCAGGTGGGTTGCCTTGAGCCCGCGATTGGTGGAGAATCTCGGCGCTATGTGGGATCGTCTGATTGCCTACCTCGACTCCGTCGCCGCGCGCGATCCGGCGCCGCGCAGCCGGTGGGAGATTCTCATCTACCCCGGCGTGTGGGCGCTCGGCCTCCACCGTGTGGCGCACTGGCTGTTCGAGGCCGACATGTTCTTCCTCGCCCGGCTGGTGAATCACATTTCCCGCTGGCTGACCGCGATCGACATCCATCCGGGTGCGAAAATCGGCCACAACCTGTTCATCGATCACGGCTTCACGGTGATCGGCGAAACCGCCGAGATCGGCAACGACGTGACGATCTACCAGTGCGTCACCCTCGGCGGCACCAATCCCACCAACGGCAAGGCCGGCAAGCGCCACCCGACGCTGCGAGATAACGTCATCGTCGGCTCTGGGGCGCAGATCCTCGGCCCGGTGATCGTCGGCCCTCGCGCGCGCATCGGCGCCGGCGCGATCGTCACCGACGACGTGCCCGAAGGCGCCACGATGATCGGGCTCAAGGCCCGCTCGACGCTGGTCCCGGCCGAAACCTACGTGCGCGAGTTCATCCCCTACGGCACTCCGTGCGAGGAGCCGTGCGAGCCGACCGCCCAGCGGATCGACGAACTGGAAGCACGCCTCGCGCAGCTCCACGCCGAGTTGGAGAAGATGCGCCCGGAAGGGGAATCCTCGCCCGAAGCCTCGGCGCCGCGTTCACGCAAGCGCAGCGGGAGCAATAGCTGATGAGCGTCGGGCCGGGCAGTGGCACGATCGTCGCGTTCCCGGCCCGCATTCCCAATCAGGTCGGCTTCGGGCGCGCCGAGCTTAGCAAGATTCTCGATCTCTATGGCCGCATGGTCGCCGCCGGGGAATGGCGCGACTATGCGATGCACTTCACCCGCGACGCGGCCACTTTCGCCGCTTTCCGCCGCCACGCTGAAGTCCCTCAGATGCGCCTCGAGAAGCGCCCCGCGCTGCGCGGCAGGCAAGGTCAGTGGACCTTGATCGGCGAGCACGGCCAGATCTTGAAGCGGGGCCACGAGCTGGCGAACGTCCTTGCCCCGTTGGAGCGGCGCCTGGTGAAGGTGGTCGAAGGATAGAGCGGCCCTCCACGTGCCCGAGCGCCGGCGCGAATTCCGATTCCCATCGTCGCGGAGAGTATCGGCGGGGCCTTGGTCCAGCTGATGGTTGTGGCACCGGAAGAAAGCGCAGGGTCGAGGCCACTGGTCACCGGTGAGGCGACGCAAGCGTGCGACAGATACCGCGCGGCGGCGGAACGAATGCCGCCCGCCGCTCGCTCTTTCGACAAATCCAACAAGGAGTTGCCGTATGTCCTGGATCGATAAGATCGGATCGACCGTGTTCCCGCTCGCTTCCACGGAGAAGCGCGCCGAAGCCCGCCGCAAGGCCGAGCAACTTGGGCGCAGCCATCAGTGGCTGGCGCAGATCGTGGCCCACCACAAGGCGCTCGAGCAGGCGGTTGAAGATGCGCTCGCGGCAACCGATCTCGACACCCGCCGGCGGGCCATGAAGGAGGTCGCGCGGCTCAACACCGGTCACTCGATCGCCGAGGAAGTGACGGTCTACCCGGCGCTGATCGAGCACAACGGCGCGCTCGGCGGCAAGGTCCAGGCTGCGTTGACCTATGAAGAGCAGCAGATGACCAAGATCCAGCAGGCGATGCTCGAGGAGCTCGATCCAATGAGCCAGGAGTGGCGCGCGAAGATGGAGCACATCAAGAGCGCCTTGCAGCAGCACGTCTACGAGGAGGAAGGCAGCCGCTTCGCCGAGCTGGCCAAGGCCCTTTCGCCCGGCGAATCCGCCCGCCTCTCGCGCCGCTATGCCGAGGAGTTCGAGCGCTACTGCGGCAGCGAGGCGGCCGAGCAGGCGCAACCCGCGTTGCAGATGGCGGCGGAGGAGTCCTCTCCCGGCCGCGGTCAGGCCTAAGCGGGCCTATGGCGTCACATTCCGCTTGCCGGGATGCTGTAACCGCGATGCCACATGGGTGGCAGCGCGGCTCGCTTGTGTGGAAAGCTCAATTGAGTCAGCGGGGTTGGCGCACTAACAACCCAGATTAGGACGGGTTACCCCGGGTTGTTTGGCACCGTGCGCAGACGCGGCCCAGGCCAGCGGGATGAAAGGGAGGAAAACCAGTGAGGAATTTCACCGCCGACCGCGCCGGCTTCGCGCGTAGTGCGCTCCTGCGCGGCGTCGCCGCGGCGACGCTCCTGTTCCCCGCCAGCGCATGGGCGCAGGGCGAAACGCAGCAGACGGAGAAAGGCGCGGCTGCCGCCGCCGCGAAAGACGCCGCCGAGGCTGCGCAGTCCGCGGCCGCGGACGACCTGGACAGCGGCGATCATAACGACATCCTCGTCACCGCGACCAAGCGCGAACAGACGCTACAGAACGTGCCGGTCGCCGTTACCGTTACCACCGCCGAGACGATTGAACGTGCGGAGATTCGCGACCTGAATGACCTGCAAGCGGTAGTGCCGTCGCTCCAGGTCGGACAGCGGCAGAGCCTCGCCAACACCAATTTCTTCATCCGCGGTTTCGGCAACGGGGCCAACAACGCCGGGATCGAGCCCTCGGTCGGCGTGTTTGTCGACGGCGTCTATCGCTCGCGCACGGCTTCGCAGATCATGGACCTGCCCGACGTGCAGCGGATCGAGGTGCTGCGCGGACCGCAGACGACGCTGTTCGGCAAGAACGCCTCGGCCGGCGTGATCTCGATCACCACCCGGACCCCGTCGTTCGAGTGGGGCGGCGAGGGCGAACTGACTTACGGCAACTACAATGCCTGGATCGGCAAGGGCTACGTCACCGGCCCGCTGAGCCAGGATACCGCCTTCAGCCTCTCCGGCGGGTTCGATTCCCGCGACGGGTTCTTCAAGGACCTCGGCACCGGCCATCGCGAGAACGAGCGCAACCGCTGGTTTGCCCGCGGGCAGTTGTATTTCGATCCCGGCAGCAACGTCACCGTCCGCCTGATCGGCGACTACAGCCGCATCGATGAGAACTGCTGCGCGGTTGTCAACCTGCAGAGCAGCGCGGCCACGCTCGCGCTCCAGGCGCTCGGCGGCAAGGTCAATGTCCCGGCCGACAAGTTCAAGGACGTCATTTACTATAACCAGGATTCGACCAACGACATCCGCAACTTCGGCGGCTCGGGCCAGATCGACTGGAGCCTCGGCCCGGCCAAACTGACCTCGATTACGGCCTACCGCAAGACCCGCGCGATCACCAACCAGGACCCGGACTTCACCAGCGCCGACCTGATCTATCCTAATTTCCAGGACCTCAGGATCGGCACTTTTACCCAGGAAGTGCGGCTAACCGGCAACGTTGCCGAGCGGGTGAACTGGCTGCTGGGCGCGTTCTACATCGATGAGGACATCGATCAGGACAATTCCCTTCACTACGCGACGCAGTTCCGGCCCTATGCCAACATCCTGATCCAGGGCGCTTCGGGCGGGGCCCTCGACGTGCCGACGCTTGAGCAGACCTTCGGCGCGCTGGAAGGCAATCCCGCCAAATATATCGGCCAGTTTTTCGCCGACGGACAGGGGTTCACCGAGAACTACGGCCTAAAGAGCCACGCGCTGTCGCTGTTCGGACAAGCCGACGCCGAGCTTGCCGCCGGCCTCACGCTGACGCTCGGCGGCAACTGGACCGACGACCACAAGCGCCTGCGCACGCGGGTGACCTCGACCGACGTGTTTTCAGGCATCAACCTTGACGCGCCGCAGTACGCGCCATTCCGCCAGCAGCTGCTGGTCGCGGGCGGACTGCAGCAGGCGGGCGTCGATCCGACCGACCCGGCGGCGGTGTTCGCGTTCGCCACCAATCCGGCGACCGCGCCGATCTACCAGGGCATCGTCGCCTATGCGACCGGCAACGCCAACAATCCGGCGGCCAACCCGCTCGCCCCTCTGCGAGCGCTGCAGTTCCTGCCGCCGTTCCAGAACGTGCCGAACGCGGTCGAGCCGGGCCGCACACACGACAGCAAATTCACCTACACCGTTCGCCTAGCCTACGACATCGACAGCCGTTTCAATGTCTATGCGAGCTACGCGACCGGTTTCAAGGCGAGCTCGATCAACCTCTCACGCGACAGCCGGCCGACGATGCACGACTGGATCCTGCTCGAGCAGCAAGGGCTGGCGGTCAACAACCTCACCTACGGCAGCCGCTTCGCCGGGCCGGAGAACGCGCGCAACCTCGAATTCGGCATCAAGGCCAACCTCGGCTGGCTGTCGGCCAACCTCGCGCTGTTCGACGAGACCATCAAAGGTTTCCAGTCGAACCTGTTCACCGGCGTCGGCTTCGCGCTGCTCAACGCCGGCAAGGAAAGCACCCGCGGGGTCGAGTTCGAAAGCCAGGCCAACATCGCCCATGGCCTGACGCTGAATTTCGGGGTCACCTACCTTGATCCCAAGTACGACGACTTCGCCAACTCCTCGGTCGGCAACCTCACCGGCACCAAGCCGGCGGGCATTCCCAAGTGGACCGTGCTGCTCGGTGCCCAGTACGAGGCGTCGGTCGGCCCCGGCCGCCTGGTCCCGCGGGTCTCCTATCTCTATCAGTCGGACACCCAGCTGGTGGAAGGTCTGCCCGGTTTCCTGGTGCGCGCGCCCGACGGCTCGATCATCGACGCCAGCGCGGCGCTCGCCGCCGCCAAGCGGTTCCGCCGCGAAGTCAACGACCTGACCGCTTCGCTCGGCTACGAGATGGACAACGGCCTCTCGTTCGAAGTCTGGTCGCACAACCTGCTAAACAACCGCAACATCCTGACGGTGTTCGATTCGGTGGCCCAGCCGGGCGCTGTCTCCGGCTATCCGAACGACCCGCGGACCTATGGGGTGACGGCGCGTTACAAGTGGTGAGCGAACAAGCCTCTCCCTTGAAGGGGAGGGGTGATCCTCTTAGCCGATCCGCTCGACCCGGCCGCCGCTGACGCGCCAGGTAGCGGCTTCCCCCGAAATCGCCGTGAACGGCGCGCGCTCGGTGCCGGTCAGCCAGACTTGCGCCTTGCCGCCGGCGAGGCGCTCGAACAGCGCCGCGCGACGGACCGGGTCGAGGTGCGCGGCGACTTCGTCGAGCAGCAGCACCCCCGGCCGCCCGGCAGCGGCGAGGCTCGCGTGGGCGAGCGTCAGGGCGATCAGCATCGCCTTCTGCTCGCCGGTCGAGCAGCTCGCCGCGGGCGCGCCTTTGCCGGCCATCCTCACGTCGAGGTCGTCGCGGTGCGGGCCGGTGAGAGTGCGCCCGGCGGCGCGGTCGCGCGGGCGCTGGCGGGCGAGTTCGCGCGCCAGCTCCTCGCCGGCGCGCGGGCCGCTCGCGGCCAGCGCCAGCTCGGGGCGGGCGAACGGCGCCTCCGGCAGCGCCGCCAGTTCGGCCGAGAGGCGCTCGACCAGCCGCCATCGTCCGGCCGCCAGCGCTGCGCCTTCCGCGGCCAGCTGCGCCTCGATCGAATCGAGCCACTGCGGGTCCGGCTCGCCCTCGTCCGCCAGCAGCCGGTTGCGCTCGCGCAGCGCGGTTTCGTAGCGCGCGGCGTGGCGCGCGTGCGCCGGCTCGAGCGCCAGCGCCAGTCGGTCCAGATATCGCCGCCGCTCGCCGGCGCTGCCGGTAAACAACCCGTCCATCGCCGGGGTCAGCCAGCCAACTGCCAGCCAATCGCCCAGACTGACCGCGCTGGCCGCGGCGCCGTTGACCTGAACGATCCGCCGCCGCGGCCGGTCGGCCTCGGTCGCGGTGCCGAGCATCACCGGCTCTTCGTCATCATCCGTCGTGAGCGCCGCGCTCAGGGCGAATCCGCCGGGCCCGCCTCTGTCGGCCATCTCGCTCAGCGAGGTCCGGCGCAATCCCCGCCCGGGCGCCAGCAGCGACAGCGCCTCGAGCACATTGGTCTTGCCCGCACCGTTCTCGCCGATCAGCAGATTGAGCTGCCCCGCGCCGTCGAGACGGCTCGCGGCGTGGTTGCGGAAGTGGCTGAGCGTAATCCGGTCGAGCGTCATGCGGCGAACTGAGCGTTAGGCCAGCCCTCGTCAGGGTTCTATCGAAAAACCGCGCCGCCGATAGTTGGTGAAAAATCCCAACTTTGCGTGGCGCGCTTCACCATCCTTTTGGCTGCACTTGGCGAAAACCGCAGAAATCCGCCGCTTTCTCGATTTGGCACGGTCCCTGCAACCCTGCGTTCATCCGGCGGAAGGGCCGCTGGGAGACTAGACAAGGGGTTTTGAGATGACGACCACTTCTTTCACGCAACGCGCTCTCGCCGCTTTCGCCGCGTTCGGCATGACCAGCTTCATGCTCTTCGCCTACTTCCACGTTCCGGCGACCCACGCCGTCCAGGGAATCCTCGCGTGAACCGGCTCCCGCACGAGGCGCCGGCCGGTTCCGCCGGGTTCCACCTCGACAAGGCCAGCGGCAAGCTGATGGGCGTGTGCGCCGGGCTTGCCGACAGCTTCGGCGGCGATCCGCTGGTCTGGCGCCTGATCTTCGTGCTCGGCACGATCTTCGGCTTCGGCAGCTTCGTCGTGATCTACCTCGCGATCGGCCTGCTGGCGGACTGAGTCCGTCAGCGGCCCTTCGCCCACCTGATCCGGGCGAACGGCGAAAAGTCGGTATCGGTGTCGAACACCTCGACCCCCTCGCGCCGCTTGAGGAACCCGACCACAGCATAGGTCACCGGAGTCAGCACCACTTCCCACGTCGTCTTGATAATCCACTGGGTGATCGCCAGCGCGATCACCGCGTGGGTCGTCCATCCCGCCACGCCGAGGAAGGCGAGCGGATAGAACAGTGCGGAATCCACGCCTTCGCCGAATACCGTCGAGCCGACCGTGCGGGTCCACAGCCAACGCGCGCCGGTCCAGATCTTCATCTTCGCCATCACGAAGCTGTTGACGAACTCGCCGCACCAGAACGCGATCAGCGAGGCGACGACGATCCGCGGCGTCTGCCCGAGCAGCGCTTCGTAGGCTGCCTGGTTGGGCGCGGTGACGTGCTTGCCGTTGACCATGAAATCGCCCGAGGCGATCGCCCAGTCCGGCGCTGCGGGGATGTTGACCACCGCCCAGCTCATGAACACCATGAACATCAGCGCGACGAACCCGGCCCAGATGCAGCGCCGGGCATGGGCGTAGCCGTACACCTCGGTCAGCACGTCTCCGAGCACGTAGTCGACCGGAAAGAACAGCACCCCGGCGCCGAAGGTCACCGTGCCGATCAGCGGCAGGCCGATCTGCGCCTGCTTGGCCGCGCCAATCACGTTCGACAGCAGCAGGATGGTGACAAACGCCGCCATCATGAAGTCGAAGTAGCGGAACTGGCGCCGCGCACCCGTCTGCCCGTCGATCCTTGAGAGGTGCCCCGTCATCGGCGGCGAGGACTATCCCGATTTGCCGCCCGCGCAAAGCACGCTATTGCGCGTCCCCACGCGCCCGTAGTTCAACTGGATAGAGCACGAGCCTTCTAAGCTTGGAGTTGCAGGTTCGAGTCCTGCCGGGCGCGCTATCCTCCCCGGCACCGGGAGGGGAACCATCCTAGGGATGGTGGAGGGGCTCACGAAAATCACCGACGCAAGAGAAGGAGAGCCCCTTCCGTCAGCCGCCCTCGGCGTCTGCCATCTCCCCGTCCCGGGGGAGGAACTTCAATGCCAATCCTAAGCCTCGCCCCGCAGCCGCGCCGTCTCCGCCCGGGTGCTCTCCGGCCCGGTGTTGCGCTTGATGAGCCCACCGACGAAGCCTGGGCCCTTCTGGTACGGCTCGGGATCGCCCTCGCGCAGCTCGAGGCCGAACAGCGGCGACATGCCGGCGCAGCGGCCGAGCCCGCCGTAGAGGTCGAACCCGCGGTCGATCCAGTCGCGCAGCGGATCGTCGGCGACCAGGGGCGGGGTGTCGGCGACCGAGGCGCAAAACAGGAACACCGCCAGCAGGCGATAATCGCCGTAGTTCGGGTGCTCGCCGCCGATCCACGGGTGCTCGGCGAACGTTTGGCGTAAGAGCTCGAGGTTGGGCGAAACTTGCGGCAGGCGCGCCTCGCGGCCGACGATGACGTCTTCCATCTTGGCGCCGAACATCCGCTCGCGGCTTTCGGTGACGTATGCGTGGTCCTGCGGCAGCGAGCGGTCGCGGTAGCTCTTGATATAGCAAGTCATCCACGGCCCGATCGCGGTCTGCCACAGCCAGCGCTCGAGCGTTTCGGTCATCACCTTCTCGCTCTCGCTGGCGATCAGCGTCGGGCGGTCGGGATAGGTCGCATCGAGGTATTCGGCGATCAGCCAGCTATCGAGCACCCATTTGCCGTCGTCGACGATCGCCGGCAGCCGCTCGGTCTTGCCGCCGGTGCGCTCCATGATCCCGGTGAACCCGCCGGGGACGATGCTGATCTCGAAGCCCTTGTGCTTGAGCGCGTACTTGGTCGCCCACACGAACCGGCTAATCGTGCAGCCGCTGGCCAGCTGAAGGTCGTAGAGCGTGATGGTGTTGTTCTCGGCCACGGCGCCTCTCCGGATGGTGCGCCGCCGCCCTACGCCCGCCGGTGCGCCGATGCCAGTGCTGTCGGGATTCTTGACAGTGGCCGGTAACGTTAAGGAGTCGCCAACCATCGTCTCGCGCAGAAAAGCTCACCTAAGCGAAATTGGCACGAGCCATGCATCTACCGGGATGTCTTCGAACAGAGGCGGGGCCGTCCCCTGGTCCCCCTAGTCTCCATAGGCTCCGCCTCCCCGAAGACCCCTCCGAGACGACAAACAAAAAAGCCCCGCCGAAACGAGGCCTTTCGTTGGCAGCGCGTGAGCAGGCCGACGCGACCTAAGAGGCCTTGCCGACCTTCTCCTGCAGCAACTGCTGCAATTCGCCCGCTTCGAACATTTCCATCATGATGTCGCTGCCGCCGACGAACTCGCCCTTGACGTAGAGCTGCGGGATGGTCGGCCAGTCGGAGTAGGCCTTGATGCCCTGGCGGACCTCCATGTCCTGCAGCACGTCCACGCTCTCGAAATCGGCGCCGCAATGCTCGAGGATGGCGACCGCGCGGCTGGAAAAGCCGCACTGCGGGAACAGCGGCGTGCCCTTCATGAACAGCACGACGTCGTGGTCGTTGACGATTTGCGAAATGCGCTGGTTGGCGTCTGACATGGTGTGCGGTCCCGAAATGTTGCTGGCTCGTCAGGTGGGAACGGCGGTCACCAGTTGCAAGGCGTGCAGCTCGCCGCCCATGCGGTGCCCCAGCGCCTCGTAAACCAGCTTGTGCTGTTGCACCCGGCTCTTCCCGGCAAAGGCCGGGCTGACGACATGCGCCGCGTAGTGGTCGCCGTCGCCGGCGAGGTCGCGGATCTCGACCTCGGCGCCAGGCAGGGCGGCCTCGATCAGCGCCTTCAACTCTGCCGCCGGCATCGCCATCAGAATTCGCCCATGATCTGCCGCCGGGCCTGGATCGTGTTCTGCTCCAGGGCGGCACGCACCCCGGCCTCGTCGATCTCGCAGCCGGCGTGAGTCAGGTCGCCGAGCACCTTGCGCACCACCACGTCGTCGTCGCCGGCTTCCTCGAACTCGGCCTGGACAACCTCCTTGGCGTAGGCGTCGGTCTCCTCCGGCGTGAGGCCCATCTGCTCCGCCGCCCACTGGCCGAACAGCCGGTTGCGGCGCGCGGCGATGCGGAAGGCCATGTCCTCCTCGTGAGCGAAATTGGCCTCCTCGGCACGCTCCCGATCGGTGAAGTCGGTCATCTAAATGTCGTCTCCAAACAGAACCCGAACGAAATAGGGGTGGTCAGTTTACGCGGCAAGCCCGGTTCCGCGCGCGACCCACGGCTGCTCGGCCCGCATCCGCGCCTCGTAGGCCTCGATCTGGGCCCCGCGGGTCATCGTCAGCGCGACTTCGTCGAGCCCCTCGATCAGGCAATGCTTGCGGAACGGATCGATCTCGAAGGTGAAACGGTCCTGGAACGGGGTGGTGACCACCTGGTGCTCGAGGTCGATGGTGATCGGATCGGTCTCGGCGACCTCCATCAGCCGGTCGATCGCGTCCTGCGGCAGGGCCACCGTGAGGATGCCGTTCTTGAACGCGTTGCCGGCGAAGATGTCGGAAAAGCTCGGCGCGATCACCGCCTTCACCCCCATGTCGAGCAGCGCCCAGGCGGCGTGCTCGCGGCTCGAGCCGCAGCCGAAGTTGTCGCCGGCGATGACGATCGGCGCCCCGGCCCAGCGCGGATCGTCGAACACGTTGCCCGCGTCCGCCCGCACCGCCTCGAACGCGCCGCGGCCGAGCCCCTCGCGGGTCACCGTCTTGAGCCACTTGGCGGGGATGATCAGGTCGGTGTCGACGTTGGCGCGCCCGAACGGGTAAGCGCGGCCTTCCACCTGGCGGACGGGTTCCATCAGTCGGTCTCCGGCTTCTCGCCCGAGGGGATCGGCCCCAGCTGGTGCGGCTCGTGCTTTTTCTTGCGGCGATTGGCGTAGAGCACGGCGGCGGCGATCGCGGCCGAGCCGATCGCCCCGGCGATCGCCGCCTTGCCGCCGGTGGAAATGCGCTTGGTCATGCCCGCCTCATTGGGGTCGCTCGCCGCCCGAGGCAAGAGGGGGGCCGAGGAATTCGCCTATCCCCCGCCACAGCCGCCGTTTCTCGGCATAGGGCATCGCCGCGTAGGCCGGGCTCGACGAGGGCAGGGGGATCAGCGCCAGATCGCTGCCGGCGAGCGCCGCCGTCCCGATCTTCGCCGCCCGAGCCCCGTTGAACGCCACCGCCCGCAGCTCGGGCAGGCTCGCCGCCAGCTCCGCCAGCGGGTTCGCCTCCGCCTCTCGGATCGCCGCGTCGAGGCTCCCGGCCCGCATCGCCGAGGCGACCGTGTCCCACAGCCCGACGCCAGCCGCTAACAGCGCCGCCAGCCGCGCTTCGTAGGCCAGCGCCGCCAGCTCCTCGCAACCGATCGCCGCCCCGGCGAGCCGCCAGAACAGGTTCCGCGGATGTGCGTAATAGCGCCCCTCGGCCAGCGAGCGCTCGCCCGGCAGGCTGCCGAGCACCAGCACCCGCGTATTCGGCGCGACCACCGGGGCGAAGGAGGATTTGCGGGTCATCACGCCATCCAACGAAGCAACCCCTAACGGTGGAAGGTCAGGGCGCAGCCCGCCGCCGGGCCCATTCCGCCTCGTCCGCCGCGCTCGCTTGCCTGGGCGTTCCGCCGAGGAAGATGGAACACCTGGAACACGGTCCAGAGACGTTTTTCCGGCCGCCGGCCGCAGCGCCCCCGGCCCGGCCGCTTCGGGGCAAGATCGCGTCCAATTGCGCCCGCCGCGCAAGCTCTCGATGATGTCGTCGAGCAGCGGCGGAACGCGGCGCCGATCGTGGCCTGGAACAGGTCCTTGCGAACTTGGCCGAACGTGGCTGTCATGCACGCCTCTTTTCGCTCATCCTGAGCGTTGTCGAAGGGCGGGCTTGGTCGGATTTCCGTGTCATCCGCTGCCTCCGGTTGATGGGAGGCAAATCACATATGCCGGGAAGGGCTCTGTAGGAAAGTGTTTTCTTTTTGTTCCTACCCCTCTCCCCTTGTGGGAGAGGCCGGGAGAGGGGTCGGCGGCGCAGCCGCCGCTTCGCGGCGGTCCCCGGCTTTCGCCGACCATCCTAAGCTTGTCGAAGGCGCTGAAGAAGTTGGCGCGGGGACGGGATGACTGTCTCGCGCCAGATTCCGTCATCCAGACGCGGCTGCCGCGCTACCGTAAGCGGAACGGCCGCCCCGGCGATTTCAGTCAGCTTTTTCCCCCCGCATTCGCGCCGGCGCCCGTTGCCGTGCCGGCCGCGACGGCCTGCCCTCGGCCGACCGTTATACTGGCTTGCAGATCCGTTGGACGAACAATCGGCAACTGAGGCTTGGTCACGACCAGTTTCACCCAGAGGGCGTGCCTGCCCCTGAAATAAGACGTCTCGATCGCCTTGCGCAATGCGTCCATGCTGGGCTGTTCCTTGCCGGAAGCCGCGTTGGCGAAACCCGGCAGTTCAAAGATGACCCATGAGCCCTGGTCCATTTCGGCCAGGCTGAGAGTGACCTTCGGCCTCTCGGTCTTGACCTCGATCTCGGTGCCGGCACGCACGGTGCTCTCGTCGCCGGTGATGTGAAATGTCTTGCCGTTGCGAACAAGCGCGATGGGTGCCTGCGGAGCAGGACGAGTGAACAGCGCGGCACGCTGGGCCCGTACGAGAGGCGTGTCCGGAGCATTCGGGCTGAGCGACGAGAGCAACGCGAACCGGGCGATCCGGGTTTCGAGATCGACTGTGGCTGGAAATTCTCCTCTGCTGTCGGAGAGATTCAGGCGTCCGACATCGCCCGTGCACACAGAGGCGTTCCAGGTCGGATGAATCACACAGGTGTCGTCGGTGACGACGCTGTCGTTCTCGCCATCGTTGAGCATGATGTGGGAATCGGGGATGCCGGTCACCGAACCGTCCAGGTCGTGGATCGACAGGGTGCGGTAGCCCCGGCCACCTCGGTTGTCGTTGTCGAACCGTTCATCGATTTTCGGGAAATAGACCGGCTTGGCATTGACGAATTTCGCGCCCCTGATGGTGCTTCCGGTGCTGACCCCCGCGCTCGTGTAGAGGAGGAAGGACAGCGCTCCCGTTTTTCGCCGGCTATTGTCCCGGAAATTGACGAAGGTCGGGTTCACCACATCATCGCGGTAGTCATAATATTCGTAGCCGCGGATGGGGAAATCCGGGATCAACGTCTTGGGCAGGCTGCGACCGTAGGCGACTTCCTCCGGCGTCGTGGGATTGCCGATATTGCCGGTCTCGCCCACGAACAGCGAATCGACCACCCGTGAGTTGAACCGTTCGCTGCCGATGTCGCCGGCAGCCTGCGTCATGCCAATGGCATTGTCGGCAAGTTTCAGGTGGCTGTAGACGAAAAGGTCGCCCCGGCCCCAGAGACCGCCGTTGCGGTTCTTGTAGCTGGTCAGGTTGTCGAAGTGCGTCTCCAGCGCTTCGCTGTCCAGGTCAGCGGGATTTGCCAGCGGCAGGAACGGGATGGTGGCCAGACCGAAGGTGTTATCCGGGTAGATGTTCCGGTCGAACATGAACCCGTCGAAGTTGGAATGGGCCACGTTGCCTCTGAAGGCGCGCAGCGGCGTTCGGCGCGGCCAGACGGTCTTGCTGACGGGCGAATCCTTGAATGCGCCTTGCGGGTGTTCTGGCAGAGACAGCCAGAATCCGTTCTCGTCGGAGCCGGCCGCCACATTGTCGATGAAGCTGTTGTCGGGGTTGGTGATCCAGTAGGATGCCACCGTGTTGTCCGAAGGCAGCAGGGTGTGCCCGCTGTGGAAGCTCATTTGGCTGTAGGCTGCACGATCCTTGTACGCGGAATCTCTCTCTCCGTTGGCGGCGAGATTGGTGGGCACGCAGGGCAATGTCGGATGGCACTTGGTCTGGATCGCCAGGTTGTGGATGAATTCGTTGCCGTGCTCGATTCCGTCTTCGAGGAAGAAGCAGTGGCCGACGGTGTTGTAGGTGACGTTGTTTTCCACCCGCACGAAGTTTGTGCCGTGAATGGTGACGCAGCGGCTGAAGGTGTCGTGGATCGAGGAGTTCTCGACGTATTGCCCCGGCGCGTCGCCGACGATGTGCCAGTGGACCGGATAGCGGGCCAGGTGCATGTTCTGGCCCATGCGGTTGAGCTCGATGCCCGAGAGGTACATCTTCGACCCGGCCATCGCCATGATGTGGCCGCCGAAGTAGGTCTTCTCGGAATCGGCTGACGACTGGATCAGGATGTTGCGGCTCAGCAGCCCAACTTCGCCGCGCTCGTCGACCCCGTAGGTGATCTCGCCGAAGTGCATGTACTTGAGCGGCTTGTCGAGGATCAGCGCGTTGCCCCTTACCGCGGTGATCGTACGCTCCTCCGCCTGCCGGGGATTGAAGTCGGTTGAGGCGAGGACGATCACGTCGCCCTTACGCCAGCCGTCGGCGTTGAGCACGTCGATGCGCGAGCTGCCGGCCTTCGCCGTGTGCGCGAGCTTGGTCCAGGTGTTGCTGCCGCGGTCGCCGTGCAGGCTGAGCGTGCCGCGGAGCATCATGATGCCGCGGTCGCCCATGGTGTTGATGTCTTCGTTCGGGACCCTGTCGGTCAGCGTGATCGTCGCCTTGTGAGTGTAGGGATGCGCCTCGCTGCCGATGTCGAGCTCGCCACCGGGCAGGTAGATCCAGTCGGTGGTCAGCGACAGGTCGCCGGCATCGGCAAAGCTGAGCTTGCCCTGGATGGTCAGGCTCCGCAGCTCCGGCGGGCTGACGTCGAGGACGATCGCCTTGTCCTTGCCGATCGTCACCGCATCGCCCGCAGCCGGCATCTTGCCGTCCGGCCACGATGCGGGATCGGACCAGCGCGACCAGTGGGTCGCCGAAGACGCTGCCGCTGGCGGCATGTCCACTTGGGGGCGCGAGCCCTCGGCGCTGGCTGCGGCGCCGAAGCCGAACAGCACGGCCGCCGGCAGGAGCAAAGAGACAAAGAGCGGGCGAGCTTTGCTGCGCATGATGGTAATCCCCTCCGCCGGGAGTGCGAGTCCCGATCCCCTCGTTGACGTTGATCTTGTCCTGAATGGCCGGCTTTGCCAACGGCTATCAACGGAGAAGTTCGGATTGCAAGGTTGCTCGCGGAATGACGGTAACCGGGTGTCCGTGGCTAAGTGCTGCCAGTCTGCAAACGCCTCGTGGCGGACAGGCTCAATAGGTTCCGGGCGGGCGCTTGACTCAGGTGCCGTAACGAATGGGCGCTACATCGCCGCACCGGCGAAGCAAGTGGGCGCTCAGTTCCTCCGCCAGCAGCGGTTTATCGAGGCGGACACCCGCGATGCCCTGGCGCGTCCACCGAATCTGGCCGGTCAGCTTCAACTCCTCGCCTTCGACGATGATCTGGTCTCCCGATGAAAACTCGGCGGAGCCCAAATTGCCGATCCGACACCCTTTGGTCGACAGTTCAATCATCCACCCAGTGACTTCAAACCCATCGAGCGGTCGCCTCAGCCAGATCGACTGCCGCACGGCGTAACGTTTATGCGCTCGAATTATTAGAACCGTCATGGCCTCCCCCGCCGTGCCAGCCTTCCCAGCCAGTCTCACGCAGCCTGATTAACAAGGGGTTGAGAGGACCTCCCTCGTCCGGAGGCCCCATAATGGCGACATCTGCTGCGGAGCGATCTATCCGCCTTCCACCCTGAGCGGTCGGTCAGCACGCGACCCGTTCCGGACTTAATCCCGGCGCCGTCCGCCGCGGCTAGAGCACATTACGGGCGAGTTTAACCTAAGTCAGGGGAAACCACTTCGCTAGGAGGCGTTCTCTGGAGACGGGCGGGAAGCCGCTATCAGAGGATGTCCGTCATGGCAGCGGACCGCATCGTCGCCGTAGGACTGCTCACCCAACGTCAGCTGGATCGTTACGGTCCAGCTCTCAAGAAGGTGTTTCCAATCCATGAGACGCCCTGCTTCACGGAGTTGTTACGGCTAATTGACGAGGCGGATCGCGAACACTGGCGCGAGGAAGATCGGCGTGATGCGCTGAGGCGACTCCGCTCATAAGCCGGCAGCGCCTAAGCGGACCGACCGCATCCGATCCACAGCGGACATTAGCGCTCAGAGAAATTTGGCCTGCATGTTTATGCGCTCGACTCGACATTTAAGCCGCCGCCGGCAGAGCTGCGTCAGTCGCAATTGGCTTCCAACCACGCTTCGTTGGAGCGCTTTCAGGCAGCAATAACGCCGTAACGACCCCGATTGTGCCTATGCCGGTCATATACCAGCCCAACGCCAATATGTTGCCGGTTACGTGCAGCAGCCAGGTGACGAACATCTGTGTCGTGCCCCCCAGAAGCGCGACCGGTAACGTGTAGATGAGCGCAAACCCTCGCGACCGGCTTTGCTGCGGCAGCGATTCAGCGATCGCGGCAAATATTGCCGGGGCGCCCACATTGATAAAGAAACCCAGCATCAGGTTGATTATGAAAAAGGCCACAAGCGATCGCGAATTGTCCACCCACGTGATCATCGGCAGGACCGAGACGGCCAGCACCAAAAACGGGACGACCAGTAGCGGCTTGCGGCCCCACCTGTCGCAAGCAATGCCGCCGATCAACGACCCGATTATGATCATGAGATTGCCGGATAGCTGCGCAGCCATCGAAACGCTTGTCGACAGCTTGAGCTCGTTCTGGCCAAACGTAGCCATATAATTCTGGACGTAAGAAAGAATGGTGCCTGAGCCCATGAGGGCCATGCCCAGCACAACGATCTGCCGAAATGACGGACCGGCGATTCTGGCCTCTAACTCCGGTTCGGCACGACCTTTCGTTTCCGGGATCGCGCGGCGCATCCAAAGCCCGAAGGGCACGATCGAAACGCCCAGCAACAGGGCGATCCGCCAGCCATATGAGGTCAATTCCGCCGGGCTCAACAACGCGCTGAGCGTCAAGCCGACGAAGGCACCCAGGCTCAAGGCAATGCCCTGGCACACCCCTTGGTAACCTGCACTCCGCCCTCGGCGAGCGATTCCGCCCGCCTCGACCATGTATGTTGTCGCCGATCCGATCTCGCCGCCAAGGGCCAAACCCTGCACGAACCGAGCGACGATAGCGATGATCGGGCCAGCAATGCCGATTGTGGCATAGCCAGGCGTCAAGGCGAGGGCGGCGATTGCCATACCCATGATCGTCATCGACAGCATCATGGCCGGCTTACGTCCGGCGCGATCACCATATCCGCCGAGCACGAATGCACCGATCGGCCTGCCAACGAAACCCGCGCCGAACACCGCGAGCGATCCCATCAGGCTGAGATAGGCGTTGCTCGACGGAAAGAAGGTGTCGCCGATCTGGATGGCGAAAAAGGCAAACGTCAGGAAGTCATAGAACTCAAGGCCGCAGCCAAGCGTCGCAGCGAAAATGCATTTTCGCGCCTGCGCCCCCGAGGATTGTCCGTCGAGACCTTTGCCCATGGCAATGCCCTTTCATCAGCCATCCAGCCCGAGACGACATAGGACAGCGGCGACGACCAGTCCCTCCGCCGCCGCTGTCGGCACGGTTTACGTCAATGCACGATCACTTCGCGCATCACGTAAGTGCCGGTGATCTTGCGGATCTGGTTGTAAAGCTTGACCACCGTGGCATTGCCCTTGTCGATGTTGGCCTTGCCGTAGGCGTCGAGGAACTTCATGTATTCGGCCTTGTTGCCTGCCCAGGCCTCGACCGAAGGATAGACGATTTCCAGCACCAGATCGAAGCTGCCGTCGGTAGGTGCCTGGTTCGCATAGATGTGGTAGTCCTCGATCATTCCGAGGCGCTTGGCCACCTCGTTGCTGCCGATCCAGGTCGACTTGAGACCTTCCAGATAGGTGTCGAACTGCCCCTCGTCGACATTCACGGTGGTCATCTCGATCACCTGCTGTCCGGGCTCGTAGTCCTTGTAGATTTCAAAGGCCGCTTCCGCCGGGGCAGACAGCGATGCTGCAGATATTGCTGCGGCCGCCGAGAGGGCCAAGTGCTTCCAGTTCATGATCGATCTCCCCTACGTCCCATTTTTCTTGCGGTCGCTGCAGTGCGTGCCGCGCCTCCTTGTGACAGGAGCGGAAGGCCAAATCCTGATGGAAACCTGATGGCGCTCGCTCGCGACCCCCGGTCGCCCGTTGATTCGTCGTCCTATTCGGGCACAATGGCTGAAATACGCATCCATTCGCTTCGGGGGGCCGACGAAGATGCCACTGGCAAAATGAATTATTCAGCGGGCGAACAAGCCAGTGATCCCGGGGGCAAGCGGGGCGTCCCGCCGATTCCTCCGGGCCGTTTCCGCATCGGATCTTTCACGGTCGATCCGGCCGGTAATCGCCTGGAGCGGGCGGGCGAGGCGCATGCGGTCGAGCCGCTGGTGATGGACGTGCTCTGCTTCCTGGCGAGCCGGGCGGGCGAGACCGTTTCGCGCGACGAGCTGATCGAGCACGTCTGGTTCTTTAATCCCTATTCCGACGAGAGCCTGACCCGCGCGGTTTCGCTGCTCCGCCGGGTATTCCGCCACGACCCGCAGGGCGGCGATTATATCGAGACGGTGTGGAAGCGGGGCTACAAGCTCGCCGCACAGGTGGCGCCGCTGGCGTTGCCGCTGCAGGCGCAGCGGATGCCGGCAAGCTATCGGGCAATTGCCCGCGAAGACGAGTTCGCGGTCGCCGTGCTGCCGTTCCGCCAGCAATCCGCCGCGGAGGGCGACGACTTCCTTGTGGACGGCCTAACCCGAGACCTGACCATGCTCCTCTCGCGCGTGCCGCGGCTGCGCGTGGCGGCCTACAGTTCGGCCCAAACGGTGCGCGAAGGGGCAGAGCGCGCTCCGCTCGTTTCGGATCAACTGGACGTGCGCTATCTCGTCTCGGGTTCACTCGCCCGGCGGGGCGAGAACTTCCAGCTGCGGGTGGCGCTGATGGACGGGATCGACGACGCTCAGCTCTGGGCGCAGCGGATCGACGCCCGGCTGGATCAGTTCTTCGCGGTCCAGGACAAGATCGTGCTCGACATTTCGACTTCGCTTTCATCGGCCCTGCACTTGTCGCACGCGGCGGCACTTCAGGGCCGAAGGCCGTTTCAGCTCAACGCCTATCAGCTCGTCCAGCGCGCTGAAGCGCTGCGGCTCAGCTACAATCGCGAGACCGCGCATGAGATTGTCGGCCTGCTGGAGCAGGCGCTGGAGATCGATCCCGACGATGGTGCGGTTCACGCGGCCCTGGCTGTGCAGCACACCCAGAACGTCACCAGCAAATTCTGCGACGCGCCGGCGGAGACCTTTTCGCTCGCCAAGCGCCATATAGATATCGGCCTCTCGCTATCGCCGCACGATCCGGAAGTGCTGGCGGCGGCGGGGATCGCCGCGACGATGATGGGCAATGCCCGGCTCGCGGTGCGCCATCTGCGTGCAGCGGTGGAGCTCGATCCGAACAATCCTCATTCGCTGGCGGTGCTCGGCTGGCAGCAATGCTGGCTGACCGGGGACGAGGACGGCCTGCGGATGATCGAAACCGCGGAGAAGCGAGCACCGCATCACCCGCGCTTTTCGGTTTGGGCGCATTACCGGGGGCATTGCGAGATCCGGCTCGGCCGCGTCGAACGGGCGATCGACGCCTACCGCGACGGCGAAGCGCGCAATCCTACCTACAGCCTCAATTTGGTGACCATGGCGGCCGCGCAGGCAGTCGCCGGCAGGACGGACGATGCGAGCGCCACGCTGAGGCGTCTGAGGGCAATTGCGCCCGATTACACAGTGGATGATTACGTCGGCCTCGCGCGGCGGATGATCTATTGGTTCGGTAAAAATCCTTCGCGAGAAGCCATGATTGCGTCTCTGGGCAAAGTTTGGCGCTCACTGCAGTCTTGAACACCGTGTCGCATTCTCGCCGACTTAGTATCTGATAAATCTGCGCTGCTGCGCCTTCGTCGCGCACCCCGGCTGCGGGCGAACGCATAAGGTCGAATGAGGGCTCTTGTTTGTTAGGCAGCGTCCAGAGATTTGCAGAAGCGATGACCTTGCCACCTTGCCCTACGATCGCGACTGGGCCCCTAGCAGCTAAGCGCCTCGACTACCGGCGTGACAAGAAAGCGCGCTTCCGCCGGGTTCGGAGCGGCTAGCTGCTATTCTGCTAACCACCCGTTCCTGCCGTTGATGGGTGATCTACGCGCCTGGTAGCTGACGGGCAGCCATTGACGGTCTGTCGCCCACGAGCGGACCGTCGGCAGTCGGCCAGAAGCGGACATCGCAAGAAATCCAAGGGACTTAGGACATGCATGAAAAAGGCCGTGAGGATCACTCCTCACGGCCTTCTTGTTCAGCGCTTGGCCTGAGGTCCCCGCCTGCGCGGGGACTAAACCTCAATCGTCCTTCAAAAACGCCGGCATATGGTCCGGATCGCGGCCGCCTTCGTCGCGGTCGCCGCGTGGACGATCGTCGCGATCCCGGCGCGGGCCGCGGTCGCGGTCACGTCCGCCGCCGCCGCGTCCGCCGCGATCGCGATCACGTCCGCCGCCGGGGCGGCGGTCGCCGCGGTCGCCTCTCGGCTCCCTCGGCGGGCGGGTGTCGGGCAGTTCCTCGCCGGTTTCCTGGTCGACCACCCGCATCGACAGGCGGACCTTGCCGCGGTTGTCGATCTCGAGCACCTTGACCCATACTTCCTGGCCCTCGCTGACGACGTCGGTCGGCTTCTCGACCCGCTCGTTCTTCATCTCGGAGACGTGCACCAGCCCGTCCTTGCCGCCCATGAAGTTCACGAACGCGCCGAAGTCGACGATGTTGACCACCTTGCCGTGGTAGATCTTGCCGACCTCGGGCTCCTCGACGATGCCCTCGATCCACTTTTTCGCGGCCTCGATCTGGCTGAGGTCGGACGAGCTGATCTTGATCACGCCCTCGTCGTCGATGTCGACCTTGGCGCCGGTTTCGGCGACGATCTCGCGGATCACCTTGCCGCCGGTGCCGATCACGTCGCGGATCTTGGTCTTGTCGATCTGCATCGTCTCGATCCGCGGCGCGTGGGCGGACAGCTCGGTGCGGGCGGTGCCCAGCGCCTTGGTCATCTCGCCGAGGATGTGCGCGCGGCCGTCCTTCGCCTGGGCGAGGGCCTGCTGCATGATCTCCTTGGTGATCCCGGCGACCTTGATGTCCATCTGCAGGCTGGTGATGCCCGCTTCGGTGCCGGCGACCTTGAAGTCCATGTCGCCGAGGTGGTCCTCGTCGCCGAGGATGTCGCTCAGCACGGTGAACTCGTCGCCTTCGAGGATCAGGCCCATGGCGATGCCGCTGACCGGCCGTTCGATCGGCACGCCGGCGTCCATCATGGAGAGGCACCCGCCGCACACCGTGGCCATCGAGCTACTGCCGTTGGACTCGGTGATGTCGCTGAGGATACGGATGGTGTAGGGGAAGTCGTCGTGGCTCGGCAGCACCTGGTGCAGCGCGCGCCAGGCGAGCTTGCCGTGGCCGATCTCGCGCCGACCGGGGGCGCCGAAGCGGCCCACTTCGCCGACCGAGTAGGGCGGGAAGTTGTAGTGCAGCATGAAGCGCTCGTAGCTGAGGCCGCCGAGCCCATCGATCATCTGCTCGCTATCCTTGGTGCCGAGCGTGGTGGTGCAGATCGCCTGCGTCTCGCCGCGGGTGAACAGCGCGCTGCCGTGCGTGCGCGGGAGAAAGCCGACCATCGCCTCGATCGGGCGCACCTGGGTGGTGGTGCGGCCGTCGATCCGCTGGCCGTCCTTGAGGATGGCGGTGCGCACGACGTCGGCCTCGACCTTCTTGGTCAGCTTGTTGGCGGTCATCTGCGTCTGGCCGTCGGCCTCGGCGTAGTGGCCCTTGACCTTGTCGCGGGCGCCGGCGAGGGCTTCCTGGCGGGCCGACTTGTCGACGATCTTGTAGGCCGCGGCGATGTCGTCGCCGACCAGCTTCTTGATCTCGGCCTTCATCTCCGAATTGTCGGCGGTGGCGAGCTCCCACGGCTCCTTGGCGGCCTTCTCGGCCAGCTGGACGATCGCCTTGACGACCTTCTTACACTCCTCGTGGGCGAACATCACCGCGCCGAGCATCTCGTCTTCGGTCAGCTCCTTGGCTTCGGATTCGACCATCATCACCGCGTCGTGGGTGGCGGCGACGACGAGGTCGAGCCGGCCGTCCTCGAGCGCCGAGGCCTGGGGCGGATTGAGCACGTACTCGCCGTCGACGAAGCCGACCCGGCAGCCGCCGATCGGCCCCATGAACGGCACCCCGCTGATGGTCAGCGCCGCCGAGGCGGCAATCATCGCCAGAATATCGGACTCGGTCTCCCCGTCGTAGGAGAGCACCTGGCAGATCACGTTGATCTCGTTGTAGAAGCCTTCCGGGAACAGCGGCCGGATCGGCCGGTCGATCAGACGGCTGGTGAGGGTTTCTTTCTCGGTCGCCCCGCGCTCGCGCTTGAAGAAGCCGCCCGGGATGCGCCCGGCGGCGGAAAACTTTTCCTGGTAGTGGACGGTCAGCGGGAAGAAGTCCTGCCCTTCCCTGACGCTCTTGGCGGCGGTGACGGCGCACAGCACCACGGTTTCGCCGTAGGTCGCGAGCACCGCGCCGTCGGCCTGGCGGGCAATATGGCCCGTTTCCAGAGTGAGGGTTTTTCCGCCCCACTCCAGCGATACGCTTTTCGTGTCGAACATGTGATTTCCTTCGTGAACCCGCGGCGCCCTATTGCGCGGCGGGGCCTACTGCCGGGTGATACCGTCCCGGTCCGGTGCGGGGCCTTTCGTGCCCCAAAGGCTTGCCCGCCGAATTGCGGGACCTGCCCCATCTCGTCGTCCCCGCGAAGGGGGGGACCCATTTATCGTTCGGGCTCTGTCGCCCGATGGATCCTGAAACAAGTTCAGGATGACGCAAAGGTAATCGGCCCGCCAAAGCGGGCCGAACTTATTGCGTCACTTCCGCAGACCCAGCTTCTGGATCAGCGCATTGTAACGCTCGACGTCCTTGTTCTTGAGGTACGCGAGCAGGCTGCGGCGCTTGTTGACCATCATCAGCAGGCCGCGGCGCGAATGGTTGTCCTTGTTGTGGCTCTTGAAGTGCTCGGTCAGGTTGCGGATGCGCTCGGTGAGGATCGCGACCTGCACTTCGGGGCTGCCCGTGTCGCCCTTGTCGCGGGCGTTGTCCTTGATGATTTCCTGTTTCTTCTCGGCGGTGACCGACATTGGTTTACTCCGCGGTATCGCTGATGTTGAAACCCCTGACGACCTTCGCCGTCCCCGAAGATACTTCCATCAGCGCCACCGGGACTTGTCCGGCCTTGGCAAGGATGAGCCCGTCGGGTTGGGGCAATCCGGAAAGGACCCGGCCCTGGCGGACCGCCTGCGCGCTTTCCGGACTGAGGGGGAGGGCCGGGATACCGTCCAGCCCCGCCTCTAGCGGCAGGAGTATGGTTTCAAGGCGCGCGCCCTTGCCGATTTCGTTCAGCTTGTCCAGCGAAATCGCCTGACTTTCCGTGAACGGACCGGCCTTGGTGCGGCGCAGGAGGGTGACATGGCCGACAGTCCCCAGCGCTCGCGCGATGTCGCGCGCCAGGCTGCGGATATAGGTGCCCTTGGAGACGTTTGCCACCAGCGTGACGCTGTCGGTGAGTTCGAGCGGTGCGGCCGGGTCGAACGGGTCCGGGCGGCCGGCGGTGGTGGCGAACAGCGAGCGAAGCGGCGGCCCGGCACTGCCATGCTCCAGTTCGAGCGTATGGACCGTCACCTTGCGCGGCTTCAGCTCGACGTCTGCGCCGGCCCGAGCCTTGGCGTAAGCCCGCTCCCCCGCGACTTTCACCGCCGAATATGCCGGTGGAACCTGTTCGATCTCGCCGGTGAAATGCTCGAGCACGGCGGCCACCGCGGCGAGGGGAGGGCGGTGATCGCTGGTGCGCACGACCCGACCCTCGACGTCGAGGGTATCGGTCTCGCTGCCGAACTCGATGGTGAATTCATAGGTCTTGTCGCTGTCGAGCATCCGCCCGGCGAGCTTGGTCGCTTCGCCGAGCGCGATCGGCAGTATCCCTTCGGCCAGCGGATCGAGCGTGCCGCCGTGGCCGACCTTGACGTTGCCGTAGCCGGCCTGGCGCAGGTTGCGTTTCACCGCGGCGACGGCTTGGGTCGAGCCCAGGCCGCGCGGCTTATCCAAGATGATCCAGCCGTGGGGCATGCGCCGCGCTTAGCGGCGCCGCGCTCGGCTGTCAGCCGTTCAGGCCCGCTCGCGATGCCGCGGCGCCGGCGGTCCGGCGACCCGCACCAGCGACTGCACGGCATAGTGCTGCCCGCGAATCACGACCGACGAGAAGTGGTCGAAGCGGTCGATCGGCCCGGTGTCGAAGCCGATTGCCTCGGTGAACGGCAGGTCGATCGCCCGGTTCATCAGCGTCGCCTTGTACCAGTGGCGGCCGCTGTCCTGGATGTAGATCGTGCGGTCGCCCTCGGCGCGCCAGTCGCGAATGCCGCCCATGTTGATGAACGGAATGCTGGCTTCCGGCTGCGCGGGGGCGGGCTGGGGGGAATGCGCGAACGCGGGCGCGGCGGCGAGACCGAGCGCCACAAGCGGGGCGATGAGAAGCTTATGTGCGATATTTGGCGTCTTTTGCATGCTTCGCATCCACCACATCGCACCGGAACATGGCCTGAACGGCGACTCGGTTTAGCCGTCGGGCCAAGCCAACTGACGTCCGTGAGCGCGGATCGCCGGCGGCCACTCGGGCCAAAAAAACCAATATATCCGGATGAAAATCATCCGCTCGCTGCCCACTGCGCCAAGGCGAAGAACTTGTCCTGCGCCCACATGACTGGCGGGATCACGAAGCGATGGATGATGTTCCAGCTCGGGAACAGCCACGGAATCACCAGCAGCACGGCGAACAGCAGGAGGAATCCATAGGGCCGCAGCCGGGCGTAGGTGCGGGCCGCGCCGCGCGGCAGCAGGCCCTCGACGATGTGCGAGCCGTCGAACGGCGGAATCGGCAGCAGGTTGAACAGCGCCAGGAAGATGTTGATCAGGATGAAGATGGTGAGCATCAGCAAGGCGAAGCCGAGCCCGCTCGTGGGGTTGGCATCGCCCCCCTGCGCGAGCATGTGCAGCACGGCGGCTGAATCGGCGGAGTTCGTAGCAAACGCGCTCAGCAGCCAGCCGAGCGCAAGCGCCCCCAAGGCTGCCATCGCAAGGTTAGTGAGCGGCCCGGCGGCGGCGACCGCCATCATCCCGAAGCGCGGATTCCTGAGGCGCTGCTGAATCACCGGCACCGGCTTGGCCCAGCCGAACACCGGCATGCCGGCCAGCGCCAACAGGCCCGGGAGGATCAGCGTGCCGAACACATCCACGTGGCGCAGCGGGTTCAGGCTCAACCGCCGCCGCTCCTTCGCCGTCGGATCGCCGAGCGCCAGCGCGGTCCACCCGTGGGCGACCTCGTGAAACACGATGGCGAAGATAAGCGCCGGGATCAGCGCCAGCGCAGTGAGCAGGGTTCCGTCCATCGAGCCTAGATAGGAAGCGCGGGGTCCGCCCGCCAGCGCGGCGCCGCTCTATGGTTCGGGACTTTCGCCGTCCAGATCGCGCGCCACGCGCGGATCGCCGAGCAGCCTTTCGATCCGCTCGGCTTCCTCGAAGCTCTCGTCGGGGCGGAATTGCAGCTTGGGCGCGAACTTCAGGCCCAGCCGCTTGGCGACCTCGCGCTGGAAGAACGCGGTGTTGCTGCGCAGCGCCTTGAGCACCGCGGCCTCGTCCTCACCGAGCAGCGGCTTGACGTAGGCGGCGGCGTTTCTGAGGTCGGGCGTCATCCGCACCTCGGTGACGCTGACGGAGTGGGCGGTGAGCGTTTCGTCGTGCGCCTCGCCGCGGGCGAGCAGCTCGGCGAGGATGTGCCGCACGCGCTCGCCGACCTTGAGCACGCGGACCGATTTTTCTTCGGGGGTGGAAGGGGGGCGGGCCATCGTCAGGTGTCCATCTTCTCGAGCATGCGCTCGAGCGAGCGCACGTTGCGGGCGGTGGTGCGAAGATTTAACTTCTTCAGCGCCTGCCCGAGCTTCGAATCCGCCACTCCGCCGCAGAAGTCGACGAAAATCTCGCGCGAGCCAAGGGCGAGGCGTTCGGGGCCTTCGTAGGAGCTGGTGAGGCGGTCGAACGCAGCGCGGTCGAGCGGTTCAGCGAGGAACAGCGTTTGCACCTGCTTGGGCTCGCCGTCCTTGGCGAAGGGGTTGTCGGTGATCGACGCCGCCAGTTCGTCGCGGCTGCGCACGGCAGCAAAGGTGTCGATGCCGAAGCGATCCTTCACCACTCTCGCGATCTGCGCCTCTAGTGTCGCGTCCGCTGCGGTCGCATGGTCGAACAGCACGTTGCCGCTGGCGATCACGGTGGCGATGTTGGCGAACCCTTCGCCTTGCAGCGCCGCCTTGAGATCGTCCATCTTGAGCCGGTTGCCACCGACATTGATCGAGCCGAGCAGAGCGATGTAGCGGGGCATTACGCCCAGTCCTCGATCCAGGCGCCGAGCACGGCGTCCGAGCGTTCGGCCAGCGTCGGTCCGAAGCGAGCGGCGTCGGCGCGGATCGCGCGCGGGTCGCGGCCGCTGGCGAGGAGTTCGGCGCTGTGGCCCATGAGCCAGGCCTCGATGTCGGCGGCGTCGGTTTCGAGGTGGCATTGTAGGCCGAGCACGTTCGGACCGAGCGAGAAGGCCTGGTGCGGGCAATGCTCGGTCGTGGCGAGCAGGGTCGCCCCCTCCGGCACCTCGAATTGGTCACCGTGCCAGTGGAGCACGGGCCAGCCGCCGAGCGCTTCGAGCGGCGATTGCTCGCCCGCTTCGGTGAGCGTGAGCGGCGTATAGCCGATCTCCTTGCTGGCCATCGGCGCCACTCTGGCGCCGAGCGCCCGCGCCATCAGCTGCGCCCCGAGGCAGATGCCGAGCAACGGGCGCTCCGAGGCCAGCCGCCGCTCGATCAGCCGCACTTCGCTCGTCAGGAAAGGGTACTGGTCATCGTCGAACGCCCCGATCGGCGCGCCGAGGATCACCAGCAGGTCCGGCGTAAGCGCATCGAGCGCATCGAGTTCCTCGCGCGCTGGATCGAGGTAGTGGATGGCGAAGCCCCGGCTTTCGAGCGCGGCGTGCCACACGCCGAGATGCTCGAAGCCGAGGTGGCGAATGGCTAGAACGCTCTTCATGTCAGCCTGCTTCCCCCCTCCCGCTCGCGGGAGGGGTCGGGGGTGGGTCAGTCAGCCAGCGGTGGTCATTCCCACCCCTAGCCCCTCCCGCAAGCGGGAGGGGAACCATCACAACGTCCGTTCGCGCTCCTCGACTTCGAACACCTCGAGCATATCGCCCGGTTTGATATCATTGGTGTCGGCCAGCACCACACCGCATTCGAGGCCGGCGCGGACTTCGTCCACGTCGTCCTTGAACCGGCGCAGCGAGGCGATCGTGGTCGCGCTGACGATGACGTCCTCGCGCGTGAGGCGGGCGTGGAGGCCCTTGCGGATCGCCCCTTCGGTGACTAGCAAGCCGGCCGCCTTGTCGCGCTTGCCGGCCGGGAACACCTGCTTGACCTCGGCGCGGCCCATGACGTTCTCGATCTTGAGCGGGCCGAGCACGCCGGCCATCTCCTGGCCGATCTCCTCGGTCAGGTGGTAGATGACGTCGTAGTACATCATCCGCACCTTGTTACGCTCGACCAGCTCGCGGGCCTTGGGGTTGGGGCGCACATTGAAGCCGATGATCGGGGCGTTCGACGCCGCGGCAAGGGTCACGTCGCTTTCGGTGATCGCGCCGACCCCGGCGTGGAGCACGCGCACCTTGATCTCGTCGTTCGAGAGGTTGTGCAGCGCGCTGACGATCGCCTCGACCGAGCCCTGGACGTCGGCCTTCACCACGATCGGGTATTCGACCACGTCGGCCTGGAGGTTGGTGAACATGGTGTCGAAGTTGGTCGGCGCGAGGGCGGTGCGCTTCTCGGTCGCCCGTTCTTGGCGGTAGGCGGCGACCTCGCGGGCGCGGCTCTCGTTCTCGACCACGGCCAGCGCATCGCCGGCCATCGGCACGCCGCCAAGGCCGAGCACCTCGACCGGCGTCGACGGGCCCGCTTGCTTGACCTGCTTGCCCTTGTCGTCGACCAGCGCGCGCACCCGGCCGCTCTCGGTGCCGACGACGAACACGTCGCCGCGCTTGAGCGTGCCGCGGGTGACGAGCACGGTGGCGACCGGGCCGCGGCCCTTGTCGAGCTGGGCCTCGATCACCGTGGCATCGGCGTCGCGGTCGGGGTTGGCTTTCAGCTCAAGCAGCTCGGACTGGAGCAGGATCTTGTCGATCAGCTCGTCCAGGCCTTGCTTGTTGGGCGCGGAAACCTCGACGTCCTGCACGTCGCCGCTCATCTCCTCGACGATCACTTCGTGTTCGAGCAGCCGCTCGCGTATGCGCTGCGGATTGGCCTCGGGTCGGTCGACCTTGGTGATGGCGACGATCAGCGGCACGCCGGCGGCCTTGGTGTGATTGATCGCCTCGACCGTCTGCGGCATGATCCCGTCGTCGGCCGCCACCACCAGCACGACGATGTCGGTCACGTTGGCGCCGCGGGCGCGCATTTCGGTGAACGCCTCGTGGCCTGGAGTGTCGAGGAAGGTGATCTTGTCGCCGCCCTTGGTGGTGATCTGATAGGCGCCGATGTGCTGGGTGATGCCGCCGGCCTCGCCCCTGACCACGTCCGTGCCGCGCAGCGCGTCGAGCAGGCTGGTCTTGCCGTGATCGACGTGGCCCATGATGGTGACCACCGGCGGGCGCGGCTTCAGCGTGTCTTCCGGATCGACGTCGACGCTGGTGTCGATATCGACATCGCTTTCGGACACGCGTTTGATGTTATGGCCGAATTCCTCGACCAGCAGTTCGGCGGTGTCCTGGTCGATCGTCTGGTTGACCGTGACCATCATCCCCAGGTTGAACAGCGCCTTCACCAGATCGGCACCCTTTTCGGCCATCCGGTTGGCGAGTTCCTGCACTGTGATCGCTTCGGGCACGACGACGTCGCGGACCTGCTTCTCGCGCGGCTGCGACTGCCCTGCGAAATGCGCTCGGCGTTCCTTCTCTCGGGCGCGCTTGAGCGCGGCGAGCGAGCGGGCGCGGGCGCCTTCGTCGTCGTTGAGCGCGGTCTTGACCGACAGCTTACCGCCGCGGCGCTTCTCACCGCGGTCCGGCCCGCGAGTTTCGGTGCGGCCCGGCTTCTTCTCTTCGCGCTTCTTCTCGGGCCGTTTCGGCTCCGGCCGTTCGACCGGCGTGAAGCGCCGCGGAGCGGGAATGGCGGCGGCTTCGCCAGCCGTTTCTGCCTCTTCGGCTTTACTTTCGGCTTCGGCAACCGCCTCTGCCTCGTCGGCCGCGGCAGCCTCGGCGGCTTCCTCGGCCTCGGCCTTGCGATTCTCCTCGGCGCGGCGTTTTTCGTCCTCGGCCGCCTGGCGGGCTTCTTCCTCTTCGCGCTTGCGGGCTTCCTCGGCCAGGCGCAGGCGCTCTTCCTCGGCTTCGCGCTGGAGGCGGGCGACGCGCTCCTGCGGCGTCTCCTTGGCCGGGGCAGGCTTCTTCGGCGCCGGCTTGGGCGGGGGTGGCGGAGGCGGCGGCGGGGCGGCCGCCGGGGCCGGCGTGGGGGCTTCGCCCGGCCGGGTCAGCTTGCGCCGGCGCTTGACCTCGACCGCCACCTTGTTGGTGCGGCCGTGGCTGAAGGTCTGCTTGACTTCGCCGGCATCCACCGAGCGCTTGAGGCCAAGCGGCTTGCGGGTGCGCGGGGTGTCTTCGGTATCGCTCATAGGGTCTTCAACAGTCCTTCAAAAATCAGGTCTCAACGGCTTCGCGCGCGGCACCGGCCGCTCGCTCGCCGCATCCATCGGCCGCCTCGGCGGCGCCCAGAAAGGTCAGCAGGCGCTCCAGCGGGACCGCAACCCGCTCCGCCGATCCCTGGTCGGTCAGCGCCAGATGGACGACATTGTCGCGGCCCAATGCCACAGACAGGGGCGCGCGGTCCAGTGGCAGGCGGAGACCGCAATGGCCAGAGCCTTCCGCGTCCATTCCCACGCGGAAAGCCTGATCGAGCTTGCGGGACCCGTCCTCGCTCGCATCCGCAGCATGATAGAGCGCGGCGATTCCGCCGGCTCGCGCTTCGTTCGCGATGCGATCCGAACCCAAGATAAGCCGTCCGGCGCGCATTTCGAGCCCCAGTCGCTCGAGAAACGCCTTGCGCAGCGCGTTTTCGGTCAGGGCGGGCAGGTCGGCGGGGATGATGAGCGCGCCGCCCTTGAAGGCTCGCACGAGCGCGGCCTTCAGCTTGCCGTTGGCCAGCGCCGCTTCGAGCTCCCCGCGGCTCACGCCGATCCAGGCGCCGCGACCCGGAGCGCGGGCGAGCGCGTCGGGGAGGACATCCCCGTCGGGCGAAACCGCCAGGCGCACCAACTCGTCGCGCGGAGCGATCCGCCCGGTGAGGATGCAACGGCGCTCACTCCCCTCCCGCAAGCGGGAGGGGGACTTGTCGCTCTGCTCTAGCGGCTCATTGCGAGGATTCCGCATCGGCGGCCTCCTCTGCTGCGGGCGCTTCGGCGGGCGCTTCCTCGTCCTCGAACCAGTGCGCGCGGGCGGCCATGATGATCTCGTTGCCCTGCTCTTCGCTGAGCCCGTATTCGCCGAGCACGCCGCCCTTGTCCTCCGGACGCGGGCGGTCGCGGCGCAGCGGCGGACCGTCGGCAGCCGGCTGCCGACGGCGCGGCGCCTCGCGCTTGCGGGCGATCAGCTCGTCGGTGGCGAGGTCGGCCAGATCGTCGAGCGTGGTGATCCCGGCCTTACCGAGCGTCACCAGCATCTGCTCCGTCAGATGCGGGATCTCGGCCAGCTCGTCCTGCACGCCCAGCTCCCGGCGTTCGGCGCGGAACGCCTCTTCCTGCCGCTCGAGCGCTTCCCTCGCGCGGTTCTGCAGCTCCTCGGCCAACTCCTCGTCGAAGCCTTCGATCGAAGCCAGTTCGTCGAGCTCGACGTAGGCGACTTCCTCCAGCTCGGCGAAGCCCTCGGCGACGAGCAGCTGGCTGAGCGTCTCGTCGACATCGAGCTCTTCTTCGAAGGCTTTCGAGCGTTCCGAGAACTCGCGCTGGCGCTTCTCGCTCGCTTCGTCTTCGGTCATTATGTCGATCTGGCTCTCGGTCAGCTGGCTGGCGAGGCGCACGTTCTGGCCGCGGCGGCCGATCGCCAGGCTCAGTTGATCCTCGGGCACGACCACCTCGATGCGGGCCTCTTCCTCGTCGAGCACCACGCGGCTGACGGTCGCCGGCTGGAGCGCGTTGACGACGAAAGTCGCGGTGTCCTCGCTCCACGGGATGATGTCGATCTTCTCGCCCTGCAATTCCTGCACCACGGCCTGCACGCGGCTGCCCTTCATGCCGACGCAGGCGCCGACCGGGTCGATCGAACTGTCGTGGCTGATCACGCCGATCTTGGCGCGGCTGCCGGGATCGCGGGCGGCGGCCTTGATCTCGATGATCCCGTCGTAGATCTCGGGCACTTCCTGGGCGAACAGCTTCTTCATGAACTCGGGGTGCGCCCGGCTCAAGAAGATCTGCGGCCCGCGGTTGTTGCGCTCGACCTTCATGATCAGCGCGCGCACCCGCTCGCCGACGCGGGCGGCTTCGCGCGGGATCTGCTGATCGCGGCGGATCACGCCCTCGGCGCGGCCGAGGTTGACGATCACGTGGCCGAACTCGACCGACTTGATCACCCCGGTGATCACTTCGCCGGCGCGGTCCTTGAACTCTTCGAACTGCCGCTCGCGCTCGGCATCGCGAACCTTCTGGAAGATCACCTGCTTGGCGCTCTGCGCGTCGATCCGGCCGAGATCGACCGGCGGCAGCGGATCGACGATGAAGTCCCCGACCTTGGCGCCTTTCTCGAGTTTCTGCGCCTGCTCGACGCTGACCTGCTTGAAGTAGTCCTCGACCTCGTCGACCACCTCGACCACCCGCCACAGGCGCAAGTCGCCGGTCAGCGGGTCGAGCTTGGCGCGAATGTCGTTCTCGGCGCCGTAGCGGCTCCGCGCGCTCTTCTGGATCGCCTCTTCCATCGCTTCGATGACGATCGCCTTGTCGATCATCTTCTCGGTGGCGACCGAGTTGGCGATCGCGAGCAGTTCGGCCTTGTTGGCGGAAATCGGACTGGCCATCAGTCTTGAGCCTTCTCTTCTTCGGTGAATTCTTCGATTTCGTCGGCGCCGCTCGTGTCGAGCGGACGGGTGGCGGCGATCAGCTTGTCGGTCAAGACCAGCTTCGCCGAATGAATCTGCGCTAACGGTACCGCAAAACGGCCGTGCTTGCGATCTTCGATCTCGACCTTGTCGCCTTCGACGCCGAGCAGCTCGCCGCGCAACCGCTTATGGTCGCCGGCGGGCGCGTTGAGCGAGATGGTGACTTCGTGCCCGGCCCAGTTCGAAAAATCCTTCGGCCGGGTGAGCGGGCGGTCGATCCCGGGGCTGCTGACTTCGAGGTTGTAGGACCCTTCGACCAGTTCCTCGCCCCTGTCCTCGATCGCGTCGATCGCGTCGGAGATGCGCCGCGACAGGGCCATGCATTGATCGACCGTCAGCTGGCCGGTCGCCGGGTCCTCGGCCATCACCTGCAGCGCGCGTTCGTCGCCGCTGCCCGTCAGCTTGACACGCACAAGATCGAAACCGAGCGCTTGCGCCTCGGGCTCGATCACTTGTGTCAGGCGCGCGATGTCGGCCACTGTCTCTCCGTCTGGGCGACTCAGGTGACAAAGCCGTTTCGGGCCGGCCCCCGAGGGCGCCAGCACCAGACCTTGTCACCAATGTCGGGATGACGCGCAGATAGGCGCGGCGCCGCCGATTTGCAACCGGAATCGCTTGGCTACTGCCCCTCGGCCAACCGCCTGGCCGTCTCGCGCACCAGGGCGATCATGTTCGGAACCCCCTGCGTGCGGTTCGAGCTGAGCTGGTTCCTGAGGTCGAACGGCTCGAGCGCGCCGGCGATGTCGGTTTGCGCCACCTCGGCCACCGGCTTGTCCTGCACGGCGCTCAGCACCAGCGCGACGATGCCCTTGGTGATTGCCGCGTTGCTGTCCGCCAGCCAGTGCAGCGTGCCGTCGCGCTCCACTGGATAGACCCACACCTTGGCCGAGCAGCCGCGCACCAGCGTGGCGTCGGTCTTGAGCGCCTCGGGCATCGGGTCGAGTTCGCGCCCCAGCTCGATCAGCAGGCGATAGCGCTCGTCGCCGTCAAGGAATTCGTATTCTTCGCGGATGTCGTCGAGGCTGCGCATGGGCGCGCCTCTATCCATTTCGTCATCCCGGCGAAAGCCGGGATCGGTGGCCTCCTGGCCGGAGCTGGTGGCCAGCGGTCCCGGATCAAGTCCGGTAGGACGATTACAAATCCACCCCGCTGGCGATCGCCTCGAGCTTGCGGATGCGTTCCTTGAGATCGGCGATCTCGATCCGCGCGGCGCCTTCGCCGGCGCCGCCTTCGATCTCGCGCGCCGGGCGGTGGGTCTGCAGCTCGCGGTCTTTCAGCGCGAGCCAACCTTGCCAGCCCTTGAGGGTGGCGGCGACGATCACAACCAGGCCGAGCAAGGCCGTGGCGGCGATCAGCAGGTCCTGGGTCAGCATAATCCGTGTCCTTCCCGAATTACTTGTCGCGCAGCTTTTCGATTTCGTCGGACAGCAGGCGCGTGTCGCGTCCGTCGGTGGCGATGCGTTCGAGCACCTTCACCCGTTCCCGCAGCTCCCGAACTTCGCGTTCCAGTTCCGACTCGCGGCCTGAATCGAGCCGGTGAATCTTGCCGTTTTCGTCCTCGTAGACGCCGAGCTTCGCCCGGTATTTCGTGTGCCACGCGCTGTAGATCATGCCCGCGATGCTCACGATCAGGATGAATTCCCACAGGTTCACTGGACCTTCCCCTTTCCTTCGCGCAGCCGCTCGATCTCGTGGTCGAGTTGATAGCCGCTGTCGGTGACGATCCGCTCGACGCTCACCAGCCGGTCGTGCAGCGAGCCGAGCTCGGCGCGCAGCTGGGCGTTTTCCTGGGTCAGCAGCTTGACCCGCTCGCTCGCCTCATTCGTGTGCTGTGGATGGAGCGGCTTCCCCCACATGCTCTCGAGCGGATAACCGTTCTTGATCTTGAGCCTGGTGTTGTAGACCCAACCGAGGACGCTGACGCCGACGATGGTCACGGTGCCGAGCACCCCCATCGTGACGATCGTCAGGATATCACCTGGGGACATCACTTGCTCTCCTCGACCTTGGCGGTCTCGCGCCGGTCGCGCAGCGCCTCGATTTCGCTGGCGAGGCCATACCCGCGGTCGGTGACAATCCGTTCGAGCACGCGCACCCGGTCTTCGAGCATCTGCACCTGGTCCTGGGTCGCGGCGTTGCGGGAGGGTAGCGCCGCCCTCTGTTCGGCGCGGAGTTCGGCGATTTCCTGCTCCAGCCGGCGCTGGTCGCGCCCCCAGCCGTATCGGCCGAAGCCGCGCCGGCGCATGATCGCAAGCATACCGAAGACGATCAGCAGGATGACAATGGGATCGGCACCGCCGTGCATCACTGGACCTCCCGCTTGGCATCGCGCAGCGCTTCGATCTCGTGGGCGAGGGTGTAGCCGCGGTCGGTGACGATGCTTTCGAGCACGACCAGCCGGTCCTCCATCGTCTCGACGCGACCGCTGAGGCGCTTGTTTTCGCTCCTGAGGCTGTCGACCAGGCCCGAGTTCTGTTCGCGCCAGTGGGCGATTTCGCGCCGTGCCTGTCTGCTGCTCCCGCCGGGGAAATCGGGCATCCCATTCTTGGCGCGGATCGCGGTCTTCATCACGCCGGCGAACATCGCCATGCCGATGATCGCCAGAACAAATTCGGGGCTGCCCCAATCCATCGATTACCTCCTCAGTTGCGCGAGGGTTCGCGCTGGTCCTCCAACTGGTCTTCGACCCGTCGCGTGTCGCGCAGCGCTTCGATCTGCGACGCGACATCGTAGCCGCCGTCGGTGACGATGCGTTCGAGTACCCGGATGCGGTCTTCCATCTCGGTGATCCGGCTGGCGTATTGCGCGGCCTTTTCGGCGCTGTTCTCTGCTGTCGCGGCGATGCGCTTTTCCTCGAGCTTGGCCTGGCTGCGGACCCAGACGATGCCGATCACCATCAGAAACGGCGCCAGCGGAACCAGTATGGCTAATCCATCCATTCGATTTCCCCCTGATTGGCTCGGGCTCAGCGCAGCCGTTCGATCTCGGCCGACAGGCGCGGGTTGCTGCTGACGTAATAGCTTTCGACCTCGGCTAGCCGGCGATCGACGTCGCGGAAGCGGGCGCGGATTTCGCGGGCGGTTCGCTGCGGGCTCTGCCGCACGCGCTGCCAGTATTTCTGCTCCTGCGCATCGACATAGAGGTGCGCCGGCTTCTTGCTCAGCAGCAGCCCGGCAATGAAGTAGAGCGGGATGCCGAAGCCGGTGGCGAAGGTAAAGACGATCGCCGCCAGGCGGATCCACAGCACGTCGACGCCGGTGTAGTCGGCAATCCCGGCGCAGACGCCCATCAGCTTGGCGTTCTGCTTGTCGCGGTAAAGCGTGGTGTGCTGGCTGCTCACTTGTGGGCTCCCTTCTCGGCCAACAGGCGATCGAGCTCGCGCAGCGGCTGGTTGTCGATTTCGCGGTCCGCCTGGATGCGGGCCGGCTTGAATTCGGGGTTGTCGGCGGCGACCAGCCGCTCGACGGTGTCCATCCGCTCGTCGAGGCGCTTGGCGAGCTGGTACAGCTCTTCGAGCAGCGTCTCGTCGTCGCTGGTGATGGTCGCGGCGGTCTTCCACTTCGTGACGTAGTGGAAGATGATCCACGGCAGCCCGAGGAATAGGAAGCCGACGATCAAAACAGGTTCCAGGTCCATCGGTCAGTCCTCCTTCTTCTCGGTTTCGCCGCCCATGCCGAGCGCGCGCTTCATTTCCTCGAGCTCCTCGTCGATCTTGTCGGAGCCCTCGAGCGCGGCGATCTCGTCGGCTAGGCTCGGCTTGCCGGTGCCGTCGGCGATCGACAGCGCGTCGGCGCGGCCTTCGGCGTAGTCGACACGGCGCTCGAGCTGGTCGAAGCGGGTCAGCGCCTCGTCGACCCGGTCGCTGGTCATCAGGCTGCGCAGTTTGACGCGGTTCTCGGCGCTTTCCAGCCGGGCGGCGATCTGGCTCTGCCGGCTGCGCGCCTCGCGCAGGCGGTTCTGCAGCTTGGCGATGTCCTGCTCGTAGGCGCGCAAGGCATCGTCGAGCACGGCGATTTCCTGCTTCAGCTGGTCGGCCATGTCGCCGGCCTTCTTCTTCTCGAGCAGCGCGGCGCGGGCGAGGTCCTCGCGGTCCTTGCTCAGCGCCAGCTGCGCCTTTTCGGCCCAGTCGGCCTGCAGCCGGTCGAGCTTGACCGTGTGCCGGTGCATTTCTTTCTGGTCGGCGATCGTGCGCGCCGCGCTGGCGCGGACCTCGACCAGCGTCTCTTCCATTTCCATGATGATCATGCGGATCATCTTGGCCGGGTCGTCGGCCTGGTCGAGCAGTTCGTTGAAATTGGCCGCGATGATGTCGCGGGTGCGGGAGAAAATTCCCATCCAGACGCCTCCGGAAGAAAGGGGGTTGCTAATCGGGGTGCTCGGATTCGTGCGCAGGCGCTCGATCTCGCGGTCGATCCGCGACGCCTCGCGTTCGTCCCGCGCGTCGCGGCGCGGGCCGATCGGGGTCAGCGGATTGCCGGGGTCGCGCGTCATGCGAGAACCACCAGCGGCAGGCCGACGGCGGCGCTGCCGGCATGGTCGACCGCCGCCGTCGGCGCGCCGAGCTGCAGGCTCAGCGCATAGACGTTGAAGGCGACCATCATGGCCACGCTCACCAGAGCGGCGAAGCCGAGCTTGCTGGCGAAGAAGTGGCGATCGAACATTGGAAAACCCTCCTGATCCTAGCTTGTGCCCTCCATTCAGCAAGGGGCGTGCCAAATCGTCGAAACGGCCGAAATCGGCGATCTTTGCCGGGAGCCAATCTGGTGGGCATGGCGCATATTGCCAGATGTTGGGAATTTGCGCTAAGGATCGGGCCATGGAGCGGGACAACCAGTTCATCGGCCAATCCGGGGCCTTTCTCGATGCCGTCGAGCGCGCCAGCCGCGCCGCCCCGATGCGCCGCCCGGTGCTGGTGATCGGCGAGCGCGGCACCGGCAAGGAATTGATCGCCGAACGCCTCCACCGCCTGTCGCCGCGCTGGGGCGAACCGCTCGTCATCATGAACTGCGCCGCGCTGCCCGAGACGCTGATCGAGGCCGAACTGTTCGGCCACGAGGCCGGGGCCTTCACCGGCGCTACCAAATCCCGCGCCGGGCGGTTCGAGGAAGCCGACCGGGGCACGCTGTTTCTCGACGAACTGGCGACTCTGTCGATGGGCGCGCAGGAGCGGCTGCTGCGCGCGGTCGAATACGGCGAAGTCACCCGAATCGGTTCGAGCCGGCCGATCGAGGTCGACGTGCGCATCGTCGCCGCGACCAACGAGGACCTGCCGCGGCTCGCCGACGAGGGCAAGTTCCGCGCCGACCTGCTCGATCGCCTGTGCTTCGAGGTCATCACCCTGCCGCCGCTGCGGGTGCGGGAAGGCGACATCGCCGTGCTGGCCGATTACTTCGGCCGGCGGATGGCCGCCGAGATCGGCTGGGAGCGCTGGCCGGGCTACGCCGAGCACGTCTCCCGCCAGCTCGAGGAGTACCCGTGGCCCGGCAACGTGCGCGAACTGCGCAACGTGATCGAACGCGCGGTCTACCGCTGGGGCGACTGGGACGAGCCGATCGGCCACGTCCAGTTCGACCCGTTCGAAAGCCCGTGGAAGCCGCTGGTCGAGCGGACGCACCAGCGCGCAGAGCCGGCCCGCAACGGAGCCGAGCCGGCGCCCGTGCGCACCGACTACGATTCGATCGACGACCTGCGCGGCGCGGTCGACGCGCACGAGCGGGCGATCGTCGAACACCACCTCGGCCGCAACCGCTGGAACCAGCGCCAGACCGCCAAGGCCCTCGGCCTGACCTACGACCAGCTCAGGCACTGCATCAAGAAGCACGGGCTGGCGGATTCGGACGCGGCTTAGTCGAAGCCATCTGGCGGCGGGCGCTTGTCGCTTTGTTCGGCCCTTTCCAGCAACACGAGAATCGTCGATTCGCGAAGCTCGGCGATCGAAATCCGTTCGCCGACGCGAAGCCGCTTCTGAATCATCGAGATCGGATGGCAATAGAGGGCTTTGTCGAGCACCGCCAAGGCGGTTTCGTCGCCCCATTCGTCGGAGACGCGCACCCATTCGAAATGGCCGGACTGAATGATGCTTTCGCCGAAGCTCAGCCCCAGGCTGATGATCGCGTCCGCATCCTCGATGCTCTCGTCGATGAACGCATCGTACAACCGTTGGAGCGCGGCTGCGGAAAGAGGCCGCTCCGCCCGGGCCAGTCTTGCCGTGAAATCCAAACCCTGTACGAGTGCTTCGCCCAGGTCGGCATCGAGCGGGCGCCAACGAATGGGTTCGTGTTCCAAGCTAGCTTCCTGCGCCCTCACGCATCGTCAAGAGACCCGCGGCCTGCTGGCGGGCAAGCTCGGCCTTGAGTGCCCCCGGATGGCGCACGAAGACGAACGAGAAGCTCACCCCGCCTTCCTTCGTCACCGTCGCATGGTGCAGCTTGTGCGCCTGCACGAGGCGCTTGGCGTAGCCGCGGCGCGGCACCCAGCGGAACCAGCGCTGGTGGACCAGCCCGTCGTGCACCAGCGTGTAGATCACCCCGTAGAACAGCACGCCGAGCCCGAGCCAGGTGCCCGGCCACCACGCGCTCGCCCCCATCACCGACGGCGAGCCGAGCGCGAACAGCGCGATGCTCACCGCCGCGCCGACCAGCGCGAAGCGGTCGTTCTTCTGCAACGGTCCTTCATTCGGCTCGTGATGGTCGCGGTGCCACGCCCAGGCGAAGCCGTGCATCACGTACTTGTGGCTGGCCCAGGCGACGCCCTCCATCGCCAGCACGGTGGCGAGCACGATCAGGGCGGGAGGCAGCCAGGTCACGGCCGCACAAATAAGCGCTTGGGGCGGGCAAAGACAGCCCCGGCTTGCCTTGGCGCCGCTGGCGGGCCATTTCCCCCCCATGTCCAACCGCCCCCGCACGCTTTACGAAAAGATCTGGGACGCGCACGTCATCGAGCGGCGCGACGACGGCACCTGCCTGATCTTCATCGACCGTCACCTGGTGCACGAAGTGACCAGCCCGCAGGCGTTCGAGGGCCTCAGGATGAATGGCCGCCAGGTGCGCCATCCCGAGCTGACGCTGGCGGTCCCCGATCACAACCTGCCGACCACGCCGCGGATCGACACCGAAGGACACCGCGTCCCGATCAAGGACCCCGAGAGCCGCAACCAGCTCGCCGCGCTCGAGCGCAACGCGCCGGAATTCGGCATCCGCTACTTCGATGCGACCAGCCGCAATCAGGGCATCGTCCACGTCGTCGGGCCCGAGCAGGGCTTCACGCTACCCGGTGTGACGCTGGTGTGCGGCGACAGCCACACCGCCGCCCACGGCGCGCTCGGCGCGCTGGCGTTCGGCATCGGCACCAGCGAAGTCGAGCACGTGCTGGCGACCCAGACCCTGCTGCTGCGTCCTTCGAAAACCATGCAGGTGGTGGTCGAAGGCGAGCTCGGCCCCGGCATCACCGCCAAGGACCTGATCCTGCACATCATCGGCACCATCGGTACCGCCGGCGGCACCGGGCATGTGATCGAGTATCGCGGCAAGGTGTTCGAGACGATGAGCGTCGAGGAACGGCTGACGGTCTGCAACATGAGCATCGAGGGCGGCGCGCGCGCCGGCCTGATCGCGCCCGACGAGACGACGTTCGCCTACATCAAGAGCCGCCCGTTCGCGCCCAAGGGCGAAGAGTGGGACAAGGCGGTCGCCTTCTGGCGTACGCTGAAGACGGACGAAGGCGCGAAATTCGACAGGACGGTGACGATCGACGCCAGCAAGGTCGAGCCGACCGTGACCTGGGGCACCAGTCCCGAGGACACCGTCGCCATCGGCGGCGTCGTGCCCGACCCGGCCAGCTTCGCCGATCCCGGCAAGCAGAAGGCCGCACAGGCGAGCCTCGATTACATGGGGCTCCAGCCCGGCCAGCGGATCGACGCGGTCGAGGTGCAGAACGTGTTCATCGGCTCGTGCACCAACAGCCGCATCGAGGATCTGCGCGCCGCCGCCGCGGTGCTCAAGGGCCGGCACAAGGCGCCGGGCGTGAAATGGGCCATCGCCGTCCCCGGCTCGGGATTGGTCAAGGCGCAGGCCGAGGAAGAGGGGCTCGATCGGGTGTTCGTCGACGCCGGCTTCGAATGGCGCGAGCCGGGCTGCTCGGCGTGCCTGGGCATGAACCCCGACAAGGTCCCCGCCGGCGAACGCTGCGCCTCGACCAGCAATCGCAATTTCGTCGGCCGCCAGGGCCCCGGCGCGCGCACCCACCTGGTCAGCCCGGCGATGGCCGCGGCGGCGGCGGTGACGGGCCGGCTGACGGATGTGCGGGAGCTGTAGCCGCATCGTCACCCTGAACGCGTTTCAGGGTCCATGTCTCCAAGCGCGCCGTCGGTGCAGGCGGCGGAATGGATGCTGGAACCGAAGCTGTGCTTGCACAAACAAGTTCAGCATGACGTCACGGGATTAAGGTCTGAAATGGGTTGAATAGCGGACGCCAATCAGATTGGGACCTAGGTCGAGCATGCCGTTGGCATTACGCCGCGTTAGTCGCGAGCGCGTATCCGCTTCGATAGAAACTCTGAATGACATTTCGACCACCGCAGATGCCGGAGAGCTTTTTACGAACTTTGCAGACGTAGACATCAATTATCTTGGGATCAGGCGTGTTGCTGCCAGTGTAGATGTGCTCCATCAGCAACTGCTTCGTCACCGGGTTGCCTGCATGCTCAGCTAGCAACTCCACTAGAGCGAACTCTTTCGGACTCAGTCGGATCGCGGCGTCTCGCGCAAAAACAAGTCTCTCGGCGCGGTTGACGGTGAGATGACCGGCACGAATGACAGAAGATCGGTCGTTGCTGGCTGGCGCCTGCTGCCGAGGGGCGTTGAGATCACTTGGACCGGGCGCGATTGCATCTGCCATAGCTTCCCACTTTTCGGCCGATCGCTCCAGTAAGAGGCGGACGTTGGGCAAGCTTTCCTTTGCTGCCCTGTGGCGTTGCTGTGCTGCCCGCCGCCGATAGAGTTGTGGTGGTTGGACCGCTTCATTTCCGAGCATTAGACGACCCTAATCGCTTGAGACCGGATGCAAATTTGCTCGGAACCTACGGGCGCTCCCATTAGGAGATTTGCGGAGGAAAGAGATGCCAGCCGTTGATGAGGTTCGGGAACGGGCCGTAAGCGGTAGTTGGGCTGAGATGGGAGAACTGTGGACCATCGCGGTCCGCTCTGCCAAGCTCGCGGCAGGAGGACAGGCCGTGCGCCTCAGGCGCAGGCCGAGCAAGAAGGGCTCGACAAGGTGTTCGTCGAGGCCGGCCTCGAATGGCGCGAGCCGGGCTGCTCGGCGTGCCTCGGGATGAACCCGGACAAGGTCCCCCCGGTGAACGCTGCGCCTCGACCTCCAACCGCAACTTCGTCGGCCGCCAGGGCCCCGGCGCGCGCACCCACCTGGTCAGCCCGGCGATGGCCGCGGCCGCGGCGGTGACAGGGCGGCTGACGGATGTGCGGGACCTCTGACCTCGACGTCACCCTGAACTTGGTTCAGGGTCCATGTCTCCAAGCGCGCCGTCGGTCCAGGCGGCGGAATGGATCCTGGAAGCGAAGCTGTGCTTGCACAAACAAGTTCAGCATGACGTGAACGGCTAACGACCGCGATGGGTGGAAAGCGGGCTTTCGATTGCACTGAGAGCTAGATTTCCTCCGCCTTGGGATCGAGCTTGGAAACCTCGATTATCTTGTCCGCGGGAATTCCCGCCATTTCGGCAGCCCGCTTGATGTCAGCAGGGTCGTTCGCCTGATAGAGGCAGTACGTCTTAGTCTGGTCGGCGCTAAGGAACGAATAGAGCCATTCTACTCCCGCATCGGCATTGATACCCTCGATCGCCTTGAGACCATCAGGAGTGATCGTCAGCTTTTCGGCGAATTGTCGTTCAATCAAATAGAGAGGCATCCTCTTTCCTTTCTTTTTTTGTTTGGAAGTATTCAGGGGCCTGCCAAGCCCGATTGACGAGCGAAACCTGCCGCAGCGGTTCGGTTCCTGCAATTGGTTTTTGAAAGAATATTCCGCACGTGCGTCGCGGTTGTTGCCATTGAAATACCGAGTTCCTCCGAGATTTCCGCGTTGCTTGCCCCTTTTGCCAGAACTCGCAGAACTTCGACTTCCCGCGCCGTGAGTACGTCGAAACCATGGTAAGCGGCGAGTTCGCGAAGCGCTTCGGAAATGGCTGCGAACCGGCGAACAAGCGAGCGCATTCCGGCGGCCGCGGCATTCTTGGCGAATTCTGTCTGCAGCTCTCGGGCGCGCTTGATGGCAGATGGAGATCCGTCGAGCAGCAGGACCTCGCAAAAGTCGCACGCTGTCCGAAGGAGAGTCGGCGGGCTGTTCCAAGCCCGGGTCTCTTCAAGGGCGCTTTCGAAATAGCTTCGGGCCTTCTCAAAACGCTGCAGACAGGCCTCGAGATTGCCCAGCGACCTATTGACGGGGCCGAAGCAGACTGCCGCAGGGCCGCACGTCGCGACCATACCGGAATCACCTTCCAGCTTTCTCAATATCTGAACGGCAGCCACGCTGTCGCGGGTGAGCCAAGATACCTCCGCGAGAAAAGCCAGCGTCAGTCGCCTCAGGTCGTCGACCGGCAGACTGTCGAGACCGTCGCACATGAATTCTCGAAGCGCCGTTGCCGCATCTTCCTTCCGTCCGGCTTCAGCCAGCAACAGGGCATAACCCGGGCGCCAGAGCGCTGCGCCCTCGGCTCGACCGATTTCTCGTGCAAGGTCTCCCAACTCATCGAGGACTCCCCGCTCCCTGTTGATCATGAACATCTGAATTCCGTAGATGCCCGCTCCATCGGCGCCAGAAATTCGGCGTCCCATGTGCTGCGCCGCGGCCGCTGACGTAGCTGCGCCTGCAAAATCGCCTCCCAGCATGGCAATGGTCGTGGTCCAATGCTGGACCACATAGTGCAAATGGGGTTGCGCCATTTCGCGAACCATACCGCTCAGCTCGGCATAGACTTCACGGAACTGGGGTATGTTACCTGCTTCGCAATGAATGACGCCGGCATTGACGAGAAGATAGGCAAGTCGCTGCTTGTCGTCTCTGCTGCGAGCAATTTCGAGACCTTCGGCATTGAGTTCTATTCGTAGGGCACTGGTTCCCGGAATGGCATGCAAGGCCGAACCTCCTTGATCGATAGCCTCACAAAGAAGTGACTGGTCCTCCAGCTCCCTGGCGATCTCGATCGACTTGAGAGCGTGTTCTTCGGCAAGTTTGAGCGCCGCTTGCCATTGGTAGGCCCGAGCGAGGCTGTAATGAATTCGCGCAACGTCCGCTCGGCTGAGCTCTTCGCAGTGTTCCATTGCGATCTTCAGAAGGTCGATCACTTCGTTGCTGGGCAAACCAGGCTGCCAGCGAGCCGCTTCATATTGCAGGGCGGCCCTCGCGAACCGGGGCCAGTCGCCGAGGTTCCGCGCCTTACGTATTGCTTCGCGGCAGGTTCTTATCGATGCCACGTTTTCGCCCGATAGTTGCTCGGCAAGTGCGAGCTCGAGCGCGACGTCGATCTGCCCCAATTTGTCCTTGACGCCTGGAACACCGAAGCATTCCAGCGCTAGGCGATATTGCCGAGCAGCGTCTTCGTAAGCGGCCAATTCCATCGCATGGCGGGCAGATCTTCTGGCGAGCTCGATCACTCGCCTCGCGCCGAAGAACAATTGGCCTTCGAATGCGTGATAGGCCAGCGCCGGAAGAGTGTCGCGATTGTCCGGACCGTAGACCGCCTCGATGGCGGAAGCAGCGTCGGCGTGTGCGCGTACCCGCTGCATCGGCTGCACTCGGTCATAAAGCACTTCGCGGATCAGTGCGTGGCAGAATTGCCAATGGCCGAGGGCCGAATCCACGGGTTCGACAAGGCCGATCTTTGCCGCCTCGTCCAGCAAGGAGTGCTCGAAATCCGGAGCGACCCTTTCGAGCACCTGAAGATCGAATCTTCGGCCGAGTATTGCCGCTCTCTCGAGCGTTCCCTGGCACTTTATCGTTGCACGATCGAATAGGGTCAGGATCGCCTCGCTCATGCCTTCGGGCACGGTCAGCCGGGATGGAATGTTCGCTATCCCATCCTTGATATGTCCTTGATCGACAAGCGTCTGGACGATCTGCTTGATGAAGAGCGGATTGCCTTCGGTCTGGCGGTGCAACCTTCGCGTGATGCCGGTATCGGGAACCCAGCCGGACAGCTCGCGACAGAGCTGTACACATTCGAGTTCGTCGATACCGCGAAGTACTATTCGTTCGGCATGAGGGACCGATGCGAGGTGGGGAATTGCTCGACTACCGACAACCGACGGTTGGCTATCGCCATCGCGAAACGTCGAAACGATAATAACCGGCAATCGGTGGACTTCAGCCACGATTGCCTCGAGCAGCGCGGCTGATCCGCGGTCCGCGTGCTGAACGTCGTCGAAAAACAGTACCAGCCGCTGCCGGTTCGGAAGGGAACTGATTATGTCGCACAACCCTTGCAGGTAGGACATTCGCATCGAGCCGGGCTGCAGCTCGCGAGGGCGGCTCATGACCTCAGCTAAGGCGCCAGCGTTCGCTTCCGGCAGCAGTTTGTCGAGCGTCCGGCATATGCCGATCCAACCCCAGTAGGGAGGGCAGTCCGCCTGTTCGGGGAAATGGGCCCACAATGACAGGGCCCCGCGATCTTGCGCGATGGCATGGAACTCGCGCGCGAGCGAGGTCTTCCCGATGCCGGCACGTCCGGAAATCAGCAAGACGCCGCCCGATCGATCGAACGGGCGGGCGAGGATCGCCTCGAACTTGTCGATCTCCCCTCTTCGGCCGACGAATCGATTGCCAAGTATCATTGCATCCCTTTGTTTTTGATTGGATGCCCGAACGGTATAGTCGCACGATAGTCAGATAAAAATGGCTCGCCTCATCATAATTGATGACGCACGCGATGCCGGCGTCGCCCACCTTCAGGTTGGTTTTCAAAGGAACGCATTCCTGCTGGCGCGCGTCGAAACTCAACGAGTGGCCAATTCGAATGCGTTGCCGATTTCCCGAGTGAGAAATCTGCCTGCGAAGATCTGAATGCAAACACTCTACTTAGGAGTTTCGACATGAGAATTGCTACACTCTCTGCAATCGCAGTCCTCGCGCTTCCCCTTGCGCCCGGCGCAAATGCCCAGTCTGCGGAGGCGCCGACATGCTCCGACCTCGACTTTCTTGCCATCGACGTCCACGGCCAGCACGTCATCCGCGATTATGTCGCCGGTGGTGATGGGCCAGGTACGAGCTGGCCACCTTCGGACGTCGGTTCGACGGTGGGAGACAACGGCGGTGCGGCCGTTCCCGGTGGCCCCGGGCCCGGTTTCCACTTCCAGTATCAGGTTCCGCCGGGCGCATCGTTCTGCACCGATTCGCAATCGGCCAAGCTGTATGAGCATATCCCCTCCATCGATCTGCCGGGGAGGTGAGGCCGCCCGTCCTTTCGATTTGATCGAAAGGACATTGCGATCGCGACTGAAGAGCCAGCCAGCCCCAATCGGGCTGGTTGGTTCGCCGCACCACGCCGTCTCGACATGAAATTGAGATTATCCTTGCTGGCGACGGCGGCAACGTCGGGCCTCCTATTACAATCTGCCGTTGCGCGCGCCGAAGAGGAAGCGTTCGCCGGCGAGCAGGAACAATTCGACTCCGACGAAACCGAGCATCGCCAGGTCGATATTCTGGTTACCGGGCGAAGATGGCAGAAGTTGGATATCGGAAATCTCCCGATCGACACCATTGTCGATGAGAGCGAGATACTAATGCTGGGCAGCGACACGGTCGGTTCGCTCGTCGACGACCTGGGCCCGCGCAGCGGTTCCGTGAGGGGCGCCGATTTTTCGTCCGTCATTTTGATCAACGGCCGCCGGGCGGCCAACCAATCGGAGGTTGCTAGCCTGCCGGCCGAGGCCGTGGAGCGGGTTGAGATACTCTCCCCGGAAGCATCCCTGACCTTTGGGGTCCTGCCGGGACGTCCAGTCCTGAATGTCGTGCTGAAATCCGATTTCCAGGCGCTGACGATGACAGGGGCGGAAACTGCTGCGACCGAAGGAGCCTTCGACAAGACCAGTACGAATGCCGCGTACACGACGATTACGGGACCTTCGCGACTGTCACTCCAGTTGACCGTCTTGCGCGATTCCCCACTCCTTGAAGCCGATCGCAACATTCCCCTCGAGCCGGTTCCGGCCGGAACTTTGCTTGCGCCAGTCGATCGGCCAATTTCGCGCACCGAGCCGGGTTTTCGCTCGCTTCTGCCTGCGAATCACTCGCTCAAGACGTCAGCGACCTACACCGTTCCCGTCAAAGGCCTCACCAGTCTGTCGATAGACGCCTCGGTCGAGCTAGGCAGGAGCGAGAAGGGCCTAGGTCTCGCGTCGGGGACCATCTTGGCCCCCACGCTGCCAGGCTTTCGGTTCGTGCGGAGATACGCCGAATTCCTGCCCCCTCTCGATCAGAAGGTGGATGCCAGCAACTTGAGACTGGGCGCCCAACTCAGCGGGCAGGATCGGCGCTGGAACTGGCATGCAGGCATATCGCTTGCCCGCGGAGTGCTCGAAACAGTGTCCGACCTGCCACCCGATTTCTCCCTCTTGCAGCAAGCCGTCAACATCGGTTTGGATCCGCTCGGCCCCATTCCCCCTACCTTTCTGGACAAAGGTTCCACTTTTTCATCCCGCTTCGCGACAAACTCCGCCGATCTGTTCTTTTCGGCTCGCGCCCCGATACTGGAAATGCCGACCGGCACCGCCTGGTTGAACCTGAGCGGTAACCTCAGGGCATTCGCAACGGCTTCGCTGACCAAATCCGCGGTCACCTCTCGTAGCGACCTTTCTCGTGAGGAGGCGTCAGTGGCGGCGTCCTTGCTGGTACCGCTTACTGGTTCCTCGGCTGGAGCATCGGGCATGGGCGAGCTCACGCTAGGCCTCGACCTTGGTGCAAGAGCGGTGTCGGACTTTGGCCGCACGCTCGACAAGGAGCTTACGCTGACGTGGCGTCCGAAGCCCATGCTTAGACTTCACGGTTCGCTGTCGTCCAGTCACGAGGTACCGAACGTCACGCAGCTTTCAGCGCCGCGCACGGTCACGCCAGGGGTGAGGCTTTTCGATTTTCTGCGTGGCGAAACCGTGACCGCCCAGTCAGTCCGCCAAGGCAATCCGGCCCTTCGGTCCGAGAACGATCGCACTTTTCAGATCGGTGCGGCCTTCCAGCCATTCTCGAAGGAGCGTTCGTTATCGTTCACTGTGGATTTCACCGACCGGATCGCTCGCAACCCAATTGGCTACGTGTCGGCCTCGACCGAAATGCAGCTCGCCTTTCCAGAGCGATTTCTCCTCGATGGCACGGGCAGAATCGCATCTATCGACACGAGCGCGGTGAACTTCGTACGGTCAAAGCGTCAGAGCTTCCGCCTCGGCGCGCAATGGTCCTGGCCGCTCGGGCACAAGGGAACGGACGAATCAGGCAGGCCGGCCGCCCGTTTGACGGGATTCATATCGCACGAATGGATTTTTGCCGATCGCCTGACACTGAACCGACGTGTTTCGGTCGATTTTCTGGGCGGCGATGCAAAGGGCTTTCCTGGAAATAGCCCCCGTCATTACGTCAAAGGCAAGCTTGGATACGTGCGATCCGGCTTCGGCGCAGAGGTCAGCTTCGATTGGCAGGCAGCAAGCGAACTGCGGAACATGGCAACGGCATCCTTGCAGGGATCCGAAACCCTGCACTTCTCGGATCGTCTCCAAGTAGACTTGGGTGCCTACATCGATCTCGCCCGCAGCGGTCTTTTCGAAGGGACCGGCGGCATCCTCGCGGGGACACGTCTAAGAATTGGGGTCGAAAACCTGACGAATTCGCGTTTAGTCGTCAGACGAAAAGACGGTGCTACACCCTACGGATATATGGGGCCGTTCCTATCGCCACAAGGGAGATTGCTTACAGTGAGTTTGCGCAAATCCTTTTGAGATTGGCTATCGCTTAGAAACTTCTACCAGCCAACCATCGCGCGCAATGTCCAAACTGGAATGAAGCCGCCTCGAATGGGAGGGGCACCAGCCAATATTCTGAAAGCCATCCAGAAAGTTGAAACTCTGAATGTCCGCAAGGGGTCGTAAGCGGTCAATGGACGGTGGCGAGAGACTTATGGACGGCCGCGGTCCGCTCAGCCAAGTTCGCCTCAGGAGGACAGCCCATGCTTCTAATCACATCCACGAGCTCCCTGCCACCGGCCGAGGCTCAGTCATGAAAGGCACCTGTCCGTGCGGTGGGGTGACCGTCACGCTTCCCCGCAAGCCTGAATACCTCAACTCGTGCGACTGCACGCTGTGCTTCCGGCTCGGCGCCCTGTGGGGCTATTTCGATCCCGCCGAGGTGACGGTCGCGGGCGACACCAAGGCGTTCGTGCGCTCGGACATCGAAGTTTGGCTGCAGACCAACTTCTGCCCCACCTGCAGCGCGGTGGTGAGCTGGACGGCCGTGCGCGAGCTGCTGCGGTCGCGGATGGGCGTCAACATGCGGCTGTTCGATCCCGACGAGCTGCTCGGCCTGCCGGTGCGCTTTCCCAACGGGCGGGCCTGGGGTGACGATAGCGATGAACGACCCGAACCTCGCCATGCCGAGGTCCCGTTCACGCGGGACGCGCCGTTCTAAGCGCTCTTACCGCGGCGGCGGCGGCTGCAGCCAGGCCGGCCCGAGGTAATCGCGCTTGCCGATCTCGACCCCCTTCATCCGCAGCAGGTCGTAGGTGGTCACCGCGTGGAAGAAGAAGTTCGGCTGGCTGAAGGTGAGCAGGAAGCTCTCGACGGTGAAGTCGCGTGTGTGCTCGCGCACGACGAACTGCATCGGCCGGCCGGCAATCGCGTCGAGCTCCGCCGGGGCCAGTGCGGTGAGGAACGCGGCGGTCGCGCCGAGCTGCTCCTTCAGCGCCTTCAGCGTCTCGGGCGGATCGCTGCGGTCGGGCGAAAAGCTGCCGGCGCGCACGCCCTCGATCGCGCCGCGGCTGTGCACGCTCATGCTCTTCACCTGGTAGGCGAACGGCAGCATGTCGCCGATTAGACGGGCCTCGATCAGCTCGGCCTCGGCGATCCCGCTGGCCTCGGCTTTGTCGAGCCAGCCTTGCCCGGCAGCGAGCAGCTGCAGCCAACCGGGGACAAGCGCGTTGTGAAGCGACATCGGCATAGGCGGGTCTCCCTTCTTGCGGCGGGGACCGCCATAGACGCCCCGGCGCCACGCTGGCAAAAACCGCGCGCAAAAAAACCATTTTCCTATTCGCTCGCATTCTGCTTCATCCTGCCGGATGACGCGCAAAACCCAGCCAGCTCCGCCGTCGCGCCGATGGGTGCCGGCTTTCGTCCCCGTTCCCCTGCGCACCCGCGCCGACGGATGGACCGCGCTCAGGCAGGCCGAGTTCCTCGGCTACCTGGCGGAGACCCGCTCGGTCGCCGAGGCCGCGCGGCGGGTGAACATGGCGCGCGAGACCGCCTATCGCCTGCGCCGCAAGCCCGGCGCGGAAAGCTTCGCCGCCGCGTGGGACGCCGCAATGGGGCGTTCCGAGGGTGGAACACGCCCGGCTTCGAAGGTCGCAGGTTACGAGCTGTGGCACCGCGCCTTCCACGGCCTGTTCAAGCCGGTGATGCGCGGCGGCCGCTACGCCGGAACGCTAAGGAAATCTGATACTTCCGCGCTTCTGAGGGTGGTTGCGAAGCCGGGGCTGGTGAGCGGCGGGAACGGCGGAAGGTCACGGAAAACTTTTGCCGATCCGTGTTCCGTTTCGCGTTGCTCCAAGCGGGGTTGACGGCGCCGTCCTTCCCCGAGCAAGGCGTGAGAGAAAGGAGCCCCCATGCCGATCGACACATTCGAAGGAAAAACCGCGTTCGTCACCGGCGGAGCCAGCGGCATAGGCCTCGGTATCGCCAAGGTGCTGGTCGAGCGCGGCGCCAAGGTGGTGCTGGCGGACCTCAGACAGGACCACATCGACGACGCGCTCGCCGAGTTCGCCGGCGGCGGGCGCTCGAACGCGGTCAGCGCGCTGCAGCTCGACGTGACCAACCGCGCCGCCTACCGCGAAGCGGCCGAGAAGATGCAGGCCGATTTCGGCGGGATCGATATCCTGGTCAACAACGCCGGGGTGGGGCTCGAAGGGCCGCTGCTCGAGGCGACCTATGCCGATTACGATTTCGGCTTCGGGGTCAACGTCGGCGGCGTGATCAACGGCTTCGTCGAGTTCGTGCCGCAGATGACCGCCCATGGCCGGGGCGGGCACATCGTTTCGACCGCCAGCCTCGCCGCCGAGGTGGTGATGCCGCCGCACATGGCGATCTACGCCGCCAGCAAGGCCGCGGTGTGCCACTATTGCGAGGCGGCCAAGGCGGCGCTGGCCGAGAAGGCCATCGGTGTGTCGATCCTGCTGCCGGGGCCGGTCAAGAGCCGCATCCACGAGGCGCACGAGAACCGCCCCGAGCACTTGCGAGCCGAGAGCGGCTACAAGGCAAGCGAGGAGCGCCTCAGCCGGCGGATCGTCGGCGACGACTGGATGGACCCGGTCGAGGTCGGCAACCTCGTAGCCGACGGCATCCTGTCCAACGCGACCTACCTCATCACTCATGGCGTTTTCCGCCCGGCAATGCAGGCACGCTTCGACGCGGTGATGGCGGCAGTGCCCGACCGCACCGAGCCGCTGCCCGACTTTGGCCAGTACAGAGAGGAATAGAGCCGATGGAAGACCTGACCGGCAAAGTCGCCTTCATCACCGGCGGAGCGAGCGGGATCGGCTTCGGCATGGCGCGGGCGTTCCTCGCCGAAGGGATGAAGGTGGCGCTGGCCGACTGGAATGACGAGCACATCGCCAAGGCGAAAGCCGAGCTCGCCGGCAACAACGCCGCGCTGTTCATCAAGGCCAACGTCGCCGAGCGCGACAGCTTGCGCTCAGCCGCGCAGGAGACGCTCGACGCGTTCGGCAAGATCCACGTGCTGTGCAACAACGCCGGCGTGAACGGCGGCGGCACCGCGGCAGGCGAGGACTTCGACGACTGGGACCGGGCGATCGCGGTCAACCTCGGCGGGGTGGTCAACGGCACCAAGATCATCGTCCCGATCATCCGCGCGCAGGGCGAGGGCGGGCACGTGGTCAACACCAGCTCCATGGCCGGCGTCGTCCCGCTGCCCGGCCTCGCCGCCTATTCGACCGCCAAATACGCGGTGCGCGGGTTCTCCGAATCGCTCAGGATGCAGCTTGCGCCGAAGGGCATCGGCGTTTCGTGCCTGTTCCCCGGCGCCACCCGCACCGCGCTGGTGCCGCTGCCCGAGGACGACCCCGAGCACATCAAGGAGGAAGGCGCGCCGCAGTTCTTGAAGGACCTGTGGGACGCGATGCGTGGGGCGATCGACCCGTTCGACACCGGTCAGGCGGTGGTGTCGGCAATCAAGGAAAACCGCTTCTACATCTTCACCAACCGCGAATTCCTCGACGAGGTCAAACAGCGCCATCGCGAGATCGAGGAGGCCTTCCCCAGCGACGAACCGACCCCCGGGCGGGTCAAGTTCGAGACCATGCGCGCCGAAATGGTCAGGAACTTGATGGCGCCGGGAAACCGGCCCGTGCCTGTGGAAAGCGGCGAGGATATGAAGCTCGATCTGGGTTCGCAGTCGCCGGCGGGCGGACAGTAGAAAGCTTTGCGAACCGGACATCGGCGGTAGCGCGCGCCAGCTCAAGCATCAATGAACAGTTCTTGCAGGTGCAGCTAACATTCTTTGCCTGCGCCGTGCGTTTGATAACCCATGTTATCGGTTTTGCGGGCTTTTTTTCCGGTCGTACGGAACCCGCGTCCCGCCTTTTCCATTGACTCGGCGACTGGTCGAGACACTCGCACGAAGTGCCGAGCATCACCGTCTTCTCCAGCCTAGCCCTCATGTGGAAGGAGAGTGACAATGGAAACCGTAGTTGATCCGACTCGACATAAGACCGAAGTTGCCGCCGCCACCGGCGGCGTGGCCCTTGAGGCTGTCGGTGGTCTGGCCACCATGGCCTTGGGAATCCTCGCCCTCGTCGGCGTGCTGCCGGTGCTGCTGACCGAAATCGGCGGCATCGTCTTCGGCGCCTCGATGCTGGTGGCGGGCATTGCCATCGCCGGCGCCTGGTCGCGCCTGACCCATGCCGCGGCGCAGACCCGCAACGAAACGGTCCAGGCCGGCGGAGGCGCCGGCGTGGAGATGGTCGTCGGTGTGGCCGGCATCGCCCTCGGCGTGCTGTCGCTGCTCGGCGTCACCCCGCACATCCTGATGCCCGCGCTGATCATCGCCGGCGGCATCGGCCTGCTGCTTTCGGCGGGAACGCCCCAGCAGCTCAACGATCTGCGGATGATCAACGCCGGTACCAGCTACGAGACGCGGCGCATAGTCCACGAATCCGTGCGCAGCAGCGCGGTTGCGCAGGCGCTCGGCGGGTTGGCCGCCGTGGTCCTGGGCATTCTCGGATTGGTCCTCGCGACGGGTCTGCCGTTCGGCACCCTGACCGAAATCGGCATTATCGTCCTGGGCCTGTCGGTGGCGATTTCCGGCGGCGCGCTGACCGGCAAGCTCGGCAGCATGACCCACGCAGCCTGATTTCCGGCTCAGCTAGAGCAGGGGGCCGCTCCGCTGGGAGCGGCCCTTTTTGCATGCCGGTTGTTGGCGGCATCGGCGGCTGATGAACTCCCCGCCGGAATTGGCCGGAATCGGGGCTCGCGCGGCGACCGCTCGCGGGCGCAACGACAACGCACTGGCGTTTTGCTCCAAGAACGGGGAGGATTGCCGGCGGAGAGGGGATTCGGCCGATGGCGATCACATTCAGCGAAGCGATGGACCGGGTGCCGCTCAGGGCGTTCCAGATCGTCACCTTCATCATCTGCATGCTGGTGCTGACCTGCGATGGGATGGACGCCCAGTTGCTGGGCATCGTCGCGCCGAAGATCATCACCGACTTCGGGGTCGACAAAGGGACCTTCGGCATCGCCATGAGCGCGGCGCTGGTCGGCTTCGGCATCGGCTCGTGGGGCGGCGGCTGGCTCGGCGACCGGATCGGCCGGCGCTGGTCGCTGGCGATCGCCGCGGCGGTGTTCTCGCTGGCGACGATCGGCGCGGCGATGGCCGGCGGGGTATGGAGCCTGGCCGCCTGGCGGGTGGTCGGCGGGCTCGGCTTCGGCTCGGCCTACTCGAACGCGATCGCGCTGTCCGGCGAATGGCTGCCGGGGCGCTGGCGCTCAGTGGCGGTGACGACGCTGTCGGTCGGTACCCCGGCGGGCGGCACCGTGGTCGGCTGGGTCGCCCCGGGAATCGTCGCCGGTTACGGCTGGCAGGCGGCGTTCGTGGCCCTCGGCATGGTCACTTTGCTGGTGGTGGCGCTGATCGTCGCAGCGCTGCGCGACAGCCCTTCGTTCCTGATCGCGCGCGGCCGCCGCGAGTTGGCGCAGGCGCGGGCGGCGCGGGTGCTGGGAACCTCGGCCGATCTGGTGCCCGAGCGCCACGCCGGCGCCGGCGAAGGCGACAATGCGGTCGGGGTGCTGCACCGCTCCAACCTGCGCCTCAACCTCGGCATCGGCGTGGCCTTCACCGCCTGCGCGTTGTGCGCCTACGGCATTCTCAACTGGTCGACGACCTTCCTCACCGCGCACGGATTCACCCTCGGCCAGGCCGGCAACGCGGTCTCGATCGGCGGCCTGACCTCGATCGCCGCGTCGATCGCCGCGGGCCTGCTGGTCTATCGGTTCGGATCGCGGACGGTCATCGCCAGCATCAGCGCCAGCCTGTTCGTGATGATGATCGTGTTTGCGCTGGCGGTGCAGCACCTGCCCGCCGTCCCGAGCGCCGGCGAGCGGCTGTGGGTGGTGGTGGTGATGGGAATCACCGCAGCGATCTTCAGCGCCGGGATGGCCTCGATGTACGCGATGCTGACCCACGGCTACCCGCCGTCGTGTCGCTCGGCCGGGATCGGCTTCGGCATTCTGATGGGGCGGGTGGGGGCGATCTCGGGCAGCCTGTTCGGCGGCGCGCTGCTCGATCTCGGCCACGGCAGCGTCTATCCGTTCTTCGCGGTCATGGCCCTCGGTGCGCTGCTGATCTCGGCCGCTGCTTTCATCGACCGCCCGGTGCCGCCGGCTCCTGCGAGACGCGGCTTCGGGACGCCCGCTATCGCGGGCTCCTCAGCCGCTCCTCGGGATGATCGGGTTGGAGGAGAAATAGAGTAACCCTCATCCGCTCGTCCTGAGGAGGGACTGAGCGGAACGCCGTAGGCACGCAGCCGAATGCCGGTCTCGAAGGGCTCAGCGCACCCGCGGGCCGCCGAACGGCAGCGGGGGCGGCGGGCGGCGCGCGCCGCGCGGCAACTGTGCCTGGTAGGCGCGGCCGCAGTGCTCGACGCAGTACGGGAAGCCGGGGTTCACCTTCTCGCCGCAGAAGTGGAAGTCGGGCTCGCCCGGGTGGCCCATCGGCCAGCGGCAGACGCGGTCATTGAGGTCGAGCAGGCTGGTCTTGTCGGCGATCTCCGGGCTCGGCTTGGCCGGCACCAGCCGGCGCGGCGGCGCGGGCGGGATTGGCGCCTGCTGGTCGCCCGGACCCTGCCGGAGGAATCCGCCGGGGCCGACCGAAACGATCTTGGGCATGTCCGGCCGCGGGTCGGGCAGCGGCTGGGTGGGCGTATCGGGCGAAGCCTTGGGCGCTGCGGAGGGGGCCGTTTTCGCCGCAGCCGCCGGGGCCTTGGCCTTCGGTTTGAGCTTGGCCGGGGGCGTCGGATCGGGCGTCTTGGGCGCTTCCTTCTCCTCGTTCGGCTTGACCGGCGAGGGTCGCGCCTTCAGGCCCAGGCGATGAGCCTTGCCGATCACCGCGTTGCGCGAGACGCCGCCGAGTTCGTCGGCGATCTGGCTCGCGGTCGCGCCGCTTTCCCACATCTTGGTCAGTGTGGCGATGCGTTCGTCGGTCCAGCTCATGTCAATTCGTTGCCTTCGTTGTCTGCGGGCGCTCGCCGCGACGGCGCTTGCCAGGTCAGGGCGCTGCCGATAGTCGGCGGCCGATGATCGATCAAGCCAGCACCGCCCTCGCTGCCGCGGGAACTGCGCCATCCGTCTCCGGCGAGGCGAGCGAGATGGTGCCGCGCGCGTTTCCGCCCAAGGGTCAGCCGATCATCAGGGGTGTCAACCGGATCGGCCTGTGGAGCCTCTATATTAAGGAGGTCCGGCGGTTTCTCAAGGTCCAGCTCCAGACGATCTGGGCCCCGGCCGTCACCACCTTGCTGTTTCTCGTCATCTTCACCGTCGCCATGGGGCGGGGAAACCGACTGGTCCTGGGGGTGCCGTTCGCCACGTTCGTCGCCCCGGGCCTGATCATGATGGGCATGATGCAGAACGCCTTCGCCAACTCGAGCTTCTCGCTGCTGGTCGGCAAGGTCCAGGGGACAATCATCGACCTCTTGATGCCGCCGCTCAGCGAAGCCGAGTTGATGACCGGCATCGTCCTCGCTTCGATGACCCGCGCGGTGATGGTCGGCGCCGCGCTGGCGCTGGCGATGTTGCTGTGGCCGGGGGTTCACATGATGGCCGCGCATCCGTGGGCGATCGTGTGGTTCGGGCTGATGGGCGCGGCGTTCCTGTCGTTCCTTGGCCTCCTGACCAGCCTGTGGGCGGACAAGTTCGATCACGCCGCGGCGGTGACCAACTTCGTCATCGCGCCGATGTCGCTGCTGTCAGGTACGTTTTACGTGATCACCCGCCTGGCGCCGACCTTCCAGGCGATCAGCCGGGCCAACCCGTTCTTCTACATGATCAGCGGGTTCCGCTTCGGCTTCCTCGGCCAGAGCGACATCGGCAACACAAACCATGCGGTGATCGGCGCGGCGATCGGCACCGGGCTGCTCAATCTGCTGTTGGGTATTGTGTCCTACCGCCTGCTGAAGAGCGGCTGGAAGCTGAAGAGCTAGTGCGAGAGGGAGCGCCGAAGGCGATAGCGGCCGTCGGCGTACTCTTCGAACAGCTCGGCCACGTTGGGATGGTCGACCGGGCCGCCGTCGCTGTCGCCGAGCAGGTTCTGCTGACTGACGTAGGCGACGTAGGAGGATTCCTCGTTCTCGGCCAGCAGGTGATAGAACGGCTGGTCGCGCCGCGGGCGCAGGTCCTGCGGGATCGCTTCGTACCAGTCGTCGCTGTTGGCGAACACCGGATCGATGTCGAACACCACGCCGCGGAAGTCGAACAGCCGGTGACGCACCACGTCGCCGATGGCGAAGCGCGCCTCACAGTGGCGCGGGGCCTCGATCCGGCGTCCCGCCTGCGGCGAATAGAACTGCGAGCGATCCATGGACATGGCGATATAGATTACCGGCCGCACGACGCAAGGTTCCGTCGGGCGCTGTTCACCGGTATTTGCCCGCCGCCGCAGGAAATTGCTCGCGACACACTTGGCAAGCCGAGGAGCTTTCGCTAACCGCCGCGCTTCCTTGCCGACCGGGCGCCCGCCAGCGCCCATAAGCGCCCCTGCGGAGAGGTGCCGGAGCGGTCGAACGGGGCGGTCTCGAAAACCGTTGTGCCCTTACGGGTACCGAGGGTTCGAATCCCTCCCTCTCCGCCAGATGCAGGATTTAGCGAACTTTCGCGAACCAAGCAGAACGCCGGCGATTTCGGGATAAACTACCGAGAACACACGATAAATGCGGACGAAGGCCGCCACGGTTCGCGCAGGTTCGCAACACAAGTTCGCCACCGACCACTGCCGAAATTATGGCTAAAACTATGGCTTGAGTAGGTGGTTCGGTCGGCTATGATCGGCGACGACATGGCTACGCGCGCGCGAAACAAGCTAAACGTTCGGCAAGTGGCGAGCCTGTCGAGAATCGGCATCCATTCCGACGGCGGTGGACTGTATCTGCGCGTGCGTAGCTCCGGCCGCTCGTGGTTCTTCATCGGCACTCTCAACGGCAAGCGCCTGGAAATGGGTCTCGGTTCGGCCTTGGACGTGTCGCTGGCGAAGGCCCGTGGAAAGGCGTCCGCGGCTCGAGCCGAGATACTGGAAGGGCGAGATCCTCGCCTTGCACGAGCATCATCATCAGCCAGCGTCAGGCAGTCTGCTCTCACCTTCGGCGAGTTCGCGATGCAGCTTGTCGATGACATCGAAGACGGCTTCAAGAATCCTAAGCACCGGCAGCAGTGGCGTAACACCCTGAAGACCTACGCCGCCTCGATGTTTGATGTGCCGATCGCAGATGTCACCACAGAGCACGTGCTGGCTGTCCTACAGCCGATCTGGTTGGAGAAGCCGGAAACGGCGTCTCGCGTTCGTGGCCGGATTGAGCGCGTGCTCGACGCTGCCAAGGTGAAGGGACTGCGAGACGGCGACAATCCGGCTCGGGGGCGTGGACACCTCAATCTCCTTCTGCCTAAGCGCGGCAAGGTTGAGGTTAAACATCACGCCGCACTGCCTTTCTCCGAAATCGCCGACTTTATGGCCGACTTGCGCAAGCGGAATGCCATGGCGGCGCGGACTTTTGAGTTTGTAATATTTACGGCGGCACGTTCCGGCGAAGCCAGGGGAGCGACTTGGGCCGAAATTGATTTGGCCGAAAAGCTATGGACCGTTCCGGGCAACCGAATGAAGGCAGGCGTTACCCATCAGGTGCCGCTCTCTGACGCCGCTATCCGCATCTTAGATGCCGTCGCGGATGACGACGTTGAACCAAGCGACCTCGTCTTTCCTGCGCCACGTGGGGGCGCACTGTCCGACATGGCGCTAAGCCAGCTCCTCAAGCGAATGGGGCGCGGGAGTATCACCGTCCACGGGTTCCGATCGACCTTCCGGGATTGGGCGGGGGAAACCACCCAATTCGACCGCGAGGTTATCGAAATGGCGCTGGCGCACACGGTAGGGTCGGGCACCGAGCGCGCTTATCGCCGCGGTAGCCCCACCACACCGGTGACATTGGATATCACCATTACGCTTTCGAACTGGAGAGCGCAGCTCAGGTCGATGAGCTATATGCGTTCTTGCTCAAGGAAGGGGTAGAGATTGTCGATCCGCCTGCCGCCTATCCCAGCTACGGTGAAGGCTACTACGCAGTGTTCTTTCTCGACCCCGATGGCCTCAAGCTCGAAGCGATGCACTTCGTCGAAAAGGAGAAGCGCCGCGCACGACTAAAAGCTGGCGCCCAGCCGTGATGGCGAGGGGAACATCGCGCTGCCGGTGGAAAGAAAGCAGACGGTCCGCCTGCGACCCAAAGCGGACATATGCGAGCCAACCTCATTTGCGAATTGCCACAAGAGTCCCCATTCTTCTGCCAGTAGGGGGAGGAGACGATGGATCTACGTGTCGCGGCCATGCTGCTGGCCTCATGTTGGCTGATTTTGGCCGTGTTCTGGGTCGCCAAGGCATTCGACGTCAAGCGCTCGGCCGTTGGCGGCACTGGCCGCAGGCGATGGGCATTGATCGTGCTCGCTCTTGTCGGAGTCGGTCTTGTCGTAACGAATCTGGTGGGCCGCGGAGGTGCACCGCAGATCAGCACTCCACTCTGGCCGTTCAGCGTCGTGCGCGCGGTGGTGGCGGTTGCCGTTTCATATGCGGGCCTGGCAATCAGCGTCTGGGCGCGGGCGGTGCTCGGCAGGAATTGGAGCTCTCTCCCCGAGCTGAAGGAGGACCATGAACTCGTGACTGAGGGGCCATACAGATTTGTGCGCCATCCGATCTATTCGGGGCTGCTGCTGATGATCAGCGCGATATTCATTCTCTGGCCGACGCGAGAGACGCTGCTCATGATCCCGCTTGCCATTGTGGTGATCCAGATAAAGCTCGCGCGGGAAGAGGCATTGCTAGCGGGACATTTCCCCCAAGCATGGCCTGTCTATCGCGCGCGAACCGGGCGCGTGATTCCGCTGATCTGGTAAGGCTCTCTGCAATTGCGGGTGCATGCCAGAGCGGAGGCCCGCTGTTCACCCCAAGCGGCCGGTCAGCACACGACCCTGTCTGGACGGCGCTCCGTTAGCAAGTGCGGGTGGTGGCGTTGCAGCTGCGGTGTTGGGATGCGGCCATGTCTTCGACCTGTTGATGCGGCGTTGCCATGTGCCGCTGGCCATGATGCCTTGTCCGCCGATCGGCAGGTCCCGACCAATTGCACGCGCTTTGTAGCGCCGGGTCGTAAGAGGGTTCTCCTGCGATCATCGGTCCCGTCATCGGGCAGCTTGCGTCAGCCAGTCTCCTGCTCTTGCCAACCTCTCGAAGTCTCCTCTTCGCTATGCGGCCGCCGGCTCGCGATAGCGTTCGCCGCTGGTCATCAGCGCCCAGGCGATCCGGCCGATCTTGTTAGCCAGCGCGATCGCCGCGACCCGCGGGTGGCGGCGGCTCAGCAGCTTCGTCAGCCATGGACGGCGGGTGCCGTGCCGCTCGGCATGACGGATGACCGCCATGGCGCCGACGAACAGCATTCTTCGCAAGTAGGCGTCGCCCGCTTTGGTGATCCCACCTAGGCGTTCCTTGCCGCCCGACGAGCGTTGCCGCGGGACCAGCCCTAGCCAGGCCGACAAGCTGCGTCCCGACTTGAAGACGTGCGGATCGGACACGGTTGCCACCAACGCGCTCGCCACCAGCGGCCCGACACCGGGGATCTCCTGCAATCGCCGCCCGAGTTCGGTCGCGCGGCTATCGGCGCGGATCGCGCGATCGGTCTCGAGCAGGTGGACAAGCACCATCCGGTATTGATCGACCAACATCGCCAGACAGGCACGGGCAGGTTGCGGCAGCCGGTCATCGTTCTCGTCACCGATCACGGCCATCAGCCGGTCGAGTCCCTGCCGACCAATGGGGGCGACGATGCCGAACTCGGCGAGATGGGCGCGGATCGCGTTGCCGATCTGCGTTCGCTGCCGGGTGAGGATCGATCGCGTGCGATGGAGCACCAGCACGCTTTGCTGTTCCGGTGACTTCACCCCGACAAAGCGCATCGTCGGACGAGTGACCGCCTCGCAGATCGCCTCCGCATCCGACGCATCGTTCTTCGACCGCTTCACGTAGGGCTTGACATATTGCGGCGGCATCAGCCGCACCTCATGGCCCAACGCGATCAACTGTCGCGCCCAGTAGTTGGCACTGGCGCAGGTCTCCATGCCGATGAGGCAGCGCGGCAGCCTGGCAAAGAACGGCAGCAGCTTCGCCCGGCTCAGCCGTTGCCGCAGCACGACCTCACCTCGCTCATCAATCCCGTGAACCTGAAACACCGACTTCGCCAGATCGATGCCGATTACTGCAACATCCTCCATCGTGTCCTCCTCTCCACACTCACCAGCAAAACTGCCGGTCGGGTGGAGCGCCGTCCACGACATCAATTGCGGACCTAAGTTGGCACAGCTAAATTTCGGAAAAGTCCGCCGCTTCCTTCCGCCTGAGTGAGACGATGGCCTTCAAATCTACTATAGTCCTCATGGCTGCGCTGGCCGTCGCGTCATTGCCCACGTCCGCTGTCGCAACATCGAAGATTTGGTTATCTTACCCGAAGCACGCGCTCGCAGCGGGCGAAGAGGGAAAGGTGGGAATCACCGTTACGGTCGGGAGCGACGGCCGGGTGAAAACGTGTGTCGTGATCAAGTCTAGTGGGTTCAAGGATTTGGACGAGGCCACCTGTGACCAGTTCGTCAAGTATGCTTATTTTGACCCACACGACAAGGGTTTCCCCAAGGATGGCACCTTCTCAACTTCGGTGAATTGGCATCTAGGGCCATAGATCGGGCCGAAACACTCCAAGGGACCAACTGCTCCCGACCCTGTCTGGACGGCGCTCCGTTAGCAAGTGCGGGTGGTGGCGTTGCAGCTGCGGTGTTGGGATGCGGCCATGTCTTCGACCTGTTGATGCGGCGTTGCCATGTGCCGCTGGCCATGATGCCTTGTCCGCCGATCGGCAGGTCCCGACCAATTGCACGCGCTTTGTAGCGCCGGGTCGTAAGAGGGTTCTCCTGCGATCATCGGTCCCGTCATCGGGCAGCTTGCGTCAGCCAGTCTCCTGCTCTTGCCAACCTCTCGAAGTCTCCTCTTCGCTATGCGGCCGCCGGCTCGCGATAGCGTTCGCCGCTGGTCATCAGCGCCCAGGCGATCCGGCCGATCTTGTTAGCCAGCGCGATCGCCGCGACCCGCGGGTGGCGGCGGCTCAGCAGCTTCGTCAGCCATGGACGGCGGGTGCCGTGCCGCTCGGCATGACGGATGACCGCCATGGCGCCGACGAACAGCATTCTTCGCAAGTAGGCGTCGCCCGCTTTGGTGATCCCACCTAGGCGTTCCTTGCCGCCCGACGAGCGTTGCCGCGGGACCAGCCCTAGCCAGGCCGACAAGCTGCGTCCCGACTTGAAGACGTGCGGATCGGACACGGTTGCCACCAACGCGCTCGCCACCAGCGGCCCGACACCGGGGATCTCCTGCAATCGCCGCCCGAGTTCGGTCGCGCGGCTATCGGCGCGGATCGCGCGATCGGTCTCGAGCAGGTGGACAAGCACCATCCGGTATTGATCGACCAACATCGCCAGACAGGCACGGGCAGGTTGCGGCAGCCGGTCATCGTTCTCGTCACCGATCACGGCCATCAGCCGGTCGAGTCCCTGCCGACCAATGGGGGCGACGATGCCGAACTCGGCGAGATGGGCGCGGATCGCGTTGCCGATCTGCGTTCGCTGCCGGGTGAGGATCGATCGCGTGCGATGGAGCACCAGCACGCTTTGCTGTTCCGGTGACTTCACCCCGACAAAGCGCATCGTCGGACGAGTGACCGCCTCGCAGATCGCCTCCGCATCCGACGCATCGTTCTTCGACCGCTTCACGTAGGGCTTGACATATTGCGGCGGCATCAGCCGCACCTCATGGCCCAACGCGATCAACTGTCGCGCCCAGTAGTTGGCACTGGCGCAGGTCTCCATGCCGATGAGGCAGCGCGGCAGCCTGGCAAAGAACGGCAGCAGCTTCGCCCGGCTCAGCCGTTGCCGCAGCACGACCTCACCTCGCTCATCAATCCCGTGAACCTGAAACACCGACTTCGCCAGATCGATGCCGATTACTGCAACATCCTCCATCGTGTCCTCCTCTCCACACTCACCAGCAAAACTGCCGGTCGGGTGGAGCGCCGTCCACGACATCAATTGCGGACATGCACGCTGAGATTATTGAGGAAGCTGTGGGTTGGAGAATGCTTCCCTTCTTGATCCCGATGCTTGCCGCGTGTGGCAGCGAGCCGACGGACGCGCCGACCGTAGTCGAACTCGCTTCCTCGGGCTCCGTTTGGCAACTACAGAAATGCGTGACCTCGCCCGAAGGCGCACGAGTGCTTCCAGTGACAGGTCATGTTCACCCAGAAGCGGGCCATGCTGGCTCGCCGGAAGACGTTCTATTAGCCACAAGAGACGGGCACTCAATCTTGATCTACTTCAGAGATTTAGGCTCGATGCTCGTGGTGAAGGGCAACTCACCACTATCAGTCGATCAAGTTGGTTTTCTAACCAAGTGCGCTCGCGATTACGCCTCTCGAGTTTGAATGATCTGGCCGCCCGAGGTCCGCATTCCACCCTGAACCGTCCCTAGCGGTCGGTCAGCACGCGACCCAAAGCGGGCGTTCATCGGTGGCGATTGCCGCGCGATTGGCCGCCGACTCTCAATAAGAAACTCGGGGCCATTCCCGACGCTTGAACGGGCACGCAGATTATCACGGAGGTTCCATTTCCAATGGTTTCATTCATTGGATGACCGCTCATGAGCCGCGGTTAGCAACCAGACGTAGTCGCGCTGGGTGGTCATTTCGTAGCGACTCGACCGCCGGTGCGCCGTCGCCCTGCCACTTGCCGACCAGCAGCGGCACGCGGTTTGCGCCAACCGCTTTCGAGAACAGGAAGCCCTGACCGAAGTCGCAGCCGAGCCGCTGCAGCCGCTCGGCGTGGGCGGTCGACTCGATTCCTTCCGCGACGACATGGATGCCGAGGCTCTTGCCGAGGTTGATCACCGCGCGCACGATCGCCTCGTCGCCCGGATCGATTTCCATGTCGCGCACGAAGCTCTGGTCGATCTTGATGAAATCGACCGGGAACTGCTTCAAGTGGCGCAGCGAGGCGTAGCCGGTGCCGAAATCGTCGAGCGCGATCTTGACCCCTTGCGCGTTGAGCAGCGCCAGCGCGCGGTGGACGTATTCGGCGCCGCGGCCCAGGAACACCGTTTCGGTCACCTCGAGCTGGAAGCAGCGGGTGGAGATGTTCGCCCGCCGCAGACTCTCGAGCACCCGCTCGGCGAAATTGTCGCGGCGGAACTCGGCCGCCGCGGCGTTGACCGCTACATGACGGAAGGCGACCCCGCGGTCGAGCCAGCCGCGCATGTCGGCAATGACGCGGTCGATCATCCGGTCGCTGATGGCGGCGGCGACCTCGAGGTCTTCGAACGCCGCCTCGAGCGCGACCGGCAGGCAGATGCGGCCCTTGGCGTTACGCCAGCGCAGGAGCGCCTCGAAGCCGTTGACCTGGCCAGTCTGCAGGTCGAGCTTGGGTTGGTAATAGGGGATCACCCGATCATCGTGGATCGCGTCGCGGGCGAGTTGGACCATCGACACCCGGCGCTGAAGATCTGCGCGCATGCGTGGTTGGAAAATTGCTAAGGTGGAGCGCCCGGCCTGCTTGGCCGCGTAGAGTGCGGTGTCGGCATTCTTGAGAATTTCTTCGTGGCTACTCCCGTGGTCGGGGAACATGCTCGCGCCCGAGGAGACCCGGCAATCGAGCACTCGTCCGCCGTGGACGAAGGGCGCGCGCATGCGCTCCTGGATCGAGCGCGACAGGTGCTCCAGCTGATCCCTGTCACGCAGATGCGGGACTACGATCGCGAACTCGTCACCGCCAAGCCGAGCGACGGTGTCGCGCTGCCGAACGACGCTGCGTAGCCGCTCGGCGAACATCTTGAGCATCGCGTCGCCGACGTCGTGGCCGAGCGAATCGTTGATCTGCTTGAAATGATCGAGGTCGAGAAGCAAGACACCAACAGCTTTGCCGCGTCGTTTGGCGCTGGCAATCGCCTCCTCCAGCTTCTCCTGGAACAGCGCGCGATTGGCAAGGCGGGTGAGCGAGTTGTGGCTGGCGCTCCAGCGGATACGTTCCTCGGCGGTCCTTTCGTCCGTCACGTCGCGCACGGTCATGATGATCCGGCGAGAGCCGCTACAGAACTTGTGCGTGCGCCAGCCAATGCACGCCAACCAACGTTCGCGTCCGTCATCGGCGCGATTGATTCTGAAGGACGCTTCAAAGCGATCGAGCTTACCCGACTTCATTTCCGCAGTGTGGTTCATGAACCTCTCGCGATCGTCAGGGTGAACGCACTGGGCGACGGTATCCACAAGTGCGGGAGCATTGTCAGGAATACCAAAGATCTCTCGCGATCGGCTCGACCATTCGCGACGATCAAGCTTGGGGTCGTAGTCGATGATGCCGAGTCCGGCGGCCTCGGCGGCGAGACGAAAGCGCTCCTCGCTTTCGCCTAGTGCAATCTCGACCCGCTTGCGGTCAGTGATGTCGAGATGGGCGCCGATCGTGCGGATCAGCGCGCCATGCTCATCGTATTGCATCTTGGTGCTGCAGGCGAGCCAGCGTGTTTCGCCGGTGTCGGCGCGGAGGATGCGGAATTCGTCGCAAAACGATTCCTCGCGGCGCGCGGTCGCTTCCTCGAGCGCCTCTACGAGCCGACCGATGTCCTTGGGATGGACTTGTGCCGCCCAGGCCTTTCCCGGCACCGGCTCTTGCGAAACGGGAAGACCGAGTTGCTCGAAGAACCGTTCGGAGGCGACCATCAGGCCATCGGCACCGGATTCGAACTCCGCCATGCCGGTCGCTTCCTGCGCGAACCGCAACCTCTCTTCGCTGCTTCGCAGCGCCTCCTCTGCGCGCTTGCGATCGGTTATGTCGCAATGGGCGCCGATGCTGCGAAGGCCGTTACCTGATTCATTACCTATGATTACGGCGGAACTCGCAATCCAGCGCACTTCGCCAGTGTCAGCTCGCACGATGCGGAACTCGAATTGACAACGACCGCCATGGGCATCGCCGCGTTGAACTTCATCCAAGAAAGCTTGCCGATCATCTGGATGAACCAGTTTCAACCATTCCTCGTGCGACAGAAAAGTTGTCTCCGAAGGAAGGCCAACCTGCGCAACAAATTGCTCGGAAAAGTGCGATATTCCATCTGCATTTGCTTCGAATTCAGCGAAGCCGGTCGCCTCTTGTATGAGTCGTAGGCGCGCTTCGTTATGGATAGCCGCATCGCCAATGGTGTCAGATTTGGCCGGAGCGCTATACTCACTACCCGTGTCGGATTCAGGCTCGACGCCCGCACTGCGGTTTCTCTGCGCCATTCCCCCTCCGACCCACTTGCAGGGAGACGACTGTCGCATCGAAGCATATTTCAGACGATTAACGAGGACTAAGTAATCAGCGAATTTTGGCGCATTCGATCGGCTGTGGCTTGCCACTGTTTTGGATTGGCCGGCACCAGCGCGTCGGTGGCTATCCGGTTCGAGCGCGGAGCTTTCGAGAAAAGGCCGCGGACGACGAATATCGGATGCAAATGGCGGTGCGTCTCGACGAGTGGGCCATTTGCGAATGGAGAGCGAGTGCGCTTCAATGCATTGGGCGTTGTTCAATGGCGGCCGACGGTCTTCTATGGGTCAATGCGGACATGCACGGTAGATCATCGGGGGCCGAAACCGGTTGCCGCGCGTTCCCGTCCTTATGCCCACATCCAAAGAGCAAGCCGATCGGCGAAAGCGCCACGCCGCGGAAGTCGAGGCAAGCCAGAATGGCTTGCGCGATAGCATCCGGGAGACGCAGCGCCTTGTGGATGAGTTCGATGAGATGCTGAAGAGGCATCGCAAAGAATGCGACGAAGCCGACGGGAAATAGGCCGCTTCCCACCCGCAACTGACGATTGTCGCTGCCTCAGGCTGACGACTAAAGCGGACCAGCCGCACGCGACCCATTGAGGAAGTTTTCCAGTTCAGGAGCGGACTGATGCCAGCAGCACTTCGGAAGCCTTACTGGTGTAACGCTGCTTGTGGCGCAGGGCGAAAAAGGCTCGCGGGCCGAGTTCAAATGGCAATGCGTGAAGCCGACCGAGCTCGACTGACTGGCCGACCACCAGCGACGATAGCGCCGCGACGCCGGAGCCGGCTTCGACCGCTGTGCGCACGCTTTCGTTCGAGGGCAAGGTGAGCGTCACGGAGAGTTCGGTCGGCTCGATACCGCGGGCTCGCAACATCGCATCGAAGCTCGCGCGCGTGCCCGAACCGCGTTCGCGTGAGACCCACTTCGCCTTACGCAGCCAAGCTGCATCGACCACCGGCTCGCGCAGCTGCGCAGATTGAACCAGCAGGAGCCGGTCTTCGCCCACCCGGTGCGAGGCGAGCGCGGCATTGTCGATTGGGCCTTCGACGAAGCCGAGGTCGGCGCTGCCATCCATCACCCTCGCCTCGGTCTGCGCGCTGTTGGCGATGTCGAGTTCGATTTCGACACCCGGGTGACGGTCATGGAATGCGGCAAGCAGAGGTGGCAGCCAGTAGGCGGCGATGGTCTGGCTGGCGACCAGCCGCAGTATTCCGCGCGCAAGGCCAGCAAGGTCGGCGAGCGCGTTTTCGGCACTGGCGACGCGGGCGAGAACGGCGCGCGCCTCGTCGAGGAAAAGGCGCCCCGCCTCGGTAAGCGCGATGCCGCGTCCGACGCGATCGAACAGCCTGACCTGATGACGCGATTCGAGCGCGGCGACGGCCGCCGAAACGGCCGACTGAGTGACGTTGAGCGCGCGTGCTGCGGCGGTCATGTGCTCGCGCTCGGCGACGGCGACGAATATACGGAGCTGCTCGAGTGTCATGGCGGAGGGTTTGGACCACTCAATCACATATTCGGATTGAAATGACAATAATGATGCATTGGAACGATTGATCGAGCCTTCTTATGTGCGGTGCGGAAAGGAAGTCCCGTGACCGCCGAAATGCTCACTGCACCGCCACCAATCTGGAGCCGCCTGCGCGTTCCCTCGCCCGTCGCTTTGGTCCCCGGCGTCACGCTTTGCGCCGTCGTCACGGCTGTCGCCTATGCTACGCAAGCCGGCGAAGCCGCGCTGTTGGGCAAATCGTGGCTCGAGGCGCTGGTGCTGGCGATCATCATCGGCACGATGGTGCGCAGCGCGTGGACGCCGAGTGCGCGCTGGCGCAAGGGCATCGATTTTTCCGCCAAGTTCCTGCTCGAGGTCGCGGTCGTGCTGCTCGGCGCGTCGATCAGCGCGGCGACGCTGGTGGCCACCGGACCCTGGCTGCTGTTAGCGATCATGGCCGTCGTGGCTGTCGCTATCGTCACGAGCTTCTTTATCGGACGCCTGCTCCGACTGCCGCACCGGATGGCGCTGCTCGTCGCCTGCGGCAACTCGATCTGCGGCAATTCGGCGATTGCCGCAGTCGCTCCGGTGATCGGCGCAGACGGCGAGGACGTAGCCTCCGCGATCGCCTTCACCGCGGTGCTGGGGGTGATCGTGGTGGTTCTGCTGCCCTTCCTCGGCCTGTGGCTGGGTCTAACAGGACACAGCTACGGCGCCTTCGCCGGGCTTACCGTTTATGCCGTTCCGCAAGTCATTGCCGCCGCGGCGCCGATGGGCGCGCTTGCGCTGCAGTCCGGCACGCTGGTCAAGCTCGTGCGGGTGCTGATGCTCGGCCCGGTGTGCATGGTGCTCGCCATCGTTGCGCCGTTCCTGCCGCGCGTCGATGAGTTGCAGGGGCAGGTCGTCACGGGCGGCGACCAAGTGCGCAAGCTCCCTTCGCTGCACAAGTTGATGCCGTGGTTCATCCTCGGCTTCCTCGGGTTGATGGCGCTGCGCTCGTTCGAGCTGATCCCGGACGGCCTGCTCACACTGACGGGCGATGCGGCAACACTGCTGACCGTGCTGTCGATGGCCGCGCTCGGCCTTGGGGTCGACATTCGCAGCGTGGCTCGCGCAGGGATGCGGGTAACCGCGGCGGTGACGCTTTCATTGGTCGCCCTGGGCTCGATTGCATTTGCTGTTTTACATCTTGTCCTTGAAACGTAGCCCGTAGGTCGCGCCAAGCCGCCGGCAGGTATCGGTGACTGCCAATGGTTGGCGGAATGACTGCCTTCCACCCGGAACAGACGGTCAGCACGCGACCCAAAGTGGACACCCTCCCTCGCCTCGGCTCAGCCCACGCTGCTTGGTCGCCTTCTATCGCGAGCCCGACGGACTCGCAGCCCGATCATCAGAACTAGAGGCCAAAAGAGGGTGTTCACCACGTCAAGGCCGGTGTCAGTCCAGTGCCAACTTCCACTACTCAGTCGGTCCAAAAGTTCGTTCCCGAATTCTGCGATGCAGACGACCGAGAACGGAGTTGGTGTCGCTAACGAGCGTCCGGTGACTAGCCGCGCGATGATGAGGATCGCCATGCCCGCGTGCACGTGCAACAGCGAGTCCGCGGCACCCGTTGTGTCTCCGATGGAGCGGATGAATTGCTCGTATTGCTGAGGGAAAGTATTGCTGAGAAAAGTCATCGGCCGCGTGTGCATGGGAGTTCATCGAATGGCCAGCAGTTGATTTGTCCGCGTCTGATCGAACGCTAAGTGTCAGCTCGCCACCCTCAACCGGGGGGAGACGACCCAGTGCGGACAATCGCCATAACTTAGGTTGCAACACGCAACTGACGGCGGCGCAGCTCATTGATCATCGATGCCGCTATACTATTTCAACATCTACAATGATGATGTCAGGCTCGACGACGAGGGCGCAGAGCTGGCGAACGCAGAAGCCGCTATTGCTTATGGCGTTATGGAAACCCGCGCGTTAGCCGCCCAGACGGTCATGAATGGGCATCTCACGCGCAGTCACCATGTGGAGATCGTTGATCGTGACCGGGTTGCGATCGACACCATTCGGTTCGACGACGCGGTGGACATCCGAGACTGATCGCACTCTAGCAAATTAGGGGCGAGCCGCTTTACTTGCCCTTCAGGGGACCAGCCGCAATCGGCCCATTTCACGCGGGGGAAAGAGCCTCCGAAACTCGCGTCGCAAATTCGAAGGTGCCGCCCCGGTCCGTGCCGCTACAGGCTGGCGGCAAGCTTGCAGCGCAGGCCCGCGGGATCATAATCGAGTTCGACCGTCCCTCGCAAATCCCGCATTAGCAGACGCAACAGCCGGCTGCCGAAGCCACTACGGCTGGGTTGCTTTACCGGCGGACCGCCGCTTTCCCGCCACTGCAAGCAAAATTTTCCTTCGTCGGCTGTCCAGCGCAATGCGACACGTCCATCGGGGCGCGAGAGCGCGCCGTGCTTTGCGGCGTTCGTGGCGAGCTCATGCAAGGCCAGTGAGAGCGCTAGGACGTGGCCGGAGGGAATATCGACAGGCGGGCCCGAGGTGACCACCTGTGAGGGAGGGAACGCTTCCAAGGCCCGCCTGACGATATCGGCGAAGTCGGCCCCGATCCAGGTGCGCGCCGTCAGCAAATCGTGGGCCTTGCCCATCGCGACCAGCCGCTGCTCCAGCGCCTGTCGCGCCGAGGGCAGATCGCTCGCTGTTTTTAAGCTCTGGGCGGAAATCGCCTGCACGGTCGCCAGCGTGTTCTTGAGGCGATGGTTGAGCTCGGTGAGCAGCAGGCGTTGCTTCGACTCTGCGTGCTTGGCTTCGGTCAGGTCGCGGCCGGCACCGACAATCGCTGTCGGCCTGCCGCTCTCTTCCTCAGTCTCAACAACTCCCCAGGCGCTGAGCCACCGCCAGCTGCCATCAAGTTGCCTCACCCGGTATTCGACCTCGTAACGGCCGTCACCATCGGGATCCAGCGCTTGCGCCACCCGCTCCCACATCAGATCGATGTCATCGGGGTGGATCATGGCCTTTACGCCTTCTTCATCATGAAGGAACCGGGCTTCAGTTAGCCCGTAAAGACGCTGCCCAACTTCATCGTGCACGCAGATGTTGTCGTCCAATGTGTAACGCCAGGTGCCCATCTGCGACGCTGCCATGGTAAGATCGAAAGTGAGCTGTTGCCGCTTGAGTGCTTTGCGCAGTTCCTCCGCAGTGGCGTGCTCCGAAGGAGAGCCAGAAGAGCTGCCGAAAGTGGCACCGGAACGAGTCTTCACATCTGACAAATGGAACACCCTCCTTGGTCGGGTTCGCTCACGGCTAAGGGTACTTCATTCTCCTTCCCGATGCGCTCGACTTCCTCAAGAGTGTCATTCACTTCGTTGAGAGCCTGCCGGAAATTCTGAAGCGCAGCGGAGTGTGTGGGCTTTCCTCGCAGACTTCGCGGTCATACGCAATGCACACCCGATCTGCCGCCGCGTCGAGACGTTCGTAGGATGCCATGCCATCTCCACCCGCTCTGCCCGAACAGGCAAGGTTTACCGAATTGGCGAACTAGCCGGAATCACATGTGTTGTGACTTAGCTCGGCCAACCAAATCCATACTCGTTAGGTGAGCGCCCACGCGGGGATCGCTTTCCGGCTTCGGCGCTCACGGCATGGTCGTCGGATAACTCCCGTGAAAGCCGCCTTCTCCAAAACCAAAATACCCAAGAATATGGTGGCTGGCGAGGGCGAGCATCTGCGCACAAGCACAACAATGACAACGTCCGCTAACCACCCGTTGCGGTCGTTCCCACGTTGAAATTGCCTGCCGAACAGCGGGCGGCCCGGTTTTGGCGCGGTCATCGGGACGCTTGAATGTCTGAATTGGGTGGAAGCCCGCCGATCCCGGCCAGGCCATCGCCAACGGGAAGTCGGTCGAGTCTAGCGGTCAAGGAAGGTTTTTCCAAGTCGCTTATATCATTTTCGCAGATTCTATTTAGCCGCGACCGCAAGGACGCGGTGGTCGAGTTTTCGATGGAGTGCGGAAGCCTATGCGGGTCGGGTGCAACAATTCGTTTGCACAAGTCGGCGGCGGGATGGGCAGTCGATAAACGATGCGAGGATTGGGTTTCCTAAAGGGCCGGGCGTCAATGTCCGCTAAGGGTCGCGTGCAGTCGGTCCGCTCACGACGTCTGTGGGTTCGCGGCTGCGGAAAGCGGGGGGAGGAAGGTAAGCGGACTAGCCATCCGCGTGCGCCGCAAGTGCTTTGATTATGATTGAGGCATTTCGTTCCGGGGAAAGGGTCGCATCGACCTCAAGATCATAAGCGCAATGCTCGTGAACCGCGAAGAAATCGCGCCGTGCGTCGCCCAGCGGACGGTCCCCACGGGCAGCTTCCCGTCTTTCGAGTTCATCAAGGGGGCAGTGGACGCCAACGAACAGGGTTTGGAAGCTGATCAAAATATGCGTGAGGCGCTGCATCCAATCCGGGGTTTCGATGATGTGATCGACGATGAGATTATTTCCGGCACTCGCTAAGGCAGCGACGGCGCGTTCGAAACCCACGAAGAAGTTCTCTCGCGCGTCTGCCCACAGGAACTCACCGGAACGAAAGCGCTCCAGTGGCAACACCCCCGACTCTGCGCAAGTGATCAATTGAAATGTGCAAGTAGGGAGCAGGGAGTTGACGCTGGAGTTCCCGCGCAATCGATGACTTGCCGCTGCTCGAAGCACCGTTCAGCAGGATGATACGTCCGAGGGATTGGCCTGGAGTTTGCGACATCGAACGCATCTACAGCGAACGCGCTACGGCCGCTATGGGTCGGATGCGGCTGGTCTGCTTGTGATGCCTGCCTTAGCCACGAGCCAAGTCAGCAAAGCGTGGCGAGCCGATGTTAGCGTCTAGTCCGCAAAACGCGCCGGCCGACGAGGATGATCGCTCCGGCCGCCATGAAAACAGCGATGCCCCAAAAGACCGATGCGGGAAGAACAGCGTTAGGTCGGCTCGCCTCGGCTGCGGCCGCCAAACTAGCTAGTGCAAGTCCGCCCGCCAAGGTCATGGGCAAGGCATCTACGATCAACCAAGGGCTCGCGTGCCTTGGCGGGGTGACAGGCGGCCGTTGAGCAAATTGCCGCCCGAGCACGAACGCTTCCGCTGCATTTGATGAGATGAACTGCTCCCGCTCTTCCGCAGACACCCGCACGCCACTCGACCACCGATTACGATAATAGAGATAGCCGCCCTCGCACGGCTCGAATGCGGTGCTCAGAATGTTCCTGCGGTCAAGATCATCCATACCGCAACAGTAACACTGGTCCAAACGTCCGCAACGGGTCGGATGCGGCTGGTCCGCAATTTGAGGTCCGCTCTTGCTAGGAGAAGCCACGTCTAAGGGTGGATAGCGGAACTTAACAACCTCCTCGCTTTCGCATCAGAACCGCTTAGAGATATTCTGAATGTGGCGTGGGAGGTGACAATGGGCTGGATAGAGCGGGCGTTGCAACTGCTCTTCTTACTGTCCGCGTACGCAGTTTACTTTAAGCTCCAGGGCCTCTGGGAAAAGAAGCTGGAGTGGTGGATAACCCCTCGGCGTGCCCGAGACATCACTCTCTGGATTGGTCGGCTTGTCCTCGGCCTCGTCCATTTTGCCTCGATACTGATTGGCATTGGGTGCAGCACAGTCTTGGCTCTGCTCATCTTGTTCGTAGGTGTTCCGCTAGTTGAGGTCGTGGTGGCGGTACCAGTCGGTTGCGGAGCATTCGCCATGCAGTCCGTAATCCACCGGTTGAGCAAGGCCGATGAGGAGTATGAGGAGTCGGCTCGGATTTGGGACTCTTGATTGTGGCCAGCGACAATCGATCCATGCTTGAACTATGTTCCATTTACGTTCCATCTGGCCGCATGGACGCGCAGCCCGATTCGAAGCCCTCTCCACGGCGTCTTGCGCTGTTTGCGGTCACGATATTGGAGGAGGCGGCGAGCGAAGCCAGGCACGCTCCCATCAAGAGGACGGTCGCTCATAGGCTCGCGCTTGGATGGCTGGCCTACATCGGGATTTCCGAGCCTTGGCGGACGGAAAAATTCTGGTCGCTGCTAGGCGGTGCGGACGGCCTCGGCCGACCCGATGGCCAGTATTGCCGGGACAAGGATTTTGCCGTTTGCCTCAACGGATGGCGGCGGATGATAGGCTTACCGCACAAGGATGACTGGTATCGCTAGCGACGCACCCACGGATCGCTTGTTCGGTTCATAACCATCAGGCCCGGATAGGGCTGACAGAGCTGGCTGGCTCAATCGGAGGTCCCCGGAACTTGAATCTAGTCTTGCAGCCTGACGCCAGCAAATGCCCTTTGAGTTGGGCTGAGCAGGCTAGCGGCACCATGGGGACGCACGTCTCGCATGTTCATGCTGTATGCGGAGAAGGTTGGTTTACGCTGATCCGATTCACTGGTGCGTCCGCTTAAGGCCGTCGAACACCGCTGAGGACCGCCGCTCGGTTTATGGCTAGAACTATGGCTCTCGTCCGCTTGAAAGGATAAAGTGACGTCTTATCAGCGTCTTTAGAATCCCTCCCTCTCCGCCACCGTCAGTTACTCGAAGCTGACCCGGCTCCATCAAAACACATCGAGGTCGTTAGCAATCATCACAGGGCCGCCGTAGTGCTTCGCGATGATGGCGTGATAGCGCATCAAGGCGGCAGCGGTGGGATCGCGCGTTACTAGGTGGGTGATCACCAGTTCGTGAACCTTGGCCACGCTCGCGATCTCGGCGACCTGGTCGGGCGTGATGTGATGCTCGGACAGGTGCCCCACCATATCCTGCGCGGGCGGCGGGGGCGTTCCCCGCAGTCCCTTGAACTCGGCGAGAATGCTGTCGAGGTCGATCATTTCCGAAACGAGCAGGTCAGCGCCCTGCGCGAGCTCCTCGACCGCCCGGCTCGGCCCGGTGTCGCCCGTGTAGACGATCGAGCGCTCCGGGGTGTCAAAGCGGTAGGATAGCGACTTGTAACGCTGATCGAGTTCACTGCCTGGGGCGAAGCTGTAATGGCTGTTCTGACGGGCAGTGACCTTGAGCGGGCTGACCCGGACGCTGCTGCCGTCGACCAGCTCGATGACCCTCACCTGGCTCGCAGGATTGGCGAAGGGCCTGCCGGCAAAGCCGTAAGCTGCGTGGGCGCTCGGCTCGGTCGCGGCGACGAGGCCGGCGACGAGGTCCTTCGTTCCGGGCGGGCCGTAGATTTCCAGCACGCCGGGAACGCCGAGCTGGTTGCGCAGCCCGATCAGCGCGGAAAGCCCGCCCACATGGTCGAAATGCAGGTGGCTGATGAAGACAGCCTTGACCTGGCCGAGCCCTACGCCGGCTTTCGCCAGCTGCTCGCAGGCGCCGTCGCCGACGTCGACCAGGTAAGCGTCCTTGCCAATCAGTATGGCGTTTGCGGGTTCGGCCCGATCGGCGATTTCGACAGGGCCGCCATGCGTACCCAGGGTGACCCACTTCGGCAAATTGGAGGGCGAAGCCACCTGTTGGGCGGATGCACCGCTTGCAATGATCATGGCCAATGCGACGGCAATGGTTACTCGTTTCATGGCAAAACCCCCTCGTCCATCTATCGCGCTATATCGGAACTCGCTCGATTTGATCCGCGTCGCGGCGTTCAAAGCTGAGCCAGCGGCTCGTCAAAATGGATTTCGCTGTCGAGATCCTTCAGAAACGTCAGGCCGTTTTCGACATGTTGGCGCATCGCGCTTTCAGCGGTCTCGGGCTCATTCTGCATGATCGCGTCGATCACCACCCGGTGATCTGCGGCTGCTGCCCTGAGGCGCTCACCGCGATAAAACGTTTCGAACACCAAGTGATGGACCGGCGTGTTCAGACGCTGCACGATCCCCTTGATCACAAGGTCGCCGGCTCCTTCCATGATCAGGCTGTGCCAACTTGCATTGAGGCGCCCGAACTTTTCCGGTGCGCCTTCCTCTACGCAGCGCTCCATCTCCGCGGCGACCTCGAGAAGTCGCGATTTCTCTTCGGCCGATGCGTAGCGGGTGAAGTCGGCCGCGCCGATCCCCTCCAGCGCGCCCCGCGCGCGATAGAGCTGGCGCACTTCTTCCATGCTTGGATTGCGCACCGAGGCGCCGCGAAATTCTTCGATCTCGACCAGACCTTCGGATTCGAGACGCTGGAGAGCCTCGCGAACCTTGAACCGGCTGCCCCCGGTCTGGCGTATGATGTCGACTTCGACCAGACGTTGGCCGGGAACGAAGCGGCGGCTGCGGATCATTCCGCGAATCCAGTTGGCTATCTCCGATCCGGCAGGGCCATTGGCACCAATCTTGAAGGTCGGCTTATCCATCAAACTCAGGGCTTAATATCGCATACAAGATTGTCAACAATATCGTCAGCGCATTTCTGATTGATGTCTCGCCACCCGTTAAGGCAAATAATGCCCGATGAGGGAGAGGGCATCGAAATTCCTGCTGGCGCTATGCGCCGTGGTCGCGGCGCTCTTCGCCAGCGCTTCGGCCGCCCGGCCCTATCCTGATGTCGTTCGCAATTCGCTCTACGTTCCGGTGCGCGACGGAACCCGGCTGGCGGTCAACATCTATCGTCCAGCGAACGGCTCAGTTGCCGTTGCCTCCAGACTTCCGGTCATTTTCGTCTTCACACCTTATCGTGCCCGTTTCTGGTCCGAAGACGGCAAGGTGCACGAAACTGCGCTCGAGGACCGCTTGGCGCTGCGCTCGCTGATCAGGGCGGGATACGTCGTCGCCGTCGCCGATATCCGCGGAAAAGGCGCTTCGTTCGGCCATAGGCGCGGGTTCCAGGACCGGACCGAGGCGTACGACGGCTATGACCTCGTCGAATGGCTGGCCAATCAGCCCTTTTCGACCGGCATGGTCGGCATGGTCGGCTGTTCCTATCTCGGCGGCACGACATTTCACACCGCGAGCACGGCACCGCCCGCACTGAAGGCCGTGTTCATCGGGGCGACCGACCTCGACAAGTATGACTTCGTCCGGAATGGCGGCATAACCGCGCAGTTCAATACCCGGCCGGACGAGCCCGCCTCAGTCGATCTGGCAAGCATTCCGGTCGATGCCGACAAGGACGGCAGCCTTCTGCGCCAAGCGGTGGCTCAGCATGCCGCGGACACACCGATGGGGCCCTTGTGGTACGGGATGCCGTATCGCGACAGCGTATCGAAACTGACGGGCAACGCCTTCTGGGACGAAGTCGGGGTCTACAATTATCTCGACGCGATCCGCCGGGCTCACATCGCCACCTATTTCTGGGGCAATTGGCATGACGAGCCGACTGCGCAAGTGCTGCTTGGCGCGGCCAATCTCGGCGGCAAGTTTCTCGCCGGGCCCGGCAATCACTGCGCCGCGCCGCCCGGCTTCGACTTCACGGGCGAGGTCACTCGCTATTTCGACCGTTACCTGAAGGGGATCGACAACGGCATCGAACGCGAGCCACGCGCGACCTACTGGGTCGAAGGCCTCGACGGCAAGGGCGGGTATGTTCACTCGAGTCAGCTGCCCGGCATCCGCTCGCATCCCCTGCCGTTCTTTCTGACCGGTACGAAGAGCGGCACCGCCAAGTCAGCCAATGACGGATCGTTGGCGCTCGCGCCGGAGAACACAGCGGCCATCGACAGCTTTGCCGTCGATTACGACCTCCCGCCGCCCGAGTATTTTGCCTTCTGGGCAGGGCCGATGGACGACAAGGGTCTGAGTTACACCACCGCGCCGATTACCGCGCCGCTCAAACTGATCGGGTTCCCGGTGGCGCACTTGACCGTGTCTTCCGACAATCCTTCGGCCGACGTTTGGGTCTACCTCGATCTGATCGGGCCAGGCGGCAAGGACGACGTTGTTTCGTTCGGGCGACTCAAGCTGTCGCACCACAAGCTCGCAGAAGCGCCATACAGGACCTTGGGCCTGCCCTGGCACTCTGGCCTCGAGGCGGACAATGACCCGCCCGCTCCCGGACGGGACGTGGCGCTGTCGATCGCCTTGACGCCTATTTCGCGAGTTATTCCGGCCGGCGCGCGGCTGAGATTCACGATCGCCGGCGCCGATCCGCGGCAACGCAACCTGAAGCAGATCGAACTTCGTCCCGCACCGAAGATCACGGTGCGGCGCGGCGGGCTCGACGCATCACGGATCGACCTGCCTTTGGCAGAGTGAATTCAATCGGGTCGACAGCACAGATCGAAAGACAGCCGATAACCAGGAGGTTCAAATGGGAGAGGGGAATTTGGGTGTGCTGCAGGCTCGGTTGCTGCGCAGTGCTTCGCTTGCGGCTCTGTGTGTCTGCGGATTGGCCGTCGGGCAGGTAGCCAACGCCAAGGACACGCAAGGCGCGAGCTACCAGCAAGAAGCCCAGCGCTCAGGCCAACAAGGGCCGCAGCAAGCGGTCGGCACGAAGGGGGCCGAAGGCGAGGCCATCGTGGTGACGGGCAGCCGTATTGCCGGCGTGGCGCCGGTCGGCTCCACCGTGACCACTCTCGGCCGTGACGACATCGTGAACTCGGGGCAGGTGACGCTCGACCGCGTTATCCAGGAACTGCCGCAGGTATTCGATCTCGGCTTCTCCGACACTTCGCGCGCTCAGAACGGCGGCAATGGCAACGCCACCTGGTCGAATTCGATCAATCTTCGCGGCCTCGGGCCGTATTCGACCCTGATCATAACCGACGGTCACCGCATGACCACCAATGGGCGGGCGATCAGCCCGTCGGTCCTGCCGACCTTGGGCGTCGAACGGGTCGAAGTGATTGCCGATGGCGCGTCGGCGATTTACGGCTCCGATGCCGTCGCCGGTGTGGTCAATCTCATTCCGCGGCGCAACCTCAATGGCATCGAGGCCTTCGGCCGCCTCGGTTCCACCGGCAACGGCGACTTCTGGGAATGGAGTTCCGGCGTTGCTCTCGGCAAGGTGTTCGACCGCGGCCAGGTGATGGTCGCCTACGAGCACGCCTTCCGTTCGAACCTCAATGGCGCCGATCGCGACTTCAATACGTCAAATCTGACCCCCTGGGGTGGGCCTGACTATCGCGTCAACCAGTGCTCTCCAGGCACCCTGATCTATCAGGGCCAGACCTACGCCTTGCCCGCGAAGCTGACGCCCGCCAACGCCGGCAGCCTGCAGGCCGGCACGCAGCACTTGTGCGACCCACTGGCGCAGCAGGACCTGTTCCCCGAGCAGAAATACGATTCGGTCAATGGCACGGCGACGATCGAGGTCATTCCGAATGTCGAGCTGCTGTTCGACGGGTATTACAACAAGCGTAGCTTCGTGCGCCTGCCGGGCGAGATCACCAGTACCTTCAATGTCCCGGAGACGAACGCGTTCTTTGTGGCGCCGAACTTCTACGTTCCGGGATCGGGCGGTTACCAGATCGCCTACAATTTCGCGAAAGATGCCGGGCGCAATCCTTATGGCGGCTACCAGACAAGCTGGCAGGCGACCCCGGGCGTTCGAGTGCATTTGCCTGCCGACTGGACCTTTCTCGGGCGTTTCGGTTTCGGCAAGGACGAAGATCGGGCCGAATCCTTCGCCGGATTGAACTCTGCGGCCTTCAAGACGGCGATCGCCAGCGGCGACCCCGCGACGGCCTTCGATCCGTACGGCCTAGGTCGCACGACTGCGGCGACCCTCGCGTCGATCTTCACCGCCGACGGCACATTCCCGCTCAATTCGAAAATGTCGACGTGGCAGGCCAACGTCGACGGTCCGCTCTTTTCGCTGCCCGGTGGAGAGGTAAAGGCGGCGTTTGGCTACGAAGGCCAGGATTTCACCATGATCATCCAGTCGGGCCAGCCTGATGAGCGCACCTACAATCGCAAGGTGAACTCCGGCTACGCCGAGCTGCACGTGCCGGTCTTCGGCCCGGGCAACGCGACCGCGGGCTTTCGAGATCTCGAATTCACTGCAGCAGTTCGCTATGACAATTACAGCGACGTCGGTCACACGACCAATCCCAAGTTCGGGATGAATTGGATTCCGTTCAAGGGGCTGAAGTTGCGCGGCAGCTACGGCACATCGTTCCGCGCGCCGACCTTCCCCGAAATCTTCGGCAACAGTTCGCGGCTTTATGTGCAAAACCATCAGAACCCGACCGGTGGACCGGCGCTGCCCGTGTTCAAGATCGGGTCGGGCCCCAATCCCGATCTCAAGCCGGAGACGGCCACAACGTGGACGGTTGGCGCTGATATCCAGCCGACGAGAAATCTGAAGCTAAGCGTCACCTATTTCGACATCGCCTACAAGAACACGATCGCAGGGCTGCTGTCCAATCTGTCGATCCTGACTTACGCCGACCAGTACGCCGGAACGGATGTCATCCTGTTCGGCAAGGCGGCGTACGATCGGATCATCGATATCCGCGACAACGGCATCGCCGGCACCGGGCCGATACCGGTTTTCCCGATCGCCGGCGCGAGCACGGCCTGCATCGACAATCCGATGCCGCCGAACTACGACAACTGCATCTTTGCCGACGGCCGCAGTCTGAACCTCGGCCGCTCCAAGATGCAGGGCATCGATTTCGACATAGAATACCGCATGGAGCTCAGCGCAGCGGATAGGCTCACGCTTTCCGCCAAGGGCACCTACCTCACAGTTTACGATGTCGCGTTCACCCCGGGCGGCGATTACGTCAGCCTCAAGAACCACATCTACAACCCGCTTACCTTCAAGGCGCGCGGAGTCATCAACTGGGATCACGGTCCGGTCAGCCTGCGCGCGCAACTGCAGCACGTCGGCGGGTACCTCAACGATATCGTGACTCCCGTGGAGAAAGTGTCGTCGTACAATCTGGTCGATCTCATGCTGAACTGGCGGATTAGCGACTCGTTCGAGATGAGAAGCATCAAGGGCCTCAATCTCGGGTTTGAAGTGCTCAACGTGTTCGACACAGACCCGCCATACGTGAACTCCCGACAGGGCCAGAACAGCGGTGGGGGCTTCGATCCGACGGTTACCAATCCGATTGGACGCGAATTCGCGATCAGCCTACGAGCCAAGTACTAGTTCGGGGGAGGCTGTGGTCATAGACCCGGCGACTGAGACATCGATGCCATGCGGCGATCTATCGATAGTAGTAACCGGCGACCTGGTTCTTGACGAACCGGACGCCGGTTACTGGCTGGCGGGAATTGCACCGACGTTGCGCGCGGCCGACCTCGCCATCGGCCATCTCGAAGTTCCGCACACAAATGAGCCTTCGCAACTCGACAGCGACATCCCCGCGCCAGGAGCGCCACCTGAAAACGTGGCAGCGCTCAGCGAAGCGGGGATCGGCATGGTCAGTCTTGCCGGCAACCACATCGCCGATTGCGGCCCGAAGGGAATCGCGGAAACGATCACGGGCCTGGATGCCGCCGGGATTTTGCACGCCGGGGCCGGCAAGGATCTCGCCGCGGCGCGCGCGCCGGCTTTCAGAGAGGTCAGGGGCAAGCGCATAGCGCTGCTCAGCTACAACTGTGTTGGCCCGGCGGACGCATGGGCGGGGAAGGGTAAAGCGGGCTGTGCTTTCCTCCCATTGCACACCGCCGACGGCTCGCCCGTATCCCCCCGGGCCGACCTCGAAAGCATTGCGCCCGATGCATTCGAAATTCTCGACGAGGATATCTCCCGCGCGCAGTTGACCGCCGACCTCGTGATCGTCGCGATGCACAAGGGCATCGTTCACATCCCGGCGCGGCTCGCGCCTTATGAACGACAGATCGCCCAAGCGGCCATCGAGCGCGGGGCCGGTGCCGTCATCGGGCATCATGCCCACATCGCCCGCGGTATCGAATTCCATCGGGGCAGGCCGATCTTTCACGGGCTGGGTAACGGCTGTGTCGTCACTCGCGCACTGGCGCCTGACCAGAATAACTCCGCCCGTCGGGAATGGGCTCGGAAGCGAAGGGAAATGTTTCGGTTCGAGCCCGATCCGGCCTATCCTCTCGCCCCCTTCCACCCGCAAGCGGTGAACGCCTTCCTCGGCAGGATAACCCTCCGCGAGAACGGGTCGCTGGAGGCGGGGATCGTGCCGGTGTTCGTCGAGCCTCCCGGCCGCCCTGTTCTGGCGGACGCCGGCAAGGCGCGCGATATCGCGTCCTATCTTGAGCGAATCACAGTCGCCGGAGGCCTGCCGCCGATCTCGATCAGTGAAAGCTGGATCGTGGAAGAGGCTGCCTGATGTTCAAGACCGTCCTGACCTGGCTAGGGGGCGCGGCGTTGCTGGCGGCAATGTCGATCGACACGATTGCCGTGATCGGCCGCTACATCGGGCATCCGCTGCGCGGTTCGATCGAGCTGATCGAACCGATGGTGCTTGTCTCCGGTTCGGTGGGACTGGTGCTCGCGACGCAAGCCGCCGGGCACGCCAAGGTCCGGATCGTGGTGGAACACTTGAGCGAGGGGATGCGCGCTGCCCTCGAGCGCGTGTGGGAGTTCACCTCGCTGCTGTTTTTCCTGTGCCTGCTGGCGGGTTCGGTGTGGATCGCTGCCGACCTGTGGAACGGGCACGAGGTGAGCGAACAGATCGGCGTGCCGTGGCGCGTCCTGCGCCTCTTTGCCAATCTGTGCCTCGTCATCCTCTGCGCGATTTCTTTGCGTCGACTGTTCCGGAGGCGCACCCAGTGATCGCGACGCCGGGAACCGGGCTGATCGGGATACTTGTGCTGTTTGTGCTCCTGCTTTCAGGAGTGCGCATCGGCGTCGCGCTGGGGCTGGTCGGGATCGGCGGACTTGCACTGACGATCGGGTTCGAGCCGGCACTGATCAAGTCTGGCGTGATCCTGATCGACACTCTCACCCGTTACGAACTCGGCACGCTGCCGCTGTTCCTGTTGATGGCGCACGTGTTCTTTTCGATCGACGCCAGCCGCGACCTGTTCGAGGCTGCGTCGCGGATGCTCGGACATCGAAGAGGGGGGCTCGCCTACGCTTCGATCGCGGGCTGCGGAGGGTTCGGCGCAATCAACGGATCGAGCCTGGCAACCGCCGCCACGGTGGGGCTGGTGGCGATCCCCGAGATGCGTAAGCGTGGCTACGCCGATTCACTGGCCACCGGTACAGTGGCCGCGGGCGGCACGCTCGGCCAGATGATCCCACCATCGGGAGCGCTGATCGTCTATGGAATCATCGCCGAGACCTCGATCGGAAGCCTGTTCACCGCGGCGATTATCCCCGGCGTGACCCAGGCGCTGCTCTATTTCGCCGTCATCTGGCTGCTGGTCCGCGTCCGGCCCGAACTGGCACCTGCCGGAGATCGCGCAACCTGGCCTGAACGACTGCGGGCATTGGGCCGGATCTGGGAGATCGTGTTGCTCGTGCTGCTTGTCGTCGGCGGAATCGCGTTCGGCTGGATCAGCCCTTCGGAAGCCGCGGCGATCGGTGCTTTCGGGTCGCTCGTCATTGCCGCCATCCGCCGCCGGCTCAGCTTGGCGATGCTCTGTTCGGCGTCGTCCGAGGCGCTTCAGACAACCGGGATGCTCTTTCTCATCATCATCGGGGCACTCATTTTCTCCACGTTCGTCGGTGTAACCGGGCTCGCTGCGGCCGCGGGGGACGCGGTGGCGAACCTTGGCTTCGGCACGGTCGGCACACTGCTCACGGTCGCGGTGCTGCTCCTGCTGCTGGGTTCGGTGCTCGACGGGCTGGCGCTGATGCTGCTGACCACGCCGATTCTGCTGCCGGTCGTCAGCGCCACGGGGATGTCGGCAGTCTGGTTCGGCATCTTCATCACTCGGGCAATGGAAATTGGTTTCGTCCACCCGCCGATCGGAATGAACCTCTATGTTATCCAGCGGGTGAGCGGAGACATCCCGATCAGCCGCATCTTCAAGGGGGTCGCCCCCTTCTTGGCGAGCGACTTCCTGCACCTCGTCCTGCTGATTCTCTCCCCGTCGCTGGTTTACTGGCTGCCTCGGTTGCTGGGGCAATCGCTGTGATCGGGAGCGTCGGCCCCAACCTGTCGCAAGACCTGTTCGCGGCCACGGGGCGTTACGCGGGGCCGCTGCCGTTCGATCCGGACGCCGCCACTCCGCATGCCGACAAGTGGATGGAGAGCAAGTTCGCCCCTTGGGCCAAGGCGTTGCTCGAGGCGTGGTGCCAGGGCGAATTCGACGGACATGAATGCGTCGTGTTCAGCCGTGCGGACGATTCGGCGCAGCGCCTCTATTACTATGTCTGCGAACTCCAGCGCTTGGGTGCGATGGCAGGCCCGCAGGCGATCATCTTCGACATTGCGCGCTCCGGCCGTCCGGCGAGCCTGCAACATACGGTCGAACAAGTCCGAAAATTCGCTGCAAGGCTCGGCGTCGACGACGCCATGCTCGAGCGCGCTATCGTGGAGACCAATCGCCGGCGTTCCCGTCTCGACAAAGGGCCCGCCGGTAGGCGCTGCCTGCTCACCGGCACCGCGCCGCCCGACCTCCGACTGCACGCGGCCGTCGAGAAGGCCGGCTTCGCCGCAGTCGGCCGGACGCTTGCCGAAAGCTGGTTGCAACTCGGCACGACGGTCGAGGAGCAGACTGGGGATCCGGCGAGCGCGATCGGGTTGCAGCTGTTCAAAGACCCATCGGGCCCTCGCGGATGGGGCGATCCGGCTGCGATGTTGCTCGAGGAAATCCACCATTGCGAAGCCCAGGCGGTGATCCTGTGGCAGATCGAGGAAGACGAAGCTCAGGCTTGGCACCTTCCGGCGCAGCGGCGAGTGCTGGAGCAATCGGGCGTCCCGTCGCTGATCCTCACGCGCCGCGACTGGCGCGGCAGCGACGGTGCTGGCGAGGAAATCGCCGAGTTCCTGTTTGAGATCGACAGATGAAGCCTTTGGCCGGCCATCGCGTTGCTCCGCTGGGCGGAATGGCCGAACGGCCGCTCGCGCGCTTCCTCGCCTCTCTCGGCGCCGAAATCGGTGGCGCGCCGCTTGGCGCATCCTTTGTGATTGACGATCTGGGGCTCGAGCGAACCGGCGGTCATGAGATTCCGGCGAGCGCGATCCACGTTTCGGTTACGACTTTCGGTTCGGGTGGTCCAAGGTCGGTCTGGCGCAGCGGCGAATTCATCGCCTCGGCGATGGGCGGGGCACTGCGGGTAACCGGTGAGCCAGACCTCCCCCCGGTCAAGGAGGCGGGTGATGCCTGCACCTTTCACGCCGATATGGTGGCCGCCGCGGGCGCGCTTGCGGCGCATTACGCTCGCGGCACGCACGGCAAGGGCCAGCATGTCGATGTGTCGATTCAGCAGGTTGCCTTCAGCCGCAACATCAATGGCGTGCTTGTTTGGCAATTCGATCGCCGCAAGCTGGTTCGCGCGGGCGGTTCGATCGCATACGGCAAGGTCAAGGTTCGCGCGATCTGGCGGCTGGCCGACGGCTGGTGCTTCCACAGCTTGATGACCGGACGGCTCGGCGCTCCGGCCAACCAGGCTCTGTCTGACTGGATGGACGAGGTCGGCACCGACAACCCGCTGCGAGGGACCGACTGGCTGGCTTACAACCGCTCGACGCTGCCGGCTGAAACGCGCGAGACTTGGGAGCGGGCCATCGGTGCGTTCTTCGAAACCCGAACGAAGGCCGAGATTGCGACCGAGGGACTGCGGCGCGGGATCAACGCCTGCGTCGTCAACGAGCCCGCCGATGTCCTTTCAGACTCGCATCTCGCCGCGCGTGGGTTCTTCGACACCCCGACGGGCCTGCCCGAGCGTTTCGCCGGCTTCCGCGCGGGTCAGACGGCCGCGGCGCCCGCAGTCCATGCGGGTGTCAGGCCGGGCCCACTTTCGGGGGTCAAGGTGCTCGACTTCGCCTGGGCGCTGGTCGGCTCGATCACCACCAAGACACTGGGTGACCTGGGCGCGGACGTAATCAAGATCGAAAGCCGTACGCGCCCCGACCTGGCGCGACTGGATGTGCAGGTCTCCGCCTCGCACGCGGGCAATTTCGACGACAAACCCTGGTTCGCACACCTCAATACCTCAAAGCGCAGTCTGACCCTTAACCTGAAGGATCCCAGGTCGCGTGAGGTGCTCGATCCGTTGATCCGATGGGCTGACGTCGTGGTCGAGAATTTCTCGCCCGGCACGATGGCGAAGCTCGGGCTCGATTACGACAGCCTCGTCGCCCGAAACGCCGGCTTGGTGATGGCTTCGGGCAGCGTTTATGGTCAGACCGGCCCGCTATCGCAGGAATGGGGCGTTGACGGCACCGGCGGCGCCCTTTCGGGCCGGACGTTCCTGACCGGCTATCCCGGGCACGATCCGGTGATCCCCGGCGCGGTTCCCTATGGTGACGTGATCGTTCCCTACGTACTCGCCGGGAGCGTATGCGCGGCGCTGCAGCACCGGCGCGAAACGGGCCAGGGCTGTCACATCGATGCGGCGATGTACGAGATTTGCGTCCAGCAAATGCGCGATTTCGTCGCCGCGGCTCAGCGCGGCAAACGCCCCCAGCGGAGCGGAAATGCCGATTCGCGCGTGCTGCTGCAGGACGTGTTTCCGGCCGCAGGTGAGGATCGCTGGGTTGCGATCAGTGTGTTCGACGAGGCGGATCGGGCGAAGCTTCGCCACATTGCCGGAGATGACATCGCGGCCTGGACTGCAGCTCGCTCCGACCATGCCGCGGTCGAAATCCTCCAGGCGGCGGGCATCGCCGCCGGCGTGGTGCAGGACTGTGAGGACATGATCGAGCGAGACCCGCAGCTCGCGACACGCGGTGCCCTTACTGTGCTGGAACATCCATTGCTCGGCCCTTTCGGCCACATCAAGACGCCGCTGCGGTTCTCGCGCGACGCTTTCGTTCCCTATCGCGCGCCGTCGATGGGAGAGCACGTTGCCGAGATCGCGCGCGGCGTTTGCGGCCTGGGTGCCGAGCGGTTGACGGCGCTCGAGGCGGAAGGAGTTTTCAAATGAGTGTCGCGGCCGGGCAGCGCAGCCGAAAGACCCTGGCATGTACGGCCGATGCCACGGCCTACCAGAAGCAGTTCGGCCTCCAATTGCGACGCAAGGTGGTCGAGGAGGGCGAACCGTTCGCGATCGTGCAGGCCGATACGCCGCACGAGATTTTCCACGTGATGGACATTCCGATCATCACCAACCAGTGGTGGTCAGCCTACATTTCGGCCAAGCAGCTATCGACGCGCTATTTCGAGGCGATGGTCGAGGCCGGCTATCCGGCAAACAGCTGCAAGTATTGTTCGCTGGGCCTCGCCTGCACCTTGGCCAACGATCCGCAAACGGCGCCCTGGGGCGGATTGCCCAAGCCGACCGTGCTGGTCGCCCGACTGACCTGCGATTGCATCCAGCACGTCTTCGGGCGGTGGGCCGAAGTGCTGGGCAGCGAGTTCTTCGCCATGGAAGCGCCGGCTTGGCCCGACAAGGATCCGCAATGGTTCGCTCATTCGAACAAGGACTGGCGCGAAGTCTACCAGCCAGACCGGATCGCACTGATGGTCAGCGAAATGCGCGATCTTATCGCGTTGCTCGAACATCGGACCGGCCGGAAATTCAATGACGCGAAGCTCCATCACCTGATGGAGCGTATCAACGAGCAGGAAAGTTATCTCTGGGAGGCCGCGCAAGCGATTGGAGAAGCGCGCCCGTGCCCCGTTTCAATCGCCGAGCAGATGCCGAACACAATGATTCCCCAATGGCATCGGGGCTCGGACTGGGCGGTCGCTCACGCGAGGCGATTCCGCGACGAAGTCATTAGCCGGATCGAAAAGGGACTTGGCGCTGCTTCCCGGGAAGAATTGCGCCTGATGTGGATCGGCGCCGGCTTGTGGCACGATCCAGGGTTTTACCAGACGCTCGAGAATTCGCTCGGTGCGGTGTTTGTCTGGTCGATGTACCTGCCTTTCACCGGGCCCGCCTACATCCGGGAGCTCCAAGGAAATCCGATGGAGGCGCTGGCGAGCCGGATCGCCTCGATGAATGAAGTGCTGCACCTTCCGCCATGGATGAACAGCTGGATGAAGAGCGAAGCCGAGCGCTGCGGGATAGACGCGGCGGTCATGCTGCTTCCCCCCGATAACCGGCTTTCGCAATCGGGCGCCAAGCTGACGGCGCTTTCGCTCGAGGAGGCGGGCGTTCCGGTGCTCATGATCGACGCCGACATGGTCGATGCGAAGAATTGGGATCACGACCGAATGGTGCAGCTGGTCGCACAATTCCTGTCTGAAAGAGGGCTGACTTGAGGATTCTCGTCGCCCTTGCGTTGCTGTTTCTCGCCGCCTGCGCGAAGCCGCTTCCACCGGGCGTTATCGAGCTGACATATGCGACCCCTTATCCACCGTCGCATCCATTCAGCCGCGCCGACCAGGACTGGATCCGATATGTCGAGCATGCTTCTGGCGGGGCCATCCGCATCCGGCCCATCTGGTCCGGGGCGTTGCTCTCTTCTGACATGTCGCTTGAGGAATTGCGTCACGGCGTCGCCGATGTCGGTCTGATTACGCCGATCTATGCTCGCGGCGGAACGCACCTAATCCGGTCGCAGACCGGCTTTTACAGCGGCGCGGACACAATTGCATCGCAGATTGCCCTCTACCGTTGCATCGAAGCGAGAATTCCGCTCATCGATCAGGAGCTGACGGGGCTCAAGGTGCTTGCGGTGCAGGGCGGTCTGTTGCCGGGGATCGCGACGAGGGAGCGGCGAGTCCGCAATCTGTCCGATCTCAAGGGCTTGCGGATTCGCGTCCCGACCGAGCTGATGACGCTGTTCGACGGCCTTGGCGCCGACCCGGTCAACATGCCGATGGGCGATGTCTACTCGGCGCTGGCCAAGGGGGTGATCGACGGGGTGGTGGCCCCGGTCGATACGTTCAAGACGCTGCATTTCGCCGAGGTCACCCGTTACTACAACACCTTGAAGGTGCCGCGCGGGGCCTATCCGTCGCGCGCCATCGGCGTGCGCAGCTGGAAGCAGCTCTCGCCGCGGCAGCGGCAAGTTCTCAAGCAGTCCATCCCGGTCTGGGAGGCGGCGCTTGCAAAGGAAATCGGCATTGGTGCCGAAGCGGGCGAGAAGGCGATGAAGCAAGGCGGCGTGGTCGTCACCGCGATGCCCGAGGCCGAGCAGGCGCAATTCGACCAGCTCTATCTGCGCGACGCCAAGCTCGACGCCCGCGCCCTCTCGCGGTTCGATATCGACGGATTGAAGACCTTCAACGTGGCCCGCGAAAGTGTCGTCGGGCGCAGCCAGATCAGATGCGGAGCAGCACAGTGAACCAACCGCTCGACGGCATCAGGATCGCCGACTTTAGCCACGTGATGGCCGGTCCTTACGCTTCTCATCTGCTTCGGTTGATGGGAGCAGAGGTCATCAAGATCGAGCCCAAGGCAGGCGACCAGTTCCGCAATTACGGCGCTGATCGGCGGTTCGACGGGATGAGCCCCGCCTTCATCGCGGCCAACATCGGCAAGAAGTCGATCGCGCTCGACCTCAAGGATCCGGAGGAACTCGACGTCGCCCGCCGGATCGTGGCGCGCTCGGACGTCTTCCTCGAGAATTTCCGCCCTGGCGTGGTTTCACGGCTCGGGCTCGGCTTTCCCGAGGTCAAGGAGCTCAAGCCCGACATCGTCTATTGCTCCGTCTCCGGCTACGGCCAGAGTGGCCCCCAGCGCGATTGGCCAGCCATCGACAACATCGTCCAGGCGACCAGCGGGATGATGATGTTGAGCGGCTCCGAAGGCGAGCCGCCGGTCAGGGTGGGCTTCCCGATCGTCGACACGCTCACCGGCCAGACCGCCGCGGTTGCGATCCTCGGGGCGCTGTTGCAGCGCGAACGAACCGGGCAGGGCGCCTACATTGACGTCTCGATGCTCGATGCGAGCCTGGCGTTCATGACCTCGGCGCTGACGCCTTACCTAGTCACCGGGAATTCCGCGAAGCGCCTGGGCAACACCGGCTACAGTGGTCTGCCCACCGCTGACCTGTTCAAAGCCCGCGACGGGAGATTCATTTCGCTCGGCGTCGTTCAGGAGAACCAGTTCGCGGCTCTTGTCAGGCATCTCGGACGTACCGAATGGCTCGACGATGCCCGGTTCTCAACGCCCGACGCCAGGCGCGAGAATTTCGCCGCCATGAGGCACGAGCTTCGGCAAGTCTTCACCACCCGCGATGCGGCTGACTGGGAAGCGGACTTGAGCGCGGCCGGTATTCCTTGCGGCATGATCCGGCGCGTGGATGAGGCGGTCAGACTTTGCGGCGAGGAGGCGCTGCTCAGCCTCCCTATCGAGGGCATCCCTTCGTCAGGGCCGGTGAAGGTGCCCAACATCGGTTTCAGGATGGAACCGGGCGCCCCGTGCACCGATCGGCCGCCGCCCCGAATTGACGAGAACCGCGAGGAAATCCTCGCCTGGCTTGCTTCCGAAGGAGACGAAGAATGAAGGGGAGGAAATATTCGACGAAGCGGGGCCTGCTCGCGGCGGCCGCTCTTGCCGTGCTCGCCAGCGGTTCGATCGTTTTCGCGCAGGCAGCGCCGAAATTCGATGCCGACGCGTTCCGCCGGGCACAGGAGGAATTCAACAAGGTTCCCAACACGCCGGGCGACGGGCCCTACCCGGCGACGATCGAGACCGATCCCGGCTTGCCCGCCCATGTCATCTACCGGCCAGCCGACCTCGGCCCGTTCGGGGGCAAGAAGCTGCCGATCCTGATCTGGGGTAACGGCGCCTGCGCCGACGACGGGACGGCGCATCGCCTGCATCTCGCGGAGATCGCCTCCTATGGGTACCTCGTCGTGGCGGCAGGGCACTGGCGCAGCGGGCCGGGCGCGACTGATGGGCCGTCGCCGCGCGTCACTCCGACCGGGGGCGGGCTGCCTCCACCGGCTACGACAGCCAAGGACGTCCTTGCGGGACTCGATTGGGTCATCGCCGAGAATGCCCGCCCGGGCAGCAAGTACTACGGCAAAATCGACACCAGCGAAGTGGCGGTTGCCGGTCATTCGTGCGGCGGACTCCAGGCGATCAAACTGGCGGGCGACCCGCGGATCAAGACGGTGTTGATCCACGACAGCGGCGTGTTCAACGACGGCAAGAGTCCGATCCCCGGCATGAACGTCACCAAGGCCTCGTTGAACAACTTTCACACGCCTGTGATCTATATACTGGGCGGGCCGACCGACATCGCTTACGAAAACGGCACCGACGACTACAAGCGCGTCTCCCACGTGCCGATCGTGCTGGCCAACCTGCCTGTCGGGCACGGCGGCACCTTCTCCAAGCCGATGGGCGGTGCCGTCGCCCATGTCGCGGTCGACTGGCTCGAATGGCAGCTAAAGGGCGACAAGGTAGCTGCGCGCACCTTTCTCGGAGAGAACTGCCGGCTGTGCTCGGGCACGGACTGGACGATCGAGAAGAAAGGCTTCTGAGCCGGCGATGGTGCGGCTCTCGATCTTGCTCGCGCTCACGGTAATCGCTGGCGTTGCCTCGCCCGCCCGCGCGGCGACGCCGGTGTTCGAAGGGCCGTTCTACGCCGATCCGGCCGCCGGATCGGAGGATTGGTCGCAGCCGCGCGAAGCTGTCGCGTGCAACGGGATGGTCTCGATCTACAACACCAGCCAGCCTCGGATTGAAGTGTTCCTGCCCAAGCCCGGGGCCGCGACCGGGACTGGTGTGATCCTGCTGCCGGGCGGCGGCCTGCGCCTGCTCGGTGTCGGCGCGGAGTCCGACGCGGAGGTCGATGCCCTGCTGGCCCACGGCGTTGCGGTCGTCCGGCTCGAATATCGCACACTGCAAGTGCCCGCCGGATCCATCCGCCGTCAATGCACCCCGTCGCCGGCCGTGGCGGCGCCGATCCGGTTCCCCAAGCTGGAAATCCGCAACGGCAACGCCAATCCCGCGCCGGGCGACGCTAAAATGCAGAAAGTGCTCCAGCTGGCAGTCGCCGACGCGCAGGAGTCCCTGCGCCTCGTGCGCCGCAAGGCCGGCGAGTGGAAGCTCGACCCCGCCCGCATCGGAATGATCGGAACTTCGGCCGGCGGCGGGGTGGCTTTCGGCACGATGTTCGCCGATGGGCCCCCGGAAGCGAAGCCTGATTTCCTCATCTCGATTTTCGGCCCCTCGCTGCAGGATGCCAATGTTCCGCATCCCGCGCCGCCCCTGTTCCTCGTCACCGAAGCCGATCACGGCCCCGTAACCGACGGGCTGCTGGCGATGTATTCGATCTGGAAGCAGGCCGGCGGCCGGGCCGAGCTGCATGTCTATGATGTCCCGGTCTTTTCGATGACCGTGGACTTGTGGGGCCCGCGCCTTTTTGCCTGGATGCGCGAACGGTCCCTTTTGCCGAAGGAAGACCCCAAGTGAACGAACCGCATACACCTGCAGGCCCTGCCGGAGATCGCCTGTCGTGCAGGGTCAACCGAATGGCTACGGTATTGATCGCGGGCGCGCTCTCGCTTTTTTCGACGATCGGTCTCGCCGCGGATTCCAACGGTGCCCCCCACTGGTGGGCACCGGGGAGCGGCAGGGTGTTGCCGGAGTTCGCCACTTACGCCGATCCCGGCGGCCACATCGGCATCCTCAATGCCGACGGGCCGGTGGATACCAAGGGGCATCCATTCTTCGAACCGCTCGGGGCGAACGGGCGCGCCTGCGTCAGTTGTCACCAGCCCGCCGACGGGATGGCGCTGTCGCTGCGCACGATTCAGCAACGGTGGGCCGAGACCGGCGGCAAGGACCCGCTGTTCGCCATGATCGACGGTGCGAATTGCCCCGATTTGCCGCCGGGCGATCCGGCCTCGCATTCGTTGCTGTTGAAGCGCGGCCTGTTCCGAGTGGCGCTGCCCTGGCCTCCGCGAGATCACGCCGGGAAACCGATCGAGCCCGAATTCGACATCGAGGTCGTGCGCGATCCCGGCGGCTGCAACACCGATCCGCGATATGGTCTCAAGAGCGCGCATCCGACGATTTCGGTTTACCGACGGCCTCGCGTCGCGGCCAATCTGCAATACGTGACGCAAACCAAGTTCGGAGCGGGCCCATTCGTGGGCAAGACCGGAATGCCGGCCGACCGGGACCCCGACACCGGCAAGCCGCTCAATATGAACATGATGGCCGATGCCCGCTTCTCGACCCTGAAGCTGCAAATGGCCGATGCCGCGCATAATCACCTGCAGTTCGACAAGCTGACGCCCGAGCAGATGGCCCGGATCGAGGCATTCGAACGCCAGGTATATTCGGCCCAGGCCGACATGGGCCCAGGCGGGAGCCTGATCGAGAAGGATGGTCCGCCGGGGCTGGGCCCCTACAACCTGCGCGACGGCGACAAGGGCGTGCTGGGCGACAACACCACCCGCTGGGTTATCCCGATGGGCGACGCGTGGCAGAAGCCGAAGCCGGGCGAGACGCCGCAAGAGCGAGCGATGCGCGAATCGATCCTGCGCGGCCAGCACATCTTCCACTTCCGCACCTTCTGGATCCGCAATTCGATGCACCTCAACACGGTCGGGCTCGGCAACCCGGCCAAACGCACCTGTGCGACCTGCCACGGGATGCACATGACCGGCATGGACACGGTCAACGGCTGGATGGACATCGGCACGACCAACCTGCCGTGGGCCAAGGAGGCGCCGCGCAACCCTTGGCAGACCGAGCCCGAACTGATGCCGCTGTTCAAGATCACCTGCAGCCGCAGCGTCCATCCGCATCCCTATTATGGCCGGGTGATCTACACCCAGGATCCCGGGCGGGCGCTGATTTCCGGGAAGTGCAACGATGTCGGCACGATCGTGATGCAGCAGTTTCGCGGCCTTGCCGCGCGGGCTCCGTACTTCTCGAACGGTTCGGCACAGAACCTGCGCGAGCTGATCGACTTCTATGACCGGCGCTACAACATCCAGTTCAGCGAGCAGGAGAAGATCGACCTCGAAAATTTCCTGAGCGCGCTTTGAGAGGGCCCCGGACCATGCGCATCTCGCTTCCGATCATCGCCGTTTCGCTGCTCTCCGGGGCAATCGCCCAGGCCAGCGAACAGCGGCACCTCGCCTTCGTTGCTTGCCCGATCGTGCAGGACACGCCCTCGGTGCCCTGCTGGTTGGCCGAATATCGCGGGGTGACCTATTACATGGGCATCCAGTCCGACGTTTCGGCCGAGTTCAATCCGCCATCGCTCGGGCACAAGGTGCTGGTCGAGGGCTCCGTCACCGATCGGAAGATCTGCGGCGCAACGGTGATCGATCCGATCAAGATCTCGATCATGCCCGAGCTTTCGCCCGAATGCGACGAGATGCGGCCGGCGCGTGAGGGCATTGATCTCGGATTCGAGCCGCCGCGGCCTCCGGGGCCGAGCAACGGACGCCTGGCATTCAGCTATCCGGCGCCGCCGCCTCCGCCCAAGCCGCCGTACACGCCCAAGACGTACGTCGTTCCCTATGATTTCGAGGGGATGGTCGGCTTCCGCACCCCGCGCGTGATGACCCCGGCACTCGATTACGCTCAGCTTTCGCACGCCGGAACGATCGAAGTGAAGGGCTATCGCGGGGCAACCCGCCTGTCGGACGGCACGCTGCTGTCTGAGCACAAGGGCATCGCCCACGAACGCGCGGAGGAAATCGCCGAGATGTTCCGCGGGGCGGGGCTCGAGAAGGTCAAGTTCGTCATCTCGGCCGATGAGAATGCGGAAGAGGGCAGCCCCGACAACCGGCGGGTGGAAATCAGGGTGGTGCCCTGAACGACAGGCGCCGCCGAGGTGACGACGGGAGGAGCAACGGATGAGATCGCATCGCCGCAGGTTCATGCAGGGGCTCGCCGCCACGGGCGTGATGCCGGCCATGTTTGGCACTTCGGACGTTCTCGCCGCAAAGGTTCGCCGGCCCAACCTCCTCGTCCTGCTGGCCGACGACATGGGCTATGCCGATCTGGGGTGCTTCGGTTCGCGTCACATTCGCACCCCCAATCTCGATCGGCTGGCGGCGCAGGGGGTTCGGGTTGCCAATTGCTACGCCAACTCGCCGGTTTGCTCGCCGACCCGCCTGTCGTTGATTACGGGCCGCTACAACGTCGCCTTCAGGACCGGCCTGGTCGAGCCTTTCTCGGCCGGACCATGGGGCGATTCCGCGATCCCCAAGGATTATCCGACGATGCCCGCAATGCTTCGCGATGCCGGCTACGGCACCTCGCTCATCGGCAAATGGCATCTCGGCACGTCGGAAGAGGGTAGCCCGCTGGCTCACGGCTATGACGAATTCTTCGGGTTCCTCGGCGGGGCGATCGACTATTTCTCGCACGAATATATCGGCCGTCCGGCGCTGCGCCACGACAGCCAAGCTATCCAGCGGCCGGGTTACATGACCACGCTGCTCGCCGACGAGGCGATAAGGTCGATGGGGCGCTACGCCGAGAAGCAGCAGCCCTTCTTGTTGAGCCTCCATTTCAACGCCCCGCACTGGCCGTGGGAAGGACCCGAGGATTTCGCCCTCAACAACCCAGGCGCCGACTTCGACGGCGGTTCGCTCGACATTTAGGCGCGCATGACTGAAAGCCTCGACATGAACATCGGCCGGGTCTTGCGCGCGCTCGACAATCTCGGCCTGGCGGACGACACGCTGGTCGTCTTTACTAGCGACAATGGCGGCGAGCGCTTTTCAGAAGTCTGGCCGTTTCAGGGGATGAAGGGCATGCTGCTCGAAGGCGGCATCCGCGTCCCCGGGATCGTGCGGTTCCCCGGCCGGATACTCGCCGGGACGACGTCGGACCAAATGGCGATCACCATGGACTGGATGCCGACTCTCCTCGACGCCGCCGGCGTCAGAGGACGGCGGGACCAGTTGCTCGACGGCATATCGCTGCTGTCGCCGCTGGTCACGCGGCGTTCGGTCGATCGCTCGCTGTTCTGGCGCTTTCAGGGGCATCGCCAGCGCGCAGCGCGCATCAGGAACTGGAAGTACTATCGTCTCGAAGACGACGAGTTTCTGTTCGACCTCTCGGTCGATACGTTGGAACGCGCCAATCGGGCAAGGCACGAACCGGAAATGATGAAGCGGGCGAAGTCGGCTTGGCTGAAGTGGAACGAAGGCATGGTGACCGACGACAGCATCGCCGGATTCTGCCAGAGTCCGAAGAACCTTGCCGGCATGCTGCCGACCGGCGAAGGGACGAACTGCAAGGTTTACGGTCCGCGGCCCGGCGCTGCCGCGAATTGACGCCACTGGAGGTTGGAGGGAATATGAAATTCGAACGCCAGAATCCGATGTCCGGCAAAGTCGCTTCCAGCGCAGAGGCGATGCAGCCGGACGACATCCCGGCAATTGCGGCCCGGGCGCAGAGCGGCTTTACGACGTGGTCGAAGATGGGGCCGAACGCTCGCCGGGCGGTGCTGATGAAGGCGGCTGACGCGCTCCAGGCGAAGAAGGAGGACTTCGTCGCCGCGATGATGGCCGAAATCGGCGCCACCGCCGGGTGGGCGATGTTCAACCTGATGCTGGCGACCGGCATGGTGCGCGAAGCGGCCGCCATCACCACGCAGATCTCGGGCGAGGTGATACCGTCGGACCACGAAGGGACCATCGCGATGGCACTGCGCGAGCCGGTCGGGGTGATCCTGGGCATCGCCCCGTGGAACGCCCCGATCATTCTCGGCGTGCGGGCGATCGCCGTGCCGCTGGCCTGCGGCAACAGTGTCATCCTCAAGGCGTCGGAGACGTGCCCGCGCACGCATTCGCTGATCATCGAGGCGTTTGCCGAAGCCGGGTTTCCCGAAGGCGTAGTCAACGTCGTGACCAACGCTCCCGCAGATGCGGGCAAGGTGGTCGGCGCGCTGATCGACGCGCCCGAGGTCAAACGGATCAACTTCACCGGCTCCACTGCCGTCGGCAAGATCATCGCCAGCCGCGCCGCCGAGCACCTGAAGCCCGTCCTCCTCGAACTGGGCGGCAAGGCGCCGATGATCGTGCTCGAGGATGCCGATCTCGACGAGGCCGTGAAGGCCGCTGCGTTCGGCGCCTACATGAATCAGGGGCAGATCTGCATGTCGACCGAGCGGATCATCGTGGTCGAAGCCGTGGCCGACGAATTCGCCCGTCGCTTCAAGGCTAAGGTTGAGACCATGCGGGTCGGCGACCCGGCCGCGGGCAACACTCCGCTTGGAGCGGTGGTCGACCGCAAGACGGTCGATAAATGCCAAGCCCTGATCGACGACGCGGTTGGCCAAGGGGCCGAGTTGCTGGTCGGTGGTCCTACGACGGATAACGTGCTGATGCCGGCGCACCTGGTCGACAAGGTCACACCCGCCATGAAGCTGTTCCGCGACGAAAGCTTCGGGCCGGTGGTGGGCATCACCAGGGCGCGCGATGAAACCCACGCCATCGAACTCGCCAATGATACGGATTACGGCCTGTCTTCGGCCGTTTTCACCAGGGATACGGCGCGGGGCCTGAGAGTGGCACGCCAGATCCAGGCCGGCATTTGCCATGTCAACGCTTCGACCGTGTCGGACGAGCCGCAAATGCCCTTCGGCGGGATGAAGGCCAGCGGCTACGGCCGGTTCGGCGGACGCGCGGGCATCGACGCCTTTACCGAGCTACGCTGGGTCACGTTCGAAACAGAGCCTGGCCACTACCCCATCTGAAAGTGTCGAAGGGCTCTGTCAGAGCAAACGCACCGGCTGGTCGCCCCCGACCAGTGGCGCGTCACCTTTGCCGGCAACACGCTGACCTCGCGCGAGACGGTCGAAGGATACCTGCTCTACCGCGCCGCCGAGCTGACGCTCGAGCAGCGCCGCGACTGGTTCGAGATCGTCAATCGCGACACGCAGCACGAGGTTCAGCGGAACATCGTGCGCGATCCGATGTATGACCCGTGGTGGGGGTATCCGACGTGGCGGCCGTACTGGCGCTATTACGAACCGCGCATCGGCTGGCGCAGCTGGTATCCATGGTACGGCGATCCGTTCTGGGCCCGCTCGGTCAACGTGCAGACGGTCGAGCGTTACGAAGCGAGCGCCGATATCGTCATGCATTCGGGCGTCACCCGAGGCGATCACCACCGACGGGCTGCGCTCGTACAAGGCAGCGATGGGCGAGCTTGGCTGCCAGGCCAAGCAGGAGGTCGACCGCTGGGCCAACAACCGCGTCGAGAACTCGCACCTCTCGTTCCGACGACGAGAGCGGGCGATGCTGAGGTTCCGGCGAATGAAGAGCCTCCAGAAGTTCGCCTCGCTCCACGCCAACATCCACAATCACTTCAACTCCGAACGTCACCTCGTCGACAGAGAGACCTACAAAGCCCGCCCCTCGGCTGCCCTTGCAGAGTGGCAAAGCCTCATGGCCTGAGGCTCGGCTGATCGAGGGATCGGTTCGTCGATCGGAGACAAGTTGCGATTAGACTGACAGCACCGCCATTTCCCTTTCGCTGCAGACCGCCTGAGACCGCGAACCCGCGGAAATCCTATGATCCGAGGGCGCCCTCGCCACGAACCTTTCGCTGACAAGCGCGTGTTTTCGCAAAGGTGTTAGGGCTGATGTTAGGGTGGGAGGGCGGCTCAAGGCCGCACTGCGCCATTCTTGGTCGCCAACTGAGCCTAGCGCGCCGACCTAAAGCGGACATAGACAGCGCCACGCGCGCCGCCTCTGGACACAATTGTTCCGACCGAAGACAGTAAATTGACGCAACATGGCTGGGCAGCAACGCCATCGAATCGATATGCTGCCGGGCTTTAATCCTTTGTGCTTTTTACAGCAGCGACCCTACGGATGGCTCCCCTCTCGGAGAGCCATCCGAACGCCCGTCTGCGGATCGTCCCGCTTATCCAGGAACCGAAATCGTGATCTCGACTGCAGCAAGGCTCGACGTGCCGTTCAAGGCTATGTCTCGCGCTCGCTGAACTGCTTGGGCGATCTGCGGCGTCGCCTGCCTCCACGCTGTGCCGCTGCACCTAAGTTCATCGCTGTCGTGACTAAAGGTGCCTTCCGTCACATCCGTCGCCTCTCTGCAAAGACTCCTGATGCCGTTGTGGACACGAGAGTTGAGTATTTTCTCCCCCGCGACAGAAGCGAGGTTCAGATCAGCGTATGTGATTTGCCGAGACAAGGCTTGCTCCGATCCGAGGACCTCAAGTGGTGCGCGCTTGCCGAATGCCGCCGGCGTTAGAACAAACGACCCCCCGACAGTAATGGCGACGGCTGTGCAAGTCAGGGCTAGCTTATAATACCTCACTGTGAACCATCCTTTCCGCCCTCCTGGGGCTGCGCGAACCTCTCCAGGGCCGCGCAGACCACCATCGCACGACACGCGTGAGGCGAACGTGAGTCAAACGTGAAAGAGACGTTAACCATCTATCAAATCGGCTGTGCGCCTGCTATATAGTTGCTACAGGCCCGGCGCCGGCAGTCACCGACAGTCATATGCGAATGCCGACGCGAGAGAGCCGATTGCCGTTACATCGATCTTTACATCCGTTTAGGAAGAGAGAGGTGTCGTGCGAGCGCGTACTGCGGGATCTTTCGCCGTCTTTTCGAGCGACGAACGCAAGATTACGCCGCGGAGCCGAAAGGCTCGTGCCCTCCTCGCGTATCTGATTTCCGATCCTGGTTCGGAAGTCCCAAAGACCCGCATACTGGATCTGCTGTGGGGCGACCGAGGAGAAGCGCAAGCACGCGCAAGTCTGCGTCAAGCGCTTTTGGAACTGCGCATCTGCATCAACACATCTCAGGAGATCGTCTGTTGGGACCGTGAGCATGTTTGGTTGCGAGCGGGAATCCTGATCGAGGAGCCTCCTGATGAAAGCTCCGGCCATAAGGAAGCATTTCAAGACCTCGACGGGGTCAGCATCGAATTCGACGATTGGCTGACACACGAGCGGAGTAGGAGGGCGACGCGCCGAGTTGCTGCATTGAAGAAGGAAGCTGAAGAACTGTTACGCGTCGGACGTGCGGCCGACTCGCTAACGGCCATCACAAAGATGCAGGCGATCAGTCCGTATGATGAGGACGCCCTTCGGTTGGTAATGAAAAGTGAGTTCCAGCTAAGACGTCCAGCGGCCCTAGCCGAACGCTACCGAGCTACGGCGGCCCTGATGTTTGCCGATCTCGGTGTTGAACCTTCACAGGAAACCCGCGGCTTGCGGGATCAGCTCATTGCGCGGCTTATTGCCAAGCATGAGGACGCCTCGGTTAGCGAGACCGAGCACTAAAACCGTGTTACCTTAGTCCAGCTCTATCTACATTCCACCCGTTCCCGCAGTTGCGCGTCGATTTTTATCGATCGATAGCTAACGGTCTACCATTATTCCTCGGCGATCCACAGCAAACCGTCCACACTTGGCTCGTTGCTGACCGGTTGCAAATGTCCTCTTCCAGCCTATTCCTGTCGTTGGGCGCTGGATTAGTGTCTCTCTAGCGGATCGTCAGCTATCCTTTCGGTGCGCCCTCAAAGGCGGACCGACCGCTGACGGCCAGGAGCTTCTAGGCCGTCCTGGAGGCGAGCAGCCCGTCCGCAACGCACCCCAATTCGGCTGTTCTGCAGCCTAAAGCTCGTTACCAACAGCTCCGTCTGTTCGGTTTTGCCGGCAGACACCGGTTACGGGCGCGGATTTTGTGCCACACGGCTTTTGGGCCAAGGATAGGCAAAGCTGATGCAATCACTGGCAGCAGTGCCCCACGAGCCGCTTCGCGTTGATGCCCGCGATGCGGACGAAGCGCGAGGTGCCATTGGATTGCAGCGCCCCAGAAAATGTCGGTGTGTTCGCCCGAATTCTTACAAGGCGTTGAGCTGCTAGATAATTCTATAGCGGAGAAGCCTCGGGATCATGGAATTACTCCCAAGAGGCTTGCTCATTTCGGGAGAATCTTGCCGCCCGGGGCAGTTTCAGTACCCGCGAACTCAACCGCTCTTGAAATGGCTACGTGATAATTGAGCTAGGGCTGCGCTGAGAGACGCTCCACGCGGACTGTCGCATCGCCGATCAGCGTCCCATGGATGGCCACCCTTCTGCCGATCAGATCCGGCCGAAGCTCGGGCGCCTCAAGCATCAGACGACCGCCCTGCTCTCGGCGGAAGACCGCCTTGCCGCCATCCAGAATGATGACGCCGTACTCGTCAAGGGTGCTGCCGAGTTGCCGCATTGCTCTATCATACCACTCCCGGAGCTCATTGCCCGCAATTTTTCGCGGAAGATATCGAGGAACGCGCTAGCCCAACTCTCAGGTGAGTTCGCGTAGGCGGCGGCGCGCGCAAAACCGTTGCGACTCATTCGGAAGATCGAGTTGTCGGCGTGGGCAAGGTGAGAGAGCTCCTCGGCGAGTCGTTGCGAATCGGTCGGGTCGAACTCGATCCCGAAGCCCTCCCGCACCGCATCCTCGGCAAGATAAGCACGCTCGCTGACCAGAACCGGCAACCCACTCATCGCCGCTTCGAGAATGACCAAGCCGAACGGCTCCGTCACTCGGCTGGGCACGATCAGGGCCCGTGATTCCTTGGCCGCTGCGGCGATTTGCTCGCGGTTACACCATCCGCGCATGCTCGCATTAGGAAATCGCTGCGTGAGATCATCGGTGAGTTCACCTTTCCCCAGCACCGTGATCGGTACGTTCGCCGCATGTGCGGCCTCGACGGCAATGTCCGCGCCCTTGTCGCGGCCGACGCGTCCCACAAACAGGAATCGCTTGTTCTTCTCTGCCGCTATCCGATGGCGCGTCCACGGTTCGACGGGATTGGGAATCGTGCGAAGATCGGACGCGGCAAATCCTGCGGCTAGGAACTTGGCGCGCATTCGCTCGTGCAGGAAGGTGAAGGTGGCGCGATTGGTGTGAAACTGCGCGGCGCGATGGAGGCGCAGATGGCGCGTCGTACGCCAATACTTGTGGGCCGCGCTGCGCCTGTCGCACTGAGTGGCGAGACAGCCCAGGGACAATGGCCGGCGGTCACAGGGCTCGGACGATGCGAAGCGCACGAATCCTCCATTGGGACAAACGTTGAAGAAGTCGTGGCAGGTCGCGACGGTTCGTTCTTCTACGGGATGCAACGCTTCGAAGATTGCCGGTGAGAGTATCTGCGACCAGTTGTGCAGGTGATAAACGGTGCGTGAGGTGTCGTTGTGCTGGATCCATTCCTGCAAGGCGTCACGCGCCGATCGATTGTAAAACCCCTGCCGCATTGCCACCGCGGGTGACGTACTGAGCAACGATTTCTTCCCCAAGGTGACAACCTCGACGCCGTCGAGATCACTCTGGGCATCTCCAGCGCCGCCGGCAAAGAACATGACCGGCAGCCCCGACTTTCGATATTGCCGGGCGGCCATCGACGCGAGCATACCTGCTCCGCCTTCAGAAGTGGCATAGTCGTGGATGACGACAACTCGGTCGATCGAATTGACGTCGGTCGGTGCGTGATCGCTCAAGCGGCGAGTCATGCGGCAACCAGGTCACGTAGCGGCGATTTTCCGGCGCGTCCGCCCAACCTTCGCCGTGAGTCAAACACGATGAGATCGCCCCTCATGTCAATGTGATGGCAGCCGATTAACCCTGCGCCGAAGTCCGGTTGAATCCGCCGCACTAGGGCTTCCGAATATTCATCCATGGACAGAGCGTCGATCCGCATCAGGTTGAGTCCGTATCCGTACGTGCCGTGGGAGTTCTCTTGCGCAGGTCGCAAGAGCGCGGGTCCGTCGCGAATGATCCGGCCGGCATTGCGCGCCACGCGAGCGTCGAATTGCACCGGATTGAGCGGATGCGGAGTAATCGAGCGGAGATCGGGGCCGTCGATCTGGAAAAGGTGGAGCTCCGAATTAAGGTCGCCAAACGGATCCGTCGCGATATTGGTGAACAGCCACCAGCGGCCGTCTATCTCCGCCAGGCTCGAGTCCGCTGCTAGCACACCGTCCAGACCGGTCGCGTGCAACTGCCAGCGGTCGGGAAAGCCGGTGCAGCGCCAGATTTCAATGCGCTTCATCGCGCAGCTTTCCGGCATCATAAACAGCTCGCCATCGTGCTCAAAAAGGAACGGAAACGAGAGATGATAATGCGTGCAAAGCGCCGTGCGGATATTGCCCAGCCGCCCTCCCGCCAAAGAGGCAACACTGATGTGGCCCCTTCCAATCTGGTAATCGTATGTTTCAAAGAAGCAGTAGTTCTGGCCGCCGCGTCGCCATAAGAACGGATCGGCGTGGTAGACATTGCCGGCCGGCGGGTTCGCTCGCGCTGCCGCGGGATCGAATGCGGCGAGGTCGCCAGCAAGGCTGCTAATCTGGAACATACCCGGCCGGAAACCCGCTAGGCGCCTGGCGATGGATCGGCGAGGTTGAATCCGCTCGGCGCGCTGAGCTGAACCGTCCTCTCCCCTACGGAGTGACCGTTCTCGTTCGATGATGGCTTTGAGTCCGCCCTTGGCCTGCTTGAGATACTCCGCGAATTGGCCGGGCAGGACCAGTTTGCGGTGGCCGTGAGCCAAGACTGCGGCGTACTCGGTCAGTCGAGCCTTGTCGTAGTCGCTGCCGAAGACAAGCTTGAGGATCGGCGTCATCGGCGCTCGGTGCTGCATCTTCAATCCCGCTCGGTCGAGCAGTCGCGCAAATCCTTGCGGATCCTGCACCGCGGCGAGGGAGAGATCGTAAGCGCTGGCGAGCGTCGCGTAGAGAGATTTTCGCGTCCGCGCTTCGTCGGCTCTGTATGCCGTTGCCGCCTGTCGAGCGATCAGAAGAAGATCGCCCAAGTGGCCCTCTGAAGACGTGCGTTCGAATGCTGCAGGCGACGAGTTCGCGGCGCTACTCACTGCAGGAACTGTGCTGTTGGACCTGATTGGGCCGAAGTGTGGTTCCGGCATCGCATGCGCGCGCCGCACCGGCCCGATCTCAATTGTCATCACCGGGCCCGCCGCCGGCAGGGGGGTATCTAGCAGCAGAACATCCGATTCGACGGGAAAGGCGGTGTCGCCCCCGCAATCGCCGTGGAGCAGCAATTCTTGTTCGAGTACCAAAACGTCGCTGTCGGGCTCGTCAACCATGGTTCCTTACCTGCCGCTCTTCCAAAGCTGCCGGTCGCAGCTCCTTGCCTTCGTTCGACCTTCGGGTTCCCCACAACCGGTGTGAATTGCAAAGTCGAGCATGCCCGAAGTGCAACCGTGCCGCCGTCGCGCGCGCAACTCAAATGGGCAACAGGTCTAACCCCTTGGAACAGGGCCGCGTCCACAGCCTGAGAATAGGGGCTATGCGTTCCAAACGCCCGAGCATCGCTGGATCGCTCTTCTGTCGCATGACCCGAAGACGCCTTTCAGCGCAGCGTAATATCCCGCTGTTCGTACACGGCAGATTCTCTTGAAGCGGTGACACGGAAGCCTCAGGCGAAGGGAGGACATGACTGCAGGGAGATCGCTGTTGTCGAGGGCCTGATGGATATTCAATCGGAGACAAGTTGCATTGTGACTGACAGCACCGCCAGTGCGCCCTGCTTCGGAAGGGAGTAATGCGGAGCGGTGGAACGCGAAAGGCGACTCTATCGGCGCTCGGCGCGAACGAACCGGCCCGCGCGCACCCTGCGGGCGGCCAAGGCCGCCGCCATGCCGAGGCCGAGCAGGCTGCGCCAGGTGCTAAGATTCAACCCGTTTTGCCTGCACGTTTAGCAGCGTGGAGGGCTGCAAAGCCGCACCCCACCTCGACACTGCGGACCCAAGATGGGGCCACACATAAGCCTCGTTCACGCACCTTCACGCCGGCATCGGCGTTAGCCAGGAGAGCCATTCCTTGGTAGTCACGGCTTGCAGGGGCACTCGAACGCATGAGGAAGACGAACGATGGTCGCTCCCCTTTCCGGTGTCGAAGCGCGCGCATTTTCAGGGCCACAGCGCTTCGACGCGGAGCTGCTCGATTGCGAGGTCGAGGGTGAAATTCCATCCGACATGGAGGGCACCTTCTTTCGGGTCGGCGCCGAATGGTACTACCCGCCCAAGTTCCCCGAAGACGCCTTCCTGCATGCCGACGGCTACATCAGCAGCTTCCGTTTCAGGGACGGCAAAGTCGGCTACAAGGGCCGCTTCGTGCGCACGCCGCGGTTCGAGGCGAACCTCGCCGCCGGGCGTCAACAGTTCGGCTACTATCGCAATCCCTTCACCAATGACGAGGCCGTCAGCGGGATCGACGGGACGGTTTCCAACACGGCGCCACTGATTCACGCAGGCAGGCTGTTCACCTTGAAGGAGGATGCGCACCCGATCGAGATCGATCCCCATTCGCTGCAGACGATCGGCTTCTGGGATCTCGGTGATCGCTACGCCAGCGAAACCTTCACCGCCCATCCGAAGCTCGACCCCCTCAGCGGCGAACTGATCGCTTTCGGATACGAGGCGACCGGCCTCGCGAGCGATGATCTGTTCGTCTATTTCATCGACGCGGCCGGCGAGGTGCAGCGCGAGGTTCGGCTGAAGGTGCCCTACGTGTCGCTGATCCACGATTTCGCGGTCACGCAGGAGCATCTGATCTTCCCCTTCGCCTGCTACACCACCAGCATGGACCGTCTGCGCGCGGGCAAAATTCACTGGGGTTGGGACCGGCAGCTGCCCAGCATGATCGGAATCATGCGGCGCGACGGGGACGGATCGGACATCCGCTGGTTCAAGGGCCCCGAACGGTGCATGATGCACACCTTCAACGCGTACAGTGAGGGCAACAGGGTGACGCTCTACGCCCCATTTTACGATTCCAACTTCTTCCCCTTCTTCCCCAATGTCGACGGCTCGGCCTGGGATCCAGCCAAGGCGGTCTCCTATATCCGCAAGCTGACCTTCGATCTCGATAAGTCGGACGACACCTGGGAGGAGGAAATCCTGTTCCCGCCTCCGATCAGCGATTTGGGCAAGGTCGACCCGCGCTACATGACGCTGCCGCAGCGTTATGCCTTCACCAATTTCAATGACCCAAGCCGCCCGTTCGACCAGACTTGTGCGGCCGGTCTGCGCGGTCCAGTGACCAATTCGTATGGACGGTTCGATCTGCACACCGGCGAGCTGGATCGTTATTTCGTCGGCGACACGCATACCTTGCAGGAATGCAGCTTCGTGCCGCGCCGCGGGAGCACGCAAGAAGGGGACGGATACCTGATCGGGACCGTGTCCAATCTTGCGGAAAGGCGGACCGAACTGGTTATCGTCGATGCCCAGCACCTCGCCGAAGGCGATCTGGCGCGCGTGTATCTGCCGTTCCGGGCTGATGCCCAGGTGCACGGCATCTGGTGCGATGCCGAGCAATTGGCTGAACCGCGGGCGCCGGGGAGCGCGGCTTCATGACACTAGCCGCAGGAGAGAACCCACCGCCCGTCCGCGAGCAAAATGGAGTGCGATACCGTTGGGCCTTTTCGGTCAGCGTGTTCTTCCGTGAACGGATCATCATCGAAGCGCCCTTCCGACGCGCGTTCGTGCCGGCCGTGGGGGGCGACATCTGGGGGCCGCGGCTTCAGGGTAAGGTGGTACCCTATGGGGGTGCGGATTTCGGCGGTGGCGGCGGCCCGCTGGATGCGCAGTACATGTTCGAGGCGGCCGACGGCCACACCATCTACATCAACAACCGGGCCTATATGCGCCGGGTGGGTTGGGACCCCTCCACGGCGCTGGAGCGCCGTCTCCCGCCGCGCCGGCCCAATGGCACGCTCCAGCAGGACTTCGTCGCTCCACCCGATTCCGAAGTGCCGCTGCGCATGCGTACCTCGCCGTTCTTCGACGCGCCGAAAGACAGCCCGCACGACTGGATGAACCACACGCTGTTCCTCGGCCACGGGCTGCGGCGCACCGATCCCGATCGTACGATCTTCACCTATTTCGAGGTGCTGTGATGGGCGACTTCGTCATTCCCGCCGATCGCTCGCCAGATCTCGTCGCCAACATCGGCTTCGCGCCGGCCTTCGAACTGACGCTGGGCTTCGGCGAGAGCCGGATCGAGGAGACACCGCGCGGCAAACGGATCTTCCGCCCGATCGCCGGCGGCACGATCAGCGGCAAGATCGAAGGGGCCGTCTATCCGCAGGGCGCGGGAGAATATTCAATCGCGCGGGCGGACGGCGTCATCGACATCGGCGCTCACGTGCTCGTTCGCGACCGGCAGGGCGAATGGCTCTACATCCGCAACATCGGTTACCAGCGGCCGGACGGATACTATCGGGTCACCAGTTGGGTCGACGCCGACGTTCGAAGTCAGCACAACTGGGTGCTTGGCCTGTTCTTTCTCGGCGTCGCGACAGAGATTGGCGAGGACAAGATGATCATCCGCTATTCCGAAGTGCTTTGAGCGGGGCTGGCCAGGAAGGGAAGGGATGGGATCGATGAATCTGATGAGAATGGCGAAACCGGCGCTCGCTGCGCTGGCGGCGATCTTCCTGACGGCGACAAGCGGAGAGAGCGACATGCAGGCAACCGACAAGGCGACGCTCGAGCAGATTGGCGACCGCTATCGCGCGGCCTATCTGGCGCACGATCCCGCCCTCGCGCCCTTTGCCGACCATGTGCGCTTCACGGAGAACAACGTCGAAATGCCGTTTCCCGACGGCACCTGGGACACCGTGACCGAAGAGGTCGGCCGCCCACTGACGATTTCCGATCCGGTGACGGGAACGGTTGGCATCTTCACTGCCATTCGCCAGCGCGAGGTGCCCGGATTCCTGGCCATTCGGCTGAGGGTCGGACACGGCAAGATTACCGAGGTCGAGCAGATCATCTCCACCCGGCGCAATCTGTCGAGCCCGCCGACGCCGATCGGCGACGTCGACGACTACGTCCAGGATCCGATTATCGAAAAGGTCGTGCCGAAGCGCGACCGCGTGTCGCGCGAAGCGCTGATCGCGCACGCCAACGGGTACTTCGACACGCTGCAGCACAACGACGGCGAAATCCGTGGGACCTGTTTTCACGCCAATGCCACGCGACGGGAAAACGGTCTGTTGTTCAAGGATATCAAGGGCGGATTCGAATCCGGCCGCTACTTGTTCAATAACCGCGTCCGTCGCGAAATCGTGCTGGTGGACGAGGATCGTCAGATCGCGATGGCACGCGGCTTCATCGATCACAAGGGCGTGCTGGACACGTACAAGTTGACCGATGGCACTCGCGTCAAGTCGGTGTTCCAGGAACCGCAGAGCTGGGGTCTGCTTGAGATGTTCAAGGTGACGCATGGCTGCATCGCGGCCGTCGTCGCCACCTTCTATCAGGCGCCGTACTACACCGTTTCGCCCTGGACGCCGCCTGGGCAGCGATAGAAGAGTGCCTTCGGCTGGCGCCGTACCGCAAGTGTGAACGGAGGCGGAGGGCGCTACATCAGCAGCTTGTCAGGCGTGATCGGTAGGTCGCGGATACGCTTTCCGGTGGCGTTGAAGACCGCGTTGGCGACCGCGGCGGCGACGCCGACGATGCCGATTTCGCCGATGCCGTGCGCGCCCATAGGGGTGTGCGGATCGGGGATGTCGGTCCACATCACCTCGATCGCTGGCACGTCGAGGTGGACCGGCATGTGATAGTCGCTGAGGCTCGGGTTGATGATCCGCCCGTTGCGCTCATCGAACAGGGTTTCCTCCATCAGCGCCATCCCCAGGCCCATGACGATGCCGCCGCGGAACTGGCTGGCGGCGGTGCCCGCGTTGATAATTCGGCCGCAGTCGAATGAGCCGAGGAAGCGGCTGACGCGCACTTCGCCGGTTACGGCGCTGACCCGCGCCTCGCAGAACATCGCGCCGTAGGAATGCATCGACCAGTGCCGCAGCTCGATCGGGTCTGAGGCGACGCCTTCCACGCTCAGCTCGTCGCGGCCGGCGCGGGCGAGAATGGCGGCGTAGCTCTCGCGCCGCTCCGGCTCGTCGAGCTTGCACAGGCCGCCATCGACCCCGCCGACATCTTCGGGGCCAAGCCCGCTGAGCGGCGAGGCGTTGCCCGCGAGCCGCAGCAGTTCCTCGACCAGCTTGCGGTGTGCGGCGACGAACCCGGCGCCGACCGAGGCGGTCTGCTGCGATCCGCCGGCGAGGATCAGGCCGGGAAGGGTGGAATCGCCGATCTCGACCGCGACTTTGCCCGGTGGCAGGCCAAGCCGCTCGGCGGCGACCTGGGTCAGCGCGGTCGCGGTGCCCATGCCCATCTCGTGCGCGGCGGTGGCGACGCTCGCGCGCCCGTCGCGCGTCAATGTGATCCGCGCGGCGCCGCCGGGCATGCGGAAGTAGGGGTAGGTCGCGGTGGCGACGCCCCTTCCGACCTGCCATTCGCCCTCGCGCACCGCGCCGGGCGTGCTGCTGCGCTTGGCCCAGCCGAAGCGCTCGGCGCCGGCGCGGTAGGCCTCCGCCATGTGGTGGGAGGAGAACGGCTGCCCATTGAGCGGGTCCTGCTCGGGGTCGTTGCGCAGGCGCAGCTCGACGGGGTCGATATCCAGCTCGTAGGCCAGTTCGTCGATCGCCAATTCAAGCGCGAAGCTGCCGGGGGTCTCGCCGGGCGCGCGCATGAAAGTGTTGGCCAGCATGTCGAGATAGGTGACCTCGACGGCGAGCTTGAACGTGTCGGAGCGGTAGAGCGTGCGCGTCGGGTTGATGAACGGCTCGGGCACGTTGTTGTGGCGGGTCATCGCCACCGTGCCGGTGTGGATCATTGCAGCGAAGCGGCCGTCGGCGTCGGCGCCGATGGCGACGCGCTGCTCGGTGCAGGTCCGCCCGCCGACCACGCGGTAAACCCCCTCGCGCGAGAGGGCGATCCGCACCGGCCGTCCCGCCAGCCGCGCGGCGGCGGCAGCGAGTATCTGGTGGTGCCACATCCCCTTGCCGCCGAACCCGCCGCCGACGAACGGCGACGAGACGTGGACCTGGCCCTCGTCGATGCCGAAGGCGTAGGCGTAGGACCAGGCGGTATGCGCCACGCCTTGTGTGGAATCGTGAACCATAAGCCGGTCGCCGTCCCAGGCAAGGGTGGCGGCGTGCGGCTCGATCGCGTTGTGGTTATAGCGCGGGGTGCCGTATTTGTGGTCCACCTTAAACGGCGCGGCGGCCAGCGCAGCCTCGGCATCGCCGACGTCGTTGCGCAGCGGCTGGCCGAAGAATTCACCGGTCCTGGTCTCGCGCTCCATTGCCTGGGTGAACGCGGTGACCGCATTGTCTTGCTCATAGGTCGCGCGGATCAGCGAGGCGGCGTGGTCGGCCTGCTCCTGCGTCTCGGCAAGGACCGCGGCGATCGGCTCGCCGTTCCAGTGGATCTCGGCATCCTGCATGATCGGTAGGTCGTCGCCCGACATTGACTTGCCCTCGCTGAGGAACGACGGGATCGCCTTCAGCCTTGGGCAGTTGCGGTGGGTCATCACCAGCACCACGCCCGGCGCGGCCTCTGCCGCCGCGGTGTCCAGCTCGGCGATCCGGCCGCGGGCGATGGTGCTATAGGCGAGGGCGGCGTAGAGCATCTCCTCTAGCGGCAACTCGGCGGCGAACAGCGCCTTCCCGCGGACCTTGAGCGAGCCATCGACCCGCGGCAGCTGAGCGCCGATCAGGCCGTGCTTGCGCTCGCTGACGGGATCGGGCCGGCCGTCCGGTCCCCAGCTGCCCTGGGCAAGGCCCACTGCATCGTTCATGCCGCGCCTCCCGCGAGCCCGGCCAGCACCGCGACAATGGTGCGCTTCGCCAGCTCGACCTTGAAGCCGTTGTCGCGCAGCGGCTCGGCCTGCGCGAGCTCTGCCTCGGCCGCGGCGCGGAAGCCGGCCTCGCTCGCGGGCCCGCCGCGCAAGGCCTCCTCAGCTCGCCAGGCCCGCCACGGCTTGGGCGCGACGCCGCCGAGCGCCAGGCGCACGTCGGCCACCTTCCCGCCGTCGAGGTCGAGCGCCGCGGCGACCGAGACCAGCGCGAACGCGTAGCTCGCCCGGTCGCGAACCTTGCGATAAGCCGAGTTCTCGGCGAACGGCAGCGGCGGCACTTCGACCGCGGTGATCAGCTCGGCGGGCCGCAGCTCGGTCTCGATCTCGGGCGTGTCGCCGGGCAGGCGGTGCAGGTCCGTCAGCGGCAGCGTCCGTTCGCCCTCAGGCCGGCTCAGGTGGACCACCGCATCGAGCGCGGCCAGCGCCACGGCCATGTCCGAGGGGTGGGTCGCCACGCAGCTCGCCGAGGCGCCGAGGATCGCGTGATTGCGGTTGATCCCATCGATGGCGTCGCAGCCCTGGCCCGGCGCGCGCTTGTTGCAGCGCGATCCTTCGGCGTCGTAGAAATACGCGCAGCGGGTGCGCTGGAGCAGGTTGCCGCCCACGGTCGCCATGTTGCGGATCTGCGGCGAGGCGCCGGCGAGGATCGCCCGCGCCAGCAGCGGAAAGCACCGCCGCACCACCGGGTGCTCGGCGACGGCGGTGTTGCGCGCCGCCGCGCCGATCAGCAGCGAGCCGTCCTCGCGCTCCTCGATGGTCGCGGACAGCCCGGTCACATCGACCAGCGCCGAGGGACGCTCGATCGTCTCGCGCATCAGGTCGACCAGATTGGTGCCGCCGCCGAGGTATTTGCCTTTCCCGCCGTCGGCGAGCCGAAGCGCTTCGGCGGGGCTGGACGCACGTGCATATGAAAACGGCGTCACTCCGCCGCCTCCGCATAAACATCCTCGATGGCGGCGGCGATCCCGTTGTGCGCGCCGCAGCGGCACAGATTGCCGCTCATCCGCTCGCGCAATTCCTCGCCGGTCAGGGCGATGGTCTTGGCGCTGAGGTCCGCGGTCACCGCGCTCGGCACGCCGCGCTGCACCTCGGCGACCATGCCGACCGCCGAGCAGATCTGCCCCGGCGTGCAGTATCCGCATTGAAACCCGTCGTGATCGATGAAGGCCTGCTGCAGCGGATGAAGCCCGTCGTCATCCGCCAAGCCCTCGATGGTGGTGACCGAACGGCCGGCGAACTGCACCGCGAGCGCCAGGCACGACAGCATGCGCTCGCCGTTCACCAGCACCGTGCACGCCCCGCACGCGCCCTGGTTGCAGCCTTTCTTGGTGCCGGTGAGGTGGAGGTGTTCGCGCAACAGGTCGAGCAGCGAAACGCGCGGGTCGCCGGGCAGCTCGACTTGCGAACCGTTGATGAGGATAGCGTCCACGATTCCCCCAAAGCTGCAGCCTGACCGACCAGTGCCCGCCAGCACGTTAATGCCAATGCCTGTTGCGAACCAGAGTTCCTCCGGCCGCCGACCTCAATCCAGCGTCGTGCGGTATTGCTGGATCGCCAGCCCCGCCACCACCAGCACGAACAGCGCCAGCGCGCCGAGGTTGTCGAGCTGGTCGCCGACGCCGACACCCTTGAGCACCGATCCCCTGATAATCCGCAGCACGTGCGTGATCGGCAGAATCGTGCCGATCCACTGCGCCCATTGCGGCATCCCGCGGAACGGGAACAGGAAACCCGAGAGCAGGATCGACGGCAGGAAGTAGAATATGCCCATCTGCATCGCCTGCAGCTGGTTGCGCGCCAGGGTCGAGATGAGAAAGCCCAGGGCGAGGTTGCCGACGATGAACAGCGCCATGCCCAGCGTCAGCGCGCCCCAGCCGCCTTCGAGCGGCACACCGAACAGCACGCGCGCCATCACCAGGATGATGAGCGCCTGGATGATGCCGACGACCACGTAAGGCGCCAGCTTGCCGATCATCACCTCCATCGGCCGCACCGGGGTCGAGAGCAGCATCTCCATCGTCCCACGTTCCCCCTCGCGGGTCACGGCGAGCGCGGTCATCATCACCAGCGTCATCGTCAGGATCGTCGCCATCAGGCCGGGGACGATGTTGTACGAGGTGATGCTCTCGGGATTGTAGCGCCGCTGGACCACCACCTCGAACGGCGGGCCCGTGGCCGGCGGCGTCGGCGCCATGAGCGGACCCTTGAGATCGTGCTGCAGCGCGTATTGCGGCAGCTCGGCCAATGCGGCCACCGCGCCGCCGGTCGCCGCCGGGTCCGAGGCGTCGGCCTCGACCAGGATCTGCGCGTCCTGATGGCGCACCACCTTGCGGGTGAAGTCGCCGGGGATTGTGAGCGCGAACTGGACCTTTCCCCGCTCGATCTCGCGGTCCATTTCGGCCTGCGAATGGGCTACTGCGACAATGTCGAAATAGTCGCTGCGCTGCAGCGCCCCGATGATCGAACGGGCGAACTCGCCCTGGTCCTCGACCATCACGGCGGTCGGCAAGTGCTTAGGGTTCGAGTTGATCGCATAGCCGAACAGCAGCAGCTGCATGATGGGAATGCCGAGGATCATCGCGTAAGTCAGCCGGTCGCGAACGAGTTGGGTGAACTCCTTGCTGATCACCGCGAGGATGCGCGAGAGCGATAGACCGGTCATGCCGCGAGGTTGTCTTGCTGGCCGCCGTGCGTGCGCATCAGCTGGATGAACACGTCCTCCAACGTCGGGCTCACCTCGCTCCAGCGCCACGGATCGCGGCGGAACGGCTCGATCGCCCGCTCGAGCGCCGGCCGGTCGGTCCCGCTGACGTGCACCGCTGCGCCGAAGGGGGCGACCATCTCGACCCCCGGCTTGCCGGCCAGCTCATGGGCGAGCCGGTCGGCGCGTGGGCCATCGGCTTCGAAGGTGGTGAGGCCGGACTGGGCGATCACCTCCTCGCCGGTGCCGCGGGCGATCAGGTGGCCGTTGAAGATGTAGGCGATGTCGTGGCAGCGCTCGGCCTCGTCCATGTAGTGGGTCGAGACCAGCACAGTAATCCCGCCTTCGGCGAGCTGGTGGATTTCGTCCCAGAATTCTCGCCGCGCCAGCGGATCGACTCCCGCGGTCGGCTCGTCGAGCAGCAGCAGCTTGGGGTCGTGCATCGTTGCCGCGGCGAGCGCCAGGCGCTGCTTCCACCCGCCCGAGAGATTGCCGACAAGCTGCTGGCGGCGCGCGGTGAGTCCGAGCTTGTCGAGCGTGTCGGCGACCCGCTGACCGACGTGCTCGAGGCAATAGACGCGGGCGATGAACGCCAGGTTCTCCTCGATCGTCAGGTCTTCGTAGAGCGAGAAGCGCTGGGTCATGTAGCCGGTCTGGCGCTTGATCCGCTCGGCCTCGGCCGGGAAGTCGAGGCCGAGGACGCGGCCGTGGCCGCTGTCGGGCGTCAGCAGACCGCAGAGCATCCGCAGCGTGGTGGTCTTGCCCGAGCCGTTGGGGCCGAGGAAGCCGGTGATATGGCCTTCTTCGACCTGGATCGAGACATGGTCGACCGCCTGCAACTTGCCGAAGCACTTGCTCAGGTCCGCGACGTCGATCGCCAGCGTCACGACAGCGGCTCGACGTCGATCGGCTGGCCCGGCTGGAGCCCTTGCGGATGCGGCGGATAGGCCTCGACCATGTACACCAGCTTGTCGCGCGAATCGCGGCTGAAGATCACCGGCGGCGTGAACTCCGGCTTCGGACTGACGTAGCGGATCGTCGCGCTCAGCCCTTTCGCGCAGCCGTCGCACGAGAAATGCACGGTGCGGCCGATGCGGTACTTCGCCAGGTCCGGCTCGGGGACGAAGAAGCGCACCTTGACCTTGGCGTCGGGCAGCAGCGAGACGACCGGCTGGTTGGCCGGGGCCCATTCGCCGGGCTGGTAGAACACCTCATCCACCCGGCCGGGCGCCGGCGCGACGGGGGAGAGCTGGTTCTCGCGGATGGCGACCTCGTTCTGCCCGCCCTTGGCCTGCTCGGTCTGCGCTTTCGCCGCGGCGACTTGTGCCCGGCGGGCATCGGCCGCGCGGCGGGCGGCGGCGAGGCGGGCGTTCGCATTGTCAAGCGCGGCGCGGGCGGCATCGAGGTCCTTGCCGGCAACGGCGGCGGAATCAGCCTTCTGCACCGTGAGCAGCCGGTCGAGATCGCTCTTCGCCTTGCTCGCCTCGGCCGCCGCCGCGGTCACTTCGGCGGCGGCCTGGCGGGCGTTGGCCTCGGCCGCGGCGATCTGGGTCTGCGAGGCGGCGACGTTGGCCTGCGCCTGCTGGCCTTGCGCCGTGAGGGTCGCCGGCGCGATGGCGAACAGCTGCTCGCCGGCATCCACGCGCTGGCCTTCGGTGACGGACACCGTCGCCACAGTGCCGGAGATGGGCGCGGCAAGATAGAGATCGTCGCCTTCGATATAACCGAGCAGCGTCCGCGGCTTGTTTGAACCGGCGAGGATCAGCCAGGCGATCACGGCGATTACGACGATCGCCGCGATCGCCAGCACGGCGCGCCAGCGACTCATTGCCCTGCTCCCTGCGCCAGTTCGGGCCAGCCGCCGCCGAGCGCCTTGTACAGCGAGGCGGTGTCGCGGGCGAGGGCGCCTTGCGCGTCGATCATCTGCTCCTCCAGCGAAAGCCGCCGCCCGCGGGCGAGCAGCACGTCCGAATACGTGGTCAGGCCGCCCTGGTAGCGGGTCCCGGCGATGTCCTCTCCGCGCTTAGCCGCGGAGACCGCCTTGCGCAGGTTGTCGAGCTTGCTGCGGTCGCCGGCGACGCGGCTGAGCGCGTCCTCGACATCCTGCAGCGCGCCGAGCACCGCCTTGCGATAAGCAACCAACGCCTCGGCCTGGCGGGCGTTGGCCACGGCGATCTGCCCGCGCGTGCGGCCGCCGGCGAAGATCGGCCAGTCGACCGCGGCGCCGATGCTGTAGCTGCGGCTGCCCCAGGTGAGCAGCGAGGCCAGCGCGGTGCTGACCAGCGCCGGGGCTGCGGTCAGCGAGAAGCGTGGGTAAAGATCGGCCACGGCGACGCCGATGTCGGCGGTCGAGGCCGCCAGCTGGCGCTCGGCAGCGCGAATATCCGGCCGCCGCCGCAGCAGCTCCGAGGGGACGCCGGGCGGCACCGTGGGCGGCGAGGGCAGGGCCTTCGGCTGCACCAGTTCCGCGTCGAGCGCTTCCGGTGCCTGCCCCGTCAGCACGGCGATGGCGTGGGTCTGCGCTTCGGCCTGCGCTTGCAGCGCCGGGATAGCCGCGGCGGCGGCCGAGGTCTGCGAAGTCTGCTGGGCGAGGTCTTGCCCGCTCACCAGCCCACCGCGCACGCGGGCGGCGACGAGTTGCTGCGAGCGCTGCTCGCTGGCGAGATCGGCCCGGGCATTGGCGATCCGCGCCTGCAACGTGCGCAATGTCAGGTAATCGTTGGCGACCTCGGCGGCGGCGGTCACCTGCAAGTCGCGCCGGTTCCACACCGCCGCCTCGGTGCGCGCTTTCGCCGCCTCGACGCTGCGCCGGGTCTTGCCGAACAGGTCGATTTCCCAGCTGGCGTCGAACCCCGCGCGCCAGGTGGTGAATTCGCTCCCGGGCAGGCCGAACGCGCCGCCTTGCTGCTGGCCGCCGCTGCCCGGCGGCACCGGGATGGCGTTTTCGCTGATCCGCTGCCGCGAGACCGATCCTTGCGCGCTCACTTGCGGCAAGGCAGCGGCGCCGGCAACGACTTCGCGCGCCCGCGCCTCGCGGATGCGCGCTTCGGCGGTGGCAAGGTCGAGGTTCTGCGCCAGGGCGCGCCGGACCAGCGCGTCGAGCTCGGGATCGCCGAATCCGCTCCACCAGCTCGCCAGCTCGGCATCGCTCGGGCTTGGCCGAGGGCCGGGCGCGTAAGCCTCGGGCACGGCAACGTCGGGCCGTTGGTAATTCGGCCCGACGGTGCAGCCGGCCAGCAGCGCCGTCGCGAGGAGGGTCGCGATCCCCCTCCCGCTTGCGGGAGGGGCTAGGGGGGGGATCGACCACCGCTGCGGGATTGGCCCACCGCCGACCCCTCCCGCGAACGGGAGGGGACAAGCGGTATCACTCGCGCGCTTCATGCGAGCAATCCCTCGAGCACGGTTTCGGCATGGTGCCGGGCGAGAGCATGCAGGTCGATCGGCGGACCGCCGGCGGGCTCGAGCGTTTCGCGCCACAGCACCCCCATCAGCAGCGGCCCCATCAGGCTCATCGCGTGTAGGCGCGGATCGCCGGGGCGAACCTCGCCCTTGGTCTGGGCCTTGTGGATCAGCCCGGCGATCAGCGCGATCGCCTGGCTGACGACGAGGTCGTAATAGGTCTTCGCCAGCTCCGGGAAATTGCGCGACTCGCCGATGACGATCTTGGCCATCGGCCCGACCGGCACCGTTTCGACCAACTCCGCCGCGCGGGGAAGAAGCATGCGCACCGTATCGGCGAACGGCAGGTCGGCGGCCTCGACCGCCTGGCGGATGTGGGCGATGTTCGGCGCCACTGTGTCGCGCACGACCGCGCGGAACAGGTCCTCCTTGTCCTCGAAGTAGAGGTACACCGTGCCCTTCGAAACGCCCGCCCGGCGGGCGATCTCGGCCAGCCGGGCGGCGGCGAAGCCCTTTTCGGCGAACACCTCGAGGGCAGCCGCGCAAATCTCGCGCGGCCGGTCCTCAGCCCGTCGTTGCCATCGCGGCTGCGCCACGCCTGTTTCCTAACTGACTGGTCAGTTAGATACGTAAGGTCGCCACCCGCCGCAAGCATGAACTTGATCAACTTCCTCTCCGTAAGAATCGCGATGGTCGCCTGCCCCGCAGCGCCGATAACCCCGCCCGGGGAACGTAAGCGATGGGAGCAGACTTGTTGCGGGCAGTGGCTGATAGGACCGTCCCCCCTCCCGAACCGACGAGCGACGTGGCGCTTCACCCCGTCGGGAGATTGCTGCGCCCCAAACCCGCGCGGGTCGTGCTGCGCCCCTTCGTGCCGGCCGAGAACGGCGGCACCGCCGACGGCCGCACCGAGCGGATCGTCGATCGCGTCCTCTCGCTCGATGAAATGCGGCTCGGGACGGAGCTCAAGCGCGTGCTCGAGAGCCTCGCCTGTCGCCACGGCGACGTCGAGCAGGTCCTCCGGCGCCGCTTCGAGGCGCAGGCCGGCTCAGCGGTGGCGGAACGGGCGGTCTTGCCCGATCAGGCGCTGCTCATCGGCGCGTACTTCACCGAAGAGTATTCGTTCGAGGCGGCGGCGCTGTTCAACCCCAGCGTGGTCCCGCATTACGACCAGACTGGCGTACCGAAGGGCGCGGTTCGGTTGATCGTCTCGTTGCGCGCGGTGGGGGAGGGACACGTCTCCTCGATCGCCTTCCGCACCGGCGTGTTCGACGGCGCCGAGTTGACGCTCGACGAACCCTCGGGGCTGACCGTATCTCCGAAGATCGAGGCCATTCCCGACGCGACACCCGACGATCCCGGAGTGCGCCTGTCCTACTGCGGCTGCGAGAACCTGTCGCAGGTGGTCATCTTCCCGGTCACGCGCCCGCAGCGTCACGGCATTGAGGACCTGCGGCTAACCCGCTTCACCGAGGACGACGGGGAGCAGAGTTACCTCGGCACCTACACCGCCTTCAGTGGCGAGGGCATTCGCCAGGAGTTGCTCCGCACAGCCGACTTCGAGACCTTCGAACTCGCCGCGCTGCATGGGCCGCACAGCGCGACCAAGGGCATGGCGCTGTTCCCGCGCCGGCTCGGCGGGCGCTACGCGATGCTCGGACGGCACGATCACGAAAACATCTGGCTACTGACCTCGGACGATCTCTACCGCTGGCAGGAGGGGCAGATCATCGTCTCGCCGAAGTGGCCGTGGGAGTTCATCCAGATGGGCAACTGCGGCTCGCCCATCGAAATCGACGAGGGATGGCTGTTCATCACTCACGGCGTCGGGCCGATCCGCAGCTACTGCCTTGGCGCGTGCCTGCTCGACAAGAACGATCCCTCGAAAGTGCTCGCCCGCTCGACCGAGCCGCTGCTGCGGCCGAGCCCCGAGACGCGCGACGGTTACGTGCCCAACGTCGCCTACAGCTGCGGCGCGCTGGTGCTCGGTCGCACATTGCTGCTGCCCTACGGCGTCGCCGACAATTTCACCGCCTTTGCAACCTGTTCCGTCGATGAGTTGTTGCGCTCGCTAAGCTGACGGCAGAGCCTTGGGGAAGTTGCGGATAGAACCGCTTGCCCCGCTTCCGCAGGTTGGCGTCATGACCACGCTCGAAACCACCCGCCCCGCCGCTCCTTCCACCGTGTCCGCCGAACCGCGCTGGACCGTGCCCTTCCGCGAGGTCGGCATCGCCGACGTCCCCAGCGTCGGCGGCAAGAACGCCTCGCTGGGCGAGATGCTGACTGCGCTTGCTGGCGAGGGCGTTCGCGTTCCCGACGGCTTTGCCGTCACCGCCGATGCCTATCGGGCGACGATCGACGCCGCCGGTCTTGACGATCTGCTCAAGGACCATCTTGCTGAGCTACGCGACGGGAAGCTCGGCCTCCACGAAGCCGGGACGAAGATCCGCGAAGCGATCGGCAATGCGCCGTTGCCCGAAGGGATCGCGGAGGCGATCCGCGCATCCTATCGCGCGCTATGCAAGCAGGAAGGGCAGCCCGATCTGGCGGTCGCGGTGCGCTCGAGCGCGACAGCCGAGGATTTGCCTGACGCCAGCTTCGCTGGCCAGCAGGAGACGTTTCTCAATGTGTCCGGCGAAGCCGCGCTGCTCGAATCCTGCCGCAAGTGCTATGCCTCGCTGTTCACCGATCGGGCGATCTCTTATCGCGAGGCCAAGCATTTCGACCACATGGCCGTGGCGCTGTCGGTCGGCGTGCAACGGATGGTCCGCTCGGACCTCGCCGGTTCGGGGGTGATGTTCTCGCTCGATCCCGAAACCGGCTTTCCGAAGGTGGTGGAAATCAGCGCCGCCTGGGGTCTGGGCGAATTGGTGGTGCAAGGGGAAGTCGATCCCGACCGCTACACTGTGTTCAAGCCCTTGCTTGACGACCAGCAGTTGGCCCCGGTGATCGGCCGGAAGTGCGGCGGTAAGTCGCATAAGCTGATCTACGCCAAGGGCGGCACCGCTCGTACCAAGGACGTACCGACCTCCGCAGCGGAGCGGCGGGCCCTCGTTCTGGAAGATGCGGACGTGCTCAGCCTCGCCCGCTGGGCGGTCGCGATCGAGAAGCATTACGACCGGCCGATGGACATGGAATGGGCCAAGGACGGCGAGACCGGCGACCTGTTCATCGTCCAGGCGCGGCCGGAGACGGTGCAGTCGGTCCGCCGCGCCGGAACGCTCAAGAGCTGGCATATCGACGTCGGCGACGCCAAGCCGCTGGTCACTGGCTCGGCGGTAGGCCAGGGGGTCGCCGCGGCATCGGTGTGCCTGATCCGCGATGCGGCCGACATCGATCAATTCCAGGACGGCGCCATTCTCGTCACCGAAATGACCGATCCGGATTGGGTGCCGGCGATGCGCCGCGCTGCCGGCATCGTCACCGACCACGGCGGTCCGACCAGCCACGCCGCGATCGTCAGCCGCGAACTCGGGGTGCCAGCGGTAGTCGGAACCGAAAACGCAACCGAAGTTCTCGCCGGCGAGAGCATGGTCACGCTGTCGTGCGCCGAGGGCGACGAGGGTCGCGTCTATCGCGGCAAGCTGCCGTTCGGCTCCGAGGAGGTCGATGTCGCCGGCCTGCCGCAGACCCGCACCGGACTGATGATCAACCTGGCCGATCCGGACACCGCCTTCGCCTGGTGGCCGCTGCCGGCGAAAGGAGTCGGGCTCGCGCGGATGGAGTTCATCGTCAGCAACTGGCTGCAGGTCCATCCGATGGCGCTGGTCCACCCTGAAAGGGTGAAGGACCGCGCCACCCGCCGCGCGATTGGCCGGCTGGTCCGCGGCTACGACGACCCGACCGAGTACTTCGTCGACCGTCTCTCGCTAGGCATCGCCCGGATTGCCGCGGCCGCCCATCCGCACCCGGCGATCGTCCGTCTGAGCGATTTCAAGACCAACGAATACGCCCGCCTGCTCGGCGGGGCTGACTTCGAGCCGCAGGAAGAGAACCCTATGCTCGGCTTCCGCGGCGCCTCGCGCTATTACAGCGAGCAGTACCGCGAAGGTTTCGCGCTCGAATGCCGCGCCCTCAAGCGCGTGCGCGAGCGCATGGGCTTCACCAACGTTGTGCCGATGGTGCCGTTCTGCCGCACTCCGGACGAAGCCGACAAGGTGCTGGCCGAGATGGCGCACAACGGCCTCAAACGCGGCGAGAACGGGCTCGAAGTGTACGTGATGTGCGAAATCCCCACCAACGTGCTGCGCACCGAGGATTTCGCCCGCCGCTTCGACGGCTTTTCGATCGGCTCGAACGACCTCACGCAACTGGTCTTGGGGGTGGATCGGGACTCGGCGAAGCTGGCGCCGCTGTTCGACGAGCGCGATCCGGCGGTCGAAAGGCTGATCGCCGACCTGATCCCCCGCGCCCACGCGGCCGGAGCCAAGGTGGGCATCTGCGGACAGGCGCCGAGCAACTATCCCGAGTTCGCACGGTTCCTGGTCGAGCAGGGCATCGATACCATCTCGCTCAATCCCGACAGTTTCGTGAAAACACTGAAGGTGGTTGCCGAGGTCGAGCGGGGTTGACCCGCCTCAGCGGGCAATGTGGGCGGCGCCCAGCCGGTTCGGCATTGCTTCGCCGCGCTCGAATGCCGTCAGATTGGCGAGGGTCGTTTCGGCAATCGCCGTCAGCGCGGCCTCGGTGAAGAACGCCTGATGTCCGGTGACCAGCACGTTGGGGAAGGTGAGCAGGCGCTGGAACAGGTCGTCCTGGACGATTTCGTTCGACAGGTCGGCGAAGAAAAGGTCCCCCTCCTGTTCGTAAACGTCGAGCGCGACGCCGCCGAGCTTGCCGCTCTTCAGCCCCTCAATCACCGCTGCGGTGTCGATCAACGCACCGCGGCTGGTGTTGACGATCACCAGCCGATCCCTTGCCCGCTCGATGGCCCGGGCGTCGATCAGGTGGCGGGTCTCTGGCGTGAGCGGGCAATGCAGGGTGACGATGTCGCTCTGCGCGAGCAGGTCATCGCAAGCCGTGTAACGCACGCCAATGGCCTTGAGCTCCTCCTTCTCCACGGTATCGCAGGCCAGCACCTCGCAGCCGAAGCCCGCGCGAAGCATGCGGGCGACCAGCGCTCCGATGCGTCCGGTGCCGATCACTCCGACCGTCCGCCCGTGAATCATCCGCCCGAGCAGCCCTTCGAGCGCGAAGTTGTCCTCGCGCACGCGAGCCCATGCCCGGTGAATCTTGCGTTCGAGGCTGAGCAGCAGGCCGATGGCGAACTCGGCGACCGAATCGGGCGAATAGGCAGGGACGCGAGCGACCACCACGCCGAGCCTTTCGGCGGCACGCAGGTCGACGTTGTTGAACCCGGTGCAGCGCAGCGCGACCAGGCCGACCCCGCCGGCCTTGAGTTGGGCGAGCACGTCGGCGTCGAGCGCGTCGTTGACGAACACGCAAACCGCTTCGAAGCCATTCGCCAGACTGGCGGTACTCTTGTCGAGCCGGGCATCGAAGAAAGTCAGTTCGTGCCGGTCATCGCGGTTCGCCTGTTGCAGGAACCGGCGGTCATAGGGTTTCGAACTGAAAACGGCAGTGCGCATGACGGCGTTCTCCCATGGCGGCCCTGTGGCCGGCCACTGGGATATGACCGGACCTGCGCCCGCGGTTCCCACTTCCTCCAATTCGCGATAGGTCCGAGGCGGAAATGACTGAAATCGCCACATTGACGATGAATCCGACGATCGACGTAGCGCTCGAAGTCGATCAGGTGGTTCCGACGCATAAGCTGCGCGGGCGCAATGAACTGCATGCGCCGGGCGGAGGCGGGATCTGTGTCGCCCGCGTGTTCGTCCGCCTCGGCGGCAACGCGCGGTGTTACTACCTCTCGGGCGGACCGATGGGCACCGCGCTCGATGGGCTGCTCGATCAGCATCAGCTGGTCAAGACGAGGATCCCGACCGCGGGGGAGACACGCCTGTGCACCACCGTGTTCGAGCGGGAAACGGGCCGGGAATTTCGCTTTATGGCCGAAGGGCCGGTTGTTTCGGACAGCGAATGGCAGGCGTGCCTCGATGCGCTCGCCGAGGCAAGGTGCGACTATCTCGTCGCCAGCGGCTCCTTGCCGAAAGGTGTTCCACCGGACTTCTACGCGCGAGTCGGAGCAATTGCGAAGGAGCGCGGCATGCGCTTCGTGCTCGACAGTTCGGGGCCGGCGCTGTCCCAAGGGCTGGCCGGCGGCGGCGTGTTCCTGGTTAAGCCCAGCCTCGATGAATTGCAGGCGCTGAGCGGCCAGGCCCTAGCGACCGACGAAGCCGTCGCCGCCGCGGCGGCGGCTATCATCGAAGTCGGCGAGGCGGAAAACGTCGCGGTGACGATGGGTCGGGAAGGGGCGATGCTGGCCAATAGCGCAGGGGTGGTGCGACTGCCGGCGCTTCCGGTGCCGACGGCGAGCGCGGTCGGAGCGGGCGACAGCTTCCTCGCCGCGATGCTGCACGCGCTCGCCTCCGGCTGGACGGCACAGGAGGCCTTCCGCTTCGGCATGGCGGGGGGCGCCGCGGCGGTGCTGACTCCCGGCTCCGGGCTGGCGCATCCGGACGACATCAAGCGCCTTTACGCCGCGATGGGGCCGGCGCAGTCCGCTCCGTAGCATTCCCGATACAGGTCTGGCGGGAGGGCGGCTTAAGCCCGGGTCCACGGGCCTCGACAGCCGAGGCAATTCAGGTGGAACAATCGGGCGATGCCGAAGATCAGACGCGTTCCGATCGACACCTATCCCGAAAATATCGCTTTCCTGTTGCGCGACAGCGAGGGCTATTCGCCCGAGCAGTACCAGGCGCTGCGCAAGATCCGCATCTCCGCCGGCACGCACGATATCCTGGCGACGCTGAACATCGCCGACGACGGCGACCTGATCCGCGCCGGAGAGATCGGGCTGAGCGAGCAGGCCTTCCGCCGGCTCGGCTGCCCCGAAGGGACCGAAGTGGCAATCGAGCAGGCGCGCCCGCCCGCGAGCCTCGAATCGGTGCGCCGCAAGATCGACGGCGACACGCTGGCCGACAGCGAACTGGCAGCCATTATCCGCGACGTGTCCGCCCACCTCTATTCGCCGATGGAGATCGGTGCATTCCTCGTCGCCTGCGCCGGGTTCATGACCACCCAGGAGACGCTCTCGCTCACCCGTTCGATGATCGACGTCGGCAACCGGCTGCACTGGGATTTGCCGCTGGTCGTCGACAAGCATTGCATCGGCGGCATTCCTGGCAATCGCACCTCGATGATCGTGGTGCCGATCGTCGCCGCCCACGGTCTGGTGTGCCCGAAGACCTCGTCTCGCGCGATCACTTCACCGTCGGGAACGGCGGACACCATGGCGGTGCTCGCCAATGTTGACCTCACCGAGGAGCGGATGAAGCAGATCATCGCCAGCGAAAAGGCTTTCCTGGCCTGGGGCGGACGGGTGAACCTCTCGCCGGCCGACGACGTGCTGATCTCGGTCGAGCGCCCACTCAGGCTCGATACCTACGAGCAGATGGTCGCCTCGATCCTCTCGAAAAAGGTCTCCGCCGGCTCGACGCACCTGGTGATCGACATTCCGGTCGGCCCGACCGCCAAGGTCCGTTCGCAGAGCGATGCCGTGAGATTGCGCAAGCTGTTCGAGTACGTCGCCCGCCACCTGGGACTGGTGACCACGGTCGTGCTCAGCGATGGCTCGCAGCCGGTCGGTCGCGGGGTCGGGCCGGTGCTCGAAGTACGCGACGTAATGGCGGTGCTGCGCAACGAGGAGGACGCGCCGGCCGACCTGCGCGAGCACGCCGTGGCTCTGGCCGGGCAGATGCTCGAGTTCGATCCCGCGCTCGAGGGCGGCCGCGGGTACGCTCGAGCACTCGAGTTGCTCGCCTCGGGTGCGGCGCTTGCCGCGATGGAGCGGCTGATCGAGGCGCAAGGTCCACGGGCCGAGCCACCCGCGCTCGGTAGCTATCGCTTCGACGTCGTCGCGCCGAAGCCGGGCGAGGTCCGCCAGATCGACTGCGAGCGCATTGCCCGGATCGCCAGGCTCGCCGGCGCGCCGATGGACGAGGGTGCGGGGATCGACCTGATGTGCAAGGTGGGCGCGCACGTCCGGGCGGGCGACACGCTTTACCGCATCTACGCCAATTCGGAGACCGGGCTCGGCTTCGCGCGCGATCTCGCCGCCGAAAATTCCTCATACGAGGTGGCATCGTGAGTTGCGCGGTCTTTGCGTTTGCCGCCGAGACGAGTGCGGCTGAGCGTCTGGCGCGGTCGCTCGGGGTGCCGCACTACGCGATCGAGGTGCGCGCCTTCCCCGACGGCGAGAGCCTGGTCCGGGTCGGGCCCTCGCCGGAAACGGCATTCCTTTATCGTTCGCTCGATCATCCGAACGAGAAGCTGGTTGAAGTGCTGCTTGCCGCTTCCGCCTTGCGCGACAATGGCGCAATGAAGGTTGTCTTCGTCGTGCCCTACCTTGCTTACATGCGGCAGGACACTGCCTTCCATCGGGGCGAAGCGGTGAGCCAGCGCGTGATCGGCCAGGTCATCGCCAATCACTTCGACGCACTGCTGACGATCGATCCGCACCTCCACCGCACCCATTCGCTGACCGCGATCATGCCGGGCATCGACGCCGTCGCCGTCTCGGCCGCGCCGGTGCTCGCCGCGGCGGTCGACGTTGACGAGGACCCGTTGCTGGTCGGTCCCGACGGCGAGGCCCGGCAGTGGGTCGAGCGGATCGCCGCGCGCAAGGAGCTCGAATTCGTCCTCGGTATCAAGCGGCGCGTCGGCGACCGCGACGTGGACTTGCGCATCCTCGATGCCGAACGCGCGAACGGCCGCAAGGTCGTGCTGGTCGACGACTTGATTTCCACCGGTGCGACGCTGAAGAAGGCGGCGCGCCTGCTGCACCAGGCGGGAGCCAGCGAAATCGCGGTCCTGGCGACGCATTGCCTCGCCAGCGATTCCGATCTAGCGGCATTGCGGGAGGCGGGAATAGTGAACATTCGTGCGACGGACAGTGTCGCCGGCCCCGTGGGAACGCTGCCGGTGGCCGGCCTGCTGGCTGATGAAATCCGCCGCAACGGCTGGTGCCTGTGAGCCGACGCGCGGTGGGCAAACAGTCTCTGACACTGACATTCCATGGCGCGTCCGGAGAAGTGACCGGCTCGTGCATGGAGCTGATCCGCGGCGGCCATCGCATCCTGATCGATTGCGGCATGTTCCAGGGTTCGCGCTCGCTCGAACAGCTGAACCTTGAGCCGTTCGGGTTCGATCCGAGGGACATTGCCGCGGTCGTGCTGACGCATGCCCACATCGATCACAGCGGATTGCTGCCCAAGCTCGCCACACATGGCTTTCACGGACCGATCTGGTGCACCGGACCGACCCGGGACCTGCTCCAGTTTATGCTCGCGGATTCCGGGCGCATCCAGGAGATGGACGCCGAGCGCCGCAATCGCCGGCGCGACCGGGCGGGCGAGGAACCGTTCGCACCGCTTTACACCGAGCAGGACGCGCTCGCCGCCTGGCGGCTGTGCAAGCCGATCGAGCGAGGAGACTGGTTCGAGCCCGCCCCCGGCTTTCGCGCGCGGCTGTGGAACGCCGGGCACGTGCTCGGCTCGGCCTCGATCGAGATTGAGGCGGGCGGGGTGCACGCGATGTTCTCGGGCGACATCGGCCCCGAGTACAAGGCTTTCCTGGCCGATCCCGATGGCCCGAAGGGATTCGATTACGTGGTGTGCGAAAGCACTTATGGCGCACGCAACCGCGAGAAGCTGACCATGGAGCAGCGGCGGACGGTTCTGGCTGCCGAGGTCGCGTCGGCGATCGCCCGCGGAGGCAACCTGGTGATCCCCTCGTTCGCGCTCGAGCGGACGCAGGAGCTTCTGCTCGACCTCGCCTATCTGCTGCGCGAGAACCGAATTCCCAAGACGCCGGTTTTCGTCGATTCGCCTCTCGCCAACGAGATCACCGGAGTCTTCGCCCGCTACTCGGCTAGGCTGGAAGACACCGGCGGCATCAACGTATTCGCCAATCCCGATTTCCACTTCGTTGGCGATACCGCCGAATCGATCCGCCTCAACTCGATGTCGGGTGCGATCATCCTCGCGGCTTCGGGAATGTGCGAAGGCGGTCGCATTCGCCATCACCTGCTGCATAACCTGCATCGCCGGGATTCGACGGTGATGTTCGTCGGTTACCAGGCGCAGGGCACGTTGGGGCGGATCATTCTCGAAGGGGCCAAGCGGGTCCGGATTTCCGGGACGGACGTCCAGGTGCGCGCGCAGATCCGGCGGATCGACAACTATTCGGCGCACGCCGACCAGAGCGAGCTGCTCGATTGGATCGACCAGCGCAGCCCAATCGAAGGCACCCTGTTTCTCGATCATGGCGAACCCGACAGCTTCGAAGCGATGCGGCGCGAACTGCAGCGGCGCCAACCCGAGCTGAACGTCCGCATCCCCAGGATCGGCGAGACTTACGCGCTGACGGCGGCCAAGCGCGCCCGCCGCACCGGCACGGGCAACGTCGCGGCCCAGCAAGCCGCCGGGCGCGACTGGCAGAACGCCTATGCCGATCTGGCGACCGGCCTCAAGGCCAAGCTCGCGCGCATTCCCGCCGAGCGGCGGCAGGACGCCATCGCGCGCCTGCGCAAGGTGTTGGATTCATACGGCGGGAGCTAGGGCAACTGCAGGCGGTTCGCCGGCCGCTCAAACGACCCCGAAGGCCAGCATCGCGTCGGCGACTTTCTTGAAGCCGGCGATGTTGGCGCCCTTGACGTAATCGACGTAGCCGTCGCCCTGTTCGCCGTAGGCCAGGCAGCTCTCGTGAATGCCGTCCATGATGTCGCGCAGCATCACCTGCAGCTCCTCCACCTTCCAGGAGCGGCGTTCCGAGTTCTGGCTCATCTCGAGGCCCGACACGGCAACGCCGCCGGCGTTCGCGGCCTTGCCGGGCGCGAACATAATGCGGGCCTCCTTGAACACGTGCACGGCCTCGAGGTCGGACGGCATGTTGGCGCCTTCGGCCACGGCGATGCAGCCATTCTTCACCAGCGCGCGGGCGTCGTACCCGAGCAGCTCATTCTGCGTTGCGCAGGGCAGGGCGACGTCGCAAGGCACGTTCCAGGGAGTCTCGCCTTCGGTGAAGCTGGCGCCCTTGAATTCGTCGGCGTATTCGCTGATCCGCCCGCGGCGGTGAGTTTTGTGGTGCTTGACCCAGTCGATCTTCTCCTGGGTCAGCCCTTCGGGATCGTGGATGTAGCCGCCCGAATCCGATAGAGTCACGACCTTCGCGCCCAGCTGGGTGGCTTTCTCGGCGGCGTGCGTCGCGACATTGCCCGAGCCCGAGATCACCGCGGTCTTGCCACTGAGATCGTCGCCTTTCTTCTTGAGCATATTGTCGAGGAAATAGACCGCGCCGTAGCCGGTCGCCTCGGGGCGGATCAGCGATCCGCCGAACTCCAGGCCCTTGCCGGTCAGCACGCCGGTGAACTGGTTGGTGATGCGCTTGTACTGGCCGAACATGTAGCCGATCTCGCGCCCGCCGACACCGATGTCGCCCGCCGGCACGTCGATGTCGGCGCCGATGTGCCGATAGAGCTCGGTCATGAAGCTCTGGCAGAAGCGCATGATCTCGCGCTCGGACTTGCCTTTGGGATTGAAGTTGGCACCGCCCTTGCCGCCGCCCATGGGGAGGCCGGTGAGCGCGTTCTTGAAGGTCTGCTCGAATGCGAGGAACTTGAGCACGCTTTCGTTGACGCTTGGATGGAAGCGAAGGCCGCCCTTGTAGGGGCCGATGGCGTTGTTGTTCTGCACCCGACAGCCGCGCTGGACGCGAATGTTGCCCTTGTCGTCCTCCCAGCAGACGCGGAACGACACCACCCGGTCCGGCTCGGCGATGCGGCGCAGGATCTGTTCGGAGTGATAGGCTTCCTTGTCCTCGATGAAGTCGTAGATGTCCTGGGCCACTTCCTGCACGGCCTGGACGAATTCCGGCTGGCCCGGATTGCGGCGTTTGACACCGTCCATGAAGGTCGCGAAGTCGACGTGATCGGAAACGGCCATGGTGTTGATCCCCTGTTGAACTCGCGAGCGACTCCAAGGCCGCCGCGCCCCTGGCGCCAAGAAATACCGGATTCGAACAGAAGGCAAGCGCTGCGATTGGCCGGGACCAACGGAAATTCGCCTTGCCCTCATGCGGCCATTGGCGCACCTTCGGCGGGCAGGTTCAGAGTCGTATCTCGGGGGAAGATGCGGATGTTCAATCGGTTTTTGTCTGTTACCGCGGCGACCTTCGTGGCTCTGTCCGGTGTCTCGCCTGCCTCAGCTCGTTCCGACGGCCCCCTTGAGGCGCAAAGTTTTCCGATCGGCACGCAAGGCGCTCTGTGCGAAGCGCAAGGCGTGCGGCTCGGCGCTGAGCGGCGCAGCGTGATGGACCGCAAGTGGGCGCTGATTTGCCGTGACGTCAGCCAGCCGGTCGGCGCCGCCTACAGCTGGCGCGACGGCAAGGACGTGCAGGGCAGGGTTGCCCGCTCGCGCGGCACGCCGCTCGATTGCGGGAAACCCGGCGGCGCCTCCGACGCGCCGCCGGGCGTCACCGCGCGCCAGTGCCACGATCCCAAGACCGGCCTGCAATGGACCAGCTATACCGCCGCGTCGGGCGATTGGGTCCACGTGGTCGAGGGGCTGACGGCCTACGACAGCGCGCTGCGCCTGGCCTTGGCCAACCTGATGCAGGATCGGGTGGTGCCGGGCGAGATATCGGTCGTCAACATGGCGGGTTCGGGCTCGCTCGCGGCGGCGCGCGCGAGTTTGGGCGATACCTCCCTGCTGATCGGCCAGGGTTATCGTCAGAACAACGCCGGCGATTATGCCGAAGCCGCGCAATACTTCAGTCCCGACCTGTTGAACGCCGATCAGTCGGACGAAACTCCACAGGCCAAGGCTCTGCTGGCCAACCGCCGGCATGAACTGCTGGTCAACCGGGCGCTGCAGCTGTCCAACCTCGGCCGCTATCCGGAAGCCGCCAACGTCTTTGCCGAGGCCGACGCGATGGGCCTGCGCGATCCGATCCAGGCGCGCTTGTCGCGCAACTTCGAGGCGATCGATGCGCTGAACCGCGGACAGCTGGAGCAGGCGACGGAAATCCTGGCGCGCCCCGTGCCGGCGCTGTCGACGCCGGCCGAGGCGCACGGCGGCGGGGTGGCGATCGACTCGCCGCTCGCCGCCAGCCTCAACGCCGGGCTCGCCGGCGGCCTGACCGATCCGCTGAACCAGGAAACCCGCCTGACGACCGCCGAACGGGCAAGGATCATCGACGCGCAGGCTCAGGAGATCGCCGCCACAGTGCTGCGTCTGTCCGGCAAGCCCGACCAGGCGCTGACTCAGCTCGCCGCGGCGCGAGACCAGATCCAACAGGTCAAGCAAGGCCGCGTCCTGTCCACCGCGCGCCTGCTGTCGCAGATCGATTCGGAGATGGCGCTGGCGAACGAAGCCCAGGGCCGCTACGCACAGGCCGAGGGGCTGCTTCGCGACGCAGTGACCCTGACCCAGCAACGCTATCCCGACAGCGCCGCGGTCAGCGAGGCCCAGGCGCGCTTGGCCGCCTTCCTGTCTCGCCGCGGCCGGCGGGACGAGGCGATGCGGCTCTACAGCGGCATCGTCCATGACATCTCCGGCCGCCGCGACGCGCTGGTCGGTCTGGAGCATCAGATCGAACCCTATTTCCAGATGCTGGTTGACCAGCTGCCGCAGAAGCCCGAGCTGGTCTCCGAGCTGTTCCAGGCCGCGCAGCTGGTCGAACGGCCAGGGGCGGCGCAGACGCTGGCGCAGCTGAGCCGACGGTTGTCGGCGGGCAACAGCGCCGCCTCCGACCTGTTCCGCCGCGAAGCCAACGTCGAGCGTCAGATCAACCAGACCAATGTGGCGATGGCCCAGTTGCGCACCCGACAAGGAGGAGCCCCGGCAGCGCAGATGTCGGATCTCGAAGATACCATGAAGCGGCTCGAGCAGAATCAGCTGGAGCTGGTCAACGCGCTGTCGGCCTATCCGGCCTATCGTTCGCTGGCGCACAGGTACGTCTCGGCCGACGACATGCGGGCGTTGCTCAAGCCCGGCGAAGCCTATCTCGAACTGGTCAAGGTGGGTGACAACATGTTCGCCGTCTATCTCTCTCCGGAGCGTGCGACGGGTTGGAAGGTCGACGCCAGCGCGGCGCAAGTCGCTGATCTCGTTGCGAAGCTGCGCGACAGCATTTCGGTGACGGTCGGCGGCATCGCGGCGACCTATCCGTTCGACGTCGACAGCTCGCGCAAGCTTTATGGCGACCTGTTCGGCCCGGTCGCCGGCGACCTGCCAAAACTGCATCACCTGATCTTCGAGCCGGATGGCGCGCTGCTGCAGCTGCCGATCAACCTGCTGATCGCCGATCAGGCCGGCGTCGACGCCTATCACCAGCGGGTCGCCGCCGGGGGCGACGAGTTCGACTTCCGCGGGATCGATTGGCTCGGGCGCAACACAGCGATCAGCACGGCGCTTTCACCGGCGAGCTTCCGCGACGTGCGCCATGCGCCCCAGTCGAAAGCGCCCGAGGCCTATCTCGGCCTGGGCGACAATCAGCCGGTCGGCAAAGTCACCAGCGCGGCACTGGTCCGCGGGGTTCCCGACTCCGACGATCCGGGCTGCGATATTCCGCTCGCGGCGTGGAACAGGCCGATCCCGCCCGACGAGCTGAAGCTCGCGAGCCAAGTGTTCGGACCGAGCCAATCGCAACTGATGACCGGCGCCGCGTTCACCGACACCGCGATCCAGAACGACCCGAACCTCGACAATTTCCGCATCCTGCACTTTGCGACACACGGCCTCGTCTCCGCTCCGAAGGCCGGATGTCCGGCGCGGCCGGCGCTGCTCACATCGTTCGGCAGCCACGCATCCGACGGGCTGCTCGAGTTCGGCGACATCTTCAATCTCAAGCTCGATGCCGATCTGGTGATCCTGTCGGCCTGCGACACCGCGGCGAAGGCCGGCGTCGAGGCCACCCAGGAAGCCGGCATCGAGGGCGGCGGCGGGCAGGCGCTCGATGGGCTGGTGCGGGCGTTCATCGGCGCCGGCGGACGGCAGGTGATCGCCAGTCACTGGCCCGCGCCCGAGCAATACCATGCCACCCGGCGCCTGTTCGAGAGCCTGTTCGAAAGTCCGCCCGGAGAGAGCTTGGGCGTTGCGCTGGAAAACGCCGAACGCAAGCTGATGGACGATCCGGAAACCTCGCATCCGTTCTACTGGTCGGGCTTTGCGCTGATCGGCGATGGCGAGCGGCCGCTGATCCCGTCGAGCTGACGGGAGCAGGGGAGGGGGCACTGGGGGGAAACACACCTTTCGGCGTGCTGTCGCGCAGCTGGCGGAGCATCCGCTCGGCCGGAGCGCGGCGGCTGGCCTTGACCTCGGTGATGCTGGTTGTTGCCCTGCTGCTCGCCCGCTTCAGCTGGAACATCCCGTTCACGGACAGCGCGGAGCGGGCGCTGTTCGATTTTCGCACCTACCAATTTGCCCCTGTCGTCAATCAGGACAAACGCATTCTCATCGTCGATTACAACGACAAGACGCTGATCAAGGCTCGTAAGCGTTCGCCGCTGGACCGCGGATTGCTGGCAAGGGCGCTGAAGAACCTCGACGCGATGGGGGCCAAGGCGATTGGCATCGACATCCTATTCGACCAGCCGCAGGATGAAGACGACGAGCTCGTCGCTACGCTGAGGGCGATGAAGACGCCTACGCTGGTCGGCGTCACAGACATCGCCACCAATCCGCTCGACATGAAATGGGATCAGCAACAGTATCTCGACGATTTCATGAACAGGCTGAAGGGCAGCAATGTGTCTGCCGCCAGCATCAGACTTCGGGACGATCCGGACGGCGTCACTCGCACTTGGCCCAAGGTACAGCCGAACACGCCGCCACTGCTCAGCAGAGCTATGCTCAGGGCTGGTGGGGCGCCGGAACGGGCAATGCCGGGATACGAAGGAGCGATCCGATATCTTATGCCAAAGGAAGCCAATCTCCCGGTATTTTCCGAGCTGCCGATCGACCTTTTCGCAAGTGCCGATACGCTAGCCTTCCTTGCGCCACAAGTGGCTGGACGTTACGTGCTGATCGGTGGCGACATCGTCGATACAGATCGTGTCCAGACACCGCTTTCCGGTGTCGACGACAAGTCTGTCAAAGAGGGAGGGCGCCAGTTGGTGCCCCCGGGGATCGAGATCCATGCCACCATGCTGGCGCAAATGCTCGACGGCGCCCGCATGCCGCATCCGGGCGCCTGGTTCCTGTGGACGGAAGCGCTGCTGGTCGTGTTGGCGGCGACGTTGACCGGATTGCTCGAAATTCGAAGCTGGACTTTTATTCCGCTGCTGCTCGCCCAGGCGGTGGTGTTTCTGGGCCTGCCGTTCTTCCTCCAGTGGCGCGGCGTCGACACGTACATGTTCCCCGCGGTGGGTCCGGTCCTCGGGTGGGTGGTAGCCTTCGTCGCTGTTGTCTCCGCCGCCCGCGCTTCCGGGGCGGTGCAGCGGCGCTTCGCCCATTCGGCGCTTGGGAAGTACCTGCCGCGCAGCATCGCCCAGGAGATCATCGACAAGCCCGAGCTCCTTGCCCTGCACGGCGAGAAGAAGGAAATCTTCGTCCTCTTCAGCGACCTCGAGGGCTTTACAAAGATGAGCCATGCGCTCGAACCGGAAACGGTCGCCACGCTGCTCAATCGCTATCTCGAGATGCTCAGCCAGGTTGTGCTCGACCACGGCGGAGTGATTGACAAGTTCGTCGGCGACGCGGTGGTGGCGTTCTGGGGTGCGCCGATAAGCCGGTCCGACGATGGCGCGCGGGCGGCCGAAGCCGGCTATGCGATGTGGCAGGCGGGTGAGGATTTCCGCGCCGGCGTCGATCCGGCGCTGCCGCCGGTCGGGCGGACCCGCGTGGGCATGCATTTTGGCGAGGCTGTGGTCGGCAATTTCGGCGGCGCAACCCGCATCCAGTATACCGCGCTGGGCGACAGCATGAACACCGCCGCGCGGCTTGAGGCGGCCAATAAGGCGCTCGAGACCCGGGTGCTGGCGAGCCGCGAATTCGTCGAACGCAGCGGGCTCGATTGGTGGCGTCCGATGGGCCGAGTGGTGCTGCGCGGCCGCCGTAAGCCGGTGGACGTCTTCGAGGCTGCGCCGGAATTTTCGGACGCCGATCGCCGCGAGTTGGAGCGGGCGATCGGCCTGCTGGCGAGCGATCGTGACGCAGCAATCGTGCTGCTGTCTGAAATCATTGGTCGCAATCCCGATGACAGGGCGTTGAAGAATTTGCTAGACCGGAGTCGGGAACTGAATGAGGAGGGCGCTTATGTCCTGGGGTAGAGCCGCGAAGGTGTTGGGAATCACGGCTGGCGCCATGCTCGCCCTGTCCGCGGCGGCCGTTCAGGCCGCTGGCGTCGTGGTGGCGACCAGCGGACCGTCGGCCGGCAAGTATCCGGTCGGCCGCAAGATCGCCGACAACGAGCGCGTTGTGCTTGCCGCCGGCGATACGGTGACCGTGCTCGACAGCAAAGGAACGCGCATTTTTAAGGGTGCCGGCACATACACGCTGAGTCAGGAGGCGGGTGCCAGCAAGACCGGAGCTTTCGCCTTGCTGACGCGGCAGCGGGCGGCGCAACGGATGCGGACCGGTGCGGTGCGCGGCGATCTCGGCGGCCCGGTCACCCGGCCGAACCTGTGGTATGTCGATGTCGGCAGCGCGGGCGCGACCTGCATCCCCAAGGCCGACGAGATCCGACTGTGGCGTCCGACCACCGAGGGTGACGCCACGTATTCGGTCAAGCCCGTCGGCGGCAAGCGGACGACACAGATCATGTTCCATGATGGCGAGATGCTGTCGCCGTGGGACGCCAGCAAGATGCCCGTGACCGACGGTTCGAGCTTCGTCATTTCGCCGCCCGACGGGGCAGGCAAGACAGTGACCTTTAAAGTGCTCGATACGGTCCCGGACCAGCCCGACGCACTGGCTGAAGATCTGATATCGCATGGCTGCACGGCGCAGCTCGATCTGTTGTCGAAGGCCATGCGGACCGACGAGGAATAGGGCGGCCGGCCCGACGGCCGCTGCTGTTCCTGGCTGCCGGCGGTGCGCGCTGCGCCGATGGCATGCGGGCGTCGGCATGAAGGGGGGACATGGTGGGAATACTGCGGTTCGCGAGTGCCGTGTCGCCGGTTCGGCTCGCCTGCCTGGGTGGCGGCAGCCTTGCGCTGGCGCTTCCGCAAACGGCCATGGCTCAGGCCACGCCCGCACCGCCCTCGCGCGAGGAACTGCAAGTCGGCCGTCCCGCCCAGCCGGCAAATCGCCCTTCGCGCCTCACCGTCGAGGGTGGGATCGAGCACGGTCCCTGTCCGCTGGCGGAACCGTCGTTCGCCAACGTCCATGTCAAGTTCGCCTCGGTTGACTTCAGCGGACTTCCGGGGATTTCGCCCGAAGCGCTTGCCCCGGCATGGCGGGACATGGCGGGCAAGGAGCTGCCGATCGCCTCACTGTGCGAGGTTCGCGACCGGGCATCGACGATCCTGCGCAATCTCGGCTTCTTGGCCGCGGTGCAGATTCCGCCGCAGCGGGTCCCGGCGAACGGTGTCGTCAAGATGGACGTGCTCGCGGCGAAGCTGGTCGAGATTCAGCTGCGCGGGCGCGTCGGCCCGAGCGAGAAGTTGATCGCCGCCCAACTGGAAAAGCTCAAGGACCGCCCGTGGTTCAACGTCCACGAAGCCGAGCGCGACCTGCTGCTGCTGCAGGACATGCCCGGCTACGACGTGCGGCTGACTTTGCGCTCGGCCGAACGCAATCCCGGCGAGGTCATCGGTGACGTCGCGGTCGTGCGCCATCCGGTCGAACTGGTGGTAGGGGCGCAGAATCTCGGATCGAACGCGACCGGGCCCACCGGGGCCTTCATCCAACTGGCGCTCAACGACCTGATCGGCCGCGGCGACCGGACCACATTCAGCTACTACAACACGCTCGACTGGAACGAGCAGCGCATCTTCCGCGCCTCCCACGAACTGGCGCTCAACGCCAATGGCTTGCGCTTCGGCGGCAGCATCCTGCTCGGCCACACGCGCCCGAGCGTGGCCGGCGGTGGGTTCACGTCGAAGACCGTATCGGGCGAACTGCACCTGACCGATGCGCTGGTGCGGCGGCAGGCCAGCTCGCTGTTCGCCACCGGGGGACTCGAGATCGCCGACCAGAAGCTGTCGTTCAGCGGCACCGAGTTGAGCGACGACCGCCTGCGGGTGCTCTATGCGCGGCTCGAGCACCAGGCGATCGATCCCGGCAGCATCCGCGGGATCGGCGGCTACAGCACGCTCGAGCCGCTGTGGCACACCGACGTCTCGCTCGAGCTGCGGCAGGGGATCGATGTGTTCAACGCGAGCCACGATTGCAGCAATCTGGCGGACTGCCTGCCCCCGAACGTCGGCATCAGCAACGTCACCGCCGATCCGACCGCTTTCGTCGCCCGCCTTCAGGCCCATGCCGAATTCCGGCCGGAGCCGCACTTCACGATCGCCGTCGCGCCGGTGCTGCAGCTGACCGGCAGCTCGCTGCTGCCCTACGAGCAGATCAGCTTCGGCAGCTACACCGTTGGTCGCGGGCTCGATCCGGGGATCCTGCAGGGCGACGGGGGCTTCGGCAGCTCGTTCGAGCTGCGCTATGGCAGTCTGCTGCCGAGGAAGCGCAATGGCCTCGCGTTCGAGCCGTTTCTGTTCCTCGATTATGCCACCGCCTGGTACGAGGACCACGGTCTCAGGCCCACACCGCGCGACGTGATGACAGCCGGCGCCGGCGTGCGCGGCCGCTGGGGCGACCATGTTGATTTCGGGGGAACGGTGGCGGTGCCGCTCAAGCGCGCGGGCTATCAGACCGAGACGGGGAGTGTGCGTCTCCTGTTCACCCTGACCGTGCGCGCATTGCCGTGGGGAGAGGGCCGATGAATCGGGTCGACAAAATAGCCATTCGGCGTCGTCGGCAGGGGGCCTGGCTGGCGAGTTGCGCCATGGCGACGGCGCTGACGATCGCGCCCCGACCCGCACGGGCGCAGGCGTTTCAGGGCACGCCGACGTTCGAGGTTGGCGCTGCCACGATTACTACCGGTACTGGCACGACCACAATCGACTTGCGGGGGGCTCAAACGGTCATCGACTGGGCGCCCAGCGACGTTGCCGGCAGCGGCGTGATCGACTTCCTCCCAGCTGGCACCACCGCGACGTTCCAGCGAACCGGCGCCGATTTTACGGTCCTCAACCGAATCCTGCCGACCGACGCCAAAGGCACGCCGACTGCCCGCATGATCGGCTTCAACGGTGCCGTCACTTCGCAGATCGTCAGCACGGCGACGACAACCGGCGGCAATGTCTGGTTCTATACGCCGACCGGGTTCGTCATCGGCTCGGGCGCGACGATGAATGTCGGGAGTTCTCATCCTGACCACCGACGACATTCAGTTCACGCCCGACAACCCGAATCTCGGAATAACGGGGTCGATCTCCGGCGTCAGCGGCGGGGCGATCCAGTTCCGCGGACCTGCGGGCTCGACCGGACTGATCGATGTCCAGGCGGGTTCCAAGCTCACGGCCGTCGGCACCAGCTCCTACATCGCCATGGTCGCCCCGCGCATCCAGCAGGGCGGCACGGTCACGGCCGAGCGCTCGGTCGGCTATATCGCCGCCGAGCGGGCCGACCTGACGATCAACGCGGGTCTGTTCAACATCTCTATCCTCGCCGGCACGACCGATTCCAACGGCGTGGTCCACACCGGCACCACGACCGGCTCGCAATCGAGCGGCTCAACCGACGTCAAAAAGGTCTATTTCGTCGCCCTGCCGAAGACCCAGGCGCTGACCATGCTGCTGTCGGGCTCGATCGGCTACACCGCCGCGGCGAACGCATTCAACGACGGCGGCTCGGTGGTGTTGAGCGCGGGATACGCCAGCGATGTTCCCGCGAGCGAGGCGGCAGGTTCGCTGGGCAACATTTCGATCGACAACGCGAGCTTCACCAATCCCACGCGGGGGTACGCCAGCGGGACTCTCGGTATCACCGGCACCGGCGGACTGGTCTCGTTCGCAGCGAGCGCCAGCCTGTTTGGACAGGATGCGGTCAACATCACCCTTGGCGCGGGCGAGCAAGTCACCGCCAACACGATGTCATTGAGCGCCGGCCGGGGCGGGGCGGGCGGCACCATCGACATATCGCTCGGCAGCAAAGCGTCGCTCGCCACCACCTACTCTCTCAACCTGGACGCTTCGAACTTCGCGTCGCTGACAAGCGCTATCACCCCGGTCGATGCGCTCGGCGGGTCGGTCACCGTGGATGCCAACGGGGGCGCTATCTCGGCCTCGAGCATCTCCGCGGACGCCACCGCTTACTATCCGGCCGGCGGCGGCACCGCCATTGGCGGAACGACTTCGCTGACCGCGCGGAACGGTGGCGTCATCACCGCCACCAGCTATTTCAGCGCCAGTGCCGATGCGTATGGCGCATATTCAGGTAGCGCCGGCGGCGATGCGATCGGCGGTTCGGTCAGCCTGATCAGCCAAAACGGCGCGCTGAATTTGGGTTCGGTCAATGTCGACGCTTATGCCTATGGGGGATCGGGCACCGCGACTTCCGGTGCCGCCACGGGGGGAACGGCCTCGATTTCGCTCACTGGCGGCGTTTACAACTGGAGCGACCTTTCGGTCAGCACCGACGCCAATGCCGGATACGAACTGGGGGCTCAGGGCAACTCGGCAACCACTCTTTCCAATGCGGTTTCCCTAATCCTCTCCGGCGGTGCCAATCTCACGGTCACCAATAACGTCTATCTCTCGGCAGACGCGGTCGCCACCGTGGATGCACCGGCGGGATCGAGCGCAACGGCCGGCGAGACTTATGTCGAGGTCGGCAGCGGTTCATCGCTGACGTTCCCCAATCTGGATGCGAGCGCCCAGGCGCTCGTCGATACTCTGTACTACTCCACGGCCGCGCCCACGACCACGCCCGACGCTCTCGGCGGCACGGTGGCTTTCAACGTGCTTGGCGGCACGGTGAACGGCAGTTCGATGTCGCTGGTGGCCGACGCGGCAAACCTGGGCGCGAACTCGGCTGCCGGCGCGGCGACGGGCGGATCCGCCACCATGCTCGTCAACAACGGCGGCAGCCTCACGCTCGACGACGGCATGGGCACGGCTTCGCTCGATGTCGATGCACGGGGTCTCGGCGGTGTCGGCACCTCCGCAACCAGCGCGCTGGGCGGCTCGGCGACGCTGACGGCCACCGACGGCGGGACGGTCGATGTGGCGGGCTCCATCGCCGTGGATGCGAGCGCCAAATGGAATCAGAACAGCGCCTTCTATTCACCCGGGCCGGGCCCGCAGGTCGGCTTCGATGCCACGGGCGGAACCGCGCAGCTGCAGCTGCCGACTGGACTTACGGGCACCGGGCAGGTGACTGCGACCTCGCTCGTGGTCGATGCGACCGGTGACGCCACGACCCCAGCGTTCTACTACGCAGGAGGCATGGACATCAGCGCGCCGCCGGGCACCTACGGCGGGCCGATGTCGGCCGACGCCGGCGACGGGACCGGCGGCACCGCCGGCGTGACCATCGATGCAGGCGGCCTCAACGTGGGCGATGTCACCGTCAAGGCTCCCGGCCTGGGCGGAATCTCCGCCGCGAGCACCGGATTGACGCCGTTTCACTCCGGCAACGGCTTCGGCGGTATGTCGAGCTTTTCTGCCGCTGGCGGAACCGGCGTCGTCAGCACTCTCGCGATCGATGCCACGGGTCTCGGCGGTGGGGGCAGCCCGGGCGCAGGCACCAGCGAACTGGCAGCGCTCACCGGCGGCGGCTCGGGCGGCAATGCCCTGCTGACGATCGGCGGCGGCTCGCTGCAGGTGACCTCCGCGAGGAACGCCACGCAAATCAGCGCGGACGGAACGGGAGGCGCGGGCACGAATAATACTGCTGGCGGCGCGGCGACAGGCGGTGGCGCCGGCACCGGCGGGACCGCCCGGCTGACCTTCACCAGCGGATCGACCGGCGCGCTCACCAGCGGCGATGTCCTGATCGTTGCCTCCGGCGACGGCGGACCGGGCGGCACGTCGTCGGGCGGCACAAACGGCAACGGCGGCGACGGCATCGGCGGAACCGCGGCCACACAGCTGGCCGATGGCGCCTTCACTCTCGGCCCGGTGACGCTCGGCGCCGACGGCGCTGGCGGCGATGGCGCTGTCGGCGGCCGCGGCACCGGTGGGGCGGCGAATTTCGCGCTGATCGATAGCAGCGGGCCCTCGGGCGCGCGGACGATGGGCGCGCTGTCGCTTTATGGGAACGGCATCGGTGGCACCGGCACGGCCGGCGCGGGGACGAGCGATGCCGGCAGCACCGGTCTCGACGTCGAGGTGTTCGACGCCGGTTCCGCGCTGACGATCAACGGCGACCTGTTGGCCGACGCCGAAGGCGCCAACGCTCCCCTCGGTGACGGCTTCGTCGGCGTGATCGGCGGCGCGCCGCTGCAGGTCAACGGAAACGCCACGATCACAACCCCGCGCGACGCGAGGATGAGCGGAACGCAACAGTTCCACGCCACTGGCGACCTTACGATCGCCGCCCGCAGCTTCTCGGCAACCGCGCCGCTCGCCGCCGACGGCAATGTAGCGATCGACGCGGCGAATGGCATTTCGCTGGGCTCGCTGACTTCGGGCGGGACGACCGGACTCACTGCCAGCAACGGCGCTATCACCGCGGCGGAACTGCAGTCGGCCGGGCTCGTCACCGCGACCGGCCGATCGCTGCTGCTCGAGTCGGGCGCAGGCCTGACATTCGCCGGCGCGACGGCGACCGCGGGCGACCTGAAGATCGTGACGGCTGGCGCCCTCAAGGCAAACGGGCCTGTGTCGGCGACCGGAAATGTCGCGCTCATCGGCAATGGCGGACTGTCTGCGGGAACGGTGACCTCCGGGGGCACCACCACGCTGAACGCTTCCAACGGCGCCCTCACGGTCACCGATCTTCATTCTCCGGGCCTGGTAACTGCATCGGGCCAGTCGGTCGACATCACCTCGCCCGGTGCGCTGATATTCGACAGCGCCGACGCAACGGCGGGCGATCTTTCGCTCGCCGCGCTCGACCTCACGGCAACCGGACCTCTTTCGGCGACGGGGAATGCCTCGATAGACGCGGCGAACGGTATTTCGCTCGGTTTGCTCACCTCGGGCGGGACGACCTCGCTTACGGCCGACAGCGGCGCGGTCTTCGCGGCCGATCTGCAGTCTAGCGGAGCGGTAAACGTGTTCGGCCGTTCGGTCGAGCTTACCTCGAGCGGCGGCCTTACGTTTGGGCAGGCGCTCGCCACCGCTGGCGATCTTTCGATCACCACCGCGCTCAACCTGACCTCCGGTCCGGTTTCGGCAATCGGCGCAGTCACTCTTTCAAGCCTCGGCGGCGACGTTCACCTGACGCACGACGTCGAGGGAGCCACTGTCGATCTCGCTGCCAACGGCGATGTGCTCGCGGATCTGGGATTGTTCGCAGATAACGGAGCGCTCAGCGTCAAAGCCGGCGGCACCTTTGCCCTTGGCGGCCGGGCGGAAGCGGCATCGATCGACGTGCGCTCGGCCGATATCGACTTGGCCAGCTCCGCCACCCTCGGCAAACGCGGGCTGACGCAAGATATCGCGCTGACCAACAGCGACGCCACCCGCACCAGCACCATTGGTGGTGCCGGTGGGGCCGGCGGCTACGAACTCGATTCCGCCGAGGCCGGCCGCCTGTTCGCCGATAAATCGATCACGCTGGCGAGTTCCGGCGACGTCGCTTTGGCCGATCTGCAGCTGAGCTATGGCGACAGCGGCAATCTCGGCAGCGGCGGAACGCTCGGTATACTCACCGATGGTAGCGTGACGGTGAACGGCGCCGTGCAGCTGACCACCGGTTCGGCCGCTGATACGTTCATGATCGATCCCACGCTGATCGACATCGTCGCGGGACAAGGTTCCATTGCGATGCAATCGGATGCTGGGACTCCGCAAGGGACCCTGGCTCTGACGGCAGATAGGGTCGTGGTGGCGACCCAGGACACGTTCAACACCATCGACGGCGTGACCGACTTGGCGCAGATTTCCAAGGCGCTCGGCGCGCCGGGTGCTGCCGGCCCCGCCGGCGGCTATCTCCAGGCGGGGACGATCGCGGTCAACGTGAACGATGCCTTCCTGGTCCAGAACGGCGGCGCCAGCAGTGCTTTCGCCGACCGCCTCGGCTTTACCGCCAACCAACTCGCCATCACGACCGGCTCGGCATCGACGCAGATCGCCATCAACGGCGTGATCCTGCAGAACGGTGACCCAGTCACCGGCCTCGATACCGCGCCGCTCGTCACGATCAACGACACGGCTGCCGCGGCCGGCGGACAGTTCGACCCGCTGTCGACGATCAACGGCTGCGTGATCGGCGCCAATTGCATCTTGGCTACGCTACCGCCGGTAAGCAATCCGACCGATGACGACCTGACGCAGCCGCTGCAGCAAGGCAACGGGGATGAAGGCAACCTGGTGTTCTCCGATGCGCTGTTCTCGCTCGCCGACACCGTGCCGCTGATCACTCCCCCGCTGGTCGACGAGCCGATCACCGGCGTCGGCAATGATGACTTGTGGGTCGGCGGCTGCTCGGGTGATAAGGACAGCTGTTCGAATAAGCAGGAGGAGGGGGGCGAGTGAGGGGATCGGCCGGCCGGCGCCTTTCGAGGTGGCTGGTGCTGTTGCTTCTGGCGCTCGCGGGCGGGCCGATGACGCTCGGCGCGCAGGCGCAAGCGCCGGTGGTTTACGAGGGCGTGGCGTCGTGCACCGGTTCGACCTGCCACGGCCGGGCCGAGGGCAACGGCAAGGAAGTCCGCCAGGATGAGATCGCCATATGGCAGGAGCCCTCTTCCGCCAGCGGCGCGCACAGCCGCGCCTTTGCCGTGCTCGACAGCCCGCGCGGCCGACAGATTGCTGCGACGCTCGGCCTGGGCGAACCGACCCGGGCGGCCGAGTGTCTCGGCTGCCATGCGACGCCGGCGCCCGCGCTGGAGCGTGGCCTCAAGTTCCAGATTTCCGACGGCGTCGGTTGTGAGGCGTGCCACGGCCCCGCCTCCGGATGGATCGCCAGCCACTACGGGGTGAGCGGAACCCATGCGGCCAACGTCGCTGCGGGAATGGTCCCGCTGGAGCAGCCGCAAGTGCGCGCGCGTGTGTGCCTCGATTGCCATTTCGGCAGCGCCGCCGATGGGCAGTTCGTCACGCACCGGCTGATGGCCGCCGGTCACCCGCGGATATCGTTCGAGCTAGACCTGTTTTCGGCGCTACAGCAGCACTGGAACATCGACGCCGACTACGTCGCCCGCAAAGGCCGGCCGAGCAGCGTGCGGCTGTGGGCCGTCGGCCAGGCCGAAGCGGTGCGCCGCTCGGTCGGCCTGTTTGCTCGGCCGGACCGCGGGACCTGGGGAATCTTCCCCGAATTCTATTTCTACGATTGCCACAGCTGCCACCGCACGATCACTGACGGCCCTGAGCGCAAGCTGACTTTCGAAACCAACCCCGGCCGGCCGATCCCGTTCTCCATGCCGCCGTACAACGACGAGAACATGATCATGCTTTCGGCGGCGGCGCGGGTGCTGGCGCCGGGGCAGGCGGCCAGGTTCGACGCCGCGAGCAAGGATTTCCATCGCGCGATGGGCCAGGGGCGCGAGCAGGCCGTCACCGCCGCCAGGCGCCTGGGCGCGTCCGCGGCGGCGCTCTCCGATGCGCTCGCCCGGGGCGGCTACGGCCGCGACGACGCGTTCCGCATCATCGCCGTCATTGCCGACAAGACCACCGAACCGCGTTTCACCGACTACGAAGGGTCGGCGCAGGGGGTGATGGCGATCGACACCTTGCTCAACGCGCTGGTCCGCGAACGCGAGGTCACGGTCGGTGCCGCCGCCGGCATTCGCGCCGACATCAACCGCGCCTATGCCGCCGTCAGCAGTCCGCAGAGCTACAATCCGCGGCAATTCCGCGCCGCGCTGTCGAGCGCCGTGCGCAGCATCGAGGCGCTTCGGTGAGATCAGGGTTCCGCAAGGCTGTAGCGATCGCGCTGGCACTGGCGCTCAATGCGTGCGGCGGAGGAGGCGGTTCGACCGCGACTTCCGGCGGCTCGACCGGCGGAGGCAGCGGCGGCCCTTCGGGTGGCGGAGGCGGCGGGTCGAACACGGTCTATGCGGTGCCGGCACAAGTTTCGCTCAGCGCCGCCGACGTCGGCCAGATCGTCGCCCACGCCGCGGCACAGGCCAAGGGGCAAGGCACGCCGGCGGTGATCGCCGTCACCGACCGGGTCGGCAACGTCCTCGCGCTGTTCCGCATGACCGGCGCCCCGGCGACCGCGCACATCAGCGACGCGCCCAACGGCAACAACATCGACGCCGAGGGCCTCGACGTGCCCGCCGAAGCCGCGGCAGTCGCCAAGGCGATCACCGGGGCTTACCTGTCGAGCGACGGCAACGCCTTTTCCAGTCGCACCGCCAGCATGATCGTGCAGCAGCACTTTCCGCCGTCGCCGAGCACGGCCGGCCTCGAAAGCGGGCCGCTGTTCGGCGTGCAGTTCAGTCAGCTGCCGTGCTCCGACCTCAACACCCGGCTGGGCATGGCCGGTGCCGGGCCGCTGATCGGGCCCAAGCGCTCGCCGCTCGGGCTTTCCGCCGACCCCGGCGGGTTCCCGCTGTACAAGAACGGCGTCCTCGTCGGGGCGATCGGCGTCATGGCCGATGGCAAGTACGGGTTCGATCCGAACGTGCTCGACATCGATCAGGACAAGGACGAATCGATTGCGCTCGCCGGAACCGTCGGCTTCGAAGCGCCGGACGCGATCCGCGCCGACAAGATCTACGTCGACGGCACGCAACTGCGCTATTCGGACGCCACTTACGCCAGCATCTTTGACAATTCGAGCGCGACGTACGCCACCACGGCGCCAGCGCTGGGCAGCCTCGTCCCGCTCAAGGGCTATTACTCGGGCGCAGCGCTACTCGCCGGCACCGCCTACGGCACCGAGGCCTCCGGCATTCGCCCGGCAACCACGTCCGAGTTCTCCAACCGCGACGCCTTCGTGCTCAGCGACGGCAGCGGCAACGATCGGTTTCCGATCCGCGCCGGCACCGACGCGGCCGACGTGGCCCAGCCGCTCACCGCCGCCGAAGTGCGGGCGATCCTCGAGCAGGCATTCGCGGTCATGTCGCACGCGCGGGCACAGATTCGTCAGCCGCTCGACAGCCGGGCCCAGGTTTCGATCTCGGTGGTCGACACGCATGGGCAAGTGCTCGGCGTCGTCCGGGCGCCCGACGCCCCGCTCTTCGGTATCGACGTCAGCCTGCAGAAGGCGCGCACGGCGGCGTTTTTCTCGGGAGCCAACGCGGGCGCCGACTTGCTAGCCGATCCGAGTTCGGACGTGCGGGCCTTCGTCGGCAAGGTGCGCACCTTCCTCAGCGACCAGACCGCGCTGACCGGCACCTTCGCGTTCGGCGACCGCGCCGGCGGCAATCTGTCGCGGCCCTATTTCCCCGATGGCCAGGTGGGCAATCCCAACGGTCCGCTGTCGCGTCCGATCGACCAATGGAACCCGTTCACCACCGGGCTGCAGTCGGCATTGGTGATCGGCAACATCGCCCACCACCTCGGCTACGTCGAGGGCACAAGCGCGACCGACACCCCCGCGCAATGCACCAACCAGCCGGACGTCGCGCCCGGCCAGAAGCGGCTGCAGAACGGCATCCAGATATTCCCCGGCTCGGTGCCGATCTACCGCGGCGACAAGCTGATCGGCGGCATCGGCGCCTCGGGCGACGGCATCGACCAGGACGATATGGTCACCTTCCTCGGGCTCAACAATGCCGGGGTGCAGCTCGGCACGCTCGGCAATGCGCCGGTGGGGATCCGGGCCGACAACATCGTCGTCAACGTCAACGGCTCGATGGTGCGATTGCGCTTCGTCAACTGTCCGTTTGCGCCGTTCATAGACAGCAGCGTGCAGAACGTCTGCCAGGGTCTGTGATGAGTGCGGCGTACCTCATCTCGCTGGCGCTACAGGCCTCCACGCCGCAAGCGGCGGCCGATGCCCCGCAGGATCGTCAGGACCAGGCCGCACCGGACCGGCAGCAGGATCAGGGCGCCGACCAGGAATTGAGCCCGCCGCCGGTCGACAACGGTGTGATCGAAGGCCGCCGAAAGCCGGGCTACGTCGAGCCGCTGCCGCCGCCGGTCACACAGGACAACCCGGGCGCGATCCGCGCGCCGCCGCCGCAGGCGTTCCCGACCGATCAGATCCCGATCCCCGACCGCTGGCGGCTGATCCAGTCGCTCGGTCTCGTCACCGAGCACTGGTGGGATCCCTATCACCAGAACACGCTCAAGGGCGACCGGCCGATCGACCGCGCCAAGGTGCCGTGGCTGCCGATCAAGGGCGACGACTGGTTCTTCGCCCTCAATGCGGTGAGCGACAGCGTGTTCGAGCCGCGCACCTTTCCGCTACCGGTCGGCGTGCAGACCACCGAACGCCCGCACAGCATCGACGTGTTCGGCAAGGACGCCAGCTACTTCGCCTCGCAGACCTTCATCGTCGGCACCGCCCTGACCAAGGGCAGCACCGCGTTCAAGCCGCCCGAGATCGAATACAAGCTGACGCTGGCGCTCAACTTCAATTACGCCAACGTACCCGAAAAACGCATTCTGTTCGTCCAGCCGTCGAAGCCCTCGCACCGCTTCGACCAGTTCCTCGGCGTGCAGGAAGCGTTCGTCGACTATCACATCCGCAACGTTTCGGCGCGCTACGACTTCGACGCGGTGCGGGTCGGCATCCAGCCATTCCAGTCCGATTTCCGCGGGTTCCTGTTCAATGACGAGCAGCTCGGCGTGCGGCTGTTCGGCGACCGCGACGATAACCGCTTCCAGTACAACCTGGCGGCGTTCTGGCGGCTCGAGAAGGACACCAACAGCGGGCTCAACGATGTCACGCAAAGCCCGCGCAAGGACTGGGTGTTCGTCGCCAATGTCTATCGCCAGGATTTCCTGATCCCGGCGCTGACCAGCCAGATCACGGTGGTTTACAACCGCAACCGCGAAGCCGGCGGAATCCATGTCGATAGCAACGGCTTCCCGGTGCGTCCGGCGCTGATCGGCAATCTGCGCGGCCGCGACTACGACGTGTTCTATCTCGGCTACAGCGCCGACGGGCACATCGGCCGGCTCAACCTGACCGCCAGCGTCTACGGCGCGTTGGGGCAGGACCGGAACAGTATCTTCACCAGTCAGCCGGCGAAGATCCGCGCTTTCTTCGCCGCAGCCGAGCTCAGTTACGACCACAACTGGATGCGCTTCCGCCTGTCGGGCGCCTACGCCAGCGGCGACGGCCATCCCTATGACAACACCGAGACTGGTTTCGATTCGATTGTCGAGAATCCGATCTTTGCCGGGGCCGACACCAGCTACTGGATCCGCCAGGCGATCCCGTTCGTCGGCGGCGGGCGGGCGATCTCGCTGAGCGGCCGCAATGGCATGCTCAACGATCTGCGCTCGTCGAAGGACGAGGGGCAGTCGAATTTCAACAATCCCGGGCTCGAGCTGGTCGGCCTCGGCGGCGATTTCGACGTGCTGCCGCAGCTGCGTATTTCGACAAACGCCAACCACTTGTGGTTTCAGAACACCGCCGTGCTGCAGACGCTGCGCAACGAAGGCAGCATACCGCGCGATGTGGGCTGGGATTTGTCGGCGGCGACAATCTACCGGCCGAAGGCGACGCAGAACATCGTCGTGCGCCTGTCGGGCGCGGCGCTGGTCGCCGGAAGCGGCTTTCGCGACCTTTTCGACAACCTTGAAGGGCAGCGCACTTACTATTCGGTGCTGGCCAATGTGATCTTAAGCTACTGATGACTCGCACTCGCCTCCTCGCCCTGGTCGCCCTTCTCCTGTTGGCGTTCGGCATCGCCGGATCGGCCCAGCTGAGTGCGTCCGAAGGCGAAAAGCCGGTAGAGCGGCACTATGTCACCGCGCCGCCGGCGCCGGCGCAGGAAACGGCCGCCGAGATGCAGGCGAAGTCCGCCGGGTGCATCTCATGTCACACCGCCAGCGACGCGGCGACGATGCACACCACTCCGGCGGTGCGGCTCGGCTGTACCGATTGCCACGGCGGGGACGCGAGCGTGATGGGCGACGCCAAGCTGGCGCACGACGATCCGGCCTATGTCGCCGCGCGCGAAAAGGCGCACGTGCTGCCGCGCTATCCCGAGGCGTGGCATTATCCGGATTCGGCCAATCCCAAGCGGTCGTACACCCTGCTCAACAAGGAAGCGCCGGAGTTCGTCCGCTTCGTCAATCCGAGCGACTACCGCGTCGCGCGCGAAGCCTGCGGGGCGTGCCATATCAAACAGATCGAGGGCGCCGAGCGCTCGCTGATGTCCAACTCGGCGATGTTCTGGGCGGCGGGCGCCTACAACAACGGCGTTCTGCCGTTCAAGAGCGCGGTGGTCGGCGAGCAATACACCCGCGACGGCAAGCCGGCCGAAATCCTCAGCCCGGGCAATCCGCCCGGCACCGTGACCGACAAGCAGAAGGCTCACGACGCCCTCGCCAAGCTCTACCCGCTGCCGACCTGGCAAGTGGTCCCGCCGTCGGACGTGTTCCGGGTGTTCGAGCGCGGCGGCCGGGTCATCAACCCCTCGTTCCCCGAGATCGGGCTGCCGAACGACAGCGGCAGCATCCAGAAGCTCGAGGAACCCGGGCGGCCGGACCTCAAGCAGTCGAACCGCGGCCCGGGCACCGGCCTGAGGATCGCGATCGCGGTGCTCAACCTGCACAAGACGCGCCTCAACGATCCCTACATGTGGTTCATGGGCACCAACGACCAGCCGGGCGACTATCGCCAGTCCGGCTGCGCCGGGTGCCACGTGGTCTACGCCAACGACCGCCAGCCGACCCACAGCCTGACCTACGCCAAGGACGGGCGCGATGGACAGACGATGACGGTCGATCCGACGATCGCCACCGGCGACCACGGCTCACTGCGCCAGCCGGGAGAGCTGGGCGGCGAGAGCGGCCATCCGCTGCAGCACGTGTTCACCCGCTCGATCCCGACCTCGCAGTGCATGACCTGCCACATGCACCAGCCGAACATCTTCCTGAACTCGTTCCTCGGCTACACGATGTGGGACTACGAATCCGACGCGCCGTTCATGTGGCCCAAGCGGCAGAAATACCCGACCGCCGAGGAACGGCTGAAGGTGCTGACCCGCAACCCCGAAGGCGCCTCGCCGCGCGGCAAGTGGGCCGACCTCGATTTCGTCCGCCACGTCCACGACCTCGATCCCCAGCTCAAGGATACGCAATTCGCCGATTACCACGGTCACGGGTGGAACTTCCGCGGGGTGTTCAAGCGCGACCGGGTCGGCAACCTGCTCGACGCCGAAGGCAACATGGCGACTTACGGCACCGACACGGCGCATATCGTTCGCCCCGACGATCCGCAGAAGTGGCGCAAGGACGGCGAGGGTGCGTTCGTGAAGCCGGGGGTCAACCCGGGCAAGGCGGTCCACCTGATGGACATCCATGCCGAGAAGGGCATGCAATGCGCCGACTGCCATTTCGAGCAGGACAGCCACGGCAGCGGCCTGATCTACAGCGAAGTTGCGAGCGCGATCGAGATCGGCTGCAAGGACTGCCACGGCACCGTGGACGCGTACCCCACGCTGCGCACCAGCGGTCCGGCCGCGCCGCCCAAGGGCCATGATCTGTCGCTGCTGCGCAATCCCGACGGCAAGCGCCGCTTCGAGTGGACTTACGACAGCATGGGCCGCAAGCAACTGATCCAGCGCTCGGTGGTCGATCCGAAGCTCGAATGGCGCGTGAGCCTGGTCAAGGACAGCGTCGATCCGAGCAATCCGCATTTCAACGCCAAGGCGGCGCGCGCCAAGCTGATGAGCATTTCCGGCGCGGAGGACGGCAAGTTCGCCTTCGGCCTCGGCGTCCCGCGCGACCAGCGGGCGCATCCCGAAGACAAGATGGCCTGCTTCACCTGCCATCTGTCGTGGACCACCAGCTGCGGCGGCTGCCACTTGCCGATCGAGGCCAACTGGAAGACCGACAGCCATCATTACGAGGGCGAGGAGACTCGCAACTTCGCCACCTACAACCCGCAAGTCGCGCGCAGCGACATGTTCCAGCTCGGCATTCACCAGAACACCAAGGGCAACGAGATCGCCCCGGTGCGAAGCAGTTCGGCGCTGGTCCTGTCGAGTACCAACATCAATCGCGAACGGATCTATACCCAGCAGCCACCGATCAGCGCGATCGGCTTTTCGAGCCAGGCCTTCGCGCCGCATTTCCCGCACACCGTGCGCACGCAGGAGACCAAGACCTGCACCGATTGCCACCTGTCGGACAAGGACGACAACAACGCGATCATGGCCCAGCTCCTCTTGCTGGGGACCAACACCGTCAACTTCGTCGGGCTCAACGCCTGGACTGGGCTCGAAGGCGGCTTCGAGGCGGTGCGAGTGACGGAGTGGAGCGAGCCGCAGGCGGTGCTCGGATCATACCTGCACAAGTACGCCTACCCCGATTATTACAAGCAGTTCGTCGACGACAACCATCGCGAGCTCAAGGACTGGACCCGCGGCGAGACGTTCGACAAGAAGGCTTCGGGCGAGACCCATCCGCTCGAGCGGTTCGAGAACGTGACCAAGGGCACGCCCGGCCGGGTCGGCTGTCTGCAACTGCGTGGCGAATACATGTACGTCGCCCAAGGCAAGGGCGGATTCGAGGTCTACGACGTCGCCTCGATCGCCAACAAGGGCGTGTCGGAGAAGATACTCAGCGCGCCGTTCTCGCCGCTCGGTCACAATACCCACGTGGCGACGAAGAACGCCACCTGCATGGCCCTGCCGACCGACCAGTCGATCGCGCCGCTGCGCAACACCGCGCCGATGCGGAAGATGAACGACGAGCAGCCGTTCAGCCCGGTCTATCACTACGCTTTCATCACCGACAGCGTGGAAGGGCTGATCGCGGTCAACGTCGACACGCTGGCCGACCGCGAGTTCCGGAACAACTTCCTCAATCGCGCGCTGGCCTTCAATCCCGGCGGCGTGCTGACGGGCGCACGGCACATCACGTTGGCGGGCGATTATGCCTACGTCGTCACCGACAAGGCGCTGGTGACGATCCATTTGCCCAAGCCGTGGTCGCGCGAGAAGCCGTGCACGGTCGATGCGAAGAAGGGCGAAACCTGCCTTGATCCGCAGGTGACCAGCGTGGTGCCGCTTGACGATCCGCGCGCCAGCGCGATCCAGTTCCGTTACCTGTGGGTCACGACCGCAAACGGGCTCGAACTGTTCGACGTCACCGATCTCGCCAAGCCGCGGCACCTGCCGGCATCGACGCTGCCGCTCGGCAATGCCCAGCGCCTCTACGTCGCCCGGACCTACGCCTATGTCGCCGACAAGGAGGACGGGCTGGCGATCGTCGATGTCACGCGGCCGGAATCGCCGAAGGTCTATCGAATGGTCACCTTCGGCGGCAAAATGAACGACGTTGAGGATGTGATCGTCGGTTCGACCAACGCCTCGATGTTCGCCTACGTCGCCGACGGGGCGAACGGATTGAAAGTGATCCAGCTGACCAGTCCGGAAAGCCAGCCGAACTTCTACGGCTTCTCGCCCGCGCCCGAGCCGCAGTTGATCGCCTGGGCCAAAACGCCGTCGCCGGCGCTGGCGCTGTCGAAAGGCCTCGACCGCGACCGGGCGGTGGACGAGACCGGCGGCCAGATCGCCGTGTTCGGCCGCATCGGCTCGCGCCCGTTCACCCGCAAGGAAATGGAAAAGCTGTTCCTCACCAGCAAGGGCGCGGTGTGGAAAGTCAGCGACAAAGTCGACATGAACGCCTGGGTTCCGGGCAAGGGCCCGCTACTGGCCGGGAAATAAACCCTCCCGAGCTTGCTCGGGGAGGATTTCTGCCCGCAGCTCAATCCTATTTCTGCGGCGTCGGTTCGCGCTCGGCGACCATATCGCGGATCATCGGCTGCAGCTTTTCGGTGTAATGGGCCAGCACGCGCCAGTCGGAAATCCGCTCGTAATGGGTCACCAGGCTGGCGCCGTCCCACCGGTGAATCGCATAGCACGGCGGTTCGGTGGTGATGAGATCGCGTTCGTCGGGCTGGTTCGGGTCGATTTCGCGCAGGTCCATCGCCACCAGCGGCGCGACCGAGGAAGTGACGCCCAGTGGAATGCCCTCGAAGGTCGTCGCCAGGGGACGATGGAGATGCCCGCAATGGATCGCCAGCACCTGTTCACGTCCCCTCAGCGCCGCGGCCATGCGGCGGACCCATGGCTCGTCGGCGCCCGGATCCATCCAGCCGATGCCGCTGACTACCGGCGGGTGGTGCATGAAGATCAGCGTGGGCGCGTCCGGCGCCTCGTCTAGGCGCTCCTCCAGCCACGCCTGCCGGCGTTGACAGAAGGCGCCGCCGTGGCGCCCTTCCTCGAGCGTGTCGAGCAGGATGATCCTGAGCCCGTCCTGCTCGATCACGTACTGTAGAAACCCGTCGTCGGCGCTCACTTGCGGGAACGCCCGCAGCAACTTGTCGCGAACATCGTGGTTGCCGCACATCGGCCACACCGGAAACGGGCAATCCGCGAGCAGGTCCGCCGTGCGCCGGTAGCTCTCCTGGTCGCCGCGGTCGGTGATGTCTCCGCTCAGCACCAGCATGTCGGGGCGATTGGGCGCGTCGAGGATGCGCGCCAGGGTGGCGCGAAAGCGCTGCCGGTTTAATTCCTCCGGCTTCTCATGAGGCGCGAAACCGATGTGGATATCGGTCATCTGCGCGATCAGCATTGAGCGGTCCCCTGTTCTCTTCTTCCGGCCGACCCTGCCGAAAACGCTTCCCTCACTCCTCGTGCCGCATGGCGATCTGTTCGGCCGCAGCCGGCGCGCCCTCGCGCGGGTGATAGCTGTGGCACATCACGCAGCTTGAGGGCACCTTGGCCTTCGTCGAGTCTTCGCCCAGGTGGCATTCGCGGCACTTGCCGATCCCCGGCAGCAGCAGGTCGGCCGAACTCTTCGAGGTTCTCGCGGCGTGGCAGGCGGTGCACTTTTGCTGGGTGTGGTCGGCATGGCTGAACCAGCCGTGCGCGAAGAAGCGGGTCGGCTGGCTCACCGGCATCACCCCGAGGCGGCCGTTGACGCGATTCGGGATGTGGCATTCGCCGCAAACCCCGTCGGGGGCCATCGCCCGCGCAACCAGGCCGCTGCCGCCGGTGAAGTTGCCGTAGTACAGTCCGCCGGGCGCGTATTCGCCCGGGCGCCGCAGGCCGGTGACGATCGGCGGGTGGCCCGAACGGTCGGAGGCGGCCAGGTCGGCCTGCATTTGCGCGATGTCGCCATGGTGAAGGGTGCGGAAGGTCGAGCCGACCTTGTCGTACACCAGGCTATGGCACGCCTCGCAGTCGCGCTCCATGTTCACCGGTAGGTAGCGCACGCCGTCGGCTGAGAGATGGTGGCAATCCTTGCAATCGAGCGCTGAGCCGTAGCCGCGCTCGGCGCCGATGTTACGCGCCATCCGCGCCACCCCTCCGCTGCGGTCGAGGTGATCGGCGTGCGAGAAACGCAGGCCGTCCCACTGTTTCGGATGCGAGGCGAGCGAAACCGGCATTGGCTTGCTCTGCCCCGGTTCGGTCTCGATTAGCGCCGCGAACTCTGGGTGGAGCTTGCCGAAGTCGGAAGCGTCGCCGATCCTGGTGTCCTTGAGCCGCTGGTCGAGGGTGCCGTGGCAATCGGCGCAGAACTGCTGCCGCGTCGCCGGCATCGGGCCGCTGCCCTGGTGCTCGATATGACAGTCGGTGCACGCCCCGGGGCCCGGCTTGTTGAATACTGTCGCGACCGCCCGCTGGAAGCTCGCCCCCCAACTCATCGGGCCGCGCGCGGCGATCAGCTTCGCATGCGCGGCGTGATCGCCGATGTCCTTGTGGCAGGCGAGGCAGGCGTTGTCGCGCACGGCCACGAACGCCTTCACGTGGCAGGCCTCGCAATTGTTCTCCAGCGCATGGTGCGCGGCGCTGAGCGGGCCCGGCGACCAGCTGGCGTCCATCACCACCGTGCCCGGCTTGTCGATGCTCGGTTGCACCACCGTGCGCGTCATATGCGAATAGATCGGCACCGCGAGAAAGGCGATCAGGATCACCGCCAGCGCCGCCCAGGCGACGACACGTTTGCCGGGCAGCACGCTGGCCAGCGCGAAGCCGCGTAACGCCTCCTTGCCATGCCCCTCCTGTTCGGAGGCGCGACGAACCGTGACCGCGACAGCACCGTCCTCGCCCGCAGTGAATTCGAGGCGATAAGAGCCGACCTCGAGTTCGGCGCCCTCTCGCGGGGAGACTGTCCCGTTCGTCGCGGCGCGGCCGTCGAGATTAAAGCCGAGCGTGCCGAGCGCTTCGACCCGCAGCTGACCGTTCGGTGTCGCCGAAACCCGCACGTGCTGCTGCTCGATTGCCAGGTCGGGCAAGTGAATGTCGTTCTCGGCCGCGCGACCGATGGTCAGCGTGTCTCCGGGAATCTCGCGTTCGCGGACGATCTCGCGGCCGGCGGCGGTCTGGTCGATGGTGCGGACGCGGAAGCTCATCGGCCGCTCACCAGTAGTAGAACACGCTGACGATGTGCGCCGTCAGTGCGCCGAGAAGGGCGATCGTCGCCGGCACATGGACGTACAGCCACACCTCGAGCATCGCCTTCAGCTTCATGTGTCGGCGGATCTGCTGCAGCTGGGCGATGCGCTTGCCGAGCAGCGCGCGCACGCGCTCCTCCGCCTCGCTGCGTTGGCCGATGTCGGAAAACGCCGCCATCGCGGCCTCGGTGCGGTCGTTGCGGTAACGGCCCGAAAGCCGGGTCCAGACACCGTAACCGAACGGATCCTGCTCGAGCGCAGCGATCACCAGGTCGGCCTCGTTGCGCCTCAGCGGCTGCGCGGCCTGGTCGAGCTGGCGATCGATCGCGGCGAGCGATTCGACCATCTCGCGCGTGGTCATCTCGCGCCGGTTGTTGCTCAGCGACACCGGCAGCATCGAGTAGACGACGATCCCGTAGATGCCCGAGGCGATCACCAGCATCATCAGCGCATAGGCCAGCGTGTGGACGTTCCAGCCGAACTGAAAGCCGGTGTGCAGGGTGGCGATGACGATCAGCGATAGCCCGAGATAGACGTGCGCGCTGGTCCACGATTTGAGCGACCAGCGCCCCGGCGTCATCGCCCGCTTGCGAATGCCGAGCAGCGACAGCCAAACAATCAACAGCGCGCCGATGGTGCCGAGCGTATAGCCGTACCAGCTGCCGCCGTTGGGCCGCGGCTTCACGTCGGCGAGCGCGTAGCCGAGGATCGCGATCACGCACAGCGCCGAAGCGATCTTGAGCCAGCGCAGACGCCGGTGCACGAGGAAGCCCTCGTGGTCCGACGGCCGTTCGGCACGCACTTCGTCCGAGCGGTCTGGTCCGGCGCGGGCAGGAACGGCGGGCCTAGGCGCCTCTCGGCGCAATCCGCCGTCTTTGACCGCCGTCGCCATCAGCTGTCCCTCTCCAGCCGCGCGACCGACAGGAACCGCTCGGGGCCGATGCGGATCGCCGCGCCGGTCGGGCAGGCGCGCACGCACGCCGGGCCCCCCTCGATGCCCGAGCACATGTCGCACTTGATGGCGAACTTGCCGGCGTCGGGATCGGTATGCTCCTTGCGCCAGGCGTAGCTCGCCTCGCCCGGGCCCGGGCCGCGGCCGAACAGCAGCCATTCGATCAGCGACGGCTTGGGCGGCGGTTTGGCGTCCATGCGGATCACGCCATAAGGGCAGTTGCGCTGGCAATTGCCGCAGCCGATGCAAGTGTCGTCGATGAACACTTCGCCGTCGGTCCCGCGCTTGATCGCGTTGGGCGGGCAGTCGGCCATGCAGTGCGGGTGCTCGCAGTGGCGGCAGCTGGTCGGCACGTGGAGGTGGGCGTAAGTCCGCCCGGCCTCGCGATCGAGGCGGCTGAGCCCGTCGTGGCTGTCGGCGCAGGCCTTCTCGCAGTTGTCGCAGCCGACGCACAGCGTCTCGTCGATCAGCAGCACATCGGTCGCTTCGCCGATGCCGTTGTCGACCAGGAACTGCGCGGTCTCGGAATAGAGATCCACCGCACCGCCGAAGCTGTCCTTGCGGCTCTCGATGAAGGCGTTGACCTGGCGCCGGCTGGCCATATCCGCGAGCGCCTTCTCGCGCAGCCGCGGCTTGCGCGCGAGTAGCGCGGTGAACGCATCGCCGGGCAGGCGGACGAGTTCGGACTTGATCGCCGCCTTGACCGTGGCGGTGCGCTTCGAACCGTCGATCACCGCCATTTCGCCGAAGTACGATCCGGCGGGCAGGTACGAGAGGAACACCGGCCGCCCGCCGATATCCTTCTCGACGATCATCGAGCCGCGGCGGATGACGTAGATGTCCTTGTCGTCGGCGCCTTCCTTGATCACCACCTCGCCGGCGCGCTTACCGACCTTGACCTCGGCCGCCTCGACCAGTTCGGCCACGTCTTCGCTGCGTCAGGCCGGAGCCGAACATCTGCAGCAGCTGGCGCTCGATCGCGATGCGGTTCACCGCTCGCCCGGCGCTGGGCACGGTGGCGATAAGTTTGAGCGCGGCGTTGCGCGACAGCTCTATGGCGACGGTCGGTTCGGCCGCGCGGATCGTCGCCCCGCGGCGGCGGCCCGAGATCAGCCCGACCTCGCCGAAGATCGATCCCTGCTCGATCGGCACGGTGATCGCGGGATTGGTCGGGTCGACCTCGACCAGCACCGAGCCTTCGGCGATGGCGAACATCGACGATCCCGGCTCGTTGCGGGTGAAGATCACCTCGCCCTGGTTGTAGAACCGAACATCGCTGTCGAGCATCAGCTCGCGTAGCTGCAGCGTCGAGAGTTCTTGCAGGATCGTTACATTATGCTTGAAGGTCGCCAACCATTCCTCGACCGAACGCCGGCCGGGCAGCCGGGCGAACTTGTCGGCCAGGATCGGTTCGTCGGCGGGCTTGAGCGAGGTGTTCCCGTTGAGGAACTCGATCACGTCATAGCCTTGGTTCATGCAGTGCTTGATCAGCGGATAGCCGGCCAGGGCACCGATCACGTGGATACCCGGCTTGCTCGTCTCGAACGTCGGCGAGAGGGCGGGGTAGGCGTCGCGTTCCTCGCTGGTGAAGGTGATGCCGCAGGCTTCGACGAAGCCGCGCGGCGGTTTCGAGCCGGTGCGGGCGATGATCCGGTCGCAACGGATCGTTTCCTGCCCGTCACGGGTGTCGAGCACCAGCTCATTCCCGCGAATCTCGGCGGGCGAGGTCTCGCGCCGGACCGTGATCCGCCCGTCGGCCTCGGCCTCCATCAGCAGCTTGACGTTGGCGCCCTTGGCGCGGGCGAACTCGGCGCCGCGGTTGAGGATCGTCACCACGTTGCGCTGCGCCGGATCGGCGGCGAGGCCGAGCGCGTTCTCGATCCCCGCGTCGCCCGAGCCGATCACCGTGATGTGCTCGTCGAAATACTCGCCCGGATCGTCCAGTTGGTACTGCACGCAGGGCGAATCGGCGCCGGGAATGCGCAGCAGGTTGGGATTGCCCTGGGTGCCGATGCCCAGCACCACCGCTTCGGCATGGATCGGCCCGCCGCGCTTCAGCTCGAGCGTGAAGTCGCCCGCCTCGCCGGTAATCGCGGTGACCTCCGCGTTGAGCAGGACGTTGACCTTGCCCTCTTCGATCTGCCGGTCCCAGATGTCGAGAATCGCCTCGCGCTTGCCGGCGTCGAAATCGAGGTCGGAGCGCAGCACCAGGTTGTTGGGCGTCGCCATGACGTGCTTGCCCTTCTGGTACTTGAAGATCGTATCGGAAAGGTGGCCGGTCTTCTCGATCAGCACATGGCTCATGCCCAGCGCGGCGGCATGGGCGGCGGCGCTGAGCCCCGCCGGGCCCGAGCCGACTATCGCTACGCGAACTTTGTCGGATGTTTCAGACGACACCCCTCACCCCCTTGCGACCCCATCATAAGCACGTCAGCGAAAACCTCCAGACCCGTTTGAACTAATCCAACGAGTTGCTATTCATTCGCACTGCGGCGGAAAGCGGGGGAATTCGTCATGGCCATTCGCATCGGGCGCAGCGGAATTGTCGCGATGGTCGCCGTGGCGATTGCCGCGGGGACGATCGGCTATCGCATCGTCGCGGCCGATCGCTCCGGCGATTCGCCGCCGGTAGCCGCTCCGTCCGATTCCATCGGCGATCTCCGGCAGCACGCGCAAAAGGCGCCCGACGATGCCGGCGCCTGGCAGCAGCTCGGCTACGCCGAGTTCGACGCCGGCAACTACGACCAGGCGGTAAGGTCTTACGAGCGCGCCACGCAGATCAGCCCCGGCAACGCGGTGCTGTGGTCCTCGCTCGGCGAGGCGCGGGTGATGGCGAGCCAGCACGACCCGATGCCCGCCGCCGCGCTCGATGCGTTCAGGAAGGCGATTGCGCTCGACCCGAAAGATCCGCGCTCGCGCTATTTCCTCGCCGTCGAGAAGGATCTCAAGGGCGATCACAAGGGCGCCATCGCCGACTGGCTGGCGCTGCTCAAGGATACGCCCGTGGGCGCGCCGTGGGATGACGACCTGCAGCGCACGATCGAGCAGGTCGGCAAGATCAACAAGATCGCCGTCGCCAACCGGATCGCCACGGCGACCGCAAATCGGCCCGCCGCGCAGCCCTCCGGCGGCTTGATGCTGCCGGGCCCGACCAAGGAGCAGCTTGCCGCCGCTTCGTCGATCCCGCCGAGTCAGCAGCGGACGATGGCGGAAGGCATGGTCTCGCAGCTGGCGCAGCGGATGAAGAACGATCCTTCCAACATCGACGGGTGGATCATGCTGATGCGCAGCTATCGCCAGCTCGGCCGCAACGGCGACGCCAGGGCCGCGCTGGCGAGCGCGTTGGCGGCCAATCCTGCGCATGCCGACGAACTGCGCTCGGCCGCGGCGAGCCTGGGGCTCGGTGTTTGACGGGTGACGTAACGCGGACCATTTGATACGCCCGAATTTCCGGGGGCGCAGGGGGGAGAACTCGAATCATGGGCGAGGCGACTAGCAAGGCATCCGATCTGTTCGTCGAATGCCTCGAACGCGAAGGCGTGGAATACGTGTTCGGCGTGCCCGGCGAGGAAAATCTCGATCTGCTCGATTCGCTGTCACGCTCCGACCAGATCCAGCTGGTGCTGACGCGGCACGAGCAGGGCGCCGGGTTCATGGCGGCGACGTATGGCCGGCACACCGGCAAGACCGGGGTGTGCATGGCGACGCTGGGGCCGGGCGCGACCAACTTCGTCACCGCCGCGGCCTATGCCCAGCTCGGCGGGATGCCGATGCTGATGATCACCGGGCAGAAGCCGATCAAGAAATCGAAGCAGGGCCGCTTCCAGATCCTCGACGTGGTGGCGATGATGGGGCCGATCACCAAGTACGCCCACCAGCTCGCCTCGGGCGACAATATCCCCAGCCGCATCCGCGAGGCGTTCCGGCTGGCCGAGGAGGAGAAGCCGGGCGCGACGCACCTCGAACTGCCCGAGGACGTCGCCGACGAGCCAACCTCCTCGCATCCGATCGCCCGTTCGACCGCCCGGCGCCCCTCGGCCGAGCCGAAGGCGGTGCGCCAGGCGGTGCATGCCATCGAGCAGGCCAAGGCGCCGGTGCTGGTGATCGGCGCCGGAGCCAACCGCAAGATGACCGGCCGGATGCTGCGCCAGTTCGTCGAGAAGACCGGCATCCCGTTCCTGACCACGCAAATGGGCAAGGGGGTAATCGACGAGCGCCACCCGCTGTTCCTCGGCTGCGCCGCGTTGTCGGCCGGCGATTTCGTCCACCGTGCGGTCGAGGATGCCGACGTGATCATCAACGTCGGCCATGACGTGATCGAAAAGCCGCCGTTCTTCATGCGCGAGGGCGGGCCGTGCGTGATCCACGTCTCGACCCGCACGGCCGAGGTCGACCCGGTCTATTTCCCGCAGATCGAGGTGATCGGCGACATCGCCAACGCCATCTGGCAGATCAAGGAAGACATCGTCCCGCAGGGCAAGTGGAAGTTCGATCACATGCTCGCGTACCGCAAGGCCGAGGTCGAGCACACCGACACTCTGGCCGCCGACGAGCGCTTCCCGGCGTTCCCGCCGCATCTCGTCAAGCAGGTCCGCGAATGCATGCCCGAGGACGGGATCATCTGCCTCGACAACGGAGTCTACAAGATCTGGTTCGCGCGCGGCTACACCGCCTACCTGCCCAACACGGTGCTGCTCGACAACGCGCTGGCGACGATGGGCGCCGGCCTGCCGAGCGCGATGATGAGCGCGATGCTCTACCCCGATCGCAAGGTGATGGCGATCTGCGGCGATGGCGGGTTCATGATGAACAGCCAGGAGATGGAGACCGCGGTGCGGCTGGGGCTCAATCTGACGGTCCTGATCCTGCGCGACGACGCCTACGGCATGATCCGCTGGAAGCAGGCCAACATGGGCTTCAAGGATTGGGGCCTGACTTACGGCAACCCCGATTTCGTCGCTTACGCCGAGAGCTACGGCGCCCACGGCCACCGCGCGACCAGTTGCGCCCACTTGCGCGAGCTGTTCGCCGAGTGCCGCGACACGCCGGGCGTGCACCTGATCGAATGTCCGGTCGATTATTCCGAGAACGACCAGATTTTGAACAGGGACATCAAGGCGCTTTCGAAGGCGCTCTGACAAGTTCCCCTCCTGCTTGCGGGAGGGGGGAGATGCGAATGAAGCTCAAAGACACCTACCCGCTCTACCTCAACAACAAGGCCGCGCAGCCGAACGCCGATCTCGAGGTGACCGACAAGTTCACCGGCAAGGTCGCCTTCCGCACCGCGCTCGCCACGCCCGAGGTGATCGACCAGGCGATCGCCGGGGCGGTGCGCGCGGCCGAGCCGATGGCGCGGCTGGCGAGCTACGAGAAGCGCGACGTGCTGCAGCATTGTGTCGACCGCTTTCAGGAGCGGTTCGACGAGCTGGCCTACGCGCTGTGCGTCGAGGCGGGAAAGCCGATCCGCGATTCCGAGGGCGAGGTTACCCGCCTGATCGACACCTTCCGCATTGCCGCCGAGGAAGCGACGCGCAACTACGGCGAGGTCCAGCCGCTCGACATCAGCCCGCGCGCCAAGGGCTACATGGGCATTTGGCGCCGCGTGCCGATCGGGCCGTGCAGCTTCATCTCGCCGTTCAACTTCCCGCTCAACCTTGCCGCGCACAAGATCGCCCCCGCGATCGCCATGGGCTGCCCGTTCGTGATGAAGCCGGCGAGCCTCACGCCTTTGGGCGCGATCATCATGGGCGAGGTTCTCGCCGAGTGCGACATCCTCCCCGAAGGTGCCTTCTCGATCCTCCCGGCGCACCGCGACGGGGCCGACATGTTCACCGAGGACGAACGGCTGAAGCTGTTGAGCTTCACCGGCTCGCCGGCGGTCGGCTGGGCGCTCAAGGCCAAGGCGGGCAAGAAGAAGGTCGTGCTCGAGCTCGGCGGCAACGCCGCGGTGGTCGTCGACAAGGACGCCGACCTCGATCACGCGCTCGAACGGATCGTGTTCGGCGCCTTCTACCAGTCGGGCCAGAGCTGCATCGGCGTGCAGCGCATCCTGATCCACGAGGATGTTTACGACAAATTCAAGGCCATGCTGATCGCCAAGACCAAGACGCTGGTGGCCGGCGATCCCAAGGACCGCAACACCTTCATCGGGCCGATGATCTCCGAAAAGGAGGCCAAGCGCCTGAAGGGCTGGATCGACGCGGCGGTCACCGACGGGGCGACGCTGCTGTGCGGGGGCAAGCTCGACGGCGCGATGCTCGAAGCGACCTTGCTCGAAAACGTGCCCAAGGTCTGTGCCGCCAACAAGGAAGAGGCGTTCGGCCCGCTCGCCAACCTGGCGAAGTTCTCGCGCTGGGAAGAGGCGCTCGAGGAGGTCAACAATTCCAAGTTCGGCCTGCAGGCGGGCATCTTCACGCGCGACATTCACAAGGTGCTCGATGCGTGGGACCGGCTCGACGTCGGCGGCGTGGTGGTCAACGACGTTTCGTCGTACCGGGTCGACAACATGCCTTATGGAGGCGTGAAGGATTCCGGCCTCGGCCGCGAGGGCATTCGCTTCGCGATGGAGGACATGAGTGAGATCAGGAATCTGATCATCCGCCGCGCGTCGGCCGAGTAGCCGGCGGAACATCGCGCCGGGGCCGGCGGTTTACAGGGCGAACCGAACGGAGGTTTGCCCTGAAATTCAAGCCGCAGCCGTCTGTCGCCCAGCTCGACGGGACTCCGCGCCGGCATTACTACACCGGCCGCGACATCAAGCGCGTCGAATCGATCGACGACCTGCGCGCGCGGACGCACAAGCTGATGCCGCGCTTCGTGCTCGAATATCTCGAAGGCGGCGCGGGAGAAGAAGCGACGCTCGATCGCGAGCGGCAGGCCTACGCCGACTGGCGGGTGATGCCGCACACGCTGACCGACGAAGCCGACCGCGACGTCGGCGCCGACCTCCTCGGCCGGCATGCGCCGCTGCCGCTGGCGATTGCTCCGACCGGGCTCAATGGGGTGTTCATGCGCGGAGGCGACAGCGCGCTGGCGAAAGGCGCCGCGCGCGCCCGTGTGCCATTCACCCAGAGCACGATGTCGAACGAGCGGATGGAAACCGTCGCCAAGGTGCCCGGCCTGCGCCATTGGGCGCAGCTGTACGTGTTCGGCGACGACGGAGTGTGGCAGGACATCGTCGACCGCGCCGCCGCCTGCGGCTGCGAAGCGCTTGTGCTGACCACCAACGCGCAGATCTTCGGCGAGCGGCTGTGGGACAAGCGGACCCGCGTCGAAGGACAGCGCCCGTCATGGGCCACGGTCTTCAATTCGGCGATGCACCCGCGCTGGGTCGCGACCACGCTCAACCACGGCATGCCGCGGTTCGCCAACGTCATCGAATATGTGCCCAAGAAGCACCGCGGGTTCTTCGACAGCGCCCACTGGATTCGCCAGCAGATGTGGAAGAATCTCGACTGGAAGGACGTCGCCCGCATTCGCGATCGGTGGAAAAAGCCCTTCTTCGTCAAGGGATTGCTCAATCTCCACGATGTCCGCAAGGCGGTCGACAGCGGCGTCGACGGAATCATGCTCGGCAGCCACGGCGGGCGGCAGGCGGACTGGACCGTGGCTTCGCTCGACATCCTGCCGGAGGCGCGCAAGATCGTCGGCGACCGCAAGTGGCTGTACATCTCCGGCGGGATTCGCCGCGGGACCGACATCCTCAAGGCCTGCGCGCTCGGAGCCGATGCGGTGCTCACCGGCCGGGCGACGCTCTACGGCCTGTGCGCCTACGGCGCCAAAGGCGTCCACAAGGCGATCGAGCTTCTCAAGGCCGAGATGATGAACGAGATCGGCCAGTACGGCGTGCAGGGCCTGAAGGCGCTTACGCCCGACCTGCTGGTGAGAAGCGACAAGCTGCCGCTGTAACGCTCGCTTTTCTTGGAACGCCCCCGCGCCGCCTCCGTTTTCGGGAGGGACAGTCACATCGGCAGAAAACCGCAGGAGCAGCACCATGGCGCAGAGCGTTTCCGAATTCGTCTGGGATCGCCTTCACGAATGGGGCGTGCGGCGGATCTTCGGCTTTCCCGGCGACGGCATCAACGGCTTGGTCGGCGCGCTCTCCGCCAAGAAGGAGCTGTTCGAATTCGTCCAGGTGCGGCACGAGGAAATGGCCGCGTTCATGGCTTGCGCGCACGCCAAGTTCACCGGTGAATTGGGCGTGTGCCTTGCGACCTCCGGCCCAGGCGCCTCGCACTTGTTGACCGGGCTCTACGACGCGCGGATGGACCACATGCCGGTGCTGGCCATCACGGGCCAGCAGGCGCGCACCGCCGTCGGCGCGCATTACCAGCAGGAACTCGACATGACGTCGATGTTCAAGGACGTCGCCGGCGCGTTCACCGGCTACGCGATGACCCCGCCGCAAGTCCGCCACCTGATTGACCGCGCGGTGCGGATCGCCGTCGGCACCCGCCGGGTGACCGCGCTGGTGTTCCCCAACGACCTGCAGGAAATGCCTTACCACGAGCCGCCGCGGAAGCACGGCGCGGTGTTCTCCGGGGTCGGCTTCTCGTATCCGCGGGTGATTCCCAAAGACGACGACCTCAAGCGCGCCGCCGATGTGCTCAACTCCGGCAAGAAGGTGGCGATGCTGGTCGGGGCCGGCTGCAAAGGCGCGACCGATCGGGTCATCGACATCGCCGACCGTCTCGGCGCGGGATGCGCCAAGGCCCTGCTCGGCAAGGACGTGCTGCCCGACGACCTGCCGTGGGTGACCGGTTCGATCGGGCTGCTCGGCACCAAGCCAAGCTACGACCTGATGATGGAATGCGACACCTTCCTGATGCTCGGCTCCGGCTTCCCCTACTCCGAGTTCCTGCCCAAGGAAGGGCAGGCGCGCGGGGTGCAGGTCGACATCGAGCCGGAAATGCTGTCGATCCGCTTCCCTGCCGAGGTCAACCTCCAGGGCGATGTGCTGCAGACCATAGACGCCTTGCTGCCGCTGCTCGAGCAGAAGACCGACACCAGCTGGCGCGACACGATCGCTGGGTGGAAGAGCGACTGGGAAGAGACGATGCGCGACCGGGCGATGGTCTCGGCCGATCCAGTCAACCCGCAGCGGGTGTTCACCGAGCTTTCGCCGCGGATTCCCGACCGCTCCATTCTCACCAGCGACAGCGGCTCGGCCGCCAACTGGTACGCGCGCGATATCAAGATGCGCAAAGGCATGATGGGCTCGCTCTCGGGCGGGCTCGCCTCGATGGGCGCCGGGGTGCCGTACGCGATCGCCGCCAAGTTCGCCTATCCCGACCGGCCGGTTATCGCGCTGGTCGGCGACGGGGCGATGGAAATGAACGGCATGAACGAGCTGCTGACGGTCAAGAAGTACCATCACAAGTGGCCGAACCAGACCTTCGTCGTGTGCGTGCTCAAGAACCTCGACCTGAACCAGGTCACCTGGGAGCAGCGCGTGCTGACCGGCAATCCCAAGGCCGAAATCACCCAAAAGGTGCCGGACATGCCGTTCCACGAGTACGCGAAGATCATCGGCCTCGACGGGATTTACGTCGACGATCCGGAACAACTCGGCTCGGCCTGGGATCGCGCGCTCAGCGCCGGCAAGCCATGCGTGCTCGAAGTGAGAACCGACCCCGAAGTGCCGCCGCTGCCGCCGCATATCACCTTCAAGCAGGCGAAATCGTTCATCAGCGCCGCCGCGCAAGGCGATCCCGACGAGGGCGCGATGATCAAGGGCAGTGTCAAGCAGGTGCTGAGCTCGGTCTTCGCGGAGGACTGATGGCGGCAGCCGAGACACGGCAGGCGGCGCGGCTGGTCGCCGGCGGGGCGGCGCTGCTCGCCGGCGCGGTCCTCGGCGACGCCACGATCGAGCACTACCGCGGCTCTTTCCAGAACCGGGCGATGCCGGCGCCGGTGGTCGGCTCTGCGCTTGGCTTCGGCACGGACGCGGCGATTGCCGGCGGCGGGCGGGTGTTGCCACGGATCGCCGGCCTCGCCATGGGGGTGCACGCGGCCAACGTCGCTATCGGGACCGCCGGTCTCGGGTTTCACGCCTACAACATCGCCAAGCAGGTCGGCGGCGTCCGCTGGGGCTCGGTGTTCTACCAGGCGCCGATCGGGGCGCCGCCGGCGCTGATCCTCACCGGCGCGCTCGGCGCGGCGGCGCAGGCGCTGACGCGCGGAAACGGCGCGCTCGGCCCCGTGCCGCTGCTCTCGGGGCGGATTCTCGCGGCGACCTGCGCGCTCGGCATCGCCGGCGCGGGCGCCGAAGCCGCCCTGCTGCACTTCCGCGGAGCCTACCACGATCCGTTCATGTGGCTGCCGGTGACGCTCACGCCGCTAACCGCCCTGGCGCTGGCCACCGCGGCGATCACCGGCAAGGTCACCTGGATCACCACCGCCGCGGTCGCCGTCACCGCCACCCTCGGCGTCGTGGGCGTGGGCTTCCACACCTACGGCATCGCTCGCAACATGGGCGGCTGGCGCAATTGGCGGCAGAACCTGTTCGCCGGACCGCCGATCGCCACGCCGCCGTCGTTCACTGGGCTCGCTATCGCCGCCTTCGGCGCCCTGCTGCTGATCCGGAGGGCGCGCCGTGCATGATCGCTTCCCGACTTACGACGTGCTCGCCAAGCGCGACAGCCCGAGTTGGAATGACAAGACTCGCGAGGTGATCGACCAAAGGCTGGCGCTCGAGGTTCCGGAGGGAGTTCTAACGCCCGTCCAACTCGCGACTCTGCGCAAGCTCGTCCAGCGGCTCTGTCCCGATCCGCCCGGGCGCCCGCCGACGACGACGCTGGCGATGATCGTTCACCGGATCGGAAACGACCTGTGCGACGGCTATCGGCATCACCAGCTGCCGCCGACGGCCGAAGCCTGGCGCTGCGGCCTCGATGCGATCGAAGCCGAGGCGCGGGCGCGCTACGCCGTCGCCTTCGCGGCGCTGACCGACGCCAACGCCGATATCATCATCCGCCAGCTGTCACTCGGCGACGTCGTCGCCCGCGAATGGGGCGACCTGCCGCCGCAGCTTTTCTGGCAATGGCGGGTGCTGCCGGACTGCGTTTCCTCGCACTGGTCGCAGCCTTCGGTGTGGAGCGCGATCGGCTTCGGCGGCCCGGCGGCGCCGCGCGGGTATGTGCGCACCGGCGTCGACCGGCGCGACCCGTGGGAAGCGATCGAAACCGGCGAACCTTTGCGAGGCTTGCCCAGGCACCGTGGCTGACGACCCGCAACAATCTCCCCGCGCCAGGCATGGCCGGGCCCCGGACGTGTTCACGCCCGGCGGCTGGGTGCCGATGCGCGAACACGGCGAGGAGGAAGTCGATTTCGTCATCGTCGGCACCGGCGCCGGCGGCGGCACGCTAGCGTGCAAGCTGGCCGAGGCGGGCTTCAGCGTCGTGGCGATGGACGCCGGGCCCTATTGGCGCCCGCTGGAGGATTTCGCCTCCGACGAGACGCACCAGACCAAGCTATACTGGAACGACGAGCGGATTGTCGAAGGCGACGACCCGCTGCACCTAGGCGGCAACAATTCGGGCAAGTCGGTCGGCGGCTCTACCGTGCATTTCGCCATGGTTTCGCTGCGGTTCCGGCCGGAGTGGTTCAAGAGCCGCAGCCAACTCGGCTACGGCGTGGACTGGCCGCTCGATTGGCGCGAGATGTGGGACTACTATCGGGAAGTCGAGCAGACGTTGTCGATTTCAGGGCCGATTTCGTATCCGTGGGGCCCGAAGCGGCCGCGCTATCCCTACCGCGCGCATCCGCTGAACGCTCCGGGAATTTACCTGGCGCGCGGGGCGGAAGCGCTCGGCATCGAATGGAGCGAAACCCCGATCGCGACGCTGTCCGCTCCGCGCGGCAAGGCGCCGCCCTGCGTCTATCGCGGCTTCTGCGTGGTCGGCTGCGCGACCAACGCCAAGCAGTCGGTGCTGGTGACTTGGCTGCCGCGCGCGCTCGCCGCCGGGGCCGAAATTCGCGACCTGGCGATGGTCGGGCGCGTCGAAACGAAGAACGGCCGGGCCACGGGCGTGCACTATCACCGCGAGGGCGAGTGGCATTTCCAGAAGGCGCGCAATGTCGTCGTCGCCGGTTATGCTATCGAGACGCCGCGCTTGCTGCTCAACTCCGCCAATAGCGAATTTCCCGATGGCCTCGCCAATTCGTCGGGGCTGGTCGGGCGAAATCTGATGGCGCAACTGAACCAGGCCGCCTCGGGCACCGTCGCCGAGGAAATCCGCGCCTACAAGGCGCCGCCGAGCATCGCGATAACCGAGCACTGGAACTATACCGACGAAGGCAAGGATTACCACGGCGGCTGGTGCTACATGAGCGAAGGCGACCTGCCGGTCTCCCGGGCCAAGACACTCGCCGGGGCGCGCGGTCTGTGGGGGCAGGGGCTGCTCGACCAGATGGCCCGGTCGAACCACTCCGTCGGGCTGAAGATGGTCGGCGAAGTGCTGCCGTACAGCCATAACCGGGTGACACTGGCCGACGAAACGGACCAACACGGCCTGCGCATTCCGCGAATTTCGTTTTCGTACGGCGACAACGAAAGAGCGATGATCCGCCACGCGCTCGAATTCATGGACGAGGCCCTCGAAGCCGTCGGCGCTACGGATCGGTGGACCGAACCGGACGACACCTGCCACCTCGCCGGCACCGCGCGGATGGGCGACGATCCGGGCTCGAGCGTGGTGAACGCCGACTGTCGCAGCTGGGATATCCCCAACCTGTGGATCTGCGACGGATCGGTGTTCCCGACGACCGGCGGGGTCAATCCGTCGCTGACCATTCAGGCGATCGCCTGCCGCACCGGCGACCGAATCGCGGAACTCGCACGGCGGGGGGAGCTTTAAGCAGACATGACAAACAAGCATTCCCAACCGCCCGTGGTGGTCGTGACCGGCGCATCGGCCGGGGTCGGCCGCGCCGTCGTCCGCCGTTTCGCGCAGGACAAGGCCAGGATCGGCCTGATCGCCCGCGGGATGGACGGCCTCGAAGGCGCCAAACGCGACGTCGAGGCCGCCGGCGGCGAGGCGCTGATCTGCTCCTGCGATGTGTCCGATTACGAAGCCGTCGATGCGGCCGCGGCGAAAATCGAGGAAGCGTTCGGACCGATCGACATCTGGGTCAACGCCGCGTTCGTCGGCGTCCTCGCCCCGTTCATGGATATGAGCATGGCGGACTATGCCCGGGTCACGCAGGTTACTTACCTCGGGCAGGTTCACGGCACCCATGCCGCGCTCAAGCGGATGCTGCCACGCGACAAGGGCTCGATCGTGCTGGTCGGCAGCGCGCTGGCCTATCGTGGAATCCCACTGCAATCCGCCTATTGCGGCTCGAAGCACGCGATCCAGGGATTTCACGATTCGATCCGCTGCGAGCTGATCCACGCCAAATCGAACGTGCATATCAGCATGGTCCAGCTCCCCGGCGTGAACACGCCGCAGTTCGACTGGATCAAGACAGACATGCCGAAGAAGCCCAAGCCGGCAAGCCCGCCGTACCAGCCGGAAATCCCCGCCGAGGCGATCCACTACGCCGCGCATCACAAGCGCAAGGAGATCAAGCTCGGCTGGCCGACGGTCGAGGCGATTTGGGGCGACCGGCTGGCCTCGCCGCTGCTCGACCGCTATCTGGCGGCCAAGGCCTTCAAGGGGCAGCAGGGGAAGGAGCCGGTCTCGCCCGAGCGCAAGAACAACCTCTACCAGCCGGTCCCGGGCGACCACGGCGCCCACGGCCGGTTCGACGCCAAGGCGCGCACCCGCAGCAGCCAGCTATGGCTGACGACGCACCGCGCGCAGGCCGCGCTCGGCGCCGCCGTCGCATTGGCGGCGGGCGGCATCGCCTGGCTCGGGTCGCGCCGCGCGGCATGAGCGAAAAGCGGATCGAGGACTACGCCCTGATCGGCGACGGCGAAACCGCCGCGCTGGTCCACCGCAACGGCACAATCGAGTGGCTGTGCCTGCCGCGGTTCGATTCCGAAGCCTGCTTTGCCGCGCTGCTCGGCAGTGATGACAACGGCTGCTGGAAGATGGAGGTGAAGGATGAGGTCCGTGAAATCTGCCGCAGCTATCGCGACGACAGCCTGATGCTCGAGACCGAGATCACCACCGACCGCGGCAAGCTGCGCCTGACGGACTTCATGCCGACCAGCCGCGGCGAGGCGCCCGACATCGTCCGCATCGTCGAATGCCTCGAGGGCGAGGTAGACGTCACCAGCACGCTGGCGCTGCGGTTCGACTACGGCCGCGTTCACCCGATGGTGCGCAGCGTCTCGCAGGAACGGTCGGTGGCGATCAGCGGCCCGGATGGCGTCAGCCTCGAATTCGACGCCGACGATCGAATTCGAAGACCGCCGCTTCACCAGCCACTTGCACCTGCGCAAGGGCGACAAGTCGAACTTCGTGCTGACCTGGTTTCCCAGTTACAGGGACGTGCCCAGGCGGGTCGATCCGCAGCTGGCCCTGGAGCAGACGCTGGACTACTGGCGCCAGTGGCTCAAGGAAGTCGATCACGACGGCCCCTATCGTGCGATCGTGCTGCGCTCGCTGATTACCCTCAAGGCGCTGATCCACCGCCAGACCGGCGGGATCGTTGCCGCGCCCACCTCGTCGCTGCCCGAGAGCGCCCGGGGGATCGCGCAACTGGGACTATCGCTACTGCTGGTTGCGCGATGCTACCTTCACCCTAATGGCGCTGGCGCGGTTCGGGCTTTACGACGAGGCGAAGGCGTGGATCGCCTGGCTGCGGCGTGCGGTCGGCGGAGATCCGATCGACGTGCAGCCGTTCTATTCGGTGGTCGGCGATCATCGCTCGCTCGAATGGGAAGCGAGCTGGTTGGACGGACTTCAACGGCGCCAGGCCCGTGCGCTTCGGCAATCGCGCCGAAAGCCAGCTTCAGCTCGACATCTACGGCGAAGTGATCGACGCGCTTTACCAAGCCCGCGAAGAAGGCATCGCCGACACTGCCGACACCGATCACTTGCTGCGCATGCTGGCCGCCAAGCTGGAGCAAATCTGGCATCAGCCCGGCGCCGGTATCTGGGAAAGCCGCGGCAAGAAGCGCCAGCACACCTATTCCAAGGTCATGTGCTGGGTGGCCTTCGATCGCGCCGCGGGCTGGCTCAAGAACAGCGATCCCGAGCTTGCCAACCACTATCGCGAAGCTCGCCGATCGGGTTCACGCCGAAGTCCTAGAGAAAGGCTTCGACCGGACGCGCAATGCATTCGTGCGAGCCTACGACGACAAGGCTCTTGATGCCGCCAATCTGCGGATTCCGCTGGTCGGCTTTCTCCCGGCCGACGATCCGAAAGTGGTCGGCACCGTCGCCGCGATCGAGCAGCGCTTGTGCCGCAATGGCCTGATCCTGCGTTACGAGACCTCGGAAACGGACGACGGTCTCGAAGGGAAGGAAGGCGCGCTGGTCGCGGCCAACTTCTGGCTGGTCGACGTCTACCATCTCCAGAGCCGCCAGGACGACGCGCGAACTTTGTTCGAACGCCTGATCGGCCGTGCGAACGATGTTGGGCTGATCGCCGAGGAGCTCGTCGATCGAGGACCACCGGCAGTTGGGCAATTTCCCGCAGGGCCTGTCGCACCTCTCGCTGGTGGCCGCTGCCCATCGGCTTTCCGGCCGTGGGGGAACCGAGCGCGAGGCGGTGCAGAAGCCCGCCACAGCGGACGCGAGCTAGCGCCCAAACGATTTTTTTCCGCGATGGGTGGAAAGAATCCGCTTCTTCTCTGTTGTGTTTGGTGAGGAACGGGGACGCACGGCGGCACGGCGCGACCGTTGATGGTTTCGTGTGCCGCGGTCCCGCACAACAAGAAGCAGGGACGCGCTGGCACAGATTTTTTCACCTTCCGCCGACACGTGGATGCGGGTCTTCCTCGTGGCCGTGCTTGCGTTCGTGGTTACGGCCAGCGCCGCCGGTGCCGGGTACGTCCGGCTGTCGCTGCGCACCGAGGTCGGCTACGTGCAGGATCAGCCGGTGCCGTTCAGCCACAAGCACCACGTCAGCGACGACGGGATCGACTGCCGCTATTGCCACACCGGCGTCGAAACCGGCGCCGACGCAGGTCTGCCGCCGACCCACACCTGCATGACCTGCCATTCGCAGATTTGGACCGATGCACCCGCGCTCGCGCCAGTGCGCGAGAGCTACGCCACCGGCAAGCCGCTCAAATGGTTCCGCGTCGCGCAGGTGCCGGACTACGTCTATTTCGATCACCACGTGCACGTGCAGAACGGCGTCGCTTGCGTCGAATGTCACGGCCGTGTCGACAAGATGCCGCTTACCTGGCGCGCCAAGTCGTTCCACATGCAGTTCTGCCTCGACTGCCACAAGAATCCGGCCAAGGCCCTGCGCCCACCGAGCATGGTCACGCGCATGGACTGGTCCGGCGTCGATAAGAAATGGCTCGCCGAATACGGCAAGGAGGCGGCCGCCCATAAGCACCTCGATCCCAACCGCCTGACCAATTGCGAGACGTGCCACCGATGAGCCGGCGAACCCAACTTCCGCAGGCCACCGGCCGTACCTTTTGGCGGGGACTCGATCAGCTGATCGACCAACCCGACTTCCGCGCCAGGGTGGTCGAGCGGTTCCCCGGGCTAGCCGGCTTCGATCTGCGCCGCCGCGACATCCTCAAGTGCCTCGCGGCGACGATGGCCGTCGCCGGGCTCGACGGTTGCGAACGACGCGCCGACGAGACGGCGCTGCCGTTCGTCAACGATCCGCCGGCGTGGTCCCGGCGCGGAACGGCACTACGCCAGCGCGGTCGAGCTCGACGGCGTCGGTCAGCCGGTGGTCGGCAAGTGCCGCGACGGCCGGCCGGTGAAGCTGGAGGGCAACCCCGGCCATCCGGCGAGCGGCGGTTCGACCGACGCGTTCACGCAGGGCCAACTGCTCAACCTGTACGATCCCGATCGCTCGCAAGAGCCGCTGCACGGCGGCGATGCGACCACCTGGGGGGACTTCCAGTCCGCCGCGTTCGACCTGGCGCAGTCGCTCGACGGCTCTTCGGGGGCCGGGTTCCACCTTGTTACGGGTCCGGTCGGCTCGCCGACCCTGCTGCGGCAGATCGCCGAGCTGCGCACGCGCTGGCCGGCGATGCGCTGGCACGTCCATGCGCCGCTCGGCACCGCCGCCGCGCAGCCGGTGCTGCCGCTGGCGAAAGTCGAATGCCTCGTCACGCTCGATGCCGATCCGCTCGGTCCGGGGCCGTTGCAGACGATCCACGCGCAAGGCTGGTCCGCCCGCCGGCGCAGCTACCAGCGGGGCGAGGGCGATTCGCTGCTGTTCGTCGCCGAGCCGATCCAGACGCTGACCGGCGCGGCCGCCGGCGAGCGCCTGACGGCGCGCCACGGTCGCATCGCCGCGCTGCTGCGGGGGCTGGCGACCGAACTCGGCGGTGGCAGTTCGGGCGAGAAATTCGATACCCACGAGCTAGGATGGCTTCAGGCAGCGGCGAGCGAACTGCTGGCGCACAAGGGCGCCGCGATGGTGGCGCTCGGCGCCCATCATCCGCCGGAATTGCAAGCCCGGGTCGCGGCGCTCAACGCCATGCTCGGCGCGCCCGCGCCGCTTGCCTACGCTCCGGCCAACCGCGACGCCGAAAGTCTCGAATCGCTGATTCCGGCGATGCGCTCGGGCGCAGCCCGTGCGGTGCTGCTGCTCGACAGCAACCCGGCCTACACCGCGCCGCCGGACCTCGGGTTCACCACCGCCTTTTCGAAAGTCCCGCTGCGCATGCACGCGGGCTTGCACGTCGACGAAACCGCCGAGCTTTGCCACTGGCACGTCCCGCTGACGCACATGCTCGAAAGCTGGAGCGACGTGCGCGCGACCGACGGCTCGGCGGTGATCGTCCAGCCGATGGTGCGCCCGTTCTACGACGTCCGCACGCGGCACGAGGTGCTGGCGATGCTTACGGGCGACACCGGCAGCGCCCGCGCCATCGTTCAGAAAAGCTGGAACGCCGCCGACGGCGATCCGCGGTGGCAGAAATGGCTGTTGAACGGGCGGGCCGAACCCGCTCCGCTTGCGCCTGCGGCTGCGCAAACGCCTCCCTCTCCCGCTGCTGAAGGGAGAGGAGCTACGCTGGCGGCGGAGGGAGAGGGGACCTCCGCGCCCGCCGCAGCAGGCGTGGCGAACCGCTCACCCGAATTCATCTACCGCGAGGGGAGAGCGACCCCGTCTCTCTCCGGTCTGGATCTCGTCATCCGCCCCGATCCGTCGATCCATACCGGCCAGTTCTCGCACAATCCGTGGCTACAGGAGCTGCCGAAGCCGTTCACGAAGCTCACTTGGGACAACACCATCCAGGTCGGCCCCGAGCTTGCTCACCGCCTCGACCTGCACAACGAACAGCTCGCCGAGCTTACGGTGGGGCAGCACAAGGTCGTCGGACCGGTGTGGATCCTGCCCGGGATCGCGCCCGACACCGTGCTGGTCCATCTCGGCTACGGCCGGCGCGCCGGCGGGCAAATCGGCCATGCCGTCGGCTTCGACGCCTATCCGCTGCGCAGCACCGCCTCGCCTTGGCATCGGGCCGGCGCCAGCCTGCGCGGGCTCGCGCAGGATCACGAGCTCGCCTCCACCCAGACCCACACCACGATGGCCGGGCACGATTTCATCCGCTTCGTCGAGCAGCCCGGCGATCAGGTGGCCGAAGAGCCCCAGGGACCGAGCATGTATCCGCCGCAAAAGATCACCGACGGCCTCGCCTGGGGCATGGCCATCGATCTTGACCTGTGCATCGGCTGTAACGCCTGCGTTTCCGCCTGCGTCGCCGAGAACAACATCCCGATGGTCGGCAAGGAGCAGGTTCGTATGGGCCGGGAGATGCACTGGCTCAGGGTCGACCGATACTATGTCGACGACCAGGAAAACGGCCGTCACGCGTTCCAGCCGATCCCGTGCATGCATTGCGAGAATGCCCCATGCGAAATGGGCTGCCCGGTCGAGGCGACCGTGCACAGCCCCGACGGGCTCAACCTGCAGATCTATAACCGCTGCATCGGCACCCGCACCTGCCAGAGCTACTGCCCGTACAAGGTCCGCCGCTTCAACTGGCTCGACTACGTCCGCGACGATCCGCCCGAGTGGCGCGCGGCGCGCAACCCCGAGGTCACCGTGCGCGACCGCGGGGTGATGGAGAAATGCACTTACTGCATCCAGCGGATCGAGCGCGAGAAGATCGACGCCGACGCCGAAGGGCGGCCGATGGGCGAGGTGGTGACCGCCTGCCAGCAGGTCTGTCCGACCAACGCGATCGTGTTCGGCAACATCGCCCAGCCGGAAAGCGCGGTGACCGTCCGCAAGGCGGATCCGCGCGATTACGACCTGCTCGAGGATGCCAACACCCGTCCGCGCACGACTTACGCCGCGCGCATTCGCCAGGGGCGCAAGGTATGAGCGAAACCGAGGACAAGAAGCCGACCGGCAATTACCACCGGATCACCGGCGAGGTCGTCTCGATCCCGACGCATTTCCCGGCGCCGATCACCTGGGCGGTGATGTTCGGCTTCACGATGATGGGCGTCGGCCTGCTGGTCCTCTCGTTTGCGGTGGTCCTCAACCGCGGGCCGGGTGTGTGGGGCAACAACATCCCCGTCGCCTGGGGCTTCCCGATTGCCAATTACATCTGGTGGATCGGCATCGGCCACGCCGGCACGCTGATTTCGGCGATGCTGCTGGTGATGAACGAGAACTGGCGCAATTCCACCAACCGCTTTGCCGAGGTGATGACGCTGTTCGCGGTGACTTGCGGCGGGCTCTATCCGATCATCCACCTCGGGCGGCCGTGGTACTTCTACTGGATGGCGCCGTACTTCAGCACGATGACGGTGTGGCCGCAGTTTCGCAGTCCACTGACGTGGGACTTCTTCGCGGTGCTGACCTATCTGATCGTGTCGATCTGCTTCTGGTACATCGGCCTGGTTCCCGACCTTGCTTCGGCCCGCGATAAGACGAAGAAGCGCGGATTTCAGGTGTTCTACGGTGTCCTCGCGCTCGGCTGGCGCGGCAGCGGCCGCCATTGGCTGCGCTGGCGCCAGGCTTACGCGATAACCGCAGCAATCGCCGTGCCGCTGGTGGTGTCGGTGCACTCGGAAATTTCCATGCTGATGGCCGCCGGGCCGATCCCCGGATGGGCCTCGACCATCTTCCCGCCGTACTTCGTGATGGGGGCCGCTTTCTCGGGCTTCGCCATGGTCACCCTGCTGGCGGTGATGGTCCGCTCGATGCTGCGGCTGAAGGACCTGGTCACCGACTGGCACATGGACATGCTCGGGCGGCTTACGCTCGCCACCGGCATGCTGACGGCCTTCGGCTACGTCTGCGAAATCTACACCTCGCTCTACGCCGGCGGCTATGAGGAGCAGACCCTGCTCGACCGCTTCGCCGGTCCGTACATGTGGAGCTTCTGGGGCGCGGTTTTCTGCAACTTCATCCCGCTGCAGTTGCTGTGGTTCCGCAAGATCCGCCTGGCGCCGGTGCCGGCGTTTCTCATCAGCCTTTCGGCGGTGATCGGCATGTGGCTCGAACGCTACATGCTGGTGGTCACCTCGCTCTATCGCGACTGGCTCGAAAGCTCGGTCAACCCGTTCCAGGCGACCTTCTGGGACTGGGCGCTGTACATCGGCTTCATCAGCTTCTTCCTCGCCGGGTTCCTGCTGTTCGTCCGCTTCATTCCGGTCCTCTCGCAGTTCGAGATCAAGGAACGGATCGAGGAGGAGAAGGAGGCGGGCCGTGGCTAGGTCCGATCCCGCCTTCCTCGTCGCCGAATTCCCCGATCCCGAGCCGATGCTCGCCGCAACGAAGACGCTGCGGGAGGAAGGCTGGCAGGTCGAACTGCATACGCCGTTCCCGGTCAAGGGGATGAAGGAGGCGCTCGGCTTCCATGGCCGGACGGTGCCGCATTCGTTCGTGATCGGCGGCGTCATCGGCGCCTCGCTCGGGTTCATGATTCAGGTGTTCGCCAATCTGGCGTTCCCGCTCGACATCGGCGGACGGCCGCTGGTCGCGGTGCCCGCGTTCATGCTGATCACGTTCGAGCTGATGGTGCTGCTGTCGGTGCTCAGCGGGATCGGCACCATGTTCGCCCGCAACCGCCTGCCGCGGCTCAACTATCCGCTGTTCGACGCGAGGCGCTTCCATCTCGCTAGCGACAACCGCTTCTTCGTCTCGCTGGCGTTGCTCGACCCGGCTTCCGAGAACGAAGCCCGCGCCGCTCTCCAGCGGCAGGGGCCCTCCTCGATCGAGAAGGTCGGCGGGGAGGTCACGGCGTGAACGGCCACCCCGCATCATTTTCCCCCTCCCCGGCGGGGAGGGTTGGGGGTGGGGGAGCGTGCCAAAGGCGCGCGTCCAAGCCATCGGCGCGGCCCACCCCCACCCAACCCTCCCCCTTGAGGGGGAGGGCTTTGCTCGCGTTCACCGCACCGTTGCTCCTCACCCTCGCCGGCTGCGGCAACATGGTACAGCAGCCGCGCTACGACGAGTACGAGGGAACCTCGCTGTTCCCCAACGGCATGGCGATGCAGCATCCACCGGACGGAGTGGTGCCGCAGGAAGCGCCGCAGGAGGTCGCCGCCGCGCAGCGCCCGCCGATCACCAAGGCGCTGCTCGAACGCGGCCGCCAGCGTTTCGGCATCTACTGCACGCCGTGCCATGCCTACGACGGCTCCGGCAACGGCGAGATCCCGGCGCGCGGCTTCCCGCACCCGCCGGACTTCCGCTCCCAGCGGCTGCGCAGCATGCCGGCATCGCACTTCTACGACGTCATCACCAACGGCTACGGCGTAATGTATTCCTACGCCGATCGCGTCTCTCCGCCCGACCGGTGGGCGATCGCCGCCTACATTCGCGTGCTGCAGCAGGCGCAGCCGGTCGAGCCGGCGAGGTATGTGCGTTGAGTCTGCCGCGCAAAGAGCTGTCGCTGGCGATCGTCGGCGCGGTCGCGGCCGTGGTGGCGTTGCTGCTGGCGTTGTTCGATCCGCGCGCGGCGCTGACCGGTTGGCTCGGCGCGGCGGCGACGCTCGAGGCGCTGCCCGCCGGCGCGCTGATCCTGCTGCTGACGATGGCCCTGGTCAGCGGCCGCTGGACCGAAGACTTGCGCGGCCCGGCGCGGGTGCTCGGCGCGCTTTGGCCGCTCGCGGCGCTGGCCTTCGTTCCGGTCCTCGCCGGCATGGCGGCGATCTACCCGTGGGTCGGCGCTCCGCCGCATTCGGCCTTCGCCGGGGTGTGGCTTAATCCGCTGTTCTTCATCGCCCGGACGATCGGCTGGTTCGTGCTCGGCTGGTTCATCGCCTCGCGCGCGGCCGGGCCGGTCAGCCAGGGCTTCGCCGGCGGCATGCTGATCGCGTTCGCCGTCTACGCCCAGTTCGTCAACAGCGACTGGTTGATGACGCTCGACCCAAAGTTCGCTTCGTCCGCCTTCGGAGCGCAGGTGATCGCCTTCGATGTCACGACGGCGCTCGCCGTGATGGTCCTCCTGCGCGTTGCCGCCGGCACCCCGCGCCACACCGGCGTCGTCGGCGGCCTATTGCTGACCCTGCTGCTGATTTGGGCCTACTTCCAGTTCATGCCGTTCCTGATCATCTGGTCGGGTGACCTGCCGGACGGCGTCCGCTGGTACCTCGTGCGCGATACCTTTGGCTGGGTGGCGGTGCTCGTCGCCGCCGCGGTGCTCGGCGGGGTTCCGCTGTTCGCGCTGTTCGCCCCGCAGGTGCGCAACAATCCCCGCTGGGTCGGCGTCTGCGCGGCGGCGGTCCTCGTCGGCAAGATGCTGGAATTCGCCTGGCTCGCGCTGCCCGGCCGCGGCTGGCTGGCGGTCGTCGCCTGGCTGGTGGCGCTCGCCGGGCTGGGCTGCCTCGCCGTGGCGGCGATGCTGCGCGCCGCCCGTTTGGCGGAGGCGGTGCTGTGAAGCTGACCCGCGGCCTCCATCCCAAGACGCGCCCGCAGCGCGAGGGCCGGCCCGGCCACTGGGCGGCCCTGCTGCGGACGGCGAACCAGGTCGAATACAGCGACGCGCCGATGCGCGCGGTGGCGATCACCCTTGGTCTGGCCATCCTGCTGGTGCTGATCGTCGTCGGCGGTGTGCTGATCTTCACCAGCGCGATCAAGCCGCGCACGCCGCTGATGGCGGGGACCGCCGCGGCGCACTTCAAGACTGCCGGTCCGCCGTTGCTTGCTACCCCCGAGGACCAGCGCTCGGCGCTGGAAAAGGCGCACAGCGGGCCCGGCGATGCGGCGATTGAGCGAGCGATGGACCAGGTCGTCCGACAGGGCTGGGGCGAGACCGCCCCGCCGCCCGGACGCGCGACCGTGGCCATGGGCCGAGCGAAGGCGGGTGCGCCGGCAAACCCGGGGCCGCAGCCGTCAGCGGCGGCTGCAGCGCAATCATCAGGGAGCGCTGGAATGCCGCCATCGGCGAAGGCCGCAGCGCAGCCGTCAGCGGGGGCGGGACAATGACCGCGCGCCTGCTCGCCTTGCTGGCCGTCGCCTTCCTGTCGATCGGTGCCGTCGATCCCAACAACCCGTTCAAGTCGGCCACGATCGACGAGCATCCCGGCGCGCAGATCCCGCTCGATGGTCACTTCGTCACACAGGACGGCAAGATCACCACGTTACGCAAGATCGCCGACGGCAAGCCGCTGCTGCTGATCCCGGTGCAGCACGAATGCCCGAACATCTGCAGCGTGACGCTGGCCGGGATCTCCAATGCCATCGACGGCCAGACGAAGTACCGCCCGTGGCGCGATTTCGCGATCGTCGCCTTCGGCTTCGATCCGCGCGAGGGGCCGCCGCAGGCGCGGGACGACATGAACCGGCTCTCCCAGGCGCATACCGGCAAATGGCTCCCAGTGGCGCTCACCGGCAAGGCCGGGCCGATCAAGGCGGTCACCGAGGCGCTCGGATATCACTACGCCTGGTCCAAGCCGCTGCAGCAGTACGTCCATGTCACCGGCACCGCCGTGCTCACGCCGCAGGGTAAGATGTCGAGCTGGCTTTACGGCCTCTCGCCCACCTCCGCGCAGGTCGACAAGGCGCTCGCCCAGGCAACGGCCGGCAGGAGCGGCGGGATCATGCAGCGGCTGATCCTGCTGTGCTGCTACTACGATCCGAACACCGGGCAATACACGCTGGCGATCACCAAGACGCTCAAGGTGGCTGGCATCGGCACCGCCGTCGCACTGGCGCTGCTGCTGGCGCTGCTCTCGCGCAAGCGGGGGGGCGCGGCATGATCTTCTCGTTCCTTCACATCCCGTTCCTCAATTGGCCCGCGCAGGCATCGCACCACGCCGGACAGGTCGATTTGCTCGCCGGCGGCCTCGTCGCCCTGATATTCCTGCTTTCCGCCCCGGTGTTCATTCTGTGCACGGTGTACTTGTTCAAGTACCGCAAGGGCACGCACGCCGACCGCAGCAACGCGGAAGAGGGCAACGTCCTGCTCGAGACCTCGTGGGCGGTAATCCCCTTCGTGCTGGTGATGGGCATCTACGTGTGGTCGACGGTGATGTTCTTCCACCAGCACGCGCCGCCCGACGATTCGATGACCATCAACGTCGTCGCCAAGCAGTGGATGTGGAAGTTCCAGCACGCCAGCGGCGCGCGCGAGATCAACGAGCTGCACGTCCCAGTCGGCAGGCCGATCCGCCTGACGATGACCAGCCAGGACGTGATTCACAGCCTCTATTTCCCGGCGCTCAGGATCAAGCAGGACGTGCTGCCCGGGCGCTATACCCAGGAGTGGTTCACCGCCGACAAGGTCGGCACCTTCGCGCTTCGCTGCGCCGAGTATTGCGGTACCGATCACAGCCTGATGGGCGGTCGTCTGATTGTCCAGACTCCGGCTGATTTCGCCCGCTGGCAGGCGCAGGCCGGCTCCGACGAAAGCCTCGCCAAACGCGGCGAAGAGCTGTTCCACCGGCTCGGCTGCTCGGGCTGCCACGGCAGCAACGCGCAAGGGTCGGCCGGGCCGATCCACGCGCCACCGCTGCGGGGGCTTTACGGTGGGCCGGTGCCGCTCAGCGACGGCACGATCGTGCGCGCCGATGACCAGTACATTCACGATTCGATCATGCTGCCCAACAAGCAGATCGCCGCGGGCTACGAGCCGAAGATGCCGCCGTTCGGCAACGTGCTCGACGAGGAGCAGGTCGCCCAACTCGAGGCCTACATCCGCTCGCTCGGCGCAGAGGAGGACAAATGAACGCGCGCGTCTCCGAATTCGCCATCCCCGACACCGCTCGAGGAACGTCGTTCGTACCTGTCCGACGGGCATTCGCTGCGCTCGTGGCTGCTGACCACCGATCACAAGCGCATCGCGCTGCTCTACCTGTTCTCGATCACCTTCTTCTTCACCTGCGGCGCAATCGCGATGGCGCTGGTGCGGCTCGACCTGCTCACGCCCGGTCCCGACGTACTCACCAACGACGGCTACAACCGCGCGTTCTCGCTGCACGGCATCATCATGGTGTGGTTCTTCCTGATCCCCTCGATCCCGACCACGTTCGGCAACTTCTTCCTGCCGCTGATGATCGGAGCGAAGGATCTCGCGTTCCCGCGGCTCAACCTCGCCAGTTGGTATATCTTCGTATTCGCCGGCCTGTTCACGCTGCTTACCGTGCTGGCGGGCGGAGTGGACACCGGCTGGACCTTCTACACCCCGTTTTCCAGCACCTATTCGAACGGCGCGGTGATGCTGGCGCTCGCCGCGGTGTTCATCAGCGGCTTTTCGTCGATCCTCACCGGGATCAACTTCATCGTCACCACCCATAAGCTGCGCTGCCCGGGGATGACCTGGGGGCGGCTGCCGCTGTTCGTGTGGGCGCAATACGTGACCGCGGTGATTTTCGTGCTGGCGACGCCCGTGCTGACGATCACGCTGCTGCTGGTCGGACTGGAGCGAGCATTCGGGATCGGGGTGTTCGATCCTGCACTCGGCGGCGATCCGCTGCTGTTCCAGCACCTGTTCTGGTTCTACAGCCATCCGGCGGTGTACATCATGGTCCTGCCGGCAATGGGCGTGGTCAGCGAGATCGTCTCCAACGCCGCGCACAAGCGCATCTTCGGCTACTGGTTTATCGCGGGCAGCGCGATCGCCATCGGCGTGGTCGGCTTCTTCGTGTGGGGCCACCACATGTTCGTTTCCGGCCAGTCGCCCTATGCCAGCGCGATCTTCTCGTTCTTCACCATCCTCGTCGCCGTGCCGAGCGCGATCAAGGTCTACAACTGGACCGCGACGCTGCACAAAGGCGAGATCGTCATCGACGCGCCGCTGCTGTTCGTGCTCGGGTTCATCGGCCTGTTCACCGTCGGCGGGCTGACCGGCGTGATGCTGGCGATGCTGACGCTCGACGTGCATCTGACCGACACCTATTTCGTCGTCGCGCATTTCCATTTCATCATGGTCGGCGGCACGGTCAGCGCGTTCTTCGGGGCCCTCCACTTCTACTGGCCCAAGATCACCGGAAGGCTCTACAACGACATGTGGGCCCGCGGCGCCGCGCTGCTGCTGTTCTTCGGCTTCATCATGACCTTCGCGCCGCAGTTCCTGATGGGCTACGAAGGGATGCCGCGGCGCTATCACGTCTATCCGGCGGTGTTCCAGCCGCTGATGGTGATGAGCTCGGTCGGCTCCTCGATCCTCGCCGTGGGTTATCTGCTGCCGGCCATCTACCTGGCCTGGTCGTTGCGCTACGGCAAGCCGGCGGGGCCGAATCCCTGGGGCGCGACCGGACTCGAATGGACCGTTCCCTCGCCGCCGCCGACGCACAACTTCGAGAACACTCCGATCGTCGACAAGGTGCCCTACTGCTATCCGATCGGCGGGCGCGACGAGACCGAGGTGGTCACCCAGCTGGCGGACGACACCGATGCCTGACGCCCGTCCGGTCCAGAAGCAGTTCCCCAACCTCGAACGGCAGAACGAGGCCGATCACGTCGGCATGCTGATCTTCCTCGCCACCGAAGTGCTGATCTTCGGCGGCATCTTCGCCGCGGCGTTCACCATCCGCTCCGAGCACGCGGCCGAATACGCCAAGGCCTCGAAGGAAATGCATTACTGGATCGGCACCATCAACACCGGTGTGCTGCTGACCTCCAGCGCGCTGGTGGCGCTGATGGTCTCGGCGGTGCGGGCGGGGCGGGCCAAGCTCGCCGGCTGGCTGCTCGGCGGAGCGATCGCGCTCGGGGTGCTGTTCCTCGGCCTCAAGTTCACCGAGTACGCCATCGAGTATCACGACGGGGTGGTGCCGCACTGGTCGCCCGCCAAGCTCCACGGCGGCGCGCACGAGCTGTTCATGAACCTGTACTTTGCCGGCACCGGCCTGCACGCGCTGCACGTCACGGTCGGGCTGTGCGTGCTCGGCTCGCTGATCTGGCCGTTCGGCCACGCGCGCTACGACCGCACCGCCGCGTTCGCCGGCAACGCCGCGCTCTATTGGCACCTGGTCGATATCGTCTGGGTGTTCCTCTATCCGACGCTGTACCTCGCGCGATGAAGAACGTCCGCACCATCCTCTACGCGTGGATCACCCTGTTGGTGCTGCTGGCGCTGACGTTTGGCTCCTCGTTCCTGCCGATCGGAAAGGGGCTGGTGTTCGTCAACTATGGCATAGCGATCACCAAGACGGCGATCATTCTGTGGATCTTCATGGAGATGCGCGAGCGAAACGGCTTCCAGCGCCTGGCGCTCGCCGCCGGCTTCATCTGGCTGTCGTTCCTTTACATCCTCACCTTTTCCGACATCCTCACGCGCGGCTGGATCGGGATTTAGCGATTAGCCCTGTCCCCTGAAGGGGCGAGGGCAACTAACTCAACCAGCCGCCATCGAGCAGCTCGCCGACGCTGTCGATCACCAGCTCGGGCCGCCGCTCGGGCGGCTGGGCGGCCCATTGCTCGCGGCTGGTCGAGCCGCTGGTCACACCTACGCCGATCGCCCCGCCGGCGCGGGCCATCTGCATCTCGGCGACCGCGTCGTCGCCGACGACCGCCACGTCCGCCGGAGCGAGGCCCAGCTCGCGGGCGACGAACTCCATCGCCAGCGCCGACGGCTTGCCGCACGGCTCCGGCTCGCGCCCGGTGACGCGCGCGACGGCGCCGTTGATCGCGCAGCTGTAGCCGAACGAGCGCCCGTCCTTGGTCGCGAAGTAGGGCACGTCCGATGCCGTCAGGAAGTCGCCCCCGTCGAGCACCAGCGCACATGCGGCGTGGATGTCCTCCATCGTGCATTGCGGATGCCAGGCGACGTAAACCGCCTCGGCCAGCGCCGCCGCCTCGGTGTCGGGAAAGCAGCACGGAACGCCGAATTCGCCGAGTGCGTCGGCGACGCCTTGCGTTCCCAGCACCATCACCTGGCGATAGCCGCGCTCGATCATCACCCGCGCGGCGACCGAGTTGGGCGTGAACAAATGCTCGTCGGCGATCGGCAGCCCGACATCGCGCAGCCGCGGCGCCTGGACCTTCGCCGGGTAAGCGCTGCCGTTGGTCATCGCCAGGTAGGGAATGCCGCGCGCGTCGAGCGCGTGGAGCACGTCGGCCGCGCCGGGAATCGCGGTGTAGCCGCCGAGCTTGCGGTCGGACAGGATCAGCGTCCCGTCGAGATCGAACATGAAGCCCTTGGGGGCGCGGGCCGGGGCGGTCACCGGGCTTCGAGCTCCAGCCTGAAGTCTTCCTTTTCGATTTCGAGCTGGGCCACGTCGGTCCTTTTCAGCAAGTCGCGCAGCAGGTTCATAAGCGCCACGCTCGAGGGATCGTACTCGCGCGGGGCCGGGCCTTTGGCTTTCATCGCATCGACCATCTCGGCCGGCATGGTCGCGCGGAGCAGGAATTCCTCGTCGGAGAGATTGGCGCCGATGCGCTTCCTGAGCTCCGACAGCTCGGCCATCCCCGGCTCCGCCTGCAGCTCCTTCGTGCGCGGGTTGGCCATGATCTTGTCCATGACCTCGGGCTCGATCGGCACGTTCGGGCGGCCGAACCGCCCAAGTGCGTAACGGATGATCTCGTCGGGGATCACCGCGTAGCGCTCTATGCCGGTGACGTTGAGCACCGCCTGCGTCTGCAGCATCTGCGCGAACGGGGTCATCACGATCGGCCAACCGAGTTCCTCGCGCACCCGGCCCATTTCCTCGATTACCGTCTCCATCAGGTGCGGCACCCCATGGTCTGCCAGGTGGCGGCGCATTGTCCCGACCATTCCGCCGGGGAGCTGGTGTCTGAGATAGGCGGCGTCGAAATGCATCGGCTTGCCCATCGGCAGCCCTTCGGCTTCCGCGAGCGCTGTGAAGTACTCGGCGACCTCGCGCGCGGCGTCCTCGTCGATGTCGACCGTGTGTCCCATCGCTTTGAGATTGGCGATCATTCGGGTGATCGGCGGGTTGGAGGTGCCGTCGGCCGCGCCGCCGCTGGCGCACTGCACGGCAACCACGCCGAGATCCGCGGCTTCGAGGCACGCCGGCTCGGCGAGCCCGATCGTGCAGTGGTTGTGTAGCTCAAGTACCTTGTCGCCAATCTCGGCCAGGATCGCCGGGATCAGCGTCTGCGCGCGCTTGGGGGTGAGCAGCCCACCGGGGTCCTTGATGTAGAGCGAATCGATGTCCGGGCTCGCCGCCAGTGTGCGCGCGGCTGCGGCGTAATGCGCATCGTCGTGGATCGGACTGATCGAATAGACGAGGGCGCCGACGACCTGCTCACCGCCCCCGCGCTTGATCAGCTTGGCGACCTCGACGTTGGATTCGGCGTCGTTGTTCGGGTCCGCCAGGGCGAAGCGGCGAATGCCGTTCGTTGCCAGAGTACGGAACGCCAGCTCCATGAACTCCGGGCTCGCGGTCTCCCAGGCGATGAAGCGGAAGCCGGTCGAAAGGAACTGCAGCGGTGTCGTCTTGCAGATCTCGGCCATCGCCCGGATCCGCTCCCACGGGTCCTCCTGCTTGTAGCGCACCGCCACGCCCATGTGGGTGCTGGTGGTGAAGTCGATCGCCCGATAGCCGGCGCGCTCCATCAGCGGGGCGATGGTCAGCGTCTTGGCGGTATCGATCCCCAGCGCCCCCCACAGGCACTGATTGCCATCGCGGAGCGAAGTCTCGACGATTTGCAGCGTGGCCATCTACCGAGCCTCCTTCCCACATTCATCATGCTGAACTTGTTTCAGCATCCATTCCTCACCCCGGGACGAAGGTGCTGGAGAAGACATGGACCCTGAAAGTTCAGGGTGACGGTTGACGAAAGGGAAGGGGGTGAGCTTCATCTTAGTCCACCGCCACCCGGATCAGCGCTTCGCCTTCCTCGACGGCGCTGCCGTTCTGCGCCAGGATCGCCACGACGGTGCCGGCCACGCCCGCCCGGATCGGGTTCATCAGCTTCATCACCTCGATGATGCCGATGATCGTTTCCTCGTCCACCTTGTCCCCCGGCCTGACGAACGGCGGGTCGCCGGGCCGCGGCGCTTCGTAGAAATTGCCCAGCAGCGGAGCGGGGACGTCCACCTCGCCAACTCGTGCGGCGCCGGCTTCCTGCCCGATCGGCTCGGGCTCGCGCGCCGGACTGGGCGAGGGTGCGGGAGCCGATTCCTCTTCCTCGTCTTCCGCGGACGGCGCCCAGTCGCCGCCGCCGCGGCGAATGCGCAACTTCAGGTCGCCGACCTCCAGTTCGAGATCGGTGAAGTGGCTTTCATCCAGCAGGCGGGCAATTTCGGCGACGTCTGCCGCGGTCAGGCTCACTTCTTGCCCCCGAAGATGCTCATCACGTGCTTCAGCGGATTGTCCTCCGGCGGCTTGACCGGGGCGGCGGCATCCTTCGTCGCCCAAACCGTCTCCGGGCGGCTCTGCAGCAGGCGGATCTCGCCCGCCTTGTCGATAGCCCACTCGATGTCCTGCGGCTTGCCGTAATGCCGCTCGATCTTGCGACCGATTTCGCGCAGCGCCTGCAGCTCGTCGTCGCTGAGGCACGGCTGGGTCCGCTCCTCGCCCTCCAGCTCGACTTCCTTGATCCCGCCGCCCTCTGCCGGGACCTGCTTGGCATGCTTGTCGGAGATGTCGCGCACGCTGATCTCGCCGGTGATCTTGCCCATCACCCAGCGATCCGGCGTCACCTCGCCCGAGACTACCGCCGAGCCAAGCCCCGGCGCGCCTTCGATCGTGATAACCGACTTGTCGCCGGTGGTGGGCGAGCGGGTGAACATCACCCCGGCGCAGCGCGCGTCGACCATCGCCTGGACCACCACCGCCATCGCCACGCCGTCTTCGGGATAGGCCTGCTTGCGGCGATAGGTCATCGACTCCACCGAGTAGAGGCTGCCCCAGCACTCGCGCACTTTGTGCACCATCTCGGCACCGCTCAGCACCCACAGGAAGGTGTCCTGCAGCCCGGCGAAGCTGGCGTCCTCGGCGTCCTCGGTGGTGGCGCTGGAGCGCACCGCGACCGCCCGCGCACCGAGTTCAGCATGCGCGGCGAGGATCGCCTGCTCGACCCTGGCCGGCATCGGCTCCTCAATCACCCGCCGGCGCAGTTCTTCGCTGAGCTTCGTCGCCGCGCCGTGGTCGCCCGGATCAAGCGCCTCGACCTTACTCCGCACCGGCTCGCGAGCTTCGATTGCCTCCAGGAACGTCTCGAACGCACTGGTCGTCACCACGAATCCCGGCGGCACCGGAATCCCGGCGCCGGTCAACTCGCCCAGCGAGCCGCCCTTGCCGCCCACCGTCGGCCGGTCGGCAATGCCGACGTCTTTGAACCAAGCGACGGGTGTGCTCATCCGATCCTCCCCGGGACGGGGAGGGGGACCGCCCGAAGGGCGGTGGAGGGGGCTTGCCACAAGCGCGGCGCCAGAAGGGAACTCCCCTCCGTCACCCGCCTGCGGCGGGCGCCACCTCCCCCTACGTGGGAGGAAACATGCGCCAAAATCATCACGCTTCTTCCAGCGCCCGCCCTTCGCTGGGCTCGCGGTCGAGGATCGTGACCACGCCACGCCCGCCATCCACGCGAATGCGCGCGCCATCGGGGATGGTGCTGGTCGCCTTGCCGGTGCCGACCACCGCCGGTAGCCCGTACTCGCGGGCGACGATCGCCATGTGGCTCATCGATCCGCCGATGTCGGATACCGCGGCGCTGATCTTCTGGAACAGCGGACTCCAGGTGGGGTTGGTCACCTGACAGACGAGGATGTCGCCCGGCTGGATGCGGCCGATCTCGCCGACCGACTTGACCACCCGCGCGGTGCCTTCGACCACGCCCGAACAGGCGGCGAATCCGCGCAGCTCGTTGGCGTTCTCCTCCGAACCTTCCGACAGCCACTTGTCGAGGTTCTCGCGGGTGATGCCCCACAGCATGACGATCGCCGGGTCGTCGATCGCCTCGGGCACGTTGCCCAGCGCCGGCGGGCAGCCGTGCTTGGCCCATTCGGCGATCGCCGCCTTGCGCTCGGCGACGATCGGCGGCCAGTGCTTGGGTCCGCGCGGCTCGGCGCCGATGCCCCAGCCGAGCATCAGGTCGATGATCGCGCTTTCGAGCTCGTACTGGGTGAGGTGGAACACGTCCTCCTCCTTGCCGTCGGGCCCGAAGAAGCCGTTCTCGGCGAGCAGCGCGCCGAACTCCCTGATCTTGTTGAAGAACAGGTTGGTGTACCAGTGCTCGCAGTAGAACTTGTGGCCCTCGACGTAGGGAAACACGCGATGGGCGAGGCCGATCATCTGGTCGTAGGTCGCCTTGTCCTCCTCGGTATCGAGCAGCTCGCGATAATCGGCGACCAGTTGCTCGCGTTCCTTGACCAGCTGCTCGGTCGGGCGCTCGATGTCGTGCCCGGCCTTGATCTTTTCGATGTAGCCGGGAAGCGCCGCGAACGGCAGGCTGAGGTCGTCGTTCCAACTGCGGTGGTAATGGTAAAAGCCGTCCCCGCTAGACACGTTGAACCACGGGTTGCGGCTGGTCTCCAGCTCGCCGAGCCATTCCTTGCCGCTGTTACCGACCTTATCGAGGTCGGCGAGCACCTGGTCGATGTCCATGTTGTCGGTGAAGTGCTGGTCCACCCCCAACTCCACCGCACGCCGGGCAAGGCGCTTTACCTCTTCATCCGGGCGGAAGATCTCGGCTTCCATCCCCGCGACCATCCGGCTGATCGCCTGGTCGGAAATCTCCGGGAAGGCCTTCTTGCAGAAATCGAAGAAGGTCATGTACGCGCCGTAACCGAGCAGCAGGAACTCGAAGTGGTGGTGCCACATCCGGTGGTAGCCCTCGACCTGCTTCTGATAGATGTCGAGCAGCGCGTGGTTGGCGGCGACGCCCTTGCCGGTGTGGGTCGTCTCGAGCGGTTCGTACTTCGGCAGTTCGGGCTTGGGCAGCGCTTGCGCGTCGGCGATCAGCGCCTTCATCTTCTCCTTCCACTGATCGTAGAGCCGCTCCCAGTGCTCGTAGTAGTAGAAGGCGCGCTGCTGGAACTCGCCGATGCGCTCGTTGATCTCGTCGGGATCGGTCACCGCCACGCCGCCGATGTACACCCGCCCGTTGATGATCCGGTGGTCGATCCCCTTGGCGGTCGGCAGCACGTGCACCCGGGTGTTGAACGCGCCCAACGCGACATAGGCCGCCTCGGCGGTGATCATGTCGAAGTGATGCATCGGCTCGGGGAAGTGCATCGAGTTGTAGAACCAGAACTTCTGGTCGTCCTCGGGCACGAACTGGGTGTAGTAGGGATAGGCCGCCTGCGCGGCTTCGGTGCCGGGGACGACCTCGAGGTCGCTCGGCAGCGGGAAGGATTTTGGTTCGCTCATCGTCTTGTTGCAACCTCTCCGTGGGTCCGCGGCGCCGTTGCGGCGTCTCACGTGGGGATTCCCCATTGAACGGCGAGATTACGCCCTCGCCCGGCGTACGGGCAAGGATTCACGCGCAAGCTGAATAGGACAAAAACGCAGGAGCTTTTGTCTTGTTTTCCGCTTAGGACGAAGCGCCGCCGAGCGGGTTCTCGTCCTTGCAGCCGGCATAGACCTTGTCGATCGCGCCCTTGGCGCCGGTGACGGTGAACGTCGTGTGCACTTCACCCTTGGCGACCGGCTTCAGATGAACGTCGAACGTGTTTGCGCTCTGCAGCTTGTCGAGCAGCCGTTCGAGCGAGCGGGTGTTGCCCTGATCGACCGCCATCGCGAACTTGTCGTTGAAGCGCCAGTTGTCGTCCCACGGCGCGGCATCGTCCATCCGCAGCGTGACCGGGCCGCTCTCGAACTTGTTGGCCGGCAGCGGCGCGGCGATGTTCAGCGGCGAGACCACCACTGCGAACACCGAATGCTTCCCCGGCTTGTCGCACTTGATCAGCAACTGCGAGCCGTCCGCGGCCTGCACCCCGGCGCCCATGCCACCCTTGTCGCCGTTGAAGAACCCCCAGGCGGAATCCTGCGCCGTCGCAGCCGCCGAAAGCGCCGCCAGCGCGACGCCGAACATCAGGTAACGCATTGCGAATCCACTCCCATCCCGTGTTTCGTCGCAAGACTAACCCGTTGTCGGCCGCTCCGCAAATCAGGATTGCGGCGCGTGTCCGGCGCGCCATTCGCGCGGGGTGATGCCGAAGCGCTTGCGGAACAGGCGGGTGAAATAGCCCGCGTCGAGGAAGCCGTTGCGCCAGGCGATCTCGGCCACCGGCAGGCCGGCGGCGCGCGGGTCGGACAGCATGTCGCTCGCTCGGTCGAGGCGGGTGGCGTTGAGCTCCTGCACGAAGCTGGTCCCGCTGCCGGCGAGCAGCGTCTGCAAGTAGCGCTTGGAAATGCCGATATCGCCGGCCACCGACTCGGGCGACAGCTCGGGCTCGGCATAATCGCTCTCGATCCGCCGCAGGATCTGCCGCGCCAGCTGCCCGCGATGGCGGGTGCTCTCGCGCGGTTCATGAAACCCGGTGGCGAGGCCGAGTAGGTGGCCGATCTGCTCGGCGATCAGCGGCCGCGGCAGCGGCGCGTCGTCGAGGCCGGTGATCATCGTCTCGAGGAGCGCCCCGAGCGGCGCGCCCCAGCCCGCCCGGACGGAGATCGGCCGCGCCAGCAGCGCGTCGGGGTCGGGCAGGTATTTCTCGAGCCAGCCCTGCGGCATCATCAGGTCGACCGCCTCGTGCTCGGTGTCCATCTCCATCTGATAGAAGCGGGTGTTGTCGAGCAGCACGAATTGCCCGGGCTCGACCCTGAAGCGCTTGCCGCCCATCAGCGTCTTGAGCGCCCCGCGTCGGGCATAGACCAGCTGGATCGACGGCGCCGCGCGCCCGCTCGATCCTTCCGCCCCGGTATGCGTCACCCGCTGCGCCGGCGCGTGGAGCTGCAGCATCCTCAGCTGCCCGATCCCATGGCTGACCCAGCGCGCGGCGAACGCGTCCTGGTCGAACACCGTGACCTCAATCGGCGCGATCGTGCTCGCCGCCCAATCGCGCCACTCGCGCAGCGCCTCGCGCTTGGCCAGGCCGGCTGAGGTCCAGCTGGCGTCCTCGGAAGCGGGGGAGGGGCGGGGCATGGCCAGAAGATATGACCATTGCCCCGCCGCCGCCAGCCGCTAGTGTCCGAACGAAACGCAAGGAGAGACGAATGCGCCTGATCGCCACCGAGGAAGCCTGGTCGATTCCCGAAGTCGCCGCCGAGCTGAAGAAAGTCGCCCACGGCCCGTCGCAAAGCCTCGACAAGCTGCTGGTCAAGGGCATCTACGACGTCGAGAAGGGCACCCCCGGGTACGACGCTTTTCCGTTCCTCGACGGCCTGCTTGATGCCGAGCACGAGCGCCTCAGGCAGATGGACGAATACGGGGTCGACATGCACCTGATGGCGCTCACCGCGCCGGGGGTGCAGATGTTCGACGCCGATACCGCGCACGAGCTGGCGGTGCTCGCCAACGATCGCCTTGCCGAGCTGTGTGAGAAGTATCCCAAGCGCTTCGCCGGCCTCGCCAGCTTCGCCCCGCACAGCCCCAAGCGCGCGGCCAAGGAGATGGAGCGGGCGGTTAACCAACTCGGCCTCAACGGCTTCATGATCAACAGCCACACCTACGACGAGTACCTCGACGATCCCAAGTTCTGGCCGATCCTCGAAGCCGCCGAAGCGCTCGACCGGTGCCTCTACATCCATCCGCGCGCCGCGTCCTACGGCTTCAAGGGCCCGCTGCAGGACTATGGGATGGACTCCGCGATGTGGGGCTACGGTATGGAAACCGGCACTCATGCGGTGCGGATGATGGCCGGCGGCGTGTTTGACGAATTCCCCAAGCTCAAGGTGTGCATCGGCCACATGGGCGAGGCGGTGCCGTTTTGGCTCTGGCGCCTCAACTTCATGAACACCCGCGCGCAGAAGGCGGGCCGGGCGAAGAAAACCAAGCGCAGCATGGACGAATACTTCCGCGAGAATTTCGTCATCACCAACAGCGGCGTCGAGGACCCGCTAGCGCTGCGCTATTCGATCGACAAGCTCGGCATCGACAACGTGATGTGGGCGATCGATTACCCCTACCAGCCGATGGAACCGGCGGTGCGCTTCATCGAGGAATTCGATTGCACCGACGCCGAGCGCCACGCGCTGTGCCACGGCAACGCCGAACGCATCTTCCACATCGCGCCGGAGTAGCGGGGCGCAAGAATTCCCCTCCCTCAAGCGGGAGGGGAGAATGGAGGAACATGAGCAAGACCCGCCACCTGGTCGATCCCGAAATCGCGCTGATGCTGGAGATGCCGGACCGCCAGCTCACGCCCGAAACGCTCGAAGCGATCCGCAACGATCCGCTGTTCTCCGGCGCCGACCTGCCGCCGCCGCCGTTCCCGGTCACCGAAGCCTTCGCCCCGAGCGAGCACGGCCCCGACGTACGCCTGGTCGTCATGAACCCGCCAAGCACGGCCACCGGCCGCGCGGCGATCCTCCACATCCACGGCGGCGGGATGGTCGTCGGCGTCGCCGACACCGCCACCGTCACCAAGTGCCCGCTGGCGCTCGAGCACGACGCGGTGGTGGTCTCGGTCGATTACCGCCTCGCCCCGGAAACCCCGTTCCCCGGCCCACAGGAGGATGGCTACGCCGCGCTCCAGTGGCTCGCTGGCCACGCGGCCGAGCTCGGTGTCGATCCGCAGCGCATCGTCGTCATGGGCGAAAGCGCCGGCGGCGGTCTCGCGGCGAGCCTCGTGCAAATGGCCCGCGACCGCGGCGGACCTTCGCTCGCCGGGCAGGTGCTGGTCTATCCGATGCTCGACTGGCGCACCGGCGGGCCCGATTGCCCGTACAAGAACGCCCACACCGGCGAATGGCTGTGGACCCGCGAGAAGAACAGCTTCGGCTGGGAAGCCCTGCGCGGCGACTACCAGCCCACGAACGATCGCAAGGGCTGGTTCTCCCCCGCGCTCGCCGACGACCTCTCAAGTCTTCCACCGGCCTACATCGTCACCGGCGCGCTCGACTTGTTCCTCGATGAAGATGTCGAATACGCCCGTCGCCTGATCGACGCCGGCGTCCCCTGCGAGCTCCACGTCTACCCCGGCGCAATCCACGCCTTCGAGATGGTGCCGGAGACGGTGCTGGCCGAGCAGGCGGCGACCGACTTGCGGCGTGGGTTGGAGCGGTTGCTGGGGGTGTGACCGGCGGGTTTCTTGTCCGAGCAGTGCGGAGCATTGTCGACCTGGCATTTGCAGGTCCGCAGATTTGAATGTGCCGTTGTCATTGGCGTTCTCTATGGCAGGGCTTCTCAAACGAAGAATTTCGCGACAGCTTTAGCCGACCGGTCGCACACGAACTCAGCGGACAGTCAGCACGCGGCCCGCTCCGGACATTTGGACGGATATCGACGCGCCGCTCATTGCGGCGAAAGTGGAGCGCGAGAGTCGCTCCGGACATTTCCTAATGCGACCTCGCAAAGGAGGCTGGCAGACTTGGGAGGCAATTCCGGAAGCCCAAAGGAAAGCCCATGGCAACGATTGTCCCTCAGGCGGAATTGTCAAACGCCCGCATAAGGGTGTGGGACCTGCCGTTGCGGCTCTTTCATTGGGCGCTCGTCGCTTCCATCGCAGTCGCCTTCCTGTCGTCTGAAGAAGAAAGCCCGCTCAGCCACTGGCACATGGTTGCCGGTTGGACAGTCGCGGTGCTGCTCGTTTTTCGAGTGGTGTGGGGGTTCGTGGGCGGCGAGCACAGCCGATTTGTCGACTTTCTCAGACCCTCGCGAATTGGCCAGCACGTTTCCGGTCTGCTTTCGGGCAGGAGGGAGGCGGCCGTCGGGCACAATCCGATCGGAGCGGTTTCGATCGTCGTCTTGCTGACCCTGAGCGCGATCACGGTTGCCACCGGGGCGTTCGGCGGCGAAGCGGCCGAAGGCCTGCACGAAGCGATCGCGTGGACACTTCTCGCGATGGTGGCGTTTCATGTTGCCGCCGTCATCGCGATGTCCTTGTTGGAGCGCGAGAACCTTGTCCTCGCGATGATTACCGGAACGAAGCCTGCGCGGCGCCATCCTGGAGCCGTCGACGCAAGGCGCCCCGGAATCCTGGCGTGGACATTGGCCGCGCTCACCGTGGCCGGGACTGTCTTTCTCATCCTGCAGTATGAACCTCATGCGTTCGCACCCGGCAGTGCGGAGGCGGCCGAACAGGACCACGCGGGCTTCGGTGCGGTGGCCCCGCAGCAAGGTCGGGAAGAGGACGACTAGCCAACCGAGGAGACTCCGATGCGCAAGATCACGGTAATGGTCGCGATAGGCGCCCTGAGCATCGCTCTTGCCGGCTGCGGCAAGCAGGCGAGCGGTCCGGGTGCATCGGGTTCGGATGGTTCGGTTGCGGAGCCGACAATGGCCCCCGCTGCCGACAAGTTGATGGAAGATGCGCGAGCGGTGTTCAAGCCGATACCGCTCAACCCGCCCAAGCTGGCAGGCAACGACGCGACGCCGGACAAGCTGGCATTGGGCAAGATGCTCTATTTCGATCCTCGCCTGTCCGCCAGCCACGCGATCAGCTGCGCCTCCTGCCATGCCATCGGTCTAGGCGGGGCGGACAATGAGTTCGACCTCGATCGGCCACCGCTGGCAGCGCGGCGGTCGCAACGCGCCGACGGTGTTCAACGCCGCCTACAACGTGGCGGAGTTCTGGGACGGGAGGGCAAAGGACCTGTTTGAGCAGGCGGGCGGGCCGATGGTCAATCCGGTGGAAATGGCTTCGCCGCAGGAGCACATCGTCGAGCAGCTCAAGAGCCTGCCTGCTTACAGCGGCTATTTCTCCCGGGCCTTCCCCGGCGGCGGCGATCCGATTACGCGCGACAATGTGCAAAAGGCCATCGCCGTGTTCGAGGCGACGCTGATCACGCCCAACGCGCCCTTCGACAAATACCTGCGCGGCGACAACACCGCCCTCGACGCCCGGCAGAAGGCGGGCCTGCAGCTGTTCATGGATAAGGGCTGCTCAACTTGTCACAACGGCGTAAACATTGGCGGCGGCATGTATTCCAAGTTCGGCGTGCAGTCGCCACCGGGTGACAAGTTGCTGCCGCCGGGAGATGTGGGCCGGTTCGCCGTCACCAAGGACGAAGCAGACCGCTATTCATTCAAGGTGCCCACGCTGCGTAACATCGCGCTGACCGCGCCCTATTTCCACACCGGACAGGTGTGGGACCTCAACCAGGCGATCACGATAATGGGTAAAACGCAGCTGGGCGTCGACCTCAACCCTGATGAGACCGCCAAGATCGCGGCTTTCCTCGACAGCCTAACGGGCGACACGCCGCAGGTTATACTTCCGGCGCTGCCTCCGAGCACTGGCACGACCACGCGACCGCAGGACTGACAGGCCGAGCGAACCGCTGCCTTCTCAGCGGGAGGTCCTTGGCAGCCTTTCCCATGTCCGGTGCCTGATTTGGACGATCCGGAGGTCCGTAACCATTCCGAGCAGCCAGTCAGCACACGACCGTGAGCGGACATTCAATTCGAGGCTGTTCGCGGACGGGGGGCGCACACCTTTGTTGTCAATCAGCGGCAACTCATGTTAACATGCAATGGGTCGCGCCGTTGGGGGGTGTGCGATGGCCAATCGTCGCTTAGGTTCTCTTCGCTTTGTTCGCCCGGCCGCGATGGCCGCTCTGCTGAGTGTCGCCCTTAACCCGGCAACGGCTGCAACGCAGTGGGGGGCCTATCAGTGGGCGCAAACGCCAGTGCAGCTTTACCTCTATGAGAACGTTTCCCCATCTGCGACTGGAACGAATTGGCTACCCTATTTGTCCGGCGCACAAGGAGCTGCGCAGGATTGGTCCCCGACGAATGGGCCGACGCATTTCGATCCCCAGCTTGAGACGGCAACGGTCGATCCTAGGAAGTGCCCGGCGAGGACCGGACAAGTCGAGGTCTGCAATCACACCTATGGCCGAAATGGCTGGCTGGGCGTCGCGCAGATCTGGACCAGCGGGGATTACATTCAAAAGGGTTCGGTCAAGCTCAATGACAGCTATTTCGACATGTCCGCATACAGCTCGGACGGATGGAAATACCTTGTTGCTTGCCAGGAAGTCGGTCACACCCTCGGCCTGAGCCACGACGATACGACGTTTGGCGATACCAATTTTGGCACCTGTATGGATTACACCAGCTATCCAGACGATGCTGGCACTTACTACGACTATGCCAATGGTTCGGAAGCGACGGCGAATAACCGCATGCCGAACGACAACGACTACGGCCTTCTCGTCTGCATGTATCAGGCGAGCGGCCAGTCATGCCCGGACACCACGGTCTACGCTAATTCAGGACCGTCCACCGGCGGTAGTGGCGGCGGCGGTGGCGGCGGGGGAAATGGCCATGGTCATGGCAAGCCCCTCAGCGTCGGTCCGACCGATTTCGGAATTCGGATTCCTGGAGAGGCCCCGCCGGTCGATTTCCTGTCAGCTGATGGAGGCAATTCACCGGCCGAGTGGGGCAGGGCTGTCGCTTTCACCAAGGACGGCCGCGGGCGCGTCTTCGAGCGCGAAATTGCTCCGGGGAAGAAGATTATAACCGAGGTCTTTTGGGCGCCACACCCTTAGGCCGCTGGAATTTGCAGATCTGCCTACGCTCACGGAACCGGGTGAGCGGTCCACGGGATGTTACCCGCTGCTAAAGTCGGCGCCATGAGCGGGCCGACGGCAAGCAACTCAAAGCGGGCGTTCGGATGACATCGATCGAAGCGACCGCTCGAAATACTAGGTAAGCGAACTCGACGCGCCTGTCAGATTTTGGCCAACGCCTCCTTCATCAGTCCTTGCAGCGCTGGTCGAAGCTTGTCCGGAGGCCCGCAGATGCTGAACACCCGCAGCAAGACAGAGTCCTTTCTCGCGTAAACGGAATAGCCCTTCTTCGTCGCCGTTTCGCTGGAGAAGGCAGCGTCACCCAAGTCCTGCAGTTCCTCGACCGTGTTGCCAGCCAGCTTCAGCGTGCTCATCAACTGTGGGTAATACGCCTCAGCCGTCGGGAATTGCGGTTTGAGCGTGGGCGGCGGCTCAACGATTTCGAGCGTCACGCCGGTTATGTCCTTCGCGCAGACAAAGTTGGTTGCTTGCATTTCCCAGTTGCAGGCCTGGGATTCGGACAGATTTTCGCTCTGGGCTTTCCCCTGGTCGACCTGCTTCCCGATTGCCTGGGCAACCTGATCGCTCGTCAGCAGGGAGCACGGATTCAGCGCGAGGCCGGTTGACGCCGGGCCTTGTGAAGCCTTCGCCGAGTCACCCGGCGAATTGGTCCCGGAACTGCAGGCTGCAGCGATGAGAGCCAGGCCGGCAACGGCAGCGAAATGGGAGGCGCGACAGGGGGTGGATGGCGGCATGACAAATCTCCGGCGTTCTCGATCAACCAGGAGTTGCAGATCGATTGCCTCCTCAGGTTGGTTGATCGGCGAAGGTGGCGTTTAGGTTCCTCTCGGTGTCAGCCTGACATGGGACGGCGTTATTCGTTGGACGGGCCGCAAGCGCTCGGTCCGGCTTCGCGACGCCAAAACTTCGGCGTGCGCCTTCTGAGCCCAATGGCCGGCGGCGTTCTCGTCCGAAACGACTTCGTCCTGTCCTTTGTCCGGATTGGCCTTCTGCCGAGCGATCAGCGCCTGGACGTAGGGAACGCCGAGCTTTTTGATGTTGGCTCGGCACAGCTGGTCGGCGCAGTCCTTGCTCCAGATTGGCTCGTAGGCCGCGAATAGGTCCTTGCCGCGGCGATCGATCATCGCAACCTTGGATTCGAGCACGATCGCCTTGGCCTTCTTGTCCGCCTCGATCGCCTTCTTGAGGACAATCACCGCGGATTCCTTCGAGGGATATTTGGGCAGAGCCTGCATCTCGTTCACCATCTGGTTCTCGGTGACATGAGCGAGGCTGAGAATACCCGCCTGACAGAATTGGAGCGGCATCGATGGGCAGATCGCGAACCACTTCTTCTGGAATGCGATCCGCCAGTCATAGGCTTCTCTTTCGAGTTGGCTGGGCGGAGGGCCGAGATTGCCTTGCTTGTCGTGCTGGTCTGTAGGCGAATAGACGTAGTCGTAGGAGCAGACGGTCCCCTCGTGGCAGGTGAAGGTCACTCCGCCCGGCGGCAGCGTAATCGCGATCTGCGGAAACCAGATGGGCCAGTCCCAATGGTGCGACCACACCGCGACATCGACGAATAGTCGGGCGTCGATCCCCGGCGTTACTCGGAAGGCCAAATTGTATTCCGGATCGCCGATCGAGAAGTTGCTTGAATGATCTGCCGGATCAACCTTCAAGGGATAAGTTCGGCCCGAACTTTCCATCTCGAACCGTTTGTGCGCAAGGTTGTCGGTCAGCTTGAGCTTCAGGGTTTGCGAGACGAGGCCGACCTTCACTGCCGGGAGCACCTTGGCCCCGGCTACGCCGTAATTTCCATAGCCCCCCAGCAGATCGGGCTGATCGAATATCACCGGTATTTCCGGCGGGTTCGGGTCGCCTGGCGCTGGCGGCGAGAACTGGCCGTCGGTGAAAGGCGCGGGCAATTCCTTGGTCAGGTCGGCGCCGACATCGAACTTGAATCCATGCGTACCGAAGAACGGGAGCTTGAGGTTCATCCCGGCATAGGCGTCGGCCTGCGCCACCACCTCCTTGCCGTTGAAAATCTTGTCGCTGTCGAGCCCGGTGGACGCGTAATCGGCCGCACTGCCGTTGACCGGCACAAATGCAGGAGCAATGCTGGCAGTCTCGTTCGAGCCGTTGCGGTGATAGGAATAAAGCCCACCCAACCTGATCGGGAACCGCAGGCCGAAGCCGTAATCGAAGCCGGCATAGACCTCCACATAGTAGGTCTTCTTGCAGCTCACTAAACAAGTGTTGATCGTGATCGAGACGCGCCTGCGCCACTCGTACTGGCGACCGAGCGTGAACCCGGTCAGCAGGATGTGGTCCTTGAGCGCGTGGTCGGCGTCGACCCTTTCGGGAAGGTGCAGCCGGGTCGGCCCGGGCAGATTTACTGTCGGCTGTTTTCTCAGGTCGAGCTTGCCGGCACTGGGAACGAACATCGTGTCCTCGACCTGGACATCCGCGGAATTGACCGCCTCCGCCTCGAGTTCTTCGTTGCTCATCTTGGCAAGCCGTTGAGCCTCTGAAGCACCGAGCTGCTCTTCGATCTGCCCCCGCTGCGCCGGGTTCGCCATTTGCGCGCGGAATTGGGCGATGCCCTTGGCGAGATCCGCCTGCTGCTGCTGCGCTTGCTGGTTGGCGGCCGCGATCGCCTGCGCACGCTTGGCGGGATCGGCGATGTAGAACGGATCCTTCGGATTGGCGAATGCCGCGGCGCGCGCGGCGGGGATAAGGCGCGTCGCGCACTTGGCCTCGCTGCGCTCAACCAGTTGGCGCTCGTCCGGACGGGAGCACACGCCGGGCGCTATGCGGTAGGAGACGAACTGGCGAACGATCAGTCCCTTCTGGACTTCTACCACCTCGGCGTTGTCGCCCGCCACCGAAACCAGCCGGGGGCTCTGCTTCATCCGGTTGGCGAGATTGATCAGCGAAACGGGGTTGTCGAACACCGGCCGCATGTCGACCTTCACCGCACCGAGCGCGATAACCGGGGCGGTTCGCAGCGTCTGGAGTTGGAAGCGCCTAACCACCTTGAGCGAATTGATGACCGTTTCGCTGCTTTCCGGTTTGAGTGTCACGGACGTAGCCGGCGCTGGTGCGACCACTGTCGGCGGCGGCGTAATCTCGGTAGCTACTGCCGTGCGTTGCACGGTGACGGGGCGCGCCACCTGCAGCAGGGGCCTGGCCTGTTGCGCATTCACCTGCGATGGGGCCGTCGCATAGGCCACGCCGGAAACGGCGACGAGTACGCATTGGCTCAACTTCGCCATGGGCTGCGCCCCTCCCCACGAAGACCGGGCGTGCCGTCGCTCCGCAGTCTGACTGACGTCCCCGAGTGTCAGTTGCCGCCAGCTTACGCCTTATACGGCCTCTAGTAACGCAAGCCCATCGCGGTCGGTCGTATATAGGCCACGGCTCGCACCATATGCGTATTCGGGCGCCACACTGGGCTGCAGTCGGAGGTTGTGGATGTAAGACGTCTGCTTGCTGCCCACAGCGGCACCGCACGCAACATTCCCCTGCCTCCATCGGCTCGCTAATCTTGCGGGATGTCCAACGAAGTCCTCGTCAGCGACCGCATGCAACGGAACTACCGCTACACCCGCACCGCGCGGCCGGGGCGGGACTTCGATCCCGCGTTCACCCCCGACCTCACCCCCGCCGAAATGCTCGCGCTGGGCGTGTTCTGCGGCAAGTACATGAGCGACTGCCAAGATGAATTCCCGGCCAGCTGGTTCGCGAACGCGAAGCTCTCGCCGGACAAGCCCGACTGCTCGCTCAACTACTTCGGCGTCAAGGCCAGCCGGCCGCTCCGCTACTGGCAAGACAAGGGCTGGATCCACCCCGATGACCCGCGCGGCTGGTTTCAGTAGTACTGTCGCTACTGGTCGGGCCGGCGGATGGAGGACGACGCGCGCCAGATCGCTCGCTGGCGCGCCTTTGCCCGCCACGCAGCGCAGGTCCGCAAGCACTGCGAGCCTTGCGACCACTCATGCCGTCGGCGCCAGCGCCAGGCCCTGCTGCAATGGGCTTACGACAGCCGCGCGATGTGAGCGCTCAAACCCGCCCCATCAGCCACAGCACCACGATGATGATCAGGATCAGCCCCAGGCAGCCTATGCCGCGGTGGCCGTAGCCGTAGCCGTAGCCGCGGTAGCGACCGGAAAAACCGCCAAGCAGGGCGATCACCACGATCGCGATCAGGACGATGCCGAGCGTCGACATCAGCGATCCTCCCGAAGGCTACGCCGCCGGATCACACCCGACGCCCGGTGACCAACTGCCAGATGATGACGATCACCGCGATCACCAGCAGCAGGTGGATCAGCCCGCCGCCGACGTGGACCACGAAGAATCCGAGAAGCCATAAGATCACGAGAATGACGGCGATGGTCCAAAGCATGGCGAGGGTCTCCTGTTGTGTCCCCGCCAACGTCTACAGACGTAGGTTAGTTCCTAACCGCGGTTAACCCGCTCGCTCAGCCGCCCACACGACTCATGCCCTCGCTGGTCGGAGACAAAAAAGCATTTTCCTATTCGTCCTTCAGTGCATAAGGAGCATGATTCGCGTTTTGTTCTCATCCAGGAGATAGCGAATCATGACCGACCAGACCCCCATCGCCACCCCCGCCATTCGCCACGACGGCTGGACGCCCGAGCGGCAGGTGCGCTTCCTCGACCCTCTCGCCGCCGGCGGCAACGTGCGCGCCGCCTGCGCCCGCGTCGGGCTCAGCCGCGAGGCGGCCTATCGCCTCAAGCGGCGCGAGCCGCTGTTCGCCCGCGCGTGGGGCGCCGCGCTGGTGCTGGCGCGCGAACCGAGTGCCGAAGTGCTCGCCAACCGCGCGATCGACGGCGTCGAGGAAGACGTCTGGTACCGCGGTGAGAAGGTCGGCACCCGCCGCAAGTACGACACCCGCCTGCTGCTCGCCCACCTCGCGCGGCTCGACAAGGCCGCCGAGGCGAATCCGGCGGCGGGCGAGGATGCCGACCGCTTCGACGAGCTGCTGGCGCTGGTCGCCGGTGAAGCGGTGCCCGAAGAAATTTCGATCGACGAAGTCCTGCCGGCCCCGCGCGAAGTGACGGTCGTGATCGCCGGCGAAGAGGCCGCCGACGCATGGGAACAAGAGCCTCACGAACGGACCGACGAGGACAGCTACGCGGCCGGCCGCCGCGCCCGGGCCGAAGCAGCGGTGCGCTGGGACGGCTGGTTCGCCCACGCCTGCGGCAGCGTCGACCGGCTGCTCGACGGCGTCGCCATCGACAGCGTCAACACTGTGTCAAATGTGTCAACTTCGCCCGGCGGCCGGATCGGCTCCGTACCCTTGAGCCAGACGCCGGCGCCTAGCCCATTCCGCCGACGGTCACCTGCATGAACTGCGGCTTCGACTTGGGCGGCCCGGCGACCTGCTGCAGCGGATAGTTGCCCTGCGGCAGGGTCGCCAGCGGCATGCCCGCCGCGGCGAGCGCGTAGGGGCTGACGCGGTGGCGGGTGACCAGCCCGCCGGCGCCGTCGCTGACCAGCGGGGTTTCGAACTCGACCGCGATCTGCGCGTCCTGGCTGCGGGTGACGGTGCACACCGCCAGCTGACCGCCGCCGAGGTCGAGCACCAGCCCGGTGCCGGGCGGCACGCCGAGCAGTCCGTCGATCTTGGCCCCGCTCTTGGAGAGGTCGCGCATCACCGCCTCGTAGCGGTGGTCGTCGTGGATCACGCCGATCCGGCGGAACACGCTGCGGCGCTCCGACCGGTGGGTCTCGGGCCCGTCGGGCTCGATCTTGAAATCATGGTTGGCGATCCGCTCCTCGATTTCTGCGAGGCGCAGCGCCTTGGAATAGATCCACCCCTGGATGAACTTGGCGCCCTTCGAAATCACCAGCTTGAGCTGATCGAACGCCTCGACCCCCTCGACCGTCGTCTCCATCCCGAGCGCCTCGGACAGGCCGATGATCGCGGTGATAATCTTGGCGCTGTTCTGGTCCTTCTGGGTGCACGAGTCGACGAAGCTCTTGTCGACCTTGATCTTGTCGAACGGCGCCGAGCGCAGGTAGCTCAGAGAAGAATAGCCGGTCCCGAAATCGTCCAGCGCGAGGCGCACGCCGAGCTGCTTCAGAGTCCTGAAGGTCTGGTCGATGGTCTCGCTGTCGCCCATGAACACGCTCTCGGTCAGCTCCAGCTCGAGCCGCCCCGGATCGAGGCCGGAGGCGGCGAGCGCCTGGGTGACGATCTCGGGCAGGGCCGGGTTGGCGAACTGCACTGCCGAGACGTTGACCGCCACGCGGACCGACTTCGGCCACGCGGTCGCCGCCTGGCAGGCGGTCTTCAGCGCCCATTCGCCGAGCGCGTTGATCAGGTTGCCTTCCTCGGCCGCGGGGATGAACACCGCCGGGCTGACGAAGCCGCGCTCCTCGTGCTCCCAGCGCATCAGCGCCTCGAACCCGACCACCGTGTTGTCGGCGGTGCGCACCACCGGCTGGTAGTGCAGCTCGAGCTGCTCGCCGGCCAGCGCTTCGCGCAAATCGTCGAGCAGTTCCTGGCGTTCTTCCTCCTCGTCCCTCAGGTCGGCCGAGTAGAACCGGAACTGCCCGCGCCCGCCGTTCTTGGCGGCGTAGAGCGCGAGGTCGGAGGCGCGGGTCATCTCGTCCTTGTCGAGCCCGTCGTAAGGCGCGATGGCGACGCCCACCGAGGTGCCGATGATCGCCCGCTTGCCCTCGATCGGATAGGGCTGGCTGACGATCTGGATCAGCTTGTTGGCCAACTCGCCGAGCTTTCCGCGGTCGTCGAGGTCGGGCAGGATCACCTGGAACTCGTCGCCGCCGAGGCGGCCGATCTCGCCGCGCTCGCCGACGACGGCGCGCAGCCGATCGGCGACCTGGCGCAGCAGCTCGTCGCCCGCCGGATGGCCCATCGTGTCGTTGACCTGCTTGAAGCGGTCGAGGTCGAGCATCATCACCGCGCAAGAGCGCTTGGCGCTCTTGTAGGCGGCGAGGGTGCCCTCGAGCCGGCGGGTCATCCGGTGGCGGTTGGCGAGGCCGGTCAGCGAATCGTATTCGGCCAACCGCGAATCCTCGAGCTTGCGCTCGTACTCCAGGGTCACGTCGCGGGCGCTGCCGCGATAGCCCTGGAACTTGCCGTCCTTGTCGAATTTCGGATTGCCGGAGAACATCCACCAGGTGCGCCGGCCCGCAGTATCGCCGGGCGCGGCGAAGCGCATCACCAGGTCGATCAGCTTGTTGCGGGCGGAGAGCTGAAACTTGAGCGGCCGGTCGGAGCGCTCGTCGGGGTTGTCGGGATCGGTTTCGAACAGCTCGATCAGCGGATGGCCGAGCAGGTCCAGCGCCGGCCGGCGGAGCTTGGCCGCGGCGCTTTCGGAAATGTAGATGAGCCGGCCCTCGGCGTCCGTCGCCCAGATCCAGCCGATCCCCGCCTGTTCGAAATCGTCGAGCACCTTCAGGCGCGCGGTGGAATTGGCCGCGGTGATGACACCAGCGGGACCCGCCGGCGCGTCGCTTGCCTCGCGCGCCGAGGTGCCCGAGCAATTCCTGAAAAAACCCGACAATTCCATGTCTTGCCGCTTGACCTCGCAGGGGGCGCCGAAAAGGGGCGCCCGACCGCTCGAAGCCATGGCAGTTCTTGGTTACGATCGGCCTAACGCGGCCGGCGGTCCTGCGTCGTCAGGCGGCCCTGGCCAGCTCGAGATCGAGCCGATCCCAAATCTCGACCAGCGCCCCGGTCAGCTCGCGCATCATCGCTTCAGTATGGGTCGGGCCGGGGGTGAAGCGCAGCCGCTCGGTGCCGCGCGGCACCGTCGGATAGTTGATCGGCTGGACGTAGACGCCGTATTCGGCGAGCAGGACGTCGCTGATCTTCTTCGCCCGCACCGGATCGCCGACCATCAGCGGCACGATGTGGGTGGTCGAATCCATTACCGGCAGTCCGGCTTCGCGGAACATCGCCTTGAGCTGGGCCGCGGCGGCTTGCTGCGCCTCGCGCTCCTCGGAACTCTCCTTAAGATGCCGCACGGCGGCGAGGACGCCGGCGGCGAGCACCGGGCTCAGCGAGGTCGTGAAGATGAAACCCGGGGCGTAGCTGCGGATGCAGTCGATGATCTTGGCATCGGCGGCGATGTAGCCGCCCATCACCCCGAACGCCTTGCCCAGCGTGCCTTCGATAATGTCGATCCGGTGGGCCGCGTCGTCCCGCTCGGAAATGCCGCCGCCGCGCGGGCCGTACATGCCGACCGCGTGGACCTCGTCGATGTAGGTCAGCGCGTTGTATTTGTCGGCCAGATCGCAGATCGCATGGATCGGGGCCACGTCGCCGTCCATCGAATAGACGCTCTCGAAGGCGATCAGCTTGGGGACGTCCGGGCTTTCGGCCGCGAGTAGCTCTTCGAGGTGTTCGACGTCGTTGTGGCGGAACACCCGCTTCTCGCAGCCCGAGTTCCTGATCCCGGCGATCATGCTCGCGTGGTTCAGTTCGTCGGAGAAGATCACGCAGCCGGGCAGCAGCTTGCCGAGCGTCGACAGCGTCGCGTCGTTGGAGACGTAGCCGCTGGTGAACAGCAGCGCGCCTTCCTTGCCGTGGAGGTCGGCCAGCTCGCGTTCCAGCTGGATATGGTAATGCGTGTTGCCGCCGATGTTGCGGGTGCCGCCGGCGCCGGCGCCGACGTCGTTCAGCGCCTCTTCCATCGCCGCGATGACCTTGGGGTGCTGGCCCATCGACAGATAGTCGTTCGAGCACCACACGGTGATCGGCTGCGGCCCGTTATGGTGGGCGAAGCAGCGGGCGTTGGGGAAGGCGCCCTTGTTGCGCAGGATATCGATGAACACGCGATAGCGGCCCTCCTGATGGAGCCGGTCGATCGCCTGGTCGAAAATCTGGTCGTAATTCAACGGATCTGTCCGTCCTGCGCCGCCGTCCGGCCGCCGCTTTCGAGTCCCGGGCGGCTTAAGCGATGCCAGCCGCAGTTTAAAGCGCGGAGTTTGCGAGGGATTCGCATTAGAGCGATTCGAGTCGTTCGAGGCCATATCTCTTCAGCGCCGCTGCCAAGGGTGCCGCCTCCGCTACGCTGCCGGTGACGACGGCTACATCCGGAGATGTCCGGAGAAACGGCTCCCCTTGCGTGAGATAGGCGATTCGGCGGGCGATTCCTTGCGCTCCGTCAACGAATTGCACGGCGTCCCCCATAGCCTCGCGCAGGTCCTCCTCGACGAGCGGAAAATGGGTGCAGGCGAGCACGACCGTGTCGATATCCGCACCGCCCGGTTGCTGGCGCAGACCCGCCGCAGCGGCGGCGAACACCGCTGGGTCGGGTTTTTCGCCGCGCAGCTTGGCCTCGGCCGCCTCGACCAGGCCGGGGCAGGCGATAGCGGATCAGCCGCTTGCCCTGCGCGAACTCGCGCTCAAGATGGTCGACGTATGTCTGGCGCACCGTCGCGGCGGTGCCGAGCAGGCCGATCGTGCCGCTTCGAGTCAGCGCCGCCGCCGGCTTGATCGCCGGCACTGTGCCGACGATGGGTACGTGCAGCACCTCGCGCACCATGCCGAGCGCAATCGTGCTGGCGGTGTTGCAGGCGATGGTGATCAGCCGCGGGCGGAACCGCTCGCTCATCCGCCCGAGCAGTCCGGCGACCCGCGCGGCGACTTCCGCCTCGGTCTTCTCGCCATACGGCAGGCCGGCGAGGTCGGCGGCATAGATCACCGGCGCCTCGGGCAACAGCTTGCGCAGCTCGGCCAACACCGTCAGCCCGCCGACGCCGGAATCGAACAGCAGGATGGGGGCGTCGGCTTCCAAGCGTAAGTCCACTTCCGTTCGGCCTGAGCTTGTCCAAGGCCCGCTTTTGCCTTTACGCCGCTAGAAGAAAAACCAGGGCTTCGACAAGCTCAGGCCGAACGGTAAGGGGGGATATGGATTTCGTTCTCGCTGCGTTGCTGGCCTACCTCGTCGGGTCGATCCCCTTCGGCCTGCTGCTCGCCAAGGCCGCGGGCAAGGGCGACATCCGCCAGATCGGCAGCGGCAGCACCGGGGCGACCAACGTGCTCAGGACGGGCAGCAAGGGGCTCGCCGCCGCAGTGCTGGTGCTGGACCTGGCTAAGGGTTTCCTGGCGGTCCTTGCGGCGTGGCGCTGGTTCCCCGATGCCGTCTCCGCCGGCGCCCTCGCCGCCGTGATAGGGCACTGTTTTTCGGTGTGGATCGGCTTCCGGGGCGGCAAGGGCGTGGCGACCAATGCCGGCGTCTGCTTGGGGCTCGGTTGGCCGATCGGCCTCGCTTATGGACTTGTGTGGCTCGCCGTGTTGGCCGCCACCCGCATCAGTTCGGTGGCCGGGATGAGCGCCGTCGTCGCCGCTGTCCTCGCTGCGGCGGTGTTCGGCTTCGAGCGCTTCGTCCCGGTCCTCGCCGTCATCGCGCTGCTGGTGATTTGGCTGCATCGCGCCAACATCCGCCGCCTGCTGGCGGGGGAAGAGCCGAAAGTCGGGGCGAAGCCGTGACCCCTTCGCCCCTTCGGCCGGCTCAGGGCTCAGGAGAGGCCCTTTCGCAGGACGAAGCTTTCGCTCGCATCCGGCTGCTGCGTTCGCCGAATATCGGCCCGGTCAGCTATGCGCAGCTTCTGCATCGGTTCGGTGATGCGCAAACGGCGATCGAGGCGCTGCCCGACCTCGCCTCGCGCGGGGGACGCGATTACCGCCCGGCACCCGTCAATCGCATCGAGTCCGAAGTGGCCGCGGTGCGCCGCGCCGGCGCGCGCTACCTGTTCCACGATTCATCCGACTATCCGGCGCTGCTGGGGCAGGTCGAAGGCGCGCCGCCGATCCTGATGGCGCGCGGCGACCCGGCGCTGGCAAACCGGCCGTGCGTCGCCATCGTCGGCGCGCGCAACGCCTCGGCGGCGGCGGTCAAGCTGGCGCGCGAGTTCGCGGCGGCGCTGGCCGAGGCGGGGTTCGTCGTCGTCTCCGGCCTCGCGCGCGGAATCGACGGCGCGGCGCATCGCGGGGCGCTTCCAGCCACCATCGGGGTGATCGCCAGCGGCATCGACATCGCCTATCCCCCGCAGCACGCCGAGCTGCAGGAGCAGATCGCCGCCGAGGGCTTGCTGCTCGCCGAGCAGCCGCCCGGCACCGAGCCGCGCGGCAGCCATTTCCCCAGTCGGAACCGGATCATCGCCGGGCTCGCCAGCGGCACGCTGGTGGTAGAGGCGGCCTCCCGCTCCGGCTCACTGATCACCGCGCGCCTGGCGGCCGAGGCGGGCAGGGAGGTGATGGCGATCCCCGGCAGCCCGCTCGAGGTCCGCTCGCAAGGGTGCAACCAGCTGATCCGCGAAGGCGCGGTGCTGGTGCAGACGCCCGACGATGTCGCCGAGCTGCTGAGCGATTTCGACGGCACGCCGCGCTCGACCTTCCGCGAGCCGCTCCCCGCCGGCTGGGACGCCGCCCCCGAGGACCTCGCCGAAGCCGAACCGGCCGACATCGCCGGCCTGCTGACCACCGCCCCGGTTGCGGTCGACGAGCTGATCCGCCAGTCCGGCGCCGGCGCCGCCGAAGTGCAGATGGCCCTGCTCGAGCTGGAGATCGCCGGCCGACTGCAACGGCATGCGGCGGGAAGGGTGTCGCTGATCGCTTGACGGCGGAGCTATCGTGGCTGATTTAGCCTAGGGGCTAATTAGGGAGAGACGACATGGCTGGCATAGCACCGCGCGAATTCAGGGCAGGCACGATCCTGGACAAGATGTTCGCGGTGGTCGAGCGCAGTATGGCGGCCGCGCTGATCTATTTCGTGGCGCTCTCGGCATTGAACCTCGCGCTCGGATTTTACACGCTCGGGAGCACGGCGATCCTGGCGCAGCTAAGCTCCGCCGGGCTCAAGTTCGTGATCGGCGTGATCGCGGCCTTCTTCGTGCTCGACGCGATGATCCGCCGGACCGGGCTCCGCTCGCGGACCGATGAGGATGTTTTCCTCTCCTACCTCGTGCTCTCGGTCGTCTACACGCTCGGCATGATGGCCGGGTTCGTCGTGTTCGTCTTTCCGGGGCTGTACATCATGTCGCGCTGGATCGTCGCCCAGCCGCTGCTGCTCGCGCGCGGGGGAAGCCCGATGCGGGCGCTCGCTGAAAGCTGGGAGCGTACCAAGGACAAGGAGTTCCAAATCCTTCTCGCCCTGCTGGTGATTCTCGTTCCGGTGATCGCCATTTCGCTCCTCTGCACGGCGATGCTCGGGCGGGCCAGTCTCACCGGAATGGCCATCTCGCAACTCGCCTCCAGCGCGGGAGGTGTGCTGTCGCTCGCCCTGGGTGTGGCCGTTTACGGGCTGATGGAAACCCACGAGCGCGCTTCCGTCGCCGCGGCCTAAGGGTCTCCCTGGCACCATAGCCCACGCCAGGCGCGGACGGATCAAGGACGACCTCCTGCAGCCGAGCCCGGCTTCGCCATGCAGACGATCGCTTCCTTTTCGATTTCGGAGTTCGCGCGGTACTTGGCGACGAAGGCGGCCCACCCCGCGTCGCGCCTGGCGCGGGGCACGTCGTCGCTGGTGGAAATGGTCATCACCTCGTCGGCAAATTCCTGCGCCTTGCCTTTTCCGGTGACCAGCACCGGCGCCATCCGCTGTTCGATCTTGAAGCCGTGCGTCCGATACCAGCGGGTGTGCGCGGCGACCGCGTCCCTGAAGCCTGCCAACGATCCGCCCGGTTTTATCTTGGTCAGCCGCACGCGCATCAACTCACCCTGGGAACAGCGAGACGGGGATGGCGATTGAGCGGCCGTTGCGCCCGGCACGACGATGGCGGCCGCGGCGGCCAGAATGATCCAGCGCATATCCTTGCCCTTTGTTGCTGTTTTGTTCCGCGCCGTCATAGCGCAGAATTGGACAACTTCACCGCTTGACGAATCCATTTCGGAGGCATCACCCTCGCGCGTACGTATACGCGTAGGATTTCTTCACTTTCCATGCAGCTTGTCATCGTCGAGTCGCCGGCCAAGGCGCGCACTATCGAGAAATACCTTGGGCAGGACTATAAGGTCCTCGCTTCCTACGGCCACGTTCGCGACCTGCCGGCCAAGGACGGCAGCGTGCGGCCCGACGAAGGCTTCGCGATGGACTGGGAGGTCTATCCCGACAAGCGCAACCGCGACCAGGTAAAGGCGATCGCCGACATGGCGAAGACAGCCGACCGGCTGATCCTCGCCACCGACCCCGACCGCGAGGGGGAGGCAATCAGTTGGCACGTGCTCGAGCTGCTGAAGAAGCGCAAGGCGCTGCCGGGCGATGTCGAGCGGGTGACCTTCAACGCCATCACCAAGCAGGCTGTCACCGACGCGATGCAGCGCCCGCGCGCGCTCGACAGCGATCTGATCGACGCCTACCTCGCCCGCCGCGCGCTCGATTACCTGTTCGGCTTCACCCTCAGCCCGGTGCTGTGGCGCAAGCTGCCCGGGGCCAAGAGCGCCGGGCGCGTGCAGTCGGTCGCGCTGCGGCTGATCGTCGATCGCGAGTTCGAGATCGAGGCGTTTGTCCCGCAGGAATACTGGTCGGTCGCGGCGACGATGGAGCACGACGGGACCGAGTTCCAAGCCCGCCTGGTCACCTTCGACGGCGAGAAGCTCGAGCGACTCAGTATCGGCGACAAGGGCATGGCCGCCGCTGCCAAGGCCGCGGTCGAGGGCGCGCGCTTCACCGTCGAAGAGGTCGAGACCAAACCGCTCAAGCGCAATCCCGCGCCGCCGTTCACCACCTCCACGCTGCAGCAGGAAGCCGCGCGAAAACTCGGCTATTCGGCGAGCCACACGATGCGCCTGGCGCAGCATCTCTACGAGGCCGGCGCGATCACTTACATGCGCACCGACGGCGTGCAGATGGACCCCGGCGCGATCAGCGCCTGCCGCAAGGCGATCGCCGAACGCTACAGCGGGCATTACCTCCCCGAAAAGCCGCGAATCTATCAGACCAAGGCCAAGAACGCGCAGGAAGCGCACGAAGCGATCCGCCCGACCGAGTTCTGGCGGGATCGTGCCGGCTCGGGCGACGAGGCCAAGCTCTACGACCTGATCTTCAAGCGGGCGATGGCGAGCCAGATGGCCGCCGCCAGCCTCGAGCGCACGACCGTCACCCTGCGCGACCCGACCGGTCGGCACGAGCTGCGCGCCACCGGACAGGTGGTCAAGTTCGCCGGCTTCCTCGCGGTCTACGAGGAAGGGCGCGACCAGAAGGGCGACGACGACGAGGAAGGCCTGCTGCCGCTGCTGCGGAAGGGCGATGCGCCGGCGAAGAAGGCGGTCACCGCCGAGCAGCACTTCACTCAGCCGCCGCCGCGCTTTTCCGAAGCGAGCCTGGTCAAGCGGCTCGAAGAGCTCGGGATCGGCCGGCCCTCAACCTACGCCTCGACCATCCAGACGCTGCGCGACCGCGAATACGTGCGGATGGAGAAAAACCGCTTCTTCGCCGAGGATTCGGGGCGCCTCCTGACTGCGTTCCTCGAACGGTTCTTCCCCCGCTACGTCGCCTACGACTTCACCGCCGAGATGGAGGAGGAGCTCGACGACGTCTCCGGCGGGCGGATGGAGTGGCACCGGCTGCTCGACGCGTTCTGGCGCGACTTCAAGCCCAAGAGCGACGAGGTGATGGAGCGCAAGCCGAGCGAAGTCACCGAAGTGCTCGACGAGTTCCTGTCCGACTACCTGTTCCCCAAACAGGCCGACGGCGGCGACCCGCGGGCGTGTCCTAAGTGCCTCGCCGAGGGGCGCGAGGGTGGCCGGCTAGGCCTGCGCGGCGGCCGCTACGGCGCTTTCCTTGCCTGTTCGAATTATCCCGAGTGCACCTTCCGCCGCAAGTTCGGCCAGCCGAACGGCGAGGGCGCTGCCGAGGACGAGGCGATGGGCACCGACCCCTCGACTGGCCTGGAAGTGCAGCGCAAGGTCGGCCGCTTCGGGCCGTACGTTCAGCTCGGCGAGGGCAAGGAAGCGCGGCGTGCCTCGATCCCCAAGGACCTGCCGGATTTCGACCTCGAATGGGCCCTGAAGCTGCTCGCCCTGCCGCGCGAGATCGGCCCGCATCCGGAAACCGGTAAGCCGATCACCGCCAGCATCGGTCGCTACGGTCCCTATCTCGCGCACGACGGCAAGTACGCCAAGCTCTCAGGCACGCGCGACGTGTTCGAGACCGGGATGAACGCCGCGGTCACGTTACTCGCCGAAGCCGCCAATCGCAAGGCCGGCGGCGGACGGCAGAAGGCCGAACCGATCAAGATCTTCGGCGCCCATCCGACCAGCGGCGGCGAAATGAAAGTGATGCCCGGCCGCTACGGTCCCTACGTCACCGACGGCACCACCAACGCCACGCTGCCCAAGGACGTGAAGCCCGAGGACGTGACTGAGCAGCAGGCGATCGAGCTGATCGACGCCCGGGCGGCAAAAGGCCCGGCGAAGAAGAAGGGCCGGAGGAAAGCGGTGGGAGCCAGAAAGGGCGCATCCGCCAAGTAAGCCGCGCCTCGCCCCGCACGACTTGAAATCACACGTTTTACAGGTCATCGTGCAAGCCGAGGAGAGAGAGTGAACCGATGATATCCGCCCTGTTGTTTGCCGCCGCCGCTGGAAATTTCATGCCGCCGAGCTTCACGCCCGACGACGTAGCTCAATTGCGGCAAAGCTACCCGGCGGCGCAGAGCGGGCAGGCGGCGGCCGCGGTCATCGATGCCCGCGTCGATCCCAAGGGCAACCTCAGCGACTGCAAAGCGCTGACCACCTCGGGCGACGTCCAGCTCGCGAAAAGCATTTGCGATCATTTGAAGGCGATCCGGATCGAGCCTGCATCGGTCAGCGGCGCTTCGTCTTACGGCGTCGTCCGCCGTGTCCTCAGTCTCGGTTTGAACGACGGCGGTCTCCGCGATCCTTCGGACATGGAGCTCCAGGTAAACAAGCTGCCCGCCGGGCAGTCGGGCTTGCGGGTCGTCGCCAACGTCGTCATCAACGCCGAAGGCAAGCCTGAGGCGTGCTATGCCGCGAACGACGCGCCGAAAGCCTATGCGGACGTGGCCTGCAGCCAGATAACCCCCATCACGTTCGGCGTGCTGAAGGACGACGGCGGCAAACCGGTGCGCTATGTCCGCGAGGTCGTCCTCGATTTCTCGACCTCCGCGCCGACCGGTCCGGCGCCTTCGTCGGGCGGATAAGCGCAGGCGCGCGGGTTGAACAACGCGCGGCGCGTCGCCACACAGCGGCGCGATGGCGAGTCTCGACAGAATTCGGCGGCCCTTGAGCGACGCCCGGCGAAAGGCGGCCGCCCCTTCCGTGAGCCTGTGGGACTCTTCGATTGGCTGATCGTTCTCCTTCCATGCTCCGCTCGCAGGATTTCGGCGACAATTCCCCTCCGGTGCGCGAAGGTCCGCGCGTGCGGCCGAACCGCGACATGGACGGGCTGCCGACCCCGCGCCGCTATTGGGCGATCGCGGCGATCTCGTTCGGCACCTCGCTGTTCGTGATCGACGGGGCGATCGCCAACGTCGCCCTGCCGACGATTGCCCATGAACTCGACGTCAGCAACGGCGCGGTGACCAACATCGTCACTGTCTATCAGCTGGTGCTGGTGATGGTGCTGCTGCCGTTCTCCAGCCTCGGCGAACGGATCGGGCTGCGCACGCTGTATCAGACGGGGCAGGTGGTGTTCCTGCTCGCCTCGGCTGTCGTCCTGTTCATCAACAGCTTCCCGCTGCTGCTGGTCGCGCGCGCCGGGCAGGCGCTCGGCGCCGGAATGGCGCTGAGCGTGTCGGCGGCGATCCTGCGCGAGACCTATCCGGCCAAGAGCCTCGGCAGCGGGATGGGCATCAACAGCGTGGTGGTGGCCTCGTCCGCCGCCGTGGCCCCGACGCTCGGCGGCTGGATCGTTTCGGTGTTCGACTGGCGGTGGGTGTTCGTCGCCGCGGTGCCGATGGCGGTGATCTCGCTGCTGCTCGGCCGCGCGCTGCCGCATCCGTTCAGGATCGACCGCAAGCCGGAGCGCATCAGCGGCGTGTGGAGCGCGTTCACGGTGCTGCTGCTGATCGGCGGCATCCAGATTGCGACCCACGCCGGCGCGGTCCTTCTCGGCGCCGTGGTCTCGTTGCTCGGCGCGGTTTCCGCGGTGCTGCTCGTCAGGCGCGAGAAGCAGCGCCCGACGCCGGTGGTGCCGGTCGATCTGATGGCCATGCCGGTCATCGGTCTCTCCGCGCTGGCCGCGATGTGCGCGTTCATCGCCGCGGGCTCGCTGCTGGTCTCGCTGCCGTTCCTGTTCGAAGAGGGCATGGGCTACCCGCCGAACCAGGTTGGTCTGCTGCTGCTGCCGTTTCCGCTGACGATGCTGTTTGTCGCCCCGGCGGCGGGGTGGCTGTCCGACCGTGTCGCGCCGACCAAACTCGGCGTCACTGGCATGGCGATCGCCATCGTCGGCCTGCTGCTACTGGCGTTCATGCCCCACCAGCCCGGCGCGTTCGGCATTGCCTGGCGCCTGGCGCTGACCGCCTTCGGTTTCGGGCTCTTCTTCGCTCCCAACTCGCGCCTGCTGATCGGCCAGGCTCCCAAGACCCGCGCCGCGGCGGCCGGCGGCCTTCTCTCGACCTCCCGCCTCTCCGGCCAGACGCTGGCGGCCGCCCTGGTCGGCATTCTCCTCAGCGTCGGCCTGGGCCTCGGCCCGACGCCAATGCTGGTCGCCTGCGCGCTGGCGGTGATCTCCGCCCTATGCTGCCTGCTGCGCTACTACAGCGCCGTGAAGGCCGGCCGCCCGTTGCCGGGACGGCCCTAGCGGACCCAGTCCAGGCCCATTTCCTCGTAGATCTCGCGGCTTTCGGCCCAGTTCTCGTCCACCTTCACGTGGAGGAACAGGTGCACCGGCACGCCGAGCAGCTCGCTCAGCTCCTTGCGTGCTGCTTCGCCGATCGCCTTGATCCGGGCGCCGCGCTTGCCGAGGACGATCGCCTTCTGGCTGTCGCGGCCAACGACGATCTGCTGGCGGATTTCCAGGCTGCCGTCCTGCCGATGGGTGTAGCTCTCGGGGCGCACCGCGCTGTCGTAGGGCAGCTCCTCGCGCAATTGGCGGTAGAGCTGTTCGCGGGTGATCTCGGTGGCGAGGAGGCGTTCGCTGGCGTCGGAGACCTGGTCCTCGGGATACATCCACGGCCCGTCGGGCATCAGCTCGGCGAGGCGCTGCTTCAATTCGGACACGCCGTCGCCGGTCAGTGCGGAGACGAAGAACACCTCATCGAATGCCACCTTCTCGGTCAGGTCGCGCGCCAGCTCGAGCAGCGTGTCCTTCTTCGCCGCATCGACCTTGTTGAGCACCAGCAGTTTTCGCTCGGGCCGCGAGGCGAGCGCTTCCAGTAGCGGTTCCAGCTCGTGACGCCGCTGCTTGACGGCATCGACCACCAGCACGACGGCGTCGGCCGCCTCGGCGCCTTCCCACGCGGCGCTGACCATCGCCCGGTCGAGCCGCCGGCGCGGGGCGAAGATGCCCGGCGTATCGGCAAGGATGATCTGTGCCTCGCCTTCGAGCGCGATCCCCAGCAGCCGCGCGCGCGTGGTCTGCGCCTTGGCGCTGGTTATCGCCACCTTCTGTCCGACCAGGGCATTGACCAGGGTCGACTTGCCGGCGTTCGGCGCGCCGATCACCGCGACGATGCCGCAGCGGGTCATCCGAACCGCTCCATGAACTGCCGCGCGGCTTCGGTCTCGGCGTCCTGTTTGCTGCTGGCGGCGCCTTCCGCCTCGCCGACGCCCGCCACTTTGACCCGCACGGTGAAGCGCGCTGCGTGATCCGGGCCCGAACGATCGGTCACCTCGTATTCGGGCGGCTTGCGGCGGTTGCCGGCGGCCCATTCCTGCAGGGCGCTCTTGGGATGCTTGGAGCGCCCGGCGTGCCCCGCCATCGCCTCGGCCCACAAGTCGCGGATGATCTCGCGCGTGGCGGAAAAGCTGCTTTCGAGGAAGTTCGCCCCGAGCAGCGCCTCCATCACGTCACCGAGCACGTTGTCGCTCTCCTGCGCCCCGTCGTCGCGCGCCTGCTTGCCAATGCGCAAGTGGCCCGGCAGCCCGATCGCCCGGGCGATGGCGGCGCAACTCGCGCGGCTGACCAGCGCGTTGAGCCGCTGCGCCAGCTCGCCTTCGGAACTGCCGTCCTCGCGGCGATAGAGCCATTCGGCGATCGCCAGGCCGAGCACCCGATCGCCGAGAAATTCAAGCCGCTGGTAGTCCCGGTCCGCCCCGGCGCTGCCGTGAGTCAGCGCCTCGATCCACAGCGCCTCGTCATCGACGGCAAAGCCGAGCTGTTCGAGCCAGCCGCGGCTGTCGCCCAGCTCGCTCACATCGTCTCTCCGATGCGGTTCCAGCGCGCCGCGCGAAACCAGCTCACCGGGTTGAGCCAGCTGGCGGTGCCGTCGGTCGAGAAGGCGACCACCGCCGCGCGCCCGACAACGTTGTCGATCGGCAGGAACCCAACGCCCTCGCCCGCCACCGAGGGGAAGCGGCTGTCGAGCGAATTGTCGCGGTTGTCGCCCATCACGAACAGCTTGCCTTCGGGGACGATCACCGGCTCGGTGTTGTCGGCGTCGATGCCCCACGGATTGTTGGTGTCGGCCGCGCCGAAATCGAGCACGTCGTAGCTTACGCCGTTGGGCAAGGTTTCCTTGAACCGCGGATAACGGCACACCGGCGTGCCGTCCCCCGCGGTGCTGCGGAACTTGGCGATCCGGCACGGGTCGTACGGGGTGATCGGGGCCACGTAATCGGCAACCCGCACCTTGGGCACCGCATTGCCGTTCAGGTACAGCACGCCGCCCTTCACCTGCACGGTGTCGCCGGGCAGGCCGATGACCCGCTTGATGTAGGTTTCGCGATCAACGGGGTGCTTGAACACGATCACGTCGCCTCGCTCGGGCACGTGGGCAAAGATGCGTCCGTGGATCAGCGGCAGGTCGAACGGCATCGAGGCCTGCGAGTAGCCATAGGGCCACTTCTCGGTGAACAGGTAATCGCCCCAGATCGCCGTCGGCGTCATCGACTCGCTGGGAATCGAGAACATCCCGAACACGAACGTGCGGAACAGCAGCACGACGATCACTAGCTTGATCAGGAACCACAGGAAGCTGCCTTCCTGCTTCTTCGCCGGGGCGGTGCTCGCGTCGGGCGAGGCGGGCGCTTGGGTGTCGTTCACTGTGCTAACCGGTTCCAAATTGGCGTGCGAGCGCCTAGCGCATCAGCCCTCGGCAAGGAAAGGAGAAGTATCGATGACCGAACCGCGCGCGGACGCCTGGAAAGCCTTCGATCGCCACCCCAAGGTGAGGCTGACCGAGCTATTCGAACGCGATTCTGACCGGGTCAAGAAGCTCTCCGGGCGGATCGACACCGGCGAGGGCGGGGTGCTGTTCGACTGGTCGAAGACCCACCTGACCGACGAACTGCTGAGCGATTTCGAGGCATTGACTGAAGCGGCGGACTTCACCGAGATGCGCCGCAAGCTGTTCGCCGGCGACATCGTCAACCCAAGCGAGGCCCGCGCCGCTGAACACACCGCGCTGCGCGGGGTCGGCAACGAAGCCAGTGTCGAGGAAGCCATGGCCTTACAGGCGCGGATGAAGCTGCTGGTCGAGGCGATCCACGACGGCGCGCTGGGCGAGGTCAACCACTTGATCCATATCGGCATCGGCGGCTCGGCGCTGGGCCCGGCGCTGGCGGTGGACGCGCTCGCCCGCGATCTCGCGATGGTCGACGTCCATGTGGTCTCAAACGTCGATGGCGTGGCCCTTGAGGAAGCGTTCATGGCCTGCGATCCGGCGACCACGCTGATCGCCATCGCCAGCAAGACCTTCACCACCACCGAAACGATGACCAACGCCAGGAGCGCGCTCGCCTGGCTCACCGACAACGGCGTGGCCGATCCGGGTGGGCGGGCGATCGCGCTCACCGCCAATCCGGAGAAGGCGGTCGAATGGGGCGTCGACGAAACCCGCATCCTGCCGTTCTCCGAAAGCGTCGGCGGGCGCTATTCGCTGTGGTCGTCGATCGGCTTCCCGGTGGCGCTGGCGATCGGCTGGGACGATTTCGCCGCGATGCTCGACGGCGCCGCGCGGGTGGATGCCCACTTCCGCGACACCGACGGTCGCGCCAACCTGTGCCTGCGCGCCGCTTTCTCCGACCTCTACTACGCGCGCGTCAGGAAGGCCGAGACCCGCGCTGTGTTCGCCTACGACGAGCGGCTGCGCTTGCTGCCGGATTACCTGCAGCAGCTCGAAATGGAATCCAACGGCAAGCGGGTGACGACGGAGGGCGCGCCGGTCGACGGCCCGACCGCGCCGATCACGTGGGGCGGAGTCGGCACCGACGCGCAGCATGCGGTGTTCCAGCTGTTGCACCAGGGTACGCATCTCGTTCCGGTCGAATTCATCGCCAGCATCGCCCCGGGCGACGACCTCGCGCCCGAACACCACCGCATCCTGCTGATGAACTGCTTCGCGCAAGGCGCGGCCCTGATGGCGGGAAAGGCAAGCGACGACCCGGCGCGCAGCTATCCCGGCGACCGCCCCTCGGCGACGATCCTGTGCGACGATCTCGACCCCGCCACGCTGGGCGCGCTGATCGCCTTCCACGAGCACCGCACGTTCGCCAACGCGGTGCTGATGGGCATCAACCCGTTCGATCAGTTCGGCGTCGAGTTGGGCAAGGAAATCGCCAAGCAGATCGAAAAAGGCGGCGGGAACTTCGATCCCAGCACCGAGGCGCTGCTCGAGGCCGCCGGGCCGGCCGGCTAACCTCGATCAATTCCGGAACACTGCGCCCCGAACCTCCGTTCGCCATGCGGACGGGTTTCGGAGGAGACGACCATGTCCGCAGCAGATATCCTTGAACAATGGCCCGACCCGTCGAAGGAAGCGGCTCAACTGGTGGTGAAAAAATACGGTGAACCGGACGAGAGCACCGAATCCGAGCTGATCTGGCGCAATCCCGGGCCGTGGAAGCGGATCGTCGCCACCAAGACGTTCTACGACCACAACTTCCCGGCCCCGCACATCGACGCGGTCGAATCCGTGATCGACTATCATGTGCCGCCCGAGCGGGCCTCGGCGCTGGCCGAGTTCGACGGCAGCGTGATCGTCGAGCGCACCGCCGGAGAGGTCTCGGCCCGCTGCCACGACGAGGAGCCGAACTTCCTCGCTCTCAACCTAATGCACGACATCGTCACCGGCGCCAAGACGGTCGAGCAGGCGCGCGACTACTACGCGCAGGAATTCCTCGATTACCGGCGCAAGAAGCCGACGCCGTACATGCAGGGTTTGCGCTTCGGCCCGCAGCCGCACAGCACCGATCCCGACACGCGGCTGTTGTCGGACGAGCAGTTGCAGCAGGCGAAGCAGCAGGGCTCCGGAAAAACCTGATCCCGGCGCTATTGCGTGACCAGCACCGGAATCCCGATCTTCGTTGTCGCGAACAGGTTGGCTGCGAACTGGGTCGGCAGGCGGATGCAGCCGTGCGAGGCGGGGTAGCCCGGCATCGGTCCGGCGTGGAGTGCGACGCCGTAGCTGGTGATCTGCTGCATATAGGGCATCGGCGCGTTGTCGTACTTCTTCGAGCGGTAGTAGCGGTACTTGGCGAGGATCTTGAAACTGCCGGGTCTAGTTTCGTGCCCGGGGCGCCCGGTTGAAACCGTGGAGACTCCGACCAGCTCGCCACCGTCGTAGGCATAGATTCTCTGTTCGCCGAGATAGAGGACCAGGCGATCGACGTGGCTGGTGCCGTCCTTCCATAGGAACTTGCCGTTCGCGAGGGTATCCTGCCCGAACGCCTCGGCCATCGCCGCATGGGGATCGAGCGCCGGGTCGCTCGCCGTCGCCGCTGCGGCAACGGCTTCGGCACTCGACTGCGCCTGCGCCGGTACGGCGAGCGCCAGGACGCCCACCAGCGCAAGAGCTTGCGTCAGGCACTTCATCTTCGAGACGATATTCAAACGACTGGATTGCATGCGTGGGGGTTACCCCACCCCAACGGCTGGTTCGCTCCGTATTCTTCGCGATGCGGGGCGCGGGGGCCTGACCCGTCAATCTTTCGAAGCGAGCTCCGGGTCGAAGTACGGCGGATACCCGCCGACATAGACCGGGGTGCCGACGTCCGTCGCCGCGAACAGCTTGGCGGCGAACTTGGTCGGCAGGCGGATGCAGCCATGCGACGCGGGGTAGCCTGGCAACGGCTCGCCGCCGTGCAGCGCGATGCCGTGCTTGTCGATCATCTGCGTATAAGGCATCGGCGCATCGTCGAACTTCTTCGAACGGTAATGCCGCTGCTTGCCGAGCACCTCGAAGATGCCGGCCGGCGTGATATAGCCCTTCCGCGCCGTCGAGGTGGTCGCCGCCCCGACCAGCTCGTCGCCGTCGTAGGCATAGACCATCTGGTCCGAGAGGCTGACCACCACGCGGGTAACCTCGTCGGCGCCGTCCTTCCACACGAAATGGCCGTTCTTGAGGTGATCCTTGCCGAACGTGTCGAGCATGTCCTCCAGCCCGCCGTCGGCTGCGTTGTTCGCCTTTTCAATCGCTTGCGGGGTTTCGTCGGATGCTTGCGCGGGGGCCGGAACGGCGAGCGCCAGCGCTCCCAGAAGCGCAAGACTTTGCGCTAGGTACTTCATTTTCTTGTGTTTCCTAAACCTGCTTTACGTTATAAATGCCGTCGGTTCGGATGGGTTCCATTGCGCCGAAACTGGCAATCGGCATGCTCTCGCTTTGTGTTTGCGGAACGCTTCGCCGTCCGCTTCCGTTGCGCTGAGGGAGCGGAACGAGACGGAGCGAGGCGATGCAGCGACGGTTCGACTGGAAGGCGGCGTTCGGGGCCGGCCTGATCGCCGGCACGGCGTTCATCCTGCTGCAGTGCACCCTCACCGCATTCTTCGGCCACGGCACTTTTTGGGCGCCGCTGCGGATGATCGCCGGGATGACGCTATGGAAGAGCGTGGTCCCCCCGCCGGGCGGCTTCGCCTTGGGCGTGGTGCTGATGGGCCTGGTCAACCACTTCGTGTTGGCGCTGCTCTATGCCATGGTCTTCGCCTTCGCGATGTCGTTCCTTCGCTTTGGCACAGCGCTGACGGTCGCCGCCGGCGTCGTCTGGGCGACGATGCTCTACCTGGCGAACTTCTACGTCTTCTGGGAAGCGTGGCGTTGGTTCGAGCACGCCCGCAGCTGGATCACGATCGTCGACCACGCGGTGTTCGGCGCGGTGCTCGGCTGGAGCTACGCCGCCCTCTGGCGTCCGGCGCCATCGCCGACTGGCTAGCCTCGACGCCCCAACCCTGCGTTCAGTCGTCCTCTCGCTTCACCGCCGCTTCGGCGGCCTGGAAGCCGATCTTCGAGTGCTGTCCGTCGCAGAACGGCTTGGTGGTCGAGGCGCCGCAGCGGCATAGGAACACGCGCTTCTGGTGGGCGACGTCGTAGGCGTTCCCGTCTGCGTCGTGAAGCTCCAATTCGCCCAGGTCTCCGCTCACTTGGTAGGGGCCGTTCTTCGTCACCGTGATCTTCACCGGCATCGCATCCTCCTTCGGTTACGTAAGCCATAGCACATCGGGCGGGCGTGATGCTCGGGAGAATACCGGAGATTACAGCAGCGGCCGCCAAGGCTTCGCGGGCAATGGCACGATCATCGAGACCCGGCGGCGATAATCCTCGTAGCCGCCGATCTCCTTTTGCAGGAAGCGCTCCTCGGCTTTCGCCTTGAGCGCGAAGCCGAGCGAAAAGAGGGCCGCTCCGAAAATCGCGAACGGCTTGGCTTGCAATACCGCCAAAGCGACGGCGCCCATGATCAGCCCGGTGTAGATCGGATGGCGGACCAGCGCGTAGGGCCCGGTGTCCACCACGCGGTGCTCGGCCATCCGCTCGATCCCGCCCGACCACAGCCGCCCCAGCACGATCCGCGCCCACCAGGCGAAGGCGATGCCCGCGGCGGTCAGCGCGACCATCGACCAGCCGAGCGCGGGCGTCACGTGCCAGAACACCGGCTGGTGTCGGGGTATGACGCCGTACATCAGGATCGTTCCGACCGCGATCATCATGAAATGCAGCCGGTAATCGGCGTGCGGCGCCTGCACGGTCGGCTTGTCGCGCCACCGCATCGCTATGTGCCAGCTGACCAGCCAACCGAGCCACAGGCAGCCGACGACGATGGTATAGAACCGCGCCATGGGCCGAGTATAAGCGGTGTATTGCCGGTGTAAAGCACCTCTCGCCGCGGGCGGTTGGCAAGCGCTGCCGCACCCGCCATATGCCCCCGCAGCAGGAGCATCGCATGGCCACCTACGATTACGACCTCTTCACCATCGGCGCGGGTTCGGGCGGGGTGCGCGCCAGCCGGGTCGCGGCGGCGCACGGCGCCAAAGTGGCGGTGGCCGAGGAATACCGCGTCGGCGGCACGTGCGTGATCCGCGGCTGCGTGCCCAAAAAGTTGCTCGTCTACGGCGCCCACTTCGCCGAGGATCTGCAGGATTCGAAGGCCTTCGGCTGGACCGCCGAGAACTGCACGTTCGACTGGCAGGCACTGCGCGATAACGTGCTGGGCGAGGTCGACCGGCTGAACGGCCTCTATCGCCAGACACTCGAGAACCACAAGGTTGAGATCATCGAGCAACGCGCCACCGTCACCGGACCGCACGAGGTCACCCTGACCGACGGCAGGAAGAAGACCGCGAGGTATATTCTCATCGCCACCGGCGCGCGGCCGCACGTCCCCTCATGTCCGGGCCACGAACTCGGCATCACAAGCAACGAAGCGTTCCACCTCGACTCGGTGCCCAAGCGGATTCTGATCTCCGGCGCTGGCTATATCGCCAACGAGTTTGCCGGCATCTTCAACGAGTTCGGCGCCAAAGTGACGCTGATCAACCGCTCTGACCAGCTGCTGCGCGGCTACGACGAGAGCATGCGCGACCGGCTGCTGCAGATCTCGACGATGAAGGGCATCGTGTTCCGCTTCAACGCCGAGTTCCGCGGCATTCACAAGAACGACGACGGCAGCCTGCGGGTGTCGATGACCAACCACGACGACATTGAGGTCGATTGCGTGATGTTCGCCACCGGGCGTCTGCCGAACACCCCCGGCCTCGGCCTTGAGCAGGTCGGCGTGGAGCTGGGCGCGCGCGGTGCCGTCAGGGTCGACGACTACTCGAAGACCAATATCGACAGCATCTACGCCGTCGGCGACGTCACCAACCGCATCCAGCTGACCCCGGTGGCGATCCGCGAGGGCCACGCCTTCGCCGACACGGTGTTCGGCAACAAACCGACCACCGTCGACTATGCGTGCGTGCCCAACGCGGTGTTCAGCCACCCGCCGATCGCCGGCGTCGGCATGACCGAGGGCGAGGCGCGCAACGCGCTCGGCTCGGTCAAGGTCTACCAATCGGACTTCCGGCCGATGAAGAACGTCCTCGCCGGCCGCAACGAGCGCTCGCTCTACAAGATCGTCTGCGACGGCGACGACAACGAGCGGATCGTCGGCATCCACATGATCAGCCCCGATGCGCCCGAGATCATGCAGGCTGCGGCGATCGCGGTGAAGGCGGGACTGACCAAGGCGGAGTTCGACGCCACCGTGGCGATCCACCCGACGATGGCCGAGGAACTGGTGCTGATGCGCTAGCGGTGCTTGTGCCGCTTGCCGCCGTGGTGGCGTCTCTCGGCATAGGTCGGCGGCAGCGAATCGAGCGTCAAGTAGCCCAAGTGCTGTTCGTCGAGGGCGTCGAAGCGCTGCCGCGCCGCCTGTTCGGCAATGTGACGCGAAATCCGCCCGCGCAGCTCTGTGTCCATCGCCGCGACGGGTTCCGGCAGGCCGAGCAGATCGAACCGCGCCGCGCCGATCGGATTGGCGCCGTACCTGGGCTTGTCCCGCTTGATCGTCGAGGCGCCGTTGTCGTCGCCGGCAAAATCCACATCTTCCGATCCCTCGATGCGCCGGGATGAAAACTGCCACGAGGTCAGGGTCTCCGGGACGACCTCGTTTTCGTACCGCGTCCGTTCGATGCCGTCGATCGCGCCATCGTGATTGACATCGAGCTGGTCGAAGAAGCGCATGAAATCGGCTTCGAACTCAGTGAAGTCGAGCTTGCCGTCGTGGTTGGCATCGGCGCCGGCGAACCACTTGGCCACCGGGTACGGCTGGTCGCTGGGAACGCGGAACGGCTCGCCCGAGGGGGCAATGAAGATTTTCTCGCGGCCGCCCGACGGCTGGTCGGCGAACGCTGTGGTGCCCACCGCGGCGAGCAGCAGGATCGGCAGGAAGGAACGCATGCGGCAAGACCCCCGGGAATTTCGCATCGAGCCGGCATGGCCCAGGCGACCTTGCCCCTTGCTGACTCAGGATGGCGTGCGGGGCAAGCCGTTAAGCTTGCATCAGGGTAGCGTGGGGCTAAGAGCGCCGCCATGTCGTTCAAACGCCTGCCCCTGGCGGCGGCGCTGCTGCTCACCGCCGCGCCCGCCTTCGCTCACGGCGACCATCTCGATGCGGACGCGAGCTGGTGGTCGCTGTGGCAGTTCCCGCCCGAGATCGTGCTCGGCCTGGTCATCGCCGGATGGATCTACTGGCGCGGCAGTCGCGCCGGCCAGGTGGCGAGCCGTTGGCGCATTGCCGCGTTCTTCGGCGGCCTTGGCGCGCTGGTGGTGGCGCTGATCTCGCCGGTCGAGGAGCTGTCGGACCACATCTTCGCGATCCACCAGGTCGAGCACATGTGCCTGCGGACGTTGGCGCCGCTGCTGCTGTTCATTTCCATGCCGCAAGCGGCGATGGTCCGCGGCAGCCCGCGCTGGCTGACCCGGTTCTTCGCCGGATCGGGTTGGCTGCGGCGGTTCGTCGGGGTGCTGCGCTTCCCGCCGCTGGCTACGCTGCTGTTCCTGCTCTCCAGCTACTTCTGGATGTTCCCCTACTACCACGATCTGGCGATCGAGAACGAGCCGATCCACTACCTGTGGCACACCACGCTGCTGCTCAGCGGGCTGATCTTCTTCTCGGTGATCTTCGACCGCCGCGCGCCGCCGCAGGGGCCGGGGCTGGCTCCGCGGCTCGGCATGTTCGTCGCCGCCGCGCTCGGCAACATCGTCCTCGGCGCATTCCTGACACTGAAGGACGTGCCGCTCTACAGCGCCTACATCCATCTCGGGCACATGTGGCACGTCTCCGAGCTGACCGACGAGCAGACCGGCGGGATCATCATGTGGATCCCCGGCACGATGATGTTCGCCATGTCGGCGATCTGGATCATTTACAGCTGGGCGCGCGAGGAAACCCGCGTCACCGACCGCCGCATCCGCACCGGCCGGGAGCTGATCGGCGCCCGCCGACAGAGCAACGGCGCGCTCGCCCTCGGCCTGATCAGCGCCGCGCTGCTGATCGGCGTGCTGGCGGTCTCGGTCGTCAGCCTGATCGACCACCCGCCCGGCGGCGCGCGCGACTACGGCATGGCGGGCGAGATACCGGGGTAGGGCTTTCCTTCCTCCTCCCACTTGCCCCCGCCCGCGCGCCCGGTTACGCCTGCAACCAAAGCGTCACACTCGCGGGAGAGCGCATGTCGGCCAATATCGAGGAGCTCGAACGCCGCCGCGCCGCCGCGCGGCTGGGCGGGGGGCAGACGCGGATCGACGCGCAGCACGCCAAGGGCAAGCTGACCGCCCGCGAACGGCTCGAGGTCTTGCTCGACGAGGGCTCAGCTTCGAGGAACTCGACATGTACGTCGAGCACAACGCCACCGAGTTCGGCATGGCCGAACAGCGCATCCCCGGCGACGGCGTGGTTACCGGCAGCGGCACGATCAACGGCCGGCTGGTGTTCGTGTTCAGCCAGGACTTCACCGTGTTCGGGGGTTCGCTGAGCGAACGGCACGCGCAAAAAATCTGCAAGATCATGGACATGGCGCTGAAGGTCGGCGCGCCGGTGATCGGGCTCAACGACTCAGGCGGGGCGCGCATCCAGGAAGGGGTCGCCAGCCTCGCCGGCTATGCCGAAGTGTTCCAACGCAACGTGCTGGCGAGCGGGGTGATCCCGCAAGTCAGCCTGATTATGGGCCCGTGCGCGGGCGGGGCGGTCTATTCGCCGGCGATGACCGACTTCATCTTCATGGTGAAGGACAGTTCCTATATGTTTGTAACTGGACCGGAAGTCGTCAAAACCGTCACCAACGAAGTGGTGACGCAGGAGGAGCTGGGCGGGGCGGTCACGCACACCACCAAGACCGGCGTCGCCGACGCAGCCTTCGAGAACGACATCGAGGCCCTGCTCGCCGCGCGCGAGTTCGTAAGCCTGCTGCCGAGCGACAACCGCTCTGGCGTGCCTGAGCGCCCGACCGACGACCCCTGGGACCGCGTCGAGGAGAGCCTCGACACGCTGATCCCGGCGAGCGCCAACCAGCCCTACGACATGCACGAGCTGGTGCGGAAGGTGCTCGACGAGGGCGAGTTCTTTGAGGTCCAGCCCAATCACGGCGGCAACATCATCTGCGGCTTCGGCCGCATCGAGGGGCGCACCGTCGGGGTGGTCGCCAACCAGCCGATGGTGCTCGCCGGCGTGCTCGACATCAACGCCAGCCGCAAGGCGGCCCGGTTCGTGCGCTTCTGCGACGCGTTTGGCATTCCGATCCTGACTTTCGTCGACGTCCCCGGCTTCCTTCCCGGCACCGCGCAGGAACACAACGGCATCATCAAGCACGGCGCCAAGCTGCTGTTCGCCTATGCCGAAGCGACCGTGCCCAAGATTACCGTAATCACCCGCAAGGCCTACGGCGGGGCTTACGACGTCATGGCCAGCAAGCACTTGCGCGGTGATCTCAACTACGCCTGGCCGACCGCCGAGATTGCGGTGATGGGCGCCAAGGGCGCGGTCGAAATCATCTTCCGCTCGGAAAAGGACAATCCCGAGAAGATCGCCGAGAAGCACCAGGGAATATGAGGACCGCTTCGCCAACCCGTTCGTGGCCGCCTCGATGGGCTTCATCGACGAGGTCATCTATCCGCACTCGACGCGGCGGCGGGTGGCGCTGGGGCTGCGGAAGCTCAGGAACAAGCGGCTCGAGAACCCATGGAAGAAGCACGATAATCTGCCGTTGTGACACCCATCTGAGCTGCCCGGAGCCAAGCAAGCGCCCCTCCAGATCTCCCGTAATGTTTGACATATTCTCGTAAGCAGGAATATTCTGCGCATTCAGGCGAGGATGCCGAGAGGCTCAGGAGAAGCTGCTATGTCCAGGAAGCTCATGATGGCGGCGCTAGTCGCCTTGTCCACCGGCGCGCTGCCACTGTGGTCTGCGGTCGCACAGGAAGTGCAGTCCACGCCTGCAGCGAAACCTGCGCACTACTCGGTTCAGACCACGCTTGTCGGCACTCTGCTTGACGATCCCGCAGCGGCGGCGATCTTGCAGAAGATGATTCCCACCGTCTGGGCAAACCAGATGTTTCATGATTCCGGCCGTTCGCTCACGCTCAAGGCTATCCAGCAGTACGAGCCGGACGCGCTCAGCGACGAGAACTTGGCTAAAATTCAGGCCGAGTTCGACAAAATTCCCGCCAAGCAATAGAGCGACATCGCCGAGCGTCCGCGCTATGCCTCGGCGGGTGCTCACAATCTTCACCATCGGCTACGAGCAGGCGACGCAGGCGGCGGTCGTCTCCGCGCTGGGCGAGGCGGGCGTCGAGGTGCTGGTGGATATCCGCTACCTGCCGCTGTCCCGCCGGCCCGGGTTCTCGAAGAACTCGCTCCGGGCCGCGGTCGAGGAGGCGGGGATCGAATACCGCCACTTCCGCGACCTCGGCACGCCGGCCGAGGGGCGGGCGGCGGCGCGGCGGGGGGACCATGCCACGCTGGCGCGGGTCTATGCCGGGCAACTCGAGCTGCCCGAGGCGCTGAAGCAGATGGCCGAGCTGCGCGCCCTCGCGGAGGCGAAGCGCGTGTGCCTGCTGTGCTACGAGCGCGATGCGGCGGTGTGCCATCGCTCGCTGCTGTTCGACGCGCTGCTGAGCGATTTCGAGCGGGTCGACCTTGAGCCGGACTTACTCGCCGCGAGCTAGGCCCTGAGCGGCACCACGTTCGACGGCGGCTCTCCGGCCGCGAGCAACGCCTCGAGCGTGGCTTCCTCGAGCGGCGCATCGAACAGCACGCCGAGCGAGCCGCCCTTGCTCCACCTGAGCGTGCCGGCGACCGGGCCGAACTCGCCGAGCCACAGCTGCAGCGGTTCCGATCTTGTCACTCCCACCGCCTCGGTGCGTACCCGGCAGCCTTGCAGGCCGAGGTCGGTCACCAGCGCGCTCTCTTTCTCGCGCTCGCCGATCACGCAAAAGCCCTCGATCACCACCGCCTCGCGTGGCATCGCGCGCGAGCGCGCGGTCTTATTCAGCAGCTTGGCCCGCTTTCCCCTGGTCATGGTGTCAAGCCTGACCGAGCGAGGTTAAGGTTCTCTTGTGCTTGGGCGGTTACCCTGGCGCTAACCTTGGCGCCGGCCCAGTTGCGCGCGGCACTGTCGTTGGTAGTTTAGGCGCATGCGCACGACCGAAAGCAGACGGTACAGGCGCGCGGGCTTGGCAAGATGCGCGGCGGCACTGCTGATGCTGGCCGGCAGTGCCTGCGCCTCGGGCGCCCCGGCGGTCGATCCGCGCGATCCCTCGTCGCCGCTGCGCCTTATGCAAGCGATCGAATTGCCGGGCGTAAAGGGGCGGATCGACCATCTGGCAGTCGACGAAGCCGGCCGACGGTTGTTCGTGGGCGAGGTGGCGAACGGCAGCGCCGAGGTGATCGATCTCGCCGCCGGAAAGAGCCTCGCGCGGATCGGCGGCCTCGACGAGCCGCAAGGCACCGGGTGGGTGCCGGCGGTGAATGAGTTCGTGGTCGCCTGCGGCGACGGCAGCGTGCACTTCTATTCCGGCAGCGATTATCGCCAGACGGCGGTGGTCGATCTCGGCAGCGATGCCGACGATGTGCGGGTCGACCGGCGCAACGGCGACATCGTGGTCGGCTATGGCGACGGCGGGCTGGCCGAAATCGATCCGCGCACGCATCGGGTCGTCTCGCGGGTGACGTTCAAGGGCCACCCCGAGGGTTTCGCGCTGGGCGGCGGCAAGGCGTGGGTCAACGATCCCGACGACGGCGCGGTGCTGGCGCTCGATCTTGACAGCGGCAAGGTGCTGGCGCGCTGGCCGACCGGCGTGCACCGGCTCAATTTCCCGATGGTGCCGGCGCCGGACGGCCGCGCGATCACTATCGCGTATCGGCTCCCGGCGGCGCTTGCGCTGATCGACGCAACCAGCGGCAAGACGCTGGCGATCCAGGGCACCTGCGGGGATTCGGACGATCTCTACCTGGCCGGCCAGCGCACGCTGGTGGTGTGCGGCGCCGGCCATGTCGATGTGGTCGAAGGCGCCGAAACCATCGCCCGGGAGGCGACCCGCGGCGGCGCCCGCACCGGACTGTACGTGCCGGACACGCGCACCCTTTATGTCGCGCTGCCCGCTCGCGGCGGGCAACCGGCGGCGATCTGGGTGCTACGGCTGACCTAGTTGCGCACGATTCCGCCGTTGTCGTCCGCCTGCGGCGAGGGCCTGTCGGTGAGGTTGACGCTCAACGTGTGCACGCCGCGGATCTTGCCGTCGATATAGCGGAAGGTGTGGCTGTCGGGCATCCCGCTGCTCGAATTGCCGAAGCGGCAGAACACGTTGATCACGCCCTTCTCGGGATCGACCAGGTAATCGCGGTTGACGATGTACAGAACGCCCGGCGGGATGCCCACGTCGCATGAAGCGTCGGGCTTGTTGTCGCGGTTGGTGTAAGCCCCGCCTTCGACCCGGGCGCACGGCGTTCCCCAGGGGACCTGCATGAACTTGTCGCTGAACGAGCTGAGATAGGCGTTGGCGCCGCGGATCATCTCCCGGGGATCGGTCTGCTGAGCCTTGGGCAGCGCGTCCCAGTCGCCTTCCTGCTTCGTGTACTTGAGATAGGCGTTGGCGTTGAACAGCCAGTCACCCTTGTCCGTCACCAGGCTATCGACCCGCAGCACCTTGCCCTTGTCAATGTAGAGCCGAGTGCCGATCACGTAGGGATGGCCGCCCTGGGTGACGATCAGCTCGCTGAAGGTCTTGCAGCGCAGCGGATCGTGGAAGCTCTGCGCGTGGGCGATCGGCAGCGCGGTGTTCCACAGCCCGGCGGACTTCTCCACCGTGTTCATGTTCTCGAGGAAATGCGCCTTGGGATCGAGCGGCAGCTTGTCGATGTTGCCGGTCTTCTGCGCCTCGACATAGGCGTCGGTCGCCGCCTTGAGCTGCGCCATCGTGCAGGTCGGCTTGTCGGGCAGCCGCGCATAGGGGCTCGGCGGCGGCACGTCCGGCTGCGCCAGCGCGGGCGCGGCCCCGAGCGCCATTGGGCCGGCGAGCAGCGCGGCGGCGATGAGTGCTTTGGTCATAATTCTCTCCCCAATCCCCAATCCCTCAATCGTCACCCTGAACCTGGTTCAGGGTCCATTTCTCCGCCTGGTCCGTCCGTCCGTGGGACGCGATGGATGCTGAAACGAGTTCAGCATGACGGAAGAGGGGCGTTGCCTCACCGCACGTCGTGGATCGCCTCGCTGCGGCACTGTTCGTAGGTGCTCCAGCCCGAGCACACGCCGTAAGGTCCGCGGATGAAGATCGCCTCGATCCGGTGGATCTTGTTGCCCTCGATCTTGAACAGCTCGCCGATCTCCCAGGTCCAGTCGATCGGCCGGTGGTCGAACGCGGCAAAGGCGAAGACGATGCCCTTCTGCCGATCGACCGCGACGTAGCGGCGGTCGCGGATCGAGGTGACGACACCCTTCAGGCTGGTTTCGAACTGTGCCTTGCAGGTCTGCAGCGGCCGCCCGCCGATCCCGCCCTTGGTGCCGGGCGGGCCGGCGGTGACCATGCCGTTCTCGTGCCGCAGGCAGTCGTCGGCAAAGGGATAATAGCCCTTGCCGTCGTTGCGCTGCATGCCGGTGAAATACTGGTTGGCGACGGCGATCAGGTCGGCGCGGCTTTCGCGCTGGTCGGCCGGCACGTCCTGCAGGAACACCGGATTGGGCGAGCCCATCGCTTCGACCGCTTTGCCGGTCGCCGGGAATGGGCTGCTGCTGGGCGCGGAGGTCGCGCCGAGCGGGCGGTCCGGCCGGGCAACGATCTGCTCGACTTCGCTGATCTTACCTTCGGGGTTGATCCGCAGCCGCACGTCGATTCCCACCGGATCGGGCGGCCGCTTCGGGCCCGCGGCCGAGGACGAGGCTTCCTCGCGCATCGTGCCCATGAAGGCGACCTGCTGCGTTTCCACATCGGGGACGTAGAACTTGTAGGTGCCGACCCCGCTCGCGGTGGCCCACAGCCCCTCGTTGCCGAGCGGCATCTGCTGACCGTTCTCGGTGAACTTGACGTCGCGCGCGAACAGCTCGGGATCGACCTTGTGCGCGGCCATTGCCGCGAGGTACTTGTCCATGTAGCCCTGCAGGCATTCGCGCTGGCACTGCTGCACCGGCAGCGGCACGTCGCCGGGCGGTTCGGAGGCGGCGCTCACGCTGGCAACGGCGGCGAGGGCCAGGCCCGTAAGCGCGGCGCGGATCGAACGGCTCATGAAATTCCTCCCCTTCGGCGGGCTCTCCTCGGGCGGAAGAATCCCTCTGGCCGCCGAGCATAGCGCAAATCCGCGCCGCCGATACCCGGGCAAATGTGCCAAATTGTCTTGCCGCTTCAGTTCCGCGGCCTGTTCGCCAGCAGGTCCGCCACCACACCCGAATCGGCCAGCGTCGAGGTGTCCCCCAAATTGCCGGTGTCGTTCTCCGCGATCTTGCGCAAAATCCGGCGCATGATCTTGCCGCTGCGAGTCTTGGGCAGGGCGGGGGCGAACTGGATGACGTCGGGGGTGGCGATCGGGCCGATCTCGGTGCGGACCCACTGGACCAGCTCCTGCCGCAGCTCCTCGCTGTCGTCGGCGTTGGCGGTGGTGGTGACGTAGGCGTAGATGCCCTGGCCCTTGATGTCGTGCGGGAAGCCGACCACCGCCGCCTCCGCGACCTTCTCATGCAGCACCAGCGCGCTCTCGATTTCGGCGGTGCCCATGCGGTGGCCGGAGACGTTGAGCACGTCGTCGATGCGGCCGGTGATCCAGTAGTAGCCGTCCGCGTCGCGGCGGCAGCCGTCGCCGGTGAAGTACTTGCCGGGGTATTGGCTGAAGTAGGTCTGGAAGAACCGCTCGTGGTCGCCGTAGACGGTGCGCATCTGGCCGGGCCAGCTGTCGGTGATGACGAGCGCGCCTTCGCACGGCGCCTTCGAGGACTTCGCCGGTTTCGGGCACGACGACCGCCGGTTGCACGCCGAACATCGGCCTGGTGGCGCTGCCGGGCTTCAAGTCGGTGGCGCCGGGCAGCGGGGTGATCATGTGCCCGCCGGTTTCGGTCTGCCACCAGGTGTCGACGATCGGGCAGCGGCCATCGCCGACGACACGCCAGTACCACTCCCACGCCTCGGGATTGATCGGCTCGCCGACGGTGCCGAGCAGGCGGAGCGATTGGCGGCTGGTCTTTTGCACCCATTCGTCGCCCTCGCGCATCAGCGCGCGCAGGGCGGTGGGGGCGGCGTAGAAGATCTCCACCTGGTGCTTGTCGACGACTTGCCAGAAGCGGCTGAAGTCCGGGTAGTTCGGCACGCCTTCGAACATCACCGTCACCGCGCCGTTCGCCAGCGGGCCGTAGACGACGTAGCTGTGCCCGGTGACCCAGCCGATGTCGGCCGCGCACCAGAACACCTCGGGCGCACGGTAATCGAAGGTGTATTCGTGGGTCATCGCCACCCATACTAGGTAACCGCCGGTGGTGTGCAGCACGCCCTTGGGCTTGCCGGTACTGCCGCTGGTGTAGAGGATGAACAGCGGGTCTTCGGCGCCCATCTCCTCGGGCGGGCAATCGGTGCTCTGCCCGGCGACCGCTTCGGCCCAGTCGATATCGCGACCCTCGATCAGCGGCACGTCCGCGCCGGTGTGGCGCAGCATGATCACCCGGCGGACCTTGCCGTGGCGGGCGCAGGCGGCGTCGACGTTGGCCTTCAGCGGAATGCGCTTGCCGCCGCGCAGGCCCTCGTCGGCGGTGATGACCACGTCGCTGTCGCAATCCTCGATCCGGCTGCCGAGCGCCTCGGGGCTGAATCCGGCGAAGACCACCGAATGGATCGCGCCGATCCGGGCGCAGGCGAGCATCGCTACCGCTGCTTCGGGCACCATCGGCAGGTAGATCGTAATCCGATCGCCGCGCTTGACGCCTTGGGCCTTGAGCAGGTTGGCGAACTTGCAGGTTTCCTCGTGCAGCTGGCGATAGGTGATCGTGCGGCCGGGGGCGTTCGGATCGTCGGGTTCCCAGATGATCGCGGTCTGATCGCCGCGGGTAGCGAGGTGGCGGTCGAGGCAGTTGGCCGAGAGGTTGAGCGTGCCGTCGGCGAACCATTTGATGCCGAAGGTCGCCTCGTCGAAGCTGGTGTCCTTCACTTGCGTGAACGGCCTGATCCAGTCGATCCGCTGCGCCTCGCCACGCCAGAAGCCGTCGGGGGCCTCGACCGAGAAGTGATACTTCTGAGCGTAACCCTCAGCGTCGATGAGCGCGTTCTCGGCCCATTGGCGCGGTACCGGATGGATCACCTGCTCGCTCATCGCTGTCTCCCAGTTGCTCTCCCCGCAGGGCTAAGTCCGTGCGGCGGGCGGGGCAAGGGGAGTCAGCGCCAGATGGCGTTGAGCGCGGGCAGCAGGTGGACGCGATGCTCGGCCGGTACCCGTGCGATCAGCTCGCGCTCGAATTGCTCGATAACCTTGCGCCCCTGGGCCAGCCTGGCCTGCCCGGCGGCGGTCAGCGCCAGGCCCTGGCTCTTACCGTCGATGGGGGCCCGATCGATCAGACCGGCGTCTTCGAGCCGCTTGAGGATCGGCACCATGTTGGCGCGCTGGATGTCGAGCCGGCGGCCGAGCGCGCTCGAGGTGGCGCCCGGATTCGCCTCAATCAGCATCAGCAGCGACACGTCGGACTGGCGCAGCTCGAGCGGCGCCAGCCGCGCGCCCAGCTCGGCGGCGGTGGCGTTCGCCGCGCGGCGCAGCGCATAGCCGGGAAGCGAAACCAGCGGGTCCTTCATAATTGCTATTGTAGATAACAAACTGGAAAGCTATGGGCAATAGCAATGGACCCGTGCCCGGAAGGGCCGATTCGAACTGGAGAGAACCCATGGCCATGCCGTCGCAACCCGATCCACGTCCCGAAGCCGAAACCGTCCGCTATGAAATCGAGGACGGCGTCGCTTGGGTCTGGTTCAACCGCCCGGACAAGCGCAACTGCATGAGCCCCAAGCTCAACCGGCAGATGCTGCGGGTGCTGAACGAGCTTGAGTTCCGCGACGACGTGCAGGTGCTGGTGCTGACCGGCGAGGGCAATTCGTGGTCGGCCGGCATGGACCTGCTCGAATACTTCCGCCTGGCGGAACAGCAGGGCCTGGCGGCGGTTCGCAGCAACCAGCGCGAGGCCTACAGCTGGTGGGAACGGCTGCGGTGGTACGAGAAGGCGACCATCGGCATGATCAACGGCTGGTGCTTCGGCGGCGCCTATGGCCCGCTGTTCGCCTGCGACATCGCCATCGCTTCTGACGATGCGCAGTTCGGGCTCAGCGAGATTAACTGGGCGATCTTGCCTGGCGGCGGGGCGAGCAAGGTCGCCGCCGAGCTGATGCCCTACCGCAAGGCGATGTACCACGCGATGATGGGCGAGAACCTCACCGGCAAGCAGGCCGCCGAGCAGGGCCTCGTCACCGAGAGCGTACCGGCCGATAAGCTGCGCGAGCGGGTGCAGCAGATCGCCGACGTGCTCAAGAAGAAGGACAGCCAGGCCCTGCGCGCCACCAAGTGGGCGGTGCGCCGGGTGATGGAGATGACCTACGACAACGCCGAGGACTACCTGATCCGCGCGCAGGAAGCGTTGAACCAGTTCGGCGGGCTGGAGGCGCGCCAGGAAGCGACCAAGCAGTTCCTCGATGAGAAGACGTTCAAGCCGGGGCTTGGCGTGTTCGACAAGTCCAAGGTCAAGCACGACTAATTCCCCCTCCCGCTTGCGGGATAGGGCAGGGGTGGGCATGGGCCGCAAGGCCCAACCCGCTGCGACTAACCTCGCCTGCGGCTCGGCAAGTCTCGCACCCCTCCCGCAGGCGGGAGGGGTGGTAGTTTGGAGAGATCACACATGACCACCCGCCGCTTCAGCAACCAGCAGATCGATCGTCTTCTGCGGCCAAAGTCCGTCGCAGTAATCGGCGCCTCGGACCGTGTCGGCGCCCTCGGCGCGACGTTGCTGAGCAACCTCGTGAGATATGAATTCGCCGGCGACATTTACCCAGTGAACCCGAAGCGCGACGAGCTCCACGGGCTCAAGGTCTATCACTCGGTCGACGAACTGCCCGACGGGATCGACTGCGCGGTGCTGGCGATCCCGCGCGCCTTCGTACTCGATACCGTACGCGGCCTCGCCGAAAAGGGCTGCGGCGCGGTGGTGATCTACTCGGCCGGGTTCTCCGAGGCCGGCGAGGAAGGCCTGCGCGATCAGCAAGAACTCGCCCGCATCGCCAATGAGCACGCGATGATCATCGAAGGGCCCAACTGCCTCGGCTGCACCAACTACATCGAGCGGGTGCCGCTGACGTTCGTACAAACCAACATGCGGACCCCGCCCAAGGGCACTCGCGCGGTCGGCATCGCCAGCCAGTCCGGCGCGCTCGCCGCGGTGCTGGCGACGACGCTATTCTCGCGCGACGGCTACGTCTCGACCTCGGTCTCGACCGGCAACGAGGCGGTCAGCGGGGTCGAGGACTACGTCGAATGGCTGGTCGACGACCCCGACACCCACGTGATCGCGATGTACGTCGAGAGCCTGCGCCGGCCGAAGGCGTTCCTCGCCGCCGCGCGCCGCGCGCGCGAGGCCGGCAAGCCGATCATCATGCTTCACCCCGGCAAGAGCAACAAGGCCCAGGAATTGGCCGCCACTCACACCGGGGCGATGGCCGGCGACTACGCGCTGATGAAGGCCAAGGTCGCCCGCGAGGGGGTGATCTTCGCCGAGACGCTCGAGGAGTTGGGCGACATCGCCACGATGGCGGTGACCTGTAAGGCGCTGCCCGGGGCCAACATGGCGGTGCTCGGCGAGAGCGGCGCGCTGCGCGGCCTGGCGTTCGACATCGCCGAGGACATCGGTCTCGACCTGGTCGACCTCAACGACGCCAACAGCCCGGCGCTGCGGGCGATCCTGCCCGATTACGTGCCGGTGTCGAACCCGACCGACATCACCGCGCTCGGCCTGTCGGAGCCGGAAGTCTATACCAAGGTGTTGACCGCGTTGCTCGAAGACGAGCGAGTCGGTTCGGTGGTCGCCTCGATCATCCAGTCTGACCCGATCACCTGCGGAATCAAGCTGCCGCACATCATCAAGGTGCTGGAGGACGGCACCTTTCCCAAACCGCTGGTGTTCGCCGGGGTTGACGAGGGCGCGCGGGTGCCACCCGAATACATCGAAGGCTTGCGCAAGGTCGGGATTCCGTGGTTCCCGTCGACCGAGCGCGCCTATCGGGCGATCGCCCGCCTCGCCGACCTTGCCAAGCGCGACCTGACCGACCGAACAGAGGAGCCGCTGCCCGTTCCCGGACTCGAGGCGGCGAACGGCGTGATTCCTGAATATCGCGCCAAGGCGATGCTCAAGCCGCTCGGGATTCCATTTCCGGAGAGCGAGTTCGCCGGAACCGCGCAGGACGCCGCCGCCGCCGCCGACAGACTCGGCTATCCGGTGGTGCTCAAGGCCCAGGCCGCCGCGCTCGGTCATAAGAGCGACGCCGGCGGGGTGATCCTCAACCTCAACTCCGCCGACGAGGTGATGGCCGCGTTCGACAAGATCTACCTCAACGTTGCCACTTACGATGCCGCGATCCAGCTTGAGGGAGTGCTGGTCGAGGCAATGGGCACGATGGGCATCGAGATGATCGTCGGCGCCAAGAACGATCCCGAATGGGGTCCGGTGGTGCTCGCCGGCTTCGGCGGCGTGACCGCCGAGATACTCAAGGATGTCAAGCTGTTCACCCCCGATATGGGCCTGGATCAGGTGAAGGCCGGCCTGCTCGCGCTCAAGCAGGCCCCGCTGCTCAAGGGCTGGCGCGGCGCCCCGCCGCGCGACATCGATGCGCTCGCCGAGCTGATCATGACGACGGGCCGGATCATGAGCGGCAACCCGCGCATCCGCGAGATCGACCTCAACCCGGTGATCGTACACCCCAAAGGCGAAGGCATCGTCGCGCTCGATGCGCTGATGCTGGTCGAGGGCTAGGGTCCGGTTGGATTGCCATAAGGGCTAGGCGGCTTGAGCTCGTAATCGATCCTGATCCGCACCCAATCGCCAACTTGCGACACTCCGCCGATCACCGGCGGCCCGACCCGGAATTGCCACGCCGCCGCGAGGATGGCGCGCAGCATGTTCGAGCCGTGCGGGTACTCGTCAAGCCCGACGCAATCCTCGACCCGGAACTCCGGCACGGTCTTGATCAGGCCCCAGGCTGGACGGGGCTAGGTTCCCTCGTTAGGTGCCCGGCGATGAAGCCGTTTCCAGCAATCGCCAAGCACCTTCGCCAAAGGGTTCCCGAGGATCTTGTCGAACTGGAAGAATGGCGTCGGCGAGGGGCGATGCTGACCTCGGCGCTGCTCATCGGTGTGCTTGCCACCGTGTTCGCGTGGACGGCGAACTTCGCCCAGAACCAATTCGTCACCCTGGTCGGGGATCGGCCATACCTGCCTTTTCTGCTGACGCCGATGCTGTTCGTTGCGATCGCCGCGCTGACCGCCTCGCTGGCGCCCGAGTTCGCGCGGTTCGGGCATTCCGCAGGTGATCGCCGCAAGCCGCGATCCCGACGGCGCGACGACCCACGGCCTGATCTCGCTGCGCACGGCCTTCGCCAAGATCGCCCTGTCGATCGCCGCGCTGTTCGGCGGCGCCTCGGTCGGCCGCGAAGGCCCCACCGTGCAAGTCGCCGCCGCGGGGATGGTTCAGATCCACCGCCTGTTCCGGGTGCGGGTCACGCCGGGTGTGCTGATCGCCGGCGGCGCGGCCGGCGTGGCCGGCGCCTTCAACACCCCGCTTGCCGGAATCGCCTTCGCCATCGAGGAGTTGGCCGTGGCCTACGAACAGCGCGTGGCGGTGCTGGTGATGGGCGCGGTGATGATTTCGGGTCTGACCAGCCGGTGGATCGCCGGCGATTACGTGTACTTCGGACACATGTCCGCCGCCCTCCCGCTCGGGGTGATCGTCGTCGCAGCGCCGCTCGCCGGCCTCGTCGGCGGCGTTTGCGGCGGGCTGTTCTCGCAGCTTTTCCTCACCCTCCGCGGCCCGAACGGGCGGTTCAGCAAGGCGCTCGGCAAACGGCCGCTGCTCCTCGCGCTGGTCTGCGGGATCATCGTGGCGGCGGTGGGGGTGGCGACCCACGGATCGACCTGGGGCACCGGCTATGGCCCGACCAAGCAGCTGCTCGAGGGTGCCGAGGGCTCGTATTGGTTCGGCCCGGCCAAGTTCGTCGCCTCGCTGGTCACCAGCGTCAGCGGCATCCCCGGGGGCATCTTCGCGCCCTCGCTGGCGGTCGGCGCCGGCATCGGCAACCTGCTGACGCCCCTGTTTCCGACCGAACAGAGCGGGGCGATCGTGCTGCTCGGCATGGCCGGTTACTTCGTCGGCGTGGTCCGCGCTCCGCTGACGGCGGTGATCATCCTCAGCGAGACCACCGGCACGACCTCGGCGATCCTGCCGTTGTTCGTCGCTTGCCTAGTCGGCGACTGGTCGGCCTCGCTGGTCTGCCGCGAGCGCCTGTATCACGCGCTGTCGCACGACTTCATGGCCCACAAGGAGCCGGAGGAAGCACGCTACAGCTGATGAGGATCGCGCGACATCTGACGATCCACGGACGCGTGCAAGGCGTGTTCTTTCGCGCGTGGACGGTCGAAACGGCGCGCGGGCTGGGCCTGGTCGGCTGGGTCCGCAACCGGCGCGACGGCACGGTCGAGGCGTTGGTTCAGGGGGACGATGCCGAACTCGACCGCTTCGTCGAGCGCGCCCGCAAGGGCCCGCCCACGGCCAGGGTCGAGCGCATCGAATCCGCGGCGGCCGAGCCGGACGAGAGCCTCACGAAGTTCGCTCAGCGGGGGACGGCCTGAGCCGCCCACCAGACCGGATTTATGGCGAAAGGCTGCTACCGCGTCAGCTTCTTGTACGCCAGCCGCGTCGGCCTATCCGCCGCATCGCCCAGCCGCCGCCGCTTGTCTTCCTCGTAGTCCTGGAAGTTGCCCTCGAACCATTCGACGTGGCTGTTGCCCTCGAAGGCGAGGATGTGCGTCGCCAGGCGGTCGAGGAAGAAACGGTCGTGGCTGATCACCACCGCGCAGCCGGCGAAGTTCTCGATCGCGTCCTCGAGCGCGGCCAGCGTTTCGACGTCGAGGTCGTTGGTGGGCTCGTCCAATAGCAGCACGTTGCCGCCGGTCTTGAGCATCTTCGCCATGTGCACCCGGTTGCGCTCGCCGCCGGAGAGCTTCCCGACGTTCTTCTGCTGGTCCTGGCCCTTGAAGTTGAACGCGCCGACATAGGCGCGGGTGCTCATGTCGTGGCCGTTGACCTTCATGTAGTCGAGCCCGTCGGAAATCTCTTCCCAGACGTTGTGCGACCCGTCGAGATGATCGCGGCTCTGGTCGACGTAGCCGAGACGCACGGTCTCGCCGATCTCGATCGTGCCGCTGTCGGGCTGCTCCTGCCCGGTGATCAGGCGGAACAGCGTCGATTTGCCGGCGCCGTTGGGCCCGATCACCCCGACGATGCCGCCGGGCGGGAGCATGAAAGAGAGGTCCTCGAACAGCAGCTTGTCGCCGTAGGCCTTGGAGATTCCCTTGGCCTCGATCACCTTGCCGCCGAGCCGCTCGGGCACCTGGATGACGATCTGCGCTTTGCCCGGCTTGCGGCTGTCCTGCGCGTCTTGCAGCGCCTCGAACTTGCGGATGCGCGCCTTGCTCTTGGTCTGCCGCGCGGCGGGCGTCTGCCGGATCCATTCGAGCTCTTCCTTCAAGAGCTTCTCGCGCCCGCTTTCCTCGCGCTCTTCCTGAGCGAGGCGCTTGGCCTTCTTCTCGAGGTAGGTCGAGTAATTGCCCTCGTAAGGGAAGTACTTGCCGCGATCGAGCTCGAGGATCCAGCCGACCACGTGATCGAGGAAATAGCGGTCGTGAGTGACCATCAGCACCGCGCCGGCGTATTCCTTGAGGTGGTTTTCGAGCCATTCGACGCTTTCGGCGTCGAGGTGGTTGGTCGGCTCATCGAGCAGCAGGATCGAGGGTTTCTGGATCAGCAGGCGGGTCAGGGCGACCCGGCGCTTCTCGCCGCCCGAGAGGTTCTCGACGCTCCAGTCGCTCGGCGGGCAGCGCAGCGCTTCCATGGCGATCTCGAGCTGGTTGTCGAGAGTCCAGCCGTCTACCGCGTCGATCTTCTCCTGAAGGACGCCCATTTCCTCCATTAGCGCGTCGAAATCGGTGGTCTCCTGCGGATCCCCCATCTCGGCGCTGATCGCGTTGAAGCGCTCGACCAGGTCGGCGATGTCGCGGGCGCCGTCCTTGACGTTCTCGAGCACGGTCTTGGAAGCGTCGAGTTCGGGCTCCTGCGGCAGGTAGCCGACCGTGATGTTCTCGCCCGGCCAGGCCTCGCCGGTGAAATCGGTGTCGATTCCGGCCATGATCTTCATCAGCGTCGACTTGCCGACGCCGTTGGGGCCGACGATGCCGATCTTGGCGCCCTGGTAGAACTGCAGGTTGATGTTCGACAGCACCGGCTTCTGCGCGCCGGGGAAGGTCTTCGTCATGTTCTTCATGACGTATGCGTACTGGGCGGCCATGGGCGTCCTTCGAGGAATCTCGCGTGTCAGGATTGGCCGCGCAGATAGGGGCTGGCGGCGCACGGGGCAAGCGCGGCGAGGAAGGGTGCGGCAGCAGCTTGGGCTCGACCACGAGTTATCTGGCGAGATAGCAGTGCGCATGGAAGGATTGGTTCGAGTCTACCGACTATCAACAGCGAACTGTCCGTTCATCTTGCGTTTGCCGACCACGGCGCAAATGGAAGCCGCCGAGAGCGGCGCGTGGGTGGCCAGTGAGTTGATCCGAACTTGAACTCACCAGTCTTTTTCGATGCGTCCGGCAGGCGCCGCCGTCTCGTTGGGCGGATATCGCTTGGCTTGCTTGCGGTGCTGCTGATCGCGGCGATCCTGTTCGCCGGAACGATCATGAACGTCCCTGCCGAAACGCCGCTGTCGTTCGGCCGCGAGCGGGTCCAACCACTGCCCTTGCGAGCGCAGATCTCGGCCATACGTCACCGTTTGCCGCGGGTTCGCAGGGGAAATTATCAACTCGGTAGCACCATTGCTTTTTATGTACCGTGGGACCCGGAGAGTGCCCAATCGCTACGGCGGCACTATGACGCCATCGACGTCGTTGCGGCGGGCGATGCGCAGATTGATCCGCGCACCGGTTCCCTGATCGTGGACCGGGATCGGAAGCTCCACTCGATAGTCTTCTCGCGCACGCACAGGCCGCAAGTCTGGCTGATGGTGCAAAACATCTTTCAGGAAAGGTGGCAGGTCGCGCCCACTGGCGCGCTCTTCCGCAACCGGGCCGCCAGCAACCGCCTTATCGGTCAGATCATTGCGCAGGTGCAGTCGTCGAACTGGCAAGGCGCCGTGTTCGACGTCGAAAACCTCCCGGACAGCGACTTGCCGGCTTACACCAGATTCCTCCGCTTGGCCCATCAACGTTTCGCCAGGGCGCGCCTGACGCTCGCCGTGACCAGTCCGGCTGGCGAACCGGGTTGGGCATTGCGGGCGATGGCCGCAAGCGCCGACAGGGTGATCCTGATGGACTACGACGAGCACTGGCAGGGCGGCGAGCCCGGCCCGATCGCCTCGCAGGATTGGTTCCTCAGGCAGCTCGCCGTCACGCGCGCCGAGGTGCCCTCCAGCAAGCTCGTGGTGGCAATCGGCAACTACGGATACGATTATCACGACGGGATTGCCGACGCGCTGACCATTCCCGAAGCTTGGCAGTCGGCGCACGACAGCGACGCTGTGCCGACGTGGGATCCGGTCAGCGGGACCACCGGCTTCGCCTTTGATGACAACGGCGACGATCACGAGGTATGGATGCTCGATGCGGCGAGCAGCTGGAACGAGTTGCGCCAGCTTGGGCCTGTCGCCGGGGTGGGCATCTGGCGTCTCGGCAGCGAGGATCCCGGCCTCTGGAGCGTGCTCGACGCGCGACGAAAGGGGACCCGGCCCGATCTGTCGAAGATCACCGGCACCCGCGGCGCCGACGTCGAAGGCCGCGGCGAAATCCTGCGCATTTCCAGCACACCGCAACCCGGTGCGCGGACGATACGCTTCGATCGCACCGGGGCGATCTCCGACGAGATCTTCACCGCGCTGCCGACGCCGTACGTCGTCCAGCGCACCGGTGCGGCCGACAAGCAAGTTGCCCTGACGTTCGACGACGGGCCCGATGCAACCTGGACGCCTCGAATCCTCGAAGAGTTGGAAAAGCTGCACGCTCCCGCCACGTTCTTCGTTATCGGCGAGCAGGCGGTGGCTCATCCGGACCTGCTGCGGCGGATCGTCGCCGACGGCGATGAGATCGGCAACCACAGCTACACCCATCCGAACATGGCCGAACTGCCGCCGCTCGGCGCCAGGCTCGAGATCAACGCCACCCAGCGCTTGATCGAAGCCTACACCGGCCGCTCGACGCGATTGTTCCGCGCACCCTACTTCGGCGATGCCGAGCCGACCACCGCGGACGAGTTGGGCCCCGCGTTGATGGCGCAGCAGCATGGCTACACTATCGTGGGGCTGCACGTCGACGCCGAGGACTGGCAGCGCCCAGGTGTGCCGACGATCGTCTCCAACGTGATGAAGGCCGCCACCCATCCCACGGCGGAGCGATCGGAAAATGTCGTCCTTTTGCACGATGGCGGCGGCGACCGGGCGCAGACCGTGGCCGCACTTCCGATAATCATCCGCCAATTGCGCGCCCAGGGCTTCACGATCGTTCCGCTGTCGCAGCTCGTCGGAGTTCCGCCCAAGGAACTGATGCCGCCGGTCGAGGGTGGCGACCTGCTCGCGGTGCGTCTTGACGTGAGCATCTTCCTGCTTGTCGCGGCGCTCGATTACACGATCCGCTTCCTGTTCTTCGTCGCCATCGCCCTCGGCATAGCGCGGGCGGCGATCCTCACCGCGCTCGCGGTGGTCAACCGGCACAAGCCCCCTCCTGCGCTCGCGGCGACGCCGTCGGTGACGGTGATCGTTCCCGCCTATAATGAGGAGCGAGTGATCGTTGCATCGATCGCCCGCGTCCTCGCCAGCGACTACTCGGCGTTTCAGGTGATCGTCGCCGACGACGGCTCGAAGGACGCGACCAGCGCGCTCGTCGCCGAGCATTTCGGCAATGACCCGCGGGTGCTGCTGCTGACCATGGGCAATGGGGGCAAGGCCGCGGCGATCAACCGGGCGCTGACCCGCGCCACGGGTGAAGTGATCATCGCGCTCGATGCCGACACCCAGTTCGAGCCAGATGCAATCGCCAAGCTGGTGCGCTGGTTCGGCGATCCGCAGCTTGGCGCGGTGGCCGGCAACGCGCGGGTCGGCAACCGCATCAACCTGGTTACGCGCTGGCAGGCGATCGAATACGTCACCGCGCAGAATGTCGAGCGCCGCGCGCTCGACCGGCTCGGCGCGATCACCGTGGTGCCAGGCGCGATCGGCGCCTGGCGGCGCGCGGCGCTCGACGACGTCGGCGGCTATCCCGAAGATACCCTCGCCGAGGATCAGGACCTGACCATCGCCATCCAGCGCCGCGGCTGGCGGGTCACTTACGACGTCGAGGCGGTCGCGCTGACCGAAGCGCCCGAGACCTTCCACGCGCTGGCCCGGCAGCGCTTCCGCTGGTCATTCGGCACGCTGCAGTGCCTGTGGAAGCACCGCGCGGCGCTGCGCTCGGGCCGTCCGGTCGGGCTCGCCCGCATCGGCATGCCGCAGGCGTGGTTGTTCCAGATCCTTTTCAGCGGCCTCTCGCCGCTGATCGACCTTGCGCTGCTCCTGAGCTTCGTGACCACTGCGATCGACATCCATGAGCACGGCTGGGCGCAGACCCAGAGTGACGTGCTCAAGATGCTCACCTACTGGATAGTGTTCGTGCTGGTTGACGTGATCGCCGGATGGATCGCGTACCGGCTGGACCCGGCGCGGCGGCGTTTCCCGGCACTCGGCCTGATTGCGCAGCGCTTCGTCTATCGCCAGCTGATGTATGGAATCGTTATCCGCGCCGTCTCTGTCGCCATCCGCGGCAGGCTGGTCGGGTGGGGCAAGCTCGAGCGAACCGGCACCGTCAGCAGCGGCACCGCATAGAGGCGTTGTTGCCGATCCCCGACACGGTCACATTTCTGTCGCCGGCCGGAACCTTTGCCGTCACCCTCGATTGGCCAACCGCGAGGGGGCCAAGCGGAGGAGATTCCGATGAGACCGAACCCGATCGCAACGATGGCGCTGGTGAGCGGCCTCGCCGTGGCCGTCTCGGCCTGCGGCAACAACAACACCGGCGCGACGAACGCCACTGCGACGGAGAGCGCAGTCGCCACGCCGGCGGTCACCGACACAACCGGTGCAAGCAGCCATGCCGCGCAGTTCCTGACCGACGCGATCCAGGGCGACAATGCCGAGATCAAATTCGGCCAGGCGGCACAGAAGATGGGCACGACCAAGGGCGTCAAGGACTTCGGCAAGATGCTCGAGGACGATCACAAGAAGAACCTGGAGCAGGCCACCAAGATCGCCAACGACATGAACGTGCCGGTGCCGGACGGCACGACCCCGGCGGCCGATTCCGAACTCAACATGGCCACGAGCATGTCGGGCAGCGGATTCGATAAGGACTTCATCGTCGACATGGTCAAGGATCACCAGAAGGTGATCGACGAATTCCAGATGGAAGCCGACAGCAACGATCCGGCCGAGGTGACCGATTTCGCCAGGCAGAGCCTGCCGACACTCAAAAAGCACCTCGAGACGGCCCAATCGCTGCAGAAGAACATGTCCAGCTAGGCGGCGGTGGGGGGGCTTGCCCCCCGCCGTCATCGCTGCGATCGTGTGGCGGATGAGCGGTCGAGGCCGGAGATGAGGGTTGCCAAGATGGCCCTGGCGGCGCTGGTGGTGGCCGGTGTGGCGAGCGGCGCCGGCTGGGCCGAGCCAGCGGTCAGTCCCAGCGAATCCGTTATGGTCCCGCTGCTGCGCGCCGGCGGCTACGTCATCGTGATGCGCCACGCGCACGCCCCGGCCGAACCGCCGCCGCCCGCCTGGGCGGACCCGGCTAACACCGGCGACGAACGCCAGCTCGACGACGCCGGGCGCGAGAGCGCGATCACCATGGGGCTGGCCTTGCGCCAACTCGGCATTCCGATCGGTAAGGTGTGGTCGAGCCCGACCTATCGCGCACGACAGACGGTGCTCCTCGCCGGTCTGCCGGTGCCGCACCTCGCCGCCGAACTCGGCGACAACGGCCACAGCATGCAGGCAACCGGCTCTCGGCAGACCGCGTGGCTGCGAGCCAAGGCGGACGAGGTGCCGGTGTCGGGCACCGACACCTTGATCGTCACCCAGCAGCCGAACATCGCCGCGGCGTTCGGCGCGCAGGCGAGCGGGCTGACCGACGGCGAAGCGTTGATCTTTCGCCCCAACGGTTCGGGCCCGCCGCTGCTCATCGGTAGCATCCCAATCGCCGACTGGCCGCTACTGGCCGGCAGGCCTGGTCCACGTTAGCGGGATCTGTCGAGCGATTTCGTGAGCCGGCGGTGGAGCTGTCAAGCCGCGCCAGGCTCTAGATCTCACCGCCCGCGTCGGGATTCTGGTCCGTTGCGCTCGTTTGCCGCGCAAGTTGAGTCCGGTAACGGTCCCTCCGCGCGCGGCGTTCGCGGCGGCGAACGTTGCGTTCGGAGTTGTACATCGCCCACCGCACGGCGGCAGCGCCTGCGACGATCATGAGCATCAGAAGCAGGTAACCGACTATGTGTCGCGTCGTCATGACACCTCCGGTTCCTGCGCAGGCCGTTCGCTAATTGTTGGTAACCTCATTTAGCTGCGGCCCGGCTTCCTTGCGCTGCAAACTTTGCATCCGTTTGACAGACGCCGCAGCCTCCCCGCGTCCGCAGGTGATGATGACCCGCAAGGTCATGCCGTCAACTCCGTATGTCTGCGGGCGCGCCCAGGCGCGCGGCGAGTGCGGTGGGTGGATTTTGGAGAAGACGTCCGCCTGCTGAAGCCGCTCGAGTTCTAGAACGCCGCAATTCCGGTGATCGCCCGCCCGAGGATCAGCGCGTGGATGTCGGCGGTGCCCTCGTAGGTGTTGACCGTCTCCAGGTTGAGCATGTGGCGGATCACCTGGTATTCCTCGGAGATGCCGTTGCCACCGAGCATGTCGCGCGCCGCGCGGGCGATATCCAGCGCTTTGCCAACGTTGTTGCGCTTGACGAGGCTGATCATCTCGGGCGCGAAGCGGTCTTCGTCCAGCAGCCGCCCGATGCGCAAGCTGGCCTGCAGGCCGAGTGAAATCTCGCTCGCCATGTCGGCGAGCTTTTTCTGGTAGAGCTGGTTGGCGGCGAGAGACTTGCCGAACTGCTTGCGTTCGAGGCCGTAGTTGCGCGCCGCGGCGAGGCAGAACTCGGCCGCGCCCATCGCGCCCCAGGAAATGCCATAGCGCGCCCGGTTGAGGCATCCGAACGGACCTTTCAGTCCTTCGATCTCCGGGAATACCGCTTCGGCCGGGACGGCGACATCGTCCATCACGATCTCGCCGGTGGTGCTCGCCCGCAGCGACAGCTTACCCTCAATTGCTGGCGCGCTGAGACCCCCCATGCCTTTTTCGAGCACGAAGCCGCGGATCGCCCCGCCGTGGGCCTCGCTCTTCGCCCAGACCACGAAAACATCGGCGAACGGGGAGTTGCTGATCCAAGTCTTGCTGCCGGTGAGCTTGAACCCGTCGCCGTCCTTCTTCGCCACCGTGCGCATCGCGCCCGGATCGGATCCGGCGTCGGGCTCGGTCAGGCCGAAGCAGCCGATCAGCTCGCCGCGGGCGAGGCCGGGGAGGTACTTGGCCTTCTGCTCGTCGCTGCCGTAGGCGTGGATCGGGTACATCACTAAGCTCGACTGCACCGAGGCCATCGAGCGATAGCCGGAATCCACGCGCTCGATCTCGCGAGCGACCAGGCCATAGGCGACGTAGCCTGCGCCGGCGCCGCCGCACTGTTGGGGGATGGTCACGCCGAGCAGCCCGGCGGCGCCCATCAGCGGGAACAGGTCCGACCCGGCGACCTCATCGCGGAAATCGCCGATCACCCGCGGTTGCAGAGTGCCCTGCGCGAAGGCCCGCGCGGCATCGCGGATCATCCGCTCTTCCTCGGTCAGTTGGGCATCAAGGTCGAGCGGATCGGCCCAGTCGAATGGCACCATACGGATAGTCTCCTTTGAAACCGCCTTAGCGGCCTCAAAGAGACAAGCCAATCTGGCAGGAATTCAGTGGGTGGTGGCCGCTTCCTCGATCGCGTTGCCGATCATCGAGATCAGCCGGTCGGGCGGACACGGCTTGGCGGCCGCCTGAGCATGCGGATAACGCTCGGCGATGTCGCGCGAAGTGAGGTGGGCCGAATGGAAGATCAACGGCACCCCCGCTTCGGCCAAGGCGTCGGCCAGCGGATAGACCTCGCCGTCCGCCGTCTTGACGTCGAGAATCGCGCAGTCCGGCAATTGGCGATCGATCGCGACGAAGGCGTTTCCCTGGTCGGCGAAAGGCCCTTCGACCTGCAGGCCGAGGTCGCGAACGGTCTCCGACAAATCCAGGGCAATGATGAACTCGTCCTCCACGACCAAAACGGTCGGTCGGTGACTGTGAGTGGAGACGAAAGACATCGTTACGCGGCCTGCTTCGTTCTGCGGGACGACCTGATAAATGCTATTCAGGGAATGGGGTTCCCGCGAGGCGGTGGAATTCAAGCGTCTTTTCCGAACGTTCCGCTCTGCGGTATCTTCTAGAGCTTGCCGAAACGCTGCTCGAATCCGGCTTTGTCGCCAGCGGCGAGAAGGCGCGCCTGGGCCGGCCAGTCGTCGCGTCGGACACGGCCCTGGAAGGCGCCGAGCTGGGCGTCGATACGGTCGATTTCGGCATCGTCCCAGGCGGCTATCTGGGCATAGCTCGTCACCCCGAGCGAATTCAGCAGGTCTTCCAGCTTCGGGCCTATGCCCTTGATTCGCCTGAGGTCATCGGCGGACACGGCGGGATGCTCGTGCACCGGCTCGGCGGCGGCGGCCACAGCTGCGCCGGCGCCGGCGAGGGTTTCGGGTGTCGCCGGCGGCACATCGACTTCGGCGCTGGGACGTCCGGCGTCGATCAGCGCCTGGTTGCGCCGCGCGAGTTGCTCCTCCCGTGGCGCTTCGCTCCGTTCGATGCGGGTCTTGCGCGTGGCGGCGAGCATCCACCAGGCCGCGAGGACGGCCAGAACCACGACGATCAGGATGACGATCCAGGTGTTCGCAGTCACGTCAGCATTCTCCTTCCATCAGACATCGCTCACTACCGCCTCGGCGTTGCGGCGAAACAGCACGCGGTCGTCGGGACCGAAGCCGCGCCGCCAGATCACCCAGCCGTAAGCCGCGAGGATTGCCGGGCAGCCGAAGATCAACTCGGCCCATTCGGGGAGCAAAAGCGCCGCCTCCCCGACAGCCACCGCAACCGCGGCGGCCCAGACCAACGCCCAGCGCCAGTTGTTGATCGAACGGCCGAGGATCCGCCCCAGCGTCAGCGCCTTGGTGAGCGAAGCGGCGCCCAGCGCCAGCGAAAGCGCGATCGCGGCCCCGGCGGAACGATAGAGCTCGGGCAAGTGATAGCGATCGACCAGCAGCATCGCTCCAACAGTCAGCAACGCCTGCAGGCAGATGGTACCGATGGAGATCATCAGGTTGCGGAATCGCGCGACGTAGATCAGCGCCGCCTCCGACACCACCGCCATTGCCGCCACGACCTCGGCGGCGAGGAGGAATGCGAGCGCGCCCGTGCCGCCGACGAAACGCGGCCCGAGCAGCCCCATGATCGCCTTGCCGGGAATGCCGAGGGCGAGGGCGATTCCGGCCTGCATCGCTGTGATCCAGAAACCGACCTGGCACACCTGCCGCGCAATCGCATCGTAGTCCTTGTCCTTCAGCGCGCGGGTGATCACCGGCCCGAGGATCGGGTCGAAGCTCGACTTGAGCTTCTGCGGCAGGCTCGCGATCTGTTGCGCCATGTAATAGACGCCGACAGCCGTCGGTGTGGCGAACAGGCCGAGGATGAAGATGTCGAGCCGCCGGGTGCCCCATTCGATCGCGTCGGCCGCGGCCAGCGGTGCTCCGCGAATGGTCAGCGCGGCCATGCGCCCGGGATGCGGGTGCCACCCGCGAGGCAAGCCATAGCTGCGAAGAAATGGCCACGCGGCAGTTGCCAGAGTGGCGAACATCGCGACCAGGTACGCGAGTTGCAGCCCGCTTCCGCGCGATATGAAGTAGAAGACCCCGGCACCGAGCGAGATCGTAAACGGCTCGACGATAGACCGGGCGCGGACTGTCGCGCCCACATCGTAGCGATAGGCCTGCGCGGCCAGCAGAATTTCCGTCATCGCCAGCGCCGGGATCGCCAGCACGAGCAACTGATCGGTCGTGTTGTACACTCCGCTGGGAAACATCGGCGCGGGGACGAACCACAGCAAGACGGCGACCGCGCTCGACGCGAGCAACGCCGTCAACAGTCCGTCGCAGACGATATGCGACGGCTCGCCTTCTTCGTCGGCATCCGACAGCCGCTGGGCCAAGCCGCGCTTCTCGCCAAGCGTGCAGATCATTGCTGTCAGCTCGACGATGACCAGCGCCGAGGCAAAACGCCCGACCGCGCTGGCGCCGTAAAGCCGGCCGCCGATCAATATGAACGGCAGCCGCGCAACCAGGCGCACCAAGAAGCCGAGGAAATTGGTTCGGCCGCCCTTGGCAAGGGCGGCGATATCGCCGCCGGGGATCGGCGGCGCCGCCTTGTCGGGAGGGAGTTCGCTCAAGCCGGCGGTCCCTCCGCCGTCAACGGACGGGCCAGCAGGTCGGCCACCACTTCGTGCGGCCCCTTGCCCCGCAGCAGGCGATAGACTGCCGCGGTGATCGGCATCGCCACGCCGTTGCGCGCGGCCAGTTCGACCAGCACGGGTGCGGTGAAGGCGCCCTCGGCTACCGTTCGACGATCCTTCATCAGCTCCCCGGCCGCCAAGCCTTCGCCGAGCGCCTTGCCGAGCGAGAAGTTGCGGCTGGCGGTCGAGGTGCAGGTCAGCACCAGGTCGCCGAGGCCGCACAGGCCGGCGAGCGTGTCGCGATCCGCGCCGAGCGCTTCGCCGAAACGCATCATTTCGGCATATCCGCGGGCGATCAGCGCCGCCCGCGCGTTCTGGCCCAGCCCGAGCCCCTCGACCACGCCGCAGGCGATCGCCAGAACGTTCTTGACCGCCCCGCCGATCTCGGCGCCGACCAGGTCCTCGGAATAATAGGGTCGGAAGTGGGGCCGGGCGATCACCGCTGAAAGCCGCTGCCACTGCGGCTCGCCGCCGCCGCACGCCAGCGTCACCGCCGTCGGCAGACCGGCGGCGACTTCGTGGGCGAAGGTCGGGCCGGAGAGCACGGCGATCTCGCTGCTGGGAGCGGCGTCGCGCGCGACCTGGCTCATCACCCGCCCGCTGCCCGCCTCGATACCCTTGGCGCAGACCACCAAATCGCGCGGGAACGCGCGCAGGCCCGCCAGCACGGCCGCGAGATGCTGCGCCGGGGTGACGAGGAACAGCATCTCGCAGGCGGTCAGGGTGGCGGCGTCGCCGGTCGCGCGCACGCTCGCGGCCAGGCGGGCCGACGGCAGGAACAGCGAGTTCGTGTGCGCCGAGTTGATTTCCTCGACCAACTCCGGCTCGCGCGCCCACAGCATGACCTCGCGCCCGTCGGACGCGAGCAGTTGCGCCAGGGCGGTGCCCCAGGCGCCCGCGCCGAGGACGCCGATGGCAGCGCTCATGCCTTGTATCCCGCACCGCGGACCGGCTCGGCGTCCGGGTCGAGAGGCCAGCGTGGCCGGGCGGCGATGTCGAGCGGATCGGCGGCGCCCTGTCGCAGGCGCTCGACCCCCGCCCAGGCGATCATCGCCGCATTATCGGTGCACATCTCCGGTGGAGGGGCGACGAAGCGCAAGCCGCGGCTGCCTGCGAGGTATTCGAGCGCCCCGCGGATCCGGCGGTTGGCCGCGACTCCGCCGGCGACGACCAGCGCCGACACGTCATCCATCCGCTCGAGCGCCAGAGCCAGGCGGTCGCCAAGGCAATCGATCGCCGCCTGCTGGAAGCTCGCGGCAATGTCGGGCCGCTCGTACTCGCCGCTCTCCGCGGCGCGCAGAACGGCGCTCTTGAGCCCGGCGAACGAGAAGTGCGGTTCGCCGCTGCCGACGAGCGGGCGGGGCAGCGGGACCGCGCCCGCGTCGCCTTGAAGCGCCAGCTTCTCAAGCGCTGGGCCGCCCGGATAGCCTAGTCCCAAGATCTTGGCGGTCTTGTCGAACGCTTCGCCGAGCGCGTCGTCGATCGTCGTGGCCAGGCGCGTATAGCGGCCGACGCCTTCGACGCGAAGGATCTGGCAGTGCCCGCCGGAAACCAGCAGCAGGGCATAAGGAAAGGCGAGGTCGGGCTCGGGCAGCCTCGGGCTCAGCGCGTGGCCTTCGAGGTGATTGATCGCGATCAGCGGCTTATCGCCGGCCATCGCCAGCGCCTTGGCGGTGACCAGGCCGACCATCACCCCGCCGATCAAGCCCGGACCGGCGGTCGCGGCGATCGCGTCGCAATCGGCCAAAGCTATTCCCGCGTCGGTCAGCACGGCCTCGATCAGCGGCGCGAGCTTTTCGGCGTGGGCACGCGCGGCAATCTCCGGCACCACGCCGCCATAAGGCGCGTGGGCGGCTTCCTGTGAGGCAATCCGCTGGGCGAGAATCCGCCGGTCGCCGGTGACGAGCGCCGCCGCGGTCTCGTCGCAGCTGCTCTCGATCCCGAGCACGACGGTTTCGCCTTCCCACATCCCTGGTTTCCCTGACGCAGATTGAGCGCTAGGGCAAGCAACCGCCGATGAACGACACCCCGAAGATGAGGCTGGGTACGCGCCGATCCCCGCTGGCGATGGCGCAGGCCGAGGAGGCGCGGGCGCGGCTGTGCGCGGCGCACGGGTGGAGCGCGGGCGCGGTCGAGCTGGTGCCGGTCGAGGCTGGTGGCGACAAGATCCAGGACCGGCCGCTGGCCGAGATCGGCGGCAAGGCGCTGTGGACGCGCGAGCTCGACCTGTGGCTCGCCGAGGGACGAATCGACGCCGCGGTGCATTCGCTGAAGGATGTCGAGACGATCCGCCCGCCGGAGCTGACCATCGCCGCCGTCCTGCCGCGCGCCGATAAGCGCGACGTGCTGATCGGCGCCGCCTCGATTCAGGCGCTACCGCGAGGGGCGATTGTCGGCACCAGCGCCCCGCGGCGGGCGGCGCAGTTGCTGCATGCGCGGCCCGATTGCACGGTGGTTTCCTTTCGCGGCAACGTCGCAACTCGCCTGGCGAAGCTGGAGGCGGGGGAGGCCCAGGCCACCTTTCTCGCCGCGGCGGGCCTGGCACGGCTCGGTGAAGAAGCCGTCGGCCATTCGCTGGATGCCTCCGAATGGCTTCCGGCGCCGGCGCAAGGCGCGATCGGGATCGAGTGCCGGACGGACGACCGGCGCGCGCGCGAGTGGCTGGCGGCGATCGAGGATGCGCCGAGCCGCGCCGAAGTGATGGCCGAGCGCGCGCTGCTTGCTGCGCTCGGCGGCAGCTGCCACAGCCCGGTCGCCATGCTGTGCGAACTCAGCGGCGAGCGGCTGGCGATGCGGGCGGCGATCTATACGCCTGACGGTGCCGAGAAGGTCGCCGGCGAAGCCAACTTTGCGGTCGGCGACGAGGACGGCCCGGCGGGCCTCGCCGCCGACCTGCTGCGGCGTGCATCGCCGGGGCTCATGGCCCATTTCGCCGGGCAGGCATGATCCTGACGATTCGTCCGCAGCCGGGGAGCCGCGCGACCGTGGCCGCCGGAAGGGCGATGGGGCTGCCAATCGAGAGCTGTCCGTTGTCGGAGATTCGCCCGCTCGAATGGTCGCTGCCGGCGGGCCCATTCGATGGGCTTCTGCTCGGCAGCGCCAATGCGCTCGGATTTGGTGGACAGTTTGTGGATAAGCTTGTCGAAAAGCCGGTATACGCCGTCGGGGAAGCGACCGCCGCCGCGGCGCGGGAGCGCGGCTTTACCGTCGCCCGAACCGGCCGCGGCGGTTTGCAGGCTTTACTCGACGGATTGGCCGGAGAGACGCTGCGGCTGCTGCGGTTCGCGGGCCGTAAGAGGATGTCCGTAAGTCCACCACCCGGCATCACGCTCGAGACCGTGCTCGCCTACGAATCCCTCCCCTTGCCGCTGCCTTCCGAGGTCGCCGAACGGCTGGGTGGGGGCGCGCTGGTGCTGCTTCATTCCGCCGCCGCGGCGCGGCATTTCGCCGCCGAATGCGAACGCCTGGCCGTTCAGCGCCGCGCAATCCGGCTTGCGGCACTTTCGCAGCGCATCGCCGAAGCGGCGGGCGTGGGTTGGGCGGAGGTGCGGTTCGCGAGTGAACCGAACGAAGCCGCGCTACTGGCACTCGCTCGCGACATGTGCCATGAACCGCCTTCGCGATAAGACGAAGCGCCACCAAGGCGATGCTGGGCCGCACAAGGACGTTGATGCACGAGGATTACGGCAGCATTGCGCGGGCGCAGACCCGCCGCATCCGGCAAATGGGAGCGCTCGTCGGCATCGCCGCGGGCACCTTCCTCCTCGGCGCAGCGCTCGTCGCCCTGATCTGGTGGAGCGGTATCGGACCGGGCGATTTCGTCCAGGTGAAGCGGAGCCAACCCGTCAGAATCACCACGCCTCCGGCGCCGGCGCCGGCACCGGTCGTCACTCCGTCCGAGGCTAGCGCAAAGTCAACTGCCGCCACCGCCGCGCAAGCACGGCAGGCGGTGGCTAAAGTCGAACAAGTCGTACAGCAGCAAGGCGGGCTCGACAGCCGCGTTGCGGCGATGGAGCAGCGCCTGTCCAAGCTCGACCTGCAGCTCCAGGCCGCCTCCGGCAACGCGGCGCGGACCGAGGGGCTGCTGGTCGCCTTTGCCGCCCGGCGGACGATCGAACGCGGCGAGCCGCTCGGCTATCTCGCCGACCAGCTGAAGCTGCGCTTCGGCGACGGGCACCCCAATGCGGTGCGCACGGTGATCGATTTTGCGCAGCGTCCGGTGACCCTGGACCAGCTGTCGGCGCGGCTCGACGGGTTGGCTCCGCAACTGGTCAAGGCGCCGCCCGACGAGGGGGCGATAGCGTGGCTCGGGCACGAGCTGTCCGGCCTGTTCGTCATCCGCCGCGACACGACGCCTTCGCCTGAGCCGCAGCGACGGCTCGACCGCGCGCGGCTGTTCCTCGAGAGCGGACGGGTCGCGCCGGCGATCGCCGAGGTCCAGCACCTGCCCAACGCGCAGACGGCGGCGGGGTGGATCGCCGACGCGCAGCGCTACGATCGGGCTCGCCAGGCGCTCGACCTGCTCGAGACCACGGCGATCCTCGATCCGCATGACCTGCGCAACGCCGAGGGCAAGCCGGTCGACCAGCCGAGCCCGGCCGGGCAGCCGGCGGCGCCAGCGCCCTAGGGCGCTCTGAGCAACTCGGGCACCGCGCCGCTGACGCCGCGCGCCTCGTCCATGAACCAGCGCTTCAGCGGCGGCGCCCGCTGGACGACGCTCATGCCCAGGCGGCGGACCGCGCTAGGCAAGTTGCCGGGAATGCCGAACAGGCGGGTGAGTCCGTCGGTGGCGAGCGCGACCATGAACGTGTCGAGCCCGCGCCAGCGTTCGTAACGGGCGAGTAGCTGGGCATCGCCCGGGTCGAGCCCCAGGCGCATGCCTTCGGCGAGCACCTCGACCAGCGCGCCGACATCGCGCAAGCCGACGTTGAGGCCCTGTCCGGCGATCGGATGCAAGCCATGGCCCGCGTCGCCGACCAGCGCCAGGCGTTGGGCGGTGATTTTCGCGGTATGATGAAAGCCGAGCGGATAGGACGAGCGCGGGCCTTCGACCGACACCGCGCCGAACACGCGGTGCATCCGCTTCTCGACCTCGGCGACGAACGCCCGTTCGCCGAGGGCGAGGACGCCGGCGGCATCCTTCTCGGCCACGGTCCACACAAGCGCGCTGCGGTGCTCGCCTTCGCGGCCGTCGAGCATCGGCAGCAGCGCGAATGGGCCGGCCGGGTAGAAGATCTCCCAGGCGACGTTCTCGTGCGGTTTTTCGTGGGTCAGCCCGGCGATGATCGCGCGGTGGCGATAGTCCCACTTGGCGACGGCGATCCCGGCCTCCTGCCGGGTCGGCGAATTGCGGCCCTCGGCGCCGACCATCAAGGAGGCGGTCAGCTCGGGACCGTGGGCGAGGGCGGCCGAAACGCCGTGCTCGCCGCGCCGGCGCCGGGTCACGTCGGCGTTGGCGTGCCAAGCGATCAGCGGATGGTCCTTCGCGGCCTCGAACAGCGCCAGGCGCAGCCTGCGATTGGCGAACATCCGCCCGAGCGAGCCTTCTTCCGGCTTGGGCTCGAAGTCGATCCGCCCGGGCTTCATCCCGTCGCTGACGGCGATCTCGGAAATGGGGCAGGCGAAGGGTTCCAGCGCGTCGGCGAGACCGATGTTGCCGAACAGGTTCCAGCTGGCAGTGGAGATCGCGCTCGCGCGGCCGTCGAAGCCCTCTGCCGTCAGCTCGGCGGGATCGGCGCGGTCGACCACGTGGCTGGAGAGGCCCTTCTTCGCCGCCGTCAGCGCCAGGGTCATGCCGACCAGGCCGCCGCCGAGGATCAGGAGATCGCGCTTGTCGCTCATAGCCTCAATCCCTAGAGCGGAGCCGACGATGCGCGCAAGCCAAATGCCCCTGCCCGGGCGGGTTCTCGCAAGCCTGCTGCTGATTCTCGCCGCGCTGCTGGCGATGCCGACGAGCGCGCAGGCGGCGAACCACATGGCCGCCGAGCTGGTGCCCGAGGGTCCGGCGGCGCCTGGCAAGCCGGTGATGGTGGCGATCCATTTCACCCCCGAGAAGGGCTGGCACGGATACTGGAAGAACCCGGGCGACGCCGGTTACGGCATGGATCTCAAGTGGCACCTGCCGCCCGGCTGGAGCGCCGGCGAGCCCGAGTACCCGGTGCCGCAGACGCTCGAGATCGCCGGGCTGATGAACCATGTCTACGAGTCCGATTATGCGGTGCTCGTGCCGCTGACGGCGCCGAAGGACGCCGGCGCCGGGCCGACGCCGATCGGGCTCGACGCCCAGTGGCTGACCTGCACCGAGCAGATCTGCGTGCCCGAAAAGGCGACGCTGACCGCCGTCATTCCCGCCGCCGGGCAGGCGGTCACCGATCCGCGGTTCGACCGCTGGCGAGCTGCCATTCCGGCGCTGCTTCCCGAGCGCACCGCCTTCGAGCTGACTCCGCAGTCCTTGCGCCTGGCGGTCCCGCTGCCCGCCTCGCTCAAGTTGCGACATCCGCATGTCTTCGTCGCCCAGACTCAACTGATCGATTACGCCGCGCCGCAGTCGTTCAGCCGCAAGGATGACACGCTGATCGTGCAGATTCCGCGCAAGGGGCTGGCGACGAGCGAGGCCTCGGTCAGCGGCATCCTCAAGATCGATGACAGCGGGCAGGGTGTGCGCTTCGCCGCGGATCCGGGCGCGGTGCCCTCGGGCGGGACGCCGCTGGCCGGCAGCCCGGCCGCGCAATTCGCGCCGCTGTGGGTGCTGCTAGGGCTGGCGGTGCTCGGCGGGCTGGTGCTCAACGTGATGCCATGCGTGTTCCCTATCCTCAGCCTGAAGGCGATGAGCCTCGCCCGCGCCGGCGAGAGCGAGCACGACGCGCGGACCGAGGGGCTGGCGTACAGCGCCGGGGTTATCCTGGCGGTGCTCGCGCTCGGCGGCCTGCTGCTGGTGCTGCGGGCGGCGGGGGCGCAGGTCGGCTGGGCGTTCCAGCTGCAGCAGCCGGGCGTGGTGGTGTTCCTGCTGGTGCTGGCGAGCGCGATCACCGCCAATCTCGCCGGATTGTTCGAGCTGCCGTCTATCTCGTTCACCCGCACCGGCGGTTCTCCGAGCGCGTTCGCCACCGGCCTGCTCGCCGCGTTCGTGGCGACGCCGTGCACCGGGCCGTTCATGGCCGCGGCGATGGGCGCGGCGCTGCTGCTGCCGTGGTGGGAAGGGCTGCTGCTGTTCTTCGCCCTCGGCTTTGGTCTGGCGCTGCCGTTCCTGCTGCTCGGCTGGGTGCCGGCGCTGCGACACCTGCTGCCGAAGCCGGGCAAGTGGATGGACACTTTCCGCAAGGTCATGGCCGTGCCGATGGGGCTGACCGCGCTGGCATTGCTGTGGCTGACGTGGCGGTTGGGGGGCAACGTGTTCGCGCTGGTGGCGCTCGCCGTCTCTGTTGCGGCGATAGCGCTGTTCATCGTCCTTGGCCGCTTGCGGGGAGGCGGAATGGCCCCATGGGCGGTCGCCGTTTCGGGGGCGGCAGCGCTTGTCCTGATGGCGGCGCTCGTGCTGCCGCAAGTGCAGAGCGCGCCCGGAGTTGCAGAACAAGGCCTCATCCCCGCCAAGCCGTTCAACGACGCCACGCTGGCCAAGGCGCGCGCATCGGGCAAGCCGGTGTTCGTCTGGTTCACCGCCGACTGGTGCCTGTCGTGCAAAGTCAACGAGGGGGTCGCGATCGAGCGCGAGGCGACCCGCGACGCGTTCCGCAAGGCCGGGGTGATCGCCATCGAGGGCGACTGGACCCGGCGCGATCCCGAGATCACCCGCTTCCTCACCGCCCACGGCGCGGCGGGGGTGCCGCTGTACCTGTGGTACCCGCCGGGCGGCAAGGCGCAGCAATTGCCGCAAGTGCTCACGCCCGACAGCCTGGTCGAGCTGGCGCAGCAATCGCATTCGGCAGCGTGAATGGAACGCCAAACCGGGGGTAAAGTGGAAATCGGCTTTGTGGCCGTTCATTCCCGTAGGTCCACCGTTTGAATGAGGGGAGGGCCCGTACGGGCGTAACCTTTCGAAAGGCCCCTGAAGCGGCCGGCCGCGAGGCGTCGCCGGCGCATGAGGTTGACACCCGGCGTACACACTTGACGGTGTTCAGAGCCCCAATTTTCGGCCCCGTCGGATGGGCGGAAAATCGAACGTGACCGGGAAGGTGAAAGTCTGCGCCGAGTCATTCGGCAGCTTAAGGCACAAAACACTGCCTGTAGGAAAATGCTTTTTTTGCGGATCGCCGACGGATGAGCCGGGCCGACCTCGGGCCGAAGCTATTTCCCGGTGGGACTTGCCGGCGCCGCAGCGGCGATCGTCTTTTCCGTCGGCCGCACATTCATGACGTTGTATTTCAGATCCTCGTCGAGGCTCAGGCAGTAGCGGGTGCTGGGGTTATCCTCGGTCTTCACCGCCTGCTGCTTGTACATCACGTCGGTCAGCAGATCGCGGCTGACGCCCATGCGGATCAGAAAATCGTTGTCCTCGCTGGCCAGCATGGCGCTCGATTGCTCGATCTGCCCAATCAGCTCGACCGTCTGTTTGGTCCCGGCCTCGACATCCTCCTGGATCACGTCGCGCTGGTTGGTGTGGGTGAACATGTGGACCATGAAAATCCCGCCGGGCTCGACCACCCTGACGCGGCCGCCCATGAACACGAAATTGCAGGCCGAAAAGCAGGTGGCGCCGGTGGGAATGCGGGTCACCATGCCGGGGAACGAGCGGATCACCTTGCCCGCCGCATTGCCCGCCTCGGCATCGCCGCCGCGCGACTTGAGCCAGATCTCCTCCAGCAGATCGTCCGCTTCGATCGCCTTCTTCAGCCGATCCGGCAGGGTTTTCTCGATGGTGCCTTCGGCCAGCAGCACGTGCTTGCCGTTGACGACCTCGGGCGTCAGCGTCATCGGCTTCGGCGGTCCCCAGTCGGGATGCAGCGGACAGCTCGGATTGTCCGGGTCCTTCGCTCCGGTCAGCAGCACCAGACCCGCAAGCGCGCACAGGAGGCGGCCGCGAGGGGTCATGCCACCAGCGCGTATCTCACCGCCGGCGGCTGGCGGCACATCTTCTTGTTGGCCCGCGTTTCCTCGCCCATGACGATGATCACGTCGGTGACGGTGATGCACTGCTTGCCGGGGCCGGCATGGTCGTTGCGGGCGACCACCGTCGAGGAGCCGGACACGTCTTCGCGGGTGTTCGATTTCCAGGAGGAACTCGAGCCGACCGGCACGTCTCCGGTGTCGTCGGCGCTGCGGGTCGCGTCGAGCGTGGCCTGGGCGGCCTGCTTCTGCTCGTCGGGATCGAGCTTGCAGGCGATCGCCGCGGTCAGCTGATCGGTCAACCCGGCAATCGGGACGAAAGTGAACACGCCGCCGGCGCGCGCGGCCGCACTGCCGACGACTGAGCCGAGGATGCCGCCGGCGATCTGCGAGCCGACGCTGCGCGACTTGCCCTTCGAGCAGCCGTCGGTGGTCTTCTCGCTCGATTTGTGACCGCCGAACAGACCGCCGAACTGGGCCTGGGCCGGCATTGCCGTCAGTCCCGCCAGCGCCAGCACCGCGGCAGTCATTCCGACGAGCTTCGGACGCGCCGACTTGGCCGCTTCTTCGCTGTTGTTCGTCATGGCCGCACTTACCCCCAAATGCCAATTAGCCCGGAACGCCTGAAGGTTACGCCCCGCACACCGGACCGTCAACGCCGGGAGGCTGGCTTGGCGGCCGGAAAAACAATTTGAGACAAAGTCAAAAAGACCATACACTGGCGCCGAAAACACGCTTTGTCAGAGGGGCCCAGAAATGCTTCGCCATCGTAAGTCACGTTTCGCCATAGCCGTTTCCACCGCCGCTGCCGCCGCGATGCTGCTTGTCGGCCCGACCGGGGCGGTGGCGCAGAAGGCCCCGGCGAAACGCGCTATGCCGGCGAAGATGTTCACCCCGCCGGCCGACCTCACGAAGCTGCAGCCGGTCGATACCAGCTACACCCCTCCCAAGACGCCGTGGGGCGACTACGATTTCTCGCACACCTGGCAGTTCGAGTATCTCAACGAAGCGCACATCCTGATCCAGCGACCGAAGGTGTTCGGCAATCGCAACTATGTGACGCCCGAAGAATTCGCCCGTCGGATCAAGGCCGCCGAAGCTATGGACGCACGCTTTGGCAGTTCCGGCGAGAGTGTCTCCAACTCCGGCGGCATACCGGGTCTGGCCGACTGGCTCAAAAAGACCGAGTTCGGCCACCGCACTTCGTTCCTGATCAGCCCGGCCGACGGTCGGCTGCCGCCGCTCACCCCGTGGGCCAAGCAAATTTGGATGCAGGGCCGCTCCAGTTGGGTGCCGGGCCAAGCCTATGACACGCCGGCCGACTTCGACAGCTGGGATCGCTGCGTCAGTCGCGGTTTCCCGGCCTCGATGTTCCCGTTCCGCTACAACAACGGCCTGCGCATCTTCCAGGCGCCGGGCTACATGGTGATCAACCTGGAGATGCTTGGCACGCGGGTGATCCCGATCGGCAACGCGCCCAAGTGGCCGGGCCCGGTCGAGGCCTGGATGGGCGATTCGCGCGGCCACTGGGAAGGCAAGACCTTCGTCATCGAGACCAGCAACATCAAGTCCGGCGACGGGGTGACCTACAACCTCTCCAAGCGCGCCGCGAGCCCGGTCAACATGGCGATGCAAAACGTGCCGCCGTTCAACACCATCCCGACCAGCACCCAGGCGCACACCGTCGAGCGGCTGACGATGGTCGGCCCGAACACGATGGATTACCAGATCACCTACGACGACCCGCTGGTGTTTACCAAGCCGTGGACCGCGCGCTTCGAATGGGCTCGCGACGACGATTACAAGATGTACGAGTACGCTTGCATCGAAGGCGACGTGCAGGTGAGGAACTATATCAAGGCCTCGCGCGCCGAGCGGGCGCAGATCGCCGCCGGAACGCGCAAGCCGGACACGTCGGCGCAGGATTCGCGCACCACCTTCGCCGGGCAGTTCGACTTCGATCCGGCGGCCAACGACCGGCCACCCTTCCGCGGCCCGCGGCGCGGCGCCCCGCCGCCGCAGAAGAGCGACAGCAAGCAGCAGAGCGGCGGCTAGACCCTAGTCGCCGCCGCGGCACTGGACGCGAAGCGCCGTCAGGCTGCCCCGCAAGTTGTCGGCCGCAAAGGGCTTGGCCAGCACGGCGAGGCAAGTGTCGCCGGAGTGAGTCCGTTCATGCTCGTCCGCGCGCGAGCGCGTGAGGATCAGGATCGGCAAGTCGCGGTGCATGGTCCTGAGCGAACGGATCAGCCGGTCGGCCCGCCGACCCGGCAGCTCGTCGTCGAGCACCACGGCGGCAAAGCTCCCTTGCGCCGCGCGAACCTTGCCGAGCGCTTCGTCGGCGGTCCTCGCCACCTCGCTGCGCAAGCCGTTGTCGGCCAGCGCGTCCAGGGCCGAGGTAACCTCGGACGAATCCGCCCCGATCACCAGTACGCTGCCGTTGCCGCTGTCGAGGACGTCGCGGACCTTCTGCGCCAACGCCTCGAAGGTGAACGGCTTGGGGATCATCTCGACGCCGGGATCGAGCCGCCCGTTCTGGTCGACCGCGTTGCGGGTATAGCCTGACGTGTAAAGCACCTTTAGTCCCGGCTGTCTCCGGCGGGCTTGGACGGTCAGTTCGGCTCCGCTCATGCGCGGCATGACCACGTCGGTGAACAGCAGGTCGATGGCGCCGTCGAACCGTTCGAGTTGGTGCAGCGCCGAAGACCCGTCGTGCGCCTCGATCACGCGATAACCGAGCTCCCGCAGGCACTCGACGGTAAAGTCCCGGACGTCGACGTCGTCTTCCACCACCAGAATCGTCTCGCGCTGTTCGCCCGGCTCGGCGGTCGGCCGAGCCGTCTCTTCGTCGCCCTCGACGGCGCTCTCGCCCAGCAGGCGCGGCAGGTAGATCTTGATCGTCGTGCCCTGTCCTTCCTCGGAATAGAGCTTCACGTGCCCGCCCGACTGCTTGACGAAACCGTAGATCATCGACAGCCCGAGGCCGCTGCCCTTGCCGACGTCCTTGGTGGTGAAGAACGGCTCGAACGCACGGTCGAGCACCTGCTTGGACATTCCCTCGCCGGTGTCGGTGACGGCGATCATCACATATTGGCCTGGCGGCACCTCGGCTTCGCCCGCGACGTAGCTTGCGTCCAGGTTTGTGTTGGCCGTCTCGATCGTCAGCTCGCCGCCATTGGGCATTGCGTCACGGGCGTTGAGGCTGAGATTGAGGATAGCGCTTTCGAGCTGGTTGGGATCGGCCTCGACATGCCACAGCCCGGGCGAGGTGACGATCTCGAGGCGGACTTGCTCGCCCAGTGAGCGCTGCAGCAAGTCCGACATGCCGGTCACCAGCCGGTCGACGTCGATCGGCTTGGGGGTCAGCGGCTGGCGGCGCGCGAAGGCGAGCAGGCGCTGGGTCAGCGCGGCGGCGCGATCCGCCCCCTTCATCGCGTTCTCGAGCGAACGGTGCAGCCGTGGATCGGCCGATTTGCCGCCCTCCAGCGCGCGCTGGACGCGGGCGATGTTGCCGGTGACCACCGTCAGCAGGTTGTTGAAATCGTGGGCGATGCCTCCGGTCAACTGGCCGACCGCCTCCATCTTCTGCGCCTGCCGCAGCGCCTCCTCGGCCTGGGCGCGGCGAGCCACCTCTTGTTCAACCCGCTCTTGCAGATGGTCTTTGAGTTGGCGCAAGCCCTGCTCCGCCAGCTTGGGCGCGGTGATGTCGATCACCGTACCGATCAGGCGGATGGCGCGGCCGTCTTCGAACACCGCGCGTCCGGCCGCCGAAATCCACCGCTCGACGTGGTCGTCGATGCCGATGGCGCGATATTCCGCTTCGAAGCGGCCGACGCCTGCCGGATCGAGCGCCTGCTCGACAGCGGCGAGCGTCGCGTCGCGGTCCTCAGGGTGAAGCGCAGTCAGATAGGAGCTTTCGAAGCCGACCTCGGCGTCGGCCGGCAGGCCGAACAGCTGCTTGCATTTCGCGTCCCAGGTCAGCGCGCCGCTTTGCGGGTCGTAATCCCAAGTGCCGATGTCGGCGGCTTCGGTGGCGAGGCGCAGACGGGTTTCGCTTTCGGCCAGGTCGGCTTCGGCCACGCGGCGCTGGGCCAGCTCGCGTTCGAGTTCGTTCACCAGCCGCGTGTTGTCGATCGCCACCGCCGCTTCGGCGGCGAGACCCTGGACCGTGGCCTCGGCCCGCTCATCGAACACGCCGGTGTCGGAATGGCCGAAGAACAGGCCGCCGATCACCTCGCCCGAACGCGAGACGACCGGAACCGCGAGATAGCTGCGCACCGGCAGGTGTCGCTTCGGCATCCCCTTGCGCGGCTCGTTTTGGCCGTAACGCGGATCCTTGGTGATGTCGTCCGAGCGAACGATGCCGGCGCCCTCGAACGTCGGCGCGAACAGCTCAGTCTTGCGCGGCATCGGGAATTTGGCGAAGGCTTCCTCCGGCGCCCCCGACAGCGTGTAAAGCGTGTACTTCTCGCCGTCCTTCTGATCGATGACATTGTAGAAGAAGGCGCCGAACTGCGCACCGCTCAGCTCGACACCGGCGTCGGTGACGATCTGCACCAGTTTCTTCAGCTCGGTTTCGGCGGCCAGCGCCGAACCGGCGCGGTTGAGGATTTCGAGGGCGCGGCGCTCCTCGAGAATGGCTTCCTCGGCAGCCCACTTCTGCGAACGGTCGCGGACGATCTTGGTGAAGCCGACCAGCTCGCCGTCGGCATCGCGCACCGGGGTCATCTCGCCGGCGGCCCACAGGCGCGAGCCGTCCTTGCGCACCCGCCAGCCCTCTTCGCCGCCGCCGCGGCCGTGCAGTCGCGCGTCGTGCATTTCCGAGGCTATCGCCTGCTCGCCCAGACCTTCGGGGAACAATCGCTCGGGCGTGTGGCCGAGCATTTCGTCCTCGGTCCAGCCGAAAATCCGCCGCGCGCCTTCGTTCCAGCTGGTGATGTGGCCGTCGAGGTCGGTCGTAATGATCGCCGTCTCGATCGCGCTGTCGACGATCTGGCGCCACTCGTCGGCGGTTATCTCGCTTCGCCCTCCGTTCGCAGGCGCCATTCCTCTCCCCTCGAAATACACGTTAGCCCAAGGCGAACGCTCAACCGTTGATTTGGTTGCCGATTCGTCGTTGCCGATCAGGGCCCGATGTCGTTCACGGCGGGCGCGAGGCGCTTGACCCGGCCCTTGCCGAAGCCGAGCTTCTCGGCGACGGCTTCGTTCCAGCCGTAGGCGTCGTCGACGAAATGCACCTGGCCCGCGGGATCGGCCCAGGTGGGATGATAGAGCAGCCGCACGGTTATCGGCTGCGGCAGCTTGACGAAGGTTTCCTTTCCAGTCGCGCGCGCCTGTTGCCACTGCTGCGTGGTCTGCTCGTCGCCGGCGATCCTTTGCGCGAAATCGAGCGCGTTTTGCACCCGGATGCAGCCGTGGCTGCGGTGGCGCGAATCCCGGCCGAACAGCGACTTTTCGGGCGTGTCGTGCAGGTAGATCGCGTAATCGTCGTTGAGGTCGAACTTGACCAGCCCGAGGGCGTTGTCGGGGCCCGACTGCTGGACCAGGAAGCCACCCTTGCGGACCATGTTGTGGCGCCGCAGGTAGTCGGCCGAGACCTTGCCCATCTGCTTTTCCTCAATGTGCTTGGGAACGGTCCAGGTGGGATTGGCGACCAGGCGGTAGAACTTGGCCTGGAGCTGGGGCGACTCCCAGCCGGGTTGGCCGTCGATCACCTTGCGCGTGGTCACCGTCTGCCCGTCGCGATCATAGTTCAGCGTCGCCGCCGCGATGTTGACGTCGATCCGCGTCGGCGGCGGATTGCGCACGAGCCAGCGACGCCGTTCGAGCGCCACGGCGAGCGCGCGGGCGCGGTCGGACGGCGCGGTGTTCAGCGCCGAGAGGGTATTCGGGCCGAGAACCCCGTCGTCGCTCAACCCGCTGTCCTGCTGAAACTGGCGCACCGCATCGGCTATCGCAGGCGTGTAGCGGTTGCCGCTCGGTCCAGGCTGTCCGTCGAGATAGCCGATCGCCCGCAGGGCCGCGGCGACCTGCGGCACGCGCGGGTCGCTCTCGCCCGGATGGACCAGACCGCCGTTCGTGGGAATGCCCGCTCCGGTGTTGTCGTGGCTCGCCTGGCGCATCTGCCGATAGACCTGAGACAGGGCGCGATATTCGGAATCATGCGGTGCGAGGCCGTCGAGCCATTCGCCGAGCTTGCCGTTTTGCAGCGCCTGGGCAAGCCCCGCCGCGAGATCGGGATCGGGGCGCGGCACGGTATAGATCTTGTGCAGGCTCGCCGGGTCGACCACCCCGTGCGCCAGCGCCGAGGCATAGCCGAGGGCCGCGCGGGTCAGCGCGGTCTCGCGCGCGGCCGGCGATCCTCCGTCGGCGGTGGTCAGGAACACCACCCGGTCGAGCCCGTGCTCGGCGCGGTGGGCCAGCGCCTGGTGCAGCGCCTCTTCGTTGTCGTCGCTCCACACGGCCTGCCAGCCTTCGCTGCCGTAGAAGGTGCGCACGCCGGAATCCTTGGCGGCGCTCTTGAGGTCGGCCGCGGACACCGACGGAGCCGGAGCAGGGTGGGCGGCCTTGCCCTTGTCGGCGCTTCCGCAAGCGGCAATCAGCAGGGAGGTAAGAAGAATCAGGCGATGGGGTTTGTTCACGGGGGCTCCGTTGGGTTCGTTGACATGCGAAGGGGCCCACGGTCGCCCCGGGGCCCCCACTCATGTTAACAACGACTTATGGAGCGCAGCCGTTCCGCGCTGACGGTTCTCAGGCCAACTTGTCGGCGTAAATCATCCGGCCTTCGCCGAGCCAGTCCATCGTCGGGCGGACTTCGGCATCGCTGAGCGCGAAGCAGCCCCAGCTGCGGCCGATCCGCCCACGGGCGTCGGCGATGTCGGGATCGACATAGCTCGCCGCATGGATGACGATTGCCCGTTCGAGCGCGGCGTCGTTGGTCGGGTCGAGCCCGATGAGCCGCTGCGATTGGCCGTGTTTGCCGTAATAGCGGTTTGCGGTGCAATACGCGCCACGCGAGCTGGCGTCGGAGCCGGGCCGGTTGGAGAACTGCTGGACGTAGCCGGTGTTGGCAAGGTCGGAACCTTTGCCGTGGGCGACCAGCATCGTCTTCACGACCTTGCCGCCGGCGACATCGATCAGCTGAAAGCGCGGTTCGCCGGAAGACTGCGAAAAGTCGACCAAACCGATGCGGTCGCGCGCGGCGAGGCGCGTGGAATGGCTGTCGAGCGCGGTCAGCGCTTTCTGCAGCAGCGGCGGCATCGCAGCCTTCGGGGCAGCCGGGACGGTTTCCGGCAGCAGAGGAGTTGGCTTGCGGCGCGGCATGACGGGCGCCGATTTCGCCAGCAACGCTGTCGAGGCCCCCGCGGACATGGCAATGGCAGCACCGACGAAGTGTCGGCGATTGATGTTCATACTTACGATCCCTGGTTTCTGAAAGGAGCTCCGTCCAGCTCCCGTTGACTTTGTCTGATATAGCACATGGGCGGTTAACATGGACTTGCAAAGGGGGATCATTCGGCGAATCGTGCGAGATTGCGGACGAATCGCGGCGAGCGTTGGAACCTTGGCGCGAGTTCTCGTCAAAACACGCGTTTGCCAAGCCGATATCATGCGGCGATTTCCAGGGTACTTGCCACCGCGCGCGGCGTTCATTAGGGCGAATGCCAATTCAAACACCCCAATCCGAGAGGGCAGCACATGAGCGATACCGCCGACCGCGTGAAGAAGATCGTCGTCGAGCACTTGGGCGTCGAGGAAGACAAGGTCACGCCGGACGCCAGCTTCATCGACGATCTCGGCGCCGACAGTCTCGACATCGTCGAGCTGGTGATGGCCTTCGAGGAAGAATTCGGCGTCGAGATTCCCGACGACGCGGCGGAGAAGATCAACACGGTCGGTGACGCCAACAAGTACATCGAAGAGCACAAGGGCTAAGCCCGCTCACCCGTCGCGGACGGTCCCGCCGGTCGCGGACGGGGAAGGAAGGCTCAGCCCATGGCTGGGCCTTCATAGTTTCGGAGGATGAGTATGCGCCGTGTCGTGGTAACCGGACTGGGCCTGGTCACGCCGCTTGGCGGCGACGTCGAGACCAGTTGGGCAAATATCCTCGCCGGCAAGAGCGGGGCCGGGCCGATCACCCACTTCGATGCCTCCGACCAGAAGTGCCGCATTGCCTGCGAGGTCAAGCCGGCCGATCACGAATACGGCTTCGATCCCGACAAGCGGGTCGATCACAAGGTCCAGCGCCAAGTCGATCCGTTCATCGTGTACGGGATCGACGCGGCCGGCCAGGCGATAGAGGATGCCGGGCTGCTCGAGATGGACGAGGCGACGCGGTTGCGCGCCGGCTGCTCGATCGGCTCGGGCATCGGCGGACTGCCGGGGATCGAGAAGGAATTGTTGGTCCTCGCCGAGAAGGGGCCGGGCCGGGTCTCGCCGCACTTCGTTCACGGGCGGCTGATCAACCTGATCAGCGGGCAGGTGTCGATCAAGTATGGGCTGATGGGCCCCAACCACGCGGTGGTCACCGCCTGCTCGACCGGTGCCCATTCGATCGGCGACGCCGCGCGGATGATCAAGGACGGCGACGCCGATATCATGCTCGCCGGCGGCGCCGAGGCGACCATCTGCCCGATCGGCATCGCCGGCTTCGCTCAGGCGCGCGCGCTCAGCACCGCGTTCAACGATCAGCCCGAGAAGGCCAGCCGCCCCTACGACGAGGCGCGCGACGGCTTCGTGATGGGCGAGGGCGCCGGCATCGTCGTGCTCGAGGAATACGAGCACGCCAAGGCGCGCGGCGCGAAGATCTATGCCGAAGTGGTCGGCTACGGCCTGTCGGGCGACGCCTACCACGTCACCGCGCCGCACCCGGAAGGCTCGGGCGCTTACCGGGCGATGGCGATGGCGCTCAAGAAGGCCGGCATGAATCCGGCCGACATCGACTACATCAACGCCCACGGCACCTCGACGCCGCTCGGTGACGAGCTCGAGCTCGGCGCAGTGCGGCGGCTGTTCGGCGATGCCATCGGCGGAGTGTCGATGAGCAGCACCAAGTCGGCGATCGGCCACCTGCTCGGCGGGGCCGGGGCGGTCGAGAGCATCTTCTGTATCCTGGCGATGCGCGACCAGGTCGCGCCGCCGACGCTGAACCTCGATAATCCCTCGCCCGGCTGCGAAGGCGTCGACCTGGTGCCGCACACGGCCAAGAAGCGGCCGATCAAGGCGGTGCTCAACAACAGCTTCGGCTTCGGCGGCACCAACGCCTCGCTGGTGATGAAGCAGGTCGATTAGGGGGCCTCGCATGTGGCACCGCGGGCGCCCCAGCGGCACCGCCATCGCTCTCCTGGTGGCTCTGATCCTCGTGGCGGTCGTCGCCGCCGGCTGGTGGGGGCCGAGCCGGTTCGGCAAGGACGTCGACTTCGTTGTTCCCCGCGGCGCCACGCTCACCTCGGTGGCGGACAAGCTGCAGAAGGAGCATGTAATCGGGTCTTCCCGCCGCTTCCTGCTGTGGGCGAAAGTGTTCGGCAGCCGCGATCCGATCAAGGCCGGCGAGTTCATGCTGCCGGCGCATTCGAGCCGCTCGGCGATTCTCGACATCCTCCAGCACGGCCAGCCGATCCAGCGGCTGGTGACGATTCCCGAAGGGATGCCGTCGATCATGGTCGAGGAACGGCTGGCGGCCGAGCCTCTGCTCACCGGGGCGGTCAAGACGCCGGCCGAAGGCTCTGTACTGCCGCAGACTTACGATTTCGAACGTGGCGAGCCGCGCGCCGCCGTGCTGGCGCGGATGCAGGCGGCGATGACCAAGACCCTCAGGGCGCTGTGGCCCAAGCGCGACCGCGCCGGCTGTCCGCTCGCCACGCCGCAGGACGCGGTGACGCTCGCCTCGATCGTCGAGAAGGAGACCGCCAAACCGGCCGAGCGGCCGGTGGTCGCCAGCGTCTATTGCAATCGCCTGCGCATCGGCATGAAGCTCGATGCCGACCCGACGGTGATCTACCCGATCACCCACGGCAAGCCGCTCGGCCGGCGGATCAGGGAATCCGAGCTGCACGCGGTCACCGGCTACAACACCTACGAAGAGCCGGGCCTGCCCAAGGGGCCGATCACCAACCCGAGCAAGGCCAGCCTGCAGGCGGTGCTGCATCCGGCGAAGACCGACTACCTCTACTTCGTCGCCGACGGCACCGGCGGGCATGTGTTCGCCAAGACGCTCACCGAGCAGAATGCGAACAAGGCCAAATGGTTTGCCATCCGCCGCCAACGCGGGGAGATGTAGCGTCCCGGCGCTGATCGTCACCGCCGAGATGCCGGGCGAGCTCCGGGCCTGGGCGGAGCGGCTGCGGCGGGCGCATTATCCGGCCCGGCGGAACCAGGTGCCGGCGCACGTGACGCTGTTTCATGCGCTGCCGCCCTCATGCGAAGCCGAGCTGCGCGACAGGCTCGCCGCCGCGGCACGCGGGCATCCGCCGCCGCCGGCGCGCCTGGACGGCGTCATGTCGCTGGGCCGCGGCACCGCGCTGAGGATCGCCAGCCCGGCGACGCTGGCGCTGCGTGAGGAATTGGCGGAGCCTTTGGGAGGCCTTCTTGCGCCGGAGGACCAGCCCACGCCGCGGCTGCACGTGACTGTGCAGAACAAGGTCTCGGAACGGGAGGCGAGGGCGCTTCAAACCGAGCTTTCGCGCACGCTCGAACCGCGCCGTTTCCGCTTTGCCGGGCTGGCGCTGCACCGCTATCGCGGCGGCCAGTGGGAGCCGGTCAGGCGCTGGAGCTTTCGCGGTTGACCGGGCATGATGCCCACCGTAAATGCGCGCCCTGCCTTTCTGGGGCGGAGTAGCTCAGCTGGTTAGAGCAGGGGAATCATAATCCCTGTGTCGGGGGTTCGAGTCCCTCCTCCGCTACCATTGCCACAGTGCATTCCCCACCGTTGACCAGCCGGGCGCGCGGCTTATTGGAGCGCCGATGGATTCGGCCCTCAAGCTCCCCTCACCGCCTACGCTGGCGGACCTAACTCTGGAGCGGCCGGTGGCGCTGTTCCTCGACTTCGACGGGACACTGATCGAGATCGCCGAAACGCCCGAAGGAATCGTCGTGCCGGGCGATCTTGCGGCGCGCCTGGTGGCGCTGTCGCAGCGGCTGGAGGGGCGGCTGGCGCTGGTCAGCGGGCGCGCGGTCGCCAACCTGGAGGAGCATTGCGGGCCGCTCGCCGTCGCCGTCGCCGGGTCGCACGGTCTATCGCGCTTTTCCGCCACGCGCGAGCGCCTCGGCAAGGAGCCCGCGCCGCTGCCGGACGCGGTCTTTGCCGCGCTGGCCGATTTCGCCGCCGCCGAAGGGCTGAGCCTCGAAGAGAAGTCGCATGGCGCGGCGCTGCATTACCGCGCGGATCCCTCCCTGGCGGAACGCGCGGAGGCCTTCGCCGGTTCGTTGGCGGAGGAACATGGGTTAATGGTGAAACGCGGCAAATACGTCGTCGAGCTGGTGCCGCCAGGCGCCGACAAGGGTGCGGCCGTGCGCGCGTTCATGGACGAGCCGCCGTTTGCCGGCGCGTGTCCGGTATTCGTCGGCGACGATGTGACAGACGAGGACGGCTTCGAGGCGGCGCGGGAGCTGGGCGGTTTCGGTGTGCTGGTCGGCCATCGGGCGGCCACCGCGGCTCGCCATGCGCTGGCCGATCCCGCCGCGGTCGCCGAATGGCTGGGGTTGTGACAATTCCCGAGCCCAGCCTCGACCTCTGGCCGGTCGGCAATTGCCAGGTGTCGGGGCTAATCGACGAGCGAGCCGGACTGGTGTGGGGCTGCATTCCCCGGGTCGATGGCGATCCGGTGTTTTGCGCCTTGCTCAACGGCGATCGGCAGGACGAAGGCGTCTGGCGATTCGAGATCGCCGGACAAGTGTCGGCGACCCAGCAGTATGTGCGCAACACGCCGATCCTGATCACGCGCCTGGAAGCGGAAGACGGCAGCGCGGTCGAGATTTCCGACTTTTGCCCGCGATTCGAACGCTCCGGGCGGATGTACCGCCCGGTCACCTGGTGCCGGATCGTGCGGCCCGTGGCGGGTTCGCCGCGCCTGAAGGTCTGCCTCAGGCCGATGCGCGACTATGGCGCGGCGCTCGCTCCGCACACGCGGGGGACCAATCACGTACGCTATTTGGTCGGCGAGCAGGCGCTGCGCCTGTCGACCGACTCCCCGGTCGGCCATGTGCTCGAACAGCGCTTCTACCGCGTCGAAAGCGATCAGCACTTCTTTCTCGGCCCGGACGAACCGTTCAGCGGGAACCTTCGCGCCGAAGTGCGGCAGATGGAGGAGCAGACCCGCAAGTACTGGCAACTTTGGGTCCGCGGCCTCGCGACCCCGCTCGAATGGCAGGACGAGGTGATCCGCAGCGCGATCACGTTGAAGCTGTGCCAGCACGAGGAAACCGGAGCGATCGTCGCCGCGCTGACCACGTCCATTCCCGAGGCGCCGCACAGTGAGCGCAACTGGGATTACCGGTACTGCTGGATTCGCGATTCCTATTACACGGTGCAGGCCTTGAACCGGCTCGGCGCGCTCGACGTGCTGGAGAAATATCTCTCCTACCTGCGTAACATCATCGACAACGCCCGCGGCGGGCAGATCCAGCCGCTCTACTCGGTGATGGGCGACGGCATGCTCGACGAGGGGAAAGCGGCGAGCCTTGCCGGCTACCGCGGAATGGGGCCGGTGAGAGTCGGCAACGCCGCCTACACTCAGATCCAGCACGACTGCTACGGACAGATCGTGCTGCCGACCGTGCAGGGCTTCTTCGATCGGCGGTTGCTGCGCATGGCCGACGAGAAGGACTTCGCCAGCCTCGAGGAAGTCGGCGAGATGGCCTGGGCGCTGCACGACCAGCCGGATTCCGGCCTATGGGAATTCCGCACTCGCGAAGAAGTCCACACGTATTCGGCGGTGATGAGCTGGGCGGCGTGCGACCGCCTCGCCAACGCCGCCGCGCGGCTCGGCAAGCCCGAACGCACGACGTTGTGGCAGGAACGCGCCGAGGCGATTCGCGCCACCATCGAGGCGCGGGCATGGCACGGCGAAGGCAACGGCGGCCATTACGGCGCCAGTTTCGAGAGCGATTATCTCGACGCCAGCCTGCTGCAGATGGTCGAGCTGCGCTACCTGCCGCCCGATCACCCGCGCTTCGTGGCGACTTTCAACGCGGTCGAGAAAGCGCTGCGCCGGGGCGAGCATATGCTGCGCTATGCTCACGAGGACGATTTCGGCGCCCCCGAGACGGCGTTCAACATCTGCACCTTCTGGCTGATCGACGCGCTTGCCCGCTGCGATCGCGACGAGGAAGCGCGCGCGCTGTTCGTGACCATGCTGGGCCACATGAGCCGCTCGGGCCTGCTATCTGAGGACATGGATTTTGCGACCGGCGAACTATGGGGTAACTTCCCGCAGACCTACTCGCTGGTCGGGGTGATCAACTGCGCCGGGCTGCTGTCGCAGAGCTGGAACACAATTCGTTGAGTGAGCTTTCAAAAGCACAGTGAACCGCCTTGTCGTCATCTCCAACCGCGTCGCCGTACCCCAGGCGCGCGGCCGGGCGGGTGCGCAGGGCGGACTGGCGGGAGCGCTTACCGCCGCCCTCAAGAAGGCCGGCGGCATGTGGTTCGGCTGGTCGGGTAAGGAAGTCGACGATCCGGCCGACGAGCCGACGGTAGGGACCTACGATGGGGTCACCATGGCGACGATCGACCTCGCGCCGCAGGACGTCGAAGAATATTACAATGGCTACGCCAATTCGACGCTGTGGCCGCTATTCCATTATCGCGTCGACCTGACCGAGTACGAGCGCGACTACGGCGTCGGCTACGAGCGGGTCAACGAGCGCTTCGCCGCCAGCGTCGCGCCGATGATCGAGCCGGGCGACCTGATCTGGGTCCATGATTATCACCTGATCCCGCTCGGCGAGCGTCTGCGTTCGCGCGGGTTCAACAACCGCATGGGGTTCTTCCTCCACACTCCATGGCCCCCGACCCGCCTGTTCGTCTCGCTGCCGTATCATGAGCGGCTGGTGCGGACGATGCTGGAGTACGATCTCGTCGGCTTCCAGTGCAACGAGTGGCTCGAAAGCTTCCTGCATTACTGCTCGAAGGAGCTCGGTGCCGAGATCGACGAGGCAACCGGCCGGATCGAGTTCGAAGGCAAGGCGGTGATCGCGCGAGCCTATCCCATCGGCATCGATTACGAGCACTTCAGCGCGCTGCGCTTCGATGGTGTCGCGCGTCAGACCGCCCAACGCATTCTGTCGAGTACGCGCCGCAGGACGGCGATGATCGGGGTCGACCGGCTCGACTATTCGAAAGGGCTGCCGGAGAAGCTCGACGGCATCGGCCGCTTCTTCGACCGGTATCCCGAGCGGGTCCAGGACCTGGTGTTCATCCAGATCGCTCCGCCGAGCCGGGCCGATATCGGTTCGTACCAGGACATCCGCGAGACGCTCGAGCAGAAGGCCGGGCAGATCAACGGCGCCCGCAGCCGAATCGACATCGTGCCAATCCGTTACGTCAACCAAGGCCACACCGCGGCCGAGCTGTTCGGCATCTTCCAGGCGTGCAAGATCGCGCTGGTGACGCCGTTGCGCGACGGGATGAACCTGGTCGCCAAGGAATACGTCGCCGCGCAGGATCCAGACGACCCGGGGGTTCTGATCCTCTCGCGCTTCGCCGGCGCGGCGCAGCAGCTCGACGCGGCCCTGCTGGTCAATCCCTACAGCCCGGACGACATCGCCCATAACATCCAGCTGGCGCTCGAGATGGACCCCGCCGAACGGCGCGAACGCTGGCAACAGCTGATCGTCACCGTGCGCGAGGACAACGTCCAGCGCTGGACCGAGAACTTCACCGGCGATCTGGCAGCGGCGCGCTGACAGGGTTCCTACGTGGTCGAGCACAGAAAGCCGGAATCGAAGTCGCGCGGCACAGCCGAATCGGCGTCCTCCGCTTCGTCCATCAACGGCTCGCGTTCGGCACGCGCCTCGAGGGCATGATCGACGCGCCAGACGAGGTAGCGGGGATCGAATGGCTTTCCGATGTGATCGACGATCGAGGCGTCGTGCGGCTCGCCGCGCGCGCCGGTCGTCAGCAGGATGATCGGCAGGTCGGGCGCGTTCGCGGCGCGACGCAGGGTTTGCGGCAAGGCGCCGCCGTCGGCGCCGGGCAGTTGTGGTCGAGCAGCATCAGGTCGGGAGCGCGCCAGCGCATCAGGGTCATGGCCTGCGCGATGCCGGTTACCCATCCGCACGCGTGGCCGGCCGCGATCAGCACGTCCGAAGCGCGCGCGGCGAGGGTGTGGTTGCCGTCGATGACCAGGACGAATGCCATGGCCGATTGCTCCCCAGTCCAGGTCCTACTTCAGGCGATAGCCGCTGCGGATGCGCACCGGCCTGTGGCCGTGTTAGGGGATCGTCCCTAGCGGTTCAGAACGCCGCGATGGCAGCATGGCCCGACTCCTGCGCCCTTGCCATGGGCGGTCAGAGCGTGGCCGCCAGCGCCCGCAGCGCCAGTGCCGCCAGGAATGCGCTCGACAGCAGGAACAGCATCATCCGCACGGGCTGGCGGTTGATGGCGGCCTGCCACACCGAATGCGCAATGCGCAGGAAGACGTAGGTCCACGCCAGCAGCGCGTCGACGGGGCTGTAGCCGGACAGCACCAGGATGAACACCGCCGCATAGAAGATCGTCGGCTGTTCCATCAGGTTGACGTAGTTGTGCGCCTTCCAGTTGACCTCGTCCGGGATCAGTCCTTCAAGATCCTGTCCGCGCGCACCGTGCTTGAGCTTCTCGAACCCGAGCTTGCGCAACGCCGGACCGCGGGTGGCGCCCATCCACACGAGCATGATGATGGTCCAGACGACCAGAACCGCCGCGGGCGTGAGAATGTTTGCAGGCATGAGGCTGTCCTTTCCTGGAAATTAGTCTTGGCTGCCGATCACGCGGGCGAACGCCGCAGGGTCGACATTGCCGCCGCTAAGCACGATCACCGTCGCGGTATCGGCGGCGACCTTGCCGGCCAGCACCGCCGCCAACCCGGCCGCCGCGCCGGGCTCGAGGACCAGCCTCAGCCGGTCAAAGGCGAAGCGCATGGCGGCGCGGACTTCGGCATCGGTGACGGTCAGGCTCGCCTCGACGCGGCCTCTCAGCGCCGCGAGATTGGTGTCCCGCGCCACGGGGGCGAGGAGGCAGTCGCAGATCGTCGCCGGCGCGTCAGCCGCCACGCGCAGCGGTTCTCCTTGCGCCAGGCTCCGGCCGATCACGTCCCAGCCGATGGGCTCGACCGGGACGATCGCGGCGTCGGGGCAGGCGAGGGCGAGCCCGGCCGACAGTCCGCCACCGCCGCACGGGGCGATGAAGCGGCTCGGCCCCGCGACGCCCCGCTCGGCCAGTTGCGCCGCCGCTTCGATCCCGACGCTGCCCTGGCCTTCGATCACCCACGGATCGGCATAGGCATGGACCAGCGTCGCCCCGGTCTCGTCGCGGATCGCCTCGGCGATAGCGTCGCGGTCGCCGTTTCTCCGGTCATAGGTCACGACACTGGCGCCGAGCGCGCGGACGTTGGCGAGCTTCACTTCCGGCGCGTCGGTCGGCATGACGATGGTCGCCCGGATGCGCAGTTTCCTCGCCGCCCAGGCGGCACCTTGCGCGTGATTGCCGCTCGACACGCCGACCACGCCGCGGGCGCGCTGTTCTGCCGAAAGCTCGCTGATCCGGTTCCACGCACCTCTGATCTTGAATGCGCCGATCGGCTGCAGGCTCTCCGCCTTCGCCCAGCACTGCGCGCCGCCGATCTCGACCGGCAGCAGCGGCGTCGGCGGCAGGATCTCGGCGACTTTCTCGGCCGCCCTCAGCACCCCCTCGCGCGTCGGCGCACGCATTGCTATCCCGTCCGTCATACACCCGCGACGTGGCATATTTACGCGCGGCCCTCCAGCGTCTAACGGGCGCGCCCTTCGGGGGAACCCGCGCGCAAATGCACCCGTTGCCCGAATGACCCGAGATTGGACCCGAGCATGAACGACACCCAGATCAACGATACGCGCAAGGCCGAGCTGCTCTCCACCAAGGTCGAGCACATCGACATCCGCGAGTACGACGCGCGCCCGCTGATCGACGCGATGGGCAAGATGAGCTTCACCAGCCGCGATCTCGCCCGCGCGACCCGCATCTACAACCAGATGCTCGAGGACCCGGACTGCACGATCTTCCTGGTCGTCGCCGGTTCGACCAGCGCCGCGGGCTGCATGGACCTCTATGCCGAACTGGTGCGCTCGAACATGGTGGATTGCGTCGTCGCTACGGGCGCTACCATCGTCGACATGGATTTCTTCGAAGGGCTCGGCCACAAGCACTACCAGGCGCTCGAGGTGCCGGACGACGATACCCTGCGCTCTCTTTACATCGACCGCATCTACGACACCTACATCGACGAAGAGCAGCTGCAGGACTGCGACTTCACGATCAACAAGATCGCCAACGAACTCGAGCCGAAAGCCTATTCGAGCCGCGCCTTCATCCGCGAGATGGGCAAGTACCTCGCCGAGCACGGCAAGAAGGACAACAGCCTCGTCAAGCTCGCCTATGAGCACGACGTGCCGATCTTCTGCCCGGCGTTCGTCGACAGCTCGGCCGGGTTCGGCCTAGTCAAGCACCAGGTCGACCGCATCGCCGAGGGCAAGCCTTACGCGATGATCGACGCGGTGGCCGATTTCCGCGAGCTCACGCAGATCAAGATTGAGAGCGGCGATTCCGGCCTGTTGATGATCGGCGGCGGGGTACCGAAGAACTTCATTCAGGACACCGTCGTCTGCGCCGAGATCCTCGGCCACGAGGACGTTTCGGTGCACAAGTACGCGGTGCAGATCACCGTCGCCGACGTGCGCGACGGGGCCTGTTCGTCCTCGACGCTGCAGGAGGCCGCGAGCTGGGGCAAGGTCTCGACCGCGATCGAGCAGATGGTCTTCGCCGAGGCCGGCAGCGTGATGCCGCTGCTGGCCAGCGATGCCTGGCACCGCGGGGCGTGGAAGGCCCGCGAACCGCGGCGCTGGGCGAAGCTGTTCGGCAAGGACTGACCCTCTTGACATGACCCATCCCATGCCCCCTCCCGCAAGCGCGAGGTGGTAGAGGGAGGGCCCGTCCGCCGGCGTCGGCTAACCTACATTAAGCCACGGCTCGCACGGTTTTTCCTTGCAGTTCGCCATCAGCGGAATATATGCGCCGTCCGCTGCCCCATGGGGACTTCCAAACCGCAAGGCAGCTTTCGTTCACGACGACTTCGGAGGTCCCTTGAGTTGCTCATCTACCCTGACGCATCGTCTGTAGCCCGCGAATTTTCGCCGGATCAGCCGGTCATCCTCAACCGCCCGCACGCCGCTGCGCGCGCCGCCCGTTTCTTCGCCGAGAAGTTTCCGGGGCAGGCGATGTATGCGGTGAAGGCCAATCCCTCGCCCGACTTGCTGCAGGTGCTGTGGGATTCCGGGATCACCCATTTCGACGTGGCCTCGATCGCCGAGGTGCGGCTGGTGCGCTCGCTGCTGCCGGCGGCGACGCTGTGCTTCATGCACCCGGTCAAGACGAAGAGCGCGATCGGCGAAGCCTACCATCAGCACGGGGTGCGCACGTTCAGCCTCGATACGCCCGAGGAGCTGGCGAAGATCGTCGAAGCGACCGGCGGCGCGAAGGATCTGAACCTGCTGGTGCGTCTGCGGGTATCGTCCGAGTTCTCAGAACTGTCGCTGGCCTCCAAGTTCGGCATTGACCTTGCCGACGCCGCGCCGCTGCTGCGCGCGGTGCGGCAGCATTGCGACGCGCTCGGCCTGTGTTTCCACGTCGGCAGCCAGGCGATGACTCCGTTCGCCTACGTCCAGGCGCTCGAGCGGGTCCGCGCGGCGATCGCCGAGGCGGCGGTGACGGTCGACATCGTCGATGTCGGCGGCGGGTTCCCGAGCTGGTATCCGGGGATGGAGCCGCCGCCGCTGGAGGACTACTTCGCGCTGATCGCCCGCCATTTCGAGCAGCTGCCGATTTCCTATTCGGCCGAGCTGTGGTGCGAGCCGGGCCGCGCGCTGTGCGCCGAGTATTCGAGCCTGATCGTCAAGGTCGAGAAGCGACGCGGCGAGGAGCTGTACATCAACGACGGCTCGTACGGCGCGCTGTTCGACGCCGCGCACGTCGCCTGGCGCTTTCCGGTGCGCGCGCTCGAGGACGACCTGACCCAGCCGCTGGCCGAATTTTCGTTCTACGGTCCGACCTGCGACGACGCCGACTACATGAAGGGCCCGTTCCTGCTGCCGGCGGACATCCAGGCCGGCGATTACATCGAGATCGGCATGCTCGGGGCCTACGGCGCGGCGATGAAGACCGGCTTCAACGGCTTCGGCGAGGCGCTTGCGGTGACGGTGAGCGACGAGCCGATGGCGAGCCTCTACACCGGCCGGCCGGACCAGCGCGTCAGCGACAACGTCGTCAGCTTGCGCTGAGCGGCTTGGCAGCGCTCAGGCGGGAGCTGCGCCCGCGCGCTGGTCGTCCGCGAACCGGTGCGACAGGAACAGCTTGAAGAACACGAAGGCGACCAACCCGACGGCGGCCGCGCCGACATGAACCAACCAGAACTGCGGCGTCGGCATTGTCGAGTACCACCCGCCGACCACGCCGACCACGTAGTTCGAGAGGAAGAAGGCGAGGTAGTAGAGGCCGACGGAGGTCGCCAGCATCCGTTTCGGCGAGACCTTCGATACCAGCGCCAGGCTTACCGGCAGGATATGGCCGAAGCCCATGTCGTTGAAGAAGTGGAACATCACCGGCCAGAACAGGCCGATTTTGCCCGAGCCCTGCGTCACCGCCGCGATATACAGGCACAGCGCGCCGGCGATACTGAACCCGCTGCCGATGATCAGCTTGCCCAGCTCGTCGGGCTCGCGCCGGCCGCTGTCGCCCCACCATTTCCAGAACGCGGTGATCCCGACCAGGGTCACGAAGCTCATCGCCGAATCGAGCGTGATCATCCATGTGGTCGGCACCTTGAAGCCGAAGAACACCAGGTCGAACTGCTGATCGGCCCACACGAGATAGGCGTTGAAGATCTCCTGATTCGGCAGCAGCGAAACCGCCAGCGCCGGGATCAGCAGGACGATGGCGAGAATCCGGGCGCCGTCGCCCTTTTCGAAGCTCTTCGGCTTGGCTGCCGATGCGGCGGGGAGATCGCGCCGATCCGCCGGCAGGTACGGCTTCGCCCTGAGATAGAGCAGCAGCCCGAGCACCATCACCACGCCGGCGCAGCCGAAGCCGTAGTGCCAGCCGACCTCTTCGCCGAGGGTGCCCGAGATCAGCGGCGCGACGATCACGCTGATCTGGATCGCGATGTAGAAAATCTGGAAGGCCATCGCCCGGCGCAGGTCGTTGGGCCCGTAAAGCTCGCCCACCTGGCTGGCGATATTGCCCTTGAACAGCCCGACTCCGACGATCAGGCACAGCAGCGCCAACAGGAACGCCGGCTGGATTGCCATCAGGAAGTGGCCGATCGACATGATCAACCCGCCTGCAACGAGCGCCCCGCGCCGCCCGAGCCACTTGTCGGCGATGATCCCGCCGGCGATCGGTGTGAGATATACCAGCGCCGTGTAGCTGCCGAAGATCGACGACGCGAGCGGCTGGCCCGTTTCGCCGCCGTAAAGGTGCTGCTGCACCCAGCCGAGTCCCCACACGCTGCCGAAGTGGCCCGGCAGCAGCAGGTAGTTGACCATGTACAGCGTCAGCAGCGTCTGCATCGAATAATAGCTGAAACGCTCACAGCCCTCGACGACGGCAAGAAATCCGAGACCCTTCGGCTGGCCGAGGAAGGCGCGGTCGCTGGGATCGTTGATGACGTCGAGCTCTTCGGGCTCGGCTTCGGCTACGGTCATTCGGCGGCCTCTCCTGGTTTCGTTTGCAACCGCATAACGTCGCGCCGAGCTTGAGTCTCGCCCGAATTCAGTGCGCCTGCAGCTGCTCGTCGAGGAAGGCGGCGACATCGTCGAGCGCAACCTCGCGGTCGAGGAACGCCTGGCCGAGCGCGGCCAACAGCACGAAGGGCAGGGTGCCCGCGTCCATCTTCTTGTCGTGCCGCATGTGGGCGGCGAGCCTGCGGCCGTCGGTTCGAAGGTCGAGCGCGGCGATCTCGCTCGGCAGTCCGGCGGCGGCGACGGCCGCGGCGATGCGCGCGGCGTCGTTCTCGTGAATATACTCGCGCCGCGCCGAATAGCGTGCCGCCAGCACCATCCCGAGCGCCACGGCCTCGCCGTGTAGCAGGCGATCGGAGAAGCCGGTTTCGGCCTCCAGTGCATGGCCGAACGTGTGCCCGAGGTTGAGCAGGGCCCGCGTGCCGCTGGTCTCGCGCTCGTCTTCGGCGACGATCCGCGCCTTGGTGCGGACACTTTCGCCGATCGCGTGTTCCTGCAGAGCGCGCTCGCCGGCGAGGACTTGCGGCCCATTGCGCTCACACCAGGCGAAGAATTCCGCATCGCCGAGCACCCCATACTTGAGCACCTCGGCATAGCCGGCGCGCATCTCGCGCGGGGGGAGCGTGGTCAGCGTGTCGAGGTCGGCCAGCACCAGCGACGGCTGGTGGAACGCACCAACCAGGTTCTTGCCCGCTTTGGCGTTGATCGCCGTCTTGCCGCCGACGGAACTGTCGACTTGCGCCAGCAGCGTCGTCGGCAACTGGACGAAGCCGCAGCCCCGCTTGAGGATCGCCGCGGCGAACCCGGCGAGGTCGCCGATCACCCCGCCGCCGAGCGCGAGGATGTGGTCGCCGCGCTCGACTTCCTCGGCGAGCAGCCAGTCGACCACCCGCTCGAGCCCCTGCCAGCTCTTGGTTCCTTCGCCGGGCTCGAGCACCAGCCAGCGCGGCTGGTGCCCGGCGGCGAGGAGCGCCGTCTCGACCGTGTCGCGCCAGTGTTCGGCGACGGTGGCGTCGGTCACGATCGGTACGCGTTCCTTGCGCAGCAGCGTGCCGCATTGCGCGGGCAGGTCGGCCAGCAGGCCGCTGCCGACGCGGACCTCGTAGGAGCGCCCGCCGAGTTCGACGGGGATCACAGCCATTCGTCGAGCCTGTGCACGATCCGCTTCACCGCCTCGCCATGCGGTCCGCTGCTGCTCGAGACGTGGATCGGCGCCTCGGCATAGAACGGTTCGCGCTCCGTCTTCAGCCGAGCGACGATTTCGCGCGGGTCGCCGTTCTTGAGCAGCGGGCGCGTGTCGCGCCGGCCGACCCGTTCGACCAGCGTATCGAGGTCGCTGTCGAGCCACACGGCGATGCCGCCGTCGAGGATCAGCTTGCGCGTCTCTTCCTGCGCGAAAGCGCCGCCGCCGGTGGCGATCACCGACGGGCCGCCGGTGAGCAGGCGGGCGATGACCCGCCGCTCGCCGTCCCGAAAATAGGATTCGCCGAAGCGCTCGAAGATTTCGCTGACGCTCATCTGCGCGGCTTGCTCGATTTCGTCGTCTGCGTCGCAGAACGGCAGGCCCAGCAGCGCCGCCAACTTGCGCCCGACGGTGCTCTTGCCGACACCCATCATGCCGACGAGCACGACCGGCCGATCGAGTCGGGCGGCCAGCTGGCGGATTTCGGCGTCGGACAGGCTCGGAGCATCCAAGGTCATTGCCGCAAGCGCTATAGATAGGCTACGCGACCGCGCAAGGATTGCCGGATGGGACGCAAGCGGACTTTGACCTTCATAATCGTATTTGTCCTCGCCGTGCTTGCCTTCGCCTGGCTCAACGGCGGGCGCCAGCCGCAGCGGATGATAGAACAGCCCGTGCCGCTGCCGGAGGGGGCGCGATGAAGCGCAGGTACTGGATTGCCGGGGCGCTGCTGGCGGTCAGCTCGACCCTGGCGCTGGCGCAGCCGAAATCGCTGCTGCCTCCGGGATTCGACAATCCGACGCCGACGCCGTCACCGACGCCTGCTCCGCGGCCCACCGCCGCGCCGGTTCCATTGCAGACGCAGGCGCCGGCGGCGCAGCCGCCGCCCGGCGTCAGCAATGGAGGAAACAACCCTTCCGCCGCCCCCTTGCCCAGCAACCTGCCGCCGGTTTCGGAGCTGGAGAAAATGGACCCCGATCAGCTCGATGAGCTGTTCGGGCTGAAGCCGAAGTACGACATTCCGCCGGGCGCCCAGCGGGCGTTGGTCAAAGTCGGCGTGATCGGCGTTGGCGAGGGAGGGTTTCCGAGTCACGCGCTGGCGGGGCAGCCAGCGTCGCTGATCCGCGCGGCGTTGGCCGGCACCAAGGGGCCGCTGGTGTCACGCTGGGGCCACATCCTGCTGCGCCGCGCCCTCGCTAGCCGGCTCGACGCGCCGCAAGGAATGGCCCCGGTCGAGTTCGCCGCCCTGCGCGCCGACCTGCTCGACCGGATGGGCGAAGGTGCGGTGGCGCGCGCGCTGGTGCAGGACGTCGATTCGGCAAACTACAACCCGCAGCTCGCGGCTGCGGCGTTCAACGCCTACATCGAAACCGGCGATCTCGTCGGCATCTGTCCGGTCGAGCAACTGAACAGGAAGCTGCTCGATACGCCACACTGGCAGCTGATGGGGGCCATCTGCCGCGCGTTCAACGGCGAGGCTCGCGCGGCCGAAAGTGATCTCGATCGGGCGCTGTCGCGCGGCACAGCGCCGCGCATCGACGTGCTTCTCGCCCAGCGCTACGCGGGCGCCGCCGGCGAAGGGCGGAAGTCCGTCACCATCGAATGGAAGGATGTCGACCAGATGACCCCGTGGCGGCTGGCGCTGTCGCGGGCGCTCGGGATCGACCTTCCCGACAATCTGGTTCCGAAACCCGGTTCGACGCTGTTCCGCAACGACGTTCTCTATCCGGCCACGCCGCTCGTGCGCCGGGTGGCCGCCGCCGACGCTGCCGCCCGCGACGGCATCCTCTCCTCGGCCGCGATGGTCGATCTGTACTCCGAGCTGTGGGCCGATCCGGAAATCGGCTCTGACGACAAGGGTGACGCGCGGCAGCTGCGCGAAGCCTACGTCGCCAGCGATCCGCAGGCGCGGATGTCGGCGATCCAGTCGCTGTGGGGCGGAAGCACGCCCGATTACGGGCGCGAAGTTCTGACGGCCTATGCCGCCGCGCGCCTGCCGGTCGACAAGAGCTTGGCCGACGACGCTGCACCGATCATCGCCTCGATGCTCACCGCCGGCCTCGACCGCAACGCCGTGCGCTGGGCGCGGGTGGTCGACGAAGGAAGCCAGGGATGGGCCTTGCTGGCGCTGGCGCAACCCGAACGGCAGGGCGCGGTGCCGAGCAGCGCTCTCGACAGCTACCTCGGCGACGACAAGAGCTCCAATCAGCGCAAATCGCGCTTCCTGCTGGCCGGCCTGGCCGGCCTCGGCCGACTGGATACCGGCGACGTGCGCAGCTTTTCGCGCCGCCTGGGAGTGGACCTGGATCGCCAGACCAAGTGGAGCGAGGCAATCGACAAGGCCGGCCAGTACCATAATTCCGCGCTGGTGGCGCTGCTCGCTGGGCTCGGGATGCAGGGCAGCGGATGGGACAAGATGACCGCGCGTCACCTGTTTCACATCGTCCGCGCGCTCGATCAGTCCGGACTGAGCGCCGAAGCGCGGATGATCGCCGCCGAAGCGGTGGCGCGGGGATAGGAGGAAGGAGCCCTCATCCAAGTTCCGCCAGTTCGCTTCGCTCACAAGCTTCGCTATCCTTCTCCCGTCAACGGGAAAAGAACGGCAGCGCGGGCCTTCTCCCACTGGTGGGAGAAGGATACGTAGACTTAGCCCGTAAGGGGCTTAGTCGGAGTTGGATGAGGGCCTCCTTGTTTCGATGACCCCGATCGATGCCTTTCTTGCCATGCTCGCCGCGGAGCGGGGGGCGGCGGCGAACACGCTGGCGGCCTACCGGCGCGACCTGGAGGGAGCGGAGGAGCTGATCGGCGATCTTTCCGAGGCCGAGCGCGACGAACTCGCCCGCCTGGCCGGCAAGTGGGGCGATCTCGCGCCCTCGACGGTTGCCCGAAAGGCTTCGGCCTTGCGCCAGTTCTATGGCTTCCTCACCGACGAGGGCTTGCGGCAGGATGATCCTTCGGCCGCGTTGCCGCGTCCGGCCACGCGCCGGCCGCTCCCGAGGATTCTCAGCCACGCCGAAGTCGAGGCGCTGTTCGCCCGCGCCGAGTTGGAGGCGGCGAGCGATCGCCCGCCCGCCGTGCGGCTGCTTGCGCTGATCGAGCTGCTGTACGGCTCGGGCCTGCGGGCAAGCGAGCTGGTGTCGCTGCCGCTCTCTGCCGTGCCGCGCGACGCTCCGTTCCTGACGATCATGGGCAAGGGCGGACAGCAGCGGATGGTGCCGGTCTCCGGCCGCGCTCGCCACGCGCTGTCGCGGTGGCTCTCGGTCCGACCCGCGGACGGGAAGTTCCTGTTCCCGTCGCGCGGCAAGCACCTGACGCGGGTCCGCCTGTTCCAATTGCTGAAGGAGCTCGCCGCCCGCGCAACTCTCGATCCGGCGAAGCTCAGCCCGCATGTGCTGCGGCATGCCTTCGCCACCCACCTGCTCGAAGGAGGCGCCGACCTGCGGGTGCTGCAGACGCTGCTCGGACATGCCGACATCGCCACCACGCAGATTTACACTCATGTTGACGCCGCGCGCTTGGTGGCGCTGGTCAACGAACGCCATCCCCTTGCCGAGCGGCGCTCCGCGGACTAGCGCCGCACCATGATTTCCTATCTCGAGTTCGAGAAGCCGGTCGCGGCGCTCGAAGCCCGTATCGCCGAGTTGCGCGCCGCTTCGGAAGACGGCGAGGTCGACGTTTCGGCCGAGATCAAGCGGCTCGAGGGCAAGAGCGCCGAACTGCTCGCCGGCACCTACGCCGCGCTGACTCCGTGGCAGAAGACGCAGGTCGCCCGCCATCCGATGCGGCCCCACTTCAACGATTACGTCGAGCTGATGTTCGACGAGTTCGTCCCGCTCGGCGGCGACCGCCTGTTCGGCGAAGACGAGGCGATCATCGGCGGGTTCGCCACTTTCCGCGGGCGCAAGGTCATGCTGATCGGGCAGGAGAAGGGCAACGATACCCAGAGCCGGATCAGGCACAATTTCGGCATGGGCAAGCCCGAAGGGTACCGCAAGGCGATCCGGCTGATGGACATGGCCGGGCGCTTCGGCCTGCCGGTTGTAACGCTGGTCGACACCTCGGGCGCGTTTCCGGGGGTCGAGGCTGAGGAACGCGGCCAGGCCGAGGCGATCGCCCGCTCGACCGAAGCCTGCCTGGCATTGCCGACCCCGATGGTGGCGACGATCGTCGGCGAGGGCGGATCGGGCGGCGCGATCGCCCTGGCTAGCGCCGAGCGGGTGCTGATGCTCGAGCACGCCGTCTATTCGGTGATCTCGCCCGAAGGCTGCGCTTCGATCCTGTGGCGCACGGCCGAGAAGGCGCCGCAGGCGGCCGAAGCGATGAAGATGACCGCGCAGGATCTCGCGGAGCTGAGGGTGATCGACCGCATCGTCAAGGAACCGGTCGGCGGAGCCCACCGCGATGCCGAAGCGGCGGCAAATGCCCTCGGCGATGCGCTTGCCGAGGAACTCGAAACCCTTTCCGGCAAGAGCGCCAAGCAGTTGCGACGCTTACGCGAGGATCGTTTCCTCGGGATCGGCGACCGTCGGTCACGCCGCGGCAGGCGCCGGCGGACGGAGACTTAAGCGCGGCGCGGCGCGGCGCGGCGATAACGAAAAGGGGCGGCAGGTTTCCCTGCCGCCCCTCGTCGATTTGCCGTTGGGCGAGGTCTGTTAGACCGTGCCCTGCATGTCGGTGCTGACGGTATTGAAGGTGTTGCTCAGCGTGCTGCCGAGGGTCGACATCGCGGTGATCGCCGCAACGGCGATCAGAGCCGCAATCAGGCCATATTCGATGGCGGTCGCGCCAGCTTCGTCACGAAGCAGATTGTTGAAGAACTTCATGGTCAGTCTCCTGGTTCTCATCTTCGGTACCCGGCTCGACCCCCTGTCTTCTGGATCAAGCAGTTTCCGGGATTAGAAGCGATGTGTTGAAATTTTCCTAACTTCGGCTGACTGGGTTTTTCCTGATCAAACGGCACCGTTCATCGCGGAAACCGAATTGGACGAGACGTCATTGAACATGTTGCCAAGCTCATTGCCGAACCCCTCGACCGCCCCGAGCATGGCGAGGAAAACCATCGCCAGAATCAAGCCGTATTCGATGGCGGTTGCACCACGGTCATCGGCGGAGACCACTTTCAGAACTGCAATCAAACGCATGGCCTTAGTCCCCCTGGCTAGGTGCCGGCGTCTGCTGTGACAGGTCAGTATTAAGAAAAAGTTCAAGGGATCGGTCAGCTTGGCAAGAAACCCGACATGGTTGGCAGTGGTCGCGGCGGCGATTCGCGACGACGCGGGACGCCTGCTGCTGCAGCAGGCGCTGCCCGGAAAGCCGCATGCCGGGCTGTGGGAATTCCCCGGAGGCAAAGTGGAAAGCGGGGAAAATCCGCGACTTGCCTTGCGCCGGGAACTGACCGAGGAACTCGGCCTAGCGGTCGATGCGGCGGCGATGAGGGCGGCGGGCTTCGTTGACGATCCCGGTGGCGGAGGGAGGCGCGGAATTGTCTTGATTCTTTACGAATGTCTGGCGTGGCATGGCCAGCCGCGATCGTGCGAAGGGCAGGCGTGGGGCTGGTTCGCTCCGGCCGAAGCCGCCGCCTTGCCGATGTCGCCGCTCGACCGGGCGCTGCTTATCGGCCTGACGGCCTAAGGGATTGCCAAGCCGTGGACGCCCCCTTATGTGGCGCCCTCGACGCGCGCCCGTAGCTCAGCTGGATAGAGCACCAGACTACGAATTTGGGGGCCGGAGGTTCGAATCCTTCCGGGCGCGCCAACAAGCACTCCGCCCCCCAAAGAGGGGTTCAAACTGCCTGCTTGTATTTCGTCGAACCTTGGGGTGTCTGCACGCGAGTTTTATGCTTGGGCAATTGCTCGGCGACAGCCGAACTCGGTGGTACGCCTTAATCCTTTCTTGAGACTGTTAACCATATCGCTCCGATTCGTCGTTCGGGCGGAATGACGGCAAGAACTTCGGCTTCGGAGCGGCCCGATGAGCATTGACAACTGGGATGCGACGCAAGCGGGGCTAGCCGTCAGCCGTCTGGTCCTTGTGGCCATTCTGGTGGTCTCCGCTGTGCTGGCGCTTGTGAGCGCCGTCCTGTTTCAGGCGCCTGCCCTGCTTGGGCAAGAGAAGGCGCTGACCGACTTTGACGTGTTCTATATCGCCGGGACCATGGAGAACCACGGGCAGGCGAACGAAACTTACAACATATCCGACACTTTGGCCGCGCAGCAGTCGATCACCGGCACTCAAAGCCTAATGCCGTGGACCTATCCGCCGCCGTATTTGCTGCTCGTTGGGGTTCTGGCGCGGATGCCCGTCGGCCTTGCCTATCTGCTGTTTACCGCGAGCAGCTTCGCATTTTACCTGTTGGTCCTGCGACGAATTGCAGGCGACCACCTGACTGGCGTCCTGATCGCGATTCTACCGACTGTCCTGATCACGATCAGGACCGGACAGAACGGCTTCCTGACCGGAGGACTCGTCGGCTGTTTTCTCTTGGCATTCATGCGCGACCGTACGATCGCCGGAGTGCCACTGGGCCTAATGGTCCTGAAGCCGCACCTAGCCGGGGGGCTGGCGCTGCTTTCGCTGTTGAAGCGACGCTGGACGGTCATCGCGACCGCCACCGTTATCGTCGTCATTTCCCTCGCGATTTCGACTGGGGTCTTCGGCCCCGGTATCTGGGTGGCATTCCTGCACGGCGCGCGGGAGGCGGGGCGCTTCTTGCTAGGCGGAGCTTATCCGCTTTTCCGCATGAGTTCGATCTATGCTGCCGTCAGATCTTTCGGCGTACCGGCCTCGCTGGCGCTCGCCGCCAACTTTGCGGTCGCACTCGGCGGAGTTCTGCTTCCTCTGGTACGTGTGGCGGTACGGCTACGAGCCGCGCGTTGTTGCGGCAGTGGCCTGCGTCGCGTCGTTCCTCGTCAGCCCGTACAACCTCGATTACGATCTGACGATCTTGGGCGTCGGCATCGCCTACGTGCTGCCTCTGATCATGGAGCATCCTCCCCGTTGGCAGTTGCTACTGCTGCTGGTGCTGTCATGGATGGCGACCGGCTATGGCTTCGTGGTGGACACGGTCCGTGAAGCCAGCCAGCCCGGAAGCACCGCCCACGGGCTCGTATCGCATCCGTTATCGTTGTCGGCGTTCGCATTGTTGCTTCTGATAGGAGCTGGGTTTCTGGTGCTTCGTAGCGCCAGCCGTCAGGACCTCCCGCCGCAGTACCCGTTGCTTTTGACTTCGAAGACGACTTGAACTGCGGAGTTCAAGCGCACTGTGCGGGGATCTCGTTACGGGGTGCGCCTGGCTTGGGTCGGGCGGTGCTTGGCCAATCCCAAGCCCCCTAGAACTCCTCCCCGTCCTCCAGCCGGTGCATGGTATCGTCGGAAAAGCCGAAATGGTGTCCGATTTCGTGGATCACCACGTGGGCCACGAGCTCGTCGAGCCGAACACCGGTGGCGCGCCATTCCTCGAGCAGCGGCTGGCGAAAAAGCGTGACGATCGCCGGCATTTCGCCCGCGTCCCAGATCGACCGCTCGCTTAGCGGGCGGCCTTCGTAGAGCCCGCTGAGCCGCCATCGGTCGTCGAGGCCGACTGACGCGAGCTGCTCCGGGGTGGCGAATTCCTCCACCTTCACGACCACATCGGCGCACCGGGAGCGGAACCGCGGCGGGAGCGCCTCGAGGGCGGCGCCCGCCAGCGCCTCGATCTCGGCCCTGCCGGGCCTTGTTCGACCTGTTCCGTGCACCGAACGAATATGGCGCGGGCGCGCGCTTTTGCCAGACCCCGACGGCGGAACCGCGTGCCCTTTCGCCTGTTGAATCCGGCGAAGGGCGGCTGAACAGGAGCATATGAATGCCTTCAGTACCCGACATCTTCGGTCGTTTGATCATGGACCACGAACTGCACCGCGACCTGCTCGATGCCCTTGGCGAGACCCAGGGCAACAGCGAACAGCGCGCCGAGCTGTTCGAGCGATTCACCAGGGAAGCCAAGAGCCACGCCGCGGCCGAGGAGCAGGCGCTCTATTCGACGATGATGCGCAAGCCCGAGACCACCGACGAGACGCGGCACTCGGTCGCCGAGCACGAGCGGATCGAGGAAATGCTCAACGACCTCGCCGCCACCCCGATGTCCTCGGGCGCGTGGATGACCAAGTTCAAGGCGCTGCGCGACTGCTACCTCCATCATATCGACGAGGAGGAGGCCAAGAACTTCCCCGACTACGCCGAGCACCTCACCGAGGAAGACGAGCGGCACATGCGCGCCGTTTTCAACCGTCGCAAGCCAGCCGAATGCGCGGAGGCAGAGGTGACGCCGGAGTTGCTCGAGGACGCCGAGGCCTGACCGCGCCCGAGGAAACCGGCAAACTCCTGATCCGTTCGCAACTTGTCCCCGGTGGCCGTGGCGTTTTGCGCGGCGGCAGCCTATGGGGCCGCGAGACGGTTTGGAGACAGCGCCCTTGAGCAGCCTGGTAGGCCCCGACGAAGACGATCCGCGCGGCAAGCCGCCGGTACCCGAGGACGTGCAGGAGGCGGTCCGCACGCTGATCCGCTGGGCCGGCGACGATCCGTCGCGGGAAGGCCTGCTCGACACGCCCTCGCGCGTCGCCCGGGCATGGAAAGAATATTGTATCGGGTACACCGAGGACCCGGCGATCCATCTTAGCCGTGTGTTCGAGGAAGTCGGCGGCTACGACGAGATCGTTCTGCTCAAGGATATCCCCTTCCAGAGCCACTGCGAACACCACATGGCGCCGATCATCGGCAGGGCGGCGATCGCCTACCTTCCGACCGACTACGTGGTCGGCATCTCCAAGCTCGCCCGGGTGCTGCACGGCTTTGCCCGCCGGCTGCAGATCCAGGAAAAGCTCACCGCCGAGGTCGCGCAGTGCATCTGGGACAACTTGCGCCCGCGCGGCGTGGCGGTGGTGATCGAGGCAAGCCATGCGTGCATGACCGCGCGAGGCGTGCGCACGCCGGGTGTCAACATGGTCACCAGCCGGGTGATGGGGATCTTCCGCAGCGACCAGCGCAGCCGCGAGGAAGTGCTCAAGCTGATGGGCTATTGACGCTGCGCATGAGGGACATTCGGAGAATGGATACATGAGTTCGCTGCTGGTGCGCGGCGGCCGTCGGCTGACCGGCCGGATCGAGCCGTCGGCCAACAAGAATGCCGTGCTGCCGGTGCTGTGCGCCACGCTGCTGACCGACGCCCCGGTGCGGCTGCGCAACGTCCCCGAGATCACCGACGTCGAACGCAGCGTGCGCTTCTTCGGCGAACTCGGCTCGACTGTCGACTGGGACCGCACGGACAAGGTCCTGACCATCGACCATTCGACCATTCCCGCGGGTGCCAAGGCGACCCTGCCGCAGGCGATGCGTGCGTCGATCATGATGATTCCCGGGTTGCTGGTGCGGCTCGGCGAAGCGCGGCTCGAACATGATGTGAAAGGCTGCACGCTCGGCGCCCGCGAGATCGATCCGCATGTCGAGGTGTTCCGCGCGTTCGGGGCGGAGGTGAGCCAGGCGGGTCATGAGATCGTCTTCCGCTCGACCGGCAAGGGCCAGGCGGCGCGGATGTGGCTCGAGTACGCCTCTGTCACCACCACCGAGAACTTCATCCTCAGCGCGCTGACGGTGCCGGGGACCTCGCAGATCGTCAACGCCGCCTGCGAGCCGCATGTGCAGGAGATGTGCGCGTTTCTCGAGTTGTGCGGGGCAACAATCGTCGGCAAGGGCACCTCGATGGTCTCGGTCGAGGGCGGGGCGAAGCTCGGCGGGGCGGACTACACCTTCAACGATGACTTCCACGAGATCGCCACTTTCCTGGCGCTTTCGGCGGTGACCGGCGGCGACATCTCGGTGCGCAACGGCTGCCCCGAGCATTTCGACCTGATCGACCGCACGTTCTGGAAGTTCGGCGCCGAGGTGGCGCACGAGGGAGGCTGGTCGCGCCTGACCGCTCCGGAAAAGCTCAAGGTGCGGGAAAACTTCACCTCGCATCTGATCACCAAGGTGGAAGCGGCGCCATGGCCATATATCCTGGCCGACCTGCTGCCGATCTTCATTGCCCTGGGGGTTAAGGCCGAAGGTCAGACGATGTTCTGGAACAAGGTCTACGAAGGCGGGCTCACCTGGCACACCGAGCTGAGCCTGTTCGGTGCGCACACGCTGCTATGCGACCCGCACCGGCTGATCACCTTCGGCGGCGAACCGCTTGCCCCGGCGACGGTGACCAGCCCCTACATCATCCGCGTGGCGATCGCTTTGCTGATGGTGGCGAGCTCGATCGAAGGCGAATCGACGATCCTCGACGCCGATCCGATCCGCCGCGCGCACCCTCACTTCGTCGACAACTTCGGCGCTCTCGGCGCCGATGTTCAGTGGGTCGACTGAGCGTTCCTTCGCCGGTCCGCTGTCTGGCGCAACTCACCGTTTCCGCTGGGTTTTCCCGGAACGTCCCTCCGTTTGCGCCGGTTGGTTGGGTGTAACCCTAAAGCAAACGGAGGACTTCATGGACAAGTCGCACGATATCGATGTCACCAACACCCTCATCGCCACCACGCTGGATAGCGTTAAAGGTTATCGCGACGCCGCCGAGCGGAGCGACAATATGAATCACCAGCAGTTCTTCCGCCACATGGCAGATGAGCGCAGCCAGGTCGCCGCCGACCTGCAGAGCCATGTCCGCTCGATAGGCGGCGATCCGCGGACCGAAAGCTCGACCGCCGGCTCGGTGCACCGCAGCTGGCTCGACCTGAAGGACAAGGTCACCGGCGAGGACGAGGAAGCGATCATCAGCGAAGTCGAGCGCGGCGAGGACTATATTCGCGACAAGTTCCAGGCCGCGATGGACGACGACAAACTCGGCGCCGCCACGCGCGGGGCGCTCGAAAAGTGCTTCGCTTCGATCCGGAAAGGCCACGACCGGGCCAGCCAGATGAAGCGCACTCTGGAGCACGCCGACTGACTACGTTTCGTGGACAATATCGGGGCCGCCTCCCGGGAGGCGGCCCCTTACGCGCGTGACGAACGCGTCTCGTGCAGCTCTCAAAGAGCCGTTTCGGCGTGCTGGTCGCGCGTTTCCTCGCGTACATTCTGGCCCAGCGCCATGCGGACGGTGGTGGCGAGGCCGATGTCGGTGCTCCAGATTTCGGCGGCGCCGAGGTCCATCCGCAGCATCAGCAGGTTGGGATCATCCTTGCCGCCGGGGAAATAGCTCTCGACGAAGCGGCTCCATTCGCGGTCGAGCCGCTCGCGGCTGGTTTCTTCGCTGAGCGTGCCTTTGAAGCGGGCGAACACGTCGTGGCCTTTGCCGGCGAACGTCGCGGTCGCCGCCCCGCCGCGGGCGAAAGCGTGATCGCGCCCGGTGAAGAACCAGATCGCGCCGTTGGCGTTGGGGTCGAGCTCGGCGGTCATCGGCACCGCGCTTTCGGGATCGCTGTCGAGCTGGAGGAACAGGTAGGGGCTGTCGGCAAGCGCCTCCCAGAACTGCTGCTTCAGCTCGTCGTCGCGGTAGCGGTCGTTGCTCATGAGGGGCTCCAGGGTTTCGTGTGTCGAACGATGAGGCCCGCATCCGGGTTCCGATTGCGAATTGGTTCGCGAAGGAACATAAAACGAACAAAGGAGTTGATTCGCCCATGGACCTGTCCGCTTTCACCAGGGCCGGAGAGCTGGCTTTCGCCGGCGAGCGGACGCCGCGCTGGCGTCCGGGACTGCCGGGCGCTCGGCACAGCGAGGTGTTCGCGTCGGCCCGCGAGGCAGGCGGGGCGGCCGCCGCGCTGGCGCTGGCGATGGACGGAGCGGCCGGCCGGCTGGAGCAGTATGGCCATGTGTTGTGGGTCCAGGACGCGGCAGCGATCCGGCTCGGCGGACGGCCGTATCGCCCCGGCTTGCCCGAACCGTTGCGTCACCAGCTGGTTCATGTTGCCGCGAAGACGGCGGAGGACCTGCTGTTCGCGCTTGAGGAAGGAGTCCGCTGCCGCGACTTTGCCTGCGTGATCGGCGAGCTGGTGGGCAACCCCAAGGCGCTCGACTTCACCGCCTCGCGCCGGCTCAGCCTCGCCGCCGAAGAGCATGGAGTGCCGCTGGTGCTCGTGCGGCTCGATGCGGCGCGCGACCTCAGTTCGGCGCGGATGCGCTGGCAGGTGCGCTCGGCCCCGTCGCCCGCGCCCCAATGGAACGCGTTCGCGGCGGGCCCACCCACCTGGCATGCAGAGCTGTTCCGCGCCCGCGGACATGCGCCCGGAGAATGGATTTTGCACGATGACGGATATGGCCTCGCCGCCGATCGCCTCGCCACCCGCGCGCCGGATCATGGCGATCTGGCTTTCGCGGCTGGCGGTCGATCGCTGGCGGCTGTCGCAGGCTGAAGGCGCGGACGCCGAACCGCTCGTCCTCATCGCCGAAACAGCGCATGGGCCGCGGATCGAGGCGGCGAACGAGGCCGGCCTCGCCGTCGGGGCGCGGGTGGGGATGCGGCTGGCCGATGCGCGGGCGCTGTGCCCCGGGCTGAAGGCCGCGCCGAGCGATCCCGCGGGCGACCGCGCGTTCCTCGAACGCCTAGCGCTGTGGGCGCAGCGCTGGGGGCCGTGGATCGCGCTCGATGCGCCTGACGGGCTGTTGGTCGACGTCAGCGCGGTGGCGCACCTGTTCGGCGGCGAGGCGCGGCTGCTGGCCGATGCCGAGGCGGCGTTCGCCCGGCGCGGGCTGACCGCGCGGCTGGCGATCGCCCCGACCGCGGGCGCGGCCTGGGCGCTGGCGCATTTCGGGCCCGAGCGGGCGATTATTCCTCCCCGGGACGGGGAGGGGGACCGTGCGCAGCACAGTGGAGTGGGGGCGCCGTCAGCGCTGCGCTTGACCGGGAGCCCCCTCCGTCAGCCCTGCGGGCTGCCACCTCCCCGTGCCGAGGAGGATCTGCTCGCCGACCTCCCCGTCGCTGCCCTCCGCCTCGACGACGACGTGCTCACCGTGCTGCGGCGGCTCGGGCTCAAGCGGATCGGGCAGCTCGAGGGGATCGGCCGCGATGCGCTGCAGCGGCGCTTCCGCTCGCGCTCGCCCGAGGCGAACCCGCTGCTTCGGCTCGACCAATTGCTCGGCCGCAAGCCCGAGCCGCTGCTGCCGGTCGTCGCCACGCCCGATCCGTTGGTCCAGCGGCGGCTGCTGGAGCCGATCCGCCATCGCATGCTGCTCGACCGCGTACTCGCCGATCTCGCCGCCGAGATGGGCCGCGAACTCGAAGGCAGGGCGCAAGGCGCGCGGCGGCTCGAGCTGGGATTGTGGCGGGTCGATGGCGAGGTGATCGTCCGTCGGCTCGAATTCGCCGCCGCGACGCGCGATCCGGCGCACGTGGCGCGGCTGTTCGCCGGCAAGCTCGACGACATCGACGCCGGGTTCGGTATCGAACTGGTGCGCCTGCGGGCGCCATGGACCGAACCGCTGGCGCTGGCGCAAGGCGAATTCGAAGCGGCCCAGGCGCAAGGCACCAGCCTTGCCGAATGCATCGACCGGCTGACCGTGCGGCTCGGCGACAAGGCGGTGCGCCGCCCGGTGGTCCACGCCAGCCACATCCCCGAGCGCGCCCAGCGCTGGCAGCCGCCGCTGGCGCCCGAACCGGCGAGCCAGGGTGAACTGGCGTTTCACCAGCGCCCGTTGAAGCTGCTGGACCGCGCCGAGGCGATCGCGGTGCTCTACGCGACGCCCGACGGTTTCCCGCAGCGCTTCCGCTGGCGCGGCCAGGTGCACGAAGTCGCGCGGGTCGAGGGACCCGAGCGCATCGCCCCGGAATGGTGGCGCGAGAAATCGACCGTGCGGCTGCGCGACTACTATCGGATCGAGGACCGTGCGGGCCGCCGCTACTGGATCTACCGCCTCGGGATCGCCGGCGACGGGCGGGGCGGGCCGCCCGAATGGTTCCTGCACGGGCTGTGCGGGTGAGGGGTTTTCCCGGCATGGTTTGGAACATATAAGGAACATTCGACTCGCTCGAACCTCTCTTTCTGCCATGCGTTGGAAAGCTCGAGCGCAACCACACGAGACGAACGATGGCCCACGACCTGCTCGACACCGCCGAACCGCCCGAATCGTTGTCCGAGATCGACAACGCGATCCACGCCTGCCGCCGCTGCCCGATCGGCTTGCTCGACAACACCGCGGTGATGGGCGAGGGGCCGAAATCGGCCGCGCTGATGATCGTCGGCGAGGAACCGGGCGACCAGGAAGACGAGGCGGGCAAGCCGTTCGTCGGCCCGGCCGGGCAGGTGCTCGACAGCCATCTGGAGCAGGCGGGGATCGACCGCGGCAAGGTCTACGTCACCAACGCGGTCAAGCATTTCAAATTCGTCTGGCGCGGCAAGCGGCGGCTGCACCAGACGCCGACTTCGGGCGAGATCGACACCTGCCGGTGGTGGCTCGACAGCGAGCGGGCGCTGGTCCGGCCGAAGGTGATCCTCGCGCTCGGCGGAAGCGCGGCGCGCGGGGTGCTCGGCAAGAGCGTGACCATTTCGCGCAGCCGCGGTCATCCGATCCCGCTCGACGACGGCGCCGAGCTGTGGGTGACGGCGCATCCTTCCTACCTGCTGCGGTTGAAGGACGAGAAAAAGCGTGAGCAGGAGCGGCTGTTCAGGGCGGATTTGGCCGCGGTGGCCGAGCGGCTGGCGGAGCTGCGGGGATGAACCAGAAATCCTCCCCGGGACGGGGAGGGGGACCATCCAAAGGATGGTGGTGGGGATTTGCGGCTGGCGGAAGCATCGCTGGCTTTTCCCTGCTGACGCTGCGCTTGTGGCGATTTCCCTCCACCGCACTTCGTGCGGTCTCCCTCCTCGTGCCGGGGAGGACCTAAGGTGCCTGAAAGCCCGCTCACGCCCGACAAGCGCCAAATCGAGGTCGATCCCGATACGATCGCTCCGCCGCCGCGGGCGGCGTTCGTCGAGCTGGGACTGGTCAGTTGTTTTTCGTTCCTGCGCGGGGCGTCGGATGCGGTCGACCTGGTGCTGACCGCGCGCGAGCTCGGCTACGATGCGATCGGGATCGCCGACGTGAACTCGATGGCCGGGGTGGTGCGTGTCCATACCGAGGCAAAAACGCTGAAGTTGAAGCCGGTTATCGGCTGCAGGTTAGAAACCGTCGAAGGTTTCGCCTTCCTCGTCTACCCGACCGACCGTGCCGCCTACGGCCGCCTGTGCCGACTGATCTCCGCCGGCCGCATGCGCACGCTTTCGGGCGAGTGGCAGGACAAGGGCGTGTGCGACATCTCGCTGGCGATGCTGGCCGAACATGCCGAAGGCGTGCAACTGATCCTGCTGCCACCGCGCGATCTGGATGTGGAATTCACCATCGAGGTGGCGAGCAATGTGATCGATTTTGTTTCGCGCAGAGAACGCAGAGGAAGCAGGGGGCGCAAAGAGGTCGAACACGCCGCAGGCGTACTTCAATCCCACGAGCGCAAGGATGCTGGTAATACGCGGCTGCGCCGCGAGCGCGGCATCTCTGCGCCCCCTGCTGTCTCTGCGTCTCTGCGAGAACCCTTTTCCACGCTCATTTCACGCCTGACCGAACAACTCCCCACGCTGCGCCACCTCGCTGCGTCGTACCTCTACGCCGGCGACGACATCGCGCGGATCGAGCGGCTCGATGCGCTGGCCAAGGCAAACGGCCTTGCGCTGCTGGCCACCAACGACGTGCATTACCATGCGCCCGAGCGGCGGCCGTTGCAGGACGTGATGACCGCGATCCGGCACAAGATCACCGTCGCCGAGGCCGGGCATCGGCTGCATCCCAACGGCGAGCGGCACCTCAAGAGCCCGGCGGAGATGGAGCGGCTGTTCGCGCGCTGGCCGCACGCGATTGCCGCCGCGCGCGAGGTGGCCGATGCGTGCGCCTTCAGCCTAGACGAGCTGAAGTACGAATATCCGCAGAAGGCCTGGCCCGACGGGCTGAGCGCGCAGGATTACCTCGCTCGGCTGACCTGGGAAGGGGCGAAATGGCGCTATCCCGAGGGGTTGCGCGCCGACATTGCCAAAACGCTCGAACGCGAGCTGGCGCTGATCGGCCAGCTCCGGATCGCACCCTATTTCCTGACGATCAAGGAAATCGTCGATTTCGCCCGCAGTCGCGAGCCGCCGATCCTGTGCCAGGGGCGCGGCAGCGCGGCCAATTCCGCGGTGTGCTTCTGCCTCGGTATCACCGAAGTCGATCCGGCCGAGCATGAGCTGCTGTTCGACCGCTTCATTTCCGAGGAGCGCAGCGAGCCGCCCGACATCGACGTCGATTTCGAGCACGAACGGCGCGAGGAGGTGATCCAGCACATCTACGCCGAATACGGCCGCGACCGCGCCGGCCTGTGCGCCACGGTGATCCATTACCGCCCGCGCATGGCGATCCGCGAAGTCGGCAAGGCGATGGGGCTGAGCGAAGACGTGACCGCCTCGCTCGCCCGCACGGTGTGGGGCGGCTACGGCAACGAAATCGACGAGGAGCACGTCCGCCGCGAAACCGGGCTCGACCTCAACGATCCGCACTTGCGGCGCGTGCTCAAGCTGACCGAGCAGATGATCGGCATGCCGCGGCACCTTTCCCAGCACGTCGGCGGCTTCATCCTGACCGACAGGCTGCTCACCGAGACGGTGCCGATCGGCAACGGGGCGATGCCCGAGCGCAGCTTCATCGAGTGGGACAAGGACGACATCGACGACCTCGGCATCTTCAAGGTCGACGTGCTCGCGCTGGGCATGCTGACCTGTATTAGGAAGTGCCTCTATCTACTTGAAAAGCATCACGATCGACTGCTGACGCTGGCGACGGTGCCGCAGGAGGATCCGGCGGTTTACGACATGCTGTGCCGGGCGGATTCGGTCGGCCTGTTCCAGGTCGAGAGCCGGGCACAGATGAACATGCTGCCGCGCTTGCGCCCGCGCGAGTTCTACGACCTGGTGGTCGAGGTGGCGATCGTGCGGCCGGGGCCGATCCAGGGCGATATGGTCCATCCGTACCTGAAGGCGCGCAAGGCCGAACGGGAAGGGCGCAGGCGGCTCGAGCTGCCCGGTCCGTCGCCCGAGCACGGGCCGGCGGACGAGCTGTCGTCGATCCTCGGGCGCACCTATGGTGTGCCGATTTTTCAGGAGCAGGCGATGAAGATCGCCCTCGACGCGGCGAAGTTCTCGCCTGCCGAGGCCAACCAGTTGCGCAAGGCGATGGCGACCTTCCGGTCGCGCGGCATGGTCCACCAGCACGAAGAGAAGATGGTCGGCCGCATGGTCGCGCGCGGCTACGATCGCGAGTTCGCCCAGCGCTGCTTCAACCAGATCAAGGGGTTCGGCGAATACGGCTTTCCCGAAAGCCACGCGGCGAGCTTTGCGCACCTGGTGTACGTGTCGAGCTGGCTGAAGTGCCATTATCCGGCGGCGTTTGCTGCGGCGCTGCTCAATTCGCAGCCGATGGGCTTCTACGCCCCGGCGCAAATCGTCCGCGATGCGGCGGAGCATGGGGTCGCCGTGCTGCCGGTGGATGTGAATGCAAGCGAGTGGGACTGTACACTGGAGAAAATTCCTCCCCGGGACGGGGAGGGGGACCATGCAAGGCATGGTGGAGGGGGCTCTCCGCACGCGCCGTCGTTCCAGGAGGAGAGCCCCCTCCGTCAGCCGCTTTGCGGCTGCCACCTCCCCACAAGTGGGGAGGATCAGATCGCTCTCCGCCTCGGCTTGCGCCAAGTCGACGGGCTGCCCGAACACGTTGCCGCGCAGATAGTTGCGGCGCGGGAGGCGGGCGGGGCGTTTCGCGACGTGGCCGAGTTGCGCGATCGGGCGCGGTTGGGTCCGGCGCACATCGAACGCCTCGCCGTGGCCGATTGCTTTGCTTCGCTCGCGATCCCGCGGCGCCAGGCGTTGTGGCAGGCGCGAACGCTGATCGGCGCCGCCGAGCTGCCGCTGTTCGCTGCCGCCCGTGAGCGCGAGGAGGGGGCCGAGCGGGCGGTGACGCGGCTGCCGGATATGCCGCTGTCGGAGGAAGTGATCGCCGATTACCAGACCCAGCGGCTCAGCCTGAAGGCGCACCCGATGAGCTTCCTGCGCGCGGGGCTGACCGCGCGCGGGTTCGTGCCCGCATGCGACCTCAAAACGCGCAAGAGCCGCTCTATGGTCCAGCTCGCTGGCGTCGTGCTGATCCGCCAGCGTCCGGGATCGGCCAAGGGCGTGGTGTTCATCACCCTGGAGGACGAGACCGGCGTCGCCAATCTGGTGGTCTGGCCCGACACAATGGAGCGCTATCGCAAGGTGGTGATGGGCGCGCGGCTGATCGAGGTGCGCGGGCGGGTCGAGACCGACGAGGGCGTGATCCACGTGATCGCCGCGCACCTGGTCGATGCCACGGGCGAACTCAACCGGCTATCGGACGACCTGCTGCAGCCGGCGCTGGCGCACGGCGACCACGCCGGGCCGCACGGTCCGCCACAGCCGTGGCAGCCGCCCGGGCCGGAGCAGCGCCAGACGTTCCACCACGGGCACCCGCGCGACGTGCGGGTGATTCCCAAGTCGCGCGATTTCCATTGATGGGAAAGCAACTTTGGAGATGCACGCAACCAATTCCCCTCCCGCTTGCGGGAGGGATTAGGGGAGGGCCTGAGCGCCGAACCCACCCTCCCCCGGCCCCTCCCGCAAGCGGGAGGGGAGAATTATGATTGAACCAGCCAAGCTTGCCGCCTTCGCGCTCGTTTCAGGCATGAGCAGCCTCGTGCCAGGCCCGTCGATGCTGTTCGTGATGGGCCAGGCGATGTGGCGCGGCACCCGATCGGGCGCCGCGGCGCTGGCCGGGGTACAGCTCGGATACGTGTTCTGGTGGGTGCTGGCCGCCCTTGGACTCGGCACGCTGGCGGCGGCCTTTCCGCTGGCGTTCCGGCTGCTGGCGATCGGCGGCGCGCTCTACCTTGGCTGGCTCGGGGTGCAGGCGCTGCGCCATGCGGGCGCTGTGGCCGAAGACGGCAGCGAACCGGCCCGCAAGCCGTCCGCCCATGCGTTCCGCGACGGCGTGTTCGTGGCGATGAGCAATCCCAAAGCCCTGGTCTACATCGTCGCGCTGCTGCCGCCATTTGTCGATCAGCGCGCGCCAATCGTGCCGCAGCTGGTGCTGCTGGCCGGCGTGGCGATGGCGATCGATATCGCGCTTGGCGCGCTATACATCAGCGCCGGCAGCCGCCTGGCCGTGGCGCTGGCGCGGCCGCAAACGCGCACCTGGCTCGATCGCGCGGTGGGGACGATCTTCCTCGCCATCGCGCTCGGAATCCTGGTGGAGCTGTTCAGCGGTTAACCGCCGGCCAGCGCGACGCCGATGCGGGCAAGCGGCGCGCTGAGGGCCGAATAGACGATTCCGGCGACAAACGCCGCGGCGGCGCCGCCGCCGATCGCCACCACCGCCCAGTCGAACAGGCGCGCCATCCGGCGGCTGGATTCAGCCGTATCGGCGGGGGCCCTCGCCCGGTGCGGGCGCTCCACCTTGCGGACGACAGCCCGCCGGTCTTCGCCCGGTTTGCGCCGCTTCGCCGATCCTCGCGAAAGCAAGCCGGCAACATCGACTTTGTCCTGCGTTCGGACGCCGCAGCGGGTGCCGCCGACCCAGACGATTCTCCCGATAACGCAGACGTGCTGATAGCGCACCTCGATGAAATCATTGCGCCGCAGCGGCGAGGTGCACTGCAGCATCAGGCCGCGCGACGAGACGTTGCCGATCGTCACGTCCGACCAGCCCCGATCGGTCCGCAAGCGCGCCCGCACGAACACAGGCTTGCGTTCCTCGCGCGGCTTGAGCAGTCCCATGCGACGCCAATCGCACGGGGGTATCTAACCTGCTGTTTTGTAATAGCTACGTGTTGGCGCGTAGTGGCCTTGCCGGCTCAGCCGACCGGTTCGAACGCGTATCCGGCCGAGCGCACCGTGCGAATCGGGTCGCGCGTGCCGTGCGCCTCGATCGCCTTGCGCAGCCGGCGAATGTGCACGTCCACCGTGCGCTCCTCGATCTCGCTGCCGGTGCCCCACACCGCGTCAAGCAATTGCGCGCGGCTGAACACCCGCCGCGGATGCTCCATGAAGAACGCCAGGAGGCGGTACTCGGTCGGACCCAGCTTGAGCTCCAGCCCGTCGCGTTCGACCCGATGGGCGACCGGATCGAGCCGCATGTCGCCGACCTCGATCGTTTCGCCGGCGAGCGCCGGGCGCACCCGGCGCAGCACCGCGGACACGCGGGCGAGCAGCTCGCGCGGGCTGAACGGCTTGGTGATGTAGTCGTCGGCGCCGGTGTCGAGCCCGCGAATGCGGTCGTCCTCGGCCTCCCGCGCGGTCAGCATGATGATCGGCACATGCTCGGTGCCCTTGCCGCGGCGCAGCCGGCGCAGGACCTCGATCCCGCTGGTGCCCTCGATCATCCAATCGAGGATCACCAGGTCGGGTGCATCTTCCTCGGCCATCGCCAGCGCCTCATCGCCGTCGCCGGTGACGCGCACGCGATAGCCTTCCTTGCTGAAGCGGTACTCGAGCAGCTCGGCGAGCGAGGTGTCGTCCTCGATGAGCAGGAGCTTCGGCACGGCCATGGCCGGCGCATCACTACACATTTGTTACACCGTCGTGACAAGCGGACGTCACGGCCGCGCTCCGCTAATCGTCGTCGCCGTGGCGATCTTCGGGGGGATAGGCCCCGGTGGCGGCGTAGTGGACCATTTCGGCGACGTTGGTCGCGTGGTCGCCGATCCGCTCGAGGTTGCGCGCGATGAACAGCAATTGCGCGGCGCTGCTGATGGTCGCCGGATTCTCGACCATGTAGCTGACCAGGTTGCGGAAGATACTGTCGTAGAAAGCATCCACCTTCTCGTCGCGCTCGATGATCTCGCGCGCCAGCACCGGATCGCGCGCGGCGTAGGCGGTCAGCACGTCGTGGACCATTTCGCCGGCCACGTCGGCCATCGCCGGGATCAGCGTCAGCGGCTCGAAGCGGCGGCGCCCTTCGATGCGGTTGACTCGCTTGGCGATGTTCTTGGCGTAATCGCCGATCCGTTCGACCACCCCGGCGATCTTGAGCGCGGCGATGATCTCGCGCAGGTCGTCGGCCATCGGCGCGCGCAGGGCGATCACCCGCACGGCGAGATCGTCGACCTCGGTCTCCAGCCGGTCGAGCTTCCTGTCGCGCTCGACCACCTGCCGCGCCAGCTCGTCGTCGCCGCTGATCAGCGCCTGCATGGCTTCGTGGATGCCGAGCTCGGCGATCCCGCCCATCTCGGCGATCAGCCCGCGCAGGCGGGTGATGTCTTCGTCAAAGGCTTTGAGCGTGTGTTCCATCGGCAATCTCTGCATTCGCCAGGACCATCGGCAGGCGAATGGTGACGGTGGTGCCTTCGCCCAGTTTGCTGGCGATGTCGAGCCGCCCGCGGTGTCTCTCCACGATATGCTTGACGATGGCGAGGCCGAGGCCGGTGCCACCGGCCGCGCGGCTGCGGCCCGGGTCGGTGCGATAGAAGCGGCGGGTGAGGTGGGGGAGGTGCTCGGGGGCGATGCCTTCGCCGTGATCGCGCACCGCGAGGACCGCCATGTCGCGCTCTCCCCGCGCCAAGGAGACTTCGACCGGCGTCTCCGGATCGCCATACTTGAGCGCGTTGTCGACCAGATTTCGGACCACCTGCTCAAGCTGGTCGGTGTCGCCGCGCACGATCAGCGGCTCGGCCGGGAGCTCGAGCTTCAGTCGTTCGAGCCGCTTGGGCCCGGCGCCGTCGCGCGCGGCGCGCTCGACGAGCGGCCCCAGGTCAACCCGTTCGCGCGGCTGATCGTGCTTTTCGGCTTCCACTCGGGACAGCGACATCAGGTCCTGCACCAGACTCTGCAGCCGTTTTGACTCGCGCAGGATGGTCTCGTGGAATTTTGCCGCCATAGCCGGGTCGGCCTTGTCCCCTTCCTCGACCAGCGTCTCGACGTAGCCGATGATGGAGGCCAGCGGCGTGCGCAGTTCGTGGCTGGCGTTGGCGACGAAATCGGTGTGCGCCCGGCTGATGTCGGCCTCAGCGGTGCGGTTGATCAGCTCGACCAACCAATAACGGCCGTCGATTGGCTGGCGGCTCATCTGCCACGAGCTGCGCGGGCCGGTAAGACCCTGAACGGTGACGCTGCCGCCCTGCCTGCGGCCGAGCAGGTCGATGGCCGCGGGGTGGCGAAAAGCGACGCGCGCGTCCTGGCCCAGAATATGCCGCCCGAGTACTTCGCGCGCTTCGGCGTTGGCGATGACGATGCGGCTGTCGTCGAGCACCAGCAGCGGAATCCCCGAGTGCTCGATCAGCTCGCGCATGCCGTCGCGGGTCAACTGCATGCCGTCGATCTGGCGGACCACCGTTTCCGGTTCGGGCGGGAACAGCACGATCGAGCCGATCCACAGCACCAGCACTACCAGCGTAACGAACCAGCCGGCGCCGGCAACCAGCATCAACAGCCCGGCCGCTGCAGCAACGGCGATGCGGCCCCACGGAATTTTGAAGCTCTCGTCCATCCGCCGACAGGGTTAGACCGCCACTCGGGTCCGCGCCAGCCCGGCGGTAACATCACTGTCATATTGCGGAGAAAATCTGGTGACCCCTACGGGCATGTTCCCTTTGTAGGAAGACAACTCAAAATGTCCCAACCTATTGATATTACTAGGTCGAGCTGCGACCATCGGTACCAGTCCGTTCCACTGATTTTCGCTAAATCCAGCACAATGTGTGGGACTAAATGTGGGGCTGCGAAGGATCATCGTCATGCCGCTAACCGCGCTAAGAGTTCGTCACGCCGGTCCCGGTCGTTATGCCGACATGCATGGGCTGTACCTCGTTGTGCGCGACACCGGAACACGGTCATGGATGCTGCGCGTCCAGCATCGTGGACGGCGGCGCGACTTCGGTCTCGGCCCAGTCCACGAGGTATCGCTTGCCGATGCGCGCATCGCTGTCGCCGATTACCGCCGAATGCTTCGAAACGGCCTCGACCCTGTCAAGGAGTTGGGCTTGCGACGTCAGGCTACGCCCAATTTCGAGAAGGTCGCACGCGACTGCTATGATGCGATGAAGGGCGGATGGAAGAATGGCAAACATTCGTCATGGATGCGGAGCCTCGAAAACCACGTGTTTCCGATCATCGGCGACACGCCGATTGACGCGGTGGACAGCACTACCGTGCTCGGTGTGCTCGAGCCGATCTGGCTGACGATCCCCGACACTGCGCGCCGGATCTTGCAACGAATTGGCACGACGCTCGATTATGCGCACATCAAAGGCTTGGTGCCCGAGGAGATATCGCTCCGGTCGGTGACGCGCGGCCTGCCGCGCCAGAACAGGCAGGTAACGCATCTTTCGGCGATGCCATACGCCGAAGTGCCGGCGTTCATGAAGGAGCTGATGGCGCTGAAGCACAGCACCGGGCGCGATGCTTTGCAGCTGACTGTGCTGACCGCCGCCCGCTCGAACGAAACTCGCTTTGCGATCTGGAGAGAGTTCGATTTGGACGTGGGCATTTGGTCGATCCCCGGCGAACGCATGAAGATGAAAGAGCCGCATGTCGTGCCGCTGTCGTTGCCGGCGATCACGCTCATGCGCCGACTGCGAGAGGAGCACATTGCGCTTAACGGCAAGCTCGATGATCACATGCTCGTATTCGTCGGCTCGGGGGGCAAAGCCATCAGCGTTGTCACGATGGTCAAGGCAATGCGCAACATGAAAGTGAGCGGCGTCACTGTCCACGGCTTTCGGTCGAGCTTCACCGACTGGGCGGCAGAGCAGACCGACTTCCCCAAGGAGGTCGCTGACAAGGCGCTGGCACACAAGATTCCGAACGCGGTGGAAGCCGCGTACCGCCGCACAGATTTCTTCGACAAGCGCCGGCTGTTGATGGATCAGTGGGCCGCATTTCTATTTGGATAACAGAGATTGACCGTTTCCAGGCGGACCTTCCTACATCCGGATCTGGCCGGCTGCGGACCGACCGGTTTCGGTTCGGCGAGCAAAAATAGCTGATCCCCGGTGTCGGGCCGCTGGTGGCGAGCGCCTTGGTGGCGACCGTGCCCGATCCGCACGTGTTCAAGTCGGGACGCAGCTTGTCGGCCTGGCTAGGTCTGGTCCCGCGGCAACACTCGTCGGGCGGCAAGGAACGCCTCGGAGGGATCACAAAGGCAGGGTCGCTTCCAGTCCAGCCGCTTACGATCTTCAGCGGACCGACCGCACGCGACCCATTCCTGCCATTGGCCTTGCAGTATGGGGCTAATGGTCGCAATCAATTGGGGAGTGGACGGGGGAGATGCTCGATGCGCCTAAAGTTGGTCGGCCTTACCTTGATCGCGGTAATGCAGGCCGAGACTGCGGTCGCCCAGCCAGTTATCCAAGCGGTGCCCGAGCGCCCGAGAATTGTCGTTGACGGATACGGCCAGATCAAAACGCCGCCCGATCTCGCGATCATCACCTACACAGTGCGCGGCGAAGGTTCGGCAAGCGATGCCGCGGTTCGTTCCATGACCGCGCAAGGTGCGCGGATCGAATTGGCGCTTCGTCAAATCGACCCTGCAGCGGAGCCGCTGACGGGCGATGTGAAGGTCACTCCGGTGCGGAGCGACGACTGCAAGGAATTCTGATTACGACTTACCCCAGTTGTCGACGGGCCCCTGCGCCATTCTCGGCTACGTAGCGACCCAGTCGGTCACGGTCCGCACAGGGGCTGTGAAGGATGCAGGAACGATGGTCGGGCTGGTCGGTCGCGGCGGCGCATTTGAGGCGCAGATAAGCAACTTCGACCTTAGAGACTCCCATTTGGCGCAGCAGACAGCCATTGGTTCCGCACTGACCGATGCTGCCACAAAAGCGACCGCGATCGCGGCTGCAAGCCATGTGACTCTTGGGAAAATACTGAGCATCAATACTAGTCCACGACAGGCGGGCGAGGAGATCGAGGTGACGGCAGAAAAGCGGTCGTATGCTCCGCCTGCGCCAGCGGTTGTTCCCCCGCCCCCGGTGCCCGTAAATGTGAAGCCAGAGCCCATCACGACCAGTGCAACTGTGACCGTGACCTACGCAATCGATCAGTAGCGCCTTCCATCAAGCGTCCGCATTCCACCCGGAACAGTCGGTCCGCACGCGACCCATAGGAGCCGCGAGCCCGTTTGCGGTCGATTGGAATTGAAGGGTCAAGAGCCGAGCCCTACCGCGCGGACGGGATTGTCGCCGCCTTTGGCGTCGTTGAGGGAATGTGCTACTTTCCAGTCTGGCTTGGGGCGGCTTGTTGCATTCTGCTTTCGACAAGGGGGAAGATTGGCATGCGACCTACGAGATACATCACACTCGGCTTCATCGGCTGTGCAACGGCAGCGGCTGCGGCAAGTTCTGTTTCGGTATCAGTGGAGCAAAACCCGACGCCAGCTGAAACCGCCGCTATCAAACGTGCCTTGGGGAGCGATTACTCCGATATGGCGCCATTTGCTGTGGCCCGTGCCGATCTCAACAGCGACGGTAAGCGGGATCTCATCTTCCGTTCGCAAAATTCCGACTACTGCGGGTCAGCCGGTTGCGCCACGGCCGCCTTACTGAGCACCCGCTCGGGTTACAGCAGTAAGCAAATCGACCTGGCCTACTCGGGAGGGGCCGTCATCGTCCTTGCTGCCACCCACAAGGGCATGCGAGATCTTCGCTACGAGGGTGGGACACACACCTTCATATGGTCTGGAACGGCCTACAAATAGGCTCGACGATTAGGAGAAGCCTTGCGCCGCTTCCTACCCCCTAAGCAGCTGGTCAGCACGCGACCCATTCTTGCCATTATGGGTAGCGGTCAGCGGGACCGTCGAAACCGAGCCAGAAGAACGGCGGAGTTTATGGTTGCATGGCCAACCAGACGGTTGAGGGCTGAGACTGCGATGACGAACACGAGTGCGCGTCCCGCCATGCCTACCCATGGCTTGCCAAACGGAAGGGCGACAAGCCAAAAAATGAACAGCGTCCAAGCGGCAGCAATGAGGGCGAGGCGAGCACCCACCCAATGCACCAGCACCGGTGAGCCTCGCCGTTCTTCTCCTGCTCGGCGAGCGAAAGCTACGCGGCCCAGGAGGGCGAAGCAGGCCCAAACGACGATTACCCCGAGGCTCATCAATCCCCAGATTGGCAATGACAGCCTAACACCATCGGTCAAATAACCAACGCAAAGTGCGGTGATTATCGCGAGCGTGCCGCCGCAAGCGGTCTCAGCGTCAAGCTTCTTTTGAGTGCCAGCGTCTGCTGCCATCTGCTTGGCTCTCCTTACCGACCGCCGAGAATGGTAGCGTTCGCGATGTCCGCCTTCCACCCCGCACCGTCATTCAGCGCCGCACCAGCCGCGGAGTCGCGGCCATTCTGCAATTCGGTGACTACGCATCAACAGCGGACCAGCCGCACGCGACCCCTAGCGGACAAACGAAAAAATGATCAGCGCGAGATGAAGATGAATGTAGCGAGAATCTTCACGAGAGCCTCCGGGGGTGCCCATGCTGTTGTGCTCTTCGTCCTCGATGTAAGTCATTAATCTTTGGAACTGATTGAAGATAGTAAGGTTGAGTTCGCATCGTCGGGTTTTCTGTTGAGCCCCGGCGGCTGAGAGACATTGCGCTCCCGCTCGCGGAGATGGTGCAATGCTCGCAAACCAGTCTATTCTGATCGCTGAAGATGAGCCGCTAATTAGCATTAGCCTCGCGATCCAGGTTGAAGACTTGGGGGGGCTGGTCGTCGGCCCTGCCGCTACCGTCAACGCAGCTCTCGCGCTACTCGGCAAGGACGAGGTAACGGCGGCCATACTCGACGTAAATCTCGCCGACCGCAACGTGGTGCCTCTCGCACATTTGCTTGGCGAGCGACGCATTCCGTTCGTGGTCCATTCGGCGGCAGCACTTCCGGAGGAGCTCGCCCGGAAATGGCCATTGATTTCATTGATTTCAAAGCCTGCGCCGCCATTCTCCGTTGTGGCACATTTGTTAGCAACAATCGCCGACAATTGACCTGCAAAAATATGCAGCTTTGCGCGCATGTGATTGAACCCGCGGGCTGGGCCTCGGAGTTCGCATTTCGCCCTAAGCCGCGGAGGACGATCGCCTTAGCCAGGATATCGGCCTCGCCTGAGGAAGCGGCAGAGAGGCCATTTTTCCGGTCGAGCAGGCTGGCTGACACAATCCTTATCCAGCGGGGCTTCCTCTATCGGTTGCATGTTGAGCACTGAAGGCCCATCTGAGGCTCATCGCAAACGGCAACTTTCCTGTAGGCGCCTGCGACTGAGAGACCACGTGCTCCCGCTTACGCAAGGGAGCATCCTCATGTCCTCACAACGCCGAAACACTAGCGAAGCTCAGTCGTGGGAGAACGAGGGCGGCAGCACCGCGCCCGAGGACATAGGCGCTTCCCTCGGAGTGGTCCGCCACATGAGCGAGACCTATTCGGTTGGAGGGTATCGGCGGCTGGCAGCACTGCAACGCGACAGGGCAGCAAAGGAAAGCTTGCCCAACGTCCGCCGCTTACTGGAGCGATCGGCCGAAAAGTGGGAAGCTATGGCAGATGCAATCGCGCCCGGTCCAAGTGATCTCAACGCCGCTCGGCAGCAGGCGCCAGCCAGCAACGACCGATCTTCTGTCATTCGTGCCGGCCATCTCACCGTCAACCGCGCCGAGAGACTTGTTTTTGCGCGAGACGCCGCGATCCGACTGAGTCCGAAAGAGTTCGCTCTAGTGGAGTTGCTAGCTGAGCATGCAGGCAACCCGGTGACGAAGCAGTTGCTGATGGAGCACATCTACACTGGCAGCAACACGCCTGATCCCAAGATAATTGATGTCTACGTCTGCAAAGTTCGTAAAAAGCTCTCCGGCATCTGCGGTGGTCGAAATGTCATTCAGAGTTTCTATCGAAGCGGATACGCGCTCGCGACTAACGCGGCGTAATGCCAACGGCACGCTCAACCTAGGTCCCAATCTGATTGGCGTCCGCAACCCACCCCGAGCGGTCGGGCAGCACGCGACCCAAAGGGGAAGTTGCGTTCGCTTTGAGCGCATCCTCACATCCACATGGCCTAACTCACAGCCAGCGCCGGGTCCTTCGGCAATAGGCCAGATACTGCTCGCCAAAAGCTTCGCGGGCGTTCGCTTCTTCCATGGGAATGACGATGGCATTCATCACGAGCACTGGGATGGGCAGCAAGACGAGGGACCAAAGGCTGCCGAGAATGATGGCAACCCCAGCATAGATCAGGCTGATTCCGAGATACATCGGGTTGCGACTGAGGCGATACGCTCCGAAGGTGATGAGCCTCGTCGGACGCGCCGTGTGAATGACCGTGGGCGCTCCATGAGAAACAGGATGGCATTTGCTGGCCCCAGGAGGACTCCGATCACCAGTAGGACCCACCCAAGCCCGCCAATCGAATGCATCCAGACCGGACGCCATGGGAATAGACGCTCTGCGCCTATGCCGACGAGGAAAACCGCAAGGAAGAGAAGTGGCGGAGGTATGACCGCCAGCAGGGATTTGCGTCCGTCAGCCATGGCCTGCTGAATACGCGAAACCGTTCGAACCGAAAACGAGCAAATGGACCAGCAACGGGCCGCCTTCACTCCCATGTCTGTTTTCCACCTCAACGGCCAGTCAGCACACTACCCAAAACAGATGGGGTGGATGGCTCCCGCTCCCGGCATCTGAGTGCCACAGTGTGGAAGCTGTCAAAGCGTCCACGAGCAAAGGGAGCCACCCACGATGGAGATTAGCACGATAGGCCTCGATCTGGCCAAGAGCATTTTTCAAGTTCACGCGGTTGATGCGTCCGGCGAGGCGGTATTGCGAAAGGCGCTGAGGCGAGCGCAGGTGCTACCGTTTTTCGCCAGTTGCCTCGTGCCTGATCGGCATGGAAGCGTGCGGCACGTCGCATCACTGGCTCTGCGAGCTGAGGAGGCTGGCACGAAGTGAGGCTGATGCCGCCAGCTTACGTGAAGCCCTATGTGAAGCGCGGCAAGACTGATGCAGCCGATGCGGAGGCGATCTGCGAGGCGGTGGCCCGTCCGAACATGCGGTTTGTGCCGGTGAAGTCGACGGAGCAGCAGGCGGTCCTGGCGCTGCACCGGACGCGCGATCTGCTGGTCAAGCAGCGTACGCAGTCGGTGAACATGGCGCGCGCGGTGCTGGCCGAGTTCGGCATCGAGGTGGCGCGCGGTCTCCACCATGCCCTGTCCTTGGCAGAACGGCTATCGGCTGGCGCTGCGCCCGAGGTGCCGACACTGGCTCGGCGGGTGATGAAGAGCCTGGCTGACCAGATCGGTGCCGTGCAGGTCCAGTTAGCTGCTCTTGAGAAGGAACTGCTCGCCGGCATCGATCGAACGAGATGTCCCAACGCCTGGCGACGATCCCGGGTGTCGGCGTGATCTCGGCGAGTGCGCTTGCGGCCTCGGTAACTCAGCCCGAGCGCTTCCGCTCAGGCCGCCAGTTCGCCGCTTCGCTCGGGCTCACCCCGCTTCAGAACTGTTCGGGCGGCAAGGAGCGGATGGGTCGGATCTCGCGCATGGGCGATCGCTATCTGCGCCGGTTGCTGGTTGTCGGCATGACCTCGCTGGTCCGCCGAGCCCGAGCGAAGCCGGGATGAGTCGATCCACGTCTGGTGGCCATGCTCGAGCGTAAGCCGGCGCGCGTCGTCACGGTCGCCGCTGCGAACCGTACCGCTCGCGTGGTCTGGGCGATCATGACCCGCGGCGGCATCTACCAGGCGCCGCTTTCCGCGACAGCTTAGGAGGAGAACGCGCTTCACAAAATTGCGAGGACGATAAGAGATGATGGCGCACCGGTCAGACCGGGAGCCGGGACACCCCGCCGAATGTCCAAGGCGTCACAGCCTGCAAAGCAGAGTGGGACCCAGCTCGCGGATACCATCAAGGCCAGCGGTCATATCTCCCGACCGCATCAACAGGCCGGACAGAAGACTGCACCCGACCAAAACGCCAAACCCTCAAATCACCCCTTGCAATGCGGGAGCCATCCACAGAGGACATTCAAAGAACGGAGAGCGAAAAGCCCCACGTTCACCGGGCCATTATGCCGTTGAGGTACTGCCTTTCCTTTGAACAGCTTGCGAAGCGTTGCCTTCTGAACCTCGTCCGTAGAGACCAGAAGCTGTGCCTTGAAATTTTCTATATTCAGACGGGCAGTGAACTCGCTCATTGGAGTTTCCTTTCGACGGCGGGTGCACGCACTGAAAAGTGTTCGACCAAGCTTCGGTTGACCATGGGCGGTTCATTAAGCTCTCGCCGGCATGCACCGCCCTCCTTCTCCCACCTGTCCCCGGCGCGGCGATCGCTGGCAGTCACCTCTGCTGCTTTCGAGGCCTCGTGTGATTCGACGCTCTCCATTCTCTCCAGGCCTTCGCTGATCGACCGGAGGTGGCCTGCGAGCAACTTCAACGCCAGGAGCGTCTCTTCTTCGCTTGTCGCAAGATGGGGCTCCTGAGCGATCACAGTGGGGTTCGTGCTCATGTGCGGTCTCCTCTCGCTGTTTGGTCTACGTGACCTTGATCGGCCACTTCGCGGCTAGGAGGCGTTAGGGAGGGAGGGCGCGCGAATGAACGCAACGAGGACCGTCGATAGCGACAGATAGCTCCTGAAGATTACACTGCTTGTCAGCTAAAGACACCGCTTGCCGATCTGCGGCACACCCGGACCGCTGATTGGAATGGCCTATTTATTTTCGCTCCGGCTGAAAATGGGGAAACGCCTGCTTTCGGAAGGTCCGCTTTTCCACCCACTTCCGCCATTCCCACCAGAGATCCTCGCCCCGAACCATCCTTTCCGCCCTCCTGGGCTGCGCGAACCTCTCCAAGGCCGCGCAGTTCCCCATCGCACGACACGCGTGAGGCGAACGTGAAAAAGGCGTTAAGCATATATCAAATCGGCTGTGCGCCTGATATAACACTTCCTACAGGCCCGACGCCGGCAGGCATATGCAAATGCCGGTGCAAGAGAGCCGATTGCCCTCACATCAATTTTACATCCGTTTAGGAAGAGAGAGGTGTCGTGCGAGCGCGTACTGCGGGATCTTTCGCCGTCCTCTCGAGCGACGAACGCAAGGTTACGCCGCGGAGCCGAAAGGCTCGTGCCCTCCTCGCGTATCTGATTTCCGATCCTGGTTCGGAAGTTCCAAAGACCCGCATACTGGATCTGCTGTGGGGCGACCGAGGAGAAGCGCAAGCACGCGCAAGTCTGCGCGGAGCGTTCTGGAACTGCGCATCTGCATCAACACATCTCAGGATATCGTCTGTTGGGACCGGGAGCATGTTTGGTCGCGAGCCGGGATCCTGATCGAGGAGCCTCCTGATGAAAGCCTCCGGCCATAAGGAGGCATTTCAAGACCTCGACGGGATCAGCGCGGAATTCGACGATTGGCTGGCACAGGAGCGGAGCCGGAGGACGACGCGTCGAATTGCTGCATTAAAGACGGAGGCTGAAGAACTGTTACGCGTCGGACGTGCGGCCGACTTGCTAACGGCCATCGCACTAGCAGGCGATCAGTCCGTATGATGAGGACGCCCTTCGGTTGGTAATGGAAGGTGAGTTCCAGCTAAGACGTCCAGCGGCCCTAGCCGAACGCTACCGAGCTACGGCGGCCCTGATGTTTGCCGATCTTGGGGTTGAACCTTCACAGGAAGCCCGCGGCTTGCGGGATCAGCTCATTGCGCGCCTCATTGCCAAGCACGAGGACGCCTCGCTTAGCGAAACCCAGCGTTAAACCCTATTATCTTGGCGCTATCTGCATTCCTATAAAATCGGCGCACAACTGCGGGAACGGGTGATCGATGCTGACGGTCTGCCGTTATTCCTCGGTGATCGATAGCAAACCGTCCGCACGTGGCTCTTTGCTGACAGGTCGCAAACGTCCCCTTCCCACCCATCCCTGCCATAGCCCCTGGCTTTCAGCCACCAACAGCGGACATTAGCGCCGCCGCGGAAGCGGCGGCGCTAAGCTTTCAAACTTCCGTTGCCTCGGCAAGTTCGAGCGCGTCCTCGATGTCCACGCCCAGGTAGCGCACGGTGCTCTCGATCTTGCTGTGCCCGAGCAGTATTTGCACGGCGCGAAGGTTGCCGGTCTGCTTGTAGATCATCGAAGCCTTCGTCCGGCGAAGCGAGTGGGTGCCATAGTCCTTGGGCTTGAGCCCAATCGCCGAAACCCATTCATCAACCAGACGGCCATACTGGCGCGTGCTGAGATGGCTCGCGTGGTCGATTCGGCTCGGGAACACGAAATCTTCGAGCGCGCCGCCTCTACGCTCCAACCAGGCGAGCAATGTCGATCTCGCTGGCTCGAGAATCTCGAACTGAACAGGCCGACCAGTTTTTCGCTGTACGATCGTCGCGCGGTCTCGGATGGCATTCCCGCTCACCAGATCGTCTGTGCAAACACGGACCAGATCGCAGCCGCGCAGCTTGCTGTCGATCGCCAGGTCGAACAGCGCGCGATCTCTGAGGCGTCCCTCCTGATCGAGCCAGAAGCGGATCGCCCAGACCTCCTTTTGCTTCAGCGCTCGCTTCGGACCGACCTTGCGGCCGGCATTCCATGCCTGCTTTGGATGACCATCGAATTCGGAATAGCCCATTTCATTTCTCCATCGGGTCGGGATGACCCAATGGAGGAATGGCGACGCCGCCTGTGTCGGCTTTCGATCAGCCGATCGAGTTCATTTTACGACCACGAAGGGCGCAAAGCGGAATGGCTCGGGCTGGCCGGATGCTGACTGTCCTGTGTGGATGGCTCCCGCGTTGCAAGTGGCGATTTGAGGTTTTGGCGTTGGTCGGGTGCAGTCTTGTGTCCGGCCTGTTGATGCGGTCGCCGACCGCTGGCCCTGATGGTAAACGACCGCTCGTTGCGCGAGATCGCTTGCGCGTGGAACCTCACGCAGGAGCAGGCCGAGCGCGAATTTGCCGTCGCGCTGGTCGCCGTCATGCGGGCTAGCGTCCGCGTTCGTGGTGTAATTTCCTGGTGGAGATGACGGTGTTTGCCGGGGTGGGGCCGAGGCCCCACCCCGGCGGCCGGCTCTGGTGGCCATCGGGTCCCGCGGCTAAGGTGGAGTTGTCCACTTCAACCTTACCTAGGCGTGATCCCGATGACCGACGACAGACTACCGCTTGCCGAACTGGTGGCGAAGACCGGAGATGCCGATTTCCTGCGCTCGGTTGCCGAGAGCGTGCTGCAGCTGATCATGGAAGCGGACGTGGACGGGGTGATCGGCGCCACCCGCTTCGAGCGCAGCGCCGACCGGCAGACCTGGCGCAACGGCTATCGCGACCGGACGCTGGAGACGCGGCTGGGGCGCTCAACCTGAAGATCCCCAAGCTGAGGACAGGAAGCTACTTTCCCGGGTTCTTGGAGCCCCGCAGGACGGTCGAGAAGGCTCTTGTGTCGGTGATCCAGGAGGCGTGGATCGCCGGCGTCAGCACCCGGCGTGTCGACGAACTGGTGCAGGCCATGGGCATGAGCGGCATCTCGAAGTCCTCGGTCTCCAAGTTGTGCAAGGAGATGACGAGCGTGTGAATGCCTTCCTCAGGCGCCCCCTCGATGGCGAGTGGCCCTATCTGTGGCTCGACGCCACTTACCTCAAGGTCCGCGAGGGCGGTCGCATCGTCAGTGTCGCCGCCATAATCGCCGTGGCGGTCACCACCGAGGGCAAGCGCGAGATAGTCGGGCTTCACCTCGGGCCCAGCGAGGCCGAGCCGTTCTGGACCAGCTTCCTGCGCGACCTGGTCAAGCGCGGCCTGCGTGGCGTCAGCTCGTCATCTCCGACGCTCACGAGGGCCTGAAGGCGGCGATCACCCGTGTTGTCGGCGCGACCTGGCAGCGCTGCCGCGTGCACTTCATGCGCAATGCGCTCGCCCATGTGCCCAAGGGCCAGACCTCGATGGTGGCGGCCGCTATCCGACAGGTCTTCCTGCAGCCCGATCATGCCGCAGCGGTCCAGTCCTGGCGGCAGGTGTCCGACCAGCTCCGCACCCGCTGGCCCAAGCTTGGGACCTGCATGGATGAGGCCGAGGTCGACGTGCTGGCCTACATGGCCTTCCCCGCCCAGCACCGGGCCAAGCTCCACAGCACCAATCCACTCGAGCGGCTGAACAAGGAGGTCAAACGCAGGGCTGACGTCGTCGGCATCTTCCCCAACGAAGAGAGCATTACCCGGCTGATCGGCGCGGTGCTCCTCGAGGCCAATGACGAGTGGCAGCTCCAGCACCGTTACATGCAGATCGAGGGCATGGCCGAACTCGCCATACCGATGATCGACGAGCACCCGCACCACAAGTTACACCGAAAGCCGCGTGATCGATGACCACCCGCAGCCACACCCGAAATTACACCTCATTGACGGACACAACCTCATGCGGCGCGTCGAACGCCAGCGAAGGGGCAGGGTGAGAGGGCGCTGACCGCGCTCGCCGGGCCACGGCCCGGCGAGGCTGTCCCTGCCGCTGTCATGCCGTTAGGATGGCTTGCGATGAAGACCAGCCTCGATCACTTGCCGCCGGCCAAGCAGCGCGAGCTCGAACGCGTGGTGCGCATCCTGTTCGAAGAATTCGCCGACGCGACCGCGATCGCCACCTCCGAGTGGAAGAAGCAGGCGCGTATCTTGAAGGTGATCCTCTACGGCTCCTACGCCCGCGGCGGCTGGGTCGACGAGCCGCACACCGCCAAGGGCTACCAGTCGGACTTCGACCTGCTCGTCATCGTCAACCACGAGAAGCTCACCGACCGCGCCGAGTTCTGGTCCACGGCCGAGGACCGGCTCAACCGCGAGCTGGCGATCACCAAAGAGCTGAAGACCCCGGTCAATTTCATCGTTCACACATTGAGCGAGGTGAACGACGGCCTCAGCCAGGGGCGCTATTTCTTCATCGACATCGCCCGCGACGGGATCGCGCTTTACCAGAGCGACGACACCGATCTTCCCGAGCCGCAGCCCAAGACGCCCGCACAGGCGCTCGCCATGGCGCGGGAGTACTTCGAGGAATGGTTGCCGAGCGCTTCTGAGTTTCTCGACGACTTCAACGGAAACATGGAGCGGGGACGGCTAAAGAAGGCAGCGTTCGAATTGCACCAGGCGACGGAGCGCTACTACCACTGCATGACGCTGGTCTGCACTTTCTACGCCCACCATGTGCACAATCTCGGGTTCCTGCGCACCCAAGCCGAGCGGATCGACCCGCGCCTGATCGGGGTCTGGCCGCGCGAGACCAAGGCCGACCGCGCGCGCTTCGAGAAGCTCAAGGACGCCTATGTGAAGGCCCGCTACAGCAGGCATTACCGTATCACCGATGACGAGCTCGCCTGGCTCGGCGAGCGGGTCGCTACTCTGGGCAAGGTGGTCGAGACGATCTGCCAGGAGCGGATCGCAGAGCTCGAACGGACCGCGCGCGTCGCCTGAAATCGCACCGCTGGATTGATCTTCAGAGACTGCTTCGAACGAGCAGGACCTTGTCCCGTCCCTGGCGCCTGTCTGAGCCGGGCGGAGCGGTCGCAACCCCGCTCCCGGCGCCATTTTTCCCCGCGGCTATGCCGCTCCTCGCGAACCAAAAATGGCTTGGGACCCAGGTCTTTCGCTTCGCTGCGGCCGCTCACGCGGGCGCGTCCCTCCTCCTGGTGCCCGGCCCTTGCGGTCGGCGTCGACGGGAACAGGTCCCGCTCGCACATACGAGGAGTACGATCACATGCCTGCCATCGGAATGTCACCAAGGGCGTCAACGGATCATTCAACGGCCAGCTCAAGACGCTCAGCATCCGAGCCGAGATCGCCATCGTTCCCAACGCTCGAAGGCCAACGACGTCCAGCCCGACTACCGCGTGCTCGCCGGCGACGTCGAGATCGGCGCGGCCTGGAACCGGCGCTCGGAAACATCGGGAAACGACTATGTCTCGCTCAGCCTGGCCGCCCCCGAGTTCGGGCCGCGGCGGCTCTATGCCAACCTCGGCCGCGCCGCTGGCTCGGCCGACGACAATCGCTTCGCGATCATCTGGAGCCCGGCGGATTGACCGGAGCAGGTCCCGCGACGCGTGCGCGTCGCGGGACTTGCCTGCCCATGTCGGAGCCGGACAACGCGCCGGCAATCGTCGCGGCAAGCGCTTCCTTCGCGCGCTCGCGCGCGGCGGCGTCCTTCGAGCCCAAATCCCGCCGCAGCCATTCCGGCATCCTGGCGATGACCGTGTCGATGATCGTGTGAACGTCTTCGCTCATGAGCCTGGCTCTATGCGCCGCTAGCTCGCGGTTCGGCAATCCTTGCCCGGCGAGTAGTACGCTGGCGAGATCACCCCATTCGCCAGTTGCAGCTCGGGGAACGCTTCGATGCACCGCTTCGCCTCCTCGGCCGTGCGGAAATAGATCGCAAACATCTGCCCGCCGAGCCCGGTTGCCGAGTGCACCGCATAGCGCCAGCTGCCCAGCTCGGCTGCCAGCCACTCGTGCAGGCGCGCATGAAGGCCGCCGAGGCCGCCTTCGGGCACGCAGAACTTTGCCCGGATCGGGAACGCGAGGTCGTCGGTTTTCGATTGGGCGCGGCTGCGTCGGACCATACAGGCAGCAGCGCTGCGGTCGCGAGTCGGGTCAAGTCCTTTGTTCCATTTCTGTCCCAACCGACATCGGGAACTCATTCGATGTCGCGACCGCTTCCGAAAGCTTCCGCGTCTCTCCCATTTGGGTGGGGCGGGACTTATCCACGTGGCTCATCTCGGTAAGGCTTGATCGAGATATCCCACAGGATTGAGGGAATGTGATGGGCGACAGTATGTTGTGGCTCGCCAAGAAAGGATGTCCTCAATGTCCGAGATAACCCAAGAGCAAAAGGACATACTGGCCTGGATTGGCATGGCGCTTCTTTCCCTTCAAACGACGGAGAGCGTCATAGCCCTTAGCTTGAAGCTTGTGCTTCCAGACGACGGTTACGTCACCCTCGAAACTCTAGAGCGAGAGAACGGCCGAAAGACTCTCGGTCAACTTCTTAGCGTGCTTCGGTCTCGAGTGGATTTGGCCGATGACTTCGCTGCAACGTTGGACGCCTTCTTGGAACATCGAAATAGTTTCATTCACCGGATTGATCAAATTCCGGGCTGGTCATTGGACAATCCATCTGGGCTTCAAGTAGCTCGCCATTTCATCGTGCATCTGGCGAACCTGAATCGTGTGGTTCTTAACGTATTTCTCGGGCTTCTCCGCTCGTGGCAGGCTCAGAACGATATAGAAATTCCACTGCCGAGCGACGGCGGCTTGTTCGATTTTGTCGATCAAATTTACAGACCGATCGCCGCCAACACTTTCTTTGGGAAAGAGTGGAGTTCGCCCCGTAAGCGAGCCAAAAACGGCCGCCCCCAGCGGAAGGCTGATTTAAGTGGGTTAAAGTAAAGCGCTCAAGCATCGGGGCTGCTGTCGTCGCGTCTATGTGTTTGATCCGTGGCTGATTGGCGGATCGAATGCCCGCCTTTCACGCGGTACTGTCGCTTGAGATGTGCGTCGAAGCTCAATAGCGGACGACCCTCCCTTAGGATCATGGCAGCGGCAGCACTTCAGAAGGTATCGCTGAGGCTGCCGGCGCCAAACTCCCGCTTGCCACGCCGCCGCCACAACGTCAGCGCCTCTCGCGCCGCTCGCTGCGTAAAGTCGCGGCGCCTTCAACCAACAGCCCGAAGATCACTGCCCGATCATCGTCGGTCAGCTCGACCAGCCCGGCCTTGGCGACGAGCCCGCCGAGCTCGATCAGTTGGCGCGTGCGCTCGCGCCGCTTCACTTGCCAAGCCCGCGTGTCATGACGCGCCCGTTTCGCCAGCAGCCGGTTGCGCGCCGCTGCCGCCCGCCTTGCCGCCGCCCGCGCCGCGACCAGCGCCGCGCGCAGCCCTTCGCGCCGGGCCCCGAAAGAACCGCTCCCCTCGCGTGCGCCACGCCTCCTTCGTCGCGCGATCGTCGGCCGTGGCCGCGCCGAGCAGCGCCCCGGCCAGTTCTTCGACCGGCAGCGCATCGGCGCCAGTGGCGATCACCAGCTCGCCGAGCTGGTGCAGCTTGCGATCCTTGAGCTCTCTGGCCTTGTCGTCGAGCGCCTTCAGCTCGGCATCATAGTCGCGGGGTTTGCGCATGAGTCGTCCTCGTTGACGTTGGAGGACAGCCCAGTTATCGAGCGCGTCGATCAGTCGCAATGTCCTGAAATCTCCTGACATTGCCAGTCCCGAGAAAGATGAATTCTTTTGAGGGCGCGCTTATACGTTGTGCCAACGTCGCTTGTTTGGTGTAAGTGGATCGCCGCGATGGCGATCTACCACTTCAGCGCAAAAGTGATCTCGCGCGGCAGCGGATCGTCGGCGCTTGCGGCCGCCGCCTACCGCTCCGCCTCGCGGCTCCACGACGAGCGCCTCGACCGGCATCACGACTTTTCCAACAAGGCCGGCGTCGTTCATTCCGAAGTGATGCTGCCCGACGGCGCACCCGAGCAGTTCTATGATCGCGAGCAGCTCTGGAATGCCGTCGAAGCCGCCGAAGTGCGCAAGGACGCGCAGCTCGCGCGCGAGGTCGAGTTCGCCATGCCGCGCGAGCTGGACCAGGCCGAAGGCATCCGCCTGGCGCGCGACTTTGTCCAACGCGAGTTCGTCGATCGCGGCATGATCGCCGATCTCAATGTGCACTGGGATATCGGCGCCGACGGCGAAGCGAAGCCGCACGCGCATGTCATGCTCACGATGCGCGAGGTTGGCGAGGAAGGGTTCGGCGCCAAGGTCCGCGAGTGGAACCGGACCGAGCTACTGACCCATTGGCGCGAGGCCTGGGCCGAGCATGTCAACAAGCGGCTGGCCGAACTCGATATCGATGCGCGGATCGATCACCGCTCCCTCGACGCGCAAGGCATCGATCTCGAGCCGCAGAACAAGATCGGCCCCGCCGCAGCGCGCATGGCGGGCGAGGGGCTGGAGAGCGAGCGGCTCGGACGAGCACCTCGCCATCGCGCGCCGCAATGGCGAGCGCATCCTCGCCGATCCGGCGCTCGCGCTCGATGCGATCACGCACCAGCAGGCCACGTTCACGACGCGCGACCTGGCGATGTTCGTCCACCGCCACAGCGACGGGAAGGAGCAGTTCGATGCCGTCATGGCGGCGGTGAAAGCCGCGCCCGAGCTGGTCAGGCTGGGGAGGGACGGGACGGGGGAACGAGCGGTTCACGTCGCGCGCGATGATCGAGACCGAAGCGCGGCTCGAACGGGCGAGCGACCGGCTCGCGCTGCGCCATCACCATGGTCTCCCGACGGAGGCGGCTCGTGCAGGCACTCGCTTCCGCCGGAAGCCGCGGCCTTGTCCTTCGGGGACGAGCAGCGGACTGCTCTCGACTCGTGTACTCGAAGGGCCCGACCTTGCCAATGTCGCCGGCTATGCCGGCACCGGCAAGTCGGCGTTGCTCGGCGTCGCGCGCGACGCATGGGAGCGCGCCGGGTACCGCGTCCAGGGCGCGGCACTGTCCGGCATCGCCGCGGAAAATCTCGAAGGCGGCTCGGGCATCGCTTCGCGCACGATTGCCAGCCTCGAACACCAGTGGAGCCAGGGGCGTGAGCTGCTCTCACCCAGCGATGTGCTGGTGATCGACGAAGCCGGGATGATCGGCACCCGGCAGATGGAACGGGTGATCAGTGAAGCCAAGAAGCGCGGCGCCAAGGTGGTGCTGGTCGGCGACGTCGAGCAGCTCCAGGCGATCGAGGCCGGAGCGGCGTTCCGCGCGATCAGCGAGCGGCATGGCAGCAGCGAGATCACCGCCGTGCGCCGGCAGCAGATAGACTGGCAGCGGGAAGCCACGCGCCAGCTTGCCACCGGCCGGACCGGCGAAGCGCTCGCGGCCTACGAAGAGGCGGGCCATGTCCATGCAGCAGCGACCCGCGATGAAGCACGCGAGCAGTTGATCGAGCGCTGGGACCGCGACCGGCGGGAAGCGCCGAGCGATAGCCGGATCATCCTCACTCACACGAACGACGATGTCCGCGCGCTCAACGAAGCCGCGCGAGCGAAGGTGCGCGAGGCCGGCGAACTGGGCGAGGAGGTGAGGGTCGAAGCGAGCCGCGGCGCGCGCCTGTTCGCTTCGGGCGACCAGATCATGTTCCTGAGGAACGAGCGCAGTCTCGGCGTGAAGAACGGCTCGCTCGGGACGGTGCGCCGCATCGATGCGTTGAGGATGGAGGTCCTGCTCGACGATGGCCGTGCCGTGGCGTTCGATCACAAGGACTATGCCGATATCGATCACGGCTACGCGGCGACGATCCACAAGGCGCAAGGGATGACCGTCGACCGGGTGCATGTGCTGGCGACGCCCGGGCTCGACCGGCACGCGGCGTATGTCGCGCTGTCGCGGCATCGCGACAGCGTTGACGTGCATTACGGCAAAGACGACTTTGCAGATCGCTCGCGGCTTGTGCGCACGCTCAGCCGTGGGAGGGCCAAGGACATGGCGAGCGACTACAGCCCTGCGACGGAGGTAAGTCCACAAAGCGAGCTAAAGCGCGACATGTTCGACGGGCTGAAGCTGCGCTCGTCCAAAGTCCAACAGCTCACCCTGTTCGAGCAGCGCGAGCTGTCCTCGCGGCAGCCGCGGCGCCCGACACTCGAGCAGGCCGTAGCGCGCTTCGCGCGTGCGGCGTCCGTGATCGCGCGCGAACGCGAGCAAGGCCGGCGGGAGACGCCCGAGCAGCTGGGCGAGTACCATGACGCAAGACTTGAGGTTGACGCTGTGCGCCCCGGCGGGGCGCGCGATTTGCGCGCAGCGTTCGTGCGCGACATGCAGCTGATCGACGACACCGCGGCCGGCAACGCGCGCGGGGCGATAGCCGCGATGGACTGGGAGCGTCGTTACCGTTCGGACCCCCGGTTCCGCGCCGATCACTTCGTCAAGACATGGCGCCAGCTCGGCGATCGGCACGAGGCATTCGAGCGACAAGGGGATGACCGAGGCGCACGGAAGGTCGCCGGCCAGATGGCAGGGCTGGCGAAGACGCTGGAGCGCGATCCGCAGGTCGAATCGCTTCTTCGCCAGCGCAGCAAGGAGCTGGGAATGCCGCCGTTCATCGAGCGGCCGTTGTCGCAGGCCCTGCCCGACTGGATCGGTTGGGGCAGGGGGCGAGGGCTGGGGCGGTGACGAGGCCGCTTTGCGCCCATGTCGGTCGTTCTTCCCCGCGGAAGCAGCGCCCGTAAGCGGCCATCTGCCGATGACTGCGACAACGCACAGTCCAAATCCAACTGAAGCTGCTCGCGCTGGCGCCCAACGCGGCGCCTGCGCATCTTCGCACCACTTGAAGTTCCGCATTTGGCGAAGTCCGACCCGTGAACACCCGTTCGAGGTCGCGTTCACGGGCGAGCTGTGCCTGACTTGCTGCGATCGTTAGCCCTCGTCGAGCGCCCTGGCGTGCGCCCGGTGATGTTCGCGCCGTTGCCTCCCACTCGGCGTTCGCATCGATTCAGGAACCGGTGGGCAGACTCTAAATCAATGTTGGGACGCTGGATTGGCACCCAATGCCGATTGACCTGCTCTGGCCGCCGAATAGTTTGCTTCGGCGCGCTGCATCTGCGCTGTGCCATCGGCAATGAGCTGCTCGCCCTTCGCTTTGTCTGTCTCGGCCGCTTGAATTTGCGCCTGCGCCTCGGCGGCCAAATCACGAGCATGCGCTAGGCGCTTCCCGGCTTCGGCGGTGTCCTTGCTGCTCTTCTCGATCATGCGGCTGCCCTTCGCGGAGGCCTGTTGACCCGTGGTCCAGGATTTGCCGTAACCGCTGATCTCGTTGCCTCTTTGCGAGATACGGTCACCGGCATCCATGTGCGAATTCTTCGCGCTCGAGCACGCCCCTAGAATCGGGAACATGGCGATGATGGCGACGCACAGAAACTTGTTCATCGAAGTCCTCCTCGAATAACTGGAAGGTAGTGGGCCCCACCCACGGCACGGCTGGCCGCCGATTTCGACCAGGAGCCCGGGAATCTCGCGCCGGCTCTATCAGGCGCGGAGCGGAGGAAAGGCGGGGGGAGCCTACAGGCCCCCCGAGCCGGTTACTGCGAGTTGACCTGCAGGCGGGTGGTCAGGTTGTCGATCCTGAGCTGAAGCGACGCCTGGTCGCGAGCGGAGAGGTTACCCTGGCGATCGTGCACCATGCTCCTTTCGCTTGAGCGAATGGAATACAACTCGCGGTGGGCCCTGGCGGCCTCGCGCCCGCTCAGCGAACGCTGCGACCCGGCGGTGCTGACGTAGCGGTCGAGCCCGGCAAGCTGCGACAGGATGGCGGGACGTTCGGCCCCATAGCTTGCACCTGTCGCCGCCTCGGTGGCGATCCACCGGCCGCGATTGTCGTAATAGCCCGAGGTTTCGCCCGCGTGCCAGCGCCCACGGTTGTCGTAGTACCCCGGCTGGAGGTCGGCGACCCACGTTCCCGCGGCATCGCGGTGGCCAGCGGCTTCTCCGGCCATCCAACGGCCGCGCGCATCGTAATGGCCGACCGTCACTCCGGCGACCCATCGGCCGCGCTGGTCGTAATGGCCGCTGGCGGTACCCGCGATCCACTGGCCGCGATCGTCATAGTAGCCCTGGGACGAAGCCGGGATCCAGCGATTGTGGCTGTCGTAGCTGCCGCTTGCTGATCCGTCTTCGCGGCGGGGGATCCAGTTGCTTCGGCTGTCGTAATAGCCGTTGGGCGCGCCCGCCACCCAGGTGTTGTTGCGATCGTAGTAACCGCTTGCCCGGCCGGTCGCGACGACCGCCGCGTGCCACTGGCCCTGGGCGTCGTAGGAGCCGTAGGCATCGGCGCGGCGAGCCGGCTGCGCGGCTTCGCTGGCCGCGATCCAGCGACCGCGATCGTCGTAAAAGCCGCTCTCCGAACCGCTTACCCATGCGTCGTTGCGGTCGTAATAGCCGTTGGACGATGCCGGGACCCATTCGCCGTTCGACCGGTAATCGCCATAACCGCTGCCCGAACCGCTGTTCATGATCCAGCGGTTATCGGAGCCATAGCGGCCGTTGGGCGCGCCTTCGATCCAGCCGCCGTCACGGTCGTAATAGCCGCGCGCGTCTGAAGCGCTGATACCGGTAGCGTGCCAGCGATTGTCCTTATCGTAATAGCCGTAGGCATCATTGCACTCGCGGCCCGGCTTGGCGACTTGGTTGCCGATCAGCGCGCCGGCGGCGGCGCCGATAATCGTGCCAAGGGTTTTGTCGCCGCGGCCGGCAACGGTGTTGCCCAGAACTCCGCCAACCACCCCGCCGCCGACAGTGGCGACGACCCGCGTGGTGCTCTGCTGCTCGCAAGTAGCCTGGGACGGGGTCCGGGCGTTGGCGATCGAAGGGACGAGGGCGACCGCGGCGATGCTCGCCGCGAATATGTACCTGCGCATGGGAGAAGCTCCTGGAATCGGATGATTCCTGTTTCCAATACGCTTAACAATTCAAAAACTATTAAGTTCCCTATATTTCGGCATTATTTATCTTAAACGACCTTCGAGATTAAGTAGACCGGGTCCCGTGTTGTTTTATATAACGTTTTATTGAAGATTTTACTTCTTGCACAACGCCGGGTCGAGAACGCGACGCGTGTCCCTCAAGGCGCGCGGACGATCGAGACCATGGTGCCCGGCGAGGCGTCAGTCACTTCCACAGTGCCCCCCAGCTGCTTGGCCAGTGCGTCGACGATACCGGTGCCAAGGCCCGGCTTGAACAGGCCGGCGCTCTTCGCCATGCCGACACCATTGTCGGTCACCGACAACACGAAGCCATCGCCGCGGGTTCGATAATCCACCTCGATGTCTCCCGCCTGCTCGTGATTGGGAAAGGCGTGCTTGAGGGCATTGATGACCAGCTCGGTCACGATCAGCCCGAGGCTCGTCGCGACATTGGCCGTCACCGTGCTGCCATCGGCTTCCGCGTGAAGCGTGATCACGCCGTCGTCGTCGATCATCGAGGCTCCGATGCTGTCGCACAGGCCCTGGAAGTATTGCCGCAGTTCCACCGTGTCCTCGACGGAAACGGCCAACTGCTTTTGGAGCGTGGCGATCGAGATCACCCGGTTATGTGCGTTTCGCAGGTAATGCCGGGTTTCCTCGGACTGGACCCGGCGAGCGCTTTGCAAGAGAACGCTGGCGATGATCTGCAGACTGTTGGCCACGCGGTGCTGGAGTTCCTGCATCAGGATTTCTTTTTCCTTGATCAGGTCGTCCCTGATCCGGACCGCCAGCCGCGCCGAAGTGACGTCGGTGATCGTCAGGACGATCAGCGCGGCGTCGCCGTCGTAATCCAGCCTGTGCGCGTTGAGCACGATGCAGGCCGGCTCGTGACCGTCGCGGCGCAGATCCATTTCGTAGGCATCGACCGCCGCCGTGCCGGCAAACGTCGCTGTGAGCAGCGAGCGCAGCTGGGGAACGTCCCATTCGCCGGCCCCCAGCCGGGCGAGAGCGACTCCCTCGATCTGGTCCGGCTCGAACCCGAAGGCGCTGCAGAACGACCGGCTGGCGCCGACGATGTCGAACTCGTCGTTCAGCAGGAGCACCGGGCTCCGCGACGAATCGATGAGGGCCAGCGCGAGACTCGCGACTGGATCGAGGTGGGGGGTCGTGGTCTTATGCATGGCTGCGCCTTAACTCCGGCGCACGGCTTGCGGATAGCAACCCTACTCGGCCGGAAAGAGAGCCGGGCTATCCCGAATCGATGCTGGATCGCTGAGGCTCCATGCTTGCTATAACACTTTTCGCGGACGACCGTCGCATCAATTCGGAAAATTGCAATTAATTTCCTGCGCATCGACGACCATGGATATAAAATAGCGCAACCACCAATTCGGTAAGAAATCATGCTAAATTAAAATCGGAATAATTAAAAAGCACTGATTGTGTTGAATTTATAATTTCCGTTACTACATATAATTCATCGATGGCACACGACCGTAGGCACCATCGACTGAGAGACTCCGCGCTCCCGCTACGAGGGAGCGCCATCATGTCCCACCAGACCATTGCCAAATCGCCTCACGATGACTGGGAAAAATGAAGGCGGCAGCGTCCGCCCCCCGGTCTCGCCCGAGTCGCTCGGCGTAACTCGCATCGTGAGCGAGACCTACGCCGTCGGCGACTATCGCTACACCAGTCTGGCCGATGCCGTCGCCCAGGCGCGCCGGATGCTGGTCGAGGGCGCATCATCGTGAGCCCGCGTGATTCCGAGAAGCCTGCCTATTTCGCAGTGCTTGCGCCGCTCGCGTGCCTCGCCCTGCTGATCTGGTGGATGGTGCATTCCTAAGGTGAGCCGCGCAAGTCCGCGGCAAAGGCGAAAGGCCCCGGCTGATCGCTCCGCCGGCCCTTTGGTGATCTCTTGCGGAGCAAGCGGACAGGCTACGCATCCCGGTCTCCGCCACATCAGCCCTCAGGCCCGGACCCAAACGGTCGGCAGCTGAACAGCAGTATTTGGCGCGAAGCCGAATGGCCGAGGCTGACCGGTTCCCGGCACCCATCATCAACGCCGAGGTCGATGTCAAACCTGAACGCGGATCGAAGTCGCCGAACTTGGCGATGGGCGCTCGAGCGAAACGATAGCCGACCAGGCAAGCCGACGTGCGGGCCGGCAAATGCAATAGACGGCAGGCGCCGTGCCGGTTCGCGAACCAGTAGTGGGACATGCCCCGGGCCGTTCCCCCTTGATCGAGACCGATTTACCCGTCCCTAAAGCTTGCCTCGCTCCCCTGTTGAAGATTGTTCGCTATAGTGTCGGCCTGCCGGACAACTCCGAAGCGGATTCGGGCCCAGATTCGTTCGTGAACGAAGTAGAAGGCCATCTTCGTGAAGATCTCGAGCCCGCCGATCGAGAACGCGGTCGCGACGTTCCCGGTGTAAAACCACGCAAGAATGAACGTGTCGAGTGACGCGAGCAGGCGCCATGAGCCCATCTTCATCGTGCTGCGTCCGAGCGAGTCTCGATTGGCTTTCGGCCCGGCGGTCGATCCCCACCGGATCAATGACCAGAACCACTCATGCAGAAAGTAGAAGATGGTCTTCGTCGCGATTTCGGTGATCGCAATGTAACTGGCGGCCGTGAGGGCCTGCGCTGAACCGACCCGGATGTCCAGCAGCGGGTCGAGGAACTTTATCAGCACATAGGAGAGGACGAGGGTGTCCATCGTCCCCAGCGCCCGCCATGTGAAAGCCTTCGCGACCGATCTCCAAACCCTGATTTGGGTCGGAAGGGGTGGATCGAGTTTTGGCGTCTCCGGGCCGAAGATCGGCTTTTGAGGGAGTTCTCTGACGAACTGTTTTGACATGTCAGTGTCTGGCCGGTCGATGCGCGCCAACTCTAACTGCGGTTAAGGTCGAGAAGGCCGCTGCCGCCCGTCAGCCAAATGGCCGCACCCCGCTCTGGAAGAGAGCGCGAATGACGGATCACAGGAGTTCACGGGCTTTCATTCTTCTGCACGAAGACGGCACGCTTTGTCGCCTCGCCGAGCGTTGCAGAGGCTCTGCCGTCGACAGCATAGAACTCGGTAAGAAATCGGGTCGCTTCAATCGGACGTTCCCGGGGCAGAACGGCAAGGCTGCCTCCCTCGTTCTCCCAGTCTTCGTTGACGGCTTCCACGATCTGTTTTGACATGTTGAATCTCCTCGCAAGCGGGAGCTCAAACGTCTCTCAGTCGGGTATGCCTGCTTTCTGGGCCCCAATACAGTCGATATGGTGACGGCAAGGACGGATAGCAATGGAACAGACCGCCGTCGTCGCGGCATTCTTCGACCCCGCATTGCATCCCGCACGATCGCCTCATCGCACCCAAAGAGAAGGCCGCCTCGAAGGGCGGCCTTCCTTGTCTAGCCTGCGCTGCGATCAGCTCGGGCTGGAGTTCTTGTCACCGTCCTGTTTGGGAGCCTTTTCCTGCTCCTGCTGGGGCTGGGTCTCTGTCTTCTCCGGGGCGCCCGGCTGCTTAGGGACTTCGCCCTGCTGACCCTGCTGCTGCCCCTGCCCCAAGCTTTTGCCGCCCTGCTGGTCGTTGTTCTTGCTCATGGTGAATTACCTTTCGTGGTGCCCGGAATTGGGCGTGGGTAATGGTTGGATTGACTACGGCTTGTCGGCGCGGTCGATCGTCGATTAGCCAGGAGGCATTCGAACGTTCAGCGCTGCCTGAACGGATCGGCTGGAAGGGCGACGCTTCCGTCCTCTCCGCAACCCCTGCATGACCTCGATCCGGATTTTCGCTTGGCTCCACGGGACCGGCATCGGCAGTCGCGCCAGCAAGTTCGCGACCACTGATCGCAAGGTCATGACCTGTGCTGCCGGGGCGGGTGCAGGCCAGTCCGAACGAGCGACCGGTCAGATCGTCCCGATCCGGTAATGCCAGAAGCTCCCAACCTGAGGCTGCGCGTGCTCCGAGCGCGCGTTGGATACAGCCAATTCGCCCGGCAATCGTCGACGCTACAAACTCGCTATCGTGGCGAACGACGGAGTCGGGAATTTCCGCCGTCCGCATCGCCAAGACCTGGTGATTAAAATAGAGCTGATTGAGATCCATGGTCTGCTCCCGCATCGTAAGCGGGAGCACCTCGGTCTCTCAGCCGCAGGCGCTTACAAGCGTTTGCCTCCGGTGATTGTTATATGGGGTGGGGGTCGCCGATTGTAAGGGCCGGCGCTGGCGCGGCGCTTCCTCCGACCGGGTTGCGCTTGTATAATCGCGGTCCTCACCCCACTTCAGACCCATCGATGGCAATCCGCACGTAGGCGTCACCGACCGAGAGACATGCGCGCTCCCGCTGACAAAGGGAGCCTGCCATGTCCGCCCCATCTTCTATCAACTCTCCGTCCGCCAGGACCGAGTCCCGGGAAAACGAGGGCGGTCGAGTTGAGCCCGTTCAAACCCCTGAGTTGCTGGACGTCGAAGCTGCATCGCTTGGCGTCAAACGCCAGATGACAGAGACTTTCTTGGTCAGCGGCTTTCGCTACTCGCGCCTCGCCGACGCGATTGCGGAGACGCGCCGAATGGCCAAGCTCGAGAGCGAGCTGCTGTGAGCGCGCCCAAAATCCGCAAGCTCGACTGGATGGGATTTATTCTGCCCGTTGTCGGGCTCATACTGATCGTCTGGTGGCTGGCTCGTTGAGCCGGCGCCTATGCAACTCAACTTGGAGGAATTTCGCCGATGTCCGATGAACATACAAAATCGCCCGTTAGCCATTGGCGCAAGCGCACGAAAGGCACCCCGATGTCTCGCGACCATGCCGTTCGGCAGGGCGACATTACGAGCCTTGCCTTCCAGATCCTGGGTAGAGATCGCGCGATAGCTTTCCTCAATGCAGAAAATGCACTCCTCGGCGGGCGTCCCATCGCCGTGGCGACAGAGAGCGCCGTCGGACATCTCCATGTATCTGCCGAACTGACGCGCATGCACGAGCGGCAAGCGGAGGTCGCAACAACTTAAGGCTGGCCGACCGGCGGCAAATCACCCTGGCGGTGGTGGAAGATGCTCGCACGGCATCAACTCAGTGGGAGCTCCCATATGCCAATTGTCGGTCTTCCCCAAAATAGCGTGTGAGCACAGCTGGATCGCGGCCATAAGGATCGGCTCGGAAGAGTACCTGCCCGTCCGCGGCCTCGGCGGTGAGATAGGTGACGAACACCGCAACCGGATCGCGCAAGTCAACGCGCTCCTCGGTATTGGGATCGTGCGCTTTGGGCATTTCGCCGAAAAGCCACACAGCGAGCCCGCGTGCGTCCTGCAGGCGAATACAGCCGTTGCTGACCCACCTCTGATCCGTGTCGAACACGGACTTGTCGGGCGTATCGTGGAGATAGATGCCGAAGATATTGGGCATCATGAACTTGATCTTCCCCATGGAGTTACCGCCTCCGGGGCCCTGGCGGATATGCAAGGTCAGCTTGCCGTCCTTCACCGCCTTCCAGTCGACTGTGGCCGGATCGAGCGGAACGGCGGTCGGGCTCCAGTCGGCGAACACGTCGTCCTTGCGCTCCGTGAGATAGGCAACACCCTGCTCGAGGACGCGCGGCGCGATAAGCTTGATGGCGAGCGATCCCGGCACGTTCCAATAAGGGTTCACATCCGCATAGCGAATGAGCGCGGCCATCATCGGCGTCTGGGTGTCCTTCGCGCCAACGGCTGCCCGCATCGAACCGATCAGTCTGTCATGGTCGTACATCATGACTCTAGCCGAGCCCGTATCGACGATGATGTGTCGCTTCAACTCGCCGGGGGCGGAAGACGCCGAGCGCGCTCCATGTTGATCATCAGCACGTGTTCGTAGTGTTCCGCGCCCATGTTGAGGGAAGCAATTACCTCATCGCCGGCAGTTCCATCCTGCTTGAGACCGTGAACGCGCTGGTAGGCTGCCACCCGGGTTCTCAGGGCTTCGTCAAAGCGTCTACCGGGCACCAGGCCAAGCCGCTCGCGCAGCAGCGTGACTCGCTCGCCCCGGGCGCCGATCGCCAGCGTCGGGCCGGCGGGCATGCTGAACTGCGGAAGGCTTCCCCATTGCTTCTGATATTGCACGAGGCCGCGGCGCAGCTCAGTGTAGAGAGGGTTAATCGCCTGGATCAGATCCAGTGGCGCGCCGGCATATCGGGCAAAGCTGACGCTATCCAGCTTGGTATTGCGCCAGCGAATATCGACGGCGATCTCGGGATCCACATAGACCATGTCCACACCCTGCTCCACGGCCGGAGGCAGCGCGACCGGTTCCTCCGGCAACGGCTGGTCGGCCCTGATGGGAGAGCCGATAGAAAGAGCGACGAGCAGCATGCTCGAAAACAGCGATCTTTGCATGACTGGCGCCCAACTTGAACTGCTAAGCCGGTAAACTGTGCCGCTCTTGCAGCCGGTCGAACTCGGCTTCGTGAAGCTGTTCCGCGACGCTCTCTGTCGCAATAGCGATAGCCTGACGGACATCCGCGGCTCCCTTTGCTGTAAGCGGGAGCACGGCTGTCTCTCGGTCGCAGGCGCTTACGAGAAGGATGCCCGAACGATGGCTTCTAGATAGGTTCTCTCTGCGAGCATGCAACGCGGCGAGTGTATCTTATGCTGCTTGGCCGAGGGGATAAGTGCCCGAGGCACTGCACCGGCAGGAGAGCCCGATGTCCGCAAGGCGTCCAATGCAGACCTAGGACTGTGGCGGCATGGATTGCTGCGCCAACAACAGATTGGCCAATGCCGCGACCAACTCAGCACTGGCAAAGGGTTTTTGGAGCACCGCGCTCTGAGGCACCCCACTGGACGGCCATTCAGTGATGCTGTCGCCGGTCACATAGACCACGGCTAATGCAGGAAACTTCTCCCGCGCCTGTTGGGCAACTTCCCATCCGCTGGGAGTGGCTCCCATGCGAATGTCTGTAACCAGTCCGCGAAGCTCTTCAACTCGCTCAATCTCAGTCAGCGCGGAATGCCCTTCGGCGGCTTCAAGGACGGTATATCCGCCATCTTCGAGGGCTTCCACGATCGTGAGCCTTACCAACGGCTCATCCTCGACAACAAGGATCGGCGGAACGTCGTCCATGGTCCCTCACAGCATCGTTGGCTCGGCTGTCCAACTTGAAAATTCAATGCACTCTCACGCGAAGTTCAAACCCCATCGAAGACGACATGTTCCGGCAAAAGGCCGAGGGCGGTGCGAATCTCCGCTTGGGGCCGCATGTGGCCATTCGCGGAGTTGCCGACCGAGCGGCAGCTTTTCGACCAACCTCACCCGAAAGCTACCGTTCCGCCTTCGGCCGATGGCGTTGAAGAAGTCGCTCTCGAAGTAGCCGCGTGTGTCTGATTCAGCATTTCGATGCTGAAGGATGCCGGGCGATGATGGGCGAGCGCCGATTGGCGCAGGAGCCTCTGTTTTACGAGTTCAGCCTGGATCGGCACGTCCCTGCCGATCACCTGCTGAGGGCGATTGATAGGTTCGTCGATCTGTCGGAGATGCGCGAGCATCTGCGGCCTTTCTGCAGCACGATCGGACGGCCCTCGATCGATCCCGAGCTGATGCTGCGCATGCTCATCGTCGGCTATTGCTTCGGCATTCGCTCCGAGCGGCGGCTGTGCGAGGAAGTGCATCTCAACCTCGGCTATCGCTGGTTCTGCCGCCTGGGCCTCGATGGCGATGTGCCGGACCACTCGACCTTCTCGAAGAACCGCCATGGCCGGTTCCGCGACAGTGACCTGTTCCGCCAGCTGTTCGAAACGACTGTGCGCCGGTGCCTTGAAGAGGGGCTGGTTGGCGGTGACGGCTTTGCCGTGGATGCGAGCCTGATCCGAGCCGAAGCCAACCGCCAGAACTTCTGCGAAGGGCCGGCTGCACTGGCCGTCGATCTGTCGGGCCGCGCAGTCGATGAGTATCTCGCCGTGCTCGATGACGCAGCGTTTGGGGCCGCGTCGCCAACGGAGCCGAAGCGCGTCTCGCCGGTCGATCCGGCTTCGCGTTACACCTCGGCTCACGGTGGGCAGGCGCAGTTCTGCTACGCGACCAACTACCTCATCGACGTCGACAACGCGGTGATCGTCGATGTCGAAGCGAGCACGGCAGTGCGTCAGGCCGAGGTTACGGCGGCCAAGCGGATGATCGAGCGCTCAGCCGATCGCCATGGCCTGTGGCCGCACAAGCTCATCGCGGATACCGGCTACGGCTCGGCCGAGATGCTCGCCTGGCTGGTCCACGAGCGCGGCATCGAGCCGCACGTGCCGGTGTTCGACAAGTCCGCTCGTGCCGACGGCGCCTTCGATCGCAGGAGCTTCCGCTTTGATCGTGAGCAGGATCACTACACTTGTCCTGCGGGCAAGCAGCTCAGGCGGTTCCGCAGAACCGGCCACGTCGATCATGAGCGGCCGAACGCCGACGGGTTCTTCCGCTACCGCGCCAGCAAGCTCGACTGCGACGCCTGCGCTCTCGAGGCGCAATGCTGCCCCGGCGTCGAACCTCGCAAGGTCATGCGCTCGATCCATGAGGGGGCGCGAGACATGGCCCGGTTGCTGTCACAGGAAGACGAATGGATCACCTCCCGGCGCGAACGGAAGAAAGTCGAGATGCTGTTCGCCCACCTCAAGCGCATCATGCGGCTCGACCGCTTGCGATTACGCGGTCCCTACGGTGCTCGAGACGAGTTCCACCTCGCCGCAGCAGCCCAGAACCTCCGCAAGCTGGCCAAGATCAGCCTCGCCAATCAGGCACGGCCGGCCTGACGAGGTCAGCAGCCGCTCAACCAAAATCCTGACGGCCGTCCGCTTCCGTCAGAAGCCGACTTTTTCAACGGCATCGGCCAGGTCCAGTCATTCCCTCTTCCACGAATCGCCAAACGTCAACGCGGATCGCGCCAGTAGACCGCGTAACCACCGTCCGCACGAGGGCACTGCAATCCACACAAATCTGGTTTGACGGTTATTTGACATTTAGGTCGCTGGAACAGCTAACCCGTTGAATCAATTGGTGACCCCTACGGGACTCGAACCCGTGTTTCAGCCGTGAGAGGGCCGCGTCCTAGACCGCTAGACGAAGGGGCCACGCCGATAGGCATAGCACACCAGCGATGGTGACCCCAACGGGACTCGAACCCGTGTTTCAGCCGTGAAAGGGCCGCGTCCTAGACCGCTAGACGATGGGGCCGCACCGTTGGCGTGGCGGGGCACTTAGGGGTGCGGCGGCAGGCGGTCAAGCCTGCTGCTGGGCGCGGGAAGTCACTCCGCCCAGGCGGCGTCCTCGAGGTGTAGCTCGGCTTGCGGCCGGCTGCCCCACTCGTCGATCTTCGCCCGGCCGGCGAGCCACAGGCGCCGCCCGGCGGCGCCGTGGAGCAGCGCCTGGCCCAGAGCGGTTTCGGCGGCGCGGAAGGCGATCGCCTTGAAGCTCGCGCCGTCCTGCCCGCCGGCGATCAGGCGCACGTGATCGCTACCGACCACGTCGGCGCGGACCAGCCGCACCGGGCCGACGGCGACCCGTGGCGCGGGCCAGCCAACTCCGAAGGGACCGGCGGCGTCGAGCGTGTCGACCAGCTCCGGCGTGAGCCCGCGCGGCGTCAGCGACAGGTCGAGCGTGACCGTGCGCTCGGCCGAGGCGCGGGCGACCGCGGGGCCGAGGTGGGCGTCGAGCCATTCGGCGAATTCGTCGAGACGCGCTTCCTCCACCGTCAGCCCCGCGGCCATCGCGTGGCCGCCGCCCGCGACCAGCAGGCCCTTTTCCTTCGCGCCGATGATCGCCGCGCCCAAGTCGACGCCCGAAATCGAGCGGCCGGAGCCCTTGCCCTGGCCGCTCTCACGGTCCAGCGCCACCACCAGCGCGGGCTTGCCGGTCCGTTCCTTGATGCGTCCGGCGACGATGCCGATCACGCCGGGATGCCAGCCGTGCCCGGCGAGGGTGAGGACGGCGCGATTGTGCTGCGAGTCGATCTGCCGTTCGGCCGCTTCCTGCACCGCCGCCTCGATCGCCCGGCGCTCGTCGTTGAGAGTCGAGAGCTGTGTGGCGAGAGCGCGGGCTTCGTCGGGATCCTCGGTGGTCAGCAGCCGCACGCCGAGCGAAGATTCGCCGACACGCCCGCCGGCGTTGATCCGCGGGCCGAGCGCGAACCCGCAATCGCTGCAGCTCGGCGGTCGGGTCAGGCGGCTGGCGTCGATCAGCGCCGCCATGCCGAGGTTGCGGCGCTGGGCCATGACCTTCAGGCCCTGGGCGACGAACGCCCGGTTGAGCCCGCGGATCGCCGCGACGTCGGCGACGGTGCCGAGCGCGACCAGGTCGAGCAGCGCGAACAGGTCGGGCTCGGTGCGGTTTGCGAAAAAGCCCTGGCGCCGCAGCGTTCTCACCAGTGCCACCGCCAGGAGGAAGGCCACCCCGACCGCAGCCAGATGGCCATGCGAGGCGGCCTCGCCGGCTTCGTCCTGGCGGTTCGGATTGACCAGCGCGAAGGCGCGGGGCAGCTCGGCGGCGCACTTGTGGTGATCGATCACGACGACGTCGATCCCGGCGTTGTGCGCGGCGGCCAGCGCGTCGAAAGCCATCGCCCCGCAATCGACGGTCACGATCAGGCTGGAGCCTTCGGCGCCGAGGCGGACAAGGGCCTCGCCGCTCGGACCGTAGCCTTCCAGCAGGCGATCGGGGATGTACGGGCGGGCCGCGTGCCCAAGCATGCGCAGCAGGCGGATCAGCAGCGCCGCGCTGGTCGCCCCATCGACATCGTAATCGCCGAAGATCGTCACCTGCTCGCCGGTGAGTACCGCCTGCGCCAGCCGGTCGGCCGCCGAATCCATGTCGGCGAAGATCGACGGGTCGGGCAGGAAGCTGCGAAGGCTCGGCGCCCGGTGCAGCGCCAGCTCCTCGCGGGCAACGCCGCGGCCGAGCAGCAACTGGTCGAGGAGGCCGTGCTCGAGCCCCGCGGGGTCTTCCTCCAGCGCCATGTTTCCGCCGCGCCAGCGCCAGGCCTTGCCCGATAGCGAGGCCTCGACGCCGAAAACTGCTTGGCGGGTCTGCATCAGCCGGACCTAGCCCAAGCGGGAGCGGCGAAGAAGAGATGACCCGGGGCTTTCGACAGCGCAGGCTCGCTGCCGACGCGCAATATTCCGGCAATCACACATCCGGTTTGGACCTATAGCCTTTCCAAAGACTCGACCTGAACCGCGTTTGGCTCCACAAATCGGGCGGGATTCTGGAGGGGTTGGCCATTTCGAGGGCGCGGGAGATCGGCGCAGGGGAACCCGGTTCGGCCGTATCGCTGCTTTTCGCGGCGGGACGCCGCCCGAGTGCCGGGGCGATTCGCCAGCTGGCGAATGAGCAGGGCGGTTTCTCGATCAGTTTCGATCCCGCGGCCGAAGCCGACGATGCAGCAGTCGCCCAGGCGGAGCAGAGCGAGGCGTGGCTCGAGCTGCTCGCCAACGGCCTGACTTTCGATCTCGTCGGTCTGTTTCCCGGCCCGGCGGTTCAGCCGCCGCCTTGCGCCCACAGGTATGCGCTCGGCGCGGATGCGGACACGACTGGATGGGAAGCGCTGACCATACGCCCGGGTCCGCACCTCGCCGGCGGTCACACGATGACCCCGGTAATCCGCACGCTGGCGTGGCTCGCCGCCTCGCTCGTGCACCTGGACGGGGCCGAGGGGGTCGCCTGGCACACCGCGCGCAGTTGGTGCGCTCCCGCCTATTTCCGCGAGCGGGTGCTGCGCTGGATCGAAGGTGGGGTATTCCCCGGCCTTGGGCTGACGGCGCTCGGCCTCGACGCCGACGGCGGGATGCACAGCGAGGGTCTGGCGCTGTTCGCGGGGCAGGAGCTGCGGATCGAGCCCGAACTGATGGCGGACAAGGCGGCGGGGGCGAAGCTGGGCGTGCGGCTGATCGATCTGCTGGTCGATAGCGGCCGGATCGATACGCCCCAGCGCATCACCGGGCCTGACGGCTTGCCGTTGCGGCTGGAGCCGTCGGAAAACGGTCGCTTCGTGCGGGTGTGGCGAGATTAGGCTCGACATCGGTTCGGCCCTTGAGGTGGCCGATACGCCGTCGGCGCCTGCCCTTCCGCACAATCAACCGCCGTAAGGATCCGGGCTACCAACCGGGAATGCAGCGGCATCACCTGCTTCCTCGGCAGTTGCTTTCGGCGCGCTGCTTTGGACGATTGTTCGACCTCTTGGGGCACGACAGCGTCGGCTTCGACGACTTTCGCCGCAACGGCCTGCTGCTTCCCTGCAGCGAGCGCGCCGCGTTGCGCATCGGTTTGCCGCTCCATCGCGGCCCACATCGCGATTACAACGCGATGGTGTTCGAACGGGTGGGCCGGATCGAGGGCGAATGGGCCGCGCGGCGGCTGCGCGAGCCCGACCTCGCGCTGCAGGAAGCGCTGATGCGATTGGGGCTTCTGCAACGCGCGTTACGGCGGCGGCTGCTCGCCGACACCGCCCGGTTGTTGCTCAATCGCGGCGACCCGCTGGGCGACGGCCGCGATTTCGCCGAACTCGACGCGATGGCCGAGCTGCTGTGGCGCAAGACCGAGCCCTAAGCGTCCGTTCGGCGGGAACCCGTGCCAATTCCAACACTTCTTGCCGAGCATGCCGAGGCAGACAGAACATCGATCAACCGCCGTCGATCGCCTGAGCGATGCCGCACGTTGGGCGATCATCGCTGCGGCGGTGATGTTGCCATTGACGAAGCGGCGTGGCCGCAGCGCCGCGGCTGCGGGTGCTTCGATCCTGGGCGGTACTGTCGGCTCACAGGTTCTCAAGTCCGCCGTGGACCGGGTTCGCCCGGACGGCAGGAATGCCAGGAGCTTCCCCTCCGAGCATGCCGCCGAATCCGCGGCGGCCGCATATGTCTTGCGCAAGGCCGGGCACCGCTTCTGGCCGACCGCTGCGGCCGCCCTCGTCGGATTCGGACGCTTGCGGTCCGGCGAACATCACATCGGCGATGTTCTGGCAGGCGCGGTGCTCGGAATTCTTTCGGGCAGGCTGGGCAGGGTGACCATTGCCGAGGAGAGCCGCCGCGATTGATCCTTGCGCCGCGGCGGACCCGACTCAGGCTTCCTCCCGCACCGCCGAGTTGGCCGCGCTGAGGATCGCGCGGACGCTGGCGGTGGCGACGTCCTGATCGATGCCGACTCCCCACACGGTGCGCCCCGTCGGGGTGGCGCATTCGATATAGGTTGCCGCGCGGGCATCGGTGCCGGTGCCGAGCGCGTGCTCGGAGTAGTCGAGCACTTCGAGATCGAGCGCGAATTCGTCCTTCAGCGTCGCCAGAACCGAGGCGATCAGACCCTTGCCGCGGCCGCTGACGCTTTGCGCGCGGCCGTCAACCTCGATCGTGCCGCTGAAGATGCGGTCGCCGTCGGCCGCGCGGCGCTCCTCGAAATCGACCAGGCGAAAACGCCGCTCCGGCACCTTGACGAAGTACGCCTTGCGGAAGGTGTCCCAGATGTCGGCGGCGTTGAGTTCGCGGCCGAGCTCGTCGGCGAGGCGCTGGACGTGTTTCGAGAAGTCGATCTGCAGCTTCTTGGGCAGCTTAAGGCCTTGGTCCTGCTCGAGGACCCAGGCGAAGCCGCCCTTGCCCGACTGTGAGTTGACACGGATCACCGCCTCGTAAGTGCGGCCGAGGTCGGCGGGGTCGATCGGCAGGTACGGCACCCGCCACTGCTCGTCGTTGCGCGTCGATTGCGCTTCGAGGCCCTTCTTGATCGCGTCCTGATGGCTGCCCGAGAAGGCGGTGAACACCAGCTCGCCGCCGTAGGGATGGCGCTGGTGAACGGGGATCTGGTTGCAATATTCGACGGTTTCGATGACCCGGTCGATGTCCGAGAAATCGAGGCCCGGATCGATCCCCTGAGTGTACATGTTGAGCGCCAGGGTGACGAGGCAGCAGTTGCCGGTGCGCTCCCCGTTGCCGAACAGACAGCCCTCGATGCGGTCGGCGCCGGCCATCAGCCCGAGCTCGGCCGCGGCGACGCCGGTGCCGCGGTCGTTGTGGGTGTGGAGACTGACGATCGCGCGGTCGCGGTTGGGCAGGTTGCGGCAGAAGTATTCGATCTGATCGGCGTAGATGTTGGGCGTCGCGGCCTCGACGGTGGCCGGGAGGTTGAGGATGATCGGCCGCTCGGCGGTCGGCTGAAGCACCTCCATCACCGCTTCGCAGACCGAGATCGAGAAATCGAGCTCGGCGGTCGAGAAGGTTTCGGGCGAATACTGGAAGTGCCACTCGGTCTCCGGCCGTCTCGCCGCTTCGTCGCGCATCACCTTGGCGCCCTTGACCGCGACCTCGCGCACCTCGTCGGGGGTCATGCGGAAGACGATCTCGCGCCACGCCGGGCTGACCGCGTTGTAGAGATGGACGATCGCCTTGTCGGCACCCTCCAGGCTGGCGAAGCTGGTCCGGATCAGGTCTTCGCGCGATTGCGTCAGCACCTGAACGATCACGTCGTCGGGGATCTTGCCAGAGCGGACCAGCGCGGAGATGAAATCGAATTCGGTCTGCCCGGCGGCGGGGAAGCCGATCTCGATCTCCTTGACGCCGATCTCCACCAGCAGGTCGAAGAAGCGGTTCTTCTTCACCGCGTCCATAGGATCGACGATCGCCTGATTGCCGTCGCGCAAGTCGGTCGAGAGCCAGCGCGGCGGGCGGGTGATCGTGCGGCTGGGCCACTGCCGGTCGGGCAGCGGGACCGGCGGGAAGGGCCGGTACTTGCGGCTCGGATCGTGGAGCATCGGCATTACACAAATTGCCTTATCGATGCGGGCCGCACGGCAAGCGCGGCGACCGATTTCGAGATGTCGATGATGAGAGGCCCTTAGGCGGGCTGCCTGCGCCGCGCGCAGGCCGGTCGACGCGCCTAAGGGCGCGTAAGTCGAAGCAGCGAAAGGAGCTCGCGGCGGTGCATGCGGGCGAGATAGGGGATCTTGGTTAAGAAATCCAGAGCGTTCCGCGGAACGGCCCAACCCCCATATCATCACCCCCGCGAAAGCGGGGATGACGAAATGGGGCGGCCGCTTACTGCTTCTCGAACGCGGCGGTGATCGTCATGTCGATCTGGTCGCCGACCATCGGCACGAACGCCTTCACGCCGAAATCGCTGCGCTTGATCGTCGCGTGGCCGGAGAAGGCGACGGTTTCCTTCTTGGACATCGGGTTGGTCCCGACCGCCTCGAAGGTGGCGTGGATCACGCCAGGCTTGGTCACGCCGTGGATCGTAAAGTTGCCGGCCACGTCGGCGGACTTGCCGTGCACCGTCACGCCGGTCGATTCGAAGTGCGCGGTGGGGTACTTGGCGGCATCGAAGAACATCGGGCCGACCAGTTCCTTGTCGAGCGCGGCGATCGTCGTGTGGATGGTATCGATCGGCACGTCGACCGAGAGGTGATCGTTCTTCGGGTTCTTCGGATCGAGCATCAGCGTGCCCATCGCGCCTGACAGCAGACCCATGTTCTGGGTGAAGCCGAGGTGCTTGTAGCTGTACATGATCTGCGTGTGGTTCGGATCGCTCTTGTAGGTTCCGCCGGTAACCTTCGACGGGTCCATGCTGGGCGCGGCCGGCATCGGGCCTTGCTGCGCGTGCAGCGTGCCGAAAGAGAGCGCGGCGGCACCGGCCGCGGCGAAAGCAAGAATGGATTTACGCATGTTGGATCTCTCCCGTGGAATTGGTCGAGGGGGATTTTGACGGTTTCAATTGACGATGTCCACAGCGAAGCGACGAACGATCGCCGTCGAGCTGGCCCGCCCAGGGCGAGCCGTTGAAGGCGCACACAAACTGCCCGAAATTTATTGTGACTATCCCCCGTTTTCGTATTTAAGACAAAGACTTGTGTGAAACGCCGCGTGACCTTTCGTGATCCAGCGTGCGCCCTTTCCAAATAGTCGGCACGTCGATTCGCCTCTGATGTGCGGCACTCCTGGCACAGCGCGGCCAAGTAGGAAAGCGGTGCCGCCGGGCGGCCACTTATCTCGCCGCGGCGATCCAGCAGTCGAGCAGCGCCTTGGCGAGACCCTTGTCGAGCGCCTCGGCGGCTTCCTCGACGCCGTCGGGCCAGCTCTCGACTTCGCCTGCCACCACCAGCGCCCCGGCGGCGTTGAACAGCACCGCGTCGCGATAAGGGCCGGGAGCGCCCATCAGCAGCGCGCGCAGGGCGGCGGCGTTGTGCTCGGCGTCGCCGCCGCGGATCGCCTCGATCGGCGCGTGCGGCAGGCCGGCCTCGGCGGCGTCGACGCGGTGCATCTCGAAATCGTGCTCGATCACTTCGGCCAGCTCGTTGCCGCCGGCGAGGCTCAGCTCATCGAGGCCCTCGTCGCCCGAGACGATGAATGAGCGGCGGGTGCCGAGGTGCGCCATCGCCTCGGCGTAGATCGGCACGTAGGCCGGGCGGGCGATGCCGATCAGTTGGCGCTGGACCCGCGCGGGGTTCGACAGCGGGCCCATCAGATTGAAGATCGTCCGCCTGCCGATGCGCTTTCTGATCGGCTGGATGCGGCGCATCGCCGGGTGGTGGTTGGCGGCGAACAGGAAGCAGATGCCGATTTCGCGCAAGGTCATTTCGGCGGTGCGGCCGGCGGCTTCCATGTCGAGCCCGAGAACTTCGAGGGTATCGGCCGCGCCGGCTTTGGAGCTGGCCGCGCGGTTGCCGTGCTTGGCCACCGGCACTCCGCAGGCGGCGACGACGAGGCTGACCGCGGTCGAAACGTTGAGCGTGTGGTGCCCGTCGCCGCCGGTGCCGCACACGTCGATCGCATTCGCCGGCGCCTCGATCCCGATCATCCGGGCGCGCAGCGCGCGGGCGGCGCCGGCGATCTCGGCGGCGGTTTCGCCGCGGTCGGACAGCGCGATAAGGAAGCGGGCGATGTCGTCGTCGGAAACCTTGCCGTCGAGCATCAGGCCGAAGATCTCCTCGGCCATCGCCTCGCTGAGGTGCGGTTCGACCTCGGGGAGGGTGGTCATGCGGGCTGCTTGGCCTTGAGACCGCAGATTTCGAGAAAGTTCGCCAGCAGCTCGTGGCCGTGCTCGGTGGCGATGCTCTCCGGGTGGAACTGGACGCCGTGGATCGGCAAACTTTCGTGGCGGAAGCCCATCACGCTGGTGCCGTCGAGCCCTGGGGTCTCGCTGGTGGCGTTGACCGTCAGGCAGGCGGGAATGTCCTCGACGATCAGCGAGTGATAGCGCGTCGCGGTGAAGGGGCTCGGGAGGCCCCGGAAGACTCCGGTGCCGTCGTGATCGACCAGGCTGGTCTTGCCGTGCATCAGCCCGCCGCGAACGACGTGGCCGCCGAAGTGTTGGCCGATCGCCTGATGGCCGAGGCACACGCCCAGCAGCGGGCGCCCCGCATCGGCGCAGGCGGCGACGAGATCGAGGCTGATCCCGGCCTCGTTGGGCGTGCACGGACCGGGCGAAATCAGGAACCCGGCGGCGTTGCTCGCGATGGCTTCACCCGCCGTGATCGCATCGTTGCGAACCACTTTGACCTCGGCGCCCAGTTCCATCAGGTAATGGACCAGGTTGAAGGTGAAGCTATCGTAATTGTCGATGACCAGGATCATGCGCCGGCGCTTACGAGCGGTTGAGGTGTAACGCAATCGAGGAGCGCTGGCGATGGACGTGCTGATCAGCGGAGCAGGCATTGCCGGACCGACCCTCGCCTGGTGGCTGCTGAAAGACGGTCATCGGGTAACGATCGTCGAGAAGGCACCTCAATTGCGCACCGGCGGCTACATCATCGACTTCTGGGGCAAGGGCTACGACCTCGCCGAGCGGATGGGACTGCTGCCTCGGCTCCAACAGGTCGGGTATCATGTCAAGCAAGTGCGCTTCGTTGGCGACAGCGGCGGCCGGCGGGGCGGCTTCCCCGTCAGCGCGCTCGACCGCGTCACCCATGGCCGCTTCATCAGCCTGCCGCGCAGCGAACTGTCGCGGGCGATCTTCGATGCGATCGAGAGCCGAATCGAAACGATCTTCGACGACGAGATCGGCTCGATCGAGGGGGACCGCGACGGCGCCAAGGTGCGTTTCGCGAGCGGCGGCGAGCGGTTCTTCGATCTCGTCGTCGGCGCCGAAGGCATCCATTCGCGGACGCGCGAATTGGTCTTCGGCCCGGAAGATCGCTTCGAGCGCTTCTTGGGTTACAACTTCGCCGCCTTCACGATCGACGGATACCCGGTGCGCGATCCCGAGGTCTATGTGATGTATGGCGAGCCGGGCCGGCAGGCGGCGCGGTTCACGTTGCACGACGGCGCGTCGCTGGTGCTGCTGATCTGGCGCGAGGCGCACGTCGTGCCGATCCCCGAACACGAAGCCGGGCAGATGGCGCTGATTTGCAATCGGTTTGCCGGCATGCGCTGGGAAGTCCCGGCGATGCTCGAATGCCTCGCCGCGGCGGACGACCTTTACCTCGACCGGGTCAGCCAGATCCGCATGGAGCATTGGCACGACGGCGCCGTCGCGCTGCTGGGCGATGCCGCCTACGCGCCCTCGTTTCTCGCCGGGCAAGGCTCGGCGCTGGCGATGATCGGCGGCTATATTCTCGCCGGCGAGCTGAAACGCGCGGGCGCCGACGTGCCGCTGGCGCTGGCCAAGTATCAGCGCCGGTTGCACGACTTTATGCTCTCGAAGCAGGACGCGGCGATCAAGCTGGCGCCGTCGTTCGTGCCCAAGTCCAACTTCGGCCTGCTCATTCGCGACATCGCCTCACGGCTGCTCGGCATCGGCTGGTTCGCCGACTGGGTGATGGGCCGTAGCCTGCGGGATCAGATCGAGCTGCCGGAGTACTGGTGAGGCGGCCTACTGCCCGAACCCTGGCTCGCTCGCCACCTTTGCCGCTTCGCGGGCCGCGGCGATAAGGGCGCCGGCCTTGGCTTCGCATTCGCGCTGTTCGTAGGCCGGATCGCTGTCGGCAACGATGCCGGCGCCGGCCTGGACGTGCATCGTGCCGTCCTTGACCACGGCGGTCCGCAGAACAATGCAGCTGTCGACCGAACCGTCGGGGGCGAAGTAGCCGACGCCGCCGGCGTAAGGCCCGCGCGTTTCGGGCTCGAGTTCGGCGATGATCTCGCAGGCGCGGACCTTCGGCGCGCCCGAGACGGTGCCGGCGGGAAAGCCGGCGAACAGCGCGTCGAGCGCATCCTTCGACGGATCGAGACGGCCGACGACGTTGCTGACGATATGCATCACGTGGCTGTAGCGCTCGATCGTGAAGCTGGCGGTGACCTCGACGCTGTCGGCCGCCGCCACCCGGCCGACGTCGTTGCGGCCGAGATCGAGCAGCATCAGGTGCTCGGCGCATTCCTTGGGGTCGGCCAGCAGGCTGTGCTCGGCGGCTTCGTCCTCTTCACGGGTGGCGCCGCGCGGGCGGGTACCGGCGATCGGGCGGATGGTCACCTCGCCGTCGCGCACGCGGACGAGGATTTCGGGGCTCGAGCCGACCACGGCAAAACCGGGAAGGTCGAGGAAATAGAGGAAGGGCGAAGGGTTGATGCGCCTCAGCGCCCGGTAGAGCGCGAACGGCGGCAACGGGAAGGGGCAGGTGAAGCGTTGGGCCAGGACCACCTGGAAGATGTCGCCGGCGGCGATGTACTCCTTGGCCTCGAGCACCATTTGTTCATATTGTCCTGGACGCAAGACCGTCGTCAGCGCCATTTCGGGCAGGTCGGCTGCCCTGCCCGGCGTGTGCACAACGGAACCGAGCGCGCGCAGAGACGTGTCGATCCGCTCTCCGGCGTTTTCGATCGCCCGGTCGGGATCGCCGCCGTCAACCCAGATGGGCGCAATGCAGAACAGCTCGTCGGAAAGATTGTCGAACACCAGGATCGTCGTCGGGCGAACGAACAGCATGTCGGGCACCGCCAGCTCGCTTTGCGGCGCGCGGGGGAGCTTTTCGACCAGGCCGATGGTCTCGTAACCGAAATACCCGACCAGGCAGGCGATCGGCGGCAAGTCGGCCGGCACTTCGATGCGGCAGGCTTCGACCAGCGCGCGCAGCTCGGCGAGGGTGCCTCCGGGCAGAGTGGCGAAAGCCTCGCGATCGCGCTGCCACGCGCGGTTGGCTTCGCAGCCATGGCCCGTGGCGCGGAACACCAAGTCCGGATCGAGGCCGAGCAGGCTGTAGCGCCCGCGCACTTCGCCGCCTTCGACAGATTCGAGCAGGAAGTCGCCGCGCCCCGGCTCGATCAGCTTGAGCGCGGCGCCGACCGGCGTTTCGGTGTCGGCGACCAGCCGCCGCCAGACCAGTGCCGGGCGGCCGTCCGCCAGCTGCCGGCGCGCGGCGGCGGCGTTTTCGGGAAGGGCGCCGGACAAGGCCCCGGCGCCGCTACTGGCTCTGGCCGGTGAGCTGCTTTCTCACCGCGTCGACCGCCGCCTGGTTGGTCTTGACTCCCACGTCGCGCTGCGCGGCCGTGACCAGTTCCTGCGAGTATTCGTCGCCCAGCGTGCTCGCCAGCTGCTGTTGCTCGGAGGCAATGTCAGCGTCGTCCTTGGAAAGCGTCGGCACGCTGATGTCGTCGAGCTTGACCACCAGCCAGCCCCTGTCCTGCCCCACCTCCAGGCGCTTGACCGTGCCTTTGGCCATGCTGAAGAACAGCGCCAGCGCCGGCGGCACACGCGGCTGGCCGGCCAGCTGCTGGCGGTTCATGTCCACTTTTTGGGGTGGTGGCAGCGAGACCTTTTCGGCACCGACGGCGGCGGCGATCGTCTGTCCGCCCTGGACGCGCTTGATGACGCGGTCGGCGGCGGCCTTGGCGGCCGCCGCGCCTTCCGACTGGCGCCAGTCGGAGGTGACCTTGTCGGTGATCTCGGCCAGCGGCGCCACCGCCGACGGCGTGATGTTGGAGACCTCGAACACCAGGTAGGTCTTGTCCGGATCGATGGTGGCGAGCTGCGGCTGGCCCTGCTCCATCTCGAACGCCGTCTTGAGCGCCTTGTCGAGTACCGGCGGGGCGGTTTCCTGCTTGCCATAGACGTGGCCGTCAGAGGTCAACGGCTGAGTCGTCATCACGTCGACGTTCAGCTTTTGCGCGACCTGCGACAGGCTGGCGCCTTCGTCGAGCTGATCTTCGACGCTGGAAGCGAGATCGACCAGAGCCTTCTTCTTCTGTTCATCGGCCAGCGTCTTGGCGATCTCGTCGTGCACGTCGGCGAGAGTGCGCGCCGGGGTATTTTCGATCTTGTCCACCCGCAGCACGTACCAGCCGAGGCCGCCGTGCACCGGCGGCACCAGGCCTCCCTGCGGCGCGGCGAATGCCGCGGCGGCGACCGCCTCCGAATTCTGGTTGGCGAAGTCGCTCTGGGTGATCGGCCCGACCGTGGTCGTGGCCAGGCCTTTGCTGCTTGCCGCCGCGGCCAGCGATTTGCCGCCCTTCACGGCGTCTTCGACGGCCTTGGCCGCCGCTTCTGTCGGCACCACCAGTTGGGTGAAGGTACGGGTCGATTTGGCCGCGTACTGGGCCTTGTTCTGCTGGTAACGGGCGGCGATCTGCGCCTCCGTCGGCGGAGAAACCTTGCCGAGCGCGTCTGCGCCGAAAGAGGCGTATCGAATCGTGCGGCGCTCGGGACGCGTGTAGGCGTCGTGGTGGGCGACGTAGTAGGCCTTGAGCTGGTCGTCGGTCGGCTTGCCCTTCGGGGCAAAGGCGGCGCTCGGCAGCACCGCCACCATGCCCTTGCGCTGCTGCTTGGCGAGCTGGGCATACTCCTTCGCCAGATACTTCGGCATCGCCGCGCCGTAAGCGGCCGGAGTGAGCGTCTGGCGCGCGTAGAGACCGGCCGCGAGGTCGTTGCGGACCAGGTCCTCGCTGAGGTTGCGCTGGCGCAGCGCCGCCTGGAACAGCTTTGGATCGAATTTGCCGTCCGGCCCCTGGAACGCGGGGATCTGGACCAGTTCGCTATCGACCAGGCGCTTGCCCGCGCGCAAGCCGTGCTTGTGCGCATATTCGGCCAGCGCGGTACGCTGCTCAAGCTGGTCGAGCACCCCCTTGAGGCCGCCGCCGGCGATGAACTGCGGCATCGTCAGCGTCTGATCCTGCTGCCGCTGGTTCTCGAACGCCGTGGTAACCGCCGCCGAAAGATCGGACGTGGCGATCGTCTGGCCGCCGATCACGGCAACGTTGTCGCTGCCGGAAGCACCGCCGAAGGTGCCGGTAGTGGCGACGCTGCCGACGCCGAACGCGACGGCAATCAGTACCAGGAAGATCAGCGTAACGCCGACGCCGAACTTGGATTTGAAGAAATTGCGGAAGAACTGGAGCATCGGGTCACTTCATTGCGGGGGATCGGCTTACGAGATCGGATCGGGGCCATATCCTCGCTGCGGCGCGCCCGCAACACTTGCCCGCCGCTTTCCAGACAAAGGTAAATGGCGCTTTGACAACTTGGCGTCTGCCGATTAGCGCCCCTCCACCCGCCTGCCCGTCAGGTTCTCATAACAGTCTGGTTTGTTAGACAACGATGTCCGTACGTCCGTATATCGTCGGTAACTGGAAGATGCACGGCACCCGCGCCATGCTTTCCGAAGCGCGCGCGATCGACCGCGCGGCCGAGCGGCTGATGAAGGTCGAGGTCGCGCTCGCCCCGCCGTACACGCTGATCCACGCCACCCGCAAGGAAGCCGGCCTGATCGGCGTCGGCGCACAGGATTGCCACGCCGCCGAGGGCGGGGCGCACACCGGCGACATTTCCGCGGCGATGCTCAAGGACGCCGGTGCCGGCTTCGTGATCGTCGGCCACAGCGAGCGCCGCGCCGACCACGGCGAGACCGACGCCGACGTGCGCGCCAAGGCCGAAGCGGCACTCGCCGTCGGCCTGGCAGTGATCGTCTGCGTCGGCGAGACCGAAGCCGAGCGCGACGCCGGCGAGGCCGAGACAATCGTCAGCGCGGCAGCTTGAGGGTTCGCTGCCGCAGGGCCCTGAATCGTTTGGCGGCGCCGCGGCCAAGGTCACGGTCGCCTATGAGCCGGTGTGGGCGATCGGCACCGGGCGCACCCCGACGGTCGAGGACATCGGCGCCATGCACCGTTCGGTTCGCGAGCGGCTCAAGGCGATCTACGGCGAGGAAGGGGCGGCGATCCGCATCCTTTACGGCGGCTCGGTCAAGCCGGACAACGCCGCCGAGCTGCTGACGGCCGACGAAGTCGGCGGGGCGCTGGTCGGCGGCGCGAGCCTCACCGCCGAAAGCTTCCTCGGCATCGTCGCCGCCGCGCACGAGGCGCTCGAGGGTTAGCGGCCGACGTTGTAAATCCACGCTTCGCTCGCTATCTGCCGCGCGATCGCCGAGCCCATTCGAGAGTTTGCCATGAACCTGTTCCTGTTCCTCACTGTCGTCCAGGCGATCGTCGCCGCGGCGCTGGTCGGCATCGTTCTGATCCAGCGCTCCGAAGGCGGCGGCCTCGGGATCGGCGGCGGCGGCGGCAATCCCGGCGGGCTGATGAGCGCGCGCGGCGCGGCCGACTTCCTGACCCGAACCACCAAATGGCTGGCGGTGGTGTTCGTCGCCCTGGCGATTGTGATGGCGGCCGTCGCGGTGAAGGCGAGCTCGGGGACCTCGACCGTCGATACGTCGCTTCAGCGGACGCCGCTTCCGGCCGCCGGCACACAGCCGCAAGCGCCCAGCCAGGCTCCCGCCACGGCACCCTCGGCCCCTGCGAACAACGATCCGCTGAAGAACGTCGCCCAGTAACCTGCGGCTGACCGCATCGCTGTGTAAATCGGGCAAGCTAGCGCTTGCGCCGAATCCGAAAGGCTGCGTAAGGCCCGACTCCCATGGCGCGGTTTATTTTCATTACCGGCGGCGTGGTCTCATCGCTTGGCAAGGGACTGATGGCGGCCAGCCTGGCGGCGCTGCTGCAGGCGCGCGGTTACAAGGTCCGCATCCGCAAGTTCGACCCCTATCTGAACGTCGATCCGGGGACGATGAGCCCCTACCAGCACGGCGAGGTCTACGTCACCGACGATGGCGCCGAAACCGACCTCGACTTGGGGCACTACGAGCGCTTTACCGGGGTCTCCGCCCGGCAGGCCGACAACATCACGTCCGGCCGCGTCTATCGCGACATCATCGCCAAGGAGCGGCGCGGCGACTATCTCGGCGCGACGGTGCAGGTGATCCCCCACGTGACCGACGCAATCAAGGCGTTCGCGTTGGCCGACACCGACGGCCACGACTTCATCCTGTGCGAGATCGGCGGCACGGTGGGCGACATCGAGAGCCTGCCGTTCATGGAAGCGATTCGCCAGCTGAGGAACGAACTCGAGCCGCTGCAGACGCTTTCGGTCCACGTCACACTGGTGCCGTACATCGCCGCCGCCGGCGAGCTGAAGACCAAGCCGACGCAGCATTCGGTGCGCGAGCTGGCCAGTCTTGGTATCCAGCCCGACGTGTTGCTGTGCCGCACCGAGCACCCACTGCCCGACAGCGAGCGGCGCAAGATCGCCCAGTTCTGCAATGTGCGCACCGAGGCAGTCATCCCCGCGCTCGATGCGCCGTCGATCTATTCGGTGCCGCTGCAATATCATGCCGAAGGGCTCGACGTTGAGGTGCTGCGCGGCTTCGGCATTACCGATGCGCCGGCCCCCGACCTGTCGCGTTGGGACGACGTCACCGAACGCTACTTCAATCCCGAGGGCGACGTCTCGATCGCCGTGGTCGGCAAGTACGTCGGCCTGCCGGACGCCTACAAGTCGCTCAACGAAGCCTTGATCCACGGCGGCCTGGCCAATCGGGTGAAGGTCGACATCCGCTGGATCGACGCCGAGATCTTCGAGCAGGACGAAGCCGACATCGCCGCCCAGCTCGAGCCGATGCACGCGATCCTGGTGCCCGGCGGTTTCGGCGAGCGCGGCTCGGAAGGCAAGATCGCGGCGGTGCGCTTCGCCCGCGAGCGCAACGTGCCGTTCTTCGGCATTTGCCTGGGAATGCAGATGGCCTGCGTCGAGGCGGCGCGCGAGGCGGGGATCGCCGACGCCTCTTCGACCGAGTTCGGCCCCACCGAAGAGCCGGTGGTCGGCATCATCACCGAATGGATGAGCAAGGAAGGGTTGCAGCAGCGCTCGGCCGAAGGCGACCTCGGCGGAACGATGCGGCTCGGCGCCTACGACGCGGTGCTCGCCGGCAATAGCCATGTCTCGCGGCTTTACGGCGGCAAGACGCTGATCTCCGAGCGTCACCGGCACCGCTACGAAGTGAACTCCGCCTATCGCGACCCGCTCGAAAGCCAGGGGCTGATCTTCTCCGGCATGTCGCCCGACGGGCTGCTGCCGGAAATCGTCGAGCGGCCGGACCATCCGTGGTTCATCGGCGTGCAGTTCCACCCGGAACTGAAGAGCAAGCCGTTCGATCCGCACCCGCTGTTTTCGGGCTTCATTGCCGCCGCGGTCCACCAATCCCGGCTTGTGTAATACCGGGACGCTTTGCCCGACTAGTGGAAAACACTTGCCAGCTCGGCCTCTGGCGATTTAGCCCTATGTCAAGGTCGTGATGAAATTCCCATGCTGTTCGGGGAGGCATGGGCGGGGCCTCACAATTTTTTCACCGGTTAAGTTCGCCGCTTGGACCTGGCCGTCTTCTGCGACCCGGGCGGTCAATTTAAGGGGCGATTCGGCGCCATAAACGCCGAGGGGGCGGAACCGATCCCGGTTCCGCCCCCGAATTGTATCGAATTGTATCGGATAATCCGCATGTTGCCGTGTCAGGCGGCGTCGGCCTGATCATTGCCCTGATCGACGACCTCGAGCTTGCGCTGCCCGGCGAGCGGCACCTTCTTGGGCTTCATCGCCTCGGGAACCTCGCGCACGAGGTCGATCGTCAGCAGGCCATCGGAGAGGTCGGCGTTGGCCACCCGGACATAATCGGCGAGCTCGAATCGGCGTTCGAAGCCGCGATTCGCGATTCCGAGATGGAGCATTTCGCCGGCGCTGGGCTCGTCGCGCTTCTTGCCTTCGATCACCAACAGGTTCTGTTGCTGGGTGATGTCGATGTCGTCGGGTTTGAACCCGGCGACGGCCAGCGTGATGCGGTAGCTGTCCTCGTCGCGACGCTCGATGTTGAACGGCGGATAATTGTCGCCGCCGTTGCCGCGGGCCTGATTTTCGAGAAGGTCGAATAGGCGGTCGAAACCGACGGTCGAACGGCGATAAGGGGTAAAGTCGAAACGGTTCATCGAAACAAATCCTCTCTTTGAGCAATTTGAGACTGTTGCGGGACCCGCCGGGCGGCATCCCGAATCCAAGATATGTTGGCGCGGCGCGGCTTCAAGAGCTAGGAAGGCGACAGAACCGAAGGAACGACGCGTGGCTGCCGCAAAGGTCGAAATCTACACCAAGATGTTCTGCGGCTATTGTTTCCGGGCGAAGCGGCTGCTGGACGCCAAAGGCGTCGACTACGTCGAGTACGACATCACCATGGACGGCGCCAAGCGGGACGAGATGCGCGAGCGGGCGCCGGGGGCGCGGACGGTGCCGCAGATTCTGATCGATGGCCGACCGATCGGCGGCAGCGACGATCTCGCCGCGCTCGAGCGCGCGGGCAAGCTGGACGGCCTGCTGGGCTTGTGAGCACGACCCGCATCGCCGTGTTGCAGATGACCTCGGGCATCGATCCTGACGCGAACGCCGCGTCGCTGGTGCGCGCCGTCGAGGAGGCTGCGGCGGGCGGGGCGGCGATGCTGTTCACCCCTGAGATGTCCGGCCTGCTCGATCGCGATCGAAGCCGGGCGCGGCCGAATGTCGTGCCGGAGGAGACGAACCCCGTACTCGCGGCCGTGCGCGGCTCGGCGAAGGCATGGGGGATGTGGGTCGCGCTCGGGTCGCTGGCCATCGAGCGGGCTGATGGCCGCTGGGCCAACCGGTCGTTCCTGATCGATGCGACAGGCGGGATCGTCGCCCGCTACGACAAGATCCACATGTTCGACGTGGCGCTCGCCAGTGGCGAAAGCTGGCGCGAATCGGCTGCTTACGCGCCCGGCGAGCAGGTGGTCACGGCTGATTCCCCGATCGGCAAGCTCGGCCTGACGGTGTGTTACGATATCCGCTTTCCGGCGCTATTCGAGGAGCTTGGACGGGAAGGTTGCGAGGCAATTTCAATTCCCGCGGCGTTCACGGTGCCCACCGGAAAGGCGCATTGGCACGTGCTGCTGCGGGCCCGCGCGATCGAGGCTAGCGCGTTCGTGATCGCCGCCGCGCAAGTGGGCCAGCACGAGGACGGCCGGCGGACCTATGGCCATTCGCTCGTGGTCGATCCGTGGGGCGAGGTGCTGCTCGACCTGGGCGGCGATGCGCCCGGCCTGGGCTTCGCCAAACTTGACCCCGCATGCACCGCCGAAGTCCGCGCGCAACTCCCGAGCCTTGCCAACCGCCGCGCAATTCCTAAATTCTGAGACGCAATGATCGTTTACGACCTCTGCTGCGATGCCGGCCACCGGTTTGAGGGTTGGTTTGGCTCGTCCGACGACTACGCGAACCAGCGCGAGCGCAGCCTGGTGGCGTGTCCCCAATGCGGCTCGGACGCGGTCGACAAGGCGCCGATGGCGCCTGCGGTGCCGCGCAAGGGCAACCGTCAGGCCGAGGCGAAGCAGCCGGTCGCCGGCGGGGCCATGCCGGCCGAAGCGGCGGCGGTGCTGAAGAAACTCGGTGAGCTGCAGGCCGAGGCGCTCAAGAGCTCGACCTGGGTGGGCGACAAGTTCCCCGAGCGCAGCCGGGCGATCCATTACGGCGAACGCGAGGCCGAAGCGATCCATGGACAGGCCAGTGCCGACGAGGCGCGCGAGCTGATCGAGGAGGGCATCGCCATCGCCCCGCTGCTGTTCCCCGTCGCCGCGCCCGACGAACTCAACTGATTGCCAGCCGCGCCCCGCGCCCCTAAACCGCGCGCGGGCGCCCGTAGCTCAGCAGGATAGAGCACCAGATTCCTAATCTGGGGGCCACAGGTTCGAATCCTGTCGGGCGCACCAAGAAGGGAGGATCGGCCCGCGGCCGGTCCTCCCTTTTGATTTGTCCCAGACGGTTCGAATCTCGGCGTGTACGCCGGTCCCCTTTTTTCCTTCTTTTCGTTCGTCCAGAAGGCGCCGCCGGAGCACCCGCCGTTTTCGTAACTACATCTTTACCCGCACGCCGATGCGCCAGGTCCGTCCGTAAGTGTCGAAGTAGACCGGGTTCGTCGGATATCCGTTGCCGCCCGGAGCGATCGGCGGATTCTTGTCGAACACGTTGTTGAGCGAGCCGAACAGCTCGAATCGATCGTCGAAGAACTTGTACCCGGCCGAGAGGTTCACATAGGCCGCCGCCGGGACATGGTTCTCGTTGATGCTGTCGGGATTGGTCGTGCTGTAGCCCGGATCGCCCGGTGCTACCGCCACTCCCCCGTTGGGCGTGACGGTCATGTACCGGCCGGGACCAACGTAGCGCACCTGCACCGTGCCGGTGAACGGCCCTTGATTGTAAGTCAGGAAAGCATTGCCCTGCCACTTAGGTGCGGTGTTGAAGCTGCCGAACGCTGCGGTCGGGCCGGACTGCCCAGCATAGTTGATCGCAGTGTTGACCCCGCCGTTGTTCCCGGAGAGTCCGGTCGAAAACAGCTGGTCGTAGAGGTAAGACGCGAGGACGCGGAGGTTCAGCGATCCAGCTCCAACCGGCTGCGTGTACGCCGCCTCGAAGTCCACACCGCGGGTGGTGAATGCCTGCAGGTTTACCGCAGTATTGTTGATCGCGGTGATCCCAACCTTGTCGTTGATAGACGTTGGCGGTGGGCCAGCGAAAGTGATGCGAGAACAGAACGGCCCATTGGTTATGCCCGCTTTCACCTCGTCGTAGCACTGGGCAGCAATGTTCTGCACGCCGAGTCCGAATGGCGGCCCCACGATCGCGTTGTCGATCTGGATCTGGTACCAGTCAGCCGAGAATCGGAATCCGCTGAGCAAAGCCGGATTTAGGAGAGATCACGACGCCCAGAGTCAAAGTGTTCGCAGTTTCCGGAATCAGACCGACGTCGCCGCCGGTGGTTGCCAGAACCGGTGTGCTGAAGCCGCTGTTGAACGGATTGTTTACCGAGCCGAACGGCCCGCCGGCGGACACCGCGTAAGACTGGAAGAGCTCGCGGAACTGCGCAGCACGAACGTCGCGCGAGCGGGTGCCACGGAAGCGCAGCCAATCGGTGACGTCCCAGATGCCGCTGATCTTCCAGGTGACGAACTCGTGCGACTTGGAGATGCCGGCGTTGGCTCCAAGCGTACCCGTCGCTTTGTTGCGCGTCCCGCGAATGGCGCCGTCGAGTTCGACGTATTTGAGCAACGGCACAATCGCGGACGACGGGAACGTTCACCTCGCCATAGCCTTCGAGCACGCTGATTGTCCCGCCGTAATCGAGCCCATAGCTAAGCGTGTAGTCCGTATACCAAGGCTGGTCTTGCAAATCGTGGGTCACGATGCCGTGCTCTCGCCGCCATTCGCACGCCGGTCGCCAGCTTGACCGGCGCCTGCGCCGAAGCCCGAGAACAGATCGCCGCGCAGGTTAACCGCGGCGACGTCCTGCTTGTAGGTCGAATATTCCTGCAAGGTGCGGAATGCGTAATCGACCGCTGCCTGGCTGGCATTGCTCGTGCCGAACAGGTTGAGCGGAACGCATGGGCCGCCAGCCGCCGCCTTGGCGACATCGGTGGCCGTGTAAGGTAGCCCGGTGTTCGGATCGATCTGCCCGGGATAGTCACGCCGCAGACGATGTTGCCGTGCTCGGATCCTCTGCACCGCGTCGAGCGCATACTTGAGGAATGTGCTGACGACGCTGTGATAAAGGTGCTGATCGTTCTTGTTTGACGCCATGCTGATAATACGCGTCCCAGTTCCAGCTGCCTCCCAGGTCGCCGTTCAGGTCGGCGACGACGCGCCAGGTCGAATTGTTGGTTTCGTTCCTGGCCGTTTGCACGTTGACCATGTTGCGACCGAACTCGGCGCCGTTCGGGCCGATCGCCGCGGCCACCGCCGGCGTCAGGAAAGCGTTGTCGGGCGCGATGTGGTTGCCGACATAAACGCCGTTGGCCGACTTCGAGCGCGTAAGGCCCGATTGCGCCATTCGCCACCGGGATTGACGGCCTCGCTACGCGCGTAGAACCCTTCGAGGGACGCGGTGACCGAGGAACTCAGATCGTAGTTCGCATGGGCCAGCAGGCTGTATTTCTTCAGGCTCGGCCGCATCGTCGTGGTGTCGTAGGCCCGCACGGCGTACTTATCGCCGCCCTGACGAAAACCGAAGAACCCGGCACCAGCCGAATAGAGTCCTTCGATCGTAAGGGATAACGCCGGTTCCGGCCTCGTTTAGCTGCACAGGCGGCCCGCTTACGACCGGCACGTTGACGCAGACCGCGCCAGCGAAGATGGTGCACGGCGCCAGGAAACCGGTCAGGCTGGTATTTGCGGATGACGCGTTCGGACCGATGATGTAGTGGGGCTGTTGGCGGCGATTGATGTCAGCGATAGATCGTGGGTTGGTGAACATGCCGTAACTGGTGCTGCACCAGTCGCGCACGTCAGAGCAGATGCCGATGGCGTTGGTCTTCTGGTATTCGCCGCCGATCACGAAATGGCCGCGACCTCCAGCGAAGCCGGTGCCATAGGCCAGCGAAGCGTGATACTCCTTGCCGTCGCCGTGGTGCGTGGTCTGGGTGTAATCGACCTGGCCCTTCAGCCCCTCGAGCTGGGTGTCGAGGATGATGTTGACGACGCCGGCGATGGCATCTGACCCGTAGACAGCCGAGGCCCCGCCGGTCACCGTTTCGGTCCGCGCCACCAGCATCGAGGGGATCAGCGTAATGTCGACGCCGCCGCCAGTGGTCGTCGGAACGAAGCGTTTGGTGTCGACCAGGGTCAGCGTGCGGGTGCCGAAGAACGGGTTGAGGCCGCGCAGGTTGACCAGCTGGGCGCCGACGTTGAAGTTGCCCAGGCCGACGTTGTTCGCGGCGAAGAAATTGGAGTTCGACGGCAACTCTTTCATGACCTCGCCGACGTTGTTCAGATTGAGGTTCTGAATGTCCTTCTGGTTCAGTACGGTGACCGGCTGCGGCGTGTCGAACGTGCTGCGGGCGACGCGCGAACCGGTGACGATGATCGCGTTCTTTTTGTTGACCGCTTCGCCGTTCGCCTGGACGTTCTCGTCTTTCTGGGCGGCGGTGTCTTTCTGCCCATCCGGTGCAGCGGCATCCTGGGCGTAGGCCGTGCCGCCGACCATCAGACCGGCCGCCAGCGCCAGCATGCTCATGCCGGCGCGCGAAAAATGCTTACGGGAACCCATGCCGCTCATCACTTCTCTCTCCCTTTGTGCGAGGCCGTTCCGTCCGGCCGTCCGCCTTTTGTGTCCGGCAAATTCGTCCCTGCGTTTGAAAAAGTCAAACGTTCTGCGACAATCCAATACAATCTTGCGGGATAATTCCGATTTTGCTCCGGAATGTTCCCATCTTGATCGCTGCAACCCCTTGAGCGCGGCGCGGCGGTGCTCTAACTCCGCCCCGCCGACCTCCGGCCCCTTTACCGATGCACGCCTTCGCCAATCCCACCCGCTTTCTGCGCATTGCCCGGCCGCTGACGCCGGTGCTGCTGCTATCCGGCCTGGTCATCGCCGGGGCGGCGCTGGCCTTCGGCCTGTTCTTCGCCCCAGCCGAACGGCTGCAGGGGGAGACCGTGCGAATCCTGTTCATCCACGTGCCCTCCGCCTGGCTCGGCATGGACGGGTGGATCGCGATTGCCGTCGCCAGCCTGGTCGAGCTGGTCTGGCGCCATCCGCTGGCCGCGCTCGCCGCTCGGGGCAGCGCCGTGCCGGGCGCGGTGTTCTGCGCGATCTGCCTCGCCAGCGGCTCTTTGTGGGGCCGCCCGACCTGGGGCACCTATTGGGTGTGGGACGGCCGGCTGACCAGCATGCTGGTGCTGCTGTTCCTGTACTTCGGCTACATTGCGCTCGCGGGCGCGGTGCAGCGCGAGGGCGGGGCGAGCCGCATCCCGGCGATCTTCGGCCTCGTCGGGGCGATCAACATCCCGATCATCTACTACTCGGTGATCTGGTGGAACAGCCTGCACCAGCCGCCGAGCCTGGGCCTGGGCACCTCTTCGATGGCCCCGCCGTTCCTGTGGGGTCTGCTCACTTCGATGCTCGGGTTCTCGCTGATCTTCGCCGGCGTGGTGCTCGCCCGGATGCGCGCGCTGCTGGCCGATATTCAGGCCGAGGCGAGACTGCGGCGAAAGGCGCTGGAGGACTGATGCGCGAGGCGCTCGACCCGTGGCCGTTCGTCATAACCGCCTATGCCCTCGGCATCGGTGCGACACTGGCGCTGGTGGCGTGGAGCTGGTGGGCGATGCGCCGAGCGGAGCGCCGGCGCGAGGAAGCGAGGAAACGATGACGATGGTGTTCAAGCCCAAGCACCAGCGGCTGGTGCTGGTCGGCATCGCCGTGGTTGCGGTCCTCGCGGCCGCGATCATCGGCATCTGGGCCGTGCGCCACCAGGCGAGCTATTTCTACATTCCGAGCCAGATCGTCGCCGATCCGCCCAAGCCGGACAAGGGCGTCCGCCTGGGCGGAATGGTCAAGGTCGGCTCGCTCAAAACCGCGCCCGACGGGGTGACGATGCATTTCGTGGTCGACGATGGAAAGGCGCAGGTGCCGGTCACTTTCGCCGGGCTCGCGCCTGATCTGTTCAGGGAGGGTTCGGGCGTCGTGGCCGAGGGGCACATGATGAAGGACGGGACTTTCGTGGCCGACAATCTGCTCGCCAAGCATGACGAGAACTACGTCCCGCGCGAGCTGCAGGACATGACCAAACAGCAGGCGCGCCAGACCGTCGCCGAAACCACCAAATGATCGCCGAGTTCGGCCTTGCCGCCTTGTGGCTCGCCGCCGCGCTGGCTGCGCTGCAGATCGTCGCCGCCTGGCTGGGCCAGCGCGAAGGCGGCGAGACGCTGGCGCGGCTGGTCCGCCCGGCGGCGGTGGCCCAGGCGCTGCTGTGCGGGCTCGCCTTCCTGACGCTGCTGTGGGTGTTCGCGCGGACCGACCTGTCGGTGGCGCTAGTCGCCGAGAACTCGCAGGCCGATGCGCCGATGATCTACAAGATCGCCGGCGCCTGGGGGAACCACGAGGGCTCGATGCTGCTGTGGGTGACGATCATGGCAGTGGCCGGCGGGCTGATCGCCCTGATCGAGCACCGCCTGCCGGAAAAGACCATGCGGGCGACGCTCGGCGCGCAGGCGTTCGTCGGGCTCGGCTTCTACGCCTTCATTCTGTTCGCCTCGAACCCCTTCGCGCGGCTGGCGCCCGCGCCGGCCGCCGGCCAGGGGATGAACCCGCTGCTGCAGGACCCCGGCCTCGCGATGCACCCGCCGACGCTCTATTGCGGCTACGTCGGGCTTTCGATCGCCTTCAGCTTTGCGGTCGGAGCCTTGCTCACCCGCAACGTGACGCCCGAGTTCGCCAAGGTCATGCGGCCGTGGGTGATGGGCGCGTGGATCTTCCTGACGATCGGCATCACCGCCGGCAGCTACTGGTCCTATTACGAGCTCGGCTGGGGCGGCTGGTGGTTCTGGGATCCGGTCGAGAACGCCAGCCTTATGCCATGGCTGGCGGCGACGGCGCTGTTCCATTCGGCGAGCGTGCTCGCCTCGCGCGATGCGCTCAGGACCTGGACGATCATGCTCGGCGTGGTCGCCTTCTCGATGAGCATGATCGGCACCTTCCTGGTGCGCTCGGGCATTCTCACCAGCGTGCATGCCTTCGCGGTCGATCCGGAGCGCGGCACGTTCATCCTTGCGCTGCTGGCAATCTACATCGGCGGTGCGCTGGCCCTGTTCGCGGCGCGCGCCGGGACGATCGCCGAGGGCGAACGCTTTGCGGTACTCAGCCGGGAAGGCGCGCTGGTGATCAACAACGTCGCCCTGTCGGCGATTCTCGGGATCGTGCTGCTCGGCACCTTGTACCCGCTGGTGACCGAAGCTTTCAGCGTGCGGGTCTCGGTCGGGCCGCCGTATTTCAACCCGGTGAGCGCGATTTTTCTGTTCCCGATGCTGGTGGTGCTCGCGGTCGGGCCGCTGCTGCGCTGGCGGCGCGACAGCTTCGCGCGGATCAAACGGCCGGTGTTCGCGGTCGCCGCGGTCGGCGTGATCGCGTTGCTGGGGCTGTGGCTGATCGCCGGGATAGCCCTGCTCGAGCTGCTCGGGCTGACGATGGCGGCAGTGGTCGCGGTCGCCGCCTTCCTGCCCCTGCGAGGGCGCTCGTTGAAGCGCCTGCCGCTGCCGGTGTGGGGGATGTGCATCGCCCACTTCGGCATCGCCGTGTCGCTGTTCGGCATGGCGGTCGACAGCGCCTATACGGTCGAGAAGCTGACCGCGGCCGATGTCGGCCAGGCGATCGACGTCGGCCCGTGGCAGGTGCGCCTCAGCGCCGTGGAGCCCATCGCCGGACCCAACTGGACGGCGATTTCGGGCAATCTCTCGGCCAGCTACAAGGGCGGCCCGGCGCATGCGCTGACGCCGATGTCGCGCACGTTCTGGGCGCCGCCGCAGACGACCGCCGAATCCGCGCTGCTGACCCGCTGGAACGGCCAGCTTTACACGGTGATCGGCGAAGGCACGCCCGACGGACGGTGGCAGTTGAGGCTGTGGTGGAAGCCGTTCGTCACCTGCATCTGGCTCGGCGGCTTCCTGATCGCGCTCGGCGGCTTCCTGGCGCTGGTCGGACGGGTCGCGGCCGACGTTCGCCGCAGGGCCGCCACGCGCAAGATCGCGGACCGGCAGGCGGAGGTTGCGTTGGCATGAAGGGTGTCCGCTGGAGCCTGTGGATCCTGGTGGCGTTCTTCGCGCTGATCGGCCTGTTTGCGCTGCAGCTCTCGCGGCCGAAGGACGACACCGTGCCGAGCACGATGGTCGGCAAGGCCATTCCCTCATTCGACTTGCCGGCAGCGACCGACCGGAACCCCGGCTTGTCGCTCGCCGACCTGGCCAACGGCAAGCCGCACCTGCTCAACGTCTTCGCCAGCTGGTGCGTGCCGTGCGCCGCCGAAGCGCCGCAACTGGCCGAGCTGCAGCGCGAAGGCGTGCCCCTCGTCGGCGTCGCGGTGCGCGATCGGCCGGACGACCTCATCGCCTTCTTCCAGCGATACGGCGACCCGTTCAGCCGGGTGGGCGAGGACAAGGTCAGCCAGCTGCAATTCCTGATCGGCTCGTCCGGCGTGCCGGAGACCTATGTCGTCGATGGCAACGGCGTGATCCGCCACCAGCACATCGGCATGGTCCGGCCGGAGGACATCCCCGACTTGCTCGCCCGGCTGAAGGACGCGCAGGGATGAGGTGGCTGCTCGTCCTGATGCTGGCACTCGCCGCCCCGGCCATCGCGCAGGATACCATGCCGCCGGCGCCCTATGCCTATCAGCAGCTGCCCGACCCGAAGCTCGAGGCGAAGGCGCAGGCGCTGATGGAGACGCTTCGCTGCCTGACTTGCCAGGGCCAGTCGATCGCCGACAGCGACGCCTCGATGGCCGGCGACATGCGCAGCGAGATCCGCCAGCGGATCGCCGCCGGCGAAAGCCCCGAGCACATTCGGCAATGGCTGATCGGCCGTTACGGCGAATACATCAGCTACAAGCCGCAGGTGACGCGCACGACCTGGCCGCTGTTCGTGGTGCCCGCGCTGCTGCTGCTGGCGGCGGTGCTGATTGCCGTCCGTCGGCTGAGGGGGCGCGGGTGATCTGGGCTTTGGTCATTGGCCTGGCGGTGGTGGCGTTCGCGTTCATCGCGTTTGCCTTCCGCCTACCGAGAGCGGCGTGGACCACGGCCGCCGCGGCGCTGGCGCTGGGGCTGGCGGGCTACGCCGCGCAGGGGTCGCCCGAGCTTCCCGGCGCCCCGAAAAGCGCTGCGCCCACGGTGCCCGGCGAAGGCGCGAACCTGGTCGATATGCGCCGGGCGCTTTATCCCGAAGACCAGGCCCGGCCAAACGCGCTGGTCACCGCCGACGGGTTCGCCCGCAACGACCAGTACGCCGACGCGGCCGGTTTCCTGCTCAGCGCGGTGCAGGACAATCCGCATGACGGGGAGGCCTGGCTGGCGCTCGGCAACGTGCTGGTCGCGCAGGCCGAGGGGGCGCTGACGCCGGCCGCGCAGCTCGCCTATCGGCGGGCGGAGGCGGCGGCGCCCGACAGCCCCGGCGTGCCGTTCTTCATCGGCGTCGCCGAGCTTAATCAGGGGCGCTTCACCGATACCCGCCAGCTGTGGAGCGAAGCCGCCCAGCGCGCCCCGGAGGGCAGCGACGCGCGCAAGCTGATCGAACAGCGGATCGGCCGGCTCGATGCGCTGATGCAGCAGATGTACGCGATGGCCAAGGCGCAGCAGCAGGCGCATCAGGGGCAGGGGACATCGACGGAGCAGAGCGGGCAAGCGTCGAAGACGGGCGAGTAGCGCCGTTCCCTCTCCCGCTTGCGGGAGGGGTTAGGGGAGGGCCTGTGCGCCGGCGGTGGTTATTCCCTCCCCCGACCCCTCCCGCAAGCGGGAGGGGAGATTGGTCGTCAGAACGTCACCACTACCTTGCCGATTTGCTGGTTGGATTCGAGATATTCGTTGGCTTCGCGCAGCGATTCCAGGCCTTTGAATTCCTTGGCGATCACCGGCTTTAGATGACCGCCGGCGAGCCCGGCGAGGATGGTGTCCTTCGCCCGTTCGAAACGGTGCGGGTGGTTCCAGATCTCGCTCGCCACCCAGCCGCGCATCGAGCAGCCCTTGAACGCCATCGGCCAGTGCGGATAGGGCGTCGGCTGTTCGCTGAGGCCGCCGTAGACGAACAGGATGCCGCGCGGGCGCAGCGCCGTGGCCAGCGTTTCGACATAGGGCCCGCCGACCGGATCGAAGGCGACGTAGGCGCCCTTGCCGTGGGTGATCGCCATCACCCGCTCGACCAGGTCCTCCTCCTCGGTCGCGACGACGTGGGCGGCGCCCTGGGCGCGCAAGGCATCGGCCTTGGCGTGAGTGCGGGTGGCGGCGATCGACACGGCGCCGGCCCAGTTGGCGAGCTGGATCGCGGCGATGCCGACGCTCGAGGAGGCGGCGCGGACGATCACCCCGTCGTCGATCCCGACCTCGGCCACTTCGATAATCGCGAAGGCAGTCATGTATTGCATCCAGATCGACGCCGCCTCGGCGTTCGACAGGCCGGGCGGGGCGGGCACCAGGATTCTCGCCGGCACGATCGCCTGTTCGCCCCAGATGCCGTATTGTCCCTGCTGGATCATCGGCAGCACGCAGACGCGGTCGCCTTCCTTGTAATCGGCGACGCCGGCACCGACCGCCTCGACCGTGCCGACACCTTCGTAGCCGATCAGGCTCGGGAGCTGCGGCTTCACCGGATAGCGCCCGGCGCGATACATCGCCTCGGCGCGGTTGAGCCCGACCGCCTCGACCTTGATCCGCACCTCGCCGGGGCCGGGATCGCCGACATCGACGTCCTCGATCTGCAGCACTTCGGGGCCGCCGAGCTGATGGAGACGGATTACCTTGGCCATGTCATTCTCCTCGCGATTCGCCAGCCGCGGCCGGCTCGGGCGCCCTGCTCCAAAGCGCCGCCGCGGCCGACGAATTGGAACGCTAAAGGCGGGATGAAGTGGTTTTTGCTCTCGGTCGGGTTGTGGCGTGAAAACAGGGCATTGAGCCGGAATTCTGCGGCCGACGGCGTAACTTTGGCCGAACCGGGACCCGAAGCACTTTGAGAGCAGAAAGACGGGATGCGGTAGGCAGAGGGCCGGGTCATCATTCCCGCGACCGAAGCAGATCGACGGCGAATAGGAAAGGGCAAAGAAAAGGGGCCCCTCCCGAAGGAGGAGCCCCGATGGTGTGGCTTGCGCCGCGCCGGCTTAGAACTTCATGTTCGCACCGATGTAGAAGCGGCGGCCCTGCGTGTCGTAGAACGTCGAGTTGAAGCTGCCGCCACGCGCGTCAGCTGCCCGTTGACGTCCGGCGTGGTGTTCAGGGTGTTGATGTTGCCCAGCGGCGGCGCCCTGTTGAACAGGTTGTCGACACCGGCCGCGAACAGTGACGTTGTAGGTCACGTCATAGCTCGCGTTGAGCGCGAACAGATCGTACGCGTCGGATATCCTATCGTGTTCGGCGTCGGGGACGGGGGAGCTATGTCGATTGACGGCAAGTGCTGCCACTGCAGTCCGATTGTGGCCGGACCGACCCTGTAGCCGAAGTTGGCCAGCAGCTTCCAACGGTACTGGTAGGAGTTCAAGCCGTTGTCGGCCGTACCGGTCGTGCCGGCGTATTCAACTTCCGGAAGTGTCGGCAGACCCGCCGACTTGAAGTGCAGCAGATAGTTGAACACGATGTTCGTGCTGAACGCTCCCGGACCGATGTCCATGCCCCAATCGAGCTGGGCGTCGATACCGCTGGTCTGGAACCGGCCGTTGTTCACGTAGGTCGTGGTGACGTTGCCGAGCACGCCCTGGTCCGCGTTGCGCGGCACGTGCTGACAGAACGTGGTGTTTGCCGCGGCCACCGGATCGGTCGCCACCAGCGGATTCAGGTTGACGTCGAAGCACTGCTGCAAGGCAATGGCGATCGACTGCGGACCAATCGCATTCGACACCTTGATGTTATAGTAGTCGATCGACAGCCGCAGGCGCGATAGCGCCGGCGAGGCGAACGGCGAGGAAATAACCGCGCCGGCCGTCCAGGTGTCCGCCTTCTCCGGCCTCAGGTTGGGGTTGCCAACGAGTGTCGGGAAAGCGAAACCGAAGGTCGAGGACGACTGAAGGCCCGGGTTGCCGTAGAATTGGGTCTTTGCGTTCGGATTGCCCGTCTGATCCATCAGGACCGCACAGACCGCCCGTACCGCGGCGGCATTCGGATTGGTCGCGGGATTGGCCGAGAACGTCAGCGGATTGTTGATCGAGCAGACGTCACCTGCGGTGTTCACGCCGAAGGTCTGCTGCGGCGCCAAGTACAGTTCGGCGATGTTCGGTGCCCGTTCCGCCCGGTTGTACCCGCCGCGGAAGCGGAGCCAATCGGTCGGCGCGAAGTTGGCCAGGGCCTTGTAGGTGTAGCTGGTCCCGGTCGTATTGTAGTCCGAGATACGGCCACCGAGTTCGAGGCTCAGTTCCTTGATGAAGCTGTTCTCGATGATCGGAACCGACAATTCGCCATACAGCTCCTTGACGTTGATGTGACCGGACGAGTTGCCGCTCGGATAGATGCCCAGCGCCTGATCCTGGAACGAACGGCCCTGAGTGGTCAGCGTATCGTTGAGGAAGCTGTAGTCCTCCTTGCGGTAGCTCATACCGACGGCCGCCTGCAGCGGACCGGCGGGCAGGTCGAACAGGGTGCCGGTGGCGTTGGCTTCCCAGATGGTCTGCTTGACCTTGGAGCGGTTCTTCAGGTCCGCGCTGATCGCCTCGATGCAGTCCTGCGAGAAGCCTCCCGCCGGCGGGTTGAAGAAGTTCAGGCCGCTGGTGCAGGTTGCGAGTCGAGGCACCGAAGCCGAAGCCCGGAGGACTCCTGGTTGCCTTTTACATTGAATCCGGCGCCGAAGTTCGGTGCGGTCATCAGCGCCCGCACACGGCTCAACGAATAGATGCCGGTCTGGTTGGCGAAAGTCGAGCGATTCGCCGTGGTTGGCGAACGCTTCCCAGGTCCAGTCGGTGCCCGGGATCGAGCCCTGCAGGCCGGCCGTGATGTTGAAGGTGTCGACATCGGTATCCGTTTCACGCGGCGATGGCATCAGCGCTTGCAGCGTAAACGGAGCGGTCGGATCGGGGCGGGCGTTGAGTACCGCGAGCACGCCGGCCGGCAGTACCGTATTGCCGCCAAGTATGTCGTTGCCGTTGGCGTCCTGCACGACCTGGGCGTCCTGCGTCGGATCGATGATCACGCCCCAACCCCCGACGATCGGGCCCGGCTCCTGCAGCGTGTGGGTGTGCACGTGGCTGAAGAGACCCTGGCCGAACACGCCGATCCAGTCGTTGATCTCGTAGTTGCCGCGCATGAACATGTTGTAGCGCGTCAGCGGCAGGATGTTGTACAGATAGTCATCGTTCGCGCCGATCTGGCCGTTCGCCATCAACTTGTACGGCCGCCCGTTGGTCGGAGCTTCGAGGAAGCGAGGACCCGCCGCGCGTGGGGAACGTGTTGCCGGTGAACGGCGTTCCATCGGGGTTGAAGAAGACTACCGTGTTGGCCGCCGGAACAGATGGATTTGCGCCGGGGAAGATGGCGTCCATCGCATTCTGGCTGGGCAGGTTGGTGAAGCCGAGGTTGATCGCCCGCGTTCGGGAGGAAGAATCCGGAAGCGCTGGTATTCGGATTGGTCCAATGATCGCGATACAACTGGCGATCACGCTGGTAGCTCGCTTCGCGCTGGTTGGTCGACATCGCGATGCTGATGTTGCCGCGTCCGTCGGCAAAGTCCGAGCCCATGATCCCGGAGATCTGATACTCGAAACCGTCACCTTCTTGCGAAATGCCGGCCCGGCCGTCAAGCTCGAGGCCCTGGAAGTTCTTCTTCAGGATGAAGTTGGTGACGCCGGCGACCGCGTCCGCACCGTAAGTCGCCGAAGCGCCGCCGGAAATGATTTCGACGCGCTCGATTGCGGCGCTCGGGATCGTGGTGATGTCGACCACGCCGGTCGGCGTTGCTCGGGGTGGCGCGACGGCCGTCGATCAGCACGAGGCTGCGGTTGGCGCCGATGCCGCGCAGCGACGATCGTCGCCGCACCCGGGGTGTTGGTCGCTGTCGGCTGGATGTCGCCGCCGGCGGTCGGGGTCTTCGCCGGTTCGAACTGCGGCAGCTTGTTGAGGTTGTCTTCGACCGCCGCGGTCGACGAATTCTGCAACAGCCCCTGGTCGACCGTGACGATCGGGCTGTTGGACGAGTAGTCCTTCTTGACGATGCGCGAACCGGTGACGACGATGCCCTTCCCGGTGGGGTTGGTGCCGCCGTTGTTCTCGGCAGTCACGTCGTTCGCGGTGGTGCAGTTCTTGTCGACCGCCGGATCGCATGCAACCGGCTCTTTGGTGGTAACGGGCTGACCGTTGTCCTGCGCGACGGCGGGGTGGGCCAACGCGATGACGCCGGCGCCGCCGGCCAGCAAGGCGGCCTTGATCGCGCGCCCACGGGTTGTCTGCAAACTCCTCACTTCGAGCTCCCTTCACACAAATTGGCCAGCGGCCGGACGGCCGGTGCCGTTGCTTTCGTTGCTACGCGCCGGAAGCGGCCGCGGGCCGCTCCGGCAATGATTCCAAGGTCGGGGAATGGCAGGCCGGGGCTTTCGTCTCGGGCACTCCCAACGCGATCTGCCCTGCGGCCAACTGTTCCTCCCCTCCGGGCCCGCTCATTGAGTTGGCTGGCTCCGTTAACCGACGGTCATATGGCCGGTGATTGACAGTGTCTAGGGGGCCGGCATGCGCAATCGAGCGGATTGGGCCCGGTTCGCGCAATTTTCGCATAAGATCGCCCGCCGCCGCGGCGGAGAATTGCCCCGTCGAGGAGGAGCGAAAGGGCTCTAACCCGCGAATTTCCGCGGGTTTTCAGCTTGCTGTTCGACTTTTCTGTGGACCACTGTTGCCAAGCTGCATCGGTTGACCGATTTGTCGCATGACCAGTGGTTGATTAAGTCCGTGCAGACCTTCGGCAGCTCTCGTCCGGTCCGGCATCCGGACTGAACTCGTCGGCGGAGAATGGCGAGGCGGCTGTTAATTGTCGCAATTTGTATCTAGGCATGCTCAAACGGCTGCGAGGACCTGGGAGAGACGAGTGCCGATGGCCAAGCGTGCCGCTGCGGGAAGCAAGACAAAGGACGATTCTTCCGCCGACAATGATTCCCCCGACCGCTGGCGTGCCGTGCTGCGCGACTTCGCGCTGGCCCGATGGCAAGAGGGAGCGGGCGGTGCCCCGGCGCCGCGGCCCGATCCCGCGCTGCTCGTCCCGCTCGGCACCATGGCCGACGAAGCGCTTGGGCTTGTCGAAACGTTCACGCTCGGCGCGCTGGCGCGCGCGCGGCTCGGCGGCGCCCCGAGTGCGGTCCCGCCCGACGCTTTCACGGCCCAGCTCGCGCTGGTCCTCAACGGACTCGAACCGTCGGTTGCGAGCCGCAAGGAGCAGGGCCGGGCGACTGCGCCGCTGATCTTCCAGAGCGAGCTGTGGCAGTTCCTGCACAAGACGCGCGAGAGCGCCGAGCTGTCCTATGCCCGCGAGTTCGACCTGGTCGAACTGGACCGCCGCATCCTGTTCCTGCTGCGCACCAAGGGTCCGCTGGTGCCGGCCGAGCTGTCGAGCTCGGTCGGGGTCGACAAGGCGCAGGTCAGCCGTTCGGTCAAGCGCCTGCTCGAATTGAAGATGGTCGCTCGTGAGCAGATCCGCTCGCCGGTGACGCTGACCCGCAAGGGGGAGCACCAGGCCGATCGGCTGCTGCGGCTGGCCGACTTGCGCAATCGTGAGCTGACGTTCGACGTCGACGACGATGAGCTGAGTGAATTCTTCGCCGCGATCGAGCTGCTCCTCGACCGCGCGGTCGCGCTCTACGAACAGGAGCGGGCGCGGACCGCGGCGCACGACCGGGGCGAGCCCGACGTGGAGCAGATCACGCGTCCCGAGCGACGCGGCAACGAGCCGGTGCTGATCGACCGCGGGCGCATTCTCTCGCCGCTGCTTACGCTGAGCTCGTATTTCGGCCGCAGCGGGGCGCTGATGTTCAAGCGCCGCACCGGGCTGTCGCAGTTCGAGGCCTGGGTGCTGAACGAAATCGCCATGGCGGCGCCGATCGACTGGCCGACGCTGACGGCGCAGCTGCAGCGCGATCAGAGCCAGGCCGGCCGCACCGTGCGGGCGCTGATCGACCGCGGCCTGGTGACGCGCGAAGGGCGCCCGGGCCGCCGCCACGGCCGCTTCTCGCCGACCGCCGAGGGCCGCCGGCTGTACGACATCATCCAGGAAACCAGCGTCGAGCGCAGCAGCTTTCTGATGGCGCCCCTGGGGGAGGAGCAGCGCAAGCGCTTCCTGACGACGTTCGACAAGCTGCGCCGCAATGCGGTCGCCCAGCTCGAGCGCGAGCGGGCGTTCGAGGAGCTCGAGCGCGGCGATTAACCGTCGCGGCGTTACTTGACGCGGGTGACCTTGACGCCCTGCTGGTGGTTCACGACCATCATGTAGCTGCCGAGCGCACCGTGTTCGAGGCGGATCGTGTCGCCCCGCTTTGGGGGCAGATACGAACGGTTGGTGCTCTCCGCAAACAGCCACTGCGCACCGCCATCGAGCGTGACCAGGTACACGCCCGGCTGGCGTTCGCGCACCGCGGCGACGCGGGCGGTTATTTCGCGCGGACCGCCGGGGGCGTTGTCGCCGTAGCGATGGAACCGCTCGGGAGTTCTCTCAGGTCGTTGGCGCCGAAGCCGCTCGGGGTGTTCGGATTGACGACCGCTCCGCCGCCGTTCGGCCGCGCCATCTGCCCCGGAATCGAGTGCGGATTGCCCCCGGCGCCGCGAATGTTGTTGTCGTAGCAGGCGAGGCGCGCAGTCGGATCGTCGATCTTGGCGCATTCGCGCATGATGTTGAGGACGATCGAATCCGGCACCTGGGCGAGGGCCGGCGTGGCGCTCGCGGCCAGGGCCGCTCCGGTCAAAAGCAGAATCGCGCGCGGCGCGGTGATCATGGAAAAGGCTCCCTCTCGTCGCGGCTGTAGTGGCCGTTCGCCGATTTTCATGCAAGAGGCTTGCGCCGTTCTGAACAGACGCGCGCTCAAGCAGCGAAGCGGTAGCGCAGAACAAAGCCCAGCGCTCAAGCAGCGTAGCGGTAGCGCAGATAAGAAGGCTGCGCTCAGCGGGTGCTCTTGCCGTAGCGCTCGGCGTCCATCCCCTTGCGCGCCTCGATGTACTTCATCATCGCCTGATGCCGCTTCGCCTGTCCTTCCCGGTCGTGCTCGGGCGGGGGTAGCGCGTCGAGCGCTTGCTGGAAGATCGATTCGAGCATCGGCCGCGCTTCCGGATAGGGAATTATGTAGAAGCGGTTTTCCTCGATCGCCGCCTTGACGTGGCCGGCGAGTTCTTCGGGCTCCATCCCCTGCGAATAGATTTCATGCAGCGCGGCGATCTCGCGCTCGTCCACCGCATAGCCGCTCTGCCCATACTTGTCGGGCCGGGTGCGGATGCTTTCGGCGATGTTCGACTTGATGTTCGCCGGGCACAGCACCGACACGCCGATGCCATAGCCCTTGAGCGCGTCGCGCATCGCCATCGAGAGGCCGTGGACGGCGAACTTCGAGGCCGAATAGATTCCCGATCCGCTGTTGGCGAAGAACGCCCCGAGCGAGGCGGTGTTGACGATATGTCCGGCGCTGTTCGTTGCGCTACCGCTTTGCTGCTTGAGCGCCTGGGCATGTCCGATCATCCGGGGAACGAAGGTCTGCATCAGGTTGATGTTGCCGCCGAGGTTGACCCCGAAGATCCAGTCGTAATCGTCGTAGGTCGCGTTCTCGAGCGGGCCGAAGATCGACACGCCGGCGGTACCGAACAGCATCGTCACCGGCCCGAGCGCCGCCTCGGCCTCGTCGGCGGCGGCGACGAAGGCCTCGCGATCGGTGATGTCGAGCTCGATCCCGTGGCACTCGATGCCTTCGCCGCGCAGTTCCTCGATCGCCTTGACGACCGCCTCGCCGCGGATGTCGGCGATACACACCTTGCACCCGAGGCGGCCGAAAACCTGGGCCTGGCCGAACCCGGCGCCGCTCGCGCCGCCGGTGATGAACGCGGTTCGGCCTGCGAAATCGAATGCCATCGAAATGTCTCCTAACGCGGCGCTCACTTGAGCGCGTCGAGCCCCGCTTGCGAAATGATCGTGTCGTCGTCCGGGGGCTTGCCGCCGCTGGTGGCGATGGCGCCGATGGTCTCATCGCCGAGCTTGACCGGCAGGCCACCGGCCAGCGGAATCACCCGGTCCAGCGCCAGCAGCCCCGTGCGGCCGTTGGCAAGCGCCTCCTGCATGGACTTGCTCGGGCTGCCCCAGTCGGCCGACGTCACCGCCTTGCGCCGCGCCAGCTCGTAGACGAACGCCTTGGCCCGATCCATCCTGAGCGAGGCGATCACGTCACCGTGATCGTCAACCACCACGATTGCGACCTGGTCCTTGCGCTCCTGCGCCTTGGCGTAAGCAGCGCGGAGCATCGTCTGCGCCTGCTCGGCACTGAGCGAGTGATGAGTGACAGGCTGTGCCGCAACCGGAACGGCGGCGAGGAACATGAGCGCGGCGCTAGTGGCGCGAAACATGGACATCCTCCTTGCAGACTTGAGCTCGGCCTTAGCATCGCGCCTGCTGGAAGACCAACGCGCAACCCGGGGCGGGCGCCCAACCGGTGCGAGGACTGGAGCTGCCGATGCGCTCAGGGTCCTCAAACCCGACCGGCTCGAACCGTTTCGAGGAACTCGTCGAGCGTCTGCGGACTGCGGCCGGTGACAGCGCGATAGTCGTCGGTCGCCAAGTCGAACTGTCCGGCCTCTATCGCCCGCATCGTCCCGACCGTGCTGGCGGCGAGCGCCGGCGGCAGGCCCCATTTCTCGGTCATGTAGGCCGGCCAGTCCTCCGCCGCGACCGGCTCATACCGAACCGGCTTGCCGAAGCAGCGCGCGATCGCGTCGGCTACCTCCTCGCCGGTGTACGAGCGCTCCATCGTCTCGTTGAGGATGCGGTTCTCGTATTGATCGCCCGAAAGCACGGTGGCGGCCGAGAGGCCGAGATCGTCGCGGGCTATATAGGTGCACGCTGCAGCGCCGCCGCAGCGCCGCAGCACGCCCGTCGCCAGTGTGTCGTCGAGATCACCGACGAGAATCTCGGCGTAGAGCGCGTGCCTCAGGATCGTGTAGCTGAGGCCGGAGGCTGCGATCGCCTGCTCCGTCGGCCAATGAACGCGCTGGCTGTGCTCGGCGAGCGCCTCGGGCCCGGCGGCGAGGAAGCTCGTGTAGAGCACGTGGCGCACCCCAGCCGCTTTCGCTGCCTCGAGCGCGGCCAGGTTCTGGCGCAGCCGCTCCGAATTGTCGGCATATGTGGAGATCAGCAGGGCGCGCGTAGCCCCTGCGAACGCAGGGCCAAGCGTCTCGGGCGCGTCGAAATCGCCATGGCGCACCGTCACACCGCGGCTCGACAATTCCTGCGCGTGGGCCGAGGCAGGGTCGCGCGTTGTGACGAGAATGTTGGCCGGATCGGTCATCCGCAGCAGGTTGGCAACGACCGCTCGGGCTAGGTTCCCGTTTGCCCCGCTCACCAACAGCATCGTTCGTTCCTTTCGCTCCGGCCTGATCGGCCACTGCGGGTGCGTAGCACGGGAAGAGCCCGCGTACAGCCGACCTGCTGTCGATGCGAAACCACCTATCCAAGGTTGCGAAAGGTCAACGCTCGTCAGTCCTCGACCTTTTCCTTCTCCTCCGCCTTCAGCGCGCCGCGCCTGAGTTGGTCGGCTTCCATCGACTTGAACAGCGCGGTGAAGTTGCCTTCGCCGAAGCCTTCGTCCTTCTTGCGCTGGATGAACTCGAAGAACACCGGGCCGATCATCGTCTGGCTGAAGATCTGCAGCAGCAGGCGCGGGTCGCCGTCTTCGGTCGAGCCGTCGAGCAGTATCCCCCGCTTCTGCAGCTCGGGCACCGGCTCGCCGTGGCCGGGGAGGCGCTCGGCGAGCATTTCGTAATAAGTGTCGGGCGGGGGCGGGGCGAAGGGGGTGCCGGCGGCCTTGAGCTTGTCCCACACGCTGTAGAGGTCGCTGCAGGCGAGGGCGATGTGCTGGATGCCCTCGCCGTTGAACTCGCGCAGGTATTCCTCGATCTGCCCGCCGCCCTTCTGCCCTTCCTCGTTCAGCGGAATGCGGATCTTGCCGTCGGGCGCGGTCATCGCCCGGCTGGTGAGGCCGGTGTATTCGCCCTTGATGTCGAAATAGCGGATTTCGCGGAAGTTGAAGATCCGCTCGTAGAACCCGGCCCAGTGGGCCATGCGGCCGGCGTAGACGTTGTGCGTCAGGTGATCGATGATCTCGAGGCCGGCGCCGGCGGGGTGCTTGTCGACCCCGTTTTCCCACACGAAGTCGATGTCCCAGATCGACAGCGCGCCGCTGTCGCCGTCTTCATAGCGATCGACCAGATAGATCAGCGAATGGCCGATGCCGCGGATCGCCGGAATGTTGAGCTCCATCGGCCCGGTGCGCACGTCGGCCGCCTCAGCGCCGCGGCGCTGCGCCTCGGCATAAGCATGGCCGGCGTCGCGCACGCGAAAGCCCATCCCGCAAGCCGACGGCCCGTGCTCGGCAGCGAAATACGCGGCCGGGCTCTTCGGCTCGTAATTGGCGACGAAGTTGATCTGTCCCTGGCGCCACAGCTGCACGTCCTTGCTGCGGTGGCGGGCGACGAGCGTGAAGCCCATCGCCGCAAAAGCGCTCTCCAGCACGCCTTTTTCGGGAGCGGAGAATTCGAGGAATTCGAAGCCGTCGAGGCCCAGCGGATTGTCGAACAGGTCGGTCATGGTTTCAAATGTAACCGCTTTTGCGGCGAGGGACAACCGCCCATGCCGCGAGCGCTGGCGAAATTGCGGTGAACCCCTGCGGGAAACGCTTGAATCGCCGCGTTAACTGTGATTCTCTCGCACCATGAAGCGCGCCGTCCGCCTGCCGATCGATCGCGAGAAGGTGAAGCAGGGCCTTGCCCTGGCCTATCTCCTGTTCCTCGGCGGCATGGCGCTGGCGGGCCCGTGGGGCGTGCTTTCGTGGGGCGAGAACCTGTCGCGGCTGCACGAGCGGCAGGCGCAGATCGCCCGGCTTGAGAAGCAGCAGGCGGATCTCAGGAACAGGGTCGCGCTGCTCGATCCGAAGCACGTCGATCCGGACATGGCGAGCGAACTGATCCGCGACGACCTCAACGTCGTCCACAGCGACGAATACATCTACCAGCTCAAGGACAAGTAGGCACCCTCGCCAGGGTGAAGCATTGCATCATGGCGGGCGTTGCAAGCGCGCGGGTAGTGCGCTTATAGCGCGCCGCGAACGCCGGTCGCGCACCGCCAGAGATACAGGGAAGAGTCGCCTTGGCCAAAGCCGCCACTCCGAAGAAGCCGGCCCGCAAGGCCACCACTGCCAAGCGTGGCGCCGCCAAGCCGGCGGCCGAAGACGAGACCTTCGCCCTCCACAGCCTGCAGGACACGTTCGAGAAGGACCGCCGCTTCAAGGCCAGCAAGGACCAGCTGCTGCATTTCTACGAGCAGATGCTGCTGATCCGCCGCTTCGAGGAGCGCGCCGGGCAGCTCTACGGGCTCGGCCTGATCGGCGGCTTCTGCCACCTTTACATCGGCCAGGAAGCGGTTGCGGTCGGGCTGCAGTCGGCGCTCGAACCGGGCAAGGACAGCGTCATCACCGGCTATCGCGATCATGGACACATGCTCGCCTACGGCATCGATCCCAAATTGATCATGGCCGAGCTCACCGGCCGCGAAGCCGGCATCTCCAAGGGCAAGGGCGGCTCGATGCACATGTTCTCGTCCGAGCACGGCTTCTACGGCGGGCACGGCATCGTCGGCACCCCGGCGCCGCTCGGCGCGGGGCTCGCCTTCGCTCACAAGTACCGCGAGGACGGCGGCCTGTGCCTGGCCTATTTCGGCGACGGCGCGGCCAACCAGGGCCAGGTGTACGAGGCGTTCAACATGGCCAGCCTGTGGGGTCTGCCGATCGTGTTCGCGATCGAGAACAACCAGTACGCGATGGGCACTTCGGTCAAGCGCAGCAGCGCCGAAACTCATTTCTACCGCCGCGGCACCGCCTTCCGCATCCCGGGCATCAAGGTCAACGGGATGGACGTGCTGGAAGTGCATCAGGCGGGGCTGGTCGCCTTCGAGCACGTGCGGTCGGGGAAGGGGCCGGTTCTGCTCGAGCTCAACACCTATCGCTATCGCGGGCACTCGATGTCCGATCCGGCGAAATACAGGACGCGCGAGGAAGTGCAGGACGTGCGCGAGCACAACGATGCGATCGAGCGGGCCAAGAACGATCTCATCAAGATGGGCATGGCCGAGGATCAGTTGAAGGATCTCGAAAAGCAGATCCGCGCCAAAGTGGCCGAGGCGGCCGACTTCGCGGAAAGCTCGCCCGAGCCGCCGCCGGAGGAACTCTACACCGACGTTCTGGTCGGGAGCTACTGACGATGGCGGTCGAACTGAAGATGCCCGCGCTCTCGCCGACGATGGAAGAGGGCACGCTCGCCAAGTGGCTGGTCAAGGAAGGCGACGAGGTCCAGCCGGGAGACGTCATCGCCGAAATCGAGACCGACAAGGCGACGATGGAATTCGAAGCGATCGACGAAGGCACCGTCGGCAGGATCGTGGTGCCGGAGGGGACCGAAAACGTGAAGGTCGGCACGGTCATCGCGGTGCTGAACGGCGAGGGCGAGGAGCCGACGGACGCGGTCGCCGCGCCCGAAGAGCCGGCGCAGCAGCAGAAGGCCGTCGAATCGGAAACCTCCAAGGGCCCCGCGCCGTCGGGCGCCGACCAGCTCGCCAAGGCTGCCGCGCAGGCGCCGGAGCCGGAAATTCCCGCCGGCACCGCCATGGCCACCGTCACCGTGCGCGAGGCGCTGCGCGACGCGATGGCCGAAGAAATGCGCCGGGACGACCGGGTATTCGTGATCGGCGAGGAAGTCGCCGAGTACCAGGGCGCCTACAAGGTCACCCAGGGGCTGCTCGAGGAATTCGGACCCAGGCGGGTGATCGACACCCCGATCACCGAATACGGCTTCGCCGGCGTCGGCACCGGCGCGGCGATGGGCGGCCTCAGGCCGATCGTCGAGTTCATGACCTTCAATTTCGCGATGCAGGCGATCGATCACATCGTCAATTCGGCGGCCAAGACGCATTACATGTCGGGCGGGCAGATGCGCTGCCCGGTGGTGTTCCGCGGCCCCAACGGCGCCGCCGCGCGGGTCGCCGCGCAGCACAGCCAGAACTACGCGCCGTGGTATGCCGCGGTGCCCGGCCTGATCGTGATTTCGCCTTACGACGCGGCCGATTCCAAGGGCCTGCTCAAGGCGGCGATCCGCTGCGAGGATCCCGGTGGTGTTCCTCGAGAACGAGCTGCTTTACGGTCGCAACTTCGAGCTGCCGCAGCTCGACGACCACGTGCTGCCGATCGGCAAGGCGCGGGTGATCCGCGAGGGCAAGGACGCGACCATCGTCAGCTATTCGATCGGCGTCGGCCTGGCGCTGGAGGCCGCCGAGACGCTGGCGGGCGAGGGCATCGACGCCGAGGTGATCGACCTCCGGACCTTGCGGCCGCTCGACCACGAAGCGATCCTGACCAGCCTCGCCAAGACCAATCGCCTGGTCGTCGCCGAAGAGGGTTGGCCGACCTGCTCGATCGCCGCGGAAGTGATCGCCGTATGCATGGACGAGGGCTTCGACCTGCTCGACGCGCCGGTGCTGCGGGTGTGCAACGCCGACGTGCCGCTGCCCTATGCGGCCAACCTCGAGAAGCTGGCGCTGATCGACGCCGCGCAGATCGCCGAGGCCGTGCGCAAGGTCTGTTACCGGGGGTAGTCTCTACGCTTCGGTCGGGTCGTTGTAAGTCGAGCAGTCCGCCACCGGGTCGGGGTTTTCGGGATTGCGCTGGTAGATCTGCGTCAGATCGCGATCGTCGCGGACGGTGAACGAGGCCGGGATGGCCAGTGAGGCTGGTCAATTTGTTTATTATTTCGGGCAGGCCTGAAAAAGACCTCAGCCGAGCGGACTAAGAGACATAGATCGGGCGACTGATCGAGATCGTCGGCGCGGTGATCCCGGTGAAGTCGAGGACAGCCGGCGGGGTGTAGCTCATCGTCAGCCTATATCCGGTCAAACCGCTGATGTAGTCCGGATCGCCGGAGCTTATCGGAGTTGCCTGAACGGTGCCGAGGTTATCGATCTTGAAGTCGTAAGGACTGTTCACCGCGATCGCCACTGCCTTGGTTTCGATCTGGGCGGTCGTGATCTGATTGCCCTTCTGGTATTCGACCGCCGTGTAACGGACCGTGTCGGCCACGATCGAGCGGAGCGAATTGTAACTCCACATCTGGATGCCGACCTGAATCACGCCGAACACCATGGCGAAGAGCACCGGCGCGAGAATCGCGAACTCGACGATGGCGGCGCCTCTGCCGTCGTTCTTCAGGCGCGAAAGGATGCTGCGCATGATCAGGGCACCTGTTCTTGCGAGATCTGAACAAGCCGTTCGACCTGGTAATCGACCGGGCTGCCGACGCCGAAGCTGGTCCACACCGGCGTGTAGGTATCGTGGAAGGTCACCTGAATATAAGTCGATTCCCATGAGCCGGAACTGCACTGGGTCGAGACGAGCGAGGAGGCGGTCCCGCAGCGGTACAGCTTGACGACCGCGATGTGGTTGGCATCGTTGGGGATGCCGAGCGTGTTGGCGAGCACCGACTTGATCGTGTTGGTATCCGTCGCCGAGCCCGACGCGGCTGCGAGCACGATCTGCTCGGCGTCGCCGGCGCCGTTCTGCAACTCGTGCTGTCGCGCGATCATTCGGCTCACGTCGAACCCCCCCAGGGCCAGCATGACCAGTACGGGGGCAATGATCGCGACCTCGATAACCGTTGTTCCGCGGGCATCGCGGAGCAGTCGGAGCGAGCGCGCGAGGAAAGAGTGGAAGGAGCTCACGCGACCAGCCTTACGGTCGGCGTTCCGCCGCCGGCGCTGTTGGTCTGCGCCGATGGGCAGCTGGTCTGGAGGGTCGCGTTGCCGAGCACGGTGATCGTTTTCGCCGTCAATTGCAGGCAGTTGCTGTTGATGTTGGCAGTGCCGTTCACCTCGACGTTGCTCGAGGGAAAGTACATCGAGCCCTCGATCAGCGAGTTCGAGTTGCCGTTGATCTGTTGCGAGTTGGACGGGTTGTTGTTCCGATCCTCGAATATCAGCATGCCCGCATATTTGTCGGCGAGCGTCTGCGAGTAGTCGTATAGGGGGTGCGGTGAACTGCGACGAGACCATCGGCGTCAGTGTCAGAGTGTTGTTGTTGCCGCTGCCGCCGAGCTTGAGCTGTGCGCCGTTCTTGAGGACGAACATCACGTTCGTCCCGCTCACCGGGTAGTTGCCCGTCAGGTCGAGCGTGCCGCCGTCGATGACGTAGACGCCGGGACCGAAGTTGGTCGTGCAGCTCACGACCAGACCGTGATAGGTTCCCGCCACCGGCGAAGCCTGGGCATGGACTCCATGGCCGTCGCAGGAATAGGTCTGGGCGGCGTCGTTGGTCGGCGGATCAAGGCCGTCGTACGGATCGCTCAGGCCGCTCACGTTTTCGCTCACGACATCCTCATTCGCCGAAGGCACGCTGGCGGTGCCGCAGGTGGCGATCGAATCCGTCACGACGGTGGCCGAGCCGTCGATCACGACCGCGTCGTTCGAGCAGGACAGCGCGGCCATGCCGCAGTGCGCCGTCACGTTGGCGTTGCCGCCGACCGACAGCGTCGTTCCGCTGCTGCCCGTCGCGATCAGGCAGGCGGAATAATTTGCGCCGGCGGCGAAGCTCGCTTGCGAATAGGCCTGGATCGTCGTGCTATGGCCGATGATGAAACTGCTGAACGGCAGGGACTTGGACGCGGTGGCGGTCACGATGACGCTGTTGTCGGTGCCGTTGGCGTAATTGGCGAGAGCGAAGTGCGGCGCGCTGGCAAAACCGGAGGTGATCGCCAGGTTCGCATAATAGTCCTGCGATCCACGGGTCTGGTACGTGCTCTCGGTGTTCGAATCGGTGCGCGCCCACGCCGCTGCCATGGCGGCCTGGTCGGTCGCCAACTGCAGCTCGCGCTTCCACAAATACCACTGCGAAAAGTCGACCGCCAGGCCCGCGCTTGCGATCAGGACGGGCATGCCGAGCGCCATGAACAGCATCGCGTTGCCGCTGGTGTTCTTTTTCAGCGACCGGAGAAGCCGCCCTATCCCTGGGGTTCGTTGTGCGCGCATAGCCCCTGTCTCATGGTTGGAAATCGGCCAATTCGCGGTAGGTATTAGCCCGTCATGCTCACTGCTTTCTCAAGGGATTGAGTTAATAGCGGTTTGACCATGACCTGGGCGTTCGCCCTGAGCGGCGCTTGACCGCCGAGGACCGGCGGCCGATTGCGTCCGGCATGACGGAGCTGCTGCTCGACGAGTTACCGCCGGCGCAGCGCCTGGCGCTGGCCTACGCGCCGCGATCGGCGCGCCCGGCGACGCTCGCCCTGCTGGCGCTCGACGCCCGGCTGGCGGCCGTGCTGAGACGCCGCGGCGAGCCGCTGCTGGCGCAGATGCGCCTCGCCTGGTGGCGCGACAAGCTCGGTCAGGACAAGGCCGCCTGGCCGGGCGGTGACGCGCTGCTTGCGTTGCTTGGCGAGTGGCGCGATCCGGCGGCGCTGGTGCCGCTGATCGACGGCTGGGAAGGGTTGCTGGACGAAGCGCTCGACCGGCCGACCATCGACGCCTACGCAAGCGGGCGGGGGACCGCGTTCGGACAACTCGCCGCGCAGCTCGACGCGGACTCGGCCGCGGCGGAAGCGTGCGGGCGGTGGTGGGCGCTGGGCGATCTTGCCACCAACCTGGCCGATCCCGTCGAGCGGGCGGCGGTGATCGAGGCGGCGGCCGCGCTGGCGCCGTGCCCGGCGCTCCCGCGCGCGCTGCGCCCGCTGGCGGTGCTCGCCGCGCTGGGGCAACGCTCGCTCGCTCGCGGAGGCATGCCGCTGCTCGACGGCGTTGGCGGCGCGTTGCTGGCGGTTCGGGTTGGCATCGCCGGGCGCTAGCCTATACTGCCGCTGATGCAGGGGGCTGCGCGGGTGAAGCAATTCGTCCTTGGGGCGCTGACGGCGCTGGTGCTGGCGGGGATCGGCCTGTTTTGGCTGCAGGGCCGTGCCGAGGTCGAGCGGGCCGCGCCGCCGCCGGTCGTGCCCACGGCGCCTCCGAGCGGCCTGCCGAGCGCGGACGCGGCCGGCTTGCAGGGCCCTTCGCTTCCGCATGCCGCCAAGCGGACGCGGGAGCAGGAGCGCTTCGACCGCTACGACCGCAACCGCGACGGCAAGATCACCCGCGACGAGATGCTCTCGACCCGGGTCGACGATTTCCGCAAGCTCGACAAAGACGGCAACAACCTGCTGACATTCGAGGAATGGGCGGTGACCACTTCCGACCGCTTCGCCGGAGCGGACGCCAACCACGACGGAATCCTCACTCCGGCCGAATTCGCCACCACCGCGCCCAAGCATCATCCTAAGCCAAGGTGCGATTGCGTGAAGTAATCCCCCTCCCGTTTGCGGGAGGGGCTAGGCGAGGGTGGGAGCTCCCGCCAACGATGACCCCTCCAACCCCTCCCGCAAGTTGGAGGGGAGAGACATCGCTGAGAGCCACTCGCCGAAATCGGCCTTGGCCCGCTCGGTGTAGGCTTCCTTGCGCTGCTTCTTCTTCACCTCAGGCAGAGGGGGAAACAGCCCAAAGTTGACGTTCATCGGTTGATAACTGGCGGCCTCGGCATCGCCGGTGATATGGGCCAGCAGGGCGCCCATGGCCGTGGTTCGCGGCGGCACCTGCCAATCGCCACCTGCAAGCTCCTCGGCGGCCATGAGTCCGGCGAGCAGGCCGACCGCGGCGCTTTCGACGTATCCTTCGCAGCCGGTGATCTGCCCGGCGAAGCGGACGTGCGGTGCGCTTTTCAGTCGCAACTGGCGATCGAGCAGCAGCGGAGAATTGAGGAACGTGTTGCGGTGGAGCCCGCCGAGCCGGGCGAACTCGGCATTCTCCAGGCCCGGGATGATGCGGAACAGGCGCACTTGCTCGGCGTGCTTGAGCTTGGTCTGGAAGCCGACTATGTTCCACAGCGTGCCGAGCTTGTTGTCCTGCCTGAGCTGGACCACGGCATAGGGCCAGCGGCCGGTGCGCGGATCGTCAAGCCCGACCGGCTTCATCGGGCCGTAGCGCAAGGTGTCCTCGCCCCGCTCGGCCATCACTTCGATCGGCATGCAGCCTTCGAAATAGGGGGTGTCGGCTTCCCATTCGCGGAACACGGTTTTCTCGCCCTCGAGCAGACCCTGGCGAAAGGCGAGGTACTGTCCCTTGTCGAGCGGGCAGTTGATGTAGTCCTTCCCGCCGCCCTTGTTCCAGCGCGATTGCATCCAGCAGACCGACATATCGATGCTGTCGCGATGGACGATTGGGGCGATGGCGTCGAAGAACGCCAGCCGCTCCTGCCCCGTGGCCCCGACAATGCTCTCGGCGAGCGCAGCGGCGGTGAGAGGGCCGGTGGCGATGATCGTCAGCCCGCTTGCGGGCAGCGCGTCGATCCGCTCGCGGACGATGTCGACCGAAGGGAGGGCGGCCAGCTCGCGCTCGATTTCGGCGGAAAAGACGTCCCGGTCGACAGCCATGGCGGAGCCAGCCGGCACGCGCGCCTTCTCGCCCGCGCGCATCACGATAGAATCAAGCCGGCGCATCTCGTGGTGCAGCAGCCCGACCGCGTTCTTCTCATCGTCGTCTGAGCGAAAGCTGTTCGAGCAGACCAGTTCGGCGAGGCGGCTCCCCTGATGCGCCGGAGTGGTATCGCCGCTGCCGCGCATTTCGGAGAGGCGCACGCGTACCCCGCGGCGGCCGAGCTGCCAGGCGGCTTCGCTTCCGGCAAGGCCGCCGCCGATGATGTGGACGTCGCAAGACATTGCTAATACGCCTACGGCTTGCCCGGCGGGAACATCAAGTACAACCCGCGCCAAACGGGGGAGGGTGCATGCCGAAACGTGCGCTGATCGAAAAGAGGCCGTGGCTGCTCGCCAGCATCGCGGTCGCCATCCTGTTTTGCGCGCTGCGCCTGACACCGGTTCCGCAGGTCTGGCTGTTGCCGCTACCAGCCGCCGCCACCGGCTTTCTCGCGCTCTATGCCCTGCTTCAAGGTGGAGCGAAGGACAGCCGTTGGCTGGCGCTGATGATGGCGGTCGCGGCGGTGCGCGACGTCATCTTCCAGATCGATCTCGCGGTCTCCGCGCTGGTGTTCTTCGTCTATCACGTGCTCGCGATGTCGCTCTATCTGCGGCACCTGCGAGAGCACACGACGACGACCCAGAAGGCGGCCGCCGTGGCGATGCTGTTGCTGACGCCCGCGCTTACTTGGCTGCTGCCCGCTGACCGAACGCTCGCAGCACCGTTGGCGCTCTACGGCCTGGCTCTCGGCGGGATGGCTTCATGCGCCTGGATGAGCGCCTTCCCCCGCTACCGGGTGGGGATCGGCGCGGTGCTGGTGCTCGCTTCAAGTCTGCTGGTGATCGCCGGCATCGGACCGTGGATGGGCCAGCAACTGCCCGACGTTCTCGCTTGGCCACTTTACTACGTTGGGCAGCTGCTGATCACCGTGGGCGTCGTGCAGACCTTGCGCAGCATGAATGCGGGAGCCTAGACTCCCAACCGCGCGGCGTGTGCCTCCATCGCCGTGGTCAGCCAGTCTGTGAACCCGGCGCCGTTCGCTTCGTAGCGCGCGCGGAAGTCGGGGTGATCGAGATAAAGATCGGCCATTCCGGCATAAGCCGCCGGCGGACATTCGCGGTCGCCCCACATCCGGCCGATCCACGCCCTGTGCCGCTCGAGCGCCGCGGCCACGTCGCCGGCGTCGGGTCCCGCGCCGGCGCGGAAGCATTCGACCAGCGCCGCCTCGGCGGCCTCGCCTTCCTTCAGGGCGCCTTGCATGTCTCTCTCGGTCTGCTTCGACCAGTGCTGTTTGCTTGTCTCGATCGCCGCCGAGATGTCGCCGCAGCCGTTGTAATTGTCGACTAGCCACTGTTCGTATTCGGCCTGCTTCTCGGGCGCGAAGCCCTTGTAGATGTCCTTGTCCTTCATCGTGCCTTCTCCTTCGAGTTCCGCGATCGTGCGGTCGATTGTGCGGAGGAGCTGGCGGGAACGCTTCACCCGGTCGGCCAGCATCGCCCGGTGCTCGTGGAGGATCGCGACACGGTCGCGGCCCTCGGCATCGAGTAGGTGGGCGATGGCGGCCAGGGGCATCCCAAGCTCGCGATGGAACAGGATGTCCTGCAGGCGCAGCAGTTCGTCGCGGCCATAATAGCGATAGCGGTTCTCGCCGGTGAACGCCGGCTTGAGCAGCCCAACTTCATCGTAGTGATGCAGCGTGCGCACGGAAACCCCGGAGAGCCTGGCCAGCTGCTTGACGGTGTAGGTGCCCATTCGTCGTCGTCCTTCCGCGAGGACGCCTGATAGTCCCTCACGTCGCGTGAGGGTCAAGGGGCAATTCGCCTCCCGCTTGCGGAAGGGCGCAGGGGAGGGCGAGTGTAGCGGCGTCGGACTGACCCACCCCCAGTCCCTCCCGCAAGCGGGAGGAGAGACAGGGAGCTACTCGGCTTCGTCGTCCTCGATATCGTCGCGCGCCTTTTCGGTATCGGGAACGGTGTCCTCGCTATCGCGACCGAGAATCTCCTCGACGATCGCTTCTTCGGCCTCGTTCTCGGGGGATTCATCGTCGTCGATGTGCGCCACGCTGACGACATGCTCTCCGGCGGCGACATCGAAAATCCGCACGCCCGCGGCCGTCCGGCCGATGATCGGCAGGCCCAGGTGGTCGGTAAACCCGTTTTCGAGCAGGTGCCGAAACTCGATCGTCAGGCGAATCAGCTTGGCCTGATCGGTGACCAGCATCACTTGATCGCCGTGCCGCACCGGGAAGCTCGCCACCACGGGGCCGTTGCGCTGCGGATCGCTTTCGGGAGAGCCGATGTTGATCAGGCCTTTTCCGCCGCGGCCGATCGTGCGGTATTCGTAGGCGGATGAAATCTTGCCGTAACCGTTGGCGGTGATCGTGAGGATGAACTCCTCACGCTCGGCCATCGCCTGCTGCTCCTCGTCCAGGTCCTCGATGCGGTTGCCCTGTTTCCATGGCGCGACGCGCAGGTACGCTTCACGCTTGTCCGCGTCCGGCTCGTTCTCGTTGAGCACGGCCATCGAGACCACCTCCGCACCTTCGTCGAGCGCCATACCGCGCACGCCGATGCCCGTGCGGCTCTTGGTCTCGCGCGCATCTTGAGCCGAGAAGCGGATCGCCTTGTCCAGATTGCTGGCAAGAAACACTTCCTGCGTCTCGGACAGCAGCCTGACGCCGATCAGTCGGTCGCCGCTGCCTTCGACGAAGCCCATCGCGTACTTGCCGTTGCTCGGCACGTTGGTGAATGCATCCATCGAATTGCGCCGCACCATGCCTTGCGCGGTGGCGAACATGATGTGCAGCGCTTCCCACTCCCCTTCGTCCTCGGGCAGCGGCAGGACATTGGTGATCGTTTCGTCTTCGCCCAGCGGCAGCAGGTTTACCATCGGTCGACCCTTGGTCTGGGGGCCGCCTTCGGGCAGCTTCCAGACCTTGAGGCGATAGACGCGGCCGAGATTGGAGAAGAATAGCACCGGATTGTGCGTGCTGGTGACGAACAGCTCGATGACCGCGTCCTCGTCCTTGGTCATCATGCCGGAGCGGCCCTTGCCGCCGCGGCCCTGGGCGCGGAAGGTCGAGAGCGGGGTGCGCTTGATATAGCCGCCGAGCGTCACGGTCACGACCATGTCGTCGCGCTCGATCAGATCCTCGTCCTCGAGCCCGTCCCATGCCGGCGCGATCTCCGACAGGCGCGGAGTGGCATAGGCTTCCTTGATCTCGGCCAACTCCTGCCGCATCACCTCGTAAAGACGCGCGCGGCTGCCGAGGATGGCAAGGTATTCCTCGATCTTGACGGCCAGTTCCTTCAGCTCGTCGCCGATCTCGTCGCGGCCGAGAGCGGTCAGGCGGTGCAGCCTGAGCTCGAGGATCGCTTTCACTTGGCGATCCGACAGCCGGTAGGTCCCGCCCGCCTGTTCGGCATCGGGCTCGATCGCCTCGACCAGGCGGATGTACTGGGCGATGTCCCCGATCGGCCACTCCTTGGCGAGCAGCCGTTCGCGCGCGACCGCCGGATTGGGCGCGCTGCGGATCATCGCCACGACCTCGTCGAGATTCGAGACGGCGACCACCAGGCCGAGCAGGATGTGGGCCCGGTCCCGCGCCTTGTTCAATTCGTACTTGGTCCGCCGGGTGATGACCTGCTCGCGGAACTGGATGAAGCTCTGCACGAAATCGCGCAGGGTCAGCGTTTCCGGCCGGCCGCCGCGGATCGCCAGCATGTTGGCGGGGAAATTGGCCTGCGCCGGGCTGTGCCGCCACAATTGGTTGAGCACCACTTCGGGCGTGGCGTCGCGCTTGAGGTCGATCACCACCCGCACGCCCTGGCGGTTGGATTCGTCGCGGATGTCGGAGATGCCCTCGATCCGCTTTTCCTTGGCCGCCTCGGCGATCTTCTCGACCAGGCCCGCCTTGCCGACCTGGTAGGGGATGCTGGTGAGCACGATCGAGCGCCGATCGCCGCGGCCTTCCTCGATCGTGTGGCGCGCGCGCATGATGATCGAGCCGCGCCCGGTGGTGTAGGCCGCGCGGGCTCCCGCGTTGCCTAGGATCAGCGGCGCGGTCGGAAAGTCGGGTCCGGGAATGAACTCGATCAGCTCTTCGCTGGTGATTCCGGGATTGTCGATGAACGCCAGGCAGCCGTCGATCACTTCGCCCAGGTTGTGCGGCGGAATGTTGGTCGCCATGCCCACGGCGATGCCGCCGGCGCCGTTGACCAGCAGATTGGGGAACCGCGCCGGGAGAACCGATGGCTCCTGCCGCGATTCATCGTAATTGCCGATGAAATCGACGGTGTCCTTGTCGAGATCGTCGAGCAGCGCGTTGGCGACGCGCGCCAGGCGACTTTCGGTGTAGCGCATCGCCGCCGGCGGATCGGGGTCCATCGAGCCGAAGTTGCCCTGGCCATCAACCAGCGGCACGCGCATCGACCACGGCTGGACCATGCGCGCCAGCGCATCGTAGATCGCGCTGTCGCCGTGCGGGTGGTACTTGCCCATCACGTCGCCGACGATGTTCGCCGACTTGCGATAGGGCCGCCCGGCGACATAGCCGCCTTCCTGGGCGGCGAAGAGGATGCGGCGGTGGACCGGCTTGAGGCCGTCGCGCACGTCGGGCAGCGCGCGGCTCACGATTACGCTCATCGCGTAATCGAGGTAGCTGGTCTTCATCTCATCGACGATGTCGATGCGGTCATACCCGCCGGGCTCGGCGGGGGGATTGATAACGTCGGTGGTGTCGCTCACCTGCGAAGATTGCCTGTTCTGTTATGCTGGAAGTGGCGTATGCGAAGCCCTAGGCGAAAGGTCGCCGAAGAGCCAGCAAGGCGGGGATGCCAAGCCCCATATGGAGCTTGTTTTCCACACTTCCAGTCCGGGTCCGACGCGGTTGCCTGCCGCGCGCCCGTTTCATCGCGGCAACGGGGTGTTCAATCGCTATTCAGTGCCCCGGCGTTAGTTTGGCGTTTGCAAATTGATACGCGACGCGGCAGGAGCCGCGCGCAGATTTCCCGTGGTCCCTGTCGGCCCGCAATTCCTCAGGAGAGACGAGTTCATGCACCGCAATTCCACTCACGCTGGCCACGCTTCCCGGGCCGGACGCGCCGTACGCCTTGCACTCGCCGTTGCGCTGGCAAGCGGCGTGGCGCTTGGTGGCACGGCGCCCGCCTTCGCCAAGGACGCCAAGCAGCAAAAGTCCGAAAGCAATTCGAAGGCGTTCGTGGACGCCTATGGCCCGATGCAGAAGATTCTCAACAATTCGAGCGGCGACTTCGCTGCCGCCAAGGCGATGATCCCCACGGTCCAGGCCGCCATCCAGAACGACACCGATAAGGAAACCTTCGGCAAGGCGCTGATCATGCTCGGCGGCAAGCTGAACGACGTCAGCCTGCAGAAGCAGGGGATCGAGCTGGCGCTGGCGAGCGGCAAGACGCCCCCGCAGCAGGCGGCCATGTTTCACGACTTCCTCGGCAAGTGGGCGTACAACGACAAGAACTATGCCGAGGCGCGCAGCCAACTGCAGCAAGCGGTGCAGGGCGGCTACACCCAAGACGATCCCGAGGCGCTGATCGTCGAAACCTATTTCGGCGAAGGACAGAACGCCCAGGGCCTCCAGGCCCTGTCGAGCCTGATCCAAAGGCGCAACGCCGCGGGGCAGCAGGTCCCCGCCAATTGGTACCTGCGCGGGCTGAAGGTCGCGTATGAAAATAGGATGGCTCCGCAGGCGGAGAGCTTCGCGCAAATGCTGGTCAGTCACGATCCGACGCCGACCAACTGGCAAGGCGCATTGCAGGTCGTCAATGCGGTGAGCGGGCTCGATTCCGACGGCCGGCTCGATCTCTATCGGCTGATGCGGCAAACTGGAGCGCTGAAGGCCAAGCAGGACTACCTCGGCTATATCGATGCCGCCGATCCGCAAAAGCTGTCGAACGAAGTGCTTCCGGTGCTCGACGAAGCGGTCAAAGCCGGGGTGCTCACCACGAGCGACCCATTCTATACTCAGTCGAAGTCGGTCGCCGAGGGCCGCGCCGCCGATCACAAGAAGGTGTTGCCGGAGGTCGCCGCCGACGCGCGCAAGGCGGCGGATGGCAAAATCGCCATGAGCGCCGGCGACCAGTATTTCTCGATCGGCGACTACGCGAACGCCGCGCAGATGTACCAGCTGGCGGTCGACAAGGGGGGCACCGACCACGAACTCGCGCTGGAGCGGCTGGGCATGGCCCAGGCCGAACAGGGTCAGTGGGCTCCCGCGAAGGCGGCGCTGCAGCAGGTCACCGGTGCGCGCGCTCCCGTGGCCAAGATGTGGCTCGCGTATATCGACAGCAAGACGGCTTCGCCGGCGCCGTCGGCACCGCCCGCAAACGGCGCCTGACCGGCAGACCTGGACCGAAAAAAAGGGGCGCGGGAGCACGAGCTTCCGCGCCTTTTTCGTATCTCGCTCAGACGTTGAACTTGAACAGCATCACGTCGCCGTCCTGCACGCGGTAGTCCTTACCTTCCTGGCGCAGCTTTCCCGCCTCGCGCGCTCCGGCCTCCCCGCCGAGCGCGACGTAGTCGTCATAGGCGATCGTCTCGGCGCGGATGAAGCCCTTTTCGAAATCTGTGTGGATCTCGCCCGCCGCCTGCGGCGCCTTGGCCCCGGCGGGGAACGTCCACGCGCGCGCTTCCTTGGGGCCGGCGGTGAAGAAGGTCTTGAGCCCGAGCAGCTTGTAGCCGGCGCGGATCACCCGGCTGAGGCCGCTTTCGCTAAGGCCGAGTTCGGCGAGGTATTCGCCGCGGTCTTTCGGCTCCATCGCCACCAGTTCGCTCTCGATAGCGGCCGAGACGACCACCGCCTCGGCGCCTTCGGCCCTGGCCTTCTCGAACACGCGGGCCGACAAGGCATTGCCTTCCGCGGCATCTTCCTCGGCGACGTTGCAGACATAGAGCACCGGCTTGGCGGTCAGGAGTTGCGCCTGCTCGAACAGCCGCGCTTCCTCGTCGTCCTTCGGCTCAACCAGCCGCGCGGGCTTGCCCTCGCGCAGCAGCTCGAGCGCCTGGCCGAGCACGCTGGCCAGCGCCTTCGCCTCCTTGTCGCCCCCGGTCGCCCGCCGTTTGGCGTTCTCGACCCGCTTCTCCACGCTTTCCAGATCGGCCAGCATCAGCTCGGTCTCGACCACCTCGGCATCGGCGACGGGATCGACCTTGTTATGCACGTGCTGCACGTCCGGGTCCTCGAAGCAGCGCAGCACGTGGACGATCGCATCGACTTCGCGGATGTTGCCGAGGAACTGGTTGCCCAGCCCTTCGCCCTTGCTGGCGCCTTTGACGAGGCCGGCGATGTCGACGAACTCGAGCTGCGTCGGAACGACCTTGGCGCGACTTAGCGATGGCGGCGATCTTCTCGAGCCGCGCATCGGGCACCTCGACCCGGCCGACGTTCGGTTCGATCGTGCAGAACGGATAATTTGCCGCCTGCGCGGCCTGCGTCTCGGTGAGCGCGTTGAACAGCGTCGACTTGCCGACGTTCGGCAAGCCGACGATCCCGCAGCGGAAACCCATGAATTACTCCGGATGTGAGGTTTGGCGCGCCGATAGGCGGGGCGAGGATTGAAAAGCTAGGGCTGGCGCACGCTTAATTTATCACTGCTTAATCACGCCGTTGCGGACGATCTCGAAACTATGAGATCGTGTTAGGCACTGTCACCTTGAGGAGACCGATGGCCCCGCTGCTTACCAGCATCCTTTTCGCCTTGGCGCTTTGCGGCGTTGCGATCTGGGCAGACGCACGCTTCGAACAGAAGAGCGATTACCAATGCAATGGTGGCTAGATGGCCAAGTGACTTGGTCCGCTCCGCGCCGGATCGCCGTCGCGTTCATTCCCGCACTTTCGACTTTGATGCTCGTCGGTTTCGGCGTGCTCCTATCCTACGCGCGGCCCCGGCCCGGTCAGGAAGGCTTGGTGATCCCGTCGATTCTCGCGCTTGGGCTCATCCTTCTTGCAGCGCAGCTCTTTCACCTGTGGATGGTTGATCGAACAGTTCGACGCGACGGCGCTAGTCACTCATTTCGGATTTACTCACACGACTGCTGCCGCAGCGCGACGTCGCTCATGAAACGCGCATCGTCGCCCTTTGCCAGCCAGTCCGCCTCCGCGGCGACTGCGGCCAGCATGTCGGTCAGGTCGTCCATCTCCGCCTTGGCGTAGTTGCCAAGGACGTACCCGAGCACGCGGTCCTTGTGCCCGGGATGGCCGATGCCGAGGCGCACCCGGCGGAAGTCGGGGCCGAGATGCTGGTCGATGCTCCTGAGGCCGTTGTGCCCGGCGAGGCCGCCGCCGGTGCGCACCTTGACCTTGAACGGGGCGAGGTCGAGCTCATCGTGAAACACCGTCAGCGCGTCAGGCCCGAGCTTGTAGAAGCGCAGCGCCTCGCCGACCGAGCGGCCGCTTTCGTTCATGAAGGTGGCCGGCTTGAGCAGCAGAATTTTCTCGCCGCCGATGCGGCCTTCCTGCAGCCAGCCTTGGAACTTCTTCTGCACCGGCCCGAAGCCGTGCATGTCGGCGATCACGTCGACCGCCATGAAGCCGACGTTGTGCCGCTGCATCGCGTGCTTCGGTCCGGGATTTCCAAGGCCCACCCACAGTTGCATCGCGGCGTCCTATTCTGCGTACGCTGAAAAGCAAAGCGCCGGCCCCTCGCGGAGCCGGCGCCCTGGTGATTGTATGAGAGAGAAGCGCTTACTCTTCGTTCTTCTCTTCCTGCTCCTCGGCGGCTTCGGCGTCCGGCTCCTGCTCGGTCGCCGCGACACCCTCGGCCGGGATTTCCTCGGCTTCTTCCTCGGCCTCGGTCTGCTTGAGCGCCGACGGGGCGACCACGGTGGCGATGGTGAAGTCGCGGTCGGTAATCGCGCTGACCGAGCCTTCGGGCAGCGCCACGTGGCTGATGTGGATCGAATCGCCGACTTCGAGGCCAGCGACGTCGAGTTCGATCTCGTTCGGGATCTTGTCGGATTCGCACACCAGTTCGAGCTCGTGCCGCACTACGTTGAGCACGCCGCCCTTCTTCAGGCCGGGAGATGCCTCCTCGTTGACGAACACCACCGGCACCTCGACGTAAATCTTGGCGTCCTTCGCCAGGCGCAGGAAGTCGGCGTGCAGCGGGCGGTCGGTGACCGGGTGCAGCGCCACGTCCTTGGGCAGCGTGCGGACCTGCTTGCCGCCGAGCTCGATCATCACGATCGAGTTCATGAAGTGGCCGCTGCCGAGTTGGCGGATCAGCTCGCGGGCCTCGATTGAAATCGGTGTGGGTTCTTCCTTGCCGCCGTAGATCACGGCGGGGACACGGCCTTCGCGGCGCAATGCTCGGGAGGCTCCCTTGCCAGCCCGATCGCGCGCTTCGGCCGGCAGGGTGAGAGCGTCGCTCATCTTTCGTGCCTTTCGAAATGCTTGGGTTTCACCGCCACGCCTCCAGGGATGACCATGGCGGAGGCGCGCCCGTAGGGGAAAGCGGCCGCCAAGGCAAGCCGCCTCAAGTAGTGAAGCGGTAGGCGGGGAAAGGACCTACTCAACTCGTCTGACGGTGTACCCATGCGCCATGAGCAGCGCCGGCAGCCCTTGCTGGCCGAACATGTGCGCCGCGCCGACTGCCACGAACGGCTTTTCGCCATCCGCCAGCAGCTGCTCGATGCGCTTGTCCCAGGCGAGATTGCGGCCGATTTGCAGCGCTTCGCGCAAACCGGGGTACGCCAGCACGGTGCCATCGGCGTCGCGCTGCAGCGCCGCGACATTCCCCGTCAGCCATTCGCGCGCTTCCTTGTCCTCGCCGTTGCCCTGAGCATCCCTGGCCGTTGCCAGCAGCAGATCGGCTTGCTCGGCTTGCGGCAGGCGGTCGAACACGCCGTACTGCTGCGCGAAGGTCTCGAGCCCCTCGACCCGCTTGGCCTTGGCGATCAGCTTGCGGTCGACACCGTTCGCCGGATCGCCGCGGCTCACCCGGTTGCCGAGGATCATCGCCGCGCCCCAGGTTTCGGTCGCGGGAAAATCGTCATCGGCCAGGCCCGCCTGGTTGAGCAAGGCTTTGACCGCCGCGCGGTCGGCCGCCGGCACTCGCTGGGTCAGCGGCGGCAGGCCCGGCGTGGTCGAAAGCCGGTAGAACGTGGACTGCGCGGCCTTGGCGTCGGACAGGTCGGCGATCTCGACCACCAGCACGCTCGATCGGCCGAGCGCGTCGTCGACCTTGCCGGTGCGCCATTTCACGCCGTCGGGCAGCGCATGGATCGTCCCGAACAGCCACGCCTGCTGCCCGCCGGGGCCGCTCACTTCCCACAGCGCCGGGGAGGGCGCCGGCCAACCGTCGGCCTGCCCGCCGCAGCCGGCCAGCGCCAGCAGCGCCCCCGCGAGCAGCGCCTTTAACCTCATTGCCAGATGCGGCGCGCCTTGATGCCGAGCTTCCGCAACTGCTGCTGCACGCTGTCCTTACCCGCCAGGTGCCCCGCGCCGACCGCGACGAACACCGTCCCCGGCTGTTTCAGGCGGCCGTCGATCCACCGTGCCCAGCGCGCGTTGCGGTCGGTCAGCAGGCGCTTGTACAGCACCGGGTCGTCGAGATCGGCGTTGAGCAGCATCGCCAGCCCTTCGGGATCGCCCTTCATCCAGTCGGCAACCATCGCGTCGAGCGTGGCCGCCGCGGTCGACGCCGAATTCGACGGTGTCGTCGAGGAACGCCAGCTGCGCCTTGATCGGCAAGCCGGCAAACAGCGCGATCTGCTGGTCGACGGTCTCGAGCGCCGCGCGCGACTTGCCGTCGGCCTTGGCCGCCAGCTCGGTCTCAGCGCCCGCCTTCGGATCGTAGCCCGCCTGCGTCGCCGGCAGCAGCGATAGCGTCAGCGCGGCGTACCACGGCTGGAACTTGTCCATCGCCTCGATCGGCAGTCCAAGCGAGACCAGCGTTTCCTCGAACTGCTTGCGATCGTCGGGCGTCATCAGGTCGCGCAGCGACTGGCCCGCCGGCAGCAGCGCATGCGCGGTGATCGCCTTGGCATCGCCGGTGGCGTCGTTCATCGGAATTTCCGTGACCAGCTCGTTCGATTGCCGCCAGGCCCGCGCGACGGGCCCCGAGAACCAGTGCGCATCGTCGGGCAGCGCGTGGACCGTGCCGAAAAGGTAGATCGTCGTATCCTTGTCGGCGACCTTCCAGATCGCCGGGCCGTGGTACAGATCGGCCGCGTTCGCCGGCGGCGCATCGATCGGCGCGCACGCCGGCAGCAGCAGCGCGAGCAGGGAAGCCAGCAGGCGGCGAAGCAACATCGAAAGCGTGACCCTGTTACAGCTCGCCGCCTATCTAGGGCGGTTCATCGCCGGCGTGTAGGCCTTTGCGATGAACGCGAACCGAATCTCGCCGCCTGTTGCAAGCAACGCGCGATTGACGCTGTTCGGACCATCCTGCAAAGCGCCGCGCCATGACAGCGGGGCCGGCCAACAGCTTCCAGGACATGATCCTCGCGCTCCACCAGTACTGGAGCGCGCACGGCTGCCTGATCCTGCAGCCCTACGACATGCGCATGGGCGCGGGCACCTTCCACACCGCCACCACCCTGCGCGCGCTCGGCCCCGAGCCGTGGAACGCCGCGTTCGTCCAGCCCTGCCGCCGCCCGACCGACGGCCGCTACGGCGAAAACCCCAACCGGCTGCAGCACTATTACCAGTACCAGGTGATCCTCAAGCCGAGCCCGCCCGACCTGCAGGACCTCTACCTGAAGAGCCTCGAAGTCATCGGCATCGATCCGCTGAAACACGACATCCGCTTCGTCGAGGACGACTGGGAAAGTCCCACGCTCGGCGCCTGGGGGCTCGGCTGGGAAGTGTGGTGCGACGGGATGGAGATCACCCAGTACACCTATTTCCAGCAGATGGGCGGGTTCGACTGCAAGCCGGTCGCCGGCGAGCTGACTTACGGCCTCGAACGGCTGGCGATGTACATTCAGAACGTCGACAACGTGTACGACCTCGATTTCAACGGGAAGGGCTACACCTACGGGCAGGTGTTCCTCGAAAACGAGAAGCAGATGTCGAAGTGGAACTTCGAGGTCGCCGACACCGATGCGCTGTTCGACCTGTTCGCCAAGGCCGAAGCCGAATGCCGCAACGCGCTCGACGCCGATGTCCCGATCGCCGCCTACGAGCAGGCGGTCGAAGCCAGCCACCTGTTCAACCTGCTGCAGGCGCGCGGCGTGATCAGCGTCCAGGAGCGCGCCAGCTACATGGCCCGCGTCCGCGACCTCGCCCGCGGCGCCTGCGAAGCCTACATGGCCAAGGAAGCCGCCCGCTGGGTCGCCGACTACCCGGGGTGGTCGGCGTGACCGACTTCCTCCTCGAACTGCGCAGCGAGGAAATCCCCGCGCGGATGCAGGCCGGCGCGCGGGCGGAGCTGGACAAGCTGTTCCGCGCCGAAATGAAGGCCGCCGGCGTCGCGGTCGGCGAGGTCACCGTCTGGTCCACCCCGCGCCGCCTGGCGCTGATCGCCCGCGACCTGCCGGAACAGACCGAAGCCGTCCGCGAGGAAACCAAGGGCCCGCGCACCACCGCGCCCGCCCAGGCGCTCGAAGGATTCCTGCGCAAGACCGGCCTGACGCAGGACCAGCTCGAAGACCGCGAGGGCGTATGGTTCGCTGTCAAGGACATCCCCGGCCGCGCGGTCAAAGACGTGCTCGCCCAGGCGATTCCGGCGATCGTCCGCGCCTTCGCCTGGCCCAAGTCGATGCGCTGGGGCGCGGCCTCGCTCAGCACCGAATCCTTGCGCTGGGTCCGCCCGCTGTCGGGCATCGTGGCGATCTTCGGCGAGGACCTAGTGGAGTGCGAAGTCGGCGGCATCGCCACCGCCTGCGCCACCCTCGGCCATCGCTTCCACCACCCTGGCGCGATCACCATCGGCTCGGTCGGCGACTACGCCGAGAAGCTGCGCGCCTGCCACGTTATCGTCAGCCACGAGGAACGCGCGATCATCATCCGCGACGGCGCCGCCCGCGCCGCCGCCGAAGCCGGCCTGGCACTGGTCGAGGACGAAGGGCTGGTGATCGAGAACGCCGGCCTCACCGAATGGCCGGTGCCGCTGCTCGGCCGCTTCGACGAGGCGTATCTCGACGTCCCGCCCGAAGTCATCCAGCTCACCGCCCGCGTGAACCAGAAGTATTTCGTGTGCGAGGAAGGGGGGAAGCTGGCCAACGCCTTCGTCTGCACCGCCAACATCGAGGCCGCCGATCGACGGCGTCGCGATCGTCGACGGCAACCGCAAGGTCCTCGCCGCGCGCCTCGCCGATGCGCGCTTCTTCTGGGAGCAGGATCTCAAGACGAAGCTCGAAGACCACGCGCGGAAGCTCGAGCGGATCACCTTCCATGAAAAGCTCGGCACCGTCGCCGACAAGGTCGAGCGCGTCGCCAAGCTCGCGCGGTGGCTGGTGGAAGAGGGGATTGTCAAAGAATCCCCCCTCCCGCTTGCGGGAGGGGCCGGGGGTGGGTCAGAGGCGGCTCACACTCCCACCCCTAACCCCTCCCGCAAGCGGGAGGGGGACCTGGCCGACCTCGCCGAACAGGCCGCCCGCTTCACCAAGGCCGATCTCGTCACCGAGATGGTCGGCGAGTTCCCCGAGCTGCAGGGGGTAATGGGCGGCTATTACGCCCGCGCCGAGGGCCTGCCCGACGAAGTCGCCGACGCCATCCGCGACCACTACAAGCCGGTCGGCCAGGGCGACGATGTCCCCACCGCGCCGGTGACTGTGGCGGTGAGCCTGGCTGACAAGCTGGATACCTTGATGTGCTTCTTCGGTATCGACGAGAAACCAACTGGCTCAAAAGACCCTTTCGCTCTGCGCCGTGCTGCATTGGCGGTCATTCGGACCGTTCTCGAAAATTCCTTGCGTTTCAGCTTGGACGATACGTTGGAAACGATGGCTGGCGACGTCGCCTTCACTGGCCGGAACTTGTCAGAAGGCCAGCGTGAGCTTTGGTCTGTCTTGCTTGGCGAGATTTGCACCAACGATGCAGGGCTTGTTCAGTTCGTCATCGAAAGACTCAAAGTCCAGCAGCGCGAAGCCGGCGTCCGGCACGACCTGATCGATGCCGTCTTCGCGCTCGGGAACGAAGACGACCTCGTTCGCCTTCTTGCTCGTGTGAACGCGCTGCAGGCCTTCATCAAAACCGAAGATGGCGCCAACCTGCTCGCCGCCTATAAGCGCGCGGCCAACATCCTGCGCAAGGAGGACTGGAAGGGCCCCGAAGGCGAAGTGCCCCGCACCGGCGAAGAGGACCCGCTGGCGCTGGTCGACGATCCGGACCTCAAGCCGGTGGTCGATGCGCGGATGGCCGAAAAGACGAAAAAAGAACTTTCCTACACGCCTGAACCTGCGGAAAAGGAACTGAAAGAGGCGCTCGATTCCGCCGAGCCCAAGGCCGCGGCCGCCGTCGGAGCCGAAGACTTCGAGGCCGCCATGGCCGCGCTCGCCACCTTGCGCGCCCCGATCGACCGCTTTTTCGACGAGGTGACGGTGAACGACGAAGATTCGGCCAAGCGTTGCGCCCGCCTCGACCTGCTCGCCCGCTTCCGCGACGCGGTGCACCAGGTTGCCGATTTCTCGCGCATCGAGGGATAGGAATTTAGTCCCTGGACCGTGTTCCATGTGTTCCAGGTGTGTGAACTTCGCGAAGGGTGGATGAGAGAGAAAATGAACCGGACGGTCTACACCTTCGGCGGCGACGCGACGCACGAAGACCCGCGCGCCAAGGACAAGACCGTCACCGGCGGCAAGGGCGCCAACCTCGCCGAAATGGCCGCCATCGGCTTGCCGGTCCCGCCCGGCTTCACCATCACCACCGAGGAATGCGTCCGTTACCTGAAGCACGGTGCCGATTTTTCCGACGAGCTCAGAAGTGAAGTCGCCAAGGCGCTGAACCATATCGAAAAAGCCGTCGGCAAGCGCTTCGGTGATCCCGCCGACCCGCTGCTCGTCTCCGTCCGCTCGGGCGCCCGGGTGTCGATGCCCGGGATGATGGACACCGTGCTCAACCTCGGCCTCAACGATCAGACCGTGCAGGGCCTCGCCCAGACCAGCGGCGACGAACGCTTCGCCTGGGATAGCTACCGCCGCTTCATCCAGATGTATGCCGACGTCGTGCTCGGCCTCGACCACGGCCTGTTCGAGGAAGCGCTCGACATCGTCCGCGAGGACCGCGGCTACTACGCCGACACCGAAATGACCGCCGCCGACTGGCAGGAGCTGGTCAGCGAATACAAGGCGATCGTCGCCCGCGAGCACGACACACCGTTCCCGCAGGACCCGATTGAGCAGCTGTGGGGCGCGATCGCCGCGGTGTTCGACAGCTGGGATTCGGAGCGCGCCAAAGTCTATCGCCGGCTGAACGACATCCCCGGCGACTGGGGCACGGCCGTGAATGTCCAGGCGATGGTGTTCGGCAACATGGGCGAGACCAGCGCCACCGGCGTCGCCTTCACCCGCGATCCCTCGACCGGCGAGAAGGCCTATTACGGCGAGTACCTGGTCAACGCCCAGGGCGAGGATGTCGTCGCCGGCATCCGCACCCCGCAGTACTTGACCCGGGCCGCGCGCGAGAAGGCCGGCGCCTCGGCACCCTCGATGGAAGAGGCGCTGCCCGAAGCCTACGCCGAGCTTGCCCGCACCTTCGAGCTGCTCGAAGCGCACTACAAGGACATGCAGGACATCGAGTTCACCGTCGAGCGCGGGAAGCTGTGGATGCTTCAGACCCGCACCGGCAAGCGCACCGCCAAGGCCGCGCTCAAGATGGCGGTCGACATGGTCGGCGAGGGGCTGATCGACGAGGAAACAGCCGTCCTGCGGGTCGACCCGATGGCGCTCGACCAGTTGCTCCACCCGACGCTCGACCCCGACGCCAAGCGCGAGGTGCTGACCAAGGGCCTCCCCGCCAGCCCCGGCGCCGCTTCGGGCAAGGTGGTGCTCGACGCCGACACCGCCGAGGCCTGGGCAGGGAAGGGCGAAAAGGTCATCCTCGTCCGCGTCGAAACCAGCCCCGAAGACATCCACGGGATGCACGCCGCGCAAGGCATCCTCACCGCGCGCGGGGGCATGACCAGCCATGCCGCCGTGGTCGCCCGCGGGATGGGCCGACCGTGCGTCTCGGGCGCCTCGCAGGTTTCCATCGATCTCGCCGGGCGCTCCGCCACCATCGCCGGCACCCGGCTCGCCGAGGGCGACACGATCACCATCGACGGCGCCACCGGCGAGGTGATGAACGGCGAAGTCCCGACCATCGAGCCCGAGCTGGCCGGCGATTTCGCCACGCTGATGGAGTGGGCCGACAAGCATCGCCGGATGAAAGTTCGCACCAACGCCGAAACCCCGCATGATTGCCGGATGGCCCGCAAGTTCGGCGCCGAGGGCATCGGCCTCGCCCGCACCGAGCACATGTTCTTCGACGCCGGGCGGATCAGCGCGGTGCGCGAGATGATCCTCGCCGACGACGAGGCCGGCCGCCGCCGCGCGCTGGCCAAGCTGTTGCCTCACCAGCGCGGTGACTTCGTCGATATCTTCGAGGCGATGGCCGGGCTGTCGTGCACCGTCCGCCTGCTCGACCCGCCGCTGCACGAGTTTCTGCCCCAAGGCGAGCAGGAGTTCGCCGATCTGGCCGCGGCCAGCCAGGTTCCCGTCGAACGGCTCAAGCGCCGCGCCGCCGAGCTGCACGAAGCCAATCCCATGCTCGGCCACCGCGGCTGCCGCCTCGGCATCACCTACCCCGAAATCTACGAAATGCAGGCCCGAGCGATTTTCGAGGCCGCGTGCGAGGTGACGGGGCGGGGCGGCGACCCGGTCGTGCCCGAGATCATGATCCCGCTGGTCGCCACGCCGCGCGAGCTGGCGATCCTGCGCCAGCTGGTCGACGACACCGCGGCCAAGGTGTTCGCCGAGCGCGACGCGAGGGTCGATTACCTCGTCGGCACGATGATCGAGCTGCCCCGCGCCGCGCTGCTCGCCGGCCAGATCGCCGAGGAGGCACGGTTCTTCTCCTTCGGCACCAACGACCTGACGCAAACCACCCTCGGCGTCAGCCGCGACGACGCCGGCGGGTTCCTCAGGACCTATGTGGAAAAGGGCATCTACGCCCGCGATCCGTTCGTCAGCCTCGACGTCGAGGGGGTGGGGCAGCTGGTCGCGCTCGCCGCCGAGCGCGGCCGGGCCACACGCTCCGACCTCAAGCTCGGCATCTGCGGCGAGCACGGCGGCGACCCGGCGAGCATCGCCTTCTGCGAGCAGGTCGGCCTCGATTACGTGAGCGCCTCGCCTTACCGCGTGCCGATCGCCCGCCTGGCAGCCGCCCAGGCGGCGCTACGTTCCGCGTAACGAGCGGCGCCCGCTGAGGGTGACGATCTCGAAGCTCTCGACCACCCGCCCGTCAGCGTCTGCGGCGTCGAGAAACGCCGCCCGCGCCCGCTCCAGCGCCGCCTTGCCGAGCGGCGGTGCGGGCGAGGCGAGAACGTTGCTCAAGGCCTGGTCGCGCAAGTCCGACACCAGCCGGTCGAGCGAGCGGTACGCCACGCGAACCGTCCGGCAATCGGCGACCGGTTCCCCCCAGCCGGCGCGCTGCAGCAGCTCGGCCGCGGCGCGGACATCGACCATAGGGTGCATCCGCGCCGCCGGCCGCTCTGCCTCGGCGGCGAGCATTGCCGCGCGGAGGTTCGCGACGCTCCCGGCGCCGAGAAAGGAAGCGATCGCCCGCCCGCCCGGCGCCAGCGCCTCGCGGATATGGATCAGCGCGCCAGGCAGGTCGTTGACCGTGTCGAGCGTGCCGAGGCTGGCGACGAGGTCGAAGCCGGAGACCGGATACGGCCGCTCCTCGTCGAGGTCGACAGGGCCCAAACCGACGACCTCCGCCCCCTGCCGCTCCAACGCTTCGGCCAGGCCGCCGGTCCAGTCGCCGACGATCAGCGCGCGCTCCGGCTCGTGCCGGACGAACGCCAGCCGCTCGAGCACATCCTCGACCATGTCGTCGAGCACGAACCGCGCCGCGTCCGGCTTCGCCTGCCGCTGGGCGACTCGGCGCCGCCGGGCGCGGCGGCGCTCGGGGTCGAAGATGCGCGGCGGGGCGGCCATGCCCGGTCCCTGCCGTGCCGCCCGCGCCCGCGCAAGCGCTTGCCCCTGCCGCTGCGCCGCGGCAGCATACCCCGCGTGAAGCTGCTCGAGCCCGTCGCCCCGCTGATCGACTTGGTCTATCCGCCGCGCTGCCCACTGTGCGGCGGCGGCCTGGCGGCACAAGGCGGCCTGTGCGCGGAGTGCTGGAGCGAGCTGGCGATCCCCGGCGAGCCCGCCTGCGCGCTGTGCCAGCGCCCGTTCGGTGAGGGCGCGGCCGAAGGCACGATCTGCGCCCCGTGCCTCGCCGAACCGCCGCGGCACGACGGCATCGCCGCCGGCACGCTCTACAACGCCGCTTCGCGCAAGCTGGTGCTGGCCTTCAAGCACGGCCGCCGCATCGCCCTCGCGCCGATGCTCGCCCGAATCATCGCCGCCCGCCTGCCGCTTCAGATCCTCGATAATGGCGGCGCGTGGTTGACGGTCCCCGTGCCGCTGCACCGCTGGCGCCTGTGGCGGCGCGGGTTCAATCAGTCGGCCTTGCTCGCCCGCGAAATCGCCCGCCAGAGCGGCGGGGAGCTGCTGATCGACGGCCTCGTCCGCCGCAAGCCGACGCCAGTCCTCGGCGGCCTCGGCCGCAAGGCGAGGGCGCGGGCGCTGTCCGGCGCGATCGTCGCCAACCCGCGCCGCGCCGCCGGTCTCAAGGGCGCGCAAGTCCTGCTGGTGGACGACGTGATGACCAGCGGCGCGACCACCAGCGCCTGCGTTTCGGCGCTCAAGCGGGCCGGCGCGCGCAAGGTGGTGATCGCCTGCTTCGCCCGGGTGCTGGACGAAGCCCTGACGCATGCCGATGCTGCCTAGGACATGCCCAAAGCAAAACGCCCGGGGGTTCCCCCCGGGCGTTCGCGTGACGAAGTTCGCTGGACCCGGGCATCGCCCCCAGTGGATGCCAACCGGTCCAAACCCTCATGTCGGCCCGTCCATCGAAGTCCGGTACCAAACCCCCCATCCCTTGGCGCTTTGCGCGTCCGGTCTGGACTGGCGGTCCGTCAAAACCGCCCGCACATTCATTTCACCGAAAGGTTTTCGAAAAAAGCACCTTGGCTCCGATGCATGGATTTTGCCGGGCATCTGTGGTTATCGTGCAACAAATCGGCGCTCGCGCCCCCGGATCATGCAAGAGTTTGAAAGGAAAAAGCCATTTCCGGCATCGACACCCAGCGCGCGGCGCGCGAACAGGGCAGCGAATTCCTGCCGAAGTTCGACTCGGCGGGCCTGCTCACGGCCGTCGTCCAGCATGCCGAAACCGGCGAAGTGCTGATGGTCGCCTTCATGGACCGCGAGGCGCTCGAGCAGACTCGCGAGACCCACCTGGCGCACTTCCACTCCCGGAGTCGCGGACGCTTGTGGATGAAGGGCGAGACCTCAGGCCACGTTCTGCGCGTGCGGCAGATCCTGGTCGATTGCGACCAGGACGCGCTGGTCCTCAAGGCCGCCCCCGAAGGCCCGACATGCCACACCGGCGCGCGCAGCTGCTTCTACCGGGCGCTCGACGGCGACTCGCTCCGGCCGATCGACTGAGCCGATGCCAAGCTACACCCCGCCGGCGCGCGACACGCGCTTCGTCCTGACGGAATTGCTGCGGCTCGGCGAGCAGGCCGAATTGGGCGTCGACTCCGATCTTCTGGACGCGATCATCGACGAAGCGGGCCGCTTCGCCGCCGAGGTCGTCGCCCCGCTCAACCGGGTGAGCGACGAACAGGGGTGCACTCGCCATCCCGACGGCTCGGTGACGACCCCGGCCGGCTTTCCCGACGCCTACCGCGCCTATGTCGAATCGGGCTGGGGCACCCTGGCGCTGCCGCCGGATTTCGGCGGCCAGGGCCTGCCGCACGTCTTGGCGACGGTGGTCGAGGAATACCTCAACTCCGCCTGCCACGCGTTCAACATGTACCCTGGCCTGACCCACGGCGCCGTCGCCGCGCTAATGGCCACCGGCAGCGACGCGCTGAAGGCGCATTACCTGCCCAAGCTGGTCTCGGGCCAATGGCTCGGGACGATGGCGCTGACCGAAGCGCAGGCCGGCACCGATCTCGGCCTGATCCGCACCCGCGCCGAGCCGCAAGGGGACGGCAGCTATCGCCTCACCGGCGAGAAGATCTTCTGCTCGGGCGGCGAGCAGGACCTGACGGACAACATCGTCCACCTTGTGCTGGCCAAGCTCCCCGACGCGCCGGAGGGATCGCGCGGCATCTCGCTGTTCATCGTGCCCAAGCTGCTGCCCGACGGCGCGCGCAACGCCGCCGCCTGCTCCTCGATCGAGCACAAGATGGGCATCCACGGCAGCGCCACGTGCGTGATGACCTTCGACGGCGCTAGCGGCTGGTTGGTCGGCGAACCGAACGCCGGCCTCGCGGCGATGTTCATCATGATGAACGCCGCGCGGCTCTCGTGCGGCAACCAGGGCCTGGCCCAGGCCGAGCTCGCCTACCAGAACGCCGCCGCCTACGTCACCGAGCGCCGACAGGGCAGGGCGCCCGGCAGCTCGGCTCCCGCCGATCCGCTGATCGCCCAGCCGGATGTGCGCCGGATGCTGATGGATGCCCGCGCCTTCACCGAAGGCATGCGCGCGCTGGTCGCCTGGACCGCGCTGCAGATCGACCTCTCGCACCGCGCGCCGAGCGATGACGAGCGCGCCGCGGCCGACGCCCTGGTCGGCTTTCTCACCCCGGTGATAAAGGGCTTCGGCACCGACAAGGGCTTCGAGACGGCGGTGGCGATGCAGCAATGTTTCGGCGGCCACGGTTACATCGCCGAATACGGCATGGAGCAGATCGTCCGCGATGCTCGCGTGCCGATGATCTACGAAGGCGCCAACGGCATCCAGGCGCTCGATCTCGCCGCCCGCAAGCTGGCGCGTGACAAGGGCGAAGTGGCCGAGCGCTTCCTTGCTCTGGTCGAAGGCGCTTGCGACACCGCCAACCCTGCGGTTCGCTTCATTGCCCTCCCGCTGCGCGAGGCGGTCCACGAAGCCCGCGAGGCGGCCCGGTTCCTGATCGACCGCGGCAAAGCCGACCCGAACGCGCTCGGCGCTGGCTCCTACGCCTTCATGCACCTGATCGGCACGCTCGCGCTCGGCTGGATGTGGCTCCGCATGGCCACCATCGCGCGAGGCAAGGCCAACGATCCGTTCGACTCCGCCAAGCTCGCCACCGCGCGCTACTACGCCGACCATCGGCTCCCCGTATGCGCCGCGCTCACCCGCCAAATCGAGTCCGGCAGCGAAGCCATGATGGCCCTCGAACCGAAGCAGTTCCTGCGCGCCTGAAATCTGGCGTCATTCGCCTTGGATTTGCCTCCCCCTTGTCGGCGGGGAGGTGATGGGGGAGCGCACCGCAGGTGGGCGTCCAAGCCATCGGCGTGGCAGCACCCCCACCAACACTCCCCCTCAAGGGGAGGGCTTGGCGAACCTACTCAGATCTAAGGCCACGGCGGAAAAACACCCTCCGGATCGTATCGCCGCCGGATTTCCTCGAGCCGCTCGAGCGCAGCCGGCGTGAAGCACTCCGCCCGGCGATGCGGTCCGAGAGTCAGATCCGCCTCGCCGACGTAGCGGCCGGTCTGAAACGGAGCGAGCGCCTCGTCCACCCGCCGCACCCAAGCCTGGTTGGCCTCATCGCCCGCTGCATCGTCCCACAAGGCGTAAATGCCGATGCCCGTCCCGCCGCTGACCGACAGCGCCGCGTCGTCCGGGATAGCCACCGGCGTGTGGCCGCCGAAGGCGACGATATCGATCGTCGAATCGGCGCTCGGGGCGGGCAGGTCGTGCACCGCCAACAGCAAGTCTCCGATCGCTGCGTCGCTCCACACGTGATCGGCCGCCACGCGCTTGCCGGAAGGCATCGGCGACAGCTTGAACAGCTCGGTGAACGGCAGCGGTCCCTGGTTCGTCTCGCCGATCATCCGCGCCGCGTGCGGCGGCGAAGTGAAAGGGGCTACCTTTTCGGCGGCTTCCGCCTCGCTCTCGCCACAGGCCGAGACCCGCAGCACGACCGCGTGCTCGCCGGTGTCCCAGTGGGCGAACAGGAAGCAGCCGATCTCGGTCTGCGCCGGAGCCGCGGCGGTGGCCGAGGTCAGCCAGTCGGCCAACTCCGGCGCGCTCGAGGCGGCGAACGCCGCACGCCACGCATAGGCGGTCCGCGGCAGCGGATGCATCTTGAGATAAAACGCCGTCACCGCGGCGAAGAACCCGGGACCCGCGCCGCGCGCTGCCCAGAACAGCTCCGGGTGCTCGTCGGCGCTGGCGGTGACGATCTCGCCCGCCGCGGTGACCATTTCGATCGCCGAGACATTGGCGCAGGCCGCGCCCCACTCGCCGGCATTCCAGCCGTAGCCGCCGGCGATCAGGTACCCGCTCAGCGCCACGTCGACGCAATGGCCGACCGGAAAGGCGAACCCCGCCGCCGCCAGCCGCTCACTCAGCGCCCGGCCCTCAAGGCCGACGCCGACTTTTGCCGTCCGCGTCGCCGGCTCGATCTGCACCGCGTCGAGCCCACCCAGATCGAGCAGGATGCCGCCGTCCCTTAGGGGAGACGCCGTGTAGTTATGCCCACCGCCGCGCGGCGAAACGGTCAGTCCATTGGCCACGGCAAAACGCACGGCCGCCGCCGCTTGCTCTGCCGAGCGCACGCCGACGATCGCCGCCGGCGCGCGCGCCTGGGCCAGCCGCTTGTTCCAGATCGCTCGGTCGCGCGCTGCGTCGAAGCCTGCCGCGCCTGCCGAGTGAAGTGACGCCACCTTGGGCATCAGAGCGGCGAACGATTGGTCGGGAGGCGGCGTCGTCATGCGATTGAGTTCCAGCGAGTGAATGCCCAAGCCGTTCCTTTTATCCCCAGCGCGGCCCACTCCAGCCTTGCCGCTTGCGCCCCTCGCGCTAAGGGTAGGCGCGACATTTTCCGGCGCTTACGGGCGATTCCGGCCCATCCCGCTACTCGGGGGCGCGCAAGGGGGAACGAGACAGACCGATGAAGGCCACCATCGAACGCGCCAAGCTACTCCGCTGCCTGTCCCACGTGCAGTCTGTGGTCGAGCGGCGTAATACTATCCCGATCCTCTCGAACGTGCTGATCGAAGCCTCGGCCGACGGTCTGGTCAAGGTGATGGCGACCGATCTCGACCTGCAGGTGGTCGAAAGCCTCGACGCCGTCTCGGTCGATACCGCCGGCGCGATCACCGTCTCGGCGCACCTGCTGTTCGACATCGCCCGCAAGCTGCCCGACGGCAGCCAGGTCGCCCTCGAGACCAGCGATAACCGGATGACCGTAAAGGCCGGCCGCAGCCGCTTCCAGCTGCCGACCCTGCCGCGCGACGATTTCCCGGTGATCGTCGAAGGCGACCTGCCGACCAGCTTTGAAATTCCGGCCAAGACCCTGGCCGAGTTGATCGACCGCACCCGCTTCGCGATTTCGACCGAAGAGACGCGGTACTACCTCAACGGCATCTTCCTGCATGTGTCGGACGAGGACAAGCCGGTGCTCAAGGCGGCCGCGACCGATGGCCACCGGCTCGCCCGCTTCACCCTGCCGCGGCCCGAGGGCGCCGAGGGCATGCCCGACGTGATCGTGCCGCGCAAAGCCGTGGGCGAACTCAGGAAGCTGCTCGAGGAATCGCTCGACGGCAACGTCGAGGTCGACCTTTCGCCGAGCAAGATCCGCTTCACCCTGGGCGGCGAGGGCGGGGTGGTCCTGACCAGCAAGCTGATCGACGGCACATTTCCCGATTATTCGCGTGTAATTCCAACGGGTAACGACAAGCTGTTGAAGCTCGATCCGAAGAGCTTCTACCAGGGCGTCGACCGTGTGGCGACGATTGCCACCGAGCGCACCCGGGCGGTCAAGATGGCGCTCGATTCGGACAAGGTGACGCTCTCGGTCACCAGCCCCGATAACGGCACCGCCGCCGAGGAAGTGCCGGCCGATTACCACTCCGATGCGCTCGAGATCGGCTTCAACGCCAATTACCTGAAGGACATCCTCGCCCAGATCGACGGCGACACCGTCGAATTGCACCTCGCCGACCCCGGCGCCCCCACCTTGATCCGTCAGGACGACAAAAGCCCCGCGCTCTACGTGCTGATGCCGATGCGGGTTTAGCCCCGCGCTCGGATCATCGCCTCGACATCGACGAACTTTTCGCGCGGCGCGCCTTCGCGGGCCGCTTTCTCCTCGGCTTCCTCGATCTTCTTCCAGTCGCGGAAGGTGACCACGTCGAGCCCCCGCTGCTCGGCTAGCGCGTCGAAGCCGGGGCGGCCTTGCTTGTTCGCCGGCCCTAACGTGCCGCTGTCGATGTCCTCGCGGATCTTCTTGACCACGTCGAAGCCGTCGGGCTTGTTGGTGCCGATCGTCCCCGAGGGGCCGCGGCGGGCCCAGCCCACGCAATAGAGGCCGGGGAGGATGCGGCCCTCGTCGTTGGCGAACCGCCCCTCGCGCTCGTCGAACGGCACGTCGGGGATCGGGTTCGTGCGATAGCCGATGCAACTGACCACCAGCCCCGCAGGGATGCGGTAGGTTTCGCCGGTACCCTTGGCCCGGCCGGCGACGACCTGGGTTCGCTCGACCTCGATTCGCCTCGACCTTGTCTTCGCCGACCAGCGCGACGGGCTGGGCGAAGAAATTGAATTCGATGGCGATACGCTTCTCGGCGCGGATGTCCTCCGGCACGGCGGCGAAGCCGCGCAGCAGGTTAACCGATTTGCGAAGGCCGGGCTCGAGGATCGCGTCTTCGGCCTCTTCGGGCAAGTCGCGCGGATCGACGTGCGGCGCGGCGCGTTCGAGTTCGCCCAGTTCGCCAAGCTCCTTGGGGGTCATCATGATCTGGTGCGGTCCGCGCCGGCCGAGGATCACGATTCGCTCTATCCGCGAGGTGTCCAGCGCGTCGAGCGCATGGGCGACGATGTCGCTGCCCTCGAACTCGTGCGGGGTCTTGGCGAGGATTCGCGCCACGTCGAGCGCGACATTGCCCATGCCGATCACCACTGCGGTCGTGCCCGACAGGTCGGGCTCGAGGTCGGCGAACTGCGGATGTCCGTTGTACCAGCCAACGAACGCGGCGCTGCCGAACACGTTGCCGAGGGCGGCGCCGGGAATGCCGAGGTCGCGGTCGCGCGGCGCGCCGGTCGCCAGCACCACCGCGTCGTACAGCTCGCGCAGCTCGGGAACGGTCACATCGCTGCCGACGGCGACATTGCCGACGAACCGCACGTTGTCGCTCAGCGCGGTCTTCTCGTAGCGCCGCGACACCGCCTTGATCGACTGGTGGTCCGGCGCCACCCCGGTGCGGATCAGCCCATAGGGCACCGGCAGCAAGTCGAAGATGTCGACCCGCACCTCATCGCCGAACTCCTTCTGCGCCGCTTCGGCGGTGTAATACCCGGCGGGCCCTGATCCGACGATCGCGATGTGGCGCATGCGGCAATTCTCCCCGAAATCCCTGATTAATTAACATCCGTGCCGTCGCAAGAGCCCGTCACGGAAAGGAGATGACAACCCTAGCGATTAACCGTCGTTCAAAGCCAACCTGCGAATTTAGGACATGGCCGGCGCGCACCCCGACACCCGTTCGCAATGCGAGGCGGAAGCACGCTCCGGCCGCTTCGCTCCTGCCCGGCGCCCGCTCGAACGGCGCCAGCTCGCCCGGCGGAATCCTTCCGAGGATCGGCTTTCCCTTCCCGACGGGGTTGTTGCCGAGGACTCGGGCATGCTGCCGCGAAGCTGGCACTTCCTCGCCGCCGCGATTCCCGTGGGCGTGGGATTCAACGTCGTCCTCGCCGGCGGGCTGCCGCCGCCCCCCGCGGGCCTGTGCTTCGCCGTTTCCTTCGCCGTCGTCTGGCTGCTGCCGTTCGCCAGGCGCATCGAGGCCAGGCCGGGCTACGGGCGACTGCGCAGCATGGTGCTGGCGCTCATCGTGTTCGTGCCGCTCCTGCTGTACGGGATGGGCGCCATAACCTGGGCCCGCTCCGGCCGATTGGGCACGGACGAGGCCCTGGCCATGTTGGTTGTCCTGAGCACGATCGCGGCCGCGCATCTGAGGCGGCAGGCGGGGTTCGTCGTCGGCGGTCAGATCGCCCTGTGGTGTCCGGCGCTGACGCTGCTCCCCTGGCCGCTCGGTGCGAGCCTGCTCGCGCTCGGCGCCGTTTCGGCGGTGCTCGCCACGCGCGAGCAGCGCAAGCTCGATCATGCCGATGAGCAGCGGCGCCAGGCGCGCGACCGGGCGCAGACCCGGGCCCGCGACATCCTCGCCGATTACGAGGAGACCGGCCAAGGCTGGTTCTGGGAAACCGACCGGCGCTCACAGTTGACCTATATCTCCGCGCCGGTGGCGGTGCTGGTCGGGCACGCGCCGGATGCGCTGATCGGGCGGACCCTCTCGGCGCTGTTCGATCTCGACGAGGCGCAGGAGGGCGAGCGTACGCTGATGTTCCACCTGAGCGCCCGGTCCGCGTTCCATGAGCTTCCTGTGAAGGCGGCGATCGAGGGCGAGGAGCGCTGGTGGTCGGTCAGCGGGCGGCCGATCCATGACGAGTTCGGCAACTTCGTCGGCTTCCGCGGATCGGGTACCGACCTGACCGAAAGGCGCCGCAGCCAGGAGAAGGCCTCACGGCTGGCGAACTACGATTCGCTGACCAATCTCGCCAACCGCCTGCAGATGTCGCAGACGCTCGAGAAGATCCTCGCAGCGCCGCAGGAGCTGAACCGCTGCTGCGCGCTGATGATGCTCGATCTCGACCGCTTCAAACAGGTCAACGATACCCGCGGACACCCGGTCGGCGATGCGCTGCTGCGCCAGGTCGCCCAGCGGCTCGAACGGACCGTCGACCAGGCGGGCCGGGTCGGGCGCCTCGGCGGAGACGAGTTCCAGGTGATCGTTCCCAGTTGCACGGATCGCGCCCAGCTTGGGCAGATGGCCCAGGACATCATTCATTCGCTGTCACAGCCGTACGTGATCGACGGGCACAGTCTGGTGATCGGCGCGTCGATCGGCCTTGCCCTGGCGCCGGACGACGGCACCACCAGCGAAGATCTGGTCCGCAACGCCGACCTGGCGCTCTATGCCGCCAAGGACGCCGGCCGCGGGCGCTTTCACTTCTACGCCGAAAACCTGCACGCCGCCGCCCAGGTGCGGGCGGAAGTCGAACGCGAACTTCGCGGTGCGATCGCCCAGGGCGATCTGCAGCTGTTTTACCAGCCGTATGTCTCGACGGCGAGCGAGCGGATTGCCGGGTTCGAGGCGCTGCTGCGCTGGAAGCACCCCAAGCACGGGTGGATCGCGCCGGACAAGTTCGTCGGCATCGCCGAGGATAGCGGTCTAATCGCCCAGATCGGCGAATGGGCGCTGCGCACCGCCTGCCGCGACCTGGCGAAATGGCCGGAGGACGTGCGCTGCGCGGTTAACGTGTCGCCGCTGCAATTCGCCAACAAGGAACTGCCGACGATCGTCACTCACGCGATCGCTCAGGCGGGCATCACGCCGTCGCGGCTCGAACTGGAGATCACCGAAAGCGTGTTCCTCAACGACGACGAGGGCACCGACGCGATGTTCGCCGCGCTAAAGCGGATCGGTGTGAGGCTGGCGCTCGACGACTTCGGCACCGGCTACTCCTCGCTCGGTTATTTGAAGAAGGCGCCGTTCGACAAGATCAAGATCGATCAGGGCTTCGTCCGCGGCGCGACCCAGCCGGGCAGCCGCAACGGCGCTATAATTGCCTCGATCACCAGCCTCGCGCACGCCCTGGGAATGGATACTACCGCCGAGGGGGTCGAGACGCTCGACGAGCTCGATCTCGTGCGGATGCACGGCTGCAGCCACGTCCAGGGCTTCATCTACGAGCGCCCGCTCGACATCGCCGCCGCGACCGAGCGGCTCAAGACCGGGCTCGCCGCCGTCGCTAAGGGCCCGCGCTCCGCGCGCGCGCCGCGCCAGATGATGCTGCGCAAGGTAATGCTCGATCATCAAGGTCAGATCTACAACGGGACGGTACGCAACATTTCGGCCACCGGGGCGCTCGTCGAGGGGCTGTGGAACGTGCCGGCCGGGACCATCTTCGAGATCCGGATTTCCGAGCATCAAACGGTGACGGCGACGACCCGTTGGTGCGCCCAGGACAGGATGGGCGTCGAATTCGCAGTTCCGCTGACCCGGGACGCGTGCGGCCGGATCGAAGCGGCTCAGGACGGCTCGGCTCACGAAAAGCGCCCGCTGAGGAAGGCCGGGTAAGCCGTTTGCAACCATCCATGCTTATCGGATTGTTAAGCCGAAAGGACTAAGCTCTGCGTCCAATCACCTAGTCCAAGACTTGGAAAATCAGGGAGTTCTTCGGAACGCATGGCCATGCGCGGCATTCTGCGAGGCCTCGGAGGCAAGCCGCCCTCCGGCGACGACGCGGCTGCATCGCGGGTGCAGCCGATTGGCATGGCCGACGGCCAGCGACGCCTGCAACTGCTCGACGATTTCGAATCCAGCGGGATTGCCTGGTTCTGGGCCACCGACGACCAGAACCGCTTGATCTATCTGTCGCCCAGTGCCGCGGACGCCTTCGGCGTCGGCCAAGAGGACCTGATCGGTCGCCCGCTGCCTTCGCTGTTCACGCTCGAGCAGGACGGCGGCGAGGAAAGCGCTGAACGGCCGCTGCCATTCCTGCTCAGCGCCCGGACCAAGTTCGCCAATCTCACCGTCCGTCTCGCCGCCGAGGGCGACCCGCGGTGGTGGGCCATCAACGGGAAGCCTTATCAGGATTCGGATGGCGGCTTCCTCGGCTACCGCGGGGGCGCCAAGGACGTCACCGCGGATTACGAACGCAACCGCGACACGTCGCGCGCGGCGCAGTTCGATTCGCTGACCGGGCTCGCCAACCGCAACCGCATGACCAAGCGGTTGACGGCCACGCTGACGGCCTACAAGGCGGCCAAGCGCAGCTGCGCGCTGATGATGCTCGACCTCGACCGGTTCAAGCAGGTTAACGATACGCTCGGGCATCCGGCGGGCGACGAGCTGCTCAAGCAGGTCGCCCAGCGGCTTGAGCGGATCGTCAACGGACGCGGCGAAATCGGCCGCCTCGGCGGCGACGAGTTCCAGATCATTCTGCCGGACATCGACGATCGCGGCGAGCTGGGGGAACTGGCCCACCGCATCATCCAGATGATCTCGCAGCCCTACTCCCTAGATGGCAGCCGGGCGATCATCGGCACTTCCGTGGGCATGGCGATCGCCCCTTACGACGGCATCGAGCCGTCGGATCTGATCAAGAGCGCCGACCTTGCGCTCTACGCCGCCAAGGGCGGCGGGCGTGGGCAGTATCGCTTCTATTCCAACGATCTGAAGGACAGCGCCCAGAAGCGCCGCGAGATCGAGGAAGACTTGCGCGACGCGCTCGCCCGCGGCGAGCTGCAGATGCACTACCAGCCGATCGTCGGCGCCGAGGACAACAAGGTGGTCTCCTTCGAAGCGCTCATGCGATGGGAGCATCCGGAGCGCGGTCCGATCAGTCCGAGCGTGTTTATTCCGATCGCCGAAGACACCAACCTGATCGTCGGGCTCGGCGAATGGGCGCTCAAGCAGGCGTGCCGCGATGCCGCCGAATGGCCGGGCAACCTACGTGTGGCGGTGAACGTCTCGGCGCACCAGTTCAACACGGAGAGCCTGCCGACCATCGTCACCCAGGCGCTCGCTTCCTCGGGTCTCAAGCCCAATCAGCTCGAGCTGGAGATCACCGAAAGCGTGTTCATGGGCGACGCCGCGGCGGTCGACAAGATGTTCACCCGGCTGAAGAAGATCGGCGTCAAACTTTCGCTCGACGACTTCGGGACTGGCTACTCCTCGCTCGGCTACCTCCGCAAGGCGCCGTTCGACAAGATCAAGATCGATCAGAGCTTCGTGCGCGGCTGCACCGAAAGCGACAATTCGAACTCGGCGATCATCGCCGCCATCGTCAGCCTGGCCGAGGCGCTGGAGATGGACACCACCGCCGAAGGCGTCGAGGCGATGGACGAGCTGGCGCTGGTCCGCAAGCGCGGCGCACGTACCATCCAGGGCTTCATCTATTCGCGCGCGGTGCCGCACGAAAAGGTGATGGAGAAGCTCGGGACCGGCGATTTCGTTTATGAGCCGTCCGGCCCGGCGAAGCAGCGCTCGCAGCGAAAGTCGATGTTCCGGCGGATCGGCGTGATCCACGAGAATCACCGCTACGACGCGGTGATGCGCAACCTGTCGCAGACCGGGGCGATGATCGAGGGCCTGCTCGACGTCGCCATCGGCACCGATCTGGTGCTCGACCTGGGTGAGGGGCAGCTGGCGGTGTGCACGGTGCGCCGCTCGCAGGACGCCAGCCAGGGCGTCGAGTTCGAGACGCCGCTGATCAGCGACGGCGCCGACGGCCTGTGCACCCGCCACCGCATTTCGCCCTACGCGCTGGCCGCCGCCGGCATGCCGCTGGCGGCGCTGCCCTCGGGTCAGTATCCGCTGATGCCGAACCGGCAGGACGCAGGCTCGCGGCCGCGGTTCATGCAGGTCGACGTGCAAATGGGCGCGAGCCGCGCCGCCTGACGCGGCTTCTCCGCGCAACGTGAGCGCGGCTGCTGACAGCACCGAAACGCGCGGCTAGGGGGGCGGGGTGAGTCACTTAGCCCATATCCGCAACTTTTCGATCATCGCCCATATCGACCATGGGAAGAGCACGCTCGCCGACCGGCTGATCCAGGCCTGCGGCGGGCTCAGCGAGCGCGAGCTCAAGGAGCAGGTGCTCGACAACATGGACATCGAGCGCGAACGAGGGATCACCATCAAGGCTCAGACCGTCAGGTTGTCAGTACGAGCGCATCACGACGGCGAGATGTACGAGCTCAACCTGATGGATACCCCCGGCCACGTCGATTTCGCCTACGAGGTCTCCCGCAGCCTCGCCGCGTGCGAAGGGGCGCTGCTGGTGGTCGACGCGGCGCAAGGGGTCGAGGCGCAGACGCTGGCCAACGTCTACCAGTCGATCGAGCACGACCACGAAATCGTCCCGGTGATCAACAAGATCGACCTCCCCGCCGCCGACCCGGAAAAAGTCCGCGCACGAAATCGAGGACATGATCGGCATCGACGCCTCCGACGCGGTGCTCACCAGCGCCAAGACCGGCCTCGGCGTCCCCGACGTCCTCGAAGCCATCGTCCACAAGATCCCGCCCCCGAAAGGCGACCGCAACGCCCCCCTGCGCGCGCTGCTGGTCGACTCCTGGTACGACCCCTACCTCGGCGTGGTCATCCTCGTCCGCGTGCTCGACGGCGCGATCAGGAAGGGCCTGCAGGTCAAGTTCATGCAAGGCGGCACCGAGCACCTGGTCGACCGCGTCGGCGCCTTCACTCCCAAGCGCGTCGAACTGCCCGAGCTCGGCCCCGGCGAAATCGGCTTCATCACCGCGCAGATCAAGGAAGTCGACCAGGCCCGCGTCGGCGACACCATCACCACCGCCAAGCACGGCGCCACCCAGGCGCTGCCCGGCTACCGCGAGCCGCAGCCGGTGGTGTTCTGCGGCCTGTTCCCGGTCGACGCCGCCGACTTCGAAAAGCTCAAGGAATCGCTCGGCCGCCTGCGCCTGAACGACGCCAGCTTCACCTACGAGACCGAAACCAGCGCCGCGCTCGGCTTCGGCTTCCGCTGCGGCTTCCTCGGCCTGCTGCACCTCGAGATCATCCAGGAGCGGCTGACCCGCGAATACGACCTCGACCTGATCACCACCGCGCCGAGCGTGGTCTATCGCATCGTCCTGCGCGCCAGCAAAACCGAGGAAGGCGGCGAAATCCTCCTCCACAACCCGGCCGACTACCCCGACCCGAGCCGGATCGAGACGATCGAGGAGCCGTGGATCAAGGCGACGATCTACACCCCCGACGAATACCTCGGCCCGATCCTCAAGCTGTGCCAGGACCGGCGCGGCATCCAGCGCGACCTGACCTACGTCGCCGGCCGCGCGCAGGTGACGTACGAGCTGCCGCTGAACGAGGTGGTGTTCGACTTCTACGACCGCCTGAAATCGATCAGCCGCGGCTATGCCAGCTTCGATTACGAGCAGATCGGCCTGCGCGAGGGCGACCTGGTCAAGATGAGCATCCTGGTCAACGGCGAGCCGGTCGACGCGCTGAGCATGATCGTCCACCGCGCGGTCGCCGAGGAACGCGGCCGCGGCATGTGCGAACGCCTGAAGGACCTGATCCCGCGCCACCTGTTCAAGATCCCGATCCAGGCCGCGATCGGCGGCAAGGTGATCGCCCGCGAAACCATCAGCGCGCTGCGCAAGGACGTGACCGCCAAGTGCTACGGCGGGGATATCACGCGCAAGAAAAAGCTGCTGGAGAAGCAGAAGAAGGGGAAGGCGCGGATGCGGGAATATGGCAATGTCAGCGATCCCGCAGGAGGCGTTTATCGCCGCGCTGAGGCATGGGAGAAGAGTGATGCCTTATTCTGAGGATGCGGGAGCGCCCGTAAGGCGACCTGTCCCGCGATGGCGGGGAGGAATGTGAGCATTCGCAGTAGGCGTTTATCGCGGCGTTACGGACAGGGAGGAACAGCGGCTCTCAAACCCCGACCGTAATATTTCGTGGTGCTTCATGATCTCTTGGTCGTTTGCTACCGCGAGCGTCGTGACCACCTTGCAGGTCAGATTCGTGCACTTCCAGGGCGGCCGCATTTCTCATGACCATCACGTGGTGCTGTCCGCTTGCACGGCAAACAGCCCATATTCAAGAAGCACATTGTCCCGCGCGGCTTCTTCGCCGAGCAGGATGGAGCAATCCCCCAAGGCTTGAGTTCTTTTCGACGAAGTATCGCGTGTCGAGCTATGGGAAAGTCAGCCGTCGGCCTGGCAATCCAGCAGCTCTCCATGTGCCGAGCGCGGCCAGAGGCCAAGAATGACGTCCATTCAGCAAAAAATTGCCCAGCAGAAAATGCCGTAACGTCATTCCCACCAGTTGTCAGCCTGCGCAACGTCAGTCGGACGAAGCGGTTCTCCCTTACCTAGGCAAAAAGTTCCTTCTGCCTCGAGTTTCAGGACAGCCTGTCGCAAGCGGTGGGGCCCGCTCCCTGACGCGTACTCGACTATCGGCCCAGACCTGCAGCCGCACGATGGGCTTAGGTTTTCCGCTCTCGCCCAAGACCGTCGCGTCGACGCTTAGTCCTTTCCCGGACCTGGTTACGCTCGCCCAATTAGGGCTTCTGCTGGCGGAATCAGGCTGATTGCGTTGTTCGGGCGAGCCACAGTAGACCCATCTTGGCCTAAGTCGGATATTCATGCGACCTCATGAAGTGGCAGACGCTAACGCGGTGTGGCAGCGATATTGGCCTCACTTGGGATGCTGCCTTTCGCGCCAGCCTATCGATACGCGCGGTTAACCGTCCTGATGAGCGAAGATGCTCGCAAGTTGTATGTCCGGTACGTTAGCCTTCGAAAGCGCGCCGTCATCAAAGCTGCTTTGCAAATCAGCGGTCTCAGGACCTTGTAGGCGGATTGCGTCGAGTTGCAAGTTGCGCGTAAAGCGTGGACTCAATCCACGACGACATCCCGAGCGAGGGCTATCAAATTCGCCTCGCGAGCACTACCTCCGTGCCCGGGCTTCGAGCCGTTGCCTCGGCGGTCTTGATCGTCTGAACATCGATGCCTTGGTTAGGTTCAGAACTGCGCGCGGTTCGACTTCAGCCGCCGGTAATTCCAAGCTCGTAGCGGTATCCTATTCCCGGAGTCCCACCGCGCCGGGCATGTTCCAGTGTGTTCCCTTTTCGAACGCCGATATTCCGGATCATAGATTTGCATAACCGCGCCGTTAAGCGGCGGCGGTTCATGTTCGGTCCCGAGGCATGGTCCCCGATTCTCCGCTCTCAGCGCGGGGTCGCCCACACGAGGCCGGCTTGGCGATCTCGCGCGCCGGGCCGGGCAGGTCGGCGGTTCGGCCGCTGTTCCGCCGAGCGGATCCCTTGCGCGCGATCGTCCGCGCGGGCTTGCCGGAGAGCCGACGTGGGCGCTGCCGCGGGTCGACGACGCTCGAGGCGCTTGACCGGGTGCACCCGCGCGCCGGCGCGCGCCCGTTCCATGTCGATCGGCCGATCATGGCGGCTGATCGCCAAGCCCGAGCGCAAGGCGGTACTTCCGGCGCGCGGTGTCACAGGCCTATGACGAAACTGCGCTTGTTGACCGGGTGGAAGCTGATCAACGGCGGCGGGCGTCGCCGAGGCGGAGGCGGTTCGCACATCAAGCCGGCCGAGCATGGCGGGCCGCCGACTTGCCATCCAGAACGGCATGGCCCTGTCGGGCACCGCGCACTGGATGTTCGGACCGCGGGCTGATCGCGGTTCTCCGACGATCTCGGCATTCCCTGGTCTCGCGGCAGGTCAACGACCGTTCGAGCATCGACGCGATGATCAACCGGACGGGCCGCGCGCTGGCGCCGGAGCGTCCCGGCGCTGAGGCCGCATCCGGCGTTCCTGGCGTGGCATCGGGACAATTGTTTTAAGGGCAGTTTGTTTACGCCCTCAGAAGCGGGACCCCGGGTCAGCTCCGGGGTAACGCAAAATGGGACATCCCCCTCGCCGCTTGCGGGAGCCCCGCAGGGCTGTCCTTAGGTCGCGAGCGGCATCACCTCCTCACTCGCCGTGGTTCGGCCATCCGAAAGCCCGCCCTCCTTGTCTTTACCCTCTGCGGTCGGCTGCCACCTCCCCACGAGTGGGGAGGATTTGCCGTCACACGTCGGGCCAGTGGAGCTCTTTCGGCCAGCGGTCGTGGTGGCGCACGGCGTCGAGTTCGGCTTGGATGGCGTCGACTTCGGCCTGTTCGGGCGGGTCCGGCACCGGGTCGCGCTCGACGTCGTGGTCCTCGGGGAGCGAGTCGAGCAGCCGCATCCAGGCGGCGTCGGCGCGGCGCTGGGCGGCCTTGAGAGCAGCGATCCGGCCTTTCGCCCACGCCGCGCGCAGGAGCATGCGCGCCTCGCGCCGCTGTTCGTCGTCGACGCGGCTTTCGGCCGCGGCGAGGAGGGATTCGATCAGGCTCTTGCGGGTCATTGGGGAGTCTCCTGGGTGTCGGGCGCGGGCAGGGATGGGGCGGCGCGGCGGGCGGCGGCTTCCCATGCGAGCTGGGCCTGCGCGTCCTCCCGGTGGCGCTGCTCGAAGGCGGCCTGCTGGGCCTCGAAGCCTTCCGGCTGGCCGCCGCGGATCGCCTCGAGCGGCTCGAGGCTGAAGCGCTCGAGGTCGACCGTGTAGCGGCGCGGCGGATGCTCGGGCCGGGGCGGCTCGTCCAGCTCCGCCCAGGCGGCCCGCCGCGCCTCGCCGAGCAGGCGCGAGAACGGCGTCTCGGCGATCGCCAGCAGGTCGTGCTCGCCGTCGCGGAAGTTCTCCAGCGCGGCGAACCCGCCGGTGCCGGCGAGATCGATCATCACCTCGAAGAAGGTCAGCTGGCGGAGGTAGAAATCGGCGGCGACGACCTGCCCGGCGAGGCGGGCGCGGCGCTCCTGCCGCACCTTGCCGAGGTATTGCCGGATCAGATCGTCGATCCAGCCGGTGTCTTCGGCATCGGCCTCGGCCTCGGCGGAATCCCACTCCGGCTCCGGCGCAGGGGGCCGGGCGCCGCGGACGGCGGCGCGGACCCGGCGGCGAGGCGCCGGTCCTGGTCCTCGGCGGCGAGGGCGAGGGCGCGCTCACGAGCGGCGAGGAAGCCGGCGTTGCCCTTGGCCTTTTTGAGCTGGTCGACGCCGAACGGCGCCTTGCCGACCGCGCGGGCGGCCTGGCTGTCCGACCCGGTGACGGCGAGCGTGGCGATGAAGGCGCGCTGGACATCGGGCGTCCAGCCGCCGGCGCGCCGGCGGCGAGGGACGGGCTCGAACTCGAGCAGATCGCCGAAGTCGGCGAAGCCTTCGCTGTCGGTGAAGCCTTCGGCGCGGCAGCGGTCGCAGATGACGGGAATGGGCTCGGGCATCGAATCGCTCCTTTGTTCAAGGAGCGGAACAGAAATAGAACAAAATCCTATTTTGCAAGGGGTTTTTTTGGGGGTTGGGCGCTACGGTTTCCGGGCGCTGACCAGCGAATAATACCCGCCGCCGGTGCGCTGGGCCTGGACGTCGGTGAAGCCGGCGCTTTCGAGGATGGCGCGGAATTCGGCGAGCGAGTACTGCTTGCCGAGCGTGCCGACCAGCATCAGCAGGCTGAACGCGGCGGCCGGGTAGGGGCCGGTGTAATCGTCGTCCATCAGGATTTCGTTGAGGAAGATCCGCCCGCCCGAGGGCAGGGCGTCGAACGAGCGTTTCGCCAGTTCGCGGCAGGTTTCGTCGGACCAGTCGTGGAACACGTTGGAGAAGAAGTGCCCGTCCGGCCCGGTGGGCCAGTCCTCGGTGAACATGTTGACGCCCGCGGTGCTGACCTGATCGCCGACGCCGGCGCGCTCGACGTACTTTTCGGCCTCGGCGGCGACTTCCTTGAGGTCCATCAGCACGACCTTCAGCCGCGGGTGGGCGCGGGCGATCTCGATCCCGTAAACCTCCGCTGCCGCAGCCGACGTCCATCAGGCACTCGAGTTCGCCGAACACCGGCTGCCGCGCGGCGCCGAGCGCCGGGGCCTGGCTGTGCGCGTGCATGAACTTGCAGATGTTCTCGGCCACCTCCGGCGCCATCGTGCCCTGCTCCCAGCCGACCGGGCGCTGGTCGACGCCCTCGCTCGGCCGCTTGCCGGTCTTGAGCGATTCCAGCAGCCGGCCGCGCAAGTGCGCGTTGCGGTCGATGCTGTCGAGGAAGTGCCCCCAGTAGCCGGTCGCCTGCGGATGCAGCCAGGTGCGCGCGGTGGCGGTGGCGCGCCAGCGGCCGAGGCGCTTCTCGACGTACCCGTCGGCACACAGCGCGGCGAGGTGCATGGCGAGGGCGCGGGCATCGACGCCGAGCTTCGCCGCCAGCTCCTCGGTGGTGTAGGCCCCGTCGCTGAGCGCCTCGAAGGTGCCGACTTCGAGGTTGGCGTTGAGAATCGGCAGGCGGAACTGGCTCAGCCAGGCGTCCCAGATGGCGGTGTCGTCGATCGTCGGCGGCAGTGCCGATCCTTGGGCGCCCATGTGTCCCTCTCCCTCGTTGTCGTTGCTCGCGGGGATAGCGAGGCCGCTTGCACCGCGCCAGCCGATCGTGGCACAATTGTAACGGACGATAGAATCGCATCCGGAGAGAGCCCGATGGCCAGCGTTGCCGCCCCCGATATCGAAGACACCGCCCGGCAGACGCGGGCGCTGATCCGGTTCGTCGATCCGGGAAAGTTCGTCACCCGCCGCTATGTCTCGCAGGGCGCGGAGATCAACACCGGGACCTATTCCGACCACGAGATGGTCATCCGCGACGGGATGCCGATCCGCGACCATTTCACGCTCGACACCCACGGCTTCACCATCGCCACCCAGCCGAGCGCGATCGCCGATTTCCACGACAAGGACGAGGTCGACCGGCTGTACGAGCGCGAGGTCGAGCGGCACGTGCAGGCGCTCACCGGAGCGGACAAGGTCGTCGCCCGCGGATGGATGATCCGCACCAGCGCCGATCTTTCGGAACATGCGGCGCAGAAGGCGGAAGGCTACACCCATTCGGGCGGCATCCAGCCGCCGGCGGGCGAAGCGCATGTCGACACCAACACGCCGACCGCGCGGCGCATGGCGCAGGCGACGTACGACAAGCACTTCCCCGACGGGCCGGGGTTCAAGCGGTTCCTGGTCAGCAGCTACTGGCGGACCTTCTCGCCCCCGCCGCAGGACGTGCCGCTGGCGGTGTGCGACGGGCGCACCAGCTTCGGCGGCGAGGAGAAATCGAACACCCTGTTCATCGTCGACGAGTTCCCCACCGGGGATGCGCTGACCGCGCCGGTGGACGGCGAGGACGAGATGATCGCGGCGACGATCTTCAGCTACAACCCGGCGATGCGCTGGTGGTACTTCTCCAACATGCAGCGCGACGACGCGCTGCTGTTCAAGTTCCACGACAGCGACCATTCGGTAACCTGGCGCTGCCCGCACACCGCTTTCCACGACACCAGCTTTCCGGAGGCGCACATCCGCGAAAGCATCGAGTGCCGCAGCGTGGCGTTCTGGGAATAGCGCGCGCTACCCGGAAAGCCTGGCCATGCGCCTGACGGCGACCTTGATCACGTTGTTCACCACCAGCCAGGCCAGCGCGTAGCCCCACACCAGCGCGGCGTAGCCCCAGCCGATCGGCGGCATCAGCCAGCCGTAGACCGCGGCGAGCGTGCCGAGCAGCTGGGTGGTCTCGGCGGCGGCGACCAGCTTCCAGCTGGGGAACGGGCGCTGCCAGAACCAGCCGGTGTTGCGGGTGAGGTAGATCGTCATGTGCCCGGCGACGAGCAGCTTGAGGAAGATCAGCGTCTGGATCGTCGGGCGGGGCAGGTGGAGCGTTCGCTCGGCGAAGAAGAACAGCCCGAACGAGGCGATCACGCCGAGCGTGCCGAGGGTTCCGCTCATGACGATCACCCGGCGCATGTCCCAACGCACCGGCGCCGGCGCGACGCGCACGTTGTCGTAGGCGATGGTCATGATCGGCACGTCGTTGAGGATCGCCAGCAGCACGATCATGATCGCGGTGACCGGGTAGAAATTGAACACCAGGATCGAGGCGGTCATGAACAGCAGCACGCGGACCGTCTCGGCGATGCGGAAGATCGCATAGGAGGTCATCCGCTCGAAGATCCGCCGCGCTTCCTCGGTCGCGCGGGCGATCACCGACAGGCCGGGGGCGGTGAGCACCAGCGCGGCGGCGGCGCGGGCGGCGTCGGTCGCGCCCGACACGGCGATGCCGACGTCGGCCTGCTTGAGCGCGGGGGCGTCGTTGACCCCGTCGCCGGTCATGCCGACGATGTGGCCGGCGTCCTGGAAGGTGCGCACGATGGTGAACTTGTGCTCGGGCATGACCTCGGCGAAGCCGTCGGCGCCGAGGATCCGCTGGGGATCGACCTGGACCTGATCCGCGCCCGGCGGGCCGAACACGTCGGTGGCGACGAGGATGTCGGTGCCGAGCTTGAGCTTGCCGGCGATTTCCTTCGCGATCGCCAGGTGGTCGCCGGTGACCATGCGGATCGACAGGCCCAGCTGCTCGGCTTCGGCGATGGTCGCCGCGCTGTCGTCGCGCGGGGGATCGGACAGCGGCAGCAGCGCGAGGTAATGCCACCGGCCCGCGGCATCGGTGCGGGCGACGCCGAGCGTGCGATAGCCGCGCGCGGCGAGCTCGGCGCTGGCCTGGTCGACCCGCTGCGCCAGGTTCTTGTCACCGCCCACCAGCCCGAGGATCGCCTGGGGCGCGCCCTTGGCGACCGAGGTGTGCCGGCCCCCCTCCTGCAGGTCCGCCCGGGCGAGCTTGTGCACCGGATCGAACGGGGTGAGCTTGCCGATCGTCACGCCGTCGAACGCCTTGCCGTCGCTGCCCTTGAGGATGGCGGTGTCGATCGCATCCGGCGCGTCGCGGTCGCAAGTGAGCGCGGCGGTCCTGATCGCGTCGCCGGCCTGGCCGTCTTCCAGCAGCACCGGATCGCCGAGGGTCAGCTCGTTCTTGGTCAGCGTACCGGTCTTGTCCGAGCACAGCACGTCCATCCCGGCCAGTTCCTCGATCGAGGTCAGGCGCGAGACGATCGCCTGCATTCGCGCCAGCAGCGACGCGCCGACCGCCATGGTGACGCTGAGCACCGCGGGCAGGGCGACCGGGATCGCCGCGACGGTGAGGATCAGCGAGAACAGCAGCGCCTCGACGATCGGATCGCCGCGGACAAACGCCACGGCGAGGATGATCGCCACGAGGACCAGCGTGAGGTAGATCAGGTAGGTGCCGATCCGCAGCACCGCGCGCTGGAAGTGCGAGCGGGTCTGCGCGGTCTCGACCAGCTTGGCCGTCTTGCCGAACGACGTGTTCATGCCGGTCGCGGTGACGACCGCTTCGAGCTGGCCCTGGCGGACGATCGAGCCCGAGTAGATCTCGTCGCCGACCGCCTTGTCGACCGGCAGCGACTCCCCGGTGAGCGCCGACTGGTCGATCGAGGCGTATTCGCCGGCCGTGGCGCGCGCGTCGGCCGGGACGATGTTGCCGAGCTTGACCGAGATGAGATCGCCGGGGACGAGGTCGCGCGCGGACAGGTCGCCCCAGGCGCCGTCGCGCTTGACGCGGGCCATCGGCGCGAGCTTCTGCTTCAGCGCGGCGATGGCGTCGGCCGCGTCTTTCTCCTGGAAGAAGCCGACGCCGGCGTTGATCAGCAGCATGACGCCGATGACCGCGAAATCGTCCCACCGGCCGACGACGGCGGAGAGGATCGCCGCGACTTCGATCATCCACGGGATCGGGCCCCAGAAATAGGTCGCCAGCCGATGCAGCAGGCTGACGGGCTGCTCGACGATCGCGTTGGGCCCGAATTGGGCGAGCCGCTCGGCCGCCTCGGCGGAGGTCAGGCCGACCGCCGGCGCGGGGGCCACGACGGCCTCGGCCGGGGGCGGCTCCGGCGGTATCGGGTCAGTCATTGCGCTCTCGGGCCATCGCTCTCGTGCTCGCATAGGCGGCCGCGCCGCCACCCGTCATCGGGTAATCTACGACGTCGGGGGGCCGCGTCCAGGGGGGTGACCGGGAGCGGCCTATCGGGTTCGTGCGCAGCCGACCGTCGCCGCGTCCATCGCGGTGGGCGCGCCCTTGAGGCTGTAGCGGTCGCTGAAGCGGCGGCCGGCCTTGTCGATCGCGCTGAGGGTCATCCTATCGGCCGAGCGCATCGCGGCGACGATCGCCGCGTCCATCCGCTTGTCCCGGGCCCAGGCATCGGCGCCACCGCCGGTCAGCTCGTAGCGCTTGCCGCCGAGGTGAAGCGACACGCGGGCGGTCTTGGCCAGTTGGCGCGACGTGCGGAAGTGGACTTGCCCGCGGACATCCTGCCGCGGCCAGGTTCCGACGTCGGCATAGGCATCGTAGTCGTCTCGCCTTCTTGTCGTCCTCGGCGGCGGTGATCGCGTAGCAGCGCGGCACCGCCGGATCGCGAAACGCGGCCCAGTCGTCGAACACGCCGAGGTTGTCCTTGGCCCACAGCGCGGTGGGGAGGGTCAGCAGGGCCAGGGCGAGGGCGGCGCGGCGCATGGCTGCCCGATAGCGGCTCACGGCGCCTCGGGATAGGCGATCGCCAGCACTTCCCATTCCTTCTCGCCGGCGGGGAGACGAACGGTCCTGAGGTCGCCGACCGCGGCGCCGCGCAGCGCGCGGGCGATCGGCGCGCTCCAGCCGATGCGGTCGGCCGACGGGTCCTGCTCGTCGTCGCCGACCAGGGTGACGGTGCGCCGACGGTCGTCTTCGTCGGCGAGGGTGACGGTGGCGCCGAACCACACCCGGCTGCGGTCCGGCTGCTGCGCCGGGTCGACCACCCTGGCCGCCTTCATCCGCCGGGCGAGATGGGCCAGCTCGCGGTCGATCTCGCGCATCCGCTTGCGGCCGTAGATGTAGTCGCCGTTCTCGCTGCGGTCGCCGTTGCCGGCGGCCCAGCTGACGACCGCGACGATTTCCGGACGCTCGCTGGAGAGCAGGTGGTCGTAGCGCGCCTTGAGCGCGGCCAGCCCGGCGGGCGTGATGTAGTTGGCGCGCGGCTCCACGGCCGGGGATTCTAGCGCAAGAACTGGCTGAGGCTGCGCGGATGGCCGCCGGGGGCCTTGTCCGGGTGGAGCGCCTCGTACACGACGGCGTTTTCGAGCACCCGCTGGACGTAGTTCTTGGTCTGATAGATCGGGATGTCCTCGATCCAGTTGACCCATTGCACCGCACCGGTGCGCGGATCGCCGTTCTGCGCCAGCCAGCGGTTCACGTTGCCCGGGCCGGCGTTGTAGGCGGCAATCGCCAGCGGATAGCTGCCGTTGTAGTAATTCAGCATCCGTTGAAAGTAGCCGTCGCCGAGGCGCAGGTTGTACGCCGGATCGCTGACCAGCGAGGCCGACATGTACTGGACGCCCGCCTTGCCCGCCTGCTCGCGCGCGGTGGCCGGCATCAGCTGCATCAGCCCGCGCGCGCCGGCATAGCTGATCGCATTGTCGGCGAACTGGCTTTCCTGGCGGGTGATCGCGTGGACCATCGTCCAGTCGGTGCCGGGCGGAGCCTTCACCGTGGGGTAGCCGATGCTGGTGAAGCCGGAGAACCCGTCGGCATCGGCGGCGTTGGACAGGATCACGGCAAGGTCGCGGCGGCCGATGTCGCGCGCCAGCTGGGCGACGAGCACATGATCGTCGAGACTGTCGGCCTGATTGGCGATCGCGCGGTAGAATCGGATGCCGACGCTCCACGGCGCGTCCTTGGCGACTTCGGTCACCGCCTGGGTCAGCGGTTGGGCGTAGAACTTCGCCCGCTCAGCGGGCGTTGGGGTGGCGGTAGGCGGGGCCTGAAAGCTCAGCGGCTGGCCGAGCCGCTCGCGCGCCAGCTGACCGTAGAAGCGGTCGGGATACTCCGCGGCGAGCTGAAAATAGCGCCGGGATTGGGCGGTATCGTGGGCCGCCTGTGCGGCAAGTGCGGCCCAGTAGAGCCCTTTCGAGCGCGTTGGCGAGGTGTGCGCCGCGTAGCCGTAGCGATAGAACAGCGGCGCCGCCGCGGCGGGATCGCCGAGCTGCCAGGCCTTGCTCCCGCCGAGCCACATCAGCGAGGTGTAGTCGTCGCGCAGCTTGTAGGGCTCGTCCGAGATCTTGGTGCCGGGGGCGAAGGCCTGGTCGATCGTCGAGGCGATCTTCACCGCGTCCTGCCCGCCGCCCAGGCGAGCCACCGTGAGCAGCTCGGTCACCCATGCGGTTTGATCGAATGGCAGCGAAGCCAGCGGCGGATGGTTCGCCAGCAGGTCGACCGCGTCCCGGATATGGCCTTCGGTGCGCAGCTCGCGGCTGCGGTTGTAGAGGTAGCCCGGGTCCGATTTGGCCCCGTCGGCCAGAGTGAAGCCGTCGCCGCCCTGGATGATTGCCAGCCGTGCCCGGAACAGCGGCAGCCTGGCGGGGGAGACGCGGGCGATCTGGCGCGCCGCGGCGTCGGCGTCGCGCTGCCACAACAGCGCGTCCATCCGCGCATCCTGGTCGTCCTGGGTGAAGCGGTTGCCGAACGTCGCCAACAGCGAGCTTTCGGCGTCGGGGTCCATCTGTCCCCCCCGCCACGCGGCGCGGGCGACGGCGAACGCCGCCGCCGGGCGCTGGGTCTCGAGCGCCAGCGCATAACGGGCGCGGGCATAGTTGCTCTGCGGAGGGTACTTGTCGAAAAACGCCACCAGCCGGTCGTTCGGAACCGTCTCGGTCTTGAGCCTGTCTTCGGCGAAGCCCTGCAGCTTGTCCGCGTCGGGCAGTCCGGGATAGGCGAGCAGGAAATTGGCGTAGCTGGCGAAGCTGTAATCCTTGCTCGCCGTCAGCTGCTGCCATTGAGCGACCGCCTGCGCCATCCGGCCGGGTTCGTGAGCAATGAGATTGGCGCGCGCCTGGTCCCAGTCGGACGCGCTGTAGGCCGCGGTCAGGTCGGTGCGGGCCGGCTTGGCAGCCGCCGGCGTAGCTTGCGGGGCCTGGGTGCTGGCGACGGGCGCGGCCGGCGTGTTGGCCGCTTGCGCGGCCGGGGCCGGCGGGCTCTGCCCGGCATCGGCCGAGAACGCGGGGCCGGAAACGGTGACGAGAAGCAGGGAAACGAGGGCACGACGAAGCATGCTGGACATTATGGCAAATGGCTCCTTATCACGCGGTGAACGACCCCGGCGGCGCGGTGAATCGGGGAACCCTTTTGAATCATTTCCGGAGCGTAACACAATGTTCTCAGGCTCGATTCCCGCTCTGGTGACTCCTTTTCGCGACGGAGCGTTGGATGAGGCCGCTTTTCGCCGCTTCGTGGACTGGCAGATCGACAGCGGGTCGAACGCGCTGGTGCCGTGCGGCACCACCGGCGAGAGCGCCACGCTCGACAACGAGGAGCACCATCGGGTCATCGCGATCTGCGCCGAACAGGCGGCCGGCCGGGTTCCGGTAATCGCCGGAGCGGGGTCGAACGACACCCGCACCGCGCTGTGGCACATCAAGGAGGCGACGCGGGCCGGCGCCGACGCGGTGCTGCTCGTCGCGCCCTATTACAACCGCCCGAGCCAGGCCGGGCTACTGGCGCATTTCTCGTACCTTGCCGACAACTGCGACATTCCGATCGTTCTGTACAACGTGCCGGGGCGTACGGTGACGGACATCCAGCCCGAAACGGTGATCGAGCTCGCCCGGCGCTATCCAGGGAAGATCGTCGGCCTCAAGGACGCCAGCGGCGACTTGCAGCGCGTGGTGCAACATCGGCTCGGCGCTGGGCCGGAGTTCTGCCAGCTGTCAGGGGACGATCCGCTGGCGCTCGGCGGTTACGCCTTCGGCCAGGTCGGCTGCATTTCGGTTACCGCCAACGTCGCCCCCAAGCTGTGCGCCGAATTTCACGCCGCCTGCCTGGCCGGCGATTTCGCGCGGGCGAGGGCGCTCAACGACACGCTGTTCCCGCTGCACAAGGCCCTGTTCGCCGACGCCAGCCCCTCGCCGACCAAGTACGCCGTGAGCCGAGTGCACAACTGGCTGACCGCCGACACCCGCCTGCCCATCGCCCCGTGCAGCGAGGAGGCGAAGCGGAAAGTCGATGCGGCGATGGAGATCGCAGGGTTGGTGTAGCGCCGCCGAATTGTAGCCGCCGAACCGGTCGTTAGCTCGGCTCGCTGCTTATCGGCAACGCTTCCTGCCATTGCGCGCCAGCTTGTGGCCGGCAATGCCGCCGGCCGCGGCACCGGCGACGATCGCCACCGGTCCGCCGAAGATCACCTTGCCGAGCACCGCGCCGCCCGCTGCACCGGCGATCGCCCCAGTGGTTTTGTTGAAGCGCAGGCAATGGCCGTGGTCGGCGTCGTGGCGGGGGTGGTGAACTACATGATGCCTCGTGTGCCGCGCCTCGGCCGTGGTGGGGGCAAGAGCGAGCGATGCGGCACCCAACGTGAGCGCGGCGCGGTTGAGTAGGGCGACTTTCATGCATGCAGTCCTTCCGATACGGATTCAGGCAAGCTCGCGAATTGCGACCACTATGATTAGCACGACCTTATCGGAAAACGTTTGCTGGCCTTAAGCAAGAATCGCCTATCGAGGGGTGGCTTCCTTGTGCACGTCATGGCTGTGCTCGAGGACTGGGGATTGCTCGCTTTTGCCCTCGTTGCCCAAGCTGGCGCTCACCCAAACTTAACGACTCTTCCCAACGGCTCGGCAGGCATGCAGACGCTATCCCAGACCTATGCAAACGGCAGACGAAAACCCAGGTGCCAATGCCGACATGGGCTGCGCTCTTGCGATCGTCAGGGAGGTGGATACGCATAGTTGCGTGGTCCAGATCCAATCAGGTGCCGTGACAAAGGACAGGCACTACCTCTTCGACGGTTTCGGCCTCAGATTTCTCGCCGGAAAGGTTGTGTGGGTCCGCGGAACCAAGGCAGGTGTGTTCTTCAAGCACCCGTTACACAGTGCCTCACTGGGCCAAATGCGCGCCGCACTTTCCCTGCCTGATCGTGCATCAGCCACAGTTCGCCTGCAAAGTGTTGACTGATGCCAATCAGTGACCATCAGAGCACGTCGGTTCTCCACGCTGAGCGGTCTGTCAAAAAATGTGACCCATTGCGGAGATTCTGCCTGCGCACATCAACCCTGAAAAAGCACTCGGCTGTGGCAACCAAACCGTTCCGGCCCGGCACGCGTTCGAAACAGCTCTGAGCCGGGCTCCCATGAATGATATCCGCAAGTCATCCCGATCGCCCTTCCAAGCAAGTCGGGTGTGAGCCGTCGGCGGACAAGACCTAACCTGCCTGCCGGCGGCTCGTCTCATGTCAATTCCGGTCCGACCGCCTGACGTTCAGGGTAGGCGGACGGCACCGACAAATGTCTTCCTAGTCCCCATTCCGCCCATGCAAGTTCCGCCTCGGTGGCGGCTGACAGAACGAGGATTGCAGTTCCTATCCGGCTCGGCGATGTTGTCGCGCACGGGAGGTGGCTCATGGAAAGTCACGGCGCGCTGGTAGGTTGGACTCATCAGGACTTAGGCGATCGGGTTTTGCTGCGAATGCAGAGCATCCGTTCGGCGGCGCAGGCGGATCAAAAAGACCCAGACCTGTTTCAATTCCTGATGACAAAACAACAGGCTGCCGTTCTGGGAAATTATCTAATCGAAATCTCCGGTCAGACTGCAGCCAATCCAAGGGAGAGGACTTGGTTGCGGCGGATGTTTGGTTGAACAGTCCCTATCGTCCGCTTTCCACCTATGCGGTCAGTCGGCTGACGTCTTGAATGATCAACCCGCGCGCCGCCAAGCCAATAGCCGTTCGACCGGTTGCCCGTCCGCGCTGGTCGTTTTGAGTCGAATGATCAGTGCATCGCCATCGACTTCCAGCGCGCGGGTCACCACCTGCCCGACATTCTCAGGCGAAAGCGCTCCGACGAGAACCTGAGTGACCAATCCGCTCTCATCGTCGACCGTGTAGGTCCCAAAATACGCATCATATCCCGCCAATGCGCGCGTGTTGTTCTCTCCCGTCGAGTTCGGCATTGCCTCAGTCGCATCCATCAGCGAGCGCTCTCGCTTCATGAACTGAGCTGCGAAATTGCCGGCCCGATCATAGATCAACAAGCCATACGGGTCCGCGCCGAGAGTGGGTTCCTCCAGTATCTCGCCGGATTGGGTTTTGTCCTGGCGGAAGGTAAGTCGCCACGTCCCCACCAATGCATCGCTCAATCGATCAGCCACGATTCCTTCTTCCCTAACCCGCCGGAGGCTAGATTTGCAGTTTTCTCGTGAAATGGGTCTTGGCGCAACGTCCACGTTCCACCCGGTTTGTACATTACCGACCCGGCCCCTTCCGTCTCGTCGCCTCAGGGCGACCGGACGTAATCCTAATAAAGCGGCGAGGGATGTTCCTCGCCCAGCATCATCGCACCGAAGCTCGCGAGCGCGGGGCGGGTGATGATCATGTGCTGGTTGAGCGTGAGCGCGTCGCGGGTCAGGCGCTCGAGCGGCATGCCGTCGAAGATCACGTTGGCGCCGATCAGGTCGAACAAGCTGCGGGTGACCTCGGCGGCCATGCGGAAACAGTTGACGTTGGCGAGGGCGAGGCGGCCCTTGGTCTCGACCGCCGGGGCGCCCTGCTCGAGCTCGGCCCAGAAGGCGTCCGCCGCCGAGTAGAGGAAGGCGCGGGCGGCGCCGTAGCGGGTCTCGGCCTCGGCGATCGCTTCCTGCACGTGCGGCAGCTTGCCCATCGGCCGCGGCGGCATCCCGCCCTTGCGCTCGGCGATCAGCGCCTTGGCTTCGTCGAGCGCGCGGCGGGCGGTACCGAGCGGAACCGCGGCCATCGTCGTCACCCAGTTGAAGCCGCTGGCGTAAAGCGGCTCGCGGCCTTCGAACAGGCGCTCGTCGATCCGCAGCGCCTGGTCCTCGCGGATGAACACGTCTTCGGCGCGGTAGTGCGTGCTGCCGCTGCCGCGCAGACCGTGCGTGTGCCAGGTGTCCTCGATCACCAGCTCGTCGGCGCGGCAGAAGGCGAGGCGGCTCTCGGGCGCGCCGCCGGGGCCGAGGACCGGCTCGCCCTCGGCGTTGAACAGCATCGCCCCGCTCATCACCACGTCGGCATGGGTAATTCCGCTGCCGAATGGGAAGCGGCCGTTGAGAACATAGCCGCCCTCGACCCGCTGCAGCCGCCCGCGCCCGGTGGTGAACTGTCCGGCGGTGATCCTATCGGGATCGGGCAGCAGCCGAGCGGACGCCGCCGGCGGCAGCAGCTCGGCGATGATTCCGCTGTCGGTGCCGATCTTGACGCACCAGCCGACCGAGGGATCGACCTCGGCGAGCACCTCGATCACTTCGAGGTGCTGCATCAGGGTCATCTGTGGCCCGCCCTTCAGCCGCCTGCGGCCCATGCGGAAGAACCCGGCGGCGCGCAGCTCGGCAACGAGATCGGCGGGAAGGCGGCGCAAACCCTCGATCTCCTGCGAGCGCGCGGCGATCGCCGGCGCCATGGCCGTGGCGTTGGCGCGGATGGCTTTAGCGGTCAGTTCGCCGGATCGTATTTCTGCACCCATGCCATCGCTTCCTGGAGCATCTGCAGGCGCGTGTCGCCGCTCGAAAGCCAATGGTCCTCGTGCTTCAGAACCACCAGCCTGTACGGTTTGCCCGCGTCCTTGAGGGCGTCGGCCATCCTCTCGCTTTGCCGGAACGGCACCACGGTGTCGTCCTTCCCGTGAATCAGCAGGATCGGGGCGTCGGCCTGCGCGGCGAAGCGCCGGGGCGAAACTGCGTTGAAGCCGCTGCGCGGTCCCAGCTCTTCGTTGAGCGAACGGCGCAGCATGCCGAGCCGGCCGCGGTCGTTGTATTCGGTGGTGAACAGCTCCGACAGGTCGCTCACGCCGGCCACGGCGACGGCGCAGCGGTAGAGGCCGTGCTGCAGCGTCACCCCCGCCAGCGCGGCGTATCCGCCGTAGCTCGCCCCGACAATGCAGGCGCGCTTTGGATCGACGATGCCGCGCTGGGCTAGCGCGGCGACACCGTCGGAGATATCGGTCTGCATCTTTAGGCCCCACTGGCCGAAGCCGGCGCGCATGAACGCCTCGTCGCGATTGGTCGAACCGCGGAAGTTGGGCTGGAACACCGCATAGCCGCGCGAGGCGAACGCCTGCGCCCACCAGTCGAAGGTTTCCTCGTCATACGCATGCGGGCCGCCGTGAGGCAGCACGATCAGCGGCAGGTGGCTGGCTTCGCGGCCGGGCGGGAGTGTCAGGATCCCGTCGAGATCGAGGCCGTCCTGCGCCTTGTAGGCGACGGTCGAAATCTTGCCGACCCACTCCGGGCCGATCGGCTCGCGCTCGTATCCGAGCGCCTTGGCTCTCATCCGGCCGATGTCGACGAGGTACCAGGTGCCGCTGTCGCCGTTGCCGGCGGTTCGGACCAGCACCCGAGAGAAATCCGGGCTCCAGTCCTCGAGGTGAACGTGCAACCCGGGAAAGGCGTCATAGATCTTGTCGACCGCGTCCTGGAATTTCGCGTCGAAGAACCGCGGCTTCGCGCCGGGGCCGGTGCGCAGCTGCCCGAGCAGCCGCCCGGTGGTGCGGTCTATATAGAGCCGGTCGATGTCTTCCTCGGCGGCGAAGGGCTTCGCCGGGGCCGATCCGTCGAGCGAAGTCTGGTACCACATCGTCCGCTCGGCCTGCGCGTCGCGCTGGCGGTAGATCAGCGTCTTGCCGTCCGGGCCAAGGGCCACCAGCCCCGCGTCACCGCCGTCGGCGTTTCCGCGCGCCAGCACCGCGCCGCCGGGTCCCTTGATCTGCCAGCCGCCGTTCTTCGTATCGAGCGTGAAGGTGGCCGCGGCCGTGCCGTCGGCGCCGACCAGCCAGTCACGGTCTTCGTCCGGCGATCCTGCCGCGGCGACGGTGCGCCACGCGTTCTTGTCGATGTCGACCGCGAACAGGCCGGGGCTGGCGTTGGCGACGTAGTAGCTGCCGACGCCCTTCTTGCGCTCGAACTCCGCTGAAATAGACGGTCCACCGGCCGCCGACCTGGCGCGCCCCGTAGTTGCCGAACACGGCGTTGAGGATCGCCGGATCCTTGTCGAACACCATGTGCGGATCGTCCTTCGGGTCGGCCGGGACGATGAACGCCTGGTAGAACTCGACGCGACGGGCGACGTACTCCGGGTCGAGCGACTGAGTGTGGCTGACCAGCACGACAACGTCGTCGTCGCCGATCCATGCGAGCGATCGCACCTTGGCGTCTTGCAGCGGCATCACCCGCAAGGGCTTGAGGTCGCTGGTCAGCAGCATCACCGCCCGCTGGCCTTTCACCTTCATCACCGCGGCGACGCGGGTTCCGCTGTTCGACAGCGCGACCGATTCAATGTCCGGCAGGTCGCCGTAGGCGGCCAGCGGCGGCGGCTCGGCCGCGTTCAGCGCGAATGGCGCGAGGACGAGCAGCAGCGGCGCAACCAGCCGCCGAAAAGCCACGAAAACCATCGGCATCCCCCCATTGGATCGATCGCATGTTCGCAAGCCGGCCGCACGCTGGCAAGGGCCAAGGCGCGCCCGGCGCCCTTGCGAAAGGGGTTTCGCTGCAGGGCGGGCCGAACTACATGCCCGCACCCATGGCCCGCCCCAAGCCCTCGACCTTCGACAAGAAGAAGACGGTCGCCGAGAACCGGCGGGCGCGGTTCGATTATTTTATCGAGGAGACGTTCGAGGCGGGGATCGCGCTTTCCGGCACCGAAGTGAAAAGCCTGCGCTTCGGCGAGGGGTCGATCGCCGAAGCCTATGCTCATGTGCATGACGGCGAGGCCTGGCTGGTCAACGCCAACATCCCCGAGTTCAGCCACGGCAACCGTTTCAACCACGAACCCAAGCGCCCGCGCAAGCTGCTGCTGCATGCGCGGGAGATCGAGAAGCTGCTCGGCGCGGTCGAGCGCAAGGGCATGACGCTGGTGCCGCTGTCGCTCTATTTCAATTCGCGCGGGCGGGCGAAAGTCGAACTGGCGCTGGCCAAGGGCAAGCAGACCCACGACAAGCGCCAGACGATCAAGGACCGCGATTGGCAGCGCGACAAGGCGAGACTTTTGCGCGAGCGCGGCTGAGCGCAATTCGCGCGCACGTCTGGCACGACGATGCGCGCTCGCCTATCTGGAGGATCATGGACGGCGGGAAGCGCAAGCAGGGCAAGGGCGGCGTGGTGGGCTGGTTCGCTCACCACGTGCCGACGCGCGAATTGCTCGAGCGCAATCGCTTCGTCCGGCCGTTCGCCGGGCGCGTGCTGCATTCGGAGCTGTGGCGCTTCACGCGCCGCTCGGTCCCGCGCGGGGTGGCGCTGGGGCTGTTCGTCGGGACGATGATCCCGCTGGCGCACTTCGTGGTGGCGACGTTCCTGGCGGTGTTCATCCGCGCCAACATTCCGGCCGCTCTGCTGGCGACCTTCGTCGGTTTCCCGGTAATCTACATCGGCCTCGTCGCGCTGGCCTACAAGATCGGCAATTGGCTGATGAGCGTCGACGCCTCGACCCATATCCAGCCGCTCAGCGAAACGATGCAGGCGACCCAGACCGATCACCTGCTGCAGCAGCTCACCGGGGCCGGGCTGCACACCGCCGTGGGCCTGCTGATCATCGCCACCACCCTCGCGACAATCGGCTATTTCACCACCCGCTTCGCGTGGCGCTGGTGGATCGCCGCCAAGCGCCGCCGGCGGCTCGCCGAGGCCCGCGCGCGCAAGGCTGCGGCATGAACCCGACGGCCGAGCGCGGATCGTCGGGGCGGCTGATCGACACGGTCGCGGTCGCCGCCGCGGCGCTCGCCAGCATCGGCCTGGTGCAGTTCGCCACCCGTTCGCCGGAGGTGACTCTGGCTTTCGCCGGCGGCCTGATCGTGCTGGGGTTGATCGCCTTTGCCGCCGCTCGCGGCAATCCGGCCGCGCGCCCGGCCGAGAGTCAGGCGATGCCCGACTGGTCGGTCACCGTCAGCGCGATCGAGCAGCCGGGGATCGCCGTCGCGATCACCGACCGGGCCAACCGTCTGGTCTGCGCCAACGCCGCCTTCGAGCTGTGGTTCGGCTCGTCGAACGCTCCGCCGGGCCTGCCGGTCGACGGCGGGTCCGCCGAAGCGCTCGCCCGCGCCGCGCGCAACGCCTGGCGCGAAGGCGAGGGCGGCAGCCAGACGATCGCCGACGAGGAGAACAGCTGGATCGCCGAAGTCGTCCGCGCCGGCCGGGCCGAGGATTATCTCGTCTGGCGGTTCTCCCCGATCGTCCGTCAGGAGCCGCTGCAGGCGATCGGCAAATACGTCACGGGGCTATTCGGCCGGGTGCTGAGCGGCGCCGGGATCGAAGTCGCGCTGGTCGGGCCCGACGGGGCGATCCGCGCCGCCAGCGCCGGGTTCGCCCGCCGCGCGGCGGGCGACGAACAGGCGAGCATGGCCGGGCAGGACTTCACCGCCCTGCTCCGCTCCGACGAGCGCGACCGGATCTATTTCGCCCGCGAAGGCCGCAAGGGCAGCCCGCAGACGCTGGTCCATGTGCCGCTGGCCGACCCTGAGGCGCCCCAAGTCCGCAGCGATCAGGCCCCGGCGCTGATGCTGCTGATCGACATCGGCGTCGGGCTGGGCGGCTGGGGCCACGAATTGCGCGGCCAGGCGCCGCAGCTCGAGGCGCTGCTCGAGCAGCTCCCGGTGGGGCTGGCGATGACCGACCGCGACGGCCATTTCCTGTTCGCCAACCCGGCCTTCCGCAGCGCCGCCGGCATCCCCAAGGACCGCAACCTGCCGCCCTTTCCCTCCGACCTCGTCGTGCGCGAGGACAAGACGGCGATGTCCGATGCGGTGCGCCGCTACGGCCAGGGGCCGGCCTCGAGCGGCGACATCGCCGTGCGCCTCAAGGGCCAGCCCGACGAGCCGGTTTCGCTCGGCCTCGCCGGGGTCCGCGGGTTGGGCGAGGCGGCGGTGCTGCTGAGCCTGGCCGACACCACCGAGGAGACCCGGCTCAAACGCCAGCTGGCCCAGCAGAGCAAGATGCAGGCGATCGGCCAACTCGCCGGCGGCGTGGCGCACGACTTCAACAACGTGCTTACCGCCATCATCGGCTACTGCGATCTGATGCTGCTGCGCCACATCCCGGGCGACAGCGATTACGACGACATCCAGCAGATCAAGGCCAATTCGAACCGCGCCGCGTCGCTCACCCGGCACCTGCTCGCCTTCAGCCGGCAACAGACGCTCAAGCCGGTGGTGATGCAGGTGCCCGACGTGATCAGCGAAGTCGGCCAGATGCTCGGGCGCCTGCTGGGACCGCGCATCGACTTGCGCATCCATCACGATCGCGAGCTGGGGCCGGTGCGGGCCGATCCCAGCCAGCTCGAACAGGTGATCGTCAACCTGGCGGTCAACGCGCGCGATGCGATCCAGGCGCGCGGCGGCCCGCAGGCGAGCGGCACGCTGACTTTCGCCACCCGTCGCGTCGCCTCGGCCGACATCCGCCGGATGCGCGACAACGAGATCATCCCCGCCGGCGAGTACACCGCGCTGATCGCCGAGGACACCGGCGGCGGCATTCCGCCGGAGAACCTCGCCAAAATCTTCGAGCCGTTCTTCACCACCAAGGAGATGGGCAAGGGCACCGGCCTCGGCCTGTCGACGGTGTACGGCATCGTCAAGCAATCGGGCGGGTTCATCTTCGCCGACAACGTCAGCGGGCCCGACGGCAAGGTGAAGGGCGCGCGGTTCACCATCTACCTGCCGGTGTATCACCCGACGGCGGAGGACCTGACGCGCGAGAAGCAGGCCGAGGAAGCGCGCAACTGGTCCGGCGGCGGGCGCATCCTGCTGGTCGAGGACGAGGACACCGTGCGCGCGGTGGCCGAGCGCGCGCTGACCCGCCAGGGCTACTCGGTTGTCACCGCGACGGACGGCGACGAGGGGCTCGAGGCGCTCAAGGACGGCGGCGAATTCGACCTGGTCGTCTCCGACGTGGTCATGCCGAGCATGGACGGCCCGGCGATGGCCCGCGAAATCCGCAAGCTGGCCCCCAAACTGCCGGTGCTGTTCATGTCCGGCTACGCCGAGGAACAGCTGCGCAAGGACATCGACATCGAAGGCATGCACTTCATCGCCAAGCCGTTCAGCGTCCAGCAGATCGCGGCCAAGGTCGGCCAGGTGCTCGGCGCATCGCGCAGGGCGGGCGGGTAATCGGAAGCGATCTGTCAGGCAAAAAAGACGGGAAGGCCGGGCTGTCGTTCCAGTTCTGAGCGAACGCCGCTTGCGAATGAAGAGGGCCGGGGCGAAAGCCTCGGCCCTATTTTCGTACGCCGGCGGATAAGCGCCCGGTCAGCCCCACCAGCCCCAAGCCAACAGCGCGACCACCACCGCCAAGGCCACGAGCCCGCCGACGAACACCCACCGCTCCCACCGCTTGCGCAGCACGACGTCGCCGGCGCGCGCCTTGTCGGCGTCGAGATGGATCGGCGGCTCCGGCGGTTCGGTGGGTGGTTCGGGCTCAGTCATCGGGGTTTTGCCTTCCGGTAGGCAAGCGCGGCGAGGGAGGGAGGGTTCCCGTCACTCCCCTCCGTAAATCTCCCAACCGCGCCACTCCCTCCGCCCGCGCTATCCCCACCGCAGGGGCACACACAGGCTCCCCCGCCCACTCACGCGGGAGCGGAGACATGGAGGAAGTGCGATGAAGCGCAGGACCATCTTTTTCGCCGCGGCGTGCGCCGGCGCGTTGGCGCTGGGCGGGTGCATGGGTGACGGCTACACCACCACCAGCATCGGGATCGGCTGGCACAGCTATCCGTACGACGTGTGGTACGACGGCTATTACGGCCCGTTCTACGACGGCTACTGGGGCACCGACGGGTTCTTCTATTACCGGCTGCTGCAGAACGACCGGGCGTGGCACCGGGCCGACCGCGACCATTTCCGCCGCCAGCCGCCACCGAACACCGATCGCTATCGCGACCGCTACCGGCAGTACCGGGGCCAATCGCACCAGCCGCCGCCGAACGTCAGGCCGCCCAACTACCCGGGCTGGGGCACCGGCGCGAACCGGAACCGCGATCGCGACCGTGACCGGGATCGGAATCGGGATCGGGATCGGGACTATCGCTGATCGTGGGCGGAGGCGGGCGCCGCTCGCTCGCCCGCCCTCCGTTCAGCCGCCATTCGGCTTTCGCTCCGTAATTCTGCGCAGTTAGGCCGTTAACCGACGGCGCTAATGTAATTCATCGAGGGGCATCCCCTTTGCTCCCCCGCCACTCACGCGGGAGCCGGCATTGGAGAGTTCAATGACACGCAGACTGATCACACTCGCCCTCGCGGCGGCCGCTCCGCTGGCGCTCGGCGGCTGCGCTTACGGTTACGGCTACACCGGCGTCGATGTCGGCTACGGCGGCTACGGCTATCCGGGCTATGGCTACGGCTACGATCCCTACGACGTGTGGTACGACGGCTATTACGGTCCGTTCTACAACGGCTACTGGGGCACCGACGGGTTCTTCTATTATCAGCTTTACAACGATCGCCACTGGTACCGCGGCGACCGCGATCACTTTCACCACGGCGGCGATCGCGACGGCGACTGGCACCATGATGGCGACCGCGACGGCAACCACGACCGCGACGGCGACCATAATCGCGACGGCAGCCGCTGGCACCACTACAGCGGCTCCGCGCAGCCCGGCGGCCAGGCGCGGCCCGTCCCCGGCTGGGGCGGCAACCGGGCGCAGGGCCAATTTTTCACACCGCAACGCAGCACTGGCAGCACCCAGGAGCAGGCCGCTCCGCAGCGCAGAAGCGCTCAGGGCCACTTCTTTACGCCGCAACGCAGCAGCAGCGGCAGCCAGAGCACAGCCAGCGACCCCCGCGGCGGCAGCCAGCCCTCGAGCGGGCGGGTCCCCGGCTGGGGCGGCCGCCACCGCGACAAGCGCTGACCCCTGCCTGAAGGCGAGCGGCGCCGCGGCCACTCGGCGGCGGCGCTCGCTTCGCGCCGACTGGTTCCGCCAGGCGGGCGTGGGCTGCGGCAGGCCGAGGGAACCGAGCGGACTCCCACCGGTTTAGGCTCTCAACCGCGCCTGCGCGCACCCCCCTCCCGATGCGCGGGCGCGGTAACCGTCGTGGGGGCCGGAGACTTCGGCATTGGGGGCCGGGGATTTCTCGATCGGCAGGCGGGGCACCTGCGTGCAATGAGGGCACGGGGAATGACAACGCATATCGACGGGCCGGCAGACGCAGCGCAGACAGCGGTGGTCGAATTGCAGCAAGCTCTGGAGCAGGCGCATAAGCTGGTCGAACGGACCCGCCGGCTGCTCACGGGCATCGTTGCCGACGAGGGCGGCGAGGGACCGCCGAGCGCCGGCGAGATATATGATCCGCCGCCGGCCGACGACGCCCCGGAAAAAGGCGGCCCCGCGGCTTGACCGCACCGGCAAATACGCCTAGGGGCGCCGCCATCCGAATGAGTGGCAACACGCACTCGGGCAGATAGAGCTGAACATTGCCGGTGATGTCCCGGGGGCCTTCGCATTAGCGCAAGGCCCTTGTCTATTGCCCCTGCGAAGGCAGGGGTCGGGGGGCAGCCGTCAAAGTAACCCGGCACTCGCGTTCGGGTGGAGCGTTTCAGGCTCGCGCGATATTCCTCCGGCATCGGCCGGGCGCCGCGCGTTCCTCTTCCTCTTCACCCCGGTCGTAGCGCCGCACACAGGTGAAGAGAATCAATGCCGACGATCAACCAGCTGGTCCGCAAGGGCCGCGAACCGCAGAAGGCCAAGAGCAAGGTCCCTGCGATGGAGCAGAACCCGCAGAAGCGCGGCGTCTGCACCCGCGTCTACACGACGACCCCCAAGAAGCCGAACTCGGCGCTGCGCAAGGTGGCCAAGATCCGCCTGACCAACGGGCGCGAGGTCATCAGCTACATCCCCGGCGAGGGGCACAACCTGCAGGAGCACTCTGTGGTGCTGATCCGCGGCGGCCGCGTGCGCGACCTGCCCGGCGTGCGCTACCACGTGCTGCGCGGCGTGCTCGACACCCAGGGCGTTAAGGACCGCCGCCAGAGCCGTTCGAAGTACGGCGCCAAGCGGCCGAAGTAACCAGGCTTTACTCGTCATCCCGGCCCCCGAGCCGGGATCCCGCTTTTTCTCGTTGCGCGATGCGCCGGAAGGCAAGCGGGACCCCGGATCAAGTCCGGGGTGACGGATACCGAAAAGGAATAGACCAATGAGTTGTCGTCGTCGTCCCGAGAAGCGGGAAATCCTGCCCGATCCCAAGTTCGGGGATGTGGTGCTGTCCAAGTTCATGAACAATCTGATGCTCGACGGCAAGAAGTCGGTCGCCGAGAGCATCGTCTACGGCGCGCTCGACACCGTCGAGAGCCGCGCCAAGACCGATCCGGTGGCGGTGTTCCACGACGCGCTGAACAATGTGAAGCCGCAGGTCGAGGTCCGTTCGCGGCGCGTCGGCGGCGCCACTTACCAGGTGCCGGTCGAGGTTCGCCCCGAGCGCGCCCAGGCGCTGGCCATTCGCTGGCTGATCACCGCCGCTCGCGGCCGCGCCGAGAGCACGATGTCGGCCCGCCTCTCCGGCGAACTGATGGACGCCGCCAACAACCGTGGCAACGCGGTCAAGAAGCGCGAGGACACCCACCGCATGGCCGACGCCAACCGGGCGTTCAGCCACTACCGCTGGTAGCAATCGTAACTACATAGGCGAGGGCCGGGGCCGAAACCCCGGCGTCTCCCTCACCAAGGAATTTCAAAATGGCCCGCGAATATCCGCTGGAGCGCTATCGCAATATCGGCATCATGGCCCACATCGATGCCGGCAAGACCACGACCACCGAGCGCATCCTCTATTACACCGGCAAATCCTACAAGATCGGCGAGGTGCACGACGGCGCCGCGACGATGGACTGGATGGAGCAGGAGCAGGAGCGCGGGATCACCATCACCTCGGCCGCCACCACCACCTTCTGGCAGGCCGAGGACGGGCAGGGCCCCAAGCACCGGATCAACATCATCGACACCCCCGGCCACGTCGATTTCACCATCGAGGTCGAGCGTAGCTTGCGCGTCCTCGACGGCGCGGTGGCAGTGTTCGACGGCGTCGCCGGCGTCGAGCCCCAGTCGGAGACTGTCTGGCGCCAGGCCGACAAGTACAAAGTCCCGCGGATGTGCTTCGTCAATAAGTTGGACCGTACCGGCGCCGACTTCTACTATTGCGTCCAGTCGATCATCGACCGCCTCGGCGCGACGCCGCTGGTGCTGTACCTGCCGATCGGCGCCGAGAGCGATCTCAAGGGCGTGGTTGACCTGGTCAACAACCGCGGCATCGTCTGGCAGGACGAGAGCCTCGGCGCGAAGTTCGACTATGTCGAGATTCCCGCCGACCTCGCCGACAAGGCCGCCGATTATCGCCACCGGCTGATCGAGACCGTCGTCGAGCAGGACGACGACGTCATGGAAGCCTATCTCGAAGGCAACGAGCCCGACGCCGCGACGTTGAAGCGCCTGATCCGCAAGGGCACGCTCAACCAGAGCTTCGTGCCGGTGCTGTGCGGCTCGGCGTTCAAGAACAAGGGCGTCCAGCCGCTGCTCGACGCGGTGGTCGACTATATGCCGAGCCCGCTCGACGTGCCGCCGATCAAGGGCGTCAAGCCAGACAGCGATGTCGAGGACACTCGCCCGTCGTCGGACGACGCGCCGTTCGCCGCGCTGGCCTTCAAGATCATGAACGATCCGTTCGTCGGCTCGCTCACCTTTACCCGCATCTATTCGGGCAAGCTGAGCAAGGGGACCTATCTCAACTCGGTCAAGGAGCGCGACGAGAAGGTCGGCCGCATGCTGCTGATGCACGCCAACAGCCGCGAGGACATCACCGAGGCCTACGCCGGCGACATCGTCGCCCTGGCCGGGCTCAAGGAGACCACCACCGGCGACACGCTGTGCGCCAAGAACGCGCCGATCATCCTCGAGCGGATGGAGTTCCCCGATCCGGTGATCGAGCTGTCGGTCGAACCCAAGACCAAGGCCGACCAGGAGAAGATGGGCATCGCCCTCAGCCGCCTCGCGGCCGAGGACCCGTCGTTTCGTGTCTCGACCGACCATGAATTGGGCCAGACGATCATCAAGGGGATGGGCGAGCTTCACCTCGACATCCTGGTCGATCGCATGAAGCGCGAGTTCAAGGTCGAGGCCAACGTCGGCGCGCCGCAGGTGGCCTATCGCGAGAGCCTCGCGCGCCCGGTCGAGCTGACCTACACCCACAAGAAGCAGTCGGGCGGCTCGGGCCAGTTCGGCGAGGTCAAGGTTGCGCTCGCTCCCGGCGAGCGTGGCTCGGGCATCGAGTTCATCGACGAGATCAAGGGCGGCAACATTCCGCGCGAATACATCCCGTCGGTCGAGAAGGGCATGCGCGAGCAGGCCGAGACCGGCTATCTGATCGGCTTCCCGATCATCGATTTCGCGATCCGGCTGGTCGACGGCAAGTACCACGACGTCGACTCCTCGACGGTGGCGTTCGAGATCGCCGGCCGCGGGGCGATGCGCGAAGCGGCCGAGAAGGCCGGCATCAAGCTGCTCGAGCCGATCATGAAGGTCGAGGTGGTCACGCCCGAGGAGTTCATGGGCGACGTCATCGGCGACCTCAACTCTCGCCGCGGGCAAATCCAGGGCACCGACACGCGCGGCAACGCCCAGGTGGTCACCGCCAACGTGCCGCTCGCCAACATGTTCGGCTACGTCAACGAACTGCGCTCGTTCAGCCAGGGCCGCGCCCAGTACACGATGCAGTTCAGCCACTATGACGAAGTGCCGGCCAACGTCGCGCAAGAGGTCAAGGAGAAGCTTGCCTAAGGCAGGCTGACCGTCTAGGGGCGGCGCCTGATTCAGCGGGCGCCCGCCTTTCCCGCAAACAATCAAAAATACGAACAGAGGTTAAGGACAATGGCCAAGGAAAAATTCCAGCGGACGAAGCCGCACTGCAACATCGGCACCATCGGTCACGTCGACCACGGCAAGACCACGCTGACCGCGGCGATCACCAAGGTGATGTCGGAGGCGCATGGCGGCAGCGCGGTATCGTTCGACAACATCGACAAGGCGCCCGAAGAGCGCGAGCGCGGCATCACCATCTCGACCGCACACGTCGAGTACGAGACCGACGCCCGCCACTACGCGCATGTCGATTGCCCGGGCCACGCCGACTACGTGAAGAACATGATCACCGGCGCCGCGCAGATGGACGGCGCGATCCTGGTGGTCAGCTCGGCCGACGGCCCGATGCCGCAGACCCGCGAGCACATCCTGCTCGCCCGCCAGGTCGGCGTGCCGGCGCTCGTGGTTTACATGAACAAGGTCGACCAGGTGGACGATCCCGAGATCCTCGAGCTGGTAGAGCTGGAGATTCGCGAGCTGCTCTCGAACTACGATTTCCCGGGCGACGACATTCCGATCATCAAGGGTTCGGCCCTCGCCGCGCTCGAAGGGCGTGACGACGAGATCGGCAAGAATTCGATCCTCGAGCTGATGAAGGCTGTCGACGAGTTCATCCCGCAGCCCGATCGTCCGGTCGACAAGCCGTTCCTGATGCCGATCGAGGACGTGTTCTCGATCTCCGGCCGCGGCACGGTGGTGACCGGCCGCGTCGAGACCGGCATCGTCAAGGTCGGCGACGAGGTCGAGATCGTCGGCATCCGTCCGACCGCCAAGACCACCGTCACCGGCGTCGAGATGTTCCGCAAGCTGCTCGACAGCGGCGAGGCGGGCGACAACATCGGCGCGCTGCTGCGCGGCACCGGGCGCGACGAGGTCGAGCGCGGCCAGGTTCTCGCCAAGCCCGGTTCGGTCACGCCGCACACCGAGTTCAACGCCGAGGTTTACGTGCTGTCGAAGGATGAAGGCGGCCGCCACACGCCGTTCTTCGCCAACTATCGTCCGCAGTTCTACTTCCGCACCACCGACGTGACCGGCGAGGTCGTCCTTCCCGAGGGCACCGAGATGGTCATGCCGGGCGACAACGTGACGATCGGCGTCAAGCTGATCGCGCCGATCGCGATGGACGAGGGTCTGCGCTTCGCCATCCGCGAAGGCGGCCGCACCGTCGGTTCGGGGGTTGTCAGCAAGATAACCAAGTAATATAGGCCCGCTCGCCGGCGGGGATTCGTCCCTGCCGGCCGGGATTTTTCGAGGGGCCGCCCCATGGCCGGATGCACCGGCGGGCAGGGCGGTCTCTTGCTTTTTGGATGGTCCTCAAAAGGGGTTGTCCGTGGCTCTTTGACATCGGTAGTTGGACATGGAAGCTCAGAATATCCGCATTCGCCTGAAGGCATTCGATCACCGCGTGCTCGACCAGGCGACCGGCGAGATCGCGGATACCGCCCGCCGCACCGGCGCGCTGATCCGGGGCCCCATTCCGCTGCCGACGCGCATCGAGAAGTTCACCGTGAACCGTGGCCCGCACATCGACAAGAAGTCGCGCGAGCAGTTCGAGGTGCGCACCTACAAGCGGCTGCTTGATATCGTGCAGCCCAACGCCCAGACGGTCGATGCGCTGATGAAGCTCGATTTGGCCGCGGGCGTAAATGTCGAGATCAAGCTGGCGTAAGCCAGCGAAGCCCTCCGCGAAAGCGGGGGGCTGATCGGCGAAGCTGCCGATCCGAATAAAGGGATACCGCCGGCAAGTTGCCGGGCTGCGTCCCCCGTCTCGTTCCTGCCTTTCGCGGGGACAATTTCAGCCCGGACGGGGCGACGCATGTTTTTCGGGCTGGCAAGCACTCGGGAATGGTCCCGCGTGCCTCTGTAAGGAGTTCGGATCATGCGCACCGGCGTGATCGCCAAGAAAGTCGGGATGACCCGCCTGTTCCAGGAGGACGGCCGCCACGTACCGGTCACCGTCCTGGCGCTGGAGAATTGTCAGGTGGTTGCCCAGCGCACCGCCGAGCGCGACGGCTACGTCGCGGTTCAGGTCGGCGCGGGCGAGGCCAAGCAGAAGAACGTCGCCAAGCCGCAGCGCGAGCACTTCGCCAAGGCCGAGGTGCCGCTGAAGCAGAAGGTGGCCGAGTTCCGGCTGGATGGCGAGGACGGGCTGCTGCCGGTCGGCGCCACGATCAGTGCCGAGCACTTCGTCGCCGGCCAGAAGGTCGATATCACCGGCCACACCCAGGGCAAGGGCTTTGCGGGGGCGATGAAGCGTTGGGGCTTCGGGGGTCTGCGCGCCACCCACGGCGTGTCGCTCTCGCACCGCTCCCACGGTTCGACCGGCAACCGCCAGGATCCGGGCAAGGTGTTCAAGAACAAGAAGATGGCCGGCCACATGGGCGACCGCCAGCGCACCCAGCAGAACCTCGAGATCGTGCGCACCGACGCCGACCGCGGGCTGCTGTTCGTCAAGGGCTCGGTCCCGGGGGCGAAGAACGCCTGGCTGCTGGTGCGCGATTCCGTGAAGCTGCCGATGCCGGAGGGCGCGCCGTTCCCGGGCGCGGTGCTCGACAAGAAGGGCGCTCACCAGCCTGAGCACGAAGAAGCGACGGCCGGGATGGTCGAGCACGCCGCCGAGCATGAAGTGAACCCCGAGGTTTCGGCCGAGCAGCAGGAGAAGCTGCTGCACGAGCAGAAAGCGGGCGCCGGCGACGAAAGCACGCCGGCCGCCGGCGAAGAGAGCAATCCGGCAGGGCCTGTGCCCGACGCCGACGAAGGCAAGGAGGGCTGAGCCGTGAAGGTGAAGGTCCAGAAACTCGACGGCAAGGCTTCGGGCGACATCGAGCTCAACGATGCCGTGTTCGGTGTCGAACCGCGCGCCGACATCCTGCACCGTGTCGTGACCTGGCAGCTCGAGAACCGGCGCGCCACCGCGCGGCCGACTCGGGAGCGCTCCGAGGTGGCCCGCACGGGCAAGAAGTGGGGACGCCAGAAGGGTTCCGGCGGCGCCCGCCACGGCGACCGCGCGGCGCCGATCTTCATCGGCGGCGGCAAGGCTCACGGCGCGCGCAAGCGCGATTTCGAGCCCTCGCTCAACAAGAAGATCCGCGCGCTCGGCCTGAGGATGGCGCTGTCGAGCAAGGCGAAAGAAGGCCTGGTGGTGGTGGACAGCCTCGAGCTGAAGGACGCCAAGACCAAGGCGCTTGCAGAAGCGTTCGGCAAGAACGGCTGGGGCGGCAAGGTGCTGGTGATCGACGGCGACGCGGTGACCGACAGCTTCCGTCTGGCGGCCGGCAATCTCAAGGGCGTGGACCTGCTGCCGGCCGTCGGCGCCAACGTCTACGACATCCTCAACCACGACACCCTGGTGCTGACCAAGGCCGCGGTCGAAAAGCTGGAGGCGCGCTTCAATGGCTAAGAAGCAGGACATCGATACGCGTCACTACGACGTGATCCTCGCCCCCCACATCACCGAGAAGTCGACCCTGCTCAGTGAGCAGAACGGGGTCGTCTTCAAGGTCGCCGGCGACGCCACCAAGCCGCAGATCAAGGAAGCCGTCGAGGCGCTGTTCAACCGCAAGGTCAAGAGCGTCAACACGATCGTGGTCAAAGGCAAGAGCAAGCGCTGGAAGGGTAAACCCTACCTGCGCACGGACGTGAAGAAGGCCGTCGTCACCCTGGCCGAGGGCCAGGAGCCGATCGACGTGACCAGCGGTATCTGAGGCTAGAAAACGATGGCACTCAAGAACTACAACCCGACCAGCCCCGCCCGGCGCGGGCTGATCCTGGTCGACAAGTCGGCCTTGCACAAGGGCAAGCCAGTCAAGGCGCTGACCGAAGGCAAGCGCAAGACCGGCGGGCGCAACAACAACGGCCATGTGACCTCGCGCGGCATGGGCGGCGGTCACAAACAGAAGTACCGCTACGTCGATTTCAAGCGGCGCAAGTGGGACGTCGAAGGCACGATCGAGCGGATCGAGTACGATCCGAATCGCACCGCGTTCATCGCCCTGGTCAAGTACGACGACGGCGAGCTGGCCTATATCCTGGCCCCGCAGCGCGTCGCTCCGGGCGACAAGGTGATTGCCGGCGAGCGGGTCGACGTAAAGCCGGGCAACGCGATGCTGCTCGGGCAGATGCCGGTCGGCACGATTTGCCACAACATCGAGATGAAACCGGGCAAGGGCGGCCAGATCGCCCGTTCGGCCGGCACGTACGTGCAGCTGGTCGGGCGCGACCGCGGCATGGTGATGGTGCGGTTGAACTCGGGGGAGCAGCGCTACGTCCGGGCGGATTGCATGGGCACGGTCGGGGCGGTGTCGAACCCCGACAACTCGAACCAGAACTTCGCCAAGGCCGGCCGCAAGCGGTGGATGGGCAAGAAGCCGCTGACCCGCGGCGTCGCCAAGAACCCGGTCGACCACCCGCACGGCGGCGGCGAAGGCCGCACTTCGGGCGGCCGCCACCCGGTCACCCCCTGGGGCAAGCCGACCAAGGGCGCCCGGACCCGCAACAACAAGCAGACGGACAAGATGATCATCCGTTCGCGCCACGCGAAGAAGAAGAGGTAACCGGTAATGGCTCGTTCCGTCTGGAAAGGTCCGTTCGTCGACCTGTACCTGCTCAAGAAGGCGCAGGTGGCGCAGGAAGGCAGCAGCCGTGCGCCGATCAAGACCTGGTCGCGCCGCTCGACGATCCTGCCGGATTTCGTCGGCCTGACGTTCAGCGTCTACAACGGTCACAAATTCATCCCCGTGTCGGTCAACGAAGAGATGGTCGGCCACAAGCTCGGCGAGTTCGCGCCCACGCGGACCTTCCACGGGCACGCCGCCGACAGGAAAGGCAAGCGCTGATGGGCAAGGCAAAGGCTCCCCGCCGCGTCGGCGACAACGAGGCGCTGGCCGTGGGTACGACCATTCGCGGCTCGGCGCAGAAGCTCAATCTCGTCGCCGGGCTGATCCGCGGCAAGAAGGCCGAGGAAGCGATGAACATCCTGTCGTTCTCCAAGCGGGCGATGGCGCGCGACGCGCAGAAGGTGCTCGCCAGCGCGATCGCCAACGCCGAGAACAACCACAACCTGGACGTCGATGCCCTCGTCGTGGCGGAAGCCTCGGTCGGCAAGGCGATCACCATGAAGCGTTTCGCGACGCGCGGGCGGGGCAAGAGCACCCGCATCCTCAAGCCGTTCAGTCGGCTGCGCATCGTTGTCCGCGAAGTCGAGGAGGCCTGATATGGGTCAGAAATCGAATCCCATCGGCCTGCGCCTGCAGATCAACCGGACCTGGGACAGCCGCTGGTACGCCGAAGGGCGCGACTATCAGCAGCTGCTCAAGGAAGACATCGAGATCCGCAAGTTCATCATCGGCAGCCTGCCGCAGGCGGCGATCTCGAAAGTGGTGATCGAGCGCCCGGCCAAGCTGTGCCGCATCTCGATCTACGCCGCACGACCGGGCGTGATCATCGGCAAGAAGGGCGCCGACATCGAGAAGCTGCGCGCCAAGCTGGCGTCGATGACCGCCAGCGAGGTCAAGCTCAACATCGTCGAGATCAGAAAGCCGGAGATCGACGCCAAGCTCGTCGCCCAGGGCGTCGCCGACCAGTTGGTTCGCCGCGTCGCATTCCGCCGGGCGATGAAGCGGGCGGTGCAGTCGGCGCTGCGGCTCGGTGCCGAGGGCATCCGGATCACGTGCGGCGGCCGCCTCGGCGGCGCCGAGATCGCTCGCGTCGAATGGTACCGCGAAGGCCGTGTGCCGCTGCACACGCTGCGGGCCAACGTCGATTACGCCGAAGCCGAGGCGCTCACCGCCTACGGCGTGATCGGCGTCAAGGTGTGGATCTTCAAAGGCGAGATCCTCGGCCACGATCCGATGGCGCAGGACCGGCTGATGATGGAAGCGCAGACCTCCGGCGTCCGCCCGGCCCGTTGAGTTGAGACCATAACATGCTGCAACCGAAGAAAACCAAGTTCCGCAAGGCCTTCAAGGGCCGCATCAGCGGCGATGCCAAGGGCGGCACCGCGCTCAATTTCGGCTCGTATGGGCTGAAGGCGCTCGAGCCCGAGCGGATTACCGCTCGCCAAATCGAGGCCGCGCGCCGCGCGATCACGCGCCACATCAAGCGCCAGGGGCGCTTGTGGATCCGCGTGTTTCCCGACGTGCCGGTGTCGAAGAAGCCGGCCGAAGTCCGCCAGGGCAAAGGCAAGGGCGCGGTCGAGTACTGGGCAGCGCGGGTCAAGCCGGGCCGGATTCTGTTCGAGCTCGACGGCGTGCCCGGCCCGCTTGCCGCCGAAGCGTTCAGCCGCGCGGCGATGAAGCTGCCGATCAAGACCAAGGTCGTCGCCCGCCTCGGCGACACCTCGCACCTCGGAGGCGAATGATGGCCAGGGCTGCAACCAAGAAATCTGCCGCCAAGGCGAAGGCCGCGGCCGGCGGCAACAAGAAGGCGGACGACCTGCGCGTGAAGACCGACGACGAACTCGAGACCCAGCTCGGCGAGCTCAAGCGCGAGCAGTTCAACCTGCGCTTTCAGGCCGCGACCAACCAGCTGGAGCGGCCCGCGCGGATCAAGGAAGTCCGCCGCGAGATCGCCCGTATCAAGACCCTGCAGGGCGAGCGCGCCAAGGCCGCTCAGCCGGCGGCGGCGAAGTGAGGAACTAGACGATGCCCAAGCAAATCCTGATCGGGACCGTCGTCTCGGACAAGACCGACAAGACCGTCACCGTGCTGGTCGAGCGCAAGGTGAAACACCCGCTCTACGGGAAGATCATCCGCCGCTCGAAGAAGTACCACGCGCACGACGAAGCTAACGAATACCACCCGGGCGACGTCGTCCGGATTGAGGAAACCCGGCCGATGTCGAAGACCAAAACCTGGGCCGTGCTCGACCGCGTTCGCGCCGGCGGCGTCCAGGCGGTCGAAGCCGACATCGAAGTCGAAGAATCGACCAACGCGTAAAGGATTTGGAACTGCCGGACTGGTTCCGGCAAGCCAGTGAGAAGGAACCGGATCGATGATCCAGATGCAATCCAACCTCGACGTCGCGGACAACAGCGGCGCGAAGCGCGTCCAGTGCATCAAGGTGCTGGGCGGGTCGAAGCGCCGCACCGCGGGCGTCGGCGACGTGATCGTCGTCTCCGTCAAGGAGGCGCAGCCGCGCGCGCGCGTCAAGAAGGGCGACGTGCACCGCGCGGTGATCGTCCGCACGAAGAAGGACGTGCGCCGTCCCGACGGCAGCGTGATCCGCTTCGATTCCAACGCCGCGGTCCTCGTCAACAAGAACGAGGAACCGATCGGCACCCGTATCTTCGGCCCGGTGGTGCGCGAACTGCGCTCGCGGGGCTTCATGAAGATCATCTCGCTCGCTCCGGAGGTGCTGTGATGGCGGCCGCGAAGATCAGAAAGGGCGATCAGGTCGTGGTCCTGTCCGGCAAGGACAAGGGCCGCACCGGCACGGTCGTCCGCGTGCTTCCGAAGGATGGCAAGGTGGTCGTAGAAGGCGTCAACGTCGCCGCGCGTCATCGCAAGCCGAGTCAGGCGAATCCGCAAGGCGGCATCGACCGCTCGCCCGCACCGATGGCGATCAGCAAGGTCGCCATTGCCGGCAAGGACGGCAAGCCGACCCGCGTCCGCTTCGAGGAGAAGGACGGGCGCAAGGTCCGGGTTGCCGTGAAAACCGGGGAGACCATCGATGGCTGACACCTACACCCCGCGCCTCAAGCAGCAGTATGAGGAGCGCATCGTCAAGGCGATGACCGACAAGTTCGGCTACAAGAACCGCCTCGAGGTGCCGCGGCTCGAGAAGATCACGCTCAACATGGGCGTGGGCGAGGCGAGCCAGGACAAGAAGAAGGTCCAGACTGCCGCCGAGGAAATGGAGTTGATCGCCGGGCAAAAACCGGTGATCACCAAGGCCAAGAAGTCGATCGCCCAGTTCAAGCTGCGCGAAGGCATGCCGATCGGCTGCAAGGTCACCTTGCGCCGTGATCGGATGTACGAATTCCTCGACCGCTTCGTGACCATCGCGATGCCGCGCATCCGCGACTTCCGCGGGCTCAATCCGCGCTCGTTCGACGGCCGCGGGAATTACGCGATGGGCCTCAAGGAGCAGATCGTGTTCCCCGAGATCAGCTACGACAAGATCGAGAAGGTGCGCGGGCTCGACGTGATCGTCACCACCACCGCCAAGACCGACGAAGAAGCGCGCGAGCTGCTGCGCCTGTTCGGTTTCCCGTTCCCGGCCGAAGCAGCCGAAGAGAAGCAGGCCGCGTGAGCGGCCGCAGGAGAGCTTAAGTCCATGGCGAAACTGAGTTCCATCAACAAGAACGAGCGGCGCAAGAAGCTCGTGAAGAAGTATGCCGGCAAGTACGCTCGGCTGAAGGCGATCGCCGACGACAAATCGCTCGACGAGACCGAGCGGCTGATGGCGCGCCTCAAGTTGGCGGAGATCCCGCGCAACGCGAACCCCACTCGCGTGCGCAACCGCTGCACCACCACCGGCCGCCCGCGCGGCTACTATCGCAAGTTCGGCCTCAACCGGATCGAGCTCAGGGACCTGGCCAACAAAGGCCTGATCCCGGGCGTGACCAAGTCGAGCTGGTGAGGATCTGACGAATGGCTATGACCGATCCCCTGGGCGACATGCTCACCCGCATCCGCAACGGCCAGCAGGCGAAGAAGGATTCCGTCCTTTCGCCGGCGTCGAAGTTGCGCGCCAACGTGCTCGAGGTTCTCCAGCGCGAGGGCTACATCCGTGGTTACACGGAGGATGGCACGGGCAAGCACCCGCAACTGCGCATCGAGTTGAAGTATTTCGAGGGCGAGCCCGCGATCAAGCACCTCGCTCGCGTCTCCAAGCCGGGGCGGCGGATCTATTCCGGCAGCCGCGAACTGCCGACCGTCCGCGGCGGCCTCGGCATCACCATCGTCTCGACGCCCAAGGGCGTGCTCTCGGACATCGAGGCGCGCACGCAGAACGTCGGCGGCGAAGTGCTGGCGGAGGTGTTCTGATGAGCCGCATCGGCAAGAAGCCGGTGGCGATCCCGAGCGGGGTCACCGCGCAGATCGACAACGGCACGCTCACCGTCAAGGGGCCCAAGGGCACCCTGACGATGGGCACCGACGAACTGGTCGCCTACAAGCTCGGCGACGGCAGCATCGAGGTCGCTCCGGCCAATGACAGCCAGGCAGCGCGCAGCCATTGGGGCATGCAGCGCACGCTGGTGTCGAACCTGGTCGAAGGCGTGACTCAAGGCTTTTCCAAGACGCTCGTCATCACCGGCGTCGGCTATCGCGCGCAGGCGCAGGGCCGCAGATTGAAGCTGCAGCTCGGCTACAGCCACGACGTCGATCTCGAGGTGCCGGAAGGCGTCGAAGTCAAAACCCCCGACCAGACCACGGTCGAGGTCAGCGGGATCGACAAGCAGGCGGTCGGCCAGTTCGCCGCCGAGATCCGTCGCTGGCGCAAGCCGGAGCCCTACAAGGGCAAGGGCATCAAGTACCGAGGCGAGTACGTCTTCCGCAAGGAAGGGAAGAAGAAGTAACATGGCCAAGCTCTCCCTGTTCGACCGCCGCCGCCGCCGGGTGCGGACCGCGCTCAAGAGCCGCGCGGGCGGCAAGCCGCGCCTGTCGGTGCACCGCACCGGCCGACACATCTATGCGCAGGTGATCGACGACGCCGAAGGGCGCACCGTCGCCGCCGCCTCGACGCTCGGCGGGAAGGCGTCCGGCGCGAACGTCGATGCTGCCGCCAAGGTCGGCAAGGACGTCGCCGCGGCGGCCAAGAAGGCCGGCGTTACCGCCGTCGTGTTCGATCGCGGCGGGTACCTGTTCCATGGCCGCGTCAAAGCGCTGGCCGATGCCGCCCGCGAAGGCGGGCTGGAGTTCTGACGATGGCTGACAAGAAGAAGAGCGAAAACACCGAACCGAAGGCCGACGAAGCCAAGGTCGAAGAGAGCCAGGCCGCTGCCGCGCCGGCGGAAGAGACCAAGGCTGAAGAGGCTCCGGCCGAGGTGGCGACGGCCGAGACCGAGCATGCCGTGGTCGAAGAGCCGAAAATCGAGCAGGGCGGTTCGACCCCGGCTCCGACGACGGCGCCGAGCGAGGCGTTCGACAGGCAGTCTCCAGCTTCGGGAGACACCACGCAGCCGCGCGGCCGCGGCCGTGGCGGCGAGCGCGGTGACCGAGGTGGGCGTGGCGGCCGCGGCCGCGGGCGTGACGATCGTCGCGGGCGCGGCGGTGACGACGACGGTGAGGAGCTGATCGAAAAGCTGGTCCACATCAACCGCGTCTCCAAGACGGTGAAGGGCGGCAAGCGCTTCGGCTTCGCTGCGCTGGTAGTGGTCGGCGATGGCAAGGGCCGGGTCGGCTTCGGTCATGGCAAGGCGCGCGAGGTGCCCGAGGCGATCAACAAGGCGACCGCCTCGGCCAAGAAGAAGATGATCCGCGTGCCGCTGAAGGAAGGCCGCACGCTGCATCACGACGGCAAAGGCCGTTTCGGCGCCGGGAAGGTCAACGTGCGCACCGCTCCCGCGGGCACAGGTATCATCGCCGGCGGCCCGATGCGTGCGGTGTTCGAGAGCCTGGGCGTGCACGACGTGGTCACCAAGTCGATCGGCACTTCCAATCCCTACAACATGATCCGCGCCACGTTCGAGGCGCTGCAGGACCAGACCTCGCCGAAATCGGTCGCCCAGCGACGCGGCAAGAAAGTTGCCGACCTGCTCGGCCGCGGCAGCGCGAACGCAGCCGAGGCCGAGGCCGAAGCCGCGGCGGTTACGGAGTAAGTTCGATGGCGAAGAGCGATAAGAAGACCATCAAGCTCAAGCAGGTCGGCTCGCCGATCCGCCGGCCGGAGGCGCAGAAGAAGATTCTCGTCGGCCTGGGACTCGGCAAAATGCATCGCGTGGTCGAGGTGGAGGACACCCCCGAAGTGCGCGGCGCCGTCGCCAAGCTCCCGCACATGGTGGAAGTGGTCGAATAACCCAATAAACCTCTCCCCTAGGGAGAGGGTTGGGAGGAGGCGAGCAATGCAAGCCCCTCTCTACTGCGACTAGGGCGTGCTTCGCAGACCCAAGTCTCGTTATCTCTCCCCCTGAAGGGAAGAGGGCAACCAAAGCGCGCAACAAAGGGAAACCGAGTGCTATGAAACTGAACGACATCCGCGACAATGCCGGCGCTCGCAAGGGCCGTATCCGTGTCGGCCGGGGCATCGGCTCGGGCAAGGGCAAGACCGGCGGCCGGGGCCAGAAGGGCCAGAAGAGCCGCTCGGGCGTGGCCGTGAAGGGCTTCGAAGGCGGCCAGATGCCGCTGCACATGCGGCTACCCAAGCGCGGCTTCAACAACATCTTCGGCAAGGACTATGCCGAGGTGAACGTCGGCATGGTGCAGAAGTTCATCGACGCCAAGAAGCTCGACGCAAAGGCAGTGATCGATCACGCGGCGCTCAAGGCGGCGGGCCTTGCCCGCGGCGGCAAGGACGGCGTGCGCCTGCTCGGCAAGGGTGAGCTGGGTGCAAAGGTCACCTTCAAGGTGGCTCACGCCACCAAGGGCGCACTGGCGGCGGTCGAGAAGGCCGGCGGCAAGGTCGAGCTTGTCGCGCCGAAGAAGGCGGCCGAGGCCGCGGGGGCCGAAACGACTGCCGAGTAATCGGGACAAGCGAGCGGGGCGGGGTTTCCCAACCTCGACCGCTTCCTATATGGGCCCTTCAAGGCCCGAGCCGGGGAGAGCCGGCGCCCAGGACTAAGGCACTTCAAGACGATGGCATCACGCGTCGACAATCTCGCGAGCAATCTCAGCCTCGCCAACTTCTCCAAGGCGACCGAGCTGAAGAACCGCATCTGGTTCACCATCGGCGCGCTGGTGGTGTTTCGCTTTTTGAGCTTCGTTCCGCTGCCCGGCGTCAACCCGTTGATCCTCGAGAGCCTTTACTCGCAGACCCGCGGCGGCATCCTCGACCTGTTCAACACCTTCTCGGGCGGCGCGCTGCAGCATATGAGCCTGATCTCGCTCGGCGTGATGCCCTACATCACCGCGTCGATCGTCATCCAGTTGGCGGCTTCGCTGCACCCCTCGCTGATGGCGCTCAAGAAAGAAGGCGAGGCCGGGCGCAAGAAGCTCAACCAATACACCCGCTACGGCACCGTGTTGCTATGCGCGATCCAGGGCTGGTTCCTCGCCGTCGGACTGGAAGCGTCGGGCGCCTCTCACGGCATGCAAGCGGTGGTCAATCCGGGCTATCTGTTCCGCCTGACGGCAGTGATCAACCTGATCGGCGGGACCATGTTCCTGCTGTGGCTGGGCGAGCAGATCACCAACCGTGGCATCGGCAATGGCGTGTCGCTGATCATCATGGCGGGTATCATCTCGCGCTTTCCGACTTTCGCCACCAATCTTTTCGAAGGCGGCCGTACGGGGTCGATTAGCGGCTTCACGATCGCCGCGGTGATCGGCACGATCGTGCTGCTGATCATCTTCATCTGCTTTATCGAGCGCGCCCAGAGAAGGTTGCTGATTCAGTATCCCAAACGCGCCAGCGCGCGCGGGATGATGCAGGCGGATCGCAGCCATCTGCCTTTGAAGCTCAACACCTCGGGTGTGATCCCGCCGATTTTCGCCAGTTCGCTGCTGCTGTTGCCGCTGACGATCACCCAGTTCGCCGGCAACTCGGTGAGCACCGGCAGCATGTTCTACACCGTGGTGCAGACGCTGAATCAGTATCTGCAGCGTGGGCACCCGCTGTACCTTGGGCTGTACGCCGCGGGCATCATCTTCTTCACGTTCTTCTACACCGCGGTGGTATTCAACCCCGAGGAGACGGCCGAAAACCTCAAGAAGAACGGCGGCTTCATTCCCGGAATCCGCCCGGGCAAGAACACCGCGACGTATCTCGATTACGTGCTCACGCGCATCACCGTGGTCGGCGCCTTGTACCTCACGCTGGTGTGCGTCGTGCCCGAATACATGGTGGCGCAAACCGGCATCCAGCTGTTCATGGGCGGCACCAGCCTGTTGATCGTGGTCAACGTGACTGTGGATACGATCAGTCAGATCCAGTCGCATCTGCTCGCGCACCAGTATGGTGACTTGATCAAGAAGGCGAAACTCAAGGGCCGCTTGCGCTAGATTCGCTGCCAGGGAAGGAGAGTCCTGCGGTGAACATCATTCTCCTCGGCCCCCCCGGGGCCGGCAAGGGAACCCAGGCCGCCCGCCTCGTCGAGCGACATGGCCTGCGCCAGTTGTCGACCGGCGACATGCTCCGCGCCGCGGTCAAGGCGGAAACGCCGACTGGTCTCAAGGTCAAGGCGATCATGGACGCCGGCGAGCTGGTGCCCGACGAGGTCGTCTCGGCGCTAATCTCCGACGAGCTGGTCGCGCTGCCGCAGAGCGTGGGTCTGATCTTCGACGGCTATCCGCGCACGGAAGCGCAGGCCAGGCAGCTCGACGAAATCCTCGCCCGGCATCGGCGGAAGCTCGACCACGTGATCGAGCTCGACGTTGACGAAGATGCGCTGGTCGAGAGGATCACCGGCCGCTTCACCTGCGCCCATTGCGGCGCGAGCTATCACGAGAAATTCAAGCTGCCGCGCAACACCCATCCGATGAAGTGCGACCACTGCGGTAGCCTGGAGTTCAAGCGCCGGCCCGATGACAACGAGGAAACCGTTCGCACGCGGATGGCCGAATACCGGGCGAAAACGGCGCCGATTCTGCCGTTCTACGAGGCGAGGGGCATCGTCAGCCGAGTCGACGGCATGGCCGATCCCGATGCCGTCACCGAGGAAATCGAACAGATCCTCGCCGGCTGAGGCCGCATCGCGCGGCTGATGCAAGCCAAGCACTTGCGCCGGGTTTTGACCGGACGCTCAAGACCGGCTATAAGCCTTGGCACCGATCACAGGGATCGTGATCGTCGCGGAGCGCGGAGGGACATCCTTTGCGCGCATCTCCGCTGTTGACGGCGCGGGCGAATCGCCTTAAGCGCGCCTCATTCGAGAATTCGGGGATCAGTCCGGCAGGCGGCAGCCGAGTGCGCGCCAACCGGACTTTTTGCCGTTCAGCGGCCCGTCTTCCGAATGACGCGATGAGATAGGGACCCGGCAAACCGCCTCAAGTCCCTGTGGAGCATGGAGAAGTTTGTGGCTCGTATTGCTGGGGTGAACATCCCTACCAACAAGCGCGTGATTGTGGCGCTTACGTATATTCATGGAATTGGCCCGGCGACAGCCGAGAAGATCGTCGACAAGCTGGGCATCGACCATTCGCGCCGGGTGCAGGACCTGACCGACCAGGAAGTGCTGCAGATCCGCGAGGCGATCGACAGCGACTACCAGGTCGAGGGCGACCTCAGGCGCGACACCGCTATGAACATCAAACGGCTGATGGACCTCGCATGCTACCGCGGCCTGCGCCACCGCCGGGGCCTGCCGGTTCGGGGCCAGCGCACCCACACCAACGCCCGCACCCGCAAGGGCAAGGCCAAGCCGATCGCCGGCAAGAAGAAGTAAGGGAGCCGGACAGATATGGCACGCGAACCCCAGCGCATTCGCCGTCGCGAACGCAAGAACATCTCCAGCGGCGTCGCGCATGTGAACGCCAGCTTCAACAACACGATGATCACCATCACCGACGCGCAAGGCAACGCGATCAGCTGGTCGAGCGCCGGAATGATGGGCTTCAAGGGCAGCCGCAAATCGACGCCCTACGCCGCCCAGGTCGCCGCCGACGACGCCGGCAAGAAGGCCGCCGAGCATGGCGTCCGCACGCTCGAGGTCGAGATCAAGGGCCCCGGTTCGGGCCGGGAATCTGCCCTCAGGGCCTTGCAAGCGGTCGGCTTCACCATCACATCCATTCGCGATGTGACGCCGATCCCGCACAACGGGGTCAGGCCGTCCAAACGCCGCCGCGTCTGATCGAAGTGCGCGGCTCAAGGCCGCAAAACGCAATTCGCATCGGCCGCGGCGCTCCAGCGCTCCGCGGCCGTTGCCGCCAGTGAAACACCTTTAGGGGAACTCCATGTCCGTCAACACCAAGAACTGGCAGGAACTCAAGAAACCCAACAGCCTCGAGATCAAGGAAGGCGGCGACAAGAAGCGCAAGAGCACCTTCGTCGCCGAGCCGCTCGAGCGCGGCTACGGCCTGACGCTCGGCAACGCGCTCCGGCGCGTGCTCTTGTCGAGCCTGCAGGGCGCGGCGATCACCTCGATCAAGATCGAGAACGTTCTGCACGAGTTCTCCAGCCTCGCCGGCGTGCGCGAGGACGTCACCGACATCGTGCTCAACGTCAAGCAGATCGCGCTCAAGATGGAAGGCGAAGGCCCCAAGCGGCTGCAGCTTTCCGCCACCGGCCCGGGCGAAGTGACCGCCGGCGACATCGCCGTCAGTGGCGACATCGAGGTGATGAACAAGGACCTGGTGATCTGCCACCTCGACGAGGGCGCGACGCTCAACATGGAGCTGACCGCCGACACCGGCAAGGGCTACGTCCCGGCGGTGAGCAACCGGCCGGTCGACGCGCCGATCGGGCTGATCCCGGTCGACAGCCTGTATTCGCCGGTGCGCCAGGTGAGCTACAAGGTTGAGAACGCCCGCGTCGGCCAGGAGCTCGACTACGACAAGCTGAGCCTGACGATCGAAACCGATGGGACGGTCACGCCCGAGGACGCGGTGGCCTATGCCGCGCGCATCCTGCAGGACCAGCTGACGCTGTTCGTCCATTTCGAGGAAGGCATCCCGCAGCCGGCGCCGACGATGATCGGCATGGCCGCCAAGCCCGAGGAGAGCGACGCCAACCAGCTCAACCGCTACCTGCTGAAGAAGGTCGACGAGCTCGAGCTGTCGGTGCGTTCGGCCAATTGCCTGAAGAACGACAACATCATCTACATCGGCGACCTAGTGCAGAAGACCGAAGCCGAGATGCTGCGCACGCCGAACTTCGGCCGCAAGAGCCTGAACGAGATCAAGGAAGTGCTCTCGAGCATGGGCCTGCGCCTTGGCATGGACATCCCCGGCTGGCCGCCGGAGAACATCGAGGAAATGGCCAAGAAGCTGGAGCAGGAACTGCTCGGCTGATTTCCCGCGCTCCTGCGGAGGCAGGAGCCCAGTGAGATAGAGTGCGAAGGGCTGCCCGCGAGGGCGGCCCTTTTCTTTTCACAGGGATGGCGGCCTCGCACCATAGCGGCGCCTTCGTCTGGGTCTCGTGACTCGCTCCGGATTCGCACCATCGGTGTGGCCCCTCGGAAACTTACGAATGCAAGCGGCGGCAAGAGCGCAGGTATGTCCGTCGCGTGACGACAGCTCACGGAGGACCAGCGACGTGAAACTAGGTCTCTATCGTCTCACCGATCCGTTTCTCGGAGAAGCCGCACGGGTCCACAAGTCGGCAGGTGATGCCGCGCCGTATCTGAGCAGGTTCGTTTACGAACTGCTCGGCTTTGAACCCAAGTTCGACGCCTTACCGACGCTTCCGGATTTCATCGCAATTCGAAACCGAAGCGAAGAGGCGCCGGCCTCCCAGGATTTCCGGGCATCCAAGCCTCGTCCGGCCTATGCCGAAGCCGCGCATTGAGCCCTGGATTCCGGGCCAAATCGCTGCTGGGCCTCAAAAGTTCAAGGAGATGATGTCTCCTGGGGGGCCGGTTGGGCCTCGACCCGAATGCCTGCCGGCCCGCAAGCAAGCTTAGCGAGCGGGGCCAACCTGCCAGATCGTTCCGGAAGCGAGTTTCATCTTGCGCAAATTGCAGAGCCGTTCGCCCGCCTGCCAAAGCTCAGCTGTTTCGTGACCATGTTGCCGATCCGCGAAGTAGAGTGCCGCGGAAATGGTCGCGAAGTCCCTGACGAACGTGCCCCCAGCCGAGCCGAAGCGTACGACCAATCGAATCCCAAGCTCCCTCGGCGTCGGCTCAGCGCGTGTCTTCTCGATGAAGGAGATGCTTGAATTGGAAGCGCTCACGGCGGCGCTCAACCGGCCGACGTGATCGCGGCGAGGGCGCCATCGAGGTCGCTAAATCCGTGTGGGCCATCAATGATCGACGCTTCGGCTACCCGGCGCTGCAGCATGAAGCTTTGCGTCGTCACCACCAGAACGGGAACTGCATTGCTGGCGGCGAGCTTCCGTGCCACCGGCAGGGGCGAGCCCTCCGCGATCGCATCGCCGACGACGATCAGATCGGGCGAGCGGGATGCAGCGGCATCGAGCGCCTGTTGCTCGGCCCACGTGCAGTCGAACGAGTTGAAACCAAACGCCTCCAGACGGTTCCGAATCGCCCGGCTGAGGATCACGTTGTCGTCGATGATCAAGGCGTGACACACGAGCTCGGCTCCCGAAGACGACATCAGATGTTAGCTCAATCAGCCGCCGCCGCCCCTTGGTAGATTCCCGGAAGCGATCTCCGGTGAATTACGAATGCCACGTCGCCTCGGCGGCGAACATAAGCTCACTCGTCAGCCATGAGCGGCGGCGTCGTCTTGAGACCAGTTTCTTCGGAAGCGGTCCTGGCCCGAAGTCCCGCGATGATCGGCTGATCGGGCTTGCGGCGTTCCCCAAGATGTTGTGCCTCACGGGCGCAACGGACCAGGGGGCGCCGCAAGTTTCTATTTGCCAACCCCGAAGGACCTCACCCGCGGCCCTTGGACGCCTTGAAGCGGCTGCGTTCCTGCACGATCAGTTCCCGGAGGATCTTGCGTTCGCCTTCGTCGGTCGAATGCTTCAGCTTGGCTTCGAAGCGCTTGATGTTCGAACGGAAGATGAACTCGTCTTCCTGCTGTGACATGCTGGTACTCCCGACCAGACTTGGATTAATCCATTCTATTAATCTAAATCAAGGTGCGAGGCGAATCCTTCCTGCCTCTCCGTAAGATTCACGATGTCGCGGTTCGGGGCTTTCGTGCGACAAGAAGGTCGGCGGCCGCAGGAGAGGTTCGATGAAGATTCCCCATGGCACCATCGTGATGGTCGCGGACGGCGAGAAATGGCTGCTGTTCCGCAATGAGGGAGACGAGAAATACCCGGTCCTCGAGACGCTTTCGCATGAGGAGAGCCCGAGCCCGACAACCCGCGAGGCGGGCAGCGATAGGCCCGGACGGACGGCGGCGAGTATCGGTGATCGGCATAGCGGCTACGCCGAGACCGACTGGCATGAGCAGGACCAGGAACGCTTCGCAATCCACGCGGCCGAGATGCTCGAAGCGGCCGCCACGGTGAGGGATGCCGGAATCGTGGTGCTGGCGCCGCCGCGCACGCTGGGGGTGCTGCGCAAGCACTGGGGCCGGCGAAGCAGGGCCGGGCTGCTCGCGGAGATCGACAAGGACCTGGTCCACCGCACGACCGACGACGTGATCGCCGCGATCGCCGCCGAGCCGGCACCGGTCGCCGCCCGATAGGAGGCGCAAGAATGAGCACCACCGGTCTCGACGTGTTCGACCACACCGTTCACACGACCAATGCCTGGCTGGACGAAATCGAGGCCTATGTCGGGCCCGATCGCAAGCTGGCGTGGAAAGCGCTGATCACCGTGCTGCGCACGCTGCGAGACGGGTTGCAGCCCGACCTCGCCGCCAATCTCGGCGCGCAATTGCCGCTGCTAGTTCGCGGCGGCTATTACGATCGCTACCAGCCCTCGAAACAGCCGCGCAACTTTGCCGGCGAGGAGGAGTTCCTCGCGGTCGTCGCCGAAGGGCTCGAGGATAGCCGCGGAGTCTCGCCCAAGCTCGCGGTGGCGGTTGTCCTCGCCGTGCTCGAGAAGCACGTCTCCCCGGGCGAGATCGACAAGGTGCGCGGCGCCTTGCGCAGAGACATTCGCGCGCTGTGGCCGGCCGAAGCGGTCGTTTGAGACGGTGCTTCCGTAAGTTTCCCGATTTCACGGGGCGCCGAGCAGGGCTTCAATTCTCTCCGCAGTCTGGATCCAAATCCAAACCGCGCTGAATTGCCAAGGAGACCCCCAGTGACCGAGCAATCAACCCTCCCCGCCAAGGCCCGCACCGACACGACGATGCCCACCCTGCCCACCACCTTCAATCGGCTGCGCGACGAGATCGACCGGCTGTTCGACGACTTCAGCCTCGCCCGTCCCGGCCGCAGCATTTTCGCTTTCCCCGCGCTGCCCGAGGTGGTGCCGGCGATGGAACTGACCGAGAAGAAGGACCGCTACGAATTGTCGCTCGAAATCCCCGGCATGGACGAGAAGGACATCGACATCGAAACCGCCGACGGGGTGCTGACGGTGGCGGGCGAGAAGCGGCACGAGTCCGAGGAGAAGACCGACGGCTGCATCGTCAGCGAGCGCAGCTACGGCTCGTTCAAGCGCCAGCTGTCGCTGCCCGCCGACGTCAACCCCGACGCGATCGAGGCGAAGTACGCCAAGGGCGTGCTCAAGCTGACCTTGAAGAAGGATGAGAAGGCGCAAAACCGTGTCAAGAAGATCGCCATCGCCTGATTTGCCCAGACCCTGCCGGCGGCGTCCCCGTCCGTCGCCGCCGGCAAGGCCTTCAGACTTATGAGAATCGCCATGGCTACCGTCCCGCCCGAAAAGCCCAACCGGATCATGCCGCAGTCGCCGCCTGGCGTTCGTCCGCCACGGCCGGAGAAGTCCGCTCCCTGTCCGCCCGAAGTCGAGCCGTGCCCGCCCGATGTCGCCGAGCCGGACCGGGGGCTGCCGGAGACGCCGCCGTTTCCCGACTGAGCAGAGAATCGTCGAAGGAATGGCGGCTTGGCCGTTTGTTCATCCGGACCGGCCGAGAAGTGCGCGATCACCCCGATCAACCCCGAGAATGGGCTGCACGAGCTCTCCAGCCTCGCCGCCATTCGCGAGGGCCATGCTTGACTTTCCGCCCGTCATCCGCTTTGGCGCGGCGTCTTCCGACGGGTGATGGCGGCGACCCTCAACAGCCGCCAGGACCGGGCTACCTGATACGGGCCCCTTACGAACGGAGTACCCACGATGAAACACGGCATTTCCGGCCGCAAGCTGCAGCGTAAATCTGGCCACCGCGCGGCGTTGCTGCGCAACATGGCGGCGGCGCTGATCAAGCATGAGCAGATCCTCACCACCACGCCCAAGGCCAAGGAACTGCGGCCTTACGTCGAGAAGCTGATCACGCTGGCCAAGCGTGGCGGCCTCTCCAATCGCCGCCTGGCGCACAGCCGGATCATGGACGAGGCGCAGGAGCGCAAGCTGTTCGAGGTGCTGGCCGAGCGCTACGCCGGGCGCGAGGGCGGCTACACCCGGATCATCAAGGCCGGCATTCGCGCTTCGGACGCGGCGCCGATCGCCTACATCGAGCTGGTCGACCGCGACCCCGAGGCCAAGGGGCAGGATTCCGGACCGGTGATGACCGAGGACGAATACGCGGAGGGGTGAGTTCGGCGCTCCGGCGCAAGTCGGCTTCGACGCAAAGGGCTGCCCGCGAGGGCGGCCCTTTTTGCTTTCCTGACCGAGGAAAGACCATGAGCAGTTGGAATTTCTTGCCACGCCCATCGGCAATCTCGTTCTGACCGGACCATCAGGTCCGGCTTATCGAGACACTGGCGCGCCCGGGGCCGAGGCGGGTGAAGAGCGGTGCGGGTGACCCTGGGCTGCGGGTCGAACCCGGAGCTCATGGACTGGGATGGGGGGCGAACCTCAAGCTTACGTGAGGGTGTTCATAAAAAGCGGCGCTTTTATGAACGCGCGCTGTCCCCAGGGTTCAGCGCTACCTCACGGCCGGTGCCCTATAACAGGTCTCACAAGGGCAATTCCGCCCCAACGAGACGAAAGGTTTTGACCATGAAAACGCTGATGAAGACCCTGGTCGGGACCGTTGCCGCCGGTGCCGTGGCGATGGCTTCCGCCACGCCCGCAATGGCACGAGACTACTACGGCCGCGACCACCACGGCATTTCGGCCGGCGAAGTGATCGCCGGAGTGGCGGTGCTCGGCGGCATTGCCGCGCTGGCTTCGGCTTCGAGCCATCACCACAACTATCGCTACGAGGATCACCGCTATCGCGGCTATGACCGCTATCGTGGCTACCGCGGCTATGGCCGCTACGGCGATCCGCGCAGCGCGGTCGAGCAGTGCATCCGTGCGGCGCAGCGGACCGCCAATCGTTATGCCTACGGCGGCAGGGCGCGGGTCACCCAGATCCGCGACGTCGACCGCAAGCGCGGCGGCTGGAAGGTCGAAGGGCGCATCGCGGTGAATGCCCGCACGCCGTATTATCGCGGTTGGAACCGTCGCTATCGCGGCTACGACACCGGCCGGTTCGACTGCCGGGTGCGCTATGGCCGGGTGGTCGACCTCGACTTCCACGGCATCCGCGGGCTGTAAAACTCCGCGCGCGGCGAACGGACGGCCCGGGCTCAGGCGAGCCCGGGCCGTCTTGCCGTGTGCAGCTACCGCTCTCGCGAGTACGGCGGCAGCTCGAGCTTCCAGGCGAGCGCCGCGCCGCGCAGCGCGAAGGCGGCGAGGGCGGCGACGGCCCATACTTCGCCTTGCGGCAGCGGCAGCAGGCTGCCGAACGCGCACAGCACCGCTCCGAACGCCGCGGCGGTGACGTACAGCTCCGGCCGCATCAGGATGGAGGGCAGGCCAGCCAGCAAGTCGCGCACGATGCCGCCGGCGCAGCCGCTGATCACCCCGACGATCGCCGCCGGCAGCGGCTCGACCCCGAACGCCAGCGCCTTGGCCGTGCCGAGCACGGCATAGGCGGCGAGGCCCGCCGCATCGGCCCATTCGAGCAGCCGGTTCTCCCACCAGCGCCGGGGGGTGAACCACACCATCAGCGCGACGGCGAGGATCACCGCGGCAACCCACTGGTCACCGAGCCAGAACGGGCGCACGCCGATCAGCCAGTCGCGCACCGTGCCGCCGCCGACGCCGGTGACGAGGGCGAAGAAGCACAACGTGACGAATGTCTGCCTGAGCCGCGCGGCGACCAGCGCGCCTGTCAGCGCGAAAACTGCCGTGCCGACAAGGTCGAGCAGCGGCGGCAGGGAGGGGACGAGCGGCGTCACCAGCACCCGCTCAGGCGCCGATCAGCTTCCCGATGCGCGTGGCGGCGGCGATGCAGTCGCGGTCGCGCGCGCGGGCGCCGATCACCTGCATGCCGACCGGAAGCCCGCCGGATTCGCCGATCGGCAGCACCGTCGAAGGCAGCTCGGGGAAGGTCGCGACGCCAGGCCAGCACAGCCCGAGCAGCGCCGGGTGGTCGGTGCCGTTGATCGCTAGCTCGCGCTCGTCGGGGATCCGCTCATCGTGGGGGAACGCCGGCGTGGGGAAGGGCGGGGCGAGGAGGCAATCGTACTCCTCGAAGAAGGCCGCCCACGCGCGCTTGTTGCGCGTTTGTGCGGCGAGCAGACCGAACCAGTCGAGCAGGGTCACCGGGCTGCCGTCGGGCTTGGGGTTGTCGGGCCCCATCGCGGCCATCAGCATCGGCAGATAGGCGCGGTGCTGGGCGGCGAGATCGGGTAGCCGCTCGCTCGAGCGGTCGATCTGCGCGCCGGCGCGGCCAAGCTCGGCGGCGACGCTTTCGAGCGCGGCGACGAGTCCATCGTCGGTGGGCACCAGCGGGTGCTCGGTGAGCAGCAGGAAGCGGCACTCGGCAAACGGCTTTCCGGAAAGGGGGCGGACGTCGTCGAGGGTCAAGTCGAGCAGCGTGGCGAGATCGGCGGCGTTGCGGGCGAACGGACCGACGACGCCGAGCTCGAGCGGGTGCCCGTCGACCCCCGGGGGGCTATGGCCGGTACCGTCGACAGCGCCCCAGGTCGGCTTGTGCCCCCATATCCCGCAGAAATGCGCCGGGACACGTATCGAGCCGCCGATGTCGCTGCCGTATTCGGCGGTGACCATGCCCGAGGCGACCGCCGCAGCCGAACCCCCCGACGAGCCGCCGGGGCTGCGCGCGTGGTCGTGCGGGTTGACCGTGCGGCCGTAGATCGGGTTCGCCGATTGCCAGTCGGCCAGGCCGGGCGGGATGTTGGTCTTGCCGACGAAAATGGCGCCGGCGCGCTTGAGCCGCTGGACCACGACGGCGTCGCGCTCGGCGACGAAATCCTTGTGCTCGAGGAAGCCCCAGGTGGTCGGCAGGCCGGCGATGTCAAAGGCTTCCTTGATCGTCATCGGGACGCCGAACAGCGGCTGGTCGTCGGCGGGGGACTGGCCGTCGAGCGCCCTGGCGGAGTCCCGTGCGCGGTCGAAGTCGCGCACCACGACGGCGTTTATGGCATCGTCGAGAGCTTCGATGCGAGCAATGGTCGCGTCCACCGCTTCGAGCGGCGAGAGCTTGCCGGCGCGGATCGCGGCGGCAGTTTCGAGCGCGCCGGGTTCATCGGTCAGTTTGGGTATCATTGCTCTCCCCCCGCGTGTGTTCCGCGTGTGGAGGCGTTCTATTGGTTTCACGCAAAGACGCCAAGTTGTCGCGCCCGCCGCGCAGCGGCCTATTTTTGAGATATTGCCCGGCGTAGCCCGGCGCTTGGCGCCCCTTCGGCTGGCCGGCAGGCCGGCTGCTCAGGACAGGCTTCGTGGGAAACCATTCATTCCGTGGCGAAAAGCTGGCCGAGATCGGCGAAGGCTTTCATCTCGATCGCGTTGCCCGAGGGATCGCGGAAGAACATCGTCGCCTGCTCTCCCGGCTGGCCGGGGAAGCGGACATGCGGCTCGATCACGAACGCGGTGCCGGCGGCGGCGAGGCGGTCGGCGAGAGCCTGCCAGTCGGCCATGTCAAGGGCGATGCCGAAATGCGGCACGGGCACGGCGTGGCCCTCGACCGGATTGTGCGCTTCCGCCGGGCGTTCCGGCGCGAGGTGGGCGACGATCTGGTGGCCGTAGAAGTCGAAATCGACCCATTCGGCGGCGCTGCGCCCCTCCGGGCAGCCGATCACCCCGCCCCAGAAGGCGCGGGCCTCGGCCAGGTCGCGCACCGGGAAGGCGAGGTGGAACGGGCGCAGTTCAGGCATTGGGCGCCCTCAGATGTGGATCGGCTTGCCGGTCACCGCCATCGCCGCTTCCTTGAGCGCTTCGGAGTGCGTCGGGTGTGCGTGGCAGGTCAAGGCGATGTCCTCGCTGGTGGCGCCGAACTCCATGGCGAGGGCGGCTTCGGCGATCATCGTGCCGGCGACCGAAGCGATAATCCACACGCCGAGCACGCGGTCGGTTTCGGCGTCGGCGATCACCTTGACGAAGCCGTCTGGCTCGCGGTTGGTCTTGGCGCGGCTGTTGGCCAGCATCGGGAACTTGCCGATCTTGAGCGTGTGTCCGGCGGCTTTGGCGTCTTCTTCGGTGAGGCCGACGCCGGCGATTTCGGGCATGGTGTAGACGACGCTGGGGATCACCGCGTGATTGACGATTCCGGTGAGGCCGGCGATGTTTTCGGCCACCGCCAGCCCCTCGTCCTCGGCCTTGTGGGCGAGCATTGGGCCGGGGATCACGTCGCCGATCGCCCACACGCCATCGATCTGGGTGCGGAACTCGGCGTCCGTTTCGATCTGGCCGCGCTTGTTGGTCTCGAGACCGATCGCGTCGAGCCCGAGCCCCTCGGTGTTCGGGCGGCGGCCGATCGAGACCAGCACGCAGTCGGCCTTGATCTGCTCGGCATCGCCGCCGGCGGAAGGCTCGACGGTGAGGGTGGCGGTCTTGCCCTTGACGGTGGCCTTGGTGACCTTGGTCGAAAGGCGCAGTTCCATGCCCTGCTTCTTGAACAGCTTCGCGGCTTCCTTACGCACGTCGCCGTCCATGCCGGGGAGCAGTTGGTCGAGGAATTCGATCACCGTCACTTGCGCGCCGAGCCGGCGCCAGACGCTGCCGAGTTCGAGGCCGATGACGCCGCCGCCGATCACGACGAGGTGCTTGGGCACGCGGCCGAGGGCGAGGGCACCGGTGGAATCGATGACGATGCCCTTGGCGTTGTCGACCTCGACGCCCGGGAGGGGGGTGACCGAGGAGCCGGTGGCGATGACCACGTTCTTCGCGGTGACGGTTTCCTTGCCCACCTTGACCGTGTGCGCGTCCTGGAAGGTGGCGTGGCCCTGCTTCCAGTCGACCTTGTTCTTCTTGAACAGGAATGCGATGCCGCCGGTCAGCTCCTTGACCGCGGTGGCCTTTTCGCCCTGCAGCTTGTCGAGGTCGATGCGCAAGTTGTCGGCCAGGACGCCGAATTTCGCCATCGTCCCGTGCGCCGCTTCCTCGAACAGCTCGGAGCCGTGCAGCAGCGCCTTCGACGGAATGCAGCCGACGTTGAGGCAGGTGCCTCCGAGCGCATCGCGGCTCTCGGCGCAAGCAGTCTTCAGCCCGAGCTGCGCCGCGCGAATCGCCGCGACGTAACCGCCGGGCCCGGCGCCGATGACGAGGACGTCGTATTGGTAATCAGCCATGCCAAACTCCGTTCGCCCTGAGCTTGTCGAAGGGCTGTTCTTCCTTTCATCCGTCGCTCGAAGAAAAGAGCAGGGCTTCGACAAGCTCAGCCCGAACGGGGAGGAGGTAGCTCCTAGAGATCGATCAGCATCCGCATCGGGTCCTCGATCGCTTCCTTGATGATCTTCAAAGCGGTGACCGCCTCGCGGCCGTCGATGATGCGGTGGTCGTAGCTGAGGGCGAGGTACATCATGGGCTTGATCACCACCTCGCCGTTCACCGCCACCGGGCGGTCCTCGATGCGGTGGAGGCCGAGGACGGCGCTTTGCGGGGGGTTGATGATCGGGGTGCTCATCAGGCTGCCGAAGACACCGCCGTTGGAAATGGTGAAGGTGCCGCCTTTCATGTCGTCCATCGTCAGCGCGCCCTCTTTGGCGCGGGCGCCGAAGTCGGCGATGTCGAGCTCGATTTGGGCGAAGCTCTTGGCGTGGGCATCGCGGACGACGGGCACGACGAGGCCGTTGGGGGCGCTGACGGCGACCGAGATGTCGACGTAATCGTGATAGACGATTTCGTCGCCTTCGAGATAGGCGTTGGCGGAGGGGATGTCCTTCAGCGCCAGGCAACTGGCCTTGGCGAAGAAGCTCATGAAGCCGAGCTTGATGCCGTGCTTTTGGGCGAACAGCTCCTTGTAGGCCTCGCGCGCCTCGATCACCGCGGTCATGTCGCAATCGTTGAAGGTGGTCAGCAGCGCCGCCTCCTCCTGCGCGCCCTTGAGGCGGCGGGCGATGGTCTGGCGCAGACGGGTCATCTTGACCCGCTCCTCGCGCCGCTCGCCGGCTGGGGCCGGAGCGGGCGCAGGCGCGGGCGCGGGCGCCGAGACCGAGGGGGCTGGCGCGGCCTTCTTGGCGGCCGCGGCGGCGAGCACGTCTTCCTTGGTCAGGCGGCCGTCCTTGCCGGTACCTTTGACTTGCGTCGGGTCGATGCCGTGCTCAATCACCGCGCGGCGGACCGAGGGGGAAAGCGTGACGGCGAGGTCGTCGGGGCCCGCCTTGGGCAGCTCGTCGAGCTCGCGGTCGATGTCGGCAGCCTGCTCGGGCTCGTCGGCGGGAGCGGGGGCGGTCTTGTCCTCGCGCGGCTTCACTTCGGTGGTCTCGCCGGCGACCGTCGCATCCTCGATGGTGGCGATGACCGTGCCGACCTCGACCGTGTCGCCGACCTTGACCTTCTGCTCGCCCATCTGGCCGGCGACTGGCGAGGGCACCTCGAGCGCGACTTTGTCGGTCTCGAGGCTGGCGATCGGCTCATCGACCTTGACCGGATCGCCAGGCTGCTTGAGCCATTCGCCGATCGTCGCTTCGGTGACGGATTCGCCGAGCGTGGGGACTTTCACTTCGGTCGCCATTCTATGCGTTCCTCAAATAAACAGCGCTCACCTTGCTCATCCCCTTTTCGTCGTCTCGAGCTTTCGCCGGGCCTGGTTCGTATCGGCGAGGCCGAGCGCAATGGCCACAAGAGCTTGCTGCTGCACCTGGTGGCGCCCGGCGAGGCCGGTCGCGGGGGAAGCGGCGACTTCGCGGCCGGCGTAGCGCGGGCGCATGCCTTCGTGGCCGGCCTCGGTCAGCGCGTCCTCGATGCGGCTCTTGACGAAGAACCAGGCGCCGTTGTTCTTCGGCTCCTCCTGGCACCAGACGACTTCCTTCAGGTTGCTCATCCGCTTCAGGCGCACCGCCAGCGGCTCGCCAGGAAATGGATAGAGCTGTTCGAGACGGACGATCGAGACGCCTTCGAGCTTCTCCTCGGCGCGCTTTTCCATCAGGTCGTAGGCTATCTTGCCCGAGCACAGGATCAGGCGGCGGACCTGCTCGTCGGGGATATCCATCCGGTCCGACAGGATGCGCTTGAAGTGGCTCTGCTCGATGAATTCGCTCGCGCTCGATTTCGCCATCGGGTGGCGCAGCAGGCTCTTGGGGGCCATGATCACCAGCGGCTTGCGGAACGGGCGCAGCATCTGCCGGCGCAGCACGTGAAAGTAGTTCGCCGGGCTGGTGATGTTGCACACCTGAATGTTGTCGTTGGCGCACAGTTGCAGGAAGCGCTCGAGACGGGCGCTGGAATGCTCCGGCCCCTGGCCCTCGTAACCATGCGGCAGCAGCAGCACGAGGCCGTTGGCGCGCAGCCACTTGACCTCGCCGGCGGCGATGAACTGGTCGATGATGATCTGCGCGCCGTTGGCGAAATCGCCGAACTGCGCTTCCCACAGCACCAGCGTCTTGGGATCGGCGCCGGCGAAGCCGTATTCGAACCCGAGCACCGCGTATTCACTGAGCGTGCTGTCGTAGACCTCGAACTTGGCGTGGGGCAGCTCGCACAGCGGGATGTACTTGTGCTCGTCGGTCTGGTCGATCCAGATGGCGTGGCGCTGGCTGAACGTGCCGCGACTCGAATCCTGGCCCGACAGGCGCACGCCGAAGCCTTCGGCCAGCAGGCTGCCGAACGCGAGCGCCTCCGCGGTGGCCCAGTCGAAGCCTTCGCCGCTGTCGAACATGTGCCGCTTGGCCTCGATCACCCGGCCGAGCGTCTTGTGCATGTTGAAGCCGTCCGGGATCGTCGTCAGCGTGCGGCCGAGGCTGTCGAACAGCTTCCGGTCGATCGCCGTCGCCACGTTCCGGCGCGCGGTCTCGGGGTCGGCCGGCTTGTTGAGCCCGCTCCAGCGGCCGCCGAACCAGTCGGCTTCGTTGGCCTTGTAGCTACCGGCGCCGGCGAATTCCTCGTCGAGCAGGGCATTGAACTCGCCGCGCATCCGATCGGCAGCTTGCTCGCCGATAACGCCTTCGTCGACCAACCGCGCCGCGTAGATCTCGCTGACCCGCGCGTGCTTCTTGATCTGCGCGTACATCAGCGGCTGGGTGAAGCTCGGCTCGTCGCCTTCGTTGTGGCCGAAGCGGCGATAGCACCACATGTCGATGACGATGTCGCGTTTGAAGGCCTGGCGGAACTCGATCGCCAGCTTGCAGGCGAAGGTCACTGCTTCCGGATCGTCGCCGTTGACGTGGAGGATCGGCGCCTGGACGCCCTTGGCGACATCAGACGGATAGGGGCTGGAGCGGGCGAATTGCGGGCTGGTGGTGAAGCCGATCTGGTTGTTGATGACGAAGTGGATCGTGCCGCCGATGTTGTAGCCGCGCACGCCCGACAGGCCGAAGCATTCCCAGACGATGCCCTGGCCGGCGAAGGCGGCGTCGCCGTGGATTAGGACGGGGAGCACCTGCTGGTGATCGTCGAGGTCGTCGCGGAAGGCTTGGGTGGCGCGGACCTTGCCGAGCACCACCGGGTCGACCGCTTCGAGGTGACTTGGGTTAGAGACCAGGCTCATGTGGACCCGGATGCCGTCGAACTCGCGGTCGGTGCTGGTGCCGAGGTGGTACTTGACGTCGCCCGAGCCGCCGACGTCCTCGGGATTGGCGCTGCCGCCGGAGAATTCATGGAAGATCACCCGGTAGGGTTTGGCCATGACGTTGGCGAGCACGTTGAGCCGCCCGCGGTGGGCCATGCCGTAGACGATCTCGCGCACCCCGAAGGCGCCGCCGTACTTAATCACCGCTTCGAGCGCCGGGATCATCGATTCCCCGCCGTCGAGCCCGAAGCGTTTGGTGCCGACGAACTTCTTGCCGAGGAATTTTTCGTATTCCTCGCCGCGGATGACGGCCGAGAGGATCGCCTTTTTGCCTTCGGGGGTGAAAGTGATGACTTTGTCGGGGCCCTCGATGCGGTCCTGCAGGAAGCGGCGCTCGCCGACGTCGGCGATGTGCATGTACTCGATGCCGACGCGGCCGCAGTAGTTCTTGCGCAGCACGGCGACGAGTTCGTTGACGGTCGCCCACTCGAAGCCGAGCGTGCCGCCGAGGTACACCGGCCGGTCGAGCGCGGCGCCGGTGAAGCCGTGGTATTCGGGAGTGAGGTCGGCCGGCAGCTCGCGGTGGGTCAGGCCGAGCGGGTCGAGGTCGGCGGCGAGGTGGCCGCGCACGCGATATGTGCGCACCAGCATCATCGCGCGGATTGAATCCCCGGCCGCCTGCTCGACCGCTTGCTCGTCGAGCGCCCTGCCGGTCTTGGCGGCCGCTTGCCGGATCGCGATCTTGAGTGTGGTCGGGTCGAGCGCCTGGGTGAGGTCGTCCTCGGCCTCGGCCCCGTTCAGCGGCCAGCGGGCGTTCTGCCAGCTCGGGCCCGGCTGCGGGCCGTCCTGGCCGGTCAGCTCGGGAAGGAAAGACTGCGCTTCGTTACCCATGAGGCCGTTCCACTAACCGAGTGAGGGCTACGCCAGTTCCTTGAGCAGGGCGGCGAGGGTGGTGCCGAGCTCGCTCGGATTGGCGGCGACGCGGATGCCGGCGGCTTCCATCGCCGCGATCTTGTCCTCGGCGCCGCCCTGGCCGCCGGAGACGATCGCCCCGGCGTGGCCCATGCGGCGGCCCGGCGGGGCGGTGCGGCCGGCGATGAAGCCGACCGTCGGCTTGCCGCGCCCGCGCTTCGCCTCGTCGGCGAGGAACTGGGCGGCGTCTTCCTCGGCACTGCCGCCGATCTCGCCGATCATCACCATCGAGCGGGTGGCGTCGTCGGCGAGGAACAGCTCGAGCACGTCGATGAAGTTGGTGCCGTTGACCGGATCGCCGCCGATGCCGACGGCGGTGGTCTGGCCGAGTCCGGCCTGGGTCGTTTGGTGGACCGCCTCGTAAGTCAGCGTGCCCGAGCGGCTGACCACCCCGACGCTACCCTTCGAGAAGATGTTGCCCGGCATGATGCCGATCTTGCACTCGTCGGGGGTCAGCACGCCGGGGCAGTTGGGGCCGATCAGGCGCGACTTCGAGCCGGTGAGCGCGCGCTTGACCTTTACCATATCGAGCACCGGGATGCCTTCGGTGATGGCGACGATCAGCTCGATTTCGGCGTCGATCGCCTCGAGGATCGAATCCGCGGCGAACGGCGGCGGCACGTAGATCACGCTGGCGGTGGCGCCGGTGGCGTGCTTCGCCTCGGCGACCGTGTCGAACACGGGCAGGCCGATGTGGGTCTGCCCGCCTTTGCCTGGCGTGACGCCGGCGACCATCTGCGTGCCGTAAGCGAGCGCCTGCTGGGTGTGAAAGGTGCCGGTGTCGCCTGTCATCCCCTGGGTTATGACTTTGGTGTTCTTGTCGACGAGGATGCTCACAGTCTTGCTTCTCCATGTCACCCCCTGCGCAGGCAGGGGCCTCGGGCCATCAGCGCCGCCCGTGCGGCACGAGGTTCCTGCGTTCGCAGGAACTCACATGCTTACGAGCCCAAACTGCTGTCGATGCCCTTGCAGGCGACCAGCAACTCTTTCACCGCGTCGACCGAGGTCTGGAAGTTGGCCTTGGCCTCGTCGTCGAGCGCGATCTCAATGACTTGCTCGACCCCGCCGGCCCCGATCACCGCCGGGACGCCGACGTAGAGGTCGTTGACGCCGTACTGGCCCGTGACATGCGCGGCGACGGGGAGGATCCGCTTCTGGTCGCCGAGGTAGGCTTCGGCCATGGCGATGGCGCTGGTGGCCGGGGCGTAGAAGGCGCTGCCGGTCTTCAACAGGCCGACGATCTCGCCGCCGCCGCCGCGGGTGCGCTTGACGATCTCGTCGAGGCGGCTCCGGTCGACGCCCTTGATCTTGGCGAAGTCGGTCACCGGGATCCCGTTGACGGTCGAGTATTCGAGGACCGGCACCATCGTGTCGCCGTGGCCGCCGAGGACGAAGGCGTTCACGTCTCGCACGGAAACCCCGAACTCCCAGGCGAGGAAGGTGGCGAAGCGCGCGGAATCCAGCACGCCGGCCATGCCGACGACCTTATTGTGCGGCAGGCCCGAATATTCGCGCAGCGCCCAGACCATGGCATCCAACGGGTTGGTGATGCAGATCACGAAAGCGCCGGGCGCGTGCGCCCTTATCCCCGCGCCGACCGCGCCCATCACCTTGAGGTTGATGCCGAGCAGGTCGTCGCGGCTCATGCCCGGCTTTCTTGGCACACCGGCGGTGACAATGATCACATCGGCGCCGGCGATATCGGCGTAGTCGTTGGTGCCGGTGATCTTCGCGTCGAAGCCCTCGATCGGGCCGCACTGCGACAGGTCGAGCGCCTTGCCCTGGGGGACGCCCTCGACGATGTCGAACAGGACCACGTCGCCCAGTTCCTTCTTGGCGGCGAGGTGGGCGAGGGTGCCGCCGATCATGCCGGCGCCGATGAGGGCGATTTTCCTGCGAGCCATGGGGAGCGATATTCCTTCCAACTGCGCGGGCGCTCGCGGACTGGTCCGAGGCGCGCCCCCGCATCCCGCGAAAGGAGCTGCGCCCGGTGTGCGGCGGCAGCCCTAGGCGCGCCGGAGGGGCGAGGCAACCGGCAAATTGGGGCGGGTGCAGGATTATCTCTGCTATCAGTTCGCAATAGCGTTTTACGCGGACTCTTGCGAAGGCAGACACCTGGGGCCACTGCGGCGGCGCTTGAGGCAAGAGGCCCCAGCCTGCGCTGAGGCTCACCTGCGCTGGGGTTCACCCGGCCAAGCGGGTGACGGTGGCATGGCCTTCGCGCTCCTGGGCGAGCAGCATGGCGGCGAGGAAGTCGGGCACCGCGCGGCTAAAGTAGTAGCCTTGGCCGAGCGTGCAGCCGGCGTTGCGTACCGCCTCGACCTGCTCGACCGTCTCGAGTCCTTCGGCGACGATCTCCATCTCCAGCGTCGAGCCCATTTCGGCCACGGCGCGGATGATCGCGTCGCTCTTGCGGCCGACGTTCGGACCGGAAACGAAGCTGCGGTCGACCTTGATGGTCTTGAAAGGGAATTGGTTGATGTAGCCGAGGGAGGAATACCCGGTGCCGAAGTCGTCGAGCGCGAAGCGTACGCCTTCTTTCGCCAGTTCCTCGATGAAGCGGGCGGCGTGCTCGCTCTCCTCGATGAACAGGCTCTCGGTGACTTCGAGCTCGAGCCGGCACGGCGGCAGCCCCGCGTCGCGGATCGCGCTCAGGATGCCGAGCGCGGCGCCAGGGGCGCGTAGCTGGAGCGGCGACAGGTTGACCGCCAGCGCGACGTGCTCCGGCCATTGGGCGGCCGCCCGGGCCGCCTGGGCGGTGATCCAGTTGCCCAGCGTGATGATCACTCCGGTCTCTTCGGCCACCGGGATGAACTCGTCCGGACGCAGTTCGCCCTTTTCGGGGTGAAACCAGCGCACCAAGGCCTCGAACTTGCGGATCCGGCCGCTCTTGAGATCGACGATCGGCTGGAAGAAGATCGACAGCTCGTCCTTGCGGATCGCCGCGCGCAGCTCGCTCTCGATCTCCTTCTTGCGCACCAGATCGCGGGTCATCGCCGGGTCGAAGAACCGGAGCTGATTCCGTCCGCCGACCTTGGCGTGGTAAAGCGCGAGATCGGCGCTCCGCATCACCGTTTCGATGTCCGGGCCGTCGTCGGGCAGCAGCGCCACGCCCATCGAGGCGCCGCTGGCGATGCGATTGCCTTCGATGCGGAACGGGCGCGACAGGTCGCCGATGATCGCGCTGGCGAGCTGCTCGCTTTCGCCGCGGTCCCCGACGAGGCACGCGGCGACGAACTCGTCCCCGCCGAAGCGGGCGATCGTCGCCCCGACAGGCGCGGTGTCGGCCAGGCGGCGGGCGACTTCGGCCAGCACCCCGTCGCCGACCGCGTGGCCGAGCGTGTCGTTGATTTCCTTGAACCGGTCGAGATCGAGCCAGAACAGCGCCAGCTTGTTGCCGCCTGGCAGGCGCATCAGCTGTTCCATCAAGGCATGGTTGAGCCCCGCGCGGTTGAGCAGCCCGGTGACGATGTCGCTGCGCGCCTGGCGGCTCATCTGCTCGGCCATTCGGGCGCTGCCGTCGGCGGCGAGAATTTGCTCTTGCAGCATCTGAAACAGGTTGAGCGTGATCGAGATCGTGCCGGCGACGAGCACCGCGGTGATCCCGGCCAGCACGTCGAGCGCCGGCCCGCCGCTGCCCAGGCAGGCGGCGACCACCGGCAAGCTCGCCAGCAGCAGCTGGCCGATGGCCATGACCGGCCGCGCGGCGGTGCGGGCGGCGACGCCGACGCCGTAAACCAGTGCATAACTGACCGTCAGCACGGCGAGGTCCGGATAGCGGCCGCGAGCGAGGATGACGGCGGCAATGACCCCGGCGAGCAGCGAATAGACGAAGGTTCCCAGCTCGAAGGCGGCTTCGTGGAGGCGCCGGTCGCCGCGATGAACGGCTTTGCCGTCGCGCGACAGCCGGAAAGCGATGCCTACGCGCCCGATCCCGGTCATGATGAGAAGCGCGCTCAACGCCTCAATCGTCCCGTCGCGCGTCACGAGGGCGGCTGTGAGCGCGGTCGCTATCCCGGCCACGGCTCCGAGCGCCAGGCTGGTCGCATGGGAATAGAGCGACGTGACCAGCTCGCGCCTGACAAGCCGATCTCGGCCGTCGCCGGCTAGGTGACCCTTGAGAAGATGCCGCAGGCGTTCGATCGGTTCACTCCTTCGCGCTCAGCGAGCTAACGAAAGAAGGTCACACAATGGTTAACCGGCGCCTTACGATGCTAGGTGGAAAGCCGGCCCGGAGGGGCGGCTCGGCTCGCTGCAACGAAAGCGTGAGCTCCGGCGGAAGCCGGGTCCGGCAGCCAGGGCGGCAAGGCGCGGCGATCGGCCCGGTACGGAAGGGTGCTCAGCCGGCGTCCTGCGCGGCCAGCTCCGAGCCTAGTTGGCGCGCCAGACGGCGGTCGAGCGTGCGGCAGATGCCGAGCCACCAACGATAGGCGTCGCGGTCGCCGGCGAACCAGGCGGCTTCCGCCTTGCGCCGCGCATGGCCTGCGGCGGCAAGGCCGTGCTCGGCGAAGTGGCGCAGCGCGGCGCGCAGCAGCGCCTCGTCGGCCAGGTTCGCCTTGTTGTCGTTGTGCGGCCGCGCCATCGCGGCGCGCGCACGCTCTCCGGAAAGGCGGACGCCGAAGGCTTGGAGGGGAGCGGCGAAACGGATGCTCATGTTTAGCTCGCGATCCGGATTATTGTCGTTCGGCGGCCCGCCGGAGCGCATTCCGGCCGCAGCTCGATTACCGCGGTCGCGCTAAGCGAACGTTCGCCAGAATGGTTTCCGCAACGTTGGGCGGCGTTTACCGGTTTTCACGGACGATCGAGCCATTGCCCGCTGTTCTGGAGCTGGGGCGACAGCGTGCCGCCCGCCGGCAGGTTGCCGCCGCGGAACAGCGCGTCGCCGCCGCGCGCCACGATCGCGGCGGAATAGACCGGCGTGGCGGCGGACGTCTTCTTTTCCACGGCGAGCGCGGTCTGCGGTTGCGCCGCGGCATAGCTGCCGGCCAGAACGACGGGATCCGGATCGCTGTCGACGGCAGGGGTGATCGTGTGCGGATGCGGCCCTGCGAGAGGCTCGCCGCCGCGATAGGCGACGCGGAAAGCCGAGCTCTGGCCGGCCACGCCGGGCAGGCGATAGAAGCGGTGCGCGCCGATCGTAGCCACCGGAACGAGGCTGTCCTCCCAGCTCGGGTGGACCTGCAGGGTGTGGTAATAGGTTGCCAGGCCGACCGGCGCGAAGACCTCGCCCGAGAGGGCCTCGCGAGCCACCCGGCGCGCGCGCTCCCACCAGTAGGGCACCGGCTGGCGGGCGAGCGAGCCGTCGCAGGCGAAGCTGAACTGGCAGCCGGTGCTGCGCTCGGATCCCTGGAACACGACGCCGCAGACGGTGTCGGGATAGCTCGGATGGGCGACCCGGTTGAGCACCACCTGGGCGACGGCGCGCTGGCCGGCGTCGGGTTGCGTCGCGGCTTCGTAATAGATCGCCATCGTCAGGCATTGCTCGGCCCGGACCCTGTCGAGCGGGCTGCCGGCCGACAGAAAGACTCGTGCCGCCCGGCCCGGCGCGATCGCCTGGTCGCCGAACGCGCTTGACGCGTCGGTATCGGAGCGGCCCGGCGCGCCTTCGCGGAGCGCGCTGTAATCGGCCGTCGAGAAGGTGGCGGGGTCCGGCGCGGCGCGAGCGATATCTGGCGAGGGAAGGGCGTTCGGCGTCGCCGCGCCCCAGTCCGTGGCGCCGGCCATCGCAGGAATGGCGATAACGGCGGCGAGCGCCGCGTAACGCCCGCGTTTGCGATGCCGCCGCTGCGCCAGCACCGGCCGCGCGCGCTCGCTGCGGGTGATCCGGGAGTGAAAATCGCACGCCGGAGCTTCGCGCTCGAAGATCGCCTGATTGCCGGTGGTTTGCACCGGACGGCGGTAGCTTCCTGGCCCCGCCGCCGCACGCGCGGTTAACCGGCCGTCCCGTGGTGGGACACGCCGGGACACGGCGTTAACGGCGAACCGCGATTGCGCCGACGCGTGCGCGGAGCTATCGACGAAGGCGTGTCACGGATCGCCCGGGAGGCCGGGCCGGCGGGTGCGAGCCCGCTGTGGGAATTGGGTGAGGAGCCCAAGCTGCCCCCGCAACTGTGACCGGGGAGCCGCGCGCCGGCAAAGCCACTGAGCAATCGGGAAGGCAGGCGCGAGGCGACGAGCCGGCGAGCCAGGAGACCTATCCGCGATACGTCGTTCGGCCCGCGGGCGGGGTGCACCGCAGGCAAGCGAGGGCTGATCGCGCGACGCTATCGCGCGGCCTCCCGCCATGGACGGCGCTTCGTCTGGCGTGGGAGGTTCGGTGCGCAAGAACTTGATTTATTTGATGGTGTTATCGAGCGGCGTGGCCCCGGCCGCGGCTCGTGCGCAAGACGCGGTGACGGACATTACCGTCACCGCCACCGGAAAGGCGATCGACGTCGATCAAACGGGGCAGCCAGTGACGGTGATCGGACGCGACGAGATCGACGCCGTTCAGGGGACCGACCTGACACGGGTGCTGACGCGGGCGCCGGGGGTGAGCTTCAGCCGCAACGGCGCGCCGGGCAGCTTCACCGGCGTGCGCGTGCGCGGGGCCGAGGCCGAGCAGCTGCTGGTGCTGATCGACGGCGTGCGCGTCGCCGATCCGGCGGCGCCCGGCGGCGGATTTGACTTCGGCAACCTGCTCGCCGGCAACATCGCCAAGCTCGACCTGCTGCGCAGCTCCAACAGCACCGTGTGGGGCTCCGACGCGATCGGCGGCGTGCTGGCGGTCACGACGCGGGCCGACCCCGGGCTTGAAGCCGACGCGGAATTGGGTTCGCGCGACACCGCCAGCGCCTCACTGGCGGGCGGCATCGGCGGCGAGCCCGGCTTCCTCGGCGGCTCAGCGACCTGGTACCGCACAGGCGGGTTCTCGAGCGCGGCGAACGGCACCGAACCCGACGGGTTCCAGCAATGGGCGGCGAACGGGGAGGGGCGGCTACATCTCTCGCCCGGCTTCGAGCTGTTCGCCCACGGACGCTACGCTGCCGGTGACCTCGATCTCGACGGCTATCCGCCGCCGGATTACGTGCTCGCCGACACCGCCGAAACCCAGCGGACGCGGCAGGTTTCGGGCGCCGCAGGGGCGAGATATAGCGGGGGACCGCTCGATCTGTCGGCCACCTACTCGTTCGCCGAGACTCGGCGCACCACGTTCGATCCCGCCGCGGGGCCGGCGCCGACCTTCGCCAGCGACGGCCACAGCGATCGGGTGGACCTGGCAGGCCAGTGGCGTCCGGCGGGGCCGTTCCGGCTCGACTTCGGCGGCGATTACCAACGGGACAGCTATGTTACGCTAGTCGACCGCCCGGCGCACAGCCACACAGTAGGGGCCTATGCCCAACTGGGGATCGAAAGCGGCCATCTGGTGGCGCATGCCGGTGTGCGCCGCGACGACCATGCCGGTTTTGGCGGGGCGACCACTCTTGGCGCGGATGTCAGCTACGAAGTTGCGCCCGAGGTGCGGTTGCGCGCCTCGGTCGGGCAGGGCTTCAAGGCACCGACGCTGTTCCAGCTGTTCTCCGACTACGGCAACGCCGCGCTGCGGCCCGAGCGCAGCACCAGCTTCGACCTCGCGCTCGCCTGGCGCGACCGTAACCGGCTGCCGTATGCCTCGCTGGCGCTGTTCCGTCGCGACAGCGAGGACCTGATCGACTTCGTCTCGTGCTTTGGGCGGAGCGACGGGCTCTGCGCCAGTCGGCCTTACGGCACCTACGGCAATATCGGGCGCACGCGGGCGCAAGGGGTCGAATTCGAGGCGGGCGCAGAGCTGGCGCCCGGGATGACGGCGCGGCTGGCCTACAGTTACCTGGACGCAGGCGACCGGACGCGCGGGTCGCCCGAGCTCGGCAACCGCCTCGCCCGGCGACCGCGGCACACGCTGTTGCTTGCCGCGGAGTGGCGGGTGGTGCGCGGCGGCCCGACGCTGGGCGCGGATTTGCGCTGGGTGTCGGGGAGTTATGACGACGCGGCGAATCTTGTGCCGCTGAACAGCTTCGCCGTGCTCGACCTGACCGCGCGCTGGCGGGTGAGCCGAAGCGTGGAGCTTTACGGGCGGATCGAGAATCTGGCGGACGAACGCTACCAGACCGCCGCCGGCTACGCTTCGCCGCCGCGTGGCGCCTTCGTCGGCGCGAGGTGGCGGCTGTGAGGAGTATCCTGGCAGCCGCGACCAGTCTCCTGCTTACCGCGTGCGTGGTCCAGCCCGCAGAGCGCCGCCACGCTCACCACCCGACCATCGTCAGCCTTAATCCGTGCACCGACGCGATTCTCGCCGAGGTGACCGCGCCGGGGCAGTTGCTGGCGGTGTCGCATTATTCGCACGATCCGCGCGCCAGCTCGATGCCGGCGGACGAGGCACGGCGGTTTCCGGAGACGGGCGGCACCGTGGAGGAGGTGCTGGCGCTCGATCCGGACGTGGTCGTCACCGGCAGCTTCCTCGATCCGGCGACGGTGAACGCGTTTCGTCGGCTCGGCATGCGTGTCGAGACGGTCGGCATTGCCTCGACCGTGGCGCAAAGCGAAGCGCAGGTGCGGCGGTTGGCGCTGCTGGCTGGAGAGCCGGCGCGGGGCGAGGCGCTGGTTTCGCGCATGTCCGAAGCCGTCGCCGCGGCGCATCGAAGCGGACCTCGTCCGACGGCACTGGTGTGGCAGGAAGGGGGGCTGGTGCCGGGACCGGACACGCTGGTCGCGCAACTGCTCGGCAACAGCGGGTTCGTCAGTCTGTCGGCCGAGCGCGGCCTGGGCGAGGGAGCGTACCTGCCGCTCGAGCAAGTGCTGGCCGACCCGCCGCAACTGGTGATCGCCGCCGGCGATGAGCGGATGGAGCACCATCCGGCGCTGCGGCACCTGAAGGGGGTGCGCTACGCCGCGATCGCGCCGAACCTTCTTTATTGTGGCGGGCCGACGATCCCGCGGCTGGCTCGGCGGCTGGCGGAGTTACGTGACGGAATGGGTGAGGAGGAGCTGTGACCCGCCCCGTCCCCATCCTGCTCCTCACGCTCGCCATCGCCCTGCCGCTGTCGCTGCTCGCCGGGCGTGTGTGGCTCGATCCGTGGACGACGCCCAACGCGGCGGTAATCCTCGGCGAGTTGCGCCTGCCGCGCGCGCTGCTGGCGGTGACTATCGGCGGCGGGCTCGGCGCCACGGGGGCGGCGATGCAGGGGTATCTGAGGAACCCGCTGGCCGATCCCGGGCTGTTCGGCATCGGTCCCGGCGCGGCGTTCGGCGCGGTGCTGAGCCTGCTGTTCGGGCTGGCGAGCGGCTGGTGGCTGCCGCTGTTCGCGCTCGCTGGCGCGGCCGGAGCCATGGCGCTACTGGCGCTGATCGCCGGGCGCGCGGGCGGGGTGGCGCTGTTCACGCTCGCGGGCATGATGATCGCCAGCCTCGCCGGGGCGCTGACCAGCCTCGCGATCAGCCTGGCGCCGAACGCCTTCGCCACCAGCGAGATCGTCGTCTGGCTGATGGGCGCGCTGACCGACCGCACCTGGGCCGACGTGGCGCTGGCGGCGCCGCTGACGCTCGTCGGGATCGCCCTGTTGCGCCTCGCCGGGCGCGGGCTCGACGCGTTGACGTTGGGCGAGGCGGCAGCGCGCTCGCTCGGCGTGTCGCCGGGGCGGCTGCAGGCGCTGCTGGTCGCCGGCGTCGGGCTGACGGTCGGCAGCGGAGTGGCGGTCGCCGGAGTGATCGGCTTCGTCGGCCTGATGGTGCCGCACCTGGTGCGCCCGCTAACCGACAAGCGCCCGAGCTCGCTGATCATGCCGAGCGCGCTCGCCGGCGCGCTGCTGGTGCTGGTGGCCGACTGCGTGTGCCGCATCCTGCCGCTGGTGACCGAGCTCAGGCTCGGCATCGCCCTGAGCCTGATCGGTGCGCCGTTCTTCCTGCACCTGCTGCTGAAGATGCGGCGGGAGGCGGTGTGATGCTCGAAGCGCGTAATCTCTCCCTTGCAAGCCGTATCGCCGCGGTCAGCGCCGCGCTGCGGCCGGGTGAGGTGACCGCGATTTGCGGGCCCAACGGGGCGGGCAAATCGACGTTGCTGCAGTGCCTTGCCGGATTGCTCGCCCCCGAGAGCGGCGGGGCGCTGCTCGACGGCACCCCTCTGGCGTCACTGCATTCGCGCGAGCGGGCGCGGGCGATCGGTTACCTGCCGCAGGACGGCGAGATCGCCTGGGACCTGTCGGTGCGCAATCTGGTGGCGCTCGGCCGGCTGCCGCATAGCGGCGATGGCGATACGCAAACCGATGCTGCGCTGGCTGCGCTCGATCTCGAGCAGTTCGCCAGCCGGCCGGTGAGCACGTTGTCGGGCGGCGAAAGGGCGCGCGCTTTGCTGGCTCGCGTCCTCGCCGGTGAACCGCGCTGGATCCTCGCTGACGAGCCGCTCGCCGCGCTCGATCTCGGGCACCAGATTGCGCTGGTGGCGCATCTCAAACGCGCCGCGCGCGAGGGCGCGGGGGTGGTGCTGGTGCTCCACGACGTGGCGCTGGCGATGAACCGCGCGGATCGGGTGCTGGTGCTCGAGCGGGGCCGTCTGGTCGCCGATGGCGCGCCCGAGGAGGCGCTTGACCCGGCGGTTATCGAGGGGGTGTGGGGCGTGCCCGCACGCTGGGTCGGCGAACCGGGCGCGCGGGCGCTGGTTGCGGGTTAACCGCGCTCGCCGGTGTGCGTCGCGCCGCTCGCCGGGGCGGGCGCCAGCCCTTTGTCCTCGAGCAGCGGCAGCGGGCTAGGATTGTGCCCGGTGAGGTTGCGGAACATCACGCCGTAATCCTCTGTCGCGCCCTTGCTCAGCACGGTTTTGCGGAAGTGCTCGCCGTTGGCGCGGGTGAGGCCACCGTGGCTCATGAACCAGTGACGGGTGTCGTGATCGAGCATCTGGGTCCACAGATACGAATAGTACCCGGCCGAGTAACCGAGCGAGCTGCCGAAGATGTGTCGGAAGTAGGTGCTGCGATAGCGCGGCGGGATATGCTCGACGTCGAGCCCAAGCTCGTTGAGCCACTTGGCCTCGGCGGCGTCGACGTCGGCTGTCGTCTTGATCGCCGCCGCCTGCTCGGGACTCATCGAGTGCCATTTCATGTCGAGCAGCGCGGCCTCGACCAGCTCGCCGAACTGGTACCCCTGGTCGAAGGTCTGCGAGGCGACCAGCTTATCGACCAGCGCCGGGTCGAGCGGCTCGCCGGTCTTGTAGTTCTTCGCGTAGTGCGCCAGCACCTTCGGGTTCGAGGCCCATTGCTCGTTGGTCTGGCTCGGGAACTCGACCCAGTCGCGGGCGACGTTTGTGCCTGAGGTGGTGGTGTACTTCTGGTCGGCGAACAGGCCGTGCAGTGCGTGGCCAAATTCATGGAACATCGTCGTCACGTCGTCCCAGGTGACCAGCTGCGGCTCGCCTTCGGGCGCCTTCTGGATGTTGAGGACGTTGTAGACGACGGGCTTGGTGCCGAACAGGTGGCTCTGTTCGACGAAGTTCGACATCCACGCGCCGCCCTGCTTGTTCGGGCGCTGATAGGGATCGAAGTAGTACAGGCCGAGTTCGGAGCCGTCCTTGTCGTAGACGGTGTAGGTCCACACGTCGGGATTGTAGACCGGGATGTCCGTGCGGCGCTTGAAGGTCAGGCCGTAGAGCTGGTTGGCGGCGTAGAACACGCCGTCCTCGAGGACGTGGTGAATCTCGAAGTAGGGCTTGAGCGTGTCTTCGTTGAAATCGTACTTCTGCTTCTTGAGCTGCGCGGCGTAGAGCTGCCAGTCCCACGGCTTGACGTCGAAGTTCTGCCCGTCGGCTTTGATCTCGGCGTCGAGCGCGGCGACCTCGCGCTCCTGCGCGGCATGCAGCGGCGGAACCATCGCGGTCATGAAGTCGATCGCGGTCTTCGGGTTCTTGGCCATGCTGTCGTACATCTGGTAGGTCGCCCAGTCGGGATCGCCGAAGATCGCCGCCTCCTCAGCGCGGAGATCGGCGATTTGCGCCACCAGCGCGCCGGTATCGTCCTTGTCGCCCTTGTCGGCGCGGTGCCAGCCGTTCTCGAACAACTGCTCGCGCGTGGCGCGGTCGGTCAGGCTGACGAGTTGCGGCTGCTGTGTGGTGTTCTGCAGCGCTAGCACCCATTTGCCGGCCATCTTGCGGTCGGCGGCTTCCTTGGCCGCGGCGGCGATCTCGTTGTCGCTCATCCCGGCCAGCTTGGCCTTGTCGTCGATCACCAGCGCGCCGTCGGCCTGGGCCTTGGTCAGCCGCTGCGAGAATTCGGTCGTCAGCTCCGACAGCTTGGCGTTGATCTGCTGCACCCGCGCCTTTTGCGCCGGCGTCAGCAGCGCGCCCGCGTGGACCATCCGCTTGTAGGTCTTCTCGAGCAGCTTGGAATCTTCCTCGTCGAGATTGAGCGAGGCGCGCTTGTCGTACACCGACTTGACCCGGGCGAACAGCTTCGGGTCGAGGTTGATCCTGTCGAAGTGGGCGCTCAGCCTGGGCGATTCCTCGGCGTCGATGGCGTCGAGCGTGTCGTTGGTGTCGGCGCTGGTCAGCGCGCTGAACACCGCCTGCACCCGGCCGAGCATGCGCCCGGTCTTCTCATAGGCGACGATCGTGTTCTGGAAAGTCGGCGGCGCCGGGTTGGCGTCGATTGCGGCGACTTCGGCGTCCTGAATCGCCATCGCCTGCTCGAAGCTCGGCTTGAAGTCGGAGTCCTTGATCTTGGTGAAATCGGGCGCGTGGAACGGCAAAGTGCTGGGATGGGCGAACGGACCGGTCGCCTGGGGGATCGCGGCGGTTGCCGCCGTGGGTTCCTGAGCCGTTGCCGTTCCTGCCATCGCTACACCTGCCGCCATGATCGAAGCCACCCCTGCCGTGGCCAACCAACGCATCCGCATCCGTCATTCTCCTGCCGCGCGCACCGAACCGGTTTCGCCTGAAACTTGCCCTAGCCGTAGTTCGTCGCGGATGACAATCCGTTGAACGGATTATTCGCCTGTCCGGGTCCGCCGGCGCTGGGTGGCGGCGGCCGCTTCATCGAGCGCCTTGCGGTCAATGGTCACGATCCGCGGCGGTCCGCCGGTGCGCCCGGCGACCAGCCATACCGCGCCGAGGCCGGCGAATGCGCCCTCGCGCTGGACGACCGTCAGGTCAGCGAACTGGAGCTTTCGGAGCAGCGCGAGCATCGGTGGAGAGAAGACGCGATCCGCTTCGGCCATAAGCGCCGCACGGTCCAGTTCGTGCTTGGTGCCGGCGCGGTCGATGTACAGCAGCGGCAGACCCACCTCGGCCGTCAGGGCGGCGTAGTCGCCGCGCGCGGCCGAGCCGCGGACGGCCCTCAGCAGGGCGGCGAACTGACTCGCGCTGGTGCCGGTGGCGCACGAGATCGAGCCGCCGTTGACCCGGTCGTGCGCCCGGTCGAACGTCTTGTCGGGGGCCGCTTGGGCTCGCCAGACGACATCGAGGCAGTCGGCAGCCCGGTCGTCATCGGCGACGGCGCCCGGCTGCTTGGCTTGAGGCGCCGCGGCGCCGCAGCCCGCGAGGGACAGCGCTGCCGCCGCCGCGAGGCTAAGCGTTGACCGACACCTGGCCGGCGTCGCGCGGATCGACATAGGAAGCGTCGGTGAAGATATTTTCGCGTCTCTCGCTCCGGTAGACAAGGCCCATCGCCATGTGCCCGGCGGCGTGATGATAGTCGAGTTCGTCGGCGATGGCATCGTAATCGTGCGATGCGATCGCCGCATTGAGCCCCGGGCTGCGTTCGGGGGACAGATTGCCCGCGCCGACATTGAAGGCAAGGTCGACCAGGGCGTCGTATTCGTTCTGGTGCAGCGGTAGGTCGCCGACGAGCTGCCTCACCGCCTGCTGGGCGGTACCGAGATCCTGTTCGAGGAAATCGAGCACCTGATCGTGGCTGATGCGGTCGCCGACCTGCAGGTGATCGGCTGGCGTGACGAGATGACCGACGCCGACGGTCGGGTTTCCCGCGACATCGCGATAGACGGTCCGCCGCGCCCCTTCCTCCTGGATCATCGTCTGCAGCAGCTTGTGGCTCGGCGAAAGCATCGCCGCTGGCTTGCGGACGTTGCCGAGGGGAGGGGCGACGATCGCTCGCGGCGGCGGCTTGGCGGGGACCATCGCGGCGGTGCTGAGCCCCATCACGCCGGCCGAGATCGCCAGCGCGGCCTTGCGCCGGCGCCGTCGCCCGTCGCGGCCGTCCTTCCGCTCCTGGCGCGACTGCCAGCGTTCGCGCAGACGCCGCACCAGCGCGTTAAGCTTGCCCCGCCGCCGTCGTCCTGGCCGATGGGAGGTATCGGGATGGCGATTGAGGCTCGGAAGGGGCGGGGGAGGGGCTATCGGTCGCTCCTGTCTTGGTCCTATGCTCGCACAACGAATGGGCGATGCTGCCGGCTCCACGCCTCGCCGACCGTAAGTCACGCTCCGTGCGTCAAAATTCGTAGTCGACCAGCGGGCGGTAAAGCGAACCGCCCTGTCGCAAATGGCTTTCGTAGAGCGTGAAGCCGGCGACTTCCCACGGGCCGGCGCGGAGTGTGCCATGCTGCGCCAGCCACCCGCCGATCGCTCCGGCCGAACGCCTGAGGTAGGCGAGCGTGATGTGCGGCCGATAGGCGCGCTTTTCCGTCGACAGCCCGGCCCGGCGGCAGGCGCGCCCGACCCGCCGCTGGAGCTGCGCCAGAGGTTCGGAGAGCGGCACCCGGGCCCACACCGCGGCCGGCGCGCCCTTGCGCTCGAAATGGCCGACGCCGGAGACTTCGGCCGCGAACGGCGCGCTCTCGACCTCCGCCAGGGTCTCGGTCAGGTCGTTGACCTGCGCGCCGTCGGCTTCGCCGGCGAATGCCAACGTCAGGTGGAGCTGGTCGTCGTCCTGCCAGCGGACGCCGTCGATCCCGCCCATCGCATCGAGCAACGCCTCGCGCACCGGCTCCGGTGGCCGAATGGCGACGAACAGGCGAGCCACCTATGGGCTAACCGATGCTCTTCCGACGCAGCCGGAACGACAGCACGATCAGCGCGATGCCGCTGGCGAAGGCGTAAAACGCGATCAGCCAGCCGACCGAGAGCATCGTCAGGCCCGGCTCCCACAGCGCTAGCGCCAGCAAGGCGAAGCCGAGCAGTACCGAAAGAACCCCCGACAGGCCGAGCAGCCATTCGCCGCGGATCGCCCGCCGCAGGCGCACCGCGGCGGCGATCTCGAGCCCGCCGGTGACCACCGCCCAGAAGGCGATCAGCACCACCAGCATCAGCGCGTAGACGACGGTCGACAGCAGCGGCCAGATTACGAAAAACACGCCGATGGCGATGCCGACGATGCCGCCGAAGATCAGCGCCCCATAGCGCTGCGATTTGTGCCCGGCGCCGCGGATGCCGGCGATCAGCTGCGTCACCCCGTCGGCGAAGCTGAAGGCGGCGAACACCAGCGCGAAGGCGAATACGGTCACGCCCGGCGCAAACAGGGCGATGCCGCCGAGGACCAGAGCGATCAGTCCGCGAACCAGGAACCAGGCCCAGTTGTGGTGCGGCAGCCAGTCGCCGGCCAGGGTGCTGCCGCCGGGTGGCGCTGCCGGGGCGTCATAGTCGACCATCGGATGTCCTCCTTCCTCGCGTGCTGATAACCAGGGTGCCTATAGCACAAGTAAAGGCGCCCGCGGAGCGCCGGGCTCCGCGGGCGTTGTGTCCTGGGCCCGAGTTGTGGCTCAGCTCGGCTGCCGTTCGTTCTCGTGCTTGTGGCGAGACTTTTCCGCCGCCTGCTGCTTCGGTTGGGTTTCGCGGTCGTTCTGCGCCTTCGGCCGCTGTTCGATCTGGCGGTCCTTGGCGCCCAGCGGAATCCGCTTCGCGCGCTGCTTTTCCTCGGACTTGGGGATGGTGATCCTGAGGACGCCATCCTTGAAGTCGGCCGAGCAATTGTCCTCGTCGACGTTCGAGGGCAGCGTGATCCGCCGCTCGAAGCGGCCGTAGCTGCGCTCCGAATAGCCGCTCTGCTCGTCCTTGCGCTCGCTCTTCTTCTCGCCCGAGAGGGTGAGGACGCCGTCTTCGACCGAGAGGTCGATGTCCTGTTCATTCACGCCGGGCAGTTCGGCGGTGATTTCGATCTGCTTGTCGTCCTGGTGAACGTCCATCGCCGGGGCGGCCAGCGTGGCGCCCGCGAGCGCCCCGCCGTGGCCCTGGCGGGTCTCGAACAAGTCGTCGAACAACCGGTTCATCTGCCGGTGCAGATCGAAGATCGACCCCCCGCCGCCGTAGCCGGTCGACGCCAGCGATCCGCCGCGCCAGGGTGTGAGATATCCGCGTGCCATGAGGTCCTCCTTGGCTTGATAGGGCTGGGGAGGGAGCGGACCGGCCGTGATGCTGGTTGGACGGGAGGGGGGATGGATCCGCACCTCGGCCGGCCCGCTCCCATATCGACGCAATGCGTGCGGGCAGGGGCCGTTCCGAGGCTTGCGACGAACCGAGCCGCGACTTGTCGCATAACCGGCGCGGACGGGCGAAGCGACCCGCGCCGGCAGCTAATTCAATCCCTTACCAGATGTGTACCCGGTCTTTCGGCGCGATGTACATCTTGTCGCCCGGCTTGACGTCGAACGCCTTGTACCAGGCGTCCAGGTCGCGGATCGGCACGATGGTGCGATAGCGCGCCGGGCTGTGCGGGTCGGTGGTGACCTGCTCGCGTAGCGCGTCCTCACGCTCCTTAGCGCGCCACACCTGGGCCCACGAGAGGAAGAAGCGCTGGTCGCCGGTCAGGCCGTCGATCACCGGGGCCGGCTTGCCGTCGAGGGAGCGGTGATAAGCGTCGTAGGCGACATTGAGGCCGGCGAAGTCGGCGATGTTCTCGCCCATCGTCTGCTCGGGCTTGATGTGCATGCCCGGGGCGACCTCGAAGGCGGCATACTGGGCGCCGAATTCCTTGGCCTGGGCCTTGAAGCGCTCGGCGTCGGCCGGGGTCCACCAGTCGCGCACCTTGCCATTGGCGTCGATCTTGCGGCCCTGGTCGTCGAAGCTGTGGCTGATTTCGTGGCCGATCACCGCGCCGATGGCGCCGTAGTTGACCGCCGGATCGGCCGCGGGGTCGAAGAACGGCGGCTGCAGGATCGCCGCCGGGAACACGATCTTGTTTTCCTGGCCGCCGTTGTAGGCGTTGACCGTCTGCGGACTCATCGCCCACAGCTTGCGGTCAACCGGCTTGCCGAGCTTGTCCATCCGGTAATCGGAGTTGAACTGGCTGGCTCGTTCGACGTTGCCGTAAAGATCGCTCGGCGACAGGGTCAATCCGCTGTAATCGCGCCATTTATCCGGATAGCCGACCATCACCATCGTGTTGTTCAGCTTGGCCAATGCCTGCTGCTTGGTCGCCTCGCTCATCCACGAATTGGTCTTGATGCGATCGGCCATCGCCAGCTTGAGGTTGGCGACCAGCTGCTCCATCTTCGCTTTCGAGGCGGGCGGAAAGTATTTGGCGACGTAGGCCTGTCCGACCAGTTCGCCGAGCGAACCGTCGACCAGGTCGACGCCGCGCTTCCAGCGCGGGCGTATCTCGGTGACGCCGGAAAGGGTGCTGGTGTACTTGAAGCGGCTGTCGACCATCGCCTTGGTCAGGTACGGCGAAGCCTGGTCGGCGACGTGGAATTCCTGCCACAGCTTGAGGGTGGCGAGCGGGGTCGCGGCGTAAAGCTTCGCCAGCGCCTTGATGGCGGTGTTCTCGTTGGCGATCAGCCGCTTCTGCGGCGGCACACCGAGCCCGGCGAAGTAGGCGTCCCAGTCGAGCCCGGGCGCATAGGCTTCGAGCTCGGCGGTCGAATAGGGATTGTTGGTCTTATCGATGTCGCGCTGGTCGGCCATGTCCCAGCTCAGTTTGGCGACCTGCGTTTCGAACTTCATGATCTTCGCCGCGGCGGCTTGCGAATCGGGCGTGCCGATCGCCTTCAGCGTCCGGACGATATAGGCCTGGTAGGCGGCACGCTGCGGGGCGAATTGCGGCTTGAGGTAGTAGTCCTTCTGCGGGAGACCGATGCCGCCCTGATCGACATACAGGATGTTCATCGTCGGATCGGCCGTGTCGGTGTCGACGTAGCTGTCGACCAGGCTGATGCCGAACTGTCCTCTGGTCTGGCCCATGTAGCGGGCCATCTGCGTCTTGTCAGAGATCGCCCGGACCTTGGCGATGTCGCGCATCAGCGGCTTGAGCCCGATCCGCTCGAGCGTCTTTTGATCCATGAACGAATTGTACAGCTTGCCCGCCTTCGAATCCGCCGGGGCCGAGGTGATCAGCTTCTTCATCTGGGCCTGCACGGTCTCGCGCAGATTGTAGAAGGTGCCCACCGAGGGCCGATCCGCCGGGATCGTCGTCTTGTCGATCCAGGTGCCCGACGCGTATCGCTCGAAATCGTCACCCGGCTTCACGCTGGTGTCGCGGGCGGCGAGGTTGAGGCCGAAGTCGCCGATCTTGGCATGGCCGGCGGCGACGGTCTTGTCACCGGCGATGGTCGCTTGGGGTGCTGCGGCCGGGGCGGCATCTTGGGCTGCGACAGGCACCGCGGCGCCGAGGGTGAAGGCGAGCGCTGTCGCCGTGGAAAGCAGGTTCTTGAATTTGGTCATGGAATGAAGCCCCGTCCGGTGAATCGATGTGCGCCGCTGGCGAGCGGCGCAAACTGGTAATCTGCGAAACTATCTTGTGCCACGCGCACGATGGCTTGTCGATGAACGGCATCGCCCGTTCGACCAGCGACGTGCGCAGCGCCCAGAGATCCTGGAGGAAGCGCGGGAGCGTCGCCGATCGTGTCGAGTTCGGTTGCCCTCGGGAGCCGTATTCCCTAGGGCCGCGCCGCTTGTTTGCATAAAGGCACCGCAGCTTGGCCAACGTCACCGTGATCGGCGCCCAGTGGGGCGATGAGGGCAAGGGCAAGATCGTCGATTGGCTCGCCGCCCGGGCCGACGTGGTCGTGCGCTTCCAGGGCGGGCACAACGCCGGCCACACGCTGGTGGTCGGCAACACCACCTACAAGCTCAGCCTGCTGCCGAGCGGCATCGTCACCGGCACGCTGAGCCTGATCGGCAATGGGGTGGTTCTCGACCCATGGGCGCTCAAGGCCGAGGTCGAACGGCTCGAAGCGCAAGGGGTGGCGATCACGCCGGCGAACTTCGGCGTGGCCGACAACTGCGTGCTGATCCTGCCGCTCCACCGCGATCTCGACGGCTGGCGCGAAGCGGCGGCCGGAAAAGGCAAGATCGGCACCACCGGGCGCGGGATCGGGCCGGCATACGAGGACAAGGTTGGCCGGCGGGCGATCCGCGTGTGCGATCTGGGGCACCTCGACGAACTCGAGCCGCAGCTCGACCGCCTGTGCGCGCATCACGACGCGCTGCGCGCCGGATTCGGCGAACCGCCGGTGGATCGCGCCGCGCTAGTCGCGGAGCTGCGCGAGATTGCCCCCTTCGTGCAGCCGTTCGCCCAGCCGGTCTGGCGCCGGCTGAATGAGGAGAAGAAGGATGGCCGCCGGATCCTGTTCGAGGGCGCGCAGGGCGTGCTGCTCGACGTCGATCACGGCACTTACCCGTTCGTCACCAGCTCGAACACGGTTAGCGGCACGGTGGCGAGCGGCACCGGGCTGGGGCCCGGCGCGGCGGGGTTCGTACTCGGCATCGTCAAGGCCTACACCACCCGTGTCGGCTCGGGCCCGTTCCCGACCGAGCTCGACGACGCCGACGGCCGGCGGCTTGGCGAGCGCGGGCACGAGTTCGGCACCGTCACTGGGCGCCAGCGCCGCTGCGGCTGGTTCGATGCGGTGCTGGTGCGGCAGAGCTGTGCGATCAGCGGTGTGACCGGCATCGCCCTGACCAAGCTCGACGTGCTCGACGGGTTCGAGCGGGTCAAGATCTGCACCGGCTATCGCCTGCGCGGCGAGACCATCGACTACCTCCCCGCTAATGCCGCCGAGCAGGCCGAATGCGAGCCGATCTACGAAGAGATGGCCGGCTGGAGCCAGTCCACCGCCGGCGCGCGCAGCTGGGCCGAGCTGCCGGCGCAGGCGATCAAATACATCCGCCGGATCGAGGAGCTGATCGAGTGCCCGGTCGCCAGCGTCTCGACCAGTCCCGAGCGCGACGATACGATCCTGGTCAGGGATCCGTTCGCGGATTGAGCCGGTGAAGCGCGCCGCCTTCCTGCTGCTGATTGGCCTGGCGGGTTGCACGACGCCCCGGATCGAGCAGGCTCCACCGCCCGAAGCGACCTATCGTCCGTCGCCGACCGTCCCACGAACCGCCCCATCGCAGGCCGATTTCGTTCTCGTCGACAAATCCGACCGCACGCTGACACTGTTCAGCCATGGCGTGCCGTTCAAAAGTTACCTCGGCCTGCAATTGGGCGGCGAGCCGGTCGGCGCGAAGCATTTCGAGGGCGACCGGCGGACGCCCGAAGGCTGGTATACGATCGACTACCGCAATCCGCACAGCGCCTATCACCTGAGCCTGCACATCTCCTATCCCACTGCGGCCCAGAGCGCCTTTGCCGCGGAGTACGGCCGCAGCGCCGGCGGAGAAATCTTTATCCACGGCCAGCCTGACGCGCTCGCGCAGGGCCGTGAGCCGGGCGACTGGACGGACGGCTGCATCGCTGTGTCGGATTCCGAAATCGAGGCGCTGTGGCGCGAAGTGCCCGACGGCACGCCGATCGAGATCAGGCCCTAGGCGGCCGCATCGAACAGTTCGGCATGGCGGGTGACGATCCGCGGCCACAGCTCGCCCGCCCGCGGCTCTTCGATCTCAAGGCGCTCGGCCAGCAGAGCGACGAATTCGTCCGCGTCGGCGACCGTATGCGTCGTCGTCGCTCCGCCGGGGCCGCGCTCTGTCAGGATCCGTCCGCGCAAGATGGAATGGCGGTCCGGCTCCCGTCTGTGCGCCACCAGGTTGAGGGTGAAGTTCGAGGTGGGATGGCTCGCTTGCCAGTCGCGTTTGGCAGCAAGCAGGGCCTCGTCGGCCGGAGCGACACGAAAGTCGTAGCTGAACGGGGCCTCGGCGCGCTCAGTGTAGCGCCAGTAGCCGTCTTCGGTTTCGCTCAGCGACAGGGTGTAGATGGGATCGTCGCGCTCGCCCCGCCGGAGCGGCAGCGGCTCGAGCAGGCTGCCGCCGAAGCCGACGTCGCACAGCCATGGCCCATCGCTCTCGACCAGCAGCGCCAGGTGCGTCCCCATCCGTTCGTCGCCGCCGTCCTGCCGCATCACCCCGCACGACAGGCGCGTCACCTGAAAGCCGATCGCTTGAAGCGCCGCGCCGAACAGCCCGTTCATTTCGTAGCACCAGCCGCCGCGGCGGCGCTCGACCAGCTTGTCGAAGATCGCCGCCGACTCGAGGCTCGGCACCAGCCCGAGCTGCACGTCGAGATTCTCGAACGGGATCGCCATCACGTGCGCGCGGTGGAGCGAGCGCAGCGTGGCGAGGTCCGGCCGCACATGCCAGCCGTGGCCGATCCGCTCGAGATAGCGCGCCAGCTCGGCGTCATTCATAGCTGACCACCTCGAACTCGATTTCGTCCCAGTCGAAGAAATAGAACCTCCGGCCCGGCTCGTAGTCGGCATGGTTGAAGGTTTCCAGCCCGGCGTCGAGCACCACCTGCTCGGCGGCGGCGAGATCGTCGACCACCACGCCGACGTGATTGAGCGGCTCGCCTTTGGCGAAGCGCTCGTGCGGCTGGCGGTCGGTGTACAGCGCGAGGTAGCTGTGCGCGTCGCCGACATGGATCGTCTCGCCGTCGTCCCGCGCCGGGCCGCGCCAGCGCTGCCGCCAGCCGAGCAAGCGCTGGAACAGGTCCGACGAGCGCTCGATGTCGCTCACCGTAAGATTTGCATGTTCTATCGTGCCTTTGGGCATATCGCCTCCTTCATTAACCCACTGTGCAGAAATCCGAGCCAGTCTCGCCGCATCGGGCGGAGGTCGAATCACCGCACTTGCCCATCATGCAACCTCAAGCTAACTTGAGGTCAAGGACGAATTCGGGTCGGGGAGAGCCGTGGCGGTCATTACCAAGAACGATGTCATTTCGATCGGCACATTAGCCGCGCGCACCGGCGTGGCGGTGTCGGCGATCCGCTTCTACGAAGAGAAGGGCCTGCTGAGCGCGGTCCGCACCAGCGGCAATCAGCGCCGCTTCCTGCGCTCGGACATCCGCCGGGTGAGCTTTATCCTGATCGCCCAACGGCTCGGCCTGTCGCTGTGGGAAATCGAGGAGCAGCTGGCGCTGTTGCCCGACGGCCGTACGCCGACGCCGCGCGACTGGCGCAACGTCAGCCAACGGATGCGGGCGCAGATCGACGAGAAGATCCTGCTGCTCTCGCGCACCCGCGCCAAGCTGGACGAGTGCATCGGCTGCGGCTGCCTGAGCCTGCAGAAATGCCAGCTGTACAACCGCGACGACAAGATGGGCGCCGCCGGCGCCACAGGGCCGGTGCTGGTGCTCGATTCGTAAGGCGTTGCTTCCCCGCGGGAACGCGGTCACAAGCGGCGCATGGGCAAGCTCAAGAAGAAGGAATACCACCACGCGCTCGAGGCTATGCAGCGCGAGCTGGTCGGCCTGGCGCAGTGGGTCCAGACGAACGGGGCGCGAGTGGTGGTGCTGTTCGAGGGCCGCGACAGCGCCGGCAAGGGCGGGGTGATCGAGCGCATCCGCGAGCACCTCAACCCGCGCCAGGTGCGCCATGTCGCGCTCGCCAAGCCGACCGAGCGCGAAGCCGGCGAATGGTATTTCCAGCGCTACCTGCGGCACTTGCCGAGCAAGGGCGAGATCGTGCTGTTCGACCGCAGTTGGTACAACCGCGCGGGCGTAGAGCAGGTGATGGGCTTCGCCACGCCGGTCGAGGTCGAACGCTTCTTGGAGCAGGCGCCGGTGTTGGAGAAGCTCCTCACCGACGACGGGATCATTCTCATCAAGTACTGGCTTACCACCGACCAGACGAAGCAGGAGGAGCGCTTCGAGGAACGCAACGAAGACGTGCTCAAGGGCTGGAAGCTCTCGCCGATCGATGTCGCCGCGCGCCAGAAGTACGACGACTACACCGCTGCCCGCGAGGCGATGCTGCGCGCCACGCACACCGAATGGGCGCCGTGGACGCTGGTCGATTTCAACGACCAGCACCAAGGCCGCCTGACCCTGATCCGCGATCTGCTCGACCGGATCCCCGAAGCGAAGGTGAAGGAGCCCGCGGTCAAGCTGCCGCCGCTGAAGAAAAAGCCGAGCGATGAGCACTACTCGGTCATCGAGCCGCTGCCCGACTTCGATCCATGACGCCGCTGGAATTGCTGGCCACCGCCCGCGCCCCCGACGGCGAAGAGCTGCGGCTGATGCGCCGCGGCGGCGATTTCATGATCGTGCTCGACCGAAACGAGCTGATGAACAGCCGGATGAACGGGTCGGAAGAAGCGCTGGCGACGATGGCCTGCGAGCGGCTCCGCGAGCGCGCCGCGCCGCATCTGCTGATCGGCGGCTACGGCATGGGCTTCACCTTGCGCGCCGCGCTCGCTGCGGTTGGCCCGCGGGCGCAAGTAACCGTCGCCGAACTGGTGCCCGAGATCGTTGACTGGGCGCGCGGGCCGATGGCGGAGCTGACCGCCGGGTGCCTCGGCGATCCGCGCGTCAGCCTCGTTCTGGCGGATGTGGCCGAACTGATCGCCCGCGCGCGCGGCGTTTACCACGCGATTTTGCTCGACGTCGACAACGGACCCGACGGGCTGGTGCGCGCGGCGAACGGCCGGCTCTACAGTTCGGCGGGTCTGGCCGCCGCCAGGGCTGCGCTCAAGCCGGGCGGGGTGCTGGCGGTATGGTCGGCCGCGAAGGATGCGAAGTTCGCCGGCCGTCTGCGCCAGGCGGGCTATGCGGTCGACGAAGTCACCGTCCGCGCGCGAAGCAACGGCAAGGGCGCACGGCATACGATCTGGTTCGCCCAGCCGCGCTAAAATCGACGGGTCGCGTTAATCGAAAAGAGAGCAATACGCAGGTAAGGCAGACGGCATCTGGAGGTCTCCTTGCATGAAGTTCGTTTCGCTCAAGTCGCGCGGGGGCAACTATCTCGTCGTCGCCTCGAACATCGCCTGGCTCAGGACCGCCGAGAACGGTCAGACCAGCGTCGGCATCGTCGGCGGCCAGCCGCTGCTGGTGGTCGGCACGATTGACGAAGTGGCGGAGACGATCCTCGCTGGGGAGTGAAACGGCCGGTCCGCTTGCGACCCATTGCCGACATTAAGATACGGCTGAGGGTTTCAAAACCAGCGACGAACCTTTCGGCAATAGGCCAGATATTGTCGCCATCTTCACGGGCTTCACTATCATTGGGATGCGCAGCAATCATCGCCATCGCCGAAAGTGCAGCAGGACGAGCGGCCAAATTTGCCAAGAAGCCGCGCGATAGTCAGGCCTTCCCGAGATACCTGGGTTCGGTGAATTGTATGCTCCCTGGGTGATGAGCTTAGGCGGCCGCCCAGAGTGAATGATCGTAGTGCCCTTCATGAGAAACTGGACAGCGTTGGATGGCCCGCGGAGAATTCCGTGCCAGCAGCGCCCGTCAAGCGCGCGATTCGATTGCACCAGGCCGGGCTGGGCCGAGTCCTTGGCCAAGACGCCGACATGAAGGCAGTAAGATAAAGCAACGGCGGAAGAATGACCGCCAGCGGAGATTTGCTTCCGGACGCCATCCCTACGCTGAATACAGAGAAATTGACCGCCCGAAAACCCATCGGAGACTTACGTCCGTGCACTATCCTTACGTCCGCTCTCCACCCTTAGCAGTCACTCCGCCGCCAGCAGCTCCTCGGCCCCGCCGAGGTCCACGCTGACGAGTCGCGACACTCCCTTCTCCACCATCGTCACCCCGAACAGGCGGTGCATGCGGCTCATCGTCACCGCGTTGTGGGTGACGATCAAGTAGCGGGTCTGCGTCTCCGCCACCATCGCGTCGAGCAGGTCGCAGAAGCGGTCGATGTTGGCGTCGTCCAGAGGCGCGTCCACCTCATCCAGGACGCAGATCGGCGCCGGGTTGGTGAGGAACAGGGCGAAGATCAGCGCGATGGCGGTGAGGGCTTGTTCGCCGCCGGAGAGCAGGGTCAGCGACTGCAGGCGCTTGCCGGGGGGTTGGGCGAAGATTTCCAGGCCCGCTTCGAGCGGATCGTCGCTATCGACCAGCGCGAGGTGCGCTTGGCCGCCTTCGAACAGACGGGTGAACAGCCGCCGGAAGTGGCCGTCGACCGCCTCGAATGCCGCGCGCAGGCGCTCGCGGCCTTCGCGATTGAGGCTGCCGATCGAGCCGCGCAGGCGGTGGACCGCTTCGGCCAGTTCCGCCTGTTCGGCGGCGTTGGAGCCATGCTCTTCCTCGAGCTTGGCCAGTTCGTCGGCGGCGACGAGATTGACCGGGCCGATCCGCTCGCGGCTGGCGACGAGGCGGTCCATCTCCTCGGACTCGATGGGCGAATCCTGCACTTTCTCCTCGTCGAACCCGAAGCGCTCGGCGAGCAGCGGCGGCGGGCACTGAAAGCGCTCGCCGGAGATGCGCGCCATTTCCTCGCGCCGCTGCGCCTCGTTGTCCGAGCGAGCGGCAGCGCCGGCACGGTGTTCACGTGCCGAGGAAAGCGCTTCGGCCGCTTCCGCGAGGGCGGTTTCGGCGGTTTTCATCTCGCCGGCGATTTCGTTGACCGCCGCTTCGGCCGCCGCCAATTCTTCGCCGAGCCGGGCGCGGACCGCGTCGCCCTGCTCGATCTCGCGCATCAGCCCCTCGGGCTTGGCCGCGGTCACCGCGCGTTCCTCGGCGATGGCTTCGAACCGCTGCTCCATGTCGGTGAGGCGGCGGGCGGCGTCGCCGGCGCGCATTTCCCAGCCCTTGATATCGGCCCTGTAAGCCCCGGCGCGCTCGCGGGCGACGGCCAGCGCCTGGTCGTGCGCGGCCAGCTCAGCGAGCGCCGCCTGCAGCGCCGAGCGTGCGGCCTCGTTCTTCGCCTGCGCGGCGCCGAGCGTGGCGCGGCCGCTCTCCGGGTCGGGAAGAGCGGCCCGTTTGTCCTCGGCGGCCTGGATCTCCGCCTCGGCCTGCGTGCGCTGCTCGGCGAGGTCCGTCGCTGCGGCGTCGAGCTGCTCGATCCGCTCCGCGAGCCGCTCGCGCGCCGCCTCGGCCTGATCGACCGCGCGCAGCGCCTGGCGCTCGGCCTCGGCCGCCTGCGCCACCTCGCGCTCTGCGGCGACCAGCTCGCGCTGGAGCGTCGTGAGCGTTTCCTGGACCGAGGCATGGGCCGCGTCGGCATCCGTCGCCGCCTGGCGTAGCGCCGGGAGCTGCTTTTCAAGTTCGGTGAAGCGGTTCTCCGCCTCCAGCCGCGCCGCTTCGGCGGCGCCTTCGCCGCGGGCGACGAACCCGTCCCACCGTCGCAGCGCGCCGGCGGTGGTGACCAGCCACTCGCCCGGCTCGAGCGCCCGGCCGTCGTCGGCTTCGGTTACGTGGACCAGCGCCAACCGCGCCGCCAGCTCGGGCGGGCAGTGCGGCACGTGGTCGGCAAGACTGTCGGCGACCTTTGGCGGCGTGTCGGAGCCGGTCCAGAAACGGCCTTCGCTGCCGCCTTCGGGCAAGCCGAGTGGCGCCTTGGCGTCGCGCCCGAGCACCGCCGCCAGCGCCCGCTCGTAGCCCTTTTCGGCGCGGATCTTGTCGAGCGCGGCGGGCAGGCCATGCCGGTTGGCTGCCTGCTTCGCGCGCGCTTCGCGGTCGCGGGCGAGGGCGCTGTACTCGCGCTCGACCCCGGCCAGCTCGGCGCGCGCTGCGGCGAGCGCGCTGGCTGCCTCGTCGCGACTCTCGGCAAGCGTTTCCTTGCGCGCCTGCATCGATTCGAGATCGGCGCGCTTGCGGGTTAGGGCGTTGGCGGCTTCGGTCGCCGCGGCCTTTGCCTGCGCCAGCGCGTCCTCCGGGTCGCCTTGCTGCGACAAGGCCAGGCGCGCTTCCTCGTGACGGCGTTCTTCCCCGGCGATCCGCTCCAGCCGGGCGAGCGCCTGCCCCACCTCGGCTTCGGCGACGCGCCATTCGGCTTCGACGCCGGCGTGGTCGGCGGTCGCCTTGGCCAGAGCCAGTTCGGCGGCGCGGCTCGCGCGTTCCGCCTCCTCTGCGCGCGCGGCGATCTCGGGACGGCGGGCTTCGTCGGCGGCGAGCGCCTTCTCGCCCGCCTCCAGCTCCGCCTGCAGCCGCTTGAGCGCTTCGGCGGCGTCGCCGGTCAGCCGGTCGGCCTCGCCGCGGTCGGCTTCGAGCTGAGCCTTCTGCCGGTCGAGGTCGGCCAGGCGCTGCTCGGCGGCTTCGAGCTGATGGGTGAGTGCCGCCATTCGGTGGCCGTGCGCGCTGGCGTCGTCGCGCCGGTCGGCCAGCTCGTCGCGCGCTGCGGCAAGCTTTTCGGCGAGCGCCGCTTGTGCCTTCTGCGCCGCGTCCGCCGCCTGCTTGGCCGCATCGACCCGCGCGTCGGCCGTTTTCGCTTGCTCGCGCGCGGCGTCGGCGGCCGCCGACGCGTCGCGCCATCGGGCGAACAGCAGCCGCGCCTCCGCGACGCGGATCTGCTCAGACAGCGCCTTGTAGCGCTCGGCCTGCTTGGCCTGCCGCCGCAGCGAGGCGATCTGGCTGTCGAGCCCGGCCATCAGGTCCTCGAGCCGGGCGAGGTTGGTCTCGGTCTGCTTGAGCTTGCTTTCGGCGTCGCGCCGGCGGACGTGCAGACCGGCGATGCCCGCGGCCTCTTCCAGCATCATCCGCCGCTCGGCCGGCTTGGCGGAGATCACCTGGGCGATCTTGCCCTGGCTGACCAGCGCCGGCGAATGCGCCCCGGTCGCCGCGTCGGCGAACACCAGCGCGACATCCTTCGCCCGCACGTCGCGTCCGTTGACGCGGTAGCCGCTGCCCGCGCCGCGCTCGATCCGCCGCACGACTTCCAGCTCCTCGCCGTCGTCGGCGCTGGCGTGCAGCACCACCTCGGCGAAATCGCGCGGCGGGCGCTGCGCGGTGCCGGCGAAGATCACGTCGTCCATTCCGCCCGAACGCAGCGACTTGGCCGAGTTCTCGCCCATCACCCAGCGGATCGCTTCGAGCAGGTTGGACTTGCCGCAGCCGTTGGGCCCGACGACGCCGGTCAGACCCGGCTCGATGCGCAGTTCGGCCGGCTCGACGAAGCTCTTGAAACCCGACAGGCGGAGCTTGCGGAAGAGCATGTCTGCCGACCCCCCGACCGGGCCTTACCGCGCCCCGGCGTTCTGCAGCACCGGCTCGAGCTGGTCCCACTCGTAGACATTTTCCAGCTTCTTGCCGTTGAGGAACAGCGTCGGGGTCGAATCGATGCCCGCTTCGGTCCACTGCTGGCCTTCCTTGGCGACCTTTTCCTCGTTCGCCGTGTTGGCCAGGCACATGTGCGCCTGGTCCTTCGACAGGCCGCGGGCGGCGAACCAGTCGGTGAAGCCCAAGGCGTCGGCCAGCGCCGGGAAACGCTGCGCCGGCGGCAGCTTGGTGAGCGCGTTGGCCTGGTCGCTGTTCTTCTCCAGTTGCGCAATCCACTGGTCCTGCGTCGCGTAGAGCTGCTCGACCAGCGGGAAGAACGCCGACGGGTCGGCGCAGCGGACCATCACCGTCGGGATGATGTCGACAATGCCGTGGATCGGAAAGCTGCGGAATTCGTAGCTGACCCGGCCGCTGTTCACGTACTTGTCTACCAGCGGCTTCATGCCCTCGTGGGCCAGCTTGGCACAGTGCGGACAGGACAGCGAGCCATATTCGACCAGCTTGAGCGGCGCCTGCGGATTGCCCATCCGCATGCCGCCCTCGGGCGTCGCGGCGACCACGTCGGACCACATCTTCCCAGCCGGAGCCGGCACGGTGGCAATCGGGCCGCTGGTCGGCGTGGCGGTCGTCGCGCTGTCCTTGGAATGGCAGGCGGCGAGCCCGAGCGCGAGTGGGGCGGCCAGAACGGCCAGGGCCAGGTGGCGAAGCACGGTCATGATCTTTTCATCCCGTCGAGAGAGCGAAAATCGACGCTAGCGGAGCGCGCGCGGCGGTCAAACCGCGTTAACCGCGGCGGGAACCCTTTTGCACAGTTTGGGCAAGCGCCTCAGGAGGATTTGCTGACGAACTCCTGCAACTGACTTTGCAGCGACTTCCAGGTGTGGGTTCCCGGCATCACCACGCCGTTGATCGCGAAGCTGGGCGTGCCCTCGATCCCGGGTAGTTTCCAGTCCTTGGCCGAGGAGTTGGCGATCTGGTTCATCAGCGTGTCGTTGGCCAGGCAACGGTCCACCTCGGGGCGTGAATAGCCGCGCCCTTCCATGATGTCGTAGAAATGGAGGTCCTCGGCGATGTGCCGCCGTCCGGCCGCGGTGGGTTGCTTCCACAGCTCCTGCTGCGCCGGGGTGGCCGCTTGCGCCAGCTTGAGCCATTCGGGCTGGCGGGCGAAGAACACGGCGTGGTTCTGGGGAAAGCGCGACAGCGGCGGACAATCGACCAGCATCGCCACCGTCAGGTCCACCGGATCGCGGATTAGGTTGCGGATCTCGACGTTGACCTTGCCCGGCTGGATGTAGGCCAGTTGGATCGCCCCGCCGGCCTCGCGGGTGAAGGCGCCGCAGTGCGGGCAGGTGTAGCTGACGTACTCTGTGAGGTGCACCTTGGCGTCCGGATTGCCGACGCGGTGGCCGGTGCCGTCGGTCGATACTGTCGCCAGCCAGTTGTGCGCCGTGGCGCCCATCGCCAGCGGCGCGGCCGCCAGCAGTGCGGCGGCGAATGCGATCTTCTTCATCCCTGTTCGTCCTCCTGCCCATTCCCCAGGCTGCGGGCGAGCGATTCGAGCACCGTGCGCAGCTCAGGGTCGCCGATGTCGCGCAAGCTGTCGCCGAGTTCCATCGGAATCGGCTTGAGCGATGGCGGCGCCTTCGAGCGCTCTTCAGCATGGGGCGGCTTAACCCCGCCTTGCCGCATTTTCACTCGCGCGACCGCCTTGTAGCCGAAGAACCGGTTCACCCGCTCCATGATTTCCGGGATCACGTGCTGGATCAACGGCGCGTGCGCCGGCAGCACCACCAATTGCAGGATGCCCTCGCTCTTCTCGCCCGGCGGGAAGCGGATCGATTCCGGCATGCATACCTGGGCGTGGCGCTCGCCGACGATTTCCGGCCAGCGGGTGACCACCGAACTCTGCACGAAGCCGAAGCGGCGGAAGGCGGCGCGGCCGATCTGCGGCATCAGCTCGGCGATCGGCTTGGCCGGGCCGCCGCGCGGTCGTTCCCAGGCTTTTGCTTTGGGCCTGCGGGTCTTCGGCTTGGGCGCTTCCCGTTCCATCTCGCCGGACGCCATGCCATAGCCGGGCCGTGACCGCCACCCGCGCCATCCCCGAAATCCTGCTCGAATGGTACGATCGCAACGCGCGCCGCCTGCCGTGGCGCTCGCCGCCCGGCGCGCCGCTGCCGTCTGACGACTCTTGGCCCTACCGCGTGTGGCTGTCCGAAGTGATGCTGCAGCAGACCACCACCGCGCACGCCGCACCTTATTTCGAGACGTTCACCGCGCGATGGCCGACGGTCGAGGCGTTGGCGTCGGCGCCGGAGGAGGTGGTAATGGCCGCATGGGCCGGGCTCGGCTACTACTCGCGGGCCCGGAACCTGATCGCCTGCGCCCGCGCCGTGGCCGAGCGCGGCGGCTTTCCCGACAGCGAGAAGGACTTGCGCAAGCTCCCCGGCCTCGGCGCCTACACCGCCGCGGCGGTGGCGGCGATCGCCTTCGGCCGGCGCGCGGTGGCCGTTGACGCCAATGTCGAGCGGGTGGTCGCGCGGCTGTTCGCCATCGCCGAGCCGCTGCCGGGAGCGAAGAGCGCGATCCGGGCGGCGGCGGATACGATCACTCCCGCCGCGCGTCCCGGCGACTTCGCCCAAGCGATGATGGATCTCGGGGCGACGATCTGCACGCCGCGCGCCCCGAAATGCCTGCTGTGTCCGCTTACCGCCGAGTGCGAGGGGCGGGCGCAAGGCGATCCCGCCCGATTTCCCGTCAAGGCGCCCAAACGCACCCGCCGGAGCCGCATCGGCACCGCCTTCTGGATCGAGCGCGATGGAAAGGTCTGGCTGGTCCGTCGCCCGGGCAAGGGTATGCTCGGCGGGATGTGCGCGCTCCCCGACGACGGCTGGAGCGCCCACGCCGACGGCTCGGGCGACCCACCGCTCCCCGGCTCGTGGCGCGCCGGCGGCGTGATCCGCCACGGCTTCACCCACTTCGACCTCGAGCTGGGCGTAGCGATCTATTGCGGTGATCGTTGGGGGCAGCTCGACGGCAAGGGCGAGTGGTGGCTGATCGCCGATATCGAGAGCGCCGGGCTGCCCACACTGTTCGCCAAGGCGGCGCGGCTGGCGTCGGCGGGCTGAGGGGCCGCTCCCCGAAGGCGCGACCCCCCGTGTCCTAGAACCGCACTCCCAACCCGGCGACCACCTGGTTGGTCGTCGCGTTGCCGTCGGTGTTGACGTCCTTGTAGCGCGAATGGCGGTATTCGATGCGGCCCTCGATCGGCCCCACCAGATGGGCTTGCAAGCCGCCGCCGAAGCGGAATCCGCTGGAGTTGTCCTTCAGCTCTCCGAGCGAGCCCGACGAGGTGAACGCCTTGGTGTGCAGCGAAGTGTAGCCGGCCTTGCCGTAAGCGGCGATGCCGGGTGTCAGCGCCACGCCGGCGCGGGCGCCGATATAATATTGTCCGTTAGCCTTCAGCCCGTCGTAGGCGCCGGTGAAACTGCTGGGGAAATGCGTCGAGCCGGTACTGGTCGACACTTCGCCTTCGACGCCGACGAATGCGCTGCCCAGGCTCAGGTCATAGCCGACGTCGGCGCCGTAAACCGCCGAATTGGCGCTGGCGCTGACCGATCCGTCGGCCGATTTGACGTGCAGGCCCTGGTAGCCCCCCAGGGCCCCGACGTAGAAGCCGCCGGGGGCGTTGCCCTCAGCGAGGGCAGGGGTGGCCACGAGCCCGGTCGCCACGGCAGCCAGTGCAAGAATGTTCCTCATTACAAATCCTTTCATGCGCGACGGAATGCGCCCGCGCCTGTTCCGGCGAGCCGGCTTGCCGCCACATGAACTGGTGGACGGTGCGAGGGCCGAATGCGACGGGCTGCTGCGGAAAGCGGCGCAGCGTCCGTTCAACCGGCGGTCGTTCAGCCCGCGGACCGCGAGCGGACAAACCTAAAAGGATCGCAAAACCTGTCCCAAAATCGGGTGCCGACAAATCGGCAGGCCCGAAGTCTTTCATGAAACCGCAACTGAGTGTATTTCTCTTCTCGGGGGGAAAGGGAATGTCCAACTCACGACGATTGCTTTCGATCGCAGTCGGAGCCGCCGCGGTAACGAATGCGGTTTGGGCGGCGCAGGTTCAGGCGGCGGGCAAGGAAATTGGCTTTCCGCGACAGCAAATTGCCGCTGATTCCGGCTATGGCCGGCAACCGCAGGACGCGGCGAAATCGGACGATGCGGACGCCGCAATCATGCCGACGAGTTGCTCGAACGGACGGATCTCGTTCGCGCAGGACGGTCAACTCGTCGGTCCGCCCAAGTATGCGTCGCGCCAGAGAGTGGGTAGCGCCGAGATCGTGACGTTCGTTGCGACCCCGCCTCCTCGGACGAGCGCTGAACCTGGCGATTCCCCGACCGGACTTCCGGTAGCGGGACGGCTTTCGAGCTCCTTTGGCTATCGCCTTCATCCGATCCTCGGCGGCATGCGCTGGCACGGCGGGATCGACATAGCTGCGCCGCTCGGAACGCCCATTCAGGCAACTTCGGACGGGCGGGTCGAAAGGGCCTCGTGGGACGGCGGCTACGGACTGATGGTCGAGCTGGACGACGGCGGGGGCACCGAAACGCTGTACGGCCACATGTCTCGTGTCGCCGTGGAAAAGGGCCAGGTCGTCAAGAAGGGTGAGGTGCTTGGCTATGTCGGGTCGACGGGCCTCTCCACCGGACCCCACGTTCACTACGAGATTCGTCGCAACGGCCGATCGATAGATCCGGCGGGTACCGGGGCACTGAATCGCCGATCGAGCAAGGGCCCCGTTGCGCTACCATGAGCGCCGCGGTGCTGCAGTTGTGAAGGTGCGGGCAGACTGAACAAATCGCCGGCCGCGGGCACGGGCTGCCGCGGCGGGGCCAGGTTGAATCTTCGCCACGAGTTGAAAGCGGGCCTTCCCGCAAAGCTAAAAGATCCCGCCCCCCAGCATCAGCCGCACCGTCGCCAGGGCGAATACGATTAGGCAGAAGTTGCGGCCCTTGTCGGAGCTCGACAGCGCGCCGACGCCGGCGCCGACCAGCGCGATCGGCAGCACGATCCAGTTGCCCCAGCCGAGCAGGGGAATGGCCGACGGGATCGCCAGCAGCAAGGCGACCAGTCCGATCAGAATGGAGATGAGATTGAACATGTGTGTTATATGGATAATACGCCGCGTGAGCGCAAGTCCCGCTTTATCGTTGCGGGCGAGCCGCTAAGCTGGGGTTCACGCCGCCGGATCGAAGAGGCCGCCGCCCATGAATTCGTTCGCCCAAAGTGCCCGGATCACCCGCCGCCAGTGGCTCGGCGGCATGGCGTTCGCCGGGGCCGGAGCGACGCTCGCGTGGTCGCGGCTCGCGCTGGCGCAGGGCGCGGCGGCCTGGCCGCACGTCGAGCAGTTGATCGAGAGCTACGTCGGCCAGCGCAAGGTTGCCAACATGGTTGCGCCGCTCGGTTGGGCGCAGCGCGCGCCGACCGTGCTCGCCGAGGGCACATTGGCGCTCGGCGGAACGCTTCCGGCGGGTGAGGACAGCCTCTATCGCTGGTACTCGATGACCAAGCCGATCACCGGCATGGCGGCGATGATCCTGATCGACGCAGGCAAGCTCGGCCTCGACCAGCCGCTTTACGAGATCATTCCGGCGTTCAAGGCGATGCAGGTGCAGAAGGTCTACGACGGAGCGATCACCCCCGACAACCTCGAGCCGGCTGAGCGCCCGATCACCATTCGCATGCTGCTGACGCACACCTCTGGGCTCGGCTACGCGATCATCCAGAAGGGACCGATCGCGAAGGCGTTCCTCGCCCGCGGCATCACCCCCGGTGTCGCCACTCGCCTGCCGATCCCCGGTCTCCCGGCCGGCAACACCGCCCATGGACTCGCCGAATTCGCCGACGCCATTGCCCAGATGCCGCTGGTTTATCAGCCGGGTACCCACTGGTCCTATTCCGCCGGGCTCGACGTGATGGGCCGGGTGATCGAGGTCGTCTCGGGCCAGCAGTTCGACGCCTTCCTTCAAGAGCGCATCTTCGGCCCCACCGGCATGGACAGCACCTGGTTCCAGGTCCCGCAAAGCCAGGCCGCGCGGCTGACGACCAACTACTTCGACGCCGACGGCACTCTGCTGCCGATCGACGTGCCGAAGAACTCGGTGTTCCTCGATCCGCCGGCGGTGCTGCTAGGCGGCGCGGGTCTCGTCGGCAGCCCGCGCGACTACGACCGTTTCCTGCAGATGCTCGCCGGATACGGCCGGATCGACGGCAAGCGCGTGATGAGCGAGGCGGCGGTGCGGATGGGCACGTCCAACCTGCTGCCCGAGACCGTCGAGCCCACCCCGGCCGGGACTGGCGCACCGATCACGCTCGACATCGGCCGATATGGCTTCGGCGCCGGCGGCCGCGTGGGCAAAGGCGCCGAGGCGGGCATTTACGGCTGGGCCGGCGCCGCGGGGACAATCGGCTTCGTCGACATGCGCCGGGGCCTCAGGGGCGGGCTGTTCACGCAGTTCATGCCCGACAGCGCCTATCCCCTTCACGAGGCGTTCCCCGCCGCGGTCACCGCCGACGTCATCACCCGCAAAGCCGCCGCGTGAGCCGCCGGCAGCCCGCCTTCGCCGGCCATCCGCTCGATCGCGCCGACCCGCTGCGCGGCGATCCGTCTCGGCTGGCGGAGCTGGCATCGCCCAAAGCCCGGCTGCTGCGCCTCGAAGGGCTGATTCCGCGGCTCGGAAAAGACAACCGGCTGCAGTGGGATCGTCTCGGCGACGCGCCCGAAGGGACCGAGACGGTATTTCTCGGCCTCCTCGACGGTGAGCCGCTGTTTGCCGCGGTGCCGCCCGCGGGCGACCCCGATCCGGCATACACTCGGCGCGAGACGTGGGCCGCGCTTGGCTATCTGCCCGCCGACGAACTGGCGCTCTATGGCGGGGCGCGCAGCCTGCTCGACTGGCACGCGCGGCATCGCTTCTGCCCGCAATGCGGCGGCCCCACTGTGCTCGCGAAGGGCGGCTGGCAGCGTGATTGCGCCGGCGGCGAATGCGGCGCGCAGCACTTCCCGCGCACCGATCCGGTGACGATCATGCTGGTCGAGCATCAGGGCAATCTGCTGCTCGGCCGCAAGTCAGGGTTCCCGGAGGGCAGCTATTCGGCGCTCGCCGGGTTCATCGAGCCGGGCGAGACAATCGAAGAAGCGGTCGCCCGCGAAGTGTTCGAGGAAGCTGGCGTGCGGGTGCGCGACGTCAGCTATCTCGCCAGCCAGCCGTGGCCGTTTCCCAGCCAGTTGATGATCGCCTGTCATGCCTTCGCCGACGATGCTACACTGACGGTCGACAAGGCCGAGTTGGAGGACGCCCGCTGGTTCACCCGCGCCGACGTGGCCGAGGCGATTGAGCAGGGGCCGGAAAGCACCAGCTTCCGCGCACCTTTCGCCATTGCCGTGGCGAACTACATGCTCCGCTGGTGGCTGGAGAAAGACGATGGATAAGCCCACTCTCGACGTGCAGATCTGGTCGGACGTCAATTGCCCGTGGTGCGCGATCGGCTACTCGCAATACGCCGAGGCGCTCGAGCAGGTCGCTGGCGAGCTGGACGTCGTCACCCGCTGGATGCCGTTCGAGCTCAATCCCGACGCGCCGGCCGAAGGCAAGGACCAGGCGCAGCACATCGCCGAAGTCTATGGCCGCTCGACCGAACAAGTCGCCGAAATGCGCGAGCGGCTCAACGCGAAGGCGCGCGCGGCGGGCTTTCCGATGGAATGGACCGGCGAGGGCGAGCCGCCGCCGGCGATGATGTGGAACACCTTCGAGGCGCACAAGCTGTTGCGCTGGGCGCTGGCGATCCACGGGCCCCAGGCGCAGACCCGGCTCAAGGTCGCGCTGCTCAAGGCGCATTTCCAGGACCGCCGGCCGATCGGCGAGCGCGACACGCTGCTCGACATCGCCGCCGAACAGGGCTTCGACCGCGCCGAAGCCGCCGCCGCGCTCGATGAGGAAGCGCTCTCCGTCGCCACCCGGATGGAGGAGAAGCGCGGGCTCGAGATGGGTATCAACTCGGTGCCGAGCTTCATCGTCAACGGCCGCTACCTGATCCCCGGCGCGCAGGAGCCCGAGGTTTACGCGGCGACCTTGCGCAAGGTGGCCGAACTGGCGGAGGCGGAGAGCGCCGCTTAGCCGTTCTGCTTGCCGGTACGGATCTTGTCGTAGGTCTTGTCGCCCTTCCGTGCATCCTGTTCGGGATTGTCGCTGCCGACCGCTGTCTCGACTTCCTCGCCGGTCAGCGTGCCTTCGGCGCGGTGAAGATCGGCGCGGCTCCCCACGCGGCGGGCGACTTGCCCGCCCGAGCTGCCCTGCTGGGCGTTGTCGAGTGATTCCTCCTGGGCCTCATCGATGATCTCGTTATCAGGGTGGCGCGATTGGCGATCCGGCATGAGCTGTCTCCTTTTCCGCGCAACGGACCGGGGGAGGGCCCGGTTCCGCCCTCAGGCGAGTGAGCCGCCGAACAGGTTGCCCGGATCGTACTTCGCCTTGATCGAACGCAACCGCTCGTAATTGGGGCCGAATCCCGCCCTGGCGCGATCGGCTTCGTCGCGGTCGAGGTAGTTCAGGTAAACCGTGCCGTCGGAGAATTTGCGGAGCTTGTCGAAGCAGGCGCGCGCCGCCGCCATCGCTTCCTCGTCGAGCGCCGGATCGGTCCAGCCGGCGGACACGCCGAGATTGTAGCGCGCCGTACGGTTGGCGAAGGCGGTTTCCTCCACCCCGACCCGGCCGACGGCTCCGCCGAGGGCTTCCATGAAGACCATCGAGTATTCCCCCGGTATGGTCTCGATTCCCTCGATCATTACGTCGGTCAACTCATCGCTCAGGTCGTCGACGAAGATCGACTTCCAGTAATAGCGCCCGCCGGGCGGAGAGGCGCCGGCGAAGGATCTCTGGAACTCGACGTAGGGCTGGGTGGCGACGAAGCCGAAGATCATGCCGTCGAGTTTGAGCAGGGGCTGCAACTGGTCACGCGCCGTCTGTTCCTCGCCGAGGTGGAAGGCGACGACCACCATGCACGCCTTGCCATGCCATTCGGGCGGGAACGGTTCGGTCGGCGGCATGTGCATGAACGCCGGGATCATGCCGACGTCGTCGGCGGCACCGTGCATGAACTCGCGCACGTAGCGCATCGTCTCGTGCGCCTTCTCGAGCGGAAAGAACGCCCAGGCGTTGATGATATCGGGGCCGACGGGATGAAGCCGGAAATCGAACCGCGTGACTATACCGAACTGGCCGCCGCCGCCGCGCAGGGCCCAGAACAGGTCCGCGTGCCGATCGGCGTTTGTCTCGACCACGCTGCCGTCGGCCAGCACGACCTGCGCGCCGATCAGATTGTCGATGGTCAGGCCGAGCTTGCGCGCGAGGAAGCCGATTCCGCCGCCCAGAGTCAGCCCGCCGACGCCGGTTTCGGGTTCCACCCCCGCCGTCACAGCCAGCCCATGCGCCTGGGTGGCCGCGTCGAGTTCGCCCAGCAGCGCCCCTCCGCCGACGTGGGCCACCCGCGCGTCGGGCTCGACCTGGATGGACTTGAGGCCGGAAAGATCGACGATCAGGCCGTTTTCGGGCAGCGATGCGCCCGAAACCGAATGCCCGCCGCAGCGCGCGACGGCCTGCAACCCGTTGGCAGCCGCGTGGCGGACTGCTGCCGATACGTCCGCGACACTCGAACAGCGCGCGATCAGCGCCGGCTTGCGGTCGATCATGCCGTTCCAGCCGAAGCGCGCGGTCTCGAATTCGTCGTGAGCGGGATCGATCGTGATCCCGCCGAAATTGTCGATGCTCATGGATTCCCCCTTCTGGCGCCAGCGTAACATGCCCGGCGGCAGAGGAAAAACTTAGACCAGTCCCAGCTTGCTCAGGTCGCGCACCAGCCGGCCGGGCAGCGCATCGACCGCCGCCTCGCCGATTTCCAGGTCGTCCGGCGCGTCGGCGTCCTCGAGATAGCGCCAGCCCTGGTGGGCGCGCTTGGCGCGGGGGTGGACGAGGATCAGCTTTGGCGCGAGCACGATCGTCCAGCGGCCGTCGTCGCACTGCTCGAAGCGCCTGATCTGGCTGCGGGCGACGATCGCATGCTCGATGATCCAGTAGAGCGAGCCGCCGATCATTTCCTCATGCCGCTTGGGCAGATAGCGCGTGGTCATCAGCGCTTCGTCGCCGCGCTCGACCCACCGGCGCAGGTTCTCGACGCTGCCTGAGCGGTAGGCGATTTTGGTCATATGCAGGGGCATGGGCTCGACATAGGCGATAGCCGCCGCCGCTCAAGCCGTTAGTGGGCCAGCCCGGTCACTACCGCCAACCCTAGGAACGAGAAGAAACCCATCACGTCGGTTGCGGTGGTCACGAACACCGCCGACGACACCGCCGGGTCGATCCGCAGCCGGTCGAGCGTGACGGGCACCATGATTCCGGCGATGCCGGCGGTCAGGTTGTTGATGACCATCGCCGCGCCGATCACGCCGCCGAGTAACGGGTTCTGGAACAGCAGCGCCGTGCCGAGGCCGATCAGGACGGCGAGCGAGATGCCGTTGGCCAGCGCGATGCGGAACTCGCGCCAGATCATCCGCAAGGTGTTGGCGCTGGTTAGTTGGTTGGTCGCCAGCGCGCGGACGACCACCGCCAGCGTCTGCGTCCCGGCATTGCCGCCCATGCCGGAAACGATCGGCATCAGCACCGCGAGAATGGCGAGTTGGGCGATGGCGCCGCGGAAGATGCCCACCACCGCCGACGCAATGATCGCCGTGCCGAGGTTGATCACCAACCACGACAGCCGGGCGCGGACGGTTAATCCGATCGGTTCGTTGATGTCGCCTTCGCCGGCGCCCGACAGGCGCAGGATGTCCTCGCCGGCTTCCTCGGAAATGATGTGGACGATATCGTCGACGGTCAGTTGCCCGATAAGCCGGCCGCTCTCGTCGACCACCGCGGCGCTGATCAGCGCGTACTTCTGGAAACGGAGCGCGACTTCTTCCTGATCCATCGTCACCGGGATCAGCGTCTGGTCCCGCTTCATCACGTCGCTCAGCGCGACGTTGCGCGGCGTGCGCAGGACCCAGCTGAGCGCACAGGTGCCGACCGGCTTGTGCAACGCATCGACCACGAACACTTCCCAGAATTCGGTCGGCAGCTCGTCATGCTCGCGCATATAGTCGATCAGGTCGCCGACGGTCATGTGTTCGGGCACCGCGACGAACTCGCGCTGCATCAGGCGGCCGGCGGTCTCCTCCGGGTAGGCCAGCGCAGATTCGATCGCTGCGCGGTCCTCCGGCTCCATCTCTGCGAGGATCGCCCGCTGGTCCTCGGGCTCGAGGTCCTCGATCAGCTGGACCGCGTCGTCGGTGTCCAGTTGTTCGGCGATGTCGGCCACTGCGGCGTGCGGCAGCGCCTCGATCATGTCCTCGCGAACGTAGTCGTTGAGTTCGGAAATGACTTCGGGGGTGAGAAGGTCGGTGATCGCCCGGGCCAGCGCCGTCCGGTCCTCGTGATCGAGCAGCTCGAACAGGTCGGCGATGTCGGCGGGATGAAGCGGTTCGACCAGTTCGTAAGCGCGACCGTCGTCGTGTGCCTCGAGGGCTTCGATCACGGCGCGGACGAACTCGCCCTTGAGCCGGTTCTCCTCGTCGAGCTCGTCACCCTCTTCGGCCTTCACCCGATTGTCCTCGTCGAGCGGAGCGCCTTTTTCGGGCGGGGCGGTAGTGGGCGCCAGCTCGTCGATCTGCGGTTCGGCCATGGTCGCCTCCCTATGCCCACGGCGGGCAAAAGCAAGCCAAGGGTGACATTGCCCGGACGCGGCCTATATCGGCGCCTCACCGACAGGAGACAGACTATGGCCGACGACACCCTCACCCTCACGCTCGATACCGGCAACGGCGAGGGCGGCGACGTGGTCATCAAGCTGCGCCCGGATCTTGCGCCGGGGCACGTCGCGCGGATCACCGAGCTGGCAGGCGAGGGCTTCTACGATGGCGTGGTGTTCCACCGGGTGATCCCCGGGTTCATGGCGCAGGGGGGCGATCCCACCGGCACCGGCATGGGCGGCAGCGACAAACCGGACCTCAAGGCCGAATTCAATGCCGAGCCGCACGTACGCGGCACCTGCTCGATGGCCCGCACCCAGGTGCCAGACAGCGCCAATAGTCAGTTCTTCATCTGCTTCGACGACGCCGGCTTCCTTGACCGTCAGTACACCGTCTGGGGCCAGGTGGTCAGCGGTATGGAGCACGTCGATGCGCTGCCCAAGGGCGAGCCGCCGCGCGACCCGGGCAAGATCGTCAAGGCGACGGTGAGCTGACGCAAGAAGGGGCGCCGAAGCGCCCCTCCTCCCTCATCGGGCGGCCGACGATCAGGAGGCGTAATAGACGCCGAGCGTGAAGCCGACGACCCGGCCGCAGAACGGGATCGCAATCCATAACAGCAGCGACAGTATGCCCGACAGCTTGGCGCCTAGCGGGATCGCGCCGCCGGGTTGGCCCCAGTGGTCGACGTCCTTGCTGACGTAAAAGTGGAACGCCAGCATGTTGAAGAAGGCGGCCACCAGCAACGCATCTTTGATCAGGAAATACGGATTGACCATGTAGCTAGTCGCCTTGCTGACGAACAGCAGACTGCCGCTGACGAGCGCGACGGCGAAGGCGGCCCAGGTGATCGGCAGCGTATCGTGCTCCATCGCCCTGACCGACTTCCCGCGCGAGGTGAGGCCAAGCAGGCGCAGGTCCATCGCGGCGATAGTGCCGATCACGGTGACGATGGCGATCACATGGATCGTTTCGATCGTCGGGAACATCCACTCCGAGCTGGCGATGGTGGTGCCGAGGGTGGAGTTCTCCAGCGCGCGCCACACAGGTCCGGTGAAGCCGGTAAACATGTCGATGTCTCCTTAGATCGGCGCGTAGGCGATCCAGCGACCGCACGCGATGACGAGGGCCCACAGCACGATCAGCGCGACGGCGCCGCTGCGAAGGGTGGCGTGGCCGGCGGGAGAAACTTCCCATGAGGCCATCCGGTGACGGACGCCGGACTGCATGGCGAGCGTACCCAGCGCGCCGACGACGAGCAGCGTCATTTTGGCCCAGAACACCGGATTGGTCAGGTTGCGGACCGGCTCGGCGGTGACCAAGACGACGCCGCTCACCACCAGTACCACCAGCGACGACCAAATCCACGGGCGATAGCGGCGGTAGACTGCTTCGAGGTTCTGGTCCCGGCCGTTGACGCCGAGTACCCGCAGCCCCATCAGCAGGCTGGAGCTGAACAGCCCGGCGATGGCCAGAATGTGCAGCGTCTGAAACACCGGAATGGCGTAGAAGTGGTCCTGCAGCCACAGCGAGAACTTGGAGTCCGCGAGGCCCAGCGAAAACTCCGCCAAGTGCGTCGATCGCAGCAGCTCGGCCCCGTGAAATACCAGGTCGCCTATCGACATCGTTCATCCCCTGTCACCGGCAGCGGCGCTTCAGGGCGCCGCCTCGACCGGTTCAGGGCACGAGGATGACTTTGTCCGAAGGACCCGACATTGACGCAAATCAACTGGCGATCAGCCGGTTACAGCCCCGCTTCGACCAGCCAATCGTGAAAGATGCGCACCTGCCGATTCTCGAGGTCCATCGGTCGGCAGACGAACCAATAGCTGTAGGGGCTCTGCACCTCGACATCGAACAGGTGCGCCAGGCGCGGGTCGTTGGCGCGCTTCAGGTGATCGTCGTGCATCATCGCGATGCCGAGGCCCTGGGCCGCGGCTTCGAGGATCAACTGGCCGGAATCGAAGTGATCGACCGCCACCGGCTGCAGCCGCGGCATGCCGATCGCCGCCTTCCACGCGTCGAAGCTCTGCGGAAGGTCGCTGTGGATCAGGAAGGTCTGTTTCTCGAGCGCCTCGATTCCCGGACTGGGGCCGAGTTGGTCGGCCAGCTCGCGGTTGCAGATGGCGTGGACCGTGTTGTGATCGAGCTGCACCGCGTGGAAGCCGGGCTCGGGCCGGGTGGTCAGCAGGATCGCCGCGTCGAGCGTGTCGCCGACGCGGTCGATCAGGTGCGGGCCGGTATCGATGTCGATGTGGAGCCGCGGATGCAGCCGGCGCAGTTCGGGCAGGCGCGGGAACAGCCGCTGCGTGCCGAACAGCGGCAGCACACCCAGGCGTAGGCGCAGCAGTTGGAGGTTCTCCGACTGATTCTCGACCGCCGCCGCCAGCGCGTCCATGTGCGGGTGCACCGCATCGTAGAACGCGCGTCCTTCGTCGGTCAGCTTCATCGTCTGGCCGGTGCGCGAGAACAGCTTCTTGCCGGTGAAATCTTCGAGGTTGCCGAGCCGTCGCGATAGCGCCGAGGGGCTCAGGCCGAGCTCGGCCGCCGCCGCCCGGGCCGAGCCGAGGCGAACAGTGCGCATGAACGCTTCGAGCGCGCGCAAGGGCGGGAGTCGGCGGACCGGCATCGGCGGCCCTGTTCAGTATTTTGCAACTGATGTCGAGTGGGGACGCGGGATTATTCGCCGTCGGAATGCGCGTGCGGCTCCGGCTGGTGCAGGCGCAGGCGGGTGACGTGGGTGTCGTCGCCCGCGGTCACCTCAATTCGCCAGCCGCTCGGGTGTGCCAGGACCGTCCCCGCTTGCGGCACTTCGCCGGCCAGCACGAAGGCAAGGCCGCCGAGCGTATCGACCGCTTCCTCGACTTCCGCGAGGCGCGGATCGCCGACGATCTCGGCGACATCGTCCAGCTCGGCGCGGGCGTCGGCGTCCCACATGCCTTCGCCGATCGGCGCCACCAGCACGGCGGGGGTCTCGTCGTGCTCGTCCTCGATGTCGCCGACGATCTCCTCGACCAGATCCTCGATGGTGATGACCCCGTCGGTGCCGGAGAATTCGTCGACCACGATCGCCAGGTGCGTGCGGTGCGCGCGCATGTCGGCGAGCACGTCGAGCGCGCCGCGCGCTTGCGGCACGTAGAGCGGCTGGCGCATCAGCGTGGTCCAGTCGTCGGGCGGCGGCTGGTCGGTGGCGATGATCGTGAAGACGTCGCGAATGTGCATCATGCCGATCACTTCGTCGAGCGTGCCGCGATAGACCGGCATGCGCGAATGGCCGTGCTCGGCGAACTGCGCGACCAGTTCGTCCCAACTGGCGTCGGCCGAGACGGCGACGATCTCGCCGCGCGGGATCGCCACGTCGTCGGCGTCGTGCTCGCTGAAGTGGAGCAGGTTGCGCAACATGGTGACTTCGAGCGGCGACAGGTCGCCCTGGCTTGGCACCTCGGCGCCGGCGGCCTGTTCGTCCTCGTGCTCGTCGATCGCTTCCTCGAGCTGCGCCCGCAGCGAAGTGTCGACGTCGCCGTTATCGAACAGCTTGCGGATCGCCTTCAGCAGACCGCCGCTACTGTCCGCCTCTCCGTGCTGGGAGTCGCCGGATCTGGAATGGTCGGGCATCGCCCTGTTCGCTTCCCCTGTCTTAGTCGCGGCCCTCATATGGGTCCGCCACCCCGAGCAGCGCAAGCGCCTTCACTTCCAGCGCCTCCATCGCATTCGGCTTCTTCGGTGCTTCGTTCGTGGTCGTAACCGGCGAGATGGAGCAGGCCGTGGACGATCAGGTGCGCGGCGTGGTGCTCGACGGTGATACCCTTGTCGGCCGCTTCGCGCGCGCAGGTCTCGTGGGCGAGGGCGATGTCGCCGAGGAACGATGGTGGTCCCTCGGGAGCAAGCGCCAATAGGTCGACGCGTTTGAGCATCGGGAACGACAGCACGTTGGTCGGCTTGTCCCGCTGGCGCCATTGGCGGTTGAGTGCATGAACTTCTTCGTCGGAGGTGAACAGAACGCTAGCGGTAAGCCGCGGGTTGGCGAGTTCCGGCGCGACGTCCGCCAGCGCTTCGGCCGAGCGATAGGCCAGCCCTTCCCATGCGCCCTCAGGCCACGGGCTTTCGATGGCGACGTCCAGTTCCACGGCAGCTCAGGCGTCCTTGCCCTCGTACGCCTCGACGATGCGGCCGACGATCGGGTGGCGGACCACGTCGGCGGCGGAGAAGCGGACCACGGCGATGCCTTCGAGGCCGGTCAGGCGGCCGACGGCGTCGGCGAGGCCGCTCTTGTCGTGGCCGCCCGGGATATCGACCTGCTTGGGATCGCCGCACACCACCATCCGGCTGCCCTGGCCGAAGCGGGTGAGAAACATCTTCATCTGTTCCGGGGTGGTGTTCTGCGCCTCGTCGAGGATTACGAACGCGTCGCTGAGCGTGCGGCCGCGCATGAAGGCGATCGGGGCGATCTCGATCTCGCCGCTGGCGATGCGGCGGTCGACCTGCTCGGGCGGCATGCAGTCGTACAGCGCGTCGTACAGCGGACGCAGATAGGGATCGACCTTGTCCTTCATGTCGCCGGGCAGGAATCCGAGCCGTTCGCCGGCCTCGACCGCCGGGCGGCTGAGGATCAGCCGCTGGACGCTGCCGGTGATCAGTTGGCTGACCGCCTGGGCAACCGCGAGATAGGTCTTTCCGGTGCCCGCCGGGCCGAGCGCGAAGATGATCTCGCGGCTGGCCAGGTGGCGCATGTATTCGGCCTGCATCGCGCTCCTCGGCACGATGGTCTTGCGGCGGGTGCGGATCATAATCGGCGGCTGCTTCGCCTCGCCGCTGATGATCCCTTCGAGCGTCGGTTCGCCGGACATGGCGATGAGCGATTCGATGGTGCCCGAATCGAGTTCGTGCCCGGTCAGCAGCCGTTCGTGCATCGCCTTGAGCACGTCGCGGGCGCGGGCGACGTCATCCTCCGAGCCTTCGACGACGATCTTGTTGCCGCGCGCGCCGATGTACACGCCGAGGCGGTTTTCGAGCTGAACGAGGTTGGCATCGAATTCGCCGAACAGCGCGCCGAGCACGGCCTGTTCCTCGAAGGCGATTTCCGCCCGGGCGCGGCGTGCGGCGTCGCGGCGGTCCTCCGGGTGGCTCAGTGCCGCGCGGTTGTCGGCACGATCGGGTTTACGGGCCATGCGCTCCTTTCGACTTCAACCATGAAGATAGGGGCGGGCGAAACAGAGGCAAGCTGGCGCGGCGCGAACGATGGTGGAAAAGCCCGCGCGCGAGATTTTGGCGCCAGCAGAGTCGAGGGGTTATAACCCCTGTACTGCCGGTGCAGTGAAGCTGTTACGTCAGCAGAGGAGGGAACGATGGAAAAGTGCCAACCAGTCGCGCTCGGCGTGGCTATCGGAGTGTTGTGGGCGATCTATGTCGGGTGCGTCGGCATCACGGCCATGTTCGGCTGGGGCAATGCTCTGCTCGCCGCGCTCGCCTCGCTGTACATCGGGTATCAGGCGTCGGTAATCGGGGCCCTGATCGGGGCGGCGTGGGCTTTCGTCGACGGGTTCATCGCCGGCGTGGTCATCGCCTGGGTCTACAATTGGGTGGCAAAGCCTTCGGCGGGCTGAGCGCGGAGCTCAGGCGGCGAGAGGCTGCAGCAGACAGCCCGACAGCGAGTTGGGGCCGGCTGCGGCGAGTTCGACCTCGACCAGGTCGCCGATCGCCGCCTCACCCTCGAAGAACACCGATTGCAGCCAGGGCGACTTGCCGAGCCACTGGCCCGGCTTCTTGCCTCTGCGATCGACCAGCACCGCACAGCGCTGGCCGACGCTGGCCCGGTTGAACGCCAGTTGGTCGCGGTTGAGCGCGGCCTGAAGGCGCTGGAGGCGCTCGTCCATCACTGCGCGCGGGACCTGGCCCTCCATCGTCGCCGCGGGCGTGCCGGGGCGAGGCGAGTACTTGAAGCTGAACGCCTGGGCGTAGCCCACGGCGTCGACCAGGCGCAGGGTGGCTTCGAAATCGGCTTCGGTCTCGCCGGGGAAACCGACGATGAAGTCGCCGCTGACGGCGAGATCGGGGCGGGCGGCGCGAAAGCGATCAATCAGGCGAAGGTAACTCTCCGCCGAGTGGCTGCGGTTCATCGCCTTGAGCACCCGGTCGGAGCCGCTCTGCACCGGCAAGTGCAGGTAGGGCATCAGCTTGTCGACTTCGCCATGACACGAAATCAGCCCATTCGTAACATCGTTGGGATGGCTGGTGGTGTAGCGAATTCGCTGCAAATTCGGAAGCTTGGCCAGTTCTCTTATTAGGCCGTCGAGGCCGATCGTGTGACCTTTCCCATCCTCGCCCGACCACGCGTTGACGTTCTGTCCGAGCAGGGTGATCTCGCGTGCGCCAGCTTCGATCAATCTTTCCGCTTCGGCCAGCAAATCACCGAACGGACGCGAGATTTCCGCGCCGCGGGTGTAGGGCACGACGCAATAGGTGCAGAACTTGTCGCAGCCCTCCTGCACGGTCAGAAAAGCGCTCGGGCTCGCCCGGCGGCGGGCGGGGAGGGCGGCGAACTTGGCGTCGGCCGGCATGTCGGTATCGCTTGTCCGTTCGCCGCGCACCGCCCGCTCGATCATATCCGGCAAGCGGTGATAGGCTTGCGGACCGACGACCACGCCGACGGCCGGGGCGCGGGCCATGATCTCCTCGCCTTCGGCCTGGGCGACGCAGCCGGCGACCGCGATCAAGGGCGTGCTGCCGTCGCCCTTCCGCAGCCGACCGATGTCGGAATAGACCTTCTCGGCGGCCTTCTCGCGGATGTGGCAGGTGTTGAGAACGACGAGGTCCGCTTCCTCACCCTGCCGTGCGGGCGCAATACCCTGCTCCGCGAGCAGCTCGGCCATCCGCTCGCCGTCGTAGACATTCATCTGGCAGCCGAAGCTCTTGACCCTGAAGGTCCGGGGAGGCTCGCGCGTTTGCATCGGGCGGGGCATCTAGGCGATTCGCTCACGGCTTTCAAACGCGGCTCCTCTGGTACACCAAACCGGGGATAAAGTGGAATTTGGAATCCGGCGGAAACGCACGGAAATCCGCCGTTTCGACGGGGAAAGGGCGTAACCTTCGGGATTTGCCTGTTGGTCCTTGATCATGGTTCGTTCTCGCATGACCGGACCTGTGTAGGAAAGCGTTATGTTCACGCGAAGAGGCGAAGGCGCGGAGACAGCATCGCCGTCGACGATGGCGGACCGCATAGCCGATGTCGTGCTTGAGACGACGGTGAGGGTCACACAGCGAGCTTCGCCGCAGGCGCGAGTTTTCCGCGCCTTCGCGTGAACTACGAGAGCGCTGCGCCGATCGCCGCCCTCGCCGCAGCGGCCATCGCCTTGCGGTCGGCGAGCGCCGGGCCCGCGAGTGGCGGGAGGAAGCGCAGCTTTAAGTGTATCGGGTGGGTTCGGGCCAAAATCCTGAGCGCGTTGGTCAATTCCGGCTCCTCGCCGACCCAGGCGACCGTCTCGGCCTCTTCGTAGGCGAGCGCCACCGGTTGCACCGGAACCCCGGCGGGAAGCAGACCGACCGCCGACAGCAGCGAACTCTTGAACGGCAGCAGGTCGCGCCCGTCGCCGGTGGTCGCTTCGGGGAAGATCGTCAGCCGGCGTTCGCCGAGCGCTTCGCGCACCTGCGCCACCTGGGTGGGGACCGTGTGCCGGCGGCCGCGGCTGATGAACAAGGTGCCGTTCTGTTCGCACATCCACTTGAGCCAGGGATGGCCGGCCAGACCGTTATGCGCGACGAAGGCGGTGCGCGAGGCGGAGGCAAGGGCCATGATATCGAGCCAGCTCACGTGGTTGGCGAGCAGCAGCGCGTGCCGGCGCGGCTTGCCTTCGACGGTGAACCTGAGGCCGGCGAGCCAGCCGATCCCGCACAGGTAGGTCGGCGGGACGTGCCACGGCTTGCCCGCAAGCCGGACGAGGACGTGAATCGGTACCACTACCGCAGTCCAAACCAGCATCGCCGCCACGCGCGCCGCCACCAGCAGCCAGCGCCAGCCGAGGGCGCCACTTTGCGGACGGCTTAGCTCCATCTCCATGTGGCTCTCTCCCCTCACGGAGCAGGGAAGCATGGCGCGCCTGTCGATTCAAGTTACTCCTCGCGATCGAGGCGGACGCCGTAGAGCTCCATTCGGTGGTCGACCAACCGGAAGCCGAGCTTTTCGGCGATCTGCCGCTGCAGCGCTTCGAGTTCGGGATCGACGAATTCGACCACCCGGCCGGTCTCGACGTCGATCAGGTGATCGTGGTGGGCTTCGGGCGTGGCTTCGTAGCGCGAGCGACCGTCGCCAAAATCGTGCCGGTCGAGAATCCCGGCGTCCTCGAACAGGCGAACGGTGCGGTAGACGGTGGCGATCGAAATTTTGGGGTCGATTGCCGCCGCCCGCCGGTGCAGCTGCTCGACGTCGGGATGGTCCTCGCTCTCGGACAGCACGCGGGCTATCACGCGCCGTTGTTCGGTGATCCTGAGGCCGCGCTCGGCACAGAGCGCTTCGAGGTCGATCGTCTGGTGCAACGGCGGTCCCTGCTGAAAACGAAAACGCCCCGGCACTATGGGCGGGGCGCTTCGTTTTTTCAACTCGACTACCTGGAGTGCGTTACGCGGTAGGCGCCTTCTTGCGCCGGCCGCGGCGTTGGCCGGGTTTGCGGCCGAGGCCGATCTTCTTGGCCAGATCGCGGCGCTTCTCGGCGTAGTCGGGCGCCACCATCGGGTAATCCGAAGGGAGACCCCAGCGGGTGCGGTACTCGTCCGGGGTCAGGCCGTGATCGGTCATCAGATGCCGCTTGAGCATTTTCATCTTCTTGCCGTCTTCGAGGCAGACGATGTAATCCTTCTTGACCGACGAGCGGATCGACACCGCCGGCTCCGGTCGCGCCTCCGCGGCAGAGCCTTCCTGGCCGAGACCGGACAGCGTGCCATAGACATTTTGAATCAGAGACGAGACCTCGTCGGCACCGAGCGAATTGTTCGCGACATAGGACACCACAACATCGGTGGTGAGGGTGATCAGCGTTTCCTGCCGATCTGCTGCATTTTCGTCCATCGGCGAGCCTTTCTGTTCTTAACGGACGTTAGTTTCGCCCCTCCCCAACATGGAATCAATAAGCGGCGAAGCGATCGTGATACGGACAGACGCCGACTTTACAAGGGGAATTCGGCGATTTTTCCTTATTTGATCGAACGCGCAAGAATTGCTGTTCCAAAATCAAGCACGTGCATAGGTAATCGCGTCGAGCGGCCGCTTTGCTGCGCTGCGATAATAATTGCGCCGCCGTCCTACCGGGACGAAGCCCGCGCGGCGGTAAAGCGAGTCGGCGGGATTGCTTTCTCGCATCTCCAGGAACAGGCGCCGCGCGCCGCGGGCCTCGGCATCGGCGATGAACCGTTGCAGCAGCGCGGTGCCGACGCCGCGCCCGCGATGGTCTGGATGGACCGCGATCAGCAGCAGTTCCTCCTCGTCCGCCGCGCCGCGCGACAACACGAACCCGGCGACCGCACGGCCCGGGTCCGGCTCTTGGCCGTCGGCACCCGCCAGCAGGTAGTGAGTGTTGGGCAGCGCCAGCGCATCTCCGACCTGACGGCGGTTCCACGCCTCGCCATAAGCGGGGTCGAACGCGGCCTCCATCACCGCCATCATCCGGTCGATATCGTCGAGCTGTTCGCCGATCACCTGCGCGCCCCTGGCAGTCTTGCATCCGGAGCGCGACCGTAAATCGGCGTCAGGTCGCTGTCGAGGAGCGCGGGCAGGAGAAGCGCGAACTTGCGGGCATCCGGCAGAAGCGACAGCGCTGCGCCTTCGCCGCGCCGTGCCACCAACCTCTCGGCCTGGCTGCCGGCCACCAGCGGATGGACGCAAGCCTCGGCGGCGGCCGCAGGCGATAACGAGGCGAGCGGTCGCTCCGGCAGCCCGTCGGCGGCGAAATCCTGCACGAACCACTCGCCGTGGCCCCCCGCCATGCACACCGTCACCGGTCCAGGATGCTGTTCGCGGGCCATCGCCGCGACCAAGGCCAGCGTCGGATAGCCGAGCACCTCGGCGCGCCAGGCGAGGCCGAGCGCGCGGGCGGCGGCGAGGCCGATGCGCACGCCGGTGAAGCTTCCCGGACCGAGCGACACTGCGATGCGTTCGGCACGGCCCTTGTCAGACAACTCGGCGATCATCGGCACTAGCCGCTCGGCATGGCCGCGGCCGATCACTTCATAGCGGCCGTCGAGCCATGCGCCGCCTTCGAACAGCGCCGCCGAACACGCTTCGGTGGCGGAATCGATGACGAGCGTGCGCACCGCGCGTCAGAGGATACGATTGAATTTTTCGAAGTCGGGGCGCGGGCTGCGATCGAAGATGCTCGCCGGATCGCCATAGCCGATCGCGCAGATGAAGTTCGATTTCCAATTCGGCTCGCCGGCGAAGAAATCGGCGTCGACCGCGGCGTTGTCGAACCCCGACATCGGCCCGCAGTCGAGCCCCAGCGCGCGGGCCGCCAGCATCAGGTAAGCGCCCTGGAGCGAGGAATTGCGGAACGCCTGGCTCTCGCGCGCCGCGCGCTTGTCGGCGCCGTCGCCGGCGAACCAGCTGCGGGCGTCGGCGTGCGGGAACAGCCACGGCAGCTGCTCGTGGAACTCGAGGTCCATCGCCACGATGGCGCACACCGGGGCGGTGGTGATCTTCGGCTGGTTCTTCTCGCTCGCGTATTGCGCCAGCCGCCGCTTGGCCTCGGCCGACTTGCACCAGACGATCCGCGCCGGCTGCTGGTTGGCCGAGGTCGGGCCCATCTTCATCAGATCGTAAATCGCGTGCAGTTGCGCGTCGCCGACCTCGCGGTCGAGCCAGCTGTTATAGCTGCGCGCTGTGCGGAACAGCTGGTCGAGCGCAATCTCGGGCAGGGCTTCGGCCATGCGGGATGTTCCTTCGCGAGATTAGGTGGCGCGGACTTCGGTGACCTCGGGGACGTAGTGCTTGAGCAGCCCTTCTATGCCGTGCTTGAGCGTCGCGGTCGAACTGGGGCAGCCCGAGCAGGCGCCCTGCATCTGCAGGAAAACCACGCCCTTGCGGAAGCCGCGGTATTCGATGTTGCCGCCGTCCCCGGCGACGGCCGGCTGGACCCGGGTCGCGATCAGCTCGCGGATTTGCGCAACGATCTCGGCGTCGGCGGGATCGTCCTCGATTTCGGGCTCGGCGGGGACCGAAATCGCGCCCGCATCGCCGCCGGCGAACAGCGGCGCCTGGCTGACGAAATGATCGAGCAGGATGGCCACGACTTGGGGCTTGAGCACCGGCCATTCGACGCCTGGCGCGGCGGTGACCGAGACGAAATCGCGGCCGAAGAATACGTTGGTCACCTCGCCGGTGTCGAAGATCGCCTGCGCCAGCGGCGAAGCTTCGGCTTCTTCGGGCGTGGTGAACTCGCGGGTGCCGGCGGGCATCACCTGCTGTCCCGGAAGGAATTTGAGCGACGCGGGGTTGGGCGTGGTTTCGGTCTCGATGAACATGGCCGCGATGTAGGGTTCCGCTCGCCCCCAGGCAAGCGTTCGAGCCTATTTGCGGGCAAAGCGCGCCTATTCACTGTCCCTTCATCGCTTCGCCGTCTATGGCGGCGGCATGAAGTTCCCGATGCGCGTGCTTCGCGCTCTCGTTCCCCTCCTCCTGTTCGCTCCCCTGCCGTCCGCGGCGCAGCAGAGCGCGCCCGCGCTCACCGCGGCGCCGGCCGACGTTCTGCCGCCGCCGCAGTATGCCAAGCCCAACGATCCGTGGATCTTCCGCGGGACCGACATCCCGGTCGACAAGGCATGGCTGTTCGGCGAATTGCCCAACGGCCTGCGCTATGCCGTCCGGCACAACGGCGTGCCGCCGGGGCAGGTCTCAATCCGCATCCGGATCGATGCCGGCTCGCTGTACGAGAAGCCGAGCGAGCAGGGCTTCGCGCATCTGATCGAGCACCTCACGTTCCGCCAGTCGAAGTACCTCGGCAACGCGCAGGCGATCCCCACCTGGCAGCGGCTCGGCGCCAGCTTCGGTACCGACACCAATGCCCAGACGACGCCGACCGAAACGGTCTATCAGCTCGATCTGCCCGACGTCAGCAAGGCCAATCTCAATGAGAGCATGAAGCTGCTGACCGGCATGATCGAAGACCCGACGCTGTCCTATTCGAACTTGCGCACCGAGGTGCCGATCGTGCTCGCCGAACGGCGCGAGCGCACCGGCGTCGACGAGCGGGTCGAAGCGGCGACGCGCGAGACGATGTTCGCCGGACAGCTGCTCGCCGAGCGGCCGCCGATCGGCACGGTCAAGACGCTCGAGGAAGCGACCCCGGAAGCGGTGCGCGCGTTTCACGACCGCTGGTATCGCCCGGAGAACACCGTGGTGGTGGTCGTCGGGGATTACGACACGCAGTACCTCGCCTCGCTGGTCGAGAAATGGTGGGCCGACTGGAGCGCGCGGGGCAAGCCGGCGCCAGCGCCCGATTTCGGCGCGCCGCACGCGCCGCCCGGGGCGGACCAGGCCAATCCGGTGGGCGAGACGCGCGTGGTGGTCGAGCCGAGCCAGCCGCGCGGGTTCAACTACGCTTACCTGCGGCCGTACCACCAGGTGGTCGACAATCTCGAATACAACCGCGGCAATCTGATCGATTCGGTCGCCCTGGCGGTGATCAACCGCCGCCTGGAAGCGCGCGCGCGGCACGGCGGCCATTACCTGTTCGCCAACGTCGACAACCAGAACGTCAGCCGTTCGGCCAACGGCACGTTCGTCTCCTTCGCGCCGCTCAATTCCGACTGGCGCGCCGCGCTGCGCGACGTGCGCGGGGTGATCGCCGATGCGCTGGCCAAGCCGCCGACCCAGGCGGAGATCGACCGCGAGGTGGCCGAGCTCGACGTGGTCTTCGCCAACCAGGTCCAGCAATCGACGATCCAGGCCGGCTCGCAGCTGGCCGACGATCTCGTGCAGGCGGTGGACATTCGCGAGTCGGTCGGTTCGCCCGAGCTGTTCCTGCAAGTGTTCCGCAACATGAAGCGCCGCTTCAACCCCAGGGAAGTATTCGCGCACACCAAGAAGCTGTTCCAGGGGAAGGTGATCCGGGCAGTTTACCTGACGCCGAAGGCGGGCGAGGCCGACGCCAACTCGATCGCCGCGGCGCTGCGCGAGAAGCCGAAACCCGACGCCAGTGGGCGCGCCGTCGGCAAACCGGTCAATTTCGCCAGCCTGCCGCCGATCGGACCGGCCAAGGCGCCTATCTCGCGCAAGCCGCTCGGCCTCAGCGTCGATACCAATCCGATCGAAGAGCTGACGTACGCCAACGGCGTGAAAGCGCAGGTCTGGAACAGCGGAAACGAGCCGGGGAGGGTAACGGTGCGGGTGCGCTTCGGCAGCGGCTCGCGCGGGTTCACCGGCCAGGATGCCGTCTATGCACGCCTCGGACAAATGGCGCTCGTCAGCGCCGGTGAAGATGGCCTCGACCAGGACGACCTCGATCGAATTTCGACGGGGCGGAAGATGGGATTCGACTTCGATATCAAGGACGGCGTGTTTGAGTTTCAGGCGCAGACGCGGCAGGAGGACCTGGCCGATCAGCTGTACCTGTTCGCCGCCAAGCTGGCCAAGCCGCGGTGGGATGCCGCGCCGATCGAGCGGGCCAAGGCGACGGCCAAGCTGGCCTACGACAGCTACGGCGCCAGCCCGGTGAGCGTGCTTAAGCGCGACATGGAATGGCTGCTCAGCGACCGCGACCCGCGCTATGCGACGCCGACGCCAGCCGAGCTCGACAAGGCCACGGTGGAGGGATTCCGCAAGGTGTGGCAGCCGTTGCTGAAGCAGGGGCCGGTCGAGGTGGACGTGTTCGGCGATCTCGATCCAGACAAGACAGTTGCCGCGCTCAACCGGACGTTCGGCGCGCTTGCGCCGCGCCAGCCGATTCCGCCCGCAGCTCTGGCGCGCGAGATCAAGTTCCCGGCGCCCAATGCCGAGCCGGTGGTGCTGCACCATTCGGGCGAACCCGACCAGGCCGCCGCGGTGATCGCCTGGCCGACCGGCGGCGGCTCGGCCGTGCTGCCCGAAAGCCGCAAGCTCGAGGTCTTGGCCGACGTGTTCAGCAATCGCCTGCTCGACGCGATGCGCGAGAAGGCCGGCGCGAGCTATGCGCCGCAAGTGAGCTCGAGCCGACCGCAGGACATCACGACCGGCGGGCGCTTCCTGGCCGAAGCGCAGCTCCCTCCGGCCGCGGTGCCGGATTTCTTCGCCGCCGCCGACAAGATCGCCACGGATCTGGCGACGACCGGCCCCACGCCGGACGAACTCGACCGGACGACCGAGCCGCTCCGCCAGCTGCTCCTGCGGCTGCAAACGGGTCACACGTTCTGGCTCGACCAGCTCGAGGGTGCGACGACCGACCCCAACAGGGTGGCCATGCTGCCCTCGCTGATGCGCGATTACACGCAAGTGACGCCGGAGGAGATGCGCGCACTCGCCGCCAAGTACCTGCAGCCGGGCAAGGCCTTCCGCATCGAAGTGCTGCCGGAGTCGAAAGGCGACAGCAAAGCGCGCTAGCGCCAATTCGATACCAGATGTAACCTTTGCAATGGTTCGGGGCAGCGCCTACATGCGCGCCTCCCCGGTAATTTGGACTTTTCGACGTGGCGCAGACCTGGACTCCCGACGGCTGGACGAAGTGCGAAGCCAGGCACTTGCCGAGCTATGAAGACGCGGGCGAGCTTGCCCGCGCCGAGGGCGTGCTCGCCGAATTGCCGCCGCTGGTTTTCGCCGGCGAGGCGCGGGCGCTGAAGGCGCACCTGGCGGAGGTGGCGGAGGGTCGGGGCTTCCTGCTGCAAGGCGGCGATTGCGCGGAGAGCTTTGCCGAGTTTCACGCCAACACCATCCGCGACACCTTCCGGGTGCTGCTGCAGATGGCGGTGGTGCTGACATTCGCCAGCAAGCTCCCGGTGGTCAAGGTCGGCCGGATGGCCGGGCAGTTCGCCAAACCGCGCAGCTCGCCCACCGAGACTCACGGCGAGGTGACGCTGCCGAGCTATCTCGGCGACAACGTCAACGCGATCGAGTTCACCGCCGAAGCCCGGCGCAACGATCCGGAGCGGATGATCCGCGCCTACAACCAGGCGGCGGCCACGCTCAACCTGCTGCGGGCCTTCGCCACCGGCGGCTACGCCAACTTGCGCCAGGTGCATCAGTGGACGCTCGATTTCATGGGCCGCAGCGCCTGGGCCGACAAGTTCAAGGGCGTGGCCGACCGGATCGGTGAGGCGCTCGATTTCATGCAGGCCTGCGGGATCGATCCCGAGACCGTGCCGCAGCTCGAGAGCACCGAATTCTACACCAGCCACGAGGCGCTGCTGCTGCCGTACGAGCAGGCGCTGACGCGGCAGGATTCGCTGACCGGCAAATGGTACGACACCAGCGCGCATTTCCTGTGGGTCGGCGACCGCACTCGCTTCGAAGGCAGCGCGCATATCGAATTCCTCCGCGGGGTCGGCAATCCGATCGGGATGAAATGCGGCCCGAGCCTGGAGCCGGACGTGCTGCTGCGCCTGCTCGATATCCTCAACCCGGCGCGCGAGCCGGGGCGGATCACGCTGATCAGCCGCTTCGGGCATGACAAGGTCGAGGCCGGTCTGCCGAAGCTGGTCCGCGCGGTGAAGGCCGAAGGCCATCCCGTGGTGTGGAGCTGCGATCCAATGCACGGCAACGTCGTGAAGTCGGAAAGCGGCTACAAGACCCGGCCGTTCGACCGGATCCTCGGCGAAGTGAAGGGATTCTTCGCGGTGCACCGGGCGGAGGGAACGCATGCCGGCGGCATCCATGTCGAGATGACGGGGCAGGACGTGACCGAATGCACCGGCGGCGCGGTGGCAATCACCGACGCCGGTCTGGCCGACCGCTATCACACCCATTGCGATCCGCGGCTCAACGCCGCGCAGTCCCTCGAACTGGCGTTCCTGCTCGCCGAGATGCTCAATCTGGAAGCAGGCCAGCGGCACAAGCACGCCGCCTGAAAATACTCTAAATTGGCGCCCGCAGCTAAGTAATGGGTTAACCAGAACCGCTTATGGTCCCCGCAAAGGGGATTGGTTCAAGTGGTTAGGTTCGAGCAGCTGCGCGGCCCGCTCGTGGCGGGACTGCTGTGGATCGCCCTGGCGTTCGCTTCGACGACGTTGCGCGACAAGGGCGATGCCGTGCTGCTGCTGTGGCTGCCGACCGCTGTTCACGTCGCCAGTATCTACGCCACGCCGCCGAAGCGGTGGCCCTTGCTTCTCGGCACGCTGTTCACCATGCAGGTCATCTATTCGAGCTGGCGGGGCTTGCCTTTGCTGCCGGGCCTGGGAATCGCCTCCGCCAATCTGATCGAGGCGCTGCTTTGCGCCGGCCTGGGCATTCGCGTGCTGGGCGGACGGGCGAAGAACCCGCAGACGTTCGGGCACGTCGCCGGGTTGTTCGGCGCGGCGCTGCTGGGTTGTGCCGCCGGCACCGGGATCACCGCGCTATTCGTTGCCAGCGCCAGCATCGCCCAGCCGTTGCACTGGTTCCTTTCGAGCGTACTCGCCGTGCTCACAGCGACGCCGGTGTTGCTGTACCTCAGGCATTGGCTCGGCTTCGGAGACCAGAACGTCCGCTTCTGGGAGGGAGACCGCAATCGCGGGTTCGGAATCACGATGGCCGGGATGCTGGCGCTCGCGATGCTGGTGCTGACATCCCCGGTGGGGGGGCTTACTCCGGTGTTGTTCGTGGCGATCGTGTTCGCGGTGTTCCGCTACGGCCAACTGGCTGCGGCCTGCGGAGTGATCGCCTATGCTGTGGCCGCGATGGTCGCCAGCGTCGGCGGCCACAGCCCGGCGCCCTTTCTCGCCAGCGATGCCGCCACCGGCGCGCTGCTGCTGCAGGCGCAGATGCTGCTGATGCTGGCCACCGCGCTTCCGCTTGCCGCGATGTTGCTCACCCGCGACCGTCTCGAAGCAGGCCTGCGCAAGAGCAACGACGAGTTGAACGCCAACCTGACGATCCTCAACCTAACCAAGACGCTCGCCGGGATCGGCCGCTGGCAATACAATCTCGAGACCGGCGAGCAGCAATGGTCGGAGCAGATGCTCGCGCTCAACGGGCTGCCGGCGGACCTCGCCCCCGACCCCGGCGATATCCGCGACCTGTTGCCCGACCGCGGCAAAGAGCTGTTCGACAAGCTCGCGCAGCACCGTGAAACGCGCATCCCCTACAGCTTCGAGTATCGAGTTCGCCATCCGGACGGGAGCAACCACACGCTGAAAATGAACGTGTTCAACGAGTTCGACGGCGAGGGCCGCCGCGTGGCCTTGTTCGCCGTGGCGATGGACGTCACCGAGCAGGTCCTCCGCGAGGAAGCGCTCAAGCGGGCGCGCGAGCAGGCGATCGAGCAGGCGGCCGAGGCGCAGAAACTGGCCAAGACCGATCCGCTGACCGGACTTGCCAATCGCCGCGCGACCATCGATTGGCTCGACAGCCTGGTGGCACCCTCGCTCGAGGTCGGCGAGCCGCTGGCGGTGCTGATCTTCGACATCGACCACTTCAAGCGGATCAATGACACTTATGGCCACCAGATGGGCGACGAGGTGCTGCGCAAGGTTGCCGCGATCGCTCGCGCGCAGATCAGGGCCGAGGACCTCGTCGGCCGGATTGGCGGCGAGGAGTTCGTCTGCATCCTCTCGGGCGTCGAAGGCGGCGAGGCGCGCGGGCTGGCCGAACGCCTGTGTCGCTCGATCGCCGAAGTTACCGGGCGTGAGGGGCCCGCGGCGACGATCAGCATCGGTCTCGCCATGCTGCGCGAGGGCGACGGGGTCGAAACCTTGCTGGCCCGCGCCGATGCGGCGCTGTACGAAGCTAAGGCAAGCGGCCGCAATCAGGTGCGCCGCGCGGCTTGAGGGAAACAAATCGGGCCCAAAGTCTTTCCATCGCCGCGGCAATCGGCCATCATGGCTCTGGACCGCCGAGGGGAGGACAACCCGTGCCCGAAGCCCATGTCCAGGCGCTTGCGAAGGGCGCAACCGATCTCGCCGAGCGCTTCCAAGCATCGCGCCGGTTGAGCCTGGCGCTGTGCGCGCCGCTGTCCGAGGCCGATGCGACGATCCAGTCGATGGAAGACGCCTCGCCCGCCAAATGGCACCTGGCGCATACGACGTGGTTCTTCGAGACTTTCCTGCTGCGCGATCGGCTGCCGGGGTATGCCTTATTCGACGAGCGCTGGCCGTTCCTGTTCAACTCCTATTACGAAGCCGAGGGACAGCGGATTGTTCGCGGCCGGCGCGGGATGATTACGCGGCCGACCGTCGCCGAGGTGATCGAATGGCGCGCGCATGTCGACGAAGCGATGCAACGACTCCTCGCCGACCCGGACAGCGCCGGGCTGATCGACCTCGGCATCGCGCACGAGCAGCAGCATCAGGAGCTGCTGCTGACCGACATCAAGCACGCGCTGTTCCAGAATCCGCTCGGCCCGGCGATGTGGGACGCGCCCGGCGCCTCGCCGCCGGCAGACGGCTCCGGCCCCGACTGGCACGAGCATCCCGGTGGAATTGCTCTTGTCGGGCACGACGGCGACGGTTTCGCGTTCGACAACGAAGGCCCGCGCCATCGCGTTCTCCTCGAACCGTTCGCCCTGGCCGGGCGTCTGGTCAACAACGGGGAATGGGAGCAGTTCATCGCTGATGGCGGCTATCGCACGGCTTCGCTATGGCTTTCCGACGGATGGGACTGGGTCCGGCGAAAGCGGATCGCCGCACCCCTCTACTGGTACGAAGGCGAGCATTTCACCCACGCCGGCTGGCAGATGCGCGATCCCTGGGCTCCGGTGAGCCATATTTCCTATTACGAGGCCGACGCCTTTGCCACCTGGGCCGGCGCGCGGCTGCCGACCGAGTTCGAATGGGAAGCGATTGCGCAGGGGCACGACCCGGCGGGCGGCAACCAGCTCGACGGCGCCGCGCCGCCGCTGCCGCGTGGCGGACGCGACCTGTTCGGCGATGGGTGGCAATGGACTCGCTCGGCCTATCTGCCGTATCCTCGGTTCGCCCCGGCGGCGGGGGCCGTCGGCGAGTACAACGGCAAGTTCATGTCCGGCCAGTTCGTGCTCAGGGGAGCGAGTTGCGCCACCGTGCGCGGGCATTCGCGAGCGAGCTACCGCAATTTCTTCTATCCGCACCAGCGCTGGCAATTCACCGGCGTGCGGCTGGCAAAGGATCTGTAGCGGTGGCCGCGGGGGAAGGGCTCGCGCTGGTCGAACTCGGCGAGGACGGCGTCGCCACCGCCTTTCGCGCAGACGTGCTTGCCGGGCTGGCGCAGCCGCAGAAGGCGGTGCCGGCGCGGTGGCTGTACGACGACGCCGGCTCGGCGCTGTTTGAGGCAATCACCGGGCTGCCAGAGTACTATCCCACCCGGGCCGAGACCGAGATCCTCACCGAGCGCGGCGATGCGTTTCGCGAATTGATCGGGCCGGGACGGGCGGTGATCGAGTTCGGTTCGGGTAGCTCGGTCAAGACTCCGCTACTGCTGCGCGCGATCGAGCCGGCGGCCTATGTGCCGCTCGACATCTCGGGCGACTTCCTGCGCGCGGCGGCAGAGGATCTTGCGGCCAAGTTTCCCGGGCTGCCGGTGTACCCGGTGGAGGCCGACTTCATGCGCGAGGTCGAGTTGCCGGATGAGGTCCGCGCGCTGCCGAAGCTCGGCTTCTTCCCCGGTTCGACGATCGGCAACATGGTCGCGCGCACCGCAGTCGACCTGCTGCGCTCGATGCGGGCGACGCTCGGCGAAGGCTCACAGCTGCTGATCGGGATGGACCTGGTCAAGGACATCGCCGTGCTTGAGGCCGCTTACGACGACAACCAAGGGCTCACGGCCGAATTCAACCGCAATCTCGCCCGGCGGATCAATCGAGAGCTGGGCGGCACGCTGCCGCTCGACAAGCTGCGGCATGTGGCGCGGTGGAACGATACCTATGCCCGGATCGAAATGCATCTCGAAGCGACCGAGGCGATCGAGTTCGAGGTCTCCGGCCACCGCTTCGCGTTGGCTGAGGGCGAAACGATCCACACCGAAAACAGCCACAAGTTCGACCTGCGCAGCCAAAACACGCTGCTGCTCGCCGGCGGCTGGACACCGCGCCGGCGGTGGCTCGACTCGCAACAGCGCTTTTCCCTGATCCTCGCCGACTGGACGATCCCGCGCGGCGCGCCGTGAGCCGGCCATCGCAAAGCAGGCCGCGGCATCCTATATGCGAGCGATGAACTTCCTCCCCGTCTGGGATCAGCTCACGCACAACATCCAGGCCTTGCCGCAATCGGCGCTGCTGATGGCGGCGGTGGTGACGATGGCGGTGGGGGTGCTCGGTTCGCTGGTGTTCCGGCTCAGCCCGGGCCTGGGGCGGTTGCTGAGGAGCGCCAGCACTCTTGGCCTGATGGGCATCCTGGTGATGGTCGTGCTGCAGGTTTCCCGGCTCGACCCGCGGTTCGAAATGGCGGTACCCGAACTCGGCCTGCCGCAGCAGGTGGTCGAAGGGCGCGAGACGCGGGTGCCGATGGCGCGCGACGGCCACTTCTGGCTGAGGGCCGAGATCAACGGCGTTCCGGCGCGGTTCCTGGTCGATACCGGCGCCACGCTGACCGCCGTTTCGAGCGACACCGCCGAACGCGCTGGCCTGACCCCGCGCGAAGCGGGGATTCCGATCCGCATGCAGACGGCCAACGGGATGGTTGCGGCCCGGCTGACTTCGATCGACCATTTGCGCTTCGGCAATGTCGCCGCGAGCGGTATCGATGCGATCATCGCCCCCGGCCTCGGGCCGACCAACGTCATCGGCATGAACGTGCTCTCGCGCCTCGCTTCGTGGCGGGTCCAGAACAACGTCATGATCCTCGTTCCGCACCATCCGCAGCCGGCGGCGCAATCCGTCGATTGAGCCAGCGGCGCAATCCGTCGATTGACGGCGGCTCTGCAGGCCGTCACTCTCCCATTTTGACAAAGTCCAATGGGAGAGTACCGCATGGCCGCCGCCGGAGATCGCCGCTTCGACGTGGCCGCGTTCATCGACGCCCAGCCGATCGGCTGGCGCGCCATCGCCACCCTGATCGTCTGCACGGTCGCGCTGTTTCTCGACAGTTTCGACGTGTTCTTCGTCGGCAAGCTGGCGCCGGCCATCGCCCATGGTTTCGGCGCTGCGCCGGTGGCGATGAGCAAGGTGTTCGTCTGGCAGCAGACCGGGATGGCGCTGGGCGCGTTCCTGCTGCCGCCGCTCGCCGACAGGATCGGGCGCAAGCCGGTGCTGATGCTATGCGCGACGGTGTTCGGAGTGCTGACGATAGGCGCGGTGTGGGTGCCGTCGCTGATGTGGCTGGCGGCCCTGCGCGGGGTTTCCGGCGTGTTCCTGGCCGCCATGCTGCCGATCGGACTGGCGCTGATTTCGGAAACCACCCCCAAGCGGCGGCGGGCCACGTTCCTGGCCATCGCGCTGGTCGGTTTTTCCGCCGGCAATGCCGCGGCCAGCGCGGTCGCCGCGTGGTTGCTGGTCCCGTTCGGCTGGCGCATCGGCTTTTGGCTTGCCGGAATCCTGCCGTTGGCGATGCTGCCGCTGCTGCTGGCGGTCCCCGAATCCCTGGCGTTTCGCGTCTCGCGCAATCCGCGCGACCATCGCATTCCGGCGGCGATCCTGGCGATCGAGGCGGAGGCGCCGATCCATGGCGGCGAGGTCTATCACCTCGGCGATGCGCCGCCGCCGTCGAAAGCGGGGCCGCTGGCGCTGCTGTCGCGCCGTTACGTCGTGCAGACGCTGATCCTGTGGTTCGCCTGCTTCCTGTCGCTCGGCAACATCGCGTTGCTGTCGAGCTGGATGACGACCTATTTCAACCAGTTGTCCGGCATCCCGGTGCCGGCCTTCGCCCGCTTCGACCTGATCGCCTTTTCCGGCGGCATCGCCGGCACCTTAACGATGGGCTGGCTGATGGATCGGATTCATCCCTACTGGCTGATCGCCGGCTATTTCCTGCTCGATGCGCTGGCGATCGGCTCCCTCGGCGTGATTCCATTCGGGACCGGCCTGTTCCTCCTTGGGATGATCGCCTGGAACGTCGCCCAGGTCGGCGGGCAGACCGGGATCAACACCCTGGCGACGCTCGGCTATCCGCCGGAGATGCGCTCGAGCGGGTTCGGCTGGGCGACCGGCATGGGCCGCATCGGCGGGATTCTCTTCCCTTACCTGGGCGGCCTGGCGCTCGGCGCGGCGCTGCCGCTCGGGACGATCATGCTGCTGGTGGCGCTTCCGGCCGTCGTGATCGCCACGCTGATCGCCGTTCTCGGCATCGCCCACCGTCGCCAGGCGGCGACGGAAGGGAGTCCCGCCGCCGCCTGACTGCTCGTTATCCCGTGCCGGCTCCTCGGGTAGCCGGGACGGGATTTCGTTAGAACTTGAGCTTCATGCCGAGGGTGTAACGCCGGCCGAGGACATCGTAGACAGATGGATTGTACTGCGTCGCATAGCCGAGGAACGCGCTGTACGAGGGCGTGATCGGCGGATCGGTGTCGAACAGGTTGGTGACGTTGAAGAAGAAGTCCGCGTCGGCGACGCCGAGATGGGCGCGGTAATCCAGCCGCAGGTCGATGTAGAGGACCGAATCCACCCTGTTGTCCTGGATGTAGATCGGGTCAGTCGCGCCGGGGCAGGCCACGACTCCGCAGATGTCCTGGATACCCGGCGCAATGTAGCGAGCCTGCGTCAGGAACGACCAGCCGCCGTTGCGATAAGTGATGCTCCCCGTCGCCTTGAAATCGGGATAGGGGAGATAGCCGCCGCCGCTCTGGCCGGCGCCGGTCTGGCCGGCATAATCGGTGGTGACGCCGGTGCTGTTGGTTTCCGCACGCTTGATCAACCAACTGCCGAACGCCCGCGCCGAGAGCGACTCGTCGCCCCCGCCGAGCAGCTTGACCGGGGTGTTGAAGTCGATTTCGGCATCGACGCCGCTGACTTCCGATTTCGCCACATTGACGTAGACGTCACCCACCAGCGCGCCGTCGAGGCTGCCGTTGTTGAGCGTGATCAGATCGCAGAACGCCTGCTCCGGTGCGGTGCCGAGGCAGCGGTTGACGACATTTTGCGTGCCCACCTGGCCGATCGCATCCTTGATCTTGATGTCGTACCAGTCGACCGAGACGGACAGGCTGTGGAAGAAGGAGGGGTTGAAGACGACGCCGGCGGTGAAGGTGTCGGCCTTTTCTGGTTTGACGCCGGGATTGCCGCCCGAAAAAATCGTCACGTTGTACGTGGTGTTGTCATTGGTCGGATCGTTGTCGAGAAGGTTGCGCGGGTCGGTCACCGTCGCCGCGCCGCCCGTCTTGTCGAACCGTTCGGACAGGTTGGCGGCGCGCACGTCGCGCGAATAGGTGCCGCGCAGGCGGAACATGTCGGCGATGTCCGCTTCGACGCCGCCCTTGTAGGCCCAGATCGTGCCCGAGCCCGAATAATCGGCCCAGCGGACCGCACCGTTGGCCCGCGCCTTGAATCCCTCGGTATCGATCAGCGGCACCAGCAGCTCGCCGAAGACCTCCCAGACGTCGGCCGAGCCGAGAATGTTGGAAACCTTTGAGTACTGGACGCCGACCGTATTATGGCAATCGGGGGCGCTCACGCCGCGCAACCCCGGGGCTTCGCCGTTGCACAGCACCGGATGCCCGTTGACGGTGTCGGACGGCGGATTGGTCACGTCCTGCACCACCTGGCGGATCGAATCCTTGCGGTAGGATCCGCCGAACGCGGCGGCGATCGGGCCCGCGCCCCAGCCGTCCCACAGGTTGCCGGAAGCGGACAGCTCGGCGAAGTGTTGCTTGAAGGTGGTCAGGTTCACCTTCTCAGGGCTGGTGGTGTAATTGTAGGTGACGCCGGGGCCGTAGCCGCCGTCGGCGAAGAAGAGCGGCGTGGAGATCTGCTGGCCGGGCTCGAAGCCGGTGACGTAATCCGCCGCCGCTTGCGAGGCGTTGCCGCGGCCGAACAGATTGAGCGGTTGGCAGCCCGGGAAAGCATTGCCGTAGAGGCTCACCCGGCAAACGATGTTGCCGTTCGGGTCGCGCACGGCATCGACCGCGGCGAAGATGCGGTCCACCCGCAGGCCGAACTGGCGCCAGTCGCGCGTGCTCTGGCCATACTGGTAGTAGCCGTCGATTTCCCAATCCTTGAGCAGGCCGCCGTCAATGTTCCACTGGAAGCCGCCGGTGCCGATGTACTGCGTCGTCGTATCGTCGAGGTACATCGTGCCGATGTCCTGGATGCTGCCCATCCGGCGCAGCGTGAAGGACTGGATGTTGTTGTCGATCATCATCTGCCGCAGGTTGTCCGGCAGGAAAGCGTTGTCCTGGAAGATCGTCAGCGCGGTCGGCGTGCCGCCGAAGCTCGCGCGCGGGCTGTTGTACTGGTGGATGTGCGTACGCCCGTGGAGGAACTGGGCGAACAGCTTGAACCCATCTGTGACGTCGTAGTCGGCGTAAGCGAATACCGAATAGCGGTCGAGGTTGGGATAGAGGCTCGCGACCTCCCCGCCGCCGATGTCGTCGGCGCTGCCGCCGTTGGTCCGCGCCGGCGGAGTGCCTACCACCCCCTGCAGGATCGAGCCGGGCTGGAACGGATGGACGTTGCCGCTGCTGTCGAACTGCAGCCCGTTGATGGCGGTTCCGGGCGCGAAGATCGTGCCGTCGAAGCTCGCGTTTGCGGAGCGGACGTTCGGCGCGAAGTAATACGGATCGGCCTGAGTGCCGCTGCCGAACGTGCCCCATGCCTGATACCAGTGGCGCTTGCGGTAATTGTCGATCCCGTCCTGATTGTAGTATTCCGCCGAGGCGAGGATATGGCCGCGGCCGCCAGCGAAATCCCTGCCGTAGGCGATCGAACCCTTGACGTTCTGTCCGTCGTCGCGGCTGGTCACGCCGGCTTCGAGGTTCACCTGCAGGCCGGTATACTTGGTGTTGAGAATGAAGTTGACGACGCCGGCGACGGCGTCGGTGCCATACGCCGCCGAGGCGCCGCCCGTGGTCGTCTCGACGCTCGAGATCATCGCTTCGGGGAACAGGTTGATGTCGACTCCGCCGAACGCGCTGGTCGACGGCACGCGGCGGCCGTTGAGCAGGGTCAGCGTGCGGTTGACGCCGAGGCCGCGCAGGTTGAGCGAACCGTAGCCGCTGCGCACGAAGAAGTTGCCGCTGTTGGGCGTCTGGTTGCCGTAGAATTGCGGCAACTGGCTGACCCCGGTGATCATGGCGCCGGGCGAAAGCGTCTCGATCTCCTGCGCGTTCACGATCGTGACCGGCACCGGTGCGGTCATCCCGGTTGCGCGGATGCGGGAGCCGGTGACAGTGATTTCCTTGCCGGACGTGGCCGCCCCGTCCGCGGGAGCGGCCGACTGGTCGGCCGGTGCTCCCGGATCCGCTGGCGCGGCACTGTCCGTCTCGGTCGCGTTGTCCTCGGCCGATGCGGGCGTGCTCGCCAGGGCGAGCGCGGCCAGGCTGGCGCTGCAGGCGAACAGGCGGCGTACTCCGGACATGCCGGGTCGATCGGCGACGAACCTCATGAAATTCCCTCCCACCGTTTTTCTTTTCGAGGAGCGCTTTCCTGGAAAAGGGCCGTCGGAAGCAACGAACCGCAAAGTGATGACAGGTCATCACTGCTCGGTTATACTTTCAGCGGGGAGAGATAATGGCCGGTCTACCTTTCACGCTGCGCCAGCTGGAGGTGTTCGCCAGCCTGTGCGCCACGCGCAGCTTCCGCCGCAGCGCGGAAAGTCTCGGCATTTCGCAAGCTTCGGTGAGCAACCAGATCAAGGCGCTCGAGCATCAGCTCGGCGTTGCGCTGTTCGCGCGTCGGCCCGGCCAGCGGCCGACGGTGACCAGCGAAGGGATGGCCTTTCTCGAGGACTTGCGGGCGTTCCAGGCCGCCGGCAAGGCGCTGGCCGCCCATCGCCGCAAAGAGGCGGGCGAGGCCGAAGGTCCCGCGCAATTTCGGGTGCTGGTTGGCCAGGGCATGCTCGACAGCTATATCCGCCCCAAGCTCGATCGCTTTTTCGCTGCGCATCAGCGGATCGAGCTCGAATTCGATGGGCAAATCCCGACCAACGAGCTGGCTCGCGATCTTGAAGACGGCCGCTACGACTTCGCGCTGATCCACCGCCGCGCCGACCGTTCGGTTGAGCCTTATTTCCGTCAGCTGGCGCTAGTCCGCGGCGGCATCTACGGACATCGCAAGTTCGCCGAAGGGCATCGGCTTCCGCTCGCGCCCGACGCGCTCAACACGCTGCCGTTCATTATGCCGCTGGCGGCGAGCGCGCGCGAGCATGAGATGCTGCGCTTCTTCGAGCAGTACGGCATTCGCCCGAAGCACGTTATCGGCCACACCCAGTATTACGACGTGATGGCGGCGATGCTCGAACGCGGGGTCGGCATTTCCTCCTTTGCCGACACCATCCTGCCGTCGGACATGCGCGAAACCGTGATCATGCTCTATCCGCTCGAGAACTGGCGTCTGTTGTGGTATCGTAAGGATCACGCGACCGACCCGCGTTGCGAAGCGGTCGCCAGCTTCCTGCTGTCGGCGGTGCTGCAGGATCCGGACTACCGGACCATTTCCATATTCGCCGAGGATTATGCCGAGGTTGCCGCCTAGGTCCTGGCCGGCAGCTGGACCAACTCGATCTCGTGCCCTTCGGGGCTGTGCAGCACAGCCACCTTGATCCCTTCGCCGACCGTCATGATCCTCGTGCCCTCTTTCGCTCCCGCAGCCAGCGCCCGCTCATGCGCCGCGCCGATGTCGCCGCACTGCAGGCCGACCGCGCCGTGGCCGTGGCCGACCGTGACATCGCGCCCGTCCTTGTAGGCGACGAGCATCAGGTTGGGGCCGTTCGCCTGCCCCGGCAGGGCGAGGATCTGTTCAAGAAACTCCGCTTCGTCGTAGGTCTGCACGACCTGGAACCCGAACGCTTCGCGCCAAAACGCCAGCGCCGGGCCGATCTCGGGCACGTTGAGCTTGAAGAAGGCAACGCGCAGGGTGGGCTCGCTCATGAGCGCGAGCTAGCCCGCGGAACCGCTGCTGCACAAGCAGCATTTCCCGGCCATGGCGCCACCGTTTTCCCGCCTAGCGATTGCGCTCGATACAGCGCCGATGGAAGCGAAGCTGGAAAGCGACATTCCGGCCGGCGAGGGCTGGCAGTTCGAGCCGAAGTGGGACGGCTTCCGCTGCCTCGCCTTCCGCGACGGCGACGCGGTCGAGTTGATGAGCAAGTCCGGCAAGCCGCTGGCGCGCTATTTTCCCGAAGTGGCTGACGCGCTCGGGGCGCTCGACGAGCGGCGGCTGGTGCTCGACGGCGAGCTCGTCCTGCCGGTCGGCGAGGCGCTGTCGTTCGGCGCGCTGCAGCTGCGGCTGCACCCGGCCGCCACGCGCATCGCCAAACTTTCACGCGAGACGCCGGCGCAGCTGATGCTGTTCGATTGTCTCCAGCTCGGGGACGAAGTTCTGCTCGAACGGCCGCTGTCGGAACGCCGCCGAGCGCTGGAGCAGCTTATGGGCCACGCAGCCGGCCCGCGGCTACGGCTTTCGCCCGCAACCGCTGATCCGCGAGTGGCGGCCGATTGGTTCGAACGCAGCGGCAAGGCGCTCGACGGGGTGATCGCCAAGCGCCTCGACGCGCCCTACAAGCCGGGGGAGCGGGCGATGATCAAGATTAAGCAGCAGCGAACCGCCGATTGCGTCATTGGCGGTTATCGCGAGGGGAAGGGCAGCGGGATCGGCTCGCTCCTGCTCGGGCTCTACGACCGAGAAGGCAAGCTCGACTACGTCGGCTACACCAGCTCGTTCTCGGACGAGGAGCGGGCGGCGCTGCGGCGCAAGCTGGAGAGCGACCGCGGACCATCCCCCTTCACCGGCAACTCGCCCGGCGGCACCAGCCGCTGGAGCCGCGGCCGGCGCAGCAGCGAATGGGTTTCGCTGAAAGGCGATCTGGTTGCCGAGGTGGCTTACGATCAGGTGACCGGCGGCCGCTTCCGCCACGGCACCACGTTTCTGCGCTGGCGGCCGGACAAGCGCCCGGACCAATGCACCCGCGACCAGCTCGAGCACGAGCTGAGCCCCGCGGCGCTCGACCCAGTGCTCGAGGGCGCGTGAAGATCGCCAGCTACAACGTCAACGGCGTCAACGGGCGCTTGCCGGTGCTGCTGCGCTGGCTCGAGCAGAGCCGGCCCGACGTCGCCTGCCTGCAGGAGCTGAAGGCCCCCGACGAGAAGTTCCCCGAACAGGCGATCCGCGACGCCGGATACGAAGCGGTGTGGCATGGGCAGAAGAGCTACAACGGCGTCGCCATCCTCAGCCGCGCCGGCGCCATTCACGAAATCCGCCGCGGGGTGCCCGGCGATCCGGACGACAGCCACAGCCGCTACATCGAAGCGGCGGTAAACGGTGTCGTCGTCGCCTCGATCTATTTACCCAACGGCAATCCGCGCCCAGGGCCGAAGTTCGATTACAAGCTGCGCTGGTTCGAACGGCTGACGGCACACGCGGCCGAGTTGCTCGGCTCGGGAGCGCCGGTCGTTCTCGCTGGCGATTTCAATGTCATGCCAACTGAGCAGGACGTGTATGCGCCCGAACGCTGGGTCGACGACGCGCTATTCGCGCCGGAGGTGCGCGCTGCGTGGTTCCGCCTCGTCGAGCAGGGCTGGACCGACGCCTTTCGCCAGCTCTACCCCGACGAAACGATCTACACCTTCTGGAAATTCTTCAGAAACGCGTTCGCCCGCGACGCCGGGCTGCGGATCGATCATTTTTTGCTGTCCCCCGGCGTGGCGAAGCGGCTTCCCGGCGGCGGGGTAGAGCGTGACGTGCGCGGATGGGAGAGGACCAGCGATCACGCGCCGGTGTGGATCGAGATCGACTAGGCGCGGGAAACCTGGCTGGGGCGGCAGGATTCGAACCTGCGAATGCCGGTACCAAAAACCGGTGCCTTACCACTTGGCTACGCCCCAGCAGCGCGGGTGCCCCTATAGTGCAACACTCGCGAAGGAAAGAGGGGGCGACGGGGCCGACGAAAATTGCTCTCGTCGAAGAAAATTCGTAAGGAGCGGGCGGGACGCTGGGAGGGATTTGTATGAAAATTATGGTTTCCCGTTTCGCCGGGCTTTCCGTTGCTGCGCTGGCGATCGCCCATACGGTGCCTGCTACGGCCCAGAACGATCATAACCAAACGCAGCGGCAGGACAACAACACCGCTGCCCAGGCGAACCAGACGGAGGAAACGATCCCCGGTCAGTCGTCCGCTCAGGCCCAGAGCGGCAACGCCATCGTCGTCACCGGCTTGCGCCGAGCCGACACGTTGCAGGACACGCCGGCGGCGATCACCGCCTTCAGCAGCCAGGAAATCGAGAACGCCGGGATCCAGAAACCGGCCGACTTCATCAACCTGACCTCAAATGTGAACCTGGTGCAGACGCAGAACGTCGGCACGTCGTTCGTCGTCATCCGCGGCATCAGCCAAGCGCGCAACAGCGAGCCCTCGGTGGCGGTGGTGATCGACGGTGTCCAACAGGTCAATCCGTCGGCCTTCAACCAGGACCTCTACGACATTCAGCAGATCGAGGTACTCAAGGGCCCTCAGGGAGCGCTGTATGGCCGCAACGCGATCGGCGGCGCAATCATCATCAAGACCAAGCAGCCGACCGACCAACTCGAGGGCGAGGCCACCGTCGGTATAGACAACGGGTTCGGGTGGTACACCCATGGCGGGCTTAGCGGACCGCTGGCGAAAAGCGTGAAGTTCCGCATCGCCGGGCTCTACAAGGATACCAACGGCTACATCCCGAACGTCTACCTCCACGAGGATGCCGATCCGTACAAGGACTACTCGGTGCGCGGACAGTTGCTGTTCGACATCGGCAGCGGGTGGGACCTCGACTTGCGCGGGTCGATCGATCGCACCCGCACGCAAGGCTTCTGGTACAACATCGTGGGCGACGTGAACGACGTCAGCCTGCCGGTGCGGGTCAACAACGCCGGCATCGACAACCGCGACATCAACAACGTTTCGGCCAAGCTGACTTATGCCGGCGACGGCTTCAAGGCGACCTCCATCTCCTCATACGATACGCTGAGCGAGATCATCACCGGGGACGCGTTCGACTTCCTGCCGATCAACGAGGCCTTTTGCGCGCAGCCGTCGGACCCCTGCTTCAGCGGGAGCCACGACCTCAACCAGAGCCAATACCTCAACGTGAAGGCCTTCAGCGAGGAGCTGCGGTTCGAGAGCCCGACGTCGACCCCGCTGTTCTGGATGTTCGGTGGCTATCTGATCTCGACCGACCGGTTCATCTCGACCGGCAACATGCTCGACCTCGGTAAGGGCGTGTTCCCGGTCTATCACACGCCGAGCACCAACCCCAACAACCCGCAGTATTCCTTCCTGTCGGACCAGCAGAACAACTTCGCCTGGGCCGGCTTCGCCAATCTCGGCTATCAATTCTCTCCCCTGTTCCGGATCGACGCGGGCATCCGGTACGACCACGATCACCGCAAGAACACGACCGAGACGCCGGACGCATGGCTGGCTTACATCAACTATATCGCCTTCCTGAACGGGGCGGCGCAGAGCCATCATGGTGACGTGCGGAGGCGCAATTTCAGCGACTGGCAGCCCAATGTCACGCTGACGTTCACGCCGAACAAGGACATCACTTTGTATGCCGACTACGCGCGTGGCTTCCGTTCGGGCGGTTTCAACCAGACGGGCGTCGGCGTGGTCGCCGCGAACAGCGGGGTAGTCGGCGTCAACGACGTGTTCGAAGCGGAGACTGCCGACACCTTCGAAGCCGGCTTCAAGACGCAGTGGCTCCACGGCATGCTGACGATCAACGGCGCGGCCTACACCACGCTGACGCACAACAGCTATTTCTTCGTCTACCTCTACGCCAACTCGACGCAGAACCTCGGCAACGTGCCCAAGGAGCGGATCAACGGCTTCGAACTCGAGGGGCGGTTGGCGCCGACGAGGGATTTCCAGCTCAACGCCTCGTGGGGCATGACCTTCAGCAAGATCAAGGAATTCCCCGACCCGGCGGCGATCGGGAACGAGGCGCCCGACGTCTCGCGCTCGACGCTCAATATAAGCGCGCAATACACGCCGGACTTGGGCGGCGGCTTCTCGGCGCTGCTGCGGGCCGACTATCGCCGCATCGGCCGCACCTGGTGGGACGTATACAACACCACGGTGCGCAATCCGGTCAACCTGGTCGACGTCCGCGCCGGGTTCCGCAAGGACAACTGGAGCGTCACCGGCTTCGCGACCAACCTGTTCAACAAGAAGTACAACGCCGAGTTCTCGCCCGGCGGCTTCGTGTTCAAGGCCGAGCCACGGATTTACGGCGTCGAAGCCAGCGCCAAGTTCTGATATCCGCCGAGGATGAACGATTTCATCCTCGCCCGCGCTGTCCATGTCCTTTCGGTGGTAATGTGGATCGGCGGAGTGGCTTTCGTCACCACGGTGACGATGCCGGCGATCCGCCGCTGCTCGCCGCCGGAGGAGCGGCTGGCGGCGTTCCATCGCTTCGAAAGCCGCTTCGTCTGGCAGGCGCGAGCGTGGGTGCTGCTCGCCGGCGCGAGCGGCCTGTGGATGATCTGGCGCGCCGACATGTGGAGCCGCTTCGAAGATGGCCAGTTCTGGTGGATGCATGCGATGGTGTGTCTGTGGGCCGTGTTCGCGCTGATGCTGTTCGTGGTCGAACCGTTCTTCCTGCACCGGCGAATGGAGTCTTCGCCCGATCCGGCGAGGGTGTTCGCGCGCATGGAATGGATGCACCGTGGACTGCTGACGCTCGCTCTGGTGACCGTCGCCGCGGCTGTCATGGGCAGCCACGGCTGGTCTTGGTGAGCCGATCTCTCCTCCCGCTTGCGGGAGGGGTCGGGGGAGGGCGAGTGTTCAGAGGGTGGTCATTCCCACCCCCGGCCCCTTCCCGCCAGCGGGAGGGGACTGGGTAGCTCACAGAGAGTCCGGCCGCTTGCGCACCGGGTCGAACAGGCTGCGGTCCTCGACCTTGTCGAAGTCGGCCATCGAGTGGCGCTCACTCATCGCTTGGGTGTTGACCAGCCGCCCCCGGATCGCCGCCGGGCGGGCGTCGATCGCTTTCACCCAACGGGCGACATTCTGGTACTCGTCGAGCCCGAGGAAAATATCGCAGCGGTTATAGGCGCCGTGGTAGAGATTGCCGAGCCAGGTGTAGCTGGCGATGTCGGCGATCGTGTAGTCGGCCCCGGCGAGGTACTCGGTCTTGCCGAGCTGCATGTCGGCGACCGAGAAGATGCGCTTGGTCTCCATCGCGTAGCGGTCGATCGGATACTTGTAGCGCTCGGGCGCATAGACGTAAAAGTGACCGAACCCGCCGCCCATGAACGGCGCGGTGCCCATCTGCCACATCAGCCAACTCAGGGTTTCGGCGCGCGCGGGATTGTCCTTCGGCAGCAGGTAGTCGAACTTCTCGGCCAGGTGGACCAGGATCGCGCCGCTTTCGAACACTCGAAACGGCTTGGGCCCGGACTTGTCGAGCAGCGCGGGAATCTTGGAGTTCGGGTTGAGCTCGACGAAACCCGACCAGAACTGCTCGCTCTCGAAGATCTTGATCAGCCAGGCGTCGTATTCGGCGCCCGAGAAGCCGGCCTCGAGCAGCTCCTCGAACATGATCGTCACTTTCACTCCGTTGGGCGTGCCGAGCGAATAGAGCTGGAACGGATGTTCGCCGACCGGCAGCTCGTGCTCCTCGCGCGCGCCCGCGGTCGGGCGGTTGACCCCGGCGAACTGGCCGCCGTTCTCCGGATCGTATTCCCAGACTTTCGGCGGGGTGTAGACGTCGTTCATGGAGCGCTCTCCTGGCAGGTTCGGGTGTCGCGGGCACCACATGGCGAGCGCCGGGCGGCGCGGCAACCCCGCTCTTGATTGCTTCGCCTGTAGCTCATCTTGGCTCCGAAAGATTTCGCCGGAACCGCAACGGCTTGCGGCCCGTTCAGCGGCGGCATGGCGACCCGGCCCCCCAAGCTCGTTCACGTCGACGATGGCCAGCCGGGGATCACGCGCAAGAAGAGCGGGAAGGGCTGGGCCTATTTCGACCCCGAGGGCGAGCGCATCACCGATCGCGATGAGATCGATCGCTTGAACGCGGTAGCGCTGCCGCCGGCGTACACCAAGGCGTGGTTCTGCCCCAGGTCGAACGGCCACATCCTTGCCACCGGTTACGACGACAAGGGGCGCAAGCAGTACCGCTATCACCCGAACTACCGGACGCACCAGGAGGCCGAGAAGTTCGATCAGTGCCTCGCGTTCGGCAAGCTGCTGCCAAAGGTGCGCATGCGCGTCGAGAAGGACCTCGCCGACGGCAGGCTCAGCCGGGAACGGGCGATCGCCAGCGTGGTGCGGCTGCTCGACGAAGGCGTGGTGCGGGTCGGCAACGAGAGTTACGCCAAGGCCAACAAGAGCTTCGGCGCCACCACCTTGCGCATGCGCCACGTCAGCTTGTCGGGCAAGACCGTCAAGCTGCGCTTCAAGGCCAAGAGCGGCAAGCTGGCCGAAGTCGCGGTGACCGACCGTCGCCTCGCCCACTTCGTGCGCAAGATGGACGATCTGCCCGGCCAGCACCTGTTCCAGTACGTCGGCGACGACGACGAGGTGCACCACGTCGGCTCGGCCGAGGTCAACGCCTACCTGTGCGAAACGATGGGCGAGCACTTCACCGCCAAGAACTTCCGCACCTGGCACGCCAGCGCCATCGCTTTCGACCTGCTCGCCCACGCCGAGCGCCCGCTGACGATCAAGGCGCTGATGGAGCAGGTGAGCGAAAAGCTCGGCAACACGCCGGCCATCGTCCGGAAGAGCTACGTCCACCCGGCGGTGGTCGCGCTGGTCGATCGGCAGATCAAATGGCGCAAGGGGCTGAAGCTGCCGCGCAAGACCAAATGGCTAAGCAGGGAAGAACGCGGCTTGCTCGAGTTGTTCGCGCAAAGCCCGAGCGCCGGGGAACTGCTGGTCAGCTGAAGATTGGATGACCGCGGCCGCGCCTACGCCACGGCTCGCTTCCAGAAGGCCTCCGCCGTGCACCTGAGCTTGTTCTTGCCCTCTCTCTTGGCGAGATAGAGTGCCTTGTCCGCGGCGACGAAGAGTTCCTCCGGTTCGAACGCGGCGGGCGTTTCCGGGAACGCCAAACCGGCGGAAAGCCCCATCGGGAGCAGCTCTTCGTTCCATAGCGCCGGCGCCAGCAAGCCGGACATTCGGCCGCGAACATTCGCTTCCACCGAGGAGGGCGAATGCCCTGGCGGGAGCAGCACCGCGAATTCGTCGCCACCTATGCGAGCCGCGAGAACCGCGTCAGGAAAGGTCGATAGAAGCCGCCGACCGAGGATAGAGAGGCAGGCATCGCCCGCGATGTGACCCCACCGATCGTTGATGCCCTTGAAGTCGTCCAGGTCGAGCAACAGCAGGCTTCCGATGCGGTCGAGCGCAGGCGACCTCGCGGGTTGATCGAGGAACTCCGACTGAAAGCGCGCGCGGTTGGCGACGCCCGTCAGGGCATCGCACTCCGCCAGCAGCCGCAGCCGTTCCCAACGTTGGCGCTCACCGGTTACATCCTGCTTCATTCCGTAGAGCTCGACCGCGCGTTGGTTCGATGCCCGCGTGGTCGCGGTTAGCCGCATCCACCGCGCCTCGCCGTCGGGGCGGATGACACGCGCGTCCATCGTGAAGCTGGAGCGCACGGCGATGGCGGCTGAGCGCAGGCGTTCGAGGGTGCAACGCGATTCCTCACAATAGAACTCGAGCACTTCGCGCCGATCGACGGGAACGCCGCGCGGCAGACCGAACAGGTCGAAAACGCCGCTCGTCCACGTCAGACGTTCCGTCAGCAGATCGCAGGACCAAGCGCCGATGCCGACCAGCTGGGCCGAGCGTTCATACAGATCGGCGGCAATCGTCGCCGGGGCTGGAGGCGTCGGATGGCAAGCAATGGCGTCGGACAAGTTGTGACACTTCCATCGAATGGTGAAGGTCGGAGCCTTGACGGGACTGGCGCTAACGCAGGAACGTAAAGGCCGCGTTAGACTCTGGTTAGGGTGGAGCCCGGCGCGGTTCAGGCGTGCCGCATTCGCCATGCCATCAGCGCGGCCACGCCGGCCATGCCGGCGCCGGCGAGGAACGTCGCTTCGGGCCCGATCGCATCCCACAGAAGACCCGCCGCCACGCTGGCGGCCAGCGTTGCGAGGCCGGTGATCAGATGAAACAGCCCGAAGGCGGAGCCGCGCAGCTCGATTGGCGCGTGGTCGGCGACCAGCTTGCTCAGCAGCCCTTGGGTGAGCGCCATATGCGCGCCCCACAGCGCGATGCCGGCGAAGGCAGCGGCGATCGTGAGGGCGACGGCGAGCGTCAGGTCGGCGGCGATCAGGAAGGTGAGGCCGGCGATGAGCACGCGCCGCGACGGTGCGCGGTCGGCCCAGGCGCCGGCGGGATAGGAACCGGCGGCGTAGATCACGCTCATCGCCACCAGAACGACAGGTGCCAGCGCCAGCGGCAGACCCGTGGCGTGCGCCTTGAGGATCAGGAAGGCTTCGCTGAACCGCGCCAGCGTAAACACCGTGGTGATGGCAATGACGTGCCAGAAATGGCCCGGCAGGCGGCGCAGCTCGGCCACCCGGAACGGCGGGCGCGCACCGACGCCGCGCGGGCCGGGCGAGGGCGTCTCCCTGACGCCGAGCCACACCAGCAGCGCCGCGATGACCGCCGGAACGACGGCTACCGCAAACACCAGCCGCATGTTGTCGGCTAACGCGGCCATCAGCGCGATCGCCGCCAGAGGGCCGATGATGGCGCCGACGGTGTCGAGCGCCTGGCGCAGCCCAAAGGCGCGCCCGCGCAGCTCGGCCGGGGTGACGTCGGCGACCAACGCATCGCGCGGCGCCCCGCGAATCCCTTTGCCGAAGCGGTCGGCGATGCGCGCGGCGAACACCACCGCGGCGCTGCCGGCGAGCGGGAACAGCGGCTTGGACAGCGCGGCGAGGCCGTAGCCGACGAGGACCAGCGGCTTGCGACGGCCGAGCCGGTCCGACAGCGCGCCGGAGAACATCTTGGTGATGCTGGCGATCGCTTCGCCGACCCCGTCGATCACGCCGACGGTCGCGACGCTGGCCCCCAGTGTGACGGTGAGGAACAGCGGCAGCAGCCCGTGAATGCTCTCCGACGAGGAATCCATGAACAGGCTGACGAGCCCCAGCGTCCACACGGTCCGCGGCAGCTTGGCTTCGGATGGGGCGTCGGCCTCGCGCATATCGCCTCTTTTGCTTTTGCGCGCCATGGCGGCTGACATGCGCGGCCGCAACCTCTAGGCGGCCGTCGAGGCAAGCCAAACGGAGTCGCTTTCGCATGTCCCAGCTTTACGACGGTGTCTGGCGCGACAGTCCGCCGGCGGCCGAGGAAATCGGCGAGGACGGTCAGTTCCGGCGGATCGAGAGCCCGCTGCGCAACTGGATTTCGCCCGATCCGGATGCCGAGTTCCCCGCCGAAGCCGGGCGCTATCATCTGTTCGTCGCCTGGGTCTGCCCGTGGGCGTCGCGCACCACCGCCTATCGCGTGCTCAAGGGGCTCGAGGACGTAATCTCGCTCTCGGCCTCGCACGGGGTGATCGGCAACCAGGGCTGGATCTTTCCGGACGACACCATCCCGCCGTTTGAAGTGCCGCACCCGCTCTATCGCGTCTATCAGGAGCACGATCCGCATTACACCGGCAAAGCGACGGTGCCGACGTTGTGGGACAAGAAAACCCGGCGGATCGTCAACAACGAGAGCGCGGACATCATCCGCATGTTAAATTCGGCGTTCGACGGGATCACCGGCAACCGGCTCGACTTTTATCCCGAGCCGCTCCGGCCGGAAATCGATCGCTGGAACGAGCTGATCTATCCTACGCTCAACAACGGTGTCTATCGCGCCGGCTTCGCCAGCACGCAGCAGGCATATGAGGAAGCCGCCCGCGGAGTGTTCGAGACGCTCGACCGAATGGAAGCGCAGTTGGAGCGCAACCGCTATCTCACCGGCGAATGGCTGACCGAGGCCGACTGGCGCGCGTTCACGACGCTCGTCCGCTTCGACGTCGGCTATCACGGCGCGTTCAAATGCAACCTGCGGCGGATCGAGGATTATCCCGCGCTGCGCGGCTACTTGCGCGAGCTGTATCAATGGCCGGGGATCGCCAAAACGGTGAAGCTGGAGGAGATCAAGCGCAATTACTACGCGCTGACCGACCGGCATCACATCTATCCGATCGGTCCGCAGCTAGACCTCTCCACGCCGCACGGCCGTGAACGGCTGCCAGGCAAAGGCGTGTGGGAGCGCTGATCAGCCGTCGAGCCGTTGCCAGGAGGCGAGCGCCGCGGCCTGCCCGAGACGCCTGCCGTCGGCATCGGCGATGTTCCAGATGATGGCATCCTCTATCCGGAAGCGCGTGCCGTCGGCTGCGATGCGGATGCCCGAGTAGCCGGTGACGACGTCTTCCGCCTCCAGCCTGACGAACATCGCCGCGCGTTCGCTGCGCCGTGTCGCCTCGGCGGATTCGTGCGAGGGCAGGCCGATGAACTCCCGCGCGTCCATGCGGAACAGGTCGAGGGCCGCCCGATTGCCGTAGAAGAAGCGCGGCGGCAACTCGGTCCCGTGGGCGACCACCGGGCAGGGCGCGTGCCACAACTCATCGGGGTCGTCCGCCAGGCGCTTGCCGGTGAGCCGGGCGAAGCTGTCGAGCAGCGCGGCAAGTGCCTCCCCGCCGCTCGCCAGCATCATTGACCGCTCGTCGTCGCCCATCGTCCGGCACGATAGCGAGCCGCGCCCTTGCGGCAAATGCCCCTATCGCCCATCACCAAGCGAGACAGGAGAGTAAGCAGGTGGCAGGCGAACCGGACCTCATCGTGATCGGCGGCGGCTCGGCCGGGGCTGCCTGCGCCGCGCGGCTGGCGCAGGGCGGCAAACGGGTGCTGCTGGTCGAGGCCGGCAAGTCGGACGGCGACATCCGTTCGAAAGTGCCGGCGCTGATGAGCGGCATCGTCCATACACCCGAGTTCGATTGGATGTATTCGGCCGAGCCCGATCCCTCGGTCGGCGGCCGGCCTGACGTGTGGCCGGCCGCCAAGCGGCTCGGCGGCGGCAGCGCGATCAACGGAATGATGTTCGTCCGCGGGCACAAGTGGGATTACGACCATTGGGCCGAGCTCGGCGCGGTCGGCTGGGATTACGCCAGCGTGCTGCCATACTTCCGGCGGATGGAGGACAACGAGCGCGGCGCCGACCAGTGGCGCGGAACCGGCGGGCCGATGGCGGTCTCGGAAGTCCGTTCGCGCTACCCGATCACCGAGGAATGGATCGAGGCGGTGCAGCAGGCGGGTTATCCGCGCTCGGTCGATCTAAACGGCGAAAGCGCCGAGGGGGTCGACCATATCCAGCTGTCGCAACGTCGCGGCCTCAGGCATTCGACCGCCGCCGGGTATCTTCGCCGCAAGCCGTCGGGCCTCGATATCCTGCTCGAGGCGCAAGTGCTCAGGATCGAGAGCGCCGGCGGCTGTGCCATCGGTGTCACAATCCGCCGCGGCGGCGAGGTTTCGACGCTGAGGGCGCGCGAGGGCGTGGTGCTGTGCGCCGGCGCGCTCAACACTCCACGGCTGCTGATGCTGTCGGGCATCGGCCCGGAGAAGGAGCTGCACCACCACGGCATCGAGGTGGTCTGCCATCTGCCCGGCGTCGGCGGCAACCTGCAGGAGCATCCCGGCGTGCACCTGGTCGACGAAGTCGACGTTCGGACTTTGAACGACGATTCGCGCGGCTATTCGGGGGTCAAGCAGGTGCTGGCGCTGGCGATCGCCCGCAGCGGAGCGTTGACCACCGGGATCGGCCATGCCCAGGCGTTCGTGAAGAGCCGCGAGGGATTGCCGGCGCCGAACCTGCAGCTGGCGTTCTCGGCGTTCGCCTTCGACGTGACCGACAAGGGCAACCTCGCGCTGCGCAAGGAAAGCTCCGTTTCGACCTTCGTCGCGCTGATGCGCCCGAAGTCGCGCGGGCGGATCACCTTGCGTTCGGCCGATCCAGATGCCCCGCCGAAGATCGAACACCTGCTGCTCGGCGACAACGATGACGTCCAGCAGCTGGTCGACGGCCTCGAGATCGCCCGCCGGATCATGGCCCAGCCGGCAATCGCCAAGCACGTGAAGAGCGAGGTTCGCCCCGGGGCGGACTTCGCGCACCGGGATTCGCTGGCGCATTACGTGCGCGCGGCGTCGATTCCGATGTTCCACCCGGTGGGTACGGCGAAGATGGGCGCGGCTGACGATCCGGAGGCCGTGGTCGGCCCTGATTGCCGGGTGCGCGGGCTTTCCGGGCTGTGGGTCGCCGACGCCTCGATCATGCCGACCATCCCGCAGGGTAACACCAACGCCACCGCGATCATGATCGGCGAACGCGCCAGCGACCTAATCCTCGGCGCGCTGCACGGCAAGATGGCCGCTTAGTGCTTCGATCGATGAGGTCGAGCCCCCCTCCCTGGCGGGGGGGATGGGGGGAGCGCCCCCGCAGGGGCGTGTCCAAGTCATGAGCGTGGCCAGCGGGTGCTCTTTCCGGCACGCCCTTTTCTGAAGCGGCCTACCAGGTCACTTCGTGCGCGAGCATTTCCGGCGTGGGCGGGGCGGTATCCTTCGGATTCGAGCCCTTGTGCTTGTCGGTCGCGGGCAGCGGCGCGCCGTTGGCGACCCCGAAGCCGACCTTTTCGCCGGCCAGCTCCTCGTACGCGACGTTCACGTTCATGTGCGCCCGCGCCAGCGGGGTATTGCCGTATTCGAGACCCTTCTTGATATGGGTGTCGAGCAGCTTGGCGAACTCGGGATGCCTCTCCAGGTCGGCGACGGCGTCGGCGGGCGGATCGCCGGCGTCGTAATGGATCTTGGCGTAGGCATAGAGCGCCCGGTCGAAGCGCGCCAGGCGCTCGACGGCGGCCCAGTCAGTCATATAGCCGTGACCTTCCTCGACCCGGTCGACCTTGCCGTTCAACGTCGAAACCACGGCTTCGGTCTCGTCGGCGATATCTTCCGCGCCGCCGGCGGGCAGGAACGGCGCCATGTTCCAGGCCATCACGTCGCCCATGCACAGCAGGCGCGCCTTGGGAAACAGCACGAACGTGTCGCCGTTCGTGTGGCCCGGGCCGAAGTGGTACAGCTCAATCCGGTCGTCGCCCGAACCGATGGTCATCCGGTCCTTGAAGGTTTCGGTCGGCAGCAGCTCGGGATTGGGTCGTGGACCGCGCATCAGCTCATCCTTGGCGCCTTCGTTCATCACGATCCGCACGTTCGGATATTGCTTGCGGATGTAGTCGTTGCTGCCGACGTGGTCCGGATGGCTGTGGGTGTTGATGATCAGCTTGACCGGCTTGTCGGTGATCTTCTTCACCTGTTCGACGATGTAAGGGCCGTTACCGGGCATCTTGGTGTCGACCAGGACGACGCCGTCTTTCTGCACCACGACCAGCGTGTTCCCGCCGCCGCCGAAGATCTTGTAGATGTTGCCGACGATGTGTTGGGCCGGCTCGGGCGGCGGCAACGGGGAGCGACGCGGACCGGCGGGACGTCCGGACGGCGCACCGGCGGGCGGCGCTGGCTGCTGCGCTGCCGCCGTCGCGGCGAGGCCGCCGGCCATCAGAAGTGCTGTGAGTCCCTTGATCTTCATCCCGTCTCTCCCTTGACGGGCGATGATTCGGCCCCCGTCGTTGACTCTGTCTAAACCGCCCGGCCGGATTGGCAAAGCCCGCAGCTGTAGCGAATGGTCGCAACGGGTTGACGCAAACAGGCCAGGCGCCCGTGGGTTCGCTTCCAGGAGCTCATCGCTGGCTGCTCTCTGAGTTCCGGGCTGCGGACGCCGCACATGGCGCCCCCGGGGGCTACTTCTTCAGCTGCGCCGGAATGAAATCCTCGCGCACCGCCTTGGCCAACAGGTTCAGCGGCAGCAGGCCCTGGCCGACGACGAAGTCGTTGAACGCCTGACGATTGAACTTGTCGCCCAGCGCCAGCTCGGTTGCCGTCCGCAGGTCCGACAGCTGGCCGAACCCGTAGTAATAGCTGCCGGCCTGTCCTGGCATGCGATAGGTGAAGCGGTCGACTTCTTCCTTGGTGAAGGCTTTCGACAATCCGACCTTCTCGCGCAGCCACCGGCTTGCCGCGTCCGGCGTGATCTGCCCAAGGTTGAGCATCGGGTCGAGCATCGCCCGGCTTTCCCGCAGCAGCAGGTACTGCATCGCGATCAACTGCCCTTCGATCGGCTCGTACGGCATGTACTGCGATTCGGCGTAGAGCGCCCAACCTTCGGCGTTGACGCTGTTGAAGGCGTACAGCACGCGCGCCTCGCTGACGCCGCGGGCGACCATCTGGGCGAACTGCAATTCGTGGCCGGGCCGCGCCTCGTGCGCGCTCAGCGTCCACGCCGCGGCTTTGAAACCGAAGTCGTCGTAGGCGGCGTCCGGTCCGGCCGAGGGATTGCCGGTTGTGAGCACGAACTGACCGCGCTCGCCGGTATTGCCGATCAGCCGGGGCGCTTCCATGTGCGGTGCCGGCTGTTGCGCGTTCTCGGCCGGGCTGCCCAGACGCATCAACACGGGGTAATCGGGGCGGGTGATGATGTGCTCGCGGGTGATGGTCGCGTCGATCTGCGCGAGCACCTTGGTGTAGAACGGCTTGAGCTGGTCGGCCGGGATCTTATCCTTCTTCAGGTCGGCGATCACGCCCAGGTAATCGGTTTCTTTGAAGCCGAACTTCCTGGCCACCTGCGGCGCCAGCGCCTCCATCTCCTGGCGGGTTTCGTAGAAGCCTCGCCGGGCGCGGGCGATCAGCTGCTCGGGCGGCAGATCGATCCCGACGCGCTTGAGGCGGAAGGCGTAAAGCTCGGGCGGCAGGCGGAAGTCGGGGCGCGCCTTGGGCAGCACCGTCGCCTTTTCCCACGCGGCATAGTCGCGCAGCTGCTTCTCCATCGCGTCGAGCGCCGGGCCGGCGCCTGCGATCTTGTACTTGGCGAACAGGCTGCGGATGCCGGCGATGTAGGTATCGGTCTTGCCGAGCGTGTCCTCGACCTTGCCTTTGTAGGGCCCGACCTTGCCGGCGCCCAGGCTGTCGGCCCAGCGCGCTTTGGCGAGTTCGGTCAGGGGGGTCGTGCCGGGATAGAGGCCGGTGTAGCGCTCGAGCAGCTCCTTGGCCTTGGCCCGGCGCTCGGGGGCGACCTGATCGTCGAGCACTCCGTTCATGTTGCCGAAGATCATTTCCGGCACATCGTACCAATCGAGCGTCAGCCGATCCCTGAGCCGGGTACCCTCGATGTCCTTCTGAATCGAATCGATCAGGATCTGCAGGTCCTGCTTGACCCGCGGATCGCTCTCGCGCGCCAAGGCTGCCTGAAACTCATCGAGCCGCTTTTGCTCGGCGGCGATGAAGCGTTCGGACAGATTGGGGCCGAGGTCCATTGCCAGCCCGTCGTATTTTTCGAGGCCGGTTTGCGCGGCGTCTTCGGGATTGAACCGCGCCTGAGTCTCGAGCAGCTCGTCGGTGTAATGATTGCTCCTGGCGATCCACGCCGGCGTGTCCTTGGCGACGGCGGGCAGCGGCGCGGCGGCAAGCACGCCGGCGAGCAGCAGCGTGCGAAACGAAATGCGAGTCATGAAGATGAACCTTCCCCAGTCCTGAATGGCGGGGGCTATTCCACGAGACAGCGCGAAGGGCAAAGGTTCCGTTCGACCGGCCGTCGACGAGGCTCGACGATGGTCAGTCGAGCCGCATCACCCAGCCGTGCTTGTCGTCGGCGGTGCCGCGCTGGATGGCGACGAGCTTGTCGCGCAGGCGCTGCGTGATCTGGCCGGGACCGCCGGAGCCGATGGTGAACTCACCGTCGTGGCTGGCGACCTTGCCGACCGGAGTCACGACCGCGGCGGTGCCGCAGGCGAACGTCTCCACGAGGCGGCCGCCTTCCGCGTCGGCGCGCCACTGATCGAAGCCGTAGCGTTCCTCCAGCACCGTCTGTCCGTCCTCGCGGGCGAGGGTAATCAGACTGTCACGGGTGATGCCGGGCAGGATCGTGCCGCTCAGCGGCGGGGTCAGCAGCGTGCCGTCGTCGAACACGAAGAACAGGTTCATCCCGCCTAATTCCTCGACCCAGCGGTGCTCGGCGGCATCGAGGAAGCACACCTGGTCGTGCCCCCGGGCGACGGCGTTGGCGTGCGGCACCAAGCTCGCCGCGTAGTTGCCGCCGCACTTGGCCGCTCCGGTGCCGCCCGGTGCCGCGCGTGTGTAATCATGCGAGACCCAGATCGACACCGCCGGCACGCCCGACTTGAAGTAATTGCCCGCCGGGCTGGCGATCACCAGGAATTTGTATCGCTTGGCCGGCCGTACCCCCAGGAAGGCCTCGGTCGCGAACATGAACGGGCGGATATAGAGGCTGCCGCCTTCGACCGTGGGAAACCATTCCTTGTCGGCCATCACCAACTCACGAATCGATTCGACGAAGGCGTCCTCGGGCAGATTGGGCATCGCCATTCGGTCCGCCGAACGATTGAAGCGGCGCGCGTTCTGCTCGGGGCGGAACAGCGCCATCGTGCCGTCGGCGAGCTTGTAGGCCTTGAGCCCCTCGAAAATCTCCTGCGCATAATGCAGCACGGCGCAGGCCGGATCGAGGCTGAGCGGCCGACGCGGGCCGAGTGTCGCGTCGTGCCACCCGCGGCCTTCGTCCCACTCGATGCTCACCATATGGTCGGTGAACACCTTGCCGAAGCCTGGGTCGGCGATCGCCTGGTCGCGGCTCTCGCCCGGAACCGGAGCGGCGTGCGGCAGGCGGGTGAAATCGAGAGCGGGCGCGTCGGCCATAATCGTGCGAGACTCCTTCGAGCGCGCGGTTACGGGCAAGCAAAGAGGCTGGCAAGTGGACTGAAAATGAGAAGGGCGGCTCCGCCCGTCGGGGAACCGCCCTTCGCATGGTCAGCGGCCGGTTAAGCCGCCCACGAAGCCTTTATCGGCGAAAGTCAGAGATTACCGATAATGCCTCGCGAGGGTCTGAACCGACCTCCCTGCTGAACCATGAGACATCGGATCACCTCCTTTCGCGCTTGAAAGCCAGACCTGCCGTTTCACCGGCGGCCAAGACCCGCGTGGACCGCTGGCCTTGGGTTCAATGTGAGTCGCCGCGCGAAACAAAGCAAGTCTTGCATTTCGATTTTTCACTGTCAGAATTCACCGCTTCGGGCCCGCGTGGGGGAGCGCGGGCCCGTCCCGTTTTCCAGTCTTTAACGGCAGTCTTCAATGACCCGGGTGATCTCCGGCCAACTCGGCAGGTAGAGCGTCGGCTCGCCCTCGACCTCGACCGCGAAGCGGCCCTTCGAAAAGGCGATCGCGTCGAGGAACGAATTGGTCGCCGGCAGCCTGGTCGCCACCAGATGCTCGACGCTGCCTTGCGCCGGCACGGCGGAGAAGGTGCGGGTGGCGGTTTCGGTGCGAATCGTCATCGGCTGCGGTGTGGTGGAAGGATCGGTGCGGCCGAGCGAGACCGTGTGACTGGCGACGTCGCACCGCATGGCAAACAGCGGCTGACGTTGCGCCGGTCCGAAGGCGGCAATGCTGTTCGGCGGCGCCGGGATGTAGAACCAGTCGCCCGGCGTCTGCGGCGCGTCCATCCAGTTGGAATACGTTGGCGTCGGGGTGGGCGCAGGGGCCGGCGTCGGTGTGGGCGTCGGCACGGGAGTGGGCGCCGGCAGCGGCTTCGGCGCTGGAACACAGGCCGACAGGGCGGCGAGAACGGCGAGGGGGAGGGCGGTGAGGAAGCGCTGGGTCATCGCCCCTCTGTGGCCGAGCCGCGCGATTGGCTCAAGCGGGCGGAAACCGCTAAGCGCACGCCCATGGCAAAGCACCGCATCGACCAGCTGCTGGTGTCTCGCGGTCTGGCCGAGAGCCGCGCCCGGGCGCAGGCCTTGGTGATGGCGGGTCTGGTCTTTGCCGGAGATCGAAAGATCGAGAAAGCCGGACAGCAAGTTGCTGAATATGTGCAGCTCACCGTCAAGGGCCGTGATCATCCGTGGGTCAGCCGCGGCGGCATCAAGCTCAGCGCAGCGCTCGATCACTTCGGGCTCGATCCGGCCGGGGCGGTGGCGATGGACATCGGCAGCTCGACCGGCGGCTTTACCGACGTGCTGCTGCAGCGCGGCGCCGAACACGTGTTCGCGGTCGATTCGGGCACCAACCAGCTCGCCTGGAAGCTGCGGCAGGATCCGCGGGTGACGGTGCTGGAGCAGACCAGCGCCCGCACCCTCACCCGCGAGCAGATCGACCGGCCGGTGGGCTGGGTTGTCTGCGATGCGTCGTTCATCGGCCTCGCCAAAGTGCTTGAGCGGCCGCTCGAACTGGCTGCCCCCGATTGCCGGCTCGTCGCGCTGATCAAGCCGCAATTCGAAGTCGGCCGCGGCGAGGTCGGCAAGGGCGGCGTGGTCCGCGACCCGGCGCTCCATGCGAGGGTGTGCGCCGAAGTCCGCGCGTGGCTGGAGCGCGGCGGTTGGGCCGTCGAGGGCATCGTCGAAAGCCCGATCACCGGCCCCGAAGGAAACGTCGAATTTCTCGTCTCGGCTCATCGGGGGACGGTGTAACCGGGGCGGATTGCGCGGGCCGATCACCCTCGCCAATATTCGGCCGCGAATCACAGGGACGCCCGATGAACCGCCTTGCTTCTCCTGCACAGCTTCGCGCCAGCTTCTTTCGTTGGGCGTTGTTCCTGGTGCCTCTGGTCCTGCTGCTGGGTTTCGTGTCCGGCAAGCTCGGCGGTGGAATGGCCGACAGCGCCTGGTTTACCGGACTCAAGAAGCCTTCGACCTTCCCCCCGCCGCTGACCTTCCCGATCGTGTGGACGGTGCTTTACGCGCTGATGGGCGTCGCCCTGGCGCTGGTCTGTGCCGCCTGGGGCGCGCGGTTCCGCGCCGCGGCGATCGTCGCGTTCGTGATCCAGTTGGCGATCAATCTCGCCTGGACGCCGGTGTTCTTCGCCGCACACCAGATCACGATCGCGCTGGCGATCCTGCTGGCGCTCGATGTGACGGTGCTGGTCACAACGGCCCTGTTCTGGCGCGTGCGGCGGCTCGCCGGATGGCTGATGGTGCCCTATGTCGCGTGGATCTTGTTCGCGACGGTGCTGAATTGGCAATTCCTCGAGCAAAATCCCGGGGCCGATGGGACGAACGGCTCGAACGCGGTCGCGCGCATCGAATTGTAGCTTGCGGGGCCCGCGGTCACGGCCCAAATAGCACGCCATGCAAAGCGAAAATCCCCTGATTGCCGATTTCGTCAAGGTCGCCAATGCCGCCGCCGGCACGCTCGCCGGGATGACCCGCGAGGCTCGCGAGAGCGCCCGCGGGCGCATGAAGGAGGCGCTCGGCGGGCTCGACTTCGTCACTCGCGAAGAGTTCGACGCAGTCAAAGATATGGCCTCGAAGGCACGGGAAGAGAACGAGAAACTCTCTGCGCGCCTCGAAGCACTCGAAGCGAAGCTTTCGAAGTAGACTTCCTCCCCGGTACGGGGAGGTGGCAGACGCCGAAGGCGGCTGACGGAGGGGACTCACCTCCTGGCGCAGCGCTGATGATCGGTGGCTTCGAGAAACGTCGCGTCCGGCCGCGAATCCCCTCCACTATCCTTTGGATGGTCCCCCTCCCCGTATGGGGGAGGAACCTGTAAGCGCCATCCATGCACCTGCGCGCCCCTGCGATCCTGCTTGCTGCCCGCCCGCATGGTGAGACGGCAGTTGTTGCGCGCCTGTTGACCGAGGACGCCGGCGTGGTCGCCGGCTATGTCGCCGGCGGGCGCGGGCGACGCATGCGGCCGGTCGTGATCCCCGGCAACCTGGTCGAGGCGGACTTGCGCGCGCGCTCGGACAGCCAATTGCCGTTCGCCAGGCTGGAGCTGGTTGAAAGCCGCGGACCGTGGCTCGGAGAGCCGTTGCCGGCGGCGGCGATCGGCTGGGTCTGCGCGCTCACCGCCAGCGCATTGCCGGAGCGACACCCCTATCCGACGTTGTGGCAAGCGCTGGGCGCGCTGCTGACGGCCATCTGTCACGCGCCGTCCGCGCGGGGCTGGGCGCAGGCGCTGGCCGGCTACGAGGCCTTGCTGCTGCGGGAGCTTGGCTATGGCGGCGAGCGGCCGGCAGGCGAGGACTTGGGGGACATACTTGCGGACATGGACAGACTGGCTGCACCGCTCGACCACTACCTGCTTGCCGACCGGCGCGGCGATGTTATGGCCGCGCGCGCTCGACTGAGGGACTTGCTGGGACGGATGGCATGAAGATTGCGGTACTGCCGGGCGACGGAATCGGCCCGGAAATCACGGTCGAGGCGCGCAAGGTGCTCGATGCCCTCGAGCTGCCCGGCGTCGAATATGCCGAAGCAGACGTCGGCGGCGCCGGCTATCGTCGGCACGGCCATCCGCTGCCGCCTGAGACGCTCGAAGCCGCCAAAGCCGCCGATGCGGTGCTGTTCGGCGCGGTCGGCGATCCGGCGTGCGATAATCTGGAACGGCACCTGAGGCCCGAGCAGGCGATCCTCGGCCTGCGCCAGACGCTCGGCTTGTTCGCCAACCTCAGACCGGCGACGATGTTTCCGGGCCTCGAGGATTTGTCGGCGCTGCGTCCCGAAATCGCCAGCGCGATCGACCTGCTGATTGTCCGCGAGCTCAACGGCGACGTCTATTTCGGCGAGAAGGCGATCCGCACGCTCGACGATGGGCGCCGCCAGGGCTTCGATTTCATGTCCTATGCCGAGGATGAAGTGCGCCGCATCGCCCATGTCGGCTTCCGCGCGGCGCGGGGGCGCCAGAAGCGGCTCACCAGCGTCGACAAGGCCAATGTGCTGGAAACCAGCCAGCTGTGGCGCGAAGTGGTGGTCGAGACCGCCGCCGAATACCCCGACGTCGAGCTCAGCCACATGTACGTCGATAACGCGGCGATGCAGCTGGTGCGCGATCCCGGTCAGTTCGACGTGATCGTCACCGGAAACCTGTTCGGCGACATCCTCTCCGACCAGGCGAGCATGTGCGTCGGCTCGATCGGCCTGCTGGCCAGCGCCTCGCTCGGCGAGCAGCAGACCGAACTCGGGACCAAGGGCCTCTATGAGCCGATCCACGGCAGCGCGCCCGACATCGCCGGGGAGGGCAAGGCCAACCCGATGGCGATGATCCTCTCGGCGGCGATGATGCTGCGCCATTCCTTCGGCCGCGAAGCCGACGCGGCACGGATCGAGCGCGCCGTGGCCCAAGCGCTCGCCGACGGCGTCAAGGGCGCCGACCTCGGCGGGACGGCCGGCACCCGCGAGATCGGCGATGCGGTTGTCGCGCGGCTGTGAGCCTCCCCGGAACGGGGAGGGGGACCGCACGAAGTGCGGTGGAGGGGACTCGCGGCCGGGCGCAGCGCTTGTGGCGAATCCCCTCCGTCACCGGCCTTCGGCCGGCGCCACCTCCCCGTTCCGGGCAGACAAGCTTTTCTTGATCTTTACCATGTATCCGGCGAGGCCGTGGATATGAGAGAAATGCAGATCGTCGATGCTGTCGAAGTGGCCGGGCAAAGCCTCCCCGAGCCGCTCGAGCTGGCGATCGTCCTGCCCACGCTCAACGAGCGGGCCAACATCGCGCCGATGGTCGCCCGGCTCGAGCAGGCGCTCGGACCGAACGGCTGGGAAGCGGTGTTCGTCGACGACAACAGCCGCGACGGGACTGCCGAGCTGCTGCGCGATATCGCCCGCAGCGACCCGCGCATCCGGGTGATTGAGCGGATCGGCCGCCGCGGCCTGGCCAGCGCGGCGATCGAGGGGATGTGCGCCACCGCCGCGCCCTTCGTCGCAGTGATGGACGCCGACCATCAGCACGATCCGGCCTTGCTGCTCGACATGCTCGGCGCGGTAAAGTCGGGCGACTACGATCTCGCCTACGCCAGCCGCTTCGCCGCCGGCGGCAGCGCCGAAGGGCTTTCGAGCAAGGGCCGCGAGAAGGGCTCGCGGATCGCCAACGCGCTTGCCCGCAAGCTCACCGGGACCGAGCTATCGGACGCGATGAGCGGCTATTTCCTGCTGCGCACCGATCAGCTGCGCAAGCAGGCCGACCGGCTTTCGGGCATCGGCTTCAAGATCATGCTCGACATCCTCGCCACCGCGCATCCGCCGCTAAAAGTGAAGGAATTTCCCCTGAAGTTCGCCGAACGCGCCTCTGGCGAAAGCAAGCTCGACAACGCGGTCGTGCTCGACTTTCTCGCCGGCCTCTACGAACGCTGGCTTGGCCGGTTCATTCCCACCCGCTTCGCGCTGTTCGGCACCGTTGGCGCGCTCGGCGTGGGGGTGCACATGGCCGTGCTGACGCCGCTCTACAAGCTGGGGCATGTGCCGTTCACATTGGCGCAGGCCACCGCCGCGCTGGTGGCGATGACCTTCAACTTCTGGCTCAACAATCTGCTGACCTATCGGGACCAGAAGCTGTCCGGGCTGAGGGCGCTGTGCTTCGGCTGGGGCAAGTTCTGCCTCACCTGTGCGATAGGTGCGTTCGCGAATGTCGCGGTGGCGGCGATGCTCAACGCCAACGGCGTCCACTGGTACGCCGCCGCGCTGATCGGCGTCGCGATCGCCTCGGTGTGGAATTACGCCCTGTCGAGCAAGTTCGTCTGGGGCCGCTTCAAGTAAGTCCTTGGCACGGTTGCACTGTTGGGCTCAGCCGATAAGAAAGTGACATCGCCGATTTCGAAAGTTTCCCGCCGATGCGCTGTCTTCGCCTTGCCCTGCCGCTCGCGGCGCTGCTCCCCGTCGCCGCGCTGGCGCAGGACGTGATCGACGATCCCTACATCTGGCTCGAGCAGGACACGCCGCGGACGATGGCCTGGGTCGAGCAGCACAATCAGCGGACCGTCAAGGAACTCGGCGGCGATCCGCTGTATCAAGGCTTCTACGATGAGGCGCTGAAGATCGCCACGTCGGAGGATCGCATCCCGATGCCTACCTTGCGCAACGGCGGCATCTTCAATTTCTGGAAGGACAAGCAGCATCTGCGCGGCCTGTGGCGGCGGACCACGGCGGCCGATTACCGCACCGCCGACCCGCACTGGCAGACGGTGCTCGACGTTGACGCGCTCGGCAAGGCCGAGGGCAAGAGCTGGGTGTGGAAGGGCGCGACCTGCCTCAAGCCGGAGGAGCGGCTGTGCATGATCGGCTTGTCCGACGGCGGCGAGGACGCGATCGAATCGCGCGAGTTCGACCTGGCGACCAACAGCTTCGTCAAAGGCGGTTTCAGCTTCCCGCGGAGCCAGCAGAGCTACGACTGGGAAGATGCCGACCACCTGCTGGTGGCGACCAACTGGACCGGCGACGACCTGACCAAGTCCGGCTATCCGTACATCGTCAAGCGGGTCACCCGCGGACAGCCGCTGAGCGAAGCGCAGGAGGTGTTCCGCGGCTACAAGGACGACGTCGGCGCGTTCCCGCAAGTTCTGCGCGACGGAACCGGCGACACGCTGACGCTGATCCAGCGGGCGAAGGACTTCTTCCACACCGAAACCTTCGTGCTGAAAGGCGACACCGTCACCAAGCTGGCGATTCCGGAAAAGGCTTCGGTGGCGACTCTGGTCGGCGGCAAGGCGATCGTCTCGCTCGACGAGGACTGGTCCGTCGGCGACAAGACGTACAAGGCCGGCTCGGTCGTCGCGCTCGATCTCGCCGCGCTCAAGGCGGACCCCGGCAACCTGGCGCCCGAGCTGGTGTGGCAGCCCGGCCCGCGCGACGCGCTCGAAAGCATCGCCTCGACCAAGGACCGCCTGCTGCTGAGCACGCTCGACAACGTCAACGGGCGGGTGTTTGCGGTCGCGCCGCGGCCCGGCGGCGGCTGGACCCGACAGCAGGTCGATCTGCCCGACAACCTGACGCTCGGCGTGGCGGCGGCCGACGACTACAGCGACCGCGTATTCCTCACCGCGGAAGGGTTCCTGACGCCGAGCACGCTTTACGCCGACGACGTCGTGGCGCCCGGCGCACCTCAGGCGCTCAAGCACGCGCCGACTTGGTTCGACGCGTCGCGCGATGTCGTCGAGCAACTCGACGCGGCATCGACCGACGGGACCCGGATCCCGTACTTCGTCGTCCATCGCAAGGGGATGAAGCTCGACGGTTCGACGCCGACGCTGATGACCGCCTACGGCGGCTTCCAGGTCAGCAAGACGCCGTATTATTCGGGCACCATCGGCAAGCTGTGGCTCGAGCGGGGTGGGGCTTTCGTGCTCGCCAACATCCGCGGCGGCGGCGAGTTCGGCCCGGCGTGGCACGAGGCGGCGCTGAAGACCAAACGGCAGACCGCCTACGACGACTTCGCCGCCGTGGCCAAGGACCTGGAGAGGCGCGGGATCACCTCGCCCCGGCGGCTGGGCATCTACGGCGGCTCTAACGGCGGGCTGCTGATGGGCGTCGAAATGACCCAGCATCCCGAGCTCTACCACGCCATCGCGATCGAGATTCCGCTGCTCGACATGATCCGCATCGCCCACATCGCCCGCGGCGCCTCGTGGCAGGGCGAATACGGCGACGTCGACGCCGACCCCGACGTGAAGGCGTTCTGGGAACGAACCTCGCCGTACCAGAACCTCAAGCGTGGCGTGGCTTATCCCGAGCCGTACATCTTCACCACCTCCAAGGACGACCGCGTGGGCCCGCAGCACGCCCGCAAGTTCGCCGCGCGGATGGAGGCGTACGGGCTGCCGTTCTACTATTACGAGAACACCGAGGGCGGCCACGGCTCGGGCGCCGACGCCAGGCAGTCGGCGATCATGACCGCGCAGATGATGGTCTATTTCACCCGCAAACTGATGGATTGATTGCCGGCCGGCGTGGCGGGCCTTGCGTTCGCCGCTGTGTGTATTATATCTCTAATACAGCAGCTGTCGAAGGAAGACGCCATGTTTCATCTCTTGCTCGGCGCCCTGCTCTTGGGGCTAGATGTCTGGGCGATCCTCAACGTGTTCAGGAGCCGCAGTTCGGACGGGGCGAAGGTCGGCTGGCTGATCGGCATCCTGATTTTCCCGTTCCTCGGCTTTCTCGTGTGGCTGTTCGCCGGACCGAAGGACGTCAGGCGCCTGCCGGGGCGCTAGGATTAGAACTCAACGCCAGCTGGGGAGCCACATCCAGCGCGTGAACGTATAGCGCCCGGCTAGCGGCGCCGCGCTGAGGATCGGCCAGAAGTAGGCGAACAGGGCGACGCTCCCGGCCAGGACCAGCAGCGGAACGTACCTGCGTCCGCGCCGCCACATCTGGTCGAGCGCGAGCGCCAGCGCGCCCATCAGGAAGCAGCTCGGCAGCAGGTAATGGTAATAGAACTGCACCGGCTTGGGGGCGACGACCCAGGTGCCGATAGCGACCGCGTAGAGCACGAACAGCGCCAGCGCGTCGCTTCGCCGTTCGAAGACGCCCCAGACTCCCGCCCAGACCAGGGCAACCAGCCCGAGCAGCATGGTCAGCGGGTTGCCGATCATCAGCACGCCCCGCTGGGCTCCATCATAGGTCTTGTAGGCGAACCAGATCGGCCGCCAGTCGGTGATCCACTGATACCATACGCTCTGATAAGGATGGTGCTTGACCACCTCGCGCTGCAGGTAAATCATCTCTCCCTGCAGCGCCAGCAGATGGCTCGGCGCGAGCGGATCGTGGGCGTAGAACATCGCCGGAATGAAGGTCGCCGCATAGACGGCCAATGGCACCAGCCCGAGCCAGAGCCCCGCTTCCCAGAGGCTGATCCCGGCGATCGGCGCACCCCGGCTGGACGTAAAGGCGCGCCAGCCGGAGGCCTGGAGCCGCACGACGGCAAAGGCGATTCCCGGCAGCATCGCCAGCGGCACGGCATTCCACTTGGCGCCCATGGCGAGCCCCAGCGTGACGCCGCATACCGCCAGCCGACGTCGGCCGGTCTCATTCTCGCGCACCGCTCCCGCGAGCGCCCAGTAGGCGACCAGCGTCAGGCTCACCATGAACACGTCGAGCATGGCGATCCGGCTGATGACGAACAGCATGAACCCGCTGCCGATCAAGATCCCGGCCGCAACCGAGGCGAAGCGCGAACAGCTCGCGAACCACATCGCGCGCATCGCGGCGAATAGCCCGAGCGTGCCGAACAGCGCGGGCATGATCCGCCAGCCCAGCGGATCGTCGCCGAACAGCGTCATGCCCAGCGCGATCAGCTCCTTGCCGAGCAGCGGGTGCTCGGTGTTGACCGGCTCCGACAGCTTCATCAGCACCCGCGCCGCGGGAACGTAGTGAATTTCGTCGAAATAGAGTTCGCTCGGGATCGTCAGCCGGATCGACACCAGCCCGAGGAACACCAGCGCGATCAGCCAATGCCAGGCAATCGGGTCGCGCGGATGACGGGACGCCTGGCTCATCGTTTATGGCTGTTACTGAGCCGGCCCCGTCGCGGCAAGCGGCTGCTCGCTCACCCCTTCTTGCGATAGATCCCCACAATCAGGTCGCCCAGCGTGCCGAGCAGCATCAGGAACGATCCGGTGATGAACAGCCACACCGCGACGGTCTTCCAGTCGCTGAACGCGGGCAGGAACAGGATACTGCCGGCAAAGAACAGCACATTGCCGACTAGCCCGAGCCCGGTGTGTATCCAGCCGTCGTCTTTGACCAGGAATTTGATCGGACCGGGCATAAAGGGCTTCTCCTCGTTCGACGCTGCGCGGATCGGGCACGTGGAGGCGCATCCGCACGTTTCAACCGCGTCAGGAGGGGGTGGAGTTCCGTCCCGCGAACTGCTTGCCCCCCTGCGCGCGCGCTCCTACACCCCCGGCGCGATGAAAAAGACCACCGGCACCGACCGCTCGATCACCTCGAAATGGCGCCCCGCCACTCGCGCCGTGCGCGCCGGCACCTGGCGCAGCGAGCAGGGCGAGACCAGCGAGGCGATCTTCCTCACCTCGGGCTATGCCTACGACGATGCCGAGACTGCCGCCGCCCGCTTCCGCGGCGAAGCCCCGGGTATGACCTACTCGCGGCTGCAGAACCCGACGGTGGCGATGCTCGAGGAACGGATCGCGGCGATGGAAGGCGCGGAGGCGTGCCGTGTTCAGTCGAGCGGGATGGCGGCGATGACCGTCGCGCTGCTGTGCCAGCTCAGCCAGGGCGATCACATCGTCGCCGGACGCGCCGCGTTCGGGTCGTGCCGTTGGCTGGTCGACCAGTTGTTTCCGCGCTTCGGGATCAGCTCGACGACCATCGACGCGCGCGACAACCAGGCATGGGTCGACGCGATCCGGCCGAACACAAAGGTGTTCTTCTTCGAAACCCCGGCCAACCCGACGATGGACATCGTCGACCTCAAGTTCGTCTGCAGTCTGGCGCGCGAGCGGGGCATCACCACCGTGGTGGACAACGCCTTCGCCACCCCGGCGCTGCAGCGCCCGATGGAATGGGGCGCCGATGTCGTCGCCTACTCGGCCACCAAGCTGATGGACGGGCAGGGGCGGGTGCTCGCCGGCGCCGTCTGCGGGACGAAGGACTTCATCACCACCAAGCTGCTGGCGATGCAGCGGCACACCGGCCCCAATCTGTCCCCGTTCAATGCCTGGGTCGTGCTGAAGGGGCTCGAAACGCTCAATCTGCGCGCCCGCAAGCAGAGCGAGAATGCGCTCGAGGTGGGGAAATTCCTCGAGGGTCGGGTGCCGCGGATCAACTTTCCGGCCTTGCCGAGCCATCCTCAGCACAAACTCGCGACGCAGCAGATGGATGCCTGCGGTCCTATCTTCTCGTTCGAGGTGAAGGACCGCGAGCAGGCGTTCGCCGTTCTCAATGCCCTGACGCTGATCGACATCTCCAACAACATCGGCGATGCCCGCTCGCTGATGTGCCACAACGCCTCGACCACCCACTATTCGGTCAGCCCCGAGGCGCGCGAGGAGATGGGCGTTTCCGAAGGCATGCTGCGCCTCAACGTCGGCCTGGAGGATCCGCAGGACGTAATCGACGACCTCGACCAGGCGCTTCGTAAGGCGGGCGTCTAGTCTAGCGCATCGCCCATTCGGCGGGGGACAGCTTCGGCAATCCACCGCAGGCCGATTGCGGGGCACCGACAAAGCCGTTACGCTGCGCCGCATCATGCTCGACGCGCTTCGTACCCTGTTTCAGCACACGGCGATTACTGAAGGGGTTTCGGTCCGCGTCTCGGTGACCTTCATGCCCGAGCAATCGCGGGTCGAGGCGGGCAAGTGGTTCTGGGTCTATCACATCCGGATCGAGAACGGTCGTGACGATGTGGTTCAGCTCCTCACCCGCCACTGGCGTATCACCGACGCGCGGGGAATGGTCAGCCTGGTCGATGGCGAGGGCGTGGTCGGCGAGACCCCGGTGCTCGCGCCGGTGGAAACGCACGACTACGTCTCGGGCTGCCCGCTGGCGACCCCGCACGGCTCGATGGAAGGGCACTACACCTTCCGCGACGGGGAAGGGCGCCTGTTCGAGGTGCTGATTCCATTCTTCCCGCTCGCCGCACCCGCCGAAGCGCGCTGACCTGCGAACTGGTGCTCGATCGTCCAGAGCGGACCGAAGCGCGCCGCGATCGCCAGCACATGCAACGCGAGCAACATCGCGCAGGCCTTGATATGCGTCAGGCGATGCGGGTCGCCGGCTCGCTTGGCTCGCCGGCTCGCCGCATGCGCAGCTCGCAAGCGAGCCCGTCGGGAGCGTAATCGAGCTGGACGCCCGTTCGCCCGGCGACCGCTCGGCGGATCAGCAGAGTGCCGAAGCCGGTCCGTGACGGCGGCACGACCGGCGGGCCGCCGCTTTCCTTCCAGCGCACGCGAACCATGTCGGGCTCTTGCGGATCGCTCCCCCACGAAAGCGAAACCGTGCCGCCGGGGCGGCTCAGGGCGCCGTACTTGAGAGCATTGGTGCACAGCTCGTGCAAGGCCAGCGACAGGCCCATAGCATCGTCAAAGTCGACGGCGACATCGGGCCCATCCGCGGCGATCCGCTCGCTGACGCCGGTGTTGCGGCCGATTTCCTCGATCACTCCGCGCAGCTCGGCTTCCTTCCATGAGCGGTCCTGCAACAGCTTCACGGCCTCGCCGACGGCGGCAAGGCGCTCCTCCATTTTGCGCCGCTGCGCGGGCGGGGCATCGGGAAAGCTCATCCGGGCAACCGCCTGGGCGATCGCGAGGATGTTCCTGACGCGATGTTGCAGCTCGCGGGCGAGAAGGGCGTTCTTCTCCTCCAGATGAACGCGGTCCGTCACGTCGGTGCTTTGCTCGACCACAATGGCGCCGCCCGGATCGACGCTGTCGCGCTGCACCAGCAAGGTCTCGGTCCAGATCGTCCGGCCGGACTTGCCGGTCTGTCGCAGTCGTCCGCTCCACTTGCCTTTCGAGGACAGGGCGGCGCCAATTTTTTCCGGGCACCGGAAACTGGGTCTTCAGCAACTCATGCGCGGCTCGGCCGTGAGCTTCGGCCGCCGTATAGCCGTAGAGTTCGCGGCAGCCCTCGGTCCAGTAGAGGATCTCACCGTCGGGCCTGCGGACGAACACCGGCACATAATCGAGCAACTCGGTTAATGTGGCTTCCACGACCCCCTCCTGCCTTGGGCCCTGTCGCGGGGCCGCAGCCCAGGGCGGCGGCGGCCCACGGCGCCACCGCAGCGCTATAGCCGCGCGATTCTCCGCCAGGTGTAGGATACCCGACAGGGCGAGCGATTTTTTCGATTGTTTTCAACCGGCGACGCAACACTAGCCAGTATCGTTCGTTAGGACAGTGGAAGCGCTCGCGGCGGAGTTCCAGCGAACGCAAGACACCCTCTCTCAGAAGAAGAGGAATCGGTGCCATGGACACCGACGTATTGGACAAGCCGCTGTGTGTAGAGATTTGCGAAGGCGAGGTCGTGCTGCGCGCGCCCGATCGGCCGTTCGGCGTTTCGCTCACCGGACAGGCGGCGCTGAAGACATGCGAAGCGCTGTGCGAGGCCGCGGCGAGCGTCCTCGAAGAGTAGTTAGCTTTCGCAAATCTCGGTCGAGCGCAAACGGATATCGTTGCGCACGAACGCCAGCGATTCGCGACAGCTGCACGCCGCCGCTTCGAGACGCGCGTAATCGATGACCTCCAGGCCGCCCGCACGGTCGGTGCGGATGGCGCCGCTGCGCTGCAGCGACGACATCGCCGCGGCGACGGTCGTGCGCTGGACTCCCAGCAGTTGCGCGAGCGCCACCTGCGTGATCGGCAGCTTCAGCGATCCGGACTTGTCGCACCCCTCGAGCAAGGTCCGGGCGAGCCGATGCTCGACCCCGTGCAGCGCATTGCAGGCGACGTTCTGGCGCGCCTCGACCAACAGCGTTTCCATGTACTTGTGGACGGCGATACGCAGCGCCCGGCTTAATTCATAGAGCGCCCGATACGTCGCCGCCGGCGATTGCCAGACCACGCCCCCGAATTGCACCGTCGCGCGGTGATAGATCTTGCGGCTGCCGCAGGCCTCGAGCACGCCGACCGCCCCTTCGGGCCCGAGCAGGGCGACATTGACGCTCTCGCCGGCCAGCGTTTCCACGCCGAGCACGATCACGGCCGTGGTGGGGAACTGCACGAGATTGACATCGTCGCCGGGCCGCTGGAGATCGCGGCCGCCGTCGAACTCGAAAGGCGTGAACCGGTCCTCGAACTGGGCCCACAGCTCCGGCTCGATGCTGGCAATGAGGGCATTGCGTCTCGGCATGGCTGTGGATCTTCCTCTCCCAAGCGAAAGCGGCCCCTAGCGCGACGCCAGGCGCAGGCGTGTCATATACCCGACAAGCCTCCACAATTTGGCAATGTTTTGTTGACCTTCGGCGCCAGCCGGCGTCTCACCGCCGCCGTCGCCGCGCAATGCCTGCGTGCGCCCACTCCGTGCGGGCGGGCAGCGCGCAGATCATGCGACGGGTTAGGCCGGTTCACTGACTTTGCCGCCGTGCTCGCGCACGTATTCGTCCGGATCGTCGTTCTTCGCCTTGATGCCGTTCAGGTGGTGGTATTCGTAGGCGAGGAACTTGAGGGCCAGCTGGCGCCGTTGTTCGGGGCTGGCGTGCTGGCGGAAATCGGCCATGGCCTGGCGCTCCTCCTCGGCCATGTGCGTGGCGTTCTTCTTGTTGGCTTTCTCGACGGCGGCGAACCACTCCTTCGAGCCGACGTCATAGTTCTGCACTTGCCGCGCGGCGTCGCGAATCTCGTTGTGGTCCTTGATCGCGTCCTTCGTCTCCGCCTCGGCGCTTGGGGCATCGCTGGCGCCGGTGCCGACTTTGAGCACCGTAGGATAAAAGTGCAGCTCCTCGGCCTCCGCGTGCACCTCGAGCAGGTTCTTGAGCCGCTCCCAGATCGCCGCGAGCGCGTCGGTCTCCGATGGATCGATCTGCTCGATCAGGAGGAACAGTTTGCGCTGCTCGTGATGGTCGTTGAGGATAACGTCGATGATTTCCATGGCGAAGCTCCTGTCGCGTGGCGTGGCGGTTCGCTTGATCAACGGCAGGCGCGGCCAGGGTTTCCCTGTTAATCGCGGCCATTGCCGGAAATCGGCGCGGCCCCTAAACGGCTCCCCGCGATGAAGCGAACGCACCTGCCCTTGAACGCCCTGCGCGTGTTCGACGCCGCCGCGCGGCATCTGTCGTTCACTCGGGCGGCCGACGAACTCGCGGTCACCCCGGCGGCGGTCGGCCAGCAGATCCGTGCGCTCGAGGACGTGCTCGGCGTGGTGCTGTTCCGCCGCACCAGCAAGGGGCTCAAGCTGACCGACGAGGCCGAAGCCGGACTCGATCCCTTGCGCGAGGGCTTCCTGCGGTTCGAGGAATCGGTTCAGGCGATGCAGGCCGGGCAGTCCAGCCATGTCTTCACCATCGCCGCGCCGCGCGAGTTTTACGCCCAATGGCTGTCGCAGCGCCTCGCCGATTATCGCCGGGTGAACCCCGAGGTGCGCTACCAAATCGTCGGCGGCGAAGAGGTCGATTTCACCGAGGCCAACCTCGACCTCGCCGTGCGCCTGGTCGATGGGCCGGGCGAGCTCGAAGGCGTGCAGTTGGCGCCCGCGCAGCGGGTGATCGTCGCCGCCGAGAATGCGCCCGACGAGTGGATCGCTTGGCCCGGCGCGCCGCTGCCCGAAGGCGCCGAGCCCGGGATCCTCGCCGGCGATGCCGGCCAAGCGCTGGCCAGCGCGCTCGCCGGCCTCGGCAAGGCGATGCTGCCGCTGCTGCTGTGCGAGGAAGCGCTCGAGGCCGGGCGGCTGACCATATTGCAGGGCCCGGAGGAGGGCCGCCGCGCCTACTGGCTGGTCGCTCCGCGCCCGCAATGGCGGCAGAAGAAGGTCCGCGCGCTGGTGGCTTTCCTGGGGGGCGAGGGTTAGCCCGCCGCTTTGCCCTGTTCTTTGCAATGGGCGATGAATTGCCCCGGCGCATCGCTCCCGTTGGCCTTGACGGTGCCGCCGCCGGGCAAGGTCGCCTCCAGGTCGTGCGTCGTGTCGAACACCTCGAGTTGCGGGTCGTCGGCCGGCAGGGTTCCTTGCCAGCGCCATTCGCCATCGACGTGCGCCGCGTCCACCTTGAACCGCGAGATCCTGCCGTGGCCGATCACCGGGAACAGCGCCTTCTCGCCGGCATGAGACCGCACATGGCGAATGATGGTGATTTGCGGGGGATCGGTGGCGGGATTGCACGCCAGCGTCAGGAACGGCCGCTCGCCGGGTTTGTCGAAATCGAGCGCGTGGCCGTTCGCCGAAGCGGTCCAACTGGCGCCGGTCGTGTCCGGCGAGGGCAGCGGCTCCTCGCCATGCGAGGGCACCTTGTCCAGCGCAATCCGCTGCGCCTGCTCCGGCTCCTGCCGAACGCGGTGGCAGCCGGCGAGGGGAGTTAGCAGCAATGCGGCCACGAGCGTTCTCGCGGTGCGAACCGAAAGAGGCATTGCCCGCCCTTTAGCTGTCGTGGCGCGGGCGGCAAGGGTGGTGAAGGGCGGAAACGGATTTCGGCTTTCGAATACGTCGGTTTACCGATCGCAGAACATCTGGCGCTCCGCCTTGTTTACCGCCCCCATTTCCGCTGCGTCTTGCCGTAGCGCATCTTGCGGGTGCCCGGCTTGCCCTCGTTCGGGCGCCCCACCTGCGGCGCTCGCTTCTGGTCGTCGGGCAATCCCAATTCGTCCGCTTCCAGCCGCCTGATCTCGTCCCGCAGTCGCCCGGCTTCTTCGAACTCCAGATCCGCCGCCGCCGCGCGCATCCGTTTCTCCAGGTCCTCGATATACGCGCGCAGGTTATGGCCGACGAGGTGCGTCACCTCCTCGTCGCCGGTGTCGACCAGCACGCTGTCTCGGCTGGCGGTGTCGGCGACGATGTCGGCGATGCGGCGCTTGATCGTCGCCGGGGTGATGCCGTTCGCCTGGTTGAACTCGTGCTGTTTCTCGCGCCGGCGGTCGGTTTCCGCCATCGCCCGCTCCATGCTGCCGGTGATCCGGTCGGCGTAGAGGATCACCCGGCCATCGACGTTGCGCGCGGCGCGGCCGATGGTCTGGATCAGGCTGGTTTCGGAGCGGAGGAAGCCTTCCTTGTCGGCGTCGAGGATGGCGACGAGCCCGCATTCGGGAATGTCGAGTCCTTCGCGCAGCAGGTTGATGCCGACGAGCACGTCGTAGACCCCGAGCCGCAAGTCGCGGATCAGCTCGATGCGCTCCAGCGTCTCGACGTCCGAATGCATGTAGCGCACGCGCAAGCCCGCCTCGTGCATGAACTCGGTCAGGTCCTCGGCCATGCGCTTGGTCAACGTGGTGACCAGCGTGCGATAGCCCAGCGCGGCGGTCTTGCGGCATTCGGCGATGCAATCCTGCACCTGGTCCTCGACCGGCTTGATCTCGACCGGCGGATCGATCAGCCCGGTCGGGCGGATCACCTGCTCGGCGAACACGCCGCCCGTCTGCTCGAGCTCCCACGGGCCTGGCGTGGCCGAAACGGCGACCGTCTGCGGGCGCATTGCGTCCCACTCGTTGAAACGCAGCGGGCGGTTGTCGATGCAGCTCGGCAGGCGGAAGCCGTATTCGGCGAGGGTGATCTTGCGCCGGTGGTCGCCGCGCGCCATCGCCCCGACTTGCGGCACCGTCTGGTGGCTTTCGTCGACGAACAGCAGCGCGTTGTCGGGCAGATATTCGAACAGCGTCGGCGGCGGCTCGCCCGGCAGCCGGCCGGTGAGGAAGCGGCTGTAGTTCTCGATCCCGGCGCAGCTGCCGGTAGCGGCGATCATCTCAAGGTCGAAGTTGGTCCGCTGCTCCAGCCGCTGGGCTTCGAGCAACCGGCCTTCGGCATGCAGTTCCTTCAGCCGCTCCTCCAGCTCGAAGCGGATCGCTTGCATCGCCTGCTTCATCGTCGGCCCCGGCGTGACGTAGTGGCTGTTGGCGTACACGCGCACGCTGTCGAGGCTGGCGCCCTTCTTGCCGGTCAGCGGATCGAATTCGGCGATGTCTTCGATGTCGTCGCCGAAGAAGGTGATCCGCCAAGCCATGTCCTCATAGTGGCTCGGAAAGATCTCCAAGCTGTCGCCGCGCACGCGGAACGCGCCGCGCACGAAGTTCGCGTCGTTGCGCTTGTATTGCAGCGCCACCAGCTTGCGGATGATCTCGCGCTGGTCGACCGTCTGGCCCCTCTTCAGGTCGAAAGTCATCGCCGAATAGGTCTCGACCGAACCGATGCCGTACAGGCAACTGACCGAAGCCACGATGATCACGTCGTCGCGCTCGAGCAGCGCGCGGGTGGCCGAGTGGCGCATGCGGTCGATCGCCTCGTTCACCGAGCTTTCCTTCTCTATGTAGGTGTCGCTGCGTGGCACGTAGGCTTCGGGCTGGTAGTAGTCGTAATAGCTGACGAAATACTCGACCGCATTGCTCGGAAAGAAGCTCTTGAACTCGCCATAGAGCTGGGCGGCGAGGATCTTGTTCGGCGCGAGGATCAGGGCGGGGCGCTGCAGCTCCTCGATCACCTTGGCCATAGTGAAGGTCTTGCCGCTGCCCGTCACGCCGAGCAGCACCTGCGTCCGCTCGCCCTCGCGCGCCGCCTGGACCAACTCGCGGATCGCGGTCGGCTGGTCGCCGGCCGGCTGGTAATCGGATTCGAGCACGAAGGGCCGCCCGCCCATCGACTTGTCCGGCCGCTCGGGCTTGTGCGGCCTGAATGTTTCCGAGGTGTCGGGCTCTTCCAGACCGCGGCGGATCACGAGTTCGGGCATGTTACCGATATGGAGAACAAAGGGCGGACATGCAACGCCTCGGCGGCGCTTGTGCAAGGACTGGGCAACAACGTTGGCAGAGAGTGTGCGGCTTGATAGCTTGCCCTCTTTCCGGGTGAGGGGGGAAGCCTTCGATGCACAGCAACACGATCGCCGCAGCCGCCGCATTTCTCGCGCTGTCCGCCTGCTCCGGCGGGAACAAGAAGGCCGAATCGAAGACGCCGTTGACGAACGAGCAGGTGGCCGAGAAGGCGGCTGCCGCGCCGAAGATGCAGCCGGGCGAATACCAGACCAAGAGCACGCTGCTCGATTTCGACGTGCCCGGCCTGCCCGCCTCCGAGGCCGGCAGCATCAAGGCGACGATGAGCGGCCAGTTCACCCGCTCGCACAGCTATTGCCTGACCGAAGCGGAGACCGAGCAGGGCCCGCGCGACATGGTTCGCCACCTGGCGCAAAGCAACTGCAGCGTGGTCAAGCTCGACACCTCGGCCAACAGCATCAAGGGCGAAATGCAGTGTTCGGGCGGGGGCGGTCCGAACGGCACGGTCACGATCGACGGCTCCTTCTCGGGCGATTCGTCGAGCATGGTGATGGACATGACCCAGGCCATGCCGGGCATGGCGGGCAAGAGCATGCACATGAAGATGCGCGTGGATTCCCAGCGCGTCGGCGAATGCAACAGCTGACGCCGCCGCTGGCGCTGCTCGTGCTCGCCGGCTGCCACGCCGAGGGCCCGGATCGCAAGAGGTGCTGCAAAAGGGCGCCAAGATGGTGAAGCCGCTGCCCGGGCTGTATCGCAGCACTGCGCGGCTGACCGGTTTCGACCTGCCCGGCGCGGCGCCGCCGACCGAAGACACGATGCGCGACAAGTTCGGGCAGATCCTCCCGCAGGCGCGCCAGTTCTGCCTCACCCCGGCCGGCGTCGCGCGCGGCTTCCAGGACCTGGTCAGGCAAAGCGAGCAGGACGATTGCACGTTCGAACGGTTCGTCGCCAACGACACGAAGCTGAGCGCGCGCATGCAGTCCCGCTCGGGCGCCAAGCTCGGCTCGACCGTGTCGGTCGAAGGCACCGGCGCGCCCGATCGTTCGCACATCGATCTCACCATCGTCCAGTCCGGCCCGAGCATCCCCGGCGGCCGCGAAACCCTCTCGCTGGTGGTCGACAATCGGCGGGTGGGGGATTGCCCGGTCGGAAACCCTGGCCGCTAAGCGCGTATTCATAGAAATGTCACGACCAGGCGCGGCAAAGGACTCCATGCCACCACAGGCCATCACCCGTGCTCGTCCGGCCCCCCCGCCGAACCCCGACCGATCCCCCTGGCGCGAGATGGTCGCCCGTCGGTTCGAGCTGCTTGGCCGTCCGGCGCCCGATCACGCCCACAGCCCCGCGCTGCGCTTCCTGTGGGGAGAGCTGGGCGAGGTGGCCGAGCCGATGCTCCGCGCGCTCAGGCCACCGCTCGAGGTCCCCCGGGCAAAGCACCCGCGGATCGTCATCCTGCTGCCGGGCTTCGGCACGCATCCCTTCCGCATGCGCTACATGGCCCAGCAGCTCGAGCGCGCCGGGCACAAGGCCAAGCGCTGGGGCATGGGCTTCAACATGGGCCCCAGCGCCGAGCTGTTCGCCAAGCTCTCGGCCCGTCTGCTGGCGGTGCAGGAGCGTTACGGCCAGCCGGTGGTGATGGTCGGCTGGAGCCTCGGCGGGCTCTATGCTCGCGAAATGGCCAAGCGTCATCCCGAGGCGGTGAGCAAGGTGATCACCATGGGATCGCCGTTTTCGGGAACGCCGTATGACAACAATGTCTGGCGCATCTATCACCTGGTCACCGGGCATGCGGTCGACGACCCGCCGGTCGATGTCGACCTGCCGGAAAAACCGCCGGTCGAGACCGTGGCGCTATGGAGCCCGCGCGACGGCATCGTCAGCCCGCGCGCCGCCTGCGGCCGCCCCGGCGAGCGCGACCGCGCGATCGCCCTACGCTGCACGCATGTTGGTTTCCCCAACTCGCCCGAGTGCATCCGCGCGGTGCTGAAGGAGCTGGAGGCTGGCGGGGGCGCTGAAGCCGGTGGCTCTGTCCAGCAGTGACGGCGTGCCCGCCGCCTCGCCGCGATGGCGGTAATCCCTGGAGGCCTCGCGGTCGCACGACAACTCGCCGAACAGCAGTGGCGAGGGACCAGGGAGCCAGAGCTCTATGACCTACTGCGTGGGAATGGTGCTCGACCAAGGGCTCGTGCTGATGAGCGACACCCGGACCAACTCGGGCGTCGACAACATCTCGGTGTTCCGCAAGATGTACCACTGGTCTGTACCCGGCGAGCGGATCGTCGCCCTGCTGACCGCCGGCAACCTCGCCACCACCCAAGCGGTCGTCAGCGGTCTCGAGGAGCGACAGAAGGCGCCCGAAGACCGCAGCCATTCGCTGCTCGAGGTGCCGACGATGTTCCAGGCCGCGGTCGAGGTCGGCAAGCTGCTGCGCGAGACGGTGCTTGAAACGCAGGAGGAGAACGGCGAGCAGGGGCGGGGGCGGTTCACCGCCTCGCTGGTCCTCGCCGGGCAGATCAAAGGGATGGAGCCGCGGCTGTTCCTGATCTACCCCGAAGGCAATTTCATCGAGGCGAGCTGGGACACGCCGTTTTTCCAGATCGGCGAGACCAAATACGGCCGGCCGATCCTGATCCGCGGCTACGACCGCAACCTCAGCTTCGAGGACGCGATCAAGCTGCTGATGGTCAGTTTCAATTCGACGCTCAAGGCCAATCTCTCGGTCGGCCTGCCGCTCGACGTGATGGTGATCGAGCGCGACGGCTTCGCCCCGGCGCACCACAAGCGGATCGAGGCCGGCGATCCCTATTTCGAATCGATTTCCTCGGGCTGGAGCGAGGCGCTGCGCAAGGCGTTTCATTCGCTGCCCGACTACAGCTTCGTCCACGACACCGAGGAGCAGTAGGGAAATACCCCAAGTATCAAAGCCATAAGGGCTGAACCGGTACGGACATAAGACGATCGGAAGAATACCAAGTTACCTCCGGATTGGAGGTAAAATTGTCAAAGATTCTCCGCCGCGTTCGAAGGTTTCCGGCCGATCAATCTTCGATTCCGTGCGGCCTTGGCGTGAGGCGTCGCCGCGGCGGGGGCAGTAAGCCGGCATGGAAACGCGCCTGATCCTCCATATCGTCGACAGCGACAGCCGCTCGCGCGCCGAGCAGGCGCGCACCTCGTTCGCCCTCGGCTACCATGCCGAAGTCTACTCCGACCTCGCCGAGCTGCTCGATCGCCCGGGCCACGACGGCATAATCCTGCTGCGCCAGCGGACGATGGATGTCTCGCTCGGCGAACTGTTCGAACGGCTAGGCAAAAAGGGCGTCTGGCTGCCGGTGATCGTCTGCGCCGAGGACCCGCAGATCGAGCGCGTGGTCGGCGCCATCAAGAGCGGGGCGCTCGACTACCTGCAGTTGCCACTCGAGGCCGGCCGCCTGGCGCGTTCGCTCGCCCGCGTGGTCGAGGAAGCGGACGCGCACGGCCGCGCCCGCCGCCGTCTGGCCGATGCGCGCCGGCGCGTGGCGTTGCTCAGCAAGCGCGAACGCGAAGTGCTCGAGCTGCTTTCGATCGGCCGATCGAACAAGCTGATCGCGCGCGAGCTCGGGATCAGCCCGCGCACGGTCGAGATCCACCGCTCCAACATGATGACCAAGCTGCACGCCGGCCACGCCGCGGAGGCGGTCAGGATATGGCTGCAATCCGGGCTCGAGACGACGGTCGCTTCCGCCGCCGGCGAATCCGGAGTGGATGAAGGTCCCGGGCTGTCGCTGCGGCGCGACGTCGCCGGCATGGTCCGGGAACGCATGCCTGATGTCGTGGAAGAGGACGAGCCGGAGAGCGGCGAGGACCGGGACACGAAAAAGCAGCCGGCCTCACGCCGCGCGCGCTCGCGTTGAATGGGCCCCTTTCGGCGCGCCTGCTGTCAGCCGGTTTCCGCTGCAACCGCATCCGCGCTTGACTCCGTCGGCGCGCTCTATAGGGCGCCCGGCGGGCCACGCGGTCCCAACGCCGCGCGTGCTCTCTGCAAGGAGAGACTTTACATGTCGAACGAACCTACGCTCCGTCCGGAGCGCCCCTTCTTTTCTTCCGGTCCCACCGCCAAGCCGCCCGGCTGGTCGCTCGACAAGATCGACACCCGCTCGCTCGGCCGCTCGCACCGCTCGGCCTATGCCAAAGGCCGGCTGAAGTACGCGATCGACCTTTCCAAAGAGCTGCTCGGCGTGCCCGAGGATTACCTCGTCGGCATCATGCCGGGCTCCGACACCGGCGCGCTCGAATGCGCGATGTGGACCATGCTCGGCGAGCGCCCGACCACCGTCGCCGCGTGGGAAAGTTTTGGCAACGTGTGGATCCAGAACGCGGTCAAGCAACTCAAGCTGCCCAAGCTGACCACGCTCGACGCCGACTACGGCGAGATTCCCGATCTCGCCAGCATTCCGCAGGACAACGACGTCGTGTTCACCTGGAACGGCACCACGTCGGGCGCGAAAATTCCCAACACCGACTGGCTCGCTCCGGGCCGCGCCGGCGTCACCATCAACGACGCCACCAGCGCGATCTTCGCCCAGGAGATGGACTGGCCCAAGCTCGACGCCACCACCTACTCGTGGCAGAAGGTGATGGGGTCCGAAGCGCAGCACGGGATGCTGATCCTCAGCCCCAAGGCGGTCGAGCGGATCGAGAGCTACGATCCGCCGTGGCCGCTGCCCAAGCTGTTCCGGATCAAGAAGGGCGGCAAGATCAACCGCGCGATCTTCGAAGGCGCGACGATCAACACACCCTCGATGCTCGCGACCGAGGACTACATCGTCGCGCTCGAATGGGCGAAGTCGATCGGCGGCCGCCAGGCGATGTTCGAACGCGCCGACCGCAACGCGCAGACGGTGTTCGACTGGATCGAGGCAACCCCGTGGGTTCGCAACATGGTGCCCGATCCGGCCAAGCGGACCAATACCGGCGTGTGCATGGTGTTCCAGGGCGACTGGTACGAGAGCCTCTCTCCCGAAGAGCAGGCCGCGGTGCCCAAGAAAATCGCCTCGACGCTCGAAAAGATGGACATCGGCTACGACTTCAATGGCTACCGCGACGCCCCGCCGAGCTTGCGCATCTGGTGCGGCGGCTCGGTCGAGCAGGAGGACATTGCCCGCCTGCTGCCGTGGATCGAGTGGGCTTACGAAGAGCTGAAAGCCGGCCGCCTCTGAATTGTCGTCGTCCCGGCCTCGAGCCGGGACCGCTTCCCACCTGGCCCGCGACATGCGGCCAGCGATCCCGGCGTTCGCCGGGATGACGGAGTACTTCACATGACCAAACCCAAAGTCCTCATTTCCGACAAGATGGACCCCAACGCCGAGCGCATCCTCACCGAGCGCGGCTGCGAGGTCGACGTGATCACCGGAAAGACGCCCGACGAGTTGAAGGCGATCATCGGCCAGTACGACGGCCTCGCCATTCGCTCGGCCACGAAAGTCACCAAGGAAATCCTCGACGCGGCCACCAACCTCAAGGTGATCGGCCGCGCCGGGATCGGGGTCGACAACGTCGACATTCCGTACGCCAGTTCGAAAGGCGTGGTGGTGATGAACACGCCGTTCGGCAACTCGATCACCACCGCCGAGCACGCGATCGCCCTGCTGATGGCGCTTGCCCGGCAGATTCCCGAAGCCAATGCCCGCACCCAGGCGGGCGAGTGGCCGAAGAACGCCTTCATGGGCGTCGAGGTCACCGGCAAGACCCTGGGCCTGATCGGCGCCGGCAACATCGGCTCGATCGTCGCCTCCCGGGCGCTCGGCCTGAGGATGAAGGTGATCGCCTACGATCCGTTCCTGACCGAGGATCGGGCGGTCGAGCTGGGGGTTGAGAAGGTCGATCTCGAAGCGCTCGTCACCCGAGCGGATTTCATCACCCTCCATACCCCGCTGACCGACGAGACCCGCAACATTCTCAGCCGCGAACGCCTCGCGAAGACCAAGAAGGGCGTACGCATCGTCAACTGCGCGCGCGGCGGGCTGATCGATGAGGCGGCGCTCAAAGACGGGCTGGAGAGCGGCCACATCGCCGGCGCCGCGCTCGACGTCTTCGCGGTCGAACCGGCCAAGGAGAACCCGCTGTTCGGCACCCCGAACTTCATCTGCACGCCGCATCTCGGCGCCTCGACCAACGAGGCGCAGGTCAACGTCGCGCTGCAGGTGGCCGAACAGATCGCCGATTACCTGGTTGCCGGCGGAATCACCAACGCGCTCAATGTGCCTTCGCTCAGTGCCGAGGAAGCGCCCAAGCTCAAGCCGTACATGGGCCTCGCCGAAAAGCTCGGCAGCCTGGTCGGCCAGTTGGCGCACGGCAACCTGACCCAGATCAGCATCGAGCGCTCGGGGGCCGCCGCCGAACTCAACGGCAAGCCGATCGAAGGTGCGGTGCTCGCGGGCCTGATGAAGCAGTATTCGGACTCGGTGAACATGGTCAACGCGCCGTACCTCGCCAAGGAACGCGGGCTCGACGTGCGCTCGATCCGCCACGACCGCGAAGGCGTCTACCATACGCTGCTGCGGGTCACCGTCGCCACCAGCCAGGGCGATCGCTCGGTCGCCGGCACGCTGTTCGGCGCCGGCGCCCCGCGGCTGGTCGAGATCTTCGGCATCGGCATCGAGGCGGACCTTGCCGGACACATGCTCTACATCGTCAACGAAGACGCGCCGGGCTTCATCGGCCGGATCGGCAGCCTGCTCGGCGAGGCGGGGATCAACATCGGCACCTTCCACCTCGGCCGGCGCGAGACCGGCGGGGAAGCGGTGCTGTTGCTCAGCGTCGACCAGGCGATCCCGCAGGCGGTGATCGACCAGGCTGGCCGGCTGCAGGGCGTCAAGACCGTCAAGGCGCTGGCGTTTTAGGGCAGGCGCAACTCCCACCCCGTTCGTCCTGAGCTTGTCGAAGGAGCGCCTCTTCTTTCAGCGCCGCTCTGGAAGGGAAGACTGCCCTTCGACAGGCTCAGGGCGAACGGTTATGGGAGGCTTGATTTCCGAGGGGGCTTGCATGACCGACCCGACCCGCGACCTGCTGCCCGAGGGGCTAGAGGACCGCCTGCCGCAGGCCGCAGCGGCCGCAGCGCGGATCGAGCGCGCGGCGCTCGGCGAAATGCATGCGTGGGGCTACGATCCCGTCGCCCCGCCGCTGATCGAGTTCGAAAGCTCGATGGCCGAGCGGATGCACGGCTTCGCCACCCGCCACATGGTCCGCTTCGTCGACCCGAAGAGCCTGCGCACGTTGGCGCTGCGTTCGGACATCACCGTCCAGGTCGGCCGAATCGCCGCCACCAGCCTCGCGGGGCACCCGCGCCCGCTGCGGCTGTGCTACGCCGGCGAGGTCGCGCGCATCGCCGGCAACCCGCTCGATCCAAGGCGCGAGGCGCTGCAACTGGGTGCCGAATTGATCGGCAGCGACAGCGCGCCCGCCGCCGCCGAAATCGTCGAGCTGGCGATCGCCACGCTGGAAGCGATGGGCGCCACCCGCATCTCGGTCGATTTCACGCTGCCCGACCTGGTCGACACGCTCGCGGCCGAGGAATTCCCGCTCGACACCGGCCAGGTCGCCGCCGTCCGCCGCGAGCTCGACGCCAAGGACGCCGGCGCGCTCAAGGAAGCGGGTGGGGCGGCCTATCTCCCGCTGCTCTACGCCGCCGGGCCGTTCGACCAGGCGCTCGAAAAGCTCTCGGCGATCGACGCCAAGGGCGCGCTCGCCACCCGCATTGCCGGCCTCAGGCAGATCGCGGACCGCGTCGCCCACCGCGCGCGCCTGACGCTCGACCCGAGCGAGCGCCACGGCTTCGAATACCAGAGCTGGTTCGGCTTCACGATCTACGCCGACGGCGTGCGCGGCACCCTCGGCCGCGGCGGCACTTATCGCATCGGCGGCAGCGACGAACCGGCGACCGGCTTTTCGCTCTACCCGGAGGAACTGGTCGAGGCGGTCAAGGCCGCAGAATCGCGCCCCGACGCGGTGTTCCTCCCCCTCGGCCATGACCGCGAAGCCGCCCGCAAGCTGCGCGCCCAAGGCTGGCGCACGGTCGCCGCGCTGAGCGAGGCGGACGATCCCCAGGCGCTCGGCTGCACGCACCGGCTCGACGGTAGCGAGGCCAAGCCGCTTTAGGGCATTTCGGGCGTTGGGCGTCACATGCCGCTCATGCGGCAAGGATGACCCGGTCTCGGCCACCTTGCTTGGCACGATAAAGCGCCTCGTCGGCGACCTGGAGCACCGCTTCCAGATCGTCGCCCGCGACACAGCCGGCGATGCCGATCGAGGCCGAAACGACGAGCCCCGGGCAATCCAGCTCCGCGGCGATCGCGCCAATACGCATCCGTGCGGCGTCGGCGACGGCTTGGGCGACCGCCGCTTCGACGCCGGCCAGCTGGAGGACGAATTCCTCGCCGCCGAGCCGCGCCGCACGATGATCCTCGCCGGGCAGTTCGCGCGCGGTGTCGCGCAGCACCTGGGCCGTGGCGACCAGCACCCGGTCACCGACGGCGTGACCGAAGCTGTCGTTGATCCGCTTGAAATGGTCGAGGTCGATCGCCAGCAACTGGCTGACCCCAGATTCAGGCTGTACATCCTCGAAGAACGCGCGGCGGTTGAGCAGCCCGGTCAGCGGATCGCGGCGGGAAAGGAACTCGGCGCGCGCCAGCGCCTCGGCCAGTTCCTGCCCCAGCACGCGGTTCTCGACCAGGGTTTCGGCGACCGCGCGGCTGTCGCGCGCGGAGCCGAGGCTGAAGGCAATCATCCCGCTGAGCATGCCGATGACGGCGGTCACCGCCCACGGTGAAACCGGCTGCGGCGAAAGCGCGGCGCCCGCACCCAGGGTGGCGACGAAGCAGGCCATGAAGGCCGCCATGATCCGCGGTAGCGGCCCCAGCAGCGAGGCGATCAGGCTGACCGCCACGATCGTCACCCCGATGATCGCCACCGCCGGAGCGTAGCCCAGGCCGGAGTTGGGCGGGTTGCGCATCAGCGGCCACACCAGCATGGCCCAGGTCATTCCCGCGAAGCCGAGGCTGGCGGCCAGTTGTCGCATGTCGCGCTCGAGAGGCCGGCCGGTCTTCAGGCGCCGCCGGAGCCTGTTGGCGAGGATTCGCGTGCTGCCGATTGCGACGAGGCGCAGGGTCAAGGGCAGGGCCAGTTCGCGGCCGAACGGCAGCGCCAGTGCCGCCGCGAAGCAGATCGCCCAGCCGATCAGATTGGCGGAGAGCGAGTGGCGCTCGCGCTCCGATACCGCGCGGATGACTTCGAGCCGCACGTCGTCGTGCCAGCTGTCATCGCGAATTGGCATGGCCAGGCCGTAATCGCTAACATGTCGCTGTGCGTTCACTCGATCAGGACCCCCGCCGCGCAGCCTAGCTCGCTGAAGTTAAAGGAAGGTGGATCGGCCGGTTGCAACCCGGCTGCGGCGCGCCCACATGCCAGTCACGCGCTGTGGGCCGTCTAGCGCGTCCTCTTGACCTGTGCGAACATTTGCGGAACATCCATTCTCGATGAGTCTCACCACGATCATTCAGCATAGGTGTTCCGTATGCTGACCAACATAAGCGTCCGCGGCGCGCGCGAGCACAACCTCAAGGGGTTCGATATCGAACTCCCGCGCGACAAGCTGATCGTGATCACCGGGCTGTCGGGCTCGGGCAAGAGCAGCCTGGCGTTCGACACCATCTACGCCGAGGGGCAGCGGCGCTACGTCGAATCGCTCAGCGCCTACGCGCGGCAGTTCCTCGAGATGATGCAGAAGCCCGATGTCGAGCACATCGACGGCCTCAGCCCGGCGATTTCGATCGAACAGAAGACCACCAGCCGCAACCCGCGCAGCACCGTCGCCACCGTCACCGAGATCTACGACTACATGCGCCTGCTGTGGGCGCGGGTCGGGGTGCCGTACTCGCCCGCCACCGGGCTGCCGATCGAGGCGCAGACCGTCTCCAACATGGTCGACCGGGTCATGGCGCTGCCCGAGGGCACGCGGCTGTACCTGCTCGCCCCGGTGGTGCGCGGGCGCAAGGGCGAATACCGCAAGGAGCTCGCCGAGTGGCAGAAGGCCGGCTTCACCCGCGTGCGGATCGACGGCGAGCTGTACGAGATCGAGCAGGCCCCGGCGCTCGACAAGAAGTACAAGCACGACATCGAGGTGGTCATCGACCGCCTGGCGGTGCGCGAAGGAATCGAAACCCGCCTCGCCGACAGCTTCGAAACCGCGCTCAAGCTGGCCGAAGGGCTGGCGTACGTCGACCTGGCGGATGGCACTGTGCCGGGCCGCGAGGTCGAGGAGCGCAGCGCCAACGTCACCGGAGGTGAGCTGAAAGGTGCCGGCATCCCCCCCAACCGCATCGTGTTCAGCGAAAAGTTCGCCTGCCCCGTCTCCGGCTTTACCATCGAGGAAATCGAGCCGCGCCTGTTCAGCTTCAACGCCCCCCAAGGCGCCTGCCCGGCGTGCGACGGGCTCGGCGAGAAGCTGCTGTTCGATCCGCAGCTGGTTGTGCCGAACGAGGCGCTCAGCCTGAGGAAAGGCGCGGTGGTGCCGTGGGCGCGCTCGAACCCGCCGAGCCCCTACTACATGCAGGTCCTCGCCAGCCTCGCCGCCGAATACGGCTTCGACCTCGAGACCCCGTGGGCCGAGCTCGCCCCCGAGCACCGCGACACGATCCTGTTCGGCACCCAGGGCCGCCCCGTCCCGCTCACCTTCAAGGACGGGCGCAAGGAATACACGGTGCGCAAGGCGTTCGAGGGGGTGATCGGCAACCTCAACCGCCGCCTGCTGCAGACCGACAGCGCGTGGATGAAGGAGGAGCTCGGCAAGTTCCAGACCGCCCAGCCGTGCGAGGTGTGCGGCGGCAAGCGCCTCAACGAGAAGGCGCTGGCGGTGAAAGTCGCCGGCACCGACATCGCCACCCCGACGAAGATGAGCGTGACCGACGCGCGCCAGTGGTTCCTCGACTTGCCCGAGCGGCTCAACGAGACCCAGAACCAGATCGCCCGCGCGATCCTCAAGGAGATCAACGAGCGGCTCGGCTTCCTCGACAACGTCGGGCTCGACTACCTCAACCTCGACCGCACCAGCGGCACGCTCAGCGGCGGCGAGAGCCAGCGCATCCGCCTCGCCAGCCAGATCGGCAGCGGCCTCAGCGGTGTGCTCTACGTCCTCGACGAGCCCTCGATCGGCCTCCACCAGCGCGACAACGACCGCCTGCTCGAAACCTTGAAGCGCCTGCGCGATCTCGGCAACACGGTGATCGTGGTCGAGCATGACGAGGACGCGATCCGCCACGCCGACCATATCGTCGATCTCGGCCCCGGCGCCGGGGTCCACGGCGGCGAGGTGGTCGCCCAGGGCGACCTCGCCACCATCCTCCGCGCCAAGAACTCGCTCACCGCCGATTATCTCAACGGCACCCGCGAAATCCCCCTTCCGGCGAGCCGCCGCAAGGGCAACGGCCACGCGGTCACCGTCCACGGCGCGCGGGCCAACAACCTGAGGGACATTGACGCGGCGATCCCGCTCGGCACCTTCACGTGCGTCACCGGCGTCTCGGGCAGCGGCAAGTCGAGCCTGGTGGTCGACACGCTCTATCCCTCGGCCGCGCGCCAGCTCAACGGCGCCCGCGTCATCGCCGGCCCGCACGACCGGATCACCGGGCTCGAATACTGCGACAAGGTGATCGAGATCGACCAGTCGCCGATCGGCCGCACCCCGCGCTCAAACCCCGCCACCTACACCGGCGCCTTCACCCAGATCCGCGACTGGTTCGCCGGCCTGCCCGAAGCGCAGGCGCGCGGCTACAAGCCCGGGCGCTTCAGCTTCAACGTCAAGGGCGGCCGCTGCGAGGCGTGCCAGGGCGACGGGCTGATCAAGATCGAGATGCACTTCCTGCCCGACGTCTACGTCACCTGCGAGGAATGCCACGGCCGCCGCTACAACCGCGAAACGCTCGAGGTGAAGTTCAAGGGCCTCAGCATCGCCGACGTGCTCGACATGACGATCGAGGATGCCGAGGAATTCTTCAAGGCCGTCCCACCGATCCGCGACAAAATGCACATGCTCAACGAGGTCGGCCTCGGCTACGTCAAGGTCGGCCAGCAGGCGACCACCCTCTCCGGCGGCGAGGCGCAGCGGGTCAAGCTGGCCAAGGAACTCAGCCGCCGCAGCACCGGGCAAACGCTCTACATCCTCGACGAGCCGACCACCGGGCTCCACTTCGAAGACGTCCGCAAGCTGCTCGAAGTGCTCCAGCGCCTGGTCGACCAGGGCAACTCCGTGGTGGTGATCGAACACAACCTCGACGTCATCAAGACCGCCGACTGGATCATCGACCTCGGCCCCGAAGGCGGCGTGCGGGGCGGCGAAATCGTCGCCGAGGGCACGCCCGAGGCGGTCGCGGCGAACGCGCGGAGCTTTACCGGGGAGTACCTCAAACCCATGCTCGAACGCGCCAAAGAGGCGGCGGAGTAGGGCGCGGCCACTTCCCCTAACCGTCACCCTGAACTTGTTTCAGGGTCCATTTCTCCACCAGCGCCCCTCGGCCCTGGTCGGGCGATGGATGCTGGAAGCGAAGCTGGCCAAAGGTCAAACAAGTTCAGCATGACGAGGAGGGAGGAGTCATCGACGATTACCTTGCCCCCACAGCCCACATCGCGCATTCTCCCACCGGGGCGCGCTGCTGTGGGGGAGCCTCGCATGAAACCATGGACCGCGCTCGCGGCACTCGCAGCACTCGCCGCGTGCGCGCAGCCACGACCCAATCGGCAAGACCCTACCGCCGCCGCGGCGGAAATCCGCGCGGCGGAGGCCCGGCTGATCGCCCATCTCGAAGGCGCGGACCGGCTGGCGTGGGTCGGCGACTATACCACGGACGCGGTGTTCCAGGAGGGCGATGAGGCGCCCGTCTCCGGCCGCGCCGCGCTGACCGATCTCGCCCGTTCGCTCGGCCCGCTGTCGAGCACCGAGATCGTTCCGCTGCGCACGCTGGTGCAGGGCAACCTCGCCTACGTCCAGGTCCGCGCCGCCTACGCCGTCGGCCAGGGCGACGCCGCCGGCCCGATCGGCCACTATCGAGGGGTGATGATCTGGCGCAAGGACCCCGACGGCGTGTGGCGCATGCTGCACGAGATGCTGGCGAGGGAGTGACCGTCGGGAATAGGCTATTGCGTGTCCCTGGCTTGCGGTGAGGTCGGGTGCAGCGTTTCGGAGTTTAGTTATCCATCGCGACAAGTTCACGATGCAAGTCCTCTGCTGCGACACGAGTGAATGTTACGGGCAAGATAGCATTGGGAGCCACGCCCGCTTCAAGCAAACGCGCAACTCTCCGTTTCATCGCGAATGACTTACCAGTACCCGGTCCGGCAACGACCCTGACCCGCTCGTTGTCCGATGACGCAATAAGGTATGCGTCAGAGGCCGGATCTAGTCCTTCATCCCAAGCCATAGAGACTCTCCGTTTAAGCTCAATACTAGCCCATCGGAATACATTGACGATAGCCTCGCCGTCCCGCCGCCTGATAATTTCTCGAAGAGTTTCTGGATTACGATGACGGGTTAAGAAACCCCAATCTTCTCCGTCGAGACCGGGGACACGCAATAGCATGTCCCCGGTGTGTCCACTCACTCCCCCTTGAACTGGATCAGCTCGAACGGGATGCCCGAATTGTCGGCGATGAAGACGTAGGTGGTGCGCGGGCCGACAACCGGGCCGAGCAGGATCTTCGCGCCCTTCGATTTGAGTTCATTGGAAGCCGCCACGGCGTCCTTCACCTCGAACGCCAGGTGCTTGATCCCGTGGACGTAGAGGTCGGCCGTGGGGTCGAAGCGGTAATCGGGCATCGCCCGGCCGCCGTCGACCTGGAACAGCTCGAGGTTGAAGTCGCCGCGGCGGATCAGCGCGAAGGTCATCTTGGGGTCGGCGTCCTTGGTCATCTTGCGCACCAGCTCGAAGCCGAGCATGCGGTGATACCAGGCGATCGAGGCGTCGAGGTCGGGCACGCTGATCCCGACATGGTTGGGCGTGATCGCGAAGCTCGGCCCGTCCGCGCCCCCCTTCGCGCCCGCGTCTCCCTCGGCGGCCGCCGCCGGCGCCGCGCTCCCGACCAGCGCCAGCCCCGCCAGCGCCGCGACAATCCCGCTCTTCATAGCCATCGGCCTCTCCCTTTCCCCGCCAGCGGCCAGTCGCCGCGCGTCGGCAGCAGCAGGCTAGTCCCGCCGCCCGCCATTGGCCACCATCGCGGAGGCGCGGCGGGGAGGGCGACCGCATAATCCTCCGGCTCCGCAATCGTTTGACAGGTGAGGGTTAAGGGCAGACATTCGGCGCCGGGTCGCGTGGTGGGGATGAGCCATGTGCCAGCCGATCTTCACGCTCGTGTTCTGCGCGGTATTCGCGCCGGCGCCCGCGCCTGCCGATCCGCCGCGGCCCCCGGCCGCCGTCGCCGCCGAGGCGGCCGCCAAGACGCCCCCGCTGGTCGCCGGCGCGATCGCCAATGCGTCCACCGCGCCGCCTGCTGCCGAGGTTGCCGACGCGGCCCCGCCCGAAGGGCGCGGGGGCGACGCCCCGCTCGAGCCTCCGGCGCCGGCGGTCACCCGCAGCCGCTCCGCGCCGCCCGACAGCGCCGCCGACGACGACTGGAGCGACACCGAGCGCAAGGGCGGCAGCCCCGCCTCGCCGGCCGACTCCGATACCGACACCGAACCGAAATAGCCGCTCCGCCGCCCGGCATCCGCCGGGGCGACGCCGAGGTGGCGTTTTCCGGATCGCGGGCGTAGTCTGCCCCACGGGGCGGCGCCCCGTGCGCGGCCTCTCCCGCCAGATCACGGAGTTGAGAGGAGGAGTGCTCATGGCTGATTATCGGATATCGCGGCGCCCGCTTGCGGGCCTGGCCGCCGTTCTCGCCGTCGCGGCCTTTGCCGCGGCGCCGGCGATGGCCAAGACGATGAGCTGGAACGTCAAGCTCACCGGCCAGGCCGAGGTGCCCGGCCCCGGCGACCCGAACGCGTCCGGCATGGCCAAGGTCAGCGTCGACGGCGACACCGACATGCTGTGCTACGACATCACCACCAGCGGCCTCGGCAAGGCCACCGGCGCCCACGTCCACCAGGGCATGGCCGGCCAGGCAGGCGCCGTCGTCGTGCCGCTGGAAACGCCGCTCGGCGGCGCCTCGAAGGCCTGCGCCAAGATTGATCCCAAGCTCGCCGGCGCGATCATGGCCAACCCGAAGGACTATTACGTCAACGTCCATTCCGATACCCACAAGATGGGCGCCATCCGCGGCCAGCTCGCCACCTAGGCTGTGAAGCCCTCTCCCCTTCAGGGGAGAGGGAGGAGCCCCGCAGGGGCGGAGGGAGAGGGGCCTGTCATGGACTTCTCCCTCTCCCAACCCTCTCCCTGAAGGGGAGAGGGCAAGAACGCCTCAGAACTTGATCCGCACGCTCACCCCGGCCACCGCCTCGCCTTCCACGCCCTTGCTGGTCGTCGGATGAATCTCGGCCGGCCCGATCTTCACGTCCATCGCCCGGCTGAGAACCTCCATCGCCGTCGGCGCATCGGGCAGCGGCGGGCCGAGCCGGTCGCGCGCCGGATCGTCCTCGCGCGCCGCGCAGACGACGATTTCGCCGGCTGTCGCCTCGGGGCACGGCTCCGCCGGCCGCCGCGCCGGGCGGACTTCGACCAGCCACAGTGCCCGCTCCCGCGCGATCATCCCGCCCGGCAGCTCGTAATCCAGCGGCAGGACGGGCGGCGCGTTCGCGGGCGGCAGGGCAACGGGCATCGGCGCGGCGAGGGCTCCGGCTGCGGTGGGTAACCGGAGTGTAGCGGGAAACGCCGCCCCCTCAAAATCCTCCCCGTCTTTGCGGAGACGGGGATCGCTGGGGGAGGGGGACCATCCGAAGGATGGTGGAGGGGTACACCCTAGCCATCAACCCTCAACTCGTGTACACTCCGCCCATCGCCGACCAGGACTGGGCTTGCGGCGACTGAGAGAAGCTTCGGCATAGCTCCCGCCTCGTGCTGTGGGAGCATTGTTTGCCGGAACCTATCATCCTGATCGTCATCGCCGCCGGGCTCGCGCTGCTGGTCGGCACCTACTGGCTCGGCGAGCGGCTCAGCCGCGTGGTGACGTCGCAGAACCGCCAGCGCCGCCGCCGCTGGCGCGGCGCCCGGCCGGACGATGACGGCGAGGGCACCTCGCCGAGCGCCTAGCGCGCCGCCGCGCGATCGCCGCGCCGGCCGAAAAAACCATTTTCCTACAGCCCCCGTTTGTGCATATAGAGCCTGTTCTCCCTTCGTTCCAACCGGAGAACAGCCGATGTCCGAACCTTGCGCCAACAACCCCGCGCCGCGCGGCGGCGGCGATCCGCCGCTCCCGCCGTCCGTCCCATCCACTCCGCACGAAGGCGAAAGCGGCGCCGAGTTGCCGCCCGATCGCATCGGCGCCGCCGGCTGGACCGTGTTCACGCCGCAGCGGCAGGCGGTGTTCCTCGAGCAGTTGACCGCCACCGGCGAGGCGCGCCCGGCGGCCCGGGCAGCGGGGGTCTCGCCGCAGACCGCCTATCGCGCGCGGGCCCGCTCGCCGCTGTTCGCGATCGCGTGGGATGCGGCCTGCCTGGCGGCGCGCCCGGTCGCCGAAGGGGTGCTCGCCAGCCGCGCGGTCGACGGCGTGGAGGAGGCGGTGTTCTACCGCGGCGAGGAGATCGCCCGCCGCCGGCGCTACGATTCGCGGCTGCTGCTGGCGCACCTCGCCCGGCTCGACAAGCTGGCCGAGCGCGCCGAGCTCGGCCCCGTGGTGCCGCTGCTCGACGAGGTCATCGAGAACTTGCGCGCCGGGTGCGAGCTGGACTCGATGCTCGCCGAACCGGCTGCGCCGGAGGAGCCGCCGCCGGCACCCGGAAAAACGTCTCTGGACCGTGTTCCAGGTGTTCCATCTTCCTCGGCGGACGGTCCGCCGGTGGCCCCCTGCGAACTGTGCGGCGGGCGGTGCAACGATCCGTTTGCGCGGCTGGGGTTGGAAAATTGCCAGTGGATCGGCAACCGGCGCGAGCGGATGGAGGCCGCGCGGCCGAAAGAGGCGCCGCGGCCGGATGCCTTGGCGGCGGACATCCACGAGGCGGACGCGATCGAGGCGGTCCAGCTCGCGGCGTTCGAACACGGGCTCGACGGCTGGTGGGAGCTGACCACCCCGGAGGCGTTTAAGGCCGCGCTCGCCGCGCGCGAGGCGGGCGATTCCGCCGCCGCGCCCGGCGAGGAGGCGCCGGATGCCAGAGCGGCCTCAGGCTGACGATGCGCGCGGCGTCCTCCCCAGGGTCGTTCCCGCATCCTCTCCCCTCCCGCCTGCGGGAGGGGCCGGGGGAGGGAACGATCGGCAACGCCAAAGCAGCATCGCAGGGGCTCGCCACCGCCTTCGCGCGGACACCGCCGGCAAAACTAAGGTTGATTTTGTCCGAAACGAGGAACAGGAAGGGGCAACCACTCAACCCGCCGCAAAGCCATGCCGCTTCGCCGGTCTACAATCTGGAGAGAGGGAGACACCACCGATGCACACCGCAGTCAGGGCCGCCGCGCTCGCGTTTGGAGTGGCGGCGATCGCCGCGCCCGCCGTCGCCGCGACACCGCCGCCGCCGCCGTACATGCCCCACGCGGTGCTCGAGGCCAATATCGGCGAAGGCGGCAACCAGGCGTTCACCGGGGTCGACGACCGCGATACCGGCCAGCTGTGCTACATGCTCTACGCCTCTGACGTGGCCAACCCCACCGGCGCCTTCATCCGCGACAACAAGAGCAACAAGGCGGTGGTCAACCTCGCCGTGCCGACCGGCGGCACCAGCGGCGGCTGCGCCGACATCGGCAAGGATCTCGCCGGCAAGCTGGCCAGCGATCCCGACGATTATTCGGTCCACGTCGCCAGCAGCGCCTATCCCGACGGCACCGCCGCCTGGGGCAAGCTGATGGTCAGGATTCCGGTCAGGACGGCCGGCTGACGATGTGGGCCGCGGGCGCCGTTCAGGCGAGTTTCACCCGCGGCGGCCCCATTTGCCGGAGTCAAGAGCACGCCAGAGGAAACAAGGAGGCACCATGCACATCGTTCTGAAATCCGCCGCGTTCGCGGTCGGCAGCCTGGCGCTGGCCGCCGCGGCCGCCGCCCAGCCGGCGCCGCAGAGCGGGGCCAAGGCGCCCGCTCCGCAGGCCAAGAAAGCGCCGCCGCGCCGCAGCGGGTTCGCCCCGCGGCCCAAGCCGGCCAACCAGCCGGCGATCACCGCCTCGCTCGGCCCGGCCAGCTCGTTCACCGGGGTGATCGACCCGATGAAGCACCAGCTGTGCTACATGCTCGACGCGCCCGCCGTGCAACATCCCACCGGGGCGCACATCGACATGGGCAAGGCTGGCAAGATGGGCAAGGCGGTGGTCACGCTGCAGACCCCGGCCGACGGCTCCGCCGGCGCGTGCCAGGCGATTCCCGCCGATGTGGCGATGGCGCTGGCCAAGAACCCGCGGGCCTATTCGATCGACGTCGATACCGCGGCGTTCCCGCACGGCGCGGTTACCGCGCAGCTCACCGGCGCGCACCAGATGTCCGCCGGATAGGACCGCCGAACAGGGCAGGGGCGGCTAACCCAGGTTGGCCGGTTCCCCGTCCGCCCGCGCTTGCGGCACGGTCCGCCGCATTGCCGGAAACTTGCCCGGCCGCTCGGGCATCGCCCCGGTGCGTGCTCGGCCGAACCCTCCGCCCGGGCGCGCGCGGAACGGGCCGGCCTTGTCGCCGGCTCGTGTGACGCGGGGGCGAATTGGCGGACGGCCGGGCCCCAGTCCTCCCGGCTCCTCGCCGAGCCGCCCTCGCGAGAAGGCCAAGGAGGGGGAGGCGCCCGCGCGGCGCTTCCCCCTCACCCTCACCGCCAGGCCCGGCTCGTCGGAACCGGGGTGCGCCTCGTCGCGTTCAGCAGGCATTGCTCGACCGCTCGTTCCGAGCTCGTCGGAGGAGGAAAGCCTGCCATGAAGCCGTTGACCGCCCTGATCGCTCTGTCCGCCCTCGCGCCGGCGCTCGCCGCCTGCGCCACCACCGGCGCGGCGGGGCCCAATCCCTACCACACCGGCACCGCGCTGGTCGGCACGCTCGACGGCAAGGCCGAAGTGCCGCCGGGCGATCCCAACGGCAGCGGCGAGTTCTCGGCCTGGGTCGACCCGGCGAAGAGCCGCATCTGCTACACCCTCGGCACCGCCGGCATCTCGACGCCGACCGCCGCGCACATCCACCGCGGCGCTCCGAACACCGCCGGCCCGGTGGTGATCCCGCTGGTCACCCCGGTGCACGATCTGTCCGATACCTGCACCGCCGTCAGCCCGGCGCTCGCCAGCGAAATCATCGCCAACCCGGGCAACTTCTACGTCAACGTCCACACCAAGGATTATCCGAAAGGCGCCATCCGCGCCCAGCTCAAGCGCCCGGACATCGACTGAGCCTGCGGGGGACGGGTACTACTGGTCGCTGTCGCTGCCGTCGTCGAGCACGGCCAGGGTGACCTTGCCGCTGCCGCGGCGGGTCAGGCCGAGCTTCTTGGCGGCGGCCCGCGAGAGGTCGATCACCCGCCCGTGCGCGTAAGGCCCGCGGTCGTTGATCCGCACTATCACCGAATTGCCCGCCGCGTCGGTCACCCGCACCCGCGTGCCGAACGGCAGGGTCCGGTGCGCGGCGGTGTATTCGGTGGGGTCGAACCGCTCGCCGCTGGCGGTGAGGTGGCCCTTGAACTTGGGGCCGTACCAGCTGGCGATGCCGCTGCCGACCGTCTGCCAGCTGTCGGCGTCGTCGGTGGAATCATCGGTGGCGGGGGGTGTGGCGGCGTCGCTGGAATCGGTCATCGCCGACGGCGCCTCCGGCAACGGGGCGATGTCCTTCGCGTGACCGGGGGCGATGACACCACCGAGACCCAGCACGATCGCTGCGGCCAGGCCGGCGCGCAGCCTCTTGGTGGTGCTCCCATCCATGACGGGGACGGGTTAGCCGCGGAATCGTCAGCAATGAAACCCCGTTGCCATCATTCGGCCCCATTTGAGGCTCGATTCGGCGCGAGTCGGGCGTCAATTGCGGCCGGTCGAGGAACCCGTTGGGACCGCTGAGCGGCTCCGTACGCCGGTGAGTCCACGCGACATTGGGCAGCTTGGGTCGCCTGCAGGGGTCGCAAACGGAAATGGGGCCGGCCTTGCGGCCGACCCCACTCTCACCGGCGTGTGGTCTCCGCCGAAGCGAAGAACTTGACGCCTGGCGTCGTTCGCGCGCCAGCTGTTTAGGCGGCGTCGCTATGTCGCCCGGCGCTCGCGCCGGTGCCGGTCCCGTCGGGGGTCGGGCGGGTCCGAAGACCTGACCCTGCCACCCGGCGGTTCCGCGACCGGTCAGTCGGCCTGGCTCGTCAGGTCAGACAATGCGGGGCATTGCCCTTCCTTGGAAGCCGGCCGGAAAGCCCGGCCTGCCGACCGCGCGCCTTCGCGGCTTCATCAGTTCGAAAGTTGCGAGTGTCCGAAGACGCTCCTGGCTCTCGTTCCTCCACCGCGCGGCATTTCGCCGTCGCGTCGAGAGCAGTTCCAAAATCCCTTCATCTTTTCGGGTGTTACCCCGTCCATCCGAAGAGCCAATCCCCGCTCTCGATGACTTGAAGATGCGCCCTCCGGGCGAGTCGGGCAACGGCAAACGGGCCGATTTATCCACTTTCGCAAACATTGCCAGTGGACAACGGTGGATAACTCCACTTCTGGCCTTGATTACCTACACTTATCCCCGGTCGCGTTTGGCGAGAAGCCGCAGCCGCAGCGCGTTCAGCTTGATGAACCCCTCGGCGTCATGCTGGTCGTAGGCGCCGGCATCGTCTTCGAACGTCACGTGCCGTTCCGAGTAGAGGCTGTCGGGGCTCTTTCGCCCGACTACCTGCGCCAGCCCCTTATAGAGCTTGAGCCGCACCGTGCCGTTGACCTTCGCCTGGCTGAAATCGATCGCCGCCTGCAACATCTCTCGCTCGGGGGCGAACCACAGCCCGTTGTAGATCAACTCGGCATAGCGCGGCATCAGCTCGTCCTTCAGATGCGCGGCGCCGCGGTCGAGGGTAATCTGCTCGATCCCGCGATGGGCGACAGCGTAGATCGTGCCCCCCGGCGTCTCGTACATCCCGCGGCTCTTCATCCCGACGAAGCGGTTCTCGACCAGGTCGAGCCGGCCGATACCATGGGTCTTGCCGAGCGCGTTGAGTGCCGTGAGCAACGCAGCCGGGCTCATCGCCTCGCCGTTGAGCGCGACGCCGTCGCCGCGTTCGAAATCGATGGTGATGTACTCGGGCTCGTTCGGCGCATCCTCGGGATTGTCGGTCCGGCTGTACACGTAATCCGGCACTTCTTCCCATGGGTCCTCGAGCACTTTGCCCTCGCTCGAGGTGTGCAGCAGGTTGGCGTCGGTCGAAAACGGACTTTCGCCGCGCTTGTCCTTGGGCACCGGAATCTGGTGCTTCTCCGCCCAGGCGATCAGGGCGCTGCGGCTGGTCAGATCCCATTCCCGCCACGGGGCGATCACCTTGATGTCCGGATCGAGCGCGTAGGCGCTAAGTTCGAACCGCACCTGATCGTTGCCCTTGCCGGTAGCGCCGTGAGCAATCGCATCGGCGCCGGTCTCGTGGGCGATCTCGATCAAGCGCTTCGAGATCAGCGGCCGGGCGATCGAGGTGCCGAGCAGGTAATCGCCTTCGTACCGGGCATTGGCGCGCATCATCGGGAACACGAAGTCGCGGACGAACTCCTCGCGCAGGTCGTCGATGTAGATGTGCTCGGGCCTGATCCCCATCAGCTCGGCCTTCGCCCGCGCCGGCTCGAGCTCCTCGCCCTGGCCGAGATCGGCGGTGAAGGTGACGACCTCGCAATTGTAGGTCACCTGCAGCCACTTGAGGATCACGCTGGTGTCGAGCCCGCCCGAATAGGCGAGAACGACCCGTTTGATGTCGGACATGCTTCACTCCGTTGGGGGCGCGGCGCGCCTATCAGGCACCGAACCCGCTCGCAATGGGCGAAGGGGCTCAGCCGTGGATCGGCTTAGCGTGGAGCTGCGGATTGAGCTCGGCGATGTGATTGAGCCACGCGCGCGGCTTGCGCATTAGGTCGTGCGGGTAATCGACCTTGAGGCCCGCCATCTCTGCGATCTTGCCGACGAAGCTGATGCAGTTGTTGTGGTTGAGGTCGTAGAACTTGCCCGGATGGTTGCCCCAGAAGTCCACCTCGGCGCGCATCTTGCGGTAGGTGTCGTCGTCAACGGTGACGGTGAAATGTATGTTGGTCTTCGCAATCCACTTGGGTTTTTCGACCCAGATCTCGCCTTCGACCGGGCCGGTTAGGATCGCCGGGCCGACGTGCTTGGCGGTGAAGCCGAAGTTTTCGTCGATCACTTGGCCAGTGTCGTCGAGCTTGCCCTTGAACACGACGAAGGTGTGCGGATAGCGGCCGAAGAACAGCGATCCATTGAAGCTGTGGAACTCGACCTCGACTTTGGCCGACGCTGGCTGGGCGAAGGCGAACAGGACAATGAAGGACAGCAGCAGGCGCAAGCCGGCGAAGCGAAGGACGCGCATGGGCAACGGGTTAGGCGGTCGGCCGCCCGCCCGCAACCACCGGTCCCGCGCCGAGGGAGCGGAGCAAGGCAGGGAAGGCAGAGCCGAGGGTCAGGGCCCGCAGCGCATAGGCCGAGAGAAAGGCGGTCCACACGCCCGTGGCGCCCCAGGGCCGCAGCGAAATGTCCAGTCCGACGTAGATTGCGGTGGTGACGACGGCGGCGTTGCGCAGCGCCGCGCCGCGGGTGGCGCCGATGAAGATTCCGTCGAGCATCCAACTGGGCACGCCGAGCAGCGGGACGAGCGCCGCAAAGGGTAGGAACGCGGCTGCGGTACGGCGCACTTCAGGATCTGTGGCAATGCCTTGGATCGCCAGGCTTCCCGCAAGCCAGTAGACTGCGGTCAGCAGCGCTCCGAACAGCAGCGCGAACTCGGCGGTCAGTCTCACCGCGCGCAGGAACTGCGAGCGCGAGTGCATGCCGACGGCGTTGCCGACCCGCGATTCGGCGGTGAAGGCGAAGGCATCGAGCACGAAGGCGGCGACGTTGACGAACTGCATCAGCACCTGGTTGGCGGCGAGCGTCGTCGCGCCGAGCCGCGCCCCGGCATTGGCGAACCAGGTGAACAGCAAGAGCAGTGCGATGGTGCGGATCATCAGGTCGCGGTTGACGTGGAACAGCTGGCGCAGGGCGGCGCGGTTGGACAGATGGGCGAAACCGGCTTGGCGGGCGAGGACGAACGGGTTCCCTCCAGCGATACGGTTGGTGATGACCAGGCCGGTCGCCAGCGCGATCCATTGGGCTCCGGCGGTGCCCAGCGCCACGCCCTGCGCGCCCATGCCCATGCCCCAGACGAACCCCACGTCGAGCGCGATGTTGGCGAGGTTCATCACCACCTGCAGCACCAGCGCGGCGCGACTGCGCCCGAGGCCGAACAGCCAACCGGTAATCGCGAACACCGACAGCGCGGCGGGTGCGCCCAGAAAGCTCGCGGCGACGTAGGCATTGGCTTCGGCGGTCACCTGCTTGCCGCCCGCCAGCAGCGTGAAGGCGAGGCTGGCGAGCGGCCCGTTGAGCGCCAGCAGCACCAGCCCGATTGCGCCTCCGGTCGCCAGCCCCCGCAACAGGTGCGCGTTGACTTCACGGCGGTCCCTCGTGCCGTCCGCCTGCGCGGTGAGGCCGGTCATGCCCATCCGCAGGAACCCGAAGCTCCAGAAAATCAGGTTGATCACCGTCGCTCCAAGGGCAACCCCGGCCAGCGCCGCCGTATTGCCGGTGCGTCCGATCACGATCGTGTCGACCACCCCCACCAGCGGCACCGAGGCCTGGCCGAGCATGATCGGCCACGCCTGCGCGAACACGGCGGCGCAACTCAGCGCGGGTGGGGCAGGGACCTCGGACATCGGCGGCCCGTCGCACGGGCGCCACGGACGCGCAACTCAGCCGCCGAGAAGAACCTTCTCGCGCTGTTCCTGCTCTGGCTCGCCGAGCAGCGCCCGCTCGCGCGCTTCGATGTAGTCGCGGGTCAGCGGCAGCGCGTGGCGATTGCGGGCGTACTGAATCTGGTAATTGCACAGTCCGCCGCTTTCGAACGAAGCCGCCGCGCCCGAGAGATAGAACGTCCACATGCGAAAGAACCGCTCGTCGAACATCGCGACGATCTCGTCCTTGTGCTCCATGCACCGGGCGTACCAGGCGCGCAGCGTCTTGGCGTAGTGCAGCCGCAGCGTCTCGATATCGGTGGCGATCAGCTTCATCTTCTCGCTGCGGCTGACCGCTTCGCTCAGCGCCGGAATGTAGCCGCCGGGGAAGATATACTTGTCGGTGAAGGCATCGGTTCGGCTCGGCCCGTCCATCCGGCCGATGGTGTGGACCAGCGCCACGCCATCCGGCTTCATCAGGTTGTAGCAGGTGCGGAAGAAGGTTTCGTACTGCGGCGTGCCGACGTGCTCGAACATGCCGACCGAAACGATCCGGTCATAGGCCACGCCGCGCCCGTCGAGTTCGCGGTAGTCGACCAGCTCAAAGCGCACCTTGTCGGCGACACCGGCCTGTTCGGCGCGCTCCTTGGCGAGGGCGATCTGCTCTTCGCTCAGGGTGATGCCGTGAACCTCGACGCCGTACTTCTGCGCCAGGTAGATGGCCATCCCGCCCCAGCCGCAGCCGATGTCGAGCACGGTGTTGCCGGGTTCGATCATCAGCTTGGCGGCGATGTGGGCGAGCTTGGCTTCCTGGGCCTCGCCGAGAGTCATGCCATCGCGCGGCCAATAAGCGCAGCTGTACTGCATATGCTCGCTGTCGAGCATCAGCTTATAGAGCGCGTTGCCGATGTCGTAGTGATGCGCGACGTTCTTCCGGGCGCTGCTCGGCTTGTTGAACTGGCTCCAGACGAAACCGAGGCGGCGGGCGATGCGCCGCGAGAGGGTCGGCGCCATCAGAAGGCCGCTGCCTTCCCAGGGGCTGTTCGCCTGGATCAGCTCGATCAGCTCCATGATCCCGCCGCCTTCCATGACGATGCGGCCGTCCATGTAGGCTTCGCCCGCGCCGAGCCGCGGATCGAGCAGGATGTCGCGCGCGACCTTGTCGTCGGCAAAACGCACCGCGACGTTCGGAAACCCTTCCTCGGGCTCGCCGAAGGTCACCGTCCGTCCCGATGCGTAAGTGAGTTTGAGCTGACCGCGCTTGACCTGCTTCGCCAGCACCCGATCGAGCATACCCCTTTTCATGCGATCAAACCGGTCTGTTGCCCCATCATGTCGCCGAACAAACGGCTTTCTGGGCGCTTGTCAATTGCCTGCCTCAAATTCCCGCATACCACTGATAACCGCGGTCCTCCCAATAGCCGCCCTTGCCGCCGGCGATTCCGTCGAGAGTGGCGACCGCTTCGATGCCGGTCAGATACTTGGCCTGCTTATAGCCGAGCTGGCGTTCGATGCGCATTCGCAGCGGGGCGCCGTTCTTGATCGGCAGGGGAGCGCCGTTGAGCTCGTGCGCCACGATCGTCTGCGGGTGATATGCGTCGACGAGGTCGATGCTCTCGTAATAGTCGCCGTCGCCCAGGTTATCGGCGCAGCGGAAGACGATGTACTTCGCTTCCGGTTTGAGTCGGGCCGCATCGAGGATCGTCTTCAGTTGCGGCCCGGTCCACTGGCCGATCGCACTCCATCCCTCGACGCAATCGTGGCGCGTGATCTGGGTGCGCTGAGGCAGCGCGCGGATTTGCTCGAGCGACAGTGCTTGCGGGCGCTCGACGAGGCCGGTCACCTTGAGGCGCCAATCGGCGAAACCGTTCGCCTCATGCGCAGCATAGCTGTCGGTGCCCGGATCGAGCGTGCCATTGCCGCGGAAGTACGGCGAGATGTCCGCCGGCGAGAATTCGTGCGCCAGCGCCTCTCGCCCGCCGAGCGTGCGCTGCACCTCGCGATGCCAGCTGTCGGCCGCGGCGAACAGCTTCTGCATCGGTTGGCTGTTGCCGACCTTCGAGCAGCCGGCGAGCAGGCTCGCGCTCAGGCCGGCGAGGACATTACGCCGCTTCATCGCTGCGCCCTCCCGTGATCATGTCGCCTATCTGCCTTACAGGGCCGGACAGCAGCACCAGTACAATGTGAATGACGAGAAAACCGAACAGGCTCCAGGCGATAATGAAGTGAATCGATCGCGCGCTCTGCCGGCCGCCGAACAGATCGGTCAGCCAGGGAAACGCCGCATCGGAGCCGGGGCTGATCGCCATCCCGGTGCCGATCATCAGCGGCAGCAGGATGAACAGCACGACGCCGTAGGAAAGCTTCTGTAGAAAGTTGTATTTCCCTTCGCCGTGGTTGAACCGGAGCCGCAGATGCGCGGCGATGTCGGCGCGGATGTTCGCCCAGCGCCAATCCTTGCGACCGGTGACGATATCGCTCCGGAAATGGCCGTTGAACAGGGCAACGAGCATGTAGATCAGCAGACCGACGGCGAACACCCAAGCCAGCAGCACATGCCACTGCCGGGCGGCCGCGAGGCTGTAGTAGCCGGGGATCGTCGCCCAGCCCGGGAAGTTCGCGACATTGAGCCAGGCATGCCGCGGATCGAACCCCGCCTGCCCCCAGTAGAGGTGTGGATGGGCGTTGGAGATGTTCAGCCCGGACATGAACAGGATCACCAGCGCCAGGACGTTGACCCAATGCCACAGCCGCGTCGACAAGCGGTGCTTTTTCATACCGTCAACCCTCCTCGCGCGCGAGGTACATCACGTCGCGCGGCTGGCTTAACAGATGCTGGCCCGAGTCGACAAAGAGCGTTTGTCCGCTCGTCAGCGGACCCGTGGCTAGGAACCACGCCGCCTCGACCACTTCCTCGACTCCGGTGCGGCGGTCGAGCAGGTTCAGCCGGTGGGAGACCTCGGTTTCGGCTGGCGACTGGTCGTGGCTCGGCAGGATCGCGCCGGGCGCGAGGGCATAGACGCGGTCCGCCGGGTCAGCGGCCATGGCCATCATCGGCACGGTTGCGGCGAGGGCATACTTGCTCACCGTGTAGCTGAAGAAGTCGGGATTGGGATTGGCCAGCTTCTGATCGGTGATTTCGATCACGCGGCGGCCCGAAGGAGAGCGCGCCAGGCGAAGGAACGCCTGGGCCATTGCCGCCGGCGTGGCGGCGTTGACCTGCATCGCTTCGCTGAAGATGTCCGGATCGAGCGCGGTCACCTCGTCGGGGCGGAACACCGAGGCGGAGTTGACCAGCACCCGCCAGTCCTCCAGCCGCGTCGCCAGCCGCTCGACCATCGCCACGGCGGCAGCGGGATCGGCGAGGTCGCAGATCACCGCCTCCGCGCTCGGCAGCTCGGCGGCGAGGACGGATCCTTCTTCGCCGGAGGTATGACAGTGGATCACCACGTGCCAGCCTGCCTCGGCGAAGCGGCGGACCAGAGCTTCGCCGATCCGGCGGGCGCCGCCGGTGACGAGCGCGGCCGGGCGGGGGCTCACTGGCGCGTGGCGTCGAAGGCGAAGGTGACCTTTACCGCGCTATCGAGGCCGTTCCCGTGCGAGCCGGTGCCGATCCCGTAGGGAATCCTTTGCACCGAGGCGCTGCCCTCGACATGCCGCTGGGCGCCGGACCCGGTGAGAGTGAACTTGACGTCCTGCGGCATCGACATGCCGCGCAGGTTCAGCGTGCCATGGGCGAGATAACCGCCAGCCGGCTGGGCCACGATCGACGTGCTGTCGTAGGTCGCCGTGGGATTGGCCGGCGTATTGAAGAACTCGTCGCCCTGGAGCAGCTGATCCTGGAAGTTGTCGCCGATGGTCGCGCTTGCCAGGTCCACCTTGATGTGGATCGCCGCATTGCCCGGTTTGTCCGGATCGAAGTTTATCGTCCCGCCCCATTTCGAGAAGTTCGCGCCGATCGTGTCGGAGCCGTTGCCGACGGAAAAGCCCAGCTTGCCGCCAGGCTGGATGGTCCAGGCGGGGGCGGTCGAGGCCGCGGCCACTGCGGCGTTCGAATGGATACCGATCAGCGGAACCGCGCCTGCCAGCGCGATAACGCCCAACGCGGCGGCGACCTTCCTGTTGCGAAGCTGCATGCGTCCCTCTCTCTCATGGTCTGGCGGAGTATAGCGGCTGAAAGCCGGGCCAAGGCAAGCCCATTTTCCGCCAACCAGTGCGGACGATCATGCCGAAAGCGTCGTGAACCTGCGCTGTCCGGAGGGAATCAGTCGGTGCTCGTAGTCGTCGTGACGGTCGTGGTCGTATTGCCGGAAACCGAGGTGGTCACGTTCGTGTTGGCGCCGTTCTCCTGGTCGTCGCCGATGTCATTCGCCGCGTTGCTCACCGCGGAGGAGGCCACGTCGAGGTTGCTGGCGGTGTCCGAGACGGCGCCTTGCGCCGCCGCAGTCGCGTTGTCCTGTGTCTTTTGCGAGCACCCGGCAAGAACCAGCCCGGCGGCCATTGCGCCGATCATCAGCATGCGCATTCGCTATCTCCCCACATAGGTTAGCCGCCGACCCAACGGCGGTGGGCGTCGCAGGTTCCGTCACTCGGGAACGTTGTCGCGCAATTCGTTGAGCCAGACGTCGGCCACCGCGTCGCTCGGCGCCCGCCAGTCGCCGCGCGGGCTGAGCGCGCCGCCGCTCGAGACCTTGGGCCCATTGGGAATCGCGCTGCGCTTGAATTGGCTGAAGGCGAAGAACCGCTGGAGGAAGCTTTCGAGCCAGCGGCGGATGGTCGCCAGGTCGTATTCGTTCTTGTTCGCCTCGGGAAAGCCCGCGGGCCACTGCCCGTGCGCGCGGTCGCGCCAGGCGTGCCAAGCGAGAAACGCGACTTTCGACGGCAGCTGGCCAAAGCGCATCGTGTGGTGAAGGAAGAAGTCGTTGAGCTCGTAGGGGCCGATCTTGTCCTGCGTGCTCTGGATTTCGCCGTCCTCGCCCACCGGAATCAGCTCGGGGCTGATTTCGGTGCCGAGGATCGCCTCGAGCACCTCATTCGTGTCGCTATCGAACTGCCCGGTCCGCACGGCCCAGCGGATCAGGTACTGGATCAGCGTCTTCGGCACTCCGGCGTTGACCGCGTAGTGGCTCATCTGGTCGCCGACGCCGTAAGTGGCCCAGCCGAGCGCCAGCTCCGACAGATCGCCGGTGCCGACGACGAAGCCGTGATGCTGCCCAGCCAGGCGGAACAGGTAATCCGTCCGCAGACCCGCCTGCACGTTCTCGAAAGTCACGTCGTACACCGGCTCGCCCCCGGCGAACGGATGACCGATGTCCTCCAGCATCTTCGTCGCCGCAGGCCGGATGTCGAGTTCCTCGGCGGTCACGGCCATCGCCCGCATCAGCTTCCAGGCGTTCGACTTGGTGCCCTCCGACGTGCCGAAGCCCGGCATCGTGTAACCGCGGATCAACGAGCGCGGCAGGCCGAGCCGGTCGAGCACTTTGGCGGCGACGATCAGCGCATGGGTCGAATCGAGCCCGCCGGAGATGCCGATCACCATGCTGTCGCCGCCGGTCTGCTCGTAACGGCGCATCAGCCCATCGACTTGGATGTTGAACGCCTCGTAGCAATCGGCATCGAGCTTATCCGGCCGGTTGGGGACGAATGGGAAGCGGCGAATTGGCCGGACAAGGCCGATGTCGCCTTCGGCCGGCCGATGGTCGAAGTTGACAACTCTGACATTGTCGGCCGGCCTGCCAGCGGCTTCGGCCGTGTCGTTGAAGGTCTTGAAGCGCAGGCGGTCGGCCAGGATGCGTTGCGTGTCGATGTCGGCGATGCACAGTTCGGGCCGCAGGCTGAAGCGCTCGCTTTCGGCGAGCAGGTCCCCCAGCTCGTAGATCATGCCCTGGCCGTCCCAGGCAAGATCGGTCGTGCTCTCGCCATGGCCGGAGGCTGAATAGATGTAGGCCGAGGCCGTGCGCGAGGACTGCGAGCGGCTGAGGAGCTTGCGCTCGTCGGCCTTGCCGATGACGATGTTTGAGGCGGATAGATTGGCGAGGATCGTCGCCCCGGCGAGCGCCCCGCCGGTCGAGGGTGGGCTCGGCGCCCAGAAATCCTCGCAAATTTCGACGAACAGCTTGAAGCCGGGAATCCGGTTCGAGGCGAAGATCAGGTCGGTGCCGAACGGAACCTCCGTTTCGCCAATTCGGATCGTCCGCTGCTTCACATTCAGCCCGGAGGCGAACCAGCGCTTCTCGTAATACTCGCGGTAGTTCGGAAGGTAACTCTTGGGCACTGCGCCGAGCAGGCGTCCGTCGGCGATCGCGAGCGCGCAGTTGTACAAGGCGCCGTCCTTGCGCAGCGGCGCGCCGATCAGCAGCACCGGCGTTAGCCCCTTGCTGGCGGCGACGATCGTGCCAACAGCCTCCTCGACTCCGTCGAGCAAGGCAGACTGCAGCAGCAGGTCGTCGAGCGCGTAGGACGACAGGCACAGCTCGGGATAGACCACTAGGTCGACGTGCGCCGCATGCGCTCGCTGCGCCTCGTCGATGATCCCGTCGCGGTTGTAGGCCACGTCGGCCGTGCGCACGCGCGGCGTGCTCGTCGCCACGCGGACGAAGCCGTGGCGGTGCATGTCGTAGAAGGAATGCGCGCGCGCGGCGGCCGGTCGGGAGGCGGCCGAGGAGGGCGGTTCGAGCCAGTCGGCCGGCTGGCAAACACCGAGCTCCGCCAGCCGCTTTTGAATACTCGGACGTGGTATCTTACCGCGAGTCTCCCAACCGTAGACGGTCCGGCTCGGCCACGGGGCCGGTTTGCCGTATTTACGGCCGAATTCTGCGGCCGTCAGCGGAGGCCGCTGACGTTCGCGCCATGCGCGGATCTTCTCTCCTGCTTTATGCACGACCTGCCAGTATCCCAAGTGAATACCGATTGCAATCTATGGGAGAGACTATTCGCAAATGCCCTTCTCGAGCATTTGCAGCGCCACATCGAGCGCGGCGACGCGTACCCCGTCGCGTCCTATCGCGCCGAAGTGCTCCTCGCGATGACAGGATTTGCCATTGCTGCGGGCGCAGGCAAAATGAACCAGCCCCTCCTCGTCGCCTGGGCCACCCGGACCGGCAAATCCGGTGATCGACACGGCGACGTCGGCTTGCGAGCGGCGCAGGGCGCCTTGCGCCATCTCGCAGGCAATCGGCTCGCTGACCGCGCCGCAGCTCTCGACCTTGCCACGCGCAATCCCGAGCAGGTCGCACTTGGCGTCTTTCGAATAGACGACAAAGCCGCGGTCGAACACATGGCTCAGACCACGCACGTCGGTCAGCAGCGCGGCGAGCAATCCGCCCGTGCAGCTTTCTGCGGTGGCAATCCGCAGGTGCTTTTCGTCGGCCGCGCGAAGCACGTCTTCGGCGCATTTCTGCACCTTGCGCGGCAACACGGGATCGAGGGTTTCGGTCATGCGGAGTTGCGGTCTCGGTGGCGTCACTACAGATGGGCGTGAAAGTGGTTCCGTCAGGTGAACCATTCCGCCCTTACGTGGTTGAAAGGAGAGGGGCAGGGCAGCAGGAGTTTTTCATGCGGTTTTCGTTGAGTTCATTCGTGTGGGGGGTTTTCGCGACGCTGCTGATCCTTGCCGTCGCGGGGCTGATCGTGGTGTGGACCGGCGCCTTCCAGGTCGCCGCCTCGGTACCGCATTCGGCGTTTGGCCGTTGGATCTTCGACACCACTTTCGAGAACTCAGTCGCACGTCAGGCGAAAGGTGATGACCCGCCGGCTTTCACCCCGGCGATGATTTCCGACGGCGCGGGCGAGTTCAAGGAAACCTGCCAGGATTGCCATGGCGGTGTTGGCGTTAAGCCGGACGGTTGGACCAAGGGGATGCTGCCCAATCCACCCGATCTCTCCAAGGCTGCCAAGAGCCTCACTCCCGCGGAGGTGTTCTGGATCGTCAAGCACGGCGTCAAGATGACCGGCATGCCTTCGTTTGGCGTCAAGGCGAACGACCACAAGCTCTGGGACATCGCCGCGTTCGTCAAATCCCTGCCGACAATGAGCGCGGCGCAGTACGCCGGCTACAAGGCTGAGAAAGACGGCAGCGAGGCGGGCGGCAGTAGTTAGGCCGCCTCGCGCTGCCCCACGTCGAGCCGCGCCGTCACGGTCGCTTTCGACAGATCGAGACCATAGAGTTTGGCCGCGTTGCCGCCGACGATCTTGCGCACCTCGGCCGGGTCCATGTGGCCCATCGTCTCGCCGATCGTGCGCACCGAGTGAGGCCAGATCGAATCCGGGTGCGGATAGTCGCTCGCCCACAGGAGGTTGTCCGGTCCCCAGAACTCGGTCAGCCGCATCGCCGTCGGGCTCTGCTGGAAGGTGCCGAAGACCTGCCGCTTGAATACTTCGCTCGGCTTCAGCTTGTGCGGGATGCCGCCCTTGTCATCCCAGAACTCCTTGCACTCCCACAGACGCCAGTGGCGATAGTCGAGCTCCTCGACCACCCACGGCACCCAGCCGACGCCGCTCTCGGCGATGACGATCTTGAGCTTCGGGTGCCGCTCGAGGATGCCCCAGGCGAACAAGTCGACGAACGGGTCGAGGAATTGCTCGATGAACATCTTGGCGTGGAGGAAGGTCGCCCCGGGCGAGCCCTTGTACTTGTCGAACGCCTTGGTCACGCCGGGGAACACGGTAACGTGAAAGCTCAGCACGATGCCGGACTGCTCGAGCAGATCGAACAGTGGCTCCCACCGCGGATCCTCTAGCCGCGGCTCGGCCATGGCGATCTGCAGATTGGCCTGGCGCACCCCGCCACGCTCGGCGAGGCGCTTCAATTCGGCGTGGGCGAGCTCGGGAGTCGGCGGCAGCATGGCGACGCCGATCAGCCGCTCGGGCGCGGCCGAACAGAAGTCGTCATAGAGCCAGTCGTTGTAGGCCGAGTAACACGCCGCCATGAAGCCGGGCTCGGCGGTCTTGATGCTGGTCACGGGACCGAACACTAGATGCGCCCAGACGTGGTCGCGGTCCATGTCCTCGAGCCGCAGCCTGGCGTTGCCGGCGCGCAGCTCGCTGGTGTCCTCGATCCCGCCGCGGTCGTAAGCGGTGTGGATCGGCTTGGGCCCGCCGCCGAACGGATTGCCTTTTTTGCCCGACCAGAGCCCCCAGCGCTCGCCGTCGGCGACCCACATCGCCGGACCTTGCTCGGGCATCTCGACATGCGGAGCCCGCTCGCCCCATTTGCTCGCCATGCGGTCGGTCCACACCGTCGCCGGCAGCATGTTGAGGTCGAGGTGGTCGTCGCAGGAGACGAGGGCGGTTTCGATCATGGCAGTCACTCTCCAAATTTCCAGTTGCGTATCATCATACGCAAAAGGGCCGTGCGGAGATACCCGCCGCACGGCCCTTTTTGACGCACCGGATCCTACGTCAGCGGCAGGTCACGTGATGGCGCGCAATCGAGCGGCCGATCAGCGCACCGGCCGCGGCGCCGATGATCGTCGGGGCCGCGTGGCCGTCGCCGATTGCGGCGCCCAGGAGCGCGCCGCCGCCGGCGCCGACGAGCAGGCCAACGGTACCATCGCCGCGCCGGCAATAATAGCGGCCGTTGCGGCCTCGCCAGTAACGGACGCCGCTGCTGGTCCGGTAGTAATGCCGGGTCGCGTGGTGGTGGCGATAATGGTGCCTGGCCTCGGCCGGCGCGGCGGGAAGCGTCAGCGAGGCGGCGGCAAGGGCAAGCATGGTCTGCTTCAACATCTCTCGGACCTTTCCAACTATTGGAGTCCGACTCCCAACGGCCGGGCTCCTTCAGGTATCCCCAACCCTAGATGAACAGATCGCGTCATCCGAAGGCGAGCGACGATCCGTGGTGGGGTTGCGGCGAATCTCCGCTCAGCGGCAGCGCAGCTCGCCCCGGTCGATTTCGCGCCCGAGCAGCGCGCCCAGCGCGGCCCCGACGATCGTTCCGGTGGTGCGATCGCGGCGATGCGTCAGCGCCCGGCCCACCAATGCGCCACCGGCCGCGCCGATGATCAGCCCGGTGGTGCCGTTGCTGCGGCGGCAGTAGTATCGTCCGTCGCGTCCCCGCCAGATGTACGTACGGCGCGTGATCACGCGCGGCCGATAATAACGGCCGTAGCGGTCGTAGACGCGTTCGCGATAACGCTCCCGTTCGTGCTGGCGGTAGCCGTGAGCGGGCGCCCACGGCGGCGGATCGGCTGAGGCCGGCACCGCGGGGATCGTCAGCGCGGCGGCGGCGAGCGCAAGAATAGCCTTCTTCATGGTGCGAACCTTTCCGTTCTGCGTATCGTTGCCTCGATAACGAAAAGCCTCGTTCAGCGATCCACAACCCCAGATGAACAGATTGGCCCGTTCGCGAATGGGCGACGAACGGTGATTTCGCTGCGACGAATGATCGGCGAATGGCGTATGCTCCCTATTTGCAAGCGGAACGGAGCGCCGACCGGCCAAGGTTAGTCGAGCGCCGCCTGTTTCTCGGCAGCCAGCCTGTCCAGCTCCGCTCGGCTCTTCTTTTCCGCGGCGGTCTTGAGCTGACCGCAGGCGGCGTCGATGTCGCGCCCGCGCGGCGTGCGTACCGGGGCCGAGATGCCGGCTTCGAAGACAATCTCGGAGAAACGCTTGATCCGTTCGGGTGTCGAGCATTCGTAGGGCGCGCCCGGCCAGGGGTTGAAGGGGATCAGGTTGACTTTGGCCGGCAGTTTGTAGTGGCGGATCAGTCTCACCAGCTCGCGGGCATCCTCGTCGCTGTCGTTCGTGTCCTTGAGCATCACGTATTCGAAGGTGATCCGCCGCGCGTTCGAGGCGCCGGGGTAGGTGGCGCAGGCCTCGAGCAGTTGTTCGAGACCGTACTTCCGATTGAGTGGCACGATTTCGTCGCGCACGGCCTTGTTCGTCGCGTGGAGCGATACGGCAAGATTGGTGCCGATCTCCTCCCCGCAGCGCGCCATCATCGGCACCACGCCGCTGGTCGAAAGCGTGATCCGCCGCTTGGACAGAGCGAGGCCGTCGCCGTCCATCACGATCCGCAGCGCCTCGCGCACGTTGTCGAAGTTGTACAGCGGCTCGCCCATGCCCATCATCACGATGTTGGTCAGCAGGCGGCCGTCGGCGGTGTATTCGGCTGCGCTTTCCTCGTCCGGCATGTCCATCGCGCCCTTCGGCCACTCGCCGAGCGCATCGCGCGCCAGCATCACCTGGCCGACGATCTCGCCTGGCGTCAGGTTGCGCACGAGGCGCATCGTGCCGGTATGGCAGAAGCGGCAGTTGAGCGTGCAGCCGACCTGGCTCGAGACGCACAATGTGCCGCGGTCCGCATCGGGGATGAAGACCATTTCGAAGTCGTGCCCGTCGGCTGTCCTGAGCAGCCATTTGCGCGTGCCGTCATGCGAGTGCTGGGCTTCGACCACCTCCGGCCGACCGATGACGAAGCGTTCACCAAGCCACGGGCGCATCGTCTTGGCGATGTCGGTCATCGCTTCGAAGTCGGTGACGCCGCGATGGTAAATCCAGTGAAACACCTGCTTGGCGCGCAGCTTGGCCTGGCGTGCGTCGAGTCCGGCCGCTTCGAACAGCTCGGCAATGCGGGCTTTCGCCAGACCGACGAGGTCCACGCGGCCGTCCGCGCGCGGGGTGACGTCGCGCGCGACGGGGACCGGATCGATTTGTCCGGGGATCGGCATCAGGGCGGTGTCGGCCATCGCGGCGCATATAGGGTGGGGCGGGCGGCAAGGCAAAAGCTCTCGAAAGGGACTGGGTAGCGGCAACGGCGCCGTATGGGCTAGGTCGCGCTTGTGCGGATTGCCGAAGAGGCCCCCCCGCGAAACCGCGGGCTTGGAGGAGAGCGACGATGAGCGAACGAGCGGTCGGTGGCGGCTGCCAATGCGGGCGGGTCCGGTACCGCGCCGACGTATCCGAAGCGGAAGCCTACTTGTGCCACTGCCGCATGTGCCAGCGGGCCACCGGCGGCTTCGCTGCGGCCTTCGTGCAGCTGCCGGAGGCGGCCGTGACTTGGCAGCGCGAACCCGACTGGTACGCCAGTTCGCCGATCGCCAGGCGGTCGTTCTGTTCGGCCTGCGGGACGCCGCTCGGATTCCGGTTCAACGATGGCGCCCGGATGGACCTGACATTTGGCAGCTTTGACGACCCCTCGGGCTTTGCACCCAAGATCCACGCCGGTGCCGAGAATATTCATGAGGCGTGGATCGATACCCGTGAGCTGCCTCGCCAGCGTACGGACGAAACCGATAGTGTCGTCAGCCGCTGGCGTGCGGCCGGGCGCGAGGTTCCCGAGTGAGCCAAATCGTAACCGAGCGCTTTGCCAGCTTCGACGGCGTCGAGCTTGCCGTCCATCGCTTGGGGGAAGGGCGGCCGGTGGTGCTGCTGCACGGGCTGTTCTCCGACGCGAACACCAACTGGATCCGCTTCGGCCACGCACAGCGGCTCGCGGATGCCGGGTTTGAGGCCATCATGCCCGATTTGCGCGCGCACGGGCACAGCGCCAAGCCGCACGAGCAGGCGGCCTACCCGAAGGACGTGCTGGTCCGCGATGCGCAGGCGCTGATCGGACACTTCGGCTTGGCCGATTACGATTTCGGCGGCTTCTCGTTGGGAGCGCGAACGGCCGTGCGGAGCGTGATCGAAGGGCTCCGGCCGCGCCGGCTGGTGCTCGCCGGGATGGGTCTTGAGGGCCTCGCCGGATGGGACCGCCGCGCGCGGTTTTTCCTCGACGCTATCGATCGCTTCGACGAGGTCCGGCGGGGCGATCAGGCCTTCATGGCCGTCGCATTCATGAAAACGCAGAAGGTGGACCGGGTGGCGGCAGGGCTGCTGCTGCAGTCCGTCGGCGACACGGAAGAAGGCGACCTTACGGCGGTGCGAATGCCAGTGCTGGTGGTGTGCGGCGACAAGGACCGCGACAACGGCTCGCCTCAGGCTCTGGCCCATGCTTTGCCCGATGCGCGGCTCCAGCTCGTCGCCGGCACGCACATGAGCTCGGTCACCGAGGCGGCGCTCGGCGAAGCGATCGTGAGCTTTCTTATCGGCTGATTCACCGTGTCAGGAGGACCCCGCGACTTCCGAACTGTCCGTCTGCGTGTTGGTCAGCACCCCAAAGTCCTGTGACCGTTCGCCGGCCTCCGCGTTGGCAAACCCTTCCGCCGCCAGCCCGCGCTTGAGCAGCTCGCGAACCGCGGACGCCCGAGTCGGCATCCTGCGGGCGAAACGCCAGTCGTCGATGGCGGCCAACTCCTCTTCCGCGAGCATGATCTGTAACCTTTGCTCTCGCACGAGGTCGTTCATGTCCCGAGGTTCCCTGATGGGCTCGTCGCCTTGTCTAGTCCTAGGCGGAATTGGCGTCAATGGCATCGGTTGAGTAGGTTACTCAATGGGCGGGAACGGCAAGCCGATGGTCGGCTGCCGCGAACATCGGGACGGAACGCTAATCGTTGAGGTGGCGGATGACGGCGTCGGCCTGCCCGAGACTTTGACCTGCCGAGGACGGGGGTTTGGGCTCGCGAACCATCCCCGCGCTGGCGCGTCAGCTGAACGCGGATGTTTCGTTCGAATCGCAGGCGATCGGCCTGACGTTCAGGCTGCGGATTCGGCCGAGCGGGCGGAACGCCGACGCAGCTTAGAACGGCTTGTCGCCGCTCACTGTGACTCGGTGCATCACGCGGCGATGGCCGGTGTAATCGTTGAGCGCGTAGTGCAACGTGCAGCGGTTGTCCCAGAAGGCGATGTCGTTCGCCTGCCAGCGCCAGCGGCAGGTAAACGACTCGCTGGTCGCGTGCTCCATCAGCAAATCGATCAGCGGTTGGCTCTCTTTCTCGGTCATATCCTTGAACCGCGGGGTGAACAGACCGCTGACGTAGAGGCACTTGCGCCCGGTCTCGGGATGGGTGCGGACCAGCGGGTGCTCGGTCTCGTATTCGGCGGCCGCGCTGGGCGCGGTCCTGACCGACGAATCCTTGCTCCAGTCCTGCGAATAGAGGCCGTAAATCTTCGCCGGGGTGTGGATCATCGTCAACGGGTCGAGCATCGCGCGCATGCCCTTGGAGAGCGTCTCGTAGGCGAGGTACTGGTTGGCCCACAGAGTGTCGCCGCCGACCTCGGGCACTTCCCTGGCGTAGAGGATCGAGCCGAGTGGCGGCTCTTCGAGATAGGTCACATCGCCGTGCCAGGCGCCGCCGAAGTTGCGCTCGTCTTCGGGTTCCTTGCGCACCTCGATGATGTCCGGATAGGCGTCCATCCCCTTGACCTGATCGTGCCGGCTGAGCGTGCCGAACCGCCGGGCGAAGCCGATGTGCTGCTCCGGAGTGATGTGCTGGTCGCGGAAGAAGATCACCAGGTCGTCGAGCAGCGCCTGGCGGATTTCGGCGATCGTTGCGTCGTCCAGCTCCTGCGACAGATCGACGCCTTCGACGATCGCGCCGAGCGAGGCCGAATAGCGCGTGACCTTGATCCGCTGCGGAGACCGCGGCTTCGCCCTTGGTTCGGTGAGGGTGGTCATGCGGGTTGCTCCTTGCGCCTGGCCGGCTCGACCTGGCAATCGACGATAAAGGCGGCGGCAAACACCAGCAGGGCGATCGCCGCGAGGACGGCGAAATACCACACGAACCTGTCTCCCAGGTTGAGCAAGGTCCCCCCGTAATAGACCATCGCGATCGAGAACAGTCGGCCCGAGGTGATGACGAAGCCGATCCCGCCCGAGCGGCAGCTTTGCGGGTAGCCGTGAGCCATCACGACGTAAAACACCGTGATCATCATACTTACCAGCCCCACGGCGAGGCCTTCCAGTACGATGACGAGCGCGCGCTCGGTGGCGTTCGGCGCGGCGCCGATGCCGTGGACCAGCCATCCGAGCGCGACGATGTTGGTGAAGATCAGCGCCGCGCCGACGATCGTCACCGTACGCGAGCCGAATGTGCGCGTGGTCACGCCGGCGCTGAGGCCGCCGACGATCGACAGGATGCCTTGCCAGAAGCCGGCCTGCTGCGCCTGGTCGAGCGTAAAGCCGGCCGAGGTCAGCAGCACCGTGGTCCAGTTGAGCAGGCCGTAAACCAGAGTGGTCGTGGCGGAGAAACTGATCACCATGCCGATGTTGAGTCGCTTATTGCGTCGGTCGAAGACGCCGGTTTCCCGACCGGACGCCGCATCTTCACGGCCGGCCGGCTCGGGGCAAAGCTCGATCGCGGGATCGATTACCCGGGCAGCGCTCCTCCGTGCGGCTTCCGTTCTCCCCTTGGCGAGCAGAAACGAAGGAGGTTCGCGCAGCAGGACGATGGTCAGGGTGCCGAGCAGAATCGAGCCCACGCCGAAGCCGACGAACGCGCCGCGCCAGCCGTAGTCGGGCAGCACAAACGGCATCACCGCCGCGCTCACTGAAATGCCCACGGGTATCCCGACCGAGACGAACGAAATGGTGTTCGCGCGCCAGCGTTCGGGTACCCAATCGCTGACCAGCGCCAGCGCGTTGGGATAGGCCGCGCCGAAGCCGAGGCCGCCGAGCGCGCGCACCGCCGCCATCGCCCACACGCCGTTCGTGAACGCGGCGGCTATGGTCGACAGGCCGAAGATCAGGCAGGCGAGGAACAGCGTCCGCAGCCGTCCGATCCGGTCGCCGATCATGCCACCGAAAATCGAGCCGAAGCCCATGCCGAACAGCGATGCGGCGAGGGCCGGGCCGAACACGGCGCGATCGATGCCCCACTCCTTGAGTATCAGCGGCGTTACCAGCGGCAGCGACTGCAGATCGACCCCGTCGATTACCAGCATCATCAGCCCGAAGGCGACCACCGCCAGCTGGAACGGCTTCACTGGCGCGCGGGCGATCGCCTCGCTGAATGTCTGTGCCATCGGCAGCCCTCTCCAACCGTCGGGCTGCCATCATGTCAGCGGCGAGGGCGTCCGTCCACGCGATACGACAAGAAAGGGCGCGATCCTCTCGGACCGCGCCCTCGTTTGTCTCTGAGCCTGAAGCGATCAGGCTTCGGGGGTTGCCTCGGGCTCGACCGGGTTTTCGAGCATATCGGGCGGAATCTCGCCCGGCTCGAGCGTGGTGTCCACCGGCTCGGTGAAGCCTTCGCTCTCGGCGCGCTCTTCCTCGAAAGCCTGGGCCATCACGTCCACGCCCTGGCGCTGCAGCTCGGCCTCATCGTCCGAGCGAGCGACATTGGCCTTGATCGTCACCCGCACCTCGGGATGCAGGGCGATGGTCACCTCGTGCATGCCGATCGCCTTGATCGGGCTGCCCATGACGACCTGCTTCTTGTCGACCTTGTGCCCCTGCTCTTCGAGTGCGGCAGCGATGTCGCGCACGTTGACCGAGCCGTAGAGCTGGCCGGAATTCGACGAGGCGCGGATCAGCACGATCTCGGCGCCGTCGATTGCCTCGCCTTCTTTCTCGGCGGCGGTGCGGCGTTCGGCGTTCTCGGCCTCGAGCCGCTCGCGATTGGCTTCGAACACCTGCTTGTTGGCCTCGTTGGCGCGGAGCGCCTTCTTCTGCGGCAGCAGGTAGTTGCGGGCGTAGCCGTCCTTGACCGAGACGACGTCGCCGATGCCGCCGAGGTTCTCGACGCGTTCGAGGAGGATGATTTGCATGATGTCCTCCTTACTTCACGATGTAGGGCAGCAGGCCGAGGTGGCGGGCGCGCTTGATCGCCTTGGCCAGCTCGCGCTGCTTTTTGGCCGAAACCGCGGTGATGCGGCTCGGCACGATCTTGCCGCGCTCGGACATGAAGCCCTGCAATAGGCGCACGTCCTTGTAATCGATCGTCGGGGCGTCCTTGCCCGAGAACGGGCACGACTTGCGGCGGCGGAAGAACGGGCGGGCCATCAGTCTTCTCCCCGCTCGCGGCGACGGCTGCGGTCGCGCTCGTTCTTGCGCATCATCACCGACGGGCCGGTCTCGTGCTCGTCGACGGCAATTGTCAGCCAGCGGATCACGTCTTCGTTGATCCGGTTCTGGCGCTCGAGCTCCTCGACCAGCGCGCCCGGGCCTTCGATATTCAAGAGCACGAAATGCGCCTTGCGATTGCGATCGATCTTGTAGGCAAGGTTCTTCAGGCCCCAGGTCTCGGTCTTGGTGACCTTGCCTTTGTTGGTCTCGACGATTTCGGTAGCTGCCGCGGCCAGGGCGTCCACCTGAGCCTGGCTCAGGTCCTGGCGCGCGAGAAAGACATGCTCGTACAGCGGCATGCGCGCGTTCCTTTCACTCCATGCCGATCGCTGGCTGATCCTGCACCTGCAGGGGCCCCTCCGGCTTTCTCGATTCTCCCCCGACCAGACGGCCCTGGAGGAAGGGCGCACATACAGCTTTCGGGCGCGATTGCAAGGCGACTGGATGGCGCTACAAGCGACATGAGCGGGAGGAAGCCTATGCGTTTAGCCGTTGTTGCAGCCGTCGCCGGGCTAGCGTCCGTGTCCGCCACGGCCCAGCAGGCGGATGAGCCGAAGCTCGAGTTCGCCTTTGCCGAGACCGTGACGCTCGGCAAAGTGGTCGAGGTCGGCAAGACGGTCCGAGGCGAGCGGCGGATCATCCCCATCACCGGCGGCCATTTCGAAGGACCGCGGATCAGGGGCGAGGTGATGCCCGGCGGATGGGACTGGCAACTGACCCGCGCCGACGGCTGTACCGACGTCAAGGCCGACTATTTCCTCAAGACCGACGACGGCGCGGTGATCAACGTGGTCAACACCGGCGAGATCTGCCCAGGGACCAAGGACAACCCCGCGCCGGTGCGCACGCATCCGGTGTTCGAGCCGCCGCTCGGCAAGTACGAATGGCTGGGCAAGCAGGCGTTCGTCGGCACGCTCGGCATGGCGCCGGCGAGCGCCGGGCCGGCCGTGCTGATCAAATTCTATCGGGTGAAGTGACGGCGGGCGCTCAGTCGGCGTGGAACAGCTCGCGGTACTGATGCGGCTGCGAGCGGAGGTATTGCGGCGGCGCCTTGACATGCGCGCCGAGCTGCGCGGCGGCGTGCCAGGGCCAGCGCGGGTCGTAGAGCATGCCGCGGGCGAGCGCGACGAGGTCGGCATCGCCGGTTCCGACGATCGCTTCGGCCTGCTCGAACTCCGTGATCAGGCCAACCGCGGTGACGGGTATTCGCACCGCCTGCTTCACCGCACGGGCGAGCGGCACCTGGTAATTGGGACCGACGGGTATCTCCTGCCGCGGATCGAGCCCGCCGCTGGAGACGTGGATTCCCGAGCACCCTTCCGCTTCCAGCGCCTGGGCGTAAGCGACGGTCTGTTCGATGTCCCACCCGCCCGGCACCCAATCGGCGCCGGAAACCCGCACCGTGACCGGCCGCTCGGCGGGAAACGCCGCGCGGACCGCGCGAAACACCTCGAGCGGAAAACGCATGCGGTTCTCCAGGCTGCCGCCGTATGCGTCGTCGCGCCGGTTCGACAGCGGCGACAGGAACTCGTGCAGCAGGTAGCCGTGCGCCGAGTGGATCTGGATCGCGTCGAGCCCGAGTCGGGCGGAGCGCCTAGCGGCGTCCGCGAACACGCGGCAAAGTGATGCCAGGTCGTCGCGGCTCAGGGCCCGCGGCGAATGCTCGCCTTCCGCGAAGTGGACCGGCGAAGGCGCGACGGTCTGCCAGCCGTTCGGCTCGGAAGGCGCGATCTGACGGCCCCCGAGCCATGGCTTCTCGGTCGAGGCCTTGCGCCCCGCATGCGCCAGCTGGATGGCGACCGGAATCTCCGACCAGCGCCGCACGCTCGCCAGCACGTCGGCCATGGCGGATTCCGTCGCATCGTCCCACAAGCCGGTGTCGCCATAGGTGATCCGTCCTTCCGGCACGACTGCGGTCGCCTCGATCGTCAGGAGTCCCGCGCCGGAGAGGGCGAGGTGGCCGAGGTGGATGGTGTGCCAGTCGGTCATGCAGCCCTCGACCGCCGAGTATTGGCACATCGGCGCAATCACGATCCGGTTGGCGAGGGACAGCCCGCCGACCGAAATGGGCTCGAACAGTTTTGGAAGGGGCACGGGAACTCCTGAGTCGATCGGGTCGAAAGGGAAGCGAACGGTCCGGAGCGCCGTTCCCGTCAGGGCAGGTCCCTCAGCAATGCGGTCGCGAATGTCGTCAGCGTGTCGTCGCGCGCGCCCATGACGACGATGCGGTCGCCGGGGCGGGCGAGGGTGACGATGCGCTCGCCGCAGGCTTCGCGAGTGGGGATGTATTCTGCGTTCCCTCCGTCAGCCTCGATCAGCTTGACTATCCGTTCGCTGCCTTGCGAGCGATCGACGGTGCCGCCGAAATAGACGGGGTCGCACATCAGGGTCAGATCGTCGGGCCCGAGTTCCTCGGCGAAGGTGTGCGCCAGCTCGGCACCCATCTGCCGCAGGGGCCCATAACCGTGAGGTTGAAAGAAGGCGATCACTCGACCTGGGTGTGTCTTGAGCGTGCGCAGCGTGGCGCGGCACTTTTCCGGGTTGTGGCCGAAGTCGTCGATCACGGTGATGCCTGAGGCACTGGCGCCGATCACGTCGAAGCGGCGAGCGAGGCCTTGAAAGCCGGCGATTACGCGCACCGCGTCGGCGACTTCGATACCCGCCGCCGCCGCGCCGGCGATGGCGGCGAGGGCGTTCGACAAGTTGTGACGCCCGGGCATTCGCAAGCGCAGTTCGTGCACGGAGCCATCACGGCGGTCGATCAGTTGCGCGGCAACGCCGCTGCCGCTCTCGTCGATAGATCCTTCGACGACCCCGACCGTGGCGTCGCTCGAAACGATGCCGAACGTAATGACGTCGCTGGCATGAGCGGCGATCAGGCGAGCTTCGTCGTCGTCGGCGTTGGCCGCGACACGCTGAGCGGCCTGGACGAAGCCGGAGAACAGCACGCGCAGCTCTTCCATGCTCTTGTGGTCGAGGCTGACGTTGAGCAGCACCGCCACTTGTGGGCGGTAAAGCGCTATCGAGCCATCGCTTTCGTCGACCTCGGAGACGAACACGCCACCTTTGCCGACCTTGGCGCTGGCGAACGGCGTGTCGGGCGAGACGAAGTTTTTCATCACCGCGCCGTTCATGATCGTCGGGTCGCGTCCGGCCTGCTGCATGATCCAGCCGAGCATCCCGGTGACGGTCGACTTGCCGCTGGTGCCGCCGATGGCGATGCCGCACTCGGCGGCGTTGAACAGCGCCGCAAGCAGCTCGGCGCGGGTCATGCGCGGGCAGCCGAGCTCGTTCGCGCGGACGATCTCAGGCACGGTGTCCTCGATCGCCGCCGAGGCGACCAGGGTTTGCTCGCGCGAAACGATCCCGCTGCCGTCCTGCGGATAGAGCGTGAAACCCTGGCGATCGAGCCAGGCGAACTTCTCCGGCGTGCGCCCTTGGTCGCGGCTCCGGTCGGAGCCTGCGACCTCCGCCCCGAGGCCTTTGAGGATCGTCGCCAGCGGCAGCATGCCCGACCCGCCGATGCCGCAGAAGAACCAGGGATGGGCGGTGAGGTCGGCTGTGGCAGGCATGCGGGGCAGGTATGCCGTTGTCGGAGGCATGACAAGCCAGCTAGAAGGCGGCGATGACCCGCATCGCCATCTGCGCCCCGGGAACGCCGATCAGGAGCGAGGACGCGGCGCGGGTCGAAGCGCTGGCGAAGACCGAGTTCCCGCAGCTGCAGCTCGACTTTCACCCGCAATGCTTTGCCGACGGCGGCCATTTCGCAGGGCCCGACGACATGCGCCTGGGGGCACTGTTGACCTGCGCCCACTCCGCGGCCGACGCGGTGTGGTTCGCCAAGGGCGGCTACGGCTCCAACCGGATCGTGGCGCAGGTCGTCGAACAGCTCGGCAAACACCGATCCGACCAGCAATGGTTCGGCTATTCGGACTGCGGCTACCTGCTCGCGGCGGCGCACAGGCACGGCTTCGCCCGCGCAGTGCATGGGCCGATGCCGGTCGACATCCGGCGTGAAGGCGGCGAGGACGGGATCCGCCGCGCCCTGGGGTGGTTTGCCGGACACCGCGAGGGACTCGAGCCGAACCTCGACGGACGGCCCACCGTCGCGTTCAACCTCATCACGCTGGCGATGCTGTGCGGCACGCGTTTCATGCCCGACCTGACGGGGTACGTGGTGCTGGTCGAGGAAGTGGCCGAGCACCTTTACGCCATCGACCGGCTGTTCTTTCATGTCACAGAGCACTTGCGCGGGATCGCCGGGGTCAGGCTAGGCCGCTTGAGCGCCATTCCGGAGAATGACCGCGAATTCGGCGCCGAGCCGGAGGAGATCGCCCGCGACTGGTGCGAGCGGGCCAGCATTCCCTATCTCGGCCGCGCCGATATCGGCCACGACGCCGACAACCGAATCGTTCCCTTCGGCCTTGCCTGATCGTCCGCTGCGCCATAGGCGCGGCGCGACAAGGAGAGAGCCATGAGAGCCTTTATCTTCCCCGGGCAGGGCAGCCAGAAAGTCGGCATGGGCGCGGAATTGGCCGATGCCAGCGCGGCGGCGCGCGAAGTGTTCGAAGAGGTCGATGATGCGCTCGGGCAAAAGCTCTCGGCGATCATGCGCGAGGGGCCGCAGGACACGCTGACCCTGACCGAGAACGCCCAGCCGGCGATCATGGCCAACGCCATCGCCATGCTGCGGGTGCTCGAGAAAGACGTCGGCGTGACCATCGTCGAGAAGGCCGACTGCGTCGCCGGGCACAGCCTCGGCGAATACACGGCCCTGTGCGCGGCCGGCGCGTTCACGCTGGCCGACACCGCGCGGCTGCTCAGGCTGCGGGGGCTGGCGATGCAGGCGGCGGTGCCGGTCGGCGAGGGGGCGATGTGCGCGCTGCTTGGTGCCGACATCGACAAGGCCGTGGCGCTGGCGGACAAGGCCGCCGAGGGCGAAGTGTGCGAGGTCGCCAACGACAATGATCCCGGACAGGTCGTGCTTTCGGGACACAGGGGAGCGATCGAACGGGCGGTCGCGCTGGCGAAGGATTTCGGGATCAAACGCGGCGTGCTGCTGCCGGTCTCGGCGCCGTTTCATTGTTCGCTGATGAAGTCCGCCGCCGATGCGATGGACACCGCGCTCGAGCGCTGTTCGCCGCGGCCGTTCCGCCTGCCGCTCTATGCCAACGTCACGGCGAAGGAAGTCACCGACCCCGCAGCCGAGCGCCTGCTGCTGGTCAAGCAGGTCACCGACCGCGTCCGCTGGCGCGAAAGCGTGCTGGAGATGAAAGCCGCCGGCGTCGATCAGTTCGTCGAACTGGGCGGCAAGGTTCTCGGCCCGATGGTTTCGCGCACGGTGGACGACGTGACTGTCACAAGCGTGGTGTCGATGGCCGACATCGAAGCGCTGGCGAAGGAGCTATGAGTATGTTCGACCTAACCGGGATGACCGCCCTCGTGACCGGCGCCAGTGGCGGAATCGGCTCGTCGATCGCTCGGTGCCTCGCGAAGCAGGGGGCGCGGCTGGCGCTCTCGGGTTCGAATTCGAGCAAGTTGCGGGCATTTCGGGAGGAGCTGAACGAAGAGTTCGGCCACGATCACATAGAGATAACCTGCGATCTTTCGAACACGATTCAAGTCGAGGAGCTGGTTCCGGCGGCGCTCGACACGTTCGGAAAACTCGACATTCTGGTCAACAACGCCGGCATCACCCGCGATAACCTCGCCATGCGGATGAAGGACGATGAGTGGGATGCGGTGATCCGGGTAAATCTCGAGGCCGCGTTCCGATTGATGCGGGCGGCGGCCAAGCCGATGATGAAGGCGCGGTTCGGGCGTATCATTGGCATTACCAGCGTGGTCGGCGCGACCGGCAATCCGGGGCAGGTGAATTACGCCGCGGCCAAGGCCGGCCTCGTCGGTATGACCAAGAGCTTCGCGCAGGAAGTCGCCAGCCGCGGTATCACCGCCAACTGTGTCGCCCCCGGCTTCATCCGCACGGCGATGACCGACGCGCTGAACGACGCGCAGAAGGAGGCGATCAACACGCGCATCCCGCTGGGCCGGATGGGCGAGGGCGGCGACATCGGCGCCGCGGTGGTCTATCTCGCCAGCAAGGAAGCCGGCTACGTCACCGGGCAGACGCTGCACGTCAACGGTGGCATGGCGATGTTCGCCTAGGCGAACACCTCGTCGAACAGCTCAAACATCGCCGCCCAGCTCTGGCGGTCGGCGCTGGCGTCGTAACCGACCGCCGGATTCAGCGCCGGCCCCGGATTGGTGAAGCCGTGCTTGACGCCGCTGTAGGAATGGAAATGCCAGTTGGCTCCAGCGGCGTCCATTTCCTCCCAGAATGCCATCACCTGACTGCGCGGGACCATCGGATCGGCATCGCCGTGGCAAACAAGGATGCGGGCGGTGACCTTGCCCGTTTCGGCTGGGAGGTCGGTCTGCAGCAAGCCATGGAAGCTGACCACCACGTCGAGCGGCGCGCCCTCGCGGGCCAGTTCGAGCACCGCGCCGCCGCCCATGCAGAAGCCGATCGCGCCCAGCGCCAGTCCTTCGGCTTCGGGTAGCGACGCGAGCGAGCCGATCGCCTGGCGGATTCGCCGGCGGAAGTCCTCCGGCTGCGGGCGGACCTCGGCGGCGAATTCGCGCGACTGCTCGAAGTTCTCGGGGTTCTTGCCGTAAAAATCGGCGACGAAGGCGAGATAGCCGTGCTCGGCCAGCGACGCGGCCTTCTTCAGCACCACGCCTTCCTGATTCATGATCGTCGGATAGACCAGGATCGCCGCGCGGGGCTGGCCGGCGGGGCGATAGAGCAGCCCGGTAAGGTGGGTGTCGCCGTCGGTGTAGGGGATCTTTTGGGGTTCCATTGTCGCTCCAGTCAGCTCCCGTCGGGAGCGGCCTAGTGCGACTGTGGTGGAGAGTCGATCCTCAGCCGCTGGTTCCCCTGCGCATCGACGTACTCGCGGTTATCCTCGCAGACGTATTCCTGCAGCTTGTAATCCTTCATCCGGCGGTACGAGTACGAGTAGGTCCACGGCTTCTCGAGGTAATCGTCGGTCACCGTGATCTTGTCTTGCAGGATGTCCGGCGCGATCAGCCGCATCCGCTCGGTGATCTTCATCGCGTCCGAATGCGGGGTCCAGCGGAAGCGGACATTGTCCTTGATCCCGGTGGTCTCCATCACCAGCGTATCGCCTTCCCAGTGTCCGACCGAGGCGCCGTAGAAGCTGGGATCGACCTCGTCCCACTTGGGCAGCTTCTGGTTCATGTAGATGCGGCGGGTCTGGCTAAAGGCTTCCTGGGTGATGTTGATCTGCTCGGGGCGCTGCATGATCTCCATCGGGAACATGCCCATCATCATCGCCGGCATCCCGTCGGGGATGCAGTGGACGTAGTTGTCGCCGGCCGGCTGACCCTCTTCAAGCCGTTTCTTGAGGATCTTCTGCCCCTCTTCGTAGGCGGCGCGGTACTGCGGCTTGAGCTGCGGATCGGGGATCGGCGCGGGATTATAGCGCGGATCGCCCTTCTCGCCGGGCGGCGGATAACGCTCCCAGGTGCCGCTGAAATCCGGGTGTGCCGCGGCCGGCAGGGCAACCGAAAACAGCGCCGCGCCTGCGAGCAATCGGGCGCCCGATGAGCCGCCGCTCATGAGGTAATCTTGTAGCGCTGCGCGTTGGGCACGCCGGGCAGCATCGTCTTGCCGCTCGGCAATGTCAGCTTGAGCAGCAGGCCGCCGGGCTGACCGTCGCGCAGCGGCGACATCACCGCAGTGACTTCGTCGCCCGTCTTCACCGTCCGCGAACTCCAGCCGCCGCGGTGGAGCATGTTCGGGCTGGTCATCTCCAGCGTGTACGCCTTGGTCCCTCCGTTGCCGTCGTCAGCCTGAATCTGCAGGTAAGCGTGCGGGTTGGTCCACTGGTAGTAATTGACCTTGCCGTGAAGCGTGACCGAGCGCGAGTTGTCGAACATCGCGAACGAATGGTGAGCGGCCGCCGGCATTGCCGTCAAGGCTGCGATCGTGAGCAGCGCGAAGCTGCCCAGGCACACACGAAAACTCATCGGCCTCTCCCCCGATTGCCTGAGTCAACAAGATGACCGAGCGCGGCAACCGGCGCAAGAGGCTCGGCAATTACTCGGTGGGTAGAAAGTCGGGCACCGAAAGGTAGCGCTCGCCGGTATCGTAGTTGAAGCCGATCACGCGGGCGCCCTTGTCGAGCTCGGCGCACTTCTGCCTGATCGCAGCTAGCGTGGCGCCGCTGGAGATGCCGACCAGCAGCCCTTCCTCGCGCGCGGAACGGCGGGCCATCTCCTTGGCGTCGTCCGCCTCGACGGCGATCGCGCCGTCGATCGCTTGGGTGTGGAGGTTGCTCGGGATGAAGCCTGCGCCGATGCCTTGGATCGGGTGCGGGCCGGGCTGCCCGCCGGAAATGACCGGCGACAGCGTCGGCTCGACCGCGTAGGCCTTGAGGTTCGGCCAAGCCTTCTTGAGCACTTCGGCGCAGCCGGTCAGGTGCCCGCCGGTGCCGACCCCGGTTATCAGGTAATCGAACGGGGCGTCGGCGAAATCGTCAAGGATTTCCTGCGCGGTGGTGCGCGCGTGGATTTCGACGTTGGCCGGATTGTCGAACTGCTGCGGCATCCATGAGTTCGGTGTCGCATCAATCAACTCCTTGGCCCGGGCGATGGCGCCGTTCATGCCCTTTTCCTTCGGCGTCAGGTCGAATTGCGCTCCATAGGCGAGCATCAGCCGGCGGCGCTCGAGGCTCATGCTTTCGGGCATCACCAGTATCAGCTTGTACGCCTTAACGGCGGCGACCATGGCGAGTCCGATGCCAGTGTTGCCGCTGGTCGGTTCGATGATCGTGCCGCCGGGCTTGAGCTTGCCGGATTTCTCCGCGTCCTCGACCATTGCCATGGCGATGCGGTCCTTGATTGAGCCGCCCGGATTGGCGCGCTCGCTCTTCACCCAGACCTCGTGGTCAGGGAACATCCGCGACAGGCGGATGTGCGGAGTGTTGCCGATGGTGGCGATGACGCTGTCTGCCTTCATGTTGCTGGCTCCTTCCCGATTGTGTCTGGCCCGGTGAGGTCTGGTTGGGTCTCGCTTTCGCTTTCGTGCAGGAATGTCGGGGCAAAGGTCTTCGCCAGGCGCAGCTCGGGAAAGAGCCACGCCCACAGGCCGGTGATCACTATCGCACCGACCCCGCCCAAGACAACCGCTCCGGTGGCCCCTATGAATCCGGCGACGAGGCCGGATTCGAGCTCGCCCAGCTCATTGGAGGCGGAAATCGCCAGGCCTGAGATCGACGAGACCCGTCCTCGCTTGTTGTCCGGTGTGTTGAGCTGGACCAGCGAATTGCGCACGAACACCGAGATCATGTCGGCCGCGCCGAGAACCGCGAGCGCGAGCAGCGACAGTGCGAAATTGCGCGAAACGCCGAACACGGCCGTGGCCGCGCCGAATGCAGCCACCGCCCATAGCATCTTGACCCCGACATTACGCTCGAGCGGGCGCCACGAGAGCAAGCCGGCGACCAGCGCCGCGCCCACCGCGGGCGCGCCGCGCATGATCCCGAGCCCCTCTGGTCCGACCTTGAGGATGTCGCGCGCGTAGACCGGCAGCAGCGCCGTCGCCCCGCCGAGCAGCACGGCGAACAAATCGAGTGTGATGCAGCCGAGCAGGAATCGCTCGCGGCGGACGAATTGAAAGCCTTCGATCATCTGCCGCAGCGGATGCACCGGCGGTCCTTCGTGGCGAGCGCGCACGGGACGGATCGAGATCACCAGCAGCGCCGACGCCAGCAACAGCCCGGTCGAAAGGAAGTAGGGCGACGAGGGCTTCCAGGCGAATAGCAGTCCGCCGATGGCCGGGCCGATCACCGTGCCGACCTGCCAGGCGATCGAGCTCAAGGCGATCGCCTTGGGCAGCAGTTGCGGCGAAACGATGTTCGGGGCGATGGCGGAAAAGGCCGGGCCATTGAACACCCGCGCAGTGCCGTGAAGGGCGGCCAGCGAGAACAGCAGCGGCAGACTTAGCGCGTCCCGCCAGGTGGCGAGGGCGAGGGCGAGCGCGATCAGCGCGTCGATGCCGTTGGCGCACAGCGCGACCACGCGGCGGTCGAAGCGGTCGGCGGCGACGCCGGCGAGCGGCGTCAGCAGCATCAGCGGCACGAACTGCGCGGCGCCGAGCAGACCGAGCATGAACGCCGCGTCGCGCCGGTCCATTCCGTAGCCCGAGCGCGCGACATCGTACGTCTGATAGCCGATCAGCACGACCATCGACAGCGTCGAGAACACCGCGAGGAAGCGCGCCAGCCAGAACTTCCGGAAATCGGCGATCTGGAGCGGCGAGGTCGGTTCGGTCACGCTCCGCGCCATGGCAGGAGCGCGCCGCGCTGCCAAGCTATCAGAATGTTTGGGCGGTGGAGGGGGCTTCAGCCCCGCCGGCGCAGTCGCGGGTTGGGCTGCAGGGCCTCGATCATGCTCATGAAATCGTCGAGGCGGATGATCCGCTCGAACTGGAAGCCGGCGCGCTCGTCGGCTGTCCAGATGCAGTAGGCCTCGATCCGGCCGATCACCGGCAGGCGAACGATCACGCGGTCGCCGCGACCCATCTCGGGCGCGTCGTCGACCATGAAGCCATGGGCGGACAGGTTACAGATGTGCAGCGGCACATCGCCGCGCACACGATGCTCGCCGATCACCGGATGGTCGACCGGGTGCCGGGTCGCCCGGCGCTGTTCGGGCATCGAAAGCTGCGCACCGCTCATCGGCCACGTTCCTCCCGTTATTCTTCCGTGGAGCCCGGCTTATCGCAACAAATGTTGGAGAAAGGGTAAAGGGCGGATCAGGCGGAACGCAGTATCCCGTGGCGCTTGCGCCCAAGGCTAAGCTTGCGCTCCTCGCCCGGAGAAAGCCTGACAAGGTAAGCGGGATCGGTTACCGGCTCGCCGTCGATCCGCACCGCGCCCTCGGCGATCTTGCGCTTGGCCTCGCCGTTGGAGGCGGTGAAACCGATCTCGGTGCACGCGGCGCCAAGGCGGACGCCCTTGGGCGGTACGACCAGCACCGGCAGGTTCTCGCCGAGCCCGCCGCCGGCGAAGGTGTCGGCCGCGGTGGCTTCGGCGGCACGCGCGGCCTCTTCGCCGCGGACCATCCCGGTGACTTCGTTCGCGAGCAGCACCTTGGCGTCGTTGATTTCCGCGCCTTCGAGGGTCTCCAGGCGGGCGATCTCATCGAGCGGGACATCGGTGAACAGGCGCAGGAACTTGCCGACGTCGCGGTCGTCGGTGTTGCGCCAGTATTGCCAGAAGTCGTAGCTCGGCAACCGATCCTCGTTGAGCCACACCGCGCCCGCTGCAGTCTTGCCCATCTTCGCGCCGTCGGCGGTCGTCACAAGCGGGGTGGTAAGGCCGAACACCTCCAGGCCGTCCATCCGTCGCGTCAGCTCGACGCCATTGACGATATTACCCCACTGGTCGGACCCGCCCATCTGCAGGCGGACGCCCATTATCTTCGCCAGATGCCGGAAGTCGTACCCTTGCAGGATCATATAATTGAATTCGAGGAACGTCATCGGCTGCTCGCGATCGAGCCTCAGCTTGACCGAATCGAAGCTCAGCATGCGGTTGATCGTGAAATGCGTGCCGACTTCCTGCAGCAGCTCGATATAGCCGAGCTGGCCGAGCCAGTCCTGATTGTTGACCGTTACCGCGTCCGTCGGCCCTTCGCCGAAATGGAGCAGCTTGGCGAAGACGGTGTGAATCGAGGCGATGTTCTCATCGATCGTCGCGTCGCTCAGCATCTTGCGGCTCTCGTCGCGCCCGGTGGGATCGCCGATCCGGGTGGTGCCGCCGCCCATCAGCACGACCGGTTTGTGCCCGGTCTGCTGCATCCGCCGCAGCAGCATGATGGAGGCCATGGATCCAACGTGCAGCGAGGGCGCCGTGGCGTCGAAACCGATGTAGCCCGACACGATCTCCTTGCATGCGAGCGCATCCAGTGCGACCGGATCGGTCACCTGATGGATATGCCCGCGCTCGTCGAGCAGGCGTAAAAGGTCGGATTGGTATGCCATGGCGGCGCGGCGCGTAGCACGAGGGTCGGTTCTTGCAAACGTACGAACTCACCGCCCATCCCGCCTTCGCACCAGGACAGGTGCGCGGGGTGGGCGTGGGCTGGAGCGAACTGCCCGACGGCCGGCTGATGCTGCGCTATCGGGTCGATGGCTGCGCCTCGCTGGTCGTGCCGCCGTTCCGCGGCAAGGGCCGACGCGACGAGCTGTGGAAGACGACCTGCTTCGAGTTGTTCCTTTACGATGGGGGTGGGCGCTACCGCGAGTTCAACTTCTCGCCGAGTGGGCAGTGGGCTGCGTATGAGTTCTCCGGCTACCGCAATCTCGCCGGTGACGCGAAGCCGCGGCAAATTCCCGAAATCAAGCACGATACCGGCGAGAAGATGTTCATGCAGACCGTGTTCCTCGACCGTCGCGAGCTTCAAGGCGCGCAAAGCGCTTCGCTCGCCGCGGTGATCGAGGAGGAGGGCGGGCGCCCCTCGTATTGGGCGCTGGCACACAGCGGCCTGAAGCCCGACTTCCACGATCCGGCTTGCTTCCGCATTCCGCTTGGGCCAGCGCAGGGACGATGAAATTCGGGATCGATCGCCTGATTGCGGAGCCTGAGCTGAGGCGGCAGCTCGACGGCAGGCGTGTGGCCCTGGTCGCGCATCCGGCTTCGGTCACCGCAGACCTGACACACTCGCTCGACGCGCTGATCGCCGCCGGAGTGACCGTCAGCAGCGCCTTCGGGCCGCAGCACGGCCTCAAGGGCGACAAGCAGGACAACATGGTCGAAACCGCGGACGAGACCGATCCGCATTACGGCATCCCGGTGTTCAGCCTCTACGGCGAGGTGCGCCGCCCGACCGGGCAGATGATGAGCACCGCCGACGTGTTCCTGTTCGACCTGCAGGACCTCGGCTGCCGCATCTACACCTTCTGCACCACGCTGCTGTATCTGCTCGAGGAAGCCGCCCGTCACGGCAAGAGCGTGTGGGTGCTCGACCGGCCCAATCCGGCTGGGCGTCCGGTCGAGGGCACCCTGCTGCAGCCGGGGCAGGAAAGCTTCGTCGGCGCCGCGCCGATGCCGATGCGCCACGGGCTGACCATGGGCGAAATGGGCGCGTGGTTCGCGAAGCGCTTCAACCTCGATGTCGATTACCGCGTGATCGAGATGCACGACTGGCTCCCCGAAGCGGGGCCTGGTTACGGTTGGCCCGAGAGCCGCATCTGGATCAACCCGAGCCCCAACGCGGCGAGCCTCAACATGGCGCGCGCCTACGCCGGTACGGTGATGCTCGAGGGCACGACGCTGAGCGAGGGCCGGGGGACCACTCGCCCGCTGGAAGTGCTGTTCGGCGCGCCCGATCTCGACGCCGGCGCGGTGCTGGCCGAAATGGAGCGCCTCGCGCCCGATTGGCTGGCCGGTTGCGCTTTGCGGGAATGCTGGTTCACCCCGACTTTCCACAAGCACGCAGGAACGCTGTGCAACGCGCTGATGATCCACGCCGAAGGGCGGTTCTATGAACATGAAGCGTTCCGCCCATGGCGGCTGCAGGCGCTGGCCTTCAAGGCGATTCGCCGGCTCCATCCGGAATACTCGATCTGGCGCGACTTTGCCTACGAATACGAATTCGACCGCTTGGCGATCGACGTCATCAACGGCGGCCCGGCCTTGCGCGAGTGGGTCGACGATCCCGCCGCCGAGCCCGGCGATCTCGAAGCGATGGCAGGACCCGACGAGGCCTGCTGGCGCGAAGAGGTGGCGGAGCTGCTGCTAAACTGAAGGCGGCTGCTGGGCCGTTTTCATCTGAACCTGGGGTCAATTCGCCGCAGGATGTTCATCGCGCACGACGAAGGGTTTGAGCGGCGGAACGGCGGCAAACGGCCGATGTTTGAAGGACTGCTAGCCACCCAAGGAGTTTAGACCATGCGTAAGATGTTTTTCGTGGCCGGTGCGGCCATCGCCGCGCTTTCCATGCCCGCTTTCGGCCAAGGCCACGGCCACGGCGCCGGCGGTGTCGGGGTGGGCCTCGGCGGCGGCGCTGCGGCGGGTATTCCTGCCGGCCCGAGCACCCTTCCGGCGGGTCCGCCGCAAGGCCTGCCCCCCGGTCCGCCTGCGACCATCCCGCCGAGCAGCCACGCCAACGCTAACGCTTCGGGTCAGGTTCAGGCCAACACCCACGCCCAGACGGACGTGCACGCCAGCGACCGTGCGCACGAGCGCACCGGCGCCAGCGTGGATCACTCAACCAACGTGGCCAGCGGCGCGGGCCTGGCGAACCGGACGTTCAGGGTCGGTGAGCGCGTGCCGGCGTCGGCCAACGCCAAGGTCTACACCAGCCTGAGCGCCACCGACCTTGCGAAGCTTCCGACGAAGTATCAGGACACGAGTGCCTATCGATACATCATGGGGAGCAACACGATCTACGTGGTCAGCGACAGCAGCAACAAGGTGGTCGACGTGGTCAACCTCAGCAGCACGCCTTAATTCGCACTGCTGTCACGGGGAAATCGCAAGGGGCGGCCGCGGCCGCCCCTTTTCGTTGGACGTCCGAATCAGTGCGCCGGGCGCAAACGCGCGGGCCCTGCGCGCGCTGGAAGCGGACGAATGTCGGCGAGATTGTTACGCATCACCAGCACTTCGCAGCCGTCCATCATCCTGTCGACGGCGGCGATGAACAGCGGATCCCCGTCGTCGGCCTTGTCGCTGTCAAGCTTCGGCAACCCGCGCTCCTGGCGCGCCTCCTCGATCCGACCGCGGCATACGGCCGAGCGGTCGCTTCGGGCCTGCGGCGACTTGAGACCCTGGTTCGGTACGATGACATCCGGATGATGGCCGGGCAGACCTGGCGGCAAAACCCGCTCGGGCAACGTTTGAACCGCCGGGGGAGCGGCGGCGATCGCGAGCGGAGCGATGAGAACGAGTGCGAACCACGGACGACGCATGGCCTTTCTCCTTCGCCGAAACACTACCACGCCGGCGGAGATTGGCCAAACGCGGCTGTCGTTGACTTGGTCCGGATTTCGCTTGCTCTCCCGGGCCGTCGCCCGTTAGGGGCTCACTACCCCCAGGAGAGTCCCCATGCTAAAGCTCTACAGTTTCGGCCCCGGCGCCAATTCGCTGAAGCCGCTGCTCACGCTCTATGAGAAAGGTCTCGCGTTCGAGCACCACCAGCTCGAGCCGTCGAAGTTCGAGCACCACAGCGACTGGTACAAGGCGATCAACCCGCGCGGACAGGTCCCGGCGCTCGACGACGATGGCAAGATCGTCACCGAATTGACCGTCATTTGCGAGTACCTCGAGGACGAGTACCCGACCGAAGTGAAGCTGCGGCCGGAGAACAGCTTCGATCGCGCGCAGATGCGCATCTGGACCAAGTGGGTCGACGAATATTTCTGCTGGTGCGTCTCGACGGTCGGTTGGCACCGCTTCGTCGGCAACATGGTCAAGGACCTTTCCGATGCCGAGTTCGAGGAGATGGTCGGCCGCGTCCCAGTGCCCGAGCAGCAGGTTAAATGGCGCCGCGCGCGCGAGGGCTTCCCCAAGGATATGCTCGACGAGGAGATGCGTAAGATTGCCGTCTCGGTGCGCAAGCTGGACGACCGTCTGGCCGACCACGAATGGCTCGCAGGCGACATGTACACGCTGGCCGACATCTGCAACTTCGCCATCGCTAACGGGATGGAGATGGGCTTTGCCGAGCTGGTCAACGAAAGCGACACGCCGCACCTGGTGCGCTGGATCCGGCAGATCAACGAGCGTCCGGCGGCGAAGGACATGTTCGCCCACGTTCCGCGCGAGCGCTTCGGAAAGGCGCGCGAGCTGACGGCTTAAAGCTTCGCTTACACTCGATCGCTATCGAGCCGGCTGTCAGGTTCGGCTCGGTAGCGAAAGATTTCCATGAAAAGTGAGGTGTTCGAAGCGGAGGCGTCGGGGATCGACGCCATTCCGCGCTATTGCGGCGAAGTCACCATCGGCTGTTCGGACGTCGCGGGCATTGTCGAATCGGTCGCCCACACATCCGAGCGGCTGCGCGGTGAGCACGCCGAATTGCAGGCGACCGTCGCGGCGTTGGAGGCCGAGCAGAAACAGGTCACCGATGCCTCCGACGAGGCGCGGATGCTGTCGCAAAAGGCGGCCGAGCGCCTGCTGCAGGGCAGCGAGGTGATCCGCTCTTCGCTCGGGCAGATCGGCGACCTGTTGTCGCTGGTCGAGACCCTGACCCAGCACGTCACCGGCTTTGCCGCGGCGATGGAGCAGGTCCGGCGGAGCTCGCTCGACATCGAGCGCATCGCGGACACCACCAATATTCTAGCCTTCAACGCGATGATCGAGGCGCGCCGCGCGGGCGAGGCGGGCAAGACCTTCGCGGTCGTCGCCGACGAGGTGAAAAGCCTGGCGGGCGATGCGCGCAAGGCCACGGAGGAAATCACCCGCACCGTCGATACGCTGGGCGGCGAGGCCGAACAGGTGGTCGCCCGAATACGCGCCGGGGCACAGGCGAGCCATGACGCCAGGACGTCGATCGCCGGGATCGAAAGCACGCTCGGCGCGGCGATCCAGCTGGTCGAGGAGGTCGATCGCCAGAACGCGATGATCGCCCGCACGACAGGCGGTGTCGGCATCCACATCGATGGCGTGCGCCAGGTGCTCGCCAGCTTCGACGCGGCAACGCTCGAGACCGAGAGTCGCCTCGACAGCGCGTATACGCGAATGGAGCAGCTGGAGATGACCGCCAACGTGATGTTCGACAACATCGTCCGGGCCGGCCTGTCGCCGGCGGACAGTTTGATGGTCGAACGGGCGCAGGACGCGGCGCGAGAGATCGCCGCGCTGACCGAAGCAGCGCTTGCCGAGGGCGCGCTGAGCGAGGCCGAGCTGTTCGACCGCGACTATCAGGAAATCCCCGGCACCGATCCCAAGCGCTTCGCCAACCGCCTAATGCCTTGGGCCCATCGTTCCTGGCGACCGGTGTACGACCGCGTCGCCGGCTCCGATCCGCAGATCATGGCCGTCGCCTGCACCGACATGAACGGCCACTTGCCGACGCATCTGACCGAGTTTTCGCGCGAGCCGACGGGAGACAAGGCGAACGACACCAAATACTGCCGCAACGGCCGCATCATTCTCGATGCGATCGACCGCAAGGCCAAGGCTAGCCGGGCGCCCTACATGATGGCGGTCTACCGTCAGGAGGGCGACGGCAGGAGCTACAAGGTGGTGCGCAACGTCTACGTGCCGCTGGTCATCGCCGGCAAGCGTTGGGGCGATCTCGAACTAGCTTACAGCTTCGGCTAGCGTCTCGCGCGCCCGCGGCTTGTGTACCGCGGCAACCAGCACGAACGAGATGTACATGAGGAGGTACCAGGAGCCGAGCTTCATCGGCGTGACCAGGTGCCACCCATCGCGCTGGGACGGATAAGTCCACGCCTGGGCGAAGGTTCCGAGGTTCTCGGCAAACCAGATGAACGTCGCCACCAGGCACCAGCCGACCAGCAGCGGCATCCATCGCGGCTGCTGCCAGACGGTGAAGTAGATGCGCGTGCGCCAAAACAGCACCGCCAGCCCCGCGAACAGCGCCAGGCGGATATCCGGCAGCCAGTGATGGGCGAAGAAGTTGACGTAGATCGCCACCGCCAAGAGCTGCGGCCACGGCGAGCGCGGGTAACGCTCGAAGCGGAAATCGAAGATCCGCCAAACGCGGGCGATGTAACTGCCGACCGCGCCGTACATGAATCCCGAGAACAGCGGCACACCGCCGATCCGCAGCAGGCTCGCTTCGGGATAGACCCACGACCCGGCGCTGGTCTTAAACACTTCCATCACCGTGCCGACGACGTGGAAGGCGATGATCACCTTGGCTTCCTCCCAGGTCTCGAGCCGAAGGCCGAGCATGGCCATCTGGATCGCCAGCGCGGTGATGGTCAGGAAGTCATAACGGGCGAGGTCGGCGTGCGGGGGATAGAAAAAATGCGTTCCCAGCAGCAGGCCGAGCATCAACGCGCCGAACAGGCAGGCCCAGCCTTGCTTGAACACGAACAGCGCGAACTCGTAGAGCCAGCTCGGCCAGCCCGGCGGGGGTGTGAAATGCTCCAGCCGCGAGCGGACGCGGGCGAAGCGAGTGTGCCCCCTGGGTGGGGGAGGCGGATCGCCGGCGGAGTCGATCGGATGTTCGGCCATCGGGTGCTCGCGGCCGAGCCTAACCGCCGAGCGCGCGCCGGACAACGCGCACCTTGCGATTTGCCACCGTGACATCGCCACTCGGCGAGGTTACCCATCGCTTCTGCAACCGAGTGGGAGAGGGTGGTTCATGGCGGAACGGATGGACGAAGCGGCGGCGGCGTCGCGGCTGATGGATATGGCGATCGCTCATTGGGCGGCCGAGCTGGTGCTGCAGGCGGCGGAAATGAGCCTGGCCGACAAGTTCATCGACGATGGACCGCGCACCGCCAAAGAGCTCGCCGACGAGTACGGCATGCGCCATCGCGAGCTCTATCGTTACCTGCGCTCGCTGACCGGGCTCGGTATCCTTGAATTCGCCGGCAAGGACAGCTTCCGCCTGACCGACCTCGGCGCGGCGCTGAAGACCGGCGCCGCCGGCGCCTCACGCTCGGCGTTCATCGCGCTGGTCGGCGACATGGTGAAGCCGGCGTGGAAGGAATTCGATCACGGGCTGTTCACCGGCGATACCGGCTTCGAGAAGGCCCATGGGGCGAGCCTGTTCGAGTACCTGCGCGACAATCCGGGCATGGCGCAGTTCTTTTCCGAGACGATGGTCGGATTCCACGGCCGCGAGCCCCCGGCGGTGGCCGAGGCTTACGACTTCTCGGGCATCGGATCGCTGGTCGACGTCGGCGGGGCCAGCGGCAACATGCTCGGCCACGTGCTGAAGCGTCATTCGAACGTGAAGGGCGTGCTCTATGACTTGCCGCACGTCGTCGCCGACGCCCCGCCGCTGCTCGAATCCCATGGCGTCGCCGACCGGGTCGAGATCCTCAGCGGGAGCTTCTTCGAGAGCGTGCCGAAGGGCCACGACGCCTACCTGCTGAGCCACATCATCCACGACTGGAACGACGACGAGAACGCCACCATCCTCAAGAACGTGCGCGAGGCGATGAAGCCCGACGGCAAGCTGCTGATCGTCGAGATGGTCCTGCCCGAAGGCGACGAACCGCACATGGGTAAGATGCTCGACATGATGATGCTGCTGGTCCCCGGCGGCGAAGAGCGCACTCCGAGCGAATACGCCGAGCTGCTCGAGCCCAACGGATTCCGGGTGACGCGGGTGGTGCCGACCAAATCGGCCGTCAGCGTGGTGGAGGCGGTGCGCGCCTGATCGTCGTCTGGCGAGCTACCCCCGACATAGCTCGGCGCGGTTCCCGAGTGCCTGGCGCGATTTTCCGGTTAAGTTCCCTCAGGATAATTGCGAATGTCCGGCGAACGTCCGGTCAGCGATTCCTGACCTGATCGACAGAGCGAGCGACAGGGAGCATACCGATATGGATCGTCATGGCAAACTGCGGGCAAGAATCGCAGCGCAATTGCGGAAACGTGCAACGTCGGCGGACTTGCTGCTCTTGGCTGTGCCGGCTATCGGGGCCGCTCTGGTCCTCGCGTTTCCGATGAACAGAGCGTCGGCCGTACCGGCTTATGCCGACCAGACCGGGTTGCAGTGCTCTTCATGCCACGTTGGCGGGTTCGGGCCGCAGCTCACGCCGTTTGGGCGCGAATTCAAGCTCGAAGGCTACACCATGCGCGCCAAGGCCAGCGTGCCGGTCTCGGCGATGGCGGTGCTCTCGTTCGACCACACGAAAAAGGACCAGATTCCACCGCCGGATAACCTGGCCAAGAACGACAACCTGGCCTTCGACGAGGGTAGCGTGTTCCTTGCCGGCGGAATCGGCCAGCACTTTGGCGGTTTCGCGCAAATTACCTATGACGGGATCGGCAAGGATTGGGCGTGGGACAATATGGACCTGCGCGCGGTGACCAAGGGCAAGCTGTTCGGCGCGGACACCGTGTTCGGGCTGTCGCTGAACAACTCGCCCACCGTGCAGGACGTGTGGAACACGACTCCCGCTTGGGGCTTCCCGTACACCTCGACCGACATTGGCCCGGGGCCCGACGCGGCGGCGTTGATCGACGATTCGCTTGCTCAGAACACCGCCGGCCTCAGTGCCTATGCTTGGATCGACCAGAAGATCTACGCCGAGATCGGCGGATACGTCAGCCCATCTGCCGGAACCCTGCGCTGGCTTGGCGCGGATCCGACCGACCCCGGCAGCCTAAAGGGCGTCGCGCCGTACGGGCGGATCGCCTGGCAGGGTATGCTCGGCGGGGGCACGGCCGAGGTGGGCGCTTTCGCCTTGAAGGCGAACATCAATCCGGGCCGCGATATGACGAGCGGATTCTCCGATCACTATACCGACGTGGGATTGGACGCCTCGTGGCAGAAGCAACTCGCCTCGACGGACGTGATTTCGCTGCAGACCCGCTACGTCCACGAAACCAGGAACATGCGGGCCAGTTGTGAGCTGGGGCTAATCGGTAACGGCGGAGATCCGAGCTGCGCCGATGTCGGGCTCACCGAATGGACCGCCGACGCCGGCTATCACTGGCACAACAAGTTGGGCCTCACGGCCGGGGTTTTCTCGATCAATGGCGAAAGCAACGCCAATCTCTATGACTGGGCCTCCGGCAGCCCCGACAGCAACGGCGTGACGCTCCAGGCCGACTGGGCGCCGTGGGCCGATGGCAACGGGCCGCTCGGCAACCGGGTCAACCTCCAGGTCGGGCTTCAATATACCGCTTATGGCAAGTTCAACGGTGCCAGGCACAACTACGACGGCCCGGGCACCAACGCCTCCGACAACAACGTAGCGAGGATCTACACATGGTTCGCATTCTGACGTTCGGGGCGGCGGCGCTCGCCCTCGTGGCAAGTCCGCTCTACGCCGAAGGCGCTGCGGAGGGGGCGCAAGTGTTCAAACAGAACTGCTCGGTGTGCCACGCCAACACGCCCAACGGCGGACCGACGGTGGGGCCGCGGCTGTTCGGCGTCTACGGGCGCAAGGCCGGGACGGTCGCGGGATACAACTATTCGTCCGCGATGAAGAACGCCGGGCTGACCTGGACCGAGGCCAACCTCGACAAATATATCGACAACCCCAAGGCGGTCGTGCCAGGCGACAAGATGCCTTACGCCGGTCTCAAGGACGCCGCCAAGCGTCACGAGCTGATCGAATATCTCGAAAGGCTGAAGTGAGGCCGGTCGGCTCAGGCGTCGATCATCTCGCGATCCACTTCGCCGGCGCGGTTCTGGATGAAGTTGAAACGATGCTCCGGATTGCGGCCCATCAGCTGGTCGACCAGCTCGGCGATGGCGAAGCGCTGTTCGTGCTCGGGAGGCAGGGTGATGCGGATGAGGCTGCGGCTCTTGGGGTCCATCGTCGTTTCGCGCAGCTGCTGCGGGTTCATTTCGCCGAGACCCTTGAACCGTGACACTTCGACCTTCTTGCCCTTGAACACCGTTTCCTCAATCTCACGGCGCTGGTCCTCGTCGCGGGCGTAGCGGCTCTCCTTGCCGGCGGTCAGGCGGTAGAGCGGCGGTTGGGCGAGGTACAGGTGACCGTTCCGCACCAGCGCCGGCATTTCCTGGAAGAAGAAGGTCATCAGCAGCGTGGCGATGTGGGCGCCATCCACGTCGGCGTCGGTCATGATGACGATCCGGTCGTAGCGCAACGCTTCGGGATCGCAGTCCTTGCGGGTGTCGCAGCCGAGCGCGAGGATCAGGTCGGCGATCTCGCTGTTGGCGCGGATCTTGTCGGCGGAGGCGCTGGCGACGTTGAGGATCTTGCCACGGATCGGCAGGATCGCCTGGGTCTTGCGGTCACGCGCCTGCTTGGCGCTGCCGCCGGCGCTATCGCCTTCGACGATGAACAGCTCGGTCTCGCCGTCGCCTTCGCCCGAGCAGTCGGTCAGCTTGCCGGGCAGGCGCAGCTTCTTGGCGTTGGTCGCGGTCTTGCGTTTGATCTCGCGCTCGGCCTTGCGCCGTAAACGCTCGTCCATCCGCTCCATCACCGCGCCGAGCAGCGCGCGGCCGCGATCCATGTTGTCGGACAGGAAATGGTCGAAATGGTCACGCACCGCGTTTTCGACCAGCCGCGCGGCCTCAGGGCTGGTCAGCCGGTCCTTGGTCTGGCTCTGGAACTGCGGGTCGCGGATGAACACCGAGAGCATGATCTCCGCGCCGGTGACGATATCGTCGGTGGCGATGTCCTTCGCCTTCCTCTGCCCGACAAGCTCGCCGAACGCACGGATCCCCTTGGTCAGCGCCGCGCGGATGCCCTGCTCGTGAGTGCCGCCGTCGGGGGTCGGCACGGTGTTGCAGTACCAGGAATAGGCGCCGTCGGACCACAGCGGCCAGGCGATCGCCCATTCAACCCGGCCCTGTTCGTCGGGGAAATCCTGCCGCCCGGCGAAAGCCTGGCTGGTGACGCACTCGCGTCCGGCGATCTGCTCGGCCAGGTGATCGGCGAGGCCGCCTGGGAATTGAAACACCGCCTCCTCGGGCACGTCCTCGCTCGCCAGCGAAGGCGCGCATTTCCAGCGGATCTCGACGCCGGCATAGAGATAGGCTTTCGAACGGGCCAGCTTGAACAGCCGCATCGGCTTGAACTCGCGCTCGCCGAAGATCTCCGGATCGGGCGTGAAGCTGACGGTGGTGCCGCGCCGGTTGGGCGTTCCGCCGAGCCGCTGCAGCGGTCCGGTCGGCGCGCCGCGGGAGAATTCCTGCGCGAACAGCTCGCGGTTGCGGGCGACCTCGACCCGGACGTTCTCGCTCAGCGCGTTGACCACGCTGACACCGACGCCGTGCAGCCCGCCGCTGGTGGCATAGGCCTTGCCCGAGAACTTCCCCCCCGAATGGAGGGTGGTCATGATCACTTCGAGCGTCGACTTGCCGGGAAACTTCGGGTGCTCGTCGACCGGCATGCCGCGGCCGTTGTCGTCGATCGTCAGCCGGTTGCCTTCCTCCAGCGTTACCTCGATGCGGCTTGCATGGCCCGCCACCGCCTCGTCCATCGCATTGTCGAGCACTTCGGCAGCGAGGTGGTGCAGCGCGCGTTCGTCGGTGCCGCCGACGTACATCCCCGGCCGCCGCCGAACCGGCTCGAGCCCCTCCAGCACCTCGATCGAGGAAGCATCGTAATCGCCGCCGCCCTCGGGCAGCTTGTCGAACAGGTCGTCGGACATGATCCGGCTATAGGGGGCGGTTTCGCGCCGACTCAAGCGCCGCAAGCCCGGTTATCCGCCGCATCAAAACTCCGTCGGGGCCGGGCTCACCACCGTCACCGTTCCGGCGCCGACCTGGCGCACTTCCATGGCTCGCTGGGCCACGCCGTCGCGCTGGAAGCGGAAAGCACCGTCGACACCCAGGAAGCCGGTTGGATCGAACAGCTCCGACGTCGGGAAGTTCCGCCCCGGAGTCCAGTCGTGCGACACCCGCAGCGTCAGCAGCAGCGCGTCGTAGCCGAGTGTGGCGATGCGATAGGGCTGCGCCCCGAAGCGCGACTTGTAGCTCGAGGCGAAGCGGCCCCAGCGGCTGTCCGACACGGACGAGAACCATGCTCCTCGCAACGCGCTGGCCCTGGCGATGTCCTCCTCTCCGCTCCACAGTTCTGTGCCCAGCAGCCGCGGCAGCGCCGCGCCGGCCTTCTTCAGTTGGCTCGCGCCGATGGCCGACAGGCGGGCCCCGTCGGCGATCAGCACCGTGTCGTATCCGCCCTTCGCCTTCAGGCGATTGGCGGCGGCGACGATCGCGCTGGCGCCGCGCGGATATGTCTCGACGTCGACCATGACGCCGTGGCCTGCGGCGACCTGGGTCCGCAGCGCGGCTTCGGCGCGCTGGCCGTACTCCCCGTCGGGCACGATGGCGGCAAATCGGCGTGAGCCGTGCGACACCGCATAGCTGACGGTGCGGTCGACCGACTGTTCCGGCACAACACCCATGATGAAAACGTCGCGCCCGGCGACCGAACGGTCGTTCGAGAAGCTGATCAACGGCACGTGGGCCCGGCGGGCCGCCGCCGCCACCGCCGGCACGTTGCCGCCGAGCAAGGGGCCGAGAATCAACTTGTTGCCGTCGGCGATCGCGCGCGCCGCGGCGCTGGCGGCGCCGGTGCCGGTGTCGTAGGTGGTGATGCGCAGGTTCGCGGCGTTGGTGTCGAGCAGCGCCATCGTCGCCGCGTGCTCAAGCGAGTGGCCGACGGCGCTGTTGGAGCCGGAAAGCGGCACCAGCAGCGCCACGCGATGGCGGTTGTGGTCTTGCGGCAGGACGCTCGGCGTGGGGGTCGGCACCGGTGGCGGCGCCACGCCCGGCCGCTCACCGTGCGGAATCATCTGACAGCCGGCCAGCGCCGCGCTCAGCGCCACGGCTCCCACAATGCGTTTCCATTTACCGAACATACTTGCCGCTTCCGCTGTTGCTGGTTCACAAGGCGCGCCGTGAGCGATCAGCCCCACCTCGATGCCAAGTCCTTGTCTCCGGGTCTCTATATAGTCGCGACACCGATTGGCAATCTCGCCGACATCACCCGGCGGGCGGTTGAGGCCCTGGCGCGCTGCGATGCGATCGCCTGCGAGGATACGCGGGTGACGGGCAAGCTGGTCCGCCACCTCGGCCTGACCAAGCCGCTGTGGCGATACGACGATCATGCCTCGGACGAGACCCGCGCTGCGCTGCTCGACGCCATGCGCGACAAAGCCGTGGTCCTGGTCAGCGACGCCGGAACGCCCCTGGTGTCCGATCCCGGCTATCGCCTGGTGCGCGAGGCGCGCGCGGCGGGCGTTGCGGTCACCAGCCTGCCGGGGCCGAGCGCACCGGTCACGGCGCTGACGCTGTCGGGCCTGCCGAGCGACCGCTTCCTGTTCGCAGGTTTCCTGCCGACGAAGGACAAGGCGCGAAAAGACACGCTGGCCGAACTGGCCGATGTGCGCGCGACGCTGGTGTTCTTCGAGACCGGGCCGCGCCTCGTCAAATCCCTCGCCGCCATTGTCGAGGCGCTGCCGGGACGCGAGGTCGCCGTCGCCCGCGAGCTGACCAAGCTGCACGAGGAATGCCGCACCGGCTCGGCCGGCGAGCTGATCGGGCACTACACGGCGCAGCCGCCGCGGGGCGAGATCGTGCTGCTGGTGGGGCCGCCCGGCGAAGCGGTAACCGACGCGACGCAAGCCGACACGCTGCTGCTCGAAGCGCTGATGACCCAGAAGCCCTCGCAGGCGGCGGCGAGCGTCGCCCGGGCGACCGGGCTCGAGCGCAAGACGCTCTATGCCCGCGCGCTCGAGCTGCAGGCGTCGTGAGCCGGCAGGCGGCCGAACGGCGCGGGCGCAAGGGCGAGGTCTTTGCCGCACTGTGGCTGCGCCTGCACGGCTGGCGCATTCTTGCCCGGCGCGTGAAGACGCCGCGCGGTGAGGTCGATCTCGTCGCGCGGCGCGGGCGAACGGTGCTGTTCGCCGAAGTGAAGTGGCGCGCCACGGCCGCCGAGCTCGATCTGTCGATCGACGAGTGGCGCCTCCGCCGAGTTGCGGCGGCCGCGGAAGCCGTAGCTCATCGCTACCAGCGCCAGGGCGACAACCCGCGGATCGACGTGCTGCTGCTTGCGCCCGGCCGCTGGCCGCGCCACATCGTCAACGCCTGGCAGCCGTGAGGGGACATTTCGAATGAGCTTGCGCGTCGCCATCCAGATGGACCCGATCGAGAGCGTCAACCTGGCGGGCAATTCGAGCTTCGCGCTGATGCTTTCGGCGCAGGCGCGTGGGCACGCGCTGTGGCATTACGACGTCGGCAGCCTCACTCTCGACGAAAGCGACCGGCTGACCGCGCTCGCCAGCCCGGTGCGCGTGCAGCGCGTCGAAGGCAATCACTTCGAGAAGGACGAAGCGCGGCGGATCGACCTCGGGCGCGATATCGACGTGGTGCTGATGCGGCAGGATCCTCCGTTCGATCTCGGCTACATCACCGCCACCTTCCTGCTCGAACGGCTCAAGGGCGAAACGCTGGTGGTCAACGACCCGGCCAGCGTGAGGAACGCGCCGGAAAAGGTCTTCGTGCTCGATTTCCGCCGCTTCATGCCGCCGACGCTGGTCACCCGCAGCGTGGCCGAAGTGCGCGAATTCATGGGCCGCCACGGCGCGGTGGTGATCAAGCCGATCCACGGCAACGGCGGCAAGGCGATCTTCCGCGTGCCCGAAAGCGGCGACAACCTCGCCGCGCTGATCGAGGTGTTCAACCAGACCTGGCCCGAGCCGCACATGGTCCAGCCGTTCCTTTCCGACGTGGCCGAGGGCGACAAGCGCATCGTGCTGGTGGACGGCCAATACGCTGGGGCGATCAACCGCAAGGCGGGGCAGGGCGAATTCCGCGCCAACCTCGCCGTCGGCGGCTATGCCGAGAAGAGCGACCTCACAGCGCGCGAGGAGGAAATCTGCGCCGCGATGGGCCCCGAGCTCAAGCAGCGTGGGCTGATCTTCGTCGGCATCGATGTCATCGGCGGGAAGTGGCTGACGGAAATCAACGTCACCAGTCCGACAGGGATCGTTAGCATCGACCAGTTCAACGGCACCGACACCGCCGGATGGATCTGGGACGTGATCGAGGAGAGGGTGGGCAAGTCCTGAGCGGGGCGGTTGTTGCGGCGAATCGCGACGAAGGATCGGAGCGAGTCAAGGACTTTCGCGTAATCCGCACGACTCGCCGCAGGTCCTGAGCCCGAAAGCCATTTCAGTGCGTTCCCAAGGCGATGCACGGATTTATCATCGAGACCATCGCCGCGGGCGGGTACTTCGGCATCCTGTTCCTGATGGCGCTGGAGAACATCATCCCGCCGATCCCGTCCGAGCTCGTCATGGGCGTCGGCGGCGTGCTCGTGGCGCAAGGACACATGCACTTCTGGCCCCTGCTGCTGTTCGGTACGATCGGCTCGACCGCCGGCAACTGGGTGTGGTTCTGGCTCAGCGATCGGTTCGGCTACAAGCGCCTTAAGCCGACGGTGAACCGCTGGGGCCGATGGTTGACGCTTGAATGGCGCGACATTGAAAAGGCCAAACTGTTCCTGCGTAAGCACGGGCAATGGATGGTGCTGGCGGCGCGCTGTACCCCCTGCTTTCGCACGATCATTTCGGTGCCCGCAGGTTTGGTGCACATGAAGCTGTGGCGCTTCGTCGCCTTCACGCTGGCGGGTACTGCGTTGTGGAACCTGCTGCTGATCGCCGGCGGGAGCTGGCTGGCCGACGCCTTCGGCCAATCCCTGCAATACATCGACTGGATGGTGATCGGCATGGCCGTTCTTGGCGTCGGCTATTATCTGTTCCGGCTGGCGACGTGGAAGCCCCGCGCGAAGCAGCCGACCTAGTTCCGCTCGCGCGGGTGCGCCTTACGGTAGGTTTCGAGCAGCACTGCGCTATCCACTTTTGTGTAGATCTGCGTCGAGCCGAGGCTGGCGTGGCCGAGCAGTTCCTGCAGGCTCCTGAGATCCGCCCCGGCGCTGAGCAGGTGGGTGGCGAAGCTGTGGCGCAAGGCGTGCGGGGTGGCGGTCTGCGGCAGGCCGAGAGCCACGCGCGCCTTGGCCATGGCCTTCTGCACCATGCCCTGACCCAGTGGTCCCCCCTTGGCGCCTTTGAACAACGGTTCGCTGGCGGCGAGCGGCCATGGGCAGCGCTGCGCGTAATCGGCTACCGCGGCGCGCACGATAGGCAGCAGTGGCACCACACGCTGCTTGCCGCCCTTCCCGGTGACGGTGAGCGTTTCGCCGAGCGGCAAGTCGGCCGCGGTGAGCGACAGCGCCTCGGCAATGCGCAAGCCGGCGCCGTACATCAGCAGCAGCACCGCGCGGTCGCGCGCCCCGATCCAATGGTCGCTGGCGAGTGAGACGACCCCGTCCGCGAGGTTCGCCGCCTCGTCTGGCGTGACCGGGCGCGGCAGGCCTTTCTTGATCCGTGGGCCGCGCAGGCGGGGCGGCGCTGCTTCGGTGTGCCCCGCCTGCTCGCGCGCGAAGGCGACGAAGCCCTTGAGCGCTGACAGCTCGCGCGCGGCGGAGACGTTGCCGATCCCCTCCGCTCGGCGGACGGCGAGTTGGGTGCGCAGCGCGCTCGTGTCGAGCCGGGCGACATCGCGCCAGTCCTCGGCGCCGACTCTCTCCGCGAGCCGGTTCGCCGCGGCGACATAGGCGCGCACCGTGTGCGGCGAGCGGCGGCGGGAGCGGGCGAGATGCTCCCCCCACTGTTCGAGCAGCGCCGCCTTGCTCATGCCGTCACCAGCGTTTCGGGCACCAGTTCGCCAAGCAGTGCATCGAGCAGCGGCATGCCCTGCGGCGTAACGCCGATCCGCTCGCCTTTGCGCCAAGCGAGGCCGAGGTTTTCGTAAAGCGCCAGCTTGGCGGGCTCGATCAGGACGTCTTCGGCGAGGTCGAACCGTCCGGCCATCGCGGCAAGGTTCACCCCCTCGACCAGCCGCAAGCCCATCAACAGCGCTTCGCTCGCCTGCTCGCTTGCGCCCAGAACGCGTACCTCCTTCATCCCGTGCCCATCCGCCGCCACCGCTTCGAGCCAATTTTCCGGCTTCCTGTGCCGCATCGTCGCCATCCCGCCGCGCCGCCCGTGGGCGCCGGGCCCAATGCCGATGTAGTCCCGATAGCGCCAGTAAGCGACGTTGTGCCGACTCTCTTCGCCCGGCCGCGCGTGGTTGCTGACCTCGTACGCCGGCAGTCCCGCTGCCTCGGTCAGCTCACGGGTGAGGGCAAACAGGTCGGCCGCCGGATCGTCGGCGAGCGGAGCGAAGGCGCCCTGCCGCACATCGGTGGCGAAGCGCGTGCCGGGCTCGATCGTCAGCTGATAGAGCGACAGATGCCCGATACCGAATTCAAGCGCGGTTTCGAGTTCACCCCGCCACGCGTCCGCCGTCTGGCCGGGACGCGCATAGATTAGGTCGAAGCTGACCCGTTCGAACACCGCCCGGGCGATCTGTAGCGCGGCCTTGCCTTCTTGAGCGCTATGCAGTCGCCCGAGGAACCGCAGGGTTTCGTCGTCGAGCGCCTGGAGCCCCAGCGATACGCGGTTGACGCCGGCAGCGGCCAAATCGGCGAATTTTCCCGCTTCGACCGACGAGGGGTTGGCCTCCAGCGTAATCTCGATATCCGGCGCAAAGCCCCACAGCTTTTCAGCTTCCGCTAGTAAAACCTCCACCAGCACCGGCGGCATCAGGGAGGGCGTGCCGCCGCCGAAAAACACCGATTCCAGCGGCTCTCCCCCCGCGATCGTCGCCTCGTACCGCAGGTCCGCCAGCAGCGCCTCCCGCCACAGGTCGGCATCGATGCCCTCCCGCACATGCGAGTTGAAATCGCAGTACGGGCATTTGGCGAGGCAGAACGGCCAATGGATGTACAGCGCATTTGCCACGCTTCTTCAGTCCGTGTTAACCGTTCAAAGTCAAGGTCGGAGGCTATGAGGACGGGGTCGTTTATCGCCGGCTTGGCCGGCGCTCTCGCTATCGCCATCAACGTGCCGGCTGTCGCTCAGGCGCCGCAGGTCATGAGCGCGTTCGCCGGCCGGCTGCTGGCGGACCAGAACGCCGAGCGCGACCAGAAGGGGGAAGCGCCGCTCAGCTGGAGCGACGACCTGGCCCGTGATGCGCAAGGCTGGGCCGACCGCCTGGCGCGCGACGATCGGATGTACCATTCGGACCACGCAAGCCGCCACGGTGCCGGCGAGAACCTCTGGGTCGGCCCGGCAGGGTACTACGGCGCCGACGACATGATCGACGGCTTCCTGGCGGAAAAGAAGCACTTCCGGCCCGGGATGTTCCCGCAAGTTTCGACCACCGGTCGGTGGGAAGACGTCGGCCATTACACGCAGATCATCTGGCCGAGCACCCAGCAAGTCGGCTGCGCGGTGGCGCACAACCGGGTGCACGATTTCCTCGTCTGCCGCTATTATCCGGCCGGCAACGTGTTCGGCCATCCGATCAACTAGGCGAACTGATCCGCCACCAGCTTGGCGAACGCATCGGCGCGGTGGCTGATGCGGTGCTTCTCCTCCGGATCGAGTTCCGCGAAAGTTTGCTCGCGCCCTTTGGGGACGAACACCGGATCGTAGCCGAAGCCCATGGTCCCGCGCGGCGGCCAAGTCAGCGCGCCGTCGGCGCGGCCTTCATAGACCGCCGTCTCGCCGTCCGGCCAGGCGAGCGCGAGCACGCATGAGAACCACGCATCGTGCGGCGCGCCCGGGCCTTTCGCCTGTAGCATCCCTTCGACTTTGCCCATCGCCATGTACCAGTCGCGCCCCGGCGCGCCCTCGAACCACTGCCGCTCGGCCCAGTCGGCGGTGTAGACGCCAGGCCGGCCATCAAGCGCGGCGACGGACAGTCCGCTGTCGTCCGCCAGGGCGGTGAGGCCCGACGCCTCGGCCGCCGCCCGCGCCTTGATCAATGCGTTGTCGACAAACGTCCGCCCGGTCTCGGCCGGTTCCGGCAGTCCCAGCGATCCGGCCGAGATACACTCGATTCCGTACGGCGCGAGCAGCGCGCCGATTTCCTTCAGCTTGCCCGCGTTGTGCGTGGCGATCACTAGCTTGCCTGAGCCGAGCTTGCGGCTCACTTGACCGCCTCGTCCTGCGCCTTGAAGATTTGGGCGCAGCCGATTTGGGCGAGGCGCAGCAGGCGCAGCAGGCCTTCCTCGTCGTAACAGGCGCCCTCGGCGGTGGCCTGGGCCTCGGCGATCTGGCCGCCTTCGATGAGCACGAAGTTGGCGTCGGCGTCGGCATTCGAATCCTCGGCATAATCGAGATCGAGCACCGGCGTGCCCTGGTAGATGCCGCACGAGATCGCCGCGACCTTGTGGTCGATCGGATCGGCCTCGAGCTTGCCCTCGGCGAGCAGTTTGTTGACCGCCAGCCGCAGCGCCACCCAGGCGCCGGAAATCGACGCCGTGCGGGTGCCGCCGTCGGCCTGGAGCACGTCGCAATCGAGTACGATCTGCCGCTCGCCCAGCTTTTCCAGATTTGTCACCGCGCGCAAAGAACGGCCGATAAGTCGCTGGATCTCCTGCGTCCGCCCGCTCTGCCGCCCCTTCGCCGCCTCGCGCTGCCCGCGGGTGTGTGTGGCGCGTGGCAGCATCGAATATTCGGCCGTGACCCAGCCCTGACTCTTGCCGCGCAGGAACGGCGGCACCCTGTCCTCGACGCTGGCGGTGACCAGCACGCGGGTGTCGCCGAAGCTGACCAGCACCGAGCCCTCGGCATGCTTGGTGAAACCGGTCTCGATATCGATGGCGCGCATTTCGTCGGGCGCGCGGCCGGATGGACGCATGATGGTCTCCTTTTCGCCGGCCCGCGTAGCGACTAGATGGGGCGCTGTCATGCCCACTCCGCCCGTTACCGAGTTGAACGACCGCGCGCGCGAGATATTCCGCCTGGTGGTGGAGGGGTATCTCGCCAGCGGGCATCCGGTCGGCTCCAAGACACTGGCGGGCGAGAGCGGGCTCGACCTGTCGCCGGCCTCCATCCGCTCGGTGCTCGCCGAACTCGAATCGCTTGGCCTGCTCGCCGCGCCGCACACCAGCGCCGGGCGCATGCCGACCGAAAGCGGCTTGCGCCTGTTCGTCGATGGGATGATGCAAGTCGCCGAGCCGGCCGCCGAAGAGCGTGCGGCGATCGAGCGGCGGCTGTCCGAACGCGGGCCGATCGAACAGGCGCTCGAGACGGTCAGCGCCCTTCTGTCGGATCTGTCGAATGCTGCGGGCATGGTGCTGGTCCCGCGCCGCGAGCCGCGCCTGGCGCAGATGAGCTTCATGCCGCTTTCCGCCGATCGCGCGCTGGCCGTCTTGGTCGGCGAGGACGGTCAGGTCGAGAACCGCGTGGTCGAGCTCGGCACGGCGATCGCGTCATCGGCGCTCGAGCAGGCGAGCAATTTCATCAGCGCTCGCCTCGCCGGACGAACCCTCGCGCAAGCCGCCGAGGCGATGCGGCGCGAGATCGCCGCCGGCCGCACGCAACTCGACGAGGCGAGTCGCGACCTGGTCGAACGAGGGCTGGCGGTGTGGAGCGAGGATGCCGCGCAGCGTCCGGTGCTGATCGTCCGCGGTCAGGCCAACCTGCTTGACGAAGCGGCGCTGGGCGACATTGAGCGCGTGCGCCTGCTGCTCGACGATTTGGAGAGCAAGCAATCGGTCGCCGAACTGCTCGATTCGGCGCGCCAGGCCGACTCCACGCGCATCTTCATCGGCAGCGAAAATCGGCTGTTCGCGCTGTCCGGTTCGTCGGTGATCGCCTCGCCCTACCGCGACCGCGAAGGCCGCGTGGTCGGCGTTCTCGGAGTGATCGGCCCAACTCGGTTGAATTACGCGCGAGTCGTTCCCATGGTGGATTTCACCGCCCGTTCGCTGGGCAAACTCATCGGATAAGCAGGTTTTCATGATCGACGACGACAAGCCGCGTGACGAAGCGGTCGAAAAGGAATTGGCCGGGGTTCCGGAGGAGCTGCTCGACCGCGAGCAGGATGCCGAGGAAGGCGAAACCAGCCTCGACGACGCCCTGTCGTCGCTCCGCGGCGATCTCGAAAAGGCGCAGCAGGACATGCTTTACGCCCGCGCCGAGGTGCAGAATGTCCGCCGACGGATGGAAAAGGATATCGCCGACGCGCGCGCTTACGCCGCGACCGCTTTTGCCCGCGACGTCCTGTCAGTGTCCGACAACCTGGCGCGCGCGATCGGCGCCATTCCCGCCGAGCTGCACGACGATCCGCGGCTGAAAGCGCTGGTCACCGGCATCGAGGCGACCCAGCGTGAGCTGGAGAAGGTCTTCGCCCAGCACGGCATCGTCCGCATCGCCGCGATGGGCCTGCCGCTCGACCCCAACCAGCACCAGGCGATGCTGGAAGTGCCGACCGATGACGCTGAGCCGGGCACGATCGTGCAGGAGATGCAGAGTGGCTGGATGATCAAGGACCGTCTGCTGCGCCCGGCCATGGTCGGCGTGGCGAAAAAGCCGGACTGACGTTCGCCGCCCCCAAGTCGCGCCTGGCTCGCCAGATTTCCCGATTGTTGATACAAATCGAGTCGGGGAAGGGGGCAAGCCATGAAACGCAGCACTATTTTCATGCTTCTCGGCGGCGCGGTCGTCGTGATCGCAGCGGTCGTGGGGCTGGTGTTCTATGCCACGAGCGGAATGACTCGCACCGCCGACGATTTCTTCGCCAAGGCTCACACCGGCGATACGAACGGCGCCTACGCGCTCACGTCGGCCGAGCTGCACAATACCGCCAGCCCGAAGAAGCTCGCTTCGTTCATCCAGGCGAACCGTTTTGACAAGGTGGCCAAGACCAGCTGGAGCAACCGCTCGATCAAGAACAACACCGGCACGCTCGACGGGTCGGTGACTCTCGACGATGGCGGCGTGATCCCGCTTCACATGCAGCTCGTTTCGGAAAACGGCGGCTGGAAGATTTCGCTTCTCGAGCTGTCCGAGGCCGGGGTGAGCGGCGGCGCGGGTCCCGACATGGACAGCTCGGCCACGGTGCCGCCGGACGGTGTGGTACTCAACCAGGTGCGGTTCCACACCGGCGTCTTCTTCGACAGCGCCAAGCAGAACGACATCAGCTATTTCAAGCAGTTCTGGGCCGACGGTATCACCGATTCCGAACTCGAAGGTCTGATCAAGCCAATTCAGGGGCTGGAGACTGTCGCCGATGCCCTACGCGACGCCACTCCTGTGGTCGAAACGACCGCGCCGCTCGCGGGAGGAGGGTTCGAGGCGTCGGGATACATCGAGGCTGGCTCACAGCGCTACGATTATCGTTATCAATTCATTCCCGACGGCAAGCAATGGAAGCTGGCGGACTTCTACTATAAGCTGCGCAAGATGAAGCCGACGTAGCTTGCCGCTAGGCCGCTCGGGCCGCTTTGCCGGCGGAGAGCATCGTCTCCAGCTCCGCCACCGAGCGCAGATCGGCGAACACCAGGCCGAGGATGTGCAGCGTGGCGGCGTGCTCCTCATCGCTCAGCGCCGCGTTGGCGTCGGCGGCCATGATCACGCGGTAGTTGTGTTGCATCGCGTCGCGAGCGGTGCTCTCGCAGCAGCAGTTGGTCAGCGTGCCGCTGATGATGACGGTGTCGATGCCGTCAGCCTTGAGCATGGCGGGCAGGTCGCTGGTGCCGGGCGTGAAGGCGCTAAAACGGTGCTTGTCGAGCACGACATCGCCATCGGCGACTTCGATTTGCGGCCAAAGCTGCCAGTGGTGCGCGCCCGGCGTGAAGGCATCCTGATGCTCGGCGGCTCCGGCGGGGCCGAGCCGCTGCCACATGATCGGCCATGCCGGAACTTCGCCGTGCGGCGTGGTGTAGCGCAGGAAGTAGTTGCGTCCGCCCGCCGCGCGCACAGCGGCGCTCAGGCGGTTGACCTCGTCGACGATCTCCCGCGCCATCGGCACCTCGACCGGCGCTCCTTCATCCATGAAACCGTGCTGCATGTCGACGATCAGGTGCGCGGTGCGCCGCGGGTCGAGCGAGTCGAACGCATTGCGCACGCCTCCGCGGGCGGCGGCGAGGCGATCGAGGATAGCGGTATGGTCGACGGCGTGGGGCATTGGCGGATTCTCCTTTTCACCGATGACCATCTTCGCATTGTCGGGGCAATGCAATCGGTTCGCCCTCGAACTGCGGCAGCCGAGCGGCGGAACGTCGGCTTCGGCAACCCGTTTCGAGAGGGAGAAATGGAGATCAGGCCATGAAAACGAAACTGATGATCCTCGCCCCGATCCTCCTGGGTTCGGCCGTCACGATAGGCGGCTGTGCCCGGAACTATGCCGCCGAAGGCGCGCTCGCGGGCGCTGCGGCCGGTGCCGGCGTCGGCGCCGTAACCGGCGGCGACGTCGCCCAGGGCGCCGCCATCGGGGCCGCGGCCGGCGCGGTCGGCGGCGCGCTGATTAAGAAGAATGGCCGCTGTTACCGCCGCGACCGCTACGGCCGCGAATATCAGGTGAGGTGCTAACCGCCCTCAGACCAGCTGTGCGCGATTCTCGTCGCGATGCTTCTTGAGGTACTTCATGAACGGAGTGCCGCCGGTGCCGACGTCGGGATCGTTGCCCTTCAGCGAGCCCATCTGCTTGTTGATGTAGCTCGCCGCGTACTCGAGGTGCAGTGTGCGGAAGCGCGCGACCTGTTCGAGGCAGGCGTTGAACGCATCCTTGAGTTCGGCCGAGGCTGATCCTTCGACGAACGCGCGCACCTGCGAACGCGCGGCGAGGTCTTCGACGAAGCGGCGGTGCAGCACCGGGCGATAGTGGTGCAGCTCGTCTAGGAAGCGCTTGAGCGGATCGTCGCTGTGGCCAACACCGAACAGCGCGTCCATCGCCGGGACGATGCTCGATTGCGAGCCGGTTTGTCCGCGATAGGCCTGTGGACGTCCCTCGAAGCGCTGCACGCCCTCGTAGACCAGCCCGTCCCCAAGCGCGGGGTTGTTGGCCCAGCCGTGGATGTAGGGGCGCACGCGCTGGAAATAGATGTATGGATCGCAGCGCTCGGACATGCGGGAGAAGTGGCCGTAGATCCGTTCCCAGACCGCGTTCATCTCGACCAGCAGGCGCTCGGCCTCGGCGGCATCGCCTCCCTCGGCGGCCGCCACCAGTCGCACCGCATCGTCGAGCAGCACGCCCGCCTCGGCCTCGATCGCCACGTGGACCATCACGAACCAGTTCTCGTCCGCTCCGCCGTAGAAGTTCTGTACCATGCGAATGTTTTCGAGGGTAATCGGCCCCGCTTTGTCGAGCCTCGCCCAGTTGTCGAGCACATAAGCCGAGTAAGGAAGCAGCGGCGCCTGGCCGAGGCGGTCGGCGAAGGCGACGATCGGCCGTGCGAGGTTTGCCGGCAGCGACGGTGGGGGCTCGGACTCGCCCCAGACATAGGCCTGCACCAGGAAGCTGTAGTGCACCATCGCGGTGCGGACCTGGTCCTCAGGAGCCTCCCGCGCCCAATCTTCCAAGCTGGGATCGCCGAGTTGTTCGAGCCAATGCCGCACACGGCCGGTCGACAGCAGGTCCGACAGCATGCCCGCGGCTTGCCTCGCCTCGTCGAAGAGCGGGGGCAGGGCGATCTCGTCGATTTCGTAAGCCGAAAGGAAGCCGCGCTCGCGCGACAGGCGGTAGTCGGAAAGCTGCATGGGTGAACCACTGCCCGGGCGCGGGTTGGGCCGCCCGGTTGCAGGTGAAACGGTATCAAATGAAACCGGCTAGCTCAAGCCTCGCGGCTCAGCCTGCTTCGCGGAACATGTCCATTTCGCGCACACCGCGCTGGCGGCGGGCGGCGTCGACCAGGTTGCGCAGCGCCTCGCGGCGTTCCTGCGCCCGCGGGACGCAGCGGATCACCAGCTCGCCGGTGCGGGTTGTCTCGTCGCTCGAGGCGAGGCAGATCGTGCCGATGCCGGCCATCTGGTTGAGCAGACTAAAGTTCATCCGGATGTCCTTGACTCGGTAAAGTTCGATCTCGTCGATGCTTTTCATGACGATGCCGCGCCTGAGGATCAGCCGCTCGGGGGTGAGCTGGTAAAGTTCGCTCATCACGCCGACCCATCGCCACTGCACGATCGCCAGGCTGAGGACGGTCAGCAACAGCGGCCAAGCGCCCCAGTCGCCGGCCGCGGCCACCGTCAGGACAATGCCGGCGAGGCCGAGCAGGATCGTCCCCAAGCCCGCCGCGGTTCCGAACAGCCACCCCTTTAGCGACGAGCGGAATGAATCCTGCACCTGATCCATCGACAATAGCTCCGATCCGCCCCGTTCTTATCGTGCGCCGGGGAAATCCACCAGCCGATCGTAAGCCGCGGCGTCGGCAATTCCGGCGAGACGCACGCCCCGACGCAGCAGGAAGGCGTGGCGGACGATCTCGGCCTGCTGCTCGATGCCGTAGCGCTCCAGGGCCCAGCCCGGCTTGAGGCTGTAGCTGTAGCGGCACAGCGGATGGCGGTGGAGGATGAGATACCACTCGCCCCGAGATTGCGTCTGCCACACATGAGTCATTTCGTGGATGAACAGCCCCTGGCGGAACGGTGGCAAACGCGAGAAATCGTCGGAATAGGCATCACCAAGCGGATGAAAATGCAGGTGCCCGCGCGGCGCCATGGTGATGTGCCGCGGCTGAAACGGGAAGAACTTGCGGCGGCGGATTGTCACTCGGTCATAGGCGATCGCCGTACCGAACACGCTGCGGGCGAGGGCGACTTCGCCTTCGGTCAGCCGGCGCTCGCTGCCGGGCGGACAGGCTGGCGCGGCGCTCAACTCAATGCGCGTTGGCCGGCGTGAGGATCTCGGCCGGGAAGGTCGCCTTCTCGCCCCCGGCGAAGCTCAGCGTCACCGTAGTGGTGCTCCCCGGCTTGAGAGTGTCCGAAAGATGCATCGCCATCACGTGCTTGCCGCCGGGCTCGAGCACCAGCTCCCCGCGCGCCGGGACGGTCATCTGCTTGACTTCCTGCATCTCCGTGTGTCCGCCGATCATGCTCACGTCGTGCAGCATCGCGTTCTTGGCCCCTTCGACCTCGGCGGATTCGAGCACGACCGGGGTCGCGGAATCGTTGTGCGCGGTGAAATAGACCGCGCCCGGGTTGCCGTGGACCGCCGGCAGTACCAGGCGCGGATCGGTGATCGAGACGCCCATCGCTGGGATCGCGGCGGCCGGTGGTCGGGTCGTGGCGCTTGCGCTCGGCGCCGGGGCGGGAGCCGTCTGCCGGCTGCCGCAAGCGGCGAGGGCAAGGGTGGCGCAAGCGAGGGCGAGGGGGGCTGTCTTCACGGGCTTTTCGAAGCTCCTTTCGAGGCGATTTTTCTAGCCCGGCCCTTCTCTTGTGCCAAGCGAAAGCCCACCTATATCGCCGCCAAGCAACAGTGCTCAACCGAGCCGCCGACCGGTTTCGCCATGGACGGGGGACCGAATGCGCGGCGTCCAAGATGAAAGAGGATTAGGGGAAACCATGGCCAAAGTTATCGGTATCGACCTCGGCACGACCAACAGCTGCGTCGCGGTGATGGAAGGGGGCAAGCCCAAGGTCATCGAGAATGCCGAAGGCGCGCGCACCACACCATCGATCGTCGCCTTCACCAAAGACGGCGAGCGCCTGATTGGCCAGCCGGCCAAGCGCCAGGCGGTGACCAATCCCGACAACACGCTGTTCGCGATCAAGCGCCTGATCGGGCGCCGGTTCGACGATCCCATGACCAAGAAGGACATGGGGCTGGTTCCGTACACCATCGTCAAGGGCAAGAACGGCGACGCCTGGGTCAAGGCCGGCGGCGAGGACTATTCGCCGAGCCAGGTCTCCGCCTTCATCCTGCAGAAGATGAAGGAAACCGCCGAGAGCTATCTCGGCGAGACCGTTACTCAGGCGGTGATCACCGTCCCTGCGTACTTCAACGACGCCCAGCGCCAGGCGACCAAGGACGCGGGGCAGATCGCCGGGCTCGAAGTGCTGCGGATCATCAACGAACCGACCGCGGCCGCGCTGGCCTACGGGCTGGAGAAGGACGAGGGCAAGACCATCGCCGTGTACGACCTCGGCGGCGGCACCTTCGACATCTCGATTCTCGAGATCGGCGACGGCGTGTTCGAGGTGAAGAGCACCAACGGCGACACCTTCCTCGGCGGCGAGGACTTCGACAGCGCCGTCGTCGAATACCTGGCGGACCAGTTCAAGAAGAAGGAGAACATGGATCTCCGCAACGACAAGCTCGCCCTCCAGCGCCTGAAAGAGGCGGCCGAGAAGGCCAAAATCGAGCTCTCGAGCGCGCAGCAGACCGAGGTCAACCTGCCGTTCATCACCGCCCGCATGGAAGGCGGCAGCTCCACCCCGCTGCACCTGGTCGAGACGATCACCCGCTCGCAGCTCGAAAAGCTGGTCGACGGCCTGATCCAGCGCACGCTCGAGCCGTGCAAGAAGGCGCTGGCCGATGCCGGCGTCGAGAAAGGCGGCGTCGACGAGGTGATCCTGGTCGGCGGCATGACCCGCATGCCCAAGGTCCGCGACGTCGTGAAATCGTTCTTCGGCAAGGATCCGCACACCGGCGTGAACCCCGACGAAGTCGTCGCCATGGGCGCGGCGATCCAGGCCGGCGTGCTGCAGGGCGACGTCAAGGACGTGCTGCTGCTCGACGTGACCCCGCTCAGCCTCGGCATCGAGACGCTGGGCGGCGTGTTCACCCGCATGATCGACCGCAACACCACGATCCCGACCAAGAAGGCGCAGGTCTATTCGACCGCCGAGGACAATCAGCAGGCGGTGACCATCCGCGTGTTCCAGGGCGAGCGCGAGATGGCCGCGGACAACAAGCTGCTCGGCCAGTTCGATCTCGTCGGCATTCCACCGGCGCCGCGCGGCGTGCCGCAGATCGAGGTCACCTTCGACATCGACGCCAACGGCATCGTCAACGTCTCGGCCAAGGACAAGGGCACCGGCAAGGAGCAGCAGATCCGCATCCAGGCCAGCGGCGGTCTGTCGGAAGCCGACATCGATCAGATGGTCCAGGACGCTGAAAAGTTCGCCGAAGAGGACAAGAAGCGGCGCGAAACGGCCGAGGCGCGCAACAACGCCGACAGCCTGGTCCACGCGACCGAGAAGCAGCTGCAGGAGCATGGCGACAAGCTCGATGCGGCGCTGAAGTCCGAAATCGAAATCGGCGATCGCCGAAACCAAGACCGCGCTCGAAGGCGACGACGTCGAGGCGATCAAGGCCAAGGCGCAGGCGCTGACCGACTCGGCGATGAAGATGGGCCAGGCGCTCTATCAGGCCGAGCAGGCGGCCACCGAAGCGGCCGCCGGGCCGGACGCCGGGACCTCCAGCCCGGGCGGTGGCGCCGAAGAGGAAGAAGTGGTCGACGCCGAGTTCTCCGAGGTCGACGAAGACAACAAGGGCTGATCGCCTGATGAAAACCGGAGCCGTCGCTGGTGCAATTGGCGCCGGTGGCGGCTAAGGTTCCGGGCGGGGTCATCCAAATGTCTGCAATGGAAACCGATTTTTACGAAATTCTCGGCGTCAGCCGCGACGCGGATGGCGCGACGCTCAAGTCCGCCTATCGCAAGCTGGCGATGGAGTATCACCCCGACCGCAACGGCGGGTGCAAGGAGAACGAGGACAAGTTCAAGGCGGTCAGCGCGGCCTACGAGTGCCTGAAGGACCCGCAGAAGCGCGCCGCCTACGATCGCTACGGCCACGCCGCATTCCAGAACGGCGGGCCCGGCGGTTTCAACGGCGGGCCCGGCGCCGATTTCGCCGATCTCGGCGACATTTTCGAGACGATCTTCGGCAACGCCTTCGGCGGCGGCGCGCGCCAGCGCCCGCGGCGCGGGGCCGACTTGCGCTACGACATGCAGATCGGCCTCGAGGAGGCGTTTCACGGCAAGAGCACGCAGATCGAGGTCGAAGTCTCGGTCGCCTGCGAGCCGTGCCACGGCAGCGGCGCCGAGCCGGGCACCGGGACGCGCTCCTGCAACTTGTGCCACGGCCACGGCAAGGTGCGCGCGCAGCAGGGCTTTTTCGTCGTTGAGCGGCCGTGCCACAACTGCGGCGGGCGCGGCGAAGTGCTCGAGAAGTCCATGCCACGAGTGCCGCGGCGAAGGCCGAGTCGACCAGCTGCAGTCGCTCGCGGTCGAGATTCCGCCCGGAGTCGATACCGGCACCCGCATCCGCCTTGCGGGGAAGGGCGAAGCCGGGCCGATGGGCGCCCCTCCGGGCGACCTCTACATCTTCGTCCACGTCCGCCCGCACGCCGTTTTCGAGCGCGAGGGGACGACGCTGTTCACGCGGGTGCCGGTCAGCTTCTCGACTGCGGCGCTCGGCGTCGACGATCGAGATTCCCGGCCTCGACGGCGAAAGCCACGCGATCGACATTCCCGCCGGCATCCAGTCGGGCAAGCAACTGAGGAAGCGCGGCGCGGGGATGCCGGTGCTGCAGGGCCGCGGCCGCGGCGATCTGGTGGTCGAGATCACCGTCGAAACGCCGACGAAGCTGACCAAAGAGCAGAAGGCGATCCTCGAACAGTTCCGTGCGACCGAGACCGGCGAGGAATGCCCCGAAAGCCGCGGGTTCTTCGACAAGCTGAAAGGCGCTCTCGGAGGCTGAGTCTCCCTCCCGCAAGCGGGAGTGGAGAGGAATTGCGTTCTCCATTTGTTCATGCTAAGCGCTCGGCCCATGTCCAAGACCAAGCGCCGCTACGTCTGCCAGGCCTGCGGGGCGGTGTCGCACCGCTGGCAGGGGCAATGCGCTGATTGCGCCGAGTGGAATACGCTGGTCGAGGACACCCCGGCGAGCGTGTTCTCATTGAAGCACGACTTGTCGAGCGGCGGACGAGCGATCGAGTTCGTCAAACTCGATGCCCCGGGCGACGCGCTGCAGCGGCGCTCGACCGGGCTCGCCGAGTTCGACCGCGCGCTCGGTGGCGGCCTGGTCCCCGGCGCGGCGATTCTGATGGGCGGCGATCCCGGCATCGGCAAGTCAACCTTGCTGCTGCAGGCTTCGGCGAAGCTGGCGAGCGAGGGCGCCGACGTGGTCTACGTCAGCGGCGAGGAAGCGGCCGGGCAGGTACGGCTGCGCGCCGGACGGCTCGGGCATCCGGCAGCGCCCATTCGGCTCGCTTCAGCGACCTCGGTGCGCGACATTCTGACCACGCTCGGGCAGGGCCGGACACCCGACCTGCTGGTGATCGATTCGATTCAGACGATGCATTCCGACACCATTGAGGGCGCCCCCGGCACCGTCAGCCAGGTGCGCGGCTGCGCCTTCGAGCTAATCCGCTACGCCAAGGAATCTGGCTGCGCCCTGGTGCTGGTCGGCCACGTGACCAAGGACGGCAGCATCGCCGGTCCTCGGGTGCTCGAGCACATGGTCGACGTGGTGATGAGCTTCGAGGGCGAGCGCAGCCACCAGTACCGCATCCTGCGCGCGCTCAAGAACCGCTTCGGCGCGGTCGATGAGATCGGCGTGTTCGCGATGGCCGGACAGGGGCTGGAGGAAGTGCCCAATCCCTCCTCGCTGTTTCTGACCGGTCGCGAGGAGCCGGTGGCGGGGAGCGCCGTGTTCCCGGCGCTCGAAGGCACCCGGCCGGTGCTGGTCGAAGTCCAGGCGCTGATCGTTCGGTTGCAGTCGGGCGCCACCCCGCGGCGAGCGGTGGTCGGCTGGGACTCGGGCGGCTGGCGATGCTGCTGGCGGTGCTCGAATCGCGCTGCGGGCTCAACTTCAGCTCGGCCGAAGTCTATCTGAACGTCTCCGGCGGCTATCGCCTGACCGATCCGGCGGCGGACCTGGCGGTAGCTGCGGCGCTGATCTCCGCGCTGGCCGACAAACCGCTGCCGCTGCGCGGCGCCTTCTTCGGCGAGGTGTCGCTTGCCGGTGAAGTGCGCCCGGTGGCCCACGCGGGGCTTAGGCTGCGGGAGGCGGCCAAGCTGGGCTTCGACCTGGCGCATGGTCCCGAGGACATCGGGGAGCGGTCGCAAGGCCTTCGTTATCAAGGTCTGGATAGGCTGCCCAAGCTCGTTGACCGGATCATGGCCGGGCAATAGAATCATAGCCCGAGGACGGGTTAGACTATTTACCACATGACCGCTTTCGACATTATCGCCCTGGTGGTCGTCGGCGTGGCCGCCATCGGCGGTTTCATGCGCGGTTTCGTGCAGGAGGTCCTGTCCCTGGCGTCGTGGATCCTGGCGGTATTTGCGATCCGCTACCTCCATACCGATCTCACGGCCGTCATCGCCGGCTATATCGGCACGCCGACCACGGCGGCGCTGCTCGCCTTCGCGCTGCTGCTGCTGGTTCCCTATGCAGCGATGAAGCTGATCGCCGGGCGGCTCGGCCGGGCGTCGCGCAATTCGTTCATCGGCCCGTTCGACCGCGTGCTCGGCTTCGGATTCGGCACGATCAAGGGAGTGATCATCGTCGTCATCGCCTTCTCGGTGGTGGTGCTCGGCTACGATACCGTCTGGGGGCCCGAAGGCCGGCCCTTGTGGATCACCCAGGCGCGGACCTATCCGTTCGTCAACGCCGCTTCGGAAGCCATGGTCCAGCTGATCGAGATGCGCCGCCAGCAACTTGAGCAAGAGGACGCGAAGCTCCGCGTCGAGCGCTGATGCCTGGTGCCGACAAGCTCTACACCCCGGAACTGCTCGCGCTCGCCGTGACCCTGGCCGAGTACCCGGCCGATGCCGGCCTGCCGCTCCATGGCCACGCCCGCTCGAAAAGCTGCGGCAGCACGCTTGCCGCCGACCTCGCCGTCGATGCGAGCGGTCGCATCGAACAGCTCGGCTTGCAGGTGCGCGCCTGCGCCGTGGGTCAGGCGGCGGCGGCGATCTTCGCCCGCGCGGCGGCGGGGCGCGGACTGGAGGAGGTCGAGGCCACCCATGCCGCGCTCACCGCCTGGCTTGCCGGGTCGGGCGAACTGCCCAACTGGCCGGGCCTCGCGGCGATCGCCCCGGCGCGCGACTATCCCGCCCGCCACGGCGCGATCATGCTGCCGTGGACCGCCGCGCGCGAGGCTCTTTCCAGCGCCGCACCCGCTGGCTAACCTGCGCGGCGAGGGAAGGGAGAGCACCACCATGGCCACCGCAGCGTCTCCGGCAGTCCGTCACGAGCCCAGCGCTGCGGACATCCGCCTCGTCATAGCCGCCTCTTCGGCCGGGACGATCTTCGAGTGGTACGATTTCTTCATTTACGGCACGCTCGCCTCGCTGATCGGCGCCGCTTTCGTGCCATCCGACAACGAGCTCGCCCGGCAGCTGACGGTGTGGGCCGGGTTCGCCGTCGGCTTCGGCTTCCGCCCGCTCGGCGCGGTGCTGTTCGGCTATCTCGGCGACCGCCTGGGGCGGAAATACACCTTCCTCGTCACGGTCACGCTGATGGGCATCGCCACCGCCGGCGTCGGCCTGGTGCCGTCGGTGCGCTCTATCGGCCTCGCCGCGCCGGCCATCGTCATCCTGCTGAGGATCATGCAAGGCCTGGCGCTCGGCGGCGAATACGGCGGCGCGGCGATTTTCGTTTCCGAGCATTGCCCGCCGGAAAAGCGCGGCTTCTACACCGGCTTCATTCAGGCGAGCGTGGTCGGCGGCTTCGTGTTCAGCCTGATTGTCGTGCTGCTGAGCAAGCTGGCGATGAGCGAGCCGACCTGGGCCGCGTGGGGCTGGCGAGTGCCGTTCGTGGTCAGTCTGGCGCTGCTGGCGATCAGCCTATGGATGCGCCTCAAGCTATCGGAAAGCCCGGTGTTCCAGCAGATGCGGGCCGAAGGGCGGCAGGCGAAGAACCCGTTCACCGAAAGCTTCACGTATCCCGGGAACAGGAAGCGCCTGTTCGTCGCCCTGTTCGGCGTCGCCGCCGGGCTGACGGTGATCTGGTACACCGCGATGTTTCGCGGCCTGGCGTTCCTCACCGGTCCGATGCGGGTGGACGAAACCGCCGCCGAGATCATCGTCGGCGTCGCCGCGGCCATCGGCATGAGCTTCTTCGTGCTGTTCGGATCGCTGTCCGACAAGATCGGCCGCAAGCCGCCGATCGTGTGGGGCTACGCGTTGACGCTGATCCTGCTGTTCCCGTGCTTCTGGGCGATCGGCTGGGTGATGGAGCCCTCGCTCACCGCCTCCGGGCCCGGCGTGACGATCACCCCCGGCGGCACGCAGATCATCGTCATCCTTGGATCGTTGCTGGTCCTGTCCGCCTTGTCCGGCGCGACCTACGGCTCGGTCGCGGCATTGTTGTCGGAGATGTTCCCGCCGCAGATCCGCTACAGCTCGATGTCGATTCCCTACAATTTCGGGACCGGCTATTTCGGCGGCTTCCTGCCGCTGATCGCGACCTGGATCGTCGCCCGCACCGGCAATCCTTATTCCGAGCTGTGGTATACCTGGGGCGTGGTGCTGGTGGCGTTGATCGTCGCGGCCTGGGGTCTTAAGGGCGGACCGCCCAAGGATTTCGAAGAGACGGCATGACCCAATCCCCACCGCGCACGCTGCGCCTGCGGCTCGACCGTCAGGCGTTGGCGGGCAATTGGCGCGCGCTCGACCGGATGTCCGGCCACGCCCGGGCTGGCGCCGCGGTCAAGGCCGACGCTTACGGACTCGGCGTCGCCGACGCGGTGCCGGTGCTGCGAGAGGCCGGCTGTCGCACCTTTTACGTCGCGCATTGGAGCGAAGTCGCAGACCTGCTCGCCCAAGCGCCGGCAGGCGAGATCGTCGTGCTCCACGGGCCTATGGGCCCCGAAGATGTCGCCTACGCCCGCGCCACCGGCGTGCGGCCGGTGATCAACAGCCTTCACCAGGCGCGGCTGTGGCTCGAGGGCGACGGCGGGGCCTGCGACTTGATGGTCGACACCGGCATAAACCGCCTTGGCCTGCCGCCCGACGACATCGGCGGTTCGCTGATCGCCCGCCTGCAGGTGGAAACGCTGATGTCGCACCTCGCCTCGGCTGACGAGGACAGCCCGCTCAACGACCGTCAGCGGCGCCTGTTCGACGAGCTTGCCCCGCAAGTGCCACACCTCCACCGCAGCCTCGCCAACAGCGCCGGGATCGCGCTCGGCAGCGCCTATGCCTACGAACTCACGCGCCCGGGCCTGTCGCTTTATGGCGGCGTCCCGCGCGGCGAGCTGGCCGCCGAAATCCGCCAGGTCGCGTTTCCGCAGGCGGCCGTGCTGCAGCTGCGCAATGTCTCGCCGGGCGACAGCGTCGGCTACAACGCGAAGTTCACCGCGCGGCAGCCGATGCGCGTCGCCACCGTTTCGCTCGGCTACGCTGACGGATTCCTGCGCTGCTGGTCCCCCAAAGCCGCGCTGCGCTTCGGTGACGCCTCGCTCCCGCTGCTTGGCCGTATCTCGATGGACATGGCGGTGGTCGACTGCAGCGACGCGCCGGACCTGCGCGAGGGCGACTGGCTCGACGTTCCCTACGACCTGCCCGCCGCCGCCGAACTGAGCGGCCTGTCGCAATACGAGCTGCTGACAATCCTCGGCGGTCGCTTCCAGCGCACCGCCGAGTAACGATGTTGCACTGCATTTGCTGCAAGTGCTAAGCAGAAATGCTGCGCAACATTTTTGGAGTCGGCACGATGGCGGAACAGCCTTCCGGAAGCGACGAACCGGTCATCGTCAAGAAGTACGCCAACCGCCGGCTCTACAACACCCGGAGCTCCAGCTACATTACGCTCGACGATCTCGCCCGGATGACCCGCGAAGGCGTCGACTTCAAGGTGCTCGATGCCAAGACCGGCACTGACATCACCCACCAGATCCTGACGCAGATCATCATGGAAGAGGAATGCAGCGGCGAGCAGATGCTGCCGATCGGCTTCCTGCGCCAGCTGATCTCCATGTACGGCCATTCGATGCAGGCGATGATGCCGCAGTATCTCGAAGCGTCGATGGAGCACTTCCGCGCCAACCAGCAGAAGTTGCAGGATGCCTGGAAGACCAGCATGGGCCCGGAGGCGTTCTCCCGCCTCGCGGAAACCAACATGGCGATGTTCAAGGCCGCGGCGAGCGCCTTCATGCCCAAGAGCGGCGATGCTGCTACGGCGCAACCCAAGCCCGAGGCCAAGCCGCAAAGCGACCTGGATGCCTTGCGCGAGCAACTTGCAGACATGCAGCGGAAGCTCGACGAGCTTGGCAAATAAGCCGCGGCGGGGCATCGCCCCCGCGCGTCGACCAATCAAATTCGGGATTTCGCAGTGACCGCCATCCGCCACGCTCTCTCCGTCAAGCGCGAGGACGATTTCGCGCAATGGTACCAGGAAGTCGTCTCGGCCGCCGACATGGCCGAGGAATCCGGCGTGCGCGGGTGCATGGTGATCAAACCGTGGGGCTTCGGCATCTGGGAGCGGATGCAGGCGCTGATGGACCGGCGGATCAAGGCGGCGGGCGTGCAGAACGCCTATTTCCCGCTGTTCATCCCGCTGGCCAACTTCGTCCGCGAGGCCGAGCATGTCGAAGGCTTCGCCAAGGAGATGGCGGTGGTTACCCATCACCGGCTGATCGCCGACGGCAAGGGCGGGCTGATCCCCGACCCCGAGGCCAGGCTGGAAGAACCTCTGATCGTCCGACCGACCTCGGAAACGATCATCGGCGACGCGATGAGCCGCTGGATTCAGTCGTGGCGGGATCTGCCGCTGCTGCTGAACCAGTGGGCCAATGTCGTGCGCTGGGAAATGCGCACCCGCATGTTCCTGCGCACCAGCGAATTCCTCTGGCAGGAAGGCCACACCGCCCACGAGACGCGCGAGGACGCAATGGCCGAAACCCTGCGCGCGCTCGAGATGTACCGCGCCTTCGCCGAGGAGGACGCGGCGATCCCGGTGGTCACCGGCGAGAAGCCGGCCAACGAGCGCTTCCCTGGCGCCGTCGCCACCTATTCAATCGAGGCGATGATGCAGGACGGCAAGGCGTTGCAGGCCGGCACGACCCATTACCTCGGCACCAGCTTCGCCGAGGCGGCCGACATCCGCTTCCAGGACCGCGAAGGCGCGATGCAGCCGTGCCACACGACCAGCTGGGGCGTTTCGACGCGGATGGTCGGCGCAATGATCATGGTCCACGGCGACGACGATGGCCTGCGCGTTCCGCCGACGTTGGCGCCGTTCCAGGTGGTGATCCTGCCGATGCTGCGCGAGGACGAGGGCGACGCGACGCTGCTCGCCTATTGCGAGGAACTGCGCGGCAAGCTGGCCGCGCAATCGGCGTTCGGCGAACCGCTGCGCGTGCTGCTCGACGCCAAACCCGGCAAGGCTGCCGCCAAGCGCTGGGACTGGGTCCGCAAGGGCGCGCCGCTGATCGTCGAGGTCGGGCCGCGCGACATGGCCGACGGCAAGGCCGCCGTGTTGCGCCGCGACCGTCTGTGGAACGACGCGGCCAAGCCGAACTTCGCCTTCATGCCCAGGGACGACTTCGCCGAGGCCGCGCCGGCGATGCTCGCCGAGGTTCAGCAGACGCTGTACGACGAGGCCAAGGTCCGGCGCGAAGCCGCCATCGTCCGGGACATCGACAGCATCGAGGCGCTGAAGGCGTACTTCGCCGAGGAGCAGCGCTACCCTGGCTGGGTCGAGGTGCAGTGGTCCCGCCCCGAAGGCGCGGCGCTCGACAAGGTGGTGGAGCAGCTCAAGGCGCTCAAGCTGACGTTCCGCAACGTCCCGTTCGCCGCCGCGCCCGCCGAGGGGGCCTGCATTTTCACCGGCGAACCGGCAGTCGAGCGAATCCTGGTGGCCCGCGCCTACTGAGGAAACCGCGGCTTGCCCCGCGCCGGTTTTGCCGCAACAAGGGCGCCCATGCGCAAATGGCTCATTCCCGCGGCCCTGCTCGCCGCGTCCGCCCCGGCCGCCGCCAACACCGATCCCGCGGCCGACATCTCGCAAGCCCGCCTGCATCAGGACATCGAGGCGCTGGTCTCGTTCGGCACCCGCCACACCCTCTCGGCGCAGGACGATCCGCATCGCGGGATCGGCGCGGCCTGGGCCTGGGGCAAGCAGCAGTTCGGGCAGGTGAGCGCCGCGTGCGGCGAGTGCCTCCAGGTGGTCACGCCGGAAACGAGCGTCACCGGCGAGCGGATTCCCAAGCCGGTGCACCTGCTCGATGTCGTGGCGATCCAGCGCGGCACCGAGCGGCCGAACGAAGTGGTGATCGTCCAGGGCCATATCGACAGCCGCGTCACCGATGTGATGAACGCCACCAGCGATGCCCCCGGTGCCAACGACGACGGCTCGGGCGTCGCGGTGGTGCTCGAAGCCGCGCGGGTCCTTTCAAAGCACAAATACCCGACGACCATCGTCTATGCCATGCTCACCGGCGAAGAGCAGGGCCTTTATGGCGGCAAGCTGCTCGCCGATTACGCCGCCCGACAAGGCTGGACGGTCAAGGCCGTGCTCAACAACGACATCGTTGGCGGAACTTGCGGCTCCGACGGGTTCTGCGATGCCACCCACGTGCGGGTGTTCTCGGAAGGCCCGCGCGCCGACGCGACGGCCAAGACCCTCGCCGCGCTGGCCCGCGATGGCGGCGAGAACGACAGCCCGAGCCGCAACCTGTCGCGCTTCATCGCCGGCGTGTCCGGCGGCCACCCGCTGGCCGTGCGGCAGATCTGGCGCACCGATCGGATGGGCCGCGGCGGCGACCAGATCCCGTTCCTCGCCAAAGGCTATCCCGCCGTGCGCTTCACCGCCTCGGTCGAGGACTACAACCATGAGCATCAGGACCTCCGGACCGAAAACGGCATCAAGTACGGCGACACGATCGATGCGATGAACTTCCCCTATCTCGCCAAGGTCGCGCGGCTGAACGTGCGCACGCTCGACGCGCTGGCCCATGCGCCGATGCCGCCAGCGCCCAAGGCGGAAGCGGCGGTGCAGACCTTCACCACACTGCAGTGGGCGCCCGTGCCCGGCGCGGTGCGCTATCGCGTATGGCAGCGGCGCACCGATGCGCCGGATTGGCCGGCCAACCCGGTGCTCGAAACCGCCGACACCAAGGTCAAGCTCGACGGCGTGCGCGGCGATGATTGGCTGTTCGGCGTCAGCTCGCTCGCCGCCGACGGATCGGAAAGCCCGGTCGCCAGCGCCGTCCCGGGTGGCGCGTTCAGGCCGCTTGGAAGCGGCTGAGCCGCTCCCCATATACCGGCGAATGCCCTGCAAGCACCACGGCCTCCCCACGAAGGATCAGGTCCTCGAATTCATCCGAACGTCCGACGGCCCCGCCGGCAAGCGCGAGATTGCGCGCGAGTTCCGCCTCAAGGGGCAGGACAAGATTGCCCTCAAGAAACTGCTCGCCGACATGGCCGAGGAGGGACTGATCGACGGTCGCAAGAGCGCCTATCACCGGATGGGCGGGCTGCCGAAAGTCACCGTGCTGCGGGTGGTCGAGATCGACGACGGCACGCCGATCGCGATTCCCGAAATCGTGGCAGCCCGACGACGGCATGGCGCCGCCGCGCGTGCGGATCGTCGAGCGCAAGAAAGGCGGCGCGCTGAAGAAGGGCGACCGTGTGTTGGCCCGCACCGAAGAGGCCGGCAAAGGTTGGCGTGCGCATCCGATCAAAAAGCTGCCGGCCGCGGCCGAGGCGATGCTCGGCGTGATCGAGCTCGACGGCACGCTCAAGCCGTGGCTCGCGCCGGTCGACAAGCGCATCCGCAGCTCGTTCCCGGTCTCCGATGTCGGCCAGGCAGAGGAGGGCAACCTCGTGCTCGCCGAGCCGGTCGGCCGGTCGCAGCGCGGCGGGGTGCGGGTGCTCGAGGTGCTCGGCGACCCGCTGGCACCCCGCGCGTTTAGCCTGATCGCGATCCACAAGTACGGCATCCCACACGTCTTCCCCGAGACGGTGCTGGAAGAAGCACAACTCGCCGCGAAGCTGCCGTTGAGCGAGGCCAAGCGCGAGGACCTCCGGCACTTGCCGATCGTCGCCATCGATCCGCCCGACGCGCGCGACCACGACGACGCCATCTGGGCCGAGCCCGACGGCGAGGGCGGCTATCGCGCCGTGGTCGCCATCGCCGACGTGAGCTTCTACGTCCGCCCCGGCGGCCAGCTCGACCGCGAGGCGAGGAAGCGCGGCAACTCGGTTTATTTCCCCGACCGGGTGGTGCCGATGCTGCCGGAAGTGCTCAGCGCCGAGGTCTGCTCGCTCGGGCAGGGCGAGGACCGCGCGGCGATGGCCTGCCACCTGACGATCGACAAGCAGGGCCGCATCACCGCCTTCCGCTTCACCCGCGCGCTGGTCCGCATCGCCGAAGTGATCGCCTACGAAGACGCGCAGGCGCGTATCGACGACGCCGGCGAAGAACCGCAACTACGCAACCTGTGGGGCGCCTGGCAGCTCCTCAACGCCGCCCGCGAGGCGCGCGATCCGCTCGAGCTCGAGCTGCCCGAGCGCCGGGTGAAGCTCGACGAGCAGGGTCGCATCGAGGAGATCGCCGTGCGCGAGCGGCTCGATGCGCACCGGGTGGTCGAGGACTTCATGATCGCCGCCAACGTCGCCGCGGCCAAGGCGCTCGAAAGCAAGGCCCACCCGGTGGTCTACCGCATTCACGAGCCGCCGACCCGCGAGAAGCTGCTCGCCCTCAAGGACTACTTCGCGTCCATCGGCAAGAAGCTCGCGCTCGGTCAGGTCATCACCCCCGGGCTGTTCAACCGGATGATGAAGGACATTTCCGACGATCCGGCGGAAAAGGCGCTCGTCATGGAGGCGGTGCTGCGCAGCCAGACGCAGGCTTACTACGGGCCGCAGAACGCCGGCCACTTCGGCCTCGCGCTCGGCAGCTACGCGCACTTCACGTCGCCGATCCGCCGCTACGCCGACCTGCTGGTCCACCGGGCGCTGGGCGATGCCTTCCATCTCGAACAGCCCAAGCCCAAGGCCGACCTGCCGCCGACCACCGGCCTGTCCGCGCACGATCGCAACGATCTAGAAAAGATCACCGAAGCGATCAGCAAGACCGAGCGCCGGGCGATGGAGGCCGAGCGCGACACCATTGACCGCTACGTCGCCGCCTGGCTCTCGGCCCGCGTCGGCGAAGTGTTCGACACCCGCATTACCGGCGTGCAGAAGTTCGGCTTCTTCGCCACCATCGTCGGCCTCGGCGGCGACGGTCTGGTGCCGGTCTCGACGCTCGGCCAGGATTACTTCCGCTACGAGGAAGGCGCGCAGGCGCTGGTCGGCGAAAAGACCGGCGAGCGCTACACCACCGGCGACACGCTCAAGCTGCGCCTCGCCGAAGCCAACCCGCTGACCGGCGCGCTCAAATTCGAGCCGGTCGAGGGCGGCGGTCAGCGAATCGAAAAGCGCGCCGAGCGAGCGCCAGCGAAGAAGGGCCGCCCCAAGCATATCCAGGGCAAGCGCGGCCGTCCGGCGAACATCCGCCACCAGGGTCGAGGGCGCCGGAAGTAAAGATCCTCCCCGGGACGGGGAGGGGTCCATGCGAAGCATGGTGGAGGGGAGTCGCCACAAACGCGGCGCATCGCACCGGTCCCCTCCGTCAGCCGCTTCGCGTCTGCCACCTCCCCGTCCCGGGGAGGACCTCAGCTCACCGCATCCACCTCTTCCTCGCTCAGCCCGCCGGGCACCACGAACAGCGGGCACGGCAGGGTGCCGGCGATGGCCGAGAAGTGCATCACCAGCGGGCCGGGGCCGCCTTCCGCCGCGGCGCCGAGCACCAGAGCCGCGACTTCGGGATGCTCGGCGAGATACTCCTTGATCACCGCGTGCCCGTCGCCCACGCGGACCGCGATTTGCGGCATCCGCGCGCCTTCGGACGACAGTGCGCCGGCCGCGGCGCTGGCCATCACCTCGGCGCGGTCGCGGGCTTCCTCTTCCATCGTCGCCTGCACCCCGGCGAAGGCGTTGAATTCCTGCCGCGGCACGATCGCCAGGATATGCACCGATCCGCCGGTGTCGGCCGCCCGGCGCGCGGCGAAACGCAGCGCCAGGGTCGCCTCCTCGGTCTCATCGATGATCACCAGATAGACGCGCATCGCGTGTGTCCCCTGCGCTCGGGTATCCGATGAAGGCGCCGGGGCGCAAGAACCTTGCCCCGGAGGCGCATTTTCGCCAGAGACGCCCTCGCTTCCGTTGCACCCGAGAGGACCCGCGCCCGCCCATGTCGATCGCCATCAAGATGCCCGCCCTTTCGCCGACGATGGAGGAAGGCACGCTCGCCAAATGGCTGGTCAAGCCGGGCGACAAGGTCAGCGCTGGCGACATCATGGCCGAGATCGAGACCGACAAGGCGACGATGGAGTTCGAGGCGGTCGACGAAGGCACCGTCGCCGACATCGCCGTGCCCGAAGGGACCGAAGGGGTGAAGGTCGGCACCGTCATCGCCACGCTCGCCGAGGAGGGCGAGGACCCGAAGAGCGTCAAGCCCGCGAGCGGCGGCGAAGCTCCTGTTCCCGCGCCAGCTGCCGCGCCCGCGCCGGCTGCCGCGCAAGCGCCAACTCCCACGCCCGCTCCCGCTGCTAAAGCGGCCTCTGCACCTGCGGGCACGGCACCAGCTGCGACCGGCGACCGCGTCATCGCCTCGCCTCTCGCCAAGCGCATCGCCGCGGACAAGGGCATCGATCTGGCGAGCGTGCAGGGCAGCGGACCGCACGGCCGCATCGTCAAGGCCGATCTCGAAGGCGTGCAGCCCGGCGCCGCGCCAGCGGCTCCCGTCGCCGCGCAGCCCGGGGAGATCCCGCACGAGGTCGAAAAGCTCTCCTCGATGCGCAAGACGATCGCCCGCCGGCTCACCGAATCCAAGCAGACGATCCCGCACATCTATCTCACGGTCGACATCAATCTCGACAAGCTGCTCAAGCTGCGCGCCGAGATCAACGACGCGCTCGAAAGCCAGGGCGTCAAGGTCTCGGTCAACGACATGCTGATCAAGGCGCTGGCCAAGGCGCTGATCGCGGTGCCGGTTTGCAACGTGCAATTCGCCGGGGATTCGCTGCTCAAGTTCAGCCGCGCCGATATCTCGGTGGCGGTGTCGATCCCAGGCGGGCTAATCACCCCGATTATCCTCGATGCCGGCAGCAAGACCATCTCGCAGATCGCCACCGAAATGAAGGACCTCGCCGGCCGCGCCCGCGAAGGCAAGCTGCAGCCGCACGAGTATCAGGGCGGCACCGCGTCCTTGAGCAACATGGGCATGTTCGGCATCAAGCAGTTCGAGGCGGTGATCAACCCGCCGCAGGCGATGATCATGGCCATCGGTGCCGGCGAGCAGCGGCCTTATGTGGTCGACGGCGCGCTGTCCGTCGCCAGCGTGATGAGCGCGACCGGCAGCTTCGACCACAGGGCGATCGACGGCGCCGACGGCGCGCAGCTGATGAAGGTGTTCAAGGAGCTGTGCGAGAAGCCGCTGGGGCTGGTGGCTTGAGCGGAAACCGTTTTCCTACTCGGCTCCGTTCTGCCAACGTTCCGATCATGATGGCCAACTCGTCTTGCTCCCTCATTCCGATGACCTCGATGGCCACTGCGAACATTCGGACCTTTCGCCAAGGTCGCCGGTCATGAGCGAGCGCCGCGATCCCGCGATTCGCGTCACCGCGATGCCGGCCGACGCCAATGCTTATGGCGACATTTTCGGCGGCTGGTTGATGAGCCTGATGGATTCGGGCGCCGGCCTGATCGCCGCCCGCCGCTCCAAGGGCCGGGCGGTCACCGTGGCGATGGACGGGGTGGTGTTTCACGAGCCGGTCTCGGTCGGCGACGAAGTTTCCGTCTACGGCGAAATTGTCAGGATCGGCCGCAGCAGTCTGACGATCGCCGTCGAAGCCTGGCGCCGCCACCGCCACGAGGACGCCGAGGTCAAAGTGACCGAGGCGACCTTCACCTTCGTCGCCGTCGATATGAACGGCCGCCCGCGCCCGGTGGAGTCGTGATGCAGGAAGCCGTCATCCCTGAAGCTGTCACCGTGCGCCGCTGGAGCCTGGCCAACATCGGCATGGCGCTGAGCGTAGGGCTGGCGGTGATCTACGGCGTGGTGGTCGAGGACATGGCCCTGATCATGTATCAGAACAACGCAGGCGACTTCGCCTTCGCGGTCCTCGGCCTGTTCGCCACCCCGCTGCTCACCACTTGGGTAGCCATCGCCATCTGGCTTGCCTCGCGTCCCCGCTGGGCGCAGGCGACCGTCGCCGCGCTCCTCCTGCTGGCCCCACCGCTGATTCTTTTCGGAGCGCTGCATGCATAGCGAACAAAACCAAAGTACCTCCCCTGCTGCGGACCTTCGAGACGGGGATGGCGCAAGCTGCGAGGCTCTTCTTGCCGGTAAGCGCGTCTTTCCCCTGGACCGTGTTCCAGGTGTTCCATCTTCCTCGGCGAGAGCAGGAAAAGCAGGACTGTAAATGGCTGAACAATACGACGTCATCGTTCTCGGCTCGGGCCCCGGCGGCTACGTCGCCGCAATCCGCGCCGCGCAGCTCGGCCTGAAAACCGCAATCGTCGAGCGCGAGCTGCTCGGCGGGATTTGCCTCAACTGGGGGTGTATCCCCACCAAGGCGCTGCTGCGCTCGGCCGAGGTGTTCCACTACATGCAGCATGCCGGGGATTATGGTTTGGCTGCCAAGGAGATACAGGCCGATCTTGCGGCGGTGGTGAAGCGCAGCCGAGGCGTCGCGAAGCAACTGAACGCCGGCGTCACCCATTTGATGAAGAAGAACAAGATCGCCGTGCACATGGGCGAGGGTACGCTGACCGGCCCGACCAGCCTGGCCGTGAAGGGCGAAAAGGGCGAGGAAACGCTCACCGCCAAGCACATCATCGTCGCCACCGGCGCGCGGGCGCGCGACCTGCCGTTCGCCCCGGCCGACGGCAAGCGGGTGTGGACCTATCGCCATGCGATGACCCCGCCGGAGATGCCGTCGAAGCTGCTGGTCATCGGCTCGGGCGCGATCGGGATCGAATTCGCCAGCTTCTACAGGGACCTGGGCGCGGAAGTTACCGTCGTCGAGATGCTCGACCGGGTCGTGCCGGTAGAGGATGCCGACGTCTCCGCGTTCCTCGAAAAGGCGCTCACCAAGCAGGGCATGACGATCAAGACCGCCGCCGGCGTCGAGGAGCTGAAGGTGGGCCCAAAAGGCGTCACGGCGAAGATCAAGGACAAGGCCGGCAAGGTCGAGCAGGCCGAGTTCAGCCACGCGATCGTCGCCGTCGGCATCGTGCCCAACACCGAGAACATCGGGCTCGAGAAGCTCGGGGTAAAGCTGGACCGGGGCTTCATTCAGATCGACGATTACGGCCGCGCCGGGCCTAACGGCCTGTGGGCGATCGGCGATTGCACGCCGGGCCCGTGGCTGGCGCACAAGGCGAGCCACGAAGGCGTTACCGCCGCCGAAGCGATTGCCAAAGAGCTGGGCAACAAGGACGTCCATCCGCACCCGCTCGATCGCCGCAACATCCCCGGCTGCACTTATTGCCGCCCGCAGATCGCCAGCGTCGGGCTCACCGAAGCCAAGGCGAAGGAGGCGGGCTACACCGTCAAGACCGGCACCTTCCCGTTCATCGGGAACGGCAAGGCGATTGCGCTGGGCGAGGCCGAAGGGTTCACCAAGACGGTGTTCGACGCGAAGACCGGCGAGCTGCTCGGCGCGCACATGATCGGCGCCGAAGTCACCGAGATGATCCAGGGTTTCACCATCGGCAAGGTGCTCGAGACCACCGAGGTCGAGCTGATGAACACCATCTTCCCGCACCCGACGATCTCCGAATCGATGCACGAATCGGTCCTCGCCGCGTACGGCCGGGCGCTGCACATTTGATCGTAAACCGTTCGTCTTGTTTGCCTTTTGCTGCCGGAACCGCGCGCACCTTGCGGGGTTACCGCAGCAAGGAGCGAGGCGATGGAATTCGAAATCGAAGAAGACCTGCTGCTCGACCCAAGCACCAACCCAAGCCTGGTCCATCGGCCGCGTCCCGGCGCCTGCCGCAGGCCCGGTGCAAGGCGTACGAAAGAATACCAGAAGGCGGTCCTCATCCCGGAAGAGGAAGACCAGCTCGCGTAGCTGGCGGATGGGGTGGGATTCGAACCCACGGTGGGCGTGAACCCACGCCGGTTTTCAAGACCGGTGCCTTAAACCGCTCGGCCACCCATCCGCTTCAGGCCATTCGGCTAACGCCGAATGGGGCGCTTGTCACTGAAAGACCGCGCGCATTTCGCCGCAGCGGGCGTGACTCTTGCCTGTCGATCAATTAGACAAAATCAAACAGGCGGCGACAGGCCGCGGGGAAGGGGATTGCCGATGTTTGGACGCATCGCAACGAATGGACTGCTGACAGTCGCTGCCGTGGCCGCGCTCGCCGCGGCATCGCCGGCGGCGGCGCAGGGAAATTGCTCGCGCGACACACTCGAAGACGTCGCCCAGCGCTACGTGAAGGCGCAATCCCAAGGCTCGATCTTTGCGCTGCCGGTCGGCGAGTGGGTCGATTACCGCGAGAACTTCGGGCTCGCTTCCACCACCACCGGCGTCATCTCGCAAAAGGCCGATTTTGCCTGGCACCTCGACCTGGTCGACACCGGCAACTGCCGGGTATTCGTCCAGGGCGTGATCCTCAAGCCGAAGCCTTACGTGCTCGGCACACGAACTCGCGTGGAGCTTCAACGGGCTCGGCCAGATCGATTCGATCGTCACCCAGCCGGGCGATCCCCAGTTCGACGCTCAGAAGGCCGTCGACATGGCGAGCAAGGAGGATTGGGGCACCCTGCCGGCCGACAAGCGAGACAGCCGCGAGCAGTTGATGGCCGCCGCCAAGGCCTATCTCGCCGCCTCGGGGCCGCAGCTCGCCGCGCCCGAATTCACGGTCGACGAGACGAAGGGCGCGGTGGCCGTGTCCGGTCACGTCGGCGGGCCCGACGGCGCGGCCGCGGCGGAGGTCATGCGCATCGAAGGCGGGAAGGTCCGCTACGCGCATACGATGATGGCGAAAGGCTGAGGTCTACCCGGGCATTGAAGATTACGAAGGAGCTGGAAGTGAAGACAAGACTAGTGGCGGCCATTCTCGCCGGGGCCGCGGTGACGGCGATCTCAAGCCCGGCCGCGGCGCAGTTCCGCGGCGGCCCGTGCGACCGCGCGACGCTGCAGATGCTGGCCGACAAGTACGTCCAGGCGCAGGAGGAAGGGCTGCCGCTGCGCATCCCGATGGGCAACTGGGTGACCTACAACGAGAACGGCGCCCTTTCGACCATGTCGCAAGGCGTGCTCTCGACGCCGCTCAAGATCACCTGGCACCGGGCGCTGCTCGATCCGCAGCAGTGCAAGGTCTATCTCGAGATGGTCGCCGACCAGGGCGATCACCCGCACGTCATCGCCGTGCAGTTCGCCGGCTACGGCGGCAACGGCAACAACTTCAACGTGATCGACACCGACAAGGGCGATTGGCTGTTCGACGCCGCCTACACGCACAAGTATGCGCAGATGGAGGACTGGTCGGAAATCCCGCCGGACAAGCGCGAAACTCGGGACCAGCTCAAGGCTGCGGCCGACGCCTATCTCGACTATTTCAGCGACAAATCGGTCAAGGTGCCGTGGGGCATGCCGTGCGACCGCCTCGAGGGCAGCGCCTACACCGGGAAGGGCCTGCCGAGCGACAGCTGCAACGTCGGAGTGCCGAACAATATCAAGATGGCCGACCGCCAGTACGTGATCGATCCGAGCATCGGCGCGGTCGACGTGTTCCTCAAGATGGGCCCTGAAGGGCGGCCGGACAGTCACGTCTTCCGCATCGAGAACGGCAAGATCCGCTACATCCACACCGTCACCAATTGCGGCAAGGACGATAACTGCGGCCTCGGCAATTTCGCCGAGATGCTCAAGAAGAACCCGGACATGCATCCGGACATCAAGGCCACCGCCGTCGCCAGCAAGGCCGGATAGCCCGGCATCGCCCCCGCTCGTCGCATGGGCGCGAGCGGGGGATTCCCATCGACGGCGAGGCGTGCAAGGATGGCGCCATGCCGATCCTCGCCCGCGTTGTTGCCTTCCTCTCTCTCGCCACCCTGTTCGCCGCACCCTGCGCCGCCGCAGCGCAGAACCTGCCGTTCAATTCCTACCTGCAGCTGGTCAGGGCCAAGGCCGCCGCCGATGGCATCAGCCGCCCGGCGATCGATGCCGTGCTCAACGGACTGCAACCTAGCCAGCGGGTGATCGATCTCGATCAGGACAACATCAGCTCACCGGTCCACACCGGCTTCCCCCCGCTGGCGCCGTACCTGGCAAGCCACAACACCGCCGCACGCATCGCCGCGGGCAAGCGGATGTACCAGCAGCTCGGGCCGCTCGCCACGCGGGTCGAGCAGCGCTACGGCGTACCGGCGCCGATCCTGCTAGCGATCTGGGGGCATGAAACCAGCTACGGCGCGGTGCAGGGCGGGTTCGACCTTGCTCAGGCGCTGGCCACGCTCGCTTGGCAGGGCCGCCGCCGCGCCCTGTTCGAGCCCGAGCTGATCGACCTGATGAAGATGGTCCAGCAAGGCGTGCCCCGCTCCCGTCTGGTCGGCAGCTGGGCGGGAGCGTTCGGCAATCCGCAGTTCCTGCCCAGCATCTACCTACGCCTGGCGGTCGACGGCGACGGTGACGGAGTGCGCAACATCTGGGACGACAAGGCCGACACGCTCTATTCGATTGCCAACTATTTCCGCGATGCGGGCTGGCGACGGGGGCAGCCGTGGGGCGTTCGCGCGCAGGTGCCGCCCGCGCTGGCCCGCCAGACCTTAACCAATCCGATGAACGCGCCGAACTGCCCGCGCGTGTATGTCCGCCACAGCCGATGGAAGACGGTGCGCGAGTGGCGCGCTCTCGGCGTCGTGCCGCTCGGCTTCATCGGAGAGGACGTCATGGCTTCGCTGTTCGAACCCGACGGGCCCGGTACACCCGCTTACCTTTTAACCCAGAATTATAGGGTTATCCTGCAATACAACTGCTCGAACTACTACGCGATGAGTGTGGGGTTGCTGGCAAATGAGATTGCCCATTGAGAATTTCGCCGGCCGCGCACGCGGCCTTGCGCTGGCGCTGATCCTCGTGCCGGCCGTGGCCGCCTGCGGTTCGCATGAAGAGCTCGCGTCGGCGGCGGCTGCGCCGGCTCGAGCGAACGGTCCGGCGGCGGATTATCCGGTCGTCATCGGAGCCCCCTACAAAGTCGGTGACAGGCTCTACACGCCCGTCGACGAAATGAACTACGACGAGGTCGGTTACGTCGCGGCCGACACGGGCTCCGGGATCACTGCCGCCAATCACACGCTGCCGCTGCCGAGCTATGCCGAAGTCACCTCGCTCAAGTCGGGGCATACGATCCTCGTCCGGGTCGAACGCCGTGGACCGATGGACGGCAATCAGGTCATTGCCCTGTCCTCCGCGGCACTCGCCCAACTTGGCGCCTCGGCGGGCGATCCGGTGCGGGTGCGCCGGGTCAATCCGCCCGAAGCCGAACGCGCCGCGTTGCGCGCCGGCCGCAGCGCGCCAGCGCGGATGGACACACCCGCTTCGCTGGTGGCGGTGCTCAAGCAAAAGCTGCCGGCCCAAGGCGCGGCCAGCCTCGCTCCGCCAAAGTCCGCTCCACCGACTAAGCTTGCCTCGGTCGATCTGCCGCCGAGCTCCGCTACGCCCGTGCCTGTTCCGACGCCGGCGCAGCGCCCGTCAAACTCGGGCGCCCCGCCCTTGCCGCCTCTGCCGTCGCGCGGGGGCGCCGCGAACCCGGCGCCGGCTCCCGTCGTTGTCGCTCGCCTGGAGCAATCGCGCAAAGCGGCCTCAATTCCGGTTTCGCGTCCCGCTCCCCGCGACGTGCAGCCGGCACCGGCTACAACGGGCGGGGCCTACATGATCCAGGCAGCCACGATGAGCACGCTCGAGCGCGCGCAGAAAGTTGCCGGTTCGATCGATGGTTCGGTCACCAAGGCCGGCCGTTACTTCCGGGTTCGCACCGGCCCGTTCGCCACCCGCGAACAGGCCCAAGCCTCCCTCGCAAAGGTGAAAGCCGCGGGCTATAGCGACGCGCGAATCTTCACCAACGGCTGATCGCGCGGCATCTTGCCGCCCGGCGGCAGGAGCTGGCTTGAAACGGATTTTTGCAATCGTCGCGTGCTTCGCCGTCCTGGCCGGCGGATCCGCTCCAGCCGCGCCGGCCACGGCTGAAATCGACGCTTCGCCAACTGCTGCGCCGGTCCCGCCCGAAATCCCGGTGGCGCTGCTGGTCGACCTCTCGACCGGCCAGACGCTCTATTCGCGTGAGCCCGACCGGCGCTTCATGCCCGCCTCGGTGACCAAGGTGATGACCGTCTACACCGCCTTCGACCTGATCAAGCGCGGCAAGCTCTCGCTCGATCAGCAGGCGACGTTTGACAAGGATTTGGCAAAAGATTGGGAGGGCGTCGGTTCGTCGCTGTTCCTCAAACCGGGCGATCGCTTGACCATTGCCCAACTGCTGATGGGGATCACGACGGTCTCGGCCAACGACGGCGCCGTTACCCTCGCCAAGGCCGCCGCCGGCTCGGTCGACAATTGGGTCGCGCTGATGAACGACAACGCCGCCAAGCTGGGGATGCACGACAGCCACTTCGGTCGGCCGAACGGCTATCCGGACGAAGGGCGGACTTACGTCACCGCGCATGACCTGGTGTTGCTGGCCGATGCGCTCACCCGGCGCTTTCCCGACCTCTACAAACGCTTCATCGGCCATCACGGGCTGACCTACAACGGTATCACGCAGCAAAACCACGATCCGGATATCGGCGTGGTGCCCGGGGCCGACGGCATCAAGACGGGTTATACCGAGCAGGCCGGCTACACCTATCTCGGCTCCGCGATACGCGATGGCCGCCGCCTCGTCATGGTCATCGGTGGATCGCCGGGCTGGCAGGTCCGCAATGCCACGGCGCGCCGGCTGATCGAATGGGGCTTCGACAACTTCACCAGCCGCGAGCTGCTCCCGGCCGGCATCCGCATTGGAAGCGCCGTGGTGCAGGACGGCTCGGTAACGTCGGTACCGCTGTTCACCGAAAGCGAGGTCTTTGCCAATCTGCCCAAAGGCGAGGACCGCAAGGCTCGGCTCAGCGTCCGCTATCGCGGTCCGTTGAAGGCGCCGATCAGCCGGGGCGACGAGGTCGCCACACTGCGGATCGCCATACCCGGAGAGCAGCCTCACGACGTGCCTCTGATCGCCGGCAAGACGGTGACTCGGGCGAACGCATGGCAACGGCTACGCAACGGTCTCGAAGGGCTGTTCGGTTGACGCATTCGCCGACTTCGGGCCGTTTCATCGTCTTCGAGGGCGGTGAAGGGGCGGGCAAGTCGACCCAATCGCGCCGTCTGGCGGACGCGCTCAGGGAACGTGGGCTCGAAGTCATCCTCACTCGCGAGCCGGGCGGGACAAGTGGGGCAGAGGCCATTCGCGACCTGCTGCTCGACCCGCACGGCCAAGGGTGGAATCCGCAAGCCGAGGCGCTGCTGTTCGCCGCCGCCCGATCGGACCACGTCAGCCGTTTGATCCGTCCCGCGCTCGAGCGCGGCGCTTGGGTGGTCTGCGACCGGTTCGTCGATTCGAACTCGTGCCTACCAGGGCGGGGGAGGGGGCCTGTCCGACGAGGACATTATCGCGCTGCACCGGATCGGCTCGGGCGGACTGCTGCCCGACCTGACGATCCTGCTCGAAGGCAGCCACGAAATCGTCGCCGAGCGGTTGGCGCGGCGAGATGGAGGCGAGACCGATCGCATCGGCGGGCGCGAAGCTGCGTTTCACCGCAAAGTGGCCGAGGCTTTCCGCCGACTCGCCGCAGCCGAGCCGGAGCGCTTCGTGCGCATCGACACCTCCGGCCCACGCGAGGACACACAGCGGGCAATCCTCGACGCGGTTGCGCCCCTGCTCGGCGAACCCTCTTGACCTACGTCGGCCACGATGAGGCCTGGCGGCAATGGCGCGCCGCCGCGGCAGGCGCGCGGATGCACCACGCGTGGATTCTCTCCGGGCGGCGCGGAGTCGGCAAGGCGGGATTCGCGCTTTCCGCCGCCCGCGAGCTGGTCGGCGGCGCGGCAATGGCGGATCATCCGGACATCATCGTCCTGACGCATCCGCCGAAGGACGAAAAGGAAGCCGCCAAACGCGACGAGGGCAAGCCGTACGAGACGAAGCGCAACATTCCCATCGACATCGTGCGAGCAATGCAGCGGCGGCTGACCACACGTCCTACGCTCGGCGATCGCCGCGTGGTGATCGTCGATCCGGCCGACGACCTCGAAACGAGTGCGTCGAACGCCCTGCTCAAGAGCCTGGAGGAACCGCCGCAGGGCACCTTTTTCCTGCTCGTTTCGCATCGCATCGGTCGGCTGCTGCCGACGATCCGCTCGCGTTGCCGTGTGCTTCGGTTCCCTCCGGTGCCCGACGATGCGATCGATGCGGTGCTGCGGCGGGAAGCTCCGAACGCCGATGCCGGCACTCGCGCCGCGGCCATCGCGGCCTCGGCCGGTTCGCCGGGAGCGGCGCTCGAATTTGTCGGCCTGGGGCTGGGCGATTTGCACGCGCTGATGGAGAAGCTGGTCCGTCGCGGCGATCCCGACTTCGCCCTGCGTGGCAAACTGGCGGAGGCAATCGGAGCCCGGCCCGACCGGCAGCGGCAAATGGCCGCCATCGAACTCGCCCGCTCGGTCGTGGCCGAGGCGATGCGGGACGTCGAGCTGCCGGCAATCCCCGCCTTGGCCGAGGCGCACAGTCAACTGAGCCGCCTCGCCGCCGAGTTCCCGACCTACAACTACGACGCTGGGCTCCTCGTGATGGAGATCGGCAGCTTGCTAGCCGCGCTGGCCGTCCCTAGTGAAGCCGCGCATGGCTGAGCCCTATTATATCACCACCGCCATCCATTACCCGAACGGCAAGCCGCATATCGGCCACGCTTACGAGACGGTCGCCGCCGATGTCGCCGCGCGGTACCAGCGCTTGCGCGGTCGCCCAGTGCGGTTCCAGACGGGAACCGACGAGCACGGGCTCAAGATGGCGCAAAAGGCGCGCGAGTTGGGGATGACCCCGCGCCAGCTGGCGGACGAAATGTCGAGCCATTTCCGGGTGCTGTTCGATCGGTTGAACATCTCCTACGATCGCTTTTTCCGCACGACCGAAGATGCCCATCACCGCGCCAGTCAGGCGATCTGGCAGGCGATGCAGGCGAACGGCGATCTCTATCTCGATCGTTACGAGGGCTGGTACTCGGTTCGCGATGAAGCCTATTACGACGAGAGCGAACTGGTCGCGGGGGAGGGCGGCGAGAAGCTGTCGCCGCACGGCGCTCCAGTCGAATGGACGGTGGAGGAAAGCTGGTTCTTCCGCCTGTCGAAGTACCAGGAGCCGTTGCTCGAGCTCTACCGCGACAATCCCGAGTTCGTCCGCCCGGCAACCCGGCTGAACGAAGTCCGCAGCTTCGTCGAAGGCGGCTTGCGCGACCTGTCGGTCAGCCGGACGAGCTTCGATTGGGGCGTGAAGGTGCCCGGCGCCGAGAACCATGTGATGTACGTTTGGGTGGATGCCCTGACCAACTACCTCACCGGCCTCGGCTATCCCGACGATACCGCAGAATTCCGCACCTTCTGGCCGGCCGACGTGCACCTGATCGGCAAGGACATCGTCCGCTTCCATGCGGTCTATTGGCCGGCGTTCCTGATGAGTGCCGGGATCGCGCTGCCGAAGCAGGTGTTCGCGCACGGGTTCCTGTTGAATCGAGGACAAAAGGAGTCGAAATCGCTCGGCAACGTGACGGACCCGCACGAGCTTGCGGACCGCTTCGGTGTGGACGCGCTGCGTTATTTCCTGCTGCGCGAGTTCACCTTCGGACAGGATGGCAGCTATTCGCTCGAAGCCATTGCAAACAGGTCGAATTCGGAACTGGCGAACAGTTTCGGCAATCTCGCTCAGCGCACGCTTTCGCTGATCTACAAGAACTGCGAGGGGCGGCCACCGCCGACCCACGGCCATGACGATGCCGATAACGCGCTGTTCGAATTGCTCGAAAGGGTGACCCGACAGGAGATGCCGGCGGCCTATGACAAGCTGGCCTTCGCTCAGGCGCTCGAGAGCTGGATGAGCGCGGTTTACGCGTGCAACGCCTACATCGACGAGCAGGCGCCGTGGGCGCTTCGCAAGACCGATCCCGAGCGGATGCAGACGGTGCTGGCGACGCTGTACATTGCCATCGCGCTGCTCGGGGTTGCGGCGTCGCCCGTGATGCCCGATTCGATGGACAGGCTGCTCCAGGCGATGGGGCTCGCGGAGAATCTGCGGACGTTCGACGGCGCGTGGTCGCACTGGTATTCGCCGCTGGCCGAAAGCGGTTATCGGCTCGAAAAGCCAGAAGGCCTGTTCCCCCGCATCGACCTCACCGAAAGCGAGGCGGCGTGATGCTGATCGACAGCCACTGCCATCTCGAATACGAGGGCCTCGCCGAAGACCAACCAAGCGTTCTCGAACGCGCTCGGGCGGCGGGTGTCGGCGGGTTCCTCAACATCTCGAACTCGGCGCAGCGAATGGGGCCGGGTGGTCGGCACCGCCGAGCGCGAGGCAGATGTGTGGGCCAGCATCGGCATCCACCCGCACGAGGCCGACCAGCATTCCGATTTGGGTGAAGCGGCACTGCTCGAGGCGGCCGAGCACCCGCGGGTGATCGGCATCGGCGAAACCGGGCTCGATTACTACTACGACAAGTCCGATCGTCAGGTGCAGCAGTCGCTGTTCCGGACGCACATCGGCGTCTCGCGGAAGACGGGGCTGCCGCTGATCATTCACACCCGCGATGCCGAAGGAGACACCGTTGCCATCCTCGAGGACGAATTGGGGAAGGGCGCCTTTCCTGCCTTGATCCACTGCTTCACCGCTTCGGAGGGCTTCGGACGCAAGGTGCTTGAACTGGGTTTGACGATTTCACTCTCCGGCATCGTCACCTTCAAGAACGCCCGGGAACTGCAGGAATTTGCGCCGGAAATCCCCGCCGACCGGCTGCTGGTCGAAACCGACAGCCCCTTCCTCGCGCCGGTGCCGCATCGCGGGCAACCCTGCGAGCCGGCCTATGTCGCCGATACCGCTCGATTTGTCGCCAATTTGCGTGGCGAAAGCCTTGCAGAGCTTGCCGAAAGCACCACCCGCAACTTTCGAGGATTGTTCAAGAAAGCCGCAACGTGAAGCTGATCGTCCTAGGTTCGGGAACGTCGACCGGAGTTCCCCGGATCGGCAACGACTGGGGCGAATGCGATCCCAACGAGCCGAAGAATCGCCGCTCGCGCGTGTCGATCCTGGTCGAAAGCAACGCGGGTGCGCGAATCCTGGTCGACACCTCGACAGATCTCAGAAATCAATTGCTTGCCACCGGAATAGAGGCGGTCGATGCGGTCGTGTGGACGCACGACCACGCCGACCATTGTCACGGCATCGATGACCTCAGGCCGATGCGCTTCGGCCGCAATGCGCCGCTGCCAGGCTATGCTTCGACCAACACAGTGCGGCGGCTGAAGCAGCGCTTCGGTTACGTGTTTGCCGGTAAGTACGGCTATCCGACCATCGTTCATCTGGAGCCGCTCGGTACAGTGAAGATCGTCGCCGGGTTTGCCCTCGAATCCTGCGAAATGCCGCATGGTCCGATCACCAGCACCGCATTTCGCTTTGAAAACGATGGTAAAAGCATCGGCTATGCGACGGATTTCAGTGAGATTTCAGACGAGATGATCGAGCTGTTCAAGAACGTCGACATCCTCGTGACCGATTGTCTGCGACGCGAGTTCCATCCGACGCACGCCAGTCTTGAGATGGCGGTGGATTTCGGCGCGCGCACCGGCGCCGGTCTCACGGTGCTGACGCACCTCGACAAGAGCATGGATTATGCGGCGCTGTCGGCGGAAACGCCACCGAACGTGCTGGTCGGCTACGACGGCATGGAGATCGATCTCGGATGAGCGCGAAGTGGGTTTCGATCGTGGCGCTGCTCGGGTGGCTGATCCTGGCCGGGTCCGCCCTGCGTGCGCGGCAGCTCAGCGCAAGCAAGGCTTTGATCTACATCTTGATCTGGGGAGCGATCTTTTTTGCCGTGGCGGCGATATTCACGGCGATGGGGTAGGCCCTGCTCAGGCGCCTCTCCTGTATTTAACATAATATATATTATCATCTCTCTATGTCCGAGCAACTCGACCGTCTCCTCTCGATCATGGCGCGCCTGCGCGGCCCTTCCGGCTGCGACTGGGATCGTGCGCAGACTTTTGCGAGCATCTCGCCGTACACCATTGAAGAGGCATACGAAGTCGCCGACGCGATCGAGCGTGCGGACATGGACGACTTGCGCGGCGAACTCGGCGACCTGCTGCTGCAGGTGGTGTTCCATGCGCGGATGGCCGAGGAAGCCGGACATTTCGACTTCGCTGACGTCGCCCAGGCGATCGCCGACAAGATGGAAGCGCGCCATCCGCACATCTTCGGAAGCGCCGAGGAATCGCCCGGCTGGGATGCGCTCAAGGCGACCGAACGGGCGCACAAGGGAGCGAAAAGCGCGCTCGACGGCGTCGCCGCGGCACTTCCGTCACTGATGCGCGCCGACAAGCTGCAGCGACGTGCGGCGCGCTCGGGCTTCGACTGGCCAGACCGACAGGGCCCAGCCGAAAAAGTCGTTGAGGAGCTAAACGAATTGGCCGAGGCGTCGGCCGCCAAGCGCGCCGAGGAAGCCGGCGACCTGCTGTTCGCCGCGGCTAACCTGGTTCGGGCCTACGGCATTGCTCCCGAAGACGCGCTGCGTGCCGCCAATCGCAAATTCGAGCGCAGGTTCCGGGCGATGGAAACGCTCGCCGGCGGTCATGAGGCATTCGCCGGGCTGTCGCTAGACGAGCAGGAAGCGCTGTGGCAGCGGGTGAAGACCGACGAAGCCTAGACGGCGTGGCGTTTCGCCCAGGCGCGGGCGCCTTGCTGCGACTGCCGTTCGATCCGCGGCACCCTGACGCCCGCCGTGGGATCGATATCGACTCCGAGATAACCGGCCACGGCGTCGAGCGTCGCCGCGGAATCGGCCAGCACATCCTCGTACCACAGCTCGAGCGGCGTGATCTGCAAGTCGGCCAGCATGGCGTGCCAGGCACGCTCCTGACTTTCGATCATCCGGTCCGCCCGCTCCACGGCGAGGCGCGAATATTCGGGCTCCGCCCTTCCCCCCCGTTCCTGTTCGGCGCGCCAGATGCCCGACAGGATCGCGCGGGCGTAGGAAATCGCATGGGCTGTGCGGTCGCGCCGGTGAAGCAGGAGCACGCGCCCGCGCTCCCGCGAAGGCAGGATCGTGCGCATCACGTCGGTCAGCAGAGCGGGATTGTCCTGCTGCAGCGCTTCGAATTGCATGGGGAAGCCCTTGAGCCCGAACACGCCATTGGGTGAGGTCCGGCGGGCCAGCGCCGTGCGCCACAGGCGTTGCTGGTCATAGGACGAGTTGGCCGCGCGGCCGTAAGGACCGTTGGGATCGAAGTTGCAGTATTCCAGCGGTGCCCCGAAGCAGCCGGTCTGCCACAGCAGGTGGCTGACGAACGTGCTGCCCGAACGCGGCACGCTGGCGAGAAGATAGGGGCGCGGCGGCGAAGTCCTGAACAGCGGAAAGTCGAATTCCGCTTCGTAGCCGGTCTCGATCCCCAGCAGCATGGCGCGACCATCGCCGGGGCGTGCTTTCGCGTCAACGCTCACAACGCGCAATAGCGGCCGAATTCCTTTTCCGTCAGCCGCACCTCAAGGCGCCGCAACGGGCCCTCCTCACCCTGGCCGGCGTCGCCTTCGTCGAGCACTTCGCCGTGCGCATGAAGCCAGGCGATCCGCGCACCGTCGCTCGCCGGCACGGTGAAGCTGTGAATCCGCGCGCCTTCGGTCAGCAGCCGACCGACGCGTTCGAGCATCGCCTCGACTCCGAAGCCGGTTTTGGCCGAGATCGGCAGCACGTTCGGATCCTGCTTGGCCAACGCCGCCAATTCGCTCCGCCGCTCCCCCGTCAGAATGTCCCACTTGTTCCACAATTCCAGGATCGGGATCCGGCTTTCCCCCCCTCCCCCTGGATCACGTCCAAATCGCCGAGCACTTCGAGCACCTGACGTTTCTGCGCGGCAGTGTCGGGGTTGGCGATATCGCGCACGTGGAGGATGAGATCGGCCTCCGTCACCTCTTCCAGCGTCGCGCGGAACGCGGCGACGAGCTGGGTCGGCAGGTCGGAGATGAAGCCAACAGTGTCGGAGACGATCGCCTTGTCGATGCCCGGTAGCGCGATCGCCCGCATCGTCGGGTCGAGTGTGGCGAACAGCAGGTCCTCGGCCATCACCTCGGCGCCGGTCAGCCGATTGAACAGCGTTGACTTGCCGGCGTTGGTATAGCCGACCAAGGCAATCACTGGCCACGGCGCGCGCTCGCGGCGCTTGCGGTGCAGCGCACGGGTGCGGCGGACCTGCTCGATGTCCTTGCGCAGCCGGGCCATGCGGTCGCGAATCATCCGCCGGTCGGCCTCGATCTGCGTTTCGCCGGGGCCGCCGAGGAATCCGAAGCCGCCGCGCTGGCGCTCGAGGTGAGTCCAGCTGCGCACCAGGCGGCTCTGCTGGTAGTCGAGGTGGGCGAGCTCGACTTGCAGCCGGCCTTCCGCGGTCGCCGCGCGTTCGCCGAAGATCTCGAGGATCAGCCCGGTGCGGTCGATCACCTTGCGCTTGAGCTTTTCCTCGAGGTTGCGCTGCTGGATGCCCGACAGCGCGCCGTCGACGATCACGAGGTCGGCGTCGTCGACTTCACACTCGGCTGCAATGCGTTCGATCTGTCCTTCACCGAGCAGCGTCGCAGGTCGAACCTGGCGCAGCGGCACGACGAAGGCATCGGCGACGACCAATCCGATAGCCAGCGCCAGGCCCTTCGCCTCTTCGAGCTGCGACTCGGGCTCGAGCCCATCGCGCATCCCGCGGATGTCGGGATGGACCACGAGCGCGCGCGCACCGCGCGTGACTTCACCGACTCCTTCGACGAAGCTCAGACCGAATCGCCTTCTTCCTGATCATGGTTCCACTCGGCCGTCAGGTCGACTGGCGCGGCCGGCTGAATGGTCGAGACGGCGTGCTTGTAGGCGAGCTGGACGAAACCCTCGCGCTCGAGCAGCATGCAGAACAGGTCGTAAGCGGCGATGCGGCCCTGCAGCATCACGCCGTTGACCAGGAACATCGTCACCTGCACCGCAGCGTCGCGCACCCGGCTGAGGAACACGTCCTGCAGCAACCGCTGCTTGCGACCGTTTTCGCCGCCGCCGCCGAACTGCGATGGATCGATCGGCTGGCTCGGCATGATGGTCGAGATCGCGTGCTTGTAGACCAGCTGCGATTGCCCGTCGCGCCGCAGCAGGATCGAGAAGTTGTCGAACCAGGTGACGATGCCCTGCAGCTTGACGCCCTTCACCAGGAACATGGTGACCGGCATCTTCTCGCGCCGCAGGTGATTGAGGAACACGTCCTGCAGGTTGGCGCCCTTGGCGCTGGTGGCAGTCGGGGCCGGAGCTGCGGCGGATGCCGCTTCGCCGGAGGGCTTCGGTCGGGCGGTTAGCGTTCCCTTGGGCATATACCGCACTCCTTCTTTTTTATTGGCGGCCGCTCCTGCGGTCCGCATTCTGGTCCGGGCTGGCTGGACCGGTTGCAATGCGGCCCTTATGCCTGCCCGCCAGATTCAGCAAATGACTTTAATCAATTGCAGTTCCATGACGGAGCGTCGCAGAGCGATTCTTGCCCGACGCATTGAACAGCAGGACCTCGCGCGATGGACACCGAATCCCCTTCAGAATTGATTGACCGCCGGATAGCCGAGCTGGGCGGCTGGCGCGGTGCGGCGCTGGCCAGGCTGCGGGCGCTGATCCGCGAGGCCCATCCGGAGGTGAGCGAGACGATCAAGTGGCGCAAGCCGTCCAACCCGTTGGGCGTTCCGGTATGGGAGGACGGCGGCATCGTCTGCACCGGCGAGACTTACAAGAACAAGGTCAAGCTGACGTTCGCCAAGGGCGCCGCACTGGACGACCCGGCGGGGTTGTTCAATTCGAGCCTCGAGGGCAACACGCGCCGGGCAATCGATCTCTTCGAAGGCGATGCGATCGATGATGACGCCTTCAAGGCGCTGGTGCGCGAAGCGGTGGCACTGAACCCGGCCAAGGCGCCGCGCTAGCTGGACTATTCTCCGCCGCCGTTCGCTTCGCGCTCGGCCATGCCGAGGAGCTTCAGCTTGCGGTGCAGCGCCGAGCGCTCCATGCCGATAAAGCCGGCGGTCTTGGAAATGTTGCCCGAGAAGCGGCGAATCTGGATGCGCAGGTATTCGCGCTCGAAGCTCTCGCGCGCCTCGCGCAGCGGGACACCCATCAGCGATGACATGCCGTTGCCGTTCTCGCTCGAGCCGCCGGTGATTTCGGGCGGAAGCATGTCCGCCTCGATCCGCTCGAGCCGATCGCGCGGGGCGAGGATCACCGTCCGCTCGACCACGTTTCGCAGCTGGCGGACGTTGCCAGGCCAGTCGTAGGCCTGCAGCGCGGCCATCGCCTCGAGGGCGATCTCCGGCGGCGACAGACCCTGCTCTCGGGCGTAGCGGGTGAAGAAGTGATCGGCCAGCGCGGGAATGTCGTCGCGCCGCTCGGCCAGCGGGGGGATCGCCACCGGGACGACGTTGAGGCGATAGAACAGGTCTTCGCGGAAGTGCTTCTCCTCGATCTCCTTCTCGAGATCGCGCGCGGTCGACGAAACCACCCGCACGTCGACCCCGATCTGCCGGTTGCCGCCGGCACGAACGAAGCTCTGGTCGGTCAGCACGCGCAGAATCCGCGCCTGGGTGCTGAGCGGCATGTCGGCCACCTCGTCGAGGTAGAGTGTGCCGCCGTCGGCCAACTCGAGCAGACCGGCGCGGACAAGCTTGCCGTCGGCTTCCTCGCCGAACAGTTCCTGCTCAAAGCGCTCCGGAGTGATGCGAGCCGAGTTGACGGTGACGAAGGCTTTGTCGGCCCGCGAGCTCCAGGCATGTAGCAGCCGCGCGGCGACTTCCTTGCCGCCGCCGGCCGGTCCGGTGATCATCACTCGGCTGCCGGTGCTGGCGACCCGCTTCAGGGTGGCGCGGACCTGGTTGATGGCGCCCGAGTTGCCGGTGAACTCGTCGGTCTGGGCGAAGCCCTCGCGCAGACGGGCGTTCTCGCGCCGCAATCGGTCGGTCTCGGTGGCGCGGGCGACAAGGTGCAGCAAGCGCTCGGCCTCGAATGGTTTTTCGATGAAATCCATCGCCCCGCGACCGACCGCCGAAACCGCGGTGTCGATGTTGCCGTGGCCGGAGAAGATGATCACCGGCAGCGCCGGCTCGCGCACCTTGATCGCGTCGAGCACCTCGAGCCCGTCCATCGGGCTGCCGTGGAGCCACACATCGAGCAGCACCAGGCTCGGCCGGCGTTCGTCGACCAGGGCCAGCGCGCGGGTGCTATCTCCGGCGGTACGGCATTCGTAGCCCTCGTCGGTCAACACGCCCGCCACAAGCTCGCGAATATCCTGTTCGTCGTCGACCACGAGGATGTCGAGCGCCATCAAAATTCTCCCGTACACATCATTCAGCGGCCTCTACTCCGGCGGCCAGCGGATCGCGCGCGAAGCGCAGCGTGACGCTGGTCCCCTCGCCCTCATTGCGCGTGAAACTCATTTCCCCCGCGTGCTCCTCGACGATCTTCTTGACGATCGCGAGGCCGAGGCCGGTGCCTTTCTCACGCGTCGTCATGTAAGGTTCGAGGATCCGCTCGGCTCCCTGGCTTGGAAGCCCGATACCGTTGTCCGACACTGTTACGGTGAAATAGCGGTCGTCGGCGCCGACCTCGACCGCGATTCGGCCGCGGAAGTCGGCATTCGCGTCGCGCTTCTTCGCCTCGATCGCCTCGGCGGCGTTCTTGAGCACGTTTGTCATCGCCTGGCCGAACTGGTGCCGGTCGCAGGCGATCGGCGGCAGGTTGTCCGCGGCGGAAAAGCTGAAATCGATGTCGGGCCGCGCGACCTCCTGCAGGAACAGCGCTTGGCGCACGAGGTCCACCGCGTCTTCCTGACGAAACACCGGCTTGGGCAGCCGGGCGAACGAGGAGAACTCGTCGACCATCTTCCTGAGATCGCCAACCTGGCGGATGATCGTGCCGGTCAGCTCGTCGAACAGCTCTCCGTCCTGCTCGATCTGCTTGCGATAGCGCCGGTTGAGGCGCTCGGTGGCGAGCTGGATCGGGGTGAGCGGGTTCTTGATCTCGTGCGCGATGCGCCGCGCGACGTCGGACCACGCGGCCTGGCGCTGATCGATCAATTGCCGAGTGATGTCCTCGAAGGTGATCACCCAACCGCTGGCCGCGAAGGAAAATCTCACCGCAAGGGTCATGAGCTCGCCCTTGCGGCTGAGGTGGACCAGACCGTGGTCGGTGCCGCTAGTCATCAGCGCGGCGATTTCGGGCGCGATGACCTCGAGCTTGAGCCCGACCGGTGCGGGGCCCGCCTTGTCGAGCAACAGCATCTGCGCCGACGCGTTCATCAACTGCACCTCGCCGTCGCGGTCGACCGAAACGATTCCGGCGGTAATCGACTGCAACACCGTCTCGATGAACGCGCGCCGCTCGACCAAGGCGGCGGTCTGCTGTTCGATCTGGCTGGTCATGCGATTGAAGGCGCGGTTCAGCAGGCCGATTTCGTCCGCCCCCGTGCGGCCCTCGACGCGCATGTCGTAATGGCCGCTGCCGACGCGACGCGCGGCGGCGACCAGGTCGGTCAACGGCCGCACCTGGCGATCGGCGAAACGCAGGGCGAACCATACCGCCAGCCCCACGAGGGCGAGTGAGACGGCGAACAGCAGCAGGTTGAAGCGCAGCTGCATAATCCGAGAGCGCGTCGTCAGCACATCGTAGGCCGCGAGTACGTTCTTGGCGCGCTGCCATTGCGCGATCGCCTGCTTGTCGGAGTTGCGCGCGTTGTACAGATAGAGGCCCGCCTTGCGATCGATCGGCGCCACCGCCTCGACCCGGTCCTGAGTCGCCGTGACGACGACGTCCTGCCCCGCTCTCAGCCTGGGCATCGCGGCGGCGACCGCCTGCTTGATGCCGCCTCTCTTCTCCGGATTGACGATGGCGACGATATTCAGCTGCTTGTCCGGCGCTTGTTGCACGACTGCGCTCTGGGTCAACTCGCGCTGGTAGACCTGGAAATAATACTCGTCGGGGAAGTCCGGCCGGTTGAAGGAATAGCGCTGCAGATAGAGGCGGAAGTCACCCGCCATGGTCGTGGTGTTGTCGCCGACCGAGCGCTGGGTCTGGTCGTAATAACCATGCGCCAGCGTGCGGGCGTTCTCGAGAATGCCGCGCGACTGACTGGAAAACCACAAGTCGACGCCCGACTGGAACAGGATGCTGGCGAACACCGCCACCAACAGCGTCGGCACCGCGGCGACCAGCGAGAAGAAGAACACCAGCTTGACGTGCAGCCGCGCCCCGGCATCGCCCGCGCGACGGATAGCGACACGCCGCCCGATCAGCACAACCAGCGCAAGCGCTGGAATCAGCGTGCCGATCAGCAGCGCGGCGGCGGTGATGCCCGGCAGCGGCAGCGCCGGATTGCCGGCGCGGGACAGCGCCAGATAGGAACTCGCGAGCATCACCACCAGCGCCGCGGCGGCGATCACCTCCAGCCACAGGAACAGGTTGATCCGGCGCGAGAGCACGAGCGCTCGACGCCACCAGCGCGGAATACGTCGCCGGCGCGGTGCGGCGCTGTCGTTGGCTGGGGGCTCGGCCATCGTTGCAGGGTTACAACGGGCCTGTTGCATTTTTGCAAGGATTTTTGCCGCGCCGGCGTCAACTCATGGTGGAAAAGCGGTCGGGATCGACTTCGAGTTCGCTAAGTCGCTTGCGCAAGGTGTTGCGATTGATTCCGAGCAGGGCCGCCGCCCGCAACTGGTTGCCGCCGGTGCGTGCCAGTGCGTGTTCGAACAGCGGCTTTTCGAACGCCGCCAGCGCGCTATGATAGAGCGTTCCCTCCCCGGGACGCGCTTCGTGAAGCCAAGCTGCCAGCGCCCCGGCAAAATCGACCGCGGCAGCCTCACCGACGGGTGCTTCGGCGACAAGCTGGCGCACGGTCGGGGCGTCGATCACATCCTCCCGCGCCAGCAGCGCGGCCCGATAAACCAGATTGCGGAGTTCGCGCACGTTCCCGCGCCAGCGATGACCGGCGAGCACCTTCACGGCATCATCCGATAGGCGGCGCGGCGGCAGTCCTTCCCTGGCGGCAAGCCGCAGGAAATGCCGGGCGAGCGGCTCGACGTCGCCCGCCCGCTCGCGCAGTGGAGGCAAGCGAATCGGCACGACGTTGAGGCGATAGAACAGGTCCTCGCGGAATGTCCCGGCGGCGATCATCGGGCCGAGGTCGCGGTTCGTTGCGGCGATGATGCGCACGTCGATGGCGATTTCGTCCCGCCCGCCGATCCGGCGGATACGACCCGACTGCAGCGCGCGTAGCAGCCGCGTCTGCGCTTCGGCGGGCATGTCGCCGATCTCATCCAGGAACAACGTGCCGCCGTTCGCCTGTTCGAACTTGCCAACCGAGCGGCTGACCGCGCCGGTGAAAGCGCCCTTTTCATGTCCGAACAGTTCGCTCTCGATCAGTTCACGCGGGATCGCCGCGGCATTGAGGGCGACGAACGGCCCTTCCTTACGGCGGCCGAGCTGGTGGATCGCTTCCGCTACCAATTCCTTGCCTGTGCCGCTCTCGCCGAGGACGAGTACCGTCAGATCGTTGCGCAGCACGCGGGTGATCATCCGGTAGACGTCCTGCATCGCCGGGCTGCGGCCGATCAGCGGCAGCCCCTCCCCCGCCTCGGCGGCGCTTTCGCCGTCGCCGCCCGCGCGATCGGCCGCCTGTCGCGCTGCGCGGACCAGCTCGTCGAGGTCGAACGGCTTGGGGAAATACTCGAACGCGCCGGTTCCGGTTGCGCGCACCGCGGTATCGAGCGTGTTCTGCGCCGACAGGATGATCACCGGCATTTCCGGCCGCACCGCTTGCACCGCCGGCAGCGTTTCGATGCCGTCGCCGTCGGTCAAGACGACGTCCGTGAGCATGACGTCATAGCGCCTGGTCGCCAGCAGCCGGTCGCGGGCGGCGATCGATTCGCACCGGTCGACAACGAAGCCTTCTTCCTCGAGCGCGGTGGTGATCACCGTTGCGATGGCACCGTCATCCTCTACCAGCAAGGCGCTCCTCGTCATGTCATTGTCTCCTGGCGCGCCATGGGCAGATGGACGCGGAAATGCGTCAGCCCCGCCGCCTCGTCGCGCTCATGGGTGATGCGGCCGTTCATATCGCGCACCAGCTTATTGACCAGCGCCAGCCCGAGGCCCTGCCCGTGCGGCTTGCTTGTGACGAAGGGTTCGAAGATGTGGTCGGCGAGAGCGGGATCGATGCCCGGGCCATTGTCCGTCACCTGCACTTCTATCGGCAGCTTCACCGAGCGGCCGAGGCGCATCACATTGAGCACCAGGCCGCTGACGAAGCGGGTTCGCAGCGTAATGGTCGGTTGTTCCCTGCCGCGGCAGGCATCTCGCGCGTTGGCGATCAGATTGACCAGCACCTGCACCAGCGCCCCCTCGTTGGCGAGCACCGGAGGCAGCGAAGGATCGAACTCCTCGCGCAACATCACTTCGCGCCCGCCGACGGCGAACACCGTTTCGCAGGCGCGCCGGGTAGCCTGGTGCAGGTTCAACGGAGCGACCGACTCCGGCTCTTCGCGGCCAAGGCGCTGCATGCGGTCGATCAGTTGGGCGATGCGATCGACCTCGTCGGCGATCAGGTCGGTCAGCGGACGTTCCGCATCACCGGCCTTTCGGGCGAGCAATTGCGCGGCTCCGCGGATCGCCGACAGCGGGTTCTTGATCTCGTGCGCCAGGATCGCGGGGCCGCGAAGCGGCGCCGCACGCTCCTCCTCGCCGAAGCGCTCGCCCTGCCCCGCGTCGGAGAATGTCACGACTCGCCATCCCGCATGCGACGCGAGCGACGATACGGTCACGTTCATCCGCATCTCGCGCTCGCCCAAGCGCACCGGCACGCCGCGGGCGGTCAGTTGCGCCTCGGGCTCGGCGATCCGTTCGGCAATCAGCTCATCGCCGAACGCCGCCAGGTCGTGGAGCTTCTGCCCGAGCATGCGCCGGGCGCCGGCCCCGAACAGGTCCTCGGCCGCCTGATTGACTTCGCGGATTACCGACATCTCGTCGAGCAGCAGCAGGGCGAAGGTCAGCCCCGCAATCTGCTCGGCGGCCGAGGGCGCGGCGCCCTCCCCTTCCCCGTCGCTCACGCAGCCCTGCGCCGCAGAAACGGCTCGTAGAACCGGGCGATCTCACCTAGAACCTGTTCGGGATCGTCGAAGAAGTTCACGTAATTTCTGAACTCCGCCGAGCCGTGCATCCCTTTGGTGTACCAGCCGAGGTGTTTGCGCGCGATCTTGACCCCGACGTCGGGCCCGTAATGCTCGAGCATGGCTGAATAATGCTCGACAAGAACCTGATATTGCTCGTCGTAATCCGGATTCGGCAAGATCTCGTCGGTGCGCCACCAGTGGATCACCTGGGAGAGCAGCCACGGCCGCCCGTAGGCCCCCCGTCCGATCATTACCCCGTCGGCGCCTGACTGTTCGAGCGCCTTGGCGGCATCCTCGACGCCGCAGATATCGCCGTTGACGACGACCGGGATGGATACCGCCTGCTTCACCTTGCCGACGAATCCCCAGTCGGCTTCGCCCTTGTACATCTGGTTGCGGGTGCGGCCGTGGACGGTGACCATCTTCACCCCGAGATCTTCGGCGATCCGCGCCAGCTCGGGCGCGTTCAGGCTGCCATGGTCCCAGCCCATCCGCATCTTGACGGTGACCGGCACCGACACCGCTTTCACCGTCGCTTCCATCAGCTTTCTCGCCAGCGGAACTTCGCGCATCAGCGCGGAGCCTGCGTACTGCCCCACGACCTTGCGCACGGGGCAGCCGAAGTTGATGTCGATGATCGCTGCGCCGTTGTCCTGCTGCAGCTTGGCGGCCTCAGCCATCGAACGGGGATCGCAGCCGACCAACTGCATCGACACCGGCTCTTCGCTCGGGTGCCAGGCGGCCTTCTGCACCGACTGGCGCGTCTCACGGATCGCCGCCTCGCTGGCGATCATTTCGGTGACGTTAAGGCCCGAGCCGTAGCGCCGCACCAGCGTACGGAACGGTCGGTCGGTCACGCCGGTCATCGGCGCGAGCACGACCGGGCAGTCGATCCGCACGTCGCCGATCATGATCGGCCGCAGCGGCGGAGGGGCGGGAATTGGGGACATTGGGTGAACGGTGCCTAAATTTTGGGCAGCGCATAGTGGATTGCCGAGGCGGACGCAAGCGGGTAGCCGCGCCGCCTATGGCCTCGCTGCCTCCCTTCGCCGCCGTCGTCGTCGCCGCGGGCAAGGGCCTGCGTGCCGGAGGTGCGGTTCCCAAGCAGTTCTCGATCTGGCGCGGCAAGCCCCTGATACGGCACTCCGTCGAGACGTTCGCCGGAGTCGGTGCGAGCCCGATCATAGTCGCAATACCGTCGGGCGGCGAAGACCTGGCGCGAGAGGCTCTGGCCGGGATCCCGGATATCCGCCTCGTCACCGGCGGCGGGACCCGGCAGCAATCGGTCCGTGCGGCGCTCGAGACGCTGGCCGAGGCGCCTCCCGCGCTGGTGTTGATCCACGACGCCGCCCGGCCCGACTTACCCCGCCAAGTGATAAACCGCCTCCTCGCGGCGCTCGGCGATCACGCGGCGGCGATTCCGGTGTTGCCGGTGGTCGACAGCCTCGCTGTCGCCGACGGCGGGTTGATGACCGGCCCGGCGGACCGCGAGACCGTGCGACGGGTGCAGACGCCGCAAGCGTTCGGTTTCGCCGATATCCTCGCGGCCCACCGTGGGTGGACGAGCGAAACGAGCGCCGGCGACGACGCTCAGGTCGCGAGGGCCGCCGGTCTTGAGGTGGCGCTGGTCGAGGGTGACGAGCGCTTGCGCAAGTTGACCTTTGCCGGGGATTTCCGCACCGGCGCGTCGATGGTCCGCATCGGTACCGGCTTCGACGTCCACCGCTTCGCCGCGGGCGAGGAACTGTGGTTGTGCGGCGTGCGGATCGAGCATGACCAGGGCCTCGCCGGCCACAGCGACGCCGACGTCGGCCTGCACGCGGTGGTCGATGCGATCCTCGGCGCGTGTGCCCAAGGAGACATCGGCAAGCATTTTCCACCGAGCGATCCGCGGTGGAAGGGCGCTCCGTCGGACAAGTTCATCGCCCGTGCAGTCGAAATGGCCGATGAAGCCGGGTACCGGGTCGGCAACGTTGACGTGACATTGATCTGCGAAGCGCCGAAGATCGCGCCGCACCGCGAGGCGATGCGGCGGAAACTGGCGGCACTGCTCGGCGTTGACCTGTCACAGGTCAGCGTCAAGGCGACGACAACCGAGCGACTCGGCTTTACCGGCCGCGGCGAAGGCATTGCCGCCCAGGCCGTTGCCACCCTCGTTTGCCGGGAGGACCACGAAACATGAAGCTTGCTACCCCCCTTGCTGCCGCCGCGCTGGCGACGCTCGCCGTTGCCGGTGCCGCCCAGGCCGCGCCGAAGCTCCCCGACATGTCGGGCGACGAAGCCGCTGCGCTGGCGGTCTATGCCGTCCCCGACCTTATCGCTGCGAGCAAGCAGACCTGCGCCGGCCGGCTCTCGCCGGACGGTTTCCTGGCGCGCCGCGGCGATGCGCTGGCGCAGCGCTATGCCGCCGAGCAGAACGCCGTCTGGCCGCAAGCGCGCGCGGCGCTGTTGAAGTTCGCGGCCGGGAAGGCGGGCGACCAGTTGAAGCCGCTCACCACCTTGCCGGACGAGACCGTTCGCCCGTTGGCCGATGCGCTGATCCAGCAGGAAGTGGCGCAACAGATCCACCCGGGCTCGTGCCGCAATATCGAGCGACTGGCGCAAGCCATTTCGCCGCTCGAGCCGGGACAGGCCGGACAAATCCTCAGCGTGCTGTTCGATTTCGCCTCGGCCAGCGACAAGCTGGCCGCGAGCCTGGAGGGTCGCCCTTCCCAGCCATGAGCCAATTCCTGCTCCCCGCCGAGATCATCGCTCTGGCTCGCCGTGTGGTCGAGGAAAACCGCGCGATCGGACGCAAAATCGCGCTGGCCGAAAGCTGCACCGGCGGCCTCGTCGCCGCCGCGCTGACCGAAATCCCTGGCTCTTCGGCGGTGCTCGATCGCTCGTTCGTGACCTATTCGAACGAAGCGAAGCGGGAAACGCTCGGGGTCGCCGGCGATGTTATCGAGGCGTTTGGCGCGGTCTCGGTCGCCTGCGTTTACGCGATGGCGCAGGGGGCGCTGGAACACAGCGAGGCCGATGTGGCGGTGGCGGTCAGCGGCATCGCCGGGCCGGAAGGCGGGACCGAGCAGAAGCCGGTCGGCACGGTCGTGTTCGCCCGGGCGGTGCGCTACGCCGAGGAGCGGGAAGCGGAATCGAAGCTGTTCAAGGCTGACGATCGTTCCGACGTGCGGCGTCAGGCGACGCTCTGCGCGCTCGAGCTTCTCTTGCCGTAAAGCTCCTCTGCGCGGGTCTCGAAGGCGTTCACCATTTTGCGGAACGCGCGATCGAAGTACTGCCCGGCGAGCGCCTGGAACATCCTGTTCTTGAATGCGAAGTCGACGCAGAAGTGGATTTCGCAGCCGCCGTCGTCCAGCGGCTCGAAGCGCCAGACGTTATCGAGATCCTTGAGCGGTCCGTCGATGTAGATCACCTCGATCCGCCGCGGCTTGTCTTTGATCACGCGGGAGGTGAACTTTTCGCGCAGCGCCTTGAAGCCGACCAGCATGTCGGCGACCATCTCGGTCTCGCTGTTTGAGCGTACGCGCGTGGCGACCACCCACGGCAGGAACTCGGAATAGCGCGCCACGTCGGCGACGAGCTCGAACATTTCCTCGCAGCTGTAGGGCAGCCGCCGGGTCTCGCGAATGCCGGGCATCAGGCCTGCCGCTCTGCCAGACCACCGCCGCTTGCGGCGGCGTTCTTCGCCAGTCTTTCCTCGCGGGCCGCCTTCATCTGCGCGAAGTCGTCGCCGGCGTGATAGCTCGAGCGGGTCAGCGGACTGGAGGCAACCTGCAGGAAGCCCTTGGCTCGGGCGATGGCGCCGTAGGCGTCGAACGCCTGCGGGCCGACGAATTCCTCGACCCTGGCGTGCTTCGGCGTCGGTTGCAGGTACTGGCCCATGGTCAGGAAGTCGACGTCGGCGCTCCGCATGTCGTCCATCACCTGATGGACTTCGAGCCGGCCCTCGCCGAGGCCAAGCATGATCCCCGACTTGGTGAAGATCGCCGGATCGTGCGTCTTGACTTCCTCGAGCAGGCGCAACGAGGCGTAATAGCGCGCCCCGGGCCGGATGGTCGGATACAGCCTTGGCACCGTTTCGAGGTTATGGTTGTAAACATCTGGACCAGCTGCGCAAATCGATTCGACCGCGGGGCGCATCTTGCCGCGGAAATCGGGGGTGAGGATTTCGATCGTAGTGCCGGGCGTCTCGCGCCGCAGGGCCTCGATCACCCTGACGAACTGCCCCGCCCCGCCATCGGGCAAGTCGTCGCGGTCCACGCTGGTGACGACGATGTGTTCGAGCCCCAGGCGCGCCGCGGCGGCGGCGACGTGCTCGGGCTCCAGAGGGTCGACCATGCGCGGCATGCCGGTCTTGACGTTGCAGAAGGCGCAAGCGCGGGTGCACACGTCGCCGAGGATCATCACCGTGGCGTGCTTCTTCGTCCAGCATTCGCCGATGTTCGGGCAGGCGGCTTCCTCGCACACGGTGTTGAGGTTGAGTTCGCGCATCAGGGCCCGGGTCTGCTGATAGCCCTTGCTGACCGGCGCCTTGACCCGGATCCAGTCGGGCTTGCGCTGGCGCTCGGGCCGCGGGGCTGACGAAAGGTCGTTCATGCGCCGTGCACTTAGGGATGCGCCTTGCCATAGGCAATGCTGCGCGGCATGGGCCGGCTCATGGCAATCGATCCCAGCCTCGAACTCGCCGGCCTAATCGAAGGCTATCGCCGATTCCGCGAAACCGGCTGGGCCGAGCGGCGGGAGCGTTGGGCGGCCCTGCGCCACGGCCAGGAGCCGCGGGTGATGGTGATCGCTTGCGCCGACAGCCGGACCGACCCGGCCCAGGTCTTCGACACCGACCCGGGCGAGATCTTCGTCGTCCGCAACATCGCGGCGATGGTCCCGCCGTTCGAAACCACGCCCGGGCATCACGGCGTCTCGGCGGCGCTCGAGTTCGCGGTGCAGGTGCTCAAGGTGCGCGAGATCGTGGTCATGGGCCACGGCCTGTGCGGCGGGTGCAAGGCGGCGCTGACGCAGGAGATGCGCGGCGCCGAGCCCGGCCGCGGCGGCTTCATCGCCGACTGGATTGCGTTGCTCGACGAAGCTCGCGAGCCGGTTGCCGCCGAGCTCGGCACCGAAGGCCGCGAAGCCGAGCGGGCGATGGAGCAGGCGGCGGTGAAGCTCAGCCTCCGCAACCTGCGGACCTTCCCGAACATCCGCGACCTGGAAGCGAGCGGCCAGTTGCGGCTGCGGGGCGCGTTCTTCGCCATCTCCGACGGGGTGCTGCACTTGCTCGACGAAGCGACCGGCGAGTTCGCGCCGGTTACCTAGCTTGCCAGCGCGGCCTCGGCGCGCCATCAGGCGCGGATGCCCGAAGAGACCCTCAAGAACATCGCCCTGCTGATCGACGCCGACAACGCCAGCCACGCGGGCATCGATCCGGTGCTTACCGTGCTGGCCGAGCTCGGCCAGGTGAACATCCGCCGCGCTTACGGCAACTGGGCCAAGCCGGCGCTCAGCAATTGGAACAAGATCACTCACCGCTTCGGTCTGCAGCCGGTCCAGCAGTTCGACCTGACCAAGGGCAAGAACGCCACCGACATCGCCATGGCGATCGACGCGATCGACCTGCTGTACGACGGGAAAGTCGACGGCTTCGGCATCATGAGCTCGGACAGCGACTTCACCCCGCTGGTCACTCGTCTGCGGCAGGACGGCCTGCTGGTCTATGGCTTCGGCAGCGCCAAGGCGCCCGAAGCGTTCAAGACCGCCTGCACGCGCTACATCGACGTCGACCAACTGATCCGCACCTCGGCGCAGGACGACGGCGGCGGCAAGGGCGGCGGCGGACAGATCGACGCCGAGCTGATCGACCTGCTCGGCGCGGCGTGGAAGGCGGCGAGCCGCGACGAGGACGGCTTCGCCCGGCTGCACGAAGTCGGTCAGATCGCCGGCAACCGCTCGAGCTTCGACGTGCGCAACCACGGCTTCAAGCGCCTCAGCGATCTGATGAAAGCGGCGAGCGACAACTTCAAGCTCGAGCGGCGCGACAACCAACTCTATGTCAAGCGCCTGCGCTAGGGTGACACATGGCCCATCTGTCACCCGGAGCGTCATGCCTCCCACCCTTGTCATTCAGTCAGTTACGTTCGAAAATGGGTCGAGGCGACGGGTGACACTTTCCGTGGGCGAGGCGAAACCGGACGGTGACCGGCTCCATGCGACGACCAGTGCTGCAATGGGCGGACATGGCGAAAGCATGATTCGAACATAAGCAGAACGCCGCCCGATAGGAAAGCGATTTCGGCCTAACCCTCTCCGTCCTGACGAAGGAATGGGGCGGCCCCTTCATCGGGCCCAAGGCACAATTTGCCAGAATCCCCGTTGAATAGGATGCCGGATCCAGGGAGCGCGCGCCGATGGTCGACAAATCCGAAACATTCAGCTGGCTCGTGCGCCTCGGCTATGCCGCGCGCGGGCTGACCTACCTGCTGCTCGGGTGGCTCGCGCTCAATACCCAGGCGAAAGCTACCGCCGGGGGTCAGGCGGTGTTCGACACCTTGCAGAAGGTGCCGCTCGGAACCGCGGTCCTGTTCGTGGTGACTGCGGGGCTCGCCGCCTACGCCGCGTTCAAGCTCCTTTCCGCCGTGTTCGACGTGCAGCATCGCGGCACGCGCGCCAAGGCGATCGTCAAGCGGATCGGCGACGCCGCGAGTTGCGTGGGCTACGGCTATCTCGCTTACGCCGCGCTGCAGTTCGCATCCGGCTCGAAGCACGGCGTCACGGGCGGGCACAGCCGGCAGACCGCGCACACCGTGCTCGACTGGACGCTCGGTCCGGTGATCGTCGGGCTTGTCGGGCTAGGCTTTGCCGTCGCCGCGGTGATGCAGGCGAAGGACGCGATCACGGTCGGTTTCATGAAGCGGGTGAGCCCGCGCGCGCCCACCGCCGTCAGCGCGGTCGGCCGCGCCGGCTACGCGGCGCGCGCGGTGGTGTTCGCGATCATCGCCTGGTCGCTGGTGCGCTCGGCGTGGTTCGATTCCTCGACCCAGGTCAAGGGCCTGGGCGACGCGCTGACGAGTTTGCGCGCAAGCGGTGCGATCTACGTGATCGTGGCGGTCGGGCTGATGCTGTTCGGCGCGTTCAGCCTGGTCGTGGCTCGCTATCGAATCATTCCGGACGTGGGGAAGGAGGACCTGAGGCCTGCGCTGGGGTAATCCCCCTCCCGCTTGCGGGAGGGGTTAGGGGTGGGGACGACCACCGTTGCTGGAATGGCCCTAGGGACTCACCCTCCCCCGGCCCCTCCCGCAAGCGGGAGGGGAGATCACCCGCTGCACTGCACGTCGCCGGCGGTCGAATAGAGCACGCGGCCCTTGTCGTCGCTCAGCTTGACCGAGCCGTGATAGCCGATCGTGCCGGCGCTCTGGCTGCGCGTCCGGCTGTCGATCGCGAGGTCGAGCACATAGCCGGGCGCGACGTAGCGCGAGCCGGTGCCCTTATCGAGCTTGTTGCACTGCGGATCGAGCGCGAGGTGGAGGAGTTGGCCGTCGAGCTTCATCACCGCCTGCTGGTTCATCGCCATCACCACCGCGCCCATGCTCTTGCCGGCGGCGTAGTTGCAGCTCGGGCCGGTGAGCTTGGCGGATTCAATGTCCATGTAGGTGATGGGCTGGGCGTCGAGCGTGGGGGCGGTGGTTCGCTTATCGCCCGCGCTACAAGCCGCAAGAAGCAGCAATGCTGCAAGCAGAGAGTGGACAGCCCTTCCCATTACGAGCTAACCGGTTTTTCCGGATCGATTTTCGCCTTTCAGACGCTGGCGATAAGCGTCGACGCGCTCTGCGATCCACACCACCCACAATATCACTCCCGCGCCTAGCGCTGCAGACATCAAGCTGAACTCGTAGCCATGTTCTAGCAACGATCCGCCGCCGACAACGATCGCGGTAGACGCTAACCAAAGTTCACTTGCAGACCTATTCGGCATTTTTAGCCTCCACCGTAATCAATGCCGCCCGAACAGTTTCTCGACGTCGCCCATCGACAGTTTGACCCACGTCGGCCGGCCGTGGTTGCACTGGCCCGAGCGCGGGGTGCGTTCCATTTCGCGCAGCAGGGCGTTCATCTCGGCGACCGAGAGCACGCGGCCGGCGCGGACCGAGCCGTGGCAGGCCATGGTCGCTAGGACGTGCTCGATCTTTTCGCCTAACAACAGCGCCTCGCCGTGGCGGGTGAGGTCGTCGGCGAGGTCGGTGAGGAGCTTTTCGGGGTCGGCGCCCCTCAGCGCGGCGGGCATCGCGCGGACCAGCATCGCCGCCGGGCCGAAGCGTTCGAGGGCGAGGCCGTAGTCGGCGAACTTCGCGGCGCTCTCTTGGAGGCGGTCGCAGGCGGGTTCGTCGAGCTCGACCACTTCGGGGATCAGCAGCGCCTGGCTCGCCGCGACCGCCTCCCCCGCCCCCGCGGCGCGCAGGCGTTCGAGCACCAGGCGCTCGTGGGCGGCGTGCTGGTCAACGATCACCAGCCCGTCGGCGGCTTCGGCGACGATGTAAGTGTCGGCGATCTGCCCGCGGGCCACGCCGAGTGGGTATTCGGCGGCGTTCTCGGGCAGCGGTTCGGCGACTTCGGCGCGACCCTGCGGGGCGTCCATTACCGGCGCTTCGTAGCCGCGCCACGCTCTGCCCGCTTCGCGCACGGCGGTCGACGGCGCGCTCCAGTCGCGCCCGCCGAAGATCGAGCGCAACGCCGGCGGGGGTTCTGAAGGCTCGCGCTGCCACCGCCCCATCGCGCCAGCATCAGGCGCCTGGGCGCTACGCTTGTCGCCGCTGGCGAGCGCTTGGCGCAAGCCCGAGACGATGAACCCGCGCACAGCCGCAGCGTCGCGGAAGCGGACTTCGGTCTTGGCCGGGTGGACGTTGACGTCGAGCTCATCGGGCGGCAATTCGAGGAACAGCGCCAGCACCGCGTGGCGGTCGCGCGCGAGCATGTCGGCATAGGCCCCGCGCACCGCGCCGACCAGCAGCCGGTCCTTCACAGGACGGCCGTTGACGAACAGGTACTGGTGGTCGGCGACACCGCGGTTGTAAGTCGGCAGCCCGGCGATGCCGGTGAGGCGCATGGCCCCGCGTTCGAGGTCGAGCATGACCGAGTTGCCGGCCAGCTCGCGGGCGATCAGCAGCGCTACGCGGGCGGCGAGCCCTTCCCCGCCCTGCAGGTCGAAAATCGTCCGGCCGCCGTGGTCCAGGCGGAATGAGATATCCGGCCGCGCCATCGCCAGGCGGCGGACCGTGTCCAGGCAGGCGGCGTATTCGCTGCGGGCCGTGCGGAGGAACTTGCGGCGCGCGGGAACCCTGGCGAACAACTGCTCGACCCGCACGCGCGTACCCGGCGGCAGCGCCGCGGGGCCTTCCTCGGTCAGCGCCCCGTGATCGACCACCCGGCGCCAGCCCTGTTCGGCCGCGCGAGGACGGCTCTCCAGCGTCAGCCGGGCGACGCTGGCGATCGACGGCAGCGCCTCGCCGCGAAAGCCGAGCGTGGCGACTTGCTCGATCGCATCGTCCGGCAGCTTGCTGGTGGCGTGGCGCTCGAGCGCCAGGACCATCTCCTCGGGCGCCATCCCGCAGCCGTCGTCGGTCACCTCGATACGCGACAAGCCGCCGTCGGCGAGCGAAACCGCAATCCGGGTCGCGCCGGCATCGATCGCGTTCTCGACCAGCTCCTTGAGCGCCGAGGCCGGCCGCTCGACCACTTCGCCCGCGGCGATGCGGTTGATCAGGGTCTCGGGCAGACGGCGGATTTGCGGCATGACGAGGCAGGGTAACGATGGGCCGCCGCAATTTCGAGGCGACCGGTGCAAAAACCGGTCGATTGCGGCACAAAAAATTTACCATTGTGCGGTGCATACGGTAAGGGGGCGGTTCGGGCTGGGACCTCCCCATCTTGCCATTCACACTTGCCGCCGCCCAAGACCCGGTCCGGGCGCGGAAAAATACGGAATTGTCGATGAGTTCTCCCTTTTCGCGTTTGTTCAAATTCGGTTCGCAGAACATGGCCATCGACCTCGGCACGGCCAACACGCTGGTCTATGTGCAGGACCGCGGGATCGTGCTCAACGAGCCGTCGGTGGTGGCGATCGAGACCTTGAACGGCATCAAGCGGGTCAAGGCGGTCGGCGACGACGCCAAGCTGATGATGGGCAAGACGCCCGATAGCATCGAGGCGATCCGTCCCTTGCGCGACGGCGTGATCGCCGACATCGAGATCGCCGAGGAGATGATCAAGCACTTCATCCGCAAGGTGCACGGCAAGAAGAGCCTGTTCCGCTATCCCGAGATCGTCATCTGCGTGCCGTCGGGTTCCACCTCGGTCGAGCGCCGCGCTATCCGCGATGCGGCTTCGAATGCCGGCGCCAGCGAGGTTTTCCTGATCCTCGAACCGATGGCCGCGGCGATCGGCGCCGACATGCCGGTCACGGAGCCGGTCGGCAGCATGGTGGTCGACATCGGCGGCGGCACCACCGAAGTCGCGGTGCTCAGCCTGCGCGGCCTCGCCTACACCACCAGCGTGCGCACCGGCGGCGACAAGATGGACGAGGCGATCGTCTCCTACGTCCGCCGCCACCATAACCTTCTAATCGGCGACGCCACCGCCGAGCGGATCAAGAAGGATTACGGGGTCGCCACCGTGCCGGAGGACGGCGTCGGCGAGACGATCACCATCAAGGGCCGCGACCTGGTCAACGGCGTGCCCAAGGAAATCACCATCAACCAGGGGCACATCGCCGAGGCGCTGTCGGAGCCGATCGGGGCGATCGTCGAAGGCGTGCGCATTGCGCTGGAAAACACCGCGCCCGAGCTGGCCGCGGACATCGTCGACCAGGGCATCGTGCTCACCGGCGGGGGGGCGCTGATCCGCGGACTCGACGATCACCTCAAGGAGGAGACCGGGCTGCCGGTCAGCGTCGCCGAGGACCCGCTGTCGTGCGTGGCGCTGGGCACCGGCCGGGCGATGGAGGATCCGGTCTATCGCGGCGTGCTGATGACCGCCTGATCCTCCGTTACGAGTAGGAGGGGCGGAAATGCCTCCGCCAAGCGTTCGCGGATCGAGTTCCAACCGGAAGGCGCAATTGAGCCTCTTTACCGGTTACCTGCTGGCGGCCGCCGGCGCCGCACTCGGGGCCGCGCTGCTGGTCATCTCGTTGTGGCAACCGCAGGCGCTCGCCGGATTGCGCAGCATGGCAAGCGACGCCGCCGCGCCCGTCGGCGAGGCGGGCGCCAGCGCGCGGGTCGGCGGCAAGAATTTCTTCGAAGCGATCGCCGGCTATTACCGCGCCGGCAGCAAGAACGCCGCGCTCGAGCAGGAGATGCGGATCGCGCGCGTGCGCCTCGCCGAAGCCGCGGCGCTGAAGCAGGAGAACGCCCGACTGAAGGCGGCCCTCGGCCTGCGCCAAGCCCGGGAACCCAAGCCGGTGGCGTTCGCCCGTTTGATCGGCTCCACCTCCTCCAGCGCCCGCCGCTTCGCCTACGTTTCGGCGGGCAAGGCAGACGGCGTCACCGCGGACATGCCGGTGGTTTCGGCCATGGGCCTGGTGGGGCGCGTGCTCGAGGTGGGCCGGCACAGCGCGCGGGTGATGCTGCTGACCGACAGCGAAAGCACGATCCCGGTGCGCCGCGCGACCGACGATGTGGTCGCTTTCGCCGAGGGCCGCGCCGACGGCACGCTGCAGCTGCGGCTGATCAACCTGGGCCTCAATCCGCTCAAGAAGGGCGACGTATTCGTCACCTCCGGGGCCGGGGGGCTGTTCAGGCCGAACGTCGCCGTCGCCATCGTCGAGACCCTGAACAGGGACGGCGCCGTCGCTCGCATGGTCAGCAACCCGGCGGCGACCGACTATGTCGCGATCGAGCCGGTGTGGAAGCCTGAAGCGATGCGGATGCTAAGGGTTCAGGGTCCGCCTGCTAAGGACACCCCGTGATCGAGCAACTCAACCCAAGGGCCCGGCGCGACGCGTTCGGCAGCAAGATCAACCGCGACCACTCGCCGCTGCTGGCCTTCGGCCTGCCGTGGGTGTCGATCCTGCTCGCCTCGCTGACGCCGATGCTGCCGGTGATCGCCCCGGCGCCGATCCTGCCGCCCTTCGCGTTTCTGCTGCTGATCGCTTGGCGGCTGATGCGCCCCGGGCTCCTACCGCTGTGGGCGGGCCTGCCGCTCGGGGCGTTCGACGATCTTTACTCGGGCCAGCCGTTCGGCAGCGGAATTCTGCTGTTCTCGCTGACGATGATCGCCATCGAGCTGCTCGACATCCGCCTTCCGTGGCGCAGCTTCTGGCAGGACTGGATCATCGCGACCGGACTGATCGCCGCCTATCTGGTCTTGGCTGCGGCCATTTCCGGCGCTTTTCCGCACGAGACCGAACTGGTCGCCCTTGTTCCCCAATTTCTCCTGTCGATGGTCGCCTTTCCCGTGATTGCCCGCATCGTCTCGCTGCTCGACCGCCTGAGGCTGCTGCGCGTCCGCCGCCTGGCCTAGCATGAAGCCGAAGTTCACGACCTCCTCGCTCAGACAGAGCTTCGACCGGCGCACCTTCGTGGTCGGCGCGGTGCAGGGCGGCATCGGCCTGCTGCTGGCCGCGCGGATGGGCTACATCGCGGTCGCCGAAAACGAGAAATACAAGATGGAATCCGAGAGCAACAGGGTAAACCTGACGCTCATCCCGCCACGCCGTGGGCTGATTCTCGATCGCAACGGTTTGCCGATGGCCTCGAATAGGGCTGACTTCCGGGTCGACATTATTCCCCAGCGGTTGGCCGACAAGGACGGCGAGGTGAACGCCCTCGCCCAGCTACTCAAGTTCACCCCCAACCAGACACAGGATCTGCGCGATCGCCTGGGGCAAGCGGCGCGGTTCCAGCCCGTGCAGGTCGCCGAAGGTCTCGACTACGACAGCTTTGCCGCAGTCAGCGTGCGGCTTCCGGATTTGCCGGGGGTGATCCCGCAGCGCGGCTTCTCGCGCTTCTATCCGACCGGCCCCTCTGTCGGCCACCTGATCGGCTACGTCGGTGCGGCAACCAAGGAAGACTACGACAAGGATAAGGACCCGCTGCTGCTGACCCCGGGCTTCAAGCTCGGCAAGGCGGGGCTGGAAAAGGATTTCGAGCAGCAGCTGCGCGGCATTCCCGGAGCCCGGCGCGTCGAGGTGACGGCATCGGGGCGGATCGTTCGCGACCTCGACACTCGCGAGGACGTCCCAGGTCATCCGCTCAAACTGACCATCGACGGCAAACTGCAGGACTTCGCCGCCCGCCGCATCGGCCTGCAATCCGCCGCCGTGGTGGTGATCGACTGCCACGACGGCGGCGTTCTCGCGATGACCTCGATGCCGAGCTTCGATCCCAACACGTTCGCCAACGGCATCGGCCGGATCGAGTGGAAGATGCTCAACGAGGACGATCACATTCCGCTGCTGAACAAGGCGGTGCGCGGGCTGTACCCGCCGGGATCGACGGTCAAGCCGATGGAGAGCCTGGCGTTACAGCTCAACGGCGTCTCGCCCGATGAGACGGTTGACTGTCGCGGCGGGTACCAGCTCGGCAACCGCTACTTCCGCTGCGATGCGGCGCATGGCGTGCTCGACATGCGCGGGGCCATCGAGCACAGCTGCAACACCTATTTTTGGACCATGGTGCACAAGGTTGGCTACGAGAACATCGCCCCGATTGCGCGCCGGTTCGGGCTGCAGCAGGACTTCGGCCTCCCCGGAACCAGCCAGCGTTACGGCACGGTGCCCGATCCGCAATGGAAAATGCGCCGCTACAAGAAGGAATGGACCGCGGCGGATGGGCTCAACGCCGCCATCGGACAGGGATACGTACTGGTCTGTCCCCTGCAACTGGCGGTTATGGCCGCGCGGATCGCCAGCGGGCGCAACCTGTCGCCCTCGCTGGTGTTCGGACAGCCCAAGCCGGTGACGGGCGCGCTGCCGGTCACGCCCGAGCAGCTCGCAGTGGCGCGCGACGGCATGTTTCGCGTCGTCAACGGGCACGGCACCGCGGCCGCGAGCCGGCTTCCGGTCGACGGCGTCACCATGTCCGGCAAGACCGGCACCGCGCAGGTGGTAAGGCTGACCAGCCGCGGTCACATCGCCAACTGGAAGGATCGCGATCACTCGCTGTTCATTTGCTTCGCCCCGTCCGAGGCGCCGCGGTACGCGATGGCGGTGGTGGTCGAGCACGGCGGCTTCGGGGCGAGCGCGGCGGCACCGATCGCCAAGGACGTGATGACCTGCCTGTTCGATCCGGCCAAGGCGTGGACCGACTTGCTGGCGATGGAGAAGACCTGGGGCGGCACGCCGGCCGAGCGCTTGGCGGCCAAGTACGCGGCCTATGCCGCCCAGTACGGCACCTCCGTACCGAAGGCCGGCAACGAGGCTGATATCCAGGCGGCCCTGACGCAATCGGAGAGCGAGATCCCGGTCGAGATCACCGGCGTCGTGACGGGCGCGGAAAGCGGGGAAGGCCAAGCCGCGAATCCCACCACGGCCACGCCCGACGCAACCGCATCGGGTACGCCCCGGTCCGGCCCACAAACCGGCTCGCCGCGCTGATGGCTCGCAGCTCCATTCCCGACCCGCTGGCGACGCTGCCTTGGCGCGTGCTGCTGGCGCTGACCCTGCTGGTCGGCTTCGCCGCGGCGGTGCTCTACTCCGCCGCCGGCGGCGCGCTCGATCCCTACGCCCTGCCGCATGTGATCCGCTTTGCGATGTTTCTGGTGATGGCGGTGGCGATTTCCTACGCTCCGCCCGAACTGGTTCGTTGGGCCGCCTATCCAATTTACGGTGTGCTGATCCTGCTGCTGATCGCGGTCGAAGCCCTCGGCCATATCAGCGGCGGCAGCCAGCGCTGGCTCAATCTCGGCCCCCTGGTACTACAGCCTTCGGAACTGATGAAGCCGACTATCGTGCTGGTGCTGGCGAGTTTCTACAACACCCTTCCGGCCGGGATGGTGTCGAACTGGCGCTCGCTAATCCCGCCGGCGCTGCTGATCGGGCTTCCGGTTGCGCTGGTGCTGCTGCAACCCGACCTCGGAACGGCGATGGCGGTGGCCTTCGCCGGGGCCATCGTGATGTATCTCGCCGGGCTTCCCGGCAAGTGGTTCCTGGGCGCCGGGGCGGCGGGTGTATTGGCGGCCCCCCTCGCCTATTTCTTCGTGCTGCACGATTATCAGCGCGAACGGCTAACGACATTCCTCAATCCGGAAAGCGATCCGCTCGGCACCGGCTATCACATCACCCAGTCGCAGATCGCCATCGGCTCCGGCGGAATTCTCGGCAAGGGCTTCGGCAACGGCTCCCAGAGCCATCTCAATTACCTACCCGAGGCCCACACCGACTTCGTGTTCGCGACGATGGCCGAGGAATGGGGCCTGCTGGGCGGGCTGTTCGTGCTGCTGGTGTTCGGCATCGTCCTCCGCTGGGGCTGGAGCGTTTCTCGCCGCGCGCCGGACCGTTTCAGTTCGCTGCTCGCGGGGGGCATGACGGCGACGATCTTCTTCTACGTGGCGATCAACATGATGATGGTGATGGGCCTGGCGCCGGTCGTCGGCATCCCCTTGCCGTTCCTCAGCTACGGCGGCTCGTCGATGCTGACCAACATGATCTGCATCGGCACGCTGATGATGGTCGAGCGCTGGGGCCGCAAGACCCGCTCGCCCGGGTTGAGCTAAGGACGCTTCGGACAGGCCCTTTCATCGCGCCGCACAATCGCTATATGGGCCGCTCCCGGCGATTCGCCGGTCCCAGCGGTCACGCCCGGATGGACGCATAGCTCAGTTGGTAGAGCAGCTGACTCTTAATCAGCGGGTCCTAGGTTCGAGCCCTAGTGCGTCCACCACTTTCCACTGACATCTGGGTTCGGCCCAGACCGACCATTGCGCGCTGTCCCCTGCCGCGTTTGTCCGCTTTGCGCCTTCAACTCGGCCGTTCCGATCGCAACGATGCGACACGAAAGCCGACGCTCAACCTTTGGCCGCTGAAGGGCGGCAGCGGGAAACCTCAGCGGCTCGTTCGGCGTAACTTCAAGAGCTGCCGGGTCTTGCGTGCTGCGCGGGCGGACAGGGGGTGAGGCGCGGCGGACGCGAGTGACCATCGCCCGCCGCGCTGCTTCCTAGGCTTGGACGGTGGCGCCCACGCGAGCGCGCAGCATCCAGCCCAGCACGGCCCCGAACACGAGATGGGTAAACAGCGTGATCGGCGTCCGCGCCATGGCGAACCACGGGAAGACAGCAGTGAAGCCCCAGAAATTCACGAGATAGACGACCAAGCCGAAGACGGCCCCGATCAGGATCGCCATCGCGTTCGGCAACTTGAGCGCCGATGCGATCGCGGCGTAGATCACGCCCAGGACCGCAGCGAGCGCGAAGTGGATCAGCATGCCGACCATGACGATCCCGGCATCGAACGTCGCCGGCGGAGGCAGCACGCCCTTGCCGAGGACGATCGCCGCCATCATCCGCGGCGGCCCCCACATCGCCCCGCCGCCGACGGTCGGCACCAGGATCATTTCGAGCATCACGAACACGAGGCCCGCGACGAGCCCCGCCACCGCACCGCGTTTCCACTTGAAGGCTGCCATTGCTGCTCTCCCATTTGGTCGAAGGTTCACGAGGGATTTCGTTCGGGCGGACCAAGCGGTTACATCGGGCGCGAATTTTCTCTGCAAAGGCCGTAACCGTGCGATCCGAAAAGACGAATTAGGCCAGGAGAATGACCGAAACGGCTGACCGCCTCGACACGCTCATGGAGGCTGCGCGCAAGGGCGACCGGGTTGCCTACCGCGATTTTCTACGGGAGGCGGCCGAGCGCCTGCGCCGCTTCTACGCGCGGCGGATCGGCGCCGACGCGGATCTGGAGGACCTGGTGCAGGAGTGCCTGATCGCCTTGCATGAAAAGCGCGCGACGCTCGATCCGGGCCGGCCCGTGGGACCGTGGATGTATGCCCTCGCTCGCTATAAGCTGGCGGACCACTGGCGCCGCCGGGGCCGCGTGGCGCCGTTGCCTGACGCAGATGCGCCTCATGGCCAGGAAGGCGCCGATGCGGTCCTCGACGTGAGCTCGCTGATCCGCAGGCTGCCGCCCGCGCAGGCCGAGGCGATCGGGCTGACCAAGCTCGACGGACTGACGGCCGGCGAAGCGGGCGACCGTCTCGGCATAGGCCTGTCGGCGGTGAAGGTGCGTGTCCATCGCGGAATGGCGCGGCTCAGGCGGTTGGTGAACGAGGACGAGGAATGAAGACCGACGACCTGATCGATACCCTTGCGAACGGTGACGCGCTTGCGCGCTCGCAACGCCGTCCTTTGTGGGCCGTGCCGCTGCTTGCCGCCATCGCGCTGTGTGCCGCCGGCCTGACGTTCGTCCTCGGAGCGCCCTTGCAGCCACTTGCGGCGATCGGCCCCGCGCCGTTCGTCATGAAGATCGCGTTTTCGGGCGCGATCGCCGTCAGCGCCGCGCTCGCGCTCAAGACCGCGGCGACGCCGGGGCGGCGCATGCGGACACGGCTGCTGGCGGTGGCGGCGCCGTTCGCGGTCCTGTTGGTCCTTTCCGGAATGGAGTTGGCGGCGGGCGACGCCATCTGGCCGGGGAGCACCTGGCTGCGCTGTATCAGCGCGATCGCGTTGGGATCGCTGCCGACGTTTGCCGCGGCGATCGCCGTGACGCGGCGCTTCGCCCCGACGAACTTGCGGCTTTCGGGGGCGCTGGCGGGCCTGTTCGCCGCCGCCGGTGCGGCCACAGCCTACGCGTTCTGGTGCCCCGAGACCAACGCCATATTCCTGCTGTCCTGGTATGCCCTGCCCATTCTGTTCGGCGGCCTGATCGGCGCGCTGCTTGGTCCCCGGCTCTTGCGCTGGTAAGCGGGCCTAGGCGCTCGAACATCGCCGGAGGGGAGAATCGATGGGGGGAACGACTAGACGCCTGATCGCGGCCGCCGCGCTGCTCGGGGCTGCGATGGCGCAGGCGAGCGATACAGCGCCGCCCTTCACTCCCGTCACCGATGCGATGATCCAGCATCCCGACCCGAAGGACTGGCTCAGCTGGCGGCGGACGCTCGATTCGTGGGGCTACAGCCCGCTCGCCGAAATCACGAAGGCCAACGTCAAGCAATTGCGCCTGGTCTGGGTCCACCCGCTCGCCGCCGGGCACCAGGAAGGGACCCCGCTGGTCCACGACGGGGTGATGTACTTCCCCGGGCCGAGCGATTCGATCACCGCGCTCGATGCCGCCTCGGGCGAGGTGCTGTGGGTTCACAAGCGCGAGCTGCCCAAGGACCTCGACAAGTTCCTCACCTTCCCCGCCACCAACCGGAATCTCGCGATCTACGGCAACCTGATCATCGCCCGCGGCTCCGACGATCACATCTATGCGGTGAACGCGCAGACCGGAAAGCTGGTCTGGGACACCCAAATCATGGATTACCACCACGGCGCCAAGCAGAGCAGCGGCCCCATCATCGCCGACGGCCTCGCCATCACCGGCCGCTCATGCGACCAGAAGGGTGGCCCCGACGCCTGCGTGATCACCGCGCACGACGCGCGCACCGGGAAGGAAATCTGGCGCACCAGCACGATCGCCCGCGGCAGCGACCCGAACGACAAGACCTGGGGCGGTACGCCGCTCGAGCGCCGGATGCAGGTCGGCGCGTGGATGAACGCCAGCTACGATCCCGAATTGCACCTGCTGTACATGGGCACGTCGGTCAGCGCGCCGGCACCCAAGTTCATGCTCGCGGGAAACCAGTATACTTACCTGTACCACGACTCGACGCTCGCGCTCGACGTGAAGACAGGCAAGATCGTCTGGTACTATCAGCACCTGGTCGATCACTGGGACCTCGATCACCCGTTCCCGCGCATCCTGCTGGACGAGCAGGTCGCGCCCGATCCCAAGGCAGTGACCTGGATCAATCCGAAGATCGTCAAGGGCAAGGTCTACGAGGTTCTCACCGGCATCCCCGGCAAGACCGGCATCATCTACACCCTCGACCGACGCACCGGCGAATTCCTGTGGGCGCGGCCGACGGTGATGCAGAACGTCGTCCAATCGATCGACGGGACGACCGGCAAGGTCACCGGCAATCCGGCAACGCTGTTCCACAAGGTCGGCGACACCGTGTTCGTCTGCCCGTCCTCGACCGGCGGGGCGAATTACCAGGCCCCGGCTTACAGCCCACTCACCAAGACGATGTACTTCCCGGAGCAGAACACCTGCGAGACGGTTACGGCGACGGCGCCGAAGTGGCCCACTCCGACGTACTCGATCGCTTCCAGAATCACGCTCGCGCCGGGCGCAAATAACAAGCTCGGCGTGCTCACCGCGGTCAACGCGGTCACCGGCAGGACCGAATGGAAGTTCTCCACCCGCGCCGGGATGCAGTCGGTGCTCGCCACCGGTGGCGGCCTGCTGTTCGCCGGCGATTCGGCCGGCCGCTTCCGCGCGCTCGACCAGGCGAGCGGCAAGGTGCTGTGGGAAATGAACCTCGGCTCGGCGGTGACCGGTTATCCGGTCACATTCGCGGTCGGCGGACACCAGTACGTCGCCGTCTCGACCGGGTTCTGGCTCGGCGACACGCTCACGCCCGAGCTGATTTACGGCACCCAAGGCACGCTGTTCGTGTTCGCTCTGCCCGACGCCGGCATCGGCCGGCAAGGCCCCCCGCGCGCACCTGTCAATCCGACGGGCGGCCCAGCCCCGGTCGACGCGGCGCCAGCGGCCCCCGCGATCCCGGCCTCGGCGGCGAGCGACGGCAAGGCGCTCTACGAGCAATCCTGCGCCGCCTGCCACGGGGCCGACATGGAAGGTGCGGGCGAAGCCCCCGCGCTCAAGGGCGCGCCGTTCATGGCCAACTGGAAAGGCAAGAGCGCGGCGGTGCTTTATGCCTTCACTCGCCAGAACATGCCGCCGGGCGGAGCCGGTTCGCTAAGCGATTCAGACTATCGCGCGGTGGTCGGTTACATCCTGCAGGCGAACGGCTCGAAAGACGGCGCTCCGATCGGAAGCTGATGTCCGCCAATTGCGCGGCAAGCGCGGGGTCAATCCCCCGTCAGGATCCGTTCGACCAGCTGCTTCACCGTTGGCGTGAAGTTGTTGGAATAGAACGGGTCCTGCTTGAAGCGGAAGGCGCTGTGGCCGGCGAACATCAGGTTTTCGTCCACCGGGGCGCCGTGGGCGATGTCTTGCAGGGTCTTCTGAATGCAGAAGCTGCGCGGGTCGGCCAGCCGGCCGGTCGAATGGTCGTCGTGGTCCTTCCACGACGAGAACCCGCAGTGCGACAGGCAGCCCATGCAGGCCGCCTGATCCTCGCGGATCTGCTTGCGCTCCTCGGGGCTGACGAACACCACGGTGTCGTCGGGCGTCTTGAGCGCCTCCGTGTGGCCGGCGGCCACCCAGCCGCGCGCCCGCTCGCGATCCTTCGGCGTGACCCAGAAGTTCTTGCTCTTAACCCCGACGTCGAGCTGCACGGTGTGCTCGCCGGCCTCGACCTTGGAATAGGGAATCTGCCGCTCGCTGCGCGCCTCGAGGTTCTTGAGGAAGCTGTTGCGCACCGCCGAGCTATAGAACCCGGTCGGGCTGAAACGGTGCAGCAGCACGTCGCCTTCCTCGAGGTGGCGAAGCGCTTCCTTCCACCCGGCCGGGATCGGGCTCTCCTCGGTCAGCAGCGGCCGGGTGCCGTACTGGAAAGCGATCTGGCCGAGCTCGGGGTTGTCGATCCAGTGATCCCACTCGCGCAAGTACCACACGCCGCCGGCCATGATGATCGGCACGCTGTCGGCGATGCCTTCGGCGCGCATCGTCTGCCGCAGCGCCTGCACCCTTGGATATGGGTCCTCCGGCTTCTCCGGATCCTCCGCGTTGCTGAGGCCGTTATGCCCGCCGGCGAGCCAGGGGTCTTCGTAGACCACCGCCGCCATCAATTCGCTGACCTTATGATAGCTACGCTTCCACAGCGCCCGGAAGGCCCGCGCCGAGCTGATAATCGGCAGGTAGTTGACGTTGAATTGCGCGGCGATCTCGGCCAGCCGGTAAGGCATCCCGGCGCCGCAAGTCACTCCGGTGACGAGTCCGCGGGTGCGCTCGAGCACGCCTTCGAGCACCCGTTGCGCGCCACCCATTTCCCATAATACGTTGATGTTGATCGCCCCGTTGCCGCTGGCGATGTCGTAGGCTCGCTTGACCTGGGCCACCGCGCCGTCGATCGCGTAGCGGATCAGCTGCTCGTGGCGCTCGAGGCGAGTCAGCTGGTCGTAGATCTGGGGCACGATCTTGCCTTCAGCGTCGTAGCTGTCGGCGTTGACTGCGCTGATCGTGCCGATCCCGCCAGCCGCCGCCCACGCGCCCGAGCTCGTGTGGTTGGTCGCCGAAACGCCCTTACCACCCTCGATCAGCGGCCACACCTCGCGCCCACCGTAAGTGATCGGTTTCAGGCCCTTGAATGCCATTCTCGCACGTAATCCTTCGTTGCTCAGGCGGCGGTATCGCCGTTGGTGTCGCCCGGCTTGCTGCACGGTTCGATCTGGTTGGGTTCCGGCCGTTTGCCGACCGCCTCGAAGCGCGCGTAGTAACTGTCGATTTCCGGTTTACGGACAAATTCGGTCAGGCGAAAGCCCACGCGGGCGAATTCGCAGAACAGCTGCTTGGGCGGAATGCCGTGCTCGCTGGTCGGCTTGTCGGCTTCGACCACGATCACCGCGCCGTCGGGTTTGAGCCCAGGGCGCAGGTGCCACAGGAAGGCGTAAGGCTCGGTCACCTCGTGATATACGTGCACCAGGAAAATGCGATCGAAGCTATGCTCGGGCAGACCGGGGTCGTCTTCGGTGCCCAGCCTGATCGAGACGTTGTCGAGATGCTCTGTCTCGACGCGGCTGCCGAGCCGGGCGAGCGCGTCCTTGTCGATGTCCTCGGCCAGCACCCGGCCCTTCTTGCCGACCCGATCGGCCAGCCGGACCGTGTAGTACCCCGCGCCGGCGCCGACATCGGCCACGGTCATCCCGGGGCGGATCATCGCCAGGTCCATCACTGTGGTAGCCTCGCGCCGGTCATCGCGCGCCTGCTCGTTCGAGTATCCGTCTCCGCTGCGTGTCGACACCGGACGATAGGCGCGCGGAAAATCGCGCGCGTCGGGCGGCCGGTGGTCGCTTGCGGCGGGCTTGCAGCCGGCAACGAGCAGCAGCGCAAGACCGAGGGCGGCGCCGGGCCTCACTCCACGTCCTCCACCTCGACAGTCTCGCCGGTCACCCGCTGGGCCAGCGCGGCGGCGATGAAGTCGTCGAGATCGCCGTCGAGAACGTCGCCCGGGCTGCTCGAGGTCACCCCGGTCCTCAGGTCCTTGACCATCTGATAGGGCTGCAGGACGTAGCTCCTGATCTGGTGCCCCCAGCCGATATCGGTCTTCTCCTCGTACTCGCCGGCGGCGGCCGCCTCGCGCTTGGCCAGTTCGGCTTCGTAGAGCCGCGCCTTGAGCATGTTCATCGCCGTGGCGCGGTTCTTGTGCTGGCTGCGGTCCTGCTGGCTGGCAACGACGATCCCGGTGGGGATATGGGTGATTCGCACCGCCGAATCGGTCTTGTTGATGTGCTGCCCGCCCGCGCCGCTGGCGCGGTAGGTGTCGATTCTGAGATCACTGTCGTTGACCTCGATGGCGATTTCCTCGTCGACTACCGGATAGACCCATACGCTTGAAAAGCTGGTATGCCGCCGCGCCGAGCTGTCGTAGGGGCTGATCCGCACTAGGCGGTGCACGCCGCTCTCGGTCTTGGCATAGCCATAGGCGTTCTCGCCCTTGATCAGCAGCGTGGCCGATTTGATCCCGGCTTGCTCGCCGGCCTGATATTCGACCACCTCGACCTTGTAGCCCTTGCGTTCGGCCCACCGAGAATACATCCGCAGCAGCATCTCGGCCCAGTCCTGGCTTTCGGTGCCGCCGGCGCCGGCGTGGATTTCGATGTAAGTGTCGTTGGCGTCGGCCTCGCCGGCGAGCAGCGCCTGGACCTTATCGGCATCCGCCCGGGCGGCGAGGCGCTCGAGGCTCGCGAGCCCTTCCGCGACAACCGCATCATCACCTTCGGCTTCGCCGAGGTCGACGAACTCCACCGCATCGGCCATCTCGGACGAGATTTCGTTGACCGTGCCGATCGCGCTTTCAAGCCGGCGCCGTTCGCGCATCACCTGCTCGGCCTGTTTGGGATCATCCCACAGTTTGGGATCCTCCACCCGGGCGTTGAGCTCGTCGAGCCGGCGCAGCGCACGCTCCCAGTCGAGCGAGCGCCGCACCAGCGCCAGCGCCGCCTCGATCCGTTCGATATGAGCCTGCCCTTCGGCACGCATTATGGCTTCTCCGATGACTTGGGCGCCCGCTTAGCGGAGGGGGCAGACGAGGGAAAGTGGGGGGTGATTGCCTCCCCGAGCTTGCTCGGGGAGGGGAACCGCCACACCGCAGGTGTGGTGGTGCAGGTGGCCGGTACGCCAAACCCCTCCGTCACCGGCCTGTGGCCGGCGCCACATCCCCGAGCAAGCTCTGGGAGGATTACCCCTTCTTGAGCGCTTCGACCGCGGCGAGACTGTTGCTGATATGCTCTTCGGGCTTCATCGCCGAATAGACCATCACGATTTTGTCGTCGGGCGCGATCACGTAGGTCGTGCGGTTGGTCAGCCCGGTGGAGCTGCCGTCCGGCTTCTTCAGATCGACGTCGTACTCGCTCTTGATCTTGTCGCTGGCTGCGGCGACCGGAAACTGCCCAGCGCACTTCTTGGCCGAGAAGTCTTCCAATTGGTTCACGTTGCCGGCGGTCACCCCGATCACCGTGGCCCCGGCGGCGTGAAACTTGGGCATCGCCTGGGCGAAGGTCTGCGCCTCGATGTTGCAGCCCGGGGTGAACGCGGCGGGGAAGAAGTACAGCACCACCGGGCCTTTTTTCAGGGCCTTCTTGAGATCGAAGGTGATCGGCTTGCCGGCCTGGGCGCCCTTCGCGACGAAAGCCGGCGCGGTGGCGCCCTTCGGCAGCGTGGCGTGGGCGGGCGCGACGGCGAAGGCCAGCGCGGCGAGTGCGGCGAGCGGGAGCGATCGTTTCATAGCGGGCGCATTGTGCCCGTCCGCGCCCGGACTGTCGATTCCAATCTTGCGCAACAGACGATCAGTAGATCCCGCCCTGCTGCTCGGCGAAATTCTCCGGTGGGGCCTGCTGGCCATTTCCGTTGTTCGCCGGCCCTTCCTCGCGCCGGCGCAGTTCGGCCAGGATCATGTTGCGCATCGCGTCGATCTGATCCTGCCGTTGCGCCCGCCCCGGCTCGGTATCGGGCTTGAACGCCTCCCAGATCACCGGGCTCAGCGGATCGTCGGTCGGGTTCTGGTCGTACACGCGAACCCCGGTGCGCCGGTCTATCCGCACCATGTGAATGCCCGCCGGTGCGAGGAACGGCTCGTCGCTCCAGCGGTTGCGCGTCGCCTTGACGAAATCGATGAAGATCGGCGCGGCCAGGTTGGCGCCCTGATAATAGCCGCCCAGGTTGCGCGGCTGGTCGAAGCCGACGTAGCCGCCGGCGATGATATCGGGCGAACCGCCGATGAACCACACGTTGGTCGGTCCGCTGGTGGTGCCGGTCTTTCCGGCGAGCGGCAGCCCCAGTGCGCGCACCCGCACTGCCGTGCCGCGCTGCACGACGCCTTCCATCATGTGCACGACCTGGTAGGCGGTCCGCGGATCGATCACCTGCTTGCCGTTCTCACCCAGCCGCGGCATCGGCTTGCCGTCCCATTGGGGCATGTTGCAGCCGGTGCATTCGCGCTGGTCGGCGCGCCAGATCACCTTACCGTGGCGGTCCTGGACGTAGTCGATCACCGATGGGGGATGCTGCACGCCGTGGTCGAACATCGCGGCGTAGGCGTCGATCATCCGCTCGACTGTGGAATCCCCGGCGCCGAGCGCGAACGACAAATAGTTCTGATAGTCTCCGATCCCGAAGCGCGACAGCGTCCGGGTGACGTTCTCCATCCCGATATCGGCGGCGATGTGGACCGTCATCAGGTTGCGCGACTGCTCGAGGCCCCAGCGCATCGTGTGCTCGCCCCCGCCGCCCTCGTTGGCAAAGTTGCGGAAGCATTTGTTGCCGAGCGCGGCGCCCTGATAGACGCAATAGGGAGTGTCCGGCACCATCGTCGCCGGGGTCATGCCGGCCTCGAGCGCGGTGGCGTAAACGAACGGCTTGATCGTCGAGCCGACCTGCCGCTCCGCCTGGGTCGCCCGGTTGAAATCAGACAGGCGGCTGTCGAAACCGCCCTGCATCGCGAAAATGCGGCCGTTGTGCGGGTCCATGGCGATGAACCCACCGGAAACCTCCGGTACTTTCTGCACGGTCCAGCCATCCCCGCTCGGCGAGGCGGCGATCACATCGCCCACCTTCAGGGCATCGGGGAGGTTCGTCAGCGGCGCCTGTTGCCCGTTGGCGAAACCGATCGTCGCGCTCGCACCCGAGCGGTCGGTGACCACGCCCACCCGCCAGTCGAGGTAGTGGACGTTCATGGTGGACGCGGCGAGCTGCTTGGTCAGTGCGCCCTTTCCGGGATCGAGCTTGGCGATCGGAGTCCACGGGCGGCCCGAAGCGTAGTTGATGAGGATCTTGCGCACCGATTCCCGCGCCGCGTCCTGCATCTCCGTGTCGAGCGAGGTGCGCACCCACAGGCCCCCGGCATAGACGCTGTCCGGCCCGTCGTCGGCGTTCTCGCCATACTTGGCGATCAGCTCGCGGCGGACCTGTTCCAGAAAGTACCCGGCGTCGGCGGTCTTCGTGTCGTCGTGCTCGGTGGCCAACTCCAGCGGTTGCGCTTTCGCCTCTTCCGCCTGCGCCCGGCTGATGTGGCCGTTCTTGACCATCTCGTCGAGCACCCAGTTGCGCCTGGCAACCGCTTGGGCGTGATATTTTGCGCGGCCATACTCTTCGGGCGCCTTGGGCAGGATGGCGAGAAAAGCCATCTGCGGCAGCGTCAGTTGGTCGACATCCTTGTTGAAGTAGGCGCGGCTCGCCGCCTGCACGCCGAAACTGCGCCGGCCCAGCGGGATCGCGTTCAGGTAAAGCGTTATGATCTCAGGCTTGGTCAGCACGCCCTCGATGCGCCGGGCGAGGATCATTTCCTTGAGCTTGCGGGTGACCGAGTATTCGTTGCCGATGAGGATGTTCTTGGCCACCTGCTGGGTAATCGTCGAGCCGCCGACCGCCCTCCGCGAGCGCGTCGGGTTCAAGTAGTCGATCACCGCGCCGAGGGTTCCCCCGATATCGATGCCGCCATGGGTCCAGAACGTCTTGTCCTCGGCCGAGGTGAAGGCGTTGAGGAGCTGCGGCGGAAAGTCCTGGAACTGCAATTCGACTCGCCGCTCGCGGGCGTAGGAATTGACGATTTCGCCGTCGTAGCCGCGCACCATCGTCGGCAACGGCGGCTCGTATGTGAGCAGCTTATCGGCGCTCGGCAGATTCCAGGTCAGCACCGTCCACCCAGCGATCGACGCCACCAGGCCGAGCGCGACCAGCACCGAAAACCAGCGAAACCAGCGCCGCGCGCGCCAGTGCTCGCGGAACCAAGCCAGCGCTCCGCCGGCGTCGCGGCGAAGGCGATAGCGGAAATAGTCGCCGCGCGAGACCTCGGTTGCGTCCATTGCGCGGCCCCTTAGCATGCGGATTTTGACTCGCGCCAGAACGTTTGCGGCAGAGTGTTCAGACCCCCTCCTGCACGGATTCCGCCTGGCGCGCGAAATAGATTCGAATTGCTCGGGCCATCACCTTGGCGAAACGCTGCTGCCCTTCCGGCGAAGACAGCCGCTCGGCATCCGCCTCGTTCGAGATGAACCCCGACTTGTAAAGCACCGACGGCACGTCCGGCGCGCGCAGGACCACGAAATCGGCCGACCGGCGCGGATCGGGACTGAGCTCGAGAATGCCTTTGCCCTCGCGCACGATCAGCCCGGCGAAGGCGGCCGATTCCTGCGACGTGCGGCGCTGGGCCAGGTCTACCAGGATGTTGCTGACCACGTCGCTGGTCCCGGCCAGCGGAACGCCGTTGACGCTGTCGGCGCTGTTCTCTTTCGCCGCCACGCGGGCGGCCGCCTCGCTCGAAGCCTTGCGTGACAGGGTGTAGACGCTGGCGCCGGCGATCTGCTCCTTGTCCCCGGCGGAATCCGCGTGAATCGACAGGAACAGATCGGCGCCGAGCTTGCGGGCGATTTCCACCCGTTCGTCGAGCGCCAGGAACTTGTCGTCACTGCGGGTCAGCGCCACGCGCACGCCGCCTTCGTGTAGCAACTCGTCGCGCAAAGCCGTGGCGAGCCCGAGGGCGAGCGTCTTTTCCTCAAAGCCGACCCCGACCGCGCCGGGATCATGGCCGCCGTGACCAGCGTCGATCACTACCAGCGGCAGCGACGGGTCACTTGGGCCTTCGATCGGCGGCAGTCCCAGCGGATGATCGGGGTTTGGCAGCACCATGCGGATCACGTAAGCGCGCCCCAGCACCGGCACCGGGACGGTCAGCCCGAAAACGTACAGCCCGCCGATCAGCACGACCGGCGCGAGAAAAATCAGCACAATCTGCAGGCGATGCCACATCCCGCTCGGCGTCTATCGGTGCCGCGGCGCGGCGAACAAGGGCTTTTCGCGGGTCTTCCGCAACAAGGTTGCCGGAACGTAAGGCCGGTGCTAGCAATCCGCGGCCCGGACATCGACATGTCCGGCTCACGCCGGGAGCCCTTAGAGGCTCTCCGGAAACGCTTACAGGTTGATGCCATAATGACAAGAATGTGCCTGTCCGTTCCGCCGTTGCCATTGGGCAGCGACGCGATGGCTGGCGCGCCCGCGCAGACAGCAACCCTGCGCCTTGTCCCAATGGCAGACACGTTCCGCTGCGCCGCCGCATCGATGCGGGCCGGCGCCGTTTCATCTTCCGGCTTTCCAACGGGCATGGTCCCGCCGGGAACCGGAATCCACACAGAGATGCGCACCGTCGCCCCCGGCAGGGCCTTGGCCCTGCGATTCGCAAGGGCCCGGCGTGCATGGAGACTTTTCAATGGCAACGCGCATGCTGATCGATGCGCGCCACCCGGAAGAAACCCGGGTGGCGGTGCTCAAGGGCAACCGGATTGAGGAATTCGACTTCGAATCTGCCGAACACAAGCAGATCAAGGGCAACATCTATCTAGCCAAGGTTACGCGGGTCGAACCGTCGCTGCAGGCGGCGTTCGTCGATTTCGGCGGCAATCGCCACGGCTTTCTTGCCTTCAGCGAAATTCATCCCGATTACTACCAGATCCCCAAGGAGGATCGCGAGGCGCTGCTGGCCGAGGAACAGGCCCACGCCGAGGAAGAGGCCGCGTTGCGCGCGGCCGAAGAGGACGTCGACGACGACGACGAAGACGATGTCGGCGACGAGGATGGCGTCGAGGAGATCGACACCTCCGAAGCCGACAAGGTCGCCACGATCGAGGGCGGCCATCTCGAAAACGGCGATGACGACGGGACGGCGGAAGCCGACAGCGAGGAGGACCAGGACCACGAGCCGGACGAGCGCGAAGACCGGCGCGGCCGCCGCGGTCGCGGGCGCCGCCAGGGCCGCGGCGGGCAATCGCGCGCCAAGGCGATCGACGATCTGCGCGACAAGCGCATGGCGCTGCGCCGTCGTTACAAGATTCAGGACGTCATCCAGCGCCGCCAGGTGCTGCTGGTCCAAGTGGTCAAGGAAGAACGCGGCAACAAGGGCGCGGCGCTGACCACCTATCTCAGCCTCGCCGGCCGCTACTGCGTGCTGATGCCCAATTCCAGCCACGGCGGCGGCATTTCGCGCAAGATCAACTCGGCGAGCGACCGCAAGCGGCTGAAGCAGATCGTCTCCGACCTCAAGCTGCCGCGCACGATGGGTCTGATCGTCCGCACCGCCGGGCTCCAGCGCAACAAGACCGAAATCAAGCGCGATTTCGATTACCTCGCTCGCCTGTGGGACGAAATCCGCGAGAAGACCCTGACCTCGACCGCCCCGGCCCTGATTCATTCGGACAGCGATCTGATCAAGCGCGCGATCCGCGACATTTACAACCGCGAGATCGAGGAAGTCGTCGTCGAAGGCGAGGAAGGCTACCGCTCGGCCAAGGAATTCATGAAGCTGCTGATGCCGAGCCACGCCCGGCGGGTGAAGGCCTATTCCGACCCGGTGCCGCTGTTCCAGCGCTACGGCGCCGAGGACCAGCTGTCGGCGATGTACGATCCGGTCGTGCAGCTCAAATCGGGCGGCTACCTGGTGATCAACCCGACCGAGGCGCTGGTCTCGATCGACATCAACTCAGGGAGGTCGACCAAGGAGCACGGGATCGAGCAGACCGCGCTCAACACAAACCTCGAAGCCGCGCGCGAGATCGCCCGCCAGTTGCGCCTGCGCGACATGGCGGGGCTCGTCGTGATCGATTTCATCGACATGGAATACGGCTCGAACGTCCGCAAGGTCGAGAAGGCGATGAAGGACGCGTTGCGGAACGACCGCGCGCGCATCCAGGTCGGCCGCATCTCGGGCTTCGGGTTGATGGAAATGAGCCGCCAACGCCTGCGCACCGGTGTGCTCGAGGCGACCACCCGGCAATGCCCGCACTGCGACGGCACCGGCCTCGTCCGCACCGCCTCCAGCGCCGGCCTTTCGGCGCTGCGGCTGATCGAAGACGAGGCAGCCAAGGGCAAGGGCACCCTCATCACCCTGTTCGCCTCGAGCGAAGCGGCCATCTACCTGCTCAACGCCAAGCGCGCCGACCTGCGCGAGATCGAGCAGCGTTACGGCGTCACCGTCGAGGTGGTGCCCGAGGGCGAGGACGAAGGCGCCAAGATGCGCGTGACCAGCTCTGGCCCGCGGCCGACCGCGGTGCCACATTTTGAGCCGGTGATCGACGAGGAGGACGAAGAGCTCGTCGAGGAGGACGAAGAGCAAGAGGAGCGCGACGCGGGCGAAGAGTCCGGCGAAGGCTGGCGCGGGAAGCGCCGTCGTCGCCGGCGCGGCGGGCGCGGCCGCGGCAAGGATCGCCAGGGCGGCGATGAGCAGGCCGAGGAAGAAGCCGAGGAAGCCTCCGAAACTTCCGGTGCCGAGGAGTCCGAGGAACACGGCGCCGAACGCCCGAAGAAGCGCCGCCGCCGCGGCGGCCGCCGGCGCAAGCGCCGCGACGAAGGCGACGAGAACGCTGCCGAGGAAGCCGAACTGGTCCCCGAAGCGGCCGAAGGCGCCGGAACCGAGGATATCCCGGTCGCGGGCTCGTCCGAAGAAACCCGCGAAGGCGAAACGCCCAAGCGCCGTAGCCGCCGCAAGAAAGCGGTCGAGGAAGCCACCGAAGCCGCGCCCGTCGCCGAGAACGAGCCGTCGAAAATGGCGCCGACCGGCGAGGAGGCTCCGGTGGCCGAAGAAGAGGCGCCCAAACCCAAGCGCCGCTCGCGGGCGAAGAAGCCGGCAGCCGCCGAAGCCGCCGAGTCTCCCGCCGAAACGGCGCCCGCCCCGGCGGAGCCCGCAGGCGCAACGAAGCCCAAGCGCTCACGGCGCAAGAAAGCCGAGCCCGAAGAAGCCGGGGCATCAGCACCCGAACCGGAACCCGCTCCTAGCGCCGCGAACGACGCCGACGGCGGCGAAGCCGAACCCGAAAAGCCGGGCGAACCCCGGCGCGGCTGGTGGCAGCGCACCTTCGGCGAGTGAGTGACGAGGCCCCCTTTCCTTTGCGGAAAGGGGGCTGATTCTAGGGTCACACGGGCTGGTGACGTCTTTTCTGGAGCAAACCGTCCCTCCCATTGCAGGGGGTGTTGGAATCAATCATTCCAACCATGAGCCACGAAACACGGATTCGTAACAAAGGGGTTTGTTTCGGGAGAGCTCCGCGGAACGGCGACAATAGGTCGAACGCAGACATTCCGGCAAACGTGCAGCCAGAGCATTTCCCCACTTGCCTCACCCTTCCTCCGGCCCCTCGCACCTGAAGCTTTCCGCCTTCTTGGCGTCGCCACCGACGTACTGCGCGTGGCGCGGGTACGGGCACAGCGGCCGCGTGGCGCTGCCGTCGCGCCGGCTGGCGATCACGCTTTGCGGCGCCTCGCCCTTCTCGACCCAGTCGACCATCTTCGACAGGAGGTCGAACTGGTCGAAGCTGTTGCCGCCCTGGCAATGGAGCATGCCGGGGACCATGTAGAATCGGCTCGCATCGGTGAACGCCGCGCCGTTGGTCTTGGCGGCACGCTGCCACCAGTCCCAGGTTGCCAGAGGGCTGAACCAGAAATCGGAAACGCCATGATAGAACAGCGTCTTGCCGCCATGACCTAAGAAGGTGTTGAGGTCGGTCCAGGTGTTGGTGTCGGTCAGCCGCTGCATCGCGTCTGCGCGGATCGCAGCGATCCGCTTGTCGATGTCGATCGTCAGGTCGCGCGTCGCCGGGCCGAACACGCCCGGGGCTCCGGTGGGGATGATCCCTGGCAGCCCCGGTCCGGTCGATACGTCCCCGGTGTCGTAGGGATACGGCGCATAGAGCGCATTGCCGGCCGCGTCGCGCGGCGGCTGGAAGGCCTTCTCCAGCGCGCTCGCCTGCACGGCGGAGAGACAGCCTGACGTCTGCCCCGGCCGACAGACTAGCTTGGCCGGCTGGAAATGGCACGCGGCGACATTCTCGATCATCCCGTCGGCGAGCCCGTCGAGACGATCGCACTGGTCGAGCATGCCCTTGAGGATCGTCTGCCGGTCGGCGGCGGAGAATATCTGGGAAACGATCGGCAAGGCCTGCGCATCGCGCGGCGCCGCCTGGTTGAGGTTGACCGCCAGCTTGGCCAACGCCAGGTTGGAATTGCCGGTCATCATCGCCGGCGCGCCGATCACCACTCCGTCGAACAGCTCGGGATAGCGCTCGATCGCCTCCATTCCCTCGCGACCGCCGGTCGAGCAGCCGGTCATGTAACTGTGCGCGATCGGCTTGCCGTAATAGGCGACGGTGATCGCCTTGGCCGCGCGTGTGGTCGTCGGCACCGCGCGATAGGCGAAGTCGAGCGCCGCGCGCTGGTCCTTCGAAAAGCTGTCGTCGAACACCGCGCCTTCGTGGCCGCCGTCGTCGCTGACCACCGCAAAGCCCCGCGCCAGCGCCGGCACCTTGCCCGCCGCCACCGGTCCGATCGGCAGCGCGACCGAGCCGTTGAGCCCGCCCCCGCCCATCAGCAGGAAGCGCCCGCTCCACTGGTCGGGCAGCGCGAGGGCGAACTTGATGCCATAGGTCTTGCCGTCCGCTCCGGTGCGCTTGTTGATGATCCCCTTGACCGAGCAATAGGCCGGCAACCCGCTGGCGAGCTTGGTCGGCCCGTTCTGCACCGTTCCCGGCGCCGCCGCGGTCATTTCGCGCGCTTCGGCGATCGCGATGCCGGCCCCGAAATCGCGCCCCACCAGCGCCGAACACCGTCCGCCCGACGGCTGAGGGGCCGAAGCCTTGGCCGGCGCGGCGCTGTCCTGCTGCGCGGCGCACAACACCAGCAGCATGCCCGAGAGCGCGACAATCTTTCGCATGATTCCTCCAGTTCAAGCGGCCTTCTGGCCTATTCCCCATTCCATGTATCCGGCCCAGCGCGGCATCTTTTCCATGTACAGGTGTTCGACCCGTTCCAGCGCAAATCCGCCCGCCCCGACCGAAGCGGACACGGGCCGCGTCAGATGGCAGTTGCCCATCATTCGCTTCCACACCGGCTCGATCCGCCGCTGCCACTTCTGCGGCCCGGGGTCGGGCGCCTTGCCGTGCTCGAGAAACAGCAGCCGGCCGCCGGGCTTGAGGATCCGGCGCAGCTCGCTCAGCACCTGGGCCTCGTCGTCGACCGAGCAAAGGGTGTAAGTGCACACCACCGTGTCGAAGCTGTCGCTATCGAACGGGATCGCCTCACCCTTGGCCGCGCGAATATCAGCGTCCCAACCCTTTTCATGTGCTGCCGAACGCGCCTTGTCCAGCAGGGCGCCGTTGGGGTCGATGCCGGCGAAGGCGGTGACCTTCTCGCGCCGGTAGAGCGGCTGGTTGAGCCCGCCGCCGCAGCCGATCTCGAACACGCTGCCCTGGGCCAGCGGAACGATCTTCTCGCGCAAGGCGGCGATCTTCTTGTCGGCGCACCCGCAAGCGATGATTTTCGGGAGAACTGTCTCGTCGTACCAGTGCCGCAAACCCATCAATCGACCTTCCCTTGACAGACACAGCTTTCCTACACCCCGCCGTTCGATGCAACGCTGCTCGGCGAATCGCCGCCTGCCGACCTCCCCTTGAAGCGTGGACCGCGCCTGCAGTTCGTCAACTAAACCGGGCGGGTTGCCCCGCCCGCCCGGTTCGCTAGAAAGACCGCGCAGCGAAGGGATGTCCGATGGCCGAGTTCACTCTCCCGAAGAACAGCAAGATCCGCGGCAAGGGCCACGCTTACCGCGCGCCCGACGCCAAGCGGGTGAAGAAGTTCAAGATCTACCGCTGGGACCCGGACACCGGCGAAAACCCGCGCTACGACACCTACGAGGTCGATCTCGATCACTGCGGGCCGATGGTCCTCGACGCGATCATCAAGATCAAGAACGAGATCGACCCGACGCTGACCTTCCGCCGCTCGTGCCGCGAAGGCATCTGCGGGTCGTGCTCGATGAACATGAACGGCAAAAACGGCCTCGCCTGCACCACCGCAATAGACGACCTCAAGGGCGAAGTCCGCATCACGCCGCTCCCGCACATGGAAGTGGTCAAGGACCTAGTGCCGGACTTCACCCACTTCTACGCCCAGTACGCTTCGATCCGGCCGTGGCTGCAGACTGTCAGTCCGCCGCCGAGCGGCAAGGAGCGGTTGCAGAGCCCGGCCGAGCGCGAGAAGCTCGACGGGCTTTACGAATGCATCCTGTGCGCCTGTTGCTCGGCGAGCTGCCCGAGCTACTGGTGGAACGCCGACAAGTATCTCGGTCCGGCGATCCTGCTACAGGCCTATCGCTGGCTAGCCGACAGCCGCGACGAGATGACCGGTGAGCGATTGGACGCGCTCGAGGACCCGTTCCGCCTATATCGCTGCCACACGATCATGAACTGCGCCAACGTCTGCCCCAAGGGACTCAACCCGGCCAAGGCGATCGCCGAGACCAAGAAGCTGATGGTCGAGCGGCAGATGTGACGATGGCGCTGGGCGAAGGGGATACGGTTGAGGGCGGCTGCCTGTGCGGTGAGATCCGCTACGTCGCGACGGGACCGGCGATGTTCGTCTCGCAATGCTGCTGCAAGGATTGCCAAAAGGCGACCGGCACCGGGCACACGACCATCGTCGGCCTGCGCCGCAGCCAGCTCGAGCTGACGGGAACGCCGAAGACCTTCACCAATTCCGGCGAGACCGGCGGCAAGGTCACACGCCACTTCTGCGGCACTTGCGGCGGGCGACTCTACACGACCGGCGATCTGCCCGGAGACGAGGTGTTGATCCTCCAGGCGGGATCGCTCGACGAGCCCGGCATCGTCTCGCCCGAGAGCGTGATCTACACCAAAGACGCCGTGCCGTGGGACTTCTTCGACCCTGACCTGCCGAAGTTCAAGGCGATGCAGCCGCGCGAGCGATGAGCGCGCTGCTGCCCGCGCCCGATCACCCGGGCTGGCACGAATGGCGCGTGCCGGGGGCGTTCAACCGCGAGGTCGTCGGCCTGCTGCTGGTCCGGGATGAGGGTGACGGCACCGCCCGCACCCGCATCTTCCCGGCGGGGCCGATGGCCAACGTCCACGGCGCGATCCACGGCGGGATCATCTCCGCCTTCGCCGACGCGTCGCTGTTCGCCGGCCCAGGGGTGCTGACCGGGCAGGACCTCGCCGCCTCGGTGACGGTGGAGCTGTCGGTCCAGTTCATCGGCGTCGGCAGCATGGCTGAGCCGCTCGACGGCCTGGTTTCGATCCTCAGGGAAACGGGCCGGATGATCTTCTGCCATGGCCGCATTGTTCAGGGCGAGAATGCGATCGCCGGCTTTTCGGGCATCGTCCGCAAGATCGCCGCCAGATGAGCGGAATGCTGGCGCGTTACGACGCGCTCGTGGCCGCCAGCGAGTTGCGGCCCGACCCCGAGCAACGCGCCGCCGCCGAGCGGCTCCAGCGGCTGCAGGACGAACTGGTGGCGGCGCGCGAGCCAGGCGCCCTCGCCCGGCTGTTGGGTCGTCAGCAGCCGCGCATTCGCGGGGTCTATCTGTGGGGCGGCGTCGGGCGCGGCAAGTCGATGCTGATGGACCTGTTCGCTGCCACCTTGCCGATCGAGCGCAAGCGCCGCGCGCACTTTCACGCCTTCATGCTCGAAGTCGACCGCCTGATCCGCGACGAGCGCCGGAACGAAGCCGGCGACCCAATCGCCCCGGTCGCCGCGCGGATCGCCGGACAGGTGCGCTGCCTCGCGTTCGACGAGATGATGGTCAAGACCACCGCCGACGCGATGATCATGAGCCGGCTGTTCGGCGCGCTGATCGTCGATGGGGGGGTGACCGTCGTCACCACTTCGAACCGCCCGCCGACCGACCTCTACAAGGACGGACTCAACCGCTCGCTGTTCCTGCCGTTCATCGACCTGATCGAGCGCGAGCTCGACGTGCTCGAGCTCAACGGCCCGGTCGATTACCGCCTCGAACGTCTGGCCGGGATCGGCACCTGGCACACCCCGCTCGGCCCCGACGCCACCGAGCAGGTGCGCGAGGTGTTCTTCCGCCTGACCGACTATCCGCCCGAGGACGCCGCGCATGTCCCCTCCGCCGATCTCGACCTCGGCGGCGGCCGGACGTTGCATGTGCCCAAGAGCCTCAAGGGCGTCGCGGTGTTCAGCTTCAAGCGGCTGTGCGGCGAGGCGCGCGGGGCGGCGGATTACCTCGCCGTGGCGCAGGCCTATCACACTGTGATCGTCGTCGGCATTCCGGTGATGGGCGCGGAGATGCGCAGCGAAGCGGCGCGGTTCGTCACGCTGGTCGACGCGCTGTATGAGAGCAACGTCAAGCTGTTCGCCACCGCCGCCGCCGCGCCCAAAGCCCTGTACCCGGCGGGAGATGGGCATTTCGAGTTCGAGCGCACCGTCAGCCGGCTCAAGGAAATGCAGAGCGCGGAGTATATGGCGCGAGGCCACGGAGCAGTGTAGTATTGGACTAGCACAGTGGAAGGGAGAGTTGCATGATCGTCGCAACATCGGAAAACGTCGTCGGCCATCGCATCACCGAAACCATCGGCCAGGTGTTCGGCGTGGTCGTCCGCAGCCGCGGCATGGCGGGTAACATCACGGCTGGCCTGCGCTCGATCGTCGGCGGCGAGATCAAGGAATACACCTCGCTGGTCGAGGACACCCGCCGTCACGCGATCGACCGGTTGGTGCAGAACGCCCAGTTGATGGAAGCCGACGCGGTCGTGGCGATGCGCTTCGATTCGGGCGAGATCGGCCAGACGATGAACGAAGTCGTCGCCTACGGCACCGCGGTCAAGCTGGCGCCCGAATGAGCGGCAACGCCCGCGTCTTGATCCTCGCGCTCGGCGCGCTGCTGCTGTTCGGCGGCACCGTCCTGGCGGTGGTCACCGGCGGCGGTGGAATCGGGGCAATGATCGTCGGCGCGCTGATCATCGTCAGCCTTGGGCTCGAGCGCCGCTACGGCCGCCCCGGCACACCGCCGCGGGTCGAGCACTCGGACTGGGAGTTGACCAGGGAGAAGTTCGTCGATCACGAAACCGGCCAATTGCTCGAAGTGTGGATGGACCCGCTGACAGGCGAACGGCGTTACGAACCGGCGGGGCGCGACCCGCGCCTGCCGAGGTCTTGAACCCGCGCGAATAGATCGCATCTAGCCCTCATACCGGCGGCAACACTCCGCCGAGGTGGACTTCCGATATGATCGACATTCGCCCGTTTTCCGATCTGGCGCATCGCGACCACGGCTGGCTCGACACCCGCTATCACTTCAGCTTTGCCGATTACCATAACCCCGAGCGCATGGGGTGGGGCAAGATTCGCGTGTGGAACGACGACAGGATCGCCCCGCAGAGCGGCTTTCCGCCGCACAGCCACGCGGACATGGAGATCGTCACTTTCGTCCGCACGGGGGCGGTCACCCACCAGGATTCGATGGGCAACGTCGGCCGCACCGCCGCCGGCGACGTGCAGGTGATGAGCGCCGGCAACGGCGTCGCTCACGCCGAGTACAACGTCGAGAGCGAGGATACGACGCTGTTCCAGATCTGGATCATGCCCGACCAGGCCGGCGGCGAGCCCGGCTGGGGCATGCGCGAGTTCCCGCGCGGCGAACGCGCCGGCCGGTGGGAAATCCTCGCCAGCGGCGAACCCGATAAGGACGGCGCGCTGCCGATCCGCTCGGACGCGCGCATCCTCGCGGCAACCCTCCCCGCCGGCGAGAGCGTGACTTACGAATCCGCGCCTTGGCGCCACCAGTATCTCGTCGCCACCGGCGGCCGCATTCGCGTCAACGGCGCCGAAGGCCAAGCCCGCGACGGCATCGCCATTACCGGCGAAGAGGCGATCACCGTCGAAGCGCTGGACGACTGCGAACTGGTGATGGTCGACGCCCGCTGATCGGGTCAGGCGACGACGCCGAGGTGACGCAACGAACGGTCGAGCATCAGCAGCTGCCACAGCAGCCGCGAGTGGTCCGAACGCCCGGAAATGTGCGCTTCGGCGGCGGCCGAAACGCGCTGCGGCGCGAACCATCCGGTCCGGGCCAGAGCGGCGCTAGTCGCGATCGCCCGGGCGTCGTTCGCCAGCGGCCCGCGCAGCCAGTCGGCAATCGGGGTGACAAAGCCCTGTTTGGGCCGGTGGAGGATCTTGGCGGGCAGGTAGCGGCGCATCGCCTTCTTCAGCAGGTACTTGCCCTCGCTGCGATGCACGCGAAGGTGCTCGGGCAGGGTGGCGGCGAACTCGACGAAGCGGTGATCGAGCAGCGGCTCGCGCGCCTCCAGACTGACCGCCATGCTGGTGCGGTCGACCTTAGTGAGGATGTCACCGGGCAGCCAGAACGTCAGGTCGGCATACTGCGCCCGGTCGAGTCCGCTGCGCGCCGGCGCATTCTCCATCAGCCGGATCAGCGGCTCCTCGGCCCGGTAATCGCCCACCTGGCGCGCGAACTCGGGTGCGTAGAGCGAGCGGCGCAAGCCCGGTGGCGTGACCGACAGCGCACTGGCGTATCCCTCAGCCCCGCTGCCCGCCAGCGAGAGCAGCGTCGTTTTCAGCCGCAACGGCCGCGGCGCCCAGTCCGCCTTGGGATAAGCCGCGCCGAGCGAACCCAGCACCGACTTCCGAAACGCACCCGGCAACCACCTGCGTGCCCGCTCCTCGTGCGCTTGGAACACCTGCCGGCGATACCCGGCGAGCGCTTCGTCCGACCCATCACCCGAAAGCGCCACGGTCACCGTCTCGCGCGCCAGCTGGGCGACGCGCCATGTCGGTAGCGCGGAGGCGTCGGCGAAAGGTTCGTCGAACATCGCCGCCAGCGTGCCGATTTCGCCGAACTGGTCGGCGCTGACCATGCGCGTGTGATGATCGGTCGCGAACAGGCGGGCGACTTCGTCGGCGTACGACGTCTCGTCGAGCGATGCGACGTCGAAGCCGATCGTGCAGGTCTTCACCCGCTCGCGGCTCGCCTCGGCCATCAGCGCGACGACGGTCGAGGAATCGACCCCGCCCGAGAGGAACGCCCCGAGCGGCACGTCGGCGATCATCCGGCTGGTCACCGCCTCGCGCAAGTGGTGCAGCAACTCGGCCTCGAGGTCGGCCGCCTTGCCCTTGCGCCGCTCGGCGAACGACACATCCCACCAGCGCACCGGCGCGGCCGGCGGCGCACCATGCCGCAGCACCCGGTAATGCCCGGCCGGCAGCTTCTCGACGCCTTTCAAAATGCAGCGGTGATCGGGCACGTAGCCCCAGGCGAGGTAATCCTCGACCGCCAGCGGATCGACTTCGCGGCGCAACAACGGGTGCGCCAGCAGCCCTTTCAGCTCGGATGCGAAAGCCAGGCTGCCGTCGCTCAGGTTCGCCATGTACAGTGGTTTCACCCCAAACCGGTCGCGCGCCAGGAACAGCTCGCGCTTGGCGCCATCGTAGATCGCGAAGGCGAACATGCCGTTCAATCGCCGCAGGCAATCGACGCCCCATTGCTGGTAAGCCGCGAGGATCACCTCGCTGTCGCCCTCGGTGCGGAACTGGGCGCCGAGTCCCGCCAGCTCCCGCCGCAGCTCGCGGTAGTTATAGATCTCGCCGTTGTAGACCAGCACCGCGCGCCCGTCGGCCGAATGCATCGGCTGCGGCGAGCCGGCGAGATCGATGATCGACAGCCGCCGGTGGCCGAGCCCCACGCCCGGCGCGGTCCACACCCCCGAACCGTCGGGCCCGCGATGGACGAGCGCCTCGCTCATCCGCTCGACCCGCGCCGGATCGACCGGCTTGATCGTGCCGCAATGGAAGATCCCCGCGATCCCGCACATTGCCGCCGCCGTTACGAGGGCAGGCCCGCGGCGGCAAGCAAACCTTCGACGAACGGACCAATCAGCGCGACACCCCAGATCGTCGCCAGCGCCGCCCATCCGTTCATCCGCCGCCGCCCCATCCGAACGAGCGTCGGCGATGCGTCGAGAGCTTCGGCATCAAGCAGCTTCTCGTCCGGCGGCCGGTCGGATGTTCGCCAGGCGATGGCCAGCAGAGCGCTCATCACCAGCGCGAAGAAGATCCACCCGTAAACGATGTGATCGAACCCGGCGGCGAACGCCAGGCCGCGGCTCTGCGCCACCTCGATGGTCCCCCAGGCGCGGACGCCGTTCGCCAGCACCGGAACGACGACGCACGCGGCCAAGAACAGCGCCCGCCGTTTGCCGCTGCGGTAGAAGAGGTGCGCGACCAGCGTCCCCAGGGCGACCATCGCGATGAGAAATTTTACTCCCGAGCACGCCTGCGCCACCTCGAACCGCCCGACCGGCGTGTCGATGAACACGCCGTTGAGCGCCGCCGGCACTCCGCTCGCATGTGTTAGCGCGACTGCGATGTGCGCGGTAATCGCCTGCAGCGGCGGTATGATCTCGTCGCCGAAAGGCACGAGGAACACCATGTAGCCGAGCGGGAACAGCAGCCCCACGGCCGCTCTCGGTCCGATCAGCACCATCGCCGCGGCCTGCAGCAGCATCACCGCGCCCAGTTCACCCACCAGATTCACGTCGCCCGCCCTACCTGCGGCCCACATCAGCAAACCGGCGGCGAGCCACGCCAGACCGGGCCACCAGGCTTGCGGCTCCAGCCTGCGCAACTCGGGCCAGCCCAACCGCACCAGCCATACCAGAATCGGCGGGACCAGCAGGATGTGGTTGTAGGTTGAGGCGTTCCACCACTGGCGCGCCATCTCGGTCCAGTCGTCCCATGTCAGCATGATCAGCGCCGCCCAGGCGAGCGCCACCTGCACCAGCGGTGCTCGCCAGGCTCGCGGCACCGGCTCGATCCACGAACGGTGCAGCGGCAGCGAAAGCTCAGGCGGCATCGCGCCGCCCTTCCCCCATCACCTCGCGCCCGACCAGCGCGGGAAGCGGCGCCAGTGCCGCCGACCAGCTGAGGTTTTCGACGACGAACCGCCGCGCGGTAATCCCCATCCGGGCGGCCGCGTCCGGCTCGCCGAGCAGGGCCAGCGCCCGCTCGCCCAGACCGTCGTCGTCGGTTTCCACCGCAAATTGCGCGCCATCTTCGGCGCCGATGCCGGTCGCCGCATCGGGCGAGAGCAACACCGGCCGGGCCATCGCCATCGCTTCGAGCACCTTGTTCTGCACTCCCCGGGCGACGGCGAGCGGGGCAATCACCAGGTCGGCAGCGGCGAGGAACGGCTGCACCGCCGGCACCTCGCCCCACACGCGCACGCCGTCCTTGCCGTCGAGCGCGCGCAGCGCCGCCGCCGGTGCGCGCCCGACGATATGAAACTGTGCCGCCAGATGCACCTGGCGGATTTTCGGCAAGATGCCGCGCGCAACCCGCAGCGCCGCGGCAACGTTGGGCGGATAATCCATCTGCCCGGTGAACACGAGATGCGGCCCCGGCGTGGCGGCTAGCATGGGATGCCGTTCGGTGCGCGCCGGATCGAAGGCTGCCAGGTCGACCCCGTTGGCAAGGGCACAGATCCGCACGCTGGCACGCGGATCGAGGCGCGACCGCAACAGCGCCGCCTCCGCGTCGCTGACCAGCAGTGTGCGGTCGGCAATGCGCGCTAGCCGTTCTTCCTCCTCGCGCAACAGGCGAGCCTCGCGTTCCAACAGCCGGCGCTTCGCTCCCTTGGCTTCGCGGGCGTAGGATTCGAATTTGGCCGAATCCACGTCCACCAGGTCAACGATAAGGCGGCCGTCCCATTCGCGCGGCGCGTATTGACCCATCTGGCCCGAGAAGACGTAGATCGTGTCGATCGGCCGTTCGCGCAGCGTGCGCGCGACAAACCGGACCATGGCCGGGCGGTGAAACGCGGCAAGGCTGACCGGCTTCCTGTCGGCGAGCGCCTGAAGCCCGGCCCACGCCAGCGGCTTGCTGCGCCGGAGCAGGCAATGGCTTGCGCTGACCGACGCGAGCGCGGGCTCCCGCGCTTTATCCGCGTCGGTCTCGGCGAAACAGCCGACATGTACCGGCGCCAGCTCCGCCAGCGCCTTCAGGATATGGTGCGAACGGATCTTGTCGCCGCGGTCGGGCGGAAAGGGGATGCGGTGCGCGAGAAAGAGGATGTCCCCGCTCACCCCAACCCCCTAGCGATCGGCGGCCCGAGCAGGTTGGCAAGACCCAACGGCAAGCGCCGCCACAAGACGATGCGCGCGGCGTGCCGGGCGCTCGTCGGATCGGCATCCCGCGGCTCGGCGCCCGGCGCGGTCCAACTGGAATACGACAGCGGCTCCGGCTCGAAACCCCAGTTCTTCTTGAACCCCCACGCCCCGCTGCCGGTCTTCGAGCGGCCGAAATCGAAGCGATTGCAGCCCCGTCGGCGGGCGTGCCGCATCAACTCGAAATACATCCGGTCATTGGCCCGCAGCCGCCGCGCCTCGTAGGTGCCGCCGCCCCAGTACGGCATGACCGCGCCGGCGTGGTAGAACGACAGCACGCTGGCGACCGGCTTGCCTTGACGGCGGATCGTCAGGATGTCTCCGTCGAGTGCGTCCAGCGCGGCCTCGAACAGTCGGCGCGGGAACACCGGCGTGCCCAAGTTGCGGACGCTTTCGGCATAGACCGCAAAATGCGCCGCCCGGTCCTCGGCGCCGGTGCCGACATGCACCGTCAAGTTTTCTGTCAGCCCCTTGCGCACCTCGGCCCGCTGCTTGCGCGGGATGGCCGCCAACTGCGCTTCGTCGTCGTCAGCCAGTTCGGCTACGAAGCCGCAGTGGCTGTCGGTCCGCACCCGCCAGCCATCCGGCGCCGGGCCGCCGCGCAGCTCGATCGCCGGGCATGACAAGCGCTGCGCCAGTTCTTCGGCCGCGCGGCCCAGCGCCCCGGCGGTGGCCGCGCGCTCGGCGAGGACGCCGCCGCCAACGGCAAAGCCGCTCGAAGCCAGCACCCGACCGAAGATGGGCGAGTGCACTTCGCTCAGCGGCAGCCAGCCGATGATCGTGCCGCTCTTCTCCGCTAGCAATCCTCGCGCCCGTTGCCCGGTGCCGTGTTCCACGGCGCGCAGCCACGCCGGGCGGTGGAACAGGCTTCCGCCCGTGTCGGCCACGAAGCCTTCGATCCGCGCCGCCTCGTCGGGCTGGCGCAAGTCGGCGGCGCGGACGTATTCTCGGGTCAGGGCGAACGGCGCATTCACGCGACCGCCTCGCCGTCGAGCCGCGCGGCCTCGCGATGTGCCAGCAAGTCCATCCGCCCCCAGGCGAATTCACCGACCAGCTGGCGCAGCTTGCCGGCCATTTTGTCGAGGTTGGTGTAATGCCGCAGGCGCGACTTGAGCGGCGCCCCGGCGACGCGCGGCTGCCCGGGGTCGATTTCCCACGGGTGGAAATAGAACACCGCCGGGCGCTCGTCGCGCGCGTTGACCTGGCGGATCGCCCAGCGCGTGAAGCCGTAGGGAATCACCCGGAAGAACCCGCCGCCGCCGGCCGCCAGCCGCTTGCCGGCGAACATCGCCGTCGTCACCGGCAATTCGATCAGCTCCGACCACGGCAGCGGCTTGAAAGCGAAGCGCGGCGCGTCGGCCCAGCCGTAATGATCGTGGCTGACCGGCGCGACGCTCGAGGAATAGTGATAGCCCTGCTCGGCCAGCTCCATGAACGCCCACGGCGTGCGCCGGTCGATCGAAAAACTTGGCGCGCGGTAGCCGACCACGCGCACCCCGGAGGCGTCCTCCAGCACCTTGCGAGCGCGGGCGATGTCTTCGCCGAAGCTCTTGCGGTCCATCCGAAATACCCGCCCATGGTCCCACCCGTGGCTCGCCAGCTCGTGCCCGCGGACGATGATCTCGCGCATCATCCCGCCGTGGCGCTGGGCGACCCAGCCGAGCGCGAAAAAGGTCGCCTTGACCTCGGCCTCGTCGAACAGGTCCAGAATACTGTGAACGTTGCGCTCGACGCGGTCGGCGAGCGAGTTCCAGTCGTCGCGCTCGATCACGCTTTCGAACGCGCCGACCTGGAACCAGTCCTCCACGTCGACCGACAGGCCATTGACGATCGCGCCGCCGGCTTCGGCCCGGATGGGTTGAATGACGGCGTTCAAGCTCGGTCCTCTCTTAAGCGGCCTTGCTTTCGTCCATCTCGCTTTCGATCCACTCGATCAGCATCGTCAGCGTGTGGCGGATCGTGCGCTCCTGCTCGAAGCTCTTGGCCTCGAGCCGGGCGACCGTCTCTTGCAAGGTGGCGATCTCGGGCATCAGCGCGGCGATCGCCGCCTCATCGTGCCGATTGGCCATTTCCACCACCGCCTGCTGCAGCTCGGCGATCTGCGCGTCGCGCTCGGCGAGCATCGCCTCGACGGTTTCGCGGTCGAGCCGCGGCTCATGCTTCAACGGCGCGACCGGCTCGAACTTGGGCTCGGGCTTGGGCATCGGCTTCGGCGCCGCCTCGGGAAAGGCCTTCTCGCCGGCCATCTCATCGAGCACCGCCTTGAGCATCGCCGAATCGATCCGCGTCCGCTCCTCGACCGCGCCGAGCAGCAGCAGCCGGTTGGCAATTTGGTTGACCCGCCGCGGAATACCGCCGCTGGCGTCGTACAGCTCCATGAACACCCTCTGGTCGAAGGCCGGGTTGCCGTCCCAGCCGACCTTCTCCAGCCGGTGGATGATGTACGGCTCGATCTCGCCCTTCTCCATCGGTTCGAGATGATGCGCGGCGATCACCCGCTGGCGCAGTTGCTCAAGATCGGGGCTCGCCTGCAGCGTCACCCGGAATTCGGGCTGCCCGAGCAGCAGCGTCTGCAGCAGCGGATGATTGCCGAGCTGGAAGTTCGACAGCATCCGCAACTCCTCGAGCGCGGGCACCGAAAGGTTCTGCGATTCGTCGACCACCAGCAGGCAGCGGCGCCCTGCCCTCGCCTGCTCGTGCAGGAAGCTCTCGATCGCGCCGAGCGCGCTTGCCTTGTCGTGCCCTTCCACCTCGAGCCCGAAGCTCTGCGCGACGACGTGGATGATCTCCTCCTCGTCGAGCTTGCTGGTGACGACCTGCCCCACGACGAGGCGCTGCGGGTCGACCGTGCTCACCAGGTGGGCAACCAGCGTGGATTTGCCGGCGCCGACTTCACCGGTGATGACGATGAAGCCTTCGCCCTGCGCCAGACCGTAGCCGAGATAGGACAGCGCCTTCCGGTGGGTCACGCTGCGGAAATAGAACGCCGGATCCGGCGTCAGCTGGAAGGGTTTGCCCGTTAGGCCGTAGAAATCGTGGAACATCTCATCGTCTCCGTCGGGCGTCAGAACTCGTACCGCAGGCCCAGCAGGGCCGAGGCGGACATGACGTCGGGAAGCTTGTCTTGTTTGATGCCGTCGAGGCCGACGGCGGCGGTGCCGCTGAGGCCGGAAAACAGCCGTCGGTAATAGGCCAGCGAGGCGGTGTAACCGACCGCGGTGCCGCCGTTGCCGGCGAATCCGCTATCGAACCAGTCGGCGCTGGCGCTGCCGCTCAGGCTCGAGCGCGCGTCGAGCTTGGTGCTGGCATAGACCGCCGCCCACCAGGTCTCGGCGATCACGCCGTTGGCCGAAGCGATCGCCGTGCCCGGCGCGGCGATGAACTTTCGGCGGTCGTAGCCGACGCCAATCCCCGCCGTCGTACGACCGAGGTCGATCGCATAGCTCGCCGAAACGCCTCGGCTGCGGAACGCCGCCGAGGCCAGCGAGCTGGTGGCTCCGCCCACGCAGCCGCTGCCTTCGAGCGTCGCCACGCAGCCGCCCACGTCGCCGGTCAGCGCATTGCGGACGGCGGTGAATTCCGCCGGCAGCCCGGCCAACTGGTCGGTTATCAGTCCGCCGAAGCTGGTGATCCCGTCGTACACCGAGACGTTCACGCTCTCGCGCGGGTTCGGCTTGTACGAAAAGTTGCCGTAGTAGGTCATCGAATCGTAGCGCCGGCCGACGTGCGCCTCGAGCGAGGTGCGCTTGCTCGGGCGCCACATCACTCCGCCGTCGTAAATCAGGCCGTCGGTCTGATAGGCGATCTTCCGCGGCGCGCTCTTGTCGGTGACGTAGCGTCCGTCGGGTCCGATGACCGGGTTGCCGGCGGAATCGCGTAGCGCATCGCGGCTCGACACCTCGACGTCCTCGTAACCGGCGCCGCCGACCAGCGCGAGCGTCGGGCTCAGCGGCACCGTCACGTCCGCGCGCACGTTGCGGTCGCGCACCCGCTGGTCGAGGTTGGAGACGTTCTGCTGGACCCACATCCCGCCGACGCCGACGCCGACCGGCAGCACGGTGTACGGCCGGAAACCGATCCGGGCCTGGGCGTTGTGGGTGGTGCTCGTATCGGCGAGATCGACTGGCACCGCGCCGGTGGCGCCGACCACCAACGCGCTCGGTTCCTTCACCTTGGTGTAGCCGAAGCGGTAATGGCCTTCGACCTGGAGGTCTCCGAGATATGTTTCGACCGACGGCCCGATGTAACCCGAATAGATCCGGCTGGTGGTGCTGGCGGCATTGGCAAACGCGCCGCCGAAGGTGCCCCCGCTGCTGTCGACGCTGTCGCGCGCGGCGAGCCCTCCGGCCTCGATCGTCACCGCGTGCGGCACTACCGCCACAGAGGCCCGAGCGATGCCGCTGATCGTGTCGCTGTCGCTAAAGCCGCCGCTCTCGCCGAAATGGCGCTCGTAGCGCACCGAAGCGGAGGCAGCCGAGTAATGCCCCTTCGCGCCGACATCCACGCCGGCGGCGAGCGTGCTGTAGGTGACGGTGTCGCTGCCCGGCTCGAGCTCGTCCGTCACCACCTGCTCGGCCTCGATATAGGGCGCGACGTCGATGTGCGGGTCCGGCTTGACCGCGTGCGGCGCGTCCTCCGCCCAGGCGCTGCCCGAAAACGCGAGAACGGCAAGCCCCAGAACGGCGACGCGCAAGCGGCGGACCATCCGCATTACTCCCCGTAGCCGTAGTAGCTGCCGAACCGGCGGCCGCTGGGGCTGAAATGCGCGGCGTTGAGCAGCAGCTTGATGTCGGGACAGGCCGAGAGCAGCGACAGCGCGTCTTCCAGCGCCGATTGCCCGGTGATGTCGGCCCGAGCGACCACCAGCGCCTGGCCGACGTACTTGGCCAGCTCGGCGGCGGGCGTTGCCGCCAGAGCCGGCGGCGAATCGAAAATCACCAGCCGGTTCGGCGCGCCCCGCGTCAGCCGGTCGAGCACCGCGCTTGTCCGCTCGCTGGCGAGATATTCGCTGTCGGAACTGGTCTGGCTGCCGGCCGGCAGCACATAGAGCCCGGGGATGTCGGTCGTGATCACGCACTCTTCGACCCGGATCGAGGGATCGGCCAGCGCGTCCATCAGCCCCTGGCGCCCGGAAAGCCCCAGCGTCGACAGGATCGACGGCTTGGCGAAATCGGCGTCGACCAGCAGCACTTCGCTGTCCTTCTCCGCCGCCATCGCCAGCGCCAGGTTGGTGGCGCAGAAGGTCTTGCCCTCGCCCGGCAGCGGCGAGCATACCAGCACTCGCTGCGCCAGGGCCCCGCCGCCGTTGCGCCGGCCGGCGCGCGCGGCGAGCAGCAGCTGGCGCTTCACGATGCGGAATTCCTCGAGCAGCGTGGTCACCCGCCCGTCGAGCTGGATCAGTCCTTGTTCGGCCAGGTGCTTGCGGTCGATCGCCTGCGGCGGGCCGGTGAAACGGATCGGCTCGGCTTGCGGCTCGGGCGCAATCGGCGCCGTCTCGACCTTCGCAGCGGCCTCGGGCTTTGCGGCGGGTTCCGTGGACTCAGACTTGGGCAGCGGCGGCGCCTTCTTGCCGGCCTGCCGGGCAACGCCGTCCGGCACCGGCGCCGGGGCAAAGGCGTCGAGCCCGAACAGGCCCTCGGCCCGCTCGAACAGGGACTTGCCCTTGGTTTCGGGATCAGACGGCAGCGGGATCTTGCTCTGCTCGGTCATGCAATCAGCCCCCGCTGCACGAACTCGGCCGCCAGCAGCACGACGAACAGCCCGCCCAGAGCGCCGGCCCCGGCGTAGAACAGCCGGCGGCGCCTTTTCTCCAGCGCCCGCGTGGCGTCCGTCAGCGCCAGCGAGATCGTCCCGATCACTGGCAGCTCGAAAGCGGTCTCCAGCTTGCTCGCCGTGGCGAACGTCGAGCGCATCTTGCCGACGCCGTAGGCCGTCCCGCCCCCGGCCGCGATGCCGACGAACAGCACGCCGAACAGCAGCAGCGGCCGGTTCGGCGATGCCGGCTTGCGCGGCGCGCTGGGCGGATCGACCACGTCGAACTTGACCGAATTATGCTCGGTTTCGACCTGCCCGCGCAGGCGCAGCTGTTCGCGGTCGGCCAGCAGCTTGTCGTACTGTGCCTTGAGAACGTCGTAGTCCTGGCTGATCTGCTTGGCCTCGGCGGCGGCGGCGGGCGCCTGCGCCTCGTTCGCCTCAACTTCCGCAATCTGTTGTTGCAACGCCGCCGCGCGCGAGGTCAGCGCCTCGACCGCTGCCTGCCGCTCGACCTGGATCGATTGCAGCGAGGTGTAAGCCGGGTTGGGCGTGCCATAGTCTCCGGCGGGCCCCTTGGCCGCCTTGCTGAGCGCGGCGATCTGCTTCTCGGCGGCGATCACGTCGGGATGTTGTTCGGTCAGCCCGCGCGCCTGCAGCGAGGCAAGATTGGCCCGGGCCAGCGCCAGCGCGGCGGCGGGCCCGCCCGAATCGGGAGTGACGAGCGTCTTGGGTGTGCTCGCCATTTGCCCCTTGACGGCCGCGAGCGAGCTTTGCGCGGCGGCCAGGTCGGCCTCGACCCCGCGCAGTTCCGAGCGGTAGCCGTTCAACTGGGCGATGATCGCGTCGGTGCCGCCGGCCAGGTCCGGGTACTTCGATTCGAACGCCAGCCGGCGCTGTTCGGCATCCTGAAGCTGCTTGCTGCGTTCGGCCAGCTGCTGGTCCATGAACGCAATCGTGTCGCGCACTTGGGCCCGCGAGCCGCCGAGGTTCTGCTCCTTGAAGATGTCGATCATCTGCTGGACGATGTCTTGCGCCAGCTGGGCGTTCTCGGCGTCGGACAGGTCCCGGCGGCCGCTGGTCGCGCTGATCTTGAAGATGTTGCTGCCGGTGTCGCCTTGAGCGACGACGGTGATCTGCTTGGTCAGCGCGGCTATCGCCGACTGCATCTGGGCTGGGTTAGTCACCTTGTCGCCGAGCCGGGTCGACCGGACGATCTTCTCAAGATTGACGTCACTGGTCAGCGTCTGCTGCACGCGGGCGATATCCTTGTCGCGCGCGGCGGCGGTGATGCCGATCTGGTCGGCCAGCATGTCGTCGAGCTGGATGAAGATGCGCGCGTCGGATTCGTAGGTGTTCGGCACCAGCGCGATGACCAGCCAGCCGAGCACGCACACGCCCCAGGCGACGCCGAGCGCCAGCCAGCGCCGGTTCCACACCGCCCACAGCGCCGTGCGCAGCTCGTCGAGCATGTCACTCATGTCAGAACATGCTCTCCGGGATGATGATCACGTCGCCGGGCTGCAGCATCACGTTGGCGCTGGTGTCGCCCTTCTTGAGCAGGTCGCCCAGCCGCAGCCCATATTCCTTCTGCTTGCCCGACTGCTTGTCGAAGCGGACCAGCTTGGCGCGGTTGGCGCTGGCGTATTCGCCCAGGCCGCCGACCGCGATCATCGCGTCGAGCACGGTCATGTTCGCGCGGTACGGCAGCGAAGCCGGCTTCTCGCTGGCGCCGACGACGCGGATCTGCTGGCTGAAGGTGCCGGCGAACTTGTCGACCATCACCGTCACGATCGGATCGGTGATGTATTGCGACAGCTGCAGGCGGATGTCCTCGGCCAGCATCGTCGGCGTCTTGCCGACCGCCGGCATGTCCGAAACAAGCGGCGTGGTGATGCGTCCGTCGGGCCGCACCTGAACATCTTTCGCGCTCAGTTCGGCGTTGCGCCACACGTCGATCGTCAGCGTGTCGAGCGGACCGATCACGTAGTCTTCGCCCGGACTTTCCTGCATCGACACGAAATTGGCCGGCGGCAGGTGCCCGTCGGGCGCGCTGGCGCAGCCGCTCAAGACGAGGCTCGCCAGCGCGCTGACGGCGAGAAGGCGGGCGGCGGAGTAGTACAGCATGCTAAAACCTCGATATGGCCGGGCCGCAACCCGCTGCGACGTCACGCAGCCAGTCCGTGCCCCCGCGGATCCGGTGCGCCTTGTCTCGAAAAAGGGTGAACATTGCGTTAGTCTTGACGCCCAAAACCGGCGGTTTTCCGGGCTTTCTCGGCCCTGTCTCGTAACGGGACGGACCGCCTCGGAAGTCTAAACGAGCGTTCCGCGCATCATTCCTCTCCCCTGAAGGGGAGGAGCTTTCAGACGAGCATCTCCCGCGCCGGCCCTTGCCCAAGAAACGCCGCCGGGCTGGCGGTCGCCCCGTAAGCGCCGGCGCAGAAGATGGCGACCAGGTCGCCGACGCCGGCGTGCGGCAGCAGCGCCTGATCAGCGAGCCGGTCGAGCGGGGTGCACAGGCAGCCGACGATGCTCGCTTCCTCGCTCGCCGGCTCGGCGAAATGGCTGGCGATCGCCGCGGGATAGTTGCGGCGAACCACCGTGCCGAAGTTGCCCGAAGCCGCCAACTGGTGGTGCAAACCGCCGTCGGTGATCAGGTACGTCGCGCCGTGGCTCACTTTGCGATCGACGATCCGCGCCAGGTACACGCCCGCCTCGCCGACGAGGTAACGGCCGAGCTCGATCGCGAACTCGGTTGACGTCAGCGCGTCGGGTAGCGCGGCAAACCTTTCGCCCAGCGCCGCGCCCACCGCCGTGACGTCAAGCGGCTCGTCGCTGTGGAAATAGGGAATGCCGAACCCGCCGCCCATGTTGAGGTGCGGCAGCGGCTGTCCGATCGCTTCGGCCAACCCGGCGGCGAGATTCAGCACGTTGGCCTGGGTTTCGGCGATCGCCTCGGCGTCGAGCGCTTGGCTGCCGGCGAAGATGTGCAGCCCGCGCCACGCCGCCCCGGCGGCGATCACCTCGCGCGCCAGCGCCGGCACGCGCTCAGCGTCGAGCCCGAACGGTTTGGCGCCGCCGCCCATCTTCATGCCCGAACCGCGCAGCTCGAAATCGGGATTGACGCGGATCGCCAGTCGCGGGGTGACGCCATATTGGTCGGCAATCGCCAGCGCCCGATGCGCTTCGTTCTCGGATTCAAGGTTAAGCGAGACACCGGCGACGATCGCCGCGGTCAGTTCGTCGTCGCGCTTGCCCGGCCCGGCAAAGCTGATCCGCCCCGCCGGCAGCCCGGCGGCCAGCGCCATTCCCAACTCGCCTTGCGAGGCGATATCGAAGCCGTCGACCAAATCTCGCATCAATTCGAGGATTGGCGCGTATGGGTTTGCTTTCATAGCATAATGAATGCGCAAGCGATCGGGCATGGCGACGCGCAAGTCGGCCATGCGCCGGCGGATCATTTCGGCCGAATAGACGAACAGCGGCGTTCCGCCCGCCTCCTCGACCAGCGCGCTCGTGCGGCGCCCGCCGACCGCCAGCTCGCCGTCGAGCGCGGTAAATCCCGCGGGGATCGGCCCGAGCGGCTTCACCCGACCGTCTCCGCCTGCAGTGCCACCCGATCGATCTTGCCGTTGGGGTTGAGCGGCATCCACTCGACCCAACGAATTTCGTGCGGCTGCATGAAATTGGGCAAGTCGCGCTTGAGCGCCGCGCGCAAGCCCGCCTCGTCCCCGCTTCCCCGCACCACCAGCAGCACCGCCTGTCCCAAGCGATCGTCCTTCACGCCCGACCGCCGCCGCCTCGGCGACCAACCCGGTCGCCAGCGCCGCCTCCTCGATCTCCTGCGGGCTGATGCGGTTGCCCGCGCTCTTGATCATGGCGTCACGCCGCCCGGCAAAATAGAGCAGCCCGTCCGCATCGCGCGTCACGCGGTCGCCCGACCATACCGCGGTGCCGCCATATTGCGACTCTGTGGGCGCCGACTTGAACCGCTCGGCAGTCCTTGCAGCATCCTGCCAATACCCTTGCGCCACCAGCGGCCCGCAATGCACCAGCTCGCCCTCCTCCCCGGCTGACGTCACACGGCCATCGTCGCCGATCACCAGGATCTCGGCGAACGGGATCGCCTTGCCCATCGAGATCGGGTGCGTATCGACCAGCGCCGGATCGAGATAAGTCGAACGGAACGCCTCGGTGAGGCCGTACATCGGGAACAGACGCGCCTGCGGGAACAGCCCACGCAAGCCGCGCACCAGCTCCACCGTCAGCGCCCCTCCGCTGTTGGTCAGACGCCGCATCGGCGCCACGGCTTCCGTCGGCCAGTCCTGCTCCACTAGCTGAACCCAGAGCGGCGGCACTGCGGCGAGCGTCGTGACGCCGTGGCGCTCGCACGCCTTGGTGACGTCGCGCGGCGTGAGGTAATCGAGCGGCACCACGCTCGCCCCGGCATACCACGCCGAGAGCAGCTGATTCTGGCCGTAATCGAACGACAGCGGCAGGACTGCCAGCACGACGTCATCGCGCTCGAGCCCGAGGTAATGCGCCACGCTGACGGCCCCGAGCCACAAGTTGGCGTGGCTCAGCATTACCCCTTTGGGCAGCCCGGTCGAGCCGCTGGTATAGAGGATCGCTGCCAGCGCATCGGTATCGGCTTCCGATGGCGGCAGAAAGTCGTTCATTCCATGAACCGCCTCGATAACAAACGGCTCTTCCAACACGATGCAGCTCGCAGGCACGTCGTCCGGCTCAAGCGTGGCCAGCCGCGCCGGCGTGCCGAGTAGCAGGCTCGCGCCGCTGTCGGCCAGAATATGCGCCACCTGGGCCCTTTTGAGCAGCGGATTGACCGGCACATGGACCAGCCCCGCCCGCGCTGCGGCGATGGGCAGCAGGCATGTCAGCTCGCCCTTGGCCGCCCAGCTCGCCACCCGCGCGCCCGGCTCGAAGCCTTTCGCCGCCAACCATGACGCCAGAGCGCCGACACGGGTTCTTAAGGCCTTGTAGCTAAGCGCTTCGCCGCGCAGCACGAGCGCCGGGTCCTCGTCCCGCCCGCGGTCGGCGAGATGGTCGAGCGGCCGGGGAACGGGATCGGGCGGCAGGGGCATCGGGGCTCCGAAGGGAAGGCAGTCGGTGACGGCCATCAGCTATCACGCCAGTGTTAAGGATGTGCAAGCGCAGCCGTTGGCGGCGAACGGCCCGTTCGCGCGCCGCGAGTGGTTCGAGCGCCTCGAAGCCACGCAGCCGCAGCCGCTCTATGCCGTCGCCGAGGACGGCTCGGGCGCGGTCGTGCTGCCGCTGCGCCGCATCGGCCGCCGTCTCGAGTCGCTGCTCAACTGGTACGGCTTCACCTGGCGGCCGCTGGCGACGCCTTACGGCTCGCTCGACAGCCTAATGATCGCCCTCGCCGAGGGGCTCGCCGCCCAGACATCGCACCTGATTTTCGATCGCCTGCCCGACGAGGACGGCACCGCGCGCCAAATCGAACGCGCGTTCACCCGCGCCGGCTGGTGGGTCGTCCGCCAACCGTGCGACACGAACCGCGTGCTGGCCGTCGGCGGGCGCAGCTATGCCGACTATCTCGCCGAACGTCCCGGGCCCCTGCGGACCACCCTCAAGCGCAAGGCGAAGAAGGTGGAAGTTGAAATTTCTGCGTCTTTCAATGAAGATATCTGGCACTCCTACGAACACATCTACGCCGAAAGCTGGAAGCCCGAGGAAGGCGATCCGGCCCTGCTGCGGGCCTTCGCCAAGGCCGAGGGCGCTGCCGGCCGCATCCGCTTGGCCGTCGCCCGCCACCAGGGCGAAGCGGTCGCCGCGCAGTTCTGGACCGTCGAGGACGGCACCGCCTACATCCACAAGCTCGCCCACCGCGAAAGCGCCAAGCCGCTCTCCCCCGGCACCACCCTCACCGCCGCACTCATGGAACGCGTAATCGACCGCGACGGTGTCGACCTGGTCGACTTCGGCACCGGCGACGACGGCTACAAGCGTGACTGGATGGACGATGCCCGCCCGCGCTACCGTCTCCAGTGTTGGCGCCCGGGCGATCCCCGCAACTGGCCGGCCATCGCCAGGGCTCGCATGCATGAACTTGTGAAAGGTAACGCCCATGGCTAACGCTCCCGCCCTCTTGGACAGGGATCCGACAATGACGAGCGACGCCGCCGCGACCGATGCCGATGCCGTGCTGCGCCAGGTGATGCAGGACGTGCTTGGCCTTTCCGCCGACCGCGTCGCCGCCTTCACCCCTGACACCGGCCTGTTCGGCCATTTGCCGGAGCTCGATTCGATGGCCGTCGCCGGGCTGCTGACCGAAGTCGAGGACCGCCTCGGCATCGTCATCGAGGACGACGAAGTCGACGGCGAAATGCTCGAGACCTACGGCGCGCTGCTGGCCTTCGTGCAGGCCAAGCGCGGCGCCTGACACCAGCCCGTGATCGCCACCTGGCCCACGCCTGCCGGTGAGGAATATGCCGTCGCCTTCGACAAGGGCCGCGCCCACCGCGTGCTGGTGCTCCCCGCCTGGTTCGACGAGAGCAACAAGCTGCGCCACTTCACCATCGAGGTGATGCGCCGCCTCGACGGCTCGGACATCGACAGCTTCCTGCCCGACCTGCCCGGCTGCAACGAAAGTCTGGCGCCGCTCGAACAGCAGACGCTGCAGTCCTGGCGCGCTGAGGCGGCCGAGGCGGCGTGGCATTTTTCGGCAACCCATGTGCTGGCGATCCGGGCAGGCGCCAACATTGCCCCCGACAGCTTGCCCGGCTGGCGCTACGCCCCGCTGGCCGCGAGTTCGCAACTTCGCGCGTTGCTGCGCGCCCGTGTGCTCGCCTCGCGCGAGGCGGGCCGCGACGACGATCGCGACCGGCTGCTCGGTGTTGGCCGCCAGAGCGGGCTCGATCTGGCGGGATACCGGCTCGGCGCGGAGATGATCGATGCCCTCGCCGAAGCGGAGCTGCCGGCTTCGGGCAATCAGCGCGACATTGCCCAAGCCGACATCGGCGGCCCCGGCCTGTGGCTGCGCGCCGAACCGGACTACGACCCGAAACAGTCCGACGCGCTGGCGGCGATTGTGGCGATGGAGCAGCTGGCATGAGCCGTCGCCACTTCGCGGTCGATTGCGCCGGCAGCACGCTTGCCGCGACCCTCGATGCAACGCCGGGCACAACTGGCCTGCTGATCGTCTCCGGAGGCAACGAGACTCGCGCCGGCGCCTTTTCGAATCAGGCGCAGCTCGCCGCGCAAATCGCCGCCGCCGGCCACCCCGTGCTGCGCTTCGACCGCCGCGGTGTCGGCGACAGCGAGGGGGTCAACATGGGCTTCCGCCACGAAGCCGAGGACATCGCCGCCGCGTTCGCGGCATTCCGCGCGCATTGTCCGTTGCTCAAGCGTGTCGTGGCGTTCGGCAATTGCGATTCGGCCAGCGCACTGATGCTGTCCGGCGGGCAAGGCTTTGACGGGCTGGTCCTGTCAAACCCCTGGACCTACGAGGACGAACACGCCGACCCCCCGCCCCCGCCCTCGGCGATCCGCGCGCGCTATGCCGCCAAGCTGAAGAACCCGCGCGAGCTGTTGCGGTTGGCGACGGGGAAGGTGAACATCGGCGATCTCATGCGCAGCATACGGCACGCCGCGACACGCGCTTCGGCGCCCAGCGGTCTCGCCGCGGAGATGGCCGCCGGTCTGACAGGTTTTGCCGGCCCGGTGCGGATCCTCGTCGCCGAGCGCGATCGGACCGGTCAGGCATTCCTCGCCGGTTGGGATGAGCGAGACCCGCGCCTCGCCCGCTGTGCGGGCGCCGATCACGCCTATTCGGACGGCGCCTCGCGCGAGTGGCTGCTTGAACAAATCCTTGCCGCTCTAGCGGACGAATAGGCTCGCCAGTTCGACGTGGGTCGACCAGCGGAACTGGCCGATCGGACGAAGTTCGGCGAGGCGATAGCCGGCTTGCGTCAGCATGGCCCCGTCGCGCGCCCAACTCGATGGGTTGCAGCTGATATAGACCACCCGCTCGACACCGCTCTGCGCAATCTGCGCCACCTGCTCGCGCGCTCCGGCGCGGGGTGGATCGAGCACCACCCCGGCAAAGCCGCGCAATTCCTCCGCCCGCAGCGGATTGCGGAACAGGTCGCGGTGAACCGCCTCGACCGGCGAGCCTATGCGCGCGGCGGCGGCCTTGCAGGCGAGATGCGCGTCGCGCGCAGCTTCGGCGGCAAGGATCGCAGCACCATCGGCAAGTGCGAACGCAAAGGTCCCGAGGCCCGAGAACAGGTCGGCAATCCGGCCGGCGCCCGCGAGCCACTCGACTGCGGCGCCGACCAGTGTCGCCTCGCCGTCGCGCGTCGCCTGCAGGAACGCGCCCGGCGGATAAGGCACGGCGACGCCCGACAGCGTGACGCTGACCGGTTCGGGCTCCCACAGCGCCTCGGGTCCAAAGCCCTGGTCGAGAACGAGCCGGGCAAGGGCCTGGCCCCGGCAGAAATCGAGCAGCGCCTCGGTTTGCTCGAGTCCTTTGAGCTCAAGCCCCGAGATCGCGCAATCGATCCCCGGATCGAGCAGCGCCAACTCGATCGCCAGCGCATACTTGCCGCGTCGCCCGCCGAGCATCCGCCGCAACGGCTCGACCAGCGCGAACAGCTCGGGCGCCAACACGTGGCATTCGCGCATGTTGACCACCCGGTGCGACTGCGGTTCGCGAAAGCCGATCAGCGGGCGTCCGCCGCCGTTAACGGCGTGCAGAGTCGCTCGGCGCCGGCTTCGCGGGGATGACAGGTGCACCGGCGCGACAAGTTCTGGCTCGAGCCCCTGCGCCTCGGCAGCGTGCACCACCCGGTCATGCACAAACCCCGCCAGGGCCTGCTCGTCCAGGTGCTGTAGCTGGCACCCGCCACAAGTGCCGAAGTGGCGGCACGGTGGCGTGGCGTGGTGCGGGCCCGGCTGCAGCGCGCCACTCGAGTCCACTCTGTCGCCGGGCGCAGCCAGCGGCACGTGGCGGCCCGACGCGGTGACGCCGTCGCCTTTCGCGGCGACGCGGACGATCTCTTCAGCTTCGCTCACAACGCGGCGGCGTAAGCCCCCGAGACATGTTTCGCCAGATCGGAGGCGACGAACGCTGGGCCCGTCTGCCGCGCCGCTTCGCCATGCAGCCAAACCGCCTCGCAGGCGGCGGCGAACGGATCATGCCGAGCGGCAAGCCGGCTCGCGGCGATGCCCGAGAGAACGTCGCCGGTCCCGGCCACGGCGAGCCAGCTGGTCGGTGACGGTGCAACCACTGTCCGCCCGTCCGGCGCGGCAACGACCGTGTCCGGCCCCTTGGCGACCAGCACCCCCTTCGTCGCCGCGGCCAGCGCTTTCGTTTGGGAAATCTTCCCTTCGCCTTCGGTTCCGAAGCTCTTCGCCAGGCGCGCCATTTCGCCGGCATGGGGAGTAAGGATCAGCGGGGCGGAGCGGCCTCTGACCAGGTCTGGCGTGAGCAGCGTAAGGGCATCGGCGTCCGCCACCGCCGGCAAATCGGCAGCCAGCACACTCGCGAGCCGTTCCTTCGCTGCATCGTCGCGCCCCAGCCCGGGGCCGACCAGCACCGTATTCGTCCGCTCGTCGGCGAGTAATTCGGCAAGCGGCTGGTCCTTGAGAATGACGTCGGCGGGCACCGAAGGATGCGGCTGGTCTGAGGCGAGCCTGACCGCCCCAGCTCCGCCGCGGGTAGCCGCTTCACAGGCCAGCATCGAGGCGCCTGCCATCGGACCGCCGACCACCAGCACCAGCCCGCGCGTGTACTTGTGCGCATTTGCGGCGGGAGCGGTGAAGTGCGGCCGCGCGATCAGCTCGGCCGCGCCCGGCACCGACGCCACGCCGATCGGCACCAGGCGCCGCTCGCCCATCGTTGCCATCGCTGGCATCAGCCAATGGGCGAACTTCCAGGCGCCGAGCGAAACCGTCAGCTCGTACTGTGGCAAGTCCTGGTCGAGCAGCGCCCCGCTGTCGCTCTCGACCCCGCTCGGCAGGTCGATCGCGACGCGGTAGTGGTGGTGCCGCGCCACATCGCGCAGGAGCCCTGCCAGCTCGGGACCGAGGGGCCGGGTCAATCCGCTGCCGAACAGGCAATCGACGAACACGCCCCCGTGGCCGCGCTCGGCGATGGTTCCGCCGAACGCCGCCCGCGAGCGCTGCGCCGCGCCGGTCTTCGGCTCGACCGGCGCGACCACCGTCACTGCCAATCCTCGCCGGCGCAAAGTCTCGGCGATCACATAACCGTCACCGCCGTTGTTGCCTGGTCCGCACAGCACCGTCGCCGGGCGCCCGGCGGCGACGCGCCAAACCCATTCGGCAGCGCCTTTCCCGGCGACTTGCATCAGGCTGTCGACCGTCTCGCCGCCGGCGATCAGCGCCTCTTCGGCCGCGCGCATCTGCGCGACGGTGAGGATTTGCTCATTGCCCGGCAGCATCGCGCAGCATCTTCGCCGGGAAACGATAGCGATCGCCATCGACGCTCACCTCCAGGCCGTTGCCGTTGCCGGTGATAGCCAGCGCCTGGGCGCCATCGGCCGCAGTCACGCTTTGGCCGCCGTCGAGGACGATGAACCGCCGGAACGCGCCGTTCGGATTGTGCACCACCAGCACCGGATCGCCGTTCTGTACCCCTCTCTCGACCGGGCAGGCGCGGGTGAAATCGGCCGCCCCGCCTGTTGCGCAATCGATGAGTTCGACGCCCGCTTCCGACGCCCCGGAGGCATTGGGCGAACATGCCCCCAGCAGCAGGGCGAGCCCCGCCGCCAACCGCATCAGCGCTTGCCCTGCACTTGCGTCACATCGCGCACCGCGCCGCGCGCGGCGCTGGTGGTCATCGCGGCATAGGCCTGCAGCGCGGCGGAGACCTTCCTCGGGCGCGGCTCGGCGGGCTGCCACGGAGCCGGGCCCTTGGCTTCGCGGCGCCGCGCCAGTTCTTCGTCGGACACGGCGAGGGTGATGGTCCGGTTGGGGATATCGATCTCGATCCGGTCGCCATCCTCAATCAGCCCGATCGCCCCGCCTTCCTCGGCTTCGGGCGAAACGTGGCCGATGGACAGCCCCGAGGTGCCGCCCGAGAACCGCCCGTCGGTGATCAGCGCGCAGGCTTTCCCCAGCCCTTTCGATTTCAGGTAGCTGGTCGGGTAGAGCATCTCCTGCATCCCCGGCCCGCCGCGCGGCCCTTCGTAGCGGATCACCACCACGTCGCCGGCTTCGACCTGCCCGCCGAGAATCGCCGCCACCGCCGCGTCCTGGCTCTCGTACACCTTCGCCGGTCCCGAGAAGATCAGGATCGAATCGTCGACCCCCGCGGTCTTCACGATGCACCCGTCGAGCGCGATGTTGCCCTTGAGCACCGCCAGCCCCCCGTCCCGGCTGAAGGCGTGCTCGGCCGAGCGGATCGCCCCGCCCTCGCGGTCGAGGTCGAGCGATTCCCACCGCCGCGCCTGGCTGAAGGCGACTTGCGTCGGCACCCCGCCCGGCGCCGCGGCGTAGAACTCGTGGACTTTGTTGTTGCGCGTGCGGCCGACGTCCCAATCGTCGAGCGCGTCGGCCAGGGTCGGGCTGTGCACGGTCGGCAGCGCGGTCTTGAGCAGCCCCGCCCGGTCCAGCTCGCCGAGGATCGCCATGATCCCGCCGGCGCGGTGGACGTCCTCCATGTGCACGTCGGCCTTCGCGGGCGCGACCTTGCACAGCACCGGCACTTGGCGGCTGAGCCGGTCGATGTCCTCCATCGTGAAATCGACGCCCGCCTCCTGCGCCGCGGCCAACAGATGCAGCACGGTGTTGGTCGAACCGCCCATGGCGATATCGAGACTCATCGCGTTCTCGAAGGCGGCAAAGCTGGCGATCGAGCGTGGCAGCACGCTCTCGTCGTCCTCGCCATAATAGCGCTTGGCGAGGGCGACGATCAGCCGCCCGGCGCGCTCGAACAGCTGCTTGCGGTCGGCATGGGTCGCCAGCTGCGAGCCGTTGCCCGGCAGCGACAGCCCCAATGCCTCGGTCAGGCAGTTCATCGAGTTCGCGGTGAACATCCCCGAGCATGAGCCGCAGGTGGGGCAGGCCGAGCGCTCGATGGTGGTCACCTGCTCGTCGGTCAGGGTGTCGTCGGCGGCGGCGACCATCGCGTCGATCAGGTCGAGCGACTGCTCCTTGCCGTCGAGCACCACCTTGCCCGCCTCCATCGGTCCGCCCGAGACGAACACCGCCGGAATGTTGAGCCGCATCGCCGCCATCAGCATGCCGGGCGTGATCTTGTCGCAGTTGGAGATGCACACCATGGCGTCGGCGCAATGGGCGTTGACCATGTACTCGACGCTGTCGGCGATCAGGTCGCGGCTCGGCAGCGAGTAGAGCATACCGTCGTGGCCCATGGCGATGCCGTCGTCGACTGCGATGGTGTTGAATTCCTTGGCCACCCCGCCCGCCGCCTCGATCTCGCGCGCGACCAGCTGACCGAGGTCCTTCAGGTGCACATGGCCGGGCACAAATTGCGTGAAGCTGTTCACCACGGCGATAATCGGCTTGCCGAAATCCCCGTCCTTCATCCCCGTCGCCCGCCACAGCCCGCGCGCGCCGGCCATGTTGCGGCCGTGGGTGGAGGTGCGGGAACGGTAAGCGGGCATGGGTCGGCTTTCGGTAGGCGGTTTCGAGCGGCCTATATCAGATGGGTGCAGTCCGGGTGAATAAAACGGCGAGGCCGAGATAAAGCGAGGCTTTCGGGTGTGGCCGACCCGACGCCAGCGCAAGGGGAGACGGCTTCAATCCATGAATTTCGCCGAGATCGCCGTCGCAATCCTTGCCAACCGCTCCGCCCACACCGCCTGGCCCGCCGCATCGCCGATCTGGTCCTGGCGGATCTCGATGCCGAAATAGGGCCGGCCCCGGGCTTCGGCGTGGCGGTTCATCGTCGCGTTGAGCAGGCGGCCGGAATAGGGCAGCTGGTCGCCGACGACGAGCCCGTCGGCTTCGAGCAGCGGGATGGCGAGGCGCGAGGCGCGGTCGTCCTCGTTGTAGAGCACGCCGCATTGCCAGGGGCGCCGCTCCTCGGGCCGGCTGGCGAGCGACGGAGTGAAGCTGTGCAGCGAGACAATCAGCCGCGGTGGCCCGCGGTCGATAAGGTCGGCCAGCGCGCGATGGTAGGGCCAGTAGAACCGTTCGAGCCGCTCCTCGCGTTGCTCGAGGTCGAACAGGTTGCCGGGGATGGCGTGGCCGTCGCTGGCGTGCGGGATCACGGCTGGGTCGTCTTCGTCGCGGTTACAGTCGCAGACGAGGCGACTGACGTTGGCGAGGTAAGCGGCGATGCCCGGCTGTTCGACCATGCGCCGCGCCACTCCGGCCACGCCGATGTCGATGGCGACGTGCTGTTCCAGCAGGGCCGGATCGACGCCGAGGTCGATGTCGGCGGGCACCCGGTTCGAGGCGTGATCGCCGACGACGAGAATCCCGCTGACCTCCGGCTCGCCGAGGACGACGAAGGCTTCGCCGCTCATCGCAGCGCCCCCTGCATTTGCCACCAGTCGGGATGCTCGCCTTTCACCGTCGCGGCGGCCTCCTGCATCGCGTCACGGCTGCCGTAGAGCGCGAAGCAGCTCGCGCCAGAACCGCTCATCCGCACCAACTCGGCCCCCGTCTGGCGCAAGGCCGCCAGCACTTCGGCGATCGGCGGGCATAGCGAAACGGCCGGTACTTCGAGGTCGTTGCGCCCGTGCGCCGCGATCGCCGATGCCGATCCTGCGGGCAAGGGGCCGCGATCGATGCCGTCCCACGCCGCGTAGACCGCGCCCGTCGCCAGCGGCGCGCGCGGGTTGACCAGCAGCACCGGGCGGCCAGCAAGATCGTTGGCGACCGGTTCGATCTCGGTGCCGATGTCCCGGCCGATGCAGGCGACGCTGTCGACGCAGGCGGGCACGTCGGCGCCGAGCCTGGCGGCGCGCTCGCGCCAGTCGTCGGGCAGTCCGCAGGCTTCGCGCACCAGGCGAAACACCGCCCCCGCGTCGGCCGAACCGCCGCCGAGCCCCGCAGCGACTGGCAGGTTCTTCTCCAATGTGATCGCCAACCCATCGGCATGAGGCAGTGACGTCAGCGCCCGGGCGGCGATATTGCCGAACGGATCGGTAAGTTGCTGTGCGAACTCGCCGACCACCGTCAACTCGTCCTGTCCACTACGCCGTGCCGTCAGCTCGTCACCGACATCCAGGAAGGCGAACAGCGTCTCGATCTCGTGATACCCGTTCGCCCGCCGCCGCCGCACGTGCAGCGCCAGGTTGATCTTGGCGTAGGCGGTTTCGTGAAGTTGCAAGCGTGCCGCTCACATGTTTGGATAGTTCGGCCCGCCACCACCCTCTGGCGTGACCCATTCGATGTTCTGGGTCGGGTCCTTGATGTCGCAGGTCTTGCAGTGGACGCAGTTCTGGGCGTTGATCACCAGGTGCGGGTCGCCCTCGTCCTCCCCGACGAATTCGTACACGCCCGCCGGGCAATAGCGCGCCTCGGGCCCGGCGTAGAGCGGCCAGTTGATCCGCTCGGGCACCGTCGGGTCCTTGAGCACGAGGTGGCACGGCTGGTCCTCCTCGTGGTTGGTGCCCGAGAGATAGACCGAGGAGAGGCGGTCGAAAGTGATCACGCCGTCGGCTTTGGGGTAGGCGATCGGCTGGTACAGGTCCGCTCGGCGGGTCGCCTCGGCATCGGAGTGATGCTTCATCGTGAACGGCAGCCGCACCTTCAGCGTACGCAGCCACATGTCGAGCCCGGCGAACAGCGTCCCCAGCGAACCGCCGAAGCGCGCGACCAGCGGTTGGGCGTTCTTCACCCGCTGCAATTCGTCCGCGATCCAGCTCGAAGGAACGGCGCTATCGTATTCGGAAAGCTCGGTTTTCTCGTCCCCGGCAGCGATTGCTGCGGCCACCGCTTCGGCCGCGAGCATGCCGCTTTTCATCGCCGTGTGGGTGCCCTTGATCCGCGGCACGTTGACGAAGCCGGCCGCGCAGCCGACCAGCGCTCCGCCGGGGAACGCCAGCCTGGGCACGCTCTGCCAGCCGCCTTCGTTGATTGCCCGCGCGCCGTAGGCGACGCGCTTGCCGCCCTCGATCTCGGCACGGATCGCCGGGTGGGTCTTCCAGCGCTGGAATTCCTCGAACGGGTTCACATAGGGGTTGGCGTAATCGAGCGCGGTGACGAAACCGAGCGCCACCTGGCCGCCCGCCTGGTGATAGAGGAAGCCGCCGCCCCAGGCGCCGCTTTCCGATAGCGGCCACCCTTGGGCGTGAATCACCCGGCCGGGTTGATGTTTTTCGGCAGGAACGTCCCACAATTCCTTGATGCCAAGACCATAAACCTGCGGCTGGCATTCGGCATCGAGCGCGAAGTGTCGCTTCAGCCGCTTGGTCAAACTGCCCCGCGCCCCTTCGGCGAACAGCGTGTACTTCGCGTGCAGTTCCATCCCCGGCTGATAGTCCGGCTTGTGCGAACCGTCGGCGGCGACGCCCATGTCCTGCGTCGCCACGCCCATCACCGCGCCAGCCCCGTCGAACAGCACCTCAGCCGCCGGAAAACCGGGGAAAACCTGCACTCCGAGCGCCTCCGCTCGTTCCGCCAGCCAGCGGCACAGATTCCCGAGCGAGCCGGTGTAAGTGCCACGGTTGGACATCAACGGTGGCATGAGTGTGTGAGGAAACTGCAACTTGCCCGAACGCGTCAGCACCCAGTGGTGGTTCTCGCTCACCGGCACTTCGGCCAGCGGGCAGCTCTCGCGCCAGTCGGGGAGCAATTCATCGAGCGCGCGGGGATCGATCACCGCCCCCGAAAGGATATGCGCGCCGACTTCGGAGCCCTTTTCGAGCACCACCACTTCGAGCGCGTCGTCGAGCTGCTTCAGCCGGATCGCGGCGGCCAGTCCCGCCGGGCCGGCGCCGACGATCACCACGTCGACCGGCATCGATTCGCGCGCCGTCTCCTCGGCGCTCATCGAGGTCTTTTCGTGCAAAACGATTTCATCCGCGGGGCTTGCTAGCTCGCCCCCGGCAGGTCAAGACCTGCCGCCGGGACGATGGACAAGCGCTCGCCACCCTCGCTCGCCGAGCAACTCGCCGCCGCCGAGGCCTGGTGGCGCGAGGCCGGCGTCGACAGCGATTTCGCCGACGAGCCGCGGAACTGGCTGGCAAGCGAGCGCACAACAGGAGCGAGCGCGCCGACGGCAACGGCCGAACCACCGATCGTCGCCCCGGAATCCCCGACCATTCCGCCGTTCGGTGGCAATCCGGCGAGCTGGCCGCAGTCGCTGGCCGATTTCGCGCCGTGGTGGCTGGCGAGCGATGCGCTCGACGCCGGCGGCATCGGCCCGCGGGTGCCGCCGCGCGGCGCGGCCGGGGCCGAGCTGATGGTGCTGGTGCCGATGCCCGAGCAAGGCGACGCCGAGCGCCTGCTGACGGGCCCGCAAGGGCGGCTGGTCGGCAACATGCTCGGCGCGATGGGGATCGCCGAAAGCGCCGCCTATCTCGCCTCGGCCCTGCCTCGCCACGCCCGCCATCCCGACTGGCAGGCGCTCGCAGCGCGCGAGCTTGGCCAAATCGTTAACCATCACGTGCGATTGGTAAGTCCGAAACGGTTGCTGGTGCTCGGACGGGCCATGTTGCCGCTTTTCGGGCACGATCCGGCGCAAGCCGGTGCCAAGCCGCGCGAAATTGCGATTTAAGGGTGCGCGGTGCCGGCTCTGGTGAGTTACGGCCCGGACGCGCTGCTCGACACGCCGCGTTTTCGGGCCAGACTGTGGCGGGGCTGGCTCGACTGGACGGGAGGAGACCAGTGAGGTTTGGGGGAGCGGCCGCGTTGGCCGCGGCACTGCTGACAACAGCCCCGGCCGCGCATGCCGAGAGCACGCGCGAATACTTCGTCGCCCGCCTCGCCCACAGCGCCGCGCCGGCGCAGCTCAGCGAGGCCGATCGGACGTTCTACAAGAACCTGTTCGCCGCGATCGACGCGCAGGACTGGACGGAAGTCGAGACCATGATCGCCCAGCAGCCGGGCGGCTTGCTGACCCCGATCGCCACCGCCGAATATTATACCGCCGCCAACTCGCCGAAAGTCACCCTTGACCAGATCGACGCCTGGATGAGCCAGGGCCGCGACCTGCCCGAAGCGGCGCAACTCGGCCGCCTCGCCCTCACCCGCGGCGCCACGGCGATGCCCGATCTCCCGCCCGAGCATCCGTTCTATCCCCGCGGCTCGACGCCCAGGCGCGCCCGCCCGCCCTCGGTCGACGACGGCACGATGCCGGTGAACGTGCGCCAGGCGATTCTTGACCGTATCACCAACGACGATCCCGACGGCGCCTACGGCTTGCTTTATGGCGTCGACAGCTCGCTCAGCTCGGCCGCCCGCGCCGAATGGCGAGACCGCGTGGCCTGGAGCTACTACATCGAGAACAAGGACTCGCAAGCGTTGGCGATCGCCCGCACCGTCGGCGAGGGCACCGGCGCGTGGGTCGCCGAGGGCTACTGGACCGCCGGGCTAGCCGCCTGGCGGCTGGGCGACTGCACCACTGCCGGTGCCGAATTCCAGCAATCCGGCGCCCGCGCGCAGAACCCCGAACTGCGCAGCGCCGCGTTCTACTGGGCGAGCCGCGCCGCCCTGCGCTGCCGCCAGCCCGAGCGCAGCGTCGAGCTGCTGCGCTGGGCCGCCGCCGGCAGCACCACGCTTTACGGCATGCTCGCCGCCGAACAGCTCGATCAGCGCCTCCCCGACCTGGTCGACACCCCCGACTTCAGCGATTCCGACTGGAACCGCCTGAAGGACAGCCGCAACGTCCGCATCGCCGTCGCGCTGACGGAAATCGGCCGCGACAACCTCGCCAGCGAAGTGCTGATTCACCAGGCCCGGATCGCCGACCCGAAGGACTTCGGCCCGCTCTCGCGCCTCGCGCGCGATCTCGGCCTGCCGCAGACCCAGTTGTACATGGCCTACAACTCGCCCCAGGGAGCCAGCGCCGATCCGGCTTCGCGCTATCCGACGCCGAAATGGACCCCGACCGGCGGCTGGCAGGTCGATCCGGCGCTCGCCTTCGCGCACACGTTGCAGGAATTGGCTTTCCGCGGCACCGCCGTCAGCCCGGCCGACGCCCGCGGGCTGATGCAGATCACGCCCATCACGGTGCGCGAGTTCGCCCCGCGACTGGGGATGAGTGCGAAGGACGTCAACATCTTCGACCCGGCGACCAACCTCGCCTTCGGCCAGCAGAACCTCGAGATGTTGCGCGACAGCCCGGCGACCCAGGGCGAGCTGCCCAAGATCATGGCCGCCTACAACGCCGGGCTGCGGCCCGTCACGCGCTGGAACACCGAAGTGAACTCCGAGAACGATCCGCTGCTGTACATGGAATCGATTCCCTACTGGGAAACCCGCGGCTATGTGGCGACGGTGATGCGCAATTACTGGATGTACGAACGCCAGGCCAAGGCGTCCTCGTCGAGCCGCGTTGCGTTGGCCCAGAACGCCTGGCCGATGTTCCCCGGCGCGACGCAGGACGGGAGCGGCCGCGTCTACCTTTCGGCCGACGCCCACTAGAATGGCGATCGACGACGCCCGCGAATTCCGGCCGATCAACATCGCCCTGATGACCGTGTCCGATACCCGCGGGCCGGAGGAGGACACCTCGGGCGATATCCTCGCCCAGCGGATCACCATGGCCGGTCACAACCTGGTCCAGCGGCTGATCGAGAAGGACGACGCCGAGGCGATCTATCGCCATCTGGTCAGCTGGGTCGACGATCCCGGGATCGACGCGGTGGTCTCGACCGGCGGCACCGGCCTCACCGGCCGCGACGTCACCCCCGAAGCGCTGCACCGCCTCAAGGGCCGCGAGATTCCCGGCTTCGGCGAGCTGTTCCGCTGGGTCAGCTATCAGACCATCGGCACCAGCACCGTGCAGAGCCGCGCCTGCGCGGTGGTCTGCAACGGCACCTACATCTTCGCCCTCCCCGGCTCGAACGGCGCCGTGAAAGACGGCTGGGACAAGATCCTCGCCGAACAGCTCGACAGCCGCAACCGCCCCTGCAACTTCGTCGAGCTGATGCCGCGGCTACGGGAGAAGTGACGCCGGCCGGCGCGCTTCTCAACGGTCACATTTGATCGCGTTGTAACGTCCGCAGTAACCGTAAATCTCTTGTGAGGTCGGGGAACACTCGCCCGACGATCAAGGCTGGGGAGAGATGCTTATGAAGACGATCACCGCGGTCACCACAGTGCTTCTGCTGGCCGCTTGCAAAGCTTCCGCGCCGCCCGAAACCGTGCAGCAGCTGATGAAGAACAAGGTCGATCCGGCGTCGATGATCTATTTCAACGCCGTGCAGTACATCAGCGATGAAACGGGTCAGCACGACATCAAGCCACAGACCGACGCCGATTGGGAGAAGGTCCGCAAAGCCGCGGCCGATCTGCAGGAATACGGCAAGCTGCTGCAGACCGACGCCTACACCAAGGGCCGCAATGCTGACTGGAGCAAGTTCAGCCAAGCGATGGTCGACGTCAGCAAGCAAGCCGAGCAGGCGGCAAAGGACAAGAACGTCGACAAGGTATTTGAGCTGAGCGGCACGATCTACAACGTCTGCAGCGCGTGCCACATGGCCTATCCGCCGCCGGTACCGGCGACGAGCGGAGCGCCTTCGTCGAACCCGAGCACATGATCGTGGCTCTGGATCGAAGCATCGGGATTGTGAGATCGTAGGATGCTGCAAGTTCGCCTGACGCTCGCCCTCGTCGCCCTGGCCGCACCTTGCCTGGCGCACGCCGAGGAGCCTTGGGAAACCAGGATCGCCACCACTCTCGGTAAGAAAGGCACCGAGATGCCGGGCGGCGTCTACCGCGTGGGCATGCCGCGCAGCGACCTCAAGGTGACGGTCGACGGCGTTACGATCGAACCGGCGCTGGCGCTCGGTTCGTGGGCGGCCTTCATGCGGGAAGGAAAAGACGACGAGGTTACGGTGATGGGCGATCTCGTGCTCACCGACGACGAGGTGAACCCGGTAATGCAGCGGCTCGCCGAAGGCGGGTTCCAAATCACTGCTCTGCACAACCACTTGCTGAGTTCGAGTCCCCATACGATGTACATGCATGTCTTGGGACATGGGAGCGGTGCGAAGCTTGCCGCCACCCTGCGCGCCGCACTTGCGCTCAGCAAGACGCCGTCTCCGGCAGCAGGCGCCAGCGCGCCCGCCGCTCCCGCCGCGCCGCTCGATCTCGATACCGCGGCCATCGACAGCGCGATTGGGCGCAAGGGCAAGGCGAAAGGCGGCGTATACAAGGTCAGCTTTTCGCGCGCCGAGACGCTGCGCGAGGGAGGGGTGGTGCTTCCGGACGCGATGGGCACCGGCATCGGCATCAACTTCCAGCCGACCGGAAACGGTCGCGCGGCGATCGCCGGCGATCTCGTGCTGATCGCCAGCGAGGTTAATCCGGTGCTGCGTACGCTGCGCGCCAATGGAATTGAGGTCGAAGCCCTCCATAATCACATGCTCGACGATCAGCCCCACCTGTTCTTCATGCATTTCTGGGCCGATGACGATGCGGTAAAGCTCGCCAAGGGCCTGCGCGCCGCGCTCGACAAGATGAACATCCGGCGATGAGGAATCGCGCGCCGACTGTCGCCAATCGCGGCTGGGAGATCACGGGATGAGCGCTTTCGCGCGACATCTGCCCGATACCGAAAGAATCCTTCGTCTGATCGTATCGCTGGCGCTGTTGATGATCGCGAGCGCGGCTTTCGCTCATGACATGTCGCAGGCCAACAAGAGCTACGTCGAGAGCATCAACGGCCCCGCCCCGGTGCCGTTCTTCTATCTCGGCGCCAAGCACATGGTTACCGGGATTGACCACCTGCTGTTCCTCACCGGGGTGATCTTCTTCCTCTATCGGCTGCGCGACATCGTGATCTACGTATCGCTGTTCACGCTGGGCCATTCGACCACCCTGATCCTCGGCGTGCTGCTCGGCACCGGCCTCGATTCGAGCCTGGTGGACGCGATCATCGGCTTTTCCATCGTCTACAAGGCGTTCGAGAACATGGGCGGCTTCCGCCGGCTCGGGATCTCGATCAACACCAAGCTGGCAGTGCTGGTGTTCGGACTGTTCCACGGTCTCGGCCTGGCCACCAAGCTGCAGGACCTCAATGCCTCCAAAAACGGGCTGCTGACGAACCTCATCTCCTTCAACGTCGGGGTGGAGGCGGGCCAGGTGATCGCGCTCGCCATGGTCGTCGTGCTGCTCAACTTCTGGCGCGCGACTCCGAGCTTCGGGCGCGGCGCGTTCGGAGCCAACGTGTTGTTGCTCGGCGCGGGCGCCGCGCTGACGATCTATCACCTGGCCGGGTACTTCGCATCATGACCGAAGCGCAACCTTACGTCCCCCCCGTCACCCTGCCGTCGGGGCGCCGGATCGCCGTCGGCTCGGCGGTGGCGGTGCTCGTCGCCACGGTGGCGATGGTGTTCTTCATCCTGCCCGCCGAGTTCGGTATCGATCTCACCGGCTTCGGCGAGACAACCGGGCTCACCGGTCTCGCGCAGAGCGGCTCGCAGACGAATGTATACCTCGAGCGCGGCCTCAGGCGCAGCAACGTCCTGTTCCCGCTCGGGGCTTCGGCCCAGCCAAACGAAGCGACCTTGCGGGCCACGCTGGCGCGCAAGGGCATCGCCGTTCCGGCCGGGGCGAAGTTCCGCTCCGACCACTGGGAATACGAGCTGCTGCCCTACGACAGCATCGAAATGAAGTACCGCCTTTCACAGGGGCAGCCGATGATTTTCTCGTGGCACGCACCGGTGCCGCTGCATTACGACATGCATTCGGTGCCGGACGAGGGCGGCAACGATGCCACCGAGAGCTTCGCCATCGACGATGCGCCTTCGCAAACCGCGGTCTACATCGCCCCGTTCACCGGGATCCACGGCTGGTTCTGGCAGAACCAGACGCTGAACAGCGTCACCGTTTCGATCGATGCCACCGGCGCCTTCTCAGGCGCGGTCATATTCGACCAGGGGGGAGAGCACCCTCGCGAGCTGGCGGGCGGCGAACCCGAGGCCAGCGGCACGTGATAGTCGGCGGCGGCGGGGCAGTACGCCCTTGCCCGGCGCAATCGCCGCCGTCATCCGCAGTGACCTCCTCGCTTTATGACGCACGGTCAGCACCAGGACCATCTTGAACGGGGCGATAGGCTGCTGATGTGCGGCCGCATTTAGAGCGTGAACTCTGCTTGCAAGTCGGCTAAAGACCGCAGTTCGCATTTCGGCACGGGCGCCCGCCCGGGCAGTGCGCACGGAGGGCCATGCAGCGGGACGACCTCATTGTCGGGATCGACGAACGGCCGTCAGCGACCGGCGGCGAATCGGTCTTTGATGATCCCGGCCGCTACTTGCATGAGGCGACCAACGAAACGGCTCTGCGCGAAGAACTCGAGCGGCAACGGCGGACGTTCGACCTCGCGATGACCGCCTCGCAAATGGGCACCTGGCGCTACACGCTGGCCGACAACGTCTGCGTCTACGACGAAAATGCGCAGGCCCTCTACGGCCTCAGCGAAGCGCGTTTCCTCCACGACGAGGAAGGGGTGAAGGCGAAGTTTCACCCCGACGACATGGAGCGGATGTGGCAGCGAGTGACCAAGGCGCTCGATCCCACCGGCGACGGCCGCTACGACGTCGAATACCGTGTCCGGCAGCCCGACGGCAGCTGGCGCTGGCTGAGCGCGTGGGGGCTGGTCGAGTATGAAGGCGAAAGCACCGAGCGCAAGCCGATAGCCATCGCCGGCGCGAGCCGCGACCTGACCGATCGCAAGCGCGCCGAGGAACTCGAGCAGATGCTGCTCGGCGAGCTCAACCACCGGGTCAAGAACACGCTGGCGACGATCCATGCGATCACTGTCCAGACACTGCGCAATGCCGACGATCTGCCGTCTGCCAGCGAGACGCTGGAGCAGCGCATCATGTCGATGGCCCGGGCGCACGACCTGCTGACCGCGCGCACCTGGACGGGCGCCGACCTGGCCGATGTCGTCGCCCGCGCGCTGGAAGCCTTTCCGCCGGAGCAAATCGACACGTCCGGCCCGTCGGTCGAGCTTTCCTCGCGGCATGTCCTCTCGCTTTCGCTCGCACTGCACGAACTGGCGACCAACGCGACCAAGTACGGAGCGCTGTCGTGCCAGGAAGGCCATGTCGCGGTGCAATGGAGCGCCACGGCGGGCGAGTTGTGGATTTGCTGGCGCGAAGAGGGCGGACCGCCGGTGGCAACGCCGCTCAAGAGCGGCTTCGGCAGCCGGCTGCTGCAACAGCTGATCGGCGAAATCGGCGGAACCATCGAGCTCGACTACGATCCCGCCGGACTGCGCTGCAATCTCACCGCTAGATTGTAAGTCGCTTCCCTTACGCCGGCAGTTGCCTTGATCGCGGCCATCCTTGCCGCCGCGCGGCAGGCCAACAGTTGCGAGAGTTAGCCGCGCTCATCGGTAAGGCCCGAACAAGCTCGCGACAGCCTCGGCCCGTCCGGCAAGGTCCGCCGCAATCAGCTCGCTGGCGAGCGCGGCGAAGCTAATGCCGTTGCCGCCGAATCCGTAGGCGAGCCCGATCCGCTCGGAAACGCGTGCGCGGCCGATCGCCGGCAGGCCGTCGGGAGAGCTGCCAAACGTCGCCGACCATGCGCACTCAGCGGCTAACGCGTCGCGTCCGAGCAGCGCTCCACCTTTCCTCTCCAGCCCGCGGCATTTTCCCGGCAACAGCGCGTCGCGCTTCTTCGGATTGCTGTCGCCGATATCCTCACCGCCGACGATGACGCGTCCGTCGTCGGTGTGGCGGCCATAGAGATAAGGGCGCGCCGCTTCCCACACCATCGCCTGGTCGCGCCATGCGGTCGCGGCGCCCGGCGCGGTTGCGATCGCGAACGTCGAGTTGAGCTTGAATGCTGCCGGCAGGTAGCGGCGCGGCACTTCGTACCCGGTGGCGAGGATCACCCGCTCGGCGCGGAGCGACAGCCCCTCGTCCAGCAGCAAGGTAACGCCGTCGCCGGTTTCCCGCGCGTCGACCACCTCGTACGGGAAGCTGACCGTCGCCCCCGCTTGCCGCGCCCGCTCGAGGAAGGTCAGCGTCAGGGCCACCGGATCCACCCGGAACGTGCCCTCCGACAGCAGCGCTGCACGCCGCGGCAGGGCGAAGCGATCGGCGACTTCTCCGCCGCCCAGGAACCGCGAAGGGAGCCCATGCCGGCGCCGCATGCGGGCTTCGCGTTCAAGCCCCGCCTCGTCAAGCAGGCTGCCGGCGAGATAGAGCTCCGGGCGGGGTTGCCAGCCGACCGCTTCGGCGTCGCCGCCGATCCGCTCGCCGAGCGCAAGCACCGCCTGCCGGACCCGCCCCCAGGCCTGTGCCGCATCCGCTTCGCCGATCCGCCGGGCAAGGTGGCTCAGGGGGACGTCGGCCGCCCACAGGACCAGCGCGGTCGAGGCGAAGGTCGCTCCGCGCGCCGGTGCCCGCCGGTCGATCAGGGCGACCTTTCGACCGTCGCGGGCGAGGCGCTCTGCGACGAGCGCCCCCATGACCCCGGCACCCACGAGGGCAATTTCGGCCTCGCTCGGCAGCGGATCGGCCGTCGGCCGGTCCATCGCCTCGCCACGCCAGCAGGGATAACCTCCGCGCAGGTTGAGGCGCGGGGTCAGCGGCATGGAATCGGCGGAGCTTCTGCCTTTTCTCATCATCCCGTAACGCGGCAAGGTCGAAAAAGGCGCCGGCTCACCCCGGCGCGGCCATTGCGGACTTCGGGGGCGGGCCTAAGCTTGTCTCGCAACAGCCGCGGAGAGTTGTATGACGTCCGAGCAAGCCGAACTCGTGGAGCAGGCGGAGGCGCTGCTCGAAGCCGAGCCGCGCATCGATGCCGCTTGGCTCGCCGGTAGTCTCGCCCACGACGGCGGCGACGCACTGAGCGACGTCGACCTGCTGGTGCTGTGCCCCGAAGGCATGCGCGCGCAGGTCTCGCCGGCGCTGGCGAGCGCCGTCCGCGAGACGTTCGACCCGCTGCTGCTCAACATGCTGTTCGGCGGCGCGGTGCTCAACGTCGTCGCCGCGGGGTGGCGGCGGCTCGACATCAGCGTCGCCGAGCCGGCCGAGTTGAATCGCTACGAGGCGGCACGGCTCACCGAGCTGTTCAACCGCACCGGCGTGCGGCCGACCGGCCGCTTCCCCGAGACATACGAGCCCAGCGCGCAATCGCTGCTGCCGCTGGTGGAGGAGTTCCTCCGCGTCCTCGGCCTCGCCCCGGTGGTCCTCGGCCGCGGCGATTACGTCGTGCTGGTCTCCGGCATCGACAACCTGCGGCGGCTCGCCACCGATCTGATGCTCGAGGAAAACCGCATCGGCCCATGGGATCGCGGCGGCGCGCTCAAGCGCCGGGCCCTGCTGACCGAGGAGCAATACGCCGAGCTGGCGGCCCTGCCCCCGCTCAGCGCCGATCCGGCTTCGCTCAAGGCCAACAACGAAGCCCTCGCGGCGATTTTCCTGCCGCGGGCGAAGCGCCTGTGTGCCGCAGCCGGCGTCGCCTGGCCCGAGCGTTTCGAACAAGCGACCCGTGCCCATCTGGCGAATGCAATCGGCTATGTGATCTAGCCAGCTGTGCCGTCCGCTTTGCCGTTGTACGGCAGACCTGTTCCCTCTATGTTCGCTCCATGGAGCGCCGCAAGGATCCTGCCGTGCACGGCCGCGGGGCGCAGTCGGGCGCGGTGCCGGTGCGCTTCGGACTGGCGAGCCGCGAGCCCGACGGCGATTGGCGCGACCATGTCGCGCTGCTCGACGGCGAGCCGCCGAAGCTCCGCACCACCGTCACGGAGGAACGCCCGAAGACCATCCTCTCGTTCAACAGCTCGCCAGATCTCGCCTTCGATCGGTCGATCAACGCCTACCGAGGCTGCGAGCACGGCTGCGTCTATTGCTTCGCTCGTCCGACCCACGCCTTTCACGACCTCTCGCCCGGGCTCGATTTCGAAACGAGGCTGTTCGCCAAGCCCGACGCCGCCCGGCTGCTGCGCGAGACGCTCGCAAGGCCGAAATACCGCCCGAAACCCATCGCGATGGGCACCAACACCGACCCCTACCAGCCGATCGAGACGCGCTATCGCATCACCCGCCAAGTGCTCGAGGTGTGCCTCGAGGCGCGCCATCCCGTGACGATCACCACCAAGTCCGATCGGGTGCTGCGCGATCTAGACCTGTTGGCCGAGCTGGCGAAGCTGAACCTGGTGGCGGTAGCAGTGTCGGTCACCACCCTCGATCCGAAGCTTTCGGGCAAGCTCGAACCACGCGCAGCAGCGCCGGCCAAGCGCTTGGCAGCGCTCGGTAAGTTGGCCGAGGGCGGCATCCCTGCGCACTGCTCGATCGCCCCGGTGATACCGGCGATCACCGACGAATTCATGGAGGCAATCGTCGCGCAAGCCGCAGGGGTCGGCGTGCGTTCGGCGGGGTGGATCCCGCTGCGGTTGCCGTTCGAGGTCGCCCCGCTGTTCCGCGAATGGCTGTCGGTCCACTTCCCCGAACGCGGCGACAAGGTGATGAGCATCGTCCGCTCTATCCGCGGCGGCAAGGACAACGACCCGAACTTCTTCACCCGGATGAAGCCAGCAGGCGTCTGGGCCGACCTGTTCCGCGCCCGCTTCCGCCTTGCCTGTAGGCGCGCCGGCTTGAAGAAGGAGCGCTTCGAACTCGACTGCAGCCACTTCCGCCCGCCCGAGACCGGCGGACAGCTGCGGCTGCTGTGAGTGTCTTGACCGCACGAACGCGCGGCGTATCGTAACGGTCGTTATTTTCGGGGGAGGAAATCATGCGCCGCCATTTCGCCATCGCCGTGCTGCTCGCCCTATCTCCGGCGGGAACGTGGGCCCAGCCGGCCGACAGTTCGGCGCCGAACACCTGCGCCGCGACCAACCCGTTCGCCGGGCCGAGCTACAATTCGGTCGAGGTGCAGGATGACGGCACCGTCACCTTCCGCCTCTGCGCCCCCGACGCCAAGGCCGTTCGCCTGACCAGCCCCGACATGGCTGGGATCGTTCCTGGCGGCTTCCCGCCCGGCTCCGAACCGGGCCTGGCGATGACCAAGGACGACACCGGCCTGTGGAGCGTGACGACGGCCAAGCCGGTGCCGGCCGACAATTACCGCTACGATTTCAACGTCGACGGCGTGAGCGTGCCCGATCCGCAGACCAACATTTTCGTCCACGAGCGCAAGGGGGTCGATTCGCTGTTCGAGGTCAAGGGAGCGGCGGGCGAGTTCCAGGCCTTCAACCCGGCAATCCCGCACGGCACGGTTAGCGAAATCGATTACTGGTCCAGCTCGCTCGGCATGATGCGCCGGGCGTTCGTCTATACCCCGCCGGGCTACATGACCGGATCGGCCCGCTACCCGGTGCTCTACCTGGTCCACGGCGCCGGCGACAGCGAGGAAGCGTGGAGCCGCACCGGGCATGCCAACTACATCCTCGACAACCTGATCGCCGCCGGCAAGGCGAAGCCGATGATAGTAGTCATGCCCAACGGCCACACACCCGACCGCCCCGGCGCCGACATCCTCAATAACCGGGACTTCGGCAACGACTTCCTCAAGGACCTGCTGCCCTACGTCGATGCCCATTTCCGCACCGTTGCCAATGCCGACAACCGGGCGATGGCCGGCCTGTCGATGGGCGGCGTGCACACCTTCAACTACGGCCTGACCCATCCCGAGCTGTTCCACTACATCGGCATCTTCTCGTCGGGCCTCGGCATCGGCCAGAACGGCGGCGACGCCATTGCGCAATACGAGCAAGCCGACGACGCCGCGCTCAGGCGCGACGCCCACGACCTCAAGCTGGTCTATTACGCGATCGGCGACGACGACCCGTTCAAGGGCGTTCTCCCCGCGAGCCGTGGAATCTTCGACAAGTACGGGATCAGGTACGTGTTCCATCCGAGCGGGGGCGGCCACACATGGATCAACTGGCGCCGCTACCTGAACGATTTCGCCCCGCGCCTGTTCAAGTGAACGGCTGCGGCGTCACTCCATGAGGGTGAAGATGCCCCAGCCCAGCAGAGTGCCGGCGACGAACGCGCCCCACGACCAGTAGAGCCGGTACCCTTCAACCTGGAGGTGAAACACATTGAGCATCCCGCCGGTGCCGCCGGCATGGCCGATCAGTTCGGCGAGCACGAAAGCCAGGATCGCACCCGAAAGCATGCCCTTCAAGAAGGAGAACATCTTCCTTTCCTCCCGGAGCAATCTTACCGGAATCTGGTTAATCCGAGGTCACCGCCGGCGGATCAGGCCACCAGGCGCAAGCGCGCCGGGCCCCGGCGAGTGGTCAGCGAGACGTTCGCCAGGCCGTCGATGTGCACCAGCCGCTCGGCGAGATCGCCGTCGAGATCGAAATCGCGACCGAGGCGCACCAGCGGATCGCTTTCCTCGCCGATCCGCAACCGGGCGAGGACCTCGCCCCGCCCCGGCTCGCCGTCCCGCAGCGCAAGGCGCAGCTCCTGCAGCGCCGCGGCTGTCAGCACGTCCAGCGTCAGCAGCATCCGCGCGCTGCTGCTCACTTCGGCGAGCGGGCGGGCGCCGCGCACGGTGATCCGCGGCGGCTCGTCGGGGCTCGGGGCGTCGAGTTCGACGTTGAGCAGCACGCAAGTGCTCTCGGCGGCCCAGCGCTGGAAGCTGTCGACCAGCCCCTCCTCGAAGCACGCCGCGCTGAACTGCCCGGAGCTGTCGGAGAAGTCGGCCCGGACGAACTCGCCGCCCCGCCGGGTGCGGCCTTTGCTGACTCCCTCGACCATCGCCGCCATCACCGCGCCCTGCCGCCCGCCTCCGGCCACCCCGGTTTCCATCAGCGAGGCGTAGGAACGCGCCCCGTTGGCGCTGGCCACGGCGCGGAACTGCTCGACCGGATGGGCGGCGAAGTAGAACCCGAAGTTCTCCCGCTCGGCCGCCATCTGCTCGGCGCGGGTCCACGGCTCCGCTTCGGCGAGCCTCAGTGACGGCTCCTCGTGATCCTCGCCGCCGAACAGCCCGTGCTGGCCGCTGTCGCGCTCGCGGGCCGCGGTTTCGGCGACGGAGAGCAGCAGATCGGCGTTCGCCAGCACCTTTGCGCGGTTTGGCTCGAGGCCGTCGAAGGCTCCCGCCGCGGCGAGCCCTTCCAGTTGCCGCCGGTTCATCGCCCCTTGCGGCATCCGCCGGAACACCTCCTCCAGACTCTCGAACGGGCCCGAGCGGCGGCGTTCCCCGGCCACCTGCTCCATCGCCTTCTCGCCGACGTTGCGGATGCCGGCGAGGGCATAGCGGACCGCGTGCCCTTCCTCGGTTCGCTCGACGGTAAACTCGGCCTCGCTCTTGTTGATGTTCGGCCCGAGCAGCACGATGCCGTTGCGCCGCATGTCGTCGACGAACACCGCCAGCTTGTCCGACTGGTGCATGTCGAAGCACATCGAGGCGGCGTAGAACTCTTCCGGATAGTGCGTCTTCACCCACGCGGTCTGATAGCTGAGCAGCGCGTAGGCGGCGGCGTGCGACTTATTGAAGCCGTAGCCGGCGAACTTGTCGATCAAGTCGAACAGCTCGTTGGCTTGCCGGGCCTCGATCCCGCTGGCCTGCTTGCAACCCTCGACGAAGCGAGCCCGTTGGGCGTCCATCTCGCTCTGGATCTTCTTGCCCATCGCCCGCCGCAACAGGTCGGCGTCGCCGAGCGAGTAGCCGGCGAGGATCTGCGCCGCCTGCATCACCTGCTCCTGGTAGACGATGATGCCGTACGTCTCGGCGAGCACGCCCTCGAGCTTGGGATGCGGGTACTCGATCGGCTCGAGCCCGTTCTTGCGCCGGCCGAACGCCGGAATGTTGTCCATCGGCCCCGGCCGATAGAGCGCGCCGAGCGCGATGATGTCCTCGAACGCGGTCGGCTTCACCGCCGCCAGCGTGCGGCGCATGCCTTCGGATTCGAGCTGGAACACGCCGACCGTGTCGCCGCGCTGGAGGAGTTTGTAAACCTCCGGATCGTCCCACGGCAGCGCGCCGATATCGACCGTGATCCCGCGCCGCTCGAGCAGGTCGGTCGCCTTGCGCAGCACCGAGAGGGTCTTGAGGCCGAGGAAGTCGAACTTCACCAGCCCGGCTTCCTCGACGAATTTCATGTCGAATTGGGTCACCGGCATGTCCGACCGCGGATCGCGATACAGCGGGACCAGTTGCGACAGCGGCCGATCGCCGATCACCACGCCCGCGGCGTGGGTCGAGCTGTTGCGCGGGAAACCCTCGAGTTGCATCGCCAGGTCGACCAGGCGCTTGACCTCGTCGTCATTGTCGTACTCGCGCTTGAACTCGCTCACCCCGTTGAGCGCGCGCGGCAGGGTCCACGGATCGGTCGGATGGTTGGGCACCATCTTGCACAGCCGGTCGACATGACCGTAGCTCATCTGCAGGATGCGCCCGGTGTCGCGCAGCACCGCCCGCGCCTTGAGCTTGCCGAAGGTGATGATCTGCGCGACCTTGTCGTCGCCGTAACGCTCCTGCACGTAGCGGATCACCTCGCCGCGGCGGGTTTCGCAGAAGTCGATGTCGAAGTCGGGCATCGATACGCGCTCGGGATTGAGGAACCGCTCGAACAGCAGCCCGAGGCGGATCGGGTCGAGGTCGGTGATGGTCAGCGACCAGGCGACCACCGAGCCGGCGCCCGAGCCGCGGCCGGGACCGACGGGAATGCCCTGCGCCTTGGCCCACTTGATGAAGTCGGCGACGATCAGGAAGTAGCCGGCAAAGCCCATCCCGGTGATGACGCCGATCTCGAATTCGAGTCGGTCCTCGTAGACCTTGCGGTCCTCGTCGCTGACGTCCTGATAGAAGGCCAGCCGCGCGGCGAGGCCGGCGCGCGCGTCGTCCGCCAGCTTGCGCGCCTCGCCCTCTCGATCACCGGCGATGCTCGGCAGGATCGGTGCGCGCTTGGGCGGTGCGAACGCGCAGCGCTGGGCGATCACCAATGTGTTCGCGACCGCTTCGGGCAAGTCGGCGAACAGCTCCTCCATCATCGGCGCCGACTTGACCCAAGCTTCGGGGTTCGACCGTGGCCGTTCGGCGCTGTCGATGTGAGTCGAATTGGCGATGCACAGCATCGCATCGTGCGCCGCGTGCATATGCGGTTCGGCGAAATTCGCCGGGTTGGTCGCGACCAGCGGCAGATCGGCGGCGTAAGCGAAATCGGTCAAAGCCGCCTCCGCCGCCTCCTCGGCCGGATTCCCGCGCCGCGCCAGTTCGATGTAAAGCCGGCCGGGAAATAGCTCGGCCAACCGCTCGGCCATGTCGCGGGCGCGCTGCGCCTTTCCGTCGGCCAGAAGCCGGGTGACCGCCCCTTCAGAAGCCCCGGTTAGCGCGATCAGACCCTCGGTGTGGCCGGCGAGATCGTCCAGCGCAACGTGCGGTTCGAGCTCGAGCGGCCGCTCGAGATGCGCGCGGCTGACCAGGTGGCACAGGTTGCCCCACCCGTCTTCGTCCTGCGCATAAAGCGGCAGATAGTCTATCACCTCGGAACCGGGGCGCGCGACGCCGAGCAGCGTGCCGACGATCGGCTGAACGCCGTCTTCCTTGCACGCCTTCGCAAAGGCCATGGCACCATAGAGCCCGTTCCGGTCGCAAATGGCGATCGCCGGAAAGCCGCGCTGCTTGGCCAGCCGGGCGATCGCCTTGGGATCGATCGCTCCTTCCAGCATCGAATAGCTGGAGAGTATGCGCAGGGGAACAAAGGGGGCGAAAGCCATCGCACGAATGTGTTATGGTCCTCTGCGCCGATCAAGCTATGATCGGCCGGTCTCTGGGGAAAAGCGCAGAGGCGCCGGCATTCTGCCGCGCATGGCGTCTCCCCGGACATAAGTGGGGGAATACATGAGCGAACTTCAACAGCAGAGCAGTTCACCGGCGTCCGGCCTCGTCGGGCGCGCCAAGGCCATCCTGCTATCGCCGAGCACCGAATGGCCGGTGATCGCCGGTGAAACCGAATCGGTGCAAAGCCTCTTCATGCGCTACGTCGTCCCGCTTGCGGCCATTGGGCCGATCTGCGGCTTCATCGGCGGCCAGGTGTTTGGAATCGGCGCCTTCGGGTTCCGCTACCACCCCAGCTTGATCGCGGGCCTCTCGACCGCGATCGTGGGATACGTGCTGGCGCTGGTTTCCATCTTCGTCGTGGGATGGGTGGCGAATTTCCTCGCCGACAAATTCGGCGGCACGCAGAATTACGAGCGTGCGTTTAGGCTGTGCGCCTATGCCTTCACTGCCGGATGGGTTGCCGCCGTCTTCCAGATAGTACCAACGCTGGCGGTCCTGGCGCTGCTCGGCTCACTGTACGGCATCTATCTGTTCTATCTCGGCGCGACGCCGATGATGGCGGTGCCCAAGGACAAGGCCGCGGGATACACCGCCGTCACGATCATTGGAGTCATCGTCGTCTATATCGTCGTGGCCCTGGTCAGCGCCTCGATCACCGGCCTCTTCGGAACGGCGGCGACAATTGGCAATATCGGCGCCAACGAAAGCGATGCCGGCACCTTCGAGATGAACGTGCCCGGCCAAGGCAAGATCAAGATCCATGGCGACGGCGACAACGCGACGATGGAGATTCCCGGCGTCGGCACGATGCACGTCAGCAAAGACGGCAATTCGGTGAAAATCGACAGCGACACCGTCAAGGCCGAAGTCAAGGACCCCGACGCGGCGAAATGACGACCGACGGCGCGAGGGCGGTGGCTAGTGCACCACCCCCTCGTGCAGCCGGACGATGCGGTCCATCTTGCGGGCCAGACGTTCGTTGTGGGTGGCGACGAGCGCGGCGCTGCCCTGGCCGCGGACCAGCTCGAGAAATTGGGCGAGCACCTTATCGGCGGTGGCCTCGTCGAGGTTGCCGGTCGGCTCGTCGGCCAACACCAGTTGCGGCTTGTTGGCCAGCGCGCGGGCGACGGCAACGCGCTGCTGCTCGCCGCCCGAAAGCTGACTCGGCCGATGATCGAGTCGCTGCGACAGTCCCAGAGAACCGAGCAAATCGCGGGCGCGTTCGGTCGCTGCCGTTCGGTCCGTCCCGGCGACGAGCTGCGGCAGGATCACGTTCTCCTCGGCGTTGAAATCGGGCAGCAGGTGGTGGAACTGATAGACGAACCCCAGATGGTTGCGCCGCAGCGCGGTGCGATCGCCGCTCGCCAGTCGGCTGGCGTCCACCCCGGCAATTTCGATGGTCCCGCCGAACCCGCCCTCGAGCAGTCCGACCGCCTGCAGCATCGTCGACTTGCCCGAACCCGACGGCCCGAGCAGCGCAACGATCTCACCCTTGTTGATGGTCATGTTGACGCCGCGCAGCACCTCGATGGTGACGCCACCCTGCTCGAAGCTCCTGGTGAGGTTCGTCAGTCGGACGACCGGCTCACTCATAGCGCAGCACCTGCACAGGATCGGTGCGCGCTGCCTTCGACGCCGGATAGAGCGTGGCCAGGAAGCTCAGGACCAGGGCCATCACCACGATAACGGTGACCTCGCGCCAATCGGTTCGCGCCGGCAGGTCCGTCAGGAACCGCACCGAAGGGTCCCACAGGTTCTCGCCGGTCAGCCGCTCGATCACATGGACGAGAGGCTGACGGAAGAACAACACCACTGCCCCCAGGATCAGCCCCGCGACCGTACCGATCGCGCCGATGGTGAAGCCGACGGTGACGAACACCTTGAGCAGCGATTTTCGCGTGGCCCCCATCGTCCGCAGGATGGCGATGTCCCGGGTCTTAGAGCGCACCAGCATGATCAGCGACGAGAGGATGTTAAACACCGCCACCAGTACGATGATCGACAGGATGAAGAACATCGATACCCGTTCAACCTGCAGCGCGTCGAACAGGCTGGCGTTCATCGACTTCCAGTCGGTCACCACCGCCTGCCCGGCGAGCTTCTCGGCGAGCGGCTTGAGCGTCTGCCGGACGGTGTCAGCATCGGTTGTCTTGACTTCGATGTCCTGGATCGTGTCACCGGCCAGCAGCAGCGTCTGAGCGTTGCGGATCGGCATGACCACATAGGCCTTGTCGTAGTCGTAGATGCCGATCTCGAAGATCGCGGTGACGGTGTAGCCGACTTCCCGGTACATTGTGCCGAACGGCGTCGAGCGGCCCTGCGGATTGAACAGCGTAATCGTATCGCCGATGCCGAGGCCGAGATTCTTGGCGAGCTCGGAGCCGATGGCGACGTTGTTGACGCCAGGCTTGAGCGTCGACAGATCGCCCTGCTTCAAGTCCGGCTTCAGGCGAGCAATGTCCTCGGGCGTATTGCCGCGCACGATCGCGAAGGAGGAGCGGCCGTCGAAAGTGGCGAACAGGTCGGATTCGATGAGCGGAGTTGCGCGGGTAACGCCGGGGGTCGCGCGCGCTTCCTGCAGAACTTGCTGCCAATTGTCGATCCGGTTGCCGTAACCCTGGATGATCGCGTGGCCGTTGAGGCCGACGATCTTGTCGATCAGCTCGCCGCGAAAGCCGTTCATCACGCTCATCACGATGACCAGCGCGGCGACCCCGAGCATCACCGCCACCAGGCTGATCCCGGCGACCAGCGCAATGAATGCCTCGCCGCGCCCCGGGAGCATATAGCGCTTGGCGATGGTCCATTCGAAAGGGGAGAGGATCAAGCGAGCGGCCTCGGGCTGGCTTCGGGTTGCGGGCGGTCTAGGCAGGGCAACCTTGCGCTGCAATGAAAAAGGCCTCCCCCGACCGCTCGCGGAAGGGGGAGGTCAAACGGCTCGCGCAGTCTATTGATGCAGGTACACGGCGCGTTCGTGACTGAACGCCTTGAAGCCGAAATAGCCGTGATAACTGCCGATCCCGCTGCCGTTGACGCCGCCGAACGGCAGCCGGTTCTCCAGGTAATGCGAGAACACGCCGTTGACCGTCACGCCGCCCGACGAGGTCCGCTTGAGGACGCGGTCGACGTGCTCCTCGTCGGGGCTGAACACGTATAGCGCCAGCGGCTTGTCGCGCGCCTCGATATAGCCGATCGCCTGATCGAGATTGTCGTAGGTCATCACCGGAACGATCGGAGCGAAGATCTCCTCCTGGAGGATCTTCATCTGCGGGGTGACGCCAGTCAGCATGGTGGGGTGGATTGTCAGGTCCTCTTCCTCCAGCTCGCCACCGACGGCGACTTTCGCGCCCTTCTCGACCGCATCGTCGAACAGCGACTTGATGCGGTCGAAGTTGCCCTTGTTGACGATTTGGGCGATCGCCTCCTTGTTGATCTTGCCACCCTCGTAGAGGTTCTTCTCGACGTTGGTCTTGAAGGCGTTCACCAGGCGCTCCTGCTCGTCCTCACGCACGAACACGTAGTCCGGACTGATGCAGGCTTGGCCGCCGTTGAACTGCTTGGCCCCGGCCAGCGCGGCGCCGATCGCCTCGATATTGGCGCCCTCGTCGATGATTACCGGCGACTTGCCGCCCAGCTCCAGCGTGACACTGGCGAGGTTCTTCGCCGCCGCCGCCATGACAATCTTGCCGACCCGCGTGCTGCCGGTGAAAAAGATGTGATTGAACGGCAACTCGAGCAGCGCTTCGGCGACGCTCACGTCGCCTTCGAACAGCGCAACCTCGTTCTCGTCGAACACCTCGCGGATGATTTCGCCGGCGGCATGAGCGGTGCTGGGGCACAAGTCCGTCAGCTTGACGATGCAGCAGTTGCCAGCGGCGATCGCCGCCGCGAGCGGGCCGAACACCAACCCGAGCGGGAAGTTCCACGGCCCGAGAATCAGGCACACCCCGCGCGCCTCGTAGGTGATCATCGCCTTGTCGTTCGGGTTGTTCGTGGGCGTGACCTCGGTCGGCTTCATCCACTCTTCGACGTTGTCGATGTTGAGCTGGATGTTGTTGACCACGTTCATGATCTCGGTGACGCGGATCTCGCCCTCGGGCTTGCGGGTGTCCTTCTGCACCGCGGCGACGATGTCGTCGGCGTGCGCTTCGACGGCGGCTTTCAGCTTCGCCAGCTTCGCCTTGCGCTCGGCCGCGCTCGACGCCTTGACGTCCCACTGATGCGCGCGCTGCAGGTCGAAGACGCGGGCGATTTCCTTGTTGATATCGGGAGCGGTGGTCGCGGTGCTGGCCATGAGTTTTCCTGTCTTGCTCGAAGGGTTGTCTAACTTTCCGGCGTGGCGCCCATATGGAGCCTGCACCAAAAAATGCCAGTGCGGCATGCACTCGGATGGGCAGGAAGTTGACACTGTCCGCGCGGCGCGTTCGAATGCCCGAGCGCCGCGCGAGGACTGACTACGAGCAAGGTCGGCTCGCCGGATCGGGTGGACGGCGGAGCCAAAACCGCAGCGGGGCAGTCGCGGCGAAGCGCCTACCGCTCCCGCGCGTACCAGGTGTGGGTTTCCTCCATCCATGCGCGCACCGGACGGCCGAACCGGTCGCGCGCCGGGTTGAAGCGGAAGCGCTGCTCGATCAGCCGGCAGGCGAGACTGTCGAGCACGGCGTGGCCGCTCGACCGCTCGACCCGGCAATCGCTGGCATGTCCGTCGGGATTGACGGCGAAGAGGACGTCCACTGCGCCTTCCTCTCCGGGGGCCAGGACATCATCCGGCAAATCGCGGTAGGACATCCTACCACCGGTCTGGCGCGGGCCGACGACGGCTTCGCCGGCACCGTCACCGCTACCGTTGCCACCCAATCCGCCACCGCCGAGGCCGTTTCCAACACCTCCCGCGCCCTGGCCGGGGCCGGGGCGGTTGGACGCGCCGTTGTTGGCCGCGGCACCCGGTCCGGCCTTCGGTGCGGTTACCACCGGCGGGGGCTGGATCAGGGGCTTGATGGGAGGCGCGACGATGGCGGTCGCCTTGTTGCGCACATTCCGTGGCGAAGCGCTATGCTTGGGCGGGGGCTTGCGCACATGCGGCCTCGGCGCCTTGGGCCGCTCGGTCGATTGCGGTGGCGGCTGCGTCAGGTCGATCGAGACGAGCCGTAACGCGCTCTGCGCTGTCCGCCGCACGTTCAGGCCCAGCACGAGGGCGGCAAACATCAACCCGACGATCGCCAGCGAAGACGCGGCGGACAGCGTGCGCGGAGGGTGCCAGTCGTACATCGTTCAATTCGTTAGTGGAATCGGTATGCATCTATCCTGAATGTTGCCGACGCCGCTCACCCTCCGCGCAAGAGTTGCACCCCCCAATCGCGCTCGAACAGGTACAGCAGGACGCGCGCCGCCTCGCCGCGCTCACCGGTCAGGCCGCCATCGCGCTCGACCAGCAGGCGGGCGTCGCCGTGGGCGATGGGGAGCAGGCGCTGAATCTGCTCGAGGTCGGCGACGCGGAAGGGCGTTTCGCCGGATTGGCGGGTGCCCAACAGCTCGCCGCCGCCGCGCAGCTCGAGGTCCTCCTCGGCGAGGCGGAAACCGTCCTGGGTCTCGCGCATCAGGGCAAGGCGCTGCTTGCCCGTTTCCGACAGCTCGCCACCGCGCAGGAGCAGGCAGACCGATTTGGCGCTGCCTCGCCCCACCCGGCCGCGGAGCTGGTGGAGCTGGGCGAGGCCGAACCGCTCGGCGTGCTCGATCACCATCAGCGTGGCGTCGGGAACGTCGACGCCGACCTCGATCACCGTGGTCGCGACGAGCAGTTTTGCATCACCGTTCGCGAATCGCTCCATCGCCGCATCCTTGAGCTCGGGCTTGAGCTGGCCGTGGACCAGCACGACCTGATCGCCGAACCGCGCTTTGAGCGCCGCGTAGCGGGCCTCGGCGGCTGCGATGTCCTCGCTCTCATGCTCGCGGACCATCGGGCAGACCCAGTATGCCTGGTGCCCGGCTTCGAGGTGGCGCGCCACGCCATCGACGACCTCCGGCAGCCGCTCGCCGGCGATCACCCGGGTATCGATCGCCTGGCGCCCGGGCGGCATCTCGTCCAGCCGGCTGACGTCCATCTCGCCGTATTGCGCCAGCGTCAGCGTGCGCGGGATCGGCGTGGCGGTCATCGCCAGCGTGTGCGGGGTGAGCTTGCCCTTCTGGGTCAGCAGCAGCCGTTGCGACACGCCGAAGCGGTGCTGTTCGTCGATCACCACCAGGGCGAGGTTTTTGTAGCTGACCGCCTCCTGGAAGATCGCATGCGTCCCGACGACAATGTCGATCGAACCATCCATCAGGCCCATTAGTATGCTTTCGCGCGCCCGGCCCTTGTCGCGCCCGGTAAGCAGCGCGATGTTCACGCCGGTCGGCGCGCCGAGCTGGCGCAGCGTGTCGTAATGCTGACGAGCGAGGATTTCGGTTGGGGCGAGCATGGCCGCCTGCGCCCCGGCCTCGACCGCGATCAGCATCGCTTCGAGCGCCACCACCGTCTTGCCCGAGCCGACGTCTCCCTGCAGCAGGCGCAGCATGGGGTGCGGCTGAGCGAGATCGCCCTCGATCTCGCCGATCGAGCGGCGTTGCGCGCCGGTCAGCGGGAACGGCAGCGAAAGCTTGCCGCGCAGCCGCCCGTCGCCTTGCAGCGGCTGGCCCTTGCGGCGGCGGTTGTCGGCGCGGACCAGCAGCAGCGCAAGGCTGTTGGCCAGCAGTTCGTCGTATGCCAGACGGTCGCGCGCCGCCGGGTGATCGCCCTTGTGCGCCAGCACCAGCGCGTCGCGCCACGAAGGCCATTTGTGCCGCTCGAGCACGCCGGGCTCGATCCACTCGGGCAGCTCGGGCGCGCGTTCGAGCGCCTGTTCAACCAGATGCGCGACCTTGGGCTGGGTCAGCCCCTCGGCCAGCGAATAGACCGGCTCGACCAGGTGCCCCATCAGCCCGGCGCTGCTCTCGGCGACATGATCCGGGTGAACGATCTGCAGCATGTCGCCGTAGCGGTCGAGCCGCCCGGCGACCCAGCGCTGCTCGCCCACCGGCAGCTGCTTCTTGGCCGTGTAGCTGGCGCGGCCGAAATAGGTCAGCGCGAGCACGTTGCCCTTCGCGTCCTGCGCCAGCACCCGATAGGGCCCGCGGCCCGAGCGCGGCGCACGGTGCTCGACCGGGGTTAGCGCGACAACTATCTGCTCGCCCTCGTTCGCCTCGTCGAGATCGGCCACCGCGCGGCGCTGCACAAAACGGTCGGGCAGGTGGTAAAGCGCGTCTCGCACCCGAGTGAGCCCGAGCTTGTCGAGCGGCTTCTTCAGCTTCGGGCCGACGCCTTCAAGGCCGTCGGTTTCGGCGAACAGCGGGTTGAGCCGATCGGGGCGCATGGCGATGGCTCTAGCCGATTGCCGTGCGCACCGGTAGGAGGCGGCATGACCGATCTCGCCCGCCGTTTCGCCCGCGCCCGCTTTCGCGCCTGGCATCGCGGCACGCGCGAGGCGGATTTCATGATCGGCGGGTTCTTCGATAAGCACCACGGAAGCTGGTCCGAGGCCGACCTCGCGTGGTTTGAGGCGCTACTCGAAGAAGACGAGGTCGAGGTGCTGGCCTGGGCGCTCAACGCCGCCGAAGTGCCTGAAAAATATGCCGGTCCGCTGATGACAGCCCTGCAAAAGCTCGACTACGTCACCATATAGCTTGCGCGAAGCATCACGGCCCGCCAAGGCCGCGCCAACCGCACGACATCTCGCCGGCGCTGCCCTTCCATAAATGCGCCGGCGGGTTTTCGCGCGTGCCCGGAACCCTTGAACGCCAGGACCTTTCGACTTTCCGAATGCCCGATCTCAACCGCATCCTCGCCGCCAAATCCCCGCTGACCCTCGCCTCGCTCGCTCGCGGCGCGCAGCCGCTGGTGATGGCCGATCTGGCGCGCGCGGCCAAAGCCAGAGCGGTATTCGTCGCCCCCGACGAGCAGGCGATGCGCGGGGTGGTCGATGCCGCGCGCTGGTTCACGCCCGAATTGCAGGTGATCGAGTTCCCCGCGTGGGACTGCCTGCCGTACGACCGGGCGAGCCCGGCCCTCTCGGTCAGTTCCCGCCGCCTCTCCGCGCTGCACCAGCTGCAGGCGCCCGACCGCGGCAAGCAACTGCTGGTGACCACGATCAATGCCGTGCTGCAGCGGGTGGTGACACCGTTCCGGATTCGCGAATCCGTCCGCGAGCTCAAGCCGGGCACCACGATCGGTCACGAAAGCCTGATCGCGCTGCTCCAGCGGCAAGGCTATTCGCGCACCGACACCGTGGTCGACAACGGCGAGTTTGCCGTACGCGGATCGATTTTCGACATCTTTCCCTCGGGGCTCGAGCAAGGCCTCAGGCTCGATTTCTTCGGCGACGAGCTGGAAAGCCTGCGGCTGTTCGATCCCTCCACCCAACGCACCACCGAAGTGATCGATGGGCACCTGTTGCTGCCGGCGAGCGAGGCGCTGCTCAACGAGGACAGCATCAAGCGCTTCCGGGGCCGCTATCGCGAACAGTTCGGCGCGAACGCCACGCAAGACCCGCTTTACCAGGCGGTCAGCGAGGGCCGCCGCCTTGCCGGCATGGAGCACTGGCTGCCGCTGTTCGAGGAGCGCATGGCGACGTTGTTCGACCATCTCGGCGCCGAAGACCTGGTGGTGATCGATTCCGCGGCCCAGGCAGCCGCCGAAGAGCGCTTCACGGATATCGAGGACTATCACCGCCAGCGCGGTGAGACGACTGGGCAGGCGGCGGGGAGCTATCGCCCGCTCGACACCGATGCCCTCTATCTCTCGCAAGAGGAGTTCGGCGATCGGTTGGTCCAGTGGCCGGTGCACCGCGCCGAGATCTTCGCCCAGCCCGAGAGCGACAGCGTGATCGAGCTCGGCTTCAAGTCTGCGCGCGATTTCGCGCCCGAGCGCTCGCGCGGCGATAACGTTTACGATGCCGCCGCCGAACACCTGAAGGCGGTGGCGAAGGCGGGCAAGAAGCCGCTGTTCGCCGCCTATTCGACCGGCTCGCGCAGCCGTATCGTGTCGATCCTGGAAGAAGCCGGCGCGAAAGCGAAGCTCGCAGATGATTGGCAGCAAGCGCTCGGGCTGGCGGCGAAAGGTCCGGTAGCGCTGGTCCTGCCGCTCGACACCGGCTTTTCGAATGACGCCGTCGACCTGTTCACTGAGCAGGACCTGCTCGGAGACCGCCTCGTCCGCCGGCGCAAGAAGCGCAAGGATTCGGACGCCTTCCTTGCCGAACTGGCGGCGCTCAACCGCGGCGACCTGGTGGTCCACATGGAGCACGGGATCGGCAAGTACCTCGGGCTGGAGCCGATCAAGGTCGGGCAGAGCCAGCATGATTGCGTGATGCTGGAGTACGCCGGAGGCGACAAGCTCTACATCCCGGTTGAGAACATCGACGTGCTGAGCCGCTACGGCAGCAGTGATGAGGCGGTGCCGCTCGATCGGCTCGGCGGCGAAGGCTGGCAGCGGCGCAAGGCGCGGCTCAAGGAGCGCATCCGCGAGATCGCCAATGAGCTGCTCAAGACCGCCGCCGCCCGCGCGCTGCGCAAGGCGCCGGCGCTGGCGACCGAGGAAAGCGCCCTCGCCCAGTTCGTCGACCGTTTCCCGTGGGAAGAGACCGACGATCAGGATCGGGCGATCGAGGACGTGCTCGGCGACCTGTCCGAAGGCAAACCGATGGACCGTCTGGTGTGCGGCGATGTCGGTTTCGGCAAGACCGAGGTCGCCTTGCGCGCCGCGTTCGTCGCGGCGATGAACGGCGAGCAGGTGGCAGTGGTCGCGCCGACGACGCTACTCGCCCGGCAGCACTTCCAGAACTTCTCGGAGCGGTTTGCCGGTTTCCCGCTGAAGGTTGGGCGGCTTAGCCGGCTGGTCCCGGCGCGGGAGATGAAGGAAACGCGCGAGGGGCTAGCCGACGGTACGGTGGACATCGTCATCGGTACCCACGCGATCCTGTCAAAGAGCACGAAGTTCAAGCGCCTTGGCCTTGTGATCGTTGATGAAGAGCAGCGATTCGGCGTCACTCACAAGGAGAAGCTCAAGCAGCTGCGCGAGAACGTGCATGTTCTTACCCTCACCGCCACCCCGATCCCTCGCACCTTGCAGATGGCGATGAGCGGGTTGCGCGAATTGTCGACCATCCAGACCCCGCCGGTCGATCGCCTGGCCGTGCGCACCTACGTAATGGAGTGGGACGATATGGTGATGCGCGAGGCGCTGCTGCGCGAGCATCACCGCGGAGGGCAGAGCTTCATCGTCGTGCCGCGCATCGCCGACATGGGCGAGATCGAGGACTGGCTCCACGAGCACGTGCCCGAGGTCCGTTTCATTACCGCCCACGGACAGATGAGCCCGAGCGAAGTCGAAGAGCGAATGAGCGCCTTTTACGAGGGCCGCTACGAAGTGCTGCTCTCGACCACGATCGTCGAATTGGGCCTCGACATCCCCAGCGCCAACACCATCATCATCCACCGCGCCGATCGCTTCGGCCTCGCCCAGCTTTACCAGCTCCGCGGTCGCGTGGGCCGCTCGAAGCTTCGCGCTTACGCCTACCTGACCACGGCGAAGGATACCCAGCTCAGCGACGTGGCCGAGAAGCGCCTCAAGGTGCTCGGCGATCTCGACAGCCTCGGCGCTGGCTTCCAGCTCGCCAGCCATGATCTCGACATCCGCGGCGCCGGCAACCTGCTCGGCGACGAGCAGTCGGGCCACATCCGCGAAGTCGGCTTCGAGCTCTATCAGTCGATGCTGGAGGACGCGATCTTGGCCGCCAAGGCAGGCGAAGCGGGGCTGGAGCGCGAGCGCGAGGCCTTCAGCCCGCAGATCACCGTCGATGCGCCGATCATGATCCCCGAGGATTACGTGCCTGATCTTGCTGTACGCATGGCCCTCTACCGCCGGCTCAACGACGCCGAGGCGGGTGACGTCGAAGCGCTCGCCGCCGAGATGATCGACCGCTTCGGCCCGCTGCCCGAGCCGACGAACAATCTGATCAAGCTGATCGGTATCAAGCACCAGGCGATCGCCGCCAACATCGCCAAGATCGACGTCGGCGCCCGCGGGACCTTGGTGTCCTTCCACAACGACGACTTCCCCGATCCCGCGGGCTTGATCGCCTACGTCGAGCGCTTGCAGGGCACCGCCAAACTGCGGCCCGACATGAAGCTGGCGATTAACCGGGCATGGGGTGATCCGCAGGCGCGGCTGAACGGCCTCGTACAACTGACAAAGGGGCTGAGCGGAATCGTCAAGCGCGCGGAAAGGCGGGCAAAGGCGGCCTAGGCGGTGGGGGCGAAGGCGGCGAATTCCTCCGCCGCCATCGGCGCCGCGCCGAGAAAGCCCTGCCATATCTCGCAGCCTTCGCGCGCAATCGCCACCCGCTGGCCTTCGCTCTCGACGCCTTCGGCCACGACCTTGAGACCAAGCGCCGTTGCCATCGCCAGGATGCCGCGCAACACGGCCCGGTCGCGCTCATTCTCGACGACCCCGTCGAGCATGCTGCGGTCGAGCTTGAGCAGGTGCAGCGGCAGACGTTTCAAGTAGTGAAAATTGCAGAAGCCGGCGCCGAAATCGTCGAGCGCGATGCGAACACCGCACGCGGCAAGCCGCTCGAGCTGCTCGGCGCTCCGCCCAAGTTCGGTGACGAGCGCTTGCTCGGTGATTTCGAGAGTCAGCCGCTCGAGCCCGAAACCGGCCTGCAGCGCAGCGTCTATCACGATGTTCGCGAAATCGTCCTCGTGCAGGTCGGTCGCGGTGACGTTGAGCGACAGGCGCAGGGGTTCGGGCCAGCGAGTAGCGGCGGCCAGCGCCCGCCCGGCGATGTGACGGGTGAGCTCGGCGGCCCGGCCGGAGCGCTCGGCGATGTCGAACAGCGCCTCGGCGCCGACGCGGCCGAGACGGGGATGGTGCCATCGCGCCAGCGCTTCGGCGCCGACCAGCTGGCTGTCGGCGCTCGCGAACTGCGGCTGAAACAGAATCTCGACCTGACCCTGGGCGATGGCCGCGTTCAATTCCTCGACACGCCGCCCCCGGCCTCGCCGGTCCGCGACCCTTCGGCGGTCATTCACATTTTCGACGACGAACATCCTTGCGCCCGTGGCTTATCGCCAGGAACTCGTCAGCCCCCGCGCGCGACGCGTTGCAAATCGGGACGGCGGTCCATAGGTTCGCCGCCGCGCCGACAAAGGGGAGCCGTCGATGAGGGACGCAAACGAATTCGAACGGCTTGCCCTCGTCGCCTCTCCCACCGACAAGGCGCAGGAGGCGGCACGCGAGCTGACTGACGCCGCCGATTGGGTGCCGCTCGAGCAGGCCGACGCGGTGGTCGTCCTCGGTGGCGACGGGTTCATGCTGCACACCCTCCATCTCATGCTCGAATTGGGCCGAGTGATACCGGCCTACGGCATGAACCGCGGAACCGTGGGATTCCTGATGAACCATTACCGCGAGGGCGGAAACATATGTGCCAAGCTGGCCAAGGCGACCCGCATCGCCGTCGCGCCGCTGCATATGACCGCGATCACGCAGGATGGGGCGCACCATGTGCACAACGCCATCAACGAGGTCTCGCTGCTGCGCGAAACCCGGCAGACGGCGAAGATCGAGGTGTCGGTGAATGATCGCGTGCGCATCCCGGAGCTGGTCTGCGACGGGGTGCTGCTGGCGACGCCGGCCGGCTCGACCGCCTATAACCTGTCGGCCAACGGACCGATCCTGCCGCTGACCTCCAACACGCTGGCGCTGACGCCGATCAGTCCATTCCGCCCGCGGCGCTGGAAAGGCGCGATCCTGCCCGACCACAGCCGCGTGACCTTGCGCGTGCGTGAACCGGACAAACGGCCGGTCGCCGCAGTCGCCGATCAGCGGGAAGTGCGCGAGATCGCCGAGGTCCGGCTGGCGATCGACGAGAGCAGCGAGCTGACGTTGCTGTTCGATCGCGGGCACAGCCTCGACGAGCGAATTGTCAGCGAACAGTTCGTCGCCTGACCGCCGAACCCGCGGCCCTGGAGACTAGGGGCTGACCGGCACGTTATCGTTATTGTGGTCGGTCGAAGCGGCGATGATTCCCACGATCGCGACGGCGAGAATGGCGATGATCGCCGGCAGAGCCGCGCTCGGAACGCCGGCGAGCTGTTCGCCATCGCGCGATGGGGACGCGGTCCGCGCCGCGGCGGCGGCCGCCGGCTGCGACAGGAGGAGCCCGGCAGCCGCCAGGCCAGCAACAACGCTCTTGATCGGCTTCATAAACTTCTCCGTGTTCCACCCTTACAGCCCCGCCGAAGTGGGACTGCGGTCAGCGATTGCAGATATTGCGCACAATGTGAAGCGTTTGCTCCTCCGGGCCTACGTTGCCGGGACAAGCGTTGAGAACTTGCAACACCTGCGCTGGTGAGCGCTTGCAAATCCTCAAGGCCACCCATATAGGCCCGGACCTGCCTTCACGGGCTGCTCCCCGATAGCTCAGCGGTAGAGCATTCGACTGTTAATCGAATGGCCGTAGGTTCGAATCCTACTCGGGGAGCCATTTCTTCACCGGCAAACGTCAGCGCCAGGCGAACAGCTCCTGATGAAAGCTGCGAGGCTTCAGACCGTGAGCGGCGAAATCGCTCCTGATCGCTTCGCCGAAAGCGGCGGGGCCGCAAAACCAGATACTGGCGTTGGTCCACTCGGGCACCGTCGCACGCACCTTTTCACCCGTGAGATAGCCGTCGCGCGGAGTGTGCAGGAAATGGCAATCGACCCTCGCGTCCTGCGCCAGCGCCGACAGCTTCCCGAGCCCTTCCTCGTGCTGGTTCTGCGAGGTGTAGAACAAGTGGACGTCGTGGTGATCGGCGTCCGATTCGCGCTGGCGCTCGCGCATCATCGCCACGAACGGCGTGATGCCCACTCCGCCGGCGATCCAGATCTGCATCGGGCAATCGTCTTCGAAGGTGAAGTTGCCATAAGGCCCCTCGATCTCGACCGGTGCGCCGATCCGCGCCCGATCCTTCAGCGTCGCGGTGAAGTCGCCCAGCTCCTTGGTCACGAACACCACCTTGCGCTCGTCCGGATGCCAGGCCGAAGCGATGGTGAACGGGTGCTGCCCTTCCCACCGGCCGCCGTGGACGAAGGCGAACTGGCCCGGTTTGTGCCCCGGCCATCCGTCGGTCACCTCGACCTCCGCCTGCAGCACCTGGAGCTCGGGATAATAGGTAAAATCGGTGACGCGCCCCTGCCCCTGCCGATGCACGCCGATCCGCCCGGCGAGCGAAACCACCGCCGCGGCCACCCCGCCGAGCAGCAGGATCGCCAGGACCGCGCCGATCGCGCTCGGCCACTGGGCATAAGGGAAGTAGACGAGCGCATGATAGGCCAGCAGGAGCACGATCACCGCCATCAGCCGGTGCGACAGGTAGAACAGGCGATAGGGGATGCGGCTTATGAGCGCCACGGCGGCGAGCACGACGAGCGCGTAGAAGCCCCAGTTGGCCAAGGTGCCGGCGAGGCCGTGCTGCGTCTGAAGCCAGTGGGCGAAGCCGGACGTCGGTGCGCCTCCGCCATGACGGCCCCCGCCACCGTGATGTTCCATCCCGCCGCCGAACCAGCCCGGCTCTTCGATCAGCACCCAGTGAGCGACGGCGAAAGTGAGCCCGGCGATGCCGAACGCGCGGTGTGCGCGGTAGAGCTTGTCGAGCCCGCCGAACGAGCGTTCGGGGAGCCGCGAGCGCAACGCCAGGATCGCGCCGAGGCAGACGAAGCCGACCGCCAGCACACCGGTGAGCACGATCGCCGGGTTGCGCAAGGCGGCGAAATCGGTCGTCGAGAAGACCGAAACATTGCTGATCAGCCACAGCCCGATAAGGACCACCAGCACCAGCGCCGTCGCGCCTTTGGAAAGCTGCATCGATCGCGTCCCGCTTCACCTATGAGGGTGAGACGAAACGGACCGCCCGCAGCCCCAGTTCCGCTGCTGCTCGCCGGGTGGCCTCAGCCGGGCTTCTTGAACCGCAGCATGAACTTATCGGTATGGCCGCGGATCGCGGGGTCGAAGACCTTTTTCTCGTGCGTGTCGGCCGGGTTGGCGAGCAGGTCCGATTGCGCGTCGAGCTTGAAACCGGCTTTCTCGATCTCCGAGATCGCCGCCGCCTTGTCGATCCGATGCAGCGTCGAAGTCACGGTGGTCCCCGCGCCCGGCGCCGCCGCGTGGTCCTCGACATAGAAGATCCCGCCCGGCTTCAGCGCGTTGAACGCCGACTTGTCGAGCCCGGCGATGTTGGCGTTCGGGCCGTTGTGGAAGTCGTGATAGTTTTCGGTGGTCCACACCACATCGGCCGGCTTGGGCACGGTGAAATTGTCGAGATCGGCGGTCACCATGGTGACGTTGCCATACTGCTTGGCGAGGTCGTTGAGCTTGTCCATCGCGCCGGGGCGGCTGGCGAAGAATGTCGGCACCAGCGAATAGACATGTCCCGAGGGGCCGACGGTCTTGGCGAGGATGCGCGTGTAGTAGCCGCCGCCGGGCATCAGTTCGACCACCGTGTCGCCCGGCTTCACGCCGGCGAATTCGACCACGTCCGCCGGCTTGCGCTCGGCATCGCGAGCGGTGTCCGCCGCCGGGCGCATCGGGTCGGCGACGGCAGCGGTAATCGCAGCGGTGGCGTCCTGAGCGCAGGCGCTCGTGGCCAGGCCGACGGCTGTCAGAGCAAAGGCGCCCGCGAGGGCCAGTGCGTACTTCACGATATTTCTCCCCTAACGGCGGCCGACGTCGGCCGTGCTGTCACGTCGAAGAGGCGCGGCGAAGGCGCTTAGCGGCCTCCGTAGCCCGGCCTTTCTGCTCTTCTTCGCAATCCGCCTCGACCAAGTTCTCGATCTCCTCGGCCGCGCGCTTCAGCAAGTGCTGCGCGGCTTTCGTCCGGGCGTTAGCGTTGGCAAGTTCATGCTTGAGGTCGCGCTGCGACTCGTCGTCCTTCGACATGACCGATCCTCACGTTGTCTAAGCGAAGCTAGCGCAACCGGCCCGCAACACAAGAACATGCTTTAGACGGCAGTGGCCACTGGGTTGCGGCCGATCGCCGCCACCTGCAGCGCCAACGGCACGACCAGTGCGATCATCACCGCCCCCGCGTACCACGGCGCGTCGTGCCCGGCGTCGTAGATCAGGCCGAACGCCGGCGGGGCGACGATGCGCCCGAAGGCGTTCGAGGCCATCAGCAGACCCATCACGCTACCCTGCCGTTCGACCGGCGCGGTTCGGCTGGTCAGCGAGCCCGAAGTCGGGAACGCCAGGCTGTGGCCCATCATCAGCGTGCCCATCAGCGCCACCGCGATGTAGGGTTCGCGCAGGATCGGCTGCAGCAGCATCGATGCGGCGAGCACGGCGAGGCCGCCGGTGATCACCTTCCCTTCGCCGAAGCGTGTCACCAGCGGCTGCAGAAAGAACAGCTGGATGATCAGCCCGCCCGCGCCGATAGCGATGAAGGCGAAACCGAGATCCTCGGCGGTCCAGCCGAAATTGGCCTTGGTCCACAGGCCATAGACCGCTTCCATCGAGGCGAACGCGGCGATGCCGAAGAACGAGATGACGAATAGCCGCAGCAACAGCCCATGCGTGATGACGTAGCGCATCGCTTCACCATAGCGCGGCAACGGCGCCGCCTTGCCCAGCGGTGCGCGGGCGTCGCGCAGCACCAGCAATGACCAGAGGGCGGTGATCGCCGACAGGCCTGCGGCGGCGAGGATCGGGGCATGGAAGTCGGCCAGCGAGGTTCCGGCGCCGGCGAGCAGGCCGCCGATCACCGGGCCGAAGGCGAAGCCGAGCGAGAAGCTCGCCCCGAACAGCCCCATCGCCTTGGCCCGCTTCTCCGGCGGCGAGGCATCGGCCAGAAACCCTTGGGCGACGCTGAGCGTGCCGCCGAAGAAGCCGTTGACGATGCGGATAGCGATCGCCAGCCAAAGCCCCGGCGCATAGGCGAATGCGACATAGGTGATCGCCGCGCCGGTGGTCGTCGCGATCAGCACGTTGCGGCGGCCCCACTTGTCCGACTGGCGGCCCCAGAAGACTTCGCCGAACACGTTGCCCAGGCTGTAGGCGGCGAACAGCAGCGCGACCTCGAACGCGCCGGCGCCGAACAGCTTGCCGTAGAACGGCAGCAGCGGCAGGATCAGGCTGAAGCCGGCGATGTTGACGAAGACTGCGAACATCAGCGGCAGCATCCGCTTGTAGTCGATTTCCGTACCAGGCATCCGGGCGCTTTCCTCTCTCCGCGGCAACTCTAACGCCCGTTACGATTGCGGCAAGCCCTGGAGCCGCGCCGGGGTTGATGCGTTGGTCTTGATGTGTCGGTTTGGGGCGCTACCTTCACCCGCCCGCCACCGGAGAGGCCCGATCGCGAGCACGCCCGCTCACCCCGCCGCCGCCATTCCCGCCCGCCTCGACCGGCTACCGTGGAGCCGGTTTCACTGGCTGGTGGTGATCGCGCTGGGGATCACTTGGGTGCTCGACGGGCTCGAGGTGACCCTGGCCGGCTCGGTCGCCGGGGCGCTGCGCGAGAGCCCTGTGTTGCATTTCAGCGCCGCCGACGTCGGCTTCGCCAACTCCGCCTATCTCGTCGGCGCGGTCGGCGGGGCGCTGTTCTTCGGCTGGCTGACCGACCGCTGGGGCCGCAAGCGGCTGTTCTCGCTCACGCTCGGGCTTTACCTCCTCGCGACCGCGGGCACCGCCTTCTCGTGGAGCCTGCCGAGTTACGCCGCGTTCCGCTTCTTCACCGGCTGCGGCATCGGCGGCGAATATTCGGCGATCAATTCGGCGATCCAAGAGCTGATCCCGGCGCGCCGCCGCGGGTGGACCGACCTGTCGATCAACGGCAGCTTCTGGATCGGCGCGGCGCTGGCCAGCGGCGCCTCGGTGATCCTGCTCAATCCGGCAGTGATCGACCCCGAATACGGCTGGCGGATCGCCTTCTTCGGCGGCGCGATCATCGGCCTTTTCATCCTGCAATTGCGCCGCTTCGTGCCCGAAAGCCCCCGCTGGCTGGCGACTCACGGCCGCGCCGACGAGGCCGAGCGCGAGATCGACGGTATCGAGGCGCGGGTCATACGCGAAGGTCACGAGTTACCCGAGTGCCCGAAGGTCGAAGCCCACGTCCGCCCCCGCCACGCCACACCGATGGGCGAGGTGTTCCGGACCCTGTTCCGCACCTATCCCCGGCGCACGTTCCTGTGCTTGGTGCTGATGGCCGCCCAGGCGTTCTTCTACAACGCGATCTTCTTCACTTACGCGATGATGCTGACCGACTTCTATACGGTGCCGAGTGCCAACGTCGGCTATTACATCCTGCCGTTCGCCGCCGGCAACGTGCTTGGGCCGCTGCTGCTCGGGCGGCTGTTCGACAGCTGGGGGCGACGGCCGATGATCATCGGCACCTATGCGCTTTCGGGCGTGCTGCTGGCGGCGACCGGCTTCGCCTTCCAGGGCGGTGTGCTCAGTGCGACGACGCAGACGTTGTGCTGGAGCGTGACCTTCTTCTTCGCCTCGGCCGCCGCCAGTGCCGCTTACCTTACCGCCGCGGAAAGCTTCCCGCTTGAGATGCGTGCCCTGGCGATCGCGGTGTTCTACGCGCTCGGCACCCTCCTCGGCGCGGTGGCGCCATGGGTGTTCGGGCTGCTCATCGAGAGCGGCTCGCGCTCGCAGGTGCTGCTCGGCTATCTGTTCGGCGCGGCGCTGATGCTGATCGCCGCCGTGGTCGCCACACTTTACGGTCCCGCCGCGGAACGTCGCCCGCTGGAGGACGTCGCCCGCCCGCTCAGTTGGGAATAGACCTCAGACTGCAGCCCCGTGGCAGTGCTTGTACTTGTTGCCCGAGCCGCACGGGCACGGTGCGTTGCGGCTGATGTCCATCCCGGCGTAGGGGTTGCTGGTGTCCGCCCCGCCCGGCCCCTCGGCGGCGAAGGCGCTGCCGGCGAGCGAGCCGAACAGCTCCGGAATCCGCGCCGAAGCGTCGGCGTCGTCCGAATCGTCGGAGCCGGTAAACGGGTCGATATGCCCGGTCAGGAAATCCGGCAGGTCGGGCAAGGTCGGCGGCGGTGGCGGCGTCAGGCGCAACTGGCTGGTCAGCAGGATGCGGGTGACGTCGGTGCGAATATCGTCGAGCATGTTCTCGAACAGAGCGAACGCTTCGCGCTTGTACTCGTTGATCGGCTGTTGCTGCGCGTAGGCGCGCAGGAACACCACCTGGCGCAGCGCATCGAGCGTCGAGAGGTGCTCCTTCCAGTAGTAGTCGAGCCGGTCGAGCAGGATCTGTTTTTCGACTTGACGCCAGATGGTCTCGTCGTTGCCGGCCATCTTGTCGGCCATCAGCTTGTCGGTCATTTCGACCAGCCGTTCCTCGATCATCTCGGGCTCGACCGCTTCCTCCGTGAGCCATTCCTCCAGCGGCGGATCGATGCCGAGCACGTCGCTGACTTTCGCCTTGAGACCCTCGACGTCCCACTGTTCGGGGTACGATCCCGGCGGACAGGCGCTGCCGACCATCGCGTTGACCGCGTCGTGGCGCATGTCGAGCACGACGTCGTCGACCCGCTCGGCATCCATGATGTCGGCCCGCTGCTCGTAGATCACCTTGCGCTGATCGTTCATCACGTTGTCGTATTCGACGACCTGCTTGCGGACGCTCGTAGTTGCGCGCCTCGACCTTCTTCTGCGCGGTCTCGATCGCCTTGGAAAGCCACTTCGAGCCGATCGCCTCGCCGTCGGCGAGGTTCGAGTTCATCATCCTGGAGAATAGCGTGTCCGGACCGAAGATGCGCAGCAGGTCGTCCTCGAGGCACAGGTAAAAGCGCGACAGCCCGGGGTCGCCCTGTCGGCCGGAGCGGCCGCGCAGCTGATTGTCGATGCGGCGGCTCTCGTGGCGCTCGGTGCCGAGCACGAACAGGCCGCCCGCTTCGAGCACCTTGGCCTTTTCGGCCGCGATCTCGTCCTTGATGCGGACGATGGCGGCATCGCGCTCTGGGCCTTCCGGCATGTCGCCCAGTTCGTCGTCGATGCGGAAGTCGAGGTTGCCGCCGAGCTGGATGTCGGTGCCGCGGCCGGCCATGTTGGTGGCGATGGTCACCGCGCCGAGGCGGCCCGCCTGGGCGACGATGTGCGCTTCCTGCTCGTGGAACCGGGCGTTGAGCACCGCGTGCTTGACGCCTTCCTTGTCGAGGAAGCCCGACAGCAGCTCCGATTTCTCGATCGACACGGTACCGACCAGCACCGGCTGGCCGATCTGCTGCTTTTCCTTGATCGATCGGGCAATCGCCTGGAACTTGTCCTGGGTGTTCTTGTAAAACTCGTCCTGCTCGTCGATCCGCGCGACCGGCTCGTTGGTCGGGATTTCGACCACATTGAGCTTGTAGATTTCCCAGAACTCGGCCGCTTCCGTCGCCGCGGTGCCGGTCATGCCCGAAAGCTTGGGGTACATGCGGAAATAGTTTTGGAAGGTGATCGTCGCCATCGTTTGGTTTTCGGGCTCGATATTGACGGCTTCCTTGGCCTCGACCGCCTGGTGCAGGCCGTTCGACCAGCGGCGCCCTTCCATCATCCGCCCGGTGAACTCGTCGATAATCACCACCTTGCCGTCCTTGACGATGTAGTCGGTGTCGCGCTTGAAGATGATGTTGGCCTTCAGCGCCTGGTCGAGGTGGTGCACGACCTGGGTGTTCTCGATATCGTAGAGGTTGTCGGTCTCGAGTAGCTGGGCGGCGGCCAGGCGCCGCTCAATCTCTTCGTTGCCTTCCTCGGTCAGGGTGACGTTGCGCTGCTTTTCGTCGACTTCGTAATACTCCGGCTCGAGCGTCTTCACCACCTGGTCGAGCGAGATGTACAGCTCGCTCTTGTCCTCGGTCGGGCCGGAGATGATCAGCGGCGTGCGCGCCTCGTCGATCAGGATCGAATTGACCTCGTCGACGATCGCGAAGTTGAACGGCCGCTGCACCTGCTGCGCGCGTTCGTGCTTCATGTTGTCGCGCAGGTAGTCGAACCCGAACTCGTTATTGGTGCCGTAAGTGACGTCGGCAGCGTAAGCGGCGCGCCGCTCGTCTTCCGACAGGTTGGGGACGATGACTCCCACGGTGAGGCCGAGGAACTTATGGATGCGGCCCATCCATTCGGCATCGCGCGTGGCGAGATAGTCATTGACGGTGACGATGTGGACGCCCTTGCCCTCGATCGCGTTGAGGTAGGTGGCGAGCGTGGCGACCAGGGTCTTGCCTTCGCCGGTCTTCATCTCGGCGATTTCGCCACGGTGCAGGACGATGCCGCCGATCAGCTGCACGTCGAAGTGACGCATGCCGAGCGTGCGCACCGAGGCTTCGCGGACGGTGGCGAAAGCCTCGGGCAGGATGTCGTCGAGCGTCTTGCCGTCGGCCAGCTGGTCGCGGAACTTCTGCGTCTGCGCGCGCAGCTCTTCGTCGCTGAGCGCCTGGATCTGCGGCTCGAGCGCGTTGACGGTGGCGATGATCCGGTCGAGCGAACGGACGTAACGATCATTGGCGGAGCCGAAGATCGCCTTGGCAATGGAAGCGAGCATGACGAAGTTCCTGGCGAAAAAATACAATGGGCGGCCGCGCAAGGTGGCGCGGCCCGGTCGAACGCGAATATCGTTACGAGGGCGCTATTCGAGCGCGCGATCCGCCTTCAGCACGACCCCCGGCAAGCCGGCCGAGCGACTTGGCCTAGCACAGGGGAGCGCCGCATCCATGCGCTGGGTCAGCCGGACGGCGACGGCAGGGACGCTGCTTGGCAGCACCGCTTGCGCCGCCGACGCTTCGGCCGCGGCGACCAGGCGCACGCTGGCGATCTCGGTCGCGCTGGCCTGGGCCGGCGCCCCGGCCGAGACCAGCCCGGTGAGAATGGCAAGCGCGGTGAGCAACTGGCGAAGCATGCGCCCGCTAGATAGCGATGATTGCCCGCTTGTCCACGGAAAGTCGGCCGGTTTTCAGCCGCGATTGTCGGCGACCGCACGATTGCCTATGCGCGCAGGGCCATGGACCTCGAGCGCTCGCCTCTCGCCCTACCTTTCCCCGCGATCCCGCCGGTCGCCGGCGCGACGCCGCGCGTCGCGCGGGCGCATTACAAGGATTGGGATCGGTGCGACCTCACCCTGATCGAATTCGCCGAGGGGACGAGCGTGGCAGGCGTGTTCACACAGAACGTGTGCTGCTCCTCGGAAGTCGAGATGGGGCGGGAGCAGGTCACGCTGGGGCGGGCGCGGGCGCTGGTGGTAAATGCCGGAAATGCCAACGCTTTTACCGGCTACCGCGGGCGCGAAGCGGTCGAGCAGATCATGGCCCAGGTCGCCCAGCACCTCGGCTGCGAGCCGAGCGACGTGTTCGTTTCCTCGACCGGGGTGATCGGTGTGCCGCTGCCGAAGGACAAGGCTCATGCCGGAATTGCAGCGGCGCTGAAAGCCCCTGAGTGCTCGTGGGAAGAGGCGGCGGCAACCATCGGAACAACCGACACTTTTACCAAAGGCGCAATAGCTACCGCGGTCATCGACGGGAAGACGGTGACGCTCGCGGGCGTCGTCAAGGGCAGCGGGATGATCGCGCCCGACATGGCAACGATGCTCGGCTACATTGTAACCGATGCCCAAGTCGAACCGGCTTTCCTGCAAGCGCTGTTGAGCGAGTTGAGCGCCGACACCTTCAACTGCATCACCGTCGACAGCGACACCTCGACCAGTGATACCGTGCTCACCTTCGCCACCGGCAGGGCGGGCAATGCGCCGCTGGCCTCATTCGACGATCCCGGAGCGGACGCTTTCGCCGCCGCGCTGCACGACGTCTGCCGCCAGCTCGCCCAACTGGTGGTGAGGGATGGCGAAGGGGCGCAGAAATTCATCGAGGTGCGGGTGACCGGCGCGACCAGTGACGACAGCGCGCGTCGGATCGGCCTCGCCGTGGCCAACTCGCCGCTGGTCAAGACGGCGATCGCCGGCGAGGACGCCAACTGGGGCCGCGTGGTGATGGCCGTCGGCAAGGCGGGCGAGCCGGCCGACCGCGACAAGCTGTCGATCGGCTTCGGCGGCGTGTGGTGCGCCCGCGACGGGCAGCCGCTAGCCGACTATGACGAGGCGCCGATCGCGGCGCACCTGAAAGGCCGCGAAGTGGATATCGAGGTCGATCTCGGCCTCGGCGACGGCCGCGCCACCGTGTGGACCTGCGATCTGACCCACGGCTACATCGCGATCAACGCCGATTATCGCTCATGAGCGAGACCACGGCCTTCCACCAGGCGGTGCACGATCTTCTGCGCGAGGTCTCGCAAAAGGCGATCCTGCCCTATTACCAGTCGCTCGCCGAGCACCACATCTCGCCCAAGGAAGCCGGCGACGTGGTCACGGTGGCCGATCACCTGGCCGAGAAGATGCTTGCCGAGGGGCTGACCAATCTCGCCGATATTCCGGTCGTCGGCGAGGAGGCGGCGTTCGACGACGAATTGGTGTTCGACCGGCTGGTCGGCGACTGCTGGATCGTCGACCCGCTCGACGGCACCCGCAACTTCGCCCGCGGGCAGCCGCCGTTCGGCATCCTGATCGCCATGGCCCAGGGCGGCGAGGCGCACACCGGATGGATCTACGACGTCCTCAGCGACCGCTTCTGCGTCGCCCGCAAGGGCAAGGGCGCGTTCGTCAACGGCGAGAAAATCGCCGCGCGCACGACCGGCGAGGCGAAGCCGGTGGCGGCGGTCTCGCTGCTGTTCATGGACATGACCAAGCGCGAAGGGGTGCTCGCCGGGATCGGCGAGCATTACCGGCTGGTGGACGTGCCGTGGTGCGCCGCCGAGCAATATCCGCGGCTGGCGCTCGGGGTGAACGATCTGTCGATCTTCGAGCGCACGCTGCCGTGGGACCATGCCGCCGGAGCGCTGTGGCTCAACGAGGCGGGCGGCAAGTGCATGCGGCTCGACGGGTCGGCCTATCGGGTCGATGATTGGGAGCGGAAGGGGCTGCTCGGCGCGGCAAGCCCGGCGCTGTGGGACGAGATGGCGGAGCGGTTGGCGGGATTGGAGGAGTAAATCCTCCCCGAGATCGTCTCGGGGAGGTGGCAGGCCCGCAAGGGCCTGACGGAGGGGCATACGTTTCCCTCTCCACCATCGCTTCGCGATGGTTCCGCTCCCCGAGCAAGCTCGGGGAGGATTTGAATCTAAATCACGCTCTCCAGCCAACCCTTGAGCTGGCTCTTGGGGGCAGCGCCGAGCTTTTGCGCGACGGGCTTGCCGTCCTTGAACAGCACCATCAGCGGGATCGACTGGACGCCGATCTTCCCCGGCACCTCGGGGTTTTCCATGATGTCCATCTTGGCGATGGTCACCTGTCCGGAAAGCTCCTCGGCGATTTCCTCGAGCGCCGGGGCGATCATCTTGCACGGCCCGCACCAGTCGGCCCAGAAATCGACCAGCACGGGCGTGTCGGATTCGAGCACGTCGGACTGGAAGCTGGCATCGGTGACGGCTTTGGTGGACATCGCGAAACTCCTTGATGTTTGTTTCAATCTAGGCCCGAAGCGGGGCGTTGCAACGGCTCACCCGGCAAAGCTTTGCTCCGCTGCGGCCAATGCCGCCTTGGGCCCGGCGAGTCGATCGGCCGGAATCGGCACCAGCAGCGGCGTTTGCGTGTAGAGCACCGCCGCCTCGACGGCGCGGCCTGGATAGATCGCTTCCAGCGCCGCGGCGTAAGCAGCCATCTGCCGGAGAGTGCTCGGCGGAACCTCGGCCAGCCCGCTCGGCGGCCGGCGCGCGGTCTTGAAATCGACCACCAGCACCCGCTCGCGCTCGACCAGCAGCCGGTCGGCGGTGCCGGCGATCACCTGGCCACCGACCGTCGCCGCCAGCGGCACTTCGGCCAGCGCGGCGGGCGAGAAGATCTCCTGCCAGCCCGGTTCGCGCAAGACGACGAGCGCGGATGCCAGCATCGTCTCACGCTCGTGCTCGGGCACATCGGCGGCCTGACGCGCGAGCCATTGGCGCGCCCGGCCCTCGCGTTCCTCGGGCGCCAGCTCCGGCAGACGCTCCAGCAACTTGTGGATCAGCACCCCGCGCCGTGCGGCGAAGTCGTCGGCTCCCGGCGGGAACGGCGGCTCGGCGCTGTCGTCCTGCCCCGCCGCCGACGGCGCTAGCGGCCGCGGCGGGCGCGGTTCGGGGCCGATCGGGGTGACCGCCCATGAGGGAAGCGGCGGTCGCTGCATGTCGAGCGCGTCGATCTCATGCGCAATCGGAACCGCACGCTCGCCCCGCATCTGCCGCGCGCCCCAGATGGCGTCCGCTTCAGGCTCGCCATCGAACAGCGGTTTCAGCCGCGCGTACCAGCTGTCCGGCGCCGGCTCCTTTTCCCCGCTGAGCAGCGCCCCGCCGACGAACAGCGCCTCTTCCGCGCGGGTCATGGCGACGTACAGTAGCCGCCAGTGCTCCTGCCGCTCGGCCGCGGCGGCCTCGGTCTCGGCGGCAGCGATGCGGCCGACCTTTTCGTCTTTCGACAAGTCGGGTAGCGGCACCGTGCGCCCGCCGCCGCCCGGCAATTCCTCCTTGAGCGTCAGCCCGCGGGTCGGCGAGCGATCGGGGTTCCCGGTGGCGTCGGCGAGGATCACGATCGGCGCCTGCAGGCCCTTCGAGCCGTGCACCGTCATCACCCGCACCAGCCCTTCGCTCGCCCCGGCCTCGCGCTTCAGTTCGCCCTCGCCGGCATCGAACCACTGGATGAAGCCCTGCAGGCTCGGCGTGTGCGCGCCGGCATAGGCAAGCGCGGCGTTGAGCAGCTCGTCGATCGGATCGTTGGCCTCGCGCCCGAGCCGCGACACCAGCTTACGCCGCCCCTGCCACGGGCCGACCAGCAGCCAGTGCAGCAGCGCCTGCGGCGGCTCGAAATCGGCGCGGGCGAGCAATTGCCGCAGCGGGTCGGCCACGCGCATCGCCTCGGGCGCGGAGCTGCGGCGCACATGGTCCCACAGCCGCACCTTGTCGGGGCGATAGCCGAATTCGAGCAACTGCGCCTGGCTCCAGCCGATCAGCGGAGAGACCAGCAGGCAGGCGAGGCTCAAGTCGTCGAGCGGCTGCGCGGCGAAGCGCAGGGCTGCCATCAGGTCCTTCACCGCCAAAGGCGCACCGAGCCGCAGCCGGTCGACGCCCGCGACCGGTACCCCCGCCGCGTGCAGCCGGGCGACGATCAGACCGGCAAGATCGCGCCGCTTGCGCACCAGCACCATGATGTCGCCCGGCCCGGCGTTGCGCGCCTGACCTTTCACCAGCGGGAAACCGTCGCGCAGCCACGCCTTGACCTGGGCGGCGATGTTGTCGGCCATCGCCCGCTCAGGACCGGGCAGCCAGGTCTCGGGCGCGTCGGGAGCGTCGTCCTCGTCCTCGTCCGCACCGCCGACCGGGTGCCACAGCTCGACGAAGCCCGGCCGGACATCGCCGACGTGCCGCTCGGGAGGTTCCCGGAGCCCGAATTCGCCATGGCCGATGGCCGCGATCGCCGCATCGACGAAATCGAGCACCGGCTGCGCGGTGCGGTACGAGCGGCCGAGCCCCAGACGGCGCAACTCTTGCGCGTCGAGATTGCCCAGCGCGGCCTCGGCCATCGCCTTTTCGAAGCGCCTCCTCGCCGCTTCGAAATGCTCGGGGCTGGTGCCCTGGAAGCGGAAAATCGCCTGCTTGTAATCGCCGACCGCGAACACAGTACGAAGCTTGTTGTCGTGCTGGCCGGCGCCGGCGAAGAACTCCTCGGTCAGCGCGTAGATGATCGACCATTGCGCTTCGTTGGTGTCCTGCGCCTCGTCGATCAGGATGTGGTCGAACTGGCGGTCGAGCTTGTAGCGGATCCAGTCGGACACGTCGGAGCGCGACAGCAGCGCGGCCGCCTGGCGGATCTGGTCGTCGAAATCGATCAGCCCCTCGCGCGCCTTGGCTTCGTCCCACGCCAGCGCGAAGCGGCGGCCGACGGTGAGCGCGGGCGTCAGCAGCTCGGCCAACGCCAGCAGCGCAACCTGCTCGCGGACGGCGTCGATGCATGCCCGGACCCGCTCGGCCATGCCGCCGTAGTTCGCGTCGAGCTTTTCGAGATACCGCAGCGACCGGACGCTGCCGTCCTTGGTGAACAGCGCCCTGGCCAGCCCCTCGCAGTCCTGCGCGCGCGCCGCCGGATCGCCGGCGAGCCATTCGCCGATCGCCTCGATACACTTCTCCGCCGTCGGCGTGCCCCAGACATGATTGACCTCGATGCAGCGCTTGAGCGCGGCGATGTCGAACGCATCGTCGCCGCACAGAGCGGCGAGACTGTCCGGCCCGGCGTCGAGCGAGAGACCGATCAGTTGCCGCACCCGGTCGCCGAGCGGTTCCTGCCAGGCGCCGCGGCCGAACCACATCTCGCGCGCCTCGGCGCAGCGCATCAGCCACTTGCGCGCGCCGTCCGGTCCCCAGCGGACGCTGAGCGTTTCGAGCGCCTCGATCAGCGCGGTTTCGTCGTGCTCTTCCCACTCGACCAGCAGTTCGGCGAGCACCCGGTGGGCGAGCAGCTCGCGGTCGCGGTCCTCCATCGGCTTGGTGCCGGGGATCAGCCCGGCTTCCTCGGGAAAGGCGGCGAGCAACCATTGCGCGAAGGCGTGGATGGTGTCGATCCGCAGGCCTCCGCCGGGGCAATCGAGCACTTGCGTGAACAGCGCCCGCGCCCGGTCGAGCGCCTCCTTCGCCGGGGTTTCCCCGATCGCCACCAGATCGCGGGCGAGGTCGGCGTCCGGCAGGCGGACCCAGCTCGCCAAGACTTCGTTGACCCGAGTGGCCATCTCGGCGGCTCCCGCCTTGGTGAAGGTCAGGCACAGGATCTGCTCGGGCTTGACGTCCTCGCGCAGCAGCAGCCGGAGCACCCGGGCCGACAGCACCTGCGTCTTGCCGGTCCCCGCCGACGCCGAGAGCCAGACGCTGTCGCGCGGATCGACCGCCAGCGCCTGCTCGTCCTTGAGCGCATGAACCTGCCCGGTGTGGTTTGGCCCGCTCATTCGCGCTCGCCCCTGCCCTGCCACTCGTCGAGGCGCATCAGCTGATCGTAAGTGGAGTAGGCCGCGATGTTCGGGTTGAGCCGCGCGGTGAACGGCTCCTCGCCGAAAATCCACCGGTCGAGCGCCTCGTCGAGATAACGCTGCGCCTCGGGCAGGAAATCCTCCAGCGCGATGCCCTTGCGCCTGCCCGGGGTGAGGATCGGCGTGGTGACGTAGCCGAAACCCGTTTCGCTCTTGTCCGACTTGGCGAGCGACCAGTATTCGAACGCGACCGGCTCACCCCGCAGCCCCTCGAAGCCGCCGTTGCGGGCCATCAGCCCGGTGGTGCCGAGCTGCAGCGAGAAGCCGTCGATCACCTGCTGCGCGCTCGGCGGGCCACCGGTCTTGTAATCGATGATCGCCAGGGTGCCGTCGGCGAAGCGGTCGATCCGGTCGGCCTTTCCGAAGATGGTCACCCCGCGGTGTTCGATCTCGCCCCATTCCTCGAACAGCGCGGGCGTGCGCTCCGGCTGTCCGGCGATTTCCGCCTCGACCCATTCGAGCGCCTTGATCAGCCGCGGCCGCCACAGCGCGCGCATCAGCGGGTGGTGATTCATCCGGGTGAGCACGTCGTCGGCAACTTCGGCCATCGGCCGGCCGGTCTTGTGCCAGGTCTCGAGCACCTCGTGTGCCGCGGTGCCGCGCCACGCTGCTGAAGGCTCGGCGTCGAGCGGGTCGAGCTCCTTCAGGCGGAGGATCGCCGAAGCGTAGAACTGATAGGGGTCAGAACGCAGCCGGTCGAGCGCGGTGACGCTGACGCGGACCTGGCGCTGCTCGGCGCTCGGGCGCGGCTCTGGGCGCGGATAGAGCGCGGCGGGTGTGCCGAGATCAATCGTGCGCGCGAGCTTGAGTGCGAGAGTCTCGCGGTGCTTACTCCGTAAGTCATCTTCCTTCTCGGAACTGCCCAGCAGCGCCTTGACCCGCAGCAGGAAGCGCGAGGGGATCGCCGGGCCCTGCATGTCCCGCGCCGAGCGACTCAGGACCACCTCGGGCGCGCCGAGCAGGCCGGCGAGATCGTGCGCCGAGAGGCCGATGCGGAAGTCCGCTCCCGGTACGCCGAGCGCCCGCAGCACTGGCGGGGCGAGCAGCGGATCGAGCGAGGGCGTCGCCGGCCAGGTGCCCTCGTTCAGGCCGGCGCAGATCACCAGGTCGGCCCGCGTCATTCGCGCTTCGAGCAAGCCGTAGATCGCCACCCGGGGATGGCCGCCGTAGGGCGGGCGTACGGCGACCTGATCCATCAGGTCGCGCAAGGCAGCGGGAAGCTCGCCCGGGTCGATGGCGAAGCCGGTTTCGCGCGCGTGGGGCCGCAAGTCCTCGACCATCGCCGCCAGCGCCCGCCCGTCCTCGCGGGCCCACAGCGCCAACCCGCACAGCGCTTCACCCGCGGCGGCGAGAGTGTCGAGCAGGTCGGCAAACGGCTGTGGGGCCTCCGCCATCAGCGGGTCCAAGATCGCCTCGACTTCGCTCCACCAGCGCTGCGCGTTCGCCTTCGCTGCAATCTCGCGCAACGGTTCGAGCCCCGGCGCCGGACGCGGGCCGCGCAGCTTCAGCTCGAAAGCGCGCGCCTGCTCGAGCCACGCCGACCGCTCCCGCTGCTCCCCCGTCCGCACCAGCGGATGCTCGAGCAATGCCATCAGCGGCACCGGGGAGGCCTGCTCCGCGGCCACTTCAGCGAGCAGCAGGAACAGCCGTCCGGCCGGGGTCTGCGACAACGGCCGGCCGGCGGAATCATCGGCCTCGATGTTCCACCGGCGCAGATGATCCACCACGCGACCGGCGAGGCCGCGGTCGGGCGTCGCCACCGCGACGCGCTTTTCCGGCTCGGCCAGCGCCTGCCGCACGAGCAGCGCGACCGCTTGCGCTTCCTCCTCGGGATTGGCGCTTTCCAGCAGCCGCACGCCGGACAGCCGCCGCTTGTCCGCCGGCAGCGAAACCCACGCCTTGCTCGCCTCGGGCGGCAGGAACAGGTTCGAGATCGCGTGGTTGCGCTCGGGCGGGCCCTTGCCCATGCCGGCGCGATGCCACGGCTGCACCTCGCCGCGGTTCACGCCCATCCGGTTGAGCAGCAGCTTGAGGTGGTATTGCGGGTGGGTCACGGTGTCGCCACGCGTCAGCGGCGGATCGGCCTCGGGCGCGCCGGCGTGGCCGAGCTCGTCCCACACCGCCTCGGCCATCGACAGGTCGAGGTCGGGCAGGATCACCGCCCCGTGCGGCAGTTCCGATACCACGCGCAGCAATTCGGCCAAAGCAGGCGCGGCGCTGGTCACACCCGCGGCAACGACCGGGGTCGCCGGCGGCTCACGGCGCCATGTCTCCGCCGCATGGGCAAACAGCCGATTACGCCGCGCCGCCGCGTCGATCTCGCCGCGCGCGCGCAGCTCGTCGCGCCAACGCGCGTGGACCCGGGCGAACAGGCGCGTGTTATCGAGCCAGTGCTGCGACAGCTCGGCGAGAACCTGCAGTACCCGCTCCTGCCACAGCGCCTCGGGATCGATGGCCTCGACCAGCAAGCGATCGATCGCGGTGGCGATTTGCCGCGCCAGGCGAAGGCGGACCGCGCCGGCCGGCGCGCCGCCCCCGCGATCGGCCATTTCGAGAGCGACGAACTCCGCCAGCTTGAACAGCCGCCGGGTCGGGTCTGCGGCCGGAGCGATGCTGGCACCCGCGCCAAGGGGATCGAGCAGCGGGCCGAGCGTCTCGTCGAGGTCAAGGTCGCCGACTACCGCCATCCGCGGCATCAGCAGTCCTGCGCCAGAAAGCCGGACAAACGCCTCGCTGACCGTGCGCACCGCCCGCGCGCTCGGAAGCAGCAACGTCAATCGGGCAAGGCCGAGCTCGGGTTCGGAGTAGCGCCGCATGAGCCCGGCGACGAGCGCATCGGCAAAGCCCCGGTGCGCGGCGATCGAATAGACTTGCGGCCCCCTCCGCTCCATCAGACCCGGCTCAGCCCTCCTTCAAGGCCGCTTCGGTAGGCGCGATTGCCGCCGGCGTCCCCACTTCGAACCATTGCCCCGTGAAGGCAACGCCGTAGAGCCGCTCTTCCTCAATCGCCCGGTCCCACAACAGGTTGGTCGAGAACGCCCCTTCGGGCGCATCCCTCAGCAGGCGCTTGGCGACCAGCTGGATCCCGGTCCAGATGAACGGCGCCACCCGCCCGGAGCGGCGGCGGCTGAGCTGACCGCTGGCGCTCATGTAGAAATCGCCCTTGCCGACGAAATTGTGCGCCCGGCAGTGCGGCACCAGCAGCAGCAGCGCGTCCATCTTCTCCGCATTCCACGCCGCCGACAGGTCTTCGAACGCGTTCTTCGGCCCGTCGAGCCAGATGTTGTCGCTGTTGACCTCGAAAAACGGGTCGGGAAGCAGGGGGGCAGCCTTGACCATGCCGCCGCCCGTTTCGAGCAGCAGCTCGCGCTCGTCGGAGATCGTCACCTTGGGCGCCGCCCGCGCGGTCACGTGCGCCTCCAGCGCGTCCGCCAGATAGTGGACGTTGACCACCGCTTTGGCGATGCCGGCTTCGGCCAATCGGTCGAGCACGTAATCGATCAGCGGCTTGCCGGCCACCCGCACCAGCGGCTTGGGCTGCGACGCGGTCAGCGGCCGCATCCGCTTGCCGAGCCCGGCGGCGAGCACCATCGCGGTGTCGGAGGCGAGTTTGCTCATCGGATGTCGCCTCCGCCGGTGTCGCGCAGTTGCCGCGGAATGTTCCTGGCGAACCATTCGGCGACGGGCGCCAGCGCCGGGTGCTTCAGGTCTCGCTCCATCGCCTGCCACACGCGAGGGATCATGCTCAAATAACGCGGCTTGGCGTCGCGCTTCCAAAGGCGAGCGAAGATGCCGACGATCTTGGCGTTCCGCTGCGCGCCCAGCCGCGCGTAATCGGCCTCGAATTCCGCGTCCGCGTCGGCTTGCGCCAGATAGCGGTCGAGCATCGTCCGCTCCAGTTCCGGGGACACGTCGCGCCGCGCGTCCTGCAGCAGTGACACCAGGTCATACGCGGGATGGCCGACCAGCGCGTCCTGGAAATCGATCAGGCCCTGCGCGCCTTGCGGCAGCAGCATGATGTTCTCGGCGTGGTAGTCGCGCAGCACGGTGACGCCCGGGATCTGGCGCGGCAGCATCGGCAGGAGCACCTCGTCCCAGGCCGCGCGGTAGCGCTCCGTATCCACATCGAGCTTCATCGCCGGACAGTACCATTCGGTGAACAGCCCGGCCTCGCGTTGGTAGACCGCCATGTCATAGGGCGGGAACGGACCGGGCGGGGAGCGGTGCAGCCTCACCAGCGCATCGATGGCCGTGGCGTAAGTCGCCTCCTCGGCATGGGCGTTGGCGTCGAGCCAGTCGCGCATCCGGTCGGCGCCGAAATCCTCGATCAGCACCAGTCCGCGGGTGCGGTCCTCGGCATGGATTTCGGGCGAGCGATGGCCGTGCGCGGCGAGCCACTTGCCGACGTCGAGGAAAGGGCCGGGGTCCTCGTGCGGCGGCGGGGCATCCATGAGCATCGCGCTCCTGCCGCCGCTGCGGACGCGGAAATAGCGCCGGAAGCTGGCATCGCCGACCAGCGGCTCGATCTCCGCCCCGCCCCATCCGGCTTGTCCGAGAAATTCGTCCAGCCCTTCGGGCAGGTTGTCACTCATGCAAGGCGCTCTAGCCAATCCTGGCCGCCCTCGACAATCGCCTTGCGTCCGCTTCCCGCAATTTCGAGGCTGATCGACAGGCAGCCCGGCTCATCCGCGAAACCGCCGACGCGCTCTGGCCATTCGGCAATCAGCGCCGCACCTTCGCGGTAATCGTCCAGCCCCAGCTCCTCGGCCTCGCGCGGGCTTTCGAGACGGTAGAAGTCGGCGTGCACCAGCGGCGGGTCGAGATCGTAAGTCTCGACGATGGTGAACGTCGGCGACGGCACCTCACCACGATGCCCCAGGGCAGCGATGATCGCCCGCGCGAGCGTGGTCTTGCCGCTGCCGAGGGGCCCCGACAAGGCCACCACGTCGCCTGCGCGCAGCTTGCCGGCGATGCGCGCGCCGAGTGCGTCCATCGCTTCCAGGTTGGGCAAATCAATCGATCTGCTCACCATCTCCGTTCGCCCTGAGCTTGTCGAAAGGCCGTTCTTCCTTCTGGCGCCCCGATGGCCACGAGAAAAAGCAGTGCTTCGACAAGCTCAGCACGAACGGAATTGGGGGATGCGCAAGTATTCACGGGAGCCAGATCGTCGCGGTGGTGCCGGCGCCGGGCTCGCTCTGCAGCTCGAGCCGCCCGCCGTGCGCCTCTATCAGTTGCCGGGCGAGCGGCAGGCCCAGTCCGGTGCGGCGCGCGTCCGGCTTGCCTTCGGCATCGATGCGCATGCCGTCGAGCGCCCGCGCCAGCTCGCTCGGCTTCATACCGGGACCGTTGTCGGAAATGACGACACGCGCGCCTTTCTTGAGTCGCGACAAGGCCACCAGGATGCGCCCGCCTTTCGGCGTCGCGGTAATGGCGTTGTCGAGCAGATTGCCGATCGCCCGCCCGAGTTGCCGCTTGTCCGCCTGCACCGAGCCGGCGCCCTTGTCGCCGCGCAGGTCGAGCGTCAGGTGCTTAGCTTCGATCGCCTCCTCGCGCTCGCGCACAACGGTGGTGACGAAGGACAACAGATCGACGTCTTCGGTCGCGATCGGCAGCAGCCCGGCCTCGCTTTGCGTCAGGTCGAGCACCGATTCGATCTGCAGTCGCAAGCGGTCGACCGCGGAGAGGATCGCCGCGAGATAGTCCTGCGCCTGCGGCGAAAGCTCGCCGGCCACACCGCTCTGAAGCAGCTCGGCAAAACCGCCGATCGAAGTCAGCGGCGTGCGGAATTCGTAGCTCATGTTGGCGAGGAAGCGGGTCTTGACCGCGTCGGCTTCCTCGAGCGCGGAGGCTCGCTCGCGCAGCGCGTCCTCGGCCTTCTTCGAATCGGTTACGTCGAGCACGGTCAGGAGCCCGTTGCCGTCGGGCAGCGGCACGCCGGCGAACTCGAGCGTGCGGCCGTCGCTCATCAGCACTTGTCCGCCGCGCTGCTGGCGGTCGAGCGTCGCGCTGCGGACGACTTCGCCGATCGCCGCGCGCTGGCCGGGCCGGGCGAGCCGCGGGGCGATCCGCTCGAGCACCGCGTCTATCCGCGGGTGTTCATCGAGGAAGTCGTCGGTCAGTTGCCAGATGTTGCTGAAGCGGCGGTTCCATAGTTGCAGACGGCCGTCCGGGGCGAATACCGCCAGCGATTCGAACAGGCTGTCGAACGTGGCCGTGCGGGTCCGCAGCAGCGTGTCGCGGGTGGCCGACAGGGCGAGCGATTCGGTGCGGTCCTCGGCGATCAGCACCAGCCCGCCGTCGGGCATCGGCTGAGCGACAATCCTCAGGTGCGTGCCGTCGCTCAGGGTCCAGGCGTCCTCGTGTGCGGCGCCGGCGCTGAACCATTCGCCCAACTCGCGCCGCCAGACCGGGAAGTCGCGCGTTTCGGGCAGCCGACCTTCGTCGCGCGCGAGATCGAGAAACCGGTCGAAGCTCGGCGGATCGATCTGGCAAGCCGCGGACAGGCCGAAGATGCGCTGAAACGGCTGGTTCGAGAACGCCAGCGTGCGATCGGCGTCGAACTGGGCGACGCCGATCGATAGCTGGTCGAGAATCGAGCGCTGCGCTTCGCGGAAGGCGCGCAGCTCGCGGCTCTGCTCCTCCATTTCCTCGATGTCGATCGCATAGCCGGCGACGCCGTCGTCGCCCAGCGGCAGGTCGCTGACTCTCAGCGTGCGCCGTTGGCTGCCGACGGTGGCCTGGACGATCCGCTCGACCGGCAAGTCCTTGTCGCGCGCCTGCTTGGCGACTTGCGAGGCGCTGAGGCCGTCGACCGTCTCGATCAGCTCGACCTGCTGACGGACTACAGTCTCGGCCTTCTCAGCGCCGACCGCCTTGACGTAGGCGCTGTTGACCAGCCGCAGCTTCATGTCCGGGCCGCGGAACCACATCGGGATCGGCGCCGCCTCGATCAGCCCGACCAGCGCGGCGAAATCGCCCTGCGCGCGCATCGTTTCCGTCCGCAAGCGGGTCAGCTCGCCTTGCGTCTCCGAGAAATCGAACCACCACAGCAGCGCCGCGCTGGTGGCCGAGATCGCCGGGTCGGCGAGCTGCCCGCGCACCGCCAGGCTGCGGCCGGAGCCGATCGGCGTCAGCTCCATGCGGAACGGCGAGGCGGTCTTCTGGGTCTTGCGCACCGCCTCGCTCAGCTCGGCCAATTCGCCGGGAAACAGCCCTTCCTCCTCGCCCGCCAGCTCGCTGAGGTAGTCCGGCATGCCGTCGAGCCCGAGCCAGGCGGCGATCCGCTCCGGCGCCTCGATCTTGCCGTCAGCCTTGACCAGCATCGGCACCGCCGGTGAATCCTCGATCATCCGCGTCAGCCGCCGGGCGCTGATCCGCGCCGCCTTCGCCTGCCGCGCCCGCCGCGTGGCCGCCAGCGCCAGCCACGCCGCGCCGAACGTCCACGCCGCCAGCAGCAGCCCGAGCAGCACCAGCGCGGTAGGGGAAAGAGCCATCCGCCTCAGCTATGCGGGCGGCGGGTGCGATGCAATGGGCGTAACCATCCCCCTCCCGCAAGCGGGAGGGGGGACCGGCTCAATACCGATAGTGATCCGGCTTGAACGGCCCTTCGACCGGCACGCCGATATAGTCCGCCTGCCGTTGGCTCAGCTGGGTCAGGTGCACGCCGAGCTTGGGCAGGTGCAGCGCGGCAACCTTCTCGTCGAGGTGCTTGGGCAGCACGTACACGTCGTTGTCGTACTCGTCGCCCTTGGTGAACAGCTCGATCTGGGCGAGCACCTGGTTGGTGAACGAGCAGCTCATCACGAAGCTCGGGTGCCCGGTGGCGCAGCCGAGGTTCACCAGCCGGCCCTGGGCTAGCACGATGATCTGCTTGCCGTCGGGGAAGGTCACCAGGTCGGTGCCCGGCTTCACTTCCTTCCAGTCGTAGTTCGACAGCTGGCCGATCTGGATCTCGCTGTCGAAGTGGCCGATGTTGCATACAATGGCCATGTTCTTCATCGCCTTCATGTGCTCGGCGGTGATCACGTCCTCGTTGCCGGTGGCGGTGACGAAGATGTCGGCGCGCTGGACCGCTTCCTCCATCGTCACGACCTCGTAGCCTTCCATCGCCGCCTGCAGCGCGCAAATCGGATCGATTTCGGTCACCAGCACCCGCGCGCCGCCGTTGCGCAGGCTCGCCGCGCTGCCCTTGCCGACGTCGCCGAACCCGGCGACGCAAGCGACCTTGCCGGCGAGCATCACGTCGGTCGCCCGGCGGATCGCGTCGACCAGCGATTCGCGGCAGCCGTAAAGGTTGTCGAACTTCGACTTAGTCACGAAGTCGTTCACGTTGATCGCCGGGAACGGCAGCTTGCCCTGCTTGGCTAGGCTGTACAGGCGATGGACCCCGGTTGTGGTCTCTTCCGACACGCCGTGCAGGGTCTTGACCGTCTGCGTCAGATACCCCGGCTTGCGCTTGAGAAACGCCTTGAGCGCCCGCTGGAATTCGATTTCCTCGGCGTTCGCCGGCTCGGGCAGCTCTTCGCCCGCCTCGACCCGCGCACCCCACAGCGCGAACATCGTCGCGTCGCCGCCGTCGTCGAGGATCATATTAGCCGTGGTGTCCTCGCCCCAGTCGAAGATCATCCCGACGTAGTCCCAGTACTCGGCCAGGCTCTCGCCCTTGATCGCGAACACGGGAATGCCCTGGTCGGCGATTGCCGCGGCGGCGTGATCCTGGGTCGAAAAGATGTTGCAGGTCGCCCAGCGCACCTCGGCGCCGAGCGCGACCAGTGTCTCGATCAGCACCGCGGTCTGGATCGTCATGTGCAAGCTGCCGGTGATCCGCGCGCCCTTCAGGGGCTGCGAAGCGCCGAATTCCTCGCGCGTCGCCATCAGGCCTGGCATCTCGGTTTCGGCGATGGCGATCTCGTCGCGCCCGTACTGCGCGAGAGCGATGTCCTTGACGATGTAGTCGTGCTCGGCAACGGCGGTGGCCACTGGCTTGTCTCCTCTGGTGTTCTGATGGAGGCGAGCCGGGGCTCCATGCATCGCCGCGGGCGCTCATAGCCGCTTCGGCGCCTCCGCGTAAAGCCCACCCCGTTGCATGGCGGCGGCGAAGCTCTATCTAGCGCGCTGGATGGGACAGGAAGGAATCAAACGATGACGATTGCCAAGGGCGACAGGCTGCCGGACGTGACGCTGGTCAAGGCGACCCCCGAAGGGCCGCAGAAGGTCCAGACCTCCGACTATTTCAAAGGCAAGAAGGTCGCGCTGTTCTCGGTGCCCGGCGCCTTCACCCCAACCTGCTCGGCCAAGCACCTGCCCGGCTTCGTCGACAAGGCCGACGAGTTGAAGGCCAAGGGCGTCGACGAAATCGTCGGCACCGCGGTCAACGACGCGTTCGTGATGCAGGCGTGGAACCAGGCCAACGGCTCCGACGACATCACCATGCTCGCCGACGGCAACGGCGATTTCGCCCAATCGCTCGGCCTGACGATGGACGCCAGCGGCTTCGGCATGGGCACCCGCGCCCAGCGCTACTCGATGATCGTCGACGACGGCGTGGTGCAGGAACTCAACGTCGAAGCGCCGGGTGACTTCAACGTCTCCAGCGCCGAGCACATGCTCCAGCAGCTGTGAGAACTGACTGCTGACCTGATAACGAAATCCCCCTCCCGCTTGCGGGAGGGGAGAAGTCCCGCGCCAGCCTACTCGAGTTCTCACGCCTCCTGCGGCGGATGGATCGGCACTTGCGTCTCCTCGCCCTGGACATCGTCGACCACCTCGACGACCCCGCGGCCGAGGTGGCTCTTCCTGCGGCTGTAGGCGAAGTAGATCACCAACCCCAGCACGCCCCAGCCAGGCAGGAACAGCATCGCCGCGGTCGGCAGATTGAGGAACAGGAACACGCAGCCGAGGATCGTCAGCGGCGCAATCGCCCACACCGCCGGCACCCGGAAGTGCCGGGTGCGGCCGGGATCCCTCACCCGCAGCACCAGCAGCGCCACCGCCACCATCAGGAAGGCGTAAAGCGTCCCGGCGTTGGAAATGTCGGCCAACCGCCCGACCGGAAAGAACCCCGCGCCCAAGGCCACCGCTGCGCCGGTGATCATCGTCACCACGTGCGGAGTGCGGAACTTCGGGTGCACCCGGCTAAGCAATTCGGGCAGCAGCCCGTCGCGGCTCATCACGAAGAAGATCCGCGTCTGGCCGAAGATCAGCACCAGGATGACCGACGGCAGCGCGAGGAACGCGGCCACCCCGATCAGGTTGCCGATGCCGGAAAAGCCGATCACCCGCAGCACGTGCGCCAGCGGTTCCTTGGAGCAGACCAGCGCCTGCGCGAACTCGGGCATGGCGCATTGCCGGGCAAGCTCGGGCGAGCCGGTCTCGAGCGGGGTGCCGCCCGCGCCCATGATCGGCGTGCCGCCGATGGCGCCAATCGCCCCGGCAGCGACCAGGATGTAGAACACCGTGCAGAACAGCAGCGAGCCGACCAGCCCGATCGGCACGTTGCGCTGCGGGTTCTTGGTCTCTTCGGCGGCGGTCGAGACCGCGTCGAATCCGACATAGGCGAAGAACATCGTCGCCGCCGCGCCGACCGCGCCGACGCCGGTGCCGAAGCCGCCGAACACACCTGCCGGCAGGAAAGGATTGAACCGGCTGGCGCTGAAATCGGGGCTGCTCAGCGTCAGGATCACGAACGCGGTCAGCGCGGTGACCTTGATCAGCACCAGGAAGGCGTTGACCTTGGCGCTCTCGCTGGTGCCGATCACCAGCAGCGCAGTGACCAACAGGGCAATCAGGAACGCCGGCAGGTTGATGAAGCCCCCGGCAATCCCGCCGAATGCCAGCGGCCCGCCGCTGAGCCAGGTGGGCAAGTGTATGCCCAGATATTGGTCGAGGATCGTCCCCGAGAAATAGCCCGACCAGCCGACCGACACCGCCGAGGCGGCGATCGCATATTCCATGATCAGCGCCCAGCCGACGGTCCAGGCGAACAGTTCGCCGATCGTCGCGTAGCTGTAGGTATAGGCGCTGCCAGCCACGGGGATCATCGCCGCGATTTCAGCGTAGCACAGCGCGGCGACGATGCAGACCGCACCGGCGATGGCGAAGGCCAGCATCAGCCCAGGCCCGGCCTTCTGCGCGCCGACCGAGGTCAGCACGAAGATGCCGGTGCCGATCACGCAACCGATGCCGAACAGCATCAGCTGGAACCAGCCGAGCGTGCGCTTCAAGGATTTCCTTTCGGCCGCGGCCAGAATGGCGTCGAGCGGCTTCACGCGGTCGAAGATCATCTGAGGTATCCCTCTCGTCCCAGTGCAGGTGGCGGCAAAGGTCCCCACCTCGTCCATGGCCGCGGAAGCTAGCGGGATGGCAAGGCATGACAAGAGTTAAACGCGCGGGCTTCCCCCGGTTTGTCCGCGGCTCTAGACAGGCGGCCATGTCCACCACCTACCAGCTCGACACCTCGACCAGCCGCGCGCACCCGACGCCACAGCCGATGCGGCGGCTCACGGTCCCGCAAATCATGCGCCGCAAGTTCGAGGGAAAAACCGAGCAGCCGCTGGTCACCCTAACCGCCTACACTGCCCGCCAGGCGCAATTGCTCGACCCTCACTGCGACATGCTGCTGGTGGGGGATTCGCTTGGCCAGGTGATCTACGGACTGCCCTCGACGCTGCAGGTCACGCTCGAAATGATGATCGCGCACGGCGCGGCGGTGGTCCGCGGCAGCTATCACAGCCTGGTGATCGTCGACATGCCGTTTGCCACCTATGAGCAGAGCCCGCAGCAGGCCTACGCCTCGGCCGCGCGGGTCCTGGCCGAAACCGGCTGCGCCGCCGTCAAACTCGAAGGCGGCGCGGCGATGGCCGAGACGATCGCCTTTCTCGTCGAGCGCGGCATCCCGGTCATGGCCCACGTCGGCTTGACCCCGCAATCGGTCAACGCGCTCGGCGGCTACGGCGCGCGCGGCAAGAGCCAGCAGGAGCACGAGAAAATCGTCGCCGATGGGCAGGCGGTAGCGAAAGCCGGCGCCTTCGCGCTGGTGATCGAAGGCGTCGTCGAGCCGATCGCCGTCGCCCTCACCCAAAGCCTCGAGATCCCCACCATCGGCATCGGCGCCTCGGCGCAATGCGACGGGCAGGTGCTGGTGACCGAGGACATGCTCGGCATGTTCGAGCGCGTGCCGCGCTTCGTGAAGCGGTACGGCACCATCGCCGAGGAAATCTCCGCCGCCGCCGAACTTTACGCGAAAGAGGTCCGCGAGCGCAGCTTTCCGGGAGCGGATCACCTCTACACGGCGGAATAGCCATGCTGCGCCACTTCCGCGGATCGATCCTGTTCGCCCTCGCCGCGTTCGCGCTGGCGGCGTGGTACGGCTGGTCGCAGACCCATTCGGCCGAGGGACTGCTCGAAGCGCTGTGGATCGTCCTCGTTCTGTCGGTGCTCGAGGTTTCGCTCAGCTTCGATAACGCGGTGGTCAACGCCACCGTGCTCAAGGACATGGACGAGCTGTGGCAGCGCCGCTTCCTCACCTGGGGCATGGTGATCGCGGTGTGGGGCATGTACGTGCTGTTTCCGCTGGCGATCGTCGCCGTCGCCGCCGGGATCGGCCCGTTCGACGCGATCCACCTCTCGCTCAGCGAGCCGGCGCGGTATCAGCAGATTGTCTCCTCTGCCCACGGCAGCATCGCCGGCTTCGGCGGCGCGTTCCTCGGGCTGGTCGGGCTCAAATTCTTCTTCGACGAGGAGAAGGATGTGCACTGGGTGAGGATTGTCGAGCGCTTCCTGTCGAGCGCCTCGACGGTGCCGGCCACCGAGATCGCCGTGGTCCTACTGGCGCTGTGGGGCGTTTCGACCCAGCTTCCCCCGCCCGAGATTCACCCGTTCCTGATTGCCGGCATCTTTGGCATCGTCGCCTTCATTGCCGTAGACGGCCTCGGCACAGTGATGAAGAAGCGCGAGGATCGCTTGCGCGGTGCGGGATCGCTGGTCACCGCCGGCTTGGGCGGGTTCCTCTATCTCAACGTGCTCGACGCCTCGTTCAGCTTCGACGCGGTAATCGGCGCGTTCGCCCTGTCCAACAACATGATCGTGATCGCCCTCGGCCTTTCGATCGGGGCGATGTTCGTCCGCTCCATGACGCTGCTGCTGGTGCGCAAGGGCACGCTCGCCGAATACCGCTATCTCGAGCACGGCGCGTTCTGGGCAATCCTGGCGCTGTCGGCGATCATGCTGCTGTCCGCCCGTTACGAAATTCCCGAAACGGTCACCGGGCTGATCGGGGCGATCCTGATCGGCTTCTCGCTGCTGTGGTCGATCCTGCACACTCGACGGGAGCGCGCGGTCACGTCTCGCGAAGCCGGGTAGCGAGTGGGGCCGACAACACCAGCTGCAGCAGATGGTAGACCAGCACCGGCAGCAGCACGAGCCCGGCGGTCGCGGGGCCGAATAGCACGCTCGCCAGGGGCGCGCCCATCGCGATGCTCTTCTGCGCCCCCGAATAGAGCAGCGCGATACGGTCGCCGCGCTCGAGCCTGACCAGCCCGCCGAGCAGCCACACGCCGCCGAAGGCGAAGGCGAGGAACACGATGACGCAAGCGAACAGCACCGCCCATTCGAGCGGGCCGACTCTGGTCCACAGGCCCTCGACCACCGCGCCCGAGAAGGCGACGTAAACCGCGATGGCGATCATCGACCGATCCATCCACGTCGCCAGCATCCGGTGTTCGCGCACGATATGCCCGAAGCGCTGCTGGCCCAACTGCCCGATCAGGAACGGCAGCAGCAGGATCAGTCCGACCTTCTCCAGCGCGCCGGCGTCGAAGCCCGTTCCCGCGCTCCCGGCCATCAGCGAGAACAGCGGTGCGGTGACGAACACCCCGAGGATATTGAGCAGCGCCGCGGCGACCACCGAATGCGCCACATTGCCGCCGGCCAGCGAGCAGTACGCCGTGGCCGACTGCACCGTCGAGGGCAGCGTACCCAGGTACAGCAGCCCGAGCGCGACCAGCGGCGGCAGCCAGTGGCTCGCGACCGTCGAGATGCCCCACGCGGCCAGCGCCATCGCGCCGAAACACCACAGCACCAGCGGCACCAGGAAGCGCAGATTTCTGATCCCACGGATCACCTCGGTTCGCGGCAGGCGCAGGCCGTTCAAGAGGAACAGCAGGAACACCGCGGTGTCCGACACCCCCTGCGCCACGCCGTGCCAGGCCGGGGCCACCGGCACCGCCGAGGCCAATACGATCGCCACCAGCAGCAGGCGGACCAGCGGATCGATTCGTCTCAGCCCCATCGGCTGCCGAGTGCCTGTCGACTTGAGCGCTGTCCAGCCTCAGCGCAGCGCCAGAGCCGGTTCGCCGCCCATGCTGCGCGCCTTGGCCAGCAGCACCTCGGCGCCGTTCGGGCGCTTGCCGCTCGCCTGCAAGGCCGCGGCCAATTCCGCCGTCGCCTTCGGACTGGAGCGCTGCAGGGCGTAGGCGCGCTGGGCATTTGTCAACGCACCGGCTCCATCGCCGATGTGCAGCTCGGCCTCCGCCAGGTCGGCCAGCCCCAGCGGGTCATCGGCCCCGCCGGGAAGCTGCGCCGCATGGCGGAGCAGCATCGCGGCGGTCGGCCAATCGCCGTCGGCCGCGGCGGCGCGGCCGAGCAGAGCGCAAATCTCCCGCGCCTGCGGATGCTGCGCCAGATAGGCCTGCAGCTCCGCGGAGGCGGCATCGTTATGCCCCAGGCGGACGTCCGCCGCGGCGATCCGCTTGGCCAGCGACGCCGTCCAGCGAACCTCCGACGCGGAGCGATAGGAACGCAGCGCCGCCGCCGAATTGCCGGCCAGCAGCTCGGCATCGCCGACCAGCACCTCGATGTCGGACGAGTTCGGGTAGCGCGCACGAAGCTTGGCGGCATAAGCCACCGCATCCGCGCCGCGCCCTTCGGCGAGCATTTGCCGGAGCCTGGGCATCGCCACCGCCGCGCTAGTCGGATCGTCGTCGCCGGCCTGGTAGATCGCCAACTCGCCGGCCTGACCGAGCGGCAGAGGCCTCACGCCACCGTCAGCTGCCCGCGCCGCCCGGTCGAGCAGAGGTGCCGCCAAGTCGCGCCGGTCGAGCTGTTCGTAGGCGCGGCCGACCAGCGTCAGCATGTATGGCGAAGCCTCCGGCCGGGCGACCGGCGGAGCGAACCGCGCGACCACGTCGCTGGCGTCGCCGTCGGCGAGCAGCGCTCGCCCGAGCAGGCGCATGGCCATGGCGTTATCCGGCTGCCGGCGCGCCAGCCGGTCGAACTTGTCGACCGCCAGTTCGCTGCTGCCGTCGCGGTATTCGAGCACGCCTTGGAGCAGCAGGCCCGCCGGCGTGTCGTCGAATTCGCCCTTGGTCAGCCACAACAGCCGCCGCGCCAGTTCGTCCTCACCGGCGCGCGCGGCGAGCACCGCCTGAAGGTAATAGGCCCGCGGATCGGTCTTGTCGGTCTTGACCATGTAACGGGCGACGGCGAGCATGTCGGCGTAGCGGCCAACTTCGCCGAGCGTCGCCGCATATTCGCCCAGCAGGTCGAGGTCGTTGGGGGCTATCTGGACCGCCCGCTCGAACCACGGCAGCGCCGCCACATAGCCTTGCGAATCGCGCACCAGGTCGGCCTGGAACCGCAGCGCCTGCGGCTCGCGCGGATCGATCGCCAGCGCCCGGTTGACCGCGTCGGCGGCAAGGTGCTGCTCGCCCCCCTTGTAGCGCATGCGGCCGATGTCGACCCACAGCCGCGCGTCCGGCCCGCCGGCTTGCAGCGCGCGGTCGAAGTCCCTGGCCGCCGCGTCGAAATCGCCCTGGTGCATGTCGAGCCGTCCCAGCGCGCGGAACCCGCGCTGCGCGCTGGCGGCGTCGAATTGCCCGGGCCCGAGCCACTGGCGTGCGTCGTCGTAGTCCTTCTGCAGCAGTGCCGCTTCGCCGAGGTAGGCATCGACCGCGCTGTGCGCTTTGCCTTCGGCCAGCGCCCGGCGTGCGGCGACTTCGGCCGAGATCCCGTCGCCCCGCTCGATGGCCGCGGCCGCATCCGCCAGCGGATCGTCGGTCGAGCCGGCCAGTGCGGGCAGCGCCGCGCCGGCCAGCAGCAGCGCCAGGACCGCCCAGCTAGGTCTGCAGGTCATACTGCTTGAGCAGGTCGTACAGCGTCGGCCGGCTGATCCCGAGCAGCCTCGCGCTATTTGAGATATTGCCCTCGCTGCGCGCCAGCGCGTGGCGGATCATCCTGCGGTCGGCCTGTTCGCGCGCGCTCTTCAGATTGAGCGCCTCGCCCTCGCCGCCTTCGGCATCGTCGAGGTCGAGGTCCTCGGCGGTGACCAGCTTGCCGTCGGCCATGATTACCGCGCGCTTCACCCGATTCTCCAGCTCGCGCACATTGCCCGGCCAGGGCCAACCGTCGATCGCCGCCAGCGCGTCGGGCGCGAAGCCCTTGACCTGCGGGTTCATCTCGGCGGCGAAGCGGTTGAGGAACGCCTTGGCGAGCAGCGTCGCGTCACCCGGCCGCTCGGCCAGGCCGGGGATCTTCACCACGATCTCGGCGAGGCGATAGAACAGATCCTCGCGGAACCGCCCGTCGGCGATCATCGCCTCGAGGTCCTGGTGCGTGGCGCAGACGATGCGGGTATCGACCGCAATGTGCTGGCGCCCGCCGATCCGCTCGATCGTCCGCTCCTGCAGAAAACGCAGCAGCTTGACCTGCAGCGGCAGCGGAATGTCGCCGACCTCGTCGAGGAACAGTGTGCCGCCGGTGGCCTGCTCGATCTTGCCTTCGGTGGTCTTGACCGCTCCGGTGAACGCTCCCTTCTCGTGCCCGAAGAGCTCGCTCTCGAGCAGGTTCTCGGGAATCGCCGCGCAGTTGATGGCGACGAAATTGCCGCTCCGCCGCCCGCTTGCCTCATGCAGTCCCTGGGCGAGCAGCTCCTTGCCGGTCCCGCTGGCGCCGAGCAGCATCACCGAGACATTGGTGTTGGCCACCCGCTCGATCGTGCGGGCGACGCGGATCATTTCCGGCGCCGCGGTGATCAGGCTGCCGAGCACGCGGTTGCCCTCGCCGGCCTTGTCCGCGAGCAGGCGGTTTTCGGCCTCGATCCGGTGCAGGTTGAGCGCCCGACGGACGATCAGCCCGAGCTGCTCGATGTCGACCGGCTTCTGATAGAAGTCGTAGGCCCCGCGCTCTATCGCGGTGAGGGCGCTTTCGCGGGCTCCGTGCCCGCTGGCGACGATCACTTTGGTGTCGGGCTTGAGCGCCATGATCTCGTCGAGAACGGCGAAGCCTTCGCTGGTCCCGTCCGGGTCCGGCGGCAGGCCGAGGTCGAGCGTGACCACCGCCGGCTCGTCGGCGCGCAGCGCGGCTAGCGCGCTCGCCCGGTCGCCGGCGATGACGACGTCGAAATCGTCGTAAGCCCACTTGAGCTGCGCTTGCAGCCCCTCATCGTCCTCGATGACCAGGAGCTTGGGTTTGCTGTCGGCCATTACGCCACCTTCGTCTTGTATTGTTGCATGGTTCGAATGAGCTCGGCCGCTTCCGCCAACGGCAAGTGTACGACGAAGCGCGTGCCCAAACCTTCATGGCTCTCGACCTCGAGCCGGCCGCCCATCGCGCGGACCATTTCGCGTGCCTCGAAGGCGCCGATGCCGAAGCCGCCCGGCTTCGACGAATGGAACGGCTTGAACAGCGTTGTGCGGACGAACTCGGGCGTCATGCCGACGCCGGTGTCGACCACCTCGATCGCCACCTCGTTGCCCTCGCGCCGCGCCTGCAACATGACCGGCTGGTCGTCGGCGCTCGCCTCGACCGCGTTCTGCACCAGGTGCAGCAGCGCCTGCTCGAGGGCTTCGGGCTGCGCCGAGACTGAGCAGTCGGCCGCTTCGATCACCACGACCGGGTGCTTGGCGCGATGGCGATCCGCCAGGTCCCGCAGCAGCGACGCAACGGCAACCGCTGAAGTCTCCTCGCTCGCCTGCCCGCCATAGCGCCCGAGCCGCGCGAGCAGGGTGTTGAGCTTGTCGGTGCTGTTCTTCAACGTCACCAGCATGTCGGCCCGGAACTCGGCCTTGTCGGCGTGCCGTTCGGCGTTGCGTGCCAGCAGCGACAATTGGCTGGCGAGATTCTTGATGTCGTGCATCACGAAAGCGATGCGGCGGTTGAACTCGTCAAACCGCTGCGCTTCACCGAGCGCGTCCTGGCTGGCCTCCTCGGCGAGGTAGCTCGCCAGCTGCCGCCCGATCACGCGCAGCAGATCAAAATCCTCCCAATCGAGAGTGCGCGCATGCGGCGGCCGGGCGAGCACCACGACGCCGAGCAACCGCTCGTAGTGCAGCAACGGGACTATCGCCCAGGCGTCGGCATCGGCGGCGAGCCATTCGGGCACCGCCGCGGCGGGAATGCCCTCGCGCCGTCCGTCGCGCCAGTGATCCAGGTCGAGGATGAACTGCGTTTCGGCGTAGAACTGCACGCCCGCCTGATCCATCGCTTGCGCGGGCGCTGGTGCGCCGCACCATTGCCAGCGCGCCTCGAGGGCCATTCCGCCTCCATCGGCCGGCGCCAGCAGCAAGCCGCCGGGGCTGTCGGTGACGTCGGCCACCGCCTGCACCACGCGTTCGCGCAACGGCGGCGCACCGGCACCCGCCCGCCCCATCGTGCGCGTGAAGCGTAGCCATTCCTCGCGATAGTCGTAGCGGTGCTGGAAGAAGTGCTTGCTCAAAGTCACCCGCAGCCATCCCCGCAGCCGCGGGGACGGCAGCACGATCAGCGCCAGCGCGCTCGCCACGGCGATGAGAGCGAATTGCGCCAGCCGCATGAAATCCCCACCGATCGCCGCCAGCCCCTGAAAAGCGACCACCATCACGGCGAAGTAAGCGCCGATCAGCAGCAGTGAGAACGACTGGAACGCGAAAGCGCGCGAGGGCCGGAAGACCTGCCTCCCGTCCTTCGCCACGGTACCGAGTGAAAACAGGCACACCATGGCAAATGGCACCCATCCGCGCAGGGCCTCGAGCATGACCGGGACGCCGTTACTCAGGTAGGCAACCGTGTCGTAGTTCAGGTCGTAAGCCCACATCAGGCCGAGCGCCGCGGCCGGCCAGCGAAGGCCTTCCCGATTGGGGGAGGACGCCCCGACATAGAGGTTGTGCACCAGCACCAGGGCGCCGACGCAGAACAGCAGGCGAAAGGCGATCTCGACGTGCAGCAGGGCGCTGGCTGCCGCACCGCCGGTGCCGACGGCAGCGAGCACCAACGCCACCTGCAGCAAACCGACGAAGCCTATCGAGGCAACGACGGGCCGGATCGGCGCGAGAGAGGCATGGCGGCCGTCCTGCGCGAACAGACGGTAGAGCGTCCACAGCCACGCGAGGCCGGCCAAACCGAACAGCAGCCGGCCTCCCGTTTCGACCCGCTCGTAGGCGACGACCGAAACGGACCCCATGGCGGTGATCGCCAGGGCCGTGGCCGCCGCGCCCGACGCCACACCGAGGCGCGCGCGATGTGCGAACAGCCAGCCGGACAGCACCAGCGCGGCAATCGCCGAAACGAAGTAACCGGGCAGCACCAGCGGGCTCATCGCGCGCCCTCCGGCCAGAGGATGACGCGCAGCGTTTGCAGCAGGATCAGTAGGTCGAGAAACGGGGTGTAGTTCTTGGCGTAGTAAAGATCATACTCGAGCTTCGCCCGCGCGTCCTCGACCGAGGCCCCATAGGGGTAGTTGATCTGGGCCCAGCCGGTGATGCCTGGCTTGACCATATGCCGCTCGGCATAGAACGGCAGCTTGTCTTCCAGGTCGTCGACGAACGCCGGCACCTCGGGGCGCGGTCCGACAAAGCTCATGCGGCCCATCAGCACGCTCCAGGCCTGCGGCAGTTCGTCGATCCGCACCTTGCGAATGAAGCGGCCGACACGGGTGACGCGCGGATCGTCCTTCTCGGCCCATCTGGCGCCGCCCTTCTCGGCATCGCTGCGCATCGAGCGCAGCTTGATCAGCTCGAACGGCTCGCCGTACAGGCCGATGCGGCGCTGGCGGAAGAACGCCGGCCCGTGGCTGTCGAGCTTCACCAGCAGCGCGAACAGCGCGATCACCGGAAAAGTCAGCGCCAGAACGATCCCGCTGGCGAGCACGTCGAACACGCGCTTGGCGACGCTCGACAGCATTCGCCCCGAGGAAAATCCGTCGGAAAAAATCAGCCAACTGGGATTGAGCGTATCGAGATCGACCCGCCCGGTCTCGCGCTCGAGAAAGCTGGAAAAGTCGTTCACATGAACGCCGGCGGTCTTGATCCGCAGCAGGTCCTTCAGCGGCAAAGCGTTGCGCCGCTCCTCCAGCGCCAGCACGACTTCGCTCGCTCGGAGGTCGCGGACATGGCGCGAAAGATCGGCGATCGCGCTGCGGTGAACCGCCTGCTCAACCGCCGGCTGCAAGCCGTCCGTGTCGATGTAACCGACCACGGCAAAGCCGCTTTCGGGCCGCTCGGCAAGCGCCTCGATCCGCCGGGCCCGCGTTCCCGCGCCGAGCACCAGCACCCGCCGCCGGAACGCCGACGCGCCGAGAAGGCCGCCGACGAGCAACCGGTTGGCCATCAGCAACGCGATCGCCAGGACCATCGCGAAGAACAGGGTCGAGCGCCAGAAGGTGTGCCCGTGCAGCACGAAAGCGAGCAGGGCGAACGTCAGGATGGCCAGGCTCACGCCGACCAGCAGACGCGCGCCGGCAAAACGCATCGAGCGTAGCGCATCCGCACCGAACACGCCCACCGCAATCAGCGCGCTCTGCGTCACCACGGCAAACGCGACCAGCATGGGCAGTCGATAGAGCAGCGCCCCGGGCGCCATTCCCAGCTGCCACGCGCGCAGCTCCCAGGCAAGATCGCCCGCCACCAGCAGCAGGGCGACGTCGATTAAGCCCAGCAGCAGCACCGCGTGCGGGATATAGTGCTTGAACAGGCGGACCATCGCCCTCACCGGCAGCGCCCGCGGGTATTCGCGGACGCACCCTGATTAGGGGCCAGAGGTGAAATGTCGGTAAATTTTACAAGTCTCCGGTCAACTCACCGGAAATACGCCAATTTCCGCCAACGAATCAGGTCCGTTTCAGTGCCCGGCGTTATCCGCCGCATCCTGCGCGGCATTGCCAGCCTTCTGGGCGGCGTTGCCCACCTGATTGGCGGCGTTGGCGATGGCGTTGTTTTTGTTCGCTTCCGAGCCGCCCCATTGGGTGAACGCCCACACACCGACCACGATCGCAATTAGGATCAGCAAGGCGATCAGCCAGCCGGCACCGCTGCCGGAGCTGCCGCGATCTTCGACGATAGTCGTATGGGTATGGGTCGCGCCGTCGGGGGCCTGGGTTTCGGTTACGCGCTCCTCTGCCATCAGTCGGTTTCCTTATGTTAGGTTGACGGCGAGAACGCGCGGCCCGCGACGGGAGTTCCCCGCCCGACGGCAGCCGCCGAAAAGGCGGATTTAACCAGGTCTCACCGAGGGCTCTTAATCGGCGGCGGCTAAGCCCCGGGCATGCGCCGCACCCGAACGCCCGCGATCACGTCGCAGATGTACCGGCATTTCGCGGTCGTCACCGTGCTCCTGAGCGCGACGGTGGCGCTACTTGCGAACGGCGGAGACGAGCAGGCCGCCGCGAGTCGCGAAGCCGAGCAAATCCGCCCCACCAGGCCCGAAAAGCCCCACCTTGTGCAAGCGAAGGCTTCGCCATCGGGCGACAGCGGAACCTGGGGCAGCGACGACAGCGACGGCTTCGGACAGCCGACGATGGGGTCCTCGTTCAACTCCAGCAGGACGCCGTCCTCGCCGACCGAGAAGCTCGGCCCAGAGGACCGCGCCGATGGAGATCAGGGCGACGCTGAGGCCGCGACGGCCGGGCCGACGCTGGCGCAAATCGCCGCGGCCGAGGCCGCCTCGCGCTTGCGGAGCGGTTCGGCCGCCGGCGATTAGGCACACAAATTACCGCTGTCCTCGAGCCGGGCCGTCTGTCATGGGCCCGGACGCGGACCTTGCCAGCTGACGGACACGATCGATGGAGACCATGGCTTCCCTTGCAGCCGAAGTCGCCGCCTTGCGCGAGCGGCTGGAGAGGGTGGAATCGCGCGCGCAGGCGGCGGAGGATCATCTGGCGATCGCCAACCTCCAGCGATCCTACGGCTACTACGTGGACAAGTCCCAGTGGGAGCACGTCGCGGACCTGTTCGCGCGCGACGCAGTGCTGGAGATCAACGGCCGCGGGCGCTTCATCGGCCACCAGCGCATCCGCGAATACATGCGCCACTTCGGCCCGCCGAAGAAAGGGCTGCTGATGAATCACATGCAGTTGCAGCCGGTGATTCATGTCGATCCTGACGGCCGCCACGCCCACGCCCGAGTTCGCGCGCTGATGATGGTCGGGCAAATGGGCGACCACGCCATGTGGGGAGAGGCGCTCTACGAGAACGACTATCTCAAGGAAGACGGGGTGTGGAAGATCGCCCGCCTGAAAGCCTGGCAAGTGCTTTATACGCCGTATGACAAGGGCTGGGGCAAGGAGGCGATGCCGCTGCTTTCCGAGTTCGGCGATTTCCCACCTGACGAGCCGATCGAACCCTACCCCGTCTTTCCCGACTACTTCTGCCCGCCGTACCATTACCGCAACCCGGTGAGCGGACGCGAATAGCCGATTACATGTGGTAAGTCGCGACGAGCGCTATCGATAGCGTGGCGACCATCAGCAGGACCAGCGGCAGGCCCGTCCGGACGTAATCGCCGAAGCTGTAGCCGCCCTCGGCCATGATCAGCATGTTGGTCTGGTAGGCAACGGGCGTGGCGTAGCCGAAGTTGCACCCGAAGAGCACGGCCAACACGAGCGGCTCCGGTTGCAGGCCCAACTGGGCCGCGACCGAGAACGCGATCGGCGTCGACACCGTCGCCGCGGCCGTGTGCGAAGCGAAATTGGTCAGCACCGTGGCGAATAGCATCATCGCCGCCAGAACGCCGGCGGGCGGAAGGATCTGCAACGCCACCGCCATGGTCTCGCCAAGCCATGTGGCGGCGCCGGTTTCGAGGATCAGCCGGCCGACGGCGATGCTCGCGGCGATCAGCACGATGACCTTGGCGGACAAGGCGCGGCCGACCCGCTCGAACTTCACGCAGCCGGTGACAAACATCAGGATCGCGCCGCCCAGTGCGGCGATGGCGATCGGCAGCAGCCCGACCGACGCCATGCCAACCGAGAAAACCATGATTGCCGCCGCCAGCAGGGCCTTGGAGCGGCGCGGCACTTCGCGGGCGCCTTCGAGCTGGAGCAGGCTGTCGGTCGCGGCAAACTCCTGCAGGCCGGCCGGCAAGCCCATCACCAACAACACATCGCCCTCGGCGATCGGGATATCGCCGCGGGCGTCGCTCGCATGGTGCTGAATCGGCCTCTTCGGCCGGTGAATGCCGAGCACCGCGACGCCGTAGAGGTCGGCGATCCCCGACGTCGAGAGGGTGCGCCCGAGAAGGCGCGAATCCGCGGTAACGACCATTTCCACCGCGTGGATGACTTCGTTCTGGGCAGAGGCCGCGCGCCGGATCCGTTCGAGCACCCAGCCCGGCGCCACCTGGCCCTTGAGAATGCGGGTCGCTTCCTCGAGCGCGTCGTGCGTCCCCGAGATGCGTAGCCGTTGCCCCGCCTCGAACACGCCCGGCGGGCGCTCCTCGAAGCGAAAGGCCTCCGGCAGCCGGCCGATCACCTCGTCGAAGTGCTTGCCGACCAGATCGCTGCCGGCCGGAATGGCGAGACGAGAGAAGAACCGACGTTCGGCGTGGCTCTCCTCGGGGCTGTTGTCGTGCAGCATCCGCGGCATAACGAGCCAAAGGTACGGTGCGGCAACCACCGCCGCAGCCAAAACGATGGGAGTGAAGTGGAACACGCTCATCTGTCGCATGCCCAGCTCGGTGGCGATCGACGTCACGAGGATATTGGTCGATGTGCCGATGGTCGTCGCCATGCCGCCGATCATCACCGCCGCATTGAGAGGTATCAGCGTTTTCGAGGCCGGCAGCCCGCCGCGAGCGGCCAGCGCCACGAAGATCGGGATCAACAGCACCAGCACCGTGGTGTCGTTGATCGCCATCGACAGGAAGAAGGCGGCGCCCAACGACAGCAGCATGCCGAGCGGCTGGTTGAACTTGAATATCCGCTCCAGCACCCGCGCAGCCGGATCCAGGGCGCCGGTTGCCACCAGCCCCCGCCCCATCACCATCAGCGCGATAATCGTGATCAGCGCGTAATGGCCGAAGCCAGAGAACGCGAGCTGGATGCCGTCCGTGGGATCGGTGTGCGGCAAGGGAAAGAAATACAGCCCGACGGCGATCACTGCGATCGTCAGAAGGGAAATGATCTCGACCGACATCCGCCCGCGGGCGAAGGCGATGAACATCGCCAGCGTCACCAACATCGCCGCCAGCGCGTGGAGGCTCGGCGCTTCGATCATGCGCGGCGGCGGTCGAGAAAGAGTGTGGTGCCCCTGGCCCAACTCGAACGGGCACTTCCGAAGAAACTCGATTTTGAGTTCGAGCGCGTCTACCAATTCCGCCACAGGGGCTCCCATCATCGTGGCGATTAGGGCCTGTGTCCCTGCCTGGCAATGGCCTGGATCGTCCTCAGGAGCCCGCTGGCAAGGAGCGCAGCGCAGACGCGTAGCCGAAACTACGCGCAAGCAAGCGACGCCCTCCAGCGGGCTCCTGAGGGCGACCGTGAAGCGGCGGGCGGCCACTGGCGCATGGCGGCGTCGCTCGTCGGTCACGATATGTCCTGGCATCGCTCCCTCCTCGCTCCTTGCCCAGCGCCAAAATCCGCTCCGCCCAGGCCGTTGCCAGGCGGGGCCACAGGCCCTCACTGAGCCGCGGCGCTGGCACAACCGCGGAAGCGCGCGTTGGTTTCAGGCTTTGAGCGCGCCGGCGAGCAGCTTGTGGAGCCGCGAATGGAGCGGGTCGTTCCCGGCGACGACCTGCTCATGGCAGATCGGCAGCGAGCGCCCGCGATAGTCGCTCACGAAGCCGCCGGCCTCCCGCACCAGCAGGCATCCCGCAGCGGTGTCCCAGGGCGAAAGATCGCTTTCCCAGAACCCGTCGTAACGCCCGGCGGCCACCCAGGCGAGGTCGAGCGCGGCCGAACCGAACCGGCGGATGCCGGCGACGTGCGGACCGACCGCGGAGAATACGCGACTCCATTCGTCGAAATCGCCGTGCCCGTGAAAAGGAATGCCGGTGGCGATCAGCGCCTCCGACAGCTGCCGGCGGGCGGAAACGCGCAGCCTGCCGTCATGAAGCCAGGCGCCGCGATTCTTCTCGGCCCAGAAGGTCTCGTCGGTGATCGGCTGATAGACCACGCCGGCGATAACGTCCCCCCAGCCCGAACCGTCGGGCTTCGGCTCCTGCGCCGCGATCGAGACGGCGAAGTGCGGGACCGCGTGGAGGAAATTGCTGGTGCCGTCGAGCGGATCGACGATCCAGCGCGGCTTGGCCGGGTCGCCTTCGATCATTCCCGCTTCCTCGAGCAGGAAGCCCCAGTCCGGCCGTGCCTGCCGCAGGTCGTCGTAGATCGTCCGTTCGGCGGCCTCGTCGGCCTTCGACACAAAGTCGGACGGCCCCTTGCGGCTGACCTGGAGCTGCTCCACCTCGCCGAAGTCGCGCCGCAGGCGGCCGCCCGCCTTGCGCGCGGCGCGCTCCATGACGCGAATGAGCCCGCTGAGCGCCGCCACGCGTGCTCAGCGGCCCTTGGGCTTGGCGGAGGAGTGAGCAGGCGCGTTCTTGGCGGGAGCTTCAGCGGCCTTGGATTGATCCGGCTTGTAACCGCAGACCTGGGCTATCACGCCGACCATCTGCTCCGGCTTGGCGCGGTCGATCTTTCCCGGGTTGGCGGCGATCACTTTGTCAACGGTCTCGCTGATCTTGCCGACCGAGTTCTCGTACATGCACGCCATCAGCACCGACTTGACGCTTTCGGGCACCTTGTCCGACTGCATCGCACTCGCCAGCAGCTTGAAGGTCTCGACTCCGTGATCCTTCTGCTCTTGGCTAAGCGACTCCAGCGGAGTGGCGTCCTGTGCCTGCGCCGCAACGGGCGCCGTGCCGAGCGCCAGCGCAACGGCGCCGGCTACTGCAATCCTGTTCATGTTTAACCTGCCTTTCCGACGTACGTCCGCTCGTAGACGTCGACCACGATACGCGTGCCGCTTTCGATGTGCGGCGGCACCATCACGCGCACGCCGTTGTCGAGCAGTGCCGGCTTGTAGCTGGAGGAAGCTGTCTGGCCCTTGACCACGGCATCGGCCTCAACGATCGTCGCCTCCACCTGATCCGGCAGCTGGACGCTGATCGGCTTTTCGTCCCACAGCTCCAGTGTCACGTCCATCCCGTCCTGAAGGAACGCCGCGGCCTCGCCGAGCAGATCGGCTGGCAAGTGGATCTGCTCGTAGGTGTCCTTGTCCATGAACACCAGCATGTCGCCGTCCCGATAAAGGTACTGGAACTCCTTGGTGTCGAGCCGCACGCGCTCGACGGTGTCGGCGCTGCGAAAGCGGACGTTGGTCTTGCGCCCGTCCTGCAGGTTCTTCATCTCGACCTGCATGTAGGCGCCGCCCTTGCCCGGCTGGGTGTGCTGGATCTTGGCGACCTTCCAGATGCCGCCTTCGTATTCGAGGATGTTGCCGGGACGAATGTCCACGCCGCTGATCTTCATCGCTACCGTCTGCCTTGATGGGGGGATTTCGGATTGCCGCGCGCCCTAGGCGCTGGGCACAATTCATGCAAGGGCAACGCCGCCGTGCTATAGCCAGGCCATGATCCGCCCGCTCACCATCGCCGCGCTGATTGCTGCAGGCGCTTCAGCAGCGCTCGCGCAAGGTCCGCTCGGCACCGTTGCGCGCGGCCCATACGCCTGCGAACTGCCGGAGGACGGCGGCGTCGGCCGCGGCCATCCGCAGCCCGAGCGCAACTTTGTCGTCGAAACCGGCTCGCGCTACAGCTCGGCCAAGGGCAGCGGCACTTATCTGCGCCGCGGAGACCGCGTCGAGATGACCAGCGGCCCGCGCAAGGGCGAGAAGTATCAGGTGGTCGACACCGGATTCCTGCGGCTGATCGGCCCCGACGGCAAGCCCGGCCGCTTGCGGTGCGTGCTCGTAGGGCACTCCTGAAGTCCTAACCAGGCTGCTTGCCCGTCAGCAGCGGATAAGGGTCGACATCCGTTGCCGGATCGTACCACTTCGCTTGCGGCGTCGTGCGCATGATCTCGAAATGCAGGTGCGGCGCCTCGGGGCTCGCGTCGCCGGTAGAGCCGACGGCGGCAATCACCTGGCCCCGCGCCACCGCCTGCCCTTCTCTCAGCCCCTCCGCGTAATGGTCGAGGTGAGCGTAATAGTAGATTGTCGAACGGTCGGGCGAACGGATATAAATGGTGTTTCCACCAGGCACCGAGTGGAACAGCTTTTCGACAGTTCCTGAGGCGGCGGCGAGCACTTCGGTCCCGCGGGGCGCCAGGATGTCGAGGGCTCCGTGACGGTGACCGCCGCGGCTGTCGTTGAAGTTATCCGATAATTGATCGGCGGTGACGCCGGCGACCGGAATGACGAGGCCCGACGGAAGGGCTCCCGATTGCGCGGTTGGGCGGTTCGTAGAGGCGACCGGCTCCGGTGCAGGCGCTGAGGCAATCGGGGCTGCGCCGCTCGGGCCCGGCCGGGAAGCCTGCGGGAAATAGAACGAGCCGATCACGATCCACACGCCCGAGGTCAGCGTCGCGGTGACGACGATGGTCAGCAGGCGGTCGGCAAGACGCATCGCTCACGCCTGGAACACGACCTTGGTCGAAGTATCGACCATCTGCGCCAGCCGGGCGGCGTCCCAGTTGGTCAGCCGCACGCAACCGTGGCTCTGGGTCCGGCCGATGGCTTCCGGATCGGGCGTGCCGTGGATGCCGTAATGCGGCTTGCTCAGGGCAATCCACACCACCCCTACCGGGCCGTTCGGCCCCGGGGGCAGCTTCTGCTTGGCATTGCTGTCGGGTACGTCCCACAACAACTTGGGATCATACGAGAAATAAGGATTGTGATCGATCCCGGTAATTCGCCAGTGGCCCAGCGGCAGCGGATCGTGGGTCGAACCGGTGGTGACAGTAAATTCGGCCACCAGCTGACCCGAGGCATCGTAGCCCTTCAGCCAGTCGCCGGATTTGTCGACGACGACCTTTGTCACGTGCGGCTGGTCGGTGCCGACACCGAGCGAGGCGAGCGTCGCCTGCCAGACCTTGTCCTGCAGCTGATTGGGATCGATGCGGTCGCCGCCGATGTTGGGGACGCGCACCAATTGACCGGCGGTGAATAGGGATTGGCCGGGTGGCGAGGCGGAAGACGTAGGCGATGGCGACGCCGATGCTGCAGGAGACGGAGCGGGCTTCGGAGGCGTCTGCTCAGCCGCTTTGGCATTCCCCTGCGCCGTAGCGATCCCGCCGCCGGCAAGGTCGGCGGCATCCACGCCGAGCGGCTTGCCGTCTGGATTGAGCTGCTTGAGCACTGCGGCGGTGGTGTGGAAGCGCTCCGCCAGCCGCTCGTCGAGGCTTTGATAGCCGAGACGCTGCATCTGCGCCTCTTTGGCAGGATCGCTCGGCACCTTGCGATAGCTGCGGCCCGCCCAGTCCTGCGGTATTCGCACCACCCGCGTCGCGGGAATGTTGTTCCACTGCGCGAGCGCCTGCTTCGTCGCTTCGTCGAGCTTGCCGCTGATCTTCAGCCCGTGAGCCTCTTGGAATCCTTCCAGCGCGTGCCTGGTCGAGAGGCCCATCTTGCCGTCGATCACGCCGGGCCCGAAGCCTTGCCGGTCGAGCACGACCTGCGCCTGCATGATCGGCCGCTTCTCGGTGTCCGGGTATTGCACGGCGGCCGTCTGGCCGGGTGCGACATCGTGAGACGCCATCGAGTCCGCCGCGCTTGCGACCGTGGGCGCGGCGGTCGGTGTCGCAGCGGTGGTGGCCGGCGTTGCCGTCACCTGATTGCTGTTGCTGGCGGCGTTGTTCGACCCACAGGCCGCCAGCGTTAGAAGAAGCGCGGCGGTGATGATTATGCGCATGCGTGAGGACTCCCGGGCTATGAGGCGCGCCCCGCCCCACTGGCGGGATCAACGAAGCAGGGCGGCAAAATATCCGTTCAACCGACCTACCGCTCCCTTTCAAGGTGCGGCGAGCGGTGCGTCGGAAGCCGCCTTGCGGGTGCGCCAGTACAACCACCCCAGCGCAGTCACGAACACCACCGCCCCGACCGGTGCGGCGTAAGCGTTCGTGCCCACCAGCGCGAGCGGGGTGGCGCTGCCGCGCGCGTAGGCGATGAAGGCGAAGGCCACTCCCCACAGGCTCTCGCCGACAATCAACCCGGTCGCGGCAAGGACGCCCATGCGCTCGGCGAAATTGGGATCGGGCTGGCGAGCGGCCCAGCGGTTGTAAGACCAGCCGATCAGCGCACCGAACGGAATCGTCAACGTGAGCGACATCGGCAAGTAGATGCCCATGCCGACCGCCAGCGGCGGCAGGCTGTACTTGCCGGTCCGGATGAGGATCTCATCGACCAAGATGACGGCCGCGCCGATCAGCGCGCCGATCCAGATCAGGCTCCAGTCGAGATTGCCCCCCAGCACGCCTTGAGCGATCGCCGAAATCAGCGCCGCTTGCGGTGCCGGCAGCGCGCCGGCCCCGCTCCGGGCGCACCCTGGAAGCCGAACGTCGCGTTGAGCACCGAAAGGATCGGCGGGATCACCAGCGCGCCGCAGACCACGCCAATCACCAGCGCGACCTGCTGGCGCCACGGCGTCGCGCCGACGAGTTGTCCGGTCTTGAGGTCCTGCAGGTTGTCGTTGGCGATGGTGGCGATGCCGAACACCAAGCCGGTGACGAACAGCGCGAACGCCACCAGCACCTTGGTCGTATCCACGTCGGCGCCACGGCCGAAGATCGCCAGCAGCACCAGCGATATGCCCAGCGAGGAGAGGATGCCGATGCCCGAAATCGGGCTGTTCGAGGCTCCAATCAGGCCGGCCATGTAGCCGGTGACCGAAGCGATCACGATGCCGACCACCAGCACGTAGAGGATCGAGAGCACCAGCGTCAGCCACAGATGCCCGGCAATGGCTCCGCCGGTGGCGAAGCCGGCGAGCAGCAGCCCCATCGGGATCACAGAGACGAGGATCACTCCGCCGATGATCCCGATCGGCAGGTCGCGCTCGGTGATGTCGAGCAGTTCGCCGCGTCCGGCCGTGCGCTCGCGCGAGGCAGCCATGGCCCCGGCGATCCCGCGGAAGACCGGGAGAATCAGCTTGAGCAGGGTCCACACCGCGGCGATGCCGATCGTCCCGGCGCCGATGAAGCGAACCTTCGCGGTGAACACGGTGCCTACGAAATCGGCCAGCGCGACGCCCGGCGGCGCCCCGCCGGCGGTGTAGATCGGCAGCACCACGAGCCAGCCGATGATCAGCCCGATCAGCATCGCCACGCCCACCGCCATACCGACGAGGTGCCCGACACCGATCAGCGCCATCGAGTAGCTGCCGCTGAAGGTCGTCGCCCCGGCGCCGATCCGAGTGGTGACTGAGGCTTCCTCGGCGAGCAGGCCGGTCTTGGCGACGATCGCATAGGCCGCCGAGACGAGCGACCCGCCGAGGATCGCCACCAAGCCCTTCCTGTTCTCCTCCGCCCCGCCGACGCCGGCGCCGACCTTGAGCACTTCGGCCGCCGCCAAGCCTTCGGGGTACGGCAGGTCCGAGCCGGTGACCAGCGCCCGGCGCAGCGGCACCGAGTACATCACGCCAAGGATGCCGCCGATGCCGATGAGCGCCACCGATTGCCAATAAGGGAAGTCGGTCCACCAGCCGATCATGATCAGGCCCGGCAGCACGAAAATGATCGCCGCCAGCGTGCCCGCCGCCGAAGCGAGCGTCTGGACGATGTTGTTCTCCTGGATCGTCGCCCCGGCGAAATAGCGCAGCACCGCCATCGAAACGACCGCAGCGGGAATGGAAGTGGCGAAAGTGAGGCCGATCTTGAGCCCCAGATAGACGTTCGCGGCGGTGAACAGCACGGTCAGCAGCGCGCCCAGCACGATGCCCCGGAATGTCAGCTCGCGATTGTCCATGTCCCTCTCCGCTTGTGCTCCCGAGCCGGGACGGTTCGCACGATTGTTGCGCGAAGCAAAGCGATCTTTGCGTCAGCCCTGGGCCGCGATGGCCTGGTTGAACGCGCGCACGGCCGCTGCCTCGTCGCCCTGCCAAACGGCTGCGCTGACTGCCAGGAAGTCGGCTCCGGCAGACACCAGCGGGGCGCAATTGGCCGGCGTTATCCCGCCGATGGCGACACAAGGGATCTCGAACAGCGTCTGCCACCAGGTGAGCAGCTCGGGCTCCGGGCGGTGCTCGCTCGCCTTGGTGTGGCTCGGAAAGAAACTGCCGAAGGCGACGTAATCGGCCCCCGCCTCGCCCGCCTCCATGGCGAGATGACGGCTGGCGTGACAGGTCACCCCGATCTGCGCGTCGCGCCCGAGCGCCTCGCGCGCCTCGCGCACAGTCCCGTCGCCTTGCCCGAGGTGCACGCCATCGGCGTGGAGCCGCTTCGCCAGCGGAATGCTGTCGTTGACGATGAAGGCGACGTCACGCTCCGCGCAGATCGCCTGCAGCGGCGCCGCCAGCCGTGCCGCCTCGTGCTGATCCACACCTTTGACCCGGAACTGGAACGCCGCGACGGGTCCGGCGTCGAGCGCACTCGCGAGCCGCCTTGGAAAATCGCCGCCAACCTCCAGCGGCGAGATCAGGTAGAGCTGGCACGAGGGCCGCCGCGGGGCGTTTAGGTCGATATGGTCGCTCACGACTCTGCCCTCCCGGCGCCGGTGCGGATCGGCTGCTCCGGCTGGATGTACAAGCACTGGCGCGGGCTGTTCTATCCCGAAAAGCTCCCCGTCAAGCGCTGGTTCGCGTTCTATGCCGAGGAGTTCGACACGGTCGAGATCAACAACAGCTTCTATCGCCTGCCGCCACCGAAGACCTTCGAGGCCTGGCGCAACCAGGCGCCGCCGGGGTTCTGCTATGCGGTCAAGGCCAACCGCTTCCTCACCCAGGCGAAGAAGCTGAAGGATTGCGAAGAGCCGATCGCGCGGATGATGCGATCGTTCGACGCGCTGAAGCCGAAGCTCGGCCCGATTCTCTATCAGCTCCCGCCGCGCTTCAGGGTCAACCTCGACCGGCTCGAACGTTTCCTGCAACTCGTGCCGAAGGACGCCATCAACGTCTTCGAATTTCGCGAGCCGAGTTGGTACGACGATCAGGTGTTCGCCCTCCTCGAACGCTACGGCGCCAGCTTCTGCGCGCACGACATGCCCGGTTCGAAGAGCCCGAACATCGCCGTCGGCCCCGTCGCCTATCTTCGTTTCCACGGCGGCGAAGGCAAGTACTGGTGCCGCTACTCGGACGGATGCCTGCTCGACTGGACCGACTGGATCGTGGCCCAATCGCGCTCCGGCCGGCCCGTTTGGGGCTACTTCAACAACGACGCCGAAGCCCACGCCATCCACGACGCGCAAACCTTGCGCGCGATGTTGCGCCAGGCGGGCGTTCAGCGCATGCGATCCGCCGATAACCTGGAGGTCACTACATGAGACTTGCCCACTTTGCCCTTCTCCTCGCCGCGCTGCCGCTGGCCGGCTGTGCGACGCTGTTCGGCGAGCACTACGGCCTGCAGGAGCGGCTCAAGCTAGGTGAGATCGGCCACTTCGGGCCTGAGCGGATCACGCCGATCAGCGTCGACGAAGACAGCCGTTGCCCGGTCGGGACAAAATGCATCTGGGCGGGGACCGTGCGCCTGAAGGTACACGTCTACCCTAACGCGCTGAACCACGCTTATTTCGTGACTCTAGGTCAGCCGACACCGGTCGAAGGCGGCACGCTGCTGCTTGAAAACGTGTCGCCGCAGCGAACTTCGACGGGAAAAATCTCGCCCTATCACTACACTTTCACCCTGCGCTTCACGCCAGCGCCGCGCTAGGCGGCGACCTTGACCGTGCTCGCCTGGTAAATCTCGTCGATCGCCGCGCCGAGCGTGCGGTCGAACTCCGCGTCAGTCTGCTGCGCGCGCAAGTCCTGCAGCAGCCCGCGGCTGAAGCTGGCGATCATCCCGGGATTCTTCGCCAGCTCGGTGCAAGCCTCGTCGGTGGTGTACCCGCCGGACAAGGCGACCACGCGGAGCACCTTCGGATGTTCGGTCAGCTCGCGATAGAAACCGGGCTTCACCGGGATCGAGAGCTTCAGCATGACCTGCTGCCCCTCCGGCAAGGCATCGAGCTGCTCGAGGATTTCAGCCTTGAGGATTTCCTCGCCCTCGGCGCGGTCGGCGGTCTTGATCGCGTACTCGGGCTCGAGAATCGGCATCATCCCGTGAGCGAGCACCTGTTTCGCGACATCGAACTGCTGGGCGACGATTGCCGCGATCCCCTTCGCGTTCGCCGCGTTGATCACCGAGCGTTCCTTGGTGCCGAACACCCCGAGCCCCTTGGCCCGCTCGAGCAGCGCGTCGAGGCCGGGGATCGGCTTCATCAGCTGCACGCCGTCGGCTTCGGGCTCGAGCCCCTTGTCGATCTTGATGAACGGCACAATTCCCAGATCAATCAGCGCCTGCGGCACCGGCTTTCCGTCGACGGTGCCGTCCATCGTCTTCTCGAACAGAATCGCGCCGATAACCTTGCCGCTGGCGAAGCTGGGGGCGCGAATGATCCGGCAGCGCATCTGGTGGATCAGCTCGAACATCTCGTCTTCGCTCGACCAGGCGCCGTCCTCGATGCCGTAGCCCCTGAGCGCCTTGGGCGTCGATCCGCCCGACTGGTCGAGCGCGGCGATGAAGCCGTCTCCTTCGGCCATCTTCGCGGTCATGTCCTGTTGGTTCACGTAGCACCCCTTTGTTTCCGCGCGCGATCAGTTGACGAACGACCCCTATTCGCAACCAGCGCTGCCACTTGCAAGCACCGGCGTTGCGCTCCATTTGCCGACAATGAACGAACGGCCCGGTTCGCCCACTGCCGGGCTTTCGAAGTTGCAGACTTTCACTTTCGCCGCGACTTGCGGTGCGCTCGTTGCGAACCTCTACTACGCCCAAACGCTGATTCACCTGATTGGGCCGGAAATCGGCCTTTCTCCCGGGTCGGGCGGCGCGATCACGACGCTGACGCAGCTCGGATACGGCATAGGGCTGTTCCTGGTGGCGCCACTTGGCGATCTGCTGGAAAACCGCCGTGTCGTTTTGACGTCGGTGGGCGGAACCGTTTTGGGTTCAATAGCGATTGCTGCGGCATCAGGGCCGATCATGTTTCTTGCAGCGTCGCTGTTCACCGGACTTTGTGCAACCGGCGCGCAGGTGCTGCTGCCGCTGGCGGCCACGCTCTCAAGAAGGGAGCGAACCGGGAAGGTCATTGGCCTGATCATGAGCGGTCTTCTGGTCGGCATCATGCTCGCCCGACCCGCCGCAAGCTTCAGCGCTCACTTGTTTGGCTGGCGATCGATCTTCGTCGCGTCTGCGGCCCTGTGCGGCACTTTGGGCATTGCCTTGTGGTTCACCTGTCCACACCGCGATCCCGCGCATGCATCCGCCTATCTCAAGGTGTTAAGCTCGGTTTTCGAAAATTTTCGACGCCGCCGGGCGTTGCGGATGCGCAGCCTTTACCAGGGGCTGCTGTTCATGGCTTTCAATCTTTTCTGGACTGCGGCGCCGCTCGAATTGCTTTCCGCATTCCATTTTACGCAGGCGAAAGTGGCGTTGTTCGCGCTCGCCGGAGCGGCTGGGGCGCTGGCGGCGCCTCTCGCCGGGATTGCCGCCGATCGCGGGCTTACTCGTGCGGCGACAATCCTGGCGATCGCAACAGCTGCAGTCTCCTTTGTCGTCAGCGGCTTCTTTGTATCGTCGGGCCTGCTCATAGGCTTTGCGCTGTCCGCAGTCCTTGTCGATGCCGCGACTCAGGTGAACCAGATCACCGGACAAAAGCTCGTCTATGCACTCTCTGAAGAAGAGCGGGCCCGAATCAATTCGGGCTACATGACTGCCACTTTCTTCCTCGGTGCCACCGGATCTCTGATTGGCACCCTGGTCTACCGATCGGGTGGATGGTGGGCCGCGGCAGATGCCGGAGCCGGCATTTCGCTGATCGCTCTCGCGATATTCCTGCTGGCTGACAAAGGCGCCAGCGATTCGGGTTGAACGGCTAGGGCCGAAGGGCCGCAACGCCGGGCAGTTCCTTGCCCTCCATCCATTCGAGGAAGGCGCCGCCGGCGGTGGAAACATAGGTGAAATCGGCCGCCACGCCGGCGTGATGGAGCGCGGCCACGGTGTCGCCGCCCCCGGCGACCGAAACCAGCGAGCCTTCGCGGGTCAGCGCCGCGGCGGTCTTGGCCAGCGCCACGGTTGCGGCATCGAACGGCGGGGTTTCGAAGGCGCCGAGGGGGCCGTTCCATACCAGCGTGCGGCAGGTCTTGAGCACGTCGGCGAGCGCTTCGGTTGCTTGCGGGCCGATGTCGAGGATCATCTCGTCGGCGGTGACTTCGTGGACGTTGCAGGTGCGCACGCTCGGCGGATTGGCGGCGAACTCCTTCGCGACCACCACGTCATAAGGCAGGTGCACCGTGCAGCCGGCCTTTTCGGCCGCCTCCATTATCTCGTTGACGGTGCCGGCCAGCTCGTGTTCCGCGAGGCTCTTGCCGACGTCGATCCCGCGCGCGGCGAGGAAGGTATTGGCCATGCCGCCGCCGATGATCAGGTGCTGCACTTTGCTGACGAGGTGCTCCAGCACCGCCAGCTTGGTCGAAACTTTCGCCCCGCCGACAACCGCGGCCACCGGACGCTCGGGCGAACCCAGTGCCCCCTCGAGGGCGTTGAGTTCCTTTTCCATCGCCCGACCGGCGTAGGCCGGCAGCAGGTGCGCGAGGCCTTCGGTGCTGGCATGCGCGCGGTGGGCGGCGGAGAAGGCGTCGTTGACGTAGAAATCGCCATTTGCGGCGATCGCCTTGGCGAACTCGGGGTCGTTCTTTTCCTCGCCGGGCCAGAAACGGGTGTTCTCGAGCAGGCCGATGTCGCCCGGCCCGAGGATGCCGACTGCCTGCTCGACAACCGGCCCGGCGACTTCGGGAATGAACATCACCTCGCGGCCGAGCACCCGCTCGACGTCGCCCTGCACCAGGCTGAGCGACATGGTCGAATTGCGCTCGCCCTTGGGCCGGCCAAAGTGGGCGAGCAGCAACACCTTGGCCCCGGCGTCGGACAGTTCGAGGATTGTCGGCGCAACGGCCTGGATGCGAGTGAGGTCGGTCGCGCGGCCATCCTGCATCGGCACGTTGAGGTCGACGCGCACCAGCGCGACCTTGCCACGCACATCGCCCATATCGTCCAAGGTGCGGAATGCCGCCATCAGAGAATCCTTATTTCGTCGCCCACTGCGATCTCGCCGTCGGCAATTACCCGCCCGAGAAAACCGCCGCGCCAGTCGGGCTTCATCGCGGCGCGGAGCCCGCGGTGAAGCGCGTCCATCCGCTCGCAGGGTTTGCACTCCTCGGTGATCTCGACGACCAGCGAGGCCCCGATCTGCACCCGTGTGCCCGGCGCGCGGGGCAGGCGCAGATTGTCAACCAGCAGGTTGCGGCGCGAATTCCACCACTCGAACGGACACTGCGCCTCGGCGGCGGCGGCCTCCCAGGCGCTTCGCTCGATCAGCGAAACCTGGCGGGCGCGGCCCGGCTTGGTTGATGCCAGGCCGCCGCGGAAATCGCCGTGCATACCCTCGGCGGACGTTACGCGAGCCGACGGGAGCGTCTCCACCGGGCCTTTCGGCTCGTGGTGCCGTGCAATCCCTGCGAGCTTACCTGGTCCCATCGCCCCAGCTTAAGCGACTCAGAGGAACTTCGCCATCACCCCGGCGGTGTCGATCATCCGGTTGGAGAAGCCCCATTCGTTGTCGTACCAGCTGACTACCCGAGCGAGCTTGCCTTCGAGCACTGCGGTCTCGAGACTGTCAACGGTGGAACTGGCCGGCGTGTGATTGAAGTCGTGGCTGACGAGCGGCTGGTCGGTGAAGTCCAGCACACCCTTCATCTTGCCTTCGGCGGCGGCCTTCAGCGCGGCGTTGATTTCCTCGACCGAGGTGTCGCGCGACGGAGTGAAGGCGAGGTCGATCAACGACACGTTCGGCGTCGGCACCCGCATCGACGAGCCGTCGAGCTTACCGGCGAGTTCGGGCAGCACCAGACCGACCGCGCGCGCCGCCCCGGTGGTGGTCGGGATGATATTCACCGCCCCGGCCCGTGCGCGGCGCAGGTCCGAGTGGATCTGGTCGAGCATCCGCTGGTCGTTGGTGTAGCTGTGAATCGTAGTCATGAACCCGCGCTCGATGCCGATCGCGTCGTTCAGCACCTTGGCCACCGGCGCCAGGCAGTTGGTGGTGCAGCTGGCGTTCGAGACGATGTCATCCTCGGCGGTCAGCGTGTCCTGATTGACCCCAAAGACGATGGTCTTCGAAACGCCTTTGGCCGGAGCCGAGATCAGCACTTTCTTCGCGCCCGCCTCAATGTGCGGACGGCTCTTCTCGTCGGATTGAAAAAAGCCGGTGCATTCGAGCACCAGCTCGACGCCCATTTCCTTGTGCGGCAGCTTGCCGGGATCGCGCTCCTTGGTGACGGCGATGCGGTGGCCGTTCACCGTGATGCTGTCCTCGTCGCAAGTCACCGTGCCGGGGAAGCGGCCGTGCGTGCTGTCGTACTGGAACAGCAGCGCGTTTGACCGCGGATCGGCGAGATCGTTGATCGCGACGAGATCGAAATCGTGATCGTCGCGCTCGAGGATCACCCGGGCGACGAGGCGCCCGATGCGTCCGAAGCCGTTGATCGCCACCTTCGTCGCCATCTGAAGAACTCCTGCTACTTGCCTAGTTTGTCGAGGATTTTCGGAACGATTGCTTCCACTCTGAAGCCGAACTTATCGAACAGCACCTCGGCCGGGGCGGAAGCGCCGAAACGGTCGAGCCCGATGCGAACGCCATCCACTCCGGTGTAGCGTTCCCAGCCGAAGGTCGTTCCAGCCTCGATCGATACGCGCAGCGCATCGTCGGGCAGAAGATCGGCGCGATAGCTTTCGGGCTGCTCGTCGAACAGCGCGGTGCAAGGCATCGAAATCACGTCGGCGCCGATCCCCTGCCCTTCGAGCGCCGCGGCGACTTCGCAAGCGAGCGATACCTCGGACCCGGTGGCGATCAACACAACCCGGCGCGCGGCGTTCGCGGTGCGCAGACGATAGCCGCCCTTCGCGCACAGGTTCTCGCCGGCGTCGTGTCGCACCGCCGGCAGGTTCTGCCGCGTCAGCGCGAGGACCGTCGGCCGGTGAGACTCGTTCAGCACCAGCTCCCAGCATTCGGCCGTCTCGAGCGTGTCCGCCGGGCGCATGACCAGCAGCCCCGGCATCGCCCGCAGGCTCTGCAGGTGCTCGATCGGCTGGTGGGTGGGCCCGTCCTCGCCCAGCCCAATCGAATCGTGCGTCATCACGTAGACGACCCGCACCTCTTGCAGCGCAGAAAGGCGAATCGCCGGGCGCGCATAATCTGTGAACACCAGGAACGTGCCGCCGTAAGGGATTACTCCGCCATGCAGCGCCATGCCGTTCATCGCCGCAGCCATCCCGAATTCGCGGATGCCGTAATAGACGTAGCGACCACCGTAATTCTCGGCGGTGAGCGGGCCCGTCGAGGGCGTCTTGGTGTTGTTCGAGCCGGTGAGGTCGGCTGACCCGCCGAGCAGCGCCGGCACGTCCTGCGTCAGCACGGCGAGCGCCGCTTCGCTCGCCTTTCGGCTGGCCATCTTCGGACCCTCAGCGGCGACGTTCGCCTTGTACGCCGCCCAGTCATGCAGCCCCGGCAGCGTACCGGCCATGCGCGCGCTGAATTCCTCTGCGCGCGAGCTGGCCTTGAGCCGCCCCTCCCACTCGGCGCGGATCGCCTTGCCGCGCTCACCCGTGGCGTTCCAGTCGGCGTAGATCTCGGCCGGAATCTCGAACGGCGGGTAATGCCAGCCGAGCGTCTCGCGCGCGGCGGCGACTTCGGCTTCGCCAAGCGCGGCGCCATGCGTGGCGCTGGTGCCCTGCTTGTTGGGCGCGCCCTTGCCGATGATCGTCTTGCACGCCACCAGCGACGGCCGCGGATCGGCCATCGCCTGTTCGATAGCGCGGGCGACGTCGTTCACGTCGTGGCCGTTGCAGGCGACCACGTGCCACCCCGCCGCAGCGTAACGCGCGGGAATGTCCTCGCTGGTCGAAAGGTCGGTCGAGCCGTCGATGGTAATGTGATTATTGTCCCACAGCACGGTCAGCTTGCCGAGCTTGAGGTGCCCGGCGAGGCCAACGGCTTCATGATTGATGCCTTCCATGAGGCAGCCGTCGCCGGCGATCACCCAGGTGCGGTGATCGACCAGCTCGTCGCCGAATTCGGCGTTGAGATGTCGTTCGGCAATCGCCATGCCGACCGCCATCGCCAGCCCCTGCCCGAGCGGACCGGTGGTCGCCTCGACCCCGGCGAGATGGGTGTTCTCGGGATGCCCAGCGCAAGGGGATCCGAACTGACGAAAGTTGCGCATTTCGTCGATTGTCGGATGGGCATAGCCCGTTAGGTGCAGCACCGAATAGAGCAGCATCGAGCCGTGCCCGGCGCTGAGCACGAAACGGTCGCGATCGGGCCAACGGGGATCGGCGGGATCGAACTTGAGATAGTTGGACCACAGCACGCTGGCGACGTCGGCCATGCCCATCGGCATGCCCGGATGGCCCGAGTTGGCGGCCTGGACCGCGTCCATCGCTAGCGCGCGGATGGCGTTGGCCATGGGCGCGTAGCGGGCGGGATCGAGGCTCATGCGGGCGGGCTCCTGCGGGGACGAAAGGGCGCTGATTCGATGCGCCGCCTCTCTTGCGGACGGCCCATGGCACGTCAAGCGCAGCCCCTTCGCGACCGGTTCGGCGCAGGCCGAGAACTGTTCACAGCTTTGTCACGCAAAGCTTTGCCCGCGCGGCCGCAATTGGTTAATCTCGCCCGATGGAGGGGGAACGCATCCTGCGGGCGCTGTCCCGGATCGAGGCCGCCGCGGCCCGGATCGAACGCGCCGCCCTCCAGCGCCCGCCCTTGTCGAGCCCGGCCGGCGATCCCGAACTGGAGCGGAAATACCAGACCTTGCGCAGCGAAACCGACGCCGCCCTAACCGAGCTCGACCGGCTGATCGGGACACTCGAGGGATGAGCAACGTCACGCTCGACATCGCCGGACGCAAGTTCACCGTCGCCTGCGCCGAAGGCGAGGAATCGCACATTTCGATGCTCGGCCGCGCGATCAACGGCAAGCTGCTGGACATGCCCAACATCGCCAGCCAGTCGGAGGCCCGCGCCCTGCTCTACGCCGCACTGCTGCTGGCCGACGAGAACCACGAGCTAAAGCAGGGCAACGACTCTGTCGCCGATACCTCGGGGCCCGAGGTCGCCGGCCCGTTGGAATCGCTCGCCGAAACGCTCGAAGTACTGGCCGAACGGCTTGAGAACGGCGCGCCGGCCCCCTAGATAAGCCGTGGCGGGACTGCCCGGCACGCGCCGATCGAATATCCCTGAGGCTATAAGCAATCCATGGGAGCTGTCCCTGCCCGGTTCGCGGGCCCCTTCTCGCAAGAGAAACCCGAGGGCCGGTGCATACGGCGCCCACCTGACGTTGAGGCGTCAGAGAATTTCCCGGCTCCGACCCATGGTGGTTCCGCCACTTTCCCGCCTATTGCGAGCAAATTGACGATGACCGAGCCATCGACATAAAGTGGCCGCGTCGATGGGTCGATGGGGGGCCGATGGATAACGGAGAGCAGCGTTTCGGCGACGTCGAATTCCATCAGGCGCAGCGGAGGCTGATTGTCGCCGGGCGAGCTGTCGAACTCGATCGTTCCTGCATTGCCATCCTTACTCTGCTGTTGAAGGAAGCCGGCCGCGACGTCGACAAGGACCGTTTGCTCGAAGCCGGGTGGCCGGGCCGAGTGGTGCACGAGAACTCGCTGGCCAAGGCGATCGGCCGATTGCGCACGGCACTGGACCGGGACGGACGGGCACTGGAGACGGTTCACGGCTACGGCTATCGAACTCGCGGCCGAGGTCGAGCATTCGGCAACCACGCCGACGAGGGTCGCCCCCTCGCGTCGCCAGCCGATGTTCCTTCGCCCGCTATTCGTGTTCGTCGCGGCGCTCCTGGTGGGACTGGCAACTTGGTCGCTGGTAACGCCGTGGCAGGCCAGCGGGCGCAAGGAGGTCGTCAACGGCGAGCCCGCCGATTCGATCGGCCGCGTCCTCTGGGTCGACGATCACCCGGAAAACAACCTCGCCGAAAAGCGCTATCTCGAACAACACAGAATCGGCGTTTATCAGGTCAAGACCACCAAGGACGCGCTGACCTTGCTGCGAATGTACGCCTATGGCGCGGTGATTTCGGATATGGGACGCAACAACAAACCGCTTGCCGGGCTCGAGTTGCTCAACGCGATACGATCGCGAGGGGATCGCCGGCCGTTCTTCGTCTACACCGTGTACTCGTCCGACGCGCAGCGCAATCTCGTGGCCCAATCCGGCGGCCAAGGCGTGGCGGTGAAGCGCGAGCAGCTCTACGCGGCGATCTTGCCGCTGTTCGGTGAAACCCCTCCGGAGCTAAACAATCGCGGCGGCTAGTACCGCACCTTCACGCCGGCGAACCCCTTCCACGCCGACATGTCGGTGTCGCCCAGGTGGGTGGTGATCCCGTCGTAATACACCTGATCGCCGGAGTAAGGGTTCACGAGCTGGCCGACCTTCGACCAGTATTCCGCCGAGGCCCCCGCCATGAGCGAGACCTTGGGAGAAACCTTGAATTCCAGCCCCAACTCGCCGCCTCCATGGAACGCGAACGAGTGATCGGTTTGGCTGGACTCGAGGGTGAAGTCCTGGTCTTCGGAGGGCCCGAAGTTGCTGGTGTCGTGTTCGCGCGATTGCATCTTGGTCGAACGATAATAGGCCCCGGCGAAAAAGCGCGCATAAGGCACCACCAGGTTCATCGGCCGATAGCGCAGCGTGACCGAGGCCCCCGCCTCATAGCGGTCCTCGTGGATCGATTGGTCGCGGGTTTGGGCCAGATCGTACTGGTTCCCGTAGAGTTCGCCCGACCCCCACGCGCTTTCTCGGAAGCCGGTACTGTCGTGCGAGAACCGGCCGTAGAAAGCGAGGTCGACCGCCGGTTGATGGACCCATCGGTATGTGGCGTCGGCGAACCAGTGGTCGTATTTGGTCGAAACGTCGCCCGAGAGCCCGAAGGGCGAAATGATGCCCGAACTCCCCGACGGGCTGAGGCCGCCGTACACGATCCCGCTGTCGATGCCGCTGTCGGGATCGATGGAGAAGCCGTCGGTGCTTTTGCCGTGGTCGTAGCCGAACGATACGCGGAAATGGCTTCCAACGTCGAACGAGCCGCCGAGACCATAAGTCGTCAGCCTCTTCGGCGTCCAGAAGGCGAAGCGCTCGGGCGCCTCTCCGTATGCTCCCATGCGCTGAAAGCCGATGCCGGCTTGCGGGAGGTGGACCTGGCCGACGCTGCCGCCGATCGTCAGCTTGGGGAACCCCGACCAGGACAGCTTTTCATAATTTCTTCGGAGCCTCTGATTCTCCTCGCACTTCGCAACATCCTTGCCGTAGTCGCGCACCGCCCGTTCGAGCAGCGAGGCAAAGTGAGCCGCATCATTGGGGTCGACGGTGCTATAATCCTTGTTCTTTCCCAGCTCGGTTGCAGCCTTCTCCAGGCGCCGCAAATCGGCCGCCGCGCGTTCGAGAGTCGCCAGATCCTCGCGGGCGCGATTGGGGTCGGGACAGCCGCTGGTCACGAGCCGGTACAGCTCGTCGCTGGCCGGCTTGGCCCGATCCATGATCCGATTTATCGGGTTGTCCTCTTCCGCCTTGATCTTCCCGCCCGGAGGCAGCTGCGACCGTACCGAAGGAGTCAAGGCCCCGTCCCCGCTCTCGGTAGACTGTCCCTTGCTTCCACAAGCCGCAAGCATGGGCGGGTAGGCCTTCAACGCGGCGTCCATTTTCGCCATCCGCGGATCGGCCTTGGGATCCTCACCATGCTTGACCAGATCGGCTCGCTCCTTGGCGGCACCATCGGCGAGCTGCTTGCGATAGCGATCGTAGCGCTCAGGGTCGCATTGCGCCTTCGCCACCGCAATCAGATCGATCAGCTCGTCGAGCCCGGGCTGGTGATAACCCGTCCCGTCATCAAGAACTACGCCCTTCGACAGGTCGGGGATGACCGAATCCACCTCGGAACCGCCGGAGTCTATCGGCCCCAGGCCCGGAGGCTCGCTGGTTCCCGGAGTCATACAGCCTGACAGCGCCGAAGCGGCAAACAAGACCATCCTATACTTGCGCAACATGTGTTTCCCCACGGTAAGTAGCGCTCCCTGGCGAGCAGCCATCCGTCAGGCTCACCGGAACCGCGGCATCTTGTCCGATGCGCCGCGTGGGTCTTTCCCCAGTTCTGAAAAGTTCTGAAAACCTCGACTTCACGTCCGTTGCGCGGCATGGGCGGCGCCATGTCCGGTCCCGCCATCACTGAGCAGAAGAAGCAAATCCGCAACCGGCTCCGCAAGGCGCGCGTGGAGTACGCCGCCTCCCTGCCGAGCGAAGTCAGCGCGCTGGTGTTCCACCGGCCGCCGGCGGCAGTGCTCGATCTCATTCCCGAAGACGCGACGATCGGCCTCTATCGCGCCGATCCCGGCGAGGCGCCGGCGAGCGGCTACGCGAAATTCTTCTTGGAGCGCGGGCACACGATCGCCCTGCCGTGGCTGGTGAACCTGCAGACGCCGATGATCTTTCGCGCCCACACCGATCCATTCGCCGAGAGCGACCTCGCCAAGGGCTATTTCGGGCTGATGCAGGGCAGCGAGACGGCGCCCGAGGTGGTACCCGACGTGCTGTTCATGCCGCTGGTCGCCTTCACCGCGCGCGGCGACAGGCTCGGCCAGGGCGGCGGGTTCTACGACAAGTGGCTCGGCGCGCATCCTGACGCGATCCGCTTCGGCCTCGCGTGGGACATGCAGGAAGTGCCCGAGCTGCCGATTGAGCCGCACGACATGGGCCTGACCGGCGTGATCACCCCGACCCGCCTGCTCGGCCAGTTCTGATGCGCACCGAGCCGACGCTGCGGATTCCCTTGGGCATTCTCGCCCTGCTGATCGCGCTGGTGGTTTACGCCGGAGCGATTGTGTGGGCCTCGCAGTGGATCGGCGCGCTGCCGGTGTGGGCGCAAACGGTCGTTTATCTCGTGCTCGGCGTCGCCTGGCTGCTGCCGCTGAGACGCTTCCTGATCTGGATGGAGACCGGCCGCTGGAAACCCCCAAGTGGCGCGAGTGACGGGACTTGAACCCGCGACCTCCGGCGTGACAGGCCGGCGCTCTAACCAACTGAGCTACACCCGCGCAATGGGGCGTCGAACCGCTTGGGAGCCGCGCCCCTAAGGCAGGGGCCGCAGGGTGTCAACGACCGCTAGCGAGTTTCGTATTTCCAGTTGCGGCGCTTGCCTTCGGCGAGCCATTCGACCGCGGTGGCGAGGCGCCTGGCGCGGGTCGCGCCCTGCTTCGCCACGGTAATCCATTCGAGGTATTCGCGCCGTTGCGAAGGCGGAAAGCCGTCGAATGTCGCCTGCGCCTTGCAGTTGTCGCGCAAGGCGGCGGCAAAGTCCTGCGGCACTGCCATTTCGTCCCGGGGCTTCGCCCGAGCCCTGCGCTTGACAGCGCTGCCTTCGGCATCGATCCGTTCGACGGCCTTACTCACGTGGGCGACGAGTACCTCGTCCGGCGGCAAGTCGGCCAACGCGGTCAGCTTGCCGCAGGAGCCCATCCCGTCGTCCCCGTGGCGTCCCTCGCCGTGAATGGTGAATGCGCAATGTTCCTTGAACGCGGCCATCCCGGCGACGTTCTTCCCCTTGTGGGTAAAGTGCGGCATGCCCCACTTGATCGCCTCGCCGACGCCGGGGATGGTCTGGTGGACCAGCTCGCGCAAGTGTTCGAGGATCGGCCGAGCGAAGCCGGCCGATTTGCCGATGTAGGCGTCGATGCGCGTGTCACGAGCCACGCCCGCTTTTATCACATCAACCGGCGAGCAGAAGTACCGGTGTTTCGAGCAGCTTCTTGACCGCCTGGACGAAGGCCGCCGCGTCGTAGCCGTCGACCACGCGGTGATCGCAGCTGACCGACAGGTTCATCAGCTTGCGCCGGGCGATGCGCTCGCCACCGGTGTCGTCGGGCACGAACATCGGCCGTTCGACGATTCGGTTGGGGCCGATGATCGCCACTTCGGGGCGGTTGATCACCGGGGTCGAAGCGATCCCGCCGAGAGGGCCGAGCGATGTGATCGTGAGAGTCGAACCGGACAGCTCATCCGATTTCGCGCTGCCGTTGCGGGCGGCATCGGCCAGGCGGGCGATCTCGGCCGCGAGCTGCCACAGGTTCTTGACCTGCGCGTCGCGAATCACCGGGACCATAAGTCCGGCGTCGGTCATCGTCGCCATGCCGAGGTGGACCGCGCCCGAGCGGTGGATGACGTTCGCCTCGTCGTCGTATCGGGCGTTGATCATCGGGAATTCGGGCAACGCCCGGCAGATCGCGGTGATCAGCAGCGGCAGCAGGGTCAGCTTGGGCTTGGCGCCGCGGTTTTCGTTGAGATCGTTGCGCAGCTTCTCGAGGTCGGTGACGTCGCATTCCTCGACGTAAGTGAAGTGCGGGATGTGACGCTTCGACGCGGCCATGTTCTCGGCGATGCGGCGGCGCAGGCCGATAACCTTGATGTCCTCGTCGCGCATCGGCGAGCCCGCGGGGGCGTAGCCCTTGGCACCGCCATAGGAAAGGAACGCGTCGAGGTCCGAATGGCGGATGCGCCCGTCCTCGGCCGGGCGGACTTCGGCGAGGTCGATGCCCAGTTCCTTCGCCCGCGCGCGTACGGCGGGGCTGGCGAGGACTTTCTTTCCATTGTCCGTTCGCCCTGAGCCTGTCGAAGCGCCGTTCTGCCCTTTCGGCGCCACGCTCGAAGAAAAAGACGGTCCTTCGACGGGCTCGGGACGAACGGGCGGAGAGGTGGGTTCTCCTGCCTCAAGCTCCCCCGCCTCCTCAATGACCTTCTCGACCTCGGCGGCGTCCGGCGTTTCGGCGTCGATCTCCTCCTCAACCACCTCGGCCTTCGGCGCCGGCGCCTCCACAACCGCCGCGTTCGCCTCGATCACGTCCTCCGGCACTTCGCCTTCGGTCTCGATTACCACCAGCGGACTGCCGATCGCGACCGTCTCGCCTTCCTCGCCGGCGACCTGCACGACCGTCCCGGCGACCGGGCTTTCCATCTCCACGGTCGCCTTATCGGTCATCATGTCGGCCAGGCGGCCGTCTTCCTCGACCCGATCGCCGACCTTCACGTGCCAGGCGACGATCTCGGCCTCGGCGATGCCCTCGCCGATGTCGGGCAGGTTGAAGACGAACTTCGCCACGCTCAGGCCCCCAGCAGCTTGTCGATCGCCTCGCCGGTCCGGATCGGCCCGGGGAAATAGGCCCATTCGAGGCTGTGCGGATAAGGCGTGTCGAAGCCGGTCACCCGCTCGACCGGCGCTTCCAGGTGATAGAAACAGCGCTCCTGCACCAAGGCGGCCAACTCGGCACCGAAGCCCGAGGTGCGTGTCGCCTCGTGTATCACCAGGCAGCGCCCCGTCTTTTCCACAGACTTTTCCACAGCCTCGATGTCGAGCGGGACGAGCGTGCGCAAGTCGAGGATTTCGGCGTCGATCCCCTTCTCGCGGCACACCGCCTCGGCGACGTGGACCATCGTGCCGTAGGCGAGCACGGTCAGCGCCTGCCCTTCGCGGACCACCCGGGCCTTACCGAGCGGGATGGAATAGTAACCTTGCGGCACCTTGGCATCAGCGTGATCCTTCCAAGGTTTGGTCGGCTTGTCGTAGTAGCCGTCGAAGGGGCCGTTGTAGATCCGCTTGGGCTCGAAGAAGATCACCGGGTCGTTATCCTCGATCGCCGCGATCAGCAGGCCCTTGGCATCATGCGGGGTGCTCGGCACGACCGTCTTGAGGCCCGCCACGTGAGTGAAAATCGCCTCCGGGCTCTGGCTGTGGGTCTGCCCGCCGAAGATGCCGCCGCCGAAAGGAGAACGCACGGTCATCGGCGCGATGAACTCGCCGGCCGAGCGATAGCGCAGCCGCGCCGCCTCGCTGATCAGCTGGTCGAGCCCGGGGTAGATGTAGTCGGCGAACTGAATTTCGGGCACAGGCCGCAGACCGTAGGCGCCCATCCCCACGGCGACCCCGATGATCCCGCATTCGCTGATCGGGGTGTCGAACACGCGGGTCTTGCCGTATTTCTCCTGCAGGCCCGCGGTGCAGCGGAACACGCCGCCGAAGTAGCCGACATCCTCGCCCATCACGATCACGTCGGGATCGCGCTCGAGCATGATATCGAGCGCGTCGTTGATCGCCTCGATCATGTTGAGGCTGCGGACCGGCGCGTCCGACAGGCTGACGGCGTCGGAGTCTACGATTGAGGCCACTTGATCTGCCTTTCGCGAATCGCCTGGTCCGCCTGCTCCTCAAGGTGCCACGGCAGCTCTTCGAACACATCCTCGAACATGGTGTGAAACGGGTGATGCAGGCCGTGACCGAGGATGCCGTTCTTCTCCGCCTCCTTGGTCGCCGCCTTGACCTCCTCGGCGAGCTCGAGGTCCATTGCCTCCTGCTGCTCAACCGACCATTCGCCGATGGCGATCAGGTGGCGCTTGAGGCGCATGATCGGATCGCCGAGCGGCCATTCCTCGCGCTCCTGCGCCGAGCGGTAGGCCGACGGATCGTCCGAGGTCGAATGTCCCTCGGCACGGTAGGTGAAATGCTCGATCAGCGTCGGCCCGCTGTTCGACCGCGCCCGGTCGGCTGCCCAGCGCTCCGCCGCGTAGACCGCTAGCGGGTCGTTGCCGTCAATTCTGAGGCCGGCGATGCCGTAGCCGATCGCCCGCGCGGCAAAGGTCGTCCGCTCGGAACCGGCAAAGCCCGAGAAGCTGCTGATCGCCCACTGGTTGTTGATCACGTTGACGACGACAGGCGCGTTGTACACCGCGGCGAACGTCATCGCCGAATGGAAGTCGCCCTCCGCAGTCGCGCCCTCGCCGATCCAGCTTGCGGCGATGCGGCTGTCATGCCGTATGGCGCTGGCCATCGCCCAGCCGACCGCCTGCGGCACTTGCGTCGCTAGGTTGCCGCTGATGGTGAAGAAGCTGTGGTTGCGGCTCGAATACATGATCGGCAGCTGTCGGCCCTTCAGCTTGTCGCCGCGGTTCGAGTAGATCTGATTGATCATCTCGATCAGCGGATAGCCCCGGGCGATCAGGATGCCTTGCTGACGATAGCTGGGAAACACCATGTCGTCGCCGGCGAGCGCATGCGCAGCGGCGACGCTAGTCGCCTCCTCGCCGGTGCATTTCATATAGAAGCTGGTCTTACCCTGCCGCTGTCCGCGATACATCCGCTCGTCGAACGCGCGGACCAGCGCCATGTCGCGCAGGATCGCGCGCAGCTTGTCCGCCGTCAGCCGCGGGTTCCACGGCCCGTGCGCCTGGTGATCATCGCCGAGCACTCGCACCAGATCGGCGCACAGCGGGTTCGTCTCGCTGGCGGCGCAGGCTTCGTCCGGTCGCGCCTGCGCCCCAGCTTCGGGCACCGGGATATGCGAGAAATCGACCTTGTCGCCAGGGCGGAACTTGGGTTCTGGGACATGCAGCGCAAGCCGCGGGCGGTTGTAGCGCGCCTTTTCGCCCTCTCTCGCCATGCTGCTCTCCCGGTGTGAAACGATATTCTAACGGTGCGACATTTTATTAGGCATCCGTCGCCCCGTCAACGATGCGCGTCAGACCGCTACCGGCGCCCTCAGCGCGGCTTGCGGTGTGTAGCCGCTGACCGAGAAATCCTCGAACCGATAGTCGAAGATTGACGGCGGATGCCGCGTTATCGCAAGCCGCGGCTCGCCCGCCGGTTCCCGCGCGAGCTGCGCTTCGATCAGCTCGGCGTGGTTGAGGTAGAGGTGGGTGTCGCCACCCATCCAGACCAGTTCGCCCGCTTCGTAGCCCGCCTGTTGCGCCAGCATCCGCGTCAGCAGCGCGGCGGCGAACAAATTGAATGGCAGCCCGAGCGCGACGTCGCAACTGCGCTGGTAAAGGACGCAGGAAAGCCGATCGCCGGCGACATGGAACTGGTAAGTCTTGTGGCAAGGCGGGAGCGCCATTTGCTCGAGCTCGGCGACGTTCCAGCCTTCGATGATATGACGCCGGCTGCCGGGGTTGGAGCGCAGGCTTTCGACCACCTGGGCGACCTGGTTGATGCCCCTGCCCTTCTTGAAGTGTCCGTCGCCGGCGGGTTCGTAAGTCGGCCAGTCGATCCATTGCTTGCCGTAAACCGGGCCGAGGTCGCCCCAGCGAGCTGCAAACGTGGCATCCTCGACGATGCGCCGCTCGAATTCCTCCTGAGAAACGTCTTCGCCCGTTTCACGGCGATATTTGGCGAGCGGCCAGTCGCTCCAGATAGTGACGCCTTGCTGCAACAGCGGCCGGATGTTGGTGCTGCCGGTGAGGAACCACAGCATTTCCCGCGCGGCCGCCTTCCAGAATACCCGCTTGGTGGTGAGCAGAGGCACCCGTCCTTCGGATAGGTCGCAGCGAAGCGTGGTGCCGAACAGCGCGCGGGTACCGACTCCGGTGCGGTCGAGCCGCTCGTCGCCCTCCGTCCAGATGCGCCGCATCAGTTCGAGGTATTGCCATTCCCAATGGCGGGGAACCTCGGAATCGCTCGGGCGCGCGGCGCTGGCCATGGACTACGCGCTACCACCGCAATTGCCCGCTTGCCACCCCGGGTCCCCGTCCCTATAGCGCCGCCCTGCCTCGCCCCGGGCCCTCGCCCGGCGGATCGGTCGGGGAGTAGCTCAGCCTGGTAGAGCACTGTCTTCGGGAGGCAGGGGCCGGAGGTTCGAATCCTCTCTCCCCGACCAGTTTCGACTAGAGAAAACCGTCCGGGGGACGGTTTTCCGTCGAAACTCCCGAGCAATAGCGAAGGGGTGCTCGCCGAACGCTCCCAAGCGATAGCGACGGGGAATTCGGCGTTCTCCCCCACAAGTTTCCACCGCAACAGACTTGTAATACTTCGCCCCAGTCGCCATTGGGAGCGCGCGGCTGGCGATCCCTCAAGGGACTGATGAATATCACCGATCCACTGGTTGACGCGCTCCGGTTCGATTCTGGCGGCGACAAGCTGCGCGAAGAGTGCGGCATCTTCGGCGTGATCGGCGCGCACGAGGCGGCCGCCGCCTGCGCGCTCGGCCTCCACGCCCTCCAGCATCGCGGGCAGGAAGCGGTCGGCATCACCAGCTTCGACGGCGCCGAGTTTTACACCCGCCGCGGGCTCGGCCACGTGGCCGAGAACTTCTCGACCGGCGAATCCATCGCCGAGCTGCCCGGCACGATGGCGGCGGGCCACGTGCGATATTCGACCACCGGCGGCGCCGGCCTGCGCAACGTACAGCCGCTCTACGCCGATCTCTCCAGCGGCGGCTTCGCGGTGGCCCACAACGGCAATATCTCCAACGCCGGGCACTTGCGCGCGGAGCTTGTGCGCCGCGGCTCGATCTTTCAGTCGACCAGCGATACCGAAGTGATCATCCACCTGGTCGCCACCAGCCGCTTCCCCAAGCTGCTCGACAAGATCATCGACGCGCTCAATCACGTCGAAGGCGCCTGGTCGCTGATCCTGATGACGCCACAAGGGATGATCGCCGGGCGCGATCCGCTGGGCATTCGTCCGCTGGTGATGGGGCGCCTCGGCGACGCGGTGGTGTTCGCCAGCGAAACGGTGGCCCTCGACGTGGTCGGGGCCAGCTTCGAGCGGCAGATCGATCCCGGAGAAATGGTCGAAGTCGATTTCGACGGCAAGGTCACCAGCCACCGGCCGTTCGCCATGGTCAACCCCCGCCCGTGCATATTCGAGCATGTCTATTTCAGCCGGCCGGATTCGATTTTCAATCAGCGTTCGGTCTACGAATCGCGCAAGAACATCGGCGCCGAGCTGGCCAAGGAAGCGCCGGTCGTGGCCGACCTGGTGGTGCCGGTGCCCGATAGTGGCGTACCCGCGGCGATCGGCTTCTCTCAGGAATCGGGCATCCCGTTCGAGCTCGGCATCATCCGCTCGCACTACGTCGGGCGCACCTTCATCCAGCCTTCCGACGGCGCCCGCCATGCCGGCGTGAAGCGCAAGCACAACGCCAACCGGGCACTGGTGGAAGGGCGCAAGATCGTGCTGATTGACGATTCCATCGTTCGCGGCACCACCAGCTTGAAGATCGTGCAGATGATGCGCGATGCGGGCGCGAGGGAAGTGCATTTCCGCGTCGCCAGCCCTCCGACGGGCCACGGCTGTTATTACGGCGTCGACACCCCCGAGCGCTCGAAGCTGCTCGCCGGGCGGATGGACGTCGATGCGATGCGCGAGTTCATCCAGGCCGACAGCCTGGCGTTCGTGTCGATCGACGGACTCTATCGCGCGGTTGGGTTGCCCGGACGCAACGACGCCTGCCCGCAATACTGCGACGCCTGCTTCACTGGCGATTATCCGACGGCGCTGACCGACGTGGCCGAACGTCACGCGCGTGAGGCCCAGCTCACCCTCCCTGTAAACAGCAAGGTCGCCTGATGAGCGATCAGCCGCTGGTGGGGAAGGTTGCGCTGGTCACCGGGTCGAGCCGCGGGATCGGCGCGGCGACGGCCAAAGCCCTAGCGAAGGCCGGGGCGCACGTGGTGCTGACCGCCCGATCGGCGCGCGATCTCGAGGCGGTCGAGGAGGACATTCATCAAGCCGGCGGCAGCGCGACGATCGCGCCGATGGACCTCACCGAGAGCGATTCGATCGCCCGCCTGGCCAACGCCGTGTCCGACCGCTGGGGCAAGCTCGACATCCTGGTGATCAATGCCGCGATCCTGCCGACGCTGACTCCGGTGACGCAGATCGAACAGCCGTTCTTCAATCGCGCGCTGACATTGAACGTCCTGGCGACGCAGGCGCTGGTGGCCAATTTCCAGCCGCTGCTGAAGCGCTCCGATGGGGCGAAGGTGATCGGCATTACCAGCGCGATCGGCCAGAACCCGCGCGCTTACTGGGGCGCGTACGGGGCGACTAAGGCGGCGTTCGATAACCTTTTGCTGGCTTATTCCCAGGAAACCCAGAACATCACCGACATTCGCGTCGCGATAGTCGATCCCGGCGCCACGCGCACGCAGATGCGCGCCCGCGCCTACCCCGGCGAGGACCCCGAAACGGTCAAACCGCCGGAGGTCGTCGGCGAGCGGATCGCCGTCCTGGCGAGTGAGGATTTCGCACCCGGCTCGCGCATCCGCGTGGATAATCCCGCTTAACCATTCCCGCTAACCACCGGGTAAGCAAACAGGCGCACTCTCGCTCGTGCATGGCCCCCAACCGTGCATTCAACGGTTTGCCGAGAGTCGCTTATGAGCATGCAGAACGTCGTCGGCCGCTACGAGATCGCGGCCCAGGAAGACCGGAGCGCTCCGCGCACCCGCCTTTCCATTCCGGCGCAGCTGCGCCAGTCGGGCGGACGCCCGTTCCAGACCGTCGTCAACGACCTGTCGCTGTCGGGCTTTTCGGCCACCTCGGTCAGCCGGCTGCATGTCGGCACCGTCTGCTGGCTGACGCTGCCCGGGCTCGAGGCGCTGCAGGCGGAGGTGATCTGGTGGGAGGACAGCCTGTGCGGTTGCGCTTTCGCGCAGCTTCTCAGTCCTATCGTTCACGATAATATCCTCGCCCGTTATCGCGGCGACGGCGCCTTCAACGCCTGAGGCCGGTGCGCGCGGCGAGAGCGCCGTGCCGCCCCTGAAATCGCGCCTGAAATAGAGCGTGCGGGCACGGCTCGGGCATGGCATCGTTGATGCCGCCGTGGAGCCCGTTCGAAACACCGTCGCCCTACCTTCGCACCACTGGCGTATCGACCAGCGCAAGGCGATCGTCGTCTCCGGACTGTGCTGGCTCGGATTCGCGCTGATGGTCTGGCTGGTGACAACGGGGCGCGTGGGTGCGTTCGACAAGTCCGGGCTGCTGTTCTGGCGCACCGAACCGACGCTCGCCCCCAAGGGGCCGACCTGGCTGATCGAATGGGTCCGCGACCTGACCTCGCTCGGCGGCATCCTGCTGCGCAACCTGATCGCCCTCGGCGCGGTGACGGCGCTGCTGTTCCTGCGGCTGCGGCGCGAGGCGCTGCTGCTGACCCTGACGGTGATCGGCGCGTGGATCGTCGAAGGGGCAATCAAGACGCTGGTCGGACGGCCGAGACCGGAGATCGTACCGCACCTCACCATTGCCGGCGGCGCCAGCTTCCCGAGCGGCCACGCGTTCAACTCGGCGGTGGTGTACATCGCCATCGCCCTCGCCTTCGCCACGCTGAGCGCGCGCGAGTCGGTGCGGCTGACGATCATCGGCACCGCGATCGTGCTCAGTCTGCTGATCGCTTGGACGAGGGTGTGGCTGGGGGTGCATTTCCCGAGCGACGTGACCGCCGGCTGGCTCGGCGGAGCGGGATGGGCGTTCCTCGCCGCCGCGCTGCTGCAGCGGCCGGCCGAGAAGGCGGCCGAAAGTCGGACCGCCGACAAGCTCGACCCGACGCGGGACTGATCAGCAGCCGGGCGCGTGGGTGGGCACGACGGCGGTCTGCCCCATCGGCCCAGCGCCGGGCCGGCCGAAGCGCGCATCCTGGTAGCGGAGGACCACCGAGCAGCGCTGCCGGTCGATTGAGGCCACCGGCAGTATCGACCAGCGGCGGAAGTGGGCCAGCTTCGGCGTAGTCAGCAGCACCCGCAGGGCGAGCGGATCGGTCATCCCATCCGGTTCTGGGCCGGACACGTGTTCGAGCCCGGGCAGCGAAGCGAGCGGATCGTATTCGGCGCGCCAGATCCGGTGGTCCTGGCGCCAGATCAGGTTGCGGCGCCAAAAGGCGATCGGTGGCGGCGAGGCGACCATCACGCCCGGAGCGCCGTTCGGTAGCGACCTTACGACGATGTCTTCGGTGTGAGCCGTCAAAAGGCCGTTGCCGCCGATGTAGGCCAGCAATCCAGCAATTGCGGCGACCGCGGGCCGGCGCCAGTTGGCCCGCCCGCCCTTCTCCCGCTTGCGCGAGAGCCAAATGGCGTAGCCTAGGCCGAGCCAGATCCAGATATCGAGGATGAACAGCGTGTCGGCGTGGTACCAGCGGTTGCTGACCGGCGAGAACAGCTGGATCGCGTAGCTCGTCTGCCAATCGAGGAACGGGTGCGTCAGGCAGCCGATGTAGCTGAGCCCGACGAGCCACCCGAACTGCATCTCCAGCCCGCTCCTGAACACGGCCCCCCGCTTCACTTGCCAGCGATCGTACAGCCACAGCAGGCCGGCGAGACCGAGCGGCAGGATCAGCACGCCGCCGATCAGGCTGTGCGTGAAGCCGCGGTGGGTGGCGAGCGGCGCCCACGGCACCCAGCCGAGGAACACGTCGATATCGGGCGCATTGGCCCCGAGGATCAGCGCGGCCAAACCCTTTCGGGTGCGCCGCTTGAGCCCGGTCTGCCCGAGCGTCCACCCGACCAGCGAATGGGTGATGTTGTCCATGCGGCTAGCCGGCGCCGCCGGACGAGCTGCGAAGTTGACACTGTTGACACAGTTCTGAACGGAAAACTCCGAGCTGGCGCCATGCTGTCGCCAGTTGCCTCGCTCCGCTCGCTGGCCCTTCCGTCATAGGGAACTCGTGGCACAAGAACGCCACAGTAGGAAAATGGTTTTTTCCGCGTCAAACCGGGTCGGCCGCCGTTCCGCTGACGGTCCAGGTCTGGCCTTTTCCGCCGAGGAGCTTGGCGAGGTTGGCTTCCTTGCCTTCGCTGGCCTTCTCGCGCTCGGCGATCACCGCGCTTTCGAAGGTCGGGCGCGGGTCGTCGTAGAGCACGCCGAGAGCCATCGGGAACGGCCCGAACGGCAGCTCGACCAGCATGTGGGCGATCGAGCGGTTCCTGACGTTGTGGACTATCACCCCGGCCGCTTCCCAATCGCCGTCCGGCACGTCCACCACCCGCAGTTCGAGCGCCTCGCGGTCAAGGCTGATACCCTTGACGCCACCGGATTTCTCGGAGCCGAACAGCATCGGCTGGCCATCCTCCAGCCACAGCTGGTGATCCTCGGCGCCCTTGGGCGCGGCGAAGCCGTCGAACACGTCCTTGTTGTAGACGATGCAGTTCTGGAAAATCTCCACGAAGGCCGCGCCCTGGTGGGCGTGGGCGGCCTTGAGGACTTCGGGCAGGTTCTTCGACACGTCGAAGCCGCGAGCGACGAACCGCGCCCCACTGCCCAGGGCGAAAGCGCACGGTTGCGCCGGCCGATCGAACGAACCGAGCGGGGTCGAGGGCGTCCGCGTGCCGATGCGGCTGGTGGGCGAGAACTGGCCCTTGGTCAGGCCGTAAATCTCGTTGTTGAACAGCAGGATCTGCAGGTTCACGTTCCGGCGCAGCACGTGCATCAGGTGATTGCCGCCGATGGAGAGGCCGTCGCCGTCGCCGGTGACCATCCACACGTCGAGATCGGGGTTGGCGAGCTTGATCCCGGTCGCGAAGGCCGGCGCGCGGCCGTGGATGGTGTGGAAGCCGTAGCTCTCGACGTAATACGGGAAGCGGCTCGAACAGCCGATGCCGCTGACGAACACCGTGTTCGCCGGGTCGCTGCCGAGCTGCGGCAAGGTGCGCTGCACCGCCTTGAGGATCGCATAGTCGCCGCAACCGGGGCACCAGCGGACTTCCTGGTCGGTTTCCCAGTCCTTGAGCGTGGTCTCGACGGGGGTCATGTCGTTCATTGGTTCACCGCCTTGGTGTCCGAGCCCTCGTCCGGCAGCGCTGCGCCGTCGCCGTGGAATGGCGCGTCGGGCTGAGTGCCGTCGTCGTAGCCGGACTGTGGCTCGGGCAGCTGCGCCGCATTCGCCGGTACTTCGCCGCCCTCATCGCCCTCCACGCCGTCGAAGTACTTGCCGATCGCCGCTTCGAGTTCGGCGATCTGGAACGGCTGGCCGCTGACCTTGGTCAGACTCTCGGCATCGACCAGAAACTGGTCGCGCAGTACGGTCTTGAACTGGCCGGCGTTCATTTCGGGAACGAGCACGTGGTCGAAGCCGGCGAGCAGTTCGCCGAGGTTCTTCGGCAGCGGCCAGATGTGGCGCACGTGGATGTGGCTGACCTTCCTGCCCTTCTCGCGCCAGCGGCGCACCGCCTGGCGGATCGGGCCGTAAGTGCTGCCCCAGCCGACCACCGCCAGCTCGCCGGCCGTCTCGCCGAGTGCGACCTCCTGGTCGGGCACCTTGACGCCGAGCACCTTGTCGCGCCGGGCATCGGTCATCGCCTGGTGGTTGGCCGGCGAATAGTCGATGTTACCGGTGTCCTCGTGCTTCTCGATCCCGCCGACGCGGTGCATCAGGCCGGGCGTGCCGGGCCTGATCCACGGGCGGGCGCCCTTGGCGTCGCGCTTGTACGGCAGGACATGGCCCTCGCCGTTGTTGTTGTTCTCGAGGAACTTGGCAGGAAACGGCGTGAAGCCCTTGGTATCGGGGACTTTCCACGGCTCGGCGGCGTTGGCGATATAGCCGTCGGTGAGCAGGATCACCGGAGTCATGTATTCGATGGCGATGCGGCACGCCTCGATCGCGACTTCGAAGGCGTCGGACGGCGAACGCGCCGCGATCACCGGCAGCGGCGCATCGCCGTTGCGGCCGTAAACGGCCTGATAGAGGTCGCTCTGCTCGGTCTTGGTGGGGAGGCCGGTGGAGGGCCCGCCGCGCTGCGAATTGACGATCACCAGGGGCAGCTCGACCATGATGGCGAGCCCCATCGCCTCCGTCTTGAGCGCGATGCCCGGGCCGGACGACGACGTGACGCCGAGCTGGCCGGCGTAGGACGCGCCGATGGCGGCGCAGATCGCGGCGATCTCGTCCTCGGCCTGGAAGGTGGTCACGCCGAATTCCTTCATCCGCGCGAGGTGATGCAGGATCGCGCTCGCCGGGGTGATCGGATAGCCGCCGAAGAACATCGGCAGCTCGGCCAGCTGCGCCCCGGCGACCAGCCCGAGCGACACCGCCTCGGCGCCGGTAACGGTGCGGTACAGCCCGGGCTCGTGCTTGACCGCGGGGATATGCACCTGGTGCAGGTGCTCGCCACCGATTTCCGCCGTCTCGCCGTAGGCATGGCCGGCGTTGAGCGCGGCGACGTTGGCGCCGGCGATATCGGGATTGTTCTTGAACTTGGCATTGAGCCAATCGATCAGCGGCTGGCGGTCGCGGTCGAACATCCACAGCGCCAGGCCGAGCGTCCACATGTTCTTACAGCGCAGCGCTTCCTTGTTGCCGAGCACGAACGGCTTGACGGCTTCGAGGGTCAGCGCGCTGATGTCGAACGCCAAAACTTGCCATTTCGCCAGGCTGCCGTCCTCGAGCGGGTTGGCCTCGTACTTCGCCTTGTCGAGGTTGCGCTTCGAGAACTCGCCGGTGTCGGCAATGATCAGGCCGCCGGGCTTGAGCGCCTCGAGGTTCACCTTCAGCGCCGCCGGGTTCATCGCCACCAGCACGTCGGGCGCATCGCCGGCGGTGTTGATCTGCCGGCTGCCGAAGTTGATCTGGAATGCGCTGACGCCGAACAATGTGCCTTGCGGCGCGCGAATTTCCGCCGGGAAGTCGGGGAAGGTGGCGAGATCGTTCCCGGTGAGCGCGGTCGACAGGGTGAACTGGCCGCCGGTCAGCTGCATGCCGTCGCCGCTATCGCCGGCGAAGCGAACGACCACGGATTCGGGGGTTTGGGTGTCGGCCGGTCGTTCGGCCGTTTGGGTTGCCATGGGCAGGTCCTGAATGCGCCTCTTCGCGCCTTGTGTCCAATATGGCGTTGCGACCTAGGATTCACCACCCCGGCCCGCAATCAAGTTTTTCTGTCGTGCCACTAAATTGCCGAGTGGAAAACGCTTGGGCACGCCCCTAGGGTCCACTTCCCACAGAAAGGAGTCCCTCTGGATGAACGACGCCGGCCATTTCGTACGCGACGATGTGCGCGGGTTTCTCGATTTCCTCGCCGAGGCGGAGCGCCCCGAACTGCACGAACAGACGATCGAGGAAGCGCGCATGGGAATGCTGGCGATGGCGCCGGTGATCGACCTGCCGCCGCGCGGACTGCCGGTGATCCGCAACCTCACCTGCCCGGGCCCCGGCGGCGACATCGCGCTGCGGTTCTACGACAGCCGCGCCGAGCGCAGCGCGGCCTGCCCGCTGATGGTATTTTTCCACGGCGGCGGGTTCGTGGTCGGCGATCTCGATTCACACCATTCGCTGTGCACCGAACTCGCCGCGCGGATGGATCTGCCGCTGCTCGCGGTCGATTACCGCCTCGCGCCGGAGCACCCCTTCCCCGCCGCGCCCGAGGATTGCGAGGCGGCGGCCCGCTGGGCGGCGAAGAGTCCTCACGAGCTGGGCATCAAGGTCAGCGGCCTCGTTCCCATCGGGGACAGCGCCGGTGGCAATCTGGCGATCGTCGTCACCCAGTCGCTTTCGGAAGAGGAGGCGATGGTGCCGGTGCTGCTGCAGGTGCCGCTGTACCCGCTCGCCGACGAGCTGGCGCAGCACCAGTCGTACCGCGATTTCGGCGAGGGCTTTTTCCTGTCGGCGCAATCGATGGAGTTCTTCGACCAGGCCTATCGCGCCGATCCGAACGACCGCCGCGCCTATCCGATCCTCGGCCGCCACGAGGGCACGCCGCCGACGGTGCTGATGACCGCCGGGCTCGATCCCTTGCGGGATTCCGGACGCAATTACGCGGCGCACCTGATCCAGGCGGGGACCGACGTGATCTATCTCGAGATGCGCGGCTCGATCCACGGGTGGGTCAACATGCGCAAGGCGATCCCGAGCACCGAGAAGGACCTCGCCGACATCGTCGCGGCGATGAAGCTGATGCTCGAGCGCCACGGATGAGCGGTCGCGATCCGTCGCACTACCGCCCGTGCGTCGGGGTGATGCTGGTCAACGCCGAAGGCCGCGCGTTCGTCGGCAAGCGGATCGACAACAAGGAAGGCGATTTCTGGCAGATGCCGCAAGGCGGCGTCGACCTAGGCGAGGACCCCGACAAGGCGGTGCTGCGCGAGCTGTGGGAGGAGACCGGAGCGACGGCGGAGCTCGTCGAGGTGGTGTCGCGGCTGCCGGAGGAGCTTTTTTACGACCTGCCGGATAGTCTCAAGGGCAAGCTGTGGGGCGGCAAGTTCGTAGGCCAGCGGCAGACCTGGTTTCTCGCCCGGTTCACCGGCAGCGATGCCGACATCGACCTGGACGCGCACGACCCGCCCGAGTTCTGCGAGTGGAAATGGGTCGAGCCGGCACTGCTGCCCGAACTGATCGTGCCGTTCAAACGCGATGTCTACGCGGCGATCGTGGCGGGATTCGCCGCGCTGATTTAGTTTTGCGTCACCACCGGATCGGGATTGACGGCTTCGGCGGTCAGCACCGGCTGCTTGGGCGGCCCGGCCTCGATCGCCGTGGCCAGCTGCTGGGTTTCGGCGCATTGGCCGCCGCACAGCGACTGCAGTTGGGCGAGGTTGCGTTTGGCCTTGTCGATCGCGCCCTTTTCGAGCAGCGCCTGGCCCTCGCCCGAGATCGCGGCGAGGTTCTTGGGGTCGTTCTGCAGCGCGAGGCGATAATAGTGGATGGCCTTGCCTTGCAGGCCCTCGCGCCGGGCGGCCTCGCCGAGGTCGAGATAGGTCGCGGTGAAGCCCGGATCGACCGCCAGCGCGGCCTCGAAGCTGTCGATGGCGCCTTGCACCTGACCGGCGGCGAGCTGGCTCTTGCCTTGCGCGTCGAGCGCTGCGGCGCGCGGATCGGGCTGCCGCTCGGCGCCGACGCCGACGCTGGCGGTGAGCGCCACGGCGAGCGAAAGGGCCAGAGCTGGAGCGGCGTAACGCATGAGGGTCTCCTTGAGCGCGGTTGGCCGGCTCGATCCTGGGGCGATGGGTCCGGGGCCAGCCATTGGCACGGAAGCTATCACGGCTTTCCTAGACGTGCGATGAAAAATCCGTCCGTGCCGTCGTGGAACGGCGTCAGGCGCATTCCGGTTCCGCGCGGCCTTCCGAGCGGCAGCACCGGTGGATCGGCGCGCCAGCCCGGATGCGCGGCGAGAAAGGCGGCGATCCGGTCCGGCCCCTCGGCATCGAGCAGCGAGCACACGACATAGACCAGGCGCCCGCCGGGGCGGAGCAGCTCGCCGGCGATAGCGAGCAGGCGGCCCTGGGTCGCGGCGAACCGCTCCAGGTCTTCCGGCGTGAGCCGCCAGCGGGCTTCGGGGTTGCGCCGCCAGGTCCCGGTGCCCGAGCAGGGGGCATCGACCAGCACCGCATCGGCCTTGCCGCGCCAGTGCTCCAGCCCCTCCAACTCGCGCCCGGGATCGAGCAGCACCATCTCAGTGAGCTGCGCTCCGGCGCGTTCGGCACGGGGGGCGAGACGCGCCAGCCGCGCGCGGTCGGTGTCGGCGGCGACCAGCGTGCCGTCGTTCGCCATTGCGGCGGCCAGCGCCAGCGTCTTACCCCCGGCCCCGGCGCACAAGTCGATCGCGGTTTCTCCGGGCCGCGCGGCGACCGCTTCGCAGGCGAGCTGGCTGCCGCAATCCTGCACTTCGATCAGCCCTTGGCGATACGCCGGCCATGATTCGACCGCCGTTCCGGGGCCGAAGCGGAGGCCTTGCGGCGCTGACAGCCGCTCGCCCGTTTCGGGCAGCGACAGCGAATCGCGATCGCCCTTCAGCGAATTCACGCGGATATCCAGCGGCGCCCGGCCAAGCAGGGCGGCGGCTTCCTCTCTGGCAATGCCTGAAGCGGCCAGCGCGTCGACGAGCCAATCCGGCGCGGTCCCGCCTTTCGCGGGGCGCTCGTCGGGTCCGATCGGCGCGGGCCCGTACTGCGACCCGTCGAACAGCGCCGCCAGCGCAGGGTCTTCCTCGGCCAGCCGCAGCATCGCCGCCCGTCCGCTCGCCGGCACCGGGCCGCAGGCGCGGATCGCGGCATAGACAAGCTCGCGGATCGCCCGCCGGTCCTTGGACCCGGCGAAGCGATGGCCGCGGAACCATTCGGCGAGGATGCGGTCGGCCGGCGGGCCCTTCTCCCGCGTGGCGGGAATGATCGAGTCGAGCAGCTCGATGGCGGACTGGACGCGGGCTGAGGGGGTCATGACGGCCCCGAGTGGAACACCGAACCGGGGGTGAAGCGGTTTTCGGATTCGAACAGATTATCTATGTAAGACAGAGTATTAGGCGAACATGTAACCGGAAACACCGTAACCTTTCGTGGATGCGCAGCCTTCCCCGGAGCTCCCTTGTTCGACCATTCGGGCATGCCCCCGCCCTGTCAGATCGGGGCCGAATAGGAAAATGGTTTTGTGAATATCCTCCCCGGCACGGGGAAGTGGCGCCCGCGCAGCGGCTGACAGAAGGGAACGTCACCAGGCCCAGCGCCTGCGGCGAGTCCCCTCCACCACCCGTCGGATGGTCCCCCTCCCCGTCCCGGGGAGGATATTACCGCGTCGGGTAATTAGGCGCCTCGCGGGTGATGCTGACGTCGTGGACGTGGCTTTCGGACAAGCCGGCGTTGGTGATGCGGATGAACTCGGCGCGAGTGCGCAGGTCCTCGATCGTCGCGCTGCCGGTATAGCCCATCGCCGCCTTGATCCCGCCGACCAGCTGGTGGACCACGTCGCGCGCCGGGCCCTTGTACGGCACCTGGCCCTCGATCCCCTCGGGCACCAGCTTCATCTGGTCCTGGATGTCCTGCTGGAAATAGCGGTCGGCGCTGCCGCGGGCCATCGCGCCCACGCTGCCCATCCCGCGATAGGCCTTGTAGCTGCGCCCCTGGTAGAGGAAGGTCTCGCCCGGCGCTTCCTCGGTCCCGGCGAGCAAGGACCCGATCATCACCGTCGAGGCCCCGGCGGCGAGCGCCTTGGCGGCATCGCCCGAAGTCCTCAGGCCGCCATCTCCAATGATCGGCACGTCACCCGCCGCGCCGGCGGCGTCCATAATCGCGGTCAGCTGCGGCACGCCGACCCCGGCGACGATCCGCGTGGTGCAGATCGAACCCGGACCGATGCCGACCTTCACGCCATCCGCGCCCGCGCCGATCAGCGCCCGAGTTGCTTCGGCGGTGGCGACGTTGCCGGCGATCACCTGTGCCGAGTTCGACAGCCGCTTGACCCGCTCGACCGCGCGCGCGACATCGGCGTTGTGGCCGTGCGCGGTGTCGATCACGATCACGTCGCACTCGGCGTCGATCAGCGCCTCGGTCCGCTCGAAACCCTTGTCGCCGACGGTGGTCGCCCCGGCGACCCGCAGGCGCCCGCTCGTGTCCTTGGTGGCTTCGGGGAACAGCACCGCTTTTTCGATGTCCTTGACGGTGATCAGACCGACGCAGTGATAGGCATCATCGACCACCAGCAGCTTTTCGATCCGCCGTTGGTGGAGGATCTTCCGCGCTTCCTCCTGAGTGACTCCTTCGCGCACGGTGGCGAGGTTCTCGTGCGTCATCAGCTCGCGCACCGGCTGCAGCGGGTTGTCGGCGAAGCGCACGTCGCGGTTGGTGAGAATGCCGCACAGCTTGCCACGCTCGTCGGTCACCGGGATGCCGCTGATGTTGTGGCGGATCATCAGCTCCTGCGCGGCGCCGAGGGTCGAATCCGGAGTGATGGTGATCGGGTTGACGACCATTCCGCTCTCGAAGCGCTTGACCCGGCGCACCGCGTCGCACTGTTCCTCGACGGTGAGATTGCGGTGCAGCACCCCGATCCCGCCGAGCTGGGCCATGACGATCGCCATCTCGGCCTCGGTGACGGTATCCATCGCACTGGAGATGATAGGGATGTTGAGCCCGATCTCCCGCGTCAGCCGCGTCTTCGTGCTCGCCTGCGAGGGAACGATGTCGCTCTCGGCCGGCCTCAGCAGGACGTCGTCGAAAGTGAGGCCGGTTTCGATTTCCATGCGTGCCACTCGGTTCCTTTGCTCGGGAGCGATTCGTGGCGGCCCATGTAAACGCGGTTTGCTTCAATCGCTAGTGGGGCGCGGAATCCTCGCCGTCGCATCTGAACAGGTAGCCGCCTGCTAACTTCGCCAGAGAGCTGAATTCCACTTTTGCCGGATCGTGCTCGTGGGGGCCCTACGGAGTGCGCGCGGTTGGTAAATCGCTGGAAGGCTGCGCCGCCATTCCTCGAAGTTCGCCCGCTGTTCGTCGAGGCTGGCGACCATTGTGAAATCCGCATCTTGAAAGCCGTCCAGGCGCTCGGTCTCTTCGGTGCCGTTCGTCAGCCGTTCAACATATGGGAAGGGCTCATCGGGCCGGGCCCAGCAGTCTCTGCGCGCAGCCGCATGGAGGAGCCGCCAACCCTCCGGCTCAATGGAGCGGCGGTACTCGGCCAGCGCGTCGAACAGGGTGCAGCCCTCGAAGCTGCGTGGCGTACTTTCGGTGATCCGCACCGGCAGGTCGGCGAGAGGGCCGACGAAGCAGCGGTACCCGCGCTGGTGCGAGGCGTTGTAGCGCATCGGAACCTCGCGAACGGTTCCATCCGCCTTGCCGATCCGCAGGACCGTTCGCGTGGTTCTCACCTTGTCGAGCTACTCCGCCGTCCATCCTCCATCGATCGTGTAGTTTGCGCCGTTAATGTTCTGTGCCTCGTCACGGCACAGGAACACCGCGAGTGCGGCGACTTCCTCGGGCTGGACGAACTTCCTGGTCGGCTGCTTGGCCAGCAGCACTTCGTTCAGCACCTGATCGCGAGTCATCCCGCGGGCGGCCATGGTGTCGGGGATCTGGTCCTCGACCAGCGGGGTCCACACATAGCCAGGGCTGATGCAGTTGGCGGTGGCGCCATACTCGGCGAGCTCGAGCGCGAGGACCTTGGTCAGGCCGGCGATGCCGTGCTTGGCGGCCACGTAAGCGGCCTTGAACGGGCTCGCGGCGAGCGAATGGGCGCTGGCGGTGGCGATGATCCGACCCCAGCACCTCGCCTTCATGTGCGGCACGGCGAGGCGCGCCGTGTGGAACGCGGCCGACAGATTGAGCGCGATGATCGCGTCCCACTTCTCCGGCGGGAACTCCTCGACCGGGGCGACGTGCTGCATGCCAGCGTTGTTGACCAGAATATCGACCGGGCCGGCGCCGGCCATCAGCGCCTCGACGCCCTCGCGGGTGGTTAGATCGGCGCCTATGTGGATCGCGCCGAGCGCTTCGCACAGCTCCTCGATGGCGGTCGGATCGCCGAAGCCGTTGAGCACCACCTCGGCGCCTTCGTCGCTTAGCGCGCGCGCGATGGCGAGGCCGATGCCCGAGGTCGAGCCGGTGACCAGCGCGCGTTTGCCGGTCAGGACCATACAAGCCTCCTTGCGTGTTGGGCGTTCGCGTCAGGAAAGCGCGAACGGAGGCTCAGGTCCAGCGTTTGTTTCGCAGGTGCACAATCGGACGGCGCCAGGCTGCCGCGTCAGTCCTTGTTTGCGTCGAGCCGCGCGATTTCCTTGTCCAGATCGGCAAGGACTTCGCGTTTGACCGAATCGCTCATGCCTTCGTTGCTCGCGATCGCCTCGCGCGCCTGCCGCAGGCCGACCTGAGCCCGGCGCTGGGCCATTTGCGCGTGGAGTTGGGCGATCTGCGCCTGGTCCTGCGCCATACGCGCCTGGTCGCGGATGATCCGCTCGCAGATGGCGATATGCTGCCGGCCCTTGTCGTCGGTCCACGAGCGCGAGACCTGGCCCTTCGCCTTGCCGCAATCGGTCGAGATGTCGGGCATGTGCTCGCGCACATCGGCCATGGCGAGGGCCATTTTCGCCTGCTCCTGCGCCATTTTCCGCCAGTCCGCGACGTTTGTCTCGAATTCCTTGCGCGTCCTTTCGAAACGTTTCTGCTGCTCGGCGGTGAGCGGCCCATCGGTCTCGATGACGAACCGGTGCCGCTGGCCGCTCGGATCGCTGGCGACTGCGCCATGACGGTCGCGTTCGACGATGACCTTGCGCTGACGGTGTTCGATGGGCGCATCGGGCGCTGGCGGAGCATCGGCCGCGGCCGGAGACGTTGGCCCAAGCGGGGGTGCGGGCGGCGCGTCCGATTGCGGCAGCTCGACAGGCTGCACCTCGCTGTCCGGCGCGGCGGCATAACTGACCGTGGCGGTCAGCGGCAGCGCCAGAGCAGTGCCGGCGAGAAGCAGCCGGCCGAACATGCGGCGGCGGGGCGAAATGTCCGACATGGCGAGGCTCCTCAGGCGGTGGATGATCGATTTCTCACCGATAATCGGGCAGGCCATCGGCGGGGCGAGCGCGAGTGCGGGACCCGCGGCGAATCCGGCGATGAGCCCGGCATAGGCAGCGCGCTCCTCGCGCCCACGCCCTTCGAGCACGCGGGCATCGCAGGCGGCCTCCTGGTCGCGGCGCATCGCTTTCCAGCCTAGCCAGGCCACGGGATCGAACCAGTGCAGCGCGAGCAGCGGCTGGGCGGCGAAGTTGGCGAGGATGTCGTGCCCGCGGTGGTGCGCCAACTCGTGAGCGATGGCGAGATCGCGGGCCGCGCGGTCCTCCATCGCCATGAACCTGGGCGGCAGGGCGACGACCTTATCGCGCACGCCGAACGCCACCGGCGAGCTTACCGCGGGGGTCTCGACGAGCCGGATTGAACCAACTTCGCCAACCGGGCGCGCCTCGGCCAGCAAGTCGCGGCGCATGCGGTAATAGTTCGCCATACGCCAGGCGAGGAACAGCGCCGCCGCGCCGAGCCAGAGCGTGAGCCATGGTTCGGGTCGTTCCCACAGCGGTGTCGGCGCCGATGCGGGCGGCGTCGTGGCGTCGGCCGCCATCGCCAGCGCGAGCAGCGCCGGGTCGCTCACTTGCACTTGGTGGGGTCCGAGGCTGGCCGGCAACTCGATCGGCGGCAACAGCAAGCGGAGCGCGGGCAAGGCCCACAGCGCATAGGCCAGCCTGGGCCCGAAATAGCGCGAGACCGGTCGCCGGACGAGCAGCACCAGCGCGATCAGCAGTCCGGTGTAGAGCAGCGTATCGGTAAGCCAGGTCATTTCTTGAGCTCCTGGATCAGCCGCTCGATCTCCGCGATGTCCTCCTCGCTGAGCGCTTCGGATTCGACCAGATGGGCCAGCAGCGGCGCAGCGCGGCCGCCGAACAGGCGATCAACCAGCTTGCGCGATTCGCTGCCGACGTAGTCGGTGCGCTCGACTAGCGGCGAATAGAGGAAGCGGCGCCCGTCGGGCTCGGTGCTCACCGCCTTCTTGGCCACCAGCCGCGAGAGCAGCGTCTTGACCGTGGCGAGGCTCCAGCCGCGCTCGGGGGCGACCCGATCGCTTACTTCGGCGGCGGTCAGCGGGCTCGCTTCCCATAAGGTCTCCATCACCGCGTATTCGGCTTCGCTGATGCGTTCGCCCGGTTCGTCGGCCGGATCGGCCATGACGCGCCTCCCTTAACGACTACATTTGTCAGCATAACGACTACACTCGTAATCTGAATTGCCGATGAACGCCCTGTGCTTGGCAAATCCCCCGCGCCCGCTATCACCTGGCAGAGATGAAAATCGGACGGGTGAGATCGCTGGCGGACTGCCATAACGTCGCGGATTTCCGCGAGCTTGCGGCGCGCCGGCTGCCGTTCCCTGTGTTCCACTACATCGACGGCGGCGGCGACGACGAGGCGACCAAGGCGCGCAACACCACCGCCTTCGACGAGACCGATCTGGTGCCCGACGTGCTGGTGAACGTCGACTCGATCGATACCTCGGTCACCGTGCTCGGGCGAAAGACCCGCCTGCCGCTGATGCTCAGCCCGACGGCGCTGCAGCGGCTGTTCCATTGGCAGGGCGAGCGCGCGGTCGCCGCGGCGGCGGAAAAGTTCGGCGTATGGTTCGGCATCTCGAGCCTCGCCAGCGTGAGCATCGAGGAGATCGGGGCGAAGTTCTCCGGGCCGAAGATGCTGCAGTACTACTACCACAAGGATCGCGGGCTGAACGCGGCGCTGCTCGAAGCGGCCAAAGCGGCGAAGTTCGACGCTGTGGCGCTGACCGTGGACACAATCGTCGGCGGCAACCGCGAACGCTGTTTACGTACCGGCTTCACCAGCCCGCCGCGGATCACCCCGGCCAGCGCGTTCAGCTATGCGAGCAAGCCACGCTGGGCGCTCGATTATCTGTTCCGCGAGAAGTTCTCGTTGCCCAACCTCGAAAAGCACGTCGCCGCCGGCAGCAACGTCGCTGCCTCGATCCAGTCGTACTTCAGCGAGATGCTCGACCAGACGATGGACTGGGCGGCGGCCGAAAAGCTGCGCAACGACTGGGGCGGCAAGTTCGCGCTCAAGGGCGTGATGTCCGTCGGCGACGCCCGCCGCGCGGCCGACATGGGCGTCGATGCCATCTTCCTCTCGAACCACGGCGGCCGCCAGCTCGACGGGGCCCGCGCGCCGTTCGACCAGTTGGCCGAGATCGTCGATGCGGTCGGCGACCGGATCGAGGTGATCCTCGACGGAGGCGTACGCCGCGGCACGCATGTGTTGAAGGCGCTCAGCCTGGGCGCAACGGCGGTTTCGGGCGGCCGCCTCTATCTTTACGCCCTCGCGGCGGCCGGCCAGCCGGGCGTCGAGCGCGCGCTGGGGATTCTCGAAGCCGAGATCGTCCGCGACATGAAGCTGATGGGCAAGACCAGCGTCGCCCAACTCACCCGCGACAACCTGCGCCGGCGCTAGACGCGGTAGAAGGCGATCGTCAGCTCGAAGGGGGCATCGGTCTCGACATGATGCGGCACTTGCGGCGGCACGACGAATCTTGCGGGAGCGGTCAGCTCGTCGCTGCCGCCCGCATCATCGTCCCACACGAACCGCAGTGTTCCTTCGGAAAGCTCAAGCAGGCCCCATGTGCCTTCCTTGAGCCGATGTTCGGCGCGCAAGCCGGCGGGGAGGTTTTGCGCGCCGAACGGCCCAATCGTGCGGTATACGACGCTCCCCAACGGCAGCTCGCCGCGCGACGCGGTCGGGTACCCGTCCGCTATCATCCGACCCACATGCGGATGAGGAGGATGGCGAAGCCGAAGAAGGCGACGCACGCCGGGACGATCAGCATCTGCACCGCCACCTCGCGTTCGCGCAGCGCGCCATAGAGTGTCGGCAGCAAGCGGTCGCCCCCATCGAGAGGACTGCGCGGCTGCACCGGACCATGGTTGAGCGTGGCCCTAGCGGTGCCGAAAAACATCGCCACGAAACCGGTCGCGACGACGAGCACGAGCGTGGCGTAGCCGCCACCGGTCGCGGCGAACATGGTCGCCAGGAAGAGGCCGTAAAGCACGATCATCGACCACCAGATGCGTGCGGGAATCTCGAAAAGGCGCTGCTCGCCGCTCTGCAGCCTGGCGGCGGTTTCGTTGTCGTTGACCTCGGCCCGACGAATCGGCGGCAGCAGATCGGTAGCGGCATCGCGCACCGGCGCTTCGGTGAGAGGGGTTTGCTTGCGGAGAGCTTCAGACATGGGGGAGATCCTTTCCTGCGCGACCGCCGGAAAGGCCCTCGCGCTGCATGACGTATCCGGTGAGGAGGCTGTCGGCGATCATCCGCGCGCGCTCGCCGACCAGCGCGGTCGCCTCGGAGGTTGGTTCGAGCTCGCGCAAGGTGGCGTAGAACAGCTCGAGCCAACGGCTGAAATGGGTCAGGTCGAGGCCGGGGATGGCGATGTGCTTGAGCATCGGATTGCCGGCGAACTCGCCCGAGTTGTGCAGCACGGAGCGCCAGAAGGCTTTCATTCTGGCGAGGTGTGGCGGCCAGGCGGCGATGCGTTCGGCGAAAATCGGGCCGAGCAGCTCGTCATCGCGGACTTTGCCGTAGAATGCCTCGACGAAGCGGTCGATGTGGGCGGCGTCGACACCGATCCCCTCGGCAGCGGCCCTCTTCTCGGCGCGCTTTTGCGCGGCGTGAGAGCGAACCTCGGCGTCGGCGGTGCGGGACTGGGCGGCTGCAGTGGACATCGGCGACTCGTTTAATGGGCTATTGAGATACCGATTAAACGGCGTTGCCGTATAAATCAACATCTGATATACCTCTTTTTGATGCAGTTGAGCCTCCACACCGACTATGCTCTTCGGGTGCTGATGGCCCTGGCCGCCGGCAAGGAGCAGATGTCGGTCGATGATATCGCCCGGCGCTACGGCATCTCGCGCAATCACCTGGCCAAGGTCGTCCAGCACCTGCAGGCCGAAGGTTTTGTCCAAACCTTTCGCGGGCGCGGCGGCGGCATGCGGCTGGCCCGTCCGGCCAAGGCCATCGTGGTCGGCGACGTCGTACGCCGGTTCGAAAACCTCGAGAGCTTCGTCGGCTGCTTCGCCGCCGGCAGCGGGTGCGCTGTCAACGGGCTGTGCGCGCTGAAACCGGCGCTGTCCGGCGCGCTCGAAGCGTTCCTCCAGCACCTCGACGGCGTCACCCTGCGCGATCTCGTACCCGAGCGGAAGGCTTTCGTCAGACGTCTTGAAGCGACGGCTGCCGCCTAGCGGCCCCGCGCTCGTCGGAACGGCGGCAAGATCAGCGAGTGAGGATGCCGACCAGCACGGCGATGCCGAGCAGAACGAGGAAACCGTTGAACACGATCAGCAGCCAGGCCGGGAACCGTCGCGTCTTCGGTTCGGGCGGCGCGACGTTGCCGGTCAGCTCGCGCCACACGCCGGCGACGAAGCAGAACTCGGCGAACACGATCAGCACGATCGAGCTGGCCAGCACGAGCCACGGCGTGACGAGATTCTCGAGCAGCGCCTTGGCGCCGATGCCCGCTGCAAGTGCCGCCAGCCCGGTGCGCATCCACGCGGCGTAAGTCCGCTCAGCGGCGAGCAGCGTACGGTCGGCGGCGAATCGCGTGCGGCGGTCGGCGCTGTCCTCCTGCGCCAACGCACTGCCGACGAGGGTTTCCGCGCTGTCGGCTAGATCCTCCTCCGCCTCGACGGCCTTCTGCTCGAGCTTGCCCGCCATTCGCCTTCAACGCGCGGGAGGCGCCCCGGTGCCATCCGGCGGCTCGTCCGCCGCGGGTGCGGCCGCCGACGCTTGCTTGCGGAAGCGGAGGAAGCGGTCGAAACGATTGAGCACGAACGCGTCGCCGGCGCGTGTCAGGCGCAGGTGGTCGAAGGCCACTTTGCCGAGGTCGTTCGGCACGAAACGGAAGTGCATCGCGCGGGCGCCAGGAGGAATGGGGTACGGCCTGGAGGCGAGTTGGTAAACCGGGAACACGACCGCGATTTTCGTCGGAAGGTTTCCGCGGGTCATCGGAATGTTCAGCGGTCCTTCGGCGAACGGGACTTGCGAGACGGTGCCGTCCGGCTCCTGCAGAAAAACCGAGAACAGCTGCGCCGGCCATTGCGCGGGCGTATCGAGGCTGACCTCGAGCGTCCCGCCTGTGCCGGTTTGAGTGCCGACGAGATCGAAAGCCGGCGGCGTAACCGGATCGCTGGTGAGCACGACCGTGCCGTTCTCGGCCGTCCAGCTCCCCTGCGACGTCTCGTCGATAGTGCCGTAGCGGAGCGCATATTCGAAGCGCCCGTCCGGCTGGAGCCGCAGGTGGGCGGCGACGTCCGGCTCGCTGGCGTTGTAGGTGCCGGCGAGCCAGGGGGGCGGGGTTTGCGCAAGCGCCGGCGCTGCTGCGAAGAAAGCGAGCGCGGCGAACCAAACGGCGCATGAGCAAAGGAAACGCATTGCGTACTCCGCCCCCGGTGCGCGATGGGATCGGCTCAATACACCCGCTTCTTCGGCTTGATGTACTCGGCGTCGTCCGTGAGCGTGTACTCATGCACCGGGCGGTAATCGATCCGCACGTCGCCGCCGGTGCCGCCCCAGCCGTTCATCCAGATCGCGGTGTGCTTCATCCACTCGGCGTCGTTGCGGTCGGGGAAGTCCTCGCGGGCGTGGGCGCCGCGCGATTCCTCGCGGTTGCTCGCCGCGTTCATCGTCGCGATTGCCTGGGCCATCAAGTTGTCGAGTTCGAGCGTTTCGACCAGGTCGCTGTTCCAGATCAGCGAACGGTCGGCGACCGACACGTCCTGCATCGATTTGAAGATCTCGCCGAGCTTGACGACGCCTTCGGCCATCACTTCGCCGGTGCGGAACACCGCGGCATGTTCGCTCATGCAGCGCTGCATGTTGGTGCGGATCGCAGCGGTCTTCGTGCCGCCCTTGGCATTGCGGAAATGATCGAGGCGGCCGAGGGCGAAGTCGGCGCTGTCCTTGGCTAGCGGCTCGTGCGCCGTGTTCGGTTTGACCGTCTCGCGCAGGCGATGGCCGGCCGCGCGGCCGAACACGACGAGATCGATCAGCGAGTTCGAGCCGAGGCGGTTGGCGCCATGCACCGAAACGCACGCCGCCTCGCCGACCGCGAACAGCCCGGGCACCACCGTTTCCGGGTTGCCGTCGGCGCCGATGGTGACGACCTCGCCATGATAGTTCGTCGGAATGCCACCCATGTTGTAATGCACGGTCGGCACTACCGGCAGCGGTTGGCGAGTTAGGTCGACTCCCGGCGAAGATCTTGCCGCTCTCGGTGATGCCCGGCAGCCGCTCGTGGAGGATCTTGGGGTCGATGTGGTCGAGGTGCAGCCAGATGTGGTCCTTGTGCGGGCCGACCCCGCGCCCCTCGCGGATCTCCAGCGCCATCGAACGGCTGACCACGTCGCGGCTGGCGAGGTCCTTGGCGCTCGGCGCGTAGCGCTCCATGAAACGCTCGCCTTCGGAATTGGTCAGGTACCCACCCTCGCCTCGCGCGCCTTCGGTGATCAGGACGCCGGCGCCGTAGATGCCGGTCGGGTGGAACTGGACGAATTCCATGTCCTGCAGCGGCAGCCCCGCCCGCAGGACCATGGCGTTGCCGTCGCCGGTTTGCGTGTGCGCGCCGGTGCAGGTGTAGTAGGCGCGGCCATAGCCGCCGGTCGCCAGCACCACCGCATGGGCGCGGAAACGGTGGATCGAGCCGTCGTCGAGGCATAGCGCGATCACCCCGCGGCAGGCGCCGTTCTCCATGATCAGGTCGATGGCGAAGTATTCGATGAAGAAGTCGGCGTCGTACTTCAGGCTCTGCTGATAGAGCGCGTGGAGCATCGCGTGGCCGGTGCGGTCCGCCGCCGCGCAGGTGCGCTGGACCGGCGGGCCTTCGCCCATGTTCTGCATGTGCCCGCCGAACGGGCGCTGGTAGATCGTCCCGTCGTCGTTGCGGCTGAACGGCACCCCGGCGTGCTCGAGTTCGTAGACGGCGTGCGGCGCTTCGCGGACCATGTATTCGATGGCGTCCTGGTCCCCGAGCCAGTCGGAGCCTTTGACGGTATCGTACATGTGCCACTGCCAGTGGTCTGGGGTGTTGTTGCCGAGGCTGGCGGCGATCCCACCTTGCGCCGCAACGGTGTGGCTGCGGGTCGGGAACACCTTGGTGATGCAGGCAGTCTTGAGCCCGCTTTCGGCGGCCCCCATCGTCGCCCGCAGACCCGAGCCGCCGGCGCCGACGACCACCACGTCATAAGTGTGGTCGACGATCTGGTAGGCGGGCGTGTTGCCGCCGCGCGGTTCGCCCGGCGTTGTCGGCGGCGTCTTCGGCGCTTCGTTGGCCATTAGCCGGCTCCCCCACTCGCAACGGCCGTGGCGGCAAAGGCGACTTTCGCGATGCAGAACAGGCCATAGGCGGTGCCGCCGGCCCAGGCGAAATTGAGCAGCAGCACCGCGGCGAACTTGTTGCCCGCCTCGTGCACGTAGTCGCCAATCATCTCGTTGATCCCGAGCCGGGCGTGCCAGAACACGTTGACCACCAAAAGGGCGATCGCGACCGCCGGCACCGGATGGTGCAGCCACTCGCTCAGCGTGCCGTAGCTGAGGTCCGGCAGCCAGAACAGCGAGGCGATCACAAAGGCCATCAGCAGCAGATTGCCGACCGCGGTGAAGCGCTGCTGCAGCCAGCTGTGTTCGCCCTCGTGCGCCGGGCCGAGCCCGCGCACGCGTCCGATTTCGGTCCCGTCGCCCATCCCGTCGTCCCCTAGAGCCAAATCATCGCCACCCAGAAGGCGGCGGTGAGCGCGATGCCGATGATCGGGGTCGCCACCGACCAGCGCTTGTTGGTGTGAATTTCGTAGCCGGCCCCGATGTCCATCACGAAATGGCGGATGCCCGAGCTCAAGTGGTTGAAGAAGGCCCAGCTGATGCCGACCAGGACAACGTAGCCATACCAGCTCGTCGCGATGTGCTGGAAGCTGGCGTAGGCGTCGGGTCCGCTGGCCAAGGCGCCGAGCCAGAACAGCATCACCGGCAGCGCGACGAACGCCATCCCGTCGCCGCTGATGCGGTGCAGGATCGAGACCAGCATGTGCGGGCCCCATTTCCAGATCGATAGATGCGGCGAGAGCGGGCGGTCGGCCATCGATGTTTGCCCCGGTGGTTCGAATGAGTGGCGACGGTCTTAGCGAAAGTGGCGGGCGAAACAAGCGCATGGACGGGCCCTTCCCTTCCCCGCAACCGCGAAGGCCGCTAGGAGGCGGCGATGCCTATGATACTCCTCACCGGCTCCACGCGCGGGATCGGCCAGGCGACGGCCGAGGCGCTGCGGGCGCGCGGCGCGACGGTCATCGGCCACTCGTCGCGGCCGACCGGCGATCCGGATACGATCCCGGCCGATTTCTCCGACCCGCCGGCGCCGCAAGTGCTGTGGGAGGAAGCGCTCGAGCGCACCGGCGGGCGGATCGACGCGCTGGTCAACAACGCCGGAATCTATGCGGCCGTGCCGCTCGATGCCTCGGACATCGCCTGGCTCGACGCGTGGGAGGAGACGCTGCGGATCAATCTCACCGCGGCGGCGCAACTGTCGCGCTTCGCCGTCCGCCACTGGCTTTCGAAGGGTCGGCCCGGCCGGATCGTGCATGTCGCCAGCCGCGCCGGGCACCGCGGCGATTCCCCCGAGCATTGGCACTATGCCGCCTCCAAAGGCGGGATGCTGGCGCTGCACAAGACCATCGCGCGCGCCTATGCCGCGCACGGCATCCTCAGCTTCGCGATCAATCCCGGCTTCACTCAGACGGGAATGGCCGAGGACTATCTCGCCAGTCGCGGCGGCGAGGAGCTGCTGGCCGACATCCCACTCGGCCGCGTGGCGACACCGCAGGAAATCGCTACGATGGCGGTGTTCTGCGCCCTCGATGCCCCGCCGAGCATGACCGGCGCCACGCTCGACGCCAACGGCGCGAGCTATGTCCGCTAGCTGGAAACTGGTCGCGCACGCGTCCAGAGCGGTGATCCACGCGGCGCTGCTGGCGCATGACGAAATCGAAGAGTGGGACCCAAGTGTCGTCGTCTCGGGTCACGAGATTGCCGAAAGCCGGCCCGATGAATGGGTGCTCGAAGCGTGGCTTCCACACCGCCCGCGTAAGGCCGACCGGCAAGCGGTCGCCGCGCTGTTCGCCGGCGGCGCGCCCGAACTGATAGCCGAGCAAGTGCCCGAGGCGGATTGGGTCACCGAAAGCCAGCGCGGCACCGAACCGATCCGCTCCGGGCGGTTCCACGTCCACACCCCCGATTACCCGCCGACCGCCGAGCCGGGCGTGATCGACCTCGTCATCCCCGCCAGCCAGGCGTTCGGCACCGGCCAACACGCGACCACCGCCGGGTGCCTGACGATGCTGAGCGCGATGAAGCGGCGCGGCGTGGTGGCGCGCAACATCGCCGACATCGGTGCCGGCACCGGCCTGCTCGCCTTCGCCGCGCTGGCGCTGTGGCCGCGCGCTCATGCCATCGCGAGTGACATCGATCCGGTGTGCGCCTCGGTCATCGCCGACAACGCCGCACGCAACGGCATCCGCATCGGAGCACGCCCCGGCGGGCTGGCGGTCGCCATTGCCGCCGGCATGGACGACCGGCTGTTGCGCGAATGCGGGCCGTACGACCTGCTGATCGCCAACATCCTCGCCGGGCCCTTGGTCGCACTGGCGCCGGATTTCGCCGAGGCGGTGCCGCCGCGCGGCAATCTCGTTCTCGCGGGACTGCTGACGAGCCAGGAACGCGCGGTGCGCGCCGCTTACCGCACCGCCGGCTTCGCCTTCGCCGGACGGATCGTCGATGGCGACTGGAGCGTGCTGTGGTTGCGCCGCCGCTTCGTCGGCTGATCCGCTGGATCGGCTGGCTCGCCTTTGGCCTGTTCGGGCTGATCGTCGCCTACGGTCTGGCGGCATGGATCGGCAGCTCGATCCCGCGCAACGCCGGCTGGCGCGAGCCCGCGCCGAACACACCCGGCGTGGTCCGGATCATGGTCGAGACCAACGGCGTGCACACCGCGCTGGTGCTGCCGCTGGTCACCCCCGAGCGCGACTGGCGGTCGGTGTTTCCCGACAGCGATATCGCCGCGCGCAGCCCCGAGTACACCCACGTCGCGATCAGCTGGGGCGAGAAGCAGGTGTTCCTCCACACGCCCACCTGGTGGGACCTGCGGCCGTGGACCGTGCTGCGCATCGTCGGCATCGGCGGCGACGGCGTGCTGCACGTCGCGCACTACATCCGCCCCGCCCCGGCCGACGACATCCGCCCGCTCCGGCTCACGGGCGGGCAATACGCCCGCCTTGTCGCGGCGATCGACCGCTGGCTGCCGAAGAGGCCGCGCGTGCGCTATGCCGGATACGGGCTGCAGGACGTGTTCTACGATGCGCCGGGCCACTACACGGTCAACAACACCTGCAACCAGTGGACCAGCAATATGCTCGCCGCGGCGGGGGTGAGGACCGGCTGGTGGACGTCGATGGCGGGCGGGGTGATGAAATGGGTGCCAAAGCCGGAAAAGTGACAAGCAACGGAAAACGTGGAACTACGCCGGGCTAAGGAGAGGGTCTGAAGCCATGAAACGCATCGCCATCACGCTTTCCGGGGCGCTCCTGATCGCCGTTCCCGCCGTCGCCCAGCAGCAGGCCACGCAGCGGGCCCTTTCCGAGCAGGTCCACGAAATGGAGCGTCAGCGGTTCGGGTTCGGCGAGCTGAGGCCGGGGCGCGACAGCGATCAGAAGAGCCCGCGCGCGGCCAACTTCGACGAAAGCAAGGTGGGCGAGCTCAAACCGCCGCCGCTGTTCGCCTCGCCCGCCGACATGACCCGGGCAGGTTGGGCCAAGCGCCGCGCGGATCTGGCGAGGCTGATCGAGGACGACTGGGTCGGCCGCATTCCTCCCGCGGCGAGCCGGCTCAAGGTCCTCTGGCGCAAGGACAAGGCCGCCGGGCGCAAGGGCTATCAGACCGAGCACTGGGTCGGCCGGGTCGCCGCGCCGGCTGGCCGCTCAGGTCCAACGATCGACGCGACGATCACCTTCCCGCATCACCCGGCGCACGCGCCCGCGCTGATCGACTACACTTATATCTGGCCCAAGGGTTTCACGCTCAAGCTGCCCGGCCCCCCGCCGCCTGACACCACCCAGGAGGTGCTCGACGCCGGCTGGGCGCAGGTCGCTTATCGCCCGCCGCTGCTCCAGGCCGACAACGCCGCGCAGATGCAGCAAGGGGTGATCGGCCTGGTTCGCTGGCCGCGCGCGCGCCACGACTGGGGCGCGCTGCGCGCCTGGGCCTGGGGCGCGAGCCAATTGCGCGAAGAACTGGCGAAAGATCCGCGGATCGATGGCCGCCAGATCTCGCTCGCAGGCCATTCGCGCTTCGGCAAGGGCGTTCTCGTCGCTGCGGCGTTCGATCCCAAGTTCGCCGACGCGCTGGTGTCGAGCTCGGGCGCCGGCGGGGCCAAGCTGATGCGGCGCGATTTCGGCGAGGCATGGACCAACATGGCCAGCACCGGCGCGTTCTACTGGTACGCGCCCGAAGTGATGGAATACGCCGGACACAAGACCGTCGCCGACCTGCCGGTCGACGCCCACGAGCTGATCGCCCTGCGCGCGCCGCGCCCGCTGTTCATCTCGGCCGGCTCGCCCGACAAGGGCGACGCGTGGGTCGATCCGACCGGCGAATGGATCGCCACCGACCTCGCCGAGCCGGCCTGGGGCAAGGTTTACGGCCTGCCCGTCCCGCCGAGCCACGCCAAGCCACCGGTGCTGCAAGGCTACACGCATTACCCACTGGCCTTTTTCCAGCATGATCAGGGCCATGTCCCCTGGCCCGCCTACCCGGCATTCATCAGGCACGAACAAGAGTTTGCGGGCGGAAAGTAGGACGAAAAGAAAGCCCCTCCCCCCACGAGGGGGAGGGGTCTGCGAAGATGTTTCAAGTTAACTCGGAACGACGCTAGCCCGACTGGTTGTGCTCCAGGCTCGGCTGGGTGATGCCGCGCAGCGCCTGTCCGCTGCGATCGGGGGCGTCGCGGTCGAGGTCGGCCAGCGAGATGATGCCGACCAGCCGCTTGTCGTGGTCGACCACCGGCATGCGGCGGACCTGGATCTGCGCCATGTTGTCGAGCACTTCGTCGCTCTCGGCATCGTCGTAGCAGTACTTCACTTCCTGGCTCATGATATCGCCGACGCGTGCATCCGGGCCGCAGCCTTCGGCCACGCCGCGGATAGCGATATCGCGGTCGGTGATCATTCCGATCAACCGGTCGCCGTCGGTCACCGGGAGGATGCCGGCGTCGATCGCGCCCATAGCCTGGGCGGCGCGCTCGATCGTGTCGTCGGGCGAGACCATGCGGACGTCGCGGGTCATGCATTCGCTGATTCTCATCGGCTATCTCCTGCTGGGGTTTGGCGGTCAGCGGTTGGTGCGTGGCAGGCGCGTTGCCGGCGCGCCGCCGGCCGGGCTGGAATCGTTCTCGGCGTCGCCTTCGACGGTGCTATCGCCCTCGGCGTAATCGAGGTCGCCGCCCATCGCGTAGGCGCCTTGCGACTGGCCGATGCCGGGGTTCTGCCGCAGGTCTTCGTCGACTTTGGGATCGCGCTTCGGGCGATCCGGATTGCGTTCGGTCATCGGAATTCTCCCTTGCGTTCACCGACTCAAGCGGATCGGCGCGGTGAGCGTTCCGCGCTGCGGCGCGGCTATGCGGCGCTTCGCCGAATGAACTTCATCCGCTCCATTTGTTCAGCGCGTCGCGATAGGCGGCCTGCGCCTTGTCGAGCCGTGTTTCGAGCCGCGCGATTTCCTTCGCCTGTCGCGCCATCAGCGCCTCGACCTTGCGCTCGAGCGCCTCGCGCTGCTTGTCCAGCGCCGCCCTCTCCTTCGCCTGCTTCTCGCGTGCCGCGGCGAGCGTCGCTTCGGCCCGGTCGATCCGGTCGCGCTTCGGCGGCGGCTTGGGCTTGGGCTGCCGTTTCGGTTTCGCTGCAGGTTTCGGCTTCGCCACGTCGGCGGGTTTGGTTTTGCTCGAGGGCGTCCTGCGCAGTTCCAAGGCCTTCAGTTGTGCCCTCAGGTCGCCGCGCGAGACTTTGATCACCTTGCCCGGGTGCGCGAGCGGTTGGGCGGTCAGCTTCGGATCGGTGACCTGCTCGGCAGAACCGCGGGCGAACAGGCTGGCGTCGGCGCCCCAGGCCTCGAGCGCCGCCTTCTGGCTCGGCGCGGCGACATAGGCGTCGTGAAATCCGATCGGCGTGCGAAAGACCTTGAGCTTGCGCGGCATCTCGTCCGGAACAACCGAACGGGCGCGGGCCGGTTTCCGAGCGGCTATTCGGGCGGCGTGCTCTCCACCTCTTCGGCCGGAGGCTTCGGCAGCAGCCGGTTGTAGATCGCTGCCGTCGCCCACGCCGCGACTCCGGCGATCAGCGGAAACACGATCAGGCCGATGATCAGCCCGGCGAAATATCCGCCCCAGCCGATCCCGTACATGTGGCCGTAGCGGTAGCCGCCCATCATGTACCCGCCCGGCATATAGCCGTTCGCCATATAGCCGCCGGCGCGCAGCGGCCCGAACGGCGCGCCCAGCACCAGCAGCCGGCCGATCAACCAGAAGATCGCGGCGACGATCGCCGTCGCCAGCCCGAGTTTTCTTGCGTCGAGGTTCATCACTCTCTCCTCTCTGCCCCCAGCGGGGCATAGCATACTCGGGGCAGCCGATTCCCCCTGTAGATTTCCCGAGCAACGTGCCAGACGGCGCGCTGACCCACACAGGAGAATGCCCGCATGGCCGCCTATTTCATCGCCCGCTACAACGTGACCAACCCTGAGGGCTTCGCCGCCTATGGCGCCGCCGTCGGCCCGACCTTTGCCGGCCACGACATGGAAGTGATCGTGCTCGACCATGCGAGCGATCCGGTGGAAGGCTCGCCGCCCAGCAACACCGTGGTGCTCAAGTTCCCGTCCAAGGACGCCGCGCTGGCGTGGTACAACTCGCCCGAATACCAGGCGATTAAGCACCACCGGACCGACAACAGCGAAGGCGACATCGCGCTGGTCGAAGGCTTCAGCCCGCCCGCCTAGGCCGCCGGTCGGCGCCGCGTCAGCAGCACCGTCAGCCCGGCCGCCAGCAACGCCGCCAGCGCCATCAGCAGGAACGCCGAGTCCGCCGCGCCGGCGCCCGCCGCGCGGGCGCGGCCGAGCAGGTCCGGGCCGACGAAGCCGCCGAGCTGGCTCAGCGCGTTGATCCAAGCGATCCCGCCCGCCGCGGCGGCGCCGGAGAGGAACGCGCCCGGCAGGGTCCAAAACACCGCCAGCCAGGCCATCGCCCCGGTCGCGACCATCGTCAGCGCGAGCACCGAGATAACCGGCGCGTGCCCGGCGCCGGCGAGCAACACCAGACCCGCGGCCGACAGCAGCAGCGACAGCGTCGCGTGCCAGCGGCGCTCGCCGGTGCGGTCGGAATGGCGCGCGACGAGCACCATCAGCGCCGCCGCCACGCCCCAGGGGATCGCGGTTACCAGCCCCACTTCCAGGTAATGCTGCTTCGGAATGCCGAGGTCCTGCACCAGCGTCGGCATCCAGAAATTGAGCGCGTTGTTGACGATCGCCCGCAGGAAATCCGCTAGCGCCAGCGCCCAGACGCGCCAGTCCAGAAATACTTCGGCCAGGCGCGAACGCTTCCCGGCCCCGGTCTGCGCCGCCGCCTCATCCCTCAGCCGCGCTTCGACTAGCGCGCGCTCGTCGGCCCCCAGCCAGGCGGCGTCACGCGGACCGTCGGGCAGTTTCGCCAGGACGACGAGGCCGAGTGCCATGGCGGGCAGCGCCTCGAGCAGGAACAGCCACTGCCAGCCACGCAGTCCTGCGCCGCCGAGATATTGCAGAATCAGCCCCGAAAGAGGCGAGCCGACCGCACTCGCCAGCGGAATGGCGATGATGAACAGCGCCACCGCATGCGCCCGCCGCGCCGAGGGAAACCAGTAGGTCAGGTAGAGGATCACACCGGGGAAAAACCCCGCCTCAGCCAGGCCGAGCAGGAAGCGCAGGAGGTAAAAGCTGAACTCGGCGTCGCTGGTGCCGAATGCGCGCGCCAGCGCGCCCCAGCGAAGCGAGCCGAGCAGCACGAACGCGCCCGACACCGCGCCCCAGGTCAGCATGATCCGCGCGATCCACTTGCGCGCGCCGACCTGCGCGAGAACCAGGTTTGACGGCACCTCAAACAGGAAATAGCCGAAGAAGAACACCCCCGCGCCGAAGCCGTAGACCGCGTCGCTCAGACCCAGTTGGCTCGCCATCTGCAGCTTGGCGAAGCCGACGTTGACCCGGTCGAGGATGGCGAGGAAATAGCCGGCGAACAGCAGCGGCAGGATCCGCCGGGCGACCTTTCGGTAGATCGTCGCCTCCGCCGCTCCGGTCTCGATTGGCCTCATCCCGGCTGCCGGGCCGGTTGCGCGCGCATCAGCGGCATGGCCCAGGTCAACAAGACAGCAATGCCTGCCATCGCCGCCAGGGCAAGGAAGGCGGCGGCGCTATTGCCGCCGGTCGCCGTGCGGATCGAACCGACCAGGTCGGGTCCGAAATAGCCGCCGAGATTGGCCAGCGAATTGATCATCGCGATCCCTCCGGCAGCCGCCGCGCCGGTGAGGAACGAGGTCGGATACGACCAATAGATCGTCAGCCACGAGAGTGTGCCCCCGGCGATCATCGACAGCGCCAGCAGCGACGCGGTCGTGCTGTTGCCGAACAAAGCGAGCAGCAGGGTTCCGCCACAGGCCGTTGCGGCCGAGACGGTGGCATGCCAGCGGCGCTCGCCGGTGCGATCCGAATGGCGTGACCACAGAACCATTCCCACGGCCGAGGCACCCCACGGGACCATCGAGACGAGCCCGACGCGGAAGTAGTCGCCCGGAGCGATGCCGAACTCCTGTATGATCGTCGGCATCCAGAAGTTGAGCGCGTAGAATCCGGCGTTGAGGCAAAAGAAGGCGATCGCAAATGTCCACACTCGCAAGTCGAGGAAGATCTCACCAACGCGAACGCGGGTGCCGTCACTTGCTTTCGCCCGCTCGTCTTCCTGAAGGCGCTCTGCGATCAGCGCGCGCTCTTCGGCGTCGAGCCACTTGGCCCCGGACGGATTGTCCGGCAGCATCGCCAGCACCAGCAGCCCGACTACCATCGACGGCAGCCCTTCGGCCACGAACAGCCACTGCCAGCCGCGCCAGCCGGCGAGACCGTCGGCAAACTGCATCAACCCACCCGACAGCGGCGAACCGATGACGTTGGAAAAGGCGATCGCGGTCATGAACAGGGCGATGATCTGCGCCCGTCTCGCAGAGGGAAACCAGAACGTGAGATAGAGGATCACGCCCGGGTAGAAGCCGGCTTCCGCGAGCCCGAGGAGGAACCGCAGCAGGTAGAACGTGAACTCGCTGTCTGTCAGCCCGAACGCTCGGGCGATCGGGCCCCAGGCCAGCGAACCGGTGAACACGAAGGCGGCGGACAGCAGGCCCCATGTGATGAGGATTCGCGCGATCCAGATGCGCGCGCCCACGCGGCGGAGGATCAGATTGGACGGAACTTCGAACAGAAAGTAGCCGACAAAGAAGATGCCCGCGCCGACGCCGTAGACTTCGTCGCTCAGATGCAGGTCGCCGGCCATCTGCAGCTTGGCGAAGCCGACGTTCACCCGGTCGAGGAAGGCCACGAAATAGCCGAGGAACAGCAGCGGCAGGATGCGCCGGGCGATCTTCGCATAAGTCGCGGATTCGTTCATTGCCGCTTCCCCTCCCCCGGCTGTCGCTCAGCCCGGCTTGACCGGCGCGAACTGCTGGTTGGTGTACTCGGGCGAAGTCGGCCGCTGGATCACGTTGAAGCCGAAGCCGAGCTCCTTGTGGCACCCGTCGCAGCCGTTGGTGAGGTCGTCGAACGCGGTGGTGAACTCGGCCTCGTTCCTGTCCTTCACGGCCTTGTCGAGTTCGCCCAGCGGCTGAGCGACGAACTCATCCACTAGCGGCGCCGTCGGGCGCTTCTTGAACGTCGGATGGAAGGTCTTCACGTCGCCGAAGCCTTCGTTCAGCTCGTCGACTTCGTACTGCGCGAGCGGCCAGTTCCGGGCGCTTCCGGCGAACCACAGCTTGGCGTGGCGCATCTGGTTCTGCCCCATGATGTCGCCCATGCCGATTACGTACGGCTTGGCCTCGGCGGGTTTACCGGAGTCGGTCTTCTTCACCGAACAGCCCGTCAGCAACAGCCCCATGGCCACCGCGCTTGCGACCGCCTTGTTCATTCCCTTCTCCTATCCCGCGTTCCTGACGATTTCCGCCCAAGCCGCCTCGTCTATGACCTCGATGCCGAGTTCGGCCGCCTTCTTCAATTTGCTGCCCGCGCCCGGCCCGGCGATGACCAGGTCGGTCTTCGGGCTGACCGAGCCCGCCGCCTTGGCGCCCAGGCGTTCGGCCTGGGCCTTGGCCTCGTCGCGGCTCATCGTCTCGAGCTTGCCGGTGAACACCACCGTCTTGCCCGAGACTTGGCTCTCCTTCGTTTCAACAACGTAGGGCGGCGGCGACAGTTCGTGCAACAGATCGTCCCACACCGCGCGGTTGTGCTCCTCGTGGAAAAAGTCACCGAGCGCCTCGGCCACTACCGGGCCGACGCCTTCGATGCCGGTCAGCTCGGCCAACGCCTCCGCGTCGCCGTCATGCGCGCGCTCGGCCACCTGGCGCAGCACGGGCAGCGTGTGGAAGCGCTTCAGCAGGTCGCGCGCGGTGACGGCGCCAACATGGCGGATGCCGAGCCCGAACAGCAGCCGCCCCGCATCCGGCGAACGCCGCGCCTCGATGGATGCCAACAGGTTATCTACAGACTTGTCCTGCCAGCCCTCACGCCCGACGAGGTCGCCGCGATGCTCGTGCAGGCGGAAAATGTCCCCCGGCCCGCTCGCCAGCCAGCCGAGTTCCAGAAATTCGAGAATCGTCTTTTCGCCCAGCCCCTCGATGTCGAGAGCTCCGCGGCTGGCGAAATGGCGCAGCCGCTCGAACCGCTGCGCCCGGCAGATCAGCCCGCCGGTGCAGCGCACGTCGACCTCGCCTTCCTCCGCGACCGCCTCGCTGCCGCACACCGGGCAATGGTCGGGGAACACGTAGGGCTCGCGCTTCGTGTCGCGCGTCAGGTTCTCGACCACTTGCGGGATCACATCCCCGGCGCGCTGGATGACGATCCGGTCGCCCTCGCGCAGCCCGAGCCGTTCGATCTCGTCGCGGTTGTGCAGCGTGACGTTGACCACCGTGACGCCGCCGACCAGCACCGGCGCAAGGCGCCCCACCGGGGTCAGCTTGCCGGTGCGCCCGACCTGGATGTCGATTTTCTCGAGCGTGGTTTCGGCGCGTTCGGCGGGAAACTTGCGCGCCAGCGCCCAGCGCGGCGCCTTGGCGACGAAGCCGAGCCGATCCTGCAGCGCCAAGCTGTCCACTTTGTAGACCACCCCGTCGATGTCATAGGGCAGCGCGGCGCGGCGCTCGGCGATGCTGCGGTATTGTTGCAGCATCGTATCAAGGTCGTTGCACGGCACCAGGTCGGGCGAGACGCGGAAGCCCCACCGCTCGATCTGCCGCATCACCGCATGCTGGTTGTCGCCGGGAAGCTGACTCGCCGCGCCCCAGCCATGGGCGAAGAACCGCAGCGGCCGGGCGGCGGTGACGTTCGGGTCCTTCTGGCGCAGCGATCCGGCCGCGGCGTTGCGGGGATTGGCGAACTGGCGCACGGTGCTCTCGTCGAACGGCTCGCCCTTCTCCGCCGCGCGCGCCTTCGCTTCTTCCAACAGCCGCGAATTGAGCGCGGCAAACGCCTGCTTCTCCATGTAAACCTCGCCGCGCACCTCGAACACGTCCGGGTGGCCCGAACCGGCCAATTGCTGCGGGATATCGGGGATATGAGCAACGTTGGCAGTGACGTTCTCGCCCACCTGTCCGTCGCCGCGAGTCGCCGCCAGCACCAGCTTGCCATGCTCGTAGCGCAGCGAGCACGAGAGCCCGTCGATCTTGTCCTCCGAGGTGAACGCCAGCGGCGCGTCATCGGCCAGCGCCAGGAACCGCCGCACGCGGGCAACGAACTCGGCCACTTCCTCATCGGTAAACGCGTTGTCGAGGCTCATCATGCGAACCTCGTGCGTCACCTTGGACAGCGGAGAAGCGCTGATCTCGTGGCCGACCTGCTGTGACGGACTGTCCGCCCGCACCAGATGCGGGAACGCCGCTTCCAGCTCGGCGTTGCGCCGCACCAGCGCATCGTACTCGGCGTCGGAGATTTCCGGCTGGTCCTCCGCGTAGTACAGCTTGTTGTGGCGCGCGATCGCCTTGGCCAGCCGCATCAGCTCGTTGGCCGCTTCGGCTTCGCTCATATCCCCCGGAGTCGCCGTCATCCCCCCGCTATTGCGCGAAAGAGCGACGCTTTCCAGCGTTCACATCTTCTCCTTGAGGCCCGCGCGGATCAGCCACCAGTTGGTCGGGTACGCGGTGACAAAGCCGGCGATCATCGACCACTGCATCGCGAACCAGAACTCGGGCGTGTTCACGTGGGCGACGCCGCCATAGACCGGTTTGAACCAAGCGAACTGGATCACCGCCATCAGTCCGTACATGCCGACCTGCCAAGAGGTGATCGACAGCGCGTCGGCCTTCACCGCAGCAACGATGCCCCTCGCCGGCCCGAGCCCGCGCATCGGTGCGATGGTGAAGTACTGGAATACCACCCCGAACAGGAAGGCGACGATGTAGTCGACGATCCACACCGCGAAAATCTTCTCGCCGAACAGCGCATGCCAACCGAACCACACGGCAATGGCGGGTATGAAGAACGCCAGCCATTCGGCGACGATATCGCCCAGGCAACATCCCGCTCCGCAGTGGCTCGCACCCTTGGCGACCATCGCCCAGAACGGCGGCTCAATGTCCGGAATTCCCTCTCCTCTCGGCCGACCGAATTCCCAGTAAAGCCATAGCCACAGGGGGCCACCGAACAGGCAGGTGAGCGGCCAGACGAGGCTCATCACCCACATCTTCTGCGGATGGCGCAAGATGTCGATCAGGATGACGATGGCACACAGGAAACCTACTGCCAGCGCGATGATCGACAGGGCGTGCAGCCAGTCGGGGAAGTGGGAGTGGTGCATGGGCGGGCGAACGCGCCACGTCGGCTGCCCGTTCCGTTGTGAGCCTAAACCCCCTCCAGCAATCTATCCGCCTGTGCGCGTGCCTCGCTGGTGATCTCGGCGCCGGAGAGCATCCGGGCGATCTCTTCCTGGCGGCCGGCATCGTCGAGCAGGTGGACCGAAGTGCGAGTCACCGTGCCTTCGCTCGACTTGGCGATCACATAATGCGTGCGCCCGCGCGCGGCGACCTGCGGCGAGTGGGTCACCACGAGCAGCTGCCCGCCCTCGGCGAGGCGCGCCAGCCGTTCACCGATGGCGCTCGCCACTGCGCCGCCGACGCCGCGGTCGATCTCGTCGAAAATCACCGTCGCCGCCCCGCCCTGCTCGGCCAGCGCGACCTTGAGCGCAAGGATGAAGCGCGAGAGCTCGCCGCCGCTGGCGATCTTGTTGAGCGGCGCGAACTCGGCGCCGGGGTTGGTCGAGATGAGGAACTCGACGCTGTCCATGCCCTGCGGGCCCCAGCGCTCCTCCGGCAGGTCGGCGACCGCGGTGCGGAATTTCGCGGCATCGAGTTTCAAGGGGGCGAGTTCGGCGGCAACCGCCTGGTCGAGCCGCAGCGCGGCGCTGACGCGATTGGCGTGCAGGGCCTCGGCCCTGGCGCGGTAGACCGCATGCGCGGCGCGCTCCGCCTTCGCCAACTCGCCCAGCTCCGCATCGCCCGCCTCGATCGCGTCGAGCGCCGCACGCATCTCGCGCATCTTGGCCGGCAATTCGTCGACCTCGCAGCGGTGCTTGCGGGCGAGCGCGCGCAGATCGAACAGCCGCGTCTCGATGCGGTCGAGCTGGGCGGGATCATGGGTCAGCGCCTCGGCCGCGGCTTCGAGCTTCGCCTCGGCCTCGCCGGCCTCGATCACCGCGCGGTCGAGCGCCGCCAGCGCCTCTCCGAGCAACGGGTGCTCGGGCGCGATCCGGTCGAGCCGCCGCGCCGCCGCGCGCATCGCCGCCAGCGGGGAATCCGAACCGTCCCACAATGCGCGCAATTCTTCGAGGTCTCCGGACAGCTTCTCGCCCTTCTGCATGTCTGCGCGCGCGCCCGCGAGCGCTTCCTCCTCGCCTTCCTGCGGTTCGAGCGCGGCGAGCTCGGCCAGATGCGCGATCAGCAGATCCTGGTCGGCCTTGGCTTGCTCGACCGCCGCACGCGCCTGGTCCAGGCTGGCCTCGGCCGCGTGCCATTCCCGCCATGCGCGCTCGACACTCTCCACATCCGCTCCGGCATAACGGTCGAGCAGCGCGCGGTGACCGCGCGGATTGACCAGCCCGCGGTCATCGTGCTGGCCGTGCAGCTCGACCAGCGCCGGCGCCAGCTCGCGCAGCAGCGCCGCGCCGACCGGCTGGTCGTTGACGAACGCCTTGCTCGCCCCGTCCGCCCTGAGTGTGCGGCGCAGGATCAGCGGCTCGCCGGACTCGACGACGACGTCCGCCTCGTCGAGCACCTCGCGCACCGCTTGCGGCAATTCAGGGAACTCGAAGGTCGCGATCACGCTCGCCCGCTCCTCGCCGGGGCGCAGCAGGCCGCTTTCGGCGCGGTTGCCGAGCACCAGCCCGAGCGCGTCGAGCAGGATCGATTTGCCCGCCCCGGTCTCGCCGGTGAGCACGCCGAGTCTGCCGGAAAACGCGAGGTCGAGCGCCTCGATCAGCACGATGTTGCGGATGGCGAGCCGGGTCAGCATGCGGGTGCCAAGACATACGGGTCGGCCCCAGCAACTGCAACGCCGCCGCGAACCCGTTTGCACCGCGGCCTTCCGGGCACGCCCGGATACGGTTTTCCACAAGGGCTTCTGTCGGTTAGGCGGACACTTCCGCTTGTCACATCAAGGAAATCTTAACGGACCTGTGGCCTTCTGTGGATAACCGATCGCAGGGAGGGGATCCGCATCGTGTCAGTTCTGGTCATTCGCTCGCACAAGAGGTTCGCCGTCAGGCGTCCTGTCGCCGTCCAGCAGACCGATGGAGGCAAGCGAGGCGGACTGATGATCGAGCTGTCCGGGGAGGGCTGCCGGATCAGCGGCGTGGACAGCCTCGCCTACACGATCGACCAGCAGGTCACGCTCGATCTCGGCGACGGTGAACGGCTCGGCGGACGGGTGCGCTGGGCGCACGATGGTTTCGTCGGGGTCAAGTTCGCCCCGGCGCTGCGCCCGGCGGAGCTCAACCAGCTGCTCGAGGCAAGCCGCATGCCGCCGGAGCGCCGCTACGGCACCTGATCGACCTAAGGTCCGACCCTAGCTCCTGACCAGCTGCGGTTCCTTCTTGCCGAGCAGCTGATACGCCTTCTCATACCATTTGCTCCCCGGATAGTTGGCGCCGAGCACCGCGGCGTATTTCTTCGCCTGATCCGGGATGCCGAGCGCTAGGTCGGTTTCGGTCAGGCGATAGAGCGCCTCGGGCGTGTGGCTGGTTGTCTGGTACTTGTCGATCACGGTCTGGAAGCGGATCTGCGCCGCCAGCCATTGGCCGGTGCGTTCGTAGAACCGACCGATCTCCATCTCCTTGCCGGCTAGATGGTCATTCACCAGGTCCAGCTTGAGCCGCGCGTCGGCGGCGTACTCGCTCTGCGGAAACCGGCGGATCACCTCGGTCAGGGCGTCTTTCGCTTCCTGGGTAATCTTCTGATCGCGATCGACGTCGGCAATCTGCTCGTAATAGCTGAGCGCGATCAGGTAGAAGGCGTACGGCGCTTCCTTGTTGCCGGGGTGAATCGACAGGAAGCGCTGCGCTCCTTCGATCGCCTTGTCGTAATCCTTCTGCAGGTAATAGGTGAACGCCCCCATCACCTCGGCCCGCCGCGCCCATTCCGAATAAGGATGCTGCCGCTCGACCTCGTCGAACAGCCCGCCGGCCACCTTGTAGTTGCCTTCGTCGAGCTGGTGCTTGGCCTCGGTGTACAGCGATTCGACGTCGCGGGCGATATAAGGCGTTTCGCCTTTCTTCTTGCCGAAGGTGGCGCAGCCCGACAGCAGCAGCGCCGCAGCGACGGGGACGAGGACGACGGCGCCTCTGGCGCGAACGAACGAGCGAAGCATGGCAGGGCCTATAGCCAGCGCTCGGGTGAACGCCAAGTGAAGTGATGCCGGTTGGGCCCGGGCAAACCGAAGCCGCGGCGCTGCCCGCCTTGTTAGGTATTTCCCCCTAATCCGGCTTCATCCACCCTCATCGATGCCGGTGCCATACCTCATGGGCTAAGCTCGAGGGCACCAAACCGCGATGGCTAACGCCGAAAGCCGATCCGCGCTGATGGAAGAGAACGCGCGCTTGCGCGAGCGCGTGCAGCTGCTCGAAGACGCCATCGAGACCATGAACCCCGGGTTGTGCATGTTCGACCCAGAGGGTCGCATCGCGTTGTCCAACCGGCGCTACGCCGAAGTGATCGGGCAGCCACCCGATAAGATCCGCCCGGGGATGAGCATGCGCGAGCTCGTCGAGCTCAGCATCGAGGCGGGCTATTACGGCCCGGAGACGAACGCCGACGACATCGCGGCCTCGCACTGGGCCGACGTCACCGCGCATCCGGCGGACCGCCGCAGACTCGAACGCGGCGGCCGCAGCTTCGCGGTCGAGAGCGACGTTACGACCGAGGGTTTCGTCGTCGCCACATTCGACGACGTGACCGCTCGGCTGCGCGCGGAAGAGGCGCTGCGCGAAAGCGAAACGCGGCTCCGGGCGATCCTCGACACCATGCCCGACAGCGTGAAGATCTTCGACAGTTCGGCAAGACTTGTGTACGTGAACCCGCGCTGCCTAGAGCTGATCGAAGCCCCGGACCTGCAAACACTGCTTTCTTCCGAGCAGGTGCCGGTCTCCCCTGAACACTTGGCGGAATGGATGAATGTCCACGCCAGGGTTCTCGCAGGGGAGAAGGCAATCTGGAGTTACGACATTATCGGCCTCAACGGCGGGCGCCGCCATGTCGAAGCCCACTCAGCGCCCATCCGGCTGCCCGACGGATCACGGGGACACATGTGCATCTCGCGCGATATCAGCGAGCGCAAGGAGGCAGAAGACGCGCTGCGGCGCAGCGAGGCCTTCCTGTCGGCCGTGGTGGAGACGACGCCGGCGTGCATCAAAGTCGTCGCCCCGGACGGGACGCTGCGGCAGATGAACTCCGCCGGTTTGCGTATGATCGGAGCGAAGGATTTCGCCTCTATCGAAAGCTCTTGCGTGTTCGATCTTATCGCGGCGGAAGATCGCCCGGACTGGCGCGAGAAGCATGCGCGGGTCTGCGCCGGGGAGAGCCTCGTTTGGCAGTCGGAGATAATCGGCCCAGGAGGCGCGCGCCTGCACACGGAAACTCATGCGGCGCCAATCCAGCTGCCGGACGGGCAATCGGCCCACCTGGCAATCACGCACGACATCACCAACCGAAAGCAGGCTGAGCGCGCCCTGCGCGAGAGTGAACAGCGACTGAGGGTAGTTCAGGAGGCGACCGGCCTCGCCGATTTTGTGACCAGCGACGAAGGCATCGTCTCGAGCTCGGGCCGCTTCTTCGAGCAGATTGGCCTTCCTCCGCGCAGCGAGCCGATAAAGTTCGCCGAATGGCTGGAGCACGTCCATCCCGACGACCGCGAGTGGCTGCACGAGGAAGTCCTGCGCGCGATGAGCGAAGAGGAGCGGATCGCGTGCGAGTTCCGTGTCGTCCGCGCCGACACGGGCGAAATTCGCTGGCTCGCCACTCACACCGCCGTCGAGCGCAACCAGGCCGGCGAAGTCATCGGCACGATCGGGGCGCACCTCGACATTACCGAACGCAAGCGAGCCGAGGAGGCTCTGCGCGAGAGCGAGCGGCGCATGCAATCGATCCTCACCTCGATGCCCGACTGCGTGAAGATCTTCGACCAGAACTCAAACATCACGTACATCAATCCGCGCGGGCTCGACCTGCTCGAAGCGCCCGATCTGGAAACCTTCACCGCGTCCGGGCACGTGCCCGTCTCCGCGGAATACTTGCCCGAGTGCATCGAGGTTCATCAGCGCGTGCTCGCCGGCGAAACGATCGTCTGGAATTACGAGATCGTCGGGATGAACGGCGGCCGCTGCCACGTCGAAGCGCATTCGGTTCCGATCAGCCTGCCCGACGGCTCGCACGGACACATGTGCATCTCGCGCGATATCAGCGAGCGCAAGGAAGCGGAAGACGCGCTGCGACGCAGCGAGCAACGGCTCAGGCTCATTCAGGACGCGACCGGACTCGCCGACTTCGAAACCACCCCGTTCGGAATCACCTCCTACTCCGACCGCTTTTTCGATCAGATCGGCATTCCTCCGCGCACGGGTGAGATCAAGTTTGCCGACTGGCTGGAGTGCGTCCACCCCGAGGATCGCGAGCGCCTGCAGAGTGAACTCGATCAACGCCTGCGCGAGGAAAACCTGGTCGACGTCGATTTTCGAATTGTGCGCGGCGACACCGGCGAGGTCCGCTGGCTATCCTCCCACTGCAGCGTCGAGCGCGACGCCGCCGGGGAGCCGGTGCGCTGTATTGGCGCCCATCTCGACATTACCGATCGCAAGCGCACCGAAGAAGCCTTGCGCGCAAGCGAGATGCGTTTGAGCGCGATTTTGGATTCAATGCCGGATTGCGTGAAGCTGTTCGACGAAAACTTCAATCTCACCTACATCAACCCTCGTGGGCTGAAGCTGCTTGAGGCTCCGGACCTGGAAGCGTTCAACGCATCCGGCCATGTTCCCGTCCCTGAAGAATACCTGCCCCAGTGCGCCGATGTTCACACCCGGGTGATTGCCGGCGAGAGCGTCGTCTGGACTTACGAAATCCTTGGCATGAAGGGAGCCCGCCGCGACGTCGAGGCGCACTCGGTGCCGTTCACGCTGCCGGACGGCGCTCGGGCGCACATGTGCATCTCGCGCGACGTCAGCGAGCGCAAGGCGGCCGAGGACGCCCTGCGCCGCAGCGAACAGCGCCTACGGTTGGTGCAGGAGGCGACCGGCCTGGCCGATTTCGAGGCCGAGCCCGACGGGGTCGCCCACGTTTCCGAAGCGCTGATCGAGCAACTGGGGCTACCGGAGGGGACCACGGAGCTGACGTTTGAGCAACTGCTCGAGTACGTCCACCCTGACGACCGCGGTTATTTCACGCGCGAGATCGAGCGAGCCCTGGAATCGCGGGAAACATTCCAGTGCGAGTTTCGCATCGTCCGCGGTGATTCCGGTGAGGTGCGCTGGATTTACAGCCGAACGAAGATGGAGCGCGATGAAGACGGCAACGCGTTGCGCAGCATCGGCGCGCATCTTGACATCACCGAGCGCAAGCAAGCCGAAGAAGCGCTGCGGGAAAGCGAGGAGCGCTTTCGAACTCGCTGCCGAAGCCGCCGGGCTCGGGGTGTGGGACTATGATGCGGTGCTCGACCAGCGCGGATGGTCGGGACGCCTGCGGGAGATCTTCGGCATCGCGCCCACGGCCGAGGCCTCGCTCGAACTGGCCGCGCAGTGCGTCCATCCCGACGAGCGGCCGGACTTCATGCGTCAGCTCAACGAGATTCGCGCCGGCAATATCGAGCGTTTCGAGGCCTCTTATCGAATTGAGCGAGCCGACGACGGACGCGAGCGCTGGCTCACCTTCAACGGCTGGGGGACACCGGGCGCCGAACGTGCTCCGCGGCGGATCATCCTGACCGTGCGCGACGTCACCGACGAAAAGACCGCCGAGGAGCGCATCCGCTGGAGCGCCAGTCACGATCCGCTGACCCGCCTCGCCAACCGCGCGTTGTTCCAGGAGAAACTCGACGACGCTATCGCCAAGGCGAAGCAGCGTGACGACGCGGTCGGCGTGCTGATGCTCGACCTCGATCACTTCAAGCAGATCAACGATTCGCTCGGCCACGACGTCGGCGACGCGTTGCTCAAGATGTTCGCCGAGCGCCTGCGCAGCGTCGTTCGGCAGCGCGACACCGTCGCCCGGCTTGGCGGTGACGAGTTCGCGATCGTCGTCCCGCGGCTGCACGGCAAGGACGAGCTCCTGCGCCTGTCACGCTCAATTCAGGAGCGCATGCGCGCGCCCTTCGTCCACGGCGGGCGGGTGCTCGATTGCCGCGTCTCCTCGGGCGCAAGCATGTTCCCCGACCACGCGCGCAGCGCCAGGGAAATCCTCAAGTGCGCCGACACCGCGCTTTACGCCGCCAAGCAGGCCGGACGCTCCACCTTGGCAATTTTCGAACCGCGCATGCGCGACGACCTGCGGCGCCGAGTGTCTATGGTCCAACTCGCCCGCGACGCCATCGACGACGATCGGGTGATCCCCTATTACCAACCCAAGCTCGACCTGCAGACCGGCCGGGTCAACGGCTTCGAGGCACTCCTGCGCTGGCGCAACGCCAAGGGCCGCATCTGCTTGCCGGTCGCGCTCGAGGCGGCGTTCGAAGACCTCGAGGTCGCCGCCGCCATCAGCGACCGGATGATCGACCGCGTCATTGCCGACATGCGCGGCTGGCTCGACCGCGGGGTGGCCTTCCGTCACGTCGCGGTCAACGCCGCGGCGGCCGAGTTCCGCCGCGACAATTTCGCCGAGCGGGTGCTCGAGAGCCTGCGGCGGGCGAACATCCCCACCCGCTGCTTCCAGCTCGAGGTGACCGAAACGGTGTTCCTGGGCCGCGGCGCCGAATACGTCCACCGCGCGCTGGCGCTGCTCAACGCGCAAGGGGTCAAGATCGCGCTCGACGATTTCGGCACGGGCTACGCCTCGCTGCGCCACCTGAAGCAGTTCCCGGTCGACATCATCAAGATCGACCAGAGCTTCGTGCGCGATATGGAGATCGATCCGGGCGACGAGGCGATCGTCCGCGCGGTGATCAACCTCGGCAAGAGCCTCGGCATTCATGTCGTCGCGGAAGGAATCGAGTCGACGGCCCACGCCGAGCGGCTCCAGCGGCTCGGCTGCGACTTCGGTCAGGGCTTCCTGTTCTCGAAAGCGGTCGGCGCGAACCGCGTACCACCGCTGGTGGGCAAATGGCAGGGCGAGGATACACCCCTTCCCGCGCGGCGCACAGGCCGCGAACTGCGATTGGTTGCCAGCCAGCTCTGAGCGCGTCAGCTCCGGCCGTCGGTCTTGACCAAACGGCTGTTGCGTTTGCCGGCGGATCGTCCGAAGCTTCGCGACAGGGGATCGCGTGACGCTTCCGGACGGGAGGCAACCGAGGAGAGGAACATGGATGCCATCGGCAACGGCGCGCGTGTCATCGCGCTTGTCGGCCCCGCCGGCGCTGGAAAGACCAGTCTGGCGGAGGCCTTGCTCCAGGCGGCGGGGGCGATTCCCCGCCTCGGGTCGGTCGAAGCCGGAACCTCGGTCGGCGACTCCAGCCCCGAAGCCCGAGCGCGCGGCGGCTCGACCGAACTCAATTTCTGCCGCTTCAAATACGCCGGCGATGATTACGTCCTGATTGATGCGCCTGGCTCGGTCGGCTTTGCCGCCGAGGCCGACGCCGCGCTCGAGATCTGCGACCTCGCCCTTGTCGTCATTCCCCCCGAGCCCGAACGCGCGCCGCTCGCCGAGCCGCTGCTGCGCGAGATCGAGGCGCGCGGAGTGCCTCACGCGATCTTCGTCAACAAGATCGACAAAGCGCCCGGAACCATCGAACAATTGCTCGAATCGCTCGAACCCTTGAGCTCGGCTGCCCTTGTCGCCCGGCAGATCCCGATCGCCAGGGGCGAGGAGATCGTCGGCTTCATCGATCTCGCGCTCGACCGAGCCTACCATTATCGGCAGGGGAAGGCCTCCGAGCAGCAGCCGATCGCCGAGGAGATGAAGGACGCCGAAACCCAGGCGCGCTTCCACATGCTAGAGCAGCTCTCCGACCACGACGATGAACTGCTCGAGCAACTGCTGGAGGACAAGCAGCCCGACCTTTCGCTGGTGTTCGGCGATCTTAAGCGCGAGACCGCCGAAGGGCTGATCGTGCCGGTGATGTTCGGCTCGGCCCTCAACGGCTTCGGCATCCGCCGGCTGCTGAAATCACTGCGGCACGACACCCCCTCGCCCGCGCAGACGGCCGTGCGCCTCGGCATACACGGGCCGGCGGTCGAGGCGTTCAAGGTTTGCAACGAGACTACCGTCGGCCGCCTCGCCATCGCGCGGGTGTTCGGCGGCACTCTGGCAGAGGGCGCCGAACTCAACTCCGAACCGGGCGTTGCCCATCGCGCGGGCGCGCTGTTCTCGCTCCAGGGCAGCAATGTCACTCGGCTCAAGCAGGCGCAGACGGGCGAAGTGGTCGGCATCGCCAAGGCCGACGAGGTCAAGCCGGGCGACCGGCTCGGCATCGGCGGCGTCCCGCCGGCCGCGCGCGAACCGCGCGAGGGGCGGCGCGCGAACTACGCGATCGCCATCGCCGTCAAGGACCACAAGGACGAGGTGCGCCTGTCGACTTCGCTCAACAAGCTGCTCGAGGAAGATCCCGGCCTCTCCTGGGAAACACTCGACGAAACCCATGAGACGCTGCTGCGCGGACTCGACGAGGAGCACGTCCGCCTGGCGCTCGAACGGCTCAAGCGCCGCTACGGCCTCAACGTCACCACCCGCGAGCCGAGCCTCGCGGTGCGCGAGACGGTGCGCAAGGGCACTATCGTGCGCGGGCGGCACAAGAAGCAGTCGGGCGGCCACGGACAATACGGCGACGTGGTCATCGAGCTGCGCCCGCAGCCGCGCGGCGAAGGCTTCGTGTTCGAGGAGAGAATCAGCGGCGGCGTGGTGCCCAAGCAATGGATCCCCGCGGTCGAGGCCGGGGTGCGCGACGCGATGGAGAAGGGCCCGCTCGGCTGCCGGGTGGTCGATGTGGCGGTGACGCTGACCGACGGCTCCTATCACTCGGTCGACAGCTCGGAACTGGCCTTCCGCACCGCCGGGCGCATCGCGATGCAGGATGCCCTCGCGGCCTCGGCGCCCTACCTGCTCGAGCCGATCGCCCATGTGACGATCCACGCTCCGGGCTCGGCGACCAGCCGCGTCACCTCGGCGATCTCCAGCGCCCGCGGCCGCGTGCTCGACCTCGGCCCGCGCGACGGCTGGTCGCGGTGGGACACGGTCGAGGCGCAAGTGCCCGAAGCCGAACTGCGCGCGCTGGCGACCGATCTGCGCTCGATCAGCCAGGGCATGGCGACGTTCGAGGCCCGCTTCGACCACTTGGCCGAAGTGACCGGCCGCCTCGCCGATCAAATCATCCAGCGGACCAGCGAGCCGGCGTAAACTGAGCGGCGCCTCGGCCTAGGTCTTGCCGTCGCCGAGCAGGTCGCCGGCGATCGTCTGGCCGTAATAGTCGCCGCTCTTGTGGTGCGCGGCCCTGGTCGCGGCGATGGTGGTGCCCTTCTGGCGCGGGTCGGGCGGGCGCTCGTGGCTGTCGACGAAGGCGGCGACATCCCACGCCTGCTGGTCGGTCAGCGAATAGCCTTGGCCGAACGGCATGTTGGCCTTGATGAACCCGGCGGCGTTAGCGATCTTGCCCATGCCCGCGCCCCAGTTGAACGAGTGCGGGCCCCACAGCGGCGGATAGGTGTAGGTGCCGTCGGGGTTCTTCATTCCCTGCCCGTCGGCGCCGTGGCACGCGGCGCAATTGTCGGCGAACACTTTGGCGCCGCGCCCGGGATCGTGGCCCTGCGCCGGCGCGGACAGCTTTAGGTAGCCGGCGCCCTTCATCTTGGCCCCCATCGGCGCGCCGGTGGCCAGCCAGGCGAAATAGGTCTGCAGATCGCGATAGATGTCGTCGCCATAGGGGGGCGGCGCACCGGCGGGCGAATCCTGCGCGTTCATAGAGTAGGTGAAGCAGCCGCGGATGCGGTCCTCCATGGTGTTGATCTTGCCGTCCTTGGCCCGATAGGCGGGATAGCTGACCCACGCCGCCCACATTGGCGAGGCGTTCGCTTTGCGCCCGCCGTCGAGGTGGCAATTGCCGCAAGTCAGGGCGCTGCCTGCGTACTCCTTGGCCGCCGCCCCGGTGTGGAGGAAGATGGCCATTCCCCGGCGAATTGCCGCGCCTTCAGGACCATCTGGAATGGCGCTTTCGGGCGGCGGCTGAAAACCGTCCCGCGCGGACGCGGCGTTCCCGGGCTCGGTCGCGGGCGCCGGAGCATTTCCAGGCTCGTGCACGGCGCTGTAGATGCCAAGGACCAGGCCACCCATCACCACCGCGCCGACCGCGAGCGGCAGCGCCAGTTCCCTCAGCGACGGATCTCCGTCCACGTGTGCTCAGCTTCTAGGAGACATAGGCGAAAGCATAGCCGTGCTCCTGAGCCCGGTTCACCGCCACGATTCCCGCCGGAACGAGTACGGCGCCCGGAATCAGGTTCGCTTTCAGTTCGGCCTCAAGGGAGGGCTGCTCAACCCCTGCCGCCGACGCCAGCCCAAATGAAATGCCGTGCGTGGCCATCCCGCACACGGCGTAGCGTGCGCCCTTTTGCTCCAGAGCGGACAAAGTCACCGCTTCGCGCTCGCTGGGCGCCGCAGTCATCAACGGGTTGCCGGTCTTTGCCGCCTCGGCCTGCTTGCCTTCGAGACTCATCATCTTGCTGAGTTCGGCGCCGTATTTTTTCCACATCGCATCGCTGAATCCGAACGGCGTCGCCTGCGCGCGCAGGATTACCACCACTGCCAGCGCCTCAGGCTTAAGGCCATAACCGCTCTCGTTGGCGATGTAGAAGTTGTTGGCGTAGTGCAGACCCTTGTCGACCGCTCCTGGGCTGGTGGCGTCGAACACCATCCTGTGTCGCGTGCCGGACTTGTCGAGCCACGCGTCTTGCGGCTCGGCCGTGGCGCTCCATCCGCCGGGGCCTCCCTCCTGAGCCCGCACTTGTGCCGCCGACGCAAGCATCGTCCCACCCGCGACGAGCGCACCCGCGCCAAGAATCCGGCGCCTGTCGGCCTTCGAATTGGTCATTTGCATTGTTCCCGTCGCTGAAGTCTTTTGCGAGCTAGCACCGCGAGCACGCCGCTGTAAGGGCCTTGCGTTCGGGGCGCTCTCGCCAGCACGCGACGACGTGCGACAAAAAATTGCAAACCTGAATGCTTGCAACGCTGGTCATTCGTCCCCAGTTCAGACAAAGTCAATTACAACAGTCTCGATTGTCCTGCCGTTTCCGCATTCGGGTGGTGGCGGTCAGCGGCAAGGAGTCACAGGAGAGTTCACATGCGCAAGTCAATCAGGGGCGCGTTCCTCCTCGCCGCCGGCGCGATGCTGGCGAGCGGGACCGCGGCGTTGGCCCACCACTCGTTTGCGGCCGAGTTCGACCGCGACAAGCCGGTCAAGCTCGACGGCACGGTCGAGAAGTTCGAGTGGGTCAACCCGCACTCGTGGATCCACATCGCGGTGAAGGATCCCAAGACCGGGCAGATCCAGCACTGGCGGGTGGAAGGCGGCGCCCCGAGCGCGCTGCTGCGGCGCGGCTGGAACAGAAACTCGCTGCCGGCCGGCACCCACATCATCGTCCAGGCCTTCCAGGCGCGCGACGGCGACACCCGCGCCAGCGCGGCCGAGATCAGCTTCCCCGACGGCCACCAGCTGTCGCTCGGCAACCCGACCACCGAAGCGGTCGAGGCGGCCCAGAAGCGCGCCAAGGGCGAGCAGTAAGTTCCTCCCCTCCCCCATCAGGAGGAACAGAAAACCCGCGGGCTTCGGTCCGCGGGTTTTCTTGTTGTTGCGGGCGCGGTCGAAAACTGCCAAGCGCGCCAGCCAATGAGTCATAGGGGCGGCGCTCAGCCCATCAGCGGAGCTGCCCTCGCTCGCCGGCGCTGCGTTGGGTCGATCGTCGGTGAGGGGGCCGACCACCGCCGCCGTCACCGCGTTGTGCAGCCGCAGCGCTACCATCATCAGCAGCGCGAGCGGGACTTGGGCGCGTAATCCCCAGGCGCCGAGACCGGCAGCGTCGATAGCTTGAGGGCCGCGCGCCACAACGATCGCGACCGTTGTTGCATTACTAAGCGAGCTTATTATATGCGCGCCCGATGACTCACATCGGCTATCAGCTTGCCGACAATTCGCGGCTCGCCCGCTGGGCGTTCGACCAGCAGGTGCGCGAAATCGGCGTGACCGGTCCTCAGGCGCGGCTGCTGCTGACGCTGAACCGCCGCCCAGGGGAGAACCAGGGGTTTTACGCCGAACAACTCGAAGTCGAGCCGATCACCCTGTGTCGTATGGTCGACCGGCTCGAGGAAGCGAGCATGATCGAGCGCCGTCCCGATCCTTCGGATCGTCGGGCATGGCAGCTTCATCTGACCGGCAAGAGCCGCCAGGTCGTCGAGAAACTGCAACAAAGGGTGGATTCGCTGGTTGAGGACATGCTCCACGGCTTGACCGCCGCCGAACGGTCCGAGTTTGCCCGCCTGCTCCAGGTGGTCGGCAGCAACCTGTCCCAGCGGCGCGACATGGCAAGGACCGCGAATGGCTGACGTCGATCCCCAGATCAATGAGGCACCGTCCACCGTCCACGAACCGGGCGAGCCGGGCACAGAAGAGGTGCTGGAGACCGAAGAGACCGCTGCGCCCCGGCGGCGCTGGGGCCGTCTGGCCTTGATGCTGATCGTGCCGCTGGCGATCCTGATCGGCGGCGTGGTCTATTGGCTCGGCCTGCAAGGCAAGGTCTCGACCGACGACGCCTACGTCAAGCAGGACAAGGTTTCGGTCAGCGCCGAAGTCGGCGGCAAGATTCAAAAGGTGTTCGTCAAGAGCGGCGATCACGTGCAAGCCGGCGACCTTCTGTTCAAGATCGATCCCACCCCGTACCAGATTCAGCTCGACCAGGCCAAGGCGGCGATAGCCAACGCGCAGGCCAATGTCACCGCGTTGTCGAACGCCGCGCCGTTGTCCGGCGCGGACATCGCCAAGGCGCGCGAGGACATCGCCTTCGCGCAGAGCAATTTCGAGCGGCAGAAGGAGCTGTGGAAGCGGGGCTTCACCACCAAGGCCGCTTACGACGCGGCGAAGCACGCTGTCGAGCAGGCCCAGGCCGAACTCAAGGCGGCCGAGGCGAGCCAGGAGGAAGCGAAGGCCAAGCTCGCCCACGGCCCAGCCGTCCCCGGCGAGAACCCGCAAGTCGCCGCCGCCAAGGCGCAGGAGGAGGCGGCTAAGCTCAATCTTCAGCGCACCGACGTCCGCGCGCCGATCGCCGGCGAGGTCGCCGAAGCCGACCGCCTCCAGCCCGGACAGCAGGTGGTGCAGAACGTGCCGATGCTCACGCTGGTGGGCGTCCACGGCGCCCACGTCGAGGCGAATTACAAAGAGACGCAGCTCGGGGACATGCGCGTCGGACAGCCGGCAAAGATCGAGTTCGACGCCTATCCCGACATGACGCTCAAGGGCCATGTCGCCTCGATCGGCGCCGGCACCGGCTCGGAGTTCTCGGTGCTGCCGGCGCAGAACGCCACCGGCAACTGGGTCAAGGTGACCCAGCGCGTGCCGGTGCGGATCGCGATCGATTCCAAGCCGAGCCGCAAGCTGATCGCCGGCCTCACCACCACCGTCACCGTCTACACCGACGGTAGAAAGCAGTAACGATGGCTACCGCCGCACCCCCGGCGGGGCGGCGGGAATCCCGCCGCAAGACGCCTGTCGAGCTCGAGGACGTCGCCCAACTGCACGTCCCCAATCGCTGGCTGTTCATGATCGGCGTCATGGCGGCCTCGCTGCTGCAAGTACTAGATACCACCATCGCGAACGTCGCCGTTCCGCACATGCAAGCGGCGCTCGGGGCGACGCCCGACACCATCAGCTGGGTGCTGACCAGCTACATCGTCGCTTCGGCGGTGGCGATGCCGATCACCGGCTGGCTGGCCGACCGCATCGGCATGCGGACGCTGTTTCTCGGCGCCGTGACCGGCTTCATCGCTGCCTCGGCACTGTGCGGCATCGCCCAGAATCTGGGCGAAATGGTCATGTTCCGCGCCATTCAGGGCGTCGCCGGCGCGTTCATCGCTCCGCTCAGCCAAACGGCGATGCTCGACACGACCAAGCCCAGCCGCCAGCCGCAGATCATCGCCTTGTGGGGCCTCGGCGTCATGGTTGGCCCGATCCTCGGGCCGCTGATCGGCGGCTGGCTGACCGAGAACTGGAACTGGCGCTGGGTGTTCTACGTCAACCTGCCGGTCGGCATCGCCGCGCTGACGATCCTGCTCGCGCAGATGCCGCCGCGCCCCATCGAGAAGCGCCGCTTCGATATCTTTGGCTTCGCCATGATGGGCCTTGCGCTCAGCGCGCTGCAGCTGTTCCTCGACCGCGGCAACCAAGCCGATTGGTTCAATTCGGCCGAAATCTGGATTGAGCTGGCGGTGGCAATATCGTCGGCGTGGATCGCCGCCGTGCATCTCGCCACCTCGAGGAATCCGTTGTTCCATCGCGCGCTGTTCGCGGACATGAACTTCGTCATCGCGCTGCTGTTCATGATCGTCATCGGCGTCGTGATGTTCGGGACGATGGCCCTGCTGCCGCTACTGCTGCAGCAGCTGCTCGGCTACGACGTCATCGGCACCGGCATGATCCTGATGCCGCGCGGCATCGGCATTCTCATCAGCATGCAGCTCTCCAGTTTCCTGATGCGCAAGGGCGCCGACGCGCGCTGGATCGTCGCCATCGGCTTCCTGATCGGCGCTTGGTCGATGAGCTGGATGTCGCACTGGTCGCTCGGCGTCGACCGTTACAACATCGTCATGTCGGGCGTGGTCCAGGGGCTCGGCATCGGCCTGGTGTTCATTCCCCTGAACGCGACCGCCTTCGCCACCCTGCCTCCGAACCTGCGCACCGACGGTTCGAGCCTGCTCAACCTGACCCGCAACATAGGCTCGTCGGTCGGCATTTCGGTGGCGATGACGCTGCTCGCGCGCAACACGCAAAAAGTCCACAGCGCGCTGGCCGAGCATATCACGCCCGGCCTCAGCTCGATGTTCGATCTGACCTCGATCGGTCAGTTCGCCGGCTACGGCGACGCCGCAACGGCGGTGGCCAATCTAGAGGTCACCCGTCAGGCGGCGATGGTCGCCTACATCGACGACTTCTACCTGATGATGTGGCTCAGCCTGGTGGCGGTACCGCTCGTGTTCCTGATGCGCAAAAACACCATCCACTCGCGGCGCTAGCGGGCGATCACCCCTTCTTCAGGTGCCGCCGGCCGAGCAACTCGGCAATCTGCACCGCGTTGAGCGCGGCGCCCTTGCGCAGGTTGTCGGAAACGCACCACAGCGTCAGCCCGTTCTCGATCGTCGGGTCCTCGCGCACGCGGCTGACGAACGTGGCGCCGTCGCCGACGCACTCGATCGGGGTGACGTATCCGCCGTCCTCGCGCTTGTCGACCAGCATCACCCCGGGCGCCTCGCGTAGGATGTTCATCGCTTGCTTGGCCGAAATGTCCTTCTCGAATTCGAGGTTGATCGCCTCGGCGTGGCCGACGAACACCGGCACCCGCACGCAGGTGGCGGTGACCTTGATCTTGGGGTCGACGATCTTCTTGGTCTCGACCACCATCTTCCACTCTTCCTTGGTCGAGCCGTCGTCCATGAATACGTCGATGTGCGGGATGACGTTGAAGGCGATCTGCTTGGTGAACTTCTTCGGCTCGACCGGATCGTTGACGAAAATCGCCCGGGTTTCCTCCCACAGCTCGTCCATCCCGGCTTTCCCGGCGCCCGATACGGACTGGTAGGTGCTCACCACCACCCGCTTGATCGTCGCCGCGTCGTGCAGCGGTTTCAGCGCCACCACCATCTGCGCGGTCGAGCAGTTGGGGTTGGCGATGATGTTCTTGTTGGCATAGCCGTCGATCGCGTCCGGATTCACCTCGGGCACGATCAGCGGCACGTCGGGGTCCATGCGGTAGAACGACGAGTTGTCGATCACCACGCACCCGGCCGCGGCGGCCTTGGGCGCGTAATCCTTCGCCGGACCCGAGCCGGCCGAGAACAGCGCGATGTCGTAGCCGGCGAAATCGAAATGCTCGATGTTCTTGCACTTAAGTAACTTGCCGCTGTCGCCGAACTCGATCTCAGTGCCGGTCGAGCGGGGGGATGCGACTGCCGCCACTTCGTCCAGCGGGAATTCGCGCTCGGCGAGCGTCGCGAGCATCTCGCGCCCGACGTTCCCCGTCGCTCCGACAACTGCCACCCGGTAACCCATATCCGTCCACATACTCCTTTCGCGGGAGGGCGTCAGATAAGGCCCGAGAGGTGCAACGCAAGGGTTAATGCGGCGAGGATCGCCCCGGCCATGCCCAGCAGCGCCTGCCAGCGGCCATGCGGCACCAGCCGCGCGGCCAGCCAGTTGACCAGCGCGAACACGCCGAGGAACACGAAGCTGGCATCCTGCACCAGCGTCTGCAGCCCGCCGATCACCGCAAGCAGTGCCGCCGCGCCGCCGATCAGCAACACGGCGAGCCACGGCACCCCATCCTTGTCCTCGCGCGCGAACCAGCCGGGAAGGTCGTGGTTCTTCGCCACGTCGCGCGACAGGCGAGACGACGCGAACAACGTGGCATTGATCGCCGAAGCGGTGGAGAGGGTGGCAGCGATGGTCACGGCGATGAGTCCGACCTCGCCGAGCGCGACCTTTCCGGCCGCTGCCAGGGCCACTTCCTTCTTCGTTACCACCTCCTGTGCGCCGACCAGCATGGCGGTGCCGATGGCCACGGCGATGTAAACCAGGGTCGTCGCCACGATCGCCCGCGGCATCGCCTTCGTGATAGTTCGCTGACGATTTTCCATGTCGCCATAATCGAAGGCGAGCAGTTCGAAACCCTCGTACGACATGAATACCGCCGCCGCGCCGATCAGCGCGCCGCTCCAGCCGACCGCGCGACCGCCCGGCAGCGACAGGTTATGCGGCGCCCAGCGCCACAACCCGAAGCCGGCGAGCGCGACCAGTACCGCGAGCTTCACCCATACGGCAAAGATCTCGACCCCGGCCGCTTCGCCCACACCCATCAGATTGACCCTGGCGAGCACGGCAATCGCCGTAACCGCCGCCACCGGCCCGAGCCAGGCGATGCCCAGCGCGTTGGCGAGATAAGCGCCGAAGGTGAAGGCGTAGACCGACAGGGTCAGCGTGTAGCCGGCGAGCAGCAGCCAGGCGACGACCGGTGCCAGTCGGCCATGGCCGGTGGCGCGCAAGTAGCTGTATGTGCCGCCTTCACGGTCGAAGTGTACCGTCAGCCGGGCGTAGCTGAGCCCGGTCGTCAGTGCGATCAGCCCGCCGATCAGGAAGCTCGCCCAGGCCCAACTGCCGGCCAGCGATATCACGACGCCGAGCGTGGCGAAGATGCCGCCGCCGATCATCCCGCCCACGGCCATCGCCCAAGCCGCGCCGAGGCCGAGCCTGTCTTTGCCCATGTGGGCGGTGCTAGCGCCTCACTTCGGCGCCGTCACGCCGTGCCGAGCCAGGAACGCGAAGATCGTATCGTACAAGTGCGTGCGCAATTGCGGGCCCGAGATCGAGTGCGTCGCGCCGGGATAGAGCATCATCTCGAACGGCACCTCGTCGTGCTGCAGCCTGGCGACGATCTCCGTGCTGTTGGTGAACACCACGTTGTCGTCGGACATGCCGTGGATCAGCAGCATTGGATCGGCGATCTTGCCGGCATCGGGCAAAGTCGACGATTTGTCATATCCCGCCACGTCAGTCTGCGGCCTACCCATGTACCGTTCGGTGTAGAACGTGTCGTACAGCTGCCATCGGCTCACCGGCGCCACCGCAAGGCCCGCGGCGTAAAGCCCCGGATCGGCCTCGAGCATCTTCAGCGTCATGTAGCCGCCATAGGACCAGCCGAAGATCGCGATCTTGTGCGGATCGACGTAGGGCAGCGTCTTCAGGAACTCCGCCCCCGCCTTCTGGTCGGCCACTTCGGGGCCGCCCATGGCGTGATAGATCGCCTTCTCGAAATCGACTCCGCGATTTGAGCTGCCGCGGTTGTCGAGCTCGAACCAGATGAAACCCTGGTCGACGATCGCCTGCTGCAGCGCCCCGCCCCAGGCCCTGGTCACGGTTTGCGAATGCGGGCCGCCGTAGTGCGAGAAGAACACCGGATAGCGCTTCCCCGGCTCGAGCGGCGGAGTGATCATCTTCCAGTACAGCGTGGTGTCGTCCGGGCCCTTTATGGTGCCGAAGGTCGGCAGCCGATGGCTGGCGAGATACGGATAGTACGGATGGCTTGCCTTAAGCTTGTTCTCCTCGACCCAGGCGAGCCGCTTGCCGGTGTCGTCGGCGAGATAGACTTGCGGCGGCTGGCTCGGCGACGAACGGTGGACCAGCAGCGTCGTGCCGTGCTTGTCCATGGTGGCCGAGTTGACGAAACCGACATCGGTCAGCCGCTTCGGCTTTCCGGGGTGGAGATAATCGAGCTCATAGACCTGGGGCGCCAACAGGTCGTCCTTGTTGGCGGTGAAGAACAGCCGATGATGCTCCTGATCGACGCCGTCGAGCTTCGAGACCACCCAGGGCCCTTGGGTCAGTTGCTGCCACGTCCCGCCGGCGTAGCGATAGAGATGGCCGTAACCGTCGCGCTCCGACCACCAAATCAAGCTGCCGTCCTTGAGGAATCTGTAATTGTCGGTGAGGTTAATCCAATGGCGCGGCGCCGCGGTCTCGGCGAACAGCAGGCGGCTCTGGCCGGTCGCCGGATCGATCGCGAGCATATCGAGCTCGCTTTGCGCGCGGTTCTCGCGCTGGACGTAGAGCGTCTGCCCGTCGGGGGCCCAGTCCACCCGCGTCAGATAGACGTCGCGGTCGGCCCCGAGATCGACTTGCACCTTATGGCCGCCGTCGGGATCGATCACCCACAGGGACACGGCGACGTTCGGCGTTCCCGCCGCCGGATATCGCTGCTCGAAAGTCTTGGTGTCGCTCGCGCCGATCGCCGTGCGGGTGACCACCTGAACCGGGGCCTCGTCGAACCGCTCGACCGCGATCCGCGTATCCGTCGGCGACCACCAGTAGCCGGTGTAGCGGTCCATCTCCTCCTGGGCGACGAACTCCGCCTCGCCCCAATGGATGGTCTCTGAGGACTCCTTCGGTGTGACCGGCTCCGCCTTGCCGCCCACCGGTCCGGTCCATAGCCGCCGGTCGCGCACGAACGAGAGATACTTGCCGGTCTTACTCAGCACCGGATTAAGCTGCCCTGCGGGGCTGTCGGTGAGCCGCTTCACCGAACCGTCGAGTCCGGCGAGGTAGAGATCATTGTCGAGCGGCACGAGGATCGCTTTGCCGTCGGCCGACCAATCATAGGCGACGATGCCCTTGAGCCCGCCGATCCGCTTGCGCTCGCGCTGCATCTTCTCGGCTTCGCTGAGCTGGAGGCCGCTGCCGAGCTTTTCCGAATCGACCAGCATCTTCCACCGGCCGTCCTGCCGATCGTAGGCCCAAAGGTCGTAGCGCTCGCGGTCGCTCTCGCGGTTGCGCAGCACTGCAAGATAGCGCCCGTTGGGCGACAGCTTGGGCAGGCGCGGAGCGGGTCCGTCGAGCGAAGGGCTGGCGAATACCCGCTTGATCGTCAGGTGATGGGCGGCTGGCTCGGGCACGTCGGCGGCGTCCTCCTCGGCTGCGGCGATAGTGGGCAGCGCCAGCAAGGCAAGCGCCCCGACCAGGGCACGGAACGGCAACAGACTGATCAAGGCGCGACCCTGCAAGCGAAAAGGGCGCCCCGATGGGACGCCCTCATTCGTTACGCACGAAACTGCTTTAAGGAAAGCTCTTAACTTTCCTTGCCTTGCACCTCGCGCCGCTCGGCGATGCGAGCGCGCTTGCCGGTGCGGCCGCGTAGATAATAGAGTTTCGCCCGCCGCACCACGCCCTTGCGCACCACGGTGATGCTCTCGACGTTGGGCGAATAAAGCGGAAAGACGCGCTCGACGCCTTCGCCGAAGCTCATCTTGCGGACCGTGAAATTGCTGTTCAGCCCGCGGTTCGAGCGGGCGATGCACACGCCTTCGAAGTTCTGCACACGAGTGCGCTCGCCCTCGACGACGCGGACGCCGACGCGTAATGTGTCGCCGGCGCGGAAATCGGGGATCTCCTTCCCCTGCGAAAGCGCTCCGACGGCCTCGGCCTCGAGTTCCTGGATCAGACCCATGGCGGGCTCCTTCAATCCTCGTGCCGCGCATCAGAGGCAGACCGGCCCCGAACGCCCCTGTGGCGCTCCCAAAGGTCCGGCCTGCGTGACCGTGTATCAGATTCGCTCATGGCCTTGCGCCATGCCGCGATCTTCGCATGATCCCCCGATCGCAGCACTTCAGGGATCGTGCGCCCTTCCCATTCGACAGGTCGGGTATAGTGCGGATACTCGAGCAGCCCTTCCTCGAAGGATTCCTCGGCCCCGCTTGAAGGCGCGCCCATTACGCCGGGAAGCAGGCGAATGCAAGCGTCGAGGATGGCTAGCGCGGCTGGCTCGCCGCCCGACAGAACGATGTCGCCGAGACTGGCTTCCTCCACTGGTCGGGTTTCGAAAATCCGCTCGTCAAACCCCTCGAACCGGCCGCACAGCAGCGTCATGCCCGGCCCCGCCGCCAACTCGCGAATCCGCGCCTGCGTGATCGGTTTGCCGCGCGGCGTCATCGCCAGCACCGGGCACTCGGGATGCGCCACCACAGCATGATCGACGGCCGCCGCCAGCACGTCGACCTTCATCACCATACCCGCCCCGCCCCCGGCCGGCCTGTCGTCGACGGTGTGGTGCTTGTCGGCCGCGAAGTCGCGAATCTGCATCGTCTCAAGCGACCAAACGCCGTCGGCCAGCGCGCGCCCGGCAAGGGACATGCCGAGCGGCCCGGGAAACATCTCGGGATAGAGGGTCAGGATGGTGGCGGCGAAGGTCATTGCGGCGGCTTCTCCCACACCTCCGGTGGCAGGAAATCGCGATCGGCCGCAAGCTCGGCATGCAGCCATTCGCGAAACCGCTCGATCTTGCGCACGCCGACGCGGCTCGCCGGATGGACCAGCCACTGCGACTGTCGCGTGACGTACAGGGTCGGAAACGGCTGCACCAGGCGATCGCTGTCCAGATCGGCCTTCCAGAACAGCGGGCTCATCATCGCGATGCCGAAGCCGCCGCGCATGGCATTTGCTTCCTGCAGCTGACTGTCGAGCACCACGCCTCGGCGCGGCTCCGGCGGCGTACCGATTCCGGCAGCAGCGAACCAGCTGCTCCAGAGGGTGTCGTTCGGTGCCAGTCGCTCGACCTGCAGTAGATCTTCCGGCGTGCGGATGGCGTTCGCCGCGAGGAACTCGGGTGCGCAAATCGGCGAAAAGTGCTGGCGGAAGAGAAAATCGGCGCGCAGCCCATCCCACTGGCCGAAGCCCGCGCGAATAGTCGCGTCAATCCCGCCGCCGGCGAAATCGACGAGTTCGTTATCCAGCGCGATCTTCACCGCCAAGTCGGGATGGCGCAGCTGGAAACGCCCGATCCGCTCGCTCAGCCAAGTCGCGCCGATCGACACCGAGGCGTTGACCGAGAGCACGTCCTCGTCTTCCTCGCGCAAGCTGTCGAAAGCCTCGGCCATGCCGGCGAAACCGCTGCTCACCGCCGGCAGCAGTCGGCGCCCGTTGTCGGACAGCCGCACCCGGCCTTTTTCGCGCACGAACAGCGGCTTGCCGACGCGGTCCTCCAGCTGACGGATCTGATAGCTGACCGCCGCCTGGGTCATTCCCAACTCCTCGGCGGCGCGCGAGAAATTCTCGTGCCGCCCGGCCGCCTCGAAGGCGCGAATGGCGGAAAGCGGAGGCAGGCGGGACATGTCCCATATATAAGCTCAGTTTATATTTCTCCCCAAGCCTTTTGTTGGCATCGCGGCGCTTGAGGAGGCATTTGGTGCTCACCAGACGAAAGGACCCTCGCCATGAACGACGCCCACTTGTCTCTCTACTGGACCGAAGCCCACGAGCAGTTCTCCGCCGATCTCGACCGCGGCCTGCTCCGCCTTGGCCATCTCCTCGCGCGCCGCTTTCAGCGCCGCCAGATCATCGGCCGACCTTATGCCGCCCCGGCAGCCCGACCGGTCGATGCGGATGCGCCGACCAGCCCAACGGCGCGCGCCGCCCTCGCCGGCCTGATGGCCTGCGTCGCGACCGCGGCCTTGCTGGCCACCGTCGCCACGCTCGCCACGGCCGGCGCTGCCCACGGTGCGCCCCTTCATGCGGCAACGCTGGCCGGCTCGGCGATCGTCGCCCCCGCGATGCTGGCCTGAGCCCGGCCGCCCAGGGCCGAAGCTTCCCCGCCCTCTCCCCGTCCTCGGGGATAGCTTCGGCCCCTCCATCGTTTCCGAGCGGTGGACGATTGCATCATCATCGGCGCCGGACCGGCGGGCCTCACGGCGGCGATCTATCTCGCCCGCTACCACCTCGCGATCCGCTTGTTCGACAGCGGCGACAGCCGCGCGGCGATGATTCACTGCACCCGCAACCTGGCCGGCTTTCCCGATGGCATTTCCGGCGAGAACCTGCTGGCGCGAATGCGCGAGCAAGCGCGCAAGTTCGGTGCGATCCGCGAGGACAAGCGCGTCGAGCACCTCGCGCGCATCGACGACGGCTTCACCGTCGGCACCGACGGCGGCACTTACCGCGCGCGCACCGTCCTCATCGCCACCGGCGTGATGAACCATCCGCCGCCGCAAATCGACGATGCGCTGCACGACGAAGCGCTCGCCCGCGGCCTGCTGCGCTATTGTCCGGTGTGCGACGGTTACGAGGTGACCGACAAGCGCGTCGCCGTGATCGGCAGCGGCCATCACGGCACGAACGAGGCCGAGTTCCTGCGCGGCTACACCGCCGACGTCACCCTGGTTTCGCCGCTCGGCGCGCACGATCTCGATGCAGAATGTCGCCGCCGTCTCGACGAGGCGGGCGTCGCGGTCGTCCCCGGTCCGTGCGAAGACTTCGCGATCGTGGACGATCGACTGGCCTTCTTGACCGGCGAGGGACGCGTAGTCTTCGACAGCGTCTATCCCGCCCTCGGATCGCACATCCGCTCGGAACTGGCGGTGGCGGCCGGGGCCAAAGCCAACGCCGAAGGCTGCCTTGAAGTCGACGACCACCTCGAAACCGCCGTGTCCGGCCTGTTCGCGGCAGGCGACGTGGTCAAGGGCCTCGACCAGATCAGCCACGCGATGGGCCAGGCCGGCGTGGCGGCGACGGCGATCAGGAACCACCTCGCGCGCGAAACGCCGCTCCGGCGCTAGACCCGCGCGCGCCGCCGACCCGCCTTGCGCAAGTCGCTCACGCCTTCCACAGCCAGTGTCGCCAGCAGCGGGAAGCTCCAGCAGAACCACGCCGCGGCCTGCTCCTGCTCGACGGTCGTCCCGATCCCGGCCCAGTTGAGGTATTCGGTGAACGCACGGTAGGTCACGAACGCGAACGTCACAACGTAAGTGCGGATCATCCAGCGGCGGTGCAGCGCCAGCTCGCCGCGGCGAATCGAGAAATAACCCATCAGCGCGCACGAGACCCACGCCGTGGCCAACCCGACCAGCGCGAGCCCGTACGGCCAGCCGAACGAAGGCGCCATCGCCATGTACAGCGCGAAGCAGGCCGACAGCAGGCACGCGACCATGAACACCCTTCCGGTCCAGCGATGCACCTTGGGATAACGCCGGCGCAGCCCCGACCACAGCTGGAACGGCCCGATCAGCAGCGCGACCATGCCGAGAGACATGTGCCCGAGGATACCGAAGCGCTTGGGCCAATAAGGGCCGAACTGGGCGGCGTCGTAATGCAGGAAATAGGGGATGACCGCGCGATCGACGAACCGCAGCGCCGCGGCGAAAAGCAGGATCGCAATGAGCGCGATTGCCCACGGGGCATTTTTGCGAGTTGCTACCATCTGACGCGGGCTCCCCGGCCCGCTTTCGCTGACACTTGCCATCACGGAATTCCCCCGCCGCTGACGCACTTGCGAAGCCGCGACCCGTGGGCAATTTACCACACGGCGATGGGCCGTCCACCGCGATTAATCAGTCCGCTGCGTATTCGCTCGCGACCGTCAGCCGCGCGTCGTCCCATTCGGGCACCGCCTCGAGGGTCATCGGTACCATGAAGCGCTTACCGTCGGGGCGCTCGATCTCGAGCAGGTCGCCGGCGCCGTAGTTCTCGACCGCGACCACGGTGCCGAGCGGCTCGCCGGCGTCGGACGCAGCGCTGAGGCCGATCAGGTCGGCGTGGTAGTACTCGCCCTCCGCCAGCGGCGGCAGCGCGGATCGGAGCGAGGTCAGCAAGGTGCCGCGCAGGGCCTCGGCGGCGGTGCGGTCGGCGATCTCGGCGAAACGGGCGATCGCCCCGCCCTTGTTGTCGTCGCGCAGGTTCTTGAGCGTGAGCGCGCCGCCGTTGAAACTCTTGTGCCGCTTGAGCGCGGCGACGCCCTCGCCGAACAGCTTGAGCCGAACCTCGCCCCTCACCCCATGCGCGCCGGCAATGACGGCGAGCGTGACGGGCTTGTCCGAGCGCGCAAGCCCCTCCCCTTCAGGGGAGGGGTTGGGGCGGGGCTTGTCAGGCGAGGCGCTGCTTACAGCCCCCACCCCTTGCCCCTCCCCTGAAGGGGAGGGGGACTTCGACATCATCCCTTGGCCTTGTCCTCGGCCTCTTCCGCGGTTTCGGCGGCTGTGCCTTCCTCGGCCGCAGCCTCCTCGGCGGCAGCTTCCTCGGCCGCGCCTTCGGCCTGCTCCTCGACCGCTTCGGCAACGGTCTCGACGCTGCCTTCGGCGGGCTGGTCGGAGCTGGCGGTCTCTACAGTATCGGCCTCGCCCGGAGTTCTCGGCGCCTTCCGCCGGGGTGTCGGTGCTGGCGGTCTCGACCTCGGCGGGGGCAGTCTCCTCTTCGGCCGGCGCCTGGGCGGCTTCCTCGGCCTCGGCGAGCTTGGCCGCACGCTCCTCGGCGCGGGCCTTGGCGGCCTCGCCCGGTTCGCCCTTCTTCGGGTTGTTACGCGCGGCGCGCTCGCGGATGCCGGCGGCATCGAGGAAGCGGGCGACGCGGTCGGACGGCTGTGCACCGACGCCGAGCCAGTGGCGAGCGCGATCCTCGTCGAGCTTCACGCGCGCCGGGTTGTCCTTGGCCAGCAGCGGGTTGTAAGTCCCGATCTGCTCGAGATACTTGCCGTCGCGCGCCGCGCGGCTGTCCGCCGCCACGATGCGGTAATACGGGCGCTTCTTGGCGCCGCCGCGCGAAAGCCTGAGTGCAATTGCCATTTTATGTCACCTTTCCGATTCAAATACCTGTAAAATCATTTCTTCTTGAGCAGGTCGCCCATGTTTGTCGGTCCACCGCCGAGCCCCGGAAGCGATGGCGGGGCACCGCCGCCCGGACCGCCCATGCCGCCACCGCCAAGCAGCGCGCCGAGGCCTTTCATGCCGCCCATCTTGCGGATCTGCTTCATCGCTCGGCCCATCTCCTGGTGCATCTTGAGCAGCTTGTTGACGTCCTGCACCTCGGTGCCCGACCCAGCCGCCACCCGCTTCTTGCGCTTGGCGTTGAGCAGTTCCGGGCGCTGGCGCTCCTTGGGCGTCATCGAGCCGATGATCGCGTCCATGTGGACCAGCACCTTGTCGTCGACTCCCGACTGGGCCATCGCCTGCTTGGCCTTCTTCATCCCCGGCAGCATGCTCGCGAGCATCCCCAGCCCGCCCATGTTCTGCATCTGCTTCAGCTGAGTGCGCAGGTCGTTCATGTCGAACTGACCCTTCATCATCCGCGCGGCGAGCTTCTCGGATTCTTCCTTGTCGATTGTCGCCGCGGCCTTCTCGACGAGGCTGACGACGTCGCCCATACCAAGGATTCGTCCGGCGACCCGCTCGGGGCTGAACGGCTCGATCGCGTCGAGCTTTTCCCCGGTGCCGGCGAACTTGATCGGCTTGCCCGTCACCGCGCGCATCGACAGAGCTGCGCCGCCACGGGCATCGCCGTCCATCCGGGTGAGGATCACGCCGCTCAGCGGCACTTCGCCGGAGAAGCTCTGGGCGACGTTGACCGCGTCCTGCCCGGTGAGCGAATCCACCACCAGCAGCACTTCGGTCGGCGCCGAGACCCCGGCGACGGCCTTCATCTCGGCCATCAGTGCTTCGTCGACGTGCAGCCGTCCCGCAGTATCGAGCAGCAGCACGTCCATCGCCTGCAGCCGCGCGGATTCGAGCGCCCGGCGGGCGATGTCGACCGGCTGCTGCCCGGCGACGATCGGCAGCGTCGCCACCTGCACCTGCTCGCCGAGCACCGCGAGCTGCTCCTGCGCCGCCGGGCGGGCGACGTCGAGCGAGGCCATCAGCGCCTTCTTGCCGTGCTTTTCCCGAATCAGCTTGCCGAGCTTGGCGGTGGTGGTGGTCTTGCCCGAGCCCTGCAGGCCGACCATCAGGATCACCACCGGCGGCTTGGCCTCGAGCACCAACGGCGAAGCGCCTTCGCCGCCGAGCATGGCGACCAGCTCGTCGTGGACGATCTTGACCACCTGCTGGCCGGGCGTGACCGACTTCAGCACCTGCTGACCGACCGCCTTCTCGGTCACCGCGTCGATGAACTTGCGGGCCACCGGCAGCGCCACGTCGGCCTCGAGCAGCGCGACGCGCACCTCGCGCATCGCCTCGCGCACGTCGGCTTCGTTCAGCGCTCCGCGCCCGCGCAGGCGGTCGAAGACCCCGGTCAGGCGATCGGAAAGCGTGTCGAACATAGGCCTACGTCACTCCAAAACGCGCGAAACGCGAAAAACGCCGGCGGACGAAACCTCGTCGGCCAGCGTGGCGAACAGCACTGAACTCGTCCCAAATGGTGGAGCCGAGGGGGATCGAACCCCTGACCTCTACAATGCCATTGTAGCGCTCTCCCAGCTGAGCTACGGCCCCGTGCCATTCATTCGCGGCGCACCCTGGGAGATGCACCGTCCTCAAAGACCTTACGGCCTCGAAGGGCCGCCCTTTATGGGCGCGGCCCTGAATCCGCAAGAGTCAAATCCTCAGCTCTCGTCATCCTCGTCGTCGGCCTTGGTCACGCCAAGATCGTCATCGCCGCCGAGATCGACGTCGTTATCGGGCGAATCCTCGTCCTCGTCGATATCCTCGAGCTCCTCGTCCGCCAGATCGGCGTCCTCCTTCTCTTTCTTCTTTTCCTCTTCCTCGAACGGGATCGGCTGCTTGGACTTGAGCACCGGCTCGGGATACCACTTGTTCCCGCACTCGATGCACACCACCGGCTCGTCGGCGCCGAGGTCGTAGAAGCGTTCCCCGCATTTGGGGCAGTTGCGCTTCACACCCCACTCTGGCTTGACCATTGAATATTCCTTTTGGCGGCCGACCCCTCTGCGGGGCAGGCGATCATCCTGCAAACTTGATGGGAGCGGCCCAAACCCGATTCAAGGGCCGGAATCAAGAGGCGGCGCGCCTTGCCAGAGCAGGGCGGCGCTGTCAAAAGCCCGCCGCCTTATGTCGAGCCATGCCGATCCCTCAGCGATGCGCTCGCGCCGCTTCGGCCCCTCGGGGCCGCTGCGGGGCCGCATCCGCGTGCCGGGCGACAAGTCGATCAGCCATCGGGCGCTGATGTTCGGCGCATTGGCCGTCGGCGAGACCCGGGTCACCGGACTGCTCGAGGGCGAGGACGTGATGGCCACCGCAGCGGCCCTGCGGGCGATGGGCGCGACCATCGAGCGCACCGGGGAAGGCGATTGGTCGATCCACGGTGTCGGAGTCGGCGGCCTGCTGCAGCCGCAGGCGCCGCTGGACATGGGCAACTCCGGCACTTCCACACGGCTCCTGATGGGCCTCGTCGCGAGCCATCCGCTCACCGCTCAGTTCACCGGCGACGCCAGCCTGTCGAAGCGGCCGATGGGCCGTGTGACAGAGCCGCTCGCCCGCATGGGTGCCGAGTTCTCCGGCACCACCCTGCCCCTCGCCGAGCGCGGTCTGTGCCCGGCGATCCCGATCGAATACCGCCTCCCCGTCGCGAGCGCGCAGGTGAAGAGTGCGGTGTTGCTCGCCGGGCTCAACATCTCCGGCATCATCAGTGTGATCGAGCCGGTGGTGACCCGCGACCACACCGAGCGCATGCTCAAGGGCTTCGGCGCCGAGCTGTGGATCGAGGAGGCGAACGGCGAACGCGTGATCCGGCTGCGCGGCGAGGCCGACTTGCGCCCGCAGCGGATCGAAGTCCCCGGCGACCCATCCTCGGCCGCCTTTTTCACAGTTGCCGCGCTGGTGGTGCCCGGCAGCGAGCTGACGATAGAGAACGTCGGCCTCAATCCCACTCGCGCCGGCCTGTTCGAGATCCTGCGGCAGATGGGCGGAAGCATCGAGGAACTGAACCGGCGCGAAGTCGGCGGCGAGCCCGTCGCGGACCTTCTCGTGCACCACTCGGCTCTCACAGCCATCGAAGTCGATCCCGCCCTCGCGCCGAGCATGATCGACGAATTCCCGATCCTGTTCGTCGCCGCGTCGCTGGCGGAGGGCACCACCACCACCAGCGGCCTCGACGAACTGCGAGTCAAGGAATCCGACCGCCTCGCCACGATGGCTGCCGCCCTTGCCGGCGCCGGCGCGCGGGTGGACGAACGCGAGGGCGGCCTGGTCATCGAAGGTACCGGCGGCGAACCGCTGCGCGGCAGCGCCAACAGCCGCACCAAGACCCACCTCGACCACCGCATCGCCATGAGCATGGCCGTCGCCGGCCTCGCCAGCCGCGACGGCGTCGAGATCGACGACACCCGCCCAATCGCCACCAGCTTCCCGGCATTCGAAGTGCTGCTGGATGGGCTGACCGAATGACCTGGGATTGGGCGAATATTGCCGGATTCGCCGGGATGGCGTGCATCGTCGGCGCCTATGCCTACCAGACTGCCAGCGAGCACCCGAACCCGTACCTCCAACACGGCACGAACCTGCTCGGCGCGGTCCTCCTCACGCTTTCGCTGCTCGTCCACACCAATCTCGCCAGCCTGGTGCTCGAAGGCTTCTGGGCCGCGATCGCGCTCTACGGCCTCGGCAAGGCGGTGACCGGGCGGAAGCGCGCATGATCATCGCCGTCGACGGCCCCACCGCCTCGGGCAAGGGCACCATTGCCCGCGCGCTCGCCGCGCATTTCGCGCTGCCGCACCTCGACACCGGCCTGCTCTATCGCGCCGTCGGGCGGCAGGTGTTTCTCGACGGCGGGGATCCCGACGATCCGGGCGATGCCCTCGCCGCCTGCACCTTCCCCGATGGCCTGCTGCGCGATCCCGAGCTGCGAAGCGAGGTGACCGGCGGCCTTGCCAGCCGCGTATCGGTCCATCCGTCGGTCCGCGAAGCGCTCTACGAGCGACAACGCGCCTTCGCCACGCAACCCGGCGGCGCGGTGCTCGACGGGCGCGACATCGGCACCGTGATCGCCCCCGACGCCGATGTGAAGCTGTTCGTCACCGCCAGCGTCGAGGCCCGCGCGACACGCCGCTGGAAGGAAATGCACGATCACGGCGACACGCGCTCGCTCGATGAAATAACCGCCGACCTGCGTCGCCGCGACAAGCGTGACAGCACCCGTGCCGAAGCCCCGCTGCGTCCGGCTGAGGATGCCTACTTCATCGACACCTCGATGCTCGATCGCGACGCCGCCGTCGCCGCCGCCATCGCAGCCGTCGAAGACAGGCTCGCGCAATCCTGATCCCGTGCGCCCTCGAACGTCGGCCAGCGGGCGATCGACCGCTTTCCCTTGCTTTCCGCAGCCATTTCGCCTAGGCGCGCCCGCGTTCGATCGGGCCGCGGCCCGGGTCGAGAGCGCGCTTCAAGGCACGAGCGGGATCAGCCGGCGGTTCCTCCGCCCTCCCCGGCCTTTTCGCCCTCGCCCCGCATGCGGTCTGGACGAACGCCCGCGGCGGCATTCGGCCTCGCGGGCAGTTCGGCCGCAAAGACCGGCGGAGACAACCGCCTGGCCGGAAAAATTGAATTAGGAACCCGATCCCACATGGCTACTACCGCCAACCCTACTCGCGCCGATTTCGAGGCGCTGCTCAACGAACAACTCGGCGCCGCCGGCGATGAAGGCTTCGAAGGCCGCGTCGTCCACGGCACTGTCACCGCCATCGAGAACGGCATGGCGCTGATCGACGTCGGCCTAAAAAGCGAAGGCCGCGTCAGCTTGCGCGAATTCGGCCGCGGCGACGGCGGCGAGGAAACGCTCAAGGTCGGCGACGATGTCGAAGTCTATGTGGATCGGGTCGAGAACGCCGACGGCGAAGCGATGCTCAGCCGCGACCGCGCCCGCCGCGAAGCCGCGTGGGACAAGCTCGAAAGCGAATTCGGCGAAGGCAAGCGCGTCGAGGGCCGCATCTTCGGCCGCGTCAAGGGCGGCTTCACCGTCGACCTCGACGGGGCCGTGGCGTTCCTTCCCGGCAGCCAGGTCGATATCCGCCCGGTGCGCGACGTCGGTCCGCTGATGGACATGCCGCAGCCGTTCCAGATCCTCAAGATGGACCGCCGCCGCGGCAACATCGTCGTCTCACGCCGCGCGGTGCTCGAGGAAACCCGCGCCGAGCAGCGCAGCGAGCTGATCGACAAGCTCGCCGAAGGCCAGGTGATCGACGGCGTGGTCAAGAACATCACCGATTACGGCGCGTTCGTCGACCTCGGCGGAATCGACGGCCTGCTGCACGTCACCGACATGAGCTACAAGCGGGTCAACCACCCGAGCGAGGTGCTCAACATCGGCGACACCGCCACCGTGCAGATCATCCGCATCAACCCGGAAACCCAGCGCATCAGCCTGGGCATGAAGCAGCTCGAGAGCGATCCGTGGGAAGGCGTCGGCGCCAAGTACCCGATCGGCGCCAAGGTCACCGGCACCGTCACCAATATCACCGAATACGGTGCCTTCGTCGAGCTCGAGCCGGGCATCGAAGGCCTGGTCCACGTCTCCGAGATGAGCTGGACCAAGAAGAACGTCCATCCGGGCAAGATCGTCTCGACCAGCCAGGAAGTCGAAGTGATGGTGCTCGAGGTCGATTCCGAGAAGCGCCGGATCTCGCTCGGCCTCAAGCAGGCCCAGCGCAACCCGTGGGAAGAGTTCGCGGAAGCGCACCCGGTCGGTTCGGAGGTCGAGGGCGAAGTCAAGAACGCGACCGAGTTCGGCCTGTTCGTCGGCCTGCCCGGCGACGTCGACGGCATGGTCCACATGTCCGACATCGCCTGGGGCATCTCGGGCGAGGACGCGCTGGCGCTGCACCGCAAGGGTGAGCAGGTCAAGGCGATCGTCCTCGACGTCGATATCGACAAGGAGCGCATCAGCCTGGGCATGAAGCAGCTCGAGAAGGGCGCCCCGGCGGCCGGCGCGACCGGCACCGGCGGCGGCCTGAGGAAGGGCGAAGTGGTCACGGTGACCGTGCTCGAGGTCCGCGACGGTGGGCTCGAAGTCCAGGCCGGCGACGATGGCGCGACCGGCTTCATCAAGCGCTCCGACCTCGGCCGCGACCGCGACGAGCAGCGCCCCGACCGGTTCCAGGCCGGCCAGAAGGTCGATGCCATGGTCACCGGGTTCGATCGTTCGAAGAAGCCCAACTTCTCGATCAAGGCGCGCCAGATCGCCGAAGAGAAGCAGGCGGTCGAGCAGTACGGCTCGTCCGACTCGGGCGCCAGCCTCGGCGACATCCTCGGCGAAGCGCTCAAGCAGAAGGGCGAATAACTCCAAGGGTCCTTTCCTCCATGCGGCCGAGGGCGTAACCTCGGCCGCATGCAGGCCAGCTGCCAGTGCGGAAAACTCACCGCCACCGTCGCGGATGGCGCCGACGCGGTGACGGTCCTGTGCCATTGCCACGATTGTCAGCGCCGCAGCGGCTCGCCGTTCGGTGCGATCGCCTATTTCCCCCAGGAGGCGGTGACGATCTCGGGAAGTCCGCACGAATTCACCCGGCCGACCGACGCCGGCAACAGCTTCACCACCGGGTTCTGCCCTGACTGCGGCAGCACGGTCTATGCCAAGGCCAGCCGCAGGCCGCAGATCACCGGCATTCCGGTCGGCGCCTTCGCCAACCCGTTGTTCCTGATGCCGGCCCACTCTGTGTACGAGCAGAGCAAGCATGACTGGGTGGTGCTGCCCGAAGGCATCAGCCATCATCCGCGCGGCCGCGACAGCTCATGGTGAGGTAATGCTCCAGGTCCACCAGTTCCCTTGCCTGTCCGACAATTACGGCTACCTGCTGCACGACCCCGATGGCGGCGAGACCGCGTGCATCGACACGCCCGACGCCGAGGCTTGCCTGCGCGAAGCCGATGCGCGCGGGTGGCCTATCACCGCCATCTGGAACACCCACTGGCACCCGGACCACGCCGGCGGCAACGCGGCGATCAAGGCCGCCACTGGCTGCGAGGTGTTCGCCCCGGCGGCCGAGGCAGCCAAGATCGATGGCGTCGACCAGCCGGTCCGCCCCGGCGACACGGTCGCGCTCGGCGAATGGACCGCGCAGGTGATCGACGTCGGCGGCCACACCAACGGCCACGTCGCTTATTACCTGCCCGATGCCGGCATCGCCTTCGTCGGCGATTCGCTGTTTGCGCTCGGCTGCGGGCGCATGTTCGAAGGCACTCCGCCCCAGTTCTGGGCCAGCCTGTCGCGCCTCAAGGCCCTGCCGCCCGAGACCACGCTGTACTGCGCCCACGAATACACGCAGGCGAACGCGAAGTTCGCTCGCCATGCCGATCCCAACAACAAGGCGCTTAAGGACTACGCCGCCGAGATCGACCGCAAGCGCGCCGCCGATCAGCCGACGGTGCCGATGGGCCTCGCCCGCGAACTGGCGACCAATCCGTTCCTGCGTGCCGACACGCCCGAGATGCGGGCCCGCTGGGGCGGCCACACCCCGCCGGAAACCTTCGCCGCGATCCGCGCGGCCAAGGACAGTTTCAAAGGCTGATCGGCCCTCCGATCGGTCGCTTCGGCGCTTCGCGGACACGGCCGGCCCGACTTTGCGAACCAAATCGCCATCCCGCCATTCCTTCGCACGCCATCAGCTAATCAGCGAAGGAATTCGATATGAAGCTGACAATTCTCATGACCGTGGCCGTGGCTCTCCCGCTCGCGGCCTGCGCCGAATACCAGGTTGCCGACACCGGCGAGCCGGTCCCGCAAACGGCGCTCGCGCCGTACGAGGCATGGCCCGCAGAGCTCACCGGTCGGACCCTGGAAGTCTATACCAAGAACGGCTGGGCCAACGCCGTCAACCTCGCCCCCGACGGCAAACTCAAGATCATCCCCGAGCTGGGCGAAAAGGTGGTCGAAGGCACCTGGACCGCCAAAGGCGACGCCCTGTGCACCGACTACGCCCCGCGCGGCGAAGAGTGCTGGCCCTACGAGCCGGTTATCGCGGCGAACGGCGACTACGTGCGCGTCAAGAGCGATCATGGCCAGACGCTCACCGTCCGGTTGCTGGGCCCGAACGAAACCGAACTGCTCGAGCGCAACGGCTAGAGTCGGGGTCCAGGCTCGGCAACGGCCGCGCGGCTCTTAGCCGCTCGCCACGCCGGGATAGAACGAACGGTTGAGCAGGGAGGCGAGGCGCACTGCATTGCTCGCCACCTGTTTCGCCATTTGCAGGACCTTCTCCGGCACCTTGTCGAGTTCCTTGAAGTTGGTCGAGCCCATTGCTTCGCCGTTCCAGTAGCACACTGCGTTGGCCGGTATCGTCCAGCCGAGGTCGTTAAGCCCTTGGTACAGCTCGGCCGAATTGTAGTGGGCCCCGTCCTCGTTGCCGACGATGGCTGCGACGGCCACCTTACCATAGCTCGGCATCCGTCCGTGATCGTCGGTCTCCGACAGGAACGCGTCCATCCGCTCGATCACCCGCTTGGAAATGGAGCTGATCTGTCCGACCCAGATCGGCCCTCCGAAGATCAGGATGTCGTGCGCCAGGATCTTCTCGCGCAGTATCGGCCAGTCGTCGCCTGCGCCTTCGTCGGAGGTAACGCCCGGCTTGATGTTATAGTCGGCGAGGCGCATCACTTCGGAGACCTCGACGCCGTACTGGCGAAAGGCGTCGGCCAGGACGTCGATCATCCGTCGGGTGGAACTCGGCGGATCGTCGCTCGACTTTAGCGTACAATTGATGGCAATCGCGCTGGGCGCCATTCGCTCTCTCCTTTTCGATGAGGAGAGAGCGCGGGGCGCCGCGAAAAGTTTCGGATTGCCGCTTCGCCTTAATAAGCGGCGGTGAACCGGCCGCGCGAATGGTTGTGCTGCTCGAGCTCGTCGACCATCGCGATCGCATAGTCGGCATAGCTGATCTTGCTCTCGCCGCTGGCGTCGGTGACCAGCTCGTCCTGGCCCAGGCGAAAGCTGCCCGGCCCCTGGCGCGGCCCTTCGAAGATCACCATCGCCGGCGAAAAGAAGGTCCAGTCGACATCGTGCTCCTTCTTCAGGGCGTCGAGAAAGTCGATCCCCGGCTTGACGATCGGCTTGATGTTTTCGGGAAAACCAGGGGAATCGTACAGCCGCACACCATCCTTGTTCCTGAGACTCGCAGCGCCGCCCATCACCAGCAGGCGGTTCACCTCGGCCTGCTTGACCGCCGAGAGCAACGTCGCGGCGGGAATGTCGAAATGGACCGCGCTGATCACGGCATCGACGCCCTTGATCTGCTTGGCCAAGGCGTCGGCGTCGGACGCATCGCCCTGCACCGGAGTGACCCCCTCGCCCGACGGCAGCTTCTCCGGATGGCGCGCGATCGCCACCACCTGATGCCCACGCGAGACCAGTTCCTTGGTGATCTGCGAACCGCCCTTGCCGCTCGCTCCGAGAACCGCAACCTTCATGCCCAATCTCCCAAACGCGAATGTCGTCGCCGTCTGTGAAGCAGGTCGCGGTCCCAGTGCAAGCCGCGTGTGCCGAAATTCGCCCTCAGAGGTCGGAGATGGCTTTGTCGACCAGCTTCGCGTCGGCTTCCGCGCCGTGCTGTTCGGCGATCAGGGTCCTGGCGGCGGCGGCGGCGGCCTCGACCGCCCGCGCGCGCAGGTCGGCGACGGCGGCGCGTTCGGCGGCGGCGATCTTGTCCTCGGCCATCTTCTCATGCCGGGCGATCAGCGCGGTGGCGTCCGCCTTGGCCTTTTCGACGATCGCCGCGGCTTCCTTTTCCGCGCCGACCCGGAGCTCCTCGGCATGCCGTCCCGCGTCGGCCACCTTCCGCTCATACTCGGCCTTGAGCGCTTCCGCTTCGCTGCGCAGTTGCGCTGCCTCGTCGAGCGCCTGGCGGACGGAGGCGATGCGCTTGTCGAGCGCCTCGGCGATAACGGCGGGAACCTTGTAGAACAGCATCAGCAGGATGACGGCAATCACCGTCATGGCCCACCAGCCGTCGGCGTTGAGGTGCCACGCGGCCGGTTCGGCGTGCTCGGCGGCACCGCCGGCCGCGGCAGCGAGAAAAGCCAGGTCAGCCATCGGCCAGCACCGCCTTCACCGCCGCGCTGGCCCTGTCGGCTGAAACCTTGGCGCCAGCGACCTTGGCGACAATCTCCTGCGCCGCCTCGGCAGCGACGCCTTCAAGGCTTTCAAGCGCCTTCGCACGAGCTTCGGCGACGCGGGCCTCGGCCGCCGCTATCTTCTCGCCGATCGCAGCGTCGGCCTTGGCGACCCGTTTTTCCGCGTTGGCGAGCGACTTCACCTTGGCCGCAGCGGCAATGGCTCGGGCCGCTTCGTGTGCGGCTTCCTCGGCCGCACGCGCGCGCTCCTCGGTCGCTTCGGCCTCGCTCCGCGCCTGCTCGGCCGCGGCGAGATCGCCAGCGATCTTCGCGTCGCGGCCGTCGACGACCTGCTCGATCTTCGGCACCATCGTCCTGGCGATGCCAAAATAGACGATCCCCAGCACCACCAGCAGCCAGAACCACTGGGACAAGTAGACGAGAGGAAGCTGATTAAGTTGGGGCATGGGACCGTTTCGTTCAGCCTGTCACCAGGCCAGCCGGAGCCATGTCCGGCCAGCCTTCTGTGCCTTCGCGCGGATCAGACCGCGTAAAGGATGATCATCGCGACCGCAAAGGCGATCAGGCCCAGCAGTTCCGCCGCGGCGAAGCCGATGAACAGGCGGCCCTGCTGGCCGTCGGCCGCACCCGGGTTGCGCAGCGCACCCTGCAGGAACGATCCGAACACGAACCCGACGCCGATAGACGCGGCACCGGTGCCGATCGCCGCGAGGCCGGCGCCGATCACTTTTGCAGCTTCGAGATCCATCTTAAATTCTCCATTGAATGACTTGAATTACAAACAGAACATCAATGCAGGTTCGCCGCATCGTTGATGTAGAGCGAAGAGAGCAGCGCGAAAATGTAAGCCTGGATCGCACAGACCAGCAGTTCGATCGCGTTCACGCCGAGCACGAAGATGAAGCTCAACAGCGCGATGGCGTAACCCGCCGCGGTGCCCGAATTGATCCCCATGATGATGAAGTTGCCGAACACGTCGAACAGGATGTGTCCGGCGATCATCGCCACGAAAAGGCGCAACGCGAGACTGAACGGCCGAACCATGAAGCTGATGAATTCGATGAACGCGATCAGCGGGATCATCGGTTTTGGCGTCCCGTGGGGAACGAATAGAGTGAAGAAACGCAGCTTGTGACGCCAGAAGCCGACGATCAGCACGATCGAGAAGCTGATGATCGCCATCATGCCCGTCACCGTGAACTGCGCGGTCACAGCGAAGGGAAAGGCCCCGGGCAGGAAACCCGAAGGGAACAGGCTTAGGTAGTTGGCGAACAGGATGAAGGTGAAGATCGTGAAGATCCACGGGGTGAACTTGCGCCCCTCGGGCCCGATGCTCGACACCGTCATCCCGGAGACAAATTCGACGAAGCCTTCGACGGCGGCCTGCCAGCGGCCGGGCACCAACTCGCGCTTCATCCCGCCCCACATGAACACCACGATGCAGGCGAGCACGACGAACATCCAGAACGCCGAGTTGGTGAACTGAAACGGCGATCCGACCAGCTCCCCGCCGCCGACGGGGCTGATCATGAACTGGTGCATGGGGTCGATCTTGGCAGACGCGGCCACGAGCTGTCTTTCCGATTCCTGTTGCGCGCCTAACCGGCGCCGTTTGCGTCGTCATCCTTGCCGACGCGGAGGACCCTCATGCACGCGCCCACGAAGGCGAGAAACATCAGGGCGATGGTGATCCACGGCAAGGTGCCGAATATCTTGTCGAGCACGAAGCCGACGATGATCCCGCCGACCGGGTATCCGACCATGACCGAAGCGATTTCGAGAGCCTTGCCGCGGACGACCTGGACTTCGAAATGCTCCTTCGTCACCCGCTCGCCTTCCGCCTTGCGCGCGGCCGCGATCCGCTCTTCGAGCGAATTGAACTTCGGGTCCTCACCGGGTGCGTTGTCGGGTTCGTTCGCCACGATGGGTGCGTTTCGCCTCGCGCAGGGGTTGCAAAGGAATGCGCGGCCAAAGGTTGCCCCGGCCGGCGACGCGCCGCCCTTACGGACGGGCGCAAGCCAAGTCAACCGCCCCTGCCGCGGCACAAAATACGAAAAACGTCGCCCGCGGCGGTGAGGCTGCGGACGGCGCGCGGCGATGGCTTTGGATTGGCGCCCTGGACGCTTACGGACAGCGCGGATCGCGGATCGGCGGGGCCGAGGTGCGCGTCATCCACTTGCCGTCGGGGGTCATGTATTTCTCGCCGGGAACGGTGCGCGCGACGGCCAGACAGCCGGCGGTGAACGCGTACTCCTCGAGCGTCGCGCTGGCCGCCTGGGCCTTCTGCGCATAAAGCGCCCGGCGCTTGATGTTGATGTCGTTGACCAGCTTCTGCAGCTGCGGCGTCGAGCCGTCGACGATACCGAGATAGCCGTCGGGCTTTTCGCCGACCTTGCCCGACTGGCGCGCCGCCTCGTACGCGGGATCGCGCTGGGCCAAGGCTGGCGCGGCGAGCCCCGCCAGGGCGAGCGCCGCGGCCGAGAGGGCCAACGTGGCGCGGGTGAAAATCGTTTTCATGCTCTTCTCCATCAGAAGATACTCGAATTCTGCTCGATCGTGTTCTGCGCGTTGGGCGCCAGATGATAAACCACGTCCTGTTTGACGTTGATGTCGAGCTCGATCACGATCGGCTTGTCTGGCGCGGTCACCGAAATGCACCCCGCCACCAGGCCGCAGCCCAGCATCGCCGTCACCACCGCGCCTGCCCGTCCAGCCCCGCTCATCGGAACCTTATGCGCACGGCACGCGCGGTTGGTCAATTTGCCTGACATCATGGCTTTTTCTCACTTTCGGGGCGCTGAATGGTGCCTTCATCCGGCGTTGGCTTGGCGGGAGTGGAAGGAGAGGACGGCACGCTGCCGGCGGGAACCACGTTGCCGTTACGATCGACCAGCAGCCCCTGCTGGGCGAGCTCCTGCGGGCTGCGAACCATCGTCGGATCGTACATCGAGCGGATGTTGGTGATCAGCTTGTAAAACGGCGCCGTAACGGTGACGATGAAGCGGAACGGCAGCTTGCCGATCCGCCGGGTGATGAAATTGCGTTTGGCGCCCTCGCCCTGGCTGACGCCGTCGAACCTTACCCGAGTGACGATCTCACCGGTTAGCGGACCGTTCATGTCAATCGTCATGCCCTCGTAGTCAAGCGAGCGCAGCGCGTCGAAGGCCATGTTGGCCATCGTCGACAGGTCCTTGTAAGTCAGCGCGCCGACATAAGCGACGTTCCCGCCGTCTCGCGATTGCAGGTGGCCGCCGGCGACGCGGCCGTTTCCATCGGGGTTGAAGACCAGCGGAATTACGCCGTCAAAGGTGCCGGTGGCGGAGATATTCTCCAGCTGCATGCGATCCACGAACTGCGACGCCTCCAGTCCCTTGATGTCGAGGACATAGGCGCGTTCCTCGCTCACCCCGAGGTTCAGCGTCACCGGCCGCATCGTCAGCGTGCCACCCATGAACGGCCAGGTGCCGCGGTTCACCCTGAGCACCTGCCCCTTGCTCAGCTGTAACGAGACCTCGCCGCCCGTCACCTCGATGCCGGGATTGACCGAGGCGAGTTTGATGACCTGGTCGGGGGCGGTCGTCAGGCCGAGCAGGTCGGTGAACACCACTGTGCCCGAGGCGCCCTTCACCTGCCCGAACGCGGCCGCGAAATCGAGCGAATCGCTGGAGAACCGGCCCGAACTGGTGAGGCCGTGCTGGTCCCAGTCGATCCGCCCCTTGCCGGAAATGGTCCCGGCGACGTTGCTGACCACGCCCAACGCGACGCAGCTCAAGCCGGGCGGACCGGTAGCAGGCCCGGCGACAGACCCTAGGCACTCGGATAAGGGTGGCTGCGGCTGGAGGCGCTTGTCGAACACGATCCCCGGCACCGTCAGGTCGGCGTGTCCGCTTCCGCTCGCCAGATCGTGACGCAAGGCGACCCGGGTGATCTCGCGGTCCGTCGTCGGCTCGCGCAGCACCGCGTCGGCGGTGATCAGATTGTTCTCGAGAGCCAGCGTCGCGCCGCGCGCGATCAGCGGCTGGAAGCGCGCCGGCTTGCGGCGATCGACCAGGTGGAAGGCGCCGTCGGCCAGGCTCAGCCGACCTTTGGCGTAACTCCATGTTCCACTGGCGTCGGTGATATTCATCGGCACGCTGAACAGCCTGGCGTCGGTCCCGCCGAATGTCCCGCCGATCGTCTTGCCGAGCCGCGCGGTGAGGTCGTCGACCGCGAACGTCGTCGCCGTCGCCCGCGGCCCCAGGGTCACCAGCACCTGCCGGGCGGTCATCGTGCCGGGATAGGCGAATCCGATCGCGCCGCTGCGAATGGCAATCGGCGTCTGGCCCAATGTGCCGCCGACGTCGAGCGAGGGTATTCCGGCGGCTATCGCCAGACCGGCCGAGCCGTAGTGCAGGATCGGCCGGCCCTTCGCCGGGCAAACGGTCAGCCCGTGCCGCCGAAGCGTCAGGCTGGCGAAGCGCAGCGAATCAAACACGACGGGGGTGCAGTGCCGCCACATCGCGAGGCCGGAGGTGCTCGACCAGTTGCCCGAGACCGGCACCAGCAGCCCGTCGGCATGACCGTCCGGCAGGTCGCCGCTAAGGATCGTCCGCCCGGCAAACCCGATCCGGTTGCCCTTGGAGACCAGCGCCAGCGAGGGGATCGCGATGCTGCCGCCTTGCGCCTGGTAAGCCGCCATTGTCAGCCGGGCCCTGAAACCTCCCGTTCCTTGCTGGTCGATCCGGGCCTCGATCCGCGGCAAGTCGCGTCCGCCGGTCGCGATATTGCCGGCGAGCCGCGGCACACCGGTTTGGCTGCTGCCGTACTGGAAGCGGGAAAGCGACAGCACCGGCTGGCCGCTGCCGCCGATCACGCTCGCCTGCGGGATCACCAGGCTGGTCACGGCGCCGGTCTTGCTCCAGGTCGCGTGACCCGAGAGCGAGCTGCCGTTCGCTTCGTCCAGCAGGGCCCCGCGTAGTTTGCGCAGAACCGCGCCGAGCAAGTTCTCGCCAGCGCCGTCGGCCGCTTTGCCGAGCGCCTCGTCCAAGGCGGTGCCGGGATGAAGGCCGGTGCCCTCGAAATCGCTCTCCAGCCGAACCCAATTGAACCCGTCGCCCGCGCGAATGGAACCTTTGGCGCCGAACCTGGCAATCCGCGCCTGGGGATGGGCGATGCCGACCCCCTCGGCGTCGTAGCTTGCGGTCAGTTCCCCGCCGCGGAACGACAATTTGCCCTTGAGCTGGAGCGCCTCGGCCACGGCATCGGCGAGCTGCAACGCGCGCGTGTCGCCGGAGATCGTCGCATCGCCGCCAGCAAAGTCGCGGTCGATCTTCACGTCCGCGTTTACCGAGGCTTCGCTCAGTTGCGCGGACCCCTTCCCGCAATCCATCGCCTGCAACCGAACGGGGCCGCTGAAGGTCGGCCGCTCGGCGTCGATGCCGATCTTGCCGTACAGCGTCGCGCCGGAAAGCTGGCACTGCCCGAACATCAGCTGCGGAGCCGTCGCCGCGAGCACGCCCTTGAAGCCGCCGCGCAGGTATCCTTTGCCCTCGGCCTTGAAGCCGACGGGGCCGTGATCGGTTTCCAGCAATGCGCGGCCATCGTAGAGGGCGAGCGAATAGTTCGGCAGCTCGAAGGGCGGCTTGGGCTTCTTGGCCGGGAACAGCGAATTGAGCGCGCCGAAGCTCAGCTTGCCGTGCAGGTATGTCCCGTAGAGCCGCGGCTTGATCAGCGTCACACTCGAAATGCCGGGGTAGCCGAACCGGTAGCGGATAAACACCACCGCGCGCTCGACCGTCAGGTCCGGCCGTCGTGGATCGCCGACCACGATGTGGCTGAGAATCTGCTCCTTTCCGCCGATGCGGTCGATCTTATAGGTCGCGCGGACGTGATGCGAGCGCAGGTAGCGGTCGATCAGGTTGCCGGCGAATGTATCGCGCTGCAGCCAGAAAGCGAGGAAAACCGCCCCCAAGATCAGCAGCAGCGGCAGGACGACCCAGCGCCACCAGAACGAGCGCCGCCGTCCGGGGACTTCCGCAGTGGTGTCGAACTCGGCATCCTGCGTCATTGCGGGAACCCTTGCGCGCAAGCCCGCGCAAAGGCAATGCGGGCCGTGTCAGGGGATCCAACGCTTTTGACCGATAAACCGCTCCAACCGGCGCGCAGGGACCACGGCGGCACCGGCCACCGCGAACGGCTGCGCCGGCGGCTGCTCGACGGCGGCCCGGAGGCGCTGGCCGATTACGAAGTGCTCGAATACCTGCTGTTCGCCGCCCGCCGCCAGGGCGACACCAAGCCTGTCGCCAAGGCGCTCCTCGCCCGGTTCGGCTCGCTGGCCGGCGTGCTCAACGCCGACCACAACGCGCTCGCCGAGGTCGATGGGATGGGCGAAGTCAGCACCGCCGCGCTCAAGGCCGTCGCCCTCGCCGCACGCCGCATGGCCCGCAGCCAGGTCCGCAAACAGCCGGTCCTCGGCAGCTGGCAGGCGCTGCTCGACTACCTGATGACCGACATGGCCCACCTCACCGTCGAGCGCGTGCGGGTGCTCTACCTCGACGCGCGCAACCGGCTGATCCTCGATCACCAGGCCCAGGAAGGCACCATCGACGAAGCCGCAATCCACCCGCGCGAAGTGGTCAAGAAGGCCCTCGAAGTCGGCGCCACCGCCCTGATCCTGGTTCACAACCACCCGAGCGGCAACCCGGAGCCCAGCCGCGCCGACATCCAGATCACCGCCCGCATCGCCGAGGCCGGGCGCCTGCTGGGCATCGCCGTCCACGACCACGTGATCGTCGGGCGCGAGGGGCATGTCAGCCTGAAGGCGAAAGGGTTGATCTGATCGCCAGCGAAGGGTTGACCGCGGCAAATCTTAGCGTTCCCTGGCTAGTCTTTCCTGAGGTCGGAACCGATGGGTTATGCCGCGTCGCCGACGGCTGGCCCTGTCAAAAAAATCTTATCGACCTTGGAACCATACTGACCGGCCAAGCTTTGGCTGGGCAACCCGGGTCAGTTTCGGGGCCGGGTCAGAACGAGGGTCACAAGCATATGAAACTCCATACTGTTTCCAAGCAGCGCTTTCTCGCGGGCACGGCAATCGCCGGTGCAGCGGTTTTCCTGACGGCAACGCCGGCGTTGGCCGACTGCGTCCCCGACGCGGCAGGCACCAACGTGGTCTGCTCCGGGGTCGATGCAGATGGCTACCAGACCACCACGGACGGCGTCACTGTCGCGGTTCAGCCCGCGGCAACCGTCGGTACGGGAGCGGCAACGCCGAGCCCGCTGCTGTCGGCCGGAACCACGAGCGTTCTCAATACCGGAGGCGCAATCGACTCGGGCGCGGACGCCGTCTCTCTCGGCGGCGGCAGCACGGTCAACAACTCCGACAGCGGCACGGCAGGCACGATTATCGGCAACGTGCTGTTCGGCGACACCACCAGCACGCAGGTCAATACTTTCAACAACCTGGTCGCGGGAGCCTCGCTGACCGGCAACCTCGTTTCGACCGGCGCGCTGAACGTCAATAGCGCAACCGGCACGACAATCACTGGCAACATCACTTCGGCCGGCCCGCTCACCCTGGCCGACACCGGCGGCACGATCACGGGCGACGTCACTGGTTCCAACGGCGCGGATTCGGTCAGCGTCACCAACGGCGGCACGCTCACCGGCGCGGTCGCGCTCGGCGCCGGCGATGACAGCTTCAATCTCGGCGCGGGGACCACCCGCACCGGCGACATTGCGCTCGGCGACGGCAACAACACGCTGACCAACGCCGGCACGCTCAACGGCAACGTGACTGCCGGGTCAGGCAACGACAGCGTGACCAACAGCGGCAGCTTGAACGGCAACCTCGCTCTGGCTGACGGCGACAACTCGGTCACCAATTCAGGCACTCTCACCGGCGACGTCACGACTGGTGCCGGTAACGACACCGTGGCCAACAGCGGAACCCTCAACGGTAACCTCGCCCTCGGCGACGGCGACAACACGATCACCAATTCAGGCGCCATTGCCGGAAATATCACCACCGGCGCCGGCAACGACACGCTGACCAACACCGCGCCCGGGACCGTGACCGGCAATATCGACCTCGGCACCGGCGCCGACACAATCGGAGGCCTGGCCGGCAGCGGCACGATCACCAAGGCCGGCGACGGAACGCTGACGCTGACCGGCGACAACACCGGCTACACCAACGCCGGAACCGCGCTTGTCATCAACAACGGCGGAACGGTGTCGGTCGGCGCGTCGAACAACATGGTCACCGGCGGCGTGAGCCTCGACGGCGGTACGCTGCAGACGACCGGGGCGGCGACGCTCGCCAATCCGATCACGCTCGGCGCCGGCGGTGGGACGTTCGACACCGGCGCACCGACGACGCTCAGCGGCGTGATTTCGGGCTCCGGCGGGCTGACCAAGACCGGCAGCGACAACCTGACCCTGTCCGCCGCCAACACCTACAGCGGCGGGACGACGATCAGCGGCGGGACGCTGACCGGCACGACGACCTCGCTGCAAGGCGATATCCTCGACAACGCCGCGCTGGTTTTCGACCAGACCACCAACGGCACTTACGCCGGCGACATCAGCGGCACCGGCTCGCTGACCAAGACCAACACCGGCACCGTCACGCTAACCGGCAACAACACCTATTCGGGCGCGACCGCCGTTAACGGCGGCGTCCTCGCCGTCGGCCCCACCGGCATCGGCGATACGTCCGCGGTGACGGTCAGCGCGCCCGGCACGCTGCAGCTGAATGCCGACGAGACGATCGGCAGCCTTGCCGGCGACGGCACGGTCAACGGCGCCTATATGCTGACCACCGGCGGCGACAACACCGACACCACCTTCTCCGGTCCGCTGACGATCGACGGCTTGACCAAGATCGGCACGGGGACCTTCACCCTGGCCGGCACCGGCACGCTCGGCACCGGCATGGCCGTCAACGACGGCACGCTGGCGATCGGTGGCGCCTACACCAGCCCGGCTAACAGCGTCGCCAGCGGCGCGACGCTCGACGTCCTGCCCGCCGGCGTGCTCACTGGCGACGTCACCGCCGCTGGCGGCGCGACGACGATCGTCAACGGCAGCATCACCGGCGACGTCGCTAACGCGGGAACGCTGTCGGGCACCGGCACCGTCAACGGCACGGTCGACAACACCGGCACGCTCAGCCCCGGCAACGGCGACATCGGCGTGTTCAACGTAAACGGCGCCTATACGCAGGGCGCGGACGGCACGCTGGCGGTCCAGATCACCCCGAACAACGTCGCCGGCACCGGCTACGACCAGCTGTCGGTTACGGGCACTCCGGGAACGGCCGCACTCGACGGCACGCTCGCGGTCGACCTGGGGACGCCGGGGACCCCTTATGTCAACGGCACGACCTACGATGTCGTGCAGGCCACCGGCGGCGTCAGCGGCGATCTCGCCGTGACCGGCAACATCCTGTCGCCGTTCATCCAGCTCACTCCGACCGGCATCGTCACGACCGCCGGAGGGGCGCAGGCCTATCGTCTGACGGTGACCCGTACGCCCTATGCGACCGGCATCGGCGCGAACGCGACGGCCAACGAGATCGCCGTCGCCAACGGCTTCCAGAGCCTGGTCTCCGGCGCCACCGGCGCGACCGCCGGGCTGGTCGCCAACGTCGACGTCCTAAGCGCCGCCGAGGCGCAAACGTTCTTCGACCAGGTGAGCCCGGAGGCCTACGGCGCCTATGCCAACTCGATGCTGAACACCGGCAACCTGTTCTCGCGGCAGCTCTTCCTACAGACCCACGAGACCCCCAATATGCTGCCGGGCTTCGACTTGTGGCTGCGCGGTTACGGTAGCTGGACCAAGGCCCACGACCGCGACGACCTGTTCGGCTCCAAGATCGACACCTGGGGTATAGCCGGAGGCGGCACCTATCGCTCGGGCGGGTTCTACGCCGGCCTGGCGGGGGGTTATTCGAAGGACCGGATCCGCTTCCATTACGGCGACAGCCACGGTCACAACAAGAGCTGGCAACTCGGCGGCTTCGTCGGTTACGACACCGGCTCCGGGTTCGACGCCGATCTGCAGGTGGATTACATCCACGGCAAGATCACGTCGCTCCGCACGATCGACGTTGGCGGGATCACCGGGAGTCCGGCCGCCGACACCCGCGCGCACGAGTGGAAAATCGTCCCGACGGTCGGCTACGGCTTCAATCTCTCCGGGCTCGAGCTGCGGCCGTTCGTCGGCCTCGACTTCACGAGCGGTCAGGTGGACGGCTTCACCGAAACCGGCGCCGGCGCGGCCAACCTGACGGTCAACGACATCAGCACCAAGCGCACCGACCTGCTCGCCGGCTTCGATCTCAGGGCGAATCCGCATGCGACCATTTCGCCCTATGGGCGTCTGGCCTGGCGGCATAACCTCGGCCACCAGCGCAACACGATCGACGCCCGGTTCGGCGGCGCCGGAGCAAGCGCCTTCACGGTCAGCTACTTCGAGCCGCCCAAGGACCAGTTCGATGTCGATGCCGGCCTGAACTTCCAGGCCAGCCCGAACTTTGCGATCTTCGCCGGGTATCAGGGGACCTTCCGGAAGGGCATGGACAGCCACGGCTTCTCGGCCGGGTTGAGCTATTCCTTCGGTGCCCCGGCGGCGCCGCCGCCCGCGCCGGTGGAAGCGCCTCCGCCTCCTCCTCCGCCGCCGCCTCCGCCGCCTCCCCCGCAGACCAAGACCTGCCCCGACGGTTCGACGGTCGGCGTGGATCAGACCTGCCCGGTGCCCCCGCCGCCAGCGGTCGCTCCGCAGGGCGAACGCGGCTGAACTGAAGGCTCAGGAAATCCCAGGGCTTGAGGAACGCTCCTCGAGCCCTGGGCCTGCTCGCGGACTCGCGTCGCCGGAGCCCTGGTCCACAACCGCGTAATCTTCAGGCCAAAGGGGCACGTCAGTTTGAAGGCGAAGGGGCTGATTTAGGGGCGGCTGATAACGTGCCCGTGGCGAGTCCGTCGCAGACTGCCTTCCTTTGACCGGATAGTCACCGCCAAGGTCGCGCCGATTTCGTCGCGGCAGGAACGACGTCGGGCGGACTGCCCTCCTGATTTGCGTGCTGCGGAGTGTTGTGCCACTGGTCCAGGTCTTGGATTCGCAGGGAGGGAGCAGAAGGGGGAGAAAGCCTTGTGGCTTTGCCGTCGGAAAATCTCACGCCCGGCGCCGATGACCGCGTCAGCAATGTCCTCAAGTGGATTCTGTTTGTAGTCGCCATAGGCAGCTTCCTGGCCTTCTTCTGGGCGACCGCGCTGACTTATGAAAAGGCTCCCCCGCAACCCGATCGCTACGTCACCGCATCGGGCGCCACAGTTCTGACCGACGCCGATATCGTCGCAGGCAAGGCCGGTTTCCAGAAGGCCGACCTGATGGATTTCGGCAGCATCTACGGGATGGGCTCCTATTTCGGCGAGGACTATACTGCATTCGCGTTGATGCGACTGGCGAGGCTCACCGAGGAAGGCGTCGCCAACAAACACTTCGGCAAGCCATTCGCCGCGCTTGATGTCGGTGACAAGGCCGACGCGCGCAGCCAGATGCAGCAAGAGTTGCAGGGTGTCGACCTGACCAAGCCTCAGGTCGTGCTGCCCGATGAACTGGCGAACGCCATCGCCGCCGTGCGGACGGAAATGGCCGACAATCTCGGCAAGGTCGACCGCACGACCGGCTGGACTCCCGCGTTCAGCCTCGATCGAAGCGAGCGGCTACACACGGCCGATTTCATGATCTATTCGGCGCTGACCACCGTCGCCCGCCGGCCCGGCACGGACGCCTCCTGGACCCAAAACTGGCCATACGAGCCGGAAGTCGGCAACACCCCTACGTCGAGCACCTTCATCTGGACCTGGGCCAGCTTCTGCTTCACGTTCTTCGCCTTCGGACTGGTGCTGTTCATCTACATCTTCTGGCTCGAGACGCCTGACGACGAGCCGCGCGAAGACGTGCTTGCCTCGTTCCGCACGCTGACGCCGAGCCAGCGCAAGGTCGGCAAGTATTTCCTGATCGTCGCCGCGGTGCTGCTGGTGCAGATCGCCGCCGGCACGATCATGGCCCACGCCTATTACGACCGGCGCAGCTTCTACGGCTTCGATCTCGCCACCTGGCTGCCGTTCAACTTCCTGCGCGACGTGCACACTCAGACGCCGATCGTGTGGATCGGCATCGGCTGGATCGGCGCCGGCCTGTTCCTCGCACCCGCCATTGCCGGCGGACGCGAGGCGAAGGGTCAGGGCCTGCTGGTCGACCTGCTGTTTTGGGTGACGCTGGCGGTCGTCGCCGGGGCGCTGATCGGCGATTGGCTCGGGATCATGGGCGATATCGACGGCTCTTGGTTTTGGTTCGGCAACCAGGGATTGTCGTACATCCAGCTCGGTCGTTTTTGGCAGATCGGCTTCTTCCTCGGCCTGGTCTTTTGGAGCGTACTGGTGTTCCGCGGCCTGTGGCCGACCGGCGAAGCGCTGAGACGCGCGACGCGCGAGTTCTGGACCGGGCGGATCCGACTGGAGAATCTGATCTGGGCCGCCACAATCAACATCGCGGCGCTTTATGCCTTTGGCATGATCCCGCTCACCGGGATCGAGAAATCCTTCACGATAACCGACTTCTGGCGCTGGTGGGTGGTGCACCTGTGGGTCGAACAGTCGTTCGAGTTTTTCGCCGCCAGCATGAGCGCCTATCTGCTGATGGCGGTGGGCCTGGTTTCGCGCCGGCTGGCCGAGCGCGCGGTCTACTTCGAGCTGATCCTGATCTTTCTCGGCGGCGTGCTCGGCACCGGCCATCACCTATACTGGGTGGGTGAACCGGGTATGTGGGTCCCGCTGGGGAGCATGTTCTCGTTCATCGAAGTGCTGCCGCTAGTGCTGCTGGTGATCGAGGCGATCCAGCATTACCGCCTGATCCGCGCTCATGAGAGGTTCAATTATCGCCTTGCTTACACTTATGTGATCGGTGCGGCGTTCTGGAACTTCGTCGGCGCCGGCGTATTCGGCGGCGGCACCCTCAACGCCCCGCTGATCAACTATTACGAGCACGGCACCTTCCTCACCCTCAACCACGCGCACACCGCCCTGTTTGGCGCATTCGGTCTGCTGGCGATCGGCCTCGTCTACTTCTGCCTGCGCTATATCGCCGGAGATCGGTATCGCTTCAGCGAGGGGCCCGGATTGTGGGCGTTCTGGCTCTACAACGCCGGGCTGGTGCTGTGGATTCTGCTCAACTTCTTTCCGATCGGCTGGCCCCAGCTCAACGCGGTGTTCGAGCACGGCTTCGCCTACGCGCGCAGCGTCACCTTCTATAACAAGACACTGTTCTGGCAGTGGATGCGGCTGCCGGGCGACGTGGTCTTCGCGCTGGGCGCCGTGGTCATGGCGGTGGACTTCCTGATCAAGCTATGGCCGCTATTTCCCGCCCTCGGGCAACGCATCGAGCGGCGCGATGGCCCGGAGGACGTTGCGCTTCCCGCCGAGTGAGGTGAGCGACATGGCCGAGACGCGCGGGGAAAGGATGCTGGCCTTGCGCAAGGCGCGGATGGCCGCCGCACCGCCGATCCTGCGCGGCGGGTTTCGGCCGTTCTTTCTCCTCGGAGCCTTGTGGGCGTTCCTCGCGCTGTTCGTATGGCTCTCGGTCTTCTTCCACGGCTTGCCGCTGCCGAGCGCCTTCAACGCGCTCGCCTGGCATCGTCACGAGATGCTGTTCGGCTTCGTCGGCGCGGTGATCGCCGGCTTTCTATTGACCGCGATCCCTAACTGGACCGGACGGCTGCCGATTGCGGGAGCGCCGCTCGCCGCGCTCGCCGGATTGTGGCTGGCAGCGCGGATCGCGGTGTTGTTTTCCGCCGCTCTCGGCCTCTTCGTTGCCGCCGCGCTCGACGTCGGCTTCTACCTCGTCCTGGCTTTCGTCGCCGGGCGCGAGGTGATCGCGGCGAAGAACCGCAACGTGCCGGCCGTCGGCATCGTGCTGCTGTTTGCCGTTGCCGACGCGGCCGATTACGCGGCGGCCTCCGGTCTGCTCGCCGATGGCGACGCGGGCATTCGCGCCGGGATTTCGCTGGTGGTCGTACTGATATCGCTCATCGGCGGGCGGATCATTCCCTCGTTCACCCGCAACTGGATGACGAAACAAGGTTTCGAGCGGGGTCTGCCGGGCCAGCCCACCCACTATGACCTGGTCACGATAGCGGTCAGTGCCTTGGCCCTGTTGGGCTGGGTCGCCTTCCCCGATGCCGGCGCGACGGCCGTCCTGCTTGCGATCGCCGGCGTGCTGCAGCTCGCGCGGCTGGCGCGCTGGCGCGGTTGGCGCACGATTAGCGATCCGCTCGTCCTGGTGCTGCACATCGGTTACCTGTGGGTGCCGGTGGGCCTCGGCCTTCTCGCTGCCGGCATCTGGCAGAGCCCAATTCCCCGCACGGCCGCGATTCATGCGTTCACGGCAGGCGCGATGGCGACGATGATCCTCGCTGTCATGACTCGCGCGACACTGGGGCATACCGGCCGCGAGCTGAAGGCGAACGCGGCGACTGTCGCCATCTATCTGCTGGTCACCACCGGCGCCGTCGTGCGAGTCCTCGCGCCGCTTGGCCTGTTCGATTACAGTACCGCCATCGCCGTGGCGGGAGCCCTGTGGGGCGCGGCCTTCTTAGTGTTCAGTGCAACCTACGGTTCGATTCTGTTCCGTCCGCGCGCGGGAAAGTAGCTACGCGAGCCATTTCGCTGGATGCTCAGCAAGTCCGCCACTGCCTCGGATGGCGAACCGAATTACCGTCCCTGGTGACGCCCCTCGAAAACGCGCAGCAAGCCCGGTTTTTCTTGGCCGCCGTTCCCACCGGTCTCCTTTGACGATCAAAGTGACTTGCGCAGGTGCAGCTTCGAGCGGAGCCTCGCCACCTGCCTCGCGCTGACCGGCGAGGCGCGGTTGCCCCACGAATTGCGCACGTAGGTGGCGACGTCCGCGATCTGCTGATCGTCGAGTTTCCAGGCGAAGCTCGGCATCGCCTGATAGGTCGGTCGCTTGAGCGTCGGCGCCGTTCGCCCGCCGCCGAGGATCAGCCGGATGACTCCGGTGGGATCGCGTTGCTGCGCGACCGCGCTGCCCTGCAGCGGCGGGAACAGCCGCGGCTGTCCCTTGCCCTTGGCGAGATGGCAGGCCGTGCACACGTCGGAGAAGATCTCACCCCCGGCGCGCATGGCCGCGGCGTTGGGCAGCGCGGACGGGGTATCGGCGCTCGGCGGCAGCGATTTGAGGTAGGTGGCGATGGCCTTCAGATCGGTGTCGGTCAGCAGCGAGGTGGAATAAGTCACCACCTCGGCCATTTCGCCGACGGCGCCGGAATGCGCGTTGCGGCCGGTGTGCAGGTATTCGACGATATCGTCGGCGGTCCACTGGCCGAGGCCGGTGCGCCGATTACCGGTCAGATCGGGCGCGAACCAGTTCTCGATTACGCCGCCATGCAGCGCCTCACCGCTTTTCTCGGCCCCCATCAGGTTCTTCGGCGTGTGACACGCGCCGCAGTGGCCGGGGCCCCGCACCAGATAGGCGCCGCGATTCCACGCCGCCGACTTGTCCGGGTCTGGCTCGAAGGTGCGGGGCGAGAAATTGAGCGCGTTCCAGCCGAGCATGCTCAAGCGGATGTTGAGCGGGAACGGAAGGCGGTTGGCGGGTTTGCGGTGCGGGTCCGGCGGAATGGTCCGCAGGAAGGCGAGGATCGCGTCGGTGTCGCTCGGGGTCAGCAGCGTAAGGTGCTGGTAGGGCATCGCCGGATACAGCCGCCGCCCGTCGCCGCCGATGCCCTCGTGGAGCGCGCGGTAGAATTGGTTCGGGGTCCAGCTGCCGATGCCGTAGCGCTCGTCGCTGGTGATGTTCGACGAATAGATCGTCCCGAAACGCGTCTGCAGCCCGAGCCCGCCGGCGAACGGCTTCCCCCCGGCGCGGGTGTGGCACGACATGCAATCCCCGGCGATCGCCAGGTAGCGGCCGCGCCGGATCAGGTCGGCGTCCGGCCCGTCGGGGATGGGTTGGGTCAGCAGCGCGGAGACGCCGGGCACCGGCTCGATCACCCGCACCGGATTGAGCTTGATCCACAGGAATGAGCCGAGCGAGACGGCGCCGAGCGCGCCGAGGTAGGTCCCCAGCGCCAGCAGCAGCCGCCCCTTGACCGAGCCGGGGGGCCTTATCTTCATGCCGGCACCAGCAGCGCGCCGGCCTGCTTGACGTAATTCGTCTTGATCGCGTCGGCGGTGAGGAACGCGAGCGCGGCAAGCGTACCTGTGGGATTGTAGCCGGGGTTCTGCGGGTAGAGTCCGGCGCCGGTGACAAACAAGTTGGGCACGTCCCAACTCTGCGAATACTTGTTGACCACGCTATCGGCCGGGCTCTCGCCCATCATGGTCCCGCCGCAGTTGTGCGTCGTTTGGTACTTGACGAGTCCGTAGGGCGGCTTTCGCGGCTTGGCGTGAACGTGGCTGGCGCCCGTGTTCCTGGCGATCTCCGCCGTGCGGTCGGTGCAGTACTTGGCCATCCTGAGGTCGTTCTCGGGAAAATCGAACGTCATTCGCAGCATCGGCCGGCCGAAGCGGTCCTTGTAGGTCGGATCGAGGTCAAGGTAGTTGCCGGCCTGCGGATAGCTCGAGCCGTGGACCAGGATCTTCATGTTGCGCAGGTAGTATTTCGCTGCCGCGCGCTTCCATTCGAGGCCCCATTTGGGCACCCCTTTGGGCACGCGAACCATCTCGATCGGCCGCCCCCCGGTGACGATCGCGGCGATATAGGCGCCGCCGATGAAGCCCAGCCCGGAGTGGTCGAAGTTGTCGCCGTTGTAGTCGTCCACCACCGACGCCAGCGCCCCGGCGCCGATGAACGGGTTGAGCCGCTTGTCGTCGTAGAACACATCGACCGAGCTCATCGTCTGGTAGGAGTAGTTCTTGCCGACGTGACCCTCGCCCGTCCCCGGATCGTAGGGCTGCCCGATGCCGGAGATCAGCATCAGGTGGACGTTGTGCAGCTGATAGGCGGTGAGGGCGACGATCTCCGCCGGCTGGAAATACTCCTCGCCCTCGGCATCGACGTAGGTGACGCCGGTGGCGTGCTTGCCGTCGGCCGTTCGCTCGATTCGGATCACCTCGGCTTCGGTCCGCAGCTCGAAATTCGGCTTGGTCAGGACGTACGGAATCAGTGCGGTCTGCGGCGAGGCCTTGGAGTAGTTGCCGCAGCCGAACTTTTCACAGAACCCGCAGAACGTGCACTTGCCCATCTGCAGGCCGAGCGGATTCGTGTAGGCCTGCGAAAGGTTCGCCGCCGGGTGCGGGAATGGGTGCAGGCCCATGCCTGCGGCGGCTTCCTCGAACAGCTTGGGCCCGTAGGTCATCGGCAGCGGCGGCGTCGGATAGGGCGCGCTGCGCGGCCCTTCGAACGGGTTGCCGCCGGGCTGGATCTCGCCCTTGAGGTTCCCCGCCTGCCCCGAGGTGCCGCAGATCTTGTCGAACTGGTCATAGTACGGCTCGAGCTCGTCGTAGCTAAGCGGCATGTCCTGCAGCGTCAGCCCTTCGGTCGCCTGCTTGCCGTAGCGCTTCTCGTTGTGGCTCTTGAGCTTGAAGTCGCTCTCCAGCCAGCGCCACACCTGGCCGTTCCAGTGGATCCCCGCACCGCCGACCCCGGTGCCGACCAGGAACGAGCCGAGCCGCCGCATCGGCAGCGCGGTCTGGTTGGTGTTGTTGCGGAAAGTGAGCGTCGAATTCGGCGACGTTCTGGAACAGGTGGTGGCGCCACATGTAGCGCAGCTCGTCCTGATCGAAGCTCGTCGCCCAGTTGACCGGTGTAGTGCGCGCCGCCGCGCGCTCCAGCGCCAGCACGTCGAGGCCAGCGTCGCACAGCTGCTGCGCCAGAATCGCTCCGGTCCAGCCGAACCCGACCAGCACCACGTCGACTTTCGGCAACGTCCTCGCCACGCACTCAGCTCCGCCGCCACCCGGGCCGCCCGCGCAGGGTGACCATCTCCACCGGCACCGGCTTGTCGTATTCGGTGACCCACTCGGAATAGTCGTAGTGCGCGCCGGGGAAACCGATCATCTTCCACGCCGCGCCGTCGCGGTTGCCGCCGTACATCGGGTCGGAGAAATACCCTTCGAGCACGTTCTGCAGGAACTGCTTGAAGAACGCTTTAGACTTGATCGGCCCGTCGAGCGTCAGCTCGCCCTTTTCCATCTGCTTGAGCAGCGTATCCTGCCGCTCGGTGCTCAGGTCGGCGAAGCTCTCGCCCTCGCCGAGGCCCTTCACCGCCCTTTCGATCGCGGCGATCGCGTGGCGATAGAACTCGGCCGGGGCGTAGCGGCTCTGGTAGCCCTGACTTGGCTCGCCCTCCGGCCACGGCCCGCCGAGGTAGAAGTGCGCCCCGTGCCCGTAGTCGCCGGCGAGTTGCCGGTCGAGAAACACGACGACGCCCGCTTCCGAAGCGCTCGGCCCGGTCGGATCGGGGGGAATCAGCCGGTCGACCGCGGCGGTGAGGAACTTGACTTCACTCGGCTCGAGAAACCGCCACCCGCCGCTCGTATCCGCCGGCTCCGGCGCGTCGGTCAGCCCGTCCTGCCAAGGCATCGCCTCGGTGATAAGCTCGCCCGGCGCTGCGAGCAGGCCGTCCCGGCGGGACAGCGACTTGTCGGCCTCGCCAATACCGGCAGGACCGCCGGGCCCCAGCCGTCCGCGCCGCTTTTTGGGGCGCGGATTGCGCGCCATAGATGCCTTCTCCTCGGCCGCGCCGATAAAGCGCTGTCTTCTCCCGCCAGACGAGGCTGTCTCGAGGTGAACGGCACCCCATTCGGATGGTTCCGGCTGCTCTCCGGCACCGAACCGGAACCGCGAGGTGCACGCGTATTATGGGCAACCAAGGCCCCGGGTGTTCGCAATCGCCCGCGGAGGGCGGGCCGGCCCTAGCTCGACAGCGCGAGCGTGGGCGCCGGCGCGGCGGGGTTCGGCTCGGTCAGCAGCTTGGCCGTCTCGATCGGGGTGGCGAACGAGGTGCCGGTGGCGATCGCATTGCCGCCGTCGGCCATCACCGTCGGCACGTCGACGCCCCACTGCCAGGCGTAGCGATAGCCCGGGGTGTCGCGTTGCGGGCGGTTGGTTCCCTTCCACGGCCGCCCCTTGGCGTCGAGCGCCCCGACCAGGATGGTGTTCGGGTATCCGGCCCGCGCCATCCGCAAGTTGCCCGGATGATCGAGGCCGTCGTTCCCCGCGGCCATGACGATGCGGATGCCACGCGCAGCGGCGTGGTGAATCGCCTCGACGATGCTCGGATCATCTTTGAGGTTGAGCGAGATGTTGATCGCCGTCACGCCCAGCTCGGTCGCCTTGCGGATGGCTTCGACGATCGGCCGCACGTTGTGCTGGCACGGCGGATTGGCGCCGGCCGGGCAGCCTTCGGTGTCGTCGATGCGGAACGAAATGATCTTGATCGGCTGCTTCGCCTCCCGCTCCATGATCGTCGCCACCATCGTGCCGTGATCGTATCGGGGGTGGAACGCCGCGCGGGCGGGCAAGGCGCCGTAATCGTATTCCGCGAGCAGATCGTCTTGCAGTTCGGGCGTCCGCGCGATCCCGCTGTCGATAATGGCCACGACCGGCGGTTTCGCACCCACATGCGCCGGTGGCTGCATCGCCGGTTGCGGCTCGGGCACCGCGACGGCCCCGGCAAACTGGATTGGATATAGGACGAAAGCCCCCGCGAGCGCGAGGCACCCCGAAAGAAAACGCAAAATGACCCCTCAAGCGGCCCGTACCGCTCAAACAAAAATTGATCCCGCCGGCATCTCTGCCGGTGTCATTGTTCTAGCGCGACAATCATGAACGCACGTTTACCGTCAGGCGCGGTTCATCTCATAGTTGGGGATAATGCCGCCCAACGGCGCCCGGCCCGCCGCTTGCCATCGCGCGCTGCTCCCCTTAGCGGCTGCGGCGTTCTCTTTGCTTCGGAGTCTTCGATGGTCCCGCGCTATTCCCGCCCCGACATGGTCGCGATCTGGGAGCCCGAAGCGAAGTATCGCATCTGGTTCGAGATCGAAGCCCATGCGACCGAGAAGCTCGGCGAACTCGGTGTCGTACCAAAGGACGCGGCCAAGGCGCTGTGGGCCTGGTGGGAAACCGAACCGGAGATCGACGTCGAGGCGATTGACCGGATCGAAGCGGTCACCCGGCATGACGTTATCGCCTTTCTCACCTGGGTGTCCGAACAGGTCGGCGCGCATGCCGGCGAGGACTGGGCGAGGTTCATGCACCAGGGGATGACCAGTTCCGACGTGCTCGACACCACGCTGGCGGTGCAGCTGTCGCGCTCGGCCGACATCCTGCTCGACGATCTCGATGGGCTGCTGGCGGCGCTCAAGCGCCGCGCGCTGGAGCACAAATACACGCCCACGATCGGCCGGAGCCACGGCATACATGCCGAGCCGGTGACGTTCGGCTTCAAGCTCGCCCAGGCCTACGCCGAGTTCGCCCGCGGGCGCGAACGGCTGCAGGTGGCGCGAGCGGAGATCGCCACTTGCGCGATCAGCGGCGCGGTCGGCACCTTCGCCAACATCGACCCGGCGGTGGAGGCGCATGTCGCGAAAGCGATGGGCCTGACGCCCGAGCCGATTTCGACCCAGGTGATCCCGCGCGACCGGCACGCGGTGTTCTTCGCCACGCTGGGAGTCATCGCCAGTTCGATCGAGCGCCTCGCCACCGAAATCCGCCACCTGCAGCGCACCGAAGTGCTGGAGGCCGAAGAATACTTCTCGCCCGGGCAGAAGGGATCGAGCGCGATGCCGCACAAGCGCAACCCAGTGCTGAGCGAGAACCTCACCGGGCTTGCCCGGGTGGTGCGCAGCGCGGTGGTGCCGGCGCTGGAGGATGTCGCGCTGTGGCACGAGCGGGATATCTCGCACTCGTCGGTCGAACGCTTCATCGGCCCGGACGCGTGCATCACGCTCGATTTCGCCCTCGCCCGCCTCGCCGGGGTGATCGACAAGCTGCTGGTCTATCCCGAGCGGATGAAAGCCAACCTTGAGCGGATGGGCGGGCTGATCCATTCGCAGCGGGTGCTGCTGGCGCTGACCCAGGCGGGTATTAGCCGCGAGGACGCCTACGCCATCGTCCAGCGCAACGCGATGAAGGTGTGGGAGAGCGACGGCAAGCTGTCGCTGCTCGACCTGCTCAAGGCCGACCCCAAGGTAACCGCGGCGCTTTCGCCGGAGGAGCTGGAGGACAAGTTCGACCTCAATTACCACTTCAGCCAGATCGACCACATTTTCGAGCGGGTGTTCGGCAAGTAGCCTTCCCTTCGGCGGCCAATCGCCCTAGCACTCGGACCATCGCAACAGGGAGAGGACGCGCCATGCAAATCGTCCGCACGATCTTCTGGGTGCTGCTGCTGGTGGCGCTGCTGATCTTCTCGATCAACAACTGGAATCCGGTCGAGGTGAAGATCTGGGAAGGCCTGGTGCTGGAGACCAAGATTCCGGCGCTGGTGGTGATCTCGTTCCTGATCGGCCTGGTCCCGATGTGGCTGCTGCACCGGGGCAAGACCTTCTACCTCCACCGCCGCATCGGTTCGCTGGAGACCGCCGCGCGCACGGCGGCGGTGACACCGGTCGCGCCGCCTCCGCCACCGGCCGACCCAGCCGCCGAGCCCGCCGTCGCCCCCGAGCACCCGGAGCCGGATGCGGGACCGCTGGAGCGGGAGCAGCCTTGAGCAATCCGGTCTATCTCGCGCTCGACGTCCCGCAGCTGGAAACGGCCAAGTCGCTGGCGCAGAAGGTCAAGGCGCACATCGGCGGCCTGAAGCTCGGGCTCGAATTCTTCTGCGCCCACGGCCATCACGGTGTGCACGAACTCGCCCATGTCGGGCTGCCGATCTTCCTCGACCTCAAGCTGCACGACATCCCCAATACCGTCGCCGCCGCGATGCAGGCGATCCATGTGCTGGAGCCGGCGATCGTCACCGTCCACGCCTGCGGCGGGCGGGCGATGATGGAGGACGCCAAGGCCGCCGCCGGCGCCGGCACCAAGGTCGTCGCGGTGACAATGCTGACCAGCCTCGACGCGCGCGACCTCAAGCGTGTCGGCGTCGAATTCGACGCCCCACGAGCAGGTGATGCGCCTGGCCGAACTGGCCCACGCGGCAGGGCTCGATGGCGTGGTGTGTTCCGGGCACGAGGTGGCCGCGGTCCACAAGCAGTGGAAGGACGGGTTCTTCGTCGTTCCGGGCCTGCGGCCCAACGGTGTCGCCAACGGCGACCAGAAGCGCGTTGTCACCCCACGGCAGGCGCGCGATCACGGGGCCAGCGTGCTCGTGGTGGGCCGCCCGATCAGCCGGGCCGAGGATCCGGTGGCGGCAGCGCGGGCTATCGAGGCCACGCTGTAGGACGATTATTGGGCGCCGCTGCCCATGCCGTTCAGGCGATCGAAGAAATCGATGTCCCTGAAGGTGATCCAGCCCTCGTTGTAGTTGAGCACGAACAGGGCGCAGATCACCAGCGAGAGCAGCGTCGCGAACAGGATCACACGGAGGGGACGGAAATTGGCCGGCGCGCTGTCCGCCTGGCCGGGCGTCTTCTCCTGCCCGGCTTCTTCGTGCGTGCGTATGCCGAACGGCAGCACGATGAAGGCACAGATAATCCACACGAGGAAGTAGATCGCCACGATCGAGCTCCAGCGCATCAGGCGCGGTCCTCGACCAGGATTACGCGGGTCTGCGGCTTCTTGCCCGACCATCGCTGGGCGGCGCGGCGCGCGGCGAGGCGAGCGGCTTCGATCACTTCGTCGCGGTCGCGCGCCTTGGCGCCCTTGAGCCGGCGCAGCGCCGCGACAACGTCGTTTTCCGCTTCGGCGACGAACTCGGGATAATCCTCGTCGAGCGGCAGGCCGTAGCCGTGGACCTGCGGGCGGCGCTGCTCGTCGAGCGCGACGATCAGGATTCCCTCGCGCGCCAGACGCCGCCGCATGACGATCGCCTCGCCGTCGGCGGGCACGATGATGTCCCCGTCGAGCACCAGACGCCCGGCGGTAACGTGCGCGAGCTTGCCCGGCTCGCCGGGAGCGAGGCGAACAATCTCGCCGTTCTGCTGCACCACCGCCCTGGGAATGCCGTTGGCGCGGCCAAGCCGGGCCTGCTCCTGCATGTGCCGCATCTCGCCGTGGACCGGGACGAGGATTTCCGGCCGCAGCCAGCCATAGAGCGCCTCCAGTTCCGGGCGGCCGGGATGGCCGGAAACGTGGATGTCGCTCTGGCGATCGGTGACGATTTCGATGCCGCGCTCGGCGAGCAGGTTCTGCACCCGCCCGATCGCGAGCTCGTTGCCGGGTATCTGCCGGCTCGAGAACAGCACCACGTCGCCCTTGGTGAGGCCGATCGGGTGAGTGTCCTCGGCCATACGGGCGAGCGCCGCGCGCGGCTCGCCCTGGCCGCCGGTGGCGAGGATCATCACCTTGCCGCGCGGCAGATCCATCGCGGTGTCGAAATCGACCGGCCGCGGGAAATCCTCGAGATAGCCGTTCATCTGAGCCACTTCGATGATCCGTTCGAGCGAGCGGCCGGCGATGCATATTGCACGGCCGGTCTCCTCGGCAATGTGGCCGAGGGTCTGCAGCCGGGCGACGTTGGAGGCGAAGGTGGTCGCCACCACACGGCGCCCTTCCCACCCGCGCACTTCCTCCAGTAGGCCCTGGTAGACGAGGCTCTCGGAGCCGGAGACCTCGGGATTGAACACGTTGGTCGAATCGCAAACCAGCGCGAGAATCCCCTCGTCACCGATCGCGACCAGCTCCTCCTCGGTGGTAGGTTCGCCAACCAGCGGCTCCTCGTCGAGCTTCCAGTCGCCGGTGTGAAACACGCGGCCGAACGGGGTCTCGATCAGCAGCGCGTTGCCCTCGGCGATCGAATGGGCGAGCGGCAGGTAAGTGACCTCGAACGGCCCCAGCGCGATGCTGCCGTGGTCGCGCTCCATCACGTTGAGCTCGATCTCGTTCTCGATGCCGGCCTCGGCCAGTTTGCGGCGCACCAGCTCGGCGGTGAACGGCGTGGCGTACAGCGGCACTCCGAGCTCGGCGGCGAAGTAGGGCACCGCGCCGATGTGGTCCTCATGCGCATGGGTCAGAACCACGCCGATCAGGTCCTCTCGCCGCTCCTCGATGAAGTCGAGGTCGGCGAACACCAGATCGACGCCGGGGTATTCGTCGCCGCTGAAGGTCATCCCCAGGTCGACCATCAGCCATTGGCCGCGACAGCCATAGAGATTGACGTTCATGCCGATCTCGCCCGAGCCGCCAAGCGCCAGGACCAGCAATTCGTCTTCCGGGGTAAAATCCTTCTTCACGAGACTCCCGCCCGTTCGGCGAGAATCGCCAGCCCTTCGAGCGTCAGGTCGGGATCGACGTGATCGAAGATCTCGGTGTGCCGGTCGAACAGGATCGCGAGGCCGCCGGTCGCGACTACTTTCGCCGGCCGGCCGATTTCGGCGCGCATCCGCGCGATCAGCCCTTCGATCATCGCGACATAGCCCCAGAACACGCCGATCAGCATCTGGTCCTCGGTATTGCGGCCGATCACGCTGTCAGAATGCGGTGCCTCGATGGCGATCCGCGGCAGTTTGGCCGTGTTCGAGACAAGCGCGTCGAGCGAGAGATTGATCCCCGGAGCGATGATCCCGCCCTTGTAGGCGCCGTTGAAATCGACCGAGTCAAAGGTTGTCGCGGTGCCGAAATCGACCACGATCAGATCGCCGCCGTGCTTGGCGTGCGCGGCAATCGCATTGACGGCGCGATCGGCGCCGAGGGTGCTCGGCTCGTCGACGTCGATGGCGATGCCCCACTCGGCTGCGCCCTCGCCGGCGAACAGCGGGACGACCCCGAAGTATTTCTCCGCCAGCACCTCCAGATTGTGCCTGGCGCGGGGGACCACGGTCGAAACGATCATCGCCGTCACGTCGTCGCGTTCGATCTCTTCGATCGCCATCAGCTGGGTCAGCCAGACCGCGTATTCGTCGCCCGTGCGGCGCGGATCGGTGGCGATGCGCCAGCGCGTCCGAATCTCGTCCCCCACAAAAAGGGCGAAGACTACGTTGGTGTTGCCGCAATCGACCGCCAGCAGCATCTAGTCGTTGCCTCCAAGCATCACGTCGCCCGCGTGAATGACACGCACGGCCCCGTCCGCCAAGCGCAACCGCAGCGCGCCGTCGCGCTCGACGCCGGCGAACTTGCCCAAAACCGCCGTTCCGTTGGGTTCATGAACCGTCAGCTCGCTGCCCACCGGATGCGCTGCCGCAAGCCAGCGGTTGAGGATCGGCTCGAGCCCGTATTGCCGCCATCGGCCGAGCTCGCGATCGAACTGCGCGGCCAGGTCGGTGGCGAAAACGTCGCGGTCCGGCGCGGGCCCAAATTCAGTGAGCGCGCGGGCGCGGCGGTCGGTCACGGGCGGAGCGGCGGCGAGATTGACGCCGATCCCGAGGACGACCGTCTCTGCTTCGCGCTCGAGCAGCAGGCCGCAGAACTTGTCGCCGCCGAGCAGCACGTCGTTCGGCCACTTCAGCTCGAGCTCGCGCGGGGTGCCGATGCGGGCAAGCACCGCCTCGTACACCGCCAGCGCGGCGACGAACGACAAGCTCGCCGCCGGCGGGTCCTGCGGCGAGACGTGAACGGCCGTCGAACCCATGAAGTTGCCCGGCGCGTCGAGCCAAGCGCGCCCCTGCCGCCCGCGCCCCTGCCCCTGGCGATCGGCGACCAGCCAATCGCCCTCGGCGAGCCTTTCGCCCGCTGCGAGTCGAGCCAGCAAGTCGGCGTTGGTGGACCCGGTTTCGGGAACGATCGTGATCAAGCGACCAGGAACAGCGCCGCGGCGGCCTTGTCGGCGAACTCGCCGAGCCAGATCGTCAGCAGATAGCCGAGTGGGGACACGATTGCGGCGCTGATCGCCAACAGCGCCCAGTGCGCCCAATCGCTCTCGCCCTGAACCACGTCGGCCGGTTCGTCGAAATACATCACCTTGACGATCTTGATGTAGTAGAACGCGCCGATCACGCTGGCGGCGACGCCGACTGCGGCAAGCCAGGTGAGGTCGGCCTGCACCGCGGCGCGGAACACCACGAACTTGCCCCAGAAACCGAACAGCGGCGGAATCCCGGCCAAGCTGAACATCATCATTGCCAGGCACAGCGCCAGCAGCGGCTTGGAACGCGACAGGCCGGAGAGGTCGGCGATCCGCTCGACGTAGTTGCCCTCGGCGTCCTTGAGCATCAGCACCGCGACGAAGCTGCCGATGGTCATCGCCACATAGATCGCCAGATAAACCAGCATCGAGCTCGCGCCCGCCGGCGTTGCCGCGGCGAGGCCGATGAGGATGAAGCCGACGTTGTTGATCGACGAATAGGCGAGCAGCCGCTTGATGTTACCCTGCCCGATCGCGCCGAGCGCGCCGACGATTATCGACGCCAGGGCGGCGAAGATGACGATCTGCTGCCAGGCGTGGGCCTGCACCCCAAAGGCGTTCATCGCCACTCGTGCGCTGAGGGCGATCGCCGCCACTTTCGGTGCGCTGGCGAAGAACGCGGTCACCGGCGTCGGCGCGCCTTCGTAGACGTCGGGCGTCCACATATGGAACGGCACCGCGCTGATCTTGAACGCCAGTCCGGCGAGCATGAAGGTGATCCCGAACAGCGCGCCCAGCGCCATGTGGCCGTCGAGTGCGGTCCGAATGCCGGCAAAGCCGGTGGTGCCAGTGAAGCCGTAGACGAGACTGATGCCGAACAGCAGGATCCCCGAAGCCAGCGCGCCGAGCACGAAATACTTGAGCCCGGCCTCCGATGACCGCTCGTCAGTGCGCAGGAAGGCGGCGAGGACGTAAGCCGAGAGGCTGTTCAGCTCGAGCCCGATGTACAATGTGATCAGGTCGGTCGCCGAAACCATCACGTTCATGCCGAGGACCGCAAACAGCACCAGCACCGGGAATTCCGCGCGCATCAGCGCGTACCGATTGAAGAACGCGGGCGCGATCACCAGCACCGCGCCGGCCGAGGCGTAGATCATCAGCTTGGCAAAACCGGCGAAGGCGTCGGCGGTGAACAGGCCGCCGAACGCCATGGTCCCCGCGCCCATCGCCCCGCCGCACACCGCCGGCGCGGTGATGAAGAAGCAGGCGCCGAGGACGAAACACGCGGCGATGCTGATCGCGCTGCTCGTCTTATCGCCGGCCCATCCGGCGACGAGCAGCAGCACGAGCCCGGAAACCGAGAGGATGATTTCAGGCAGGATCAGGTGGAGGGAGCCGGCGAGATCCATCACTGCCCTCCCGTCGGCACGGCGCTTGACGCGGGGAATGGCGGCGGCGGCGGCAGCTTGCGTTCTCCGGGCGCCGTCGCGATCGGCGGAGCCGACGTCCGCGCGGTGGTCTTGAGCTTGGTGTCGCCGATCGGCGCCGCCCGCGCGATGCGCGCATCGAGCGCCGCGATGTCACCGCGGATGGGGGCGAGGAAGCTCTCCGGATAGACGCCCATCCACAGCACCGCGAGCGCGAGCGAGCCGAGCATCACCCACTCGCGCAAGTCGAGGTCGGGCATCGCCGCGGCATCGGCATTGCGCTGCACGCCGAACGCCACGCGCCAATAGAGGTAGAGCATGTAAGCCGCCCCGAGGATCACGCCGGTCGCGCAAATCGCGGTCACCCAAGTGTTCGCCTGGTAGATACCTATCAGGCTCAGGAACTCGCCGACGAAGCCGCTGGTACCCGGCAGGCCGACACTGGCCATCGTGAACAGCAGGAACAGCAGCGCGTAGTGCGGCATGTTGATGCTGAGGCCACCGTAACGGGCGATCTCGCGGGTGTGCAGCCGGTCGTAGATCACCCCGACGCACAGGAACAGCGCGCCCGAAACGAGGCCGTGGCTGAGCATGACGATCATCGCCCCGTCCAGCCCTTGCGTGTTGAAGGCGAACAATCCGACGGTGACGATCGCCATGTGCGCGACCGAGGAATAGGCGATCAGCTTCTTCATGTCCTTCTGCACCAGCGCGATCAGGCTGGTCAGCACCACCGCGGCCATGCTGAGGCCCCAGATCAGCCAGACGAACTGCAGGCTCGCCTCGGGGAACATCGGCAGGCTGAAACGGATGAAGCCGTATCCGCCCATCTTCAGCAGCACGCCCGCCAGGATCACCGAGCCTGCCGTGGGCGCCTGGACGTGCGCGTCGGGCAACCAGGTGTGCAGCGGCCACATCGGCATCTTCACTGCGAAGCTGGCGAAGAAGGCAAGGAACAGCCAGGTCTGTGCCCGCGGTGAGAAGTCGTAGGCCATCAGCGTCGGGATGTCGGTCGTGCCCGCGGTGTTGGCCATCCACAGCATCGCGATCAGCATCAGCACCGAGCCGAGCAGCGTATAGAGGAAGAACTTGTAGGCCGCGTAGATGCGGTTATCGCCGCCCCAAATGCCGATGATCAGGTACATCGGGATGAGGCCGGCCTCGAAGAAGATGTAGAACAGGTACAGGTCCTGGGCGCAGAACACGCCGATCATCAACGTTTCCATAAACAGGAACGTCGCCATGTACTCGCCCACGCGCTTGGTGATCGAGTTCCAGCTCGCGCCGATGCAGATCGGCATCAGGAACACTGTGAGGACGATCAGCAGCATGGCGATGCCGTCGACGCCGAGCGCCCACGAAAAGCCGGCGAACAGCGGCACGCGCTCTGTGAACTGCCACTGCGCCCCGCCGATGTCGTAACTGGCCCACAGCACGATGCCGAGCGCCAGGTCGACGAGCGTGGCGACCAACGCCACCCACCTCGCGGCCCTCGCCTCCACGAACAGACACACCAGCGCGCCCAGCAGCGGCACCAGCAGCATCAGGCTGAGAATGGGAAACCCGCTCATTCTCTTCCCCCGTTCGTCCTGAGCTTGTCGAAGGACCGCTTTTTCTTCGAGCGCTGCGCCGGAAGGAAGGACTGCCCTTCGACAAGCTCAGGGCGAACGGAACTGGGGGGACTAGCCTTGCTCATTGCGCCATCACCCAGGTGACGGCAGCGACCAGGCCGACCAGCATGATCAGCGCGTAGTTCGTGAGGTACCCGGACTGGAACCGGCGCGCGGCCACCGAACCCTTCTGGATCGCCCAGGCGGCGCCGTCGGGCCCGAAGCGGTCGATGATCCCTTCGTCGCCGCCGTGCCAGAACAGCCGCCCGAGCCAGAACGCGGGCTTCACGAACACGACATGATACAGCTCGTCGAAGTACCACTTGTTGTACACGAAGGTGTAGATCGGCCCAAGCTGCGCGGCGGCCCGCTCAGGCAGCGAGGTATCGCGGATGTACCCCCACCAGGCGAAGAGGAATCCGGCGGCCATGGCGATGGTCGCGCTCCACTTGGCCCACCCGGGGATTTCCTCCATCGCCCGGATCAGCGGCTCTCTGTAGGCGATCGCGCCGTTCCAGAAGCTCGCCCCATCGACGAACGGGGCGTAGAACACGAACCCGGCGAACACGGCGCCCAGCGACAGCACGGCCAGCGGCACCAGCATGGTCCACGGGCTCTCGTGCGGGTGATAGCCGGCGGTGCCGTCCGCCTGATGGGTCGAGGGGACATGATGCGGCTCGCCCATGTCGGAGCTTTCCTGGCTCGGCGGGTTGGCCTCGTCCGGCTCGTCGTGCCCGGCGTGGACCGCGTGCTGAATGTGCTCGCTGTCGGCCCAGCGCGGCTTGCCCCAGAAGGTGAGGAACATCAGCCGCCAGGAATAGAAGCTGGTCAGCAGCGCGGCGACTACGCCCATCCAGAAGGCGAAGGTGCCCATTTCGCTGCCCGAGGCGTAGGCCGCCTCGATGATCGCATCCTTCGAATAGAAGCCGGCGAACCCGAACACACCCGTAATGCCGACGCCGGTGATCGCCAGCGTCCCGGCCATCATGGCCCAAAAGGTAACCGGGATCTGCTTCCTGAGGTTGCCGTAAAACCGCATGTCTTGCTCGTGGTGCATCGCGTTGATCACCGAGCCCGCGCCGAGGAACAGCAGCGCCTTGAAGAACGCGTGGGTCAGCAGGTGGAACATGGCGATGCCGTAGGCGCCCACGCCGGCGGCGAAGAACATGTAGCCGAGCTGCGAGCAGGTCGAATAGGCGATCACCCGCTTGATGTCCCACTGGGTGGTGCCGATCGTCGCGGCGAAGAAGCAGGTCGCAGCGCCGATGAAGGTGACGAAGGTCAGCGCGGCCGGCGCGGCCTCGAACATCGGCGACAGGCGGCAGACCATGAACACGCCGGCGGTGACCATCGTCGCCGCGTGGATCAGCGCGCTGACCGGGGTCGGGCCTTCCATCGCGTCGGGCAGCCAGGTGTGCAGCCCGAGCTGGGCCGATTTGCCCATCGCGCCGATGAACAGCAGATAACACAGCACGTCCATCGTGTCGGCGCGGAACCACAGGAAGTGGATCGTGCTCGCCCCCTTCATCGCCGGCGCGGCGGCGAGGATCTCGGGGATCGACAGCGTGCGGAACACCAGGAAGGTGCCGAAGATACCGAGCATGAAGCCGAAATCGCCGACCCGGTTGACCACGAACGCCTTGATCGCCGCAGCATTGGCGCTCGGTTTCCTGAACCAGAAGCCGATCAGCAGATAGCTGGCGAGGCCGACGCCTTCCCAGCCGAAGAACATCTGCACCAGGTTGTTGGCCGTCACCAGCATCAGCATCGCGAAGCTGAACAAGCTGAGATAGGCGAAGAACCGCGGCTGGTCCGGGTCCTCCTCCATGTAGCCCCAGCTATAGAGGTGGACGAGCGCCGAGACGGTCGTCACCACCACCAGCATCACCGCGGTCAGGGTGTCGACCCGCAGCTCCCAGTCAAAGCTGAGATTGCCGGCCGAAACCCAGTGCAGCACCGGCGTCACCGTCGCCGGAACACCGCCGCCGAGGTAATGCACGAAGATCGGCCAGCTCAGCAAGCAACCGAGGAACAGCGCCCCGGTGGTGATCACCTTGGCCGGCACGTTGCCCAGCGCGCGGTTGCCCAGCCCGGCGACGATCGCCGCCAGCAAGGGGGCGAAGACGATGATCAGGATTGACGGCACCCGCTAGCCCTTCATCCGGTTGACGTCGTCGACCGCAATCGTGCCGCGGCTGCGGAAATACATCACCAGGATCGCCAGCCCGATCGCCGCCTCGCCGGCCGCGACGGTGAGCACGAACATGGCGAAGATCTGACCGGTCAGGTCGTGCAGGAAGGCGCTGAAGGCGACCAGGTTGATGTTCACCGCCAGCAGGATCAGCTCGATCGCCATCAGGATCACGATCACGTTCTTGCGGTTGAGGAAAATGCCGAGCACCCCGAGCACGAACAGGATCGAGCTGACGACGACGTAATGTTCGATGCCGATCACAGCTCGACCCCCTTGCCCACTTCGGGCCGCGTGTTGCGGGTGGCGTCCTGCGGCCGCCTGGCGATCTGCTTCGAAATATTCTGCGGCCGCGTGTCCTTGCGCTGGCGGTGAGTCAGCACGATCGCGCCGATCATCGCCACCAGCAGGATGATCCCGGCGGTTTCGAACAGGAACAGGTAGCGGCTGTAAAGCAGCGCCCCAAGCGCGGCGATGTTGGTCATGTGGACGGGTTCGGCGGCCGTGCCGTCGGGCACGCCCAGCGCCAGCGCGCCGACCTTGTAGGCGCCGACCCCGAACACCAGCTCGGCGAGCAGCACCAGGGCGATCGCGATGCCGAGCGGGAAGTTCTTCATGAAGCCGGCGCGCAGTTCGGCGAAGTCGATGTCGAGCATCATAACCACGAACAGGAACAGCACCGCGACCGCGCCGACGTAGACGATCACCAGCAGCATGGCGATGAACTCGGCCCCGAGCAGCACCATCAGCCCGGCGCCGTTGAAGAACGCCAGGATCAGCCACAGCACCGAATGGACCGGGTTGCGCGACGAGATGGTGAAGACCCCGGAGAGGATCACCAACGCGGCAAAAAGATAGAAAGCGATGGCCTGAATCACCATGTCGCGCGCCGCCTAGCGATAGGGCGCATCGGCTTCAAGGTTCGCGGCGATGGCCCGCTCCCACTTGTCCCCGTTGGCCAGCAGTTTCGCCTTGTCGTACAGCAGCTCCTCGCGCGTTTCGGTGGTGAAATCGAGGTTCGGCCCTTCGACGATCGCATCGACCGGGCACGCTTCCTGGCAGAACCCGCAATAGATGCATTTCGTCATGTCGATGTCGTAGCGGGTGGTGCGGCGGCTGCCGTCTTCGCGCGGCTCGGACTCGATGGTGATCGCCAGCGCCGGACACACCGCCTCGCACAGCTTGCAGGCGATGCACCGCTCCTCGCCGTTGGGATAGCGCCGCAGCGCGTGCTCGCCGCGGAACCGCGGTGAGAGCGGGTTCTTTTCGTACGGATAGTTGAGCGTCGCCTTGGGCCCGAAGAAATATTTCAGCGTCAGCCAGTGGGCCTTGAGGAATTCCCAGAGCGTGTACGACTTGATGAGTTGGGCGACGGTCATGCGGTGCTTCCTGCACGATGATGATGTTTGATTGTGCAAAGGCCGCCGAAATTCTTACCCGTCGAGATCTGCGCAAGGCCAATGTTCAATGGCCTATTCAACTCATCGCCACTGATCACTAGCCATTCAATAGGACCCAATTTCTCGGTTTGACCTTGAAAGTGGTTGCTTGAAACCGAGTCCGAAGTTTCTGTCCCATCTTTCGTGTGGAGACCCACGGTCACAAAATTTGAGGGAGCTATGATCTTAGCGGACATGCCCTCCTCAGATTGCCCGTAGAGCATGCTGAAGTGCAGAGCATCGGCCCGGGGCCGTTCGAGCGCTTCACTATCATGATCTGACTTCAGCTCATTTATCCAGCAGTCGTAGAGGGGCGTGTCTCCCAAGACTACCTGCGCCTCTACACCAGTCGCATACCTCGTCAGCATCAAGTAGCCTGAGACCAACACCACAAAGCCCAGGCTCAGCGGCAGAAATATCTTCCAGCCGAGGCGCATCAACTGGTCGTAGCGGTAGCGCGGCACGGTCGCCTTTACCCAGCTGAACACGAAGAAGAAGAAGCCGATCTTGAGGAACAGCCAAATCCAGCCCGGGATCCAGTAGAGCGGCGCCCACTCGACCGGCGGCAGCCAGCCGCCGAAGAACAGCGTGGCGTTGAGCGCGCACATCAGCAGCACGTTGGCGTATTCGCCGAGCCAGTAGAGCGCGAAGCTCATCGACGAGTATTCGGTCTGGTAGCCGGCGACGAGCTCGCTTTCGGCCTCGGTCAGGTCGAACGGGGTGCGCGCGGTCTCGGCCATGCTCGAGATCAGGAACACCACCCACATCGGGAACAGCAGGACATTGAAGAAAAAGCCGTTGACGAAGCCGAGCCCGTGCCCGCGCTGCGCCTCGACGATGCCGTTCAGGTTGAACGTGCCCGCCCACAGCACCACGCAGATAAGGATGAAGCCGATCGAGACCTCGTAAGAAATCATCTGAGCGGCGGCCCGCATCGCGCTGAAAAACGGGTATTTCGAATTCGACGCCCAGCCGGCGATCACCACCCCGTAAACTCCCAGCGAGCTGATCGCGAGGACGTAGAGCAGGCCGACATTGATGTTCGCCAGCACCGCGCCCGAATTGAACGGGATCACCGCCCAGGCCATCAGCGCGACCGTGAAAGTGATGATCGGCGCGATCAGGAACAGCCCCTTGTTCGAGGCCGAGGGGATGATCGTTTCCTGCAGGAACACCTTGAGCCCGTCGGCGAAGCTCTGCAGCAGGCCCCACGGCCCGACCACGTTCGGCCCCCGCCGCATGGCCATCGCCGCCCACACCTTGCGGTCGACATAGATCACCATCGCCACCGCCAGCATCAGCGGCAGCGCGATCAGCAGGATGCCGCAGATCGTCGCGACGAACCACGCCCAACCGTAGGTCATGCCGAGGGACTGGAAGAACGCGGTCATGAGCCGATCCTCCCCTGGAAGGGGAGGTGGCGGCGCGAAGCGCCGACGGAGGGGTGTCCCCGTCGACGGTTATACCCCTCCGTCAGCCCTGCGGGCTGCCACCTCCCCCTAAGGGGGAGGATCTGATTCAGCCCACTCATTCCGCCGCCTCCGCGTAGCGGTCGTCGCCGTGGAGCAGCTCGGCCGAGCAGCGCTGCATCGTCAGGCTGGCGCGGGCGATCGGGTTGGTGAGGTAGAAGTCCTTGATCGGGTAAGCGATCCTGCCCTTCGGCACGGCGCCCTTCCCCGGCTTCGGCAACGGGCCGTAATCCGCCACGCTATCCTGCTGCCCCAGCGCCGGCACGTCGGCGAACATCGCCGCGCGCAGCTCATGGAAGCTGTCGAAGCCGACCGAGACGCCGAGCGCGTCAGCCAGTGCGCGCAGGATTGTCCAGTCCTCGCGCGCGTCGCCGGGAGCGAACACCGCCTTGTCGGCCCACTGCACCCGGCCCTCGGTGTTGACGTAAATGCCCGGCTTCTCGGTGTAGGCCGCGGCCGGCAGGATCACGTCGGCGACATGCGCGCCCTTGTCGCCGTGATGGCCGATGTAGACCTTGAGGCTGTCCGGGAAGCGCGTGAAATCCACCTCGTCCGCCCCGAGCGCCAGCAGCACCTTCGGCTGCGCCTTGGCAAGGTCGGCAATGCCGCCCTGCTGCGCGAAGCCGAGCATCAGCGCGCCCATCCGCGCGGCGGAGAAGTGCAGCACGTTGAAGCCGTTCCAGCCCTCGCGGACGAGGTTCCACTCGCCCGCCAGCCCGAGCGCCGCGTCGAGCGCCCCGGCGGCAATCCCGCCGCCCCCCAGAATGATCGCCGGCTTGGCGGCGGCTTTCATCGCTTCGCCGACGTAGTCCGGCAGCTTGCCGAGCACTCCGACGTCGTCGCCGAGGAATTCGCCCGGAAACGTGGTTTCCCAGTGCGGCCCGACCACAAACACCTTGGCCCCGCGCTTGACGGCGTGGCGCAGCCGCGCGTTCAGGACCGGCGCTTCCCAGCGGATGTGGCTTCCGACGATCAGGATCGCATCCGCCTCCGCGATCCCGGCGAACGTGGAATTGAACGCCATCGCCGCGAGATTGCCGGTCGGATAATCCATCCCCGTCTGGCGGCTCTCCAACAGCGTCGAGCCCATCGCCGCGAGCAACCGCTTGGCCGCGAACATCGTCTCGCAGTCGAGCATGTCGCCGGCGACCGCCGCGATGCTCTTGCCTGGCTTGGCCTTGGCAATCAGCCCAAAGGCCTCGTCCCAGTTCGCCGGCTGCAGCCTGCCGTCCTTGCGCACGAACACCTTGTCGAGCCGCCGCCGCACCAGTCCATCCACCTGATAGCGCGCCTTGTCGCTGATCCACTCCTCGTTGACGTCGTCGTTATCACGCGGAAGTATGCGGAGAACTTCACGCCCGCGGCTGTCGATCCGGATGTTCGAACCCATCGCATCCGATACGTCGATGCCGAGCGTCTTTTTCAGCTCCCACGGCCGCGCCTCGTAAGCGTAGGGCCGCGAAGTCAAAGCGCCGACGGGGCACAGGTCTATCACGTTGGCCGAAAGCTCGTGCTTAGCCGCATGCTCGAGATAGGTGGTGATCTGCATGTTCTCGCCGCGGTACAGCGCGCCGATTTCGTCGACCCCGGCGATCTCCTCGGAGAAGCGCACGCAGCGGGTGCAGTGTATGCAGCGGGTCATGATCGTCTTGATCAGCGGCCCCATGTACTTCTCGGTCACCGCGCGCTTGTTCTCATGATAGCGCGAGGCGCCGCGGCCATACATCAGGCTCTGGTCCTGCAAGTCGCATTCGCCGCCCTGGTCGCAGATTGGACAATCAAGCGGGTGGTTGATCAGGAGAAACTCCATCACACCCTCGCGCGCCTTCTGCACCATCTCGGTGGTGGTGAAGATTTCCTGGCCCTCGGCGGCGGGAAGAGCGCAGCTCGCCTGCGGCTTGGGCGGACCCGGCTTCACCTCGACCAGGCACATCCGGCAATTGCCGGCGATGGAAAGCCGCTCGTGATAGCAGAACCGCGGGATCTCCTTGCCCGCCAGTTCGCAGGCCTGGAGAACCGTGGCGCCGTTGGGAACCTCGATTTCCTCGCCGTCGACTTTGAGCTTTGGCATGGTCGTCCTGTTGCGATCAGATGCGGCGGAGAGAATCCGCGGGGAGCCGGGCAGCCGCCGCGCGCCCCCTCTGTCCGAGCCGGCGCGCCAGTGCAACCCGTTTCGGGGGCGCCTGTAGACAAATCCCGGCGGGGCCGCAAACCGGCGAGCTTCCGGCGAGGAACTTCGGCCTCGAGACGGACGAGGCGACTACCGTAGCAGCTGGCCAGGAACCGAGGCTGTCACCTGGCCGGCTTCGTCTGCACAACAGGAGTGAGCTCGGGATGGAACGCACGATAGTAGAGCGCCTCGGCGAGCGCGGTGCGCAAACCCAGAGGATTACCCTCGAGCTTGTATCCGGCTTGCAGACACTTGCCGAACTCAGGGGCGAGCGCCTGCAGCGCCGCGCGTTCCTCGGCGCTGTCGAAGTCCGTCGCCAGCACCTTGCGGATCCCTTGGGGGTCGATATCCGCGACGCAGGTCGCCATTTCGTCGACGGCGTTGTTGCGGCCCGTCAGCGCGTGCCAGCTGCGCGGATAGTGCAGCTGAAACGCCAGCGGCTGCATTGCGTCGGCGCCCTTGTCGCGATCGAGCAAAACCTCCGCCGTCATTCCGCGAATCACGCTTTGCGTCGCGTTAAACTGAATTTCGAGACTGCGCGGATCGGCCAACCAGCCGAAATCGCAGTCGCCAGCGTCGAGGAGAATGTTCTCTTCCTGCGCCGCCTGGGCGGCATCGGTCGCGCCGAGAAAGGCGGCGGCCTTGTCGGGCCGCCGGCGGACTTCGCACTGAACGATGCGATACACCGTCGCCGGCGATCGCACGCTCGAGGAGTTCGGGTTGGCCCGTTCCGCCGGATCGAGCCGGGATCCGGTCGCTGCCTGGTCCTCGGCCGCGGCTCCCGGACAAACCAGAACCGCGGCCAGCGCGGCGGTGATAGTAAGAACGGCGCGGTGCATCCTTCCCTCTCGATCAAGACGCTTGATTTGGCTGCGTCATCCTAGCCCGGACGGCTTCGCTGGCAAGACCGCGATGATCTCCGCCACCGCCGGGAATAGCGGGCTTGGGTCAATCGCCCTGTTCGGCCACCGGTCGGGCCGGCGCGTGGGCAAGCCGGTAGTAATTCAAAGCCACGGTCCCGCGAAGCGTTGCCTTCGAAAACGCCACCTTGCCTTCCTTCAGGCAAGCTCCGAAAGCAGGCCGCAGCGCGTCGATTCGGGTGGCTTCCTCGGACGAGCCTGGCTTGGTCAGCATCCATAGCCGCGCATCGACAGGATCGACGCGAGCCACGCACTCCCCGTAACGAGAAAGCGCGGTAGAGCTTTCGGCTTGCAGAAACCACCCACGCACCTCGTCGCGCTTCTTGGCCGACTTTTCCTTGGCGAGCGCGGCGTCGAGATCGGCGCGCGTCGGCCCCGAATGATGCGTCAGCAGCGCACGGTCGGAGAAGTCGGTTGGACCGCCGCTGGCATATTCCGAAGCAACTAGCGCATCGGCCAACGCAAAGCGAAACAGATCGTTGCTGAAGCCGATCGAACTCGACATTGGGAGGCACGCAGTTGCCATTATCGATGAACCGCCTGAAATCACGCCTCAAGGTCTTAACATCGGCATCGGTGAGCAAGTCGTTGGACGCATCGGCGTGCGCATGCTTGACGACGCAGGTAGCGTAGTCGAGCACCAACCGTCGCGCCTCATCGGGGCTTGGCGCCGCGTCCTTCGCCAAGACCGATGTCGAGAAGATCGCCAAACCGGCGGAGAGAGACAACCGCAGACTGGTTCGGCTCACTCCGCCGCCTGCTTCATCGCCACGTGTCGTTCGACGATGCGCTGCTCGATCTCCGGACGGAAGTGCCGCAGCAGGCCCTGCACCGGCCATGCGGCCGCCTCGCCGAAGGCGCAGATGGTGTGGCCTTCGATCTGCTTGGTGACGCTGTGGAGCAAATCGATCTCACGCAGCTCGGCCTCGCCGTTGCGCAGGCGCTCCATCACTCGCCACATCCACCCCGTGCCTTCGCGACAAGGCGTGCACTGGCCGCAGCTCTCGTGCTTGTAGAACGCGCTGAGGCGGCCGATCGCGCGGACGATGTCGGTCGACTTGTCCATCACGATCACCGCCGCGGTGCCGAGCCCGCTGCCGAGGTCCTTGAGTCCGTCGAAGTCCATCGGGCAGTCGATGATCTGTTCGGCCGGAACAAGCGGCATCGAGGCGCCGCCGGGAATGACAGCCAGCAAGTTGTCCCACCCGCCGCGGATGCCGCCGGCGTGCGTTTCGATCAGCTCGCGGAAAGTGATGCTCATCGCGTCCTCGACCACGCACGGCTTCTCGACGTGGCCGCTGATCTGGAACAGCTTGGTGCCGGTGTTGTTCGGCCGCCCGAAGCTGGCGAACCATGAGGCGCCGCGGCGCAGGATCGTCGGCACGACGGCGATCGATTCGACGTTGTTGACCGTGGTCGGGCAGCCGTAGAGCCCGGCCCCGGCCGGGAACGGCGGCTTGAGCCGCGGCTGGCCCTTCTTGCCCTCGAGGCTTTCCAGCATCGCGGTCTCTTCGCCGCAGATGTAGGCCCCCGCGCCGCGGTGGACGAACACGTCATAGTCATAGCCCGAACCGGCCGCGTTCTTGCCCAGCAGCCCGGCGTCGTAAGCCTCGGCCACCGCGGCTTCCAGCACCTCGGCTTCGCGGATGAATTCGCCGCGGATGTAGATGTAGGCGGCCCGCGCGCGCATCGCGAAACCGGATATCAGCGCGCCTTCGATCAGCTTGTGCGGATCGTGGCGGATGATCTCGCGGTCCTTGCACGATCCGGGCTCGGACTCATCCGCGTTGATGACCAGGAAGCTCGGCCGCCCGTCGCGGCTTTCCTTGGGCATGAAGCTCCACTTCATGCCCGTAGGAAAGCCCGCTCCGCCGCGCCCGCGCAGACCCGAATCCTTGATCTCCTGGATGATCGCGTCGTGTCCGCGCGCCATCAGGGTCTTGGTGTCGTCCCAGTCGCCGCGCATCTCGGCGGCCTTCAGGCGCCAGTCCTGATAGCCGTAGACGTTGGTGAAGATGCGGTCCTTGTCAGCGAGCATCGTAATATCTCTGCAAGCCGACGCGAACACCGACGCCGAGGGCGAAACCGGCGATCGGCAGCCAGATTGTGCGCGCCGAAACGAACATCGCCATCGGATCGAACGCGTAGGCGATTACCAGCCCGATCAGCAGGCCGGCCAGGGGAATGAACCGGGCAACGTCCTTGCTCATCGCTGCATCACTCCGAATACCATGATCGCGGCGAAAATCAGGATCGCCGCCAGAGCCACTGTCTTGGCCATGCCCGTGAGCAGTTTCCAGGCGGCGATGACCAGGATCAGCGTGACGACGACGGCGAAGAGGTAGAACATTACCACTCGCCCCGGTAATCGTGGTTCTCGGTGACCATTTCCTTCAGCGTGCTCGGTCCGCCGAGCGGTTCGCTGGTATGGCGCCCCGGTTCCTGCGTGCCTTCCTTCGGTTCCTCACCCGCGGCGAGCGCGTCGAGGATCGCGTCGAGCCGTTCGGGGGTCAGGTCCTCGTAATTGGCGTCGTTGATCTGCACCATCGGCGCGGTGGCGCAGTTGCCCATGCATTCGACCTCGGTCAGCGTCCACAGCCCGTCCGGCGTGGTTCGGCCCTGCTTCATCCCGCGCTTGTAGCAGGCCGCGAACAGGTCGTCCGAGCCGCGCAGCATGCACGGGGTGGTGCCGCACACCTGCACATGAAAGCGCCCGACCGGGGCGAGGTTGTACATCGTGTAGAACGTCGCCACCTCGAGCACGCGGATCACCGGCATGTCGAGCTCGCGGGCGACGAACTCGATCACCGGGATCGGCAGCCACCCTTGCGTGTTCGTCTCTGCCCCGATCTGCCGCTGGGCGAGGTCGAGCAACGGCATCACCGCCGAGCGCTGGCGCCCTTCGGGATAGCGCGCGATGGCCTCTTTCGCCTTGGCCGCATTCTCTTCGGTCCAGGCGAACGAACCCCACCGCTCGCGCAGCTCGGGCGTATCGGGATGCGGCGCGCGCTCAGCCATTCCGCGCCCGTCGCCTGGCGATGTCCTGCGCGAACAGGAACAGCTCGAAACCGGCGCAAGCGGCCACCATCATCGGCAGCGTGTCGCTTACGTCGCTGCCGAGGCTGAGCCGCACCAGAGTGGCGATCGCCAGCAGCAAGCCGGTGGCGGCAGCCCAGATGCGCGTCATGTCCAAAGTCGTTTTCATGTGTCCGATCCCTTCAAGTCACCTGTCGCATTCCCCGAACACCACGTCGATCGCGCCCAGGATCGCAGTGGCGTCGGGCAACATGTGCCCCTTACTCATAAAGTCCATGGCTTGAAGGTGGCTGAACGCGGTCGGGCGAATCTTGCAGCGGTAAGGTTTGTTCGACCCGTCGCTGACCAGATAGACGCCGAATTCGCCCTTCGGGCTCTCGGTGGCGACGTACACCTCGCCCGCCGGCACATGGAAGCCCTCGGTGTAGAGCTTGAAGTGGTGGATCAGCGCTTCCATCGACTGCTTCATCTCGCCGCGCTTGGGCGGGACGATCTTGCGGTCGTCGCTCGCCACCGGCCCTTCGGGCATTTCGGCCAGGCACTGCTTGATGATCTTGGCCGACTGGCGGACTTCCTCGACGCGGACCATCATCCGGTCGTAGCAGTCGGAATTGGTGCCCACCGGGATTTCGAAGTCCATCCGGTCGTACACGTCGTAAGGCTGCGATTTGCGCAGGTCCCACGGAATGCCGGCAGCGCGGATCATCGGCCCGGAGAAGCCCCAGGCGACCGCGTCTTCCGGGCTGACCTTGGCGATATCGACGTTGCGCTGCTTGAAGATGCGATTGTCGACCACCAGGCTCATCGCATCCTCGAACAGCCGCGGCAGGCGAGTGTCGACCCAATCGCCGATGTCGGTCAGCAACTTGAGCGGCACGTCCTCGTGCACTCCGCCGGGGCGAAACCAGGCGCAGTGCATCCGCGCGCCGCTCGCCCGTTCGAAGAAGTTGAGCGTATCCTCACGAATCTCGAACAGCCACAGGTTCGGCGTCATCGCGCCGACATCCATCACATGACTGCCGATGTTGAGCATGTGGTTGGAGATGCGCGTCAGCTCGGCGAACAGCACCCGCAGGTACTGCGCCCGCAGCGGCACCTCCAGGTTGAGCAGCTTCTCGATCGCCAGCACATAGCTGTGCTCCATGCACAGCGGGCTGCAGTAATCGAGCCGGTCGAAGTACGGCAGCGCCTGCAGGTACGTCTTGTACTCTATCAGCTTCTCGGTGCCGCGATGGAGCAGGCCGACGTGCGGGTCGATCCGCTCGATCACTTCGCCGTCGAGCTCCATCACCATCCGCAGTACCCCGTGCGCCGCCGGGTGCTGCGGGCCGAAGTTGATCGTGTAGTTGGAGATCGTCGCGCCCTCGGTGGTCGGCGATTCCTCCTGGACCAGCGCGGCCATCAGTCAACGTCCTTCGTCTTGCTCGCCGGCGCGATGTCGCGCCCGGCCTTCTTGCGCGGCTTGCGCGCCGGGCGATCCTCGGTCGGCTTGGGCGCGCCGGGAGCCTTGCGCTTACTTCGCACCGGCGCCGGATCGGCATCCCCTTGCCCCGCCGGCGAGCCTTTCGACACTTTCGCCGGAGCGACTGTCTTGGCCGCCTTCTTGTCGGCCTTCTTGCCCGCGCCGGTCTGCGTGGGGCTTTCTGTGGTCTTGGGAACGTCGGTCTTGGGCGCCCCCTCGGTAACCGGAGCCTTGGTGTCGACCTTGCCGCCGGATTCCTCGACCGCCTGCGGGCGCGGCGCCGGCGGCGGGATTTCCGACTTTTCGTCGCCGGGCAGGACGTAATTCGCGCCTTCCCACGGGCTCATGAAGTCGAACGTGCGGAAGTCCTGAGCCAGCTCGACCGGCTCGTAAACCACCCGGTGCTCCTCCTCGGAGTAGCGCAGCTCCTGATAGCCGGTCAGCGGATAATCCTTGCGGAAGGGATGCCCCTCGAAGCCGTAGTCTGTGAGTATGCGGCGCAAGTCGGTGTTGCCGTCGAACAGCACGCCGTACATGTCGAACACCTCGCGCTCGAGCCAGCCGGCGTTGGGCCACAGGCGGGTGACGGTCGGCACCGGCGTATCCTCCGCGGCGCGCAGCTTGACGATGATGCGGTGGTTCTTCGTCAGGCTGAGCAGCATGTAGACGACCTCGAACCGCTCCTCGCGGTCGGGGTAATCGACCCCGGCGATTTCCATCAACTGCTGATAATCGTGCTCGTCGCGCAAGGTGCGCAGCACATCCTCGATCGCCTCGCGCTCGACGCCGATGACGATCTCCCCCTTGCGCTCCTTGCTGGCGATCACACGCTCGCCGAGCGCCGCGACCAGTGTCTCGCGCATGCCCTCGTTGGAGGCGAACTTCGGCGCTGGGTGCCGGACCTCGGTGGTCACCGCTCAATCGTCCCTTCGCGGCGGATCTTCCGCTGGAGCTGCATCACGCCGTAGAGCAGCGCCTCGGCGGTCGGCGGGCAGCCGGGGACATAGATGTCGACCGGCACGATGCGGTCGCAGCCGCGCACCACCGAATAGCTGTAGTGATAATAGCCGCCGCCGTTTGCGCAGCTGCCCATGCTGATCACGTACTTGGGATCCGACATCTGGTCGTAAACCTTGCGCAGCGCCGGGGCCATCTTGTTGCACAATGTGCCGGCCACGATCATCACGTCGCTCTGCCGCGGGCTGGCGCGCGGTGCGACGCCGAACCGCTCCATGTCGTAGCGCGGCATGTTGACGTGGATCATCTCGACGGCGCAGCAGGCGAGCCCGAAGGTCATCCACCAGAGGCTGCCGGTGCGGGCCCACTGGAACAGATCCTCGGTGCTGGTGACGAGGAAGCCCTTGTGGTCCAACTCGGTGCTGACCTGGTTGAAATAGTGCTCGCCCGGCAGGTCGATGTCGGGATGAATCGTCGGATTGATCTCGTCGCTCGGGGCATTGGTCGCCGCCGGGCTGGCGAGCGCGTGGTCGAGCGGGCCCTCGTCCTTCACTCCCATTCGAGCGCCCCCTTCTTCCACGCATAGGCGTAGCCGACGATCAGCTCGAACAGGAACACGATCATCGTGATCCAGCCGGGCCATTTGGTGACGTTGAGGCTCACCGCCCACGGAAACAGGAACGCCGCCTCGAGATCGAAGACGATGAACAGGATCGCGATTAGATAGAAGCGCACGTCGAACTGGCTGCGCGGATCCTCGAACGCGGGAAAGCCGCACTCGTACTCGCTGAGCTTTTCGGCGTCCGGCTTGTAGGCGCCGGTGAGGCGCGCCACGCCCATCGGCAGCAGCACGAACAGCGACGAGATTGCCAGCGCGATGCCGAGGAAGATCAGGATCGGCAGGTATTGAAGAAGGTCGACCAAGCGTCTGACTCGATTGCTAACGGTTCGTGCGCGCCTCTAAGCCGTGGGCTGGCCGCGCGCAAGGTCGGGTCCGGCGCTTTTTGCCCGTGCTGAGCGCTCTCGCAGCGCCCGAGCCAGAAAGCGCTTTCCTACATCGGTCGACATGTGCTTGGGTCTAGCGATGCCTGCTCTAGCTCTCCTTCGAAACCGTTCATTTCCATACGTCGAATCCTGAATTACCCGAGCCGAACTTTTCTGCAGGACCGTGTTCCAGGTGTTCCATTCGTGTGAACTTCGTCCGCCCGGCCGCGGCTCTTTTGCGGCGAATCGTCCGACGCGCCGGCTTCGCTTCATCGGCATTGCTAGCATCGGACCGGGTTCCTAGATGCCCGGCATTCCTGATGGCACAAACGTAGAGGCAACCCTCCCCATGGCGCAGTTCTCCCAAGCCGATCCGATCGTCATCCTCTCCTACGCCCGCACGCCGATGGGGGCGATGCTCGGCGAATTGGCCGGCGCCTCGGCGACCGACCTCGGCGCCACGGCGGTGAAGGCGGCGGTCGAGCGCGCGGGCGTGTCCGGCGATGACATCGACCGCATCTACATGGGTTGCGTGCTCCCCGCCGGGCTCGGCCAGGCCCCGGCGCGCCAGGCGGCAATCAAAGCCGGGCTGCCCAAGTCGGTCCAGGCGACCACGGTGAACAAAGTTTGCGGCAGCGGCATGCAGACGGTGATCATGGGCGCCGAGGCGCTCGCCTCCGGCTCGGCCGACCTCATTGTCGCCGGCGGCATGGAGAGCATGACCAACGCGCCGTACCTGCTCAAAAAGCACCGTTCCGGCGCGCGGCTGGGGCATGACACCGCCTACGATCACATGTTCCTCGACGGGCTGGAGGACGCTTACGAGGAAGGGGCGGCGATGGGCGCCTTCGCCCAGTGCACCGCCGACGAATACCAGCTCACCCGCGAGGAGATGGACGCCTATTCGATCGAGTCGCTCACTCGGGCGAACAACGCCATCGCCAGCGGCGCGTTCAAGGACGAGATCGTCCCGGTGACGATCCAGAACCGCAAGGGTGAAGTGGTGGTCGACACTGACGAAAGCCCCTCGAAAGGCCGCCCGGAAAAAATCCCGCAGCTCAAGCCGGCTTTCGCCAAGGACGGCACGATCACCGCGGCGACTTCTTCATCGATCTCCGACGGCGCCGCGGCGCTGGTCATCACGCGCGAGAGCGTGGCGAAAGACGGAGGCCTCGCCCCCGTCGCCCGCATCGTCGGGATGACCGCGCATGCGCAGGAGCCGCGCGCCTTCACCACCGCCCCGGTCGGCGCGATCCACAAGCTGCTCGAGCAGACCGGCTGGAGCGTCGAGGACGTCGACCTGTGGGAAGTCAACGAAGCGTTCGCCTGCGTGACGATGTTCGCCATGCGCGACATCGGCATTTCGCACGAGAAGATCAACGTCAACGGCGGCGGCACCGCGCTCGGCCACCCGATCGGCGCCAGCGGCGCGCGGATCATCGTCACCTTGCTCAATGCGCTCAAGCAACGTGGGCTCAAGCGCGGCGTCGCCTCGCTGTGCATCGGCGGCGGCGAGGCGACCGCGGTGGCTGTGGAAATGGCCTGACCTCGCGTCCTGCCTCATTTTTCATCGCCGCGCGCCTGTGATAGGCTGCCCTCAGGCCCAAACCATGGGAGAGGGAAAGGCCATGAGGAAAGTCCTGCCGATAGTCGCGCTGGCGGCGCTCGCCGCCTGCAACCAGAGCCAGTCCGCCGCCGACACAAGCGCGGCGGCCGCCGAACCGCCGGCGGCCACCAGTCCGCACAGCAACGCCGCGCCGGGAACCTACGTCAGAACCGCGGCCGACGGTTCGATGACCACCACGATGTTGCAGTCGGACGGCAAGTACTCGAGCTGGGTCGCGGGCTCGCAAACGGAAACCGGCAAATGGGCGGTCAAGAACAACGAGACCTGCTTCATGCCGGACGGCGGGAAAGAGCGCTGCGGCTCCGACGGGCCGATTCAGCCCGACGGCCGCTTCAGGGTGACGCCCGATCAGGGTGATCCGTACACGGTGCAGAAGACCGCCTGAGTCCGCCTTTCTAGGGCTTCCCCGCCCCCCACAGGCGCTGCTGCTCGACCCAGCCGATGCGGCTGTCGACGTTGATTTCGCACCATCCCTCGGCGCAGTCGCCGAGGATGCCGACAACGCCCGGCTCGACATTCCAGCGCAAGGCCGATGTCGCGCTGGCCCCGGCGCGCATCGGCGCGAGTCCCTTGCCGACGACCATCGCCGTACGCCGCGGGTTGAGCAGGCGGGCGACGATCCAGCCCTCCGCCCCGTCCGGGTCGCGAACGCGCCGCCAGCCCTGAAATACCCGCACGACCTTCACCGGCAGTCTCGCGCGGTGATAGACCCATTCGATCGGATAGCTTTCACTAGGCCCGACGTGCATGTTGACCTCGTCGGCCCGCAGCGAAGCCCAGTAAGGCACCTCACGGTCCTCGGCATGGGCTGGCAGGGCAAGAAATACCGTGAGGACTAGCAACAGGCGGCGGAACATGGCGGACGCATCTAGCGGCTCGCGCGGAGTCGCTTCAAGGACGACGAAGCTGTTGGCAACATCCTTTCTCAAGGCCTTGCCGCCGCGCTCAATTCTGTCCTAACGCAGCCGTGGAGGAGGCCCTCGCCGGCGCCCCCCGGGAGGCATCGATGATCCGCAAGTCCGCCGCAGCTCTGGCCCTTGTCGCGCTGCCCGCCATCGCCCATGCGCAAGCCGCCGCAAGCGCGGGCGCCGACAGCGGCGACACCGCATGGATCATGGCGGCCTCGGCGCTGGTGCTGCTGATGACGCTGCCGGGCCTGGGGCTGTTCTATGGCGGCCTGGTGCGGGCGAAGAATTTCCTCTCGGTGCTGCTGCAGATCGGCGCAGTCGCCGCCCTCGCCTCGCTGGTGTGGATTGTCGTCGGCTACACTTTCGCGTTCGGCGACGTCACCAACGGCGTGCTCGGCAACGGCCGGGCGCTCATGATGCTGCCGGGCAGCATGTACGACGTGCGCGCCGACACGACGCTGCCGGAAAGCGCCTTCGCGCTGTTCGAGATGACTTTCGCGGCGATCACCCCGGCGCTGATGGTCGGCGCGTGGGTCGATCGGGCGCGGTTCAGCTGGGTGATCCTGTTCACCGGCCTGTGGAGCCTGGTCGTCTACGCCCCGGTCGCGCACTGGATCTGGGGCGGCGGCTGGCTCTCGCAGCTCGGCGCCAGCGACTTCGCCGGCGGCATCGTGGTCCACACCACGGCAGGGATTTCTGCCATCGTAGTCGCGCTGCTGCTCGGGCGCCGGCAGGGTTTTCCGACCAGCGCCCTCCTGCCGCACGCGCCCGGACTGACGATGCTCGGGGCGATGATGCTGTGGGTCGGCTGGTTCGGCTTCAACGGCGGCTCGGCGCTGACCGCCTCCGACAGTGCCGCCACTGCGATCATCAACACCCACGCCGCCGCCGCGGCCGCGGCGCTGGTGTGGATCGGCATCGAGCGGGTGACCTTCGGCAAGCCGACCACCGTCGGCTTCGCCACCGGCGCGATCGCCGGCCTCGCCACCGTCACGCCGATGGCCGGCTACATCGACGCCGGCGCAGCCCTGCTAGCCGGCGCCCTCGCCGCGTTCGTCTGCTACGGCGCGATTCAGCTGGTCAAGGTTCGGCTCAAGATCGACAATTCGCTCGATGTGTTCGCGGTTCACGGCGTCGGCGGTATGCTCGGCTCCATCCTGCTGGCGTTCTTCATGTCGGGAGGGTTCGGCGGCATCGGCTATCGCGAGGGGATGACTTTCGGCAGCACGCTGGGCGTGCAGGCGCTCGCGGTCGGCGTCGTGGCGATATATTCTGCCATCGCCACCGCGCTGATAGCGCTCGCCGTCTCGCTGTTCCTGCCGATGCGGGTGAGCGAGGACGAGGAGCGCCAGGGCCTCGACGTCGCCGACCACGGCGAGCGCGGCTGGGAATTCGACTAAGGTCAGAATCGATAAAGGGGGTTTCCCGGCGCAGGCCATTTAGCCTGGTGCGTCCACCGCCGTTCTTCGAGATTGACGGTTTCGCAGAGCGCATCGGCGCGGTAAGCGGCTGGGCACATCAGCTTGAAGGGGATGCGCGTTGAGTATTCTGCAGGGCCGTGTGGCGGTCGTTACCGGGGCCAGTTCGGGGATAGGCGAGGCCTGCGCGCTGGCGCTCGTCGAGAAAGGCGCCAAGGTGGTGTTGGCCGCGCGGAGGGCCGAGCGCCTAACGGCGCTGGTCGAACGGATCCAAGGCATGGGCGGCGAAGCGCTGGCGGTGACCACCGACGTCACCAGCGAGGCCGATGTGACGAACCTGTTCGAACAGGCGGTCGAGCGCTTCGGCACGGTCGACGTGCTGATCAACAACGCTGGCATCGCCGACAGCACTGCAGCGCATGAGCTCGATCTCGAGCTGTGGATGCGGGTGATCAACACCAACCTCACCAGCGCCTTCCTGTGCGCCAAGCACGCCTGGCCGATTTTCCTCAAGGGTGGGCATGGCCGCATCGTCAACGTCGGCTCGATCTCCGCCCGCGTGCCGCGCGCCGAGAGCCCGGCCTATACCGCGACCAAGTTCGGGCTCGATGGGCTGACCCATGCGCTGGCGCTGGATGGACGCGAGCACGATATTGCGGTGTCGATCTTCCATCCTGGCATAGTCGCCACCGAAATCCTGCCCGGAAGCGTCAAGCTGCCGGAGAATTTCGCCGCCACGCCCGAGGAAGCAGCGGGGATCATTGTCCACATGTGCGACGTGCCCGATCATCTGAATTTCTACGAGGCGCTGATCGTCCAGAACAAGCTGCCGTTCCTCGGGCGCGGCTGACGGGGCGCGGAGGGAATGAGCGCCGACCTCGGCTGCTACAACATCGCCGACCTGCGCGAGAAGGCGCGGCGCCGGCTGCCGCTAGGCATTTGGGAATACGCCGAGCGCGGGGTCGAGGACGAATGCGGAATGGCCCGCAACCGCGCCGCGTTCGAGGCGATCACGTTTCGCCCGCGCGTGCTGCGCGGGGTCGAGAAGATAGATACGTCGACGGAGATCTTCGGCAAGCGCATTCCCTTTCCGCTCGCCGTAGCCCCGACTGGCGCCGCGGGGCTGCTGTGGCACAAAGGCGACCTACTGCTCGCTCGCGCGTCTGCCGCGGCGGGCGTACCGTTCATCATCTCGAGCGCGAGCACGATGGACCTGGAACAGATCGCCCAAGCCGGCGGTCGGCAATGGTTTCAGCTCTACCTATGGGAGGACCGTTCGCTGTCGTATGCGGTGATCGAGCGCGCGTGGCAGCTCGGCTGCGAGGCGCTGTTCGTCACGCTCGACCTGCCGGTGCCGCCTAACCGCGAATATATCCAGCGCAATGGCTTCGGCACGCCGTTCAAGTTGAACATGCGCAACACGCTGGACGTGCTCGCTCACCCCCGTTGGCTCGCTGGCGTGATGGGCCGCTACATGCTCGAAGGCGGCATCCCTACACAGGCCAACCTGCCCGACCGGCTGCGTGCCAAGATAACCAAGGGCGCCCCGCCGGGCGCGCTGTTCAAGCAGGATGACCTCGATTGGGAGGGCATCAAGGCGCTGCGCGACCGGTGGGCAGGCAAGTTCGTGCTCAAGGGGATTCTCCATCCCGCTGATGCCGAGCGCGCGCTGGCAGTGGGGGCCGACGGGATCGTCGTCTCCAACCACGGCGGCCGGGCATTCGACTGCTCGATCGGAACGATGGACGCTCTGCCCTCGATCGTCGCGGCGGTCGGCGGCAGGATGACGGTGTTCCTCGACAGCGGCGTGCGCCGCGGCAGTGACGTGGTGAAGGCGGTCGCCGGCGGCGCCGATGCGGTCTTGGCCGGCAGGGCCCCGCTATACGGTCTCGCGGCCTTCGGCGAAGCGGGCGTTACCCGGACGCTCGAGCTGCTCCGCACCGAAACCGTCCGGACGATGGCAATGCTCGGCGCTCGCTCGATTGGCGAGATCGAAGCTGCCCAGACCGACTGAGTTCGGTGCAACAAAAACGGCGGGAGAATCCCGCCGTTCTCGTTAAGAGGATTCGTCGCTCGCTTACGGGCTGACCGGCTTGTGGCTGTGGTCGGTAGCAATGATCGCGATCACGCCGGCGACGACCAACAGGCCGAGAAGGACGCCGAACGTGCCCACGCCCGCCAGGTTTTCGTGCTTCCCGACCGCCGAGCTCGCCCGTGCGTGACTCGCCGGCGCAGCAACGGCTGCTGTCGAACCAAACACCATGCCCACCGCAGCGAGGCTGATAAGGGATTTGCGAATAACCATTTCATGCCCTTCCGTTATTGTAAGTCCGGGATAGCAAAATGCGTCCGCCGGTCAACCACCCAAAACGCAATCTATTCCCTCTAGCGACCGTCCTGGCGGTCCGGCCTCTCAACCGTCACGCCGATGTTTGGTTCCTCTGCCCGAATCAAAAACTATCAGCACAGGCTTATGTTGGGCAATTATGAAAACTTCCCTTATGTCGGAGCCCGTCGACCCGCAGGCCTGCCGATGAAATCTCTGAAACTGATGATCTTTGCCTTCGCGGCCTCCGCTTCGCCCGCCGCCGCGAAGGGCGCGCCGCTCATCGCTTTGCGAGCGCAGGACGCACGCCTGTTGCGCGTCGCCGAGCCGATCCTGGCGGCCAACGTCCGGTTGTGCGACCGGACCATGCCTGACCTTGGAGTGTTGCTGCAAAGCAACGATCAGTATCCGCCGGACGAACTGCCGGGCTTTGCCGCCCCGGTGGGCTTTGCCGACGTGTTGCCCGATTCAGCCGCGGCGCAAGCGGGAATCGAGCACGGCGATGGTCTGCTGTCCGTCGATGGAAGCCGAATCGCCGAACAGTCCGCCGACGCGGCGGGGCCCTTGCGAGATTCGGCGTTCGCCGCCATCGCCGAGCACGATCCCAGCAAGCCGCTCCAACTCGGCATCGTCCATCGGGGCGAAAGCCGAGACGTAACCATTCCGGTAAAGCAGGAGTGCCGCATCCTCGCCCAGATCGTCGACAGCGACCGCGAAACCGCCGAAGCAGACGACCGTGTGATCGCCCTCTCCTACGGGTTGGCGGCCAAGGCGAACGACGAACAAATGGCAGTCATCTTCGCGCATGAACTGGCCCACGCCATTCTCCATCACAGCGAGCGACGAGCGGCAGCGGGCGTGAGCGGTGGTCTGCTGGGTCAACTCGGACGCAACCGACGGCTCAACCTCCAGACCGAAGAAGATGCCGATCGCTTGAGCGTCTACCTGCTCGCCAACGCGGGCCTCGATCCCCATGCGGCACCCGATTTCTGGCGTTCCAGCCTCGGCCGGCACCTCAGCGGAGGGATATTTCATAACCAGGCCCATCCGTCGGCCAAAGCGCGGGCGAAGATGATGGAAGCCGAGATCGCCGAGCACATCCGCCCTGGACAGCCAAGTTTTCCGGCCGCGCTGCTGGCGACCCGCGACGAGCCGCTGAAGTAACGGCGAATCAGCGCGGCGCGCGTTCGGGCGCCGCACTAATGTCGATGTAGTGCCGGTCGTAATAGGTCAGCGGGGCGGCGTTCTCGCGGTGGCGCGCGTCGATCAGTTCGCCGATGAAAATCGTGTGGGTGCCAAATTCGTGACGATGGGCGGTGCGGCAGACGAAATACGACTGCGCGTTGCTCAGCACCGGCACGCCGTGCTGCTCCACCCAATCGCCGACCGTGAACCGGCCTTCGCCCCGCCCCCTCTCGAATGCTTCGGCCACGTCGCGATTGCCCAGGCCGAGCACGTTGACGCAAAAAGTATCCGCACAGGCCAGCGGCTCGTGCAGCGAAGCTGTCCGGTTGACACAAACCAGCAGCGACGGCGGATCGAGGCTGAGCGAGCTGACCGCGGTAGCCAGGATCCCATGCCGCTGCCCGACCTGGCCGGTAGTCACCGCATAGACCGTCGCCGCCACATGACGCATGGCCGACCGGAAGGATTCGGCGAGAGGGTCGTCGGTCGGTTGCGCTGCGTTCACCGCGGCACCATGGGGTGCCGGCCGCATTCGCGCAAGCGCGCGCTGCCGACGGTTGAGCGCAGCGCGCGATGGGTCCGTGCCCTCGCTCAACCGGCCGCATTCGCGCAAGCGCGCGCTGCCGACGGTTGAGCGCAGCGCGCGATGGGTCCGTGCCCTCGCTCCGCTCTTTTTTGCGTCCTAGAGAGGCTCGCCCGGGCGCGATCCACAAAATCGATGTGAAGAATATCCTTGTTTTCACATTATGGTGTGATACCTGACCGGAATGAGCGCTCAAACGATTGATCGCGTTCGTTCATTGGTGGCCGAAGGCCGCATGTCGCGCGCCGGCCTGGCCCGTGCGGCCGGCCTTCATGCCAACACCTTGCGCGACTGCACCGATGCGGGATGGAACCCGACCGCCGAAACGCTGGCCAAGATCGACCGCTTCCTCGAAGAAAACGACGCGACCCCAGTGCTGGTGCCGATCGAGCAGATCATCGACGAGGCGCGCAACGGTCGCATGTTCATCCTGGTCGACGACGAGGACCGGGAAAACGAAGGCGACCTGATTATCCCCGCGCAGATGGCCACCCCCGACGCGATCAACTTCATGGCGACCCATGGCCGCGGCCTGATTTGCCTCGCGCTGACCCAGCAACGGATCGAAACGCTCGGCCTGCCGCCGATGAGCCGCTCGAACGGCGCCCGCCACCAGACCGCCTTCACCATCTCCATCGAGGCGCGCGACGGCGTCACCACCGGGATCAGCGCCGCCGACCGGGCGCGGACCATTTCGGTAGCGATCGATGCCTCCAAGTGCGCCGAGGACATCGTCACGCCGGGGCACGTGTTCCCGCTGGTCGCCCGCGAGGGCGGCGTGCTCGTCCGCGCCGGGCATACCGAGGGCGCCGTGGACATCGCCCGGCTCGCGGGTCTCAATCCCTCGGGCGTAATCTGCGAGATCATGAACGAGGACGGGACGATGGCCCGGCTCGACGATCTGATCCGCTTCGGCCGCAAGCACGGCCTCAAGATGGGCACGATCCGCGACCTCATCGCCTACCGCCGCCGCCACGACCATCTGGTCGAAAAGCACGCCGAGGGCCGTTTCCACAGCCGCTGGGGCGGCGACTGGCGGGCAATCAGCTTCTACAACAAGGCCACCAAGGGCGAGACGATGGCGCTGGTCAAGGGCCACATCGACCCGGAGAAGCCGACGCTGGTGCGCATGCACGCGATGTCGATCTTCGACGACGTGTTCGCGCAGGACACCGAGCGCTGCGGACTACTCGAAGGAGCGATGCGGATCATCGGCGAAGAAGGCGCCGGGGTGTTGGTGCTCATCAACCGCCCCTCCCCCGGCTACGCGACACGGGCGATCGAAAGCCTCGAGCACAAGCAGCCGCCGGTCGAGGAGGACCAGCTCCCGCCCGAGCAGCGCGACTACGGCGTCGGCGCACAGATCCTCGCCGAGCTTGGCGTCCACGACATGATCCTGCTGACCAACACCAAGCATTCGCTGGTCGGGCTCGAAGGCTACGACCTGTCGATCGTCGGCGAACGGCCGATCGCGTGACCGTCAACCGCGGTCTTCAGGAGGAGCTCGCCGAGCCGAAATACGCGCACCTCGAGCTGGAACGGCGCTGGCTGGTCGATACCGCGAAACGCCCTTCGCTCGGCGACGCACCTATGACCCTTATCGAGGATCGCTATATCGACGGCACGCGCTTGCGGCTGCGGCGCATGAGCCGGCCCGACATTGGCGAAGTGAAGTGCAAGCTGACCAAGAAGTATGAATCAGCCGATCCGGCCGCTCGCCCGATCGTCACCAGCTATCTCACCGAATCCGAATACCAGGTGCTGCTAGACCTCCCCGTCCGCCTGCTGGTGAAGCGCCGCTACCGTGTGCCACTCGGCGGCCGCCTTTGGAGCGTCGATCTCTTCGAAGGTCCTCTGGCCGGGCTCGAGGCGATCGAGTGCGAGGCCGAGGACCAGGCTGCGTTGGCCGCGCTCGCCCCGCCCGATTGGGCCTTGCGCGAAATCACCGATCTGCCGCAGTGGCAGTGCGGCGCGCTGGCTGCCGCCGGCGCCATTCCGGAGGACTGATGGCCAGGTTCCTGATCGTCGAAGCGCGCTTTTACGAGCACCTCAACGACATGCTGATCGCCGGTGCGCGCCAGGCGCTGGAGTCAGGCGGGCATGAGGTCGAACTCGTCACCGTCCCCGGCGCGCTCGAGCTCCCCGGCGCCATTGCGCTGGCGGCGGAGAGCGACCGTTACGATGGCTTCGTCGCCATTGGCGTGGTGATACGCGGCGAAACCTGCCACTTCGAGATAGTCGCCGGCGAAAGCGCGCGCGGGATCATGGCGCTGACGATGGACGGAATCGCCGTCGGTAACGGCATCCTTACCGTCGAGAACGAGGCGCAGGCCGTCGCCCGCGCCGATCCGAAACAGGGCAACAAGGGTGCGGGCGCGGCGGAAGCTGCTATGGCGCTGCTCGCACTGCAGGAGAGATTTGGATGACTGACCACCCCTCCATCGCCGGAATCCCGCTGGTCCTCGGCGGCAACGTGTTCGGCTGGACCGCTAGCGGCGACGAGGGCCTGGCGGTGCTCGACGCCTTCTACGAAGCCGGCGGCCGTATGCTCGACACGGCCGACGTTTATTCGGCGTGGGCGCCGGGCCACAAGGGCGGCGAATCCGAAAGTTTCCTCGGGCAATGGCTCGAATCCCGCGGCGTGCGGAGCGAGATGCGGGTTCACACCAAGACGGGAATGCTGACCCGCAAGCTGCCGGTCCAGATCGGATTCGAAGGCGATCCCGATCTTTACCGGCCCGAGGAGGTGCTCAAGTCGCTCGATGCTTCGCTCGAGCGGCTGCGGACCGATTATCTCGACCTCTATTATGCTCACCGCGATTACGAGCAGCTCGACGTCGGCCAGATCGTCGAAGCCTTCGACGGCGCGGCCAAGAGCGGCAAGGTGCGCGAGATCGGCGCCTCGAATTTCACCGCGGAGCGCCTTTCGGCCGCGCTCGACGCCGCCGCAGCGAGCGGCGCGACCCCGTTCACGATGCTGCAGAACGAGTACAACCTGGTCGCGCGCGCCTCTTACGGCCCCGAATTGCAACGACTGTGCACCGATCGCGGCATTGCCATGCTGCCGTTCTTCGGCCTCGCGGCGGGCTACCTCACCGGCAAGTACCGCAAGCCGGAGGATTTCGAACAGGGCAACCGCGCCTATCGGGTTAAGGAATACCAGGAATCCGGCCGCCCGGTGCTCGCCGAGATGGACCGGGTTGCCGCCGAAACCGGAGCCAGCCTGCCGGCCATCGCCCTCGCCTGGCTGGTGCGGCAACCGGGAATCTCCGCGCCCATCGCCAGCGCTCGTACCGTGGAGCAATTGCGCCAGCTTCTCGAATTCACCCGCGTGGATCTCAGCGACGATCAACTCGGGCGGCTGACCGCCGCCGGCTAGGCGGCGAAAGCCCGCCACTTGGGCTTCGGCAACGCCAGAACGCACCACGTCTACTGCGACGGGTGACGACCACTCGGCACCCATTTCGAAGCGCTCATTCTTGATCTGGGGATGAGCAGCTGATTCGGTTGGTAGCTTGAGTGCAAGCGCAGCAGCACATTTCTTTCCTAAATGGTAATGGCGGCCACCGTCGAACCGGTGCATCTCCAAGCTGCTCGATTTGTTCTCCAAATCCCGCGCATAGTCACTGGAAAAAATCGCGCGAAATTAACTTACGTTTAGAGGTTTCTACTTAGTGTAGTGCGCGGAGACTTAGGGGGTTTTGATGGACGAGCGACAAGTCATGCGCTTCGTGGCGGATGCCGATGTGCGCTGCGAGATCGATGAAACCGTGCATCGGCTCTCATTATACAATCTCTCGACTCGCGGGTGCATGATGGACTCGCCGGCCGGGCTTTTGCTTACGGGCCGCCGGGTGACCATAGAGTTCATTCGCGGGGTTGTCGTCTCGGGGCATGTCGCGTGGCAAGGCGGCCACTTTATCGGCGTTCGATTCGTAGTCGAATTGCCGCCCGTCGTTGTGGAATTCCTCGCCTTCAGAATCCCCGATCCGGAGGAGACATCACGGACGCCCCGTGACCGTTTCGGCCGCGAGCTTGATAGGCTGCCCCCCCTTCCGGACATCCTTCAAGCCGTGCCGTCGGAAACGACTTGCCATCTGCAACGGCGCAAAGCGGGAGGGCGGCAATGACTGGCGATGTCTTGCGCCCGAAAAACCTGCGGCGGGCCGATCGAAGTGGCGAAACTCGCTGGATCACGGGAACAGTCGCCCTGTTTGCGATCTGCGTATTCACGATCTCAGGCGCCCAGATCCTTCCGGACATCCTGAGGTCGTATGGCGAAGCTCGCGCGGTCGATCCTCATCAGGTGACCATATTTCTTCTCAACATCGCGCTCATTCTTTTCGCCTGGAGGCGATCGGAACAACTGAAGGTGACTTTCGCCGAGCGAGATGCCGCCGAAGACCGTGCCTACAAGTTCGCCTACTACGACGAGGTGACAGGGCTGCTCAACCGGCGCCGATTGAACGAACTGCTTGCCGAACTGCGCACTGAGGGAAGCGCCCGTGCCGCGCTGATTCTGATCGATCTCGATCACTTCAAGCGTGTCAACGACTTGCAGGGGCACTCCGCAGGCGACCGAGTGCTAGCGGAAACCGCCAAGAGAATTCTCGACACGTGTCCGGCAAACGCCCGCTGTGTCCGATTGGGCGGTGACGAGTTCGCAGTTCTGCTCAAGGGTTCTCCCGCGCATCCCAAGGAAGCGGGGCAGTTGGCGGCGCGGCTGCTCAAAGCGCTGAATCGTGCGATGAGCATTGCGGACATGACGACCGTCGTCGGCTGCTCGATCGGCGTTTCGTTCCTCGACAAGGAACGCAAGGACCCTTCCCGTCTCCTCGAAATGGCGGACCTGGCAATGTACGAAGCCAAGACACTCGGGCGGAATTGCTTCGTCCTGTTCGACAAGGAAATGCAAGCGAAGTCAGATAGCCGAAAGGCTTTCGAAGCGGAGATCAGGGAGGGGGTCGAAAGCGGGCAGTTCGTTCCGTTCTTCCAGCCAATTGTCGACTTGGGCTCAGGCGACGTGACGGGCTTTGAGGTTCTTGCCCGCTGGATGCACCCCACCAGAGGAATTCTCGAGCCGCCGCAGTTCCTCGAGCGCGCCGAAAAGGCGGGCATGATGGCCGACCTGGGTTATGGGGTCATGCACGAAGCGCTCACGATCGCTCGTGCATGGCCGAATTGGCTGAAAATCGCCGTCAACATTTCGCACTCGCAGTTCAGCGACCCCGTCTTTCCCCAGCGCATCATGCAGATTCTGCTGGCGACGAGGTTTCCCGCGTCGCGTCTGGAACTCGAGATCACCGAAAGGAGCCTGTTTGATCAGTTCGATGTGGCGCTCTCCGTCATCACCAGCCTGAAGAACAACGGCATCACTGTCTCTGTCGAAGATCTGGGAATGGGCTATGCATCGCTGGCGGAGCTCCAGGTGCTGCCCTTCGATCGCATCAAGATCGATCGGCGCTTCATCGCCTCGTCTCTCGAGGATCGCCGGCGCGGTGCCTTCGTCGAAGCCCTCACCACGCTTGGCAAGGGCCTCAAGGTTCCGATCACGGCAGAAGGCGTGGAAGCCGAATCCTTGCGGTCACAGTTGCTGGAACTTGGGTGTTGTGATGCGCAGGGGTGGGTGTTCGCCCATGCCCTCTCGGCTAACGAGGTCACGCTCGGCTTTGGGCATAATTGGGCCCAGGCGGGCCATCCGAGTTCACCGGCAAGTCAAGATCTGGAGCCACGCAAGGCGATCGGCTCCTGACGGGCCGACTTGAATGCCGTGAGGAGTGCTTCGCTAGCTCATCAGGCGAAGCAAGCCCCACAGCAGCGTCAGCATCAGCACGGCCTCGCTCGCTATCAGCGCCAGCGCGGCCTTGCGTCCGGCGGACCAGCCGGCGTTGACCACGGCGACGGCAATCTTGAAACCCATGTTCATCGCCGCCGTGCCGGCCAGCGCCAATCCGGCAAGCTGGGAGCCGATCGCCCCGTGCGGCAAGCTCGAGAGAGTGACGATGGCGGTGTCCACGTCGAAGCTGCCGGCGAGAAACAGCGACCATGCGGCGGCCGTCTCGCCGAGCGAGGTCTGCGCCCAGCGGACCAGCAGCGCAGCGCCGGCGACTGCGAGCAGAAAGCCCAAGGCGGGAAGCAGATGGAACGGCTTGCCGGGTGCCTTTTGCGCCGCAGGTACCGCCCGGGAATCGAAATGCCAGGCAACGCCCGCGGCAATCCATGCGGTCACGCCGGCGGGCGCCAGCAGGATCGCCAGCGGCAGCGCGGCCGATGGCGCGAGGATCGCGCACAGCAGCGCCTGGCGGACGTACATCACCGCGCTGGCGAGCGCGATTCCGGTGGTCAGCGGCCCGGGCTCGCCGTCGCGCAGGCGCGTGCCCAGCGCGGCGGTCACCGCGGTTGAGGAATAGGCGCCGCCGATCAGCGCGGTAGCGATGGTGCCCTTTTTTTCACCGATCAGGCGGTTGGCAACGTAGCCGACCAGCGAAAAACCGGTGATGAACACCACTACCAGCCACAGCTGGAACGGGTTCCATGCCTGATAGGGCCCGATCCGGCGGTCAGGCAGGAACGGCAGCACCGCCGCGGAAATCACGGCGAACTCGGCGATCGCTTGGACTTCGGGCGCGCTGAGGGCCCCGAGCAATCGGTGACTTTGCTTGCGCGTCGCCAGCAGCAGCGTCGCCACCGCGGCTCCGGCGACGGCCAGCGCCGGCTGCCCAGCCCCCGCGAGCAGGCCGAGCAGCAAGGTCCCGAGTGCGGCGATCATCGTCGTCGCGTCGCGCTGGTCGGCCGCGCGCGGCCCTCTCAGATAAGCGACGACGATGCCGCCCGTGATCCCCGCGGCAACCACGGCCGCCACCACCGGAGAGACCGTGCGGGCGACGACCGATGTCAGGCCCCCGGCTCCGCCGATCAGCGTGAACGTGCGCACGCCGGCAACGCGGGTTCCTTCCGCTTCACCTCGTTGATGCCAGCCGCGTTCGATGCCGATCAGCAAACCGGCGGCGAGCGCCGCGAGCAGGGGCAGCACAAGGGACGTGTTTAGGAGAAGCTCGCGGGTCTGCTGCACGGCTTCTTCTAACGCACCTTCGGCAAATCACGAGACGCGAGCACAAAGCCGCCTGTCCGCAGGTCGCAATGGCCCAAACCGCCAATTACTGCACTGGCCGCCAAGAGCCCGTGCGGCGGTCGATGCTGAAGCGCTGGACGACCACATTGCCCTGCGCCGTCACCACGTCGGCAATGAACGCATCGTTGCCTTGCGGGGTCACAGGGCCGGCCTTCAGCCGCGGGTTGCCCATCGACGCGACGTACTGATCGAGCTGGGCCTTGACGTCGCCGACCGACAGGTTGGCGTTGCCCTGGTTTGGGGCGCCCGGAGGACCCCAGCCTTGCCAGTTGCGCATCATGTAGCCGCCCTGGCCGTTCGGACCCATCATCCACGGACCCATCCCGTAACGGCCGCCCATCATCCACGGGCCCATCCCGTATTGTCCCATGTAAGCGCCGCAAGGGCCGTTCTGCCATGGTTGCGCCTGCTGCGCGCAGGCGCTGGTGGAGGCGGCGAGCGCTACCAAAGCAGCGGCACCGGCCCAGCCTGCCCTCGTAAAAGCTCAGAGTCCTGACCATCGGAACCTCCTTTGCGGAAAAAGGCAGGTTCTGACTCGGCTTCAGGGATGCCGGCATTGGTAAGTTACCGGAATCGGCGGTGGTACTCGGGGCCGCGCCACCCTGGATCAGCTCACCAGATTTTCACCCGCTTATCGGGCGCAAGGTAAAGCTTCTGGCCCTGTTTGACCGCGAACGCCTGGTACCACGGGTCGAGATTCCGCACCGTCAGCGCCCGGTACTGGCCCGGCGCATGCTCGTCGGTGGCGATCTGCTTGCGCAGCGCCGCGTCGCGCGTCTTGGTCGCCCATACCTGACCGAAAGCGAGGAAGAAGCGCTGATCGCCAGTGAAGCCGCCGATGGTCGGCGCCGGCTTGCCGCCGAGCGAAGCGCGATAGGCGTCGTAGGCGGCGTTCAGCCCGGCGATGTCGGCAATGTCCTCGCTCAGCGTCAGCTCCCCTTTCAGGTGCACGCCGGGGAACGGCTCGTACTGGTCGAACTGGTTGGCGAGCGCCTTGCCCGCCTGTTCGAAGTGCTTGAGATCGGCTGGGGTCCACCAGTTGCGCATCGCTCCGCTGGCGTCGAACTTGGCGCCGTTATTGTCGAAGCTGTGACTGATCTCGTGGCCAATCACTGAGCCGATCGCGCCGTAGTTGAAAGCGTCGTCGGCGCTGGGATCGAAGAACGGCGGCTGCATGATCGCCGCCGGGAAGTTGAGCGCGTTCTGCACCGGCAGGTTGACCGCGTTGACCAACTGCGCGTTCATCCACCATTCGCGGCGGTCGAGCGGCTTGCCGATCTTCGCCAGCTGCTGCTTGTAGTAATATGCGCTCGCCGCCTGCTTGTTGGCGTAGGCATCGTTCGGATCGACGGTCAGCCCCGAATAGTCCTTCCAGGTGTCGGGATAGCCGACGCCGACAACGATGTTCCGCACCTTCTTCTCGGCTTCGGCCTTGGTCGAGGGCGCCATCCAGTCGAGCGCCTCGATCCGTTTGGCGAACGCCGCCTTGATGTTGGCGACCATTCGCTCGATCCGCGCTTTGGACGATGCGGGGAAGTACTTGTCGGTGTAGAGCTTGCCGAGCGCATCCCCGAGGTACTGGTTGAGGGCGCTTAGCGCGCGCTTTGCCCGCGGGCGCTGCTGCTCGACGCCTGCCAGCTTGGTGTCGTAAAATACGAAATGCAGCTTATCGAGCTTGCTTGGCAGAACGTCGGTGTTGCTGTTGATCTGGTGGAACACCAGCCAGTCCTTCCAGGCATCGAGCGGCTCGGAAGCGACAAGCGCGGACAGTCTGGTGATCCCGCCGGGATGATAGGCATCGAACGTCTTGACGCCGCTGAGCTGCGCCGCCTGAAAGAACGCCGTCCAATCGAGCCCGGGGGCCTTTCTGGCGAAGTCCTGCTGGCTCCACAGCCTCGAGGCCCGTGCCCAGTCTTCGCTCTGCTCGCGGGTGTCGTGAGCCTTGGCGATTCTTACTTCGAGATCGTAGATCGTCTGCGCCTTGGCCTTCGCATCGGCAATTCCAGCGGCGGTGAGCAGGTCTTGGATGTACTGGCGGTAGGCGCTGCGCAGCGCGGCCATCTTCGGATCGGAAGAGAGGTAATACTCGCGCTCGGGCATGCCGAGGCCGCCCTGGAGGACATACGGCACCACCTGTCCCCCCTTGAGCGCCTGGGTCACGAACACCCCGAACAGGTTCTCGGTTTGGAAATTGGTGTTGTTCAGCGGATCGACGTCGGCGCGGATTTGGCCTCCGAGCACGCTGGCGAGCTGGGTCTTGTCGGCGATCGCCTCAAACTTGGCCAGCGCGGGCAGGACCGGGTTCATGCCTTTGGCGTCGATCGCCCGCGTGTTCAGGTAAGCGTCGTAGAAGTCCTTGACCTTGGCCTGGTTGCTGCCCGCTTTCGGCGTGGACTTCTCGATCCCGGCGATCAGCGCGCTCAGCTGTCCCTCGGTGGTCTTGTTGGCAAGGTAGAACGCGCCGATGCTCGACCGGTCGGCCGGGACCTGGGCGGTCTTCATCCATGTTCCGTCGGCGTATTCGTACCAGTCGTCGCCAGGCTTCACACCGGTGTCCATCCAGTCGGGGTTGATGCCGAGCTGGGATCCCGGCGCCTGTGTGGCCTGAACGTCTCCATGCGGCGCGCGGTTGCACCCGGCAGGACCGAGCCAGGCGGTGGCGACGCCGAGCAACAGGGCGGCGATCGGGCGGGATTTCACGGGCAGTCCTCCGGTTAGAACACGCGGAAAACGCGCATAAAGTTACAAGCGCAACCGCATAGGCGCGCATACAAGGGCTTGCAAACAACGCCTGTCGAACGAAGTCGGCTCCCGGTGGAGCCACTGCGCAGGTCGGTCGGTTGAAAAGCGCGCTACTTTGCGCCCGGTCCCGGGCCATCGAGCGGAGGAACGAGGAACCAGCCGTTCCCCAACATTTCGTCCAGGCCCGCGGCCTGCTCCGGATGACGAAGATAGTCGAACAACTCGTCGAAATCGTCGCGCTGGTCCCCGGCAATGGCGACGATGCAGACGTCGGCGTTGGCGTCGTTGCGCAACAGCTGCTTGCGATCGTTCGCGTTGCGGATGAGCAGCAGCTGATCCTCACCGCCCGGATCAAGCCGGTCTTGTCGCAGCGCCTGCGCCACGTCTGCCGCGCGGGCGGCGGGAAGGCGGCTGATCCAAAAGATGACGATGCCGGCCGCGCGCAGCCGAGCCAAACCCTCGGGCACGCCGGCAGGCGCCGGCCCAATTTGCCGAGGATCGAACGTCGACGAGCCGTCATCGAGATCGATCAAGACCGCAGGCGCCGGAGTTGGGCAATCGCGCAGGCTTGGCTTGTCGAGCGGCGGATTGGCCGTCAGCAACGCCGACTGCGACGCGCCCTGCGAATGTTTGGCGAGAGCAAAGGCGAAAAATTGCTGCCACGGGTCGGCGGTCGCCGATGCGGGCTCGGCGGGTGCTGTCGGCGTTCCACCGGGCGGCGGAAGCTCCTTGAGCGATGTCACCACGTAATCCGAAGCGACCTGGGTTTCAGCGGAGCCCCGCTTGGGCTCGGCAGCGGGCGCCGGAGTCGCCGCTCGGACGTGGCGCTTGCCCAACAGCGGACCGCTCGCCAGAATCGGGATCACCGCCGCGCCCAGGCAGCCGCTCAGCATCGGCAGCAAGGCCAGCGCTAGCCAGCCGCGCAGGCGGTTGTTTCGTACCGGATGAGTTGGGCCGCCCCTCATCGGCACGAGCGATAGCAGACTATCGCGTCAGCCCGCCAGACGGCCGAAGCAACCCTTGCCCGCGTACGCCGCGCTATCGCCCAGCTCTTCCTCGATACGGATCAACTGGTTGTACTTGGCGAGGCGTTCGGAGCGCGACAGCGAACCGGTCTTGATCTGCCCGCAGTTCGTGGCGACAGCGAGGTCGGCGATGGTCGAATCCTCCGTCTCGCCCGAACGATGGCTCATCACCGTGGTATATCCCGCGCGCTGGGCCATCGCCATCGCCTCGAGCGTTTCGGTCAGGGTGCCGATCTGGTTGACCTTGACCAGCAGCGAATTGGCGAAGCCTTGTTCGATGCCGATCGCCAGGCGCTTGGGATTGGTCACGAACACATCGTCGCCGACCAATTGGATTCGATCGCCGAGCCTTCCGGTGAGCGCTTTCCAGCCCTCGAAGTCGTCTTCGCTCATTCCGTCTTCGATCGAGCGAATCGGATAGCTGTCGATCAGGTCGGCCAGGTAATCGGTCATCTGCTCGGGCGATAGCGAGAGGTTCTCGCCGGAAATCTCGTACTTGCCGCCGTTGAAGAATTCGCTCGCAGCGCAATCGAGCGCCAGCGCGATATCCTCGCCCGGCTTGAAACCGGCCTGCTCGATCGAACCCATGATGAAGTCGAGCGCCGCGCGGGTGCTGGCGAGATCCGGCGCGAAGCCACCCTCGTCCCCCACCGCAGTCGACAGGCCCTTGTCGTGCAGCCGCCTTTTGAGGGTGTGGAACACTTCGGAGCCCCACCGCACGCCATCGGCCAGCGAGGGCGCGCCCACCGGCATGATCATGAATTCCTGGAAGTCGATCGGGTTGTCGGCGTGTTCGCCGCCGTTGATGACGTTCATCATCGGCACCGGCAGGACATGCGCCGAAACGCCGCCGACATAGGCATAGAGGGGCAGACCGCGAGCGTTCGCCGCGGCCCTGGCGACAGCCAGGCTGACGCCGAGGATGGCATTGGCCCCGAGATTGCTCTTGTTGTCGCTGCCGTCGAGCGCGATCATCGCGAGATCGATCTCGCGCTGGTCCTCGGCGTCGAGGCCGAGCAGCGTGTCCGAGATCGTGCCGTTGACCGCATCGACCGCCTTGAGCACGCCCTTGCCGAGATAGCGCGCCTTGTCGCCGTCGCGCAGCTCGACCGCCTCATGCGCCCCGGTCGAAGCTCCCGAAGGCACCGCCGCGCGCCCGAAGCTGCCGTCGTCGAGCAGTACGTCCACCTCGACGGTCGGGTTGCCCCGGCTGTCGAGAATTTCCCGGCCATGGATATCGATGATGGCGGTCATGCATACGGCTCCGCTGAAGCTGTTGTAACCGGGTGGGACACTACCCACATCCAAGGGAACGGCGCCGCGTAGACTGCGGAACATTGCCGTGCAAGTCGCGTTCGATTGACAAGACCGGGCGGGCATACCTTACTCGCCCGGCTCAGCGAAGAGGCCCCCCGTGAGGGCAACAGGAAAGGGCGATGTCATGGCAGAAGCCACCGGAAGCACTCCGAAGTCCCCGAAGAAAACCACCCGCAAGAAGAGCAACGGCGGAACGGCAGCCGCGGCGACGACGCCGGCGCTGACCGAAAGCAACACCGCCAAAGCGAAGTCACGCTTCAACGCCGCGCTCGAAGAAGCCAAGGCCGGCGCCGCCGCGCTCGGGGCCGAGGCGAAGGACCGCGCCGATGCCTATCGCAGCCAGGCGAAGAGCAAGGGCGACGACTACGCGGTCCAGGCCAAGGCCAAGGCCGCCGATCTCGCGCGCGAAGGCAAGGACCGCGCCAGCGACGCGCTCGCGGGGCTCGGTAAGGTGGTGGCGGACAACGCCGCCTCGCTCGACGACCGGTTCGGCACGCGTTACGGCGATTATGCCCGGAGCGCCTCCCGCAGCCTGCAGGAAACCGCCGCCAGACTCGACAACAAGAGCATCGACGATCTGGGCAACGACGCGCGCGAATTCGTTCGCAAGAGCCCCGGCACGGCCGTCGGCCTGGCGGCGCTCGCCGGGTTCATGTTCGCCCGCATGTTCCGCAGAAGGTGACAGCGTCGATAAGTCGCGACTGAAAAGCCCAGGAAGGATTGCCTCGCGTGGCCGAGACCGAAGACAGCACCTTGCCCAGGCAGACCCATAAGGAGCGCGTTCTGGCCAAGGCGGCGGCCGAGGATCGATCGCTGATCGACGATGTCGAAGTCCTGATCGAGGATGGCAAGACATACCTCGAAGCCGAGCTTAATTATCAGAAGACCCGCGCCGCCTTCGCCGGGGGCAAGGCCAAGGTGATCGCATTGTTTGCGGTCACGGGATTGGTCTTCGCCTGGATGGCGCTGATCGGTTTGACCGTCGGCCTGATCATCGCCCTGACTCCGCCGCTCAGCGCCTGGGGCGCCACGGCGGTCGTCGTGCTCATGTGGCTGTTGATCGCGATTTCCGCCCTCAGCGTCGCAGCGTCCGAATGGCGCAAGCTGGTCAAGCCGTTCCGATCGGGCGAAGGACATCAGGAATGACCGGAATCCAGACACGCCTGCGCGAAGATCGCAAACTGCGTGACGCAGCGCTCGAGGTGTTCCGCACCGACTTGCGATTCATCCGCGAAGACCTGCGCGCGCGCGGGGTCGGCGAGCGGATCGCCGACCGCGTCGGCAGCAGTGCGATGGAACTGGTCGACGAAGCCTTCGATTATGCCGAGGCGAACACCGGACGGGTAGCGACCGCGCTGGCTGCGGTGGTGCTGTGGTTCACGCGCATTCCCCTGCTTCACGCGCTGGCGCGAATTTTCGGCTTCGATGGGGCCGGCGAGGAACAAGAGGGCGAACGGCCCCGTTCCGACAAAGACTGAAAACCCTTTCGACGGAGACCCCCGATGTTGGATTCAAAGCGCAGCGATATCAGACAGAAGGTCGATGCCGCGCAAAGCCGCAACCACGCCCGCGCCGAGCCGAGCCCGACCGATCGGGCCGGCGAGACGGCCGTCGAAGCCAAGGACCGGCTCACCTCCTTCGCCAAGGAACATCCAATCGCTCTGGTTGTCGGCGGGCTCGCTGTCGGCGTTCTCGTCAGCAGCTTCTTCCGCGGTTCGCCGACCCGCAAGGCCGGCCGCGCGATCGGCAGAAAGACCGCCGGCCTCGCGGCGATTGCCGCCGATCTCGCCGTCTCCTACGCCCACCAGGCGTTCGCGGCGGCCGAAGAAGCGCGCATGGCGGCAGCCGACAAGCTGAGCGAAATCGGCGAGACGGTTAGCGACAACGCCCGCAGCCTGAGCGAGGACGCCGGCGATTATGCCGCCGGAGCCGCCGACGCGGTGCGCAAGGCCGGCAAGTCCGCCAGCCGATCCGTCCGCAAGCGGCTGCCTTGATCGAGGGCCCTCGGGCCGGGAGCTGGCAGCCAGCCGTCCGGGCTTGCGGCTGGCTCGCAATTCCCTAAGGGAAGCGGCCATCCGCGCAACTTTCCGAAAGGCGCCCCCGAATGGCGAAACAGCTTCTGCACCTGGTGATGGGCGGCCGCGTGGTCGACCCCCAGGGGGTGGAGTTTCAGAACCTCGATGAGATCGATTTGGTCGGGGTATACCCGAACTACGCGGCGGCCGAGGAAGCCTGGCGCGGCTGCGCCCAGCGCACCGTCGACGATGCGGAGATGAAGTACGTCATCGTTCACCTCCACCGGCTGCTCGAGCCCGAGTTGCCGGGGAAGTGACCGCCGTCAAATGAACTCGATCTTGTTGACCAGGTAGAACCTGTCGCCGGCGGGCACCGTCACTTCGACCTCATCGCCGACCGACTTGCCGATCAGCGCGCGGCCGAGCGGGGATTCGTAGGATATCCGGCCAACCTTGGCGTCCGCTTCGGGCTGCCCGACGATCTGGTAGCGGAACGGCTTGTCCTCGTCGTCAAGCACCGTGACGGTGGCGCCGAACACGATCCGGTCGCCCTTGAGCGAGGTCGGATCGATGATCTGCGCGCGGCTGACCTTGTCTTCCAGCTCGGCGATCTGCGCCTCGATTTGCCCTTGGCGCTCCTTCGCCGCGTGATATTCGGCGTTCTCGGAAAGATCTCCGTGGGCGCGCGCTTCCTCGATCGCATCGACGATCTTCGGCCGCTCGGCCCGCAGAGCCTTGAGATCGGCGGTCAGCTTTTCGTAGCCTTCCGCCAGCATCGGCACCTTTTCCATAAACGGTCCCTGTCTTCACAAAACCCGTCAAAGCCGCCCTCCCCGCTCTGGTTCCGAACGGCGGTTCTGGCGGAATGTCGGGAAAAACGTTGTCAGCTATAATAGTCTTGCAGCGAACGCACTTCAAGTTCGCTCGCTCTAACGGAGGTTATCGCCTGCGCGACCGCTGCCGAGGCCGCGGCGGTGGTGTAATACGGCACCTTGGCCTCGAGCGCCGAGGCGCGGATCGACTGGCTGTCCTTGTGACTCTGCCACCCCTCCGTGGTGTTGAAGATCAAGGCGATTTCGCCATCGACGATCTTGTCGACGATGTGCGGCCGCCCTTCAGCGACCTTGTTGACCCGTTCGACAGGCAGGCCAGCCTCGGCGAGGTACTGCTGGGTGCCGCCGGTGGCGATGGCGGTGAAGCCATGGGCGATGAGCTGTTTGACCGGCTCGACGATGTGCGGCTTGTCGCTGTCCTTGACCGAGACGAACAGCACGCCTGACCCCGGCAGAACTGTCCCTTCGGCCAGTTGCGATTTGATATAGGCGGTGGGGAAATCCTTATCGATTCCCATCACTTCGCCGGTGGACTTCATCTCGGGTGTCAGCACCGGATCAGCCCCGGGGAAGCGGTTGAACGGGAACACCGCCTCCTTCACCGTCATGTAGCCGATGCGCCAGTCGATCGGCGGGAGGTCGGCGAGCTTTTCGCCGGCCATCACCCGCGCGGCGATCTTGGCGATGGGCGTGCCGATCGCCTTGGCGACGAACGGCACCGTGCGGCTGGCGCGCGGATTGACCTCGATCAGGTACACCTGGTCCTTGGGCTTTTCGCCCGCGCGGCCGCTCGCCTTGACCGCGAACTGGACGTTCATCAGCCCGCGTACGCCGAGCGCCATCGCCAGCTTTTCGGCCTGGCGCTCCATTTCAGCGACGATCTCGTCGGGCAGGCTGTAGGGCGGCAAAGTCGCTGCGCTGTCGCCCGAATGGACGCCGGCTTCCTCGATGTGCTGCATCACCCCAGCGACGACGACCTGCTCGCCGTCGCACAGCGCGTCGACATCGCACTCGATCGCGTCGCGCAGGTACTGGTCGACCAGCACCGGGCTGTCGCCGGAAACGTTGACCGCGGTGGCGATGTAGGAATCGAGCTGGGCCTCGGAATCGACGATTTCCATCGCCCGCCCGCCGAGCACGTAGGAGGGGCGCAGCAGCACCGGATAGCCGATCCGCGCGGCGACCGCCGCGGCCTCGTCGCGGCTCTTGGCGATGCCGTTGGCGGGCTGCTTGAGCTTGAGCTTGTTGACCAGCTTGGCGAATCGCTCGCGGTCCTCGGCAAGGTCGATCGCATCGGGGCTGGTGCCGAGGATCGGGATGCCCGCTTCCTCGAGCGCACTCGCCAGCTTGAGCGGCGTCTGGCCGCCGAACTGGACGATCACCCCGACGAGCTCGCCCTTCGAATGCTCGACCCGTAGAATCTCGAGCACGTCCTCGGCGGTGAGCGGCTCGAAATAAAGCCGGTCGGAAGTGTCGTAGTCGGTGCTGACCGTCTCCGGATTGCAGTTGACCATGATCGTCTCGTAGCCGGCTTCGCTCAAGGCGAAGCAGGCGTGGACGCAGCAATAATCGAACTCGATTCCCTGGCCGATCCGGTTGGGCCCGCCGCCGAGGATGACGACCTTCTTGCGGTCGCTCGGCCAGGCCTCGTTCTCCGCTTCGCCGAAGGTCGGCGCCTCGTATGTCGAATACATGTACGGCGTGATCGCCTCGAACTCGGCGGCGCAGCTGTCGATCCGCTTGTAGACCGGCAGCACGCCGAGCTTCTGGCGCAGCTGGCGCACCTCGTCCTCGCTGGTGGCCCCGGCCATCGCCACCAGGGCATCGTGCAGCAGGCCTGAGCGCCTGGCCTGCGTTTCCGCGAGACCGCCGGCGACGCCGACCGAGCGCACCGCCAGCGTGGCCAGCCGCCTGTCGGAAAAGCCCATCGCCTTGAGCCGCCGCAGGCCCGCGGCGTCGTTCGGCAGGCCCTCCTGGCCGATCATCGCCTCTTCGTAGACGATCTCCTCGATGTGCCGCAGGAACCACGGATCGTAGTGAGTGATCGCCTGGATTTCCTCGAGCGTGAATCCCTCGCGGAAGGCCTGAGCAACCTTGAGCAGGCGGTCGGGCGTCGGCCGGCCGAGCGCGGCGGTGATCTCGTCGCGGCTGACCCCGTCGAGTTCGAGCACCCGGTTGAACCCGTCGAGACCGGTCTCGAGACCGCGCAGCGCCTTCTGCAGCGATCTCCTTGAAGTTGCGGCCGATCGCCATGACCTCGCCGACCGACTTCATCGCCGTCGAGAGCTCGGCCTTGGTCCCCTTGAACTTCTCGAACGCGAAGCGCGGGATCTTGGTGACGACGTAGTCGAGCGTCGGCTCGAAGCTCGCCGGGGTGGCGCCGGTGATCTCGTTGGTGATCTCGTCGAGCGTGTAGCCGACCGCCAGCTTGGCGGCGACCCGGGCAATCGGAAAGCCGGTCGCCTTCGAGGCTAGGGCCGAGCTGCGGCTGACGCGCGGGTTCATCTCGATCACGATCAGCCGGCCGCTCTTGGGATCGACCGCGAACTGCACGTTCGATCCGCCGGTCTCGACCCCGATCTCGCGCAGCACCTGGATGCTGGCGGTGCGCATGATCTGGTATTCCTTGTCGGTCAGCGTCAGCGCCGGGGCGACGGTGATCGAGTCGCCGGTGTGGACGCCCATCGGGTCGACGTTCTCGATCGCGCAGATGATGATGGCGTTGTCGTGCTTGTCGCGCACGACTTCCATCTCGAATTCCTTCCACCCGAGCAGGCTTTCCTCGATCAGCACCTCGGTGGTCGGCGAAGCGTCGAGCCCGCGGCGGACGATGCTCTCGAACTCGCTCTTGTTGTAAGCTACCCCGCCGCCGGTGCCGCCGAGGGTGAAGCTCGGGCGGATGATCGCCGGCAGCCCGGTGTGCTCGAGCACCGCGAAAGCCTCGTCCACCGTGTGCGCCAGGCCGCTGCGGGCGCTTTCGAGGCCGATCTTGTCCATCGCCTCGCGGAAGCGCTGGCGGTTCTCGGCCTTGTCGATCGCGTCGGCGTCGGCACCGATCATCTGCACGCCGAACCTGTCGAGCGTGCCGTCGTTGTACAGCGCCAGCGCGCAGTTGAGCGCGGTCTGCCCGCCCATCGTCGGCAGCAGCGCGTCCGGGCGTTCCTTCTCGATGATCTTGGCGACGATCGCCGGGGTGATCGGCTCGACATAGGTGGCGTCGGCGAACTCGGGATCGGTCATGATCGTCGCCGGGTTGGAGTTGACCAGGACGACCCGGTACCCCTCCTCCTTCAGCGCCTTGATCGCCTGCGTGCCCGAATAGTCGAACTCGCACGCCTGGCCGATGATGATCGGCCCGGCGCCGATGACGAGGATCGAGGAGATGTCAGTGCGTTTGGGCATCAGGCCTTGTCGTTCTGTGTGATGCAGCCCCACCCGTCGCATTCGACGCCGAAGCTGTCTTCCATTTGAAGATAAGTCATTGTGAGGTCACGGATCGCTTCATCGTCGGCAGTTTGCGTCCTGACAAGGAAGAGCCACGGCTCTCCGTTCTCGTCTGCTTCAATCATATCTTGAACGCGAAATCCGAAATTCGAACAAGCACCTTTAAGCCGTCTTAGCGATGCGAGTGGCCCCCTGAACGAAACATCGACATCACGAGGTTTGCTCGGATCATCTCCGTTTTCTCGCAGGTTGCGCAATACGTCCAGATCAGCCGCCCAGACCTCATCCCACCGTGCTTGAGAAATCGGTGCAGCGCTCACCCCAACATCCCCACGAACTTCTCGAACAGGTAGAAGCTGTCTTGCGGCCCCGGGCTCGCCTCGGGGTGGTACTGCACGCCGAAGGCCTTCTTGCCCTTGATCGAAATCCCGCAGTTCGAGCCGTCGAACAGGCTGATGTGGGTCTCCTCGACGCCCTCCGGCAGCGTCGCGTTGTCGACCGCGAAGCCGTGGTTCATGCTGGTGATCTCGACCACCCCGTCGGCCAGCCGCTTGACCGGGTGGTTGGCCCCGCGGTGGCCCTGGTGCATCTTGGCAGTCTTGGCCCCGGCGGCGAGGCCGAGCATCTGGTGGCCGAGGCAGATGCCGAAGATCGGCACGTCCTTCTCCAGCAGCGCCTGGATCGTCGGCACCGCGTATTCGCCGGTCGCCGCCGGGTCGCCCGGGCCGTTCGAGAGGAACACTCCGTCGGGCTTCAGCGCCATGATCTCGTCGAGCGAAGTCTTCGCCGGCACCACCGTGACCCGCGCGCCGGCCTTGACCAGGTTGCGGAAGATGTTGTCCTTGCTGCCGTAATCGACCGCGACCACGTGCGGCCGCTCCCCGCGAGGTGCGCGGCCGTAGCCGGCGCCGAGCTTCCACGGCCCGCCTTCCCAGCCGTGATGCTTTTCGCGGCTCACTCGCTGGGCGAGGTCCATGCCCTCGAGCCCCGGCCATTCCCGCGCCCGCTTGAGCAGTGCGGGAATATCGAACTGGCCGTGCGGCTCATGGGCGATCACCGCGTTGGGTGCGCCTTCGAGGCGGATCTTGCGGGTTAACGCGCGGGTGTCGATTCCCGAAAGGCCGATCTTCAGGTGGCCCTTGAGCCAGTCGTCGAAATCGCGCTCGGCGCGGAAGTTGCTCGGCTCGGTCGGGTCCTCGCGGACGATGCAGCCGACCGCGCCCTCGACCTCGGATTCCACGTCCTCTGCGTTGGCGCCGACGTTGCCGATGTGCGGGAAGGTGAAGGTGACGATCTGCCCGGCATAGCTCGGGTCGGTCATCACTTCCTGGTAGCCGGTCATTGCGGTGTTGAAGCACACCTCGCCCACCGCGCTGCCGATGTGGCCGAAGCCGCGGCCCCACAGCACCGTTCCGTCGGCGAGCACGAGGACTCCGGTTGCCCCTTTCGGTTGCGCGAGCGAAGAGGCGGGGTCGGCCATGGGCCCTCCGTGAACTGGAAACCGGCGATGCGTGCTAAGTCGTTGCCGCTAAACTCCGGCCGGAGTGGCGTCAACCTGTCCAAGCGCGATTTATCCGGGTATCTGGCGAATGACGCCACGCATTCAACACGGGAAGACAATTCGATGCTCCGCGACGACCTGAAACGGGCGCAGATTTCGGCGATGAAGACCGGCGAGAAGGAGCGCCTCGCCGCGGTTCGGCTGATCCTGGCCAAGGTCAAGGACCGCGACATCGAGCAGCGCACCGCATCGAAGCCGATGGAGGACGACGCGCTGGTGATCGACACGCTGCAGAAGATGGCCAAGCAGCGGCGCGAATCGATCGAGATGTATGAGAAGGGCGGGCGCGAGGAACTGGCGGCGGTCGAGCGTCGCGAGCTCGCGGTGATCGAGGAATTCCTGCCGAAGCAGATGAGCGAGACGGAGACCAGGGCGGCGATCGATTCAATCAAGGCCGAGCTCGGCGCGTCGGGGATGAAGGACATGGGCCGGGTGATGGCCGAGCTGAAGGCGCGCCACGGCACCGTGCTCGACATGGGCCGGGCGAGCGGTTGGGTGAAGGAAGCGCTGCAGTGAAACGTCCGGGCGCTTTGGGCGCCGCCCTGCCCCTACTGTTGCTGGCGGCGTGCTCGAAGACACCGCAGGCGCCGACGCCGACTCCTTCGCCCGTCCTCACGCCGCAAGTGTCGCCGACGCCGGACAGGCCGCACACGCTGGTGCCGGCGGATTTCGCCACGCTCAAGCTGGGTGGCAAGATCAAGGGATCGGCCGCCGAGACGAAGTTCGTTTCCGACGGACAAGTAATTGCCCGCGTGGCGAGCTACGTGGCATGCCCCGACGGCGTCACAGCCTGCGATCCCAAGACGCTGCCGTCCGACACCGTGTACACCTACGTCCACCGGGTGACTCCGGGAAAGGGCGTCGCCAGCGCCACCGTCTTCCGCACCGCGCGTCCGGCCGCGGGGTTCGCCAACGGCGTCGGCTACGACGAAGCGCAGGCGACGGCGGCGCTCGGGCCGAACGGCGAGATCGACGTCGAAGCCGATAACGGCGCGCTGGTCTGGCGGGTGGTCGGCGGCGACGGATGGAAGGACGGGGAGCCGATCACCTTCTACTGGCAATCGACCCTGCCGCCGGCGCCGAAGCCGCTCGACGCCTACCTGATCGAGACCGACGGCAGCGTGGCGATCGGCAACGGCCCGTTCCCGCCGACGCAAAAGCCGGTGGACGGACCGGCGAAGCGGTAGCGCTGGGCCGCCGTTCCCGATAGGTTCGGGGGCATGGCCCTCTCTCCTCAATGGCTCGATGAACTGCGCGCGCGGGTGACGCTATCCGCCGTCATCATGCGCACGACGAAGCTGCAGAAAGCGGGCCGCGAGTGGAAAGCCTGCTGCCCGTTCCACAACGAAAAGACGCCGAGCTTCACCGTCAGCGACGAAAAGGGCTTCTACCACTGCTTCGGCTGCGGCGCGCACGGCGACGTGATCCGCTGGATGACCGACCAGCGGGGCCTGTCGTTCATGGACGCGGTCAAGGAACTGGCGGCGCAGGCGGGCATGGAAGTGCCCCGCCCCGACCCGCGCGAAGCCGAGCGCGCGGAGCAGCGCGCGGGTTTGCATGACGTCATGGCGTCGGCCCAGGAATGGTTCAAAAACAATCTTTTATCCGAAAAAGGTAAGGCAGCACGCGAATACCTGAGGGCGCGCGGGTTCGACGCGCCATACGATCGAGCGGTTCGGTTTCGGCTACGCGCCGGATGAGCGCAACGGGCTCAAGCAGGCACTCTCGCAATACGAAGAGCCGATGCTGATCGAGGCGGGGCTGCGCATCGCGGTCGAGGACAAGGAGCCTTACGATCGCTTCCGCGGACGGCTGATGCTGCCGATCCAGGACGCGCGCGGACGGGTGATCGCGTTCGGCGGACGTATCCTCGACAACGGCAAAACAGACGCTCCAAAGTACCTGAATTCCCCCGATACGCCTCTGTTCGACAAGGGCCGCACGCTGTACAACCTGCACCGCGCCGGGCCCGCGTCGCGCAAAGCCGCGCGGATCGTCGTGGTCGAAGGTTACATGGACGTGATCGCGCTCGCTGCGGCGGGCATAGACGAAGCGGTCGCGCCGATGGGCACGGCGCTGACCGAACGCCAGATCGAGCTGCTCTGGCGACTCGCCGAGGTGCCGATCCTGTGCTTCGACGGGGATGCAGCAGGACAGCGTGCCGCCATGCGCGCGGCCGTCCGCGCCCTGCCCTTGCTGCGCCCCGGCCATTCGCTGGCGTTCGTCCACATGCCCGCGGGCCTCGATCCCGATGACCTGATCGGCAAGCAAGGGCGCCCGGCGATGGACCGGCTTCTTAGCGAGCCGGAAAGCCTGCTCGAGACGCTGTGGCGTCACGAAAGCGCCGCCCAGCCCCTGCACTCGCCAGAGGAGAAGGCCGGGCTCAAGGAGCGGCTGCTGGCGCACGCCGACTCCATCCAGCATCCCGATATTCGCGCGCTCTATCGCCGTGAGCTGCTCGATCGCTTCTCCGCTTTCGCGTTCCCGAGGCGCGAATTTTCGCCGCGCGCAAACGCGCGCTCAAAGGGGCCGATCGGGCGCTCAACCGGGCCGAGCGACGTCCGCCGTCTCGACAGGGCGGCGACGGGCGCGCGCGATCATTTGACCCAGGCGGTTCTCACCGGATTTGCCCGCCATCCGCAGGAGATCGCCCGCCACGCGGAAGCCCTCGCCCGGCTGGCCGCGGCCGATCCGGGCGCATCCGAGGCGATCGACTCGCTGCTCGATGCGTCCGAAGCGCTTGAAGCGGCGCGCGATATGCCCATATTTCCAACAAAGGCCATCGCCGCGCCGCCGGATAACACCCGCTTCTCCTTCCTCGTGGAAGGAACCGATCCGCAGGCCGCTCGCGAGGACCTGGCCGAGGCCGTCGCCTTGCTGGTCGAAAGGCCGGCGCTCGAGGCGGCGATAGCGGAGGCGACGGCGCGTTTCGAGAGCGATCCCGAAGCGGCCTTCGCCGAGCAGCAGCGGCTGCGCCAACGAAAGCTGGCAATCGAGGTGCGACTCGGGCAGATGGCCCGCAAGCGCGCCGCTGGGCCGGCGATGGAAGACACGGCTTCGGGGGCCCTCGCGGTCTCCGAGGAACAGGAAACGGACTGATTCAGGCATGGCCACGGAAGCCGAAGATACCAAGACCGACGACGCCCCGCTGATCGACCTCAACGAAGCGTCGATCAAGAAGCTGATCGCCAAGGCCAAGCGCAAGGGCTACATCACCTACGACGAGCTGAACGCCGCGCTGCCGCAGGACGAGCTGTCGTCCGAGCAGATCGAGGATGTGATGTCGGCGATTTCGGAAATGGGCGTCAACATCGTCGAGACCGACGAGGACGCCCAGGAGGACGACGGCGACAGCGACGACGGGCCGGAGGAAATCTCCGCCTCCGGCGACGACGGCAGCAACGAGCCGAAGAACGTCCCCGAAAAGAAGAAGACGACCACTACCGAGCGCACCGACGACCCGGTGCGGATGTACCTGCGCGAGATGGGCGCGGTCGAGTTGCTCAGCCGCGAAGGCGAGATCGCCATCGCCAAGCGCATCGAGGCCGGCCGCGACACGATGATCATGGGCCTGTGCGAAAGCCCGATCACGTTCCATGCGATCATCACCTGGTCCGAAGCGCTCAACAACGAAGAGATGCAGCTGCGCGAGATCCTCGACCTCGACGCGATGCTGTCGAAGGAACCTCCGGTCGACCGGATGGAGGAAGACGGCGACGACGACGACGGCGAAATCAACGAGGAAACCGCCGGCCCCTCCTACAAGGAAGACGACGAGGAAGAGGAGGAAGAGGAAACCTCTGAGGACGACGAGGAAGGCGAAGGCAGCTCGCGCCGCCGCGAGGACGACGACGAAGAGGACAACACCCTCTCGCTCGCGCAGATGGAAGCCGCGCTCAAGCCCGAAGCGCTCGAGCGCTTCGCCCGCATCACCCAGCTGTTCAAGACGTTCGAGAAGCTCCAGGCCGAGAGGGTCGACGTGCTCGGCCGCGGCGACGATTTCCCCACCGCCAAGGAGAAGAAGTACGAGAAGCTGCGCGAGGAACTCACCGCCGAAGTCGAGAGCGTGCAGTTCCACGCGACCAAGATCGAGTACCTGGTCGACAATCTCTATGCCTTCAACCGCCGGCTGACCGCGCTCGGCGGCCAGATGCTGCGCCTGGCCGAGCGGCACAAGATCAAGCGTCTCGACTTCCTCAACGAGTACGTCGGCAACGAGCTCGACGAACACTGGCTCGCAGCGATGGCCAAGAAGGACAAGAAGTGGGCCGCCTTCGCCGACAAGGAGGCCGAGGCGGTCGAGCGGATCCGCGCCGAGATCGCCGACATCGCGGCCGCCACCGGCATGAGCCTCAACGAGTTCCGCCGGATCGTGAACATGGTCCAGAAGGGCGAGCGCGAGGCGCGCATCGCCAAGAAGGAAATGGTCGAGGCCAACCTGCGGCTGGTGATCTCGATCGCCAAGAAATACACCAACCGGGGCTTGCAGTTCCTCGACCTGATCCAGGAAGGGAACATCGGCCTGATGAAGGCGGTCGACAAGTTCGAATACCGCCGCGGCTACAAGTTCAGCACTTATGCCACCTGGTGGATTCGCCAGGCGATCACCCGCAGCATCGCCGACCAGGCGCGCACCATCCGCATCCCGGTGCACATGATCGAGACGATCAACAAGCTGGTGCGCACCAGCCGCCAGTTCCTCCACGAGCAGGGCCGCGAGCCCACGCCCGAGGAAATGGCCGAGCGCCTCAGCATGCCGCTCGAGAAGGTCCGCAAGGTGATGAAGATCGCCAAGGAGCCGATCAGCCTCGAGACCCCGATCGGCGACGAAGAAGACAGCCACCTGGGCGATTTCATCGAGGACAAGAACGCGGTGATCCCGGTCGACGCGGCAATCCAGTCGAACCTCAAGGAAACCGTCACCCGCGTCCTCGCCAGCCTCACCCCGCGCGAGGAACGCGTGCTGCGCATGCGCTTCGGCATCGGCATGAACACCGACCACACGCTGGAGGAAGTCGGCCAGCAGTTCAGCGTCACCCGCGAACGCATCCGCCAGATCGAGGCCAAGGCGCTGCGCAAGCTCAAGCATCCGAGCCGCTCGCGGAAGATGCGGAGCTTCCTCGACCAGTGAGCCCCGGCGAGGAGGCGCTATTCCGCCTTCTTGCCGAGCGCCTTCATTTCGGCCAGCCACTTGCGGCGCTGCTTGGCGCTCGATTCGACGCCGCCGATGATCGTCCGCTCGACCGGTTTGATGCCGACGAACTTGAGGATGTTGCGCTCCAGGCTCTTGACGCTGTGGGCGCCGTAGAACGCCTTGTAGAACAACGCCGGCATGCCCATCGTCACCACCACCCGGGCCGAGCGGCCCTTCAGCAGCTTCTCGGGAAAGCCCTTCTCGCGATAGCGCAAGGCGAAGTTCGGCCGCATCGCCTGCTCGAGGAACGCCTTGAGCAGCGCCGGCACGTCGCCGAGCCACAGCGGGTAGAGGATCACCAGGTGCTCGGCCCAGCCGATGTCCGCCTGCGCCGCGGCGATCGCCGCAGGGGGCTTCCCCTCGAGCCAGTCGGACGGGCGGCGCAGCAGCGGAAAATCCAGCTCGGCCAGCGCCAGCCGCCGCACCTCGTGCGCCTTCGCGCCTTTGGCATAAGCATCGGCGAGCGCATGCACGAAGTGCGCCGGATCGGCATCCGGATGCGCATCGACGATGAGGATTTTCTTCCTGGCTGCCATGGCCCAAGCTTATGCCGGCAAGCCGATAGCGACATTCCGGAATGATACGATAGGCGCGGGCTAGGTGCTTCGGCCGAAGAACTCGGCCGCGGGCCGCTTCAGCCGCGGTCGGCGGCTGTTCCCTCGCCAGATCCTCCTCCTTCAAGTCCGCCCACCGGTCACGTCCTTCGCTGTTCGCGGCATGTTCCAAATACGCCTGCAAATGTCGAGCGAATTGTGTCATATGGGTTTGTGACAATCGCTTTGACCGGCGCCGGACGCGCGGCTAGCTTCCGGCGAAACGGTTGAGAGGAACGGCGGTGACGGGACGGGAATGGCGGCGCGCGCTGGCGGGCGTGGCGGTTATCGGGGGCATGCTGTTCGGCGGGGCGGTATGGGCACAATCCTCGGGCGCACCCTCGGCGGAAGAGCTGCAGCAGCAGAAGGCGGCGATCCTCGACAAGCATTCGGATCTGACCGACGCGGCCAAGGCGCTCGGCGAGGCGACGTACAAGTCCACCTGCGCCGCGTGCCACGACACCGGCGCCAATCGCGCCCCTCCCACCAGCGCGCTCGGCAACCTGTCGCCGGCGGCGATCCTGCGGATCGTCAGCGACGGGCCGATGAAGGAGCAGGCCGCCGCGCTCTCCTCCGAGCAGAAGGCGTCGGTGGCCGAATACCTTTCCGGCCGGATGCTCGGCGACGAAACCGCCGCGAAGCCGCTGATGTGCCGCGGCGGCGGCGACTGGTTCGACGCCTCGCAGCCGCCGGCGCTCGACGGCTGGGGGCTCGATCCGCGCGGCGGGCACGCGATTCCGGCGAATGTCGCCGGGCTCGACAGGGACGATCTGAGTCAAGCTCAAGCTCAAATGGGCCCTCGCCTTCCCCGACGTGCTCTATTCGCGCTCGCAGCCGGCCTTCGCCGGCGGGGCGATCTACGTCGGCGGCGACGACGGAACCGTCTATGCGCTCGACCCGAAGAGCGGCTGCGCGCACTGGGCCTATACTTCGCCCGGGCCGATCCGCTCGGGCGTGGTGGTGAGCGGGTGGCAGGCGGGCGACACCCGGGCGCGGCCGATGGTCTATTTCGGCACCGTGCTGGGCAAGGAATACGCGCTCGACGCGCACAGCGGCCGGCTGGTGTGGAGCAAGGCCGCCGACAGCCACCCGAACGCCACGCTGACCGCTTCGCCCGCGTGGCACGACGGGGTGCTCTACGTGACGGTGTCCTCGCTCGAGGAACCCGCCGCGGCCGCGCCGACGCACGAGTGCTGCACCTTCCGCGGATCGGTGCTGGCGCTCGACGGCAAGACCGGCGCCGAGAAGTGGCGCGCGTGGATGGTCGGCGAGCCCAAACCGCGGGGCAAGAACGCCAGCGGGACGACGCTCTACGGTCCCTCGGGCGTGGCGATCTGGTCGACTCCGCTGGTCGATGCCACGCGCGGGCTGATCTACGTGGTCACCGGCGACAACTACTCGGCCCCGGCGACCGATCTCAGCGATTCGATCGTCGCGCTCGACCTCAAGACCGGCGCGGTACGCTGGCATTACCAGGCGACCAGGGGCGATATCTGGAACGTCAGCTGCGGCTTCGCCGACAGCGGCAATTGCCCGGCCGACAGCGGCCCGGACTACGACTTCGGCTCGGCCCCGGTGCTGGCGCACGGGCGCGACGGGCACGATTACGTGCTCGCCGGGCAGAAGTCGGGGCTGTTGTACGCGGTCGATCCCGACAGCGGCGCGCTCAAATGGATGAAGCGGGTCGGCCGCGGCGGGGTGTTCGGCGGGATCCACTTCGGCATCGCCGCCGAGGGTGGCACGGTGTTCGTGCCCGTGAGCGACATGGCCGACGGCAACACCTATCCCATGGCGGCGCGGCCGGGGGTCTATGCGCTCGACGTCGCCACCGGCCGGACGGAGTGGAGTGCGCCCTCCCCCGACACCTGCGGCGACAAGCGGTTCTGCCAGCCCGGCTACGGCGCGGCGATCAGCGTCACATCGGGCATGGTTCTCGCCGGCGCACTGGACGGGCACTTGCGGGCGCTCGATGCGAAGACCGGCAGGGTGCTGTGGGATACCCAGACCGCGGTGCCGGTGACCGCGGTGAACGGCGCAACGGCGCACGGCGGCTCGATGGCCGGCGGCGCCGCACCGATCGCCTGGCACGGCATGCTGCTGGTCAACTCGGGCTACGGCGGCCTCGGCAAGATGCCGGGCAACGTGCTGTTGGCGTACGGGAGCAGGTAACTCTCAGCTGGTCGTGACCACCCGCACCGCGCCGGTCCGGTCGAGCACGTCGACCAGCACTTGCGAGCCGGAGCGGCGCAGGGCGATGTCGGCGCGGTGCTCGCCGATGACCAGGTTGGTCAGGGTGATCTCCTCGACGAACGCGGGCAGCAGCGGCCGGTCGAACAGAATGCGGCCGTCGGCGGGATCGAACGCCAGGCCGAGGCAGGATTCGATCAGGAACAGCGGCGCCACGGCGGCCCAGGCCTGCGGCGAGCAAGCAACCGGGTAGAACGTCGGGCCGCGCCCGCGCTGACGCGGGAAGCCGCAGAACAGCTCCGGCAGCCGGGTCACGTCGATGTGAGTCGAGGCGGCGAACAACCCCTCGAACACGCGCGCGGCCTCTTTGCGGAAGCCGTAGCGGGCGAAGCCGGCGGCGATCAGCGAATTGTCGTGCGGCCACACCGAGCCGTCGTGATAGCTCATCGGATTGTAGCGCGCTTCGGTCGAGGCCAGCGTGCGGATGCCCCAGCCGGAAAACGAATGGCCGTCCATCAGCGTCTGGACCACCTTGGCCGCGCGTTCGGGAAAGGCGATGCCGGTGAACAGCGCATGCCCCGCGTTCGAAGCGCGCACGCGGCATGGCTTTTTCTCGCCGTCGAGCGCCAGCACGTACGTGCCGAGCTGCTCGTCGAAGAAGGTTTCGTCGAACCTGTGTCGCAGATCCTGCGCCTTTTCCCGAAGCTTGGCGGCCTCGTCGCCCTTGCCGAGGGCCTCGGCAATATCCGCGGCCGCCAACCACGCCGCGTAGACGTAACCCTGCACTTCGACGAGAGCGATCGGCGCCTTGGCCAAAGTGCCGTCGGCGTGGAAGATGGAATCGTCGCTGTCCTTCCAGCCCTGGTTAGACAGGCCCTTGTCGCTCTGCCGGCCGTATTCGACGAAACCGTCGCCGTCGCGGTCGCCGTATTCGTCGATCCAGTTGAGCGCCGCTTCGATCTGCGGCCAGATCTGGTGCACGGTCGTCTGGTCGCCGGTGCGGCGGAAGTAGGCCCCGGCAAGCATCAGGAACAGCGGCGTTGCGTCCACCGTGCCGTAATAGCGGCCGAACGGCACCTCGCCGGTGTTGGCCATCTCACCGCAGCGCATCTCATGCAGAATCTTGCCCGGCTCGGCGTCTTCCTCGGCGTTGCATTCGTGGGCCTGGTGATCGGCCAGGAAGCCGAGGACCCCCTTGGCGATCGTCGGATCGAACCACAGCGTCTCGAGCGCGGTGATGATCCCGTCGCGGCCGAAAGCCGTGCTGAACCAGGGAATGCCGGCGTAGGGATAGGGGCCTTCGCTCTTGTGCGTGGCCAGCATGTAGAGATCGGCGATGCTGCGCTCGACCGCTTCGTTGAGGATTTCGTTCGAGGTAGTGATCGAGACGCCGCGCTGCCGGCGCGAGCGGACATGGCGGCGCAGCGCGACCAGGGCCGAGGCAAAATCCTTCTTCAACGGCGCTTGCGGAGCCTCGCGGTCGCAGGAAATCTCCAGGAAAATGCGGCACCGTTCGCAGGGACCGAGTTCGATCTCCCATCTTGCCCGGTCCTCGCTGAGTTCATCCGGCTGCGGATGAAAGCGCAGCCCGGTGCTGCGGCGCTTGTCGTCGAGCCCTTCGTAGGCGAGCACTACGCCGACCTTGGCGACCTTGGGCGGCAAGCACTTGCCACGCTTCTTGCGATGCTTGCCGCGGACCTCGAACACGTCGGCGAAATCGGCGGCGAAACCGATCTCAAGGTCCAAATGATGCGCGACCAGGTCGAAGTTCCTGACGGCGATCATCTCGTAGCACCGGCTCTGCCAGATGAAACGCGAGCGGCGGATGTGCACACGATCGTTCTCGATCAGGCACTTGCCGTCGTCGTCGATAATGTCCGGGTTGGTGAGGTCGCAGCTGAGCCCGGCGTTGTCGCTACGAACGGTCGAACTGAGCACCATCGGCCGCTTCCCGAACAGCAGCAGGTGCAGATGCGAAAGATAGCGGGTGTCAAGGTGGTAGAGTCCCTCGGGGTTGTCCTTGCCCGAGAGAATGTCCCCGTTGGTGTCGAACACGCCGAACGTATCGCCGTGCTTGAGCGACTTGGTCTTGCGCTCCTCGAGCGACGAGCCGGCCTCGATGGCGTACTGCGAATGCGGGCCTCCGGACGGTTGGCCGCGGGCCGATCCACCCGAGTTCGCTCCTCCTTCGCCCTGATACATCCCACCTCCTAGGCGAGCGCCTCGATCATGTGTCCGTTGCCCGCTACCTTCGCAGCGGGCCGTTCGACGGCCTCGCGGGCGCCCAGGCTGCGGTAGGTCTCGACGTAGTCGCGTGCCATCCGCTCGGCCGAGAAGCGCCGGTCGAAGCATGCCCGCACCGTCGCCCGGTCGAGCTCGCCGATCCGCTCCACCGCCGCGACGGCGGCGTCGATCGAATCGACCACCATCCCGGAGAGCCCGTGATCGATAATCTCCGGCACGGAACCGCAACGGTAAGCGACCACTGGGGTTCCGCAGGCCATCGCCTCGATCATCACCAGCCCGAACGGTTCGGGCCAGTCGATCGGGAACAGCACGGCAAGGGCGTTGCCGAGGAACTCCGATTTCTGCCCGTCGCCGATCTCGCCGACGAACTCGACGTTGGCATGGGCGCGGACCAGCGGCTCGATCGCCTGTTCCCAATATTCCTGATCGACCCTGTCGATCTTGGCGGCGATCTTGAGCGGCAAGCCGCTGCGGGCGGCGATCTCGATCGCCCGGTCGGGGCGCTTTTCCGGGGCGATGCGGCCGAGGAACGCGAGATAGCCGCCGTGGCCCTCGCCGAAGCGGAGCAAGTTGCGCGGCAGCCCGTGATAGATCGTCGCCGCCCAATTCGCGAACGGCAAGGGGCCGCGCTGGTTGTTGGAGATCGACACCAGCGGCACGTCGCGAAACGTGGCGTAGAACGGCTGCAGGTCGGGCAGGTCCTGGCGCCCGTGCAGGGTCGTGACGGCGGGCACGCCAAGGCGGCGCAGCATCGGAAAATGCAGCACGTCGATGTGGAAATGGAGCGCGTCGAACTCGTGAGCGCGGCGGCACACCTCGTCGATCATCAGCAGGTGATGGGGTAGCGGATCCTGCACCGCCGGATCGAGCCGCAGGGCTCTTTCGGTGCACGGCACCAGCCGCGCCGCGGTGCGCGAATCGCCGCTGGCGAACAGCGTCACGTCGTGTCCCTGAGCGACCAGTTCCTCGGTCAGATAGGACGCGATCCGTTCGGTACCGCCATAGAATTTGGGCGGCACGGATTCGATGAGGGGGGCAATTTGGGCGATCTTCATCGCGGGCCTTTTCGTATGGAGACATCCGCCTGAAAGCAGGGGATTTTCCCGCTGGTTGTGCAAGTGCCGGAAGAACGGCGGCGGCCCGCTCCCGTTCCACGGCCCGTCGCATCCGCGAAGCAGACCGGAGGGGCGCCGCTCGCCAGGGCGTGGCGGAGGCGCGACCAAGGGCTTTCGCTTTGTCGCCGGCGCGCGCACAACGCTCTCCCATGCGGGCGGGATACGATTACATCGTCGTGGGATCGGGCTCGGCCGGAGCGGTGGTGGCCGCGCGGCTGAGCGAGGATCCCGCCGTCTCGGTGCTGTTGCTCGAAGCGGGGCCGCGCGAGCGCCATCCGCTGCAGGCGATGCCGCTGGCCTTCGCCCGGGTGGCGGCGGGGCGGATCGGCACCTGGCAGTTCCTTTCCGAGTCCGAGCCGGCGCTCGATGGGCGGCGGCTGGACATCCCGCGCGGGCGAACCCTCGGCGGCACTTCGTCGATCAACGCGATGATCGCCATCCGCGGCAACCGGCGCGATTACGACGACTGGGCGGCGCAAGGACTGGCGGGATGGAGCTACGCTGAGGTGCTGCCCTATTTCAAACGCCTCGAGACGAGCTGGCGGGGCGCGGGGCCGTACCACGGCGGCGACGGGCCGGTCGGCGTTTCGCGCGTCGAGGACCCGGACTTGTTATGGGAGCCGCTCGCGGTCGCCGCGCAGGCCGCCGGCATTCCCTTGTGCGACGATGCCAACGGGCCCGCGCAGGACGGCATCTCGCAAACCGAAGCGACGATCGGCGGCGGCCGGCGGGCGAGTGCGGCCAGGGCCTATCTGCATCCGGCGGCGCGGCGGGCGAACCTGACGGTGGAGACCGGCGCGCTGGTGCGTCGAATCGTGATCCGCGGCGGCCGCGCCATCGGCGTGCAGTACCGGCGCGGCGGACAAACGCTGACCGCCACGGCCGGCCAGGAAATCGTTCTCGCCGCCGGGGCCTACGGCTCTCCGCAGCTGCTCATGCTGTCCGGCATCGGCCGGCCCGACGAGCTGCGCGAGGCCGGCGTCGAGCCGGTGCACGAACTGCCCGGCGTCGGACGCAACCTGGCCGACCATCCCAATATCATCGTCGAGTACGAACTGCTCGGCGACGAGGGTCTGTCACGCCATCTCCGGGCCGACCGCGCGGCCTGGGCGGCATGGCGCTGGTTCGCGCACTGCGATGGGCCATTCGCGAGCAACGGGGTGACCGCCAACGTGTTCGCCCGCACCCTCCCCGGCCTCGACCGGCCCGACGTGCAACTGATGAGCCTGCCGCTCAGCGGCGACGCGCGGCTGTGGTGGCCGGGGCTACAGCGCAGGCCAGTGACTAAGGTCTCGGTGCGCGCCGGCTTCCTGCAGCCGAAGTCGCGCGGGTGGGTGCGGCTGCGCTCGGCCGATCCCCGCGATCCGCCGCGCATCCAGTTCAACCTGCTGAGCGAGCCGGAGGATGTCGCGGGCATGATGCGCGCGCTCGAGCTGGCCCGCCATATCTATGCGCAAAGCCCGCTCAAGGACCTGATCCGGCGCGAGACCTTGCCGGGAGCGGAGGTGCGCGGGGAGGTCGCGATCCGCGAACATTTGCGTCGCCACGCCGGCCACCGCTCGCATCCGGCCTGCACCTGCCGCATGGGCACCGACGATGGGGCCGTAGTGGACGCCGAGCTGCGCGTGCGCGGGATCGAAGCCTTGCGCATCGCCGACGCCTCGGTGATGCCCGCCCTCCCCTCGGGCAACACCAACCTGCCGGTAACGATGATCGGTGAAAAGGCCGCCGATCTGATCCGCGGGATGAGACTGCCGCCCGAGTGCCCGTCCGGCGAATAATAATCGCGTGTCAATCGCCGCGCGCCTGCTAAGCTTGGGCGGGCTCTGGGGAGAGGACCGATATGGCATCGATTTCGGCTCAGGCGGATTCACGCGCTCCGACGAGCCCGCGTTACCAGGCGCTGCTGGTCGGCCTGCTCGGCGTGAATATCGGCGTGGTATTCCTCGACCGAACGGCGTTCGGTCTGCTCGCGCCGATGATCCAGCCCGAGTTCCACCTGACCAATACCGACATCGGCCTGGTCAACGCGGTCCTCGCGGTAACCTGGTCGCTCGCCAGCTTCTGGTTGCCGCGCGCCGCCGACCTGACCGGAAAGAGCAAGCTGCTGCTGGTGGCGGCGACGGTGATATTTTCGCTCGCCTCGGTCAGTTCCGGGCTCGCGATCGGTCTGCTGACCCTGCTGGCGGCGCGGGCGCTGATGGGGCTCGCCGAAGGCGGGTTGCCGCCGCTGACGTTCCATATCGTCAACAGCGAGGTCGCGGTCGAAAAGCGCGGGCTGGCGGTCGGGCTGACCTCGACCATCGGCTTGCAGGCGATTCCGCTACTCGGGCCGCTGATCATCGTCGGCATCGGCACCGCTTATGGCTGGCGCGAGGCGTTCTGGGTCGCCGGCATTCCCGGCCTCATCATGGCGACGGCGATCGGGCTGCTGATCCGCAATCCGCCGCACACTCGCACCGACGATACGCCCAGGGGCGCCGTGTGGCCGCTGCTGAAGGTGCGCAACATCCGCTATTCGATCATACTGGCCGTGCTCAACATGACGTCTTTCGGCACGCTGCTCGGCTTCGGCCCCTTGTACATCGTCCAGGTCGCCGGCCTGAGCAACGGGGCGATGAGCGTGATCATCACCGCCGCCAACATGGGCGGGGTGGCGTTCGCCTTCATCGGGCCGATGGTGTCGGATCGGATCGGCCGCAAGCCGGCGATCTTCGGCGCCTACGCGATCTCGGCGGCGGGGGCCTTGCTGCTGGTTTTCGGCGGGCACTCGCTGCCGGTGGTATTCGCCGGCACCGTGCTGGCGGCCGCCGGCGGCTCGGGCTGCGGCGCGCTGATCATGGCGATCATCCCCGGCGAATCCGCCCCCGCACACCTTAGAGGCACGGCGATGGGCTTCAACGCCGGCGCCGGCGAGTTGCTCGGGGCGGGCGGCATGTCGGTGGTGGTCGGCTGGATTGCCGACCGCCTGGGGCTCGGCGTGAGTGCCGTGGGTGCTGCTGGTGGTGGCGGTGCTGTTCTGTCTGCTGACGCTGGCGCTGCGGGAGACAGCGCCGAAAGGTGCTTGAGCGGCGGGGGGCGGTGACGGATTGAGGCTGCCGAAGACGAGCGACGGCTATGGGTGGGAACTTGCCATTGCCGTGTTAACCTCGCGTATCCGGGGGGAGAGGCGACTAGTGTCTAGAAAGGTCTTCCTCTCGATTGCCACCGCGCTGTTGTCCGGTCGAGCTGCGCGCTGAGATTGCTGCCTGGTCTTCAAGACGTCGGGGATTGGATCGGTGCAGTGATCTTTGGCAGTGGAGCAATTGTATTCGCGTCAGGCATTCAAGCTTCGGCGAAGCGAGGGGTAGGTTTCGATTGACCGCAATGGGTCGCGTGCTGACCGACTGCTGTTGGCGGAAGTGGACTTAGCGGTGTTGGCGAAATAGTGATCGCTGAGCCGCGTTGATGAAACTTTCGTCCCAGTCTGCCTCTCGTCGCGACTTTGGCAGGAACGCCCGCCTCTGATCTGCATCGAAGAAGAGCGTGCCGTGCAGCCCCATCGCATCGCGCTTTTAGTATTTGGACGTGCCCAAAGGGCCCCAAGACGCGACCCGCTTTGTCTTCACCCACACGCTCCACCAATTCGCCAGCCAACTCGATGTCGCGCCCTCCGGGGAAAATGACAGCAAACTCATCGTCGGTCGCTTGGAAGATGCTGAAGGTGGCGTTGGAAGCGCCGTCAATGATCTGGATGTTCTTCACGCCGTCACTTTGTAGCCATTGGCGAACGGCCGCAATGGGTCGAAGGCGGTCACCCCGCCTGCCGCCCCTCGATCGGGTACATCGGATCTGTGTAGCCGGGGGTCGAGGCGTGACCCGGCGGGACCAGGCCGTCGATGAACGCTTCGTCTTCGGCGTCGAGTTGCGCGTCGAGCGCGGGCAAATAGGCGTCCCACTGCTCCTCGGTGCGCGGGCCGACGATCGGCGCGCTGATCAGACGGTTGCGCAAAACCCAGGCGATGGCGAAGGCGATGGTGGTGATGCCCTTGGCCTTGGCGCGCTCGGCCACCTTGCGGGCGATCTCGAGCGATTCCTCGCGCCATTCGGTCTGCATGATGCGCACGTCCTTGCGCCCGGCGCGGGTGTCCGCCGGCGGTGCCTTGCCCGGATCGTACTTGCCGCTGAGCACGCCGCGGGCGAGCGGGCTGTATGGCGCGACGCCCAGCCCGCAGTGACCGGCGACCGGCAACTGCTCGACTTCGGCCAGGCGGTCGACAATATTGTACAGCGGTTGGCTGACGACCGGCCGGTCCATCCCAAGGGAGTTGGCGATGCGACAGACTTCGGCGATCCGCCAGCCCTTGAAGTTCGACACGCCGTAATAGCGCACCTTGCCTTGCGCCATCAGGTCCTTGATCGCGCGAAGCGGCTCGTCGAACGGGGCCTGGTTGTCCGAGCGATGGAAATAGAGGACGTCGATGAAATCGGTGCCCAGGCGTCGCAGGCTGTCGTCGACGTCCTGGAAGATCCATTTGCGCGATTGCCCGCCCTCGTTGGGCTTGCCGCTCATGTTGTAGCCGAACTTGGTGGCGACGACCCAATGATGGCGGTGGCCCTTTATCGAGCGGCCGACCACTTCCTCGCACTGGCCGGCGTTGTAGAGATCGGCCGCGTCGAGGAAGTTGATCCCCTGATCGCGCGCCTTGTCGAGGATGCGCTTGGCCGTCGGCTTGTCGGTCGCGCCGCCGAACATCATAGTGCCGAGGCACAGTGGCGACACCTTGAGGGCGCTGCGGCCGAGGTAGCGGTAGTCCATGTTCCGACTCTCCTTCGCTCCCTGCCTATAGCTCACCTCGCCGGGGACAAAGCCCATTTGCGGTGGCACCGTGCGCGGCAAGCCATTATGGCCGGCGCATGAAGATCGCCATCGCCTCCGACCACGCCGCCCTCGAGCTGAAAGCCGACCTCGTCCAATGGCTCGGCGAACAAGGTCATGACGTGAACGATCTCGGCACGCACACCAGCGCGAGCGTCGATTACCCGGACTACGGCTACAAGCTGGCCGAGGCGATCGCCTCGGGAGCGGCCGAGCGCGGGATCGCGCTGTGCGGCTCAGGCATCGGCATCGCCATCGCTGTGAACCGCAATCCGAAGGTTCGTTGCGCGCAGGTGGCGGAGCCGCTGTCGGCCAAGCTGTGCCGTTCGCACAACGACGCCAACGCCATCGCCATGGGCGCGCGGCTGATCGGGCCGGAGATGGCCCGCGCCTGCGTGACCGCGTTTCTCACCACCGAATTCGAAGGCGGTCGGCATTGCGCGCGCGTCGACAAGCTTTCCCGAACCCCGCAGGACGCCTGACGCAAGATGAGCACCGCCCAAGCCCCGCAGCGCAACACCAACTCCGAAGCGCTCAACCGTTTCTGGCACGACACCCTCGCCGAGGCCGATCCCGAGGTTTACGCCGCGGTTCGCAACGAGCTGAACCGGCAGCGCGACAAGATCGAGTTGATCGCCAGCGAGAACATCACCAGTCCGGCGGTGCTCGAGGCGACCGGGTCGGTGTTCACCAACAAGTACGCCGAAGGCTATCCGGGCCGGCGGTATTACGGCGGCTGCGAATACGCAGACGTGGTCGAGACGCTGGCGATCGAGCGGGCGAAGCAACTGTTCGGCTGCCAGTTCGCCAACGTGCAGCCGAACTCGGGCAGCCAGATGAACCAGGCGGTGTTCCTGGCGCTGATGAACCCCGGCGACACTTTCATGGGTCTCGACCTTGCCAGCGGCGGGCACTTGACTCACGGCTCACCGGTCAACCTGAGCGGCAAATGGTTCAACGCGGTCTCCTATGGCGTGCGGCGCGAGGACCAGCGGCTCGACATGGACGCGGTCCGCCGGCTCGCTCAAGAGCACAAGCCGAAGGTGATCATCGCCGGCGCCACCGCTTATCCGCGCCATTGGGACTTCGCACTGTTCCGCCAGATCGCCGACGAGGTGGGGGCATACCTGCTGGCCGACATGTCGCATTTCTCCGGCCTCGTCGCGGGCGGCGTTCATCCCTCGCCTTTCCCGCACGCGCACGTCGTCACGACCACCACGCACAAGAGCCTGCGAGGCCCGCGCTCCGGTGTGATCCTGTGGAACGACGAAGAGCTTTCCAAGCCCCTCAACATGGCGGTGTTCCCCGGCCTGCAGGGTGGCCCGCTGGTGCACGTGATCGCCGCCAAGGCGGTCGCTTTCGCCGAGGCGCTGCGGCCCGAGTTCAAGGCCTATGCCGCCTCGGTGGTCGAGAACGCCAAGGCGCTCGCCGCGAGCCTCGAGGAATCGGGCCTCAAGATCGTTTCCGCCGGCACCGACAACCACCTGATGCTGGTCGACCTCACGCCGAAAGACGTCACCGGCAAGGCGGCCGAGAAGGGCCTCGATCGCGCGTACCTCACCTGCAACAAGAACGGCATTCCGTTCGACACCCGCAGCCCGTTCGTCACCTCGGGCGTACGCCTCGGCACGCCGGCGGGCACCACTCGCGGGTTCGGGCCGGCCGAGTTCCGCAAGATCGGCGGACTGATCGCGGAAGTCGTCGAAGGGCTTGCGAAGAATGGCGACGAGGGCGATGCTCAGGTAGAACAGAGCGTGCGCCGGCGGGTCGGCGAGCTGACCGCCGCGTTCCCCGTCTACCCCGGGAGATGACCCGATGAGCGATCCGCATGACGAACCCGACCTGGTCGAGGATTTGCGCGACGAGGTGGTCGGGATGGCCCGCGAAGGCATGCATCACCCCTCGACCAAGCCAGTGCTGGTCGGCGCAGCCGTCGGCGCCGTGGCCGGCGGCATCCTGCCGATCGTCACCTGGCCCATTGGCCTGATCGCCGGGGCCGGGTTCATGCTCTACCAGCGGGTCAAGCGCTGAATGCGATGCCCGTTCTGCGCGCATGACGACAGCCAGGTAAAGGATTCGCGCCCGACCGAGGACAACACCGCGATCCGCCGCCGCCGCCAGTGCGAGAGCTGCGGCGCGCGTTTCACCACCTTCGAGCGCGTCCAGCTACGCGAAATCGTCGTGGTCAAGCGCGACGGCAAGCGTGAGCCGTTCGCCCGCGGCAAGATCGAGCAGTCCGTCGCCCTCGCCTGCCGCAAGCGGATGATCGACCAGGAGCGGATCGACCAGCTCGTTTCGGGCATCCAGCGCCAGGTCGAAACCGCCGGTGAAGGCGAGATCGCCTCGGCGCGAATCGGCGAAATGGTGATGGACGGGCTGCGGCAACTCGACAGCGTTGCCTACATCCGCTTCGCCAGCGTCTACCGCGACTTCGGCGAGGCGAAGGACTTCGAAGAATTCGCCAGCACGGTTCGCGATGTCGGCAACGACGGCTGAAGCCCCGGTCATCGTCCTCGTCCGCCCACAGCTGGGCGAGAACATCGGCAAGGCGGCACGAGCGATGCTCAATTTCGGCTTGCTCGAGATGCGCCTAGTGGCGCCGCGCGACGGATGGCCCAATCCCGCCGCCGGGCCGGCGGCGAGCGGCGCGGACGAGGTGCTGGCGAAGGCGCGCGTGTTCGACAGCACCGCCGAGGCAGTCGCCGACTGCGCTCACGTCTATGCCACCACAGTGCGCAAACGCGGGATCAGCAAGCCAGTGCTCACGCCCGAGGCGGCGGCGCAGGAAGTTTCGGCGCAGACAGGGCGCAGCGCGATCATGTTCGGGCCCGAGCGCTCCGGGCTCGAGACCGCCGACGTTGCCCTCGCCCGGTCCATCGTCACCGTGCCGATCAATCGCGCGTTCGGCTCGCTCAACCTGGCACAGGCAGTGATCATCGTCGCCTATGAGTGGTCCAAGCACACTCGGCTGACGCAGCCCACTCTCGAGGACGAGCTGCCGCCGGCGCCGCAGGAAGAGCTGGACGGGCTGATTGCCCATTTCGAGGAGCTGCTCGAACCAAAAGGCTACTTCAACCCGCCCTCCCGGGCTGCCGCCACGCGGCGCACCTTGCGTGGGGTTCTAACCAAACCCGGGTGGAATCATCTCGAGATCCGCACATTGCGGGGTGTGCTGTCGGCACTCTCAAGGCTCGACCGAAACGCTTGAGCTTTGTCCGAGAGTTTCCTTTGGCTTCGTCGATTGCCGCCAAAGGCGGAACGCGGCCGCTTGCGAAATGCACCTGTCGCGGTAGTATTTCCGCTGTTCGAGACCGCAGTCTGGGGCGTCTGCTAATTTTGCGAATGGAGTTCAACATGAAGAGAAGTGTTTTGGTGGCCTTGCTGGCGTTGACTTGGACCGCCAGTGCCTCCGCAAAGCATGAAGACAAGCAGGATAGCAAAACGGACCAGCAGCAGAAGATTTGCCGCCGTCAGCAGGAAATCGGTTCACGCCTGAATTTCCACCGAGTGTGCCTGACCAAGGAACAATGGGAACAGGTCGATGCGCAGGCCAAGCAAGAAGCACAAGACGCACAGCAACGCGCGATGCAGCAGGGTTCAAAGTACGGCGGCTGAGCCTTGGCTTCGATCCGTCCGGCTGTGACCACATTCATCTTTGTAATATCTTGTATGCGGTTGGCATTTTTGCCCAAGTCGGCCACTTGATGCTGTATAGCCCGACCTGACCGCTTGCCCGGGGCTTTTTCCGGGCGCAAGCAGGAGGCTGTGATGAGATCCAGAATTGCGTTGGCCACCTTGGCTGCATTCGTTCTGACGGGGCCGGCACTGGCCAAGGACAAAGACAGCGGCGACAAGCAGAGCCAGGAAGCTCCGAAAGAGAAGAAGATCTGCCACACCGAAACCGTCACCGGTTCGCTGATCGCCAAACGGCGAATTTGCAAAACGCAGGCCGAATGGGACGCAGCTCGCTCAAAGCGTCCAAGGCCGATATCGACGATATTCACGTCGCGACCGTCGGGCGTTCCGGGCTCGGGACCGGCAACCCCGCCGCACCCCAGTGACCCGTCTCTGATCTTGACTTGTGACCTCCGCGCAACTTCATGCGCGCCGCTCGCAATTGGCCCCGCACCCCGGTGAAGCGGCGGCCGCGCTGGAGAATGGCTCCAGCGGTGCGATGCCGGGTTGAAGCGCTATCACTGGGATAGCGACAGCAAATCGAAGGAATCGACACGATGTCGAAGCGCAAGAGCGCCAAGTACAAGCTCGACCGCCGGATGGGCGAAAACATCTGGGGTCGACCGAATTCTCCCGTCAACCGCCGCTCCTACGGCCCCGGCCAGCACGGCCAGCGCCGCAAGGGCAAGATGAGCGACTTCGGCCTGCAGCTGCGGGCCAAGCAGAAGCTCAAGGGCTATTACGGCGACGTCACCGAAAAGCAGTTCAAGGCGACCTACCAGGAAGCCGCCCGGATGAAGGGCGACACCGGGCAGAACCTGATCGGCCTGCTCGAGCAGCGGCTCGACATGGTGGTCTATCGCGCCAAGTTCGCGGCGACGATCTTCGCCGCGCGCCAGCTCGTCAGCCACGGACACATCCGCGTGAACGGGGTCAAATGCAACATCGCCAGCCGTCGCATTTCGGTCGGCGACGTGATCAGCCTGGGCGACAAGGCCAAGGACATGGCGCTGGTGGCCGAGGCGCAGAGCCTGCCGGAGCGCGAAATTCCCGAATACGTTGCCCCCGACGGAACCGACAAGGTCACCTTCAGCCGCGTGCCGACGCTCGATGAGGTGCCCTATCCGGTGACGATGGAGCCGAACCTGGTGGTCGAGTTCTACTCGCGCTGACCTTCGGCCATTTCTAACACGAGAGGGCGGTCCTGCCGGGCCGCCCTTTTCGATTCACCCAAGGTACGCACGCCTGAAGTCACCCGCGAACGTGGCAAACCGGGCCTCCCCGATTGCCAGGCGCATGGCCTGCATCAGTTGCTGATAGAACGTCAGGTTGTGCTCGGTGACGAGCATCGCGCCGAGGATTTCGCCGGCCTTGACCAGGTGGTGCAGGTAAGCGCGCGAATAGTGGGCGCAGGTCGGGCACGGGCAGCGCTCGTCGAGCGGCACCGAGTCCTCGGCATGACGGGCATTGCGCAGGTTGAGCGGTCCGGTCCAGGTGAAGGCCTGGCCGTTGCGGCCCGAGCGGGTCGGCAGCACGCAGTCGAACATGTCGACCCCGCGCTCGACAGCGCCGACGAGATCGTCGGGTTTGCCGACGCCCATAAGGTAACGCGGCTTGTCGGCGGGGAGCTGGGCGGTCGCGAAATCGAGCGTGGCGAACATCGCCGGCTGTCCCTCACCCACGGCCAGTCCGCCGATTGCATAGCCATCGAAGCCGATTTCGCGCAGCGCCTGCGCGCTCTGGCGGCGCAACTCTTCATCGAGCGCGCCTTGCTGGATGCCGAACAGCGCCGCGCTCGCCGCGTGTTCCCCACCGGCATCGAATGCGTCACGGCTGCGCTTGGCCCAGCGCATCGACAGCTCCATCGAGCGGGCAATCTCTTCGCGCGGACGATCGGTGCGCGGGCATTCGTCGAACGCCATGACGATATCGGACCCGAGCAGCCGCTGAATTTCCATTGAGCGCTCGGGTGTCAGCATGTGCTTCGTGCCGTCGAGATGGCTGCGAAACTCGACGCCTTCTTCGCTCAGCTTGCGCAATTCGGCGAGGCTCATCACCTGATAGCCGCCGCTGTCGGTCAGGATCGGGTGCGGCCAGTTCATGAAGCTGTGTAACCCGCCGAGCCGAGCGATGCGCTCGGCGCCGGGCCGCAACATCAGGTGATAGGTGTTGCCAAGAATGATGTCCGCCCCGGTCGCGCGCACGCTTTCCGGCTTCATCGCCTTGACGCTGGCCGCGGTGCCGACCGGCATGAACGCCGGCGTGCGGATTTCGCCCCGGCGCAGGGCGATCCGTCCGGTGCGCGCCCGGCCATCGGTCGCGTCGATTGTGAACGCGAAGCGTGGGGGCTCAGAAGCCATAGACCATCGTGAAGCGGGTCAGCGTATCGGTCGATACGGCATCAGGCGGGGGGCTGCTGTCGTAATTGAGACTGTACGACAGCTTTGTGCTCAGGCGGTCGCTGACCTTGGCCTGGAGACCGGAATTCAGCGCCAGCGTCGTGTCATGCGAGGTGATGAGAGCCGTCGCATTCGCGCCGGTTTCGGCAACCATGTTGGCGCCTTGGGTGAATTTCAGCCACGGGCTGATCTGCCACCTTAAATCGAGCCCGGCGAGTGCCCCCAGGTGAGTCTCCGACCCGCCGTCCACAAGTGCAGTGTGCCGCAAGGCCGGGCCGGCCTTCACCGCCAGCTTCACATCGGGCGTGGTGACCAGCTTGTAACCCAACCCTCCCGAGAGCGAATAGCGCTGCGAGAATCCCAGGATGCGGTCGCTCTCGAATTGCGCTAGGCCGAAGGCGAACAGGTCCGGCTCGATCGTATAGCGGGGCTCGTAGGCCAATTCGTATCGCTCGCGCGAGGTCCGTCCGTTGCTGCGCTGGTAATCGATCGTCGCGGTGAGCTTGTGCTCCCAATCGATACCCTGCCGGTGGAGGTTCAGCGCCAGCGAAATCCCAAGATCGTGGCTGTTGCCCGTGGACTGCGAAACGCCGAACTCGCCCTTGCCGTGCCAGTTCTCGAACAGGCCGGCAGAACGGAGCGCCTCGGCCTTTCTGGCTTTCTCGGCCGCCTCGCTTTGGGCCAGCTTGTCGTGGAAAGCGGCGTCGAGTGCGTCGATTTCGGCGGCATCGCCTGGATTGGTCTGTTTGGCGATCTCAACGACGGTTTTCACTTTCGCCTTGTCGCCGGTAGCGATCGCCGCTTCGATCATCGCCCGCACCGGGCGGGGCAAGGTTGCGTGGGCGGCAGCAGGTACGAGCGCCGTGACTATCACGGCAGCGTAAAGGGTGGACTTTGCGACAGTCATGCGACTGCTCGCTAGCGCGTCACTCGCGCAGCCGCCACCCCGTGCGGAAGATCACCGCGATGACCACGATGCACAACATCACGAACCCCACCGTGCAGCCGAGCGACAGCGCAATCGGCACGTCGGAATGGCCGGTGAAAGTCCAGCGGAGGCCGTTGATCAAGTAGAAGATCGGATTGAACCGGGTGACCGTCTGCCACGGCTCGGCGAGCACCTTGACCGAGTAGAACGTGCCGCCGAGGAAGGTCAGCGGCGTCAGGATCAGCAGGGGCACGATCTGCAGCTTCTCGAATCCGTCAGCCCACAGCCCGAGGATGAAGCCGAACAGCGCGAAGGCCGAAGCGACCAGCACGATGTAGCCGAACGCGTACAGCGGGTGGGCGAGCGAGTAGCTGACGAACAACAGCGCGGTGACCATGATGATGCCGGCGATGATCAGCGATTTCATCACCGCCGCGCCGACGAACCCGACCAGCGTCTCGAACACGCCCACCGGCGCGCTCAGCAACTCGTAGATGGCCCCGGTAAAGCGCGGCATGTAGATGCCGAAGCTGGAATTGGAGGTGCTCTCGCTGAGCAGCGTCAGCATCAGCAGACCAGGGACGATGAACGCGCCGTAGGACGAGCCGCCGTATTGCGCCGGATTCATCCGGCTGCCGATCGCCGCGCCGAACACCACCAGGTACAGCGAGGTGGTCAACACCGGCGAGAGGATCGAGCCAAAAGCCGTGCGGAAGAACCGCGCCAGCTCGCCGGTGAAGATGGCGATCGCGCCGCGGACGTTCATGCGGCCTCCGCCTGGCCGTTTTCGACCAGGTCGACAAAGATGTCTTCGAGCGAGGATTCGCGCGTGTCGACGCCCTCGAAGGCGAAATCGTTCTCGACCAGCAGGCGTAGCACCTCGGCGATCTCGCGCTTGCCCGTCCCGGTTCCGTCGCCGCCGCGATAGTGCAGCGTTCGCCCATCGCCCTCCAGTGTCAGCGGGAATGCGCCCAGTACCGCCGGTATCGCGGTCAACGGTACAGTCAGCTCGATGCGCGCTTCGGTGCGGCCGAGCTTGGCCATGATCGCGTTCTTGTCGTCGACCAGCAACAGCTTGCCCTGATTGATCACGCCCACCCGGTCGGCCATTTCCTGGGCTTCCTCGATGTAGTGGGTGGTGAGGATGATCGTCGTGCCCTGCTCGCGCAGCGCGTCGATTTGGCGCCACATGTCGCGCCGCAGCTCGACGTCGACGCCGGCGGTCGGCTCGTCGAGGAACAGCAGCTCGGGATCGTGGCTCAGCGCCTTGGCGATCATCACCCGGCGCTTCATTCCGCCTGAAAGTTCGCGGATCTTGCTCTTGCGCTTGTCCCACAGGCTGAGCGAGCGCAGCACGTCCTCGATCCGCGCCTTGCTCGGCGAGCCACCGAACAGCCCGCGCGAATATTCGACCGAATGATCGACCCGGGCAAACATGTCGAAGGCGAGTTCCTGCGGCACCAGCCCGATCCGGCGCCGCGCCGAGCGCCAGTGGCGCGAAACGTCCTCGCCGAATGCTCGGATCGTGCCGCCGGTCGGCCGGACTAGCCCGCAAACCGCGCCGATCAGCGTGGTCTTGCCGGCGCCGTTGGGTCCGAGCAGGGCGAAAATCTCGCCCCGGCGGATGTCGAGATCGACATTGTCGAGCGCGCGCACGCCGCCCTTGTAGGTCTTCGAAAGCCCGCGGATTTCGAGAATCGGTCCGTCCACCGGCGGCAGATTGGCTGCGAGCGGGCGGAATGCAATCCCCCTTCCGTTTACGGGAGGGGTTAGGGGTGGGAGCGACCACCGTCGCTGGGCAGACCCACCCCCGACCCCTCCCGCAAGCGGGAGGGGAGTAGTAGCGAGGAGTCCCCGTAGCTGTAGAAGCGATAATGCTCGGCGATCGCGTGGGCGTAGGCCGCCTGCATCCGCTCGAGGCCCATCAATGCGCTGACCAGCATGAACAGGGTCGACTTCGGCAAGTGGAAGTTGGTCATCAACCCGTCGATCGCCCGGAACCGATATCCCGGGGTGATGAAAATCGCCGTGTCGCCTTCGAAGGGGCGTATCACGCCCTGGGCGTTGGCCGCGCTTTCGAGCAGGCGCAGGCTGGTGGTGCCGACCGCGATCAGCCGCCCGCCGGCCGCACGCGCCGCGTTGAGGCGATCGGCGGTGGCGGCGTCGATCCGCCCCCATTCGGCGTGCATCCGGTGCGCAACGGTGTCCTCGGCCTTGACCGGCAGGAAAGTGCCTGCGCCGACGTGCAGGGTCAGCGTCTCGCGGCCGATTCCCGATTCATCAAGCGCGGCGATCAGCTCGGGCGTGAAATGCAGCGCCGCAGTCGGCGCCGCCACGGCGCCGTCCTCGCGGGCGAACAGCGTCTGGTAATCGTTGCGGTCCTGCGCGTCCGGCGCGCGCTTGCCGGCGATGTAGGGCGGCAGCGGCATCGTCCCGGCGCGTTCGAGCAGCGCCTCGACAGGTTCCTCCCCGGCGAACGCCAGCGTGAAGCTGCCGTCGGTGTGGCGCTGCTCGGCGACCGCGCTGACCCCGTCGTCGAAATCGATCCGGTCCCCCGGCTTGAGCCGCTTCGCGTTGCGCACGAACGCCTGCCAGCGCCGCAGATCGAGCCGCTTGTGCAGCGTGGCGCCGATCTTCGCGTCCCCGCGCCGACCCTGCAGCTGCGCCGGGATCACGCGGGTGTCGTTGAACACCAGCACATCGCCCGCTCGCAGCAGTTGCGGCAGCTCGCGAACGGTGCGGTCGGCGAACGGTTCGTCGCCCTCGACGAGGAGCATCCGGGCCGCGTCACGGGGACGCACGGGCCTCAGCGCAATTCGGTCGGGCGGAAGCTCGAAATCGAACAGCTCAACACGCATCGCGTGTTGTCCGATCATCCTGAGCCTGTCGAAGGGCGCGCATCGCGCGCGCTTACTGTCCCTCGCTCTGGCTCAGCAAGTCGCCGTCGCCGGGGGTCGGCGCGGCGGGCGCGTTCGCCGCCGTCTGCGGCAGCTTCTCCGGCGCGGTGAACTTCGGCGGCTTGTGCTGCGACGCCAACGAGGCCTGGGCGATATAGGTCGGGTCGGACGGCGGCTCGCCCCGGTGGATCGCATCGACCGCGGCCATGTTGGAGATCACCCGGCCGAAGTCGGTGTACTTCTTGTCGAGCGTCAGGTGCGGGTAGAAGACGATGAAGAACTGGCTGTTGGCGCTGTCGGGGTCCTCGGCGCGGGCCATCGACACGGTGCCGCGCACGTGCGGCTCGTCGTTGAACTCGGCCTTGAGGTCGGGCAGGCTCGAGCCGCCCTGCCCCGTGCCGGTGGGGTCGCCGGTCTGGGCCATGAATCCGTCGATCACCCGGTGGAAGATCACCCCGTCATAGAAACCCTCGCGGGTGAGCGTCTTGATCCGCTGGACCGTCTTCGGCGCCCATTGCGGCATCAGCCGGATTGCCACCCGCTGACCGTTCGACAGGTCGAGGTAGAGGATGTTGTCGGGATCGTCGGTCAGGCTGTAATCGATCGGCGGCAACTGCTTGCCCGCGGCGGGCGCCGCATCCTGGCCGGTGATCTTCGGCGCCGTCGCGTCCTTGGCGTAAGTCTGGACCTGATCCCTGTCCTGATCCTGAGCCGCGGCGACGGCCGGGGCGAAAGCGAGCGAAAGCGCGAGCGCTGCGCTGGCGAGAACTTTGAGCATGATCGGTCCGTTAACCCCACGAATTCGTGGCGCCGCCCTAGAGCCATCGCGCTGACGCTGCAATGAACGATTGCGCGCGCTCAAGCAGCGAAGCGGTAGCGCGACAAAGGAGCGCTAATAGTCCCCCTTGCGGCCGATCCGTTCGACGCGCTCGGCGATCAGCTTGCGCACCTCGGGGCTGACGAACGGGGCGATATCGCCGCCGAACAGGGCGATTTCCTTGACCAGCCGACTGGCGATCGGCTGCAGCGACACGTCGGCCATCAGGAACACCGTCTCGATCGCCGGATCGAGCTGCTGGTTCATTCCGGCCATCTGGAACTCGTATTCGAAATCGGCCACCGCGCGCAGCCCGCGGATCAGCACGGTGGCGCGCTTATTCTGCGCCCACTTCACCAGCAGCGCGTTGAACCCCTCGACCTCGACATTGCCGACCCCGAGTCGCGCGACCTCCGCGCGGACCATTTCGAGCCGCTCCTCGGGCGTGAACATCGGGTCCTTCGAAGGATTGGTCGTAACGCCGACGATCAACCGGTCGACCAGCTTGGCCCCGCGGCGGATGATGTCCGCGTGGCCGAGGGTGATCGGGTCGAAGGTCCCGGGGTAGAGGCCGATGCGCCCCTGATTTTCCTTGGCCGTCACCGGTCCCGCTCCACGATGAACCGCGCCAGGGCGCGCAGGATCGCGGCCTCGTCGCCGTGGCCCGAAAGGTGGCCGATAGCCTGCTCGGCCAGCGCGTGGGCCTGATAGCGCGCCTTGTCGGCCCCCATAAGCGAGACGAAGGTCGCCTTACCTTTGGCGCGGTCCTTGCGCAGGGCCTTGCCCGCCTTGCCTTCGTCGCCTTCGTGGTCGAGCAGATCGTCGGCGATCTGGAAAGCGAGGCCGATGTCGCGGGCATAAGCGCGCAGGTGCGCCCGGCCATCCTCCGGCACGCGGCCGAGGATCGCCCCCATCTCCACCGCCGCACCCAGCAGGGCGCCGGTCTTCAACTGCTGCAGCCGGGTGACGGTGTGGAGATCGAACTGCTGCTGGCCGGCGATGATGTCCATCATCTGCCCGCCGGCCATGCCGTTCGCCCCGCTGGCCCCCGCCAGCGCCTGGATCAAGTCGGCGCGGACGAACGAATCGGCGCACGTTTCGGGCATCGCCAGAATTTCGAACGCCAGCGCGTGCAGCGAATCCCCGGCGAGCACCGCGGTGGCCTCGTCGTAAGCCTTGTGCACCGTCGGCTTGCCGTGGCGCGTGGCGTCGTCGTCCATGCACGGCAGGTCGTCGTGGATCAGCGAATAGACGTGGATCGCCTCGATCGCGCTACCTGCGTGCACCGCCGCGGCTCGGGCGACGCCGTACATCTCGGCGGTGGTCACCAGCAGCAGCGGCCGCACCCGCTTGCCGCCGCCGATCGCGGCGTAGCGCATTGCCTCGATCAGCCGCGCGCGGGCGTCGTCGGGAATCGGCAGCAGCGCGTCGAACGCCGCGTCGATCTCACTCTGGATTCGTTCGAACCCGCGCGTGAGGACGTCGTCGGCGAGGCGCAGGCCCACGGCGCTAACCGGCGTCGAACGGTTCGACGCCCACTGCTTTGCCGTCAGGGGAAGCGACGATCTTTTCGATCCGCGCCTGCGCCGCATCAAGCCGCGCCTGGCAATGCTTCCTCAACGTCTCTCCGCGTTCGTAGAGGTCGATTGACTGGTCGAGCGGCACCTCGCCGCTCTCGAGCTTGCGCACCACCTCCTCGAGCGCCTTGAGCGCGTCCTCGAAGGTCATCTGTGCGATGTCCGGGCCCTGTTCGTCCATAGGCGCGAGGAATGACGGGGATGGTGGCCACGGTCAAGCGCAGCGGGGCTGGCGGGACTCGCACGCCCCCGCTAAGGGCGCGCCATGTCCGAGGTCACCCCCGAAGTCGTCGCCGAGCACGGCCTGAGCCCGCAGGAATACGCGATCATCGAAAACCGGCTCGGCCGCGCGCCGAACCTGGTCGAGCTGGGCATCTTCTCGGTGATGTGGTCCGAGCATTGCAGCTACAAGTCCTCGCGCATCCACCTCAAGAAGCTGCCGACCGAAGCGCCGTGGGTGATCTGCGGCCCGGGCGAGAACGCCGGAGTGATCGACATCGGCGACGGACAAGCGGCGATCTTCAAGATGGAGAGCCACAACCATCCGAGCTATATCGAGCCCTACCAGGGTGCGGCGACCGGCGTCGGCGGCATCCTGCGCGACGTGTTCACGATGGGCGCGCGGCCGATCGCGAACCTCAACGCGCTGCGCTTCGGCCGGCCCGACCACCCGAAGATGAAGCACCTCGTGCGCGGCGTGGTCGAGGGGATCGGCGGCTACGGCAACTGCGTCGGCGTGCCCACCGTCGGCGGTGAGACCAATTTCCACGCGTCCTACGACGGCAACATCCTGGTCAACGCGATGACCGTGGGCGTCGCCGAGCAGGACAAGATCTTCTATTCGGCCGCCAGCGGCATCGGCAATCCGATCGTCTATGTCGGCTCCAAGACCGGGCGCGACGGCATCCACGGCGCGACGATGGCCAGCGCCGACTTCGCCGAGGACGCCGAGGCCAAGCGGCCGACGGTGCAGGTGGGCGATCCGTTCACCGAAAAGCTGCTGATCGAGGCCTGCCTCGAGCTGATGGCGACCGATGCGATCGTCGCGATCCAGGACATGGGTGCCGCGGGCCTCACATCGAGCTCGGTCGAGATGGCCAGCAAGGGCGGCGCCGGCATCCGCCTCGACATGGACCAGGTGCCGTGCCGCGAAGAAGGCATGACACCGTACGAGATGATGCTCTCCGAGAGTCAGGAGCGGATGCTGATGGTCTTGAAGCCCGGCCGCGAGGGCGAGGCCGAGGCGATCTTCAAGAAATGGGAGCTCGATTTCGCGGTCATCGGCGAAGTCACCGATACCGGACGCATGGTCCTCGAATGGCAGGCCGACGTCGTGTGCGACATTCCCCTCGGCCCGCTCGCCGACGACGCTCCGCTCTACGACCGGCCTTCGGTGTCGAAGGAGGAATACCGCGCCTGGGCCGGGGTGAAGCCGCTCCAGGATGCGCCGGAGAGCAGCGACGTCGGCGCGGACCTGCTCAAGCTGATGGCCTCGCCCGACCTCGCCAGCCGCGCATGGATCTGGCAGCAATACGACAGCCAGGTCATGGCCGACACGCTGCAAAAGTCCGGCGGCGATGCGGCCGTGGTGCGCCTCCACGGCAAGCACAAGGCGCTCGCCATGACCACCGACTGCACCCCGCGCTACTGCTATGCCGACCCCTACGAAGGCGGCAAGCAAGCCGTGGCCGAAGCTTACCGCAATGTGTCAGCAGTCGGCGCCAAGCCTTTGGCAATCACGAACTGTCTGAACTTCGGCAATCCCGAACGGCCCGAGATCATGGCGCAGTTCACCGGCTGCCTCGAAGGCATGGGCGCCGCGTGCCGGGCGCTCGACTTTCCGATCGTCAGCGGCAACGTCAGCCTCTACAACGAGAGCAAGGCCACAGGCGGCGGCAGCGCGATCCTGCCGACCCCGGCGATCGGCGGCGTCGGCTTGCTCGACGACTATTCGACGATGGCGACGATCACCTTCAAGGCCGCGGGCGAAGCGATCTACCTGATCGGCTCGGAAGCCTGGGCCACTCCCCACCAGGCGCGCGGCCATCTCGGCCAGTCGTTGTGGCTGCGCGAGATCCACGGCCGCGAGGAAGGCCTGCCGCCGCACGTCGACCTGACGCTGGAGAAGAATTCCGGTGAGTTCGTGCGCGAGCTGATCGCCGCCGGGCTGGTCAGCGCCGTTCACGATATCTCCGACGGCGGCTTGGCGGTCGCGCTGGCGGAAATGGCGCTGGCGGGCGGCTTCGGGGCCGAGACGGTCGGTCACGAAGGCTACAGTCAGGCGCAATGGTGGTTCGGCGAGGATCAAGGGCGCTATGTCGTCACCGTGCCCGACGTGGACGCCTTCCAGCGACAGATCGCCAGAGGCACCCGCGACGCCGACACCGCTTCGTCGGGCCTACGGCGGATCGGCACCGTCGGCGGCGACAGCCTGTTCGGCGTCCCCCTCGCCGATCTGCGCGCCGCGCACGAGAGCTTCTTCCACGAGTGGATGGAGACGTAAAAATCCTCCCCGGGGGGGAGGTGGCAGCCCCCTTCGACACCGCCTGCGGCGTCGCCCAGGATAAACTCCGGGCTGACGGAGGGGGCTCTCCGCCTTGAACAACATCGCGAACCGCGAGGTCCCTTGACCATCCTTCGGATGACCCCCTTCCCCCTCCGGGGGAGGATCAGGTAAAGCACCGCGTGTGGCGTCAGGGGTGGCGCGCGGGGGACAGCATGGCGACGACGGCCGCCGATCGTATCCTGACGCTCGACGTGATCCGCGGGATCGCGGTGATGGCGATCCTGTCGGTCAATATCGTCGGCATGGCGATGATCGAAGACGCCTACTTCTACCCGCCGGTCTATGGCTTTCACTCCGCCGGCGACCGGATCATGTGGGCGCTCAATTCGGTTTTCGTCGACGGGCGCTTCCGCGCGCTGTTCTCGATCCTGTTCGGCGCCTCGCTGACAGTCGTGGTCACCCGCGCGATCGCGGCGCGCAAGCAGGCGTGGCGGATTCATTACCCGCGAATGATTGTGCTGCTGCTGTTCGGCTGCCTCCACTATTACGTGCTGTGGTGGGGCGACATTCTGGTGAACTACGCGCTCGTCGGCATGATCGCCTATCTCTTCTGGCGTCTCGAACCGCGGCACCTGATGCTGGCGGCGACGCTGTGCCTGGTGTTCTATTACGGTCCCATGTTCGTCGGCAGCGCGCAGCAGGTCGCCGCTTTCGAGCGCGGCATGGCTCCGGACGCGCCGGCGGACGCCCGCGCCAAGGCGGAAAAGCTGCTCGCCAGCCTCGTGCCGACACCGGCGGCGATGGCGCAGGACGAGCGCGAGCACGCCAGCATCGCCGCGCACGCCCGCGCCAGCACCCGAGGCGAGGCCGCGCTCGATCCGTGGCAATCGCTGCCGAGCTATGGGCTCGAGACGCTCGGGTTCATGCTGATCGGCATCGCCGGGTTCAAATCGGGCTTCCTCACCGGCTCGTGGTCCCGCCGCAGTTACGCCATCGTCGCCGCGAGCTGCCTCGGTCCGGACCTGCTGCTGCACATGGGCGCGGTCTATGCCGCGCTCCGGAGCCATTTCGCCCCCCTCACCTTCGTGCCGTGGATGCAGGTCTACGTCGCCCCGCTGCGCGCCGTCGGCGCGCTCGGCTACGCCGCGCTGATCATGCTGGCGCTGGGCCGGCGCGGGGCCGTGAGCGACCGCTTCGCCGCCGTCGGCCGGGCGGCCTTCACCAACTACCTCGGCTCGACGATTGTCGGCACGCTGCTGTTCACCGGCACCTTCGGCGGGCTCTACGGCCACCTGTCGCGCGGCGAGGTATGGCTGTTCGTGCCGCCGATGTGGGCGATCATGCTGATATGGTCGAAATGGTGGCTCGACCGCTTCCGCTACGGCCTCTTCGAGTGGGCCTGGCGGAGCCTGTCGCGCTGGCAGTTTCAGCCGATGCGCAAACGCGGCGCTGAAGTGCTTGCCGAGGCCTAAAATCCTCCCCGGGACGGCAGGATCAGTCTATCACCCACTCGTGCTCGGGGATTTCGAGCAGCTTGAGGATCGAGGTCAGATCGCCGCGGTCGATCCAGCCGTTGGCGGCCGCGCGCGCCTTTGGTTTGGCGTGGAAGGCGACGCCGTAGGTCGCCGCCTCCAGCATGGGAATGTCGTTGGCGCCATCTCCCGCGGCGAGGCTCACGGCATTATCGCCCAGCCTTGTCATCTCCTCGCGCAGCGCCGCGAGCTTGGCCGCGCTGCCGGTGATCGCCCCGACCAGGCCGCCGGTGAGTTTGCCCGCATGGACTTCCAGCCGATTGCCGATCACCCGCTCGAAACCGATCTCCTCGGCCACGCGATCGGCGAAGTGGTGAAACCCGCCGGTGACCAGCACGGTGCGACAACCGCGCTCCTTTAGGGTGGCGACCAGCGTCCGCGCGCCGTCCATCGGCACAATCCGCTCGGCGAGGCACTGCGCGATCGCGGCTTCTTCGAGTTCGCTGAGCAGTCCGACGCGCTCGCGCAGCGCGCTTTCGAAATCGAGCTCGCCTTGCATCGCCCGCTCGGTGATGGCCGCGATCTGCGGCTTGATTCCGGCATAGTCGGCCAGTTCGTCGATGCATTCCTGGCCGATCATCGTCGAATCCATGTCCGAGACGAACACGTCCGGCAGGCGGAACGGCTCGCGCGCGACGATGGCATCGGACGGCGCGAAATACGCGTCGATCACCTTCCGCAGCGTTGCGATGTCGTCATCGGGCAGCATCAGTTCGAGGACCTCGCCGCAATAGTCGTTCATCTGCGCGTGGGCGAGCGGCATACCGGCTGTCTCGAGCGCCGCCGTCGCCGCGTCGAGCCGCCTTTCGAGCGTGTCGAGGTCTGCTATCAGGCGGGCGATGAGCACTTCAGGGTCTCCGGGGAAAGCGGTCGCGCTCATTGCAGGGCCGACCGCCAGCGGCAAGAGCGATCTCGCCGTGGAGCTGGCGCTCGCGCTGGAGGCGCGCGGTCGGCGCTGCGTCGTGATCAACGCCGACAGCGCTCAAGTCTACCGCGACCTGCAAATCCTTAGCGCACGCCCGACCGAGGAGGAGATGCGCGGGGTCGAGCACCGCCTGTTCGGCGCGTGGGACGGCGCCGAGCCGCGCTCCGCCGCCGACTGGGCTGCCCGCGCCAAGCGCGAGATCGAGGACGCCCAGCTCGCGGGCACGCTGCCGATCCTCGTCGGCGGCACCGGGCTTTACATCCGCACCCTGCTCGACGGCATCGCTCCGGTGCCGCAAATCGAGCCCGAGGTCCGCCGGGCCGTTCGCGCGCTGCCGGTGGCCGATGCTTTTGCGGCACTCCGAATGGAGGACCCCGAGCGCGCCGCGGCGCTGAATCCGCCCGACACGACCCGCATTGCCCGCGCGCTCGAAGTGATCCGCTCGACCGGTCAGCCGCTGGCGCATTGGCAGCGGCAGCGCATCGGAGGGATAGGCGATAGCGTCGACCTGCATCCGCTGGTCCTGCTGCCGCCGCGCGAGGCGCTCTATGCCCGTTGCGATGCGCGCTTCGCGCGGATGCTCGACAATGGAGCCGTCGAGGAGGTCGAAGCGTTGCTCGCCCGCTCTCTGCCTCCGCTGAGCCCCGTTACGCGGGCGATAGGGGTGCCGGAAATCACCGGCTACCTGCGCGGCGAGTGGTCACGCGAGGAAGCCCTCGCCCGCGGTCAGCAGGCGACGCGCAACTACGCCAAGCGCCAGTACACCTGGTTCCGTCGCCAGCCGCCGGATGATTGGCCGCGCTGCGAATCCGAGAATTGCGACATCAGCATCTATTTTGAAAGATTATTCGTATTTTAACGGTTGACATGACATAAACTGTCGCTTACCCACCGGAACGAAGCGAGGGCTTGCCCTCCGCCGAGTTGGAGAGGAGAGACCCGGCACGATTCCCATCGTGCCGGGTCCGCCTTTTTCCGGGGTCCGCGAAGTCGAAAAAGGAAGTTGACGTGTCCGAGGAACGCAGCGGCGCTGCGATATTGGTCGAATGTCTGGTCCGCCAGCGGGTCGAGTTCGTGTTCGGCTACCCCGGCGGCGCGGTGCTGCCGATCTACGACGAACTGTTCGGCGATCACCGCATCCGGCATATCCTCGTGCGCCACGAAGCCGGCGCGGCGCATGCCGCCGAAGGCTATGCCCGCTCGACCGGCAAGCCGGGCGTGGTCCTCGTCACCAGCGGCCCCGGCGCCACCAACGCCATCACCGGCATCGCCGACGCGTTCATGGATTCGATTCCGCTGGTGGTGATCACCGGCCAGGTCGCCACCAACTTGATCGGCACCGACGCCTTTCAGGAAGCCGACACCATCGGCCTCACCCGCCACTGCACCAAGCACAATTACCTGGTGAAGGACCCGGCCGAGCTCGCCGCGACGATCGACGAGGCGTTCGAGATCGCCACCACCGGCCGTCCCGGCCCGGTGGTGGTCGATATCCCCAAGAACGTCCAAGTCGCGACCGCGGCGATGAGCGACGCGGCCGTCCAGCGCCCGAAGCGTTACCGGCCGCGCACTCAAGCCGACGACGTCGAAATCGCCGCGGCGATCGACATGCTCGCCAAGGCGCAGCGCCCGGTGCTCTACACCGGCGGCGGGGTCATCAACTCGGGCCCGCGGGCCAGCGAACTGCTGCGCAAGCTGCAAGCGCTCACCGGCGCGCCGCTGACCTCGACGCTGATGGGCCTCGGCGCCTTCCCCGCCGACCATCCCGATTGGCTCGGCATGCTCGGCATGCACGGGACCTACGAAGCCAACATGGCGATGAACCAGTGCGACCTGATGGTCTGCATCGGCGCGCGCTTCGATGATCGGGTGACCGGCCGCCTCGACGCCTTCTCGCCCGGGTCGAAGAAGATCCACGTCGACATCGACCGCAGCTCGATCAACAAGGTGGTGCCGGTCGACTTGGCCGTAGTCGGCGATTGCGCGACGGTGCTCGAGCAACTGATCGAGGCATGGGACGGCCGTAAGCCGCAGGATCTCGACGAATGGAAGGCGCGGATCGAGGACTGGCGCGGCAAGAACTCGCTCGCCTATCCCAGGCGCAAGAACGCGATCATGCCGCAGCTCGCGATCGAGCGGCTGTTCGCCCTCACCCATGAGCGCGATCCGATCATCACCACCGAAGTCGGCCAGCACCAGATGTGGGCGGCGCAGCACTTTGGCTTCGTCAAGCCGAACCGCTGGCTGACCAGCGGCGGGCTCGGCACGATGGGCTACGGCATGCCGGCGGCGATCGGCGCGCAGCTCGGCAATCCCGGCAGGCTGGTGATCGACATCGCCGGAGAAGCCTCGATCCAGATGAACATCCAGGAAATGGGCACCGCCAGCCAGTTCCGCCTGCCGATCAAGGTGTTCATCCTCAACAACGAATACATGGGTATGGTCCGCCAGTGGCAGGAGCTGAGCTACGAAAGCCGCTATTCGAACTCGTACTCGGACAGCCTGCCCGATTTCGTGACGATGGCCCAGGCTTACGGTTGGAAAGGCATCCGCATCGAGGACGAGGTCGATCTCGACGCCTCGATCGAGGCGATGATCGCCCACGACGGCCCAGTGATGGTCGATTGCCTGGTGTCGAAGGAAGCCAATTGCTTCCCGATGATCCCCAGCGGCGCGGCCCACACCGAAATGCTGCTCTACGGCGACATGGTCGCCGGCACGATGGACGACGAAGCGAAGGCCCTGGTGTGATGGGCACGTTCTCGGAGCAAAGCGCAACAAAATCCCCCTCCCGCTTGCGGGAGGGGTTAGGGGTGGGATTAGCCACCTCTACTGCACTGACCCACCCCCGGCCCCTCCCGCACGCGGGAGGGGAGAAGTGATGAAGATCCAGCAATCCGCAAGCGAACGTCACGTGTTGACGATCACGGTCGACAACGAGGCCGGCATCCTTGCCAAGATCGCCGGCCTGTTCACCGCGCGCGGCTACAACATCGACAGTCTGACGGTGGCCGACATCACCGAGGACCACGCGGTCAGCCGCATCACCATCGTCACCAACGGCCCGCCGCCGGTGATCGACCAGATCATCGCCCAGCTCGAGCGGCTAGTGCCGGTGCATAAAGTGACTGACCTCACCGAATCCGGCGCCCACGTCGAGCGCGAGCTGGCGCTGGTCAAGGTCAGCGGTGCCGGTCAGGCGCGCGCGGAGGCGCAGCGGATCGCCGACGCCTTCAACGCCCGCGTGATCGACGACACGCCCGAGAGCTTCGTCTTCGAGTTGACCGAAACGCACGACCGGATCGACGGCTTCGTCGCCCAGATGCGCGAGCACGGGCTGGTCGAGGCCGCCCGCTCGGGCGTCGTCGGCATGATGCGCGGGGCCGAGGGGGCTTGAGCTGCAAGGCATTTCAGTAACTCGTCACCCTGAACTTCTTTCAGGGTCCATTGAGCTGCTAGCGCCGCCCTAACCGGCGGGATGGATGCTGAAACAAGTTCAGCATGACGGTCCAGACAGAGAGAACGCAAATGAAAGTCTACTACGACGCCGACGCCGACCTGAACCTGATCACCGGCAAGAAAATCGCCATCCTCGGCTACGGCAGCCAGGGTCACGCCCACGCGCAGAACCTGCGCGATTCGGGCGTCAAGGATGTGGCCATCGCCCTCCGCCCCGGCTCGGCCAGCGCGAAGAAGGCCGAAGGCGCCGGGTTCAAGGTGCTCTCGAACAGCGAGGCGGCCGAATGGGCCGACATCCTGATGATCCTCGCGCCCGACGAGCACCAGGCGGCGATCTGGGAAAACGACCTCAAGGGCCGTATGAAGCCGGGCAGCGCGCTTGCTTTCGCCCACGGGCTCAACATCCATTTCGGCCTGATCGAGCCGCCGGCCGACATCGACGTAATCATGATCGCCCCCAAGGGCCCCGGCCACACCGTGCGCAGCGAATACGTCCGCGGCGGCGGCGTGCCGTGTCTGATCGCGGTGCAGCAGGACGCCAGCGGCAACGCCCACGACGTCGCCCTCGCTTATGCCAGCGGCGTCGGCGGCGGCCGCTCGGGCATCATCGAGACCAACTTCCGCGAGGAATGCGAAACCGACCTGTTCGGCGAGCAGGCGGTGCTCTGCGGCGGCCTCACCCACCTGATCCAGGCCGGGTTCGAGACCCTGGTCGAGGCCGGCTACGCGCCCGAAATGGCCTATTTCGAATGCCTCCACGAAGTGAAGCTGATCGTCGACCTGATGTACGAAGGCGGCATCGCCAACATGCGCTATTCGATCAGCAACACCGCCGAATACGGCGACATCACCACCGGCCCGCGGATCATCACCGACGAAACCAAGGCCGAGATGAAGCGCGTCCTCGCGGACATCCAGGCCGGGCGCTTCGTCAAGAACTTCGTCCTCGACAACCGCGCCGGCCAGCCCGAGCTGAAGGCCAGCCGCAAGGCCGCCGCGGCGCATCCGATCGAGCAGACCGGCGCCAAGCTGCGCGCGATGATGCCATGGATCGGCGCCAACAAGCTGGTCGACAAGGACAAGAACTGAGGCCCTACGGCGCGGAACCTCGCTCCGGCGGCGCCGTTCGACCAAGGCACTGCCGGAGATGATCGATGACCGTCAGGCGCTCCACCGCCGTCGCTGCGCTAAGCCTGCTGCTGGCGCTGTCCGGATGCCAGAAGAAGCCCGCCGGCGCGGGTGAACCGTCCGGCCCGGTGGCGCCCGAGCCGACCGTTCTGCCAACCGCGAAAGTACCGACGGTCGGCCCGAATTCGCCGCCGGGCGCGATCGGCATCGCCACCACGCCCGACCCGGCGACCTGCGACGCGGACAAGCTCGGGCCTTACCTCAACCTGCTGCCGACGGCGACCGCCAAGGGCGAAATCGCCGACAAGGCCGCCCCTCATCCGGTCCGCTACGTCCGCCGAAATGATCTTGGCAGCGGCGCGGCCGAACCCGACCGGGTCACCGCCGTGCTCGGCGCCGACGGGCGCATCAAGCAATTCCGCTGCGGCTGATCGTTCCGCGCTATCGACACGCGCCATCGCCAACGGCATAGGCGGCGGCTCCATGGACAAGCTCGCCGAAATCTGCGCCTGGAAGCGCGAGGAAGTCGCCGCACGCAAGGCGCTGGCGACGCTCGACGATCTCGATCGCGCCGCGCAAGGAGCCGGCGCACCGCGCGGATTCCGACTTTCGCTCGAACTCGAAAGCGAGAACCGGCTTCGGCCTGATCGCAGAAATCAAAAAAGCTTCGCCCTCCAAGGGCCTGATCCGAGACGATTTTCGTCCCGCCGAACACGCCATCGCTTACCAGCAAGGCGGCGCCGCCTGCCTCTCCGTCCTAACCGACGCCCGCTACTTCCAGGGCCACGAGGATTACCTGATGGACGCCCGCGCCGCCTGCGATCTGCCGGTGCTGCGCAAGGATTTCGTGATCGACCCGTGGCAAGTGGCCGAATCGCGCGCGATCGGCGCCGACGCGATCCTGCTCATCGTTGCCGCGCTCGGCGACGGCGCGATGGCCGAGATGGAGGCCGCAGCGCTCGAACGCGGGATGGACGTGCTCATCGAAGTCCACGACGAGGCCGAACTCGAACGCGCCGCCCGCCTCCGCTCGCGGCTGATCGGCATCAACAATCGCGATCTCAAGACCTTCCGCACCGATCTGGCCACCACCGAGCGCCTCGCCCCGCTGGCGCCCGCCGACGCGCTGCTGGTCGGCGAAAGCGGCATCAACACCCACGCCGACTGCCTGCGCCTCGCCGAGGCCGGCGTGCGCTGCTTCCTCGTCGGAGAAAGCCTGATGCGCCAGGCCGACGTCGAGGCGGCGACGCGCGAACTGCTCGGCGGCTGAACCGTTCTGGCGCTCCGGCGCACGAACGCCTATGCAATCTGCCGTCGCTACGGGAGAGACAGCATGGGCACGGCGTTCAGTGGTTTTTTCAAGATCGTCAGCACCCTCATCGGCCTGCTGATGATCGTCATGGGATGCATCTGGATCCTCCAGGGCCTCAACATCGCCTTCCTCAACAGCTTCATGGCCAACCAGCGGCAGTGGGCGGTGTACGGCGCGATCCTGGCGCTGTTCGGCCTCGGCCAGGCGATCTGGAGCGTAACCCGCAGGTGACGGCGTCACCCCGACGCAAAATGGAATAGCGTCACCATCAGCCCGAGCGCCAGCCCGAACGCGGCGATCATGGTTCCGGCGATGCGCCGGGCATAGGTCCCCGGATCGCCTCCCTCCCGGCGAGCCCGATCGGAACGGCCGAGGCCGTGCGCCAGCAGGGCGAGGCCGCCGATCACCAGCAGGCCGGCACAGATATCGACGATGATCACGTACATCGGCTCTGCCGATAGTCTGTCGCTGCCGGTCGGCCAATCCATCGTGTCGGAAAGCCGCTCTCGCCAAGGCCGATTTCGTCTGTCCTACACGGGCTCGATCTGTCATGAGGCGCGGCATGATGCCGCTCGCCAGACCGCAGAATTCCGCCGTTTCCGCCCGCCCTCAGGCGAGGTGCCATCTTGCCCACGGACTGTGTCACAGTTGTCCGGCCGGTGTAAACTTCGCGGCCGAATCATGACCCAACTCACCCACCTCGACTCGCAAGGCGCGGCGCGAATGGTCGATGTCAGTGGCAAGCCCGAGACCGCCCGCTCGGCCACCGCCACCGGCCGCATCCGCATGTCGGCCGAAGCGCTCACGGCCGTGCGCGAAGGCAGCGGCCCGAAGGGCGACGTGCTCGCCGCCGCGCGCATCGCCGGGATTATGGCCGCCAAGAAGACCGCCGAGCTGATCCCGCTGTGCCATCCGTTGTCGCTCGACGCGGTGCACGTCGGCTTTGTCATCGAAGAGGACGCCGTCCGCGCCACCGCCATGGCCTCGCTCACTGGCAAGACAGGCGTGGAAATGGAAGCAATGACAGCTGCTTCCGTCGCACTCCTGACAATTTACGACATGGCCAAAGCGCTCGACAAGGGCATGATGATCGAGGGCGTGCGCCTGCTCGAGAAGACCGGCGGCAAGAGCGGCGCCTGGCGCGCCCCGGAATGAGCCCGCCTCCGCCGCTGCCGCTCGCCGAGGCGCAGGCGCGGCTGCTGGCGCAAGTCGAGCCGCTGCCCATCGAGACGGTGGCCGCGCAAAAGGCGATCGGCCGCTATCTCGCCAAGCCCCTGCTCGCGCGGCGCGCACAGCCGACCGCCGACCTCTCGGCGATGGACGGCTATGCGGTCAGGGCGGACGATCCGGCCGGACCGTGGCGCGTCGTCGGGGAAAGCGCGGCGGGGCACCCGTTCGAGGGAGAGCTGGCGGATGGCGAAGCGATCCGCATCTCGACCGGCGCGCTGATGCCGGCGGGCGATTGCGCGGTGCTGCTGCAGGAAAACGCCACGCGCGACGGCGACAGGCTCGCGCTCAACGGCGAAGGCGAGCCGTCGGCGCGCCACGTTCGCCGCGCCGGCTTCGATTTCCGCAACCGGGAGGGGGTGATGGCGGCCGGAACGCGCGTGGGGCCGGCCCAGCTGGCCCTGGCGATCGCGTCCGGACACGTCGAACTGCCGGTCCGCGTCCTCCCCTCGCTGGCGGTGCTCGACAGCGGCGACGAACTGAGCGCCGACCCCACCGCCTGCGCGCCGCACCAGATCCCGGCCAGCAACGGCCCGATGCTCGCCGCCATGGCGGCACCCCATGCCGGCGCGATCGCCCGGCTTGGCCCGGTGCCGGACAATCTCGACGCCATACTCGCGGCGCTCGACGAAGCCGCCGATGCGGATGTGATCGTCACCAGTGGCGGCGCCTCGGTCGGCGATCACGATCTCGTGCGCCCAGCGCTCGAGCAGTGGGGCGCGACGATCGACTTCTGGCGAGTCGCCATGCGTCCGGGCAAGCCGCTCCTCGTCGCCCGGCGCGGGCGGCAATGGATTCTCGGCCTGCCGGGCAATCCGGTCTCGAGCTACGTCACCGCGTTCCTGTTCCTGCTGCCGCTGCTGCGGGCGCTCGGCGGCGCGCGTCACCCGCTGCCGCGCGGTGTGCCGATGCGGCTCGGCGCAGCCCTGCCCGCCGCCGGCAGCCGAATGGAATTCGTCCGCGCGCGAACTCGACGGCGATTCCCTCGTGCCGGTCGCCGAACAGGACAGCAGCGCGCTGGCGGCCCTGGCCCGCGCGGAGGTGCTGATCGAGCGGCCGCCAGACGCTCCGGCAGCGACCCCCGGCGCGCTTGTGACCGCTTATTGGCTCGAAAATGGCGGCATGGCTTGACGGCGGTTCGCAAGTTGCCTAATTGTTCCGCGTTCGTTCCATAACGGAACATCGCGGAGAGCGCCCCATGTTGACCGCCAAGCAGCACGAACTCCTCCTGTTCATCCAGCGCCGGCTGGAAGAAACCGGCATTTCCCCCTCGTTCGAAGAAATGAAGGACGCGCTCGATCTCAAGAGCAAGTCGGGCGTCCACCGGCTGATCTCGGCGCTCGAGGAGCGCGGCTTTATCCGCAGGCTGCCCAATCGCGCGCGCGCGCTGGAAGTGCTGCGCCAACCGGAGGACGTGACGTCCGGCAAGCGCGCCCCGACTCCGGCCAACGACAGGGTCACTCGAATCGCCACTCCGCCCAGCTCGGCACCGGCTCCGGCCAACGACGTTGTCGAAATCCCCCTTCACGGCCGCATCGCCGCTGGCGTGCCGATCGAGGCGCTCGAAAGCGACCGCACGCTGCCGGTGCCCGCCGCGCTGCTCGGCGCGGGCGAGCATTACGCGCTCGAGGTCTCCGGCGATTCGATGATCGACGCCGGTATCCTCGACGGGGACTATGCGCTGGTGCGCAAGACCGACACCGCGCGCGACGGCGAGATCGTCGTCGCCCTCGTCCGCGACGAGGAAGCGACCCTCAAGTACCTGCGCCGCGAAGATGGCATGATCCGCCTCGACCCGGCCAACGGAGCCTACGATCCGCAGATTTACCGCCCCGAGGAAGTCCAGGTCCAGGGCAAGCTGGCCGGTCTGTTGCGGCGATATCACTGACCTTTCCGCCACCAGCCATGCTGGCCCTGGCTCGAAGCGACCGTGTCGATCTTCAGCGGTTTGCCGAGGATCACCGATAGGCCTCCTGTCTGCGCCAGCATCCGCCCGTCGGCCTTGAGCACCCGCGGCACGCAAGCGCGCGGCAGCCAGCGGTCCGAAATGACAATGTCCGCCCGGGCGCAGGCGGCGGCGAGCACCTTGGCGTCGACCAGATAGTCGCTGCGGCTCATCAGCAGCCGCCAGTCGCGGCCGGCTCAGTGCAAGGTCAGCGAACAGAAGTCGAGATTGCACTCGGCGCCGGGCCGACCGTCCAGCGGCACCGGATCGACCGCCACTCCGGCCATTTCCTTAAGGTTGTCGCGGGTGAATTCGCTGCGGCTGTTGCGCAGCATCAGCAGCGTGCCGTCGTCGGCGACGATGCCGACGTTGCGCCCGTCGCCGGCGATCAGCAGATCGGGCGCCGGAGTCGCCAGCATCAGCCCGACCGCCGCGAGCGCCGGAGCAAGCCCCCACAGCCGCGCCTTCCCCCGCCACAGCGCCAGCCACAGCCCGCCGGCCACGAACAGCGCGAATGTGCCGAGTCCCATTTGCGGCATCAGCTTGACCGCGCTCGGCTGTGCGGCGGCGAGGTGCGCGATCCACAGCAGCACCTCGAGCGACTTTCCAGCCAACCACCACACCGGCGCACCGAGTCCGACGAGGTCGAGCGCCAGCGCCAGCGCGATCAGCGGCATCGACGCGAACGTCACCAGCGGAATTGCGATCACATTGGCGAACGCGCCGTAGATGCCCGCCCGGTGAAAGTGGAACAGCACGATCGGCATCAGCGCGATCTCGATCACGAAGCCGGTCAGTAGCAGCATCGCCATGTTGCGCCCGATCCGCATCGGAAGACCTTCCTCACGCGGCGCCAGGAAGGCCCGCATCGGCGCCGAAGCGTGCAGCGAAATGATCGCGATGACAGCGGCAAAACTCAGTTGGAAGCTCGGCCCGACCAGCGAGTCGGGCCACAGCAGCAGCAGCACGAACACCGCGGCCACAGCCAACATCCGCAAGCTCAGCGCCTCGCGGCCCAGCGCCAAGGCGCCGAGCACCAGCACCGCTCCCACGCAGCTGCGTACCGTCGGAACATGGGCGCCGGTCAGCAGCGTGTAACCGATGCCGGCCAGCGCGGCGACGCCCGCCGCCACCAGCGGCAGCCGCACGCGCAAGGCCAGCCACGGCCACAGTGCCATCAGCGTCAGCGAGAGAAAATAGGCCCCGGCGATCACCGCGCTCACATGCAGCCCGCTGATCGATAGCAGGTGCGTCAGCCCGGCGTCCCGCATCGCCTGCTGATCGTCCTGCGCAATCGCCCCGCGGTCGCCGCTGGCGAAAGCCGCGGCGATGGTGCCCGGCGAACCCGCAAGCTGCCGCCGTACGTGTTGCGACAGGCGGCGCTGGAGACCGGCGAGCAGCGGCGCGCCGTGGGCTGGTGCCAGCACCGTCACCCGCCCCTGCACGCCGCCCGTCGCGGCGTACCCCTCGAACCAGGCAGCGCGGGCGAAATCGTAGCCGCCGGGCAGCATCGGCGGCGCGGGAGGCATCAGCCGGGCTTTCAGGCGAATCACCGCGCCCTCCCTGAGCGCGGGTGTGTCCCGCTCCAGCGGCAGGTTGACGCGCACCTTGATCGGCTGGCCCGCCGTGTCGCGGGTCGCCAGCACCAGCCGAACGCGCTGGTCGGCCGGCTGTTCGATCCGCTGCAGCACGGTGCCGGCCAGGGTCACCGATGCGGCGTGGTCGATCGGCCGCGCGCCGACCATCTCCGATCGCGCCCAGATCAGCGCCACGCCGGTTGCGCCGACCAGCCCGAGCCCGACGCACGCGACCATCAGGTTCACCCGCGTCTCGACCCCGCGCCAGATCGCCAGCGCGCCCAGCGCCACCATCAGCCCGGCAGCGATCGCGGCGACCCACCACGCGGGGCCCGGCAGCGCGAACCAGGCGCCGATCCCGCCCGCGAGAGCAACCGCGAGCCACGGCCCGCGGTCGAACCCGGCGCGAGCGAGGAAGCCCTCAGCCGCATCGCCCACGCTGGACAAGCGGGCGCGCTTTCGCCAAGGCGTCTGCTGCAACGCAGCATCGCCAGGCTCCTCCCCAAGCGGAACCAGAGTGCGCGTGGCCATTTGCGAACCCATTGGAGAGGAAACCGGCAGGTATGGCAAGCGGCAGCGACGGAACGGTGGTGACCCGCTTCGCGCCCTCGCCCACTGGGTTCCTGCACATCGGCGGCGCCCGCACCGCGCTTTTCAACTGGCTTTACGCTCGCCACCACGGCGGCAAGGCGCTGCTCAGAATCGAGGACACCGACCGCAAGCGCTCGACCCAGGCGGCGATCGACGCGATCCTCGACGGGCTGGACTGGCTCGGCCTCGGATGGGACGAAGAGACCGTATTCCAGTCCGAACGCGGCGCACGCCACGTCGAAGTCGCCGAAAAGCTGCTCGCCGCCGGCCACGCGTATAAATGTTTCGCCACCCCCGAGGAGCTCGAGGCGATGCGCGAGGCCCAGCGCGCGGCCCGTCAGCCGCTGCGCTACGACGGCCGCTGGCGCCACCGCGACCCGGCGGAAGCCCCGCTCGGCGCGCCATTCGTGATCCGCCTGAAGACGCCTGACGAGGGCGAAACGGTGATCGAGGATCGAGTCCAAGGCCGCGTCGCGGTGCGCAACGCCGAGCTCGACGACTACATCCTGCTGAGAGCCGACGGCACGCCGACCTACATGCTCGCGGTGGTGGTCGACGATCACGACATGGGCGTGACCCACGTGATCCGCGGCGACGATCACCTCAACAACGCCTTCCGCCAGCTGCCGATCATTCGCGCGATGGACGCAATCGAGGGCGGCTGGCCCGATCCGGTCTACGCCCATATCCCGCTGATTCACGGCCCTGACGGGGCCAAGCTGTCGAAGCGCCACGGCGCGCTCGGCGTCGACGCCTACCGCGACGAATTCGGCATCCTGCCAGAGTCGCTGTTCAATTACCTGCTGCGGCTCGGCTGGGGCCATGGCGATCAGGAGGAATTCACCCGCGAGGAAGCGATCGGCGCGTTCACACTCGAAGGCGTCGGCAAGAGCCCGGCGCGGTTCGACATGAAGAAGCTGCTCAACATGAACGGCCATTACATCCGCGCCGCCGAAGACGAGCGCCTGGCCCAGCTGATCGCCCCGAAAATCGGCGCCGACGCCGACCTGGCCCTGCTGACCGAGGCGATGCCGGTGCTCAAGACCCGCGCGCGCGATCTGAACGAGCTCGCGAACGGGGCCGCCTTCCTGTTCAAGACCCGCCCGCTCGCGCTCACCGACCAGGCGGCGGCCCTGCTCGACCACGACGCAAGGGCGCTCCTCGTGCGGATTTCCACGCGCCTGCAAAGCGAACAGGACTGGACAACCGCCGCCCTGGAGGCCAATCTGAAAGCCTACGCGGAGGAGCAGGGGCTCGGCCTCGGCAAGCTTGCGCAGCCGCTCCGCGCGGCGCTGACGGGGCAGACCACATCCCCGGGCATTTTCGACGTTCTGGCGTTACTCGGCCGGGAAGAGAGCCTCGCGCGGATCGACGCGCAGGCGCAGCCGGCGTAGCGAACCGGCACGGCGGCACGAACTTGAAGGAGACGCGATTTGGCGGACAGGCAGGCGAAACTGACAGTCGACGGTCAGACCCACGACTTTCCGGTGATGGCCGGCACATGCGGCCCCGACGTGGTCGATATCCGCAAGCTCTACGGCACCACCGGGATGTTCACCTACGATCCGGGCTACAAGTCGACCGCCTCCTGCGAAAGCGCGCTGACCTTCATCGACGGCGAGCAAGGCGTGCTGCTCCACCGCGGCTATCCGATCGGCCAGCTGGCCGAGCAGTCGAGCTTCATGGAAGTCGCCTACCTGCTGCTCAACGGCGAACTGCCGAGCAAGGACGAGTACGAGACTTTCGTCGAGACGATCACCCACCACACAATGCTGCACGACCAACTGCGGCAGTTTTACCAGGGCTTTCGCCGCGACGCGCACCCGATGGCGGTGATGTGCGGCGTGGTCGGCGCGCTGAGCGCGTTCTATCACGACAGCACCGACATCTCCGATCCCGCCCAACGCAAGATCGCTAGCCACCGCCTGATCGCCAAAATGCCGACGATTGCGGCAATGGCTTACAAGTACACCGTCGGCCAGCCGTTCATGTCGCCGATGAACAAGCTCAGCTACACCGGCAACTTCCTGCGCATGACCTTCGGCGTGCCGGCGGAGGACTACGAAGTCGTCCCGGCGGTCGAGAAGGCAATGGACCGGATCTTCATCCTCCACGCCGATCACGAGCAGAACGCCTCGACCTCGACCGTGCGCCTCGCCGGTTCCTCCGGCGCCAACCCGTTCGCCTGCATCGCCGCCGGCATCGCCTGTCTGTGGGGGCCGGCGCACGGCGGCGCCAACGAGGCGGCGCTCAACATGCTGCACGAGATCGGCACGCCCGAGCGCATTCCGCATTACATCGAGCGGGCCAAGGACAAGAACGATCCGTTCCGGCTGATGGGCTTCGGCCACCGGGTATACAAGAACTACGACCCGCGGGCGACGGTGATGCAGAAGACCGTGCGCGAGGTGTTCGACGCGCTCAAGGTCAAGGACCCGGTGTTCGACGTCGCCCTCAAGCTTGAGGAAATGGCGCTCCACGACGATTACTTCATCGAGAAGAAACTGTTCCCCAACGTCGATTTCTACTCCGGCATCATCCTTTCGGCGATCGGCTTCCCGACGACGATGTTCACCGCCCTATTCGCCCTCGCCCGCACCGTCGGCTGGGTGGCGCAGTGGAATGAGATGATATCCGACCCTGGCCAGGTGATCGGCCGCCCGCGTCAGCTCTACACCGGCCCGACGGAGCGCGACTACGTGCCGATGGACAAGCGTTGAACCTTCAGCGCGGCTTCTTGCGCCGTTCCTGGTAAGTCGGCAGGTCGAGCGTGAAGCGCGCGCCCTGCCCCGGCGCGCTCTCGACCGTCAGCTCGCCGTTCATCGCAAGGGCGAGGCGGCGCGAGATATACAGCCCCAGCCCCGAACCGCCGTCGCCGCTGCGGCCGAGGCGTTCGAATTTTTCGAACACCTTCGCTTGCTGTTCGGCGCTGAGCCCCTCGCCCTGGTCGGCGACGGTTATCCGCGCACGGCCATCCTCGGCTTCGGCGCGCAGCCACACCTGCGAGCCTTCGGGCGAATAACGCACGGCGTTCCCTAGCAGGTTGAGCAGGATCTGCAGCACGCGCCGGAACTCGCCAACGGCCGGCACGCTCTCGTCTTCCTTCGGCGCATCGATCTCGATCCCGCGTTCGCGCGCGCGAACGCCGAGAATGCCCGCGGCGCGGCGGGCGACGTCGGCGAGGTCGATCTTGTCGGGTGCAGCGGAAAAGTCCTCCGCCTCGACCACTTCGAGGTCGGCGAGGTCGTCGACTAGCGCCAGCAGGTGCTCGCCGGCGGTGGCGATATCGGCGGCGTACTTACTGTATTCCTCGGACAAAGGGCCGGCGAGCTGCGTGCGGATCGTTTCGGCGTTGGCGATGATGCGGGCGATCGGCTGGCGCAGCACGGGAGCGATATCGCGGCCGATCGCGGTGTTGGGCATGGCCTGCTCCGCACCCGAGGCAGGCTGCGGCTTCGGCGGCGGCTCGTCGGCGATCAGCAGCAGGTCGAAGCCCGTCTGCCCGGCTTCCGGACCACCGAGCGGCAATAACTTCACCTGCCAGTGCCGGTTCGAACCGGGGACGTTGACGCGCGCTCCATCGAGGAGGCGCCAGTGTCCCGCCTGGCCATGGCCGTCGGCTTCGATCTCCACGCTTTCCGTCCACCGCCGGCCCTGGCGCTGATGCAGTTTCTCGGCGATCCCGGCCAACTCCGCGCTGTCGCAGACGACCGACAGCACTTCCTGCTCCGGGCCAAGGCGCGCGCTGAGCTCGGCCAGGTGGCGCTCGATGGCCGCGCGGCGTTCCTCGGCGGCGGCGAGGTCTTCCGTCGGCAACGGCTCCGTTTGCCAGTTGGCGAGGCCGATCGTGCAACCCTCGCCGCCCGTTTCCGGCTCGACCTCGACCCAGGCGGTGACCTGCTCGCGGTCGTCCTGCGCCTCGATCGCGCGGGCCAGCTTGAGCCCGTAGCGGCGCGCCTTGCGCACCAGCTCGAGCAGCGCCGGCGTGGCGACGATGCCCGGCAATTCGCCGCCGCTGCGCAGTTGCAGGCTGGCGAGCGGTTCGTCGGCTTCGACCAGCCAGTCGCGCCCGTCAGTCCGGGCCCTGGCGAAGAACGCAGCGCTGGCGGCCATTGCGCTAGGCGCCTTGCGGAGAGGACGAGGCCAGCAGCAGCGCGGCGCGATCCGCGCTCAGCTTGTCGAAGCCTTCGGGCAGCTCGATGCCCGGGTGCAGGAACAGGAACTGCTCCTCGACCGCCGGCTGCTTGAGCCCGGCGGCGCGCAGCGCGATCGCCAGGCGGGCGAACTGCCGGTCGGAGAACGAGACGACCGCCAGGTCGCGCTCCTGGTCCGAGGCCATGGCCAGCGCGGTGGCGAAGATGGCCAGGCCGGCATTGTCGAGATCGAGCGCGCGCAGCGCGGTCTTGCCCATGCGCATGATCAGGCGCGATAGCAGGCCCAGGCGGCTGTGGACCTCGTCGTAGGAGTCGCGCAGCGCCCGTTCGGCGGCGGCGGCATCCTCGGCTTCGCCCGCGTGCGAGCGAAGCGCCAGCAGCGCCTTGTGGAACAATTCGCCGGGCAGCTCGCCGATCGGTAGCGACATGCGCCGGTGGTGCTGGATGAACCGAGCCTGGGCGGCAATCACCGCCATCGCCGAGCCGGCGAGCACATCGTCCTTTGAGGCGACCAGTTCCTGCATCAACGGCGGCAGCACCGGATCGAAGTTGCAGCGCGCCTGCAGCTGCAGCGCCAGCTTGGCTTCGAGCGTCGCGGCATGGACGTGCGCGAGCAGCGCGGGCTCCTCGATCAAAGCGCCGGCAAGCTCGTCTTCGCGTTCGGCCAGGAAGTCCGTTCGGTCGGCGATCTGTGCGGCTTCCGCCTGCGCGTGGAGCAATTGCCGCGCGACGTCGGTCAGCATGCCTCTGACCCGGGCGACGACTTCATCGCTGAACAGCACCTGGTCGTCGTTGGCCAGCAGATGCCGCAGGATCGGCGTGGCGGTCGAGAGCATCGCATCGCCCTGCGCGAGTTCGTCGCGCAGCAGCGTTTCGACCGATTCGACGCTCGTCGCAGTCTTGATCCCACTCGTCATCTTCAACACCTTACGCGCACAGGGTTAAACCAGCGTTATCCGAGCTGGTCGGCCGCCGGCGCAAGCCTGAGCAGGATCAGCACCAGCGCCAGCACCATGAACGCAAACTCGGCCATTCCGAAGCCCGTCGCCAGCGCAAGCAGCAGCGCAAGCAGCCCGCGATCCGCGGCCAGCGCGCGCCAGCCCGCCTCAGGCCACGGCGGCGCCATTCGCAGCAGCCCGGCTGTGACCAGCGGCGGGAACAGGCGCTCCGCCCGGGTCGCGTCGATTGCCCGCGCTCCAATCGCTACCAAGGCCACGTCCCATATCGCACGAAGAATGAAGATCGTGCGAGAGGGCCTTGCTTCACCGGCAAAAATCGATCGTGCCAGAAGCCTGAGGCCATCGGCCGCCTCGTTCGCCAGCGCGGCTACGACCAGAGCGGCAAATCCCAGCGGAGAAAGCCCAAACCAACCGGCGACGACGGCTCCGGCAGTCGCCACGAGCGAAACCGCCGCCAACGCCGCGAACGCCCTGCCTTGCCCGATGAGCGGCGAACCCAGTCGCAGCAGGGCAAATCTCGCCAGCCACGCCGTCGGCCGGAGCGGGGACACCGGCGGCAGGCGGCGGCCCAGCCAGGCCGGTTCGAGCGCCTGCGCGGCGTCGCCCGTGCGGACGATCTGCCAGCGTCCCTCCGCCAGCTCGCTTTCCGGCAGCGCGCGCTCGGGCACGCCGGCCTGGCGCGCGATGCGCAACAATCCGGCAATCGGCTCCGCGTCCTCAGGCAATTGGTCGAGCCGATCGGCCAGACGCCCCGGGACGACCATCGCCCCGCCCCACGCGGCTGCGAGGTCAAGCCGTTCGAAGCCGGCGCTCCAGCCCGCTTCCGCGGGTAGCACCAGCACGCCGTAGCCTTCCTTCAGCAACAGGAACGCGGCCGCCGAGTCGGGAAGCAGTCCATGGGCGAGGACCAGCAGCTGGTCGTCGCCGCGCACCGCCGCGGGCAGGTCGCGCACGCCGCGGATCGCCCGGAACTGCGCCCCGCCCGCTTCGGCCGCATGGCGCAGGGCGATCGCCTCCGGCGCGGCGCCATGGCCCAGGCAGAGGACCTTTTCGCAGCCCAGCGCCAGCGCAAAGTCGAGTTGGTGGCGCGCGACCGACTTACCGGCGAGAGTGGCGGGCTCGGCCGCATCCCCGCCCGCGCGGTCGTCAGTAGCGATGAAAGCGATCCGCACCCGTCCGTTGTGCGCAAAAAACGGGCTGCGTGTCTAGGAATTCGCTGCGCAGCGCGAAGCCGCGCCGATCAGGCGGCGCCGAATTCGACCGCCAGGCGCTCGAGTTTGCGGATCACCACCGGCTCGCCCGGTGCGCCGGCGAGCGCTTCGTCGGCCAGCTTGACCAGATCGGGCGCGTGAAAGCTGGCGCCGAGCCCTTTGAGGCGCATCGCGGCGACGTGCCAGTTGCCGTCGCAGCGCGCGCGGCGCAGCAGGTCGATCTGGCGCCCGAGGCTCTCGGCGAACACCGCGCGCAGTTCGGTCAGCAGGGCGGCATCCTCGCCCGCAGCCGCCGCGAGCGTCGCATCGATTTGACCGCTGGAAAACGCCATAGCGCCGAAGACAGTGGAGGAAAGGCGATTAAGGCGGGGTTTATCACGCCGAAAGGTGTGGTATTTCCGGAGTCATGTCGCGCAGGGACAATTTGGTGGCGGTCGGGTCCGATCCCGAACTCGCCGAGGGGGCCGGGGCCGAACCGGCTGCGGCGGACGAGACGCTCGTTCTCGATAACCCGATCGAGGAACAGTGGGTCGAGGAGGAGTCCGCACCGCGCCGCTTCGGCTGGATCGTCCCCGCGCTGGCGGTGCTGGCGATCCTCGGCTGGAGCGCCTTCTTCGGCTGGGCCCACAGCCGCGAGATTCTCGCCGGCGGCACGCCGGACCAGTGGAGCGGCTGGATAACCGCCTGGTCGCTGCCGGTGCTGCTGGTGATTTCGCTGTGGCTGCTGGCCATGCGCCATTCCCGGCGCGAAGCCTCGCGTTTTGCCGACGTGGCGCAAGTTCTGTCGCGGGAAAGCGAACGGCTGGAACAGCGGCTGGCGGTGATCAACCGCGAACTGAGCCTGGCGCGCGACTTCATCGCTGCGCAATCGCGCGACCTCGAATTGCTCGGCCGCGTCGCCAGCGAACGCATTTCCGAGCACGCCGACCGGCTGCAAGAACTGATCCGCGACAACAGCGAACAGGTTGAAACGATCGGCCGGGTCAGTGCCACCGCGCTCGGCAACATGAACCGGCTGCGCGGCGACTTGCCGGTGATCTCCAATTCCGCGCGCGACGTCGCCAGCCAAATCGGCCATGCCGGCAATACCGCGCAAGGCCAGCTCGAGGAGCTGGTCTCGGGCTTTAACCGGCTCAACCAGTTCGGCGAAGCGAGCGAGCGCCAGGTCGGTGCGCTGCGCGCGCGAATAGACGAGGCGCTGGCCAATTTCGAAGCCCAAGCGGAGCACCTTGACGATATCGCTCGCACCCGCTTCGAGGCGCTCGGCGAGCGCAGCCGTGAGTTCCGCGCCGAGCTCGACGGGCACGAGGTCGAGGCGCTCGCCGCGTTGCGACGGCGCGCCGATCGCCTGGCGGAGGAGCTCGACGCCCGCCACGGCGAGCTGCAGCGCCGCGCGGAAGAAGAGATCGCCTTGCTGCACGAGCGGGTCGCCGCAGCGGCCGGCGAAGGCACTCAGGTCGCCGACACTCTGCGCCAAGCGCAGGACGAGGCGGCCCGACGCTGGACCGCAGCGATCGACGAGTTGAAAGATCGGCTTAGCTACGCGATCGACAAGATCACCGAAGTCGATGGCCACGCCATGGAGGGGGCGCAGCGCAGGCTTGTGGCTCTCAGCGCGGAGGCCGAGCGGATCGATCGGGCCGTGGTGGAGCGCGCCGAAGCCTTCGAGGAGCTCATGGCCCAGCGGCGCACCGATGCCGAGCAGCGCGAGCAGCAAGCAGCCGAGGCCCTCGACGAGCGCTTCGCCGCGCTCGATCAAAAGATTACCGAACGTCAGCAGGAACAGCTGGCGCACGTCGCCGGGCTGGCCGAGCGCGGCGACGCGCTGGCGGCGCGGATGGCGGCGTTGGCGGCCGAGATGGAGCGCATCGCCGACCAGGGTGCCGAAGCCGGCGGCTCGCTCGACGAAGCCGCCGCCGGGCTGGCCGCGCGGCTGGCCGACGCGCGGGCCGAACTCGACGGCAACCGCGAACGGATTGCCCACCTGACCAACGAAAGCGTGCGCCTGCTCGAGCTGATCCGCGCCGGCGCCGAGCATTCGCAGGAAACCCTGCCGCGCGCGCTCAACCAGGCGGCCAACGATCTCGATCGCTTCGAGCAGCGAGTGAGCAGCGCCCACGGTCTGATCGGCGAGGCGCTGGGCAAGGGAGAGCAACTGGCAGAGCACGTCTCCGCCGTGCAGCGCGACGGCGCGGGATCGATCGAGCAATTCGAAACGCTTGAGCGGCGCATCGGCGAGGCCAACCGGGCCCATGCCGCCCAACTGGCGGCGCTGCAGGGCTCGCTGGAGGCCATCGCCGCCCGCTCCGAGGCGCTGGCGCAATCGGCGCGGGATTCGCTCGGCGACGCGCTTGAATCGATGGCCGGCCGGTTTGCCGAAGACAGCGCCGAAGCCATCGAGCTGGCCCTGCGCCAACACGCCGAGGCAACGATCGCCGAGCTCGAAGCGAGTGCCCGGCGCGCCGGCGAAGCGGCCCGCGAGACGGCGCTGCAGCTGCGCGACCAGCTCTCCGCAGTCAACGAGCTCGCCGGCAACCTCGAGCATCGCGTCGCTCACGCCCGCCGGCGGGCCGAGGAACAGGTCGATAACGACTTCGCCCGCCGCATGGCCTTGATCACCGAAAGCCTCAATTCGAGCGCAATCGACATCTCCAAGGCGTTCGACAACGAAGTCGCCGACACCGCCTGGTCGAGCTATCTGCGCGGCGATCGCGGCATCTTCACCCGCCGGGCGGTGCGCCTGCTCGACAACCAGGCCGCGCGCGAAGTGGCGGAAATCTACCGCGCCGACGCCGATTTCCGCGAGACGGTCAACCGCTACATCCACGATTTCGAGGCAATGCTGCGCAGCGTCCTGTCGACTCGCGACGGCCACGCGCTCGGCGTCACGCTGCTGTCGTCCGATCCTGGCAAGCTCTATGTCGCCCTGGCGCAGGCCATCGAGCGGCTGCGGCAATAGAGGCGCCACGGCGCTTCCCTTTGCGGATGCGCTTCCCTACCTGCACCGGCGATGGACAAGGTCGAAATCAAGATTTGCGGGCTCTCCACGCCCGAGACCGTCGATGCCGCAGTCGACGCCGGCGCAACGCACATCGGGCTGGTGCATTACGAGCCGAGCCCGCGGCATGTCTCGCTCGAGCAAGCGGCCACGCTGCGCCGCCGCGTTCCGCAAGGCACCAAGGTCGTGCTGCTGCTGGTCAGCATGGATGCGCCAGCGACGGTGCAGGCGCTGGAGGCGGTGAGGCCCGACGTGGTGCAGTTCCACGGCGCCGAGACGCCCGAGTGGCTGGCGCTGATCCGCAACAACACTCCGCTCGAGGTGTGGAAGGCGATCGGCGTTCGCAATGCCGACTCGCTCGAGTTTGCCCTGACCTTCAAGGACGCCGCGGACCGGGTGCTGTTCGACGCCGCGCCGGGCGTGCTGCCCGGAGGCAACGGCCTTGCGCTCGACTGGTCGCTGCTGGCGAATTTCCACGATCGCATGCCCTGGGCCCTCGCCGGGGGTCTGACTCTTGACAACGTCGCCGAGGCGATCCGCACCACCGGCGCGCCGCTGGTCGACACCTCTTCCGGCGTCGAAAGCGCACCCGGCGTCAAGGATGTGGACTTGATCCGGGCGTTCTGCAAAGCGGCGCGCGACGCATGAGCAGCCAACCCAACTCCTTTCGCACCCAACCCGACGAGCGCGGGCATTTCGGCCCGTTCGGCGGGCGCTACGTCGCCGAAACGTTGATGCCGCTGATTCTCGAGCTGGAGAAGGAGTACAAGGCGGCCAAGGCGGACGCCTCGTTCCAGGAAGAGTTCGACGACCTGCTCGAACACTACGTCGGACGCCCCAGCCCACTGTACTTCGCCCCTCGGCTCACCGAGGCGCTGGGCGGCGCGCAAGTGTGGTTCAAGCGCGACGAGCTCAATCACACCGGCGCGCACAAGATCAACAACTGTATCGGCCAGATCCTGCTCGCCATCCGCATGGGCAAGACGCGGATCATTGCCGAGACCGGCGCCGGCCAGCACGGCGTCGCCACCGCCACCGTGTGCGCCCGCTTCGGCCTGCCGTGCGTTATCTACATGGGCGAGGTCGACGTCGCCCGGCAGCAGCCCAACGTGTTCCGCATGAAGCTGCTCGGCGCCGAGGTGGTGCCGGTGGTGAGCGGCTCGCGCACGCTGAAGGACGCGATGAACGAGGCGCTGCGCGACTGGGTCGCCAACGTCCACGACACCTTCTACATCATTGGGACAGCGGCGGGCCCGCACCCCTATCCCGAGCTGGTGCGCGACTTCCAGAGCGTGATCGGCCGCGAGGCGCGTGCGCAGATGCTGAGCCGGACCGGGCGCCTGCCCGACCTGCTGGTGGCGGCCATCGGCGGCGGCTCGAACGCGATCGGGCTGTTCCATCCGTTCCTCGACGATCCCGAGGTGAAGATGCTCGGCGTCGAGGCGGCCGGGCACGGGCTCGACAAGGAGCACGCCGCGAGCCTCGCCGGCGGCGCGCCGGGCATCCTCCACGGTAACAAGACTTACCTGCTGCAGGACGCCGACGGGCAGATCACCGAGGCGCACTCGATCAGCGCCGGGCTCGATTACCCCGGCATCGGCCCCGAGCACGCCTGGCTGAAGGAAACCGGCCGCGTCGAATACACCTCGGCCACCGACACCGAAGCGCTCGACGCCTTCCAGCTCCTCTGCCGCACCGAGGGCATCATCCCCGCGCTTGAGCCAAGCCACGCGATCGCCGCCGTCGCCCGCCGCGCGCCGGAGATGCCGAAGGATTCGATCATCCTCGTCAACCTGTGTGGGCGGGGGGACAAGGACATCTTCACGGTAGCCGATGCGCTGGGAGTGGAGATGTGAAGCTGCTTTGGAATGTTCTCGCGACGGCGGTTACGATCACGGTCACATGGCTGATTGTGCACAATCTGCTCGCCTACACGAATGGACGCCCGTGGAGCGTCCCGAACGATCTTTGGGTCGTCTTCCTGGCAGCCTTTTTCGGAAGAACCATCGGCGCGGCATTCTGGGGTGACAGAGCTAAGCGATGACCCGTCTCGCCGCCGCATTCGGCAAGGGCCGCCCTGCCCTCGTCGCCTTCATCACCGCCGGTGACGGCGACACGGCGGGCAATCTCGACGCGCTGGTCGCCGGGGGCGCGGACGTGATCGAGCTGGGAATGCCGTTCACCGATCCGATGGCCGACGGGCCGGCGATCCAGGCGGCGAACCTGCGCTCGCTCGGCGCCGGCACGACGACGCGCGAAATCCTGCTGATCGCCAACGAATTCCGCGAGCGGCACCCGGACGTGCCGCTGGTGCTGATGGGCTATGCCAATCCGATGGTCCGCCGCGGGCCGGAATGGTTCGCCGCCGAGTGCAAGGGATGCGGCGTCGACGGGGTGATCTGCGTCGATCTCGCGCCCGAGGAAGACGCCGACCTCGGCCCCTATCTGCGCGCCGAAGGTATCGACTTGATCCGCCTCGCCACGCCGACCACTGACGCCGCGCGCCTGCCGACGGTGCTCGATGGCTCCAGCGGGTTCCTCTACTACGTCTCGGTCGCCGGCATCACCGGCAAACAGCAGGCGGCCATCGAATTGATCGAGGCCAACGTGAGCCGGATCAAGCGCTCGACCGACCTCCCCGTCGCCGTCGGCTTCGGCGTGCGCACCCCCGAGCAGGCCCGCGCCATCGCCCGCGTCGCCGACGGCGTGGTGGTCGGCACGGCGCTGGTCGAGATCGTCGGCCGCCACGGGCAGGCCGCGCCCGAACATCTGGGCGCCTATACCGCTTCGCTGGCCGAGGCGGTCCATTCCGCCCGCAAGGAGGCCCACGCATGAGCTGGCTCACCCGCGTCCGCAATTCGCTCACCTTCGGCAGCAAGCGGGAAACGCCCGAGGACCTGTGGGTCAAGTGCCCTGGCTGCAACGAGATGCTGTTCACCCGCGAATACGAGGCGAACCTCTACGTCTGCCCGCGCTGCGGCCACCACGGCCGGATCGGCGCCGACACGCGCCTGGCGCAGATCCTCGACCCCGGCTACGAGCTGCTGCCCGATCCCGAGGTGCGCGAAGACCCGCTCAAGTTCCGCGATTCCAAGCGCTATACCGACCGGCTCAAGCAAGCGCGGGCGAAGAATGCGCATGCGGACGCCTTCACCGCCGCCGCCGGCGCCATCGAAGGGCAGCGAGCCGTCGTCGGGGTGCAGGATTTCATGTTCATGGGCGGTTCGATGGGCCAGGCCGTCGGCGCGGCGTTCGTCGCCGGCGCGCAGCGGGCACTCGACGACAAATGCGGCTATGTCGTGGTCACCGCCGCCGGCGGCGCGCGAATGCAGGAAGGCATCCTGAGCCTGATGCAGATGCCGCGCGCCACGGTCATGACCCGGCGGCTGAAGGAAGCCGGCCTGCCGTACATCGTCGTGCTGGCCGACCCCACCACCGGCGGCGTCACCGCCAGCTACGCGATGCTCGGCGACGTGCACATCGCCGAGCCGGGGGCGCTGATCGGCTTTGCCGGCCAGCGGGTCATTCAGGAGACGATCCGCGAAAGGCTGCCCGAAGGCTTCCAGCGCGCCGAATACCTGCACAAGCACGGCATGGTGGATATGGTGGTGCCGAGGAGCGAACTGCGCGCGACGCTGGCGAAATTGCTCGGATACATGAGCCAGTCGGAAGCGGCTTAGGAGGAATTGGTTCTCGCAGGGAACGCCGAGGAAGCAGAGAACGCAGAGATGTTAGGTTTGAGGCGGAGCCACCCTGTCAGCATAACGTCGCGGGTTTGGCAACGGACGTATCGAACGCGGCTTCGCCGCTGTTACCACACCTTTGCGATCTCTGCTTCCTCGGCGTTCCCTGCGAGAAACCCTGAAAAACGCGCGGTTAGCGCGCTGGAGAATAGGTTGAAGGACTTCGCCACTTCAGACGATCCTCGCGTACAGGCGCAGCTCGATCGGTTGTCAAAGCTCACGCTGCCGCAGGGCCGGCTCGGGCTCGACACGATCCGCGAACTCCTGTGCCGCCTCGGCGACCCGCAGAAGCACCTGCCGCCGACGTTCCACGTCGCCGGCACCAACGGCAAGGGCTCGACATGCGCTTACCTCAGAGCGATGTTCGAGGCCGAGGGTCTCAAGGCCCATGTCGCCACCAAGCCACACCTGGTGCGCTACAACGAACGCATCCGCATCGCCGGCGAGCTGATCTCGGACGAGTTGCTGGCCGCCTTGCTGAAGGAAGTGCTCGACGCCAGCGCCGGGCTCGATCCGAGCTTCTTCGAGGTCACCACCGCCGCCACGTTCCTGGCGTTCGCGCGGCATCCCGCCGACGCCTGCGTGATCGAGGTCGGGCTCGGCGGCCGGTTCGATGCGACCAACGTGCTCGAGCATCCGGCATGCTGCGCCATCGCCACACTCGGGATCGACCACGAGGCCTTCCTGCTGGTGCCGGAGGACGGCGTGCCCGAGGACCCGCTGGTGCGGATCGCCTTCGAGAAGGCCGGCATCGCCCGCCCGGGCTCGCCGCTGGTCACGCAGGCCTATCCCGAGGCCGTCGCGCTGGAGATCGAACGCCGCGCCGGGCTCGCGGGGGCGCCGCTGCACATGCGCGGGCGCGACTGGTGGGCCGAGATTGGCGAGACGATCGACTATCGCGACCGTTTCGGCGAGCTGAGCCTGCCGTTGCCGTCGCTGCCCGGCCGGCATCAGGGCGACAACGCGGCCCTCGCCGTGGCGATGCTGCGGCACCAGGATTATGTCGCCATCTCACCGGAAGCGATGGCCGAAGGCGTACGATCCGCCAGATGGCCGGCGCGCCTGCAATCGCTCGGCGCGGGACCGCTGACCGCGCTCGCCCCCGGCCATCCGGTGTGGCTCGACGGCGGGCACAACGCCGACGCCGGGCAGGCGATCGGCCATCATTTCGCCGGACAAAAACTGCACCTCGTCATCGGCATGCTCGCCAACCGCCATCCCGAGGCGATCATGGGCCCGCTGGACGGCCGCCTGCTGAGCGTCACCGCCGTGCCGATCGAAGGCAGCGACAGCCATGGCGCCGAGGCCTACGGTCCACAGGCCCGCTGGGCCGGCAGCGTCGAGGAAGCACTCGGGCAGCTGCCGATCGATCGCGCGCCGGTGCTGATCGCCGGATCGCTCTACCTGGCGGGGAAAGTCCTGGAAGCCAACGGGGAGGTGCCGGATTGAGCCGTCAGCGCTCCGAGCCGAGGTGGGACGTGCCGGCGACCCAGTCCCGCGCAGCGAGCTGCGCGCCCATTGCCTCCTCGCGCACGATGGAAGGCGCCTGACGGCGCGTTTCGACGAGCACGGCGAGCGGCAGCGGGCGCTCGAACTTCAGTCCGATGTGCTCCTCTTCGCGCCACACGACGAAGCCGAAGCTCTCGAAATGAAGCCACCGCAACACCGCCTGGCGAATATCGCCCGGCCCGTCGACCAGCACATGCGCGCCGCCTTGCGAGAGATCGATCAAGCGGACCGTCTGGCGCCCGTCGAGGGTTTCCAGTTGGGCGGCGATTCCCAGCTGAAGTCGTGCAAAGGCCCGGCGCGGCGCCTGGCCATCGTCCGCAGGCGAGTCCGTCATGGCAACCATTCTGCAACGGAGCCGGTTAGCGGACCATAAGGGCTATTGCCCAAAATCGGGTAAACGCCGCTGCCTAGCTCTCGGCAGCCGGCACCGCCTCCCGCCGCTCGGTGCGCGTGACGCGGATCCATTCTAGCAGCACGAACAGCGTCGAGACGATCGCCGTGGCGGCGGTCCAGCGGAACACCGGGGCATAGCCGTAGGTGTCGAACGCCTCGCCCACCGCGCCGCGGCCCAGCGTGCCGACCAGCGACAGCAGCGAGCCGAGCAGGGCATACTGGATCGCGCCGTACTTCTTGCTGACGATGCTCGAGACGTAAGCGACGAACGCGGTCAGCGCGAGGCCGGTGGTCACGTTCTCGTAGCTGATCGCGATCAGCAGCCGCATCATTCTCTCGTCGCTGCCGAAAGCCTGCGCTAACCCATCGAGCCGGAGAAGGTGCGCGAACCCGTCGATCACCGGCGCGCCGACAGCGAGGTCGGCGTAGAGGAAATTGCCGAGCGGGGGCAGGATGGCGCCGAGCAGGACCGTCGGAAAACGGCCGATGCGCGCGAACAGATAGCCGCCGAGGCTGATTCCCAGCATCGTCATGATGATCCCAAAGATCTTCGAGGCGAAGGCGACCTCGTCCTTCGTGTAGTGCATGTAATCGAGGTAGAACGGGTACGCGAAGCTGGCCCAGATGTTGTAGCAGATCGCATAGGTGAGGATGAAGCCGATCGGCGCGAGGACCGCCCAGCCCATGCGGCCAGTCAGCTCGACCAGCGGATCGACCAGCGCCGAGTAGAGGTGGTTCATCACCGTGCGGCCGGGCCCGCGCTTGGGGTCGGATTCCGCCAGCACCTTGTCCGGGCTTTTTGCCAGACGCGTGGCCACCGCCGACACCGCCAGCGGCACGAACACCGTGGCCACGATGATCGCCACACCCCAGGTCTTGGTGAAGTCGCCCACCGAGGGCGGTGGGGCGCCCGGCGCGGGCGCCAGCATCGACACCGCGAAGGTGATCAGCCGCACGATCGCCCACAGCCAACTGGCGCCGACCACCGCCAGCAGCGCCGCGCGCACGCTGGGCTTCAGCGCGCCCGGTTCCGCCAGCGCCCCGTAGAGCGAGCGGCGCTCCGGTCGCGGACTATCGGGCGCGGTCAGCGTCACGACCAGCAGCCCGACGAAGATCGCCCCCATGATCAGATAGACGTGCGGCCAGCTCATCCGCGCGGCCAGCACCAGCGCCACCGCGCCGCCGACGATCGAGGCCGTGCGATAGCCGAACTGATAGAGCGCCGAGAGCAGCTCGATGGTCGCGTTCTCGTCGGCTTGGTCGATCCGCCAGCCGTTGATGGCGATGTCATGGCTCGACGAGGCGATCGCGGCGATGAAGGCGATCAGCACGAAATTGCCGATCGCCACCGCCGGGTTGGTCAGCGCCAGCAAAGCCATGCAGGCGGCGATGATCGCCTGGCACAGCGCGATCCAACTCTTGCGCCGGCCGATCCGCTCGAGGAGCGGTATCTGCAGCCGATCGACGACCGGCGACCACAGAAACTGGAACGAATAGGCGAGCCCGATCCACGAGAAGATGCCGATGGTGGCGAGCGACACGCCGACCTCGCCCAGCCAGGCGGTCAGCGTGCCGACCAGCAGCGAGAACGGCAGCCCGGAGGAAAAGCCGAACGCCAGCATCGTCGCCGAGCGCCGGTCCCTCAGCGCGACGGCGAGCAGCTTCAGACCTTTGGGGCGAGCAACGGCCGCTGGATGGGCCTCCTGCGCACTCGATGCCATACGTTTCTCTCTCTCCTTCGGTCAGCACACTAGCGCCCCCGCGCAGCGGCGCCAGAGGCCGCGGTCGATGCTCCACCGCCCGGCTTTCACGGCGCCCGCTTCGCCGCTATGGCGCCCGGCATGCCCGACAACGCCCGACCCCAAGGTGAACGGATCGCCAAACTGCTCGCCCGCGCCGGCGTCGCCAGCCGGCGCGAAGTCGAACGGATGATCGCCGACGGGCGCGTGGCGTTGAACGGCGAGAGGCTCGAGACTCCGGCCACCATCCTGCCCAACCTCAGGGGCGTGACCGTCGACGGGAAACCGGTCGGCAAGGCCGAGCGCACGCGGCTGTTCCGCTTCCACAAGCCCGCGGGCCTGTTGACAGCGGAGCGCGATCCCGGCGGGCGCCCAACCATCTACGCCGCGCTGCGCAATGCCTTGCCCGCCGACGCACCGCGGGTGATGCCGGTCGGCCGCCTCGACCTCAACACCGAAGGGCTGCTGCTGCTGACCAACGACGGCGAGCTCAAGCGGGCGATGGAGTTGCCGGCCAACGCCGTCCCGCGGACCTATCGCGCGCGGGCCTTCGGTCAGGTGTCGCAGGCGCAACTCGAAGAGTTGATCGAAGGGGTGACGATCGACGGCGTGCACTACGGTCCGATCGACGCCAACCTCGAGCGCCGCACCGGACGCAATCAGTGGATCGAACTGACGCTGACCGAAGGCAAGAACCGCGAGGTCCGCCGGGTGCTCGAACACCTCGGGCTCAAGGTCAGCCGGCTGATGCGCACCGCGTATGGCCCGTTCGTCTTGGCTGACCTGCCGCGCGGGGCGGTGGAGGAGGTAAAAAAACACGAGTTGGAGCGGTTCGCGAGTTCCCTGAAAAAATCCTCCCCGGGACGGGGAGGTGGCAGCCGCGTAGCGGCTGACGGAGGGGGTTCTCAGCAAGCGAAGCGCGTGCGGCGAGCCCCCTCCACCACCGCTGCTTCGCGGCGGCGGTCCCCCTCCCCGTCCCGGGGAGGAAAGAAATGAGAATCATCGCCGGCGAATGGCGCCGGCGCCCGCTCAAGGCGCCGCCCGGCGAGGCGACGCGGCCCACCGCCGACCGCACCCGCGAAACCTTGTTCAACATGCTCGCCAGCCGGCTCGGCAACTTCGAGGACCTGCAGGTCGCCGACCTGTTCGCCGGATCGGGTGCGTTGGGACTGGAGGCGCTCTCCCGCGGCGCGGCGCACTGCCTCTTCGTCGAGCAAGATGCGGCCGCCATCCGCGCCCTCCGGGCCAACATCGCCGCCTTGCGGGCGCAGCCGCGCTGCTCGGTGCAGGCGGACTCGGTACTTGCGCTTGGACCGGCAAAGCAACCTTACGACCTGCTCCTGCTCGACGCGCCCTATCACAGCGGCGCGGGCGCCGTGGCGCTCGACCGCCTCGCCCGGCTCGGCTGGATCGGCGAAGCGACGTGGATCGCGCTGGAAACCGCCAGCGACGAGCCGTCGCAAGTCAAGGCGCTCGTGATCGAGGCTGAGCGCCCTGTCGGTGCGGCTCGTCTCACTCTGCTGCGGCTCGGTCGCTGAGCGGCCGGGCGGCCTTGCTTCGCAGACCCATGTTCCCTAGCTGTTCACTGTGAGCGACACCCCCCTGCCCGCCTCTACTGACGTCACGCCGGCGTGGCTCGAAGGCCTCAACCCGCCGCAGAAGGAAGCGGTCCTCACCACCGAGGGGCCGGTGCTGATGCTGGCCGGCGCGGGCACCGGCAAGACCGCGGCGCTGACCGCCCGCCTCGCCCACCTCATCCGCAGCCGCCGCGCCTGGCCGAGCGAGATTCTTTGCGTCACCTTCACCAACAAGGCGGCGCGCGAGATGCGTCATCGCGTAGGGGAACTGATCGGCGATGCGGTCGAGGGAATGCCGTGGCTCGGCACCTTCCATTCGATCTGCGCGCGCATGCTGCGCCGGCACGCCGAGCTGGCCGGGCTGAAATCGAACTACACGATCATCGACACCGACGATCAGTTGCGGCTGCTGAAGCAGCTGATCGCCGAGAGCGACCTCGACGAGAAGCGCTGGCCGGCGCGGCAGCTCGCCGGGCTGATCGATCGCTGGAAGAACCGCGGGCTCAACCCCGGCGATCTCGATCCGGTGGAGAACGAGGCCTATGCCAACGGCAAGGGCCGAGCGATGTACGAGCGCTATCAGGCGCGGCTGAAGGCGTTGAACGCCTGCGACTTCGGTGACCTGATGTTGCACATGCTCAACATCTTCCGCCGTGAGCATGACATTCTCAGGAGCTACCAGCAGCGCTTCAAGTACATCCTGGTCGACGAATACCAGGACACCAACGCGGTGCAGTACCTGTGGCTGCGGCTGCTGGCGCAGGAGCGCAAGAATATCTGCGTGGTGGGCGACGACGATCAGTCGATCTATTCATGGCGTGGCGCGGAAGTCGCCAATATCCTGCGGTTCGAAAAGGATTTTCCCGGCGCCAAGGTGATCCGACTGGAGCAGAACTATCGCTCGACTCCGCCGATCCTCGCCGCCGCCTCCGGCCTGATCGCGGCCAACGCCGAGCGGCTGGGCAAGACGCTGTGGACCGAGCGCGGCGGCGGCGACAAGGTTCGGGTGATCGGCGTGTGGGACGCGCCCGAGGAGGCCCGCCGGGTCGGCGAGGAAATCGAGCGGCTGGAGCGTGAGGGCGCACCGTTGGAGGGCATCGCCATCCTGGTTCGGGCGCAGTACCAGACGCGTGAGTTCGAGGACCGCTTCATCCAGATCGGCCTCAATTACCGGATCATCGGCGGCTTCCGGTTCTACGAGCGGGCGGAAATCCGCGACGCGCTGGCCTATCTGCGGGTGATCGCCCAGCCCGCCGACGACCTCGCGTTCGAGCGCATCTACAACCAGCCCAAGCGCGGGCTCGGCGCCAAGACGCTTGAGACGATGCACCGCCACGCGCGGGCCACCGCCCTGCCCCTCGCCGCCGCCGCGCTCGAGCTGGCCGACAGCGACGAGCTGCCGGCGCGGGCGCGGGGCACGATCGCCGGGCTGATGAGCCGCTTCGTGCGCTGGCGCGAGCTGGCCGAGACGGTCGCTCCCTCGGAGCTGCTGCGCACGGTGCTGGAGGAAAGCGGCTACGAGGCGATGCTCAAGGCCGACCGCTCGGCCGAAAGCGCCGGGCGGCTCGACAACCTCGCCGAGCTGGCGCGGGCGATGGAGGACTATGATACGCTCGGTGATTTCCTCGAGCACGTCAGTCTGGTGATGGACAACGACGCCGCCGACGACGAGGAGAAGGTCACCATCATGACCATCCACGCCGCCAAGGGGCTGGAGTTCGATAACCTGTTCCTGCCCGGGTGGGAGGAAGGCGTGTTCCCCAGCCAGCGAGCGCTCGACGAGGGCGGCCTCGCCAGCCTCGAGGAGGAGCGGCGCCTGGCCTACGTCGCCATCACCCGCGCGCGGCGGCGCTGTACCATCTTGCACGCGGCCAACCGGCGGATCTTCGGCCAGTGGACCAGCTCGATCCCGAGCCGCTTCATCGCCGAACTGCCCGCCGAGCACATTGAGGAAGAGACCACGCTAACCGGCGGCGCTTCGCTGTGGCGGGCCAACTGGAGCGAGCAGGAGGACCCGTTTGCCCACGTCAGCTCGTCGCGTCCCGAGCGCAGCCGCGCCCGCGGCCCCGGCTGGCAGCGGGCCCTTTCGACTGGCTACGACTCGGCGCCCAAGCGCCTCGCCGAGCCGGGCCGCAGCGCCGCCAGCTTCGCCGCCAAGCCGCGCAGCGACATCGCGATCGGCGACCGGGTGTTTCACGAGAAGTTCGGCTACGGCGAAGTGGTCGGGCAGGACGGCAACAAGCTCGAGATCGATTTCGAGACCAGCGGCCATAAGCGGGTGATCGACAGTTTTGTGAGGCCAGGGTGACGAAGTCCCCCTCCCGCTTGCGGGAGGGTTAGGGGAGGGAATGACCACGCTCTCCGAACTCACCCTCCCCCCGGCCCCTCCCGCAAGCGGGAGGGGAGAAAATGGAAACCTCGTCCGTCCCGTCCGTTCTCTCGACAAAGGAGAGAATCAATGGCTAGCGACACCGGCAACTCCCAGGCGAAGAAGGAACAGCACGGCAGCGACAACCCGAACATCGAGCTGCAGAAGGAGGAGTCGCGCAATCCCAATCATTCGAACGCGCGCGACAGGACGGGCCGCAAGGGCGGCGATAACGAGAAGAACCTGACTTAGGCGGCGGGGGTCGTCGCCGGGCGCCTGGCTCGGCGGACCATAGCCTCGAAGGGCCGAGCCAGTTCGCCGGCGAGCGAGCGGCTGCCGCCGGCTATGCCGGTCTTGCAGCGCAAGTGCTGCGAGGCGTCGTCGAAGGTGCCGAACAGCCGGTCGTAGATCGACACGAAGCCGCCGAAATTGCGGTCCTTGAGCACCGCATCGTCGATGTGGTGCAGCCTGTGGGCGGCAGGCGACATCAGTACCTTGCCGGCCGGGCCCAGCGTCCACGGCAGGTCGGCGTGAATGAAGTAACCCCACCAGGTGCGGATCAGCGCCGAGCCGATTACCGCCCAGGCGGGAAAGCCGAGCAGAATCAGCGGGATAGAATCGACAATGTTGCCGAACAAATGGCTCAGCGGATGCTTGCGCAGCAGCGTCAGCCAGGTGACCGCCTCGTCCGAATGGTGGGTCGCGTGCATCGGCCACAACCACGGCGAATGTTCGGCGCGGTGGCGCCAGTAGACCGCGAATTCGTCGATCAGCAGCGCAAGGACGAGCAGGAGCAGCTCGGGAAGCCGCGGCCAGACGTCGGCCAGCGCGGGAAACAGCCGGAGCTGCGCCTTCAGCCCGTCGGTCAGGACCGTCACCGGCGCGGCGAGCAGCAAGCTGTTGATCGCCACCAGCGCGAGGTTGGTCGCGCTCTCGCGCCCGGCGCGGCGCAGCGCGGTGAAGATGCGGCCGCGCTTGGCCGCCAATGCGACCAGCGCAAACAGCGCCGCCGCGGGTGCGAGCCCGACGATAACGCCCCACGAGGTCTGCGACAGGCTTTGCATCCGCGCAGTCTAGGCGCGGTTTGGCAAACGACGGGTTAAGAAGGGCGGCTCAGGCTAGCGCGGATGTGGCCAGGAAATCGGGCACCGGGCCGTTCCATTCGTCCTCGTCCCGATCGACCGGCTCCGGCTCGGAAGAACGCCGGGCCGGCGTGCGCTTCTTGGGCGCAGTTTTTTCAGGACGCGGCTTTTCGGCCTGCGGACGATCCTCGTCGCGCTGGCGCCGCGGCTCGGGCTCGCGCTTCTCGGCCTTGCCGTCGTCCTCGAAATGGAACTCCGGAATGTCCAGGCCGGTGAGCTTCTCGACGTTGGCGATCGCCTCGGCGTCCTCCGGCGTGACCAGGGTGAACGCCTTGCCCTTGGCCCCGGCGCGTCCGGTGCGGCCGATGCGGTGGACGTAATCGTCGGGATGCCACGGGGTGTCGAAGTTGATCACGTGGCTGACGCCCTTGATGTCGAGCCCGCGGGCGGCGACGTCGCTGGCGGCGAGAATGTTGATTTCGCCCTTCTTGAACAGGTCGAGCTCGGCGATGCGGCTCGGCTGGTCCATGTCGCCGTGGATCTCGCCGGTCTTGAAGCCGTGGCGCCTGAGGCTCTTGTTGAGCTCGCGCACGGTCGTCTTGCGGTTGGCGAAGATCAGCGCGCTGGTGACGTCGTCCGCGCCGAGCAGGCGGCGCAGCACGTCGCGCTTGTTGCGGGCCGAAACCTGGACCTTGAACTGCTCGATGTTGATGTTGGCCGTCGCCGGGCGGGCGACCTCGATATATTTGGGATTGCTGAGGAACTTGTCGGCGAGCCGCTTGATCGGCCCCGGCATCGTGGCCGAGAACAGCAGCGTCTGCCGATTCGAGGGGAGCTTTTCGCAGATGAACTCGATGTCGGGGATGAAGCCCATATCGAGCATCCGGTCGGCTTCGTCGATCACCAGCAGATCGCAGCCGGTGAGCAGGATCTTGCCGCGCTCGAACAAGTCCATCAGCCGGCCCGGGGTGGCGATCAGCACGTCGACCCCTTCGTCGAGCGCCTTGACCTGGTCGCCCATCTGAACCCCGCCGATCAGCAGGGCCATCGAAAGATCGTGGTTCTTGCCGTACTTCTCGAAGTTCTCCGCCACCTGCATCGCCAGCTCGCGGGTCGGCTCGAGGATCAGCGAGCGCGGCATCCGCGCGCGGCGGCGGCCGTGGGCGAGAATGTCGATCATCGGCAGCACGAAGCTGGCGGTCTTGCCGGTGCCGGTCTGGGCGACGGCGATCAGGTCCTTCATCATCTGGACCTGCGGGATCGCTTGCGCCTGGATCGGCGTCGGTTCTTCATAACCGGCGGCTTCGACCGCTTGCAGCAATTCGTCTGATAGGCCGAGATCGGCGAATTTCATCTGTTCGTTTGTCCGGAACGCGAGGTGGCGACAGAACGCCAAGGATCGGCGCGGAAGCTTGTTCCCGCGACCGACGCGCGCCCTAGGCGGCAAGGGGGGAGAAAGTCAAGAAAAGCCCCCGCCGCCGCAAGGGCGGAGGCCCGGGGTTTCTCAAGCAGAAGCGCCCGTGTCGGGAGGCGAAGTTGACACTTCCGACACACTCGACACAGTGTCCGGCGACGCAGGATCGCACTCCGGCGGCGCGGCGAGCGGCGCTTCGATCAGGCGGTCGACCGTGTCGCAGGCGCGGGTGAACCGAGCGTCCCAGCTAACGGCTGTCTCGGCCCGGGCCTCTGCCGCCGCGGTTTGGAGCTCGTCCACATAAGCGGCGTAGCTTTGGTCGGTGTCGAGCCGTTGTTCCTCGGACTGACGTTCGGCCCAGGCGTCGTGCGCGGATGTCCGGGCCTCTCGATCGGCTTCCCAGATCGCGCTCGCCCGCTCGACGGGAGTCGGTCGTCGTCCGCGGCAAGCTCCTCGGGCGCCGCTTCGCCGGCATTGAGCGCGAGCAGTTCGTCGAATTGCCAGGCATCATCGGACGCCGCCGGGTTCGCCTCGGCCAGCTTGTCGAGCCGAGCCATGTGGGCGAGCAGCAGGCGCGAATTGTATCTGCGGCGCGTGCCGACGAGTTCTCCGCGGTACCACACGTCCTCCTCGATCCGTCGACGGCGCGGTTGCCGAGCACTTCGGCGCCGGCCTCTCGCGCCAGCATCAGCGCGGCGTCCCATGCGCGGGCGAACAGCGGGTCGCGCCGGCGCAAGCGATAGGCCGCCTGGCAGCCCACGCCCACGCGGCCGCAGGCGGAGCGGACGCTGCCGCAACCGGCGAGAGCATCGAGGAAGCGCACGCGGCGCGAGGGCGTCGAGGCGCACGGCGGGGGGTGGCGATGGGGGTCTGATCGGTCATGATTCGCTATCTCCTTGGTGAGAACAAAACGCGAATCACGCCCCTTTATGCAGGAAAGGCCGAGTAGGAAAATGGTTTTTTTCAATTCTCCCCGAGCTTGCTCGGGGAGATTTGATTCACTCCTTGACCGCGACCAGGCGGCTCAGCTGGGCAACTTCGCAGCTGGCGCCGGTGCGCGAGTGGAGCTTGTCGCGCTTGCTGCACAGCATCCCGTCGGCGTTTTGGGCGATATAGAAGCCGAGATAGAACTCGTCGGCATCGCAGGCCCGCTCGAGCGCGGCGCTGAGCACCCTGTGATCGCGCATGAACAGCAACAGGCGATTTTCCTGCACCGGCTGCGACCCGGCAATTTCGTCGATCTGGATGCAGCCCTTGATCTTCTTCTCCCGGTACCGCGACGGACCATCATGGCGCGGAATGCGGGCGAGCATGTCCTCCCGCGCCGCCGGCGGACCCGGCGCGATGCGGATGATCACTCGCTGCTCGATGTGAACCTGGTCCTGTACCCGAGGCTTATAGCTGTCAGCGAAATTGCGATAAGGTTCCGGCTCCTCCCGCCGAGGACCGAGCCTGCCTTCGATCGACGGTAGCGCGGCTTCGTGCGCGACCGGCACCGACAAAGGCGCTGGCGCGCTGGGCATAGCCATGGCAAGGGCGGCAATAACGGCAGGGACGCTGTTCATTCCGGCGGGCACGGTCCTGGCGGCCGAACTGCGGCCGGTTGGTTCGGGGCTTATGATCAGTGGTTGAATGCCGGCTTAACTCGCGGATTATCCTTGGCAAGGCAGGCATTCCGCTGGCACAGCGTGGCGCAATGGCAACACAGGACTTCCTCGACCGGGCCTCTGCGCTGCTCGGCCCGCGCGGGCTGACGCGCGATCCCGAACTGGTGCGGCCTTGGCTGACCGACTGGCGCGGGCGCTACACCGGCCGGGCGGTGGCTCTCGCCTCGCCCGGCTCGACCGAAGAGGTGGCGGAGCTGGTCAGGCTGTGCGGCGAATTCGGCGTGCCGATCGTGCCGCAGGGCGGCAACAGCGGGATGTGCGGCGGGGCGACGCCCGACGACAGCGGGAGCGCAGTCCTGCTGTCGCTCAGGCGGATGAACGCGATCCGCCGGCTCGACGCGGCCGCGCGCGAGGCGGTGTGCGAGGCCGGAGTGATCCTGCAGACGCTGCACGAGGCGGCCGCGGCCGAGGGCCTGCGCTTCCCGCTGACGCTGGGCGGCAAGGGATCGGCGACGATCGGCGGCCTGATTTCGACCAACGCCGGCGGCACCCAGGTGCTGCGCCATGGATCGATGCGCGCGCAGGTGTTGGGGATCGAGGCGGTGCTGGCCGACGGCAGCGTGTTCGACGCGCTAACGCCGCTGAAGAAGGACAACCGCGGATTCGACCTGAAGCAACTGCTGATCGGCTCGGAAGGCACGCTGGGGATCGTCACCGCTGCGACGCTGCGGCTGCTGCCGGCGCTGGCCGACCGCGCTGTGCTGTGGGCCGGAATTGGCGATGTCGCCGACGCGCCGAAGCTGCTGGCCCATTCCGAGCGGATCGCCGGCGACGCGCTCGAAGGGTTCGAGATCATGCCGCGGCACAGCCTCGAGGCTGTGCTGGCGCACGTCCCCGGTGCGCGTAATCCGCTGCAGGGCGAGCATGCCTGGCACGTGCTGATCGAGCTCGCCGCCGACCGCCCGCATGCCGAAGCCTTGCCGGCGCTGGCGCAGGAGCTACTCGAGAGCGCCTTCGAGGCGGGCCTGGTCGAGAACGCGACGATCGCCGCCAACGAAGCGCAGGCCGAAGCCTTCTGGCTGCTGCGCGACGAGATCGCCCCGGCCGAGCGCGCGCTCGGCCCGGCGATGCAGCACGACATCTCGGTCCCGGTGACGGCGATGGCCGACTTCATCGGCGAGACCGCGCCGCAAGTGGAAGCCCATTTTCCGGGGACCAAGGTGGTGACTTTCGGGCACCTGGGCGACGGCAATGTCCACTATCACGTGCTGGCGCCCAAAGGAGCCGCGCCGGGCGAATGGGAGGACACGGAAGGCAAGCAGATCAGCTATTTCGTGCACGATCTTGTTACCGAATGGCATGGTTCGATCAGCGCCGAACACGGCATCGGGCAATTGAAGCGTGACGAGCTCGGCCGCCTGGGCGATCCCGTTCAGCTGCACATGATGCAGGCGGTGAAGCAGGCGCTCGATCCGCACGGGCTGCTCAATCCAGGCAAGCTGGTCCCGCTTGCGCCTGCGAAGGGGAATCCGTAAAGCGCGCCTTCACGCGTCCGCCAGCCGCTGCGCGGGCGAATACAGACACATCTCCGGAGAGACCCGATGGCCAGCGCGCCGCAGCCTCAGTTGCCCTTGTTCTACAACGACCTCGCCCCGCTCAACAACCGCGATCACGGCAGCTGGATCGCCGTTTCGGTCAACAAGGCGAAGTGGGTGGTCAATCAGCACGCGATTCCGCTGACGGTCGACGAGTTCGCCCTCGCCCAGCGCGATTTCCCGATCGTGTTTTCGGACAGCGATACGCCAGTGCCGCTGGCGCTGATGGGCCTGAACGAGGGCGTCAACGTGTTCTTCGACGACGAGGGCGAGCTGCGCGAGGAGGCCTATGTGCCGGCGTACATCCGGCGCTACCCCTTCCTTCTGGCCAAGCTGACTCCGGAGACGCAGGAGCTGTCGCTGTGCTTCGATCCGAGCAGCGGCCTGATTGTCGAGGAAGGCGAAGGCAACGCGCTGTTCGAAGGCGACCAGCCGTCCGAGCACACCAAGGGCGTGCTCGGCTTTTGCGAGCAGTTCGAGCAGTCCGGCATGCGCACCCAGCAGTTCGTCGATGAACTGATCAAGCACGACCTGCTGATGGAAGGGCAGGTGGCGATCCAGCGCGGCGACGACACCGAGAATCCCTACGTCTATCGCGGCTTCAAGATGGTCAACCAGGAGAAGCTGCAAGAGCTTCGCGGCGATCAGCTGCGCACCTGGAATCAGAACGGCATCCTGCCGCTGATCTACGCCCACCTGTTCTCGCTCGACCTGATGCGGGTGATCTTCGGCAAGCAGGTCGCGCTCGGCAAGGGTCCGGTGGCGGCCAGCGGGAGCGCGCGGACGGAAAACGTCGAGACCACCGTCTGATCCTTCGCCTCCGGGCGAGCCAAGCGCGACAATTTGTGACCACAAGGGGCCTTGAATTTCCGGGGCCTGCGCCTATTTGCGGAATGTCCGGGCGGCGCTTCCCTCATGGCCCGTTCGGATAGGCGCGCTTCGGCGCGCCTCCTCCCTGAACCTTGGCCACCTCGTGCCCCGTGCACGAGGTGGTTTTTTCATGCTGATGGGCTCAGCGGCTACTCCGCCGCCTGCCGCATCGCGCCGCCGAGGGCGGCGAACTCGCTCGCCAGGCGGCGAATGAGGCCGGCGAGCAGCGCAGCGGTCGAATCGAATCCGGGGCCGGGCTCGCACAGCCGCTCGTCGAGATAGGCCGCGCGGCAAATCTCCACCTGCAGCCCATGAAAGCCGCGCGCGGGAGAGGCGTGACGGTCGAGCACGTATCCGCCGGCATAGGGGCGATTGTGCGCCGCGCGCCTGCCGGCGGCGGCGAAGTGATCGAACGCGGCGGCGATCAGCAGGCCGTCGCACGAGCTTCCGAAGCGGTCCCCGACCACGAATTCGGCCGACGCGTGCGGCCCCCGCCTGGGGCCGAGCGGCGGCATCGAATGCAGGTCGATCAGCAACGCTCCGCCCCAGCGAGCTTTGAGCGTGGCGAGCTCGGCGGCGAGCGCCGCGTGGTACGGCGCATGGATCGTGGCGAGGCGGGATTGGAGCTCGGCGCTGGTGATCCGCCGCTTCCAGATCTCGCCCAGCCCGGGCAGCCGGCGCGGGACCAGCCCTAGCCCGCCGCGAGCCCGGCGGGCGGTGCCGAGCAACTCGCGGTCCTCGTCGGGCGCGTCGGCGACCATCTCCCAGTCCATTTCCTCGGGCGCGCGGTTGAGGTCGATCATCGCCCGCGGGGCGTGCGCCAGCAGCAGGCCGGCGCCGGTCTGTTCGGCGATCGCCTGCGCCAGCAGGTCGACGTAGCGGTCCTCCAGCTTGAGCCCGGCGCCGATCGGATCGCGCATCTCGGCAAGCAGGCTCCGCGGGTAGGTTCGCCCGGCATGGGGAACGGCGATCAGCACCGGAATCGGCGATGGTTCGCGCCGCGTCAGCGTGAACGCGGCCTTGCCCGGCGCACCGGGTATGTTTCCGCCGCGATGGTGGGGAGAATCACCCATTTCGGATTCGGAAGTCACCTTGCCTAGCTGCCCTTTCACCCACTGTGTGTCAAAGCAGGTCAGGGCTGACAATGGGCAAGATTTTTAAGGAGCCATCGGCTACCGGGCGAATTGAAGAACAACGAGGAATAACCGACGATGATCCGCATCCTGCTGGCCGAAGATGACAAGGCGATGCGCACCTACCTGGTGCGGGCGCTCGAAAATGCAGGATACGACGTCACCGCGGTCGATCGGGGCACCCTGGCGGTGCCGCTGCTGGAAGACGATCATTACGACCTGCTGCTGTCGGATATCGTCATGCCCGAGATGGACGGGATCGAGCTGGCCCAGCGCTGCTCCGAACTAAGCCCGCGCACCAAGGTGATGTTCATCACCGGCTTCGCCGCCGTTTCGCTGCGCTCCAGCCGTCATGCGCCGCAATCGAAGGTGCTGTCGAAGCCGTTCCACCTGAAGGAACTGGTCGGCGAGGTCGAACGGATGTTCGAAGACCGCGCCACGGTCAGCCTGTAGCGCTTGCAAGGCCGACAGGGCGGCGCTATCTGGCGCGCCTGCCGCGGGGCTTGCCCCGCTGCTCTCCCGATGGATCGGGCGTATAGCTCAGTGGTAGAGCACTGTGTTGACATCGCAGGGGTCGGAAGTTCGAACCTTCCTACGCCCACCATTGGTGGCGAAGCAGGCAAAACCCGTCGCGCAAGCGGCGGGTTCTTGGCGTCGGCCGTCCTTTTCTGGCCTTTCGCCGTGCCAATCGAACCGGAAGCGCCTATCGCATCCCCATGACAGCCACGGCACCGCTCGCGCGCATCAACGCCATTGCGGGCGCGATCCCGCCGACCGACGTCGAGGCGGATTATCGCACGTGGGCGCAAGACCGGCTCTCCGATCCCCGCGAAGCGCGGCTGTTCGGCCGGATGGCCGAGCGCTCGGGAATCGAGCATCGCTGGTCGGTGCTGGGCGAGGAGGCCAGTCTCGAACCGGGGCGCTTCTATACGCGTGACGAACAGCCGACGACGGCCGAACGGATGGCCGTTTACGCTCGCGAAGCGCCCAAGCTGGCGTTGCGCGCGATCGCCGGCCTGCCAGAAGTCGGTGAGATCAGCCATCTCGTCGTCGCCAGCTGCACCGGATTCGTTGCTCCCGGCGTCGACCAGATCGTTGCCCGAACGCTCGGCTTGCCGGACGGCGTCGAACGCGTCGTGATCGGTTTCATGGGTTGCTACGCGGGAGTCACTGCGCTGAGGACGGCCGGACATATCGTCCGCTCACAGCCTGATGCGCGCGTGCTGGTGGTGGCGGTCGAGCTGTGCAGCCTACATCTGCAGGGCGACGCCGGACTGGAGTCGACGCTGGCGATGGCCCAGTTCAGCGACGGCGCGGCGGCGGCGATCGTCACCGCCGATGGCCGCGGACTGGAACTCGGCGACGGTTTTTCGGGAATGCTCGAGGAAAGCGATTCGCTGATCACCTGGACGATCGGCGACAGCGGATTCGCCATGGGCTTGTCGGGCGAAGTGCCGGCCCGCCTCGCGGCCGCGCTGAGCGAACCCGAGATTGCCGGGAAAGTGGTCGACGGACGGCCCGCGGCAGAAATCGCGGCCTGGGCCGTCCATCCCGGCGGCAAGTCGATACTCGACGCGGTGGAGCGCGCCTTCGCCTTGCCGCAAGGGGCGCTGGCCGAATCGCGCGAAGTGCTGCGCAGCTGCGGCAACATGTCGTCGGCCACGATCTTGTTCGTGCTCGAGCAGATCATGGCGCGCAAGCCCGAGAGCGGCGTCGCGCTCGCCTTTGGGCCGGGCCTGGCAATGGAAGGGTTCCGCTTCCGCTGGACGGAAGGCGATGCTGGCTGAGCGGTTGCAAGCGGAAGAACTTATGGACGACCCGGCGCTCGATGCCGGGACCTATCACGCGGTGCTGCACGACCTCGCCAAGGTCAACCGGGCCACGTTCGCCTATCGCCCGACGCTCGATTTCCTCTCGCGCGCCGTGGGCAAGCGCAAGAGCTTCCGCCTGCTCGACGTCGGCTTCGGCGACGGCGACATGCTGCGGCGAATCGCCCTCTGGGCCGGGCGGCGCGGGATCGCAGCCGAGCTGACCGGCATCGATCTCAACACCCGCAGCGTGGCGGCGGCCGAGGCGGCACCGTTCGCCGGCGCGCCGATCCGCTATCTCGCCGGCGACTACGCCGATCTCGCCGGCGAAGGGTTCGACTGCATCATCTCGAGCCTCGTCGCGCACCACATGAGCCATGAGCAGCTCATCGCCTTCCTGCGCTTCATGGACCGCGAAGCCGCCGCCGGGTGGTTCGTCAACGACCTCCACCGCCACGGCTTCGCCTACCGCTCGTTCCCGCTGCTGGCGAACCTGATGGGCTGGCACCGCATCGTCCGGCTCGATGGCCGAACCTCGATCGCGCGCAGCTATCGCCCCACCGAATGGCCGCCGATTCTGGTGGAGGCCGGAATCGAGGGCGCGCGGGTTCGCCGCCGGTTCCCATTCCGGCTGTGCGTCGAGGCAATCCGCTGACGGCGCCCCTGATTTTGGGCGCCGGACCGGCCGGCTGCGCGGCGGCGATAACCCTCGCGCGCGGCGGGGGGACGCCGCTGCTGGTCGACCGCGATGCCGAGGCTGCCGACGCGCTGTGCGGCGGCTTTCTCAGCTGGCGGACCGCCGAGCGTTTGCGGGCCCTCGGCGTCGATCCCGAGGCGCTCGGCGCCCGTCCGGTCGAGCGGCTGATGCTGTTCGGCGACGGCCGGCCGGCCGAGATCGCCCTGCCCCACCGCGCTTACGGCCTGTCGCGCGGGGTGCTCGACAGCGCGCTGAGGCGGGCCGCCATCGACACCGGCGCGCAGTTCGCGGTCGAGACCGTCCGCGCCATCGAGGGCCGCCATATCGCCGGTCGCACGCGCGAGTGGCAGCGCGAAACCGTATTCCTCGCTACCGGCAAGCACGATGTGCGGGGCGCCGGTCGCCCGCGCACCTCGGCCAACGCCGCGCTCGGGCTCAGGCTGCGCCTGACGCCTTCGCCAACGCTGCTCCGGCGCCTGGCCAACACCATCGAGCTGCACCTGTTCGATGGCGGTTATGCCGGCGCCGTGCTGCAGGAGGACGGCCGTGCCAACCTGTGCCTCGCGGTGCGCAAATCGCTGCTGGTCGAGGCGGGCGGCGATCCGGTGACGCTGCTGGCAAAACTCGCGGCGACAAGCCCGCACTTGGCGCTGCGGCTCGAACCCGGCTGGCGCGAGGCGGCGTTCGATACGATCGGCTCCATCCCCTACGGCTGGAGCACCGAAACGAGCGAGCCGGGCGTGTTCCGCCTCGGCGACCAGGCGGCGGTGATCCCCTCGCTCGCCGGTGAAGGGATCGACATCGCCGTCGCCAGCGGCATCGCCGCGGCCGAGGCGTGGCTGGCAGGCGGCGCCGACGCCGCGCCGGTTTTCCAGCAGGCTCTGCACCGCCGCGTCAAGGCGCCGCTGAGGTGGGCCGGAGCCGCCTGGAACCTGGCCGAACGGCCGGCGATCACCCGCTGGGGCCTCGCCGCCGCACGGTTCGCTCCGAAGCTGGTCGAACGGTTGATCGACGCCACGCGGCTCGACTAAGCCCCGTCCGCTTGCGCTCGCCGCCCTCGCTCCGTAAGGACGCGCCAACTTTCCCTCATCGCGAATACGACAGGATACCCATGGCGAAGATCAAGGTTGCGAACCCGATCGTTGAGATCGACGGCGACGAGATGACGCGGATCATCTGGCAGTGGATCCGCGAACGGCTGATCCTGCCCTATCTCGACGTCGATCTGAAGTACTACGATCTCGGCATCGAGAAGCGCGACGAAACCCGCGACCAGATCACCGTCGATGCCGCCAATGCGATCGCGCAATACGGCGTCGGGGTGAAGTGCGCGACGATCACTCCCGACGAGGCGCGGGTCGAGGAATTCGGCCTGCACGAGATGTACCGCAGCCCCAACGGCACGATCCGCAATATCCTCGGCGGGACGATCTTCCGCGAGCCTATCGTGATCGAGAACGTGCCGCGGCTGATCCCGGGCTGGACCGATCCGATCGTCGTCGGCCGCCACGCGTTCGGCGACCAGTATCGTGCGACCGATTTCCTCGTCCCCGGCCCCGGCAAGCTGCGCCTGGTCTGGGAAGGGGAGGACGGCGAGGTGATCGACCGCGAGGTGTACGACTTCAAGTCGAGCGGCGTCGCAATGTCGATGTACAACCTCGACGATTCGATCCGCGACTTCGCCCGGGCGAGCATGAACTACGCGCTCGACCGCGGCTGGCCGCTGTACCTCAGCACCAAGAACACCATCATCAAGGCGTATGACGGGCGCTTCAAGGACCTGTTCCAGCAGGTGTTCGAGACCGAGGGCTTCAAGGAGAAGTTCGCCGCCGCCGGGATCGAATACCAGCACCGGCTGATCGACGACATGGTCGCCAGCGCGCTCAAGTGGAGCGGCAAGTTCGTCTGGGCCTGCAAGAACTACGATGGCGACGTGCAGTCGGACCAGGTGGCGCAGGGCTTCGGCTCCCTCGGCCTGATGACCAGCGTGCTCATGACCCCCGATGGCAAGACCGTCGAGGCCGAAGCGGCGCACGGCACCGTCACCCGCCATTACCGCATGCACCAGCAGGGCAAGGCGACCAGCACCAATCCCATCGCCAGCATCTTCGCCTGGACTCGCGGCCTGATCTACCGCGGGCGTTTCGACGGCACCCCGGAGGTCGAGAAGTTCGGCCATGCCTTGGAAAAGGTGTGCGTTTCGACCGTCGAGAACGGGCAGATGACCAAGGACCTCGCCCTGCTCATCGGCCCCGACCAGGCGTGGATGACCACCGAGCAGTTCTTCGAGGCGATTGTCGACAACCTCGAAGCGGAGATGGCGAGCTGGGGCGCCAAGGCGGAGGCCTGAACTCCTCCCCGGGACGGGGAGGATTGCCACTGTCCGAAGGGCGCGCCGTGACCTAAACCTTGGCCGATGCAAGGCCAAGCGATCTCCCCGTTCCTGTCCGACGCGCTGGTGATCCTCGGCGCAGCGGGGATCGTTATTCCGGTGTTCGCCCGCTTCCGCATCACCCCGGTGATCGGGTTCATCCTCATTGGGCTGCTGGTCGGGCCTTACGGCCTCGGAGGAATGGTCGCCGCGAACCCATGGCTGCATTGGGTCACCATCGGCGATCCCGAGCGGCTGGCACCGTTCGCCGAATTTGGCATCGTGCTCTTGCTGTTCACCATCGGGCTGGAGCTGTCGTTCGGCCGGCTGTGGGCGATGCGGCGGCTGGTGTTCGGGCTCGGCGCGCTCGAGCTGATCGTCGGCGCGCTGCTGATCGCCGGGCTCCTCGTGTTGCTGGGGCAATACTGGACCGGCGCGCTCGGCCTCGGCCTGGCGCTGGCGCTGTCCTCGACCGCGCTGGTGCTGCCGATCGCCGGCACTCACACGCCCGTCGGCCGCTCGGCGCTGGCGATGCTGCTGTTCGAGGACATCGCGCTGGTGCCGATCATCTTCGGGCTCGGCGCACTGGCGCCTTATGCCGGCAGCGGCGGCCTCGCCGGGCTGGCGGCGACGATCTGGCAGGGGCTCGCGGTGGTGCTGGCGATGATGCTGGTCGGCCGCTTCGCCCTGCCCTTGCTGTTCGCCCAGGCCGCGCGGACCAAGAGCCCCGAGCTGTTCCTCGCCGCCAGTCTGCTGGTGGTGATCGGCGCCAGTCTGGCGACCTCGCTCGTCGGCCTCTCGCCAATCGTCGGCGCGCTGGTCGCCGGGCTGCTGATCGCCGAAACCGAATACTACGCCGAGATCGAGGGCATCATCGAGCCGTTCAAGGGCCTCGCGCTCGGCGTGTTCCTGATCACCGTCGGCATGGGCATCGACCTGCGCGCGGTGTGGACCAGCTTCGGCGCCATCGCCGTCGCGGTGGTTGCGGTGCTGGTGCTCAAGGCGCTGGTCACCGGGGGACTGCTGTGGGCGAGCGGCGCCCGGCGCAGCACCGCTACCGAGACCGGCATCCTGATGGCGAGCCCGTCCGAAACCACGCTGATCGTGCTCGCGACCGCCACCGGCGCCCAGCTGATCCAGCCGACGACCGCGCAGTTCTGGGAGATCGTCACCGCCATCGGGCTGACGGTGACGCCGCTGCTCGCCCGCGCCGGCCCCCTGCTGGCGCGGCAGGTCGAGCCAGCTCCCGCCCTGCCTGAAGCCGACCCGACCCAGCCGCGGGTGGTCATCGTCGGCTGCGGCCGCGTCGGGCGGCTGGTGGCCGACATGCTGACCGTGCACGGCCAGGCTTACATCGCGCTCGACGCGGACGCCGACACGATCGAGCGGTGCCGCCGCGAAGGCTACCATGCGGTGTTCGGCAATGCCGCGCGGACCGACGTGCTCGAGCGGCTCGGCGTGGCGCAGTCTCCCGCGGTGGTGGTCACGATGGATGAACCCGTGCTGGTTCAGCGGCTGACACGGAAGCTGCGCGCGGATTATCCGCACGTGCCGATCGTCGCCCGCGCCCGTGATTCGGCGCACGCCGCCGAGCTTTACAAGGCCGGGGCGACCACCGCGGTGCCGGAGACGCTCGAGGCCTCGCTGCAGCTCAGCGAAGCGGTGCTGGTCGATCTCGGCGTGGCGATGGGTCCGGTGATCGCATCGATCCACGAAAAGCGCGACGAATTCCGCGAACGCATCCGCGAGGGCGCCGCGCTCGACCACAAGCCCAAGCTGCGCACCACCACCCGCTCGGGTTGAGGCGAGATCATCGGCGGGCGCGGCGCGGACCTTCGCCGCGCGCCGGACGTTGTCATGGGGAAAGGAGAATCCCCATGAAGGACGGCAACGAACCGAAGAACGCCAACGACGCAATGTCGCCCGAGCAGCAGGAAGGCGAGGAGTTCGGCAGCGTCAAGAAGCGCCAGGTGACTAAGCACAACATGGATCGTAGGCGCGACACCCCGCGCGGCAGCGGGCCCGAGACCCGCGGCCAATCCCACAACCGAACCTAGGCGACCGTTTCCCCGGCTAATGCAGCCCTGACGGCGGCAATGGCTTCGTCCGCCTTGCCGCCGTCGGGGCCTCCGCCCTGGGCCATGTCGGGGCGGCCGCCGCCGCCTTTGCCGCCGAGCGCCTCGACTCCCGTGCGGACCAGATCGACCGCGCTGAAGCGGCTGGTCAGGTCGTCGGTTACGCCGACGGCGAAAGTGGCGCGGCCGTCGTTCACCGCAGCGATGGCGGCGACCCCCGAGCCGAGGCGCTTCTTGGCCTGATCGAGCAGCCCGCGCAGTTCCTTGCCGTCGAGGCCGTGCAGGACCTGGCCCGAGAACTTCACTCCGCCGATGTCCTCCTCGGCCGAAGGCGCGGCGGCGCCGCCGCCTCCGCCGAGCGCGAGTTGCTTCTTCGCCTCGGCCAGCTCGCGTTCGAGCCGGCGGCGTTCGTCGACCAGGGCGGCGACCCGGGCCTCGACCTCCTCGGGCGCGGTCTTGAGCGCGGCGGCAACCGCTTTGAGCGCTTCCTCGCGGCCGACCACCCATTGCCGCGCGGCTTCGCCGGTGAGCGCATCGATCCGGCGGACGCCCGAGCTGACCGCGCTTTCCGAGACGATGCGCAGCAAGCCAATGTCGCCGGTGGCGCGCACGTGGGTGCCGCCGCACAGCTCGACCGAGTAGCTCTGGCCCGAGCCTTGCCAGTCGCCTCGGCCCATCGACAGCACGCGCACTTCCTCGCCGTATTTCTCGCCGAACAGCGCCATCGCCCCGGCGGCGATCGCATCGTCGGGGCTCATCAGTCGGGTGGTCACGACGTCGTTGTGGCGGATTTCGGCGTTCACCTGCGCCTCGACGGCGGCGATTTCCTCCGCCGTCAGCGCCTTGGGATGCGAGAAGTCGAACCGCAGCCGGTCTTCGGCCACCAGCGAACCTTTCTGCGTGACATGCCCGCCGAGCACGTTGCGCAGCGCCGCGTGAAGCAGGTGCGTCGCCGAATGGTTGGCGCGGATGCGGTCGCGCCGTTCGGCGTCTACCTTGAGGTGGACGGTATCGCCGACCGCAATGGCGCCGCTGTCCACGTGGCCGCGCATCGCGTGCAGCCGGCCGAGCGGTTTCGAGGTATCGTGAACGCCAAGCGACAACCCCCCGTCGCCGGTGATTCGACCGGCGTCGCCGATCTGACCGCCGCTTTCGCCGTAGAACGGCGTCTGATTGGTCAGGACGATCACGTCCTCGCCGGCCGCTGCCCGCTCGACCTCCTTGCCATCGACCACCAGCGCAACCACCCGCCCATCGCCTTCGGTCGAGGTGTAGCCAGTGAACTCGCTGGCGCCTTCGCGCTCGGCGATATCGAACCACACGTCCTCGTCGGCCGCCGCGCCCGAACCTTTCCATGCGGCGCGCGCGGCCGCCTTTTGCCGCGCCATCGCCGCGTCGAACCCGGCCTTATCGACGCCGATCCCGCGGGCCCGCAGCGCGTCCTCGGTGAGATCATAGGGAAAGCCGTACGTGTCGTAGAGCCTGAAGGCGGTTTCGCCCGGCAGCTCGGCGCCCTCGCCCATATCTGCGGTGGCCTCGTCGAGCAGCCTGAGGCCCTTGTCGAGCGTCTGCCGGAAGCGGGTCTCCTCGCGCTCAAGCACTTCCTCAATCAGCGGCTGCGCGCGGCCGAGCTCGGGATAGGCCAGGCCCATCTCCTCGACCAGCCTCGGCACCAGCCGGTGCATCAGCGGCTCCTTGGCGCCGAGCAGGTGCGCGTGGCGCATGCCCCGGCGCATGATCCGCCGCAGGACGTAGCCGCGGCCTTCGTTCGACGGCAGCACGCCGTCGGCGATCAGAAAGCTGGTCGAGCGCAAGTGGTCGGCGATCACGCGATGGCTGGCGAGCGCTTCGCCTTCCGCCTTCGTGCCGACGAGGTCCTCACTCGCCTCGACGAGCTCGCGAAAGGTGTCGGTGTCGAACACGTTGTGCACGCCCTGGAGCACGGTGGCGATGCGTTCGAGGCCCATGCCGGTGTCGATGCTCGGGCGCGGCAGGTCGCCAGTGATCTGGTCGTTTGCCTGCAGGTACTGCATGAATACCAGGTTCCAGATCTCGACGAAGCGGTCGCCGTCCTCGTCGGGCGAACCCGGCGGACCGCCGGGGACGCTCGGCCCATGGTCCCAGAAGATTTCCGAGCACGGGCCGCAGGGGCCATCGGCGCCCATCGCCCAGAAGTTGTCCTTGGTGGCGATGCGGATGATCCGCTCGTCGGGGAGGCCGGCGATGCGTTTCCACAAATCCCACGCCTCGTCGTCGGTATGGTAGACGGTGACCGTGAGGCGATCCTTGTCCAGCCCGAAGGTGCCTGTGACCAGACCCCAGGCGAGCTCAATCGCGCGCTCCTTGAAGTAGTCGCCGAAGCTGAAATTGCCGAGCATCTCGAAGAAGGTCAGGTGCCGCGCGGTGTAGCCGACGTTGTCGAGGTCGTTGTGCTTGCCACCGGCGCGGACGCACTTCTGGCTGCTCGCGGCGGTCGGCGCGGGCCGCGTCTCTAGGCCGGTGAACACGTTCTTGAACGGCACCATGCCGGCGTTGACGAACATCAGCGTCGGATCGTTATACGGCACCAGCGGCGCCGAGGGCACGACGCTGTGCCCGTTGGCGGCGAAGAAGTCGAGAAACGCCCGGCGGATATCGTTGGTCGAGTGCATGGAGGCGAATTAGGGCGCGGGCGCGCGCCGGACAAGCGTCTTGAGGCAGACGAACCGGGCGAATCGCGCGATCAGCCGCGCCGGGCGGTGACAATCCAGGTCGCGGCGCGCAGGGCGACGACGTCGTCGTGGCAATTGTCTTCCACCACACTGCGCATCGCTTCGAGCGTGCGGGCGCGCGCCGCCTCGTCCATCTCTCGCATGGCAGCGGCGGCCGGGCCGATTTGCAGGAAGTAGGCCATCGCTTCGGCGATGGGATCCTCGCCGGCGCCGGCGATCATCGCGAAGTCGAACGGTTCGAAGGCGATGTCGCGCCAGCCGCCGTCGCCGAGAATCGCGGCGACGTGGTCGCGCTCGGCGAAAGCGAACGGGCCGGGAGCGTACGGATCGGGCAGTTCGGCCGGCGTCGGCAGGAGCGCGCCGATGGCGGTGAAGAACGGGTTCTCGCTGCGATCGCGGAAGCAGGAGAAGAGGAGGCCCGCGTCCTCGGCCGCGAAGCTGGCCAGGTTGGCGAAGGCGGCCGGCGGATCGGCGAAAAACATCACGCCGTGGCGCGAGATCAGCAGTTGCGGCGTGAAATCGTCGGCCGGATTCCATTGCGAAGCGTCGCCCAGCTCGAATTCGACGTTGGAGATGTTGCCGCCTCGGCCGCGCGCCGCGGCGACCAGAGCCGGCGAGACGTCGACGCCAACGACGCGCGCCTGCGGATTTCCACGAGCTAGCGCAAGCGACAGTTCGCCGGCGCCGCAGCCGACGTCGAGCGCGTGGCGGAACGGGAACTCGCGCGTTCGCCCCAACAGCCGCTCCGTCAACCCGCCGAAGCTGCGGTCGGTCCGCCGCCATTCGCCGGCCCAGCCCTCGCCGGTCTTCCCCTGCCAGTCTTCGATCGCGGTCATCGGCGGCCCTCTTGCCTGGACAGCCGAGCGCATAGCGCGTGGCGAACGGTCAGGCAAAGGCCAGCAAGTTCATGCTTACGGCAGCCTCCGAACCTGGGCGCAAACGAAAGAGGCCGGCGCGCGCCTCGTGAGGCAAATCGCACCGGCCCCGGTTCCGTGAGGCGCACCGAAGCGAGAACGCGGGTGCGCCGGGATGAGGATCAGCTGTCGGAGTTGTTCGCGTCCGGCCCCGTCATCATCTCCTCGGCGACTTCGTCGGTGCGGCCGCGGATGGCGGCTTCCAACTGGTCGCAAACTTCCGGATTTTCCTTGAGGTACTGCTTGGCGTTCTCGCGGCCCTGACCGATGCGCACCGAGTCGTAGGAGAACCAGCTGCCCGACTTCTCGACCAGCCCGGCCTTGACGCCGAGATCGAGGATCTCGCCGATCTTGGAGATGCCCTCGCCGTACATGATGTCGAACTCGACCTGCTTGAACGGCGGGGCGACCTTGTTCTTGACCACCTTCACGCGGGTCGAGTTGCCGGTGATCTCGTCGCGGTCCTTGATCTGCCCGGTGCGACGAATGTCGAGCCGGACGGAAGCGTAGAATTTCAATGCGTTACCGCCGGTGGTCGTCTCCGGGTTGCCGTACATTACGCCGATCTTCATGCGCAGCTGGTTGATGAAGATGACCATGCATTTGGAGCGGTTGATCGAGCCGGTCAGCTTGCGCAGCGACTGGCTCATCAGCCGGGCCTGTAGACCGACGTGCGAATCGCCCATCTCGCCCTCGATCTCGGCCCGGGGGACCAGTGCGGCGACCGAATCGATCACCAGCACGTCGATGGCGTTCGAGCGCACCAGAGTATCGACGATCTCGAGCGCCTGCTCGCCGGTGTCTGGCTGCGAGACGATCAGCTCGTCAATGTCCACGCCCAGCTTCCGGGCATAGACAGGGTCGAGCGCGTGCTCGGCGTCGACGAACGCAGCGGTGCCGCCGCCCTTCTGCGCCTCAGCGATGACGTGCAGCGCGAGCGTGGTCTTGCCCGAGCTTTCCGGTCCGTAAACCTCAATCACCCGCCCGCGCGGCAACCCGCCGACGCCGAGCGCGATGTCGAGCCCGAGCGAGCCGGTCGAGATCGTCTCGACCTGCATCGCCTCCTTCTGGCCGAGCTTCATCGCCGAGCCCTTGCCGAACGCGCGGTCGATCTGCGCGAGCGCGGCATCGAGCGCCTTCTGACGGTCCAAATCCACGTCCTTGCCTTCCACCAGCTTGAGATTTGCCGCCGACATGACACATGCCTCCATCGCTTGCCTAGGGTGCCGGCCCGGATTGGCCCGATTTCCCTGTAGGATTAGCTGCGTATCCTATTTGTTCTCATGGAACAAGGGGGGAACGACATTTTTCCGAATCACCCTGTCGGCTGGCGGCATACCGTACCCGTGGACGGGCGGCCGCCCGGCCGCGCCGCGAGCGCCGCCTCAGCGCGCGTGTCTGGCGAGGAACGGTTCGACCGCCGCGAGCGCCTCGGGCTCGTCCAGCAGGGGCGCGTGGCCCCGGCCGGGAACGTCCACATGAGCGAAAGGCCCCTCGTGGAGCCGCGCCATGCGTTCCACGGTAGCGGCGGCGAGGAGGTCCGACAAAGCCCCGCGCAGCAACAACACCGGCTTATCCGCCAGCGCCTGCCACAGCGGCCAGAGATCGGGCGGGGCGACCCCGTCTTCGGTTTCGAAGCCGCGGGCGATCGCCGGATCGTAGGCAAAGCGGATCCGGCCGTCCTCGTGCCGACGGCAGGTCCGCCGGGCGAAAGCGCCCCAATCCGACGGGCCGAAATCAGGGAAGGCATTCCGGTTGATCGCCTCGCAGCGCGCGGCCGCCTGCTCCCAGTCGGCAAAATCGTTACCCGGACCGACGTAGCCGGCGATGCGGGCCAGCCCGGCCGGGTCGAGTTCAGGGCCGATGTCGTTGAGGACGACCGCCGAGACGCGCTCAGGCCGCGTTGCGGCCATCATCATCGCCACCAATCCGCCCATCGACGTGCCGACAAGCGCCGCCCGCTCGACAACGAGACTATCGAGCAGGGCGAACATGTCCTGCGCGTAGATGTCGGGCCGATAGTTGGCCGGGTCGGGATCGTTGTCCGATCGGCCGCGGCCGCGCTGGTCGGGAACGATCAGCCGATAACGGCCGGCAAGCCGCCGCGCGAGCGGTTCGAAATCGGCGCTGTTGCGGGTCAGGCCGTGCATCAGCAGCAGCACGGGCCCCTCGCCCGGATAATCCCGCGCGAACAGGTCCAGCCGGCCGCCGGCGCTGACATAGTGATAGGAACTGTATTCAGTCATCGGAGGCCTCGCCGCCGACCGCCCCCGGGGCGATCGTTCAGAAGTCGACCGTCGCCGTCACGAACACCTGACGCGGATTGCCGTAAAACGCGGTCAGCGTGCCTTCCTTGCCCAGCGCCGGGATCAACGTGCCGTCGGGCCTGGTGGCGAGCACCCCGGTCACCGGATCGGCGACCATGAAGGTGTAGCCCGAGGTCTTGTAGTGCACGTCGGCGAGGTTCTTGCCGTAGAACTCCGAGCGACCAGCAGTTGCCCGGCGCGTGGTAGACTAGGCTCGCGTCGAGCAGCTGGTAGGCCGGCTGGTCGAGGTACGGATTGGGAGTTTCGAAATTGTAGGTCTTGCTCCGGAACGAGATGGAGCCGATCGCGTCGAGCCGCCCGCCCGCGATCGGCATCGCCCAGTCGAGCGAGGCGTCGCCGGTCCACGCCGGGGTGTTCTGCAGCTTGCGGTACTTGGCGACGTCAGTCGGGACGCCGCCGATATTGGTGACGTATTTCTGGTACTTGGCGTTGAGATAGCCGACCGATCCCGAGAACGTCAGGCCCATGCCGCCGCCGTTGTCGATGACCTTCGCCCGCCCTTCGAGTTCGAGCCCCCACATCCGCGCCTTGCCGGCGTTGGAGACGACACCGCAGAACGTCTGCACGCCGCCGACGTTGCAGGCGACCGAGCCGGGGATCTGCACGTCGGTGTAGTCCATGTAGAACGCGTCGGTGGCGAGGTAGAGGCGTCGGCCGAACAGGTCGGCCTTGTAGCCAACCTCGTAGCTGTTGACCTTCTCCGGCCGGAAGCTGAGGAACGCGGCGACTTCGCTGTCCGAGGGCACGCCGCTCGGATTGCTGGTCGGGGCGTTGACGCCGACCCCGCGCGGGTCGAAGCCGCCGCCCTTGAAGCCCTGTGAGAAGCTCGCATAGAGCGTGGTGTCCCGGTCGGGCTTGAAGCTCAGCAACGCGCGTGGGGTGAACTTCTTGAAAGTGGCGCTGCCGTGAAAGTCGGTCGAAGGCGTGCCGAACAACACGCCCGCGCCGCCGAACACCGGCGAACCGCCCCCCAGGTAGTTCTGGCGCAGGATGTAGGCGGTGCGCTTGTCCCAGGTGTAACGCCCACCCAGTTCGATGCTGAGCCGGTCTGTCACATCGTAGGTGAAATCGGCGAATCCGGCATAGGTGTCGGTGCCGATGTCGGCGTTGGTGAAGGCGGTGAAGCCGGGGTAGGTGGTGAACAGCCGCACGTCGAACTGCGTCAGCGCGTCGGCGTTCAGGTAATAGAATCCGACCAGCCCATGCAGCCGCCCACGGTCGATCAGCGCCTGGAATTCCTGGCTGGTCTGGCGATTGCGATAGATCGCGGGCACGTCGAGGTCGACCGCCGGCAGCGCATCGAAGTCGATCGGGGAGGCGGAGTGGTCCTTGCGCCAGGCGGTGATCGAGCGCAGCGTCAGCCAGCCGAGCGGGTGCCCTTCGAGGAACAACGAGCCGCCGTAAGCGACGACATCCTGGTCGGGATCGTTGAGCGCTCCTCGGGTGTCATATACGTTGGCGAGAACCGGAGCGCCGCTTGCCTGTCCCGGGATTAGGCGGTGGCCGCCGCGCGGGTTCGAGGCGTCGTGGGTGTAGTCACCCTCGAGCCGCGCGAAAAAGTCGGTGGCGTGAACTTCGACGGTGCCGCGACCGGCCCACACGTCCTTGTTGTAGTTGTCCTGCCCGGTGGTGAGATTGGTGCCGAAGCCATCGTGCGAGAGCCGAGCGACCGAGCCGCCGACGCGCAGCACGCCCTCCGAGTCGATTGGGGTGCTGGCCGTCACGACGCCGTCAGCCTCGTTGTAGCTGCCGTAAGTCGCACGGGCGGCGAGGTGCGGGCGGTCGCCGAGCTTTCTGGTCACGTACTTGATGGCGCCGCCGACGGTGTTGCGGCCATAGAGCGTGCCCTGCGGGCCGCGCAGCACCTCGATCCGCTCGACGTCGTAGATATCCAGCAGCGCGGCTTGCGGACGGTTGAGGTAGACGTCGTCCAGATAGATGCCCACGCCCTGCTCAAAGCCCGAGACCGGGTCCTGCTGGCCGATGCCGCGGATAAAGGCCGTGAGCGTCGAATTGGTCCCGCGCGACGCCTTGAGCGTGACGTTGGGAACCTTTTGGGCGACGTCGGTGATGTCCTGCGCGCCCGCCTTCGCGAGCTGATCGCCGGAAAGCGCGGTGATCGCGACCGGCACGTCGACCAGACTTTCGTTGCGGCGGCGCGCGGTGACCACGATCGCGCCCTCGTCCGAATTGTCTTTCGTGTCGGTGGTGTTGTCGGGCGCTTTGCCAGTCTGATCGGCGGGCGCTTGCTGCGCATGGGCCGGAGCCAGAAACGCCGGCGCGGCTATTCCAGCCACGACCCACAGACAGGCGGTGGACCGCCGCGCAACAATCCTGAACATTGCTAGTCTCCCCTCCGACGCTTCTTGTTATCGGCATCCTGATATTGAAAGATGAACCACCTTTCAACTTTTAAGTTTTGCCAAGCTGCCTTTCGGTGGGTAGCCCAGGCGCATGAGCAGCCCTGGGGCCCCGTCACCGCCGACCGGCAAGCAGCCGCGCACCGAGCGAGGACGGCGAACCTTGCGGCTGCTGCTGGACGCCGCCGCCAAGGAGTTCGGCGAGAAAGGCTTTCACGAGGCGTCGATCAGCGGGATCACCCGTCGCGCCGGAACGGCCCTCGGCAGCTTCTATACCTACTTCGATTCCAAGGACGAGATCTTCCGCGCGCTGGTAAACGACCTGAGCCAAAGGGTCGGCGAGGAAGCGCGGCGCGCGCTGACGGACGATCTCGACGCGTTGGGGACCGAGAAGGTCGCGCTCGACGCCTTCCTGCGATTCGCCCGCGAGCACAAGGAAATCTACCGTATTATCGACGAGTTCGAATTCGTCGATCCGTCGAGCTTCCGCACCCATTACGAATTGACGGCCCAGCGCATCCTGGAGCGGTTGAAACAAGGCGGTCGCTCGGGCGAATTGCGCGACGATCTCGACGAAGTCCATGCGTGGGCGATCATGGGCATGAACGTGTTTCTGGGGCTGCGCTACGCCATCTGGTCGGAAGATCGCACCGCGGCTCGCGTTGCCGAGGCAGCCAATTCGATCCTGCGCGATGGTATCCAGAGCAAGCGACGGCGCGATTGAATGCCGCTGGACGCAGAGGCGGTTTGCCCGCCACGCCGTCCATTCGCCCGCTGCGGGGTTGCGAAACCGAGATATCTGCCACGCAGCTGCATTATGAAAGCTTTCCAGGCACCGGCTGTTCGTCTCCGATGCCCCCCTCCGTCACGCGCCTACGGCGCGCGCCACCCTCCCGTACCAGGGAGGATCTTAGCTGTCCGGCGCCACCGCCTGATCGATGTCCACCTTCTCCGCCGCGTTCGCGTTCGCCTCGACCGCTCGGGCCGGCTCGGCAAGGCGGATGTGCAGCTCCCGCAATTGCCTGGGCGCGACCACCGAGGGGGCGCCCATCATCAGGTCCTGCGCCCGCTGGTTCATCGGGAAGGCGATGACCTCGCGGATGTTGGGCTCGTCGGCCAGCAGCATCACGATGCGGTCGATCCCCGGGGCTGAGCCGCCGTGCGGCGGGGCGCCGAGCTTGAACGCCTCGATCATGCCGGAGAAGTTGGCGTCGACGTCGGCGCGCGAGTAGCCGGCGATTTCGAACGCCTTGTACATGATGTCCGGCCGGTGGTTCCGGATCGCGCCGCTGGACAGCTCGTAACCGTTGCAGACGATGTCGTACTGCCAAGCGAGGATTTCGAGCGGATCCTTGCTCTCGAGCGCTTCCAGCTCGCCCTGCGGCATCGAGAACGGGTTGTGGCTGAAGTCGATGCGCTTCAGCTCCTCGTCGTACTCGTACATCGGGAAATCGACGATCCAGCAGAATTTGAAGCAGTCGGGCTCAATCAGCCCGAGCGCCTCGCCGACGCGGGTGCGAGCGAGGCCGGCCAGTTTCGCGGCTTCCGTAGCCTTGCCGGCGGCGAAGAACAGGCCGTCGTCCGGGCCAAGGCCGAGCTCGGCGTAGATCGCCTCCATGCCCTCGCGGCCGTGGTTCTTGGCGATCGGGCCGCCGAACTCGCCGGCCTTGCGGGTGACATAGCCGAGGCCGGCAAAGCCTTCCTTGCGCGCCCAGTCGTTCATCTCGTCGAAGAACTTGCGGCTCTGCCCGGCGGTGTCCGGCGCCGGGATCGCCCGCACCACGCCGCCCGAGCCGACGATCTTCTCGAAGAGGCCGAAGCCGGACTTTTCGAAGTGGCTTGAGACGTCGGTGATGACGAGCGGGTTGCGCAAGTCCGGCTTGTCGGTGCCGTATTTGAGCATCGCCTCGGCATAGGGGATGCGGGGGAACTCGCCCGCCGGGGTCACGCTCTTGCCGCCCGCGAATTCCTCGAACGCGCCGGCCAGCACCGGTTCGAGCGCGGCGAACACGTCCTCTTGCGTGACGAAGCTCATCTCGAAGTCGAGCTGGTAGAATTCGGCCGAGCGGTCGGCGCGCAAGTCCTCGTCGCGGAAGCACGGGGCGATCTGGAAGTAGCGGTCGAACCCGGCGACCATCAGCAGTTGCTTGAACATCTGCGGCGCCTGGGGGAGCGCGTAGAACTCGCCGGGGTGGAGGCGGCTGGGGACGAGGAAGTCGCGCGCGCCCTCGGGACTCGAGGCGCTGAGGATCGGCGTCTGGAACTCGGTGAAGCCCTGCTCGTGCATCCGCCGCCGCAAGCTGGCGATGACCCGGCTGCGGAGCATGACGTTGCGGTGCATCGTCTCGCGCCTGAGGTCGAGGAAGCGGTACTTGAGGCGGATGTCCTCGGGGTAATCCTGCTCGCCCGCCACCGGCATCGGCAGCTCCTCGGCGCGGCTCTGCACGGCCGCCGCGCGGGCATAGACCTCGACCTCGCCGGTCGGCAGGTTCGGGTTGACCGTCTCCGGCGTGCGCGCCTTCACCTCGCCGTCGATCGTCACTACCGATTCCAGCCGAAGCCCGTCGAGCAGCTCGAGCGCCGGCGAATCCGCATCAGCGACGATCTGCGTGATCCCGAAATGGTCGCGCAAGTCGACGAACAGGATCCCGCCATGGTCGCGTTTCTTGTGGACCCACCCGGAAAGGCGCACGTTTTCACCCACATCGCTGGCGCGAAGGGCGGCGCAGTTGTGGGTACGGTAGGCGTGCATCCTGACTCTTTCCGTTTGCATGGCTATGGCGCTAGGGAGCCGGCGCTAACAGGCCAAGGCCGACCCGATGTCAAGGCGCACCGGGTGCCACCCGCGCGCCGTATAGAAAACCGAAGATGAAAATACACCCGCTGATTACCACCACCGAAGATCTGGCCGACCTGTGCGGCCGGCTGGCAAAAAGCGAATTCGTCTGCGTCGACACCGAGTTCATGCGCGAGAACACCTATTACCCGATGCTGTGCCTGGTGCAGGTGGGGAACGAGGAGGAAGCCGCCGCGGTCGATCCGCTGGCCGAGGGGATCGACCTGGCGCCTCTGCTCGCCCTGCTGACCGACAACGAAGACGTGCTCAAGGTTTTCCACGCCGGCGGGCAGGATGTCGAAATCATCTACAACCTGACCGGGCGAACGCCGCACCCGATCTTCGATACGCAGATCGCGATGATGGCGGTGAGCCAGAGCGAGCAGATCGGCTATGCCAACCTGGTCGAAAGCTGGATGGGCAAGCAGATCGACAAGGGCGCGCGCTTCACCGACTGGAGCCGCCGCCCGCTGACCGAACGGCAGATCGAATACGCAATCGGCGACGTGACCTATCTCGCCAGGATCTTCCCGCGCCTGCTCAAGAAGCTGGTCAAGACTGGCCGCGGCCACTGGCTCAACGCCGAGATGGAAAAGCTCGCCGATCCGGCAAACTACGAGAACAACCTGGAGCTCTCGTGGCAGCGGATCCGCGCGCCGAGCCGCAACCCGGCGGTGCTCGGGCGGCTGAAGGCGCTCGCCGCATGGCGCGAGAGCGAAGCGCAGGCCAAGGACATTCCGCGCGGGCGGATCATGCGCGACGAGACGCTGGCCGACCTCGCCAGCCATCCGCCCAAGGCGCAGGCGGATCTCGCCAAGGTCCGCGGTCTGTCGAACGCCTGGAAGGAGAACGACATCGGCAAGCGGTTGATGAAGGTGCTCGGCAAGGCCGAGCCGCTGCCGAGCGACGAGCTGCCCGAACGGCCCAAGCGCGGCGCCCCGCTGGGCAAGGAAGGCGCGCTGGTCGCCGACCTGTTGAAGCTGCTGCTGAAAATCCGCAGCCGCGAGATCGACGTCGCCAGCCGACTGCTGACCCGCTCCGACGAACTGGAAGCCCTCGCCGCCGGGGTGCGCGACCTGCCGGTGCTGCAGGGCTGGCGCCGCGAAGTGTTCGGCCGCGACGCGCTCGACCTGGTCGAAGGCAAGCTCGGCTTCGGCGTCGAGGGGGGCAAGCTGAAGATGACGCGGATCGGTGAGAGCGAGGTGGAGCCGGTGCGCGAGAACGCGGCGGAGTGAGCAACTTCTCCCCAGTCAGACGTTCAGGCTGAGCGTCAGCCTCACATCTCGGCCGGCCAGCGGCGCATAGTCCTTGAGCAGGCTGGTCGAGCGCCGGGCTTCGACGTCGAACAGGTTGTCGCCCGCGAGCGACAGCGTCAGGTCGGGCCGGTCGGCGAACGGGTGGCAATCGAGGCTGGCGTTGACCAGGGTGAACCCGGCCGTCGGCAGCTCGAGCGGTGCGGTGCTGGTGTGGGCGAAATCATGCTCGAGTTCCACGCGCCCGACGATCGCGCCGCGGGTCGCCGAGATCGCGCCCTTCAGCCGCAGCGGCGGAATTAGCGGCGCCGGCCCGAAATTGCGAATTCGCACCCGCGTCGCGTCGGCCTGGCCTTCGAGTCCCCAGATCAGGCCGGCTGCCTGGCCGAGGCTGGCGTCCGCCTCGATTTCGAAGCCGGTGTAGTTCGCCGGGCCGGCGCGGAAGGCATAGACCGGCAGGTCGTCGCGCACGACGCCGGTCGGAGTCTGATAAATGAAGTTCGAGAAGTGGCTGCCATAGGCGGTGGCCCTCAGGTTGAAGCCGTCGTCCGAGTGGCTGACCGTCGCCTCGAAGCCGATGCTGTTTTCGGGCGTCAGGCTCGCGTCGCCGAGTTCGAAGCTGGCGTTTCCGCCGTGCGGGCCGTTAGCGAACAGCTCGTCGGCCGACGGCGCCCGGGCCGATCGCGCGACGGTAAGACCGAAACGCCAACCGGCCGCGAACCGGTAGAACCCGCCGAACGAGCCGGAGAGCGTGGAGAAGCTTCGCTTCAGGTCGGGGTTGCCGACGATCGGGCTCGCCGTGGCGGTCAGGTCGGCCCGTTCGAAGCGCGCGCCGGCCTCCAGCCGGAACGGCCCCGAATGCCAGTGCTGGACGGTGAACAGGCCGAGCGTCCTGTTCGCGGTTGGCGGCAGGTACTGCTCGTCGCCGGAAATGTGCTGGTGCACGTCGAGATACTGCACGCCCGATTGGCCGCCCCAGCCGCCGCGGTCGCCCTGGACCAGATCGGCGCGCACCTCGCCGCCTTTGGAGAACACCGAACTGCCGACGGACCCGTCCGCGGACAGCTCATCGTGGTGATAGTCGGAGTAGGCGCCGCGGACCTTGAGTTGGCTGAAAAGGCCGCCGAGGCCGATCTCGGCCCGGCCATCGTAGCGCATCTGCATCACGTGGATGTGCGTCTGCTCGGCCTCTATCGAGGGATCGAGCGAATAGCGGATAGGCACGCCGTAGAGTGCGCGGTGACGGGCGACCGAAAAGCCGATGTCGGTGTCGCCGTCCACGTAGGCGAGTGCGCCGGCCGCGTCGAAGGTCTGCCCGTCGCTGTTGGGCAGCTCGCCTTTCAGATCGGCGAGCGCACGGATCGCCGGGTCGGTGCTCGCCGCGGCCTGCTCGCGCAGCGGCCTGGAGAGAATGTAGCCGCCGGTGCGCAGGTTGTCGTCGTGGGTGTAGCTGGCGTCGGCGTGGGCGACGAAATGACCGCCGAGCGGCACGTCAACGCTGGTGTTGGCCAGCACCTGGTTGGCCGCGGTGGCGTAGCCGGCGGTCGAATGCAGCGACAGCTGCCCGTCGGGCTCGCGCCGGGGGATGCGGGAATCAATCACGTCGACAACTCCGCCGACCGCCGACGACCCGTAAAGCAGCGCGGCGGGGCCGTGCAGCACCTCGATGCTTTGCGCGGTGAGTGGGTCGATCGCCACCGCGTGGTCGCTGCTCGAGGCCGAGACGTCGAGCGAGCCGATGCCATCGGTCAGGATCAGCAGCCGCACGCCGGACAAGCCGCGCAGGACCGGCCGCGCGACGTTGGGACCCGAGCCGGAAGTGGACACACCCGGTTGCTTGGCCAGCGTTTCGCCGATCGTCGGGCGCACATCGCGCACAAGGCTGTCGCCACCGAGCGTGTCGACGTTGTCAAGGATGTCGTCGCGGCGCATGCGCGCGCCGGTAACGATAATGGCGTTGTCTGGCTGGGCGGTATCGCCGGCCGGGGGGACCTGTGGACTGTCGGCCGACGGAGCGGGTGGAGTTGCAGACGCCGTGTTGTCCTGCGCCAAGGCAACGTGAGGGAGCAGCGCGGCGACGGCCGCGCCGGAGATGAGGAGGGAACGCATGGGAATTGACTCCAAAAAGCACTCGAGTGCCGGATGCGCGAAGAAGGCGGTCCGGTCTGACGGAAGGCGGCCTTCCGACGCGCGTCGGGCCTTCTTCCTGCTGGCGGGTTGGAGCTATTGAGGCGGGGCGCGGCTCAGCCAGGCATGCGACAGCGGGTGAAGCCCGAACTCGGGCATCGCCTGCACGACGATCCACGGGGCGATGACCGGCAGCAGCGAGACGATGTCGGCGGCAGGCAGCACGTAATGCCCCGCCATCGCCGCTTCCCAGCACAACAAGCAGTAGTCCTGGGCGACGACCCGCTCGCCGGTGGACAGGTGCTGCATCTGCTGGCCGGCACTGTGCGAGAAGACGGGCGCTGACGGAGCGGGAGCATCGATGGGATGCACGTGCGACTGAACGAGGATGCCCTGCACTGCGAAGGCGAAGAGCAGGAGCATGCGCCAGCCGCGCGCGAGGGCTGGCGCGGCCTGAGGGCGCACGTCAGGCAGCGCGGGCGCGCCTGGCTCGGTTTGCCTGGGGTTCACGCGCTTGCCAACTCGACGATCTCGGCCCTTTCCAGGAAGCGCGTCCCTAGGATACGACATAACATACTGCAAGCCTCACGGCTCGGCGGCGCAGCCGGCTCCGGTCGCGCCGAAGCGCCCGAACCGCGGACTAAGGCCCGGAGGCGACGATATAATGTTGCTCCACCGAGCATTCGTGTATGGGCGCGCCGGTGAATTTCGACGATGGAGAATCCGCTTGCTGCTTCCGCCGCTGATTGCCGTGGCCGCCTTCGGCGCGACGCTGGTCGGCGGGATGGTCGCGCTGCGCCTGCGCGACCGGCTGCATCTGATTCTCGGCTTCAGCGCCGGCGCCGTGGTCGGCGTCGCCCTGTTCAACCTCCTGCCCGAAGCGATTGAGCTCGGCCGCGAGCACGGGGCGATTGCCACTGTCCCCCTGTGGCTGGCGGCGGGTTTCGTCGCTTACATGATGCTCGACCGTCTGGCGCCGATGCACCGGCCGCTGGCGCCTGAGCCGGCCGGGCCGTCGAACCGGCTGAGCATGGCGCTCGGCGCGGGGAGCTTCACGGTGCACAGCTTCCTCGACGGTTTCGCCATCGGCATCGGCTTTCATGTTGCGCCGTCAATCGGTCTCGTCATCGCGGCCGCGGTGCTGGCGCACGACTTCTCCGACGGCATCAACACGATGAACATGGTGCTCAAGAATGGTGGGAGTCGAACGCAAGGCCTGCGCTGGCTGGCGGCCGATGCGCTGGCTCCGGCCGCGGGAATCGCCGCCAGTTATGTGGTGGCCGTTCCCGAGCGGCTGTTCGGCCTTCTGTTCGCGGTGTTCGCGGGATTCTTCCTCTACATCGGCGCCAGCGAACTCGTGCCGGAAAGCTATCATCGCCATCCCAAGGCGCTGACGACGGCCATGACCCTGCTGGGCATGGCGGTGATCTATGGCGCGACGGCGCTGGCCGGCTGACCCGCTGTCGGCGTGAGGCCGTTTAGCCCAGGCTGCTGAGAAGCTCCTGTAGCATCGGGCGCAGGCGGCGCAGTTCGGCGCGGTGGCTTTGCGACAGGTATTCGAGCACGGTCTCGCCGCGCTCGCTGAGGCGCAGGCTGACTTGGCGCTTGTCGCCCGCGCCCGTTTCACGGCGGACCAGCCCCTGCTCCTCCATCCGCTGGACCAGTTCAGAGGCGCTGTGCGGGCGCAGGAACAGGCGCTCGGCGAGTTCGCCGACGTGCAGCGTGCCCCCTGGCGCGGCGCGGATCGCCAGCAGCGCCTGGTGCTGGCGCGGGGTCAACCCCGCTTCGCCCGCCGCGCGCTCGGAATAGCGCACGAACTTGCGCAGCTCGTAACGGAAGTCGGCGAGCGTCGCGTAATCGCCGTCGTTCAACCTGGCCATTGACTCGACCTCTTGTTTTATGTCGTATTGCGACATAGTTGCGCGGGCGATGAATCGCAACGCAACCGTTCCCGCCCGGGTCGCGGGCGCGCTTCCGGGCGCGCCCAACCGGCCACGCCTGGCCGACCACAACGCCGATAGCCGGATGGTGCTGCTCTCGGCGATGGCGCTGGCGACCGGCACCGGCGGCGCGCTGTCCGCCTGGGTGCTGCTGCACCTGATCGGCCTCGTCACCAACCTGCTGTGGTACGGCCGCTGGTCGTGGGCGATGGTCTCGCCCGCCGCTGGCGCGGGCGGCCTGCTGACGATCGTGATCCCGGTCGCCGGCAGCCTGATCATAGGCGCGATGGCGCGGTTCGGCTCGGACAAGATCCGCGGCCATGGCATCCCCGAGGCGATCGAGGCAATCCTCTACGGCAAGAGCAAGCTGTCGCTGCGGGTCGCGCTGCTCAAGCCGCTCTCCTCGGCGATTTCGATCGGCAGCGGCGGGCCGTTCGGCGCCGAGGGGCCGATCATCATGACCGGCGGGGCGATTGGCTCGCTGTTCGCCCAGCGCTTCCACCTCAGCGCCGCCGAGCGCAAGACGCTGCTCGTCGCCGGCGCGGCGGCGGGTATGACGGCGATCTTCGGCACGCCCTTTGCCGCGGTGCTGCTGGCCGTCGAGGTGCTGCTGTTTGAATGGAAGCCCCGCAGCTTCGTGCCGGTGGTGACGAGCGTGATCGTCGCCTTCGCCTGGCGGCCGCTGCTGGTCGGCCATGGGCCGTTGTTTCCGGCGAGCTGGTCCTTCCCCGCCTCGGGAGAGACCCTGCTGCTGGCCGTGGCTGTCGGGGCGGGAGTGGGGTTGCTGGCCTGCGCGATCTCGAAGTCGCTCTACCTGATAGAGGACGGGTTTCACCGGCTGCCGGTCCACTGGATGTGGTGGCCGGCGCTGGGGTCGATCATCGTCGGGCTCGGCGGCATGGTCGAGCCGCGCGTGCTCGGGGCCGGCTACGACACCATCCAGTCGCTGTTCGACGGATCGCTGGCGCTGAAGGCTCTCGCCCTGCTCCTAGTGGTCAAGGCGGCCGTTTGGTTGGTGTCGCTCGGCTCCGGAACCTCGGGCGGCATTCTCGCGCCGCTGCTTATCATCGGCGGCGCGGCCGGCGCGCTCATCGGGCTGTGGGTGCCGGGCGGGAGCGGCGCATGGGCGATGATCGGCATGGCCGCAATGATGAGCGCCTCGATGCGCGCGCCGCTGACCAGCGCCCTGTTCGTCGCCGAGCTGACCGGCCGCTTCGACGCGCTGCCGCAAGCGCTGGTCGGTTCCGGCATCGCGTTCGCCATCGCCGTGCTGCTGTTGCGCCGCTCGATCCTGACCGAAAAGATCTCCCGTCGCGGGCGCCACGTGAGCCAGGAGTTCGCCGTCGATCCGCTCGCGCTCAGCCTGGCGCGGGACGTCATGACGCCCGACCCCGTCACTCTGCCGGCCGACCTGCCGGTGAATGAGGCGCTGCTGTTCTTCGAGCGCGACGCGAAGCACCGCAGTTATCCGGTGATCGATGCCGACGAGCGCCCGATTGCCCTCGTCTCGCGCGCCGACGCGCTGCGCTGGCGGCAGGACGACGACGGCACCGACGGCACGTTGCGCGAGACGCTGTCCGACGTCTCACTGCCGGTCGTCACGCTGGACACCCCGTCCGACGCCATCGCCAACCTGATGATTGGTGAGAACACCGGCCGGGTGTGCGTGATCGACCCCGCCGACGCCCGCCTCGCCGGCATCGTCACCCGCCGCGATCTGCTGCGCTCGCGGGCGGTTGCGCTGCAGGGCGAGCGGGAGCGCGCCAAAGGTTGAGCGGTTCAGGACCGTCCGAAGATGCAGCTCGCGCGCGCCGCGGCTTGCAGCCGCCGACGCCTCCTCGTACCGGCAAGCGGAGCGATGACCACCTACCTGCCCACCATCAAGCAGCTGCAGTACCTCGTTGCGCTGCACGAGCACGGCCATTTCGGGCGGGCGGCGGACTCGTGCTTCGTGTCGCAATCGACGCTTTCGGCCGGGATTCGCGAGCTGGAATCGCTGCTCGGCGTGACGCTGGTCGAGCGCAGCCGACGGGTGGTGCGCTTCACTCCGCTGGGCAACGCGGTGGTCGACAAGGCGCACCGGCTGCTGCGCGAGGCGGAGGAGCTGAGCGACCTGGTCCAGGCCAGCGGCAAGCCGCTCGCCGGCGAGCTCAGAATGAGCGTGATCCCGACGATCGCCCCGTTCCTGCTGCCGCGGATCCTCCCGCGACTGAGGAAGGACCGCCCGCAGCTGAAGCTGTTCCTGCGCGAGGAGACCAGCGACGCGGCACTCGAATCGCTGCACCACGGGCGGGCCGATTGCGTGCTGCTCGCCCTGCCCTTTCCGACCGGCGAGGTCGACAAGGAAGCGATCTGTCTCGATAAGCTCTACGTCGCCTTTCCAGACGGCGAGCCGCGCGACCCGCCAGCCGAGGTGACGCCGGCGATGATCGACGAAGGCAAGCTGCTGCTGCTCGAGGACGGGCACTGCCTGAAGGAGCATGCGCTGGCCGCCTGCAACCGGCCCGAGCTGCGCCCCAACGCGGCGATGATCGGCACCAGCCTGCACACGCTGGTGCAGATGGTCGATAACGGGCTCGGCCTGACTATCCTGCCCGAGATGGCGATCGAGGCCGGCATCCTGCATGAGACCCACGTCGTCGCCCGGCCGCTGAAGGCGCCCCACGCCAGCCGCGAGATCGCCCTCATCTGGCGCAAGAACAGCCCACGGGCCGACGAATTCCGGCTGCTGGCGGCGGAATTGCGCGCGGGCTGAATCAGAACTCGAGCTCGAGACCGACGCGCGCCTGCCCGTGGCTGTCGTCTCTGGCGGCGCCGAGCGGGAACAGGTAGCCGGCGCGCAGCCCGATCTCCGGACCGAGCCCCTCTATTTCGATCCGCGCGGCCGGTCCGAGGAAGTGCTTGGCGCGCGGCAGGAACAGGCGGGTGCTGCCGAGTTCGCCGAAGGCTTCGACCCCCAGCCGCAACTCGCCCGCGGCAGCGACGTCGGCCAAGGCCGCGTATTCGAATTCGACCGGCTCGCCGTGGGCGAGCTCCTTCTCGGCGACCAGGTTGAGCCGGAAATCCCACGGACCGGAGCGCCGCTCGGCGAGGAGCTTGGTTTCGACCTTGTCGGCGCCGTGCACGCCGACTTCGTATTCGCCGTAAAGCGCGAAATCGATTCCGCCGGCGCGGCCGAGCGAATAGATCGCCTCGCCGGAAAACGATTCGAGTTTGCGGCGTTCGCCCGGCTCGCGTTCGAACTCGCCGAGCACCGCCAGCCTCAGCCGGTCGTTCACGCTATGGGCGGCCTCAAGCTTGAGCGCGTCTTCGCCATCATCGATTCCGCCCGCCAAGCGGCCCCAGTTCGCTTCGACCTCGGTCTCGCCGGGTTCGATCGTGGCGCCGTAGACCTCGTCGGCCATGCCCGGATCAGCGAGCGCGGGTGTGGCGGCAAGGCAGGCGAGCGTAACCGCGGCAGCGGCAAACAGACGGTTCATCGGCGGTGTCCCTCATGATGCGATTGCAGTGCCGCTACTGCGACGTATTCGCATTAGCAAGCAATAATTGCATCATGAGGCATATTCAGAACGGTCCCGACAATGGACGTGCGCGGGCGAGGATCGCATGGCCACACGGGAGGCGACGTAAGTCAGCGGGCGAGCTGCAGGGCGGACGACCTCGTCGGGCCGCGTGGTCCATACCCGCATGCTCGCGCGGCCGATCGGATCGGCGGAGGCGAGCGGTGACCCGGCGAAGCCCGCATGGACCTATTCGCAGATCACCGTCGATGCGGTCAGCTCCGTGGCGTCGTGAGGGCGGCCAAATCCAGCGATAGCTGCGCCCGCTCCAGCAAGCGATCGGCCCAACTCTCTCTCCGGCCAGAGCGATTGCTCCGGCAAAGCAGAGCCTAGTCCATGTGCTTCAGGCCGACGCGCAGGTAGTCCCAGCCGGTGATCAGCGTCAAAATCGCGGCGGCCCACAGGCACGTTAGACCGACGAGGTGGACCCACTGGTTGGCCAAAGTGCCGCAGTATTCGAGCCGTGAATGACACGGCGCGCCTTCGACCGCGCCGCCGAGGATCAGCGCGCCGAGCGAGACAAGTTGGAAGGTCGTCTTCCATTTGGCCAGGCGGCTGACGGGGACCGAGACCTGCAAGCTGCCGAGGAACTCGCGCAGGCCGGAAACGGCGATCTCGCGCACCAGAATGACCAGGCCGGCGATCACGTGCGCATCGCCGACGTAGGGCCCGCGCAGGTAACCTTGCGCGGTCAGCACCAGGATCACCGCGGCGACCATGATCTTGTCGGCGATCGGATCGAGGAACACGCCGAGCTTCGAGACGGTGCCGCTGGCCCGGGCGAGGTAGCCGTCAAAATAGTCGGTGATGCCCATCAGGCAGTAGAGCGCGAAGGCGAGGCCGTAGCCGAAATGCCACTCGGGCCACCACAGCAGGAACGCCAGCAACGGCACCGCGAGGATGCGCGACAGCGTGAGGATATTGGGCAGCGTCAGCATGCAGGCAACGCCCTAGCGTGGAACAAGGCGCCGAAAAACCCGGTTGTCCCTTGCGAGCCGCGCGAAGCTGGCTAGGGTCGCGCGCAAATCGGAGAGGGCGCCCGCGCCAAGGCATGCTGACATCGACCTACCTGCTGCGCCAGCGCCGGTTCCTGCCGCTGTTCGCCACCCAGCTGTTCAACGCCTTCAACGACAATTTCTACAAGACCGCGATGGTGCTGTTCGTGGTCTATGGTGTGTATAATTCCGAAGCCGCGGAGACCAAGTTCTCGGCGATCGCCTCGGCCCTTTTTATCCTGCCGTTCTTCGTCCTTTCGGCGCTTTCGGGCCTGCTCGCCGACATGCGCGACAAGGCCAAGATCATCCGTTGGATCAAGACCGCCGAGATCGGCATCATGCTGTGCGGGGGGACTGGGTTGCTGCTCGGCTGGTCGGGGCACCTGGTCGGCCCGCTGGCGATCCCGCTGATGCTCCTCGCGCTGCTGGCGATGGGGGTGCATTCGACGTTCTTCGGGCCGATCAAGTACGCGATCCTGCCGCAGCACCTGCACAAGAATGAGGTGCTCGCCGGCACCGGCCTTGTCGAGGCCGGAACCTACCTGGCGATCCTCGCCGGGACGATCCTCGCCGGGTGGATTCCAGTCGAGTGGGCGGCGGTGGGCGTGGTCGTCACCGCGGTGCTCGGTTACCTCACCAGCCGCAGCGTGCCGCCCGCCCCGCCGCCGGCCAAGGGCCAGCCGCTCGATTGGCACGTGATCCGCTCGTCGATCGCGCTAGTCAGGAACACCATGCACGACGACGAGGTGTTCTACGCGATCCTGGCAATCAGCTTCTTCTGGACCATCGGCGCGGTGCTGTTCATCCAGTTCCCGCCGCTGGCCAAGAACGTGCTGCTGGCCGACAAGCAGGTCGCCAGCCTGTTCCTGGTGGTGTTCTCGATCGGGGTGGCGATCGGCTCGGTGGCGGTCAACGCGCTGCTCAAGGGCGAGGTTTCGGCGCGCTATGCCCCAGCCTCGGTGCTGGCGATGGGCCTGTTCGTCGCTTGCTTCTATCTCATCTGCCGGGTGTGGACCGCGCATCACTCGGGCGGCCTGATGGGCGTCGGCGAATTCGTCTCGCAACCGCTCGCCATCCCGGTGCTGATTTCGCTGCTGCTGATCGCGGTCGCTGGCGGCATGTTCGTGGTGCCACTCTATGCGTTTCTCACCACAAAGGTCGATCCGGGACAGGCCGCGCGGACGGTGGCCGCGAACAACATCGTCAATTCCGGCGCGATGGTGATCGGCGCGCTGGTGGCCGGGGGGCTGAGCGCGATGGGCGTGCCGCTGACCGAGCAGGTGCTGCTGAGCGCCCTGATGTGCCTGGTGTCGGCCTGGCTCGGGTGGATGCTCCATCGCGCCGAGCGCGAAGCCGCGGCCGCGGCCGAATAAGCGCAGTTAGCGGCTCACCAAAGATAGGTGACCGCGGCCACCAGGCAGGCGAAGTAGGCCAGCAGGAACTGCCGCACGTCCTCACCGCTGACCGGGAATGGACGCCACCGCGCTTCAGGTTCGGGATCGATCCGCCGGACATGCGGGGGCAGGCTCGCCAAGAAGCGATGGCGGGCGCGTTCGTCGGTCAGGACCAGGTAGCGGCGCATCATGGGGTGTTAACGCGCAACTAACCATTCGGCACCCGGCGAATGCGCCGCTGTCCACAGACGGGACAGCCATTGCCTTGGGCTGGGCCGCGGCCTACCTGCCGAGGATGACCGCTAGCGCCGCCGAGCTCCTCGTCGCCTGTCTCGCCGAGCAGGAATGCAGCCGGGTGTTCACCGTCCCCGGCGAAAGCTTCCTCCCAGTGCTCGACGCCCTACATGATCATCCGACCATCGAAACGATCACCTGCCGCCAGGAAGGCGGGGCGGCGTTCATGGCCTGCGCCGACGGGGCGATCACCGGGCGTCCGGGCGTCGCCTTCGTCACCCGCGGCCCCGGAGCGACGAACGCCAGCATCGGTGTCCACGTCGCATTCCAGGATTCGCAGCCGATGATCCTGTTCGTCGGCGACGTGGCCCGCGGCATGCGCGGCCGGGAGGGGTTCCAGGAGATCGACTTCCCGGCGTTTTTCGCGCCGATTGCCAAATGGGCCGCGCGGATCGACGATGCCGCGCGCGTTCCCGAGTTCGTCGCCCGCGCCCACGCCACGGCCATTTCCGGACGGCCGGGGCCGGTGGTGCTGGTTCTGCCCGAGGACATGCTGACCGACTCGGTCGAAGACGCCGCGCCGCGGCCGTTTGTCCATCGCCCGGCGCAGGCGCCCTGCCCCGATGCGCTGAGCGCGATGATGGCGATGCTCGGCGATGCCGCGGCGCCGGTGGCGATCGTCGGCGGCGCCGGATGGGACATGAAGGCGCGGACCTATTTCGCCCAATTCGCCGAGCGGCTCGGCATCCCCGTCGCCACCGCATTCAGACGGCAGGACGCGATCCCGCCCTCCTCTCCGGTCTATGCCGGCAACCTCGGTTACGGGCCCAACCCGGCGCTGGTCGAGCGGATCAGGGCGGCCGACCTGGTGCTCGCGGTCGACGCGCGGCTCGGCGAGGCGACGACCGACGGATACACCCTGGTCACCCCCGACCATCCGGGACAACTGCTGGTTCACGTCCATCCTGACCCGGCGGAGCTCAACCGCGTCTATCGTGCCGATCTGGCGATCTGCGCCGATCCGGGCGAGTTCGCCGAAAGCGCGCTGATGTGGGACGACGGGTCGGTGATCGCGTTCGACGCCGGGATTGAGGCCCACGAGCAATGGCTGGCCTGGTCCGCTCCGGCGAGCGACGGGACCAAACTCGATCTCGCTCACTGCCTCGAGGCAGCCCGAGCGAGGCTGCCGGCCGACAGCATTATCTGCAACGGGGCGGGCAACTTCTCGGGCTGGTGGCACCGTTATTGGCCGTACGCCGGCTGGCCTTCGCAGCTCGCGCCGACCTGCGGGGCGATGGGATACGGCCTGCCCGCGGGCGTGGCCGCCAGCCTGCGCCTGCCCGAACGCTGCGTGGTAACCGTGGCCGGCGACGGCGATTTCCTGATGAACGCCCAGGAACTGGCCACCGCCGCTCAATACGGCGTCGACCTGATTGTCATCGTGATCGACAACGGCTCCTACGGCACCATCCGCATGCACCAGGAGCGCGAATTCCCCGGCCGGGTAAGCGCGACCGATCTCGCCAATCCCGACTTCGCCGCCCTCGCTCGCGCTTACGGTGGATGGGCAGCGCGCGTTGAGACCGCCGACGAATTCGCCGCCGCGCTCGACAAGGCGCTGGAGCGGAAGGGCATCCGCCTGCTGCATTGCCTGAGCGACGTCGAACGGCTGAACGCCGCCGGCGCCACCGTCAGCGCCCTGCGGAGCAAGGCTTAGGTTATGCACAAGAAAGCCGCCCGCACTCGGACGGCCTTCCACCAATCGCGTGACGGCGCGATCAGATCTTGTTGCCGAACGCGCCTTCGACCTTGCCCTTGAGGTTCTGCGCGTGGCCCTTGGCCTCCTGCACGTCGCCCTCGGCGCGGGTGTCCGGGTCATCCGAATGCTGCTTCACGTCGCCGACCGCTTCGTTGGCGAGGCCTTTGGCCTTGTCCTTGAGTTCGCCCATGAGGAATCTCCTTTCGTTGCCGGTAGAACGGACGACGAAAGAACTGTGTTCCCGTCTTAAGCCTTTGCCATCGAGAGGATTTTTGCCCACTCGTCCGGGTGTATTTCCGCCACGGACAGGCGCGACTGGCGGATCAGCTCGATGTCCTTCAGCGCCGGCTCGGCCTTGATCTCGGCCAGCGTCACTGGCCGTTCGAGCTTTCGGACCGGCTTGATCTCGACCGCGGCCCAGGTGCCGGTCTCGTCTGTGGGATCCTTCATCCCCGCGCGGGTGATCTCGACCACGCCGACGATCTCCTTGCCGGTGACCGAATGGTAGAAGAACGCCTGCTCCCCCACCTTCATCGCCTGCAGGTTGAGCTTCGCGCGGTGATTGCGGACGCCGTCCCACACGGTGCCGCCGTCCTTCACCAGGCGATCCCAGCCATAGGACGCGGGCTCGCTCTTCATCAGCCAATAACGCTTGCTCATGGGCCCCTCGTAACCGGGGCAGACACAAGAGGCAATTAACCAAACGGGAAGGATAATGGCATAGGAAATCGGCCGATGGGACGTCCGCACCACCCTGACCCCGACACCGGCGAAACCTCATCCGCAAGCGGCGAACCGCTCGTCCGCGCCCAGCGCGACCTGGTCGCCCTGGGGATCGCGATCGCCGCGATAATCCTGTTTGTCGGGCTTGCCGGGCAGGTGGTGCCGCAAGTGATCGAGAGCTGGTTCGGGTTGGCGCATCCGCCGGACGTGCTGCTGACCAACGCCCTGCTGCTCAACATCGCGCTCGTGATCTTCGGCTGGCGGCGCTACCAGGAACTGCGCCGGGAAGTCGGCATTCGCCGCCAGGCGGAAGAGAAAGCCCGCGCACTGGCCGAGATCGACCCCCTGACCGGCTGCCGCAACCGCCGCGGTATCACTCCGGCTATCGACGAGATGCTGCACCTTGCGCAGAAGCACGGCCGCGAGGTTGCCCTGTTCCTGATTGACCTCGACAACTTCAAAGCCATCAACGATCGCTGCGGCCACAGCACCGGCGACGCCGTACTGGTCGAAACCGCCGCGCGCATTCAACGGCTGCTCCCACCCGAGGGCATCTGCGCCCGCATGGGCGGCGACGAGTTCGCCTGCGCCTTCCCGTTCGACTCCGGCGATCGCGCGCGCGCCGACCGGATAGCCGCCGAGCTTGTCGGGGCGATCTCCGCCCCCGTGACCGCCGCCGATCTGACGATCGACGTGACGGTTTCGGTTGGCCTCGCGTCCAGCCAGCAGCCCGGCGGCGGCTTGGCCGACGCCGAAGTTCTGATCCACTGGGCCGACATCGCGATGTATCACGCGAAGAAGCACGGCCGCGATCGCCACGCGTGGTTCGAGCCGCAAATGGAAAGCGAGATCCGTTTCCGCAACGCGCTCGAAAGCGGGTTGCGCCGCGGCATCTCGGCGGGCGAATTCGTGCCCTATTACGAGCAACAGATCGACATCCAGACCGGCAAGCTCGTCGGTTTCGAGATGCTGGCGCGCTGGATTTCGCCCGAGTTCGGTATCGTCAGCCCGGAGATGTTCATCCCGCTGGCCGAGGAAATGGGCGTGATCGGCGAACTTTCCGAAAGCCTGATCAAGCAGGCGCTCGACGATGCGAAGAATTGGGACCAGGCGCTGACCTTGTCGGTCAATATCTCCCCGATCCAGCTGCGCGATCCGTGGTTCGCGCAGAAACTGCTGCGGCTGCTGACCGAGTTCGGGTTCCCGCCGCACCGCTTCGAGATCGAGATTACCGAAAGCTGTCTGCACGAGAACATCGCCGTTGTCCGCACGATCATCACCAGCCTGAAGAATCAGGGTGTTAAGGTCAGCCTCGATGATTTCGGCACCGGCTATTCGAGCCTGGCGCAACTGCGCGCGCTGCCCTTCGACCGGCTGAAGATCGACCGCAGCTTCGTCACCGAACTGGCGAGGGAGGGCGCCAATTCGGAACTGGTCGCGGCCATCGTCGCGCTCGGCCGCGGGCTCGGCCTGCCGATCGTGGCCGAGGGGATCGAGAACGGCGAGGCGCTCGCCGTGCTGCAAAAGCTCGGCGAGCTGAAGGGTCAGGGCTATCTCTACGGTCGGCCGGAAGACGCCGAGGCGACGCTCCAACGCCTGATGGAGCAGGCGGCGCACGACCTTCCGCACGGCAGCCGCTCAGCCGCCCCGGCCAAGCGCGCAGCCGGCTGAGCGGCATTGCAGTAACGCCCCCTGCCCCCTAGGTGGCGCGCATGCGCGTCCCCTTTGTCAAGATGCACGGCCTAGGCAACGACTTCGTCGTGCTCGACGGGCGCGAACAGAAGCTGCCGCCGGTGACCAATGGCTTCGCCCGCGCGCTGGCCGATCGCCGCACCGGCATCGGCTGCGACCAGCTGATCGTGCTCGAACCGTCCGACACCGCCGATTTCCGCATGCGGATCCACAATTCCGACGGCGGCGAGGTGGAAGCCTGCGGCAACGCCACCCGCGCGGTCGCCCTGCTCCACGGCAAGCCGGCGCGAATCGAGACCGCCGGCGGGATGCTCGAGGTGCGGCCTGAGGAAGGCGGCATCGCGGTGGACATGGGCGAGCCGCGCTTCGAATGGGAGGCGATCCCGCTGTCGCACGCGATGGACACGCTCGACATGCCGGTCGCCTGGGACGAGCTCGAACGGCCGGCCGCCGTCAACGTCGGCAATCCGCACGTGGTGTTTTTCGTTCGCGACTGCGACAAGGTCCCGCTGCAGCGCCTCGGCCCGGCGATCGAGACCGATCCTTTGTTCCCGGAAGGGGTGAACGTCAACGTCGCCACCGTCGAGAGCCGCGAGGAAATCCGTTTGCGGGTGTGGGAGCGCGGCGCCGGGCTGACCCAAGCCTGCGGCACCGGCGCCTGCGCCACTGCCGTCGCGGCGATGCGCCGCAAGCTGGTCGAGCGCGAGGTCACCGTCGCTCTCCCCGGCGGACGGCTGCTGATCGGTTGGGGCGAGGACAACCGCGTGACCATGACCGGGCCGGCCGCCGAGAGCTTTCGCGGGACCTTCGACTGGGGGCAGTTCGCTTGAACGCGGAAGTGATCTCGCTCGGCTGCCGGCTCAATATCGCCGAGAGCGAGCGCATCCGTGCCCTGCTCGGCGCGACAAGCGACGTGGTGGTGGTCAACAGCTGCGCGGTGACCGCCGAAGCGGTGCGCCAGACCCGCCAGGCCATTCGCAAGGCGCGCCGGGCGCGGCCCGATGCGCGGCTTCTGGTCACTGGCTGTGCCGCCGATATCGAGCGCGAGCAACTGGCGGCGATGCCCGAGGTGGATGGGCTGGTGCCAAACACCGCCAAGCTCGGCCCGCGCGCGTGGAACGTGCCCGCGCGGCCCGAGCCGGTTCCGCCCCGGCACACCCGCGCCTTCGTCGCAGTACAGAACGGCTGCGACCACGCGTGCACCTTCTGCGTGATCCCGCAGGGCCGTGGGCCGAGCCGCTCCCTGAGCGTCGCCCAGGTTCTGCTCGACGTTGAACGCCACCTGGCGCAGGGCGCTCCAGAAGTCGTGCTCACCGGAGTGGACGTGACCAGCTGGGGCCACGATCTCGCCAACAGGCCGCGCCTGGGTGCGCTGGTCCGCGCGATCCTCGACGCCTTCCCCGACTTGCAGCGCCTGCGGATGTCTTCGCTCGACGGGGTCGAAGTGGATGACGAGCTGTTCGAGTTGTTCGCCGGCGACCCACGGATGATGCCGCACCTGCACCTGTCGCTGCAGCACGGACACGATCTGATCCTCAAGCGCATGAAGCGCCGTCACTTGCGCGCCGATGCCGTCTCGCTGGTCGAGCGGCTGCGCGCGCGGCGGCCGGAGATCGCCGTCGGCGCCGATCTCATCGCCGGCTTTCCCACCGAGGACGAGGCGATGCACGCGGCCAATCTTTCGATAGTGCGAGAGCTCGGCGTGGTTCACGGCCACGTGTTCCCCTACTCGCCACGCCCGCGCACGCCGGCGGCGCGCATGCCGCAAGTGAATAAGCCGACCATCAAGCGCCGCGCCGCGGAATTGCGCGAGACGGTGGCGGACGTCCGCGACCGCTGGCTCCGCTCGCTGATCGGGAAGCCGCAGTCGGTTCTCGCCGAAACCGACGGCACCGGCTACGCGGCCACCTTCGCCCGCGTCGCAGTACCGGCAGGGACTGCTCCAGGGACGATCCTGACCGTCACACCGACGGCACTAGTGAAAGGCCTGCTGCAGTGACCGAGCTCACCTGGCGCGAGCGCATGTTCGGCGGCTTCCGCAAAACCTCCGAGCGCCTGTCGCAGAACCTCGCGATCGTCTCCACTGCACGCCTCGACCAGGCGACTCTCGACGAGGTCGAAGACGCGCTGATCCTATCCGATCTCGGCCCCAGCGCCGCCTCGCGCATTTGCGAGCGCCTGGCCGAGAAGCGCTTCGGCCTGACGATGACCGAGCGCGAGTTGAAGGAAGCGGTCGCCGAGGAGATCGCTGAAATCCTGCGCCCTGTGGCCCGGCCGCTCGAGATCATCGCCTTTCCGCGCCCGCAGGTGATCCTGGTCATCGGCGTCAACGGCAGCGGCAAAACCACCACAATCGCCAAGCTGGCCCACCTGTTTCAGGAGCAGGACTACGGCGTGCTGCTCGCCGCCGGCGACACCTTCCGCGCCGCGGCGATCGGCCAACTCAAGGTGTGGGCCGAGCGGATCGGCGCGCCGATCGTTACCGGGCCCGAGGGCGGCGATCCGGCGAGCGTAGTGTTCGACGCGGTCAAGCAGGCCACCGGCACCGGCATCGACGTGCTGATCGTCGACACCGCCGGGCGGCTGCAGAACAAGCGCGAGCTGATGGACGAGCTGGCCAAGATCCGCCGCGTGCTCGGCCGCCTCAATCCCGAGGCGCCGCACGACGTGGTGCTGGTGCTCGACGCGACCAACGGACAGAATGCGCTCAGCCAGATCGACGTGTTCAAGGAGGTCGCCGGCGTGACCGGGCTGATCATGACCAAACTCGACGGCACCGCGCGCGGCGGGGTGCTGGTCGCCGCGGCCGAGCAGTACGGCCTGCCGATCCATGCGATCGGCGTGGGCGAAAAGATCGACGACCTGCGCCCGTTCGATCCCGATCTAGTGGCGCGCGTAATCGCAGGGGTGACGTGATGGCGAGCGAAGGCAAGAAAGCCGCCGCAGGCTGGCTCAATCTGTTCATCGACTACGGCCCGCTGGCCGTGTTCTTCCTGGTCTATTGGCTCAAGGCTCCGGCCGATAAGACCGACAGCCTCGGCGTGATCATCGCCATCGTCTACAGCACGAGCACCTTCATCGTCGCCGCGATCGTCGCCCTCGGCGCTTCGAAATGGCTGCTCGGCAAGGTTTCGCGCATGCTGCTGCTGTCGACGGTCCTGATCGTCGGCTTCGGCGGGCTCACCGTGCTCTTCCGCGATCCCTTCTACGTGCAGGTCAAGCCCACGGTGCTCTACCTGTTCTTCGGCGTGGTGCTGCTGGTCGGCTGGATGCGCGGCAAGGCGCTGCTGCAATGGCTGCTCGAAGCGGCATTCGAAGGGCTCAACGAGGAAGGCTGGTTGAAGCTCTCGCGCAACTGGGGCTTCTTCTTCTTCTTCCTCGCGGCGCTCAACGAGACGCTGCGTCACGCGCTGTCGTTCGGCGACTGGCTGGCGGCCAAACTTTGGGTGTTCATGCCGCTGAGCTTCCTGTTCACCTTCACTCAGCTGCCGATGCTGCTGCGCCACGGGCTTTCCGCCAATGCCGAGGACGAAGTCGTCGAGAACCCGCCGCCCGAGTGACTAGGTGCTGTTCCTTATTCGGGAACATTACGCGCTCATGTCGGTTGAGCCTTTTTCGGCGCCATTCCAACGTATGTTTGATTGCGCCTAAGGTCCGCGATGCGACGGGAGGTCGCCGATGATACCGGAACAGCATGCCCGGTGCGACGCGCAGCAGGCGACCGAGATCGCCATTTCGCTGGCGCATTCGCTGAACAACTTGCTGCAGGTCGTAAACGGCAACCTCGAGCTGCTCTCAGCGCGGGTCGAGGACGAGCAGCTGCGCACCTATGTGCGGAACGCCCAGCTGGCGGCGAAGCAGCTGACCGAACTGGCCGACGAACTGAACGGCGACGCGGTCAAGCGGCCCCGCTGACTGCGGCCTAAATCTCGACTTGGCTGCCGAGTTCGACCACGCGGTTGGTCGGTAGGCCAAAGAACTCCATCGGCGTCGCTGCGTTGCGCATCATCCAGGCAAACAGCTTCTCGCGCCATACCGCCATACCGGGCTTCTCCGCGGCGAGTAGGGTCTGGCGCGAGAGGAAGAAACTCGTCTGCATCATCTCGAACGGTCCGGCGCAGATGTTATCGAGATGCTTCAGGGCCGCGGGCACGTCGGTCTCCTCCATGAAGCCATAGTGCAGGACCACCCGGTAAAAACCATCTCCTAAGTCTTTGATCTCGGTCCGCTCGACCGGATCGACATAGGGCACGTCGGCAATCGAAACGGTCAGGACCACCACGCGCTCGTGCAGAACCTTGTTGTGCTTGATGTTGTGCAGCAGCGCCGACGGGGTGCCGCTCGATCCCGAGTTCATGAAGATCGCCGTGCCCGGCACCTTGACCGTGCTGTTGCGGCCCGACTTGGCGAAGATGTCAAGCGGCAGCCCTACCTCGGCCATGCGCTCGCGCATCAGCCGGCGGCCCTTGGCCCAGGTGGTCAGCAGCGCGAAGGCGAATGCGGCGATCACCAACGGAACCCAGCCGCCGTCGGGCACTTTGGTCATGTTGGAGGTGAAGTAAGCGCCGTCGACGGTGAAGAACAGCAGTGTCACCGGCACCGCGTACCACCACTTCCACTTCCACACTGCCATCAGCAGCACGCCCATCATGCAGGTGTCGATCGTCATCGCCCCGGTCACCGCAATCCCGTAGGCCGAGGCGAGGTTCGACGAGGTCTGGAAGAACAGCACCAGCAGGATGACCGCGATCATCAGTACCCAGTTGACCAGCGGGATATAGATTTGCCCGTGATGCTCGTGATGGGTGTGGAGGATCGACAGCCGCGGGATGAAGCCGAGCTGGATCGCCTGGTGAGTCACCGAGAACGCGCCCGAGATCACCGCCTGACTGGCGATAAAGGTCGCCGCGGTGGCCAGGAACACCAGCGGCAGACGCAAGACCTCGGGGGCCATGTAGAAGAACGGGTCGGTAATCGCCTGGGCCGCCGAGGCGTCACCAAGCGAAATGATCATGGCCCCCTGCCCGAAGTAATTGAGCAGCAGGCAAGGCATCACGAAACCGAACCACGACAGGCGCATCGGACCGCGCCCGAAATGGCCCATGTCCGAATAGAGCGCCTCGCCCCCGGTCACCGCCAGCACGACCGATCCGAGCGCAAGGAAGGCGAGCACCTTGTCGGTGATGAAGAACTGGATCGCGTACCACGGATTGAGCGCGAACAGGATGGCCGGATGGTCGAAGATATGCCACAGGCCGAGCACCGCGAGCGTGGTGAAGTAGAACAGCATCACCGGAGCGAACAGCGCGCCGACCTTGGTCGTACCGCGCTTCTGCAGCACGAACAGGCCGATCAGCAGCACCAGCGCGATCGGGATCACCCATTTCGCCAGCCCTGGGTCGACGACCTCGAGCCCCTCGACCGACGACAACACGGAGATCGCCGGCGTGATCATGCTGTCGCCGTAGAACAGCGAGGTCGCGGCGACCGCGAGCAGCACCGGCAACCAGGCCCACTTCGAGCCGCCGATGTATCGGCTGAGCAACGCCACCAGCGACAGCGTGCCGCCCTCGCCCTTGTTGTCCGCGGTGAGCAGGATGGTCACGTACTGCAGCGAGACGACGATGGTCATCGACCAGAAGATCAGGCTGACGACGCCGAGCACATGGAGATCGTCGAGCGTCAGCGGATGCGGGCCGACAAAGGTCTCGCGGAAGGCGTAGATCGGGCTGGTGCCGATGTCGCCGAAGACGATTCCGACGGCGCCGATGGCGAGCTTGAGCTTCGCCGAACGGCGGCCATCACCGGCTTCGACAGCGCTCATCGAAAGGGGCGCCCCTGAGTGCGAACTCTTGCGCATGCCGAGCGGCGCTTAGCAGCGGGCGAAGGCCGCCGCAATCCGCGCGCCATTCGCCTTATGCCCGGCCGATCAGCCCCGACCGATTAGACGGCGCGCCATGGCATCGGCGACCACGTCGGATGGGGTCCCGGTCGCCTCGCTCTCGCGCCAGATCGCCTCGAGCCGCTCGGGAATCTGCGCGATCCGCCGGCGCACCTCGTTGATGTCGCACGGTTCGCCATGCTGGCGGCAGAGATATTCGAGCGCGACGTTGATGATCCCGCCGGCGTTGATCACATAATCGGGCGCGTAAAGAATACCGCGTTCGGCCAGCAGGGCGCCGTCGCCCGCCCGGGCGAGCTGGTTGTTGGCCCCGCCGGCGACGATCGCGCAATCGAGCCGAGCGATGCCTTCCTCGTCAAGAATCGCACCGAGCGCGTTGGGGCTGAACACGTCGCACGCCGTGCCCATGATCCGCTCGGCTGCGACGGCCTCGCCATCGACCTCGCGCGCGAGCGACTTCGCCCGGTTCGCGTCGATATCCGACACGATCAGCCGCGCGCCGTCCTTGGCCAGCAGCCGGGCGACCCCGCCGCCGACGCTGCCGCAGCCCTGCAGCGCCACCCGCACGCCCTCGACGCTGGCTTTGCCGAGCTTGTGCGCCACCGCCGCCTTGATCCCGTGATAGATGCCCATCGCGGTGAACGGGCCCGGGTCGCCGCCGATCGAGCCGTCATCGGCCGGCAAGCCGCAGACGTGCGGCGTGCGCCTGGAGATCGCGACCATATCGCTTTCGGTCGCGCCGACGTCTTCGGCGGTGACGTAGCGGCCGCCGAGCGCATCGATTGCATCGCCGAACGCGGCGAGCATCTCCTCGGTCTTGCTGCCGTCCGGTCCGAGCAGCACGACCGCCTTGCCGCCGCCCATCGGCAGCCCGGCCATGGCGTTCTTGTAGCTCATCCCGCGGCTGAGGCGCAGGGCGTCGGTCATCGCCTCATCGGGCTGCGGATAGTGCCAGAAGCGCGTGCCGCCGGCCCCCGGCCCGAGATGCGTCGAATGGATGGCGAGGATCGCGTTCAGGCCCGATTTGCGGTCATGCACAAACTCGACCAGCTCGTGCTCGTCGAAATCCGCCTTGGTCCAGAATGCCATCGCGCCTGCCTGTGCAACCCGTCGTTCCGGCGGCGAAAAGCCCAAGGAAAATGGGGCGAATGACGGGATCCGAACCCGCGACCTCCGGTACCACAAACCGGCGCTCTAACCGACTGAGCTACATTCGCCACAAACCTGTGCCGCCAAGCCTGTGGTTGGGGCGCAGTTAGGCCGTCGCGCTCGGCCGTCAAGCGGCGAATGCGCGAGGGGGCGCCTGTTGCACACGAGGCCCGGTCTGCAAAGCGAAATGTGCTGCGTGGTGCCGCCTGCGCAACAAAGTTACGCGAGCTTTCGCCTCTTGCGGAGCCCCTTCGGCGGACTATCACGCGCCCATGGCGAATCTCGGCGAAACCTCGACCGAGCATCTCCTGGCGCAGCCGGGGGTGCGTCGCATGCCGAGCCCAAAGGTCGAGATGTTCACCGTGCCGAACTTTCTCCCTGGCGAGCTATGCGACGAGTTGATGCGGCTGATCGACCTCAATCGGCGGCCCTCGACGATCGCCGATCCCAACGGCGACGACTATTTCCGCACCAGCGAAACCTGCGATCTCGATGCGCGCGAACCGGCGGTGCAGGATCTCGAGGCGCGGCTGTTCGCGCTGACCGGGATTGATCCTGCCCATGGCGAGCCGGTCCAGGGCCAGCGCTACGAAGTCGGCCAGGAGTTCAAGGCGCACACCGACTATTTCGAGCCGGACGGAGAGGATTTCGCCCGCTATTGCTCGGTTGCCGGGCAGCGGACCTGGACCTTCATGGCCTATCTGAACGATGTGGCCGCCGGCGGGGCGACGCGCTTCAAGCACATCGACAAGATGTTCCAGCCGCGCAGCGGGATGCTCGTCGGATGGAACAACCACCGGCCCGACGGCAGCCTCAATCCCGACACGCTGCACCACGCGATGAGGGTCAGGAAGGGCGTCAAGTACGTGATCACCAAGTGGTATCGCGAAAGGCCGTGGGGATGAGCGAAGGTTGCCCCCGCACCGGCGGCTGTCATTGCGGCGGCGTGCGCTTCACCGTCGCGCTGCCGGCCGAGCTGCGCGGGGCGCGCTGTAATTGCTCGATCTGCTCGATGAAGGGCGTGGTGATGGTCGCCGCGCCGGGCGAAGCGTTGGAAATCACCAAAGGCGCCGACCTGCTAAATGCGTATCGGTTCAATACGGGCGTGGCGCAGCACCACTTCTGCTCGCGGTGCGGGATTCACGTCTATCATCAGCGCCGCGCCGACCCGAGTCAGATCGGCATCAACGCCGCCTGCCTCGACGGCGTCAGCCCCTACGACTTCGCGGAAGTGCCGGTGATGGACGGCGCCAACCACCCGCTCGACAACCCCGGCCTATTCCGCTTGGCAGGAACGCTGCGGTTCGAACCGGCGGAGGACTGACTCAGCCCTTCTTGAGACTGAGCCCGCCGAAGCGCTTGTTGAACTGGGCGACGCGGCCACCTTCCTGGATCTGCTGCTTGCCGCCGGTCCACGCCGGGTGGGTGGTCGGATCGATCTCCAGCGCCAGCGTGTCGCCCTCGCTGCCCCAGGTGGAGCGAGTCTGGAACTCGGTGCCGTCGGTCATCTTGACCGTGATCATGTGGTAATCGGGATGCGTGTCGGCCTTCATGGCGTAGTCCTTGCTGCGTGAGGCCGGTACCGACCGGCCGGGCAATGTCGGGAAAGCGCGCCCCATATAGGCGGCCTTGGAGAATTGCAACCTACGCGGGCGGGTCGGCGATCATCGCGGTGAACTCGCATTCGCAAGTCACTTTGCCCTCGACGCTCGCCGCGCCCTTGAATTTGCACACCCGGCTGCGCTTCTGGGTGAACTCGACGTGCAGGTCGAGCAGGCAACCCGGCTCTACGGGCGCGCGGAACTTGGCCCCGTCGATGGCCATGAAATAGACCAGCTTGCCGGTGCCGGCGAGCTCCAGGCTCTCGATCCCGAGGATCGCCGCCGCCTGGGCCAGCGCTTCGACCTGGAGCACCCCGGGCATGATCGGCCGGCCTGGGAAGTGCCCTTGGAAGAACTGCTCGTTGAAGCTGACCGCCTTGACTGCGTGAATCCGCTCGTCGGCCTCGAGAGCGATCACCCGGTCGACCAGCAACAGCGGATAGCGGTGCGGCAGGGCCTTGAGAATGCCCGCGATATCGAGAGATTTCGCTTCGCTCATGCCCTGCCGAACGCCGTCCTCAGCGGCCCTTGACGCGCGCGGTCTTGCCGGCCGCCGCCGGTTGCCGAGCCTGCGGCTGGGCGGCGGCGGCCTGCTGCCGCTGCTGCTGCGCCTGGGCGATCTCCGCCCGCGCCTGCTGCACGTCGTTCAGCAGCTGGACGGTCTCCTGGTTCGGCTGCCAACCCGCCGGCGCCGTGATCGAAACCTGCGGCAAGCGCTGGTCGAGGGCGGCGATAAGCTTCGCGTTCACATCGGCGGCGGGATTGCGGTAGAGCACGCCGCCCGACGGCAGGATCAGCTGCAGCTTGTCCTGGGCGACGACCTGCTGCACCGCCGGGCTCAGCTGCTGGGCAATCTGCTCGACCGCATAGGCGGCGGCGCGATCCATCGGCTCCCGCACCTTGTTCATCTGACCCTGCAGCGTTTCGAGTTGCTTGCGGTCCGGATTGTTCTCCGCCTGGGCAGCTTTCAACTCGGCCTGATCGAGCTTGCCGTCGTTGTTGGTGTCGAACTTCTTGATGATCGCCTGGCTCTGCTGGCTGAGCTGCTTCAGCTGCGCGCTCTGCGCGGAATAGGTGGTGTTGATCTGGGAGAATGCGCCGTTGAGCGCTTTCGAGGCAGCAATGACGACCGCCGGATCGGCGGTGCCGATCCCGCTGACCTGGGCGGAGGCTGGGCCCCAAGCGGGGACGGCCACGGCAGTCGTCAGGGCCAGTGCAGCGGCGGTGGAGAGGATAGTCTTCATCAGAATTGGGTTCCTACGTTGAAAGAGATGATCTTGGTGTCGTCGCCCTTCCGCTTGAGCAGCGGGTACGCGACATCGATCCGCAGCGGACCGAAGGGGGAGTTCCAGTTGACGCCAAAGCCGACCGACACCCGCGGCAGCGCCGAATTGCCGTAATATCCTTCGACGAACGGCGGCAGGGTCTGGCCGATGGCGGTGTTATGGGTATCGGTAAGGCAGGCCGGCGGACTGGGGTTGATCGGATTGGTGACGGTGGAGGTCGCGGTGATATTGCAGGTTCCGTCGGTGTTGGTCGTCGCTGCGTCGATCTGCGTGTAAAGCGCATTGCCGTTCGAATCGCGCGTCGGCAGGAATGTCCCGTTGGGATACGGGCTCTGGTTCAGCACCGGCGCTTTCAGCCCGAATACCGAACCGACGTCCATGAACACCGACGGGCGCAGCCCCAGCGACTTCGCGCCGGAGCCGAGCGGAATCTCCAACTCGAACTTGCCGAGGTAATAGCCGTCGCCGCCGAGCGCGTCGTCGGAGTTGTGTTTTCGGTCACTGAGCGGATACAGGACCGGATTGCCGTTGGCATCGGTGGTGTAGAACTGCCGGATCACCCGCGGGCCGACACCGCGGTAATTGAAGCCGCGCATGTTCGGTTGGCCGAGGAAAAAGCGGTTGGTCAGCAGCACGTTGTCCTCGCCCGGGCCACGATCGTTCAATCCCTTGATGACCCCGGCCTCGCCCGAGACGGAGAACACAAAGCCACCGCCGAGCGGCCAGTACTCGGCGGCTTGGCTGGTCAGGCGGACATAACGCTCGCTGCCGCCGAGGCCGGCGAACTCCAGCGTCGCGTTGGCCGTACGTCCTCTCGTGGGATGAATCGCGTTGTCGACGTTCTGATAGACCAGCGAGCCGCTGATCATTGAGGTCGTGTGCTTGCCCACCGCGTCGCACAGGTACCGTCCGGCCAGCAAGGGACTGCAGCTCAGGTTGCCGTTGGCATCATAGGCATAATAGGTCGACTTGTTGAGCGAGACGTCGTCGTAACTGAAGGTGTAGCGCCCGAGGATCGAGGTGTATTCCGTCAGCGGCACGCCTAGGGTCAGCCGGATGCCGGTGGTCGCCTGCCTGTAGGTGGTCGTAGCGCTGCTGAAATACCCGTCGTTGTAGTCGGTGTGATAGATGTCGACGCCGGCGGAGATGTTCTTGTCGAACAGATACGGCTCGAGGAAGCTGATCGACCCGCCGCGCGAGTACTTCGACCAGTTGGCCGACAGACCGATCGTCTGCCCGGCGCCGCGGAAGTTCTTCTGCTGGATCGAGCCCTGGAAGATCAGGCCCTCCAGGCTGGAGTAGCCGGCGGAAAGCGTCAGCTGACCGGTCGGCTGCTCCTCGACGTTGGCCTGGAGGATGATCCGGTCGGGCGTGCTGCCCTCGACCTGCTTGACCTCGAAATTCTCCTGGAAATAGCCGAGCGACTTGATTCGGTTGGTGGTGCGCTTGACCGCCAGCGAGTTGAACGCATCGCCCTCGGCGACCCGGAATTCGCGACGGATGACCTTGTCCTTGGTCAGCGTGTTGCCGTTGACGTCGACCCGCTCGACGTAGGTCCGCGGACTTTGCGTGATCTCGAACGTGACGTCCATCGTCCGCTGGTCGGGATGGCGCGTGATGTGCGGCTCGACCTTGGCGAACGCATAGCCGACGGTGCCGGCCGTCTCGGTCAGGCCGTCGATGGTATCTTCCATCTCCTTGGCGTTGTACCAATCGCCTTTGTGCTCCGGCAGCGTCTTGGTCAGGAACCCGCTGTCGAGATCGCGGATCTCGCTGTCGACCTTGACGTCGCCGAACTTGTACCGCTTCCCTTCCTCGACCTGGTAGGTGATGATGAAGTTCTTCTTGTCCGGCGTCAGCTCGGCGACGGCGGAGATCACCCGGAAATCGGCGTAGCCTTGAGTAAGGTAGAACTGGCGCAGCTTTTGCTGGTCGAAGGCCAGCCGGTCGGGATCGTAGGTCGTGCCCTTGCTGAAGATCGACAGCAGGCCATGCGACTCCTTGGTCAGCATCTCGCCCCTGAGCTTCTTGTCCGAGAACACGTGGTTGCCGATGATGTTGATCGCCCGGACCTTCGATTTCGGGCCTTCGTTGATCTCGAACACCACGTCGACGCGGTTCTGGCTCAGTTGCACCATCTTCGGTTCGACGGTTGCCGCATAGCGGCCCTGCCGTTTGTACAGCTCGATGATCCGGTTGACGTCGGCGCGCACCTTCGAGCGGGTGAAGATCTGCCGCGGAGCGAGCTTGATCTCCTTGTTGATCTTGTCGTCCTTGATGCGCTTGTTGCCCTCGAGGATGACGCGATTGACCACCGGGTTCTCGGTCACGGTGATGACCACGTTGCCGTTGTTGTTCTCGATCCGGTAATCGGAGAACAGGTCCGTCGCGGCGAGGTCCTTCAGCGCCTGGTCGGCGGCGGCGGCGGTGTAGACCTGGCCCGGGCGCAGCTTGATGTAGCTGAGGATCGTTTGCGGTTCGAGCCGCTGGGCGCCGGCGACCGCGATCGTCTTGATAACCTGCTCTTGGGGCGGCGCGGGAGCGGGCGCCGGCGTGGGAGCCGGGGCCGGCGTTGCCTGGGGCTGAGCGGGGGCTTGGTTCTCCTGGGCCGCTGCGCTGGTCGGAAGACCGGCCAGAATCGTGCCCGTCATCAGCGCCGCGGCGAATTGCGTAGTTGCGATCGTCTTGGCCCTGAGGCTCATTCCACCCGTCCGTTCGTTCGACACCGCGCGTCCGTATCACGATTACCTGGGCACCTGCCCTCGGGAAGGGACCGATCCCGGCATCAGCGCGCGAACCGCGCCATTGCCCGAAGCGGCAAGGCCAATCAAGCGATCATGCCTGGAAACGCAGCGCCGGGTATCCCTTTTCCCCGCCTAGCTGCCGAATATCGGCAGCGAGGCGATGTCGTTGATCGTGACGAACAGCATCAGCGCGAGCACGAAGGCTATGCCGGTCCTGAACGCCCATTCCTGACTGCGCGGGCTGGCCGGCTTCCGACGGACCGCCTCGGCCGCGTAGAAAGCCAGATGCCCGCCGTCGAGCGCGGGAATTGGCAACAGGTTAATGAATGCCAAGTTAATCGAGATCATCGACACGAACCAGACGAAGCTGCGCCACCCCAGGCTGAGGAATTCGCCCGAATATTTGGCGATCTTGATCGGTCCGCCCAGCTCTTCGACCGGGCGGCGCCCGGTGACGATCTGCCATACGCCGCGGACCATCAGGTCCACCGTCTGCCCGGTTTGCCGCACCCCCAGGGCGACCGCCCGGAACGGTCCGACGGGCCTGATTTCGGCCGCGTTCGGGTCGGGCCCGACCCCGAGCAACCCGATGCGGAACTCATTGCCGAAATTGTCGTGCTCGACCACCGTCGGCACCTTGAAATTCAGCGCCCGCTGCCGGCCGGCGTGCTCGATCAGCAGGTGCAGCGTGGCGCCGGGATAGGGCGCGATAAGATCGTGCAACTGGTCGAAGTTGTCGATCGGCGTATCACCGACCTTGAGGACGCGGTCGCCTGGCTCGATCCCCAGCTTGTCGGCCGCGCTGCCGGCCTGGACCGACGCGACCACCGGCGGGATCACCAGCTTGCCGTAGGCGAAGTTGAACGAGGCGAGAATGGCGACTGCGATCAGGAAATTGGTGAACGGCCCGGCGAAGACGATCAGCGCGCGCTGCCACAACGGTTGCGCCTGGAAGGTCTTCGCCCGCTCGTGGGGCGGCAGCTTGAGCCATTCCTCGCTTGGCTGGCTCGTCGGGCTCATGTCGCCGGCAAACTGCACGTAGCCGCCTAGCGGCAGCAGCGACAGCTTCCAGCGGGTGCCGCGCTTGTCGGTCCACCCGGCCAGCTCCTTGCCGAATCCGATCGAGAACGAATCCGCCTTCACCCCGAACAGGCGGCCGACGAGGTAATGGCCGAGTTCGTGCAGCGTCACCAAAGGCCCGAGGACCAGCAGGAAGCCGACGATCCACATCCACCAGGGTACGGTTTGAAACAACTCAGACGGTCTCCAAAGCTTCGGCCGCTTTTGCGCGCGCTTCCCGGTCAACGGCGAGAACGTCGTCGAGGGTCCCGGGGGCGGCAGGCAAGGGGCCGGAAAGGGTCTGCGCCACCAATGCACAAATATCAGTGAACGCTATCTGACCGGCGAGGAAGGCAGCGACCGCGACCTCATTGGCCGCGTTGAGCACCGCGGGCGCTGCACCGCCGGTCTGAGCCGCCTCGCGCGCGAGCCGCGTCGCCGGGAAGCGCTGCTCGTCGGGAGCGAAGAAGCTCAGCGTACCGATGGCAGGCAGATCAAGCGGTTGCAGCTCGGTCTTCATGCGCCGTGGCCAGGCCAGGCAAGAGGCGATCGGCACCCGCATGTCGCTCGGTCCGAGCTGGGCGAGCGTCGAGCCGTCACGGTATTCGACGAGGCTGTGGATCACGCTTTGCGGATGGACGACGATACGAATCCGCTCGAGCCCGACCGGAAACAGGTGATGCGCCTCGATCACCTCGAGGCCCTTGTTCATCATCGTCGCCGAATTCGACGCTGATCTTGGCGCCCATCGACCAGTTCGGGTGGGCGACGGCTTGTTCGGGGGTGGCCAGCGCGATCTGCTCGGAGCTCCAGGTGCGCAAGGGGCCGCCGCTGGCGGTGAGAGTGATCCATTGGACATCGGCGAGGTCCTCGCCGTGGAGGCACTGGAAGATTGCGTTATGCTCCGAATCGACGGGCAGCAGCGTCGCCCCATGCCTGGCTACCGCCGCCGTCATCACCTCGCCCGCGGAGACCAGCGCTTCCTTGTTGGCCAGCGCGATCACCCCGCCCTGCTCGATCGCCGCCATCGTCGGCCCAAGGCCCGCGCAGCCGACGATCGCGGCGACGGTGAGGTCGGCCCCGCACGCGGCCGCTTCGCACAGCGCCTGCTGCCCGCCCGCCGCCTCGATGCCGCTGCCGGCCAGCGCCTCGCGCAAGCCTGGCAGACAGCTCTCATCGGCCACCACCGCCAGCTTCGCCCCGAACTCTTGCGCCAGGCGCGCCAATTCGGCGACGTTGCAATTCGCTGTCAGCGCCTCGACCCGCCATTCGTCGCGATTGTGCCGTAGCAGGTCGAGCGTCGACGCGCCGACCGAGCCGGTCGCCCCAAGGATCGAGATCGAGCGGCCGCTCATGGCAGACCCGCGAGGCGTCCGACGATAAACAGAACGCCGATCAGGAAGCTGACCGCCAGCAGTCCGTCGACGCGGTCGAACAATCCGCCGTGCCCGGGGATCAAATGGCTCGAATCCTTCACTCCGGCGCGGCGCTTCATCCAGCTTTCGCAAAAATCGCCCGCTTGCGCCACAACCGCGAGCCCGGCGCCGCCGGCCGCGAAAACCACCAGGGTGCGCCACGGCGCGGCCCCGGCGGTCGCGAACCAGGTCACCAGGGCAATCGCGGCGGCCGACGCGAGCATCCCGCCGAACAGGCCGGCCCAGGTCTTGGAGGGGCTGATCGCCGGGGCGATTTTCGGCCCGCCGAAGGTCCGCCCCGAGAAATACGCGCCGACATCGGTCGCCACCACCATGGCGATCACCGCCAGCACGCTGACCAGACCCTGCTCACCGTTGCGCAGGAACATCAGCATGGCGGCGGCGAGCGCCAGGTAGACCACCCCGCCGAAGGTCCACGCGGCCTGGGGGCCGAGGCCCGGCGGGAACGCCCGCACTAGCGCGCGCCATTCGTAGAGCACCCCCGCGGCCACGGTCATCACCAGAACGGTCCACCACCAGCCGCCGAGCCACAGCGCCGCCCCGGCCACCGCCAGCATGACGACGGCCGACGCGGTCCGTACGCCGAGGTCGGACCTTTTCGCGACCGGCTCAGCGCCCGCCATAGCGCCGCTCCCGCCGGGCGAATTCGTCGAGCGCTTCACTCAGATGCTCGGGGGTGAAGTCAGGCCACAGCACGTCGGTGAACCAGAATTCGGCGTAGGCCGATTGCCACAGCAGAAAATTCGACAGCCGCTGCTCGCCGCTGGTGCGGATGAGCAGATCCAAAGGTGGCAGGTCGGCGGTGTCCAGGTGCTCCGAGATCGTTTGTGCACTCACTGTGCCCTCTTGAGCGGCCGCTTGCGCCGCCCGTGCAATCTCCTGCTGCGACCCATAGTTGAGCGCCACCGCGAGCGTGCGCTTGCCGTTGGCGGTCTGCGCCAGCGCATTTTCGAGCATTTCGACAATATCGGGCGCCAGGCGCTTCCAATCGCCGATGATTTTCAGCTTCACGTCGTTGGCGACGAACTCCGGCAGGTCCGATTTGATGAACCGCCGCATCAGGTTCATCAGGTCCCCGATCTCCTCTTCCGGCCGCTTCCAGTTCTCGCTCGAGAAAGCATAGAGCGTCAGGCATTCGAGCCCGGTGCTCTCCAGCGAACGCACCAACCGGCGGACCGCCTCGACCCCACGCCGGTGCCCCATCGCCCGCGGCACACGGTGCTGCTTCGCCCAGCGCCCGTTGCCGTCCATGATGATCGCGACGTGGCGGGCTTTGGCTTGATGTTCCGGCATTTATTCCAAAACCCATTCGGGCTGAACTTGTCGAAGCCCTGCTCTCTTCTTCGAGTGCGGCGCTGAAAGGAAAAACGGCCCTTCGACAGGCTCAGGGCGAACGGGAGTGGGCGTCGGCCCCGCTCTCCTCACTGCGTCATGATTTCCTTTTCCTTGGCCGCGGCCACGCTGTCGACCTCGGCGACATGCTTGTCCGTCAGCTTCTGCACCTCGTCCTCGTGGCGCTTGCGCTCGTCCTCGGAGATGTCCTTTCTCTTCTCGTCTTCCTTGAGCGCTTCCATTCCGTCGCGGCGGACGTTGCGGATGGCGATCTTGGCGTTCTCGGCATATTTGCCGCACAGCTTGGCCAGCTCCTTGCGGCGCTCTTCGGTGAGGTCGGGCAGCGGCAGGCGGATCGTCTGTCCGTCGATCATCGGATTGAGGCCGAGGTTGGCATGGGCGATGCCCTTCTCGACGGGAATGACGTTGGCCTTGTCCCACACCTGCACGCTGAGCATGCGCGGCTCGGGCGCCGAGATCGTCGCCACTTGGTTGAGCGGCATCATCGCCCCGTAAACCTCGACGTGAACCGGCTCGAGCAGCGCGACATTGGCGCGCCCGGTGCGCAGACCGGACAGGTCGTGCTTGAGCGCCTCGACCGCGCCGTGCATTCGCCGATCGATGTCGGCCTTGTCGAATTTCGCCATCAGGCCTCTCCTTGCACTATCGTCTGCACGCCCTCGCCCGCCAGCACCCGTGCGAGATTGCCGTGCTCACGGATGGAAAACACCACGATCGGGATTTGGTTGTCGCGGCACAGGGCCACGGCAGAGGCGTCCATCACCTTCAGGTTGTCTGCCAGCACTTTGTCGTAACTGACCGTTTCGAAACGCTTGGCGGTCGGATTTGTCTTGGGATCGGCATCGTAGACACCATCGACGCTGGTGCCCTTGAGCAACGCGTCGCACTTCATCTCGGCGGCCCGCAAGGCGGCGCCGGAATCGGTGGTGAAATAAGGCGCGCCGACGCCGGCTGCGAAGATCACCACCCGACCCTTCTCCAGGTGACGCTCGGCGCGGCGGCGGATCACCGGCTCGCACACTTCGTTCATTTGGATCGCCGATTGCACCCGCGTCGGCACCCCCAGCCGTTCGAGCGCGTCCTGCATCGCCAAAGCGTTCATCACCGTCGCCAGCATGCCGATGTAGTCGGCCTGGGCGCGATCCATGCCCTGCGCCGCACCGGACATCCCACGGAAGATGTTGCCCCCGCCGATGACTAGGCAGATCTCGAGACCGCTGTCGCGCGCCGCCTTCACTTCCTGCGCCAGCGCGGCGACGGTGCCAGGATCGATGCCGAACTGCTGCCCGCCCATCATCGCAGCTTCGCCCGAGAGCTTCAGCAGGACGCGTTTGACGGGCGGCATGGGCATGGGCGGCGGGACCTCTCCAGGGCGCGGGGCTGCGCCCTTATAGAGCGCGGCCCGGCCGTGCCAAGGGCGCGGGAAAAGGGCAAGAAAAACCCCGCGCGGCACAGCGCCGCGCGGGGCCCTTCTTAGTCAGGACGATCAGCCCTTGACGGCGGCGGCGACTTCGGCGGCGAAATCGCTGGCTTCTTTCTCGATGCCCTCGCCGAGCTGAAAGCGGACGTAGTCCTTGAGCACGATCTCGGCGCCGGCGTCCTTGGCGGCCTTGGCGACGAAATCGCTGATCGGCGTCTTGTTGTCGAACACCGACAGCTGACTGAGCAGGGCGTTCTCCTTGGCGAACTTCTTGACCGCGCCGTCGACCATCTTGGCCTGGACCTCGGCCGGCTTGCCGCTCTCGGCCGCCTTTTCCTCGGCGATCTTGCGCTCGCGGGCGATCACTTCGGGATCGAGGCTGTCAGCGTCGAGCGCCTGCGGGAAGGCCGCGGCGATATGCATCGCGAGCTGCTTGCCGAGCGGCTCGAGCACCTCGGCCGAAGCCCCGCTCTCGAGCGCGACGAGCACGCCGATCTTGCCGAGGTTCGGCGCCGCGGCGTTGTGCACGTAAGGCACGATCGCGCCCTGCCCCACGGCGACGTGCTTCAGCCGGCGGACCTGCTGGTTCTCGCCGATCGTCGCCACGTTGTCGGTCAGCTTCTCGGCGACGGTGCCGCCGCCGGGATAGGCGGCCGCCTTCAGGGCCTCGACGTCGTCCGACGGCAGGGCGAGCGCGACTTCGGTGGTCTTGCGCACGAAGTCCTGGAACTGGTCGTTCTTGGCCACGAAGTCGGTCTCGGAATTGACCTCGACGGCGACCCCCGTGGTGCCGTTGACGGCGACGCCGACAAGCCCTTCGGCGGCCGTGCGGCTCGACTTCTTGGCGGCCGCGGCGAGGCCCTTGGCGCGCAGCGCGTCGACCGCGGCCTCGAAGTCGCCGCCGGTGTCGTCGAGCGCCTTCTTGCAGTCCATCATCCCCGCGCCGGTCTTCTCGCGCAGGTTCTTCACGTCAGTGGCAGTGTAAGCCATGGTAACTTCCTCAAAAATGAGTTGGGGGCACCGGAGCCTGATTTGAAGCCCGGCGCACTAACCCCGATTAGGCCGATCGGATGACGCTCAGGCCGAAGCTGCCTCGCCGGCTTTCGCCGGGGCCGGAGCCTCGGCGGTGGTATCCGACGGCGCCGGTTCGGCGGCTGCTTCCGCCGGCGGCTCGGCCATCGCGCCGACGTCCGCGCCGGAATCGACCACGCCTTCGCCGCGGCCAGTCATCGCCGCCTGGGCGACCGCGTCGCAGTACAAGCGCACCGCGCGGCTCGCGTCGTCGTTGCCGGGGATCGGAAAAGCAATGCCGGTCGGGTCGACGTTCGAATCGAGCACCGCGACCACCGGAATGCCGAGCACGTTGGCTTCCTTGATCGCGAGCTCTTCCTTGTTGGCGTCGATCACGAACATCACATCGGGGATGCCGCCCATGTCGCGGATGCCGCCGAGCGAAAGCTGCAGCTTGTCGTGCTCGCGTGTGAGCTGGAGCACTTCCTTCTTGGTCAGACCGCTGGTGTCGCCGGCAAGTTGCTCCTCAAGGCTCTTGAGTCGCTTGATCGACTGGCTGATGGTCTTCCAGTTGGTCAGCATGCCGCCGAGCCAGCGGTGGTTGACGAAGTGCTGACCGGAGCGGCGCGCGGCTTCGGCGATCGGCTCCTGCGCCTGGCGCTTGGTGCCGACGAACAGTACCTTGCCGCCGGCGCGGACGGTGTCCTGAATGAAGTCGAGCGCGCGCGCGAACAGCGGCACGGTCTGTGACAGGTCGATGATGTGAACCCCGTTGCGGGCGCCGAAGATGTACGGCTTCATCCGCGGGTTCCAGCGGTGGGTCTGGTGGCCGAAGTGGGCCCCGGCCTCGATCAATTGCTGCATGGTGACGGTGGGAGCCGCCATAAGGAATTCCTTTCCGGTTATGCCTCTGGAAAGCGCTGGAACCCACCGCGGAGCGTCCCGCCGGGGCACCGGAGATGTGTGCCTTCCATGTGAATTTGCCGGCCGATCCGCGTGCGGAGCGCCCGACAGGGCGCGCCCTTAGCGGCGATTGGCGAGGAAATCCAGCCTCGATTGGGCGCATGCGCAATTCGCCTGGCGCGATTTCGCTTGACAGGCTAGAACAAACAGTGAACAAACGTCCATCTCGGCCAAGCAGACCGGGAACATCGCTCGACTTACGTATGTTTGCCCAATGCCTCGCGCAACCCCGTCATGGTTGAGAGGCGCATCGCAAGGTTCATCGATATGCTTTCACTGCTGTTGACCTTCGGTTTCCTTGCCGCCGCCGCGCTCGCGGCAGCGGTGATCGCCTCTTCGCTGGCCAAAGGCTTCGCCGCCGCGTCCTTGCTGAGGCGGCAGCTGGCCCTTTGCGCCGATGTGCGGGTGGTGACGATCAGACACGCGTGCGTGCCCGCGCCGCGCGCAATCATTCCGGTGCGGCTGCCGCGTCGGGCCGCGCGACCGCTGCCTGCGCCGACGCTGCGGCGGCGCGCCGCCGCTTGACCTTGGCGTAGTTGGCGATCCCCAGCGGCATCAGAGCAAGATAGACGACGCTGACCGCCACCAGCGTCCACCACGGCTCGGTCAGCAACGCAGCGAACAGCAGCCCGGCGAGCGCGATCGCCCACAGGCGGATCGAACGGCCGGGCCGGACCGATTTCCAGCTCAGGGTCGCCAGGTTCGAGATCATCAAGAACGCGATCGCCGCCGTCCACGCCGCCACCAGCCACGGCTCGCGAAAGATCGGTTCTCCGCTCGCGATCCACAGGTACATCGGCAGGAACGCCAGCCCCGCCCCAACCGGGGCCGGCACGCCGGTGAGAAACCCGGCCGACTTGTGCGGCTGCTCGTCGACGTCGATCCGCGCGTTGAAGCGGGCGAGGCGCAAGGCGCAGCAGATGGCGAACGCCAGCGCGGCGAACCAGCCGATCCGCGGCAGATACTGCAGCGACCACAGGAACAGCACCAGCGCCGGGGCCATGCCGAAGCTGAGCGAATCCGCCAGGCTGTCGAGCTCGGCGCCGAAGCGCGATTGCGCCTTGAGCAGGCGGGCGATGCGCCCGTCGATCCCGTCGAGCAATCCCGCCAGCAGAATGGCGAACAGGGCTTTTTGCCAGCCGCCGTCTTCGCCATAGGCGGCGCCGATGGCGAAGCGCACGCCGGTGAGGCCCGAGCACAGCGCCGCCGCGGTGATCGCGTTCGGCAGCACCGCGCGCAGGGTCAACCCGCCGCCGAACCGCCGCGTCGCCGGAATTTCGTCCTCGCTCGCCTTCGGCCCGAGTCGCGCCAGACCGGGTTCGATCGGCGGCCCGTCCTCGAAGCTGGGGTCGCTCATTGACTGACGCCCTCGATCAGCGCCTGATGGCCGATCTCGGCCAGCACCGTTTCGCCGCCGATCACCTTCTGCCCGAGGAGCACTTTCGAATCGGTTCCCCGCGGCAGGTACACGTCCACCCGGCTGCCGAAGCGGATCAGCCCCACGCGCTGGCCGGCGGCGACGATGTCGCCCGGCTTGATGAACGGCACGATCCGCCGCGCCACCAGCCCGGCGATTTGCGTGAAGGCGATCTGCACCCCGTCGGCCCGCTCGATCAGCACGTGCTGGCGTTCGTTCTCCTCACTCGCCTTGTCGAGGTCCGCGTTCATGAACCGCCCGGGGATGTAGATCACCCGCCGAACGGTGCCGCCGATCGGCGCCCGGTTTATGTGCACGTCGAACACCGACATGAAGATCGAAACCCGCGTGACCGGCTCACCGGAAAGGCCGGGGGTGCCATCCGCGTCGGCCGCCTGCAGCTCGGGCGGCGGCGGCACTTCCTCGATCAGCGTGACCAAGCCGTCGGCCGGCGAGACGATCAGGTCTCGGCCCTGCGGCACCACCCGTTCCGGATCGCGGAAGAACGCGAACACCCCGAGCGAGGCGAACAGCAGCGGCCAACCGATGATCGACCAATGGAGCAGCAGCAAAAAGATGAGCGAAACGCCGACGGCGCCAAGGCCGAACTTGCGCCCTTCGGGATGGATCGGTGGCCAGCCCCATTCGGCGTCGCCCCGGCCGCGGTTGTCGAGAAGGTCACCGGCCATGCGCTGCATCTAGGGCAGCGAACAAGCCAAGGCAACGCATGGCGGGCGGACCGACACGCAGCCGAAAGCCGGTCAGCGCCGCTGACGCTCCATCAATTCGATCAGCTCGTTGAACTTGGCGCGCTGCTCGGCCTCGTCGCCCGCGGCGATCGCATCGGCCACACACGTGGCGGCGTGATCCTTGAGCACTTCGCTCTCGACCTTCGCCAGGGCGGACTTTACCGCCTGGATTTGCGTCAGCACATCGATGCAATAGCGATGATCCTCGATCATCTGCGCGATTCCGCGCACCTGGCCGGCAATCCGGTTGAGCCGGTTTATCTTTGATCGGTTGTTCTCGCAGCGCATCGCTCGGTTCTCTTCAATACCCTGAAGGGGTATATATTCCGGCGATGGGTCTTCGGCAACCGGCGAGCTTGCCGAGACGGCCATCCTCAAGGCAGCTTAGCGGCAGGGGATCTGCTTGCCGATCCATTCCGCCGTCCCGTGTCGCGGAACGGCGGGAATGGAAGGCTTGAACCGATTAAGCGTTGTGGACCTTGGGAAGGTGCTCGAGATCTTACAACGGAAGCCGATACAGAAGCTGGAGACCGCCACCGATGTCGGGGCTTCCATTGGCGAACCCCTTGGCGTAGTCGCTGGTCTTGAGCGTCACTGGCTCGCCGAGCTTGATCGTGCCGTTGTTGACCTTCGCCAGGGCAAAGCGCGCGTGCGTGCCGCCGACGTCGAGCGCGACGAGTTCAGGCGCGATCACTGTTCAGTCGAAGAGCCAGCCGCGTCTAGCGTCGCTCCCCACGGATCCCGCTGCGGATTCGCCGTGCCATCCGCAGCGAAATCCATGATCTTGTCACTCGCCTTGCTGTATTTCGGCCACCTTGGAAGCCTTCCACCGTTCGGATCGCCGGTCTTGGCGAAATTCACCAGGTAAGCGCTGATGGTCTCGCCCATGGCGTTGTCGCGGGGCGTCGTCGCATCACCATACTTGATCGCCTGCGTATCGAAGAAGAACGGGATATCTGAGGCATGCTGCGCGCCCTCATGATTGAGCGATTGTGCCACATAAGAGAAGCGATACTCGTAGACCGGCACGCCCTGACCCGAGACGACCTGCGAGAGATCGTGCGCCCCGGCAACCATCATCCCGGTCTTACCGCCCATGTCGGCGCTGGTCGCGCCAATCATCATCGGCACGTGGGCGAAGTGTCCCGAGGCGTAGGCCTTGGCGGCATCGACGGCTATTCTGCCGTCGGCAAACGGGCTGGCAAATGTCCGGTCCGCAACGGGGATCGACAGTTTGGTCATATTGAGACCGTCCGTCACGTCGTCGGCGCTCAGTGCGCGTAGCCAGGCCAGAGCAGCACGATCGTCAGTCGCAATGCCCTTCGACTTGGCGAAGGCAACGCCAATCTTCTCCGCGCCATCCAGGCCATCCTGCCCCATCAGGTGGCCGTTGCCACCGGACATCACCACGGCCTTGGCGAACAGCCCCTTGGCCAGCGGCGAAGTCGCCAGCACGTGGACGGACACTCCGCTAATCTACGCCGCGAGTTGCGCCAAATGTTCTGACGACGGACAGTCAATTCAATCCGAATATGTGATTGAATGGCCCAAACCCTCCGCCATGACACTCGAGCAGCTCCGTATATTCGTCGCCGTCGCCGAGCGCGAGCACATGACCGCCGCGGCACGCGCGCTCAACGTCACCCAGTCGGCCGTTTCGGCGGCCGTCGCCGCGCTCGAATCGCGTCATCAGGTCAGGCTGTTCGATCGCGTCGGACGCGGCATCGCGCTTACCGAGGCGGGGCGCCTTTTCCTCGACGAGGCGCGCGCCGTTCTCGCCCGCGTCGCCAGTGCCGAAAACGCGCTCGCCGACCTTGCTGGCCTTGCGCGCGGAATACTGCGGCTGGTCGCCAGCCAGACCATCGCCGCCTACTGGCTGCCACCTCTGCTTGCCGCATTCCATGACCGTCACCCGGGTGTCGAAATCGAACTCGACATCGCCAACAGCGCGCAGACCGAGGCGAGGGTGATGGATGGCAGCGCCGACCTCGGCTTCGTCGAAGGCCCAATCGACAATGCCGCGCTCGCCTCGCACCGGGTGGGCGAAGACCGGCTCCTGCTGGTTCAATCTGCGCAGCTGCGCGAGCCGGTGGTCGATGCCGCTTGGCTGCGTAAGGCGAAGTGGGTCTCACGCGAACGCGGTTCGGGCACGCGCGCGAGCTTCGATGCGATGTTGCGAGCCCGCGGTATCGAGCCGACCGAACTCTCCGTGACGCTCACCTTGCCCTCGAACGAAAGCGTGCGCACAGCGGTCGAAGCCGGCTCCGGCGTCGCCGCGCTATCGTCGCTGGTGGTCGGCCAGTCAGTCGAGCTCGGTCGGCTTCACGCATTGCCGTTCGAACTCGGCCCGCGAACCTTTTTCGCCCTGCGCCACAAGGAGCGTTACACCAGCAAGGCCTCCGAAGCGCTGGGAGCGTGTGGTCCGGTGATGAAGTAGCCAGCCAAGAGGGCGATCGCTGCGCCGGCCAAAATGAGAGGAATCGAGGCGCTCTTCGCTCTAAATGCAGACGAGGTCCCACCGCTATCGTCGCGTATGAAGAAGGGCATCTTCGTTCTCCCGCGGACATTCTACGCTTCTGCCGAAAGGCCGTTACGGGTCGCGTGCGGCTGGTCCGCTGAGGGTGGGAGGCGGACCGCTGGGCTAGTCTCTAGCTTACCAGGAGGCGGTCCACCGCTCGTTCGATGTCGGCCGGTTCGAAGGGCTTTGAAACCATGAGGCTGCCAGCCACCCCGCGATTTCTATGCTGGCTGGCACTGTCGCCGCTTACGAACAACACGGCTATGGACGGATATAGATCGCGGGCACGGCGCGCCAACTCCCATCCATCTAGTCCGCCGCCCAGGCGAATATTGGTGACGAGCAGATCGAAGCTCCGGCTTTCGATAGCCGCCAAACCATCGCCACCGGTGGTAGCTATTTGCACATCATAGCCTTGCCTGCGGAGCAGGTCCTCTACTACCCAGCAGAGCAATATCTCATCTTCGATAAGCAGAACGGATCGCGACCCGTTGCCCATCCTCACACTCGTGCGGTTGTGTCGGTCGGTCGTTCAACTCACGAGCTGTCAGTTTGCTCCCAGTGGCGCTAAGGACAAGGATCGGGTCGTGTGCGGCTGGTCCGCTGAGGGTGAGAAGCGGACGCCAATCAGATTGGGACCTAGGTCGAGCGTGCCGTTGGCATTACGCCGCGTTAGTCGCGAGCGCGTATCCGCTTCGATAGAAACTCTGAATGACATTTCGGCCACCGCAGATGCCGGAGAGCTTCTTCCGAACCTTGCAGACGTAGACGTCAATTATCTTGGGATCAGGCGTGTTGCTGCCAGTGTAGATGTGCTCCATCAGCAACTGCTTCGTCACCGGGTTGCCTGCATGCTCAGCTAGCAACTCCACTAGAGCGAACTCTTTCGGACTCAGTCGGATCGCGGCGTCTCGCGCAAAAACAAGTCTCTCGGCGCGGTTGACGGTGAGATGACCGGCACGAATGACAGAAGATCGGTCGTTGCTGGCGGGCGCCTGCTGCCGAGCGGCGTTGAGATCACTTGGACCGGGCGCGATTGCATCTGCCATAGCTTCCCACTTTTCGGCCGATCGCTCCAGTAAGAGGCGGACGTTAGGCAGGCGTTCCTTTACCGCTCTGTCGCGTTGCTCTGCTGCCCGCCGCCGATAGAGCTGTGGTGTTTGGATGGTTTCGTTGCCGAGCATTAGACGACCCTAATCGCTTGAGAGCGGATGCAAATTTGCTCGGAAGCCCGAAAGCTGTGCAGAGCGCCGTTCGGATGGATTCTGCTCGTCTCGAAATTGCGGCAGATTAGACGGCTCTTCAAGTCAGTGCCGCGGGTGTGGCGGTCTTGATCCGATCCACCCGCGGCAAGGTGACTGGGGCGGCGAGCGCCATCGCTCGCCGGATCGTCTGCCCGCGTCAGCGATTCGCGAACGCCAAGTCCACCCCCGCCCGCTCTACGGCGGCGGCAATTTGCGCGCGGGCGTCTGCCACGGCTTCACGATAACACTTTCGAGAATCCCCTCGCGGCAGCATCGAACCGGTTGGAGGGATACGGTCTTCGCACACCGCGTGGGCAGATCTCACGACGCGGCGATCGAGTTCAGCCCGTTCCTGGGGAACGGAGAAGTTGGTGCCGGCGTAGGCCACCTCGTGGGTCATTTTTGTCTCATCGGCGCTGGCTGAGGCCATAATGGAGGTTCCCGCCGCAAATGCGGCGAATAGAAAAAATAGCTTCATTTCGAACCACTCCACGTAAATGCGACGAAGTTCTGTCTCGCTTTTCGCCCTTGATACGTGGTTAACGACTGGACCTATTTTTGTCGGCTTGCAACAAATATAATTTTTAATTTTGATGCGTCGAATCAAATCTTCTCATTACCAGGGCGGGTTTTGCGTAATCTGCTGATATCGCGATACTCTTCTCCCAGGAGGGCGTGTTCCCCCTGCTCTCGCTCACCGCGAATTTAGAAATGGCCTCGGGCGTTTTGCGGGCGCCACGTTCGCGACTTAGAGCGTTTAGTGGGGAGGAGCGATGACCATGCTGCGTCAGCAGCGTGACGCCGAACAGCTGTGCGGACTGATGGGCCTTCAACGGTCGCCGATTTGGCGCTCCAGCGGGTGAAAGCGCTCGACCCGCCGCGGGCGCAAGCGCTGCTCTGGCGCAGGGCGGTCTGGCGCGGCGACTGGGCCGATGCTGAGCGCTTGCAGCCGCGCGATCCGGCGCTCGATGGAGCGATCGCGACCTATCGGGCGCTGGCATCGGGTCGCGCGAACCGGCAGGAGGCAGCCGCCAGCAAGGTCGTTGGCCTTCCGGATGATTGCTGCCTTGTTGCCAAGGCCGAGCTGCTTACCGATCTGGGCTACCGCAAGGAGGCGATCGAACAGCTTGAAAAACTGGTGACCACCGGCCCATCCGGCGGGCCTTCGATTAATGCGGCCGTTGTCCTCGGTAGTCCGGGCTTGCGGTCGCTTTGGTTCGATCCCGCGATCGAGCCCTTGTTGCGTCGCGTCGGCCTGATCGATTATTGGCGCTACAGCGCCACTTTACCAGACGTATGCCGAACGAAAGCGGAGCCGGAATTCTCAGTTCGTTCATCAGTTGACCCAGTGACGAGTGCCGCGAATTTGCGAGTTAGATGCCGGACGGCTTGTCCCGGAGTGCCTTGGCAGCATTCGCGCGAGCTTCGTAGTCATCTGCCATGAGGTTCATGGAGTCTCTTGATCGACCCGCTGCACCACCTAGCCAAACGGCGGCAGCGCCTGGGCTGAGCGGACATCTCCCGTGGATCGTCAGGCATTACGGAGGTCCATGCTGCTCAACAAAACTAACCTAGATTAGTTCCGGTCACAAATGAACAGCTTTCAAGTCAGCTGCTGAAGGCAGCGGAACACGTGCGGGCGTTGCACTGACGACCAAATGCAGACTGTCCGCTGACGAAGCGGGCATATTCGAAAGGCAACTGTCCGCTATGATGGCCATTCCATCATAGGCTGAGCGCAGCGTCGGGGCGGGTGGTGGCTCTGAGTGCAACTGCGCGCGAACGCGTGTGTATTTCGTCACCTGGCGGATTGCGGCAGCGAGCGGCCCCGCGCAATCTCGCCCGCTCTCCCGGAACAAGGTGCCCGCCCAGTCGCTAGCCTCGCCCGAGTTCGCCGAGCAGCCGGTCGCGCTCCCTCTCGAAGCGGCGCGGTCGGCGGCGTGCTTCAGCGCCGCCGGTCTGAGCTTGTCGAGTATATCGTTATAGCGCTCCTCGCTGGCGCGCAGCGCGTCCTCGGCATGCCTGCGCTCGCTGATGTCGACGAAGCTCACCACAACGCCGTCGATCCGGTCCTCCGACCGTGCGGTAGGGGCGCAGGCGTATCATCAGCCAGTGCCCGTCTCGGGTCTGTACCTCCTCCTCCAGTGGCGCCAGGTTCTTGAGTACCTTGCGCGCGCCCTTTTCGACGCCGTCGTAGACGAGCTTGTGGGTGAAGTCGGTCAGCGGGCGGCCGACGTCGGCATCGGTCACGTTGAACAACTGCTCTATCGCCGGGGTTAGCATCTTGATCCTCAGCCCGGGATCGAGGAACAGCGTGCCGATCTCGGTGGCGTTGATCAGGTTCTGCAGGTCGGTGTGGGCGGGCTGATGTTCTCGAGCTTGCTCTTGAGCTCGGCATTGACGGTCTGCAGCTCCTCGTTGATCGACTGCAGCTCTTCCTTGCTGGTCTCCAGCTCCTCGGCGGTCGAGCGGTACTCCTCGTTGACCGACTGCAGCTCTTCGTTGGCGACGCGCAGTTCCTGCATCGCGCTCTCGTGCTCGCGCCGGCTGCTGCTGAGCCGCTCCTGCGCGCTGCGCAGTTCCTCGCGCATGCGGCGCAGCTCGGTCGCTTCCGAGCGTGCCCGCAGCCTCCTCGTCGATGTCCTCTTCCGGACCGATCGGCCCGCAGTCCAGGAACAACACCAGCGCCTGCGGGGCGATCTGCGGCGTTCTCCGGCTGCGGGGCGACGTACATCATCACCCGGTGCCGGCCGCCGTTGAAGGCCACGTTGACCGCCGGCGTGATCGTCGCCTCGACAGTTGGTGAACGCGCGGTGCAGCGCGCTGCGCAGCTCGGCGCGCAGCTCGGGGCGGACGATGTCGGGCAGTTCCTGGCTTAGCGGGCCTTCGGGCGGGGCGACGAACCGGCCGGCGTTCGGCGACAGGTGCAGCACCTGGTGATCCTCGTCGACCAGGACGCTCGGCGGCGCGGAGGCCTCCAGCGCGGCCGCGTGCGCGGCGCCCGGCGAAAAGCCGCGCATGTCCGGTTCCCGGCGCAGCAGCGGCGGCGCCTTCTGGCGCTGGGCGCTCGGAAGGTCGTTGAGCAGCTCGACCGTGGTCATGCTGCGCGGCTTGGCGGTGTAGACGCGATGCTCGCGATCCTGCGGCACGAACAGCTCGGGCCGGGCATCGGCGGTTTCGGCCGAACCCAGGAACAGGAATCCGCCCGGCTTCAACGCGTAGTGGAACAGCGCCAGCAATTGCCTTTGCAGCTCGCGTTCGAGGTAGATCAGCAGGTTGCGGCAGGCGACCAGGTCCAGCCGCATGAACGGCGGGTCCTTCATCGCGCTGTGGTGGGCGAACAGCACCATGTCGCGCACTTCCTTGCGCACGCGATAATGCTCGACTTCGTTCGACGAAGAAGCGCTGCAGGCGCTCTTCGGACACGTCGGCCTCTATGGCGTGCGGATAGCGGCCCTCGCGCGCGGTGCCGAGCGCCCCTTCGTCGAGGTCGCTGGCGAAGATCTGGATTCGCGGTGCAACGTCGCGCCGCTCGGCTTCCTCAAGCAGCAGGATCGCCAGGCTATAGGCTTCCTCACCGGTCGCGCAGCCGACCGACCAGATGCGGATCGGCTCGTCTTCCCCGGGTGTCGAGCAGCTCGGGGATGACGTGCTCGGCCAGATAGGCGAATGACTTCGCGATCGCGGAAGAACGTAGTGACGGAGATCAGCAGGTCGGCAAACAGCTCCTGCGCCTCCTCCGGGTTCTCCGTCAGGTAGCGCGGCGTAACCGGCCAGGCTGTTCTGCCGCGTCACCTGCATCCGCCGACCGATCCGGCGGCGTACGGTGGCGCTTTGTAGCTGGCGAAATCGTGCCCGGTGCGCGCGCGCAGGAAGCCGAGGATGCTGGCGACCTGCTGGTCGGTTCCTCCTCGGCGGTCTGGGCAAGCGCGCGCTTGCTCGCCAGGCGTCTCGGCGATCCGCTGCGTCAGAACCGCAACCGGCTCGACGAAATCGGCCACGCCGGTGGCGATGGCGCTGCGCGGCATCATCGGGAATTCGGCCTCGGCCGGGTCCTGCACCATGATCACGCCGCCCGCTTCCTTGACCTTGCGCACGCCCACCGCGCCGTCGGCCCCGGCGCCGCTCAGCACCACAGCGAAGCCGTCGCCGCGTGCCGGCGGCGATCGAGCGGAAGAACATGTCGATCGGCGCGCGCTGGCCGCGCGGTCCTTGAACGGCCGCGACGGGATCTGGTTGCCCTCGATCACCAGCTCGCGGTCCGGCGCGATGACATAGACGCAGTTAGGCTTGATCTCGGGCGTGTCGTACACCTGGTGCACCGGCATCGGTCGTCCATTTGCCGAGAATTTCGGACAGTTGGCTGGGGTAGTCGGGCGCAAGGTGGACGATCACGACATAGGCGAGGCCCAGATCCGTATCGATGCGACTGAAAGAACTCCTGCAGCGCCTTGATACCGCCGGCCGAGGCGCCGATCCCGCAGATCGGCGTCAGCTCGTCGGCCAAACCGGCCGCTTGCTTGCTTGCCCTGGCCATGATTGTCTCCGCAGTGGCAGCGCGGCAATTTCGAAAGTCCGCTCGCAGCATACGCCTGAACGGTTTGGCTCGCGACTGCAATGTAGTATATTGAGACTTTGCCACCGGTGGCACAATCCGTTCACTTCAAGATAATCGCCGACAGGATAAGCCTTCGACCAGCATGGCACTCTATTTCTTTCATTTTTCTGACGGCGACTTGCACGAGCTTGACGACACTGGTCTCGAATGCTCGTCGGCGGAGCACGCCTTGCTCGAGGCGGCGGCGGCGGCGCGGGGGATGTGGGCGGAGCTTCTTGCCGCCCGACGCGATCCCCGGCGCTGTGCTTTCGAGGTTACCGACAGCCACGGCGAGGGGCTTTTTCGGTTCGATTTTTCCGAACTGTACGACGAATGCCGCGAGCCCGTCGGCCAGGCGGTTCATCCAAGCGAGGTGATCGTCCGCGCGCTTCACGATACGCAGCGCCGTGCCAGCACCGCCAAGGCAAGCTTGCGCATCTCGTTGGACGACGTGCGCAGCTCGCTCGCCGAGGTCAATGAACTGATGGCGCAACTGGCGCTGTACGAACGGCGGCTGCGCAAACCTCGGGCCTAAGCTCGTCTGCCGTCTCCAAGGTGCAGGTAGGCGGGGTTGAACATCGCCACCTGGCGCAGCCTCGCCCGATTACACAGCCGCAGCCGTTTGTCGCGCAACTCGATCAGGCCATCGTGGCGCAGCGCCTGGATCATGCGGTTGACGTGCACCGGAGTCAGCCCGGTTGCGTCGGCGATGTCGGTCTGCGTCAGCGGGAATTCGCACGAGTCGCCGCGGGTCAGCCCCACCGCATGCAGGCGGGCGAAGGTTTCGCACAGCAGGTGGGCGATTCGTTCATAAGCCTGCCGCTGCCCGATATTGGTGGTCCATTCGCGCTGGATCGAGACGGTCACCAGCGAACTCCACCATAGCGCCTTGGCGATGCGCGGCGAGCTTTCCACCAGCGTCTCGAAATCCGACCGCGCGATCTCGGCATAGCGCAGCGGGGTCAGCGCGGCGATCGAGTGGTCCATAGCGTCCTGTACAAAGGCGTTGGCGCCGCCGAGGTCGCCCGGGATCATCAGCGCGAGGATTTGGCGGCGGCCGTCGGGCAACTGCTTGTATCTCATCGCCCAGCCTTCGAGAATGACCTTGACCGCGTGCGGCCAGTCGCCTTCGCGGACGATGTCGTGGTGCGCGGCGGCCGTGCGGACTCGTCTTTCCGGTGGCAGCGCGGATCAGGTTGCGATTGACTGTCGCTCAGTTCGACGTGGGCGGAAAGACGTTGCGCCAGAGGTGAGTGGGACTCGAGTACACACCCTTTTTGCTTCTGCACAGCCGGCGATTTAAGCGTAAATGTCGAGTATCTTTACAGATGACGTGATTGCCGAAGAATCTCATGCGTCTCGAAGATTGACGGCGCGACCAAAGAAAGGATGTGCGTTCGTCTAGACCGAGATGCGCGCAAACTCTTACCAACCTGGCATCTCCTGAATGATAGGCGCGATGGAGCGCAATCGAACGTCGTTGGCGCTTGCAGCGCTGAGCCGTGGAAGGACAGCGGGGCGAGCGAACGCTGCGCAGCCGGTAAGAGTTGAGTGCCGCAGCCCGCCTTCGTTGGATTTCGAGGTCCGCTTTCAGGTGAACTCTCCAGATGCTCAGATGACCGACACTTGGCGCAAAGCTGCCTTCGCGGCTGCGCTCCACTCTTCCGCTCGCGTGAGCACGGGCCCAGCGGCTGCGGTCGTTTCGAACGCCTGCGCAGGCCAGCAGCGGATGTGCCCCAGCCGACCGTCAGCTCATTTCTCCCGACGTGCTCGGCAACCGAGATTTAGCTTTCGGCCCGACGCTGTTGAAAAAAGTCGGCACCGCTAATTTCATGCTCCCGAGAAGCTTCGAATTAGGCGTGCGTCTCCCGCTCATCCGTTCCTGCGCGCACTGGGTTGGGTTAAGGTTCCTCTGTATCCCGTTGCCCGCAGCTCGACCTCGTATTGGTCGGGATTGTGCGAGAACTGCAGGCCGGCCTGCATGTGCGAGTGGCCCGGGACATATTCGATCGTGGCTTGGCTCTGTTCGACCTGCTTGCCGTCCTGCTTGAGGGTCCCTTCTATCTGCGCCTGGGCGGCGGTGTTGTCGGAGGTGTTCACGCGTCGATCTTGAGCACGTAGCCGCCGGGGCCGGCGAAGACCTGCTGCGCTTCCACATGCATCATCGGCGGTTCGGATTCGTTCCAGTTGAACGCCTTGATCACCAGGAACACGACGATCGTGCCGACGATCAGCGCGCCGATGCCGGCGGCGATCCATTCGATGAGCGGAATGTCGCTCGCCGAGCGATCGGCGCCTTTGTCCTTGCGCGGCTGCTGCTTTTCCTTTTCGCTCTCACTCGCCATCCGCGCGCTCCTTAGACCAGCGTCCGCGCCAGCGACGCGCCGACCGAGGAGGGGAAGGAAAACATCGCCAGCATCGCAGCGGTGTCCTCCAGCGACGTTCCCTGGAAGCGGTGGAAGGTCCACAGCAGGTACAGCCCGGCGAGCGCCACCACGCCGTAGCCGGCGAGCGTGAAGCGCAGGAAATCGCTCCACATGCCGATCGCGCCGGGCGGCTTGCGCTCGCCGGTGAAGCGGACGGTGGCGATGAAGGTTTCCAGCAAGAACAGCGAGATGGCGATCAGGATGAGCGCGTGCCACGGGTCCATCCGGAATGAGACCTTGATGATCTCCTCAGTCGGGCCGACGTCGAAGCCGAAGAACAGCGCCCCGCCGAGCATGATGACCAACTGACCCCAGTAGCTCGAGCGTTCGGGCGTCTCGTCGGAGCGGCCGCTCTTGAGGAACTTGCTCGCCAGCATCGCCCCGTAGCTGGCGGGAATTGATTCCATCACGATGTGGCCGACGATCTCGTAAGCGGGCTGGTCGAACTGGATGATGCCGAAGGTCCACAGGATCAGCGCGCACCCAGAACACCGAGACGCCGACCGCGGCGAACGTGTCGAGGACGCCGTCGAGCCAGATGCGGGTCCCCTCGAAGCCGGACACGCGCGAGAGGGCGACAAGAATGACGAAGTCGACCACGAAAGCTGCAGCCGGTCCCACGGCTGGAGGTGGGGGCCGTAGCGCCAGATCTCCATCGTGGCGAGGATCGGCAGGCTGAACAGGATCGCGCCGGCCGTGAGATGGCCGAGAGCCTTCAGGTATTGCCGGTTGTGATCCTTGTCATCGGTGCGGTGCCCGGCACGAGAATTCATGAGTGCTCTTTTTAAAAAAAAAAAAAAAAAAAAAAAAAAAAAAAAAAAAAAAAAAAAAAAAAAAAAAAAAAAAAAAAAAAAAAAAAAAAAAAAAAAAAAAAAAAATCAGCCTCACGAGAGAAATCTCGCTAATAGATCGAGAATCCCTCGCACCCTTTTTTTTTTTTTTTTTTTTTTTTTTTTTTTTTTTTTTTTTTCCCCCCCTTTTTTTTTTTTTTTTTTTTTTTTTTTTTTTTTTTTTTTTTTTTTTTTTTTTTTTTTTTTTTTTTTTTTTTTTTTTTTTTTTTTTTTTTTTTTTTTTTTTCACCAGCGCTACCATGAGAGCCTGGGCAATGTGACGCCCGCCGACGCCTACTTCGGCAGGGCCGAGACCATCATCAAACAACGCGAAAGGATCAAGCGACAGACCATCGAACATCGGCGCTTCCAGCGCCGCAAGCTCGCCGCCTAACATCAACCCCTAGACGAGACCGATTTTCCACTAATCTACCCCCCCCCCCCCCCCCCCCCCCCCCCCCCCCCCCCCCCCCCCCCCCCCCCCCCCCCCCCCCCCCCCCCCCCCCCCCCCCCCCCCCCCCCCCCCCCCCCCCCCCCAAAAAAAAAAAAAAAAAAAAAAAAAAAAAAAAAAAAAAAAAAAAAAAAAAAAAAAAAAAAAAAAAAAAAAAAAAAAAAAAAAAAAAAAAAAAAAAAAAAAAAAAAAAAAAAAAAAAAAAAAAAAAAAAAAAAAAAAAAAAAAAAAAAAAAAAAAAAAAAAAAAAAAAAAAAAAAAAAAAAAAAAAAAAAAAAAAAAAAAAAAAAAAAAAAAAAAAAAAAAAAAAAAAAAAAAAAAAAAAAAAAAAAAAAAAAAAAAAAAAAAAAAAAAAAAAAAAAAAAAAAAAAAAAAAAAAAAAAAAAAAAAAAAAAAAAAAAAAAAAAAAAAAAAAAAAAAAAAAAAAAAAAAACGATAGCGGTCGTTGGGTCCCAGATAATCGAGCGATTGGCGGAAATCGGCGCGACGAAAACCGTCGGGTCGTAGACATAGCGGATGACACGGAACGTCCCTGCATGGCCATTCCCTGGATTGCGCCAGTCGTAATTGTAATTGATCCGCCCGTCGTTGAACCCGCGCGAGTAGGCGCGGTAGGCATAACTGCGGTCTTCGCAATCCATGTGACTGGTCAGGGCGGCGCCGGCGGCTCCGCCGACGATGATCCCGGCAATCGTCGCTTGGGCGCGATCGTGACCTGCGACCGAGTTTCCGATTAGAGCGCCGATCAGCGCGCCTGCCGAGGACCCCGGCCGGATCGGGACCGGTGCGGCATTCGCGATAATAGATGTCGTCGTCATAGCTGTAAACTCGCCTGGTAGCCCCCTGTCCCATAGCCGAGTGCGATCCTCCCAGTCAAGCCGGAGCAGAGGATGACTCCCGTCGCGATCAGGACAAGGAAGAAGTTGTTGTTGTCGTCGCGATACCAGCGATAGCCGCGCGGCGGTTTCCTCAGGCTGTAGTATTGCCAATTGTTCACCGCATAGCGATCTTGCCGATACTGCTGCGGTAGCCGCTTGCCGCGTGTCCAGCTCTTTGCCGAATTGGTTCGCCCGCTGCTGCTCGGCCCGCTGTTGGGCTGTGCGCTGCTCGATGGACCGTTGCTGGTTCGCCTGCTGCTGGGCGATGCGCTGCTGATTGGCTCGCTGTTGCGCCTGCTGCTGGGCCGTGCGCTGCTGGTTGGCGCGCTGCTGCGCCTGTTGCTGCGCCGTGCGCTGCTGATTGGCGCGCTGCTGCGCCTGCTGCTGGGCCGTGCGCTGCTGGTTGGCCCGTTGCTGCGCCTGCTGCTGGGCCGTGCGCTGCTGGTTGGCCCGTTGCTGCGCCTGCTGCTGGGCCGTGCGCTGCTGGGTTTCGCTGTTGGTCGATCTGCTGCTGGGCTCTACGCCTGTCTGGTTCGCACGCTGCTGAGCCGCTTGCTGCTGGTTGGCCTGCTGCTGGTTCGTGCGCTGCTGGGCTGAGCGCTGCTGCGCCGTGCGCTGCTGGTTGGTCTGTTGCTGGGCCGTGCGCTGCTGACCCGCCTGTGGCTTCTGTTTGTCCTGCTTCTGCTTGTCAGGCTTGCCACTCTTGACTCTGGCCGTCTGACGGGGATTGCTGAGCGATGGCCGCAGTGCCGCTCAAAAGCGATATGACCACTAAGGGTGCGAGTAGCTTCTTTTTCATCATCTATCTCCTGGCGGGAGGTCGGGATGACGCATGATCCCTCGGCCATCGGCGCTCGCCATTCATGAAAGCGGCCAATCCCAGATAATCATGAATGTCCCTCACGGCGGGCGCCGGGTCTTGAGAAATCTACGTAGGCCGATGGCGCCGGCGGTATCGCGGACCGCAAGTTCGGTCAGTTCGCGACCCATTGCAGGCATTATGACCTTGCCCCCGAATACGTGCGGGGCAGCGGGCGTAATCGTGTTAAGAAGACGAGCACCTCTGCAGTCGGAGGAGATCCCGATGGACGAGTGGATCTGCCGAGAGAACATCAAGCTGTTCAAATCGCAGCTCAAAGATGCGTCAGGAGTGCGCAGGACTATGCTTATTCGGCTGCTAGACGTGGAGGAAGCGAAACTTCGCTCCATCGTTGCCCAGCCTAATTCTTGAAGCCTTCTTCATCGACGTAGCATTCGACATTGCTGCGGCAGGCATCCGTGACGGTAGCTATAGTTCTTGCCTTCATGATCGGTATGTCGCGCATTTACCTCGGCGCGCACTGGCTCACCGACGTTTTGCCTGGATATGCGGCTGGAACGGCACTTCTTTTCGCAGGAATAGCCTGGCTGGAACTTTGTCGCTCTCGCTGGTGGAACAGGCATGGATTCGACACCAGCGCTTAAGCTTGATGCGATGGCCTCGGCGAGCGTCAGTGATTGCAGTCACGGCGTCGGAGTTGCTCATCCTGAAGGTCGGCTTTCCGGTACGATCAAAAGCCTTCTGAACGGCAGGGCAAGGCGCAAAGCGGCCATTCGCGTGGAACAGCACATTCCATAAGACTGCATCCGCAAACGAAGCATTGGTGTCGTCACTCAATTGCGGCCGGTGAGACCGGCTGCTGCCCCGGCGACGCGCAGTCCCGGGGCCCTGGGTGGTGGGAGTGGCATGGTGCCGCCCCGACGATGGAGAACCACCCATGACCAAGCAGACGACCGACACGAAGAGCCCCGCCAAGCGCACGACCAAGATCGACAAGGTCATCGCGCTCCTGAAGCGTCCGCAGGGTGCCACGCTCGACGAGATGGTGAAGGCCACCGGCTGGCTGCCGCACACGACGCGCGCGGCGCTGACCGGCCTCAAGAAGAAGGGCCACGCGATCCAGCGAGACACCTCCGACATCGCTGTGCAACTCGGGGCGCGGCCAAAGTCCAATGCCCCGCGCCATCTCACGCTCACGATCAATGCGCACCTGCGCAGGTCGGGCAAGGCCCTGCGGCTCGTAGAAGACAGCGGCAGGCCGGTTGGCGCCTCAGAGCCTCAGCAGCACCTCGTCAGGGTCAACCCGGGACTCAAGAGGACCGGGCTCAGGAACCTTCCCTGTGTACCCAAGGCTCGTTCCAGTTCGCCCATGCTGTAGGGCCGGTCCCGGCTGATTTCTGGCACGCTCTGGTACCAGTCGATAAATCGCTGTTTCAGGTCGGTCTTGGATAGTTGCTGCGTTGACGCCTCGGGTTCGAGGCTGCTCTGCAAAGACCGAATGTAGGCTGTAGACATCGAAACCCTCACGACGGCTGAAAATCGATGGTGGTGGTGGCGCGCACTGCCAGAGATGACAGCGCTTACGGCGCGGCAGGCGATGCTGTCATCCTGGGAGTCCCCGGAATTGCGGGGCTCGTGACCGAAATGACGGTGTGACAGCAATTTTGAATTGATCGGAAATGACGATACGCCGACAGTGTGCCCCCCCTCCGGTGGTATACAACGGTGGGCGAACGCGCGAACCACCCGTCACAGCCGTCATTGCTGCCCCGACGCGAGCAAACGCGGGAGCGCGGCGTCTCACAGCAACGCGCGGCGACTGTTGTAGAGCCCGTCACTCATGCACCCCCGCACTCTTGCGAACGAGTTTGGCAAACTCGTCGGCACTGGGGAGGATACGCCTGCGCTGGGCGCTGGTCCGGTCCTCTTCTCAGCCTGATCTTGGTTAGCCACTTTCCGAAAGGGCCGGGATCAAGGGGACGGGCCCGACGGCTCGCAGCAAACGTGAGGTGATCCTCATATAGCGCGCGAGTAAGGACGGTCTGGCCGAAGATGATCTCGCCAACAACCCCCGCGTGGCCAGCGCGGTCGGCGAGATCGAGCGCCCATTGAGCCTGGAGCAGTAGCGATCGCTCCTGCTGTTCGCGCAAGGCGTCTGTCACCGGAACGGCACGCAAGTTCACTGTCGCCAGCTTGAAGTGCTGGAGGAAGTACATGAAGGCTTCAATGCCGCCGTTCTGGGCCTGGTGATGCAGCGCATCGAAATAAGCACCATCGCCTGCCCGGATCGGGTCAACGTCCAGCACGAAAAATCGCCGCGCGCCATCACCTGCGGGTACAACCCAGTCGTTGTTCGAGGTTGCCAAGACGTGCAGGACATTCGGGACCGAATAGACCCCGCCGTGCTTGCGCTCGATGATGATGGTGGGGTCCGTGATGATGGACTTCAGTTTCGCCGCTGCGTCCCTGTCCCCGGCCCACCCCAGCTCATTGAGCCCGACGAAGCTGACCGTCTCCAGGTGCGTATTGAACCGGCCTAGCAGTTGCGTTGGGTCGGACAGCATCAACGCATGGATCCCCAGCATCGCGGACAGCCACCCGAGCACCGTCGTTTTGCCGGTACCCTCGCGCTGGCTGCGGAGAACGATGACCACGCCCGGCGCCTCCCAAGGGCGCTGCACGAGGTGGGCCATCCACGCGATAAGGTAAGTGAAATGCTGGACGTTGCCGCCACACACCACTGCAAACAGGTGCCTGCCCATGAGGTCCCAATTTCCGGGCTGAGGCTTGCGGGCGAAACCACGCCATAAATTGAGGATCGCCTCGCCACTGGCGTTCGATGTGCAGCCCGTGGGATCATAGACAACCTGAGCGACGGTGCGGCGGCTGGAGCTGGCCTCCCAAATGGGGAACAGAGGCTTCCTAGGTCCCGCGCCGTTATCCACAAACCGGTTGGCGAGCAGCGCCTTCATCTCGTCCCGCTTGCAAGGATGGACCCGACCATGCGCGTCCTCCCAGAACAAGGTTGGCTTGCTCCCCCAGTCGTGGGCGAAGCCGATAAATTGATTGACCTCCTGCACGGCCTGAGCGGCGGGCAGGAGGTGGGGGAGGGTCATCAGGCTCGTCGAAACGGGAAGCGCAACGCACGGTGCCAAGACCACCCCCGCTGGTGGGGGCGGAGGCGGTGGCGTCGGTACCCGAGCCACCCCGAGTGTGATCGGAGACCTCACGCACCGTCCCCATACGAGCAACCACGGCACAGACCGTCGGAGAGAGAACAGAGGCGGACGCAAGTAGTCGGGCCGTAGGCCCGCAGCCGATCAATTTTAGCTTGGGTCTCCGCCTCATTGTAACGAGGATGGCCGCGCGACCAGTCGTGACAGACGGCATCGCTCTGGATCGTATGGACCAGCACACCCAGCGCTCCGTGCCACAGAGGCTCAGACACGTTCCCGCGGCTATCGCGGACGTGCCTGATAACCGCGCAGTGTTCAGCGATGCGAAGCGCGTCCGCCGGTCGAAAATTAGGGCTAACCAACCGGGTGTTGCTGAGCCTGCCCGATGTAGCTTCGGCCCCGGCGTAGACAAGCAGCGTCGCCAGGAATTGAGTGTAGCTGGTGGGTGCGCCCACATCCAGCAACCGGACGGGGCGCGGTTTTTCTGGATGTTTGCGGTTGGCCGTTCCGGGCACCCTCAGAACGCTGGCGATGTCGGTCGTCCGGCTGGGGTCAACCTTGAGTCCGGCCTTCGAGGCTGCCCACTTGAGAAGATTTGCCGTTCGCCGCCATTCATCCGGCGTCAGGTCTTCATTCACGGGCCAGTAGACGTGCAGTCCATTCCCTGAATCGATGAGCGTAGGAGCCGGCAGGTCCGCCTCGCAACAGAACTTGGCGAGAGCGAATTTCGCCTCTTCCTTATTCGCGTAAGGCGCGTCGGGCTTTGATTCACGGGTGTCAACGTCAAGCCAAAAAGAGCGAACAGCCACGACGTTCTGACCTTTGCGTCCCAGCCAAGAATCGGCGTAAGCGGCGCAACCGAAGTACACCTCACCGCGTTTGTTCGCGTCCAGAGCCACGGCCTTCGCTGCAGCTAGTCCGTTGTCGGCGTGGAAGGTCGGACAGAACTTACTGCCAAAGTGGTGGGCGATGCATCGGTGCCCGGTGCGCGGGAGGTGCCGCTCGAGGAAGGAGAGGACGGCCATAACGTTGTGGTCCGCGTGGCCGGTGCCGGTCATTGCGCTTCGCCTGGTTGATAGCCTTCGACGCCAGCGAGCCGTTTGACGCTGGCGATCTTGACCAACCGACGTGCGCCGATGCGGATGGTTTCGAGCTCACCATCGGCGATCAGCTCGCTCAGCTTGGTTTTGCCGATCGCCAGCATCTTACCGGCTTCGGCTTGGGAACATAGGATAGGTTCCATCGGGGATACTCCGTCTCGGCTGGCGCGGGATTGCGCGTGGCCGTGGCGGGATGATGCAGCCGAGCAGCAGCGCGGTCAGGGAGAAACCCGGGTGAAACAGGGGTATTACCCCCGTCACTTTGTCTCGGAATTGCGCCTTTTGAACTCGTCTAGGAGCCAGCGAGCGTAACGCTTCAGCTCCTTGTCGTCAGGCGTCTGACCTCGCTTCGTGAACCAATCGATCAGCTTGGCTTTTACCTCGCCAGTCTTCGTTGGGTGCCAAGAGCCATCGTCAACCCACTCCAAGATTACGGCGCCGACTGCCATCGCCCAATCATATTTCCCTGGATTGCCGCCGAGGTTCTTTGAAGCAGCCGGAGGTGCGGCGATGTTGGTCGATGCAGGCGGCGAGGGATTGCCGACCGATACTGACGGGGGCGCCATCGCCTCTATGGCCGCTCGATCAAAGGCAACTCCGTAGGCCCTCCACTCTTCTTCTGAACCACTTTTCTGCACCTTCGCGGTGAAGACGCCACACTCCCAGTCCGGGACCATCGCCCGTCCACCCCAGAACTCGGCCGGAATAAAGCCGGGAGGCAGCTTAATCTTTCCTCTAATCCCGTCCTTCGTCAGCGATTTCGCCCACGCCTGCACCACTCCATCTTCTGCGCTCTTGATTATGCTGTTGATGGGCGGCGGCGGTGGCCCCTTATCTGGCCACATTGCAGTAACCACATCGCGTGCACCGATCCATTTTCCGCTCATTTGCCGCCCCTCGCCGTCTTTATCGGCACGACCGCCGCGCTGTCAGCCGAACCGCTAGTGCAATAGCGCCCCCAGTCGGCCATGAGCTTCACACGTTGGCCCGGCTGGCCGGGCGTGCCGAGATAGGTTGTCCGACGATAGGCCGCCTGTACCGCGTCGGGTGTCTTGTGCGCCAAGGCGGCTTCCACGACGGCATCGGGATAGCCCTCGTTGGCAGCCCAGTCTGTCAGAGCAGAGCGGAACCCGTGAACGTGATAGGGCTCGCTCATGTCGCGCAGCACCTTCAACAAAGTCATATCGGACATTGGGCTGCCGTTGGCGCCGGGAAAGACTTGATCGGTCCCCTCCAGCTTCAAGGCTGCCGCTTTCGCCAGGACCGCCAGTGCCGCGTCGCATAAGGGGACCATGTGCGCCTTATTTCGCTTCCTGTGAGCTGCGGGGATCGTCCACAAGCGGGCTGCAACGTCGAACTCGTCCCATGTCGCCAGCCGCACCTCCTGACTGCGCGCGCCCGTCAAGATCAGCAGTTCCAGCGCCAGCCGTCCGTATGAGGGCTTGCGCCGCAATGCGGTTAGAAAGCCGGGCACGGCGGCATAGGGCATGGCCTTGCGGTTCTCCCGCTGCCTCACTTGCCGAGGCAGGCCGCGTCCCGCTTTCAGGCTGCCATTGCCCGACGGCGCTTCGGTAGAGCGCCAGCCCTTCGCGTGGGCATAGTCCAGCACCGCGCAAATCCGGTTACGTACCTGGCGCGCAGTCTCAGGGATTTGCTGCCAAATCGGCGTCAGCACCGAGATGATGTCGGCCGCTGTAATGCTGCCGGTGGGCACGTTGCCTAGTCGGGGGAAAGCGTAGTTCTCCAAGCTGGCGAGCCACTGGCGCGTATAGATCGCGCTCTTCCAGCCTGCCTCATTCTCTGCATGGTATTGGCGCGCGGCTTCGCTGAACGTCACCTTGGCAGCGGCTTCGTCCTTCCTTTCCGTCAGCACGTCGCGCCGCTCGACCTTGACCGCCTTGCGAAGTACGCCAGCCTTGTCGCGAGCGTCCGCCAGCGTCAGCAGCCGGGCGGAGCCTAGCCCGATGTCCTGCCGCTTGCCGTCTCGCTGGAGCCGCAAGGTCCACGACGCACCGCCGCGCTTGTCCACTTTCAGGAACAGCCCGTCGCCGTCTTGGTAGGTGCCCGGCTTCGCCAAAGCACCCTTCACCGCCACTGCCGTCAACTTGCCCATCTTCTTCCCCCACACTTTCTTCCCCCAAAGTCGGGGGCCAGAGTGTGGGGGAAAGCCGCTTTCCCCCCACACTTCCCCCACATTTCGGCCCGGTTGCAGGCAGAACGCGGCGGGAGCAGGCGAGCCTGCGCGGGCAGGATACCCTAGGAGTTCCGGGATTTCTACGGGTTTCAGCGGACCACTACGGGAAGCCGGCTGGTGGACAGGGGTGGATTCGAACCACCGTACGCTTGCGCGGGCAGATTTACAGTCTGCTGCCTTTAACCACTCGGCCACCTGTCCACCTGATGCCGGTGCGACGGGCGAACCCGTTTGCTGTGCGGCCCCGCGCGCGGGGCTCCGGCCGAGTGGGCGCGCTCATGGCGAAGCGGCGCTTGCCTGTCAATGGTGGCGCTGGCAGGGGGCTCCCGTGGCGAAAGGCGGCAACAGGAAGGCCCTGCGCGGGCGGGCCGGACGGATGCAGGGCGGCCGCGGCTCGGGCCGGCCGACCCACGGCCACGTGCGGCTGTGGGGCCGCCACGCGGTCGAGGCGGCGCTGAAAAATCCCGCGCGGCGGCATCGCAAGCTGTGGGCCACGCGCGAAGGCGTCGCCTCGCTCGACGGCGAACTGCCGCCAGACTTTCCGGTCGAATACGCCGACGCCGCAGACCTCGCCCGGCTGGTCGCGCACGATGCGCCGCACCAGGGGCTGGTGCTCGAGTGCGAGCCGCTCGACGACCTTCATCTCGACGAGGTGCTGGCCGGCGAGCCGGCTCGCCCGATCGTCGTGCTCGACCAGGTGACCGATCCGCACAACGTCGGCGCAATCCTGCGCTCGGCGGCGGCGTTTGGCGCTGCCGCCCTGGTGACCCAGGATCGCCACGCCCCGCCCGAAAGCGGTGCGCTGGCCAAGGCCGCTTCGGGCGCGCTCGAACTCGTCCCATGGGTGCGCGTGGTCAATCTCGCCCGGGCGCTGGAGGAGCTGGCGGACGCGGGATACTGGCGGATCGGTCTGGCGGGCGATGCGCAGGCGACGTTCGCCGAAGCGCTTCCGGCCGGACCGGTGGCGCTGGTTTTGGGTGCGGAAGGCGAAGGCTTGCGGCATAACATCGCCACGCACTGCGACGCGCTGGCCCGGCTGCCGATTGGCCAGGCGATGGAGAGCCTCAACGTCTCCAACGCCGCGGCCATTGCGCTCTATGCGGTGGCGACCAGGCCGGACTGACCGGCACGCGAATGGGGGGTGGAACATGATGAAGTCTATCTGGCGGGCCGCGGTGCCCGTTCTCGCATGCCTGGCACTGAGCGGCTGTTTGCTGCAGCCGGGCAACTTCGCTTCGACGCTCGACCTGCGCAAGGACGGCAGCTTCACTTTCAGCTACAAGGGCCAGATCTTCATGCTGGCGCTGAGCAAGCTCGCGAACCAAGCGATGAAGTCCGATGAGGTCGGCGAATTCGTCCAGCAGCCGTGTCAGGGCGACGACCTGAAGGAGCGCCCCTGCACGGCGGCCGAAATCGCCGAGCAGAAGCGCAAGTGGGAAGAGGACAAGCAGACAAAGCTCGAGCAGGACAAGCAGAACAAGGAGGCGCTGCGCGCGATGATGGGGGGCGCCGATCCCAACGATCCCAAGGCGGGCCAAGCGCTCGCTGAAGAGCTGAAGCGGCAGGCAGGCTGGCGCCAGGTCACCTATTCAGGCGACGGGCTGTTCGAGGTCGATTTCCAGATAACCAGCAAGCTGACGCACGATTTCGCCTTCCCGACGCTGGAGACCTTGCCGATGGACGATTACTTCGTGCTGGTCGCGCGGCGGCAGGACGGCACGGCGCGCATCAATGCGCCCGGGTTTTCCGCCCAGGGGGCCGGCAATCCGCTGACGGCCATGATGGCGGGCCTCGCGACGATGGGCACGGCCGACGCGGCCAACAAGGGTAAGGGCACGAAGCCGGAAACCGCGCCGCCAGTCCCTCAGCTGGACGGCACCTTCCGCATCGTCACGGACGGGCAGATCCTCGCCAACAACACCGACGAAGGACCCAGGGCCGGAGCGGGCGGGCAAATCCTTCAGTGGACCGTTAACCAGCGGACTCAGGCCGCGCCCACCGCGCTGGTGAAGCTGGTCCCGTAACGCACATGCGAAAGGCCGCTCCCGATCCGGAGGAGCGGCCTTGCGAACGGCGCCGCCCGGCTGCGGCCGGGCGCGAGGCGATCAGTTCACCGAATCTTTGAGCCCCTTGCCGGCCTTGAACTTCGGCTGGTTCGACGCCTTGATCGTCATCGGTTCGCGAGTCCGCGGATTGCGCCCTACAGAAGCCTTGCGCCTGCTGACCGAGAACGTTCCGAAACCGACCAGGCGGACCTCGTCGCCCTTCGAAAGCGCGCCGGTAATCGTATCGAACACCCCCTCGACGGCTTTCGTGGCATCGCTGCGCGACAGCCCGCTGGCGTCGGCGACTGCACCGATCAGTTCGTTCTTGTTCATGTTCCGGGATTCCCCCTCATTTGTGTTGTCGGACCGAATTTGGAATCGCCTGCGCGATGGCGGGCGAGTTGAGCGTCTTTTGGCTGCCCTGTCAAAGCCAAACCCGCCGGATTCCGCCCGGGCGCGGCGAATTGAACCGGCAATTGGCCGCATTCGCCGCAGGGACGAAACACAAGTTGCCTAACACGCCGCTAAGGCCCTCCGCGGCGCCCGGCGATTCGCTGCGGCGCAGCGGCTTGCTGCGCCTGCTCAGTGGGCCGTCGTGGCGGCTTCAGACCCTTGCAGAGGAGGCGTCGGCTGGCTTGCCAGGTCGTCGGCCTCGGTCCATTCGATCGGCACCGGCTGCCCGATCAGCGCGTGCTCGAGCACCTGGTCGACATGGCCGACGGCCACGATCTCGAGTTCTTCCTTCACGTTGGCCGGTATCTCCGCGAGATCCTTCACGTTCTCCTCGGGAATCAAAACCGTCTTGATGCCTCCGCGCAGCGCGGCGAGCAGCTTTTCCTTGAGACCGCCGATCGCCAGGACGCGCCCGCGCAGCGTAACTTCGCCCGTCATCGCCACGTCCGGCCGCACCGGGATGCCGGTGAGCGTCGAGACGATCGAGGTGACCATGCCGACGCCCGCGCTCGGCCCGTCTTTGGGCACCGCGCCTTCGGGCAGATGGATGTGGATGTTCTTGCGCTGGAAAATCGACGGCTTGATGCCATACGCCGGCGCCCGGGCCTTGACGAAGCTGAACGCCGCGGCGACGCTTTCGGTCATCACCTCGCCGAGCTTGCCGGTCGTCTTGACCTCGCCCTTGCCCGGAGTGGTGACGCTTTCGATCGTCAGCAGCTCGCCGCCGACCTCGGTCCACGCCAGCCCGGTCACCGCACCGACCTGTGCCTCTTCTTCCGATACGCCGTGCTTGAACTTGCGCACCCCGGCGAAGTCGCCGAGGTTTTCCGGCGTGATGGTGACGCTCTCGACCTCCTTTTCGAGGATCTGGCGCAGAGTCTTGCGCGCCAGCCGCGCGATCTCGCGTTCGAGGGTGCGGACGCCGGCTTCGCGCGTGTAGTAGCGGATCAGGTCACGCAAGCCCGCTTCGGTCAGTTCGAACTCGCCGGCCTTCAGCCCATGCGCCTCGACCTGCTTGGCGATCAAGTGGCGCTGGGCGATCTCGACCTTCTCGTCCTCGGTGTAGCCTTCGAGGCGGATGATCTCCATCCGGTCGAGCAGCGGCTGCGGCAGATTGAGGGTGTTGGCGGTGGTCACGAACATGATGTCGGAGAGGTCGATGTCGAGCTCGAGGTAATGGTCCTGGAACTTCGAGTTCTGTTCGGGATCGAGCACCTCGAGCAGCGCCGAAGCCGGATCGCCGCGGAAATCGGCGCCGAGCTTGTCGATTTCGTCGAGCAGGAACAGCGGGTTGCTAGTCCCCGCACGGCGCAGGTTGGTGACGATCTTACCCGGCAGCGAGCCGATGTAGGTCCGCCGGTGGCCGCGGATCTCGGCCTCGTCGCGCACGCCGCCCAAGGACTGGCGGACGAACTCGCGGCCCGTGGCGCGAGCGATCGACTTGCCGAGGCTGGTTTTGCCCACGCCGGGCGGCCCGACGAGGCACAGAATCGGTCCCTTGAGCTTGTTGGTCCGCGCCTGCACTGCGAGGTATTCGACGATCCGGTCCTTGACCTTGTCGAGCGCGTAGTGGTCCTCGTCGAGCACCTGCTGCGCCTTGGCGATGTCCTTCTTCAGCCGGCTCTTCTTGCCCCACGGCAGCCCGAGCAGGACGTCGAGGTAATTGCGGATCACGGTCGCCTCGGCGCTCATCGGCTGCATCGTGCGCAGCTTCTTGAGCTCGGCCGTGGCCTTGGCCTTGGCTTCCTTCGACAGCTTGAGCGTGTCGATCTTGCTCTGCAGCTCGGCCAGCTCGTCGACCTCGCCCTCGTCGCCGCCGCCGAGCTCGCTCTGGATCGCCTTGAGTTGTTCGTTGAGGTAATATTCGCGCTGGGTCTTCTCCATCTGGCGCTTGACGCGGCCGCGGATCTTGCGCTCGACCTGGAGCACCGACAGCTCACCTTCCATGACCGAATAGACCATCTCCAGGCGCTTCAGCGGCTCCGGTTCGGTCAGCAGCGACTGCTTGGTAGCGACTTTGGCAGTCAGCGCCCCGGCGATGGCATCGGCCAGCCGCCCGGCGTCCTCGATCTGCCCGAGCTCGTTCTCGATGTCCTCCGGCAGCTTCTTGTTGTGCTTGGCGTAGTCGGCGAACTGCTCGAGCGCGCTGCGCATCAGCGCCGCGACGGGCGTGCCGGTGGCGGGCTCTTCCTCCATAAGGTCGGTTTCGGCCAGCACATAGCCGCCATGCTCGCTCATGCCGACCAGCCGCGCGCGCTGCTGCCCTTCGACCAGCACGCGCACGGTGCCGTCGGGCAGCTTGAGCAGCTGCAGCACCTGGGCGATGGTGCCGACGTCGTAGAGATCCTCCCGCTCGGGCTGATCGCACCCCTGGTCGAGCTGGGCGACGAGAAAGATGTCCTTATCGCCGGCCATCGCCGCTTCGAGCGCCATGACCGACTTGTCGCGCCCCACGAACAACGGGACCACCTGCCCGGGAAACACCACCAGGTCGCGCAAGGGAAGAAGGGGAAATGCCATCATGAGAATTCGTGTCCGTCCAATGTAACGCGCCGACAGCCGAAAAGGTGCGGCGCGACGTCCTTGATGTCGGATATGGGAAGCAGGTGCGCACGCCGCAACGGCGCGGGCGGAATTCGCTGTGGACGAGGCGCGGCTGTCAGGGTGAGGCAGAGCCGATTACCGTCTCTTGCGCCGACAGCGCCTGCCAACCGTCGAGCTTGCGCACGAACACGTCGGTGAAGCGGACACGGCCGAGTACCGAACCGTCGAGAGCTGTCTGCGTATTGATGCCGCGCACGATGCCGATGCGCCCATGGACGTTGGCCTGAACGTCGCTCAGCACCAGCCGGCTCGGCGGCCGATTCGGTAATGCGGCGATAACGGCGTTCCTGGTCACCAGTTCGCCGCGCCAGTTGGTGTCGACGAAATCCGGCGCCAGCCGACAATGGAGAGCCGCGACATTGCGTGATTCCAGCGCTGCGACCCAGCGTTGCTCCGCCAGGATCAGCCCGGAAGGTGAGTCCGCCTCGGACAAACGGCAACTTGAGAAAGGATCAGCCGTCAGCAGCGTAATCACGAAAGGGACGAGCACGCCGGCGTTGCCTCACCCCATCCCGGGAAGCGAGAATCCCGGCGGCAGGCCCATGCCCGACTGCGCCTTTTGCATCTCGGCGTTGGCGGCGGCGTCAGCCTTGGTGCGCGCGTCGTTGAAGGCGGCGGTGACCAGGTCTTCCAGCATCTGCTTGTCTTCGGGCACGATAAGGCTGTCGTCGATCGAGACCGACAGGATGCGGCCCTTGGCGGTGGCGCGGATCTTGACCAGGCCTCCGCCCGCGCTGCCTTCCACCTCGACCGAGTCCAGCTTCACCTGAACGTCGTTCATCTGCTTCTGGATGTTCTGCGCGGCCTCCTGAGCCTGGCGCATCAGTTCTTCCATATCCATCGGGACTTCCTCAGGCTGTTCGGTTCCAGTTGCGATCACGCCGAGGCGCTTCGCTTTCGTCGACCAGTTCGGCGCCGGGGAAAGCCTCGAGCGCGGACCTGACCAGCGGCGCATTGCGGATGCGATGGTCCTCGGCAGTTTTGGCGGCCTCGGCTCGCTCGCGCAGCGTCGGCTGGGCATCGCCAGTACCCGCGGCGACCTGCCAGCGTTCCCCGGTGGCCTTGAGCAGCGCGTCACGCAGTTCGGGGGCCGGGTCCTCGCCGAAGCCGGGCGCGATCTGGTAGATCAGTTCGCTCGCGCCGATCTCGATCGGGCGAATCCAGTCGCGCATCACCTGCGCTACCCTGAGCGCGCCCGACTGGTCGACACGCTCGACCAGCCGCTCCCAGTCCTCGGACGAGGAGAGCGCCGTGGTCCCAGCGCTGGCGCCCCCGCTGCCGTTCGGCGCACCAACCGGCGCGGCGGCGCCGTTTGCGGCCATCTGTTGGAGCGTCTTCGCCAGCGTACCGGGATCCGGCATGTCGGCCGCGTGAAGCACGCGCAGCAACGCCATCTGCGCGGCGACCAGCGGATCGGGTGCCTTGCGGACCTCGTCGTACCCCTTGAGCAGCAACTGCCACAGGCGATGCAGCTGTCCCGCCGAGAGCGAGTTCGCCCAGCCCTCCAGCGCCTCCCGCTCCTCCTGGGTCGCGGCATCGGCCGCATCGCCGCCGATCTGAGCGATCGTGATGCGATGCGCGAGGTCCATCGTCCCTCGCATCAGCGCCTGCGGATCGACGCCGAGAGCATACTGGCGCTCGACTTCGCCGAGCAGCGCCTGCGGATCACCGTCGAGGAGGGATCCGAACAGCCGCCGTTGCGCGCCCTTGTCGGCGAGCCCGAGCATGTCCTGCACCCGTTCCGCGGTGATCCTGCCGACGCCGGAGCTCTCGGCGTCGAGATCGGCATGGGCGATCGCTTGGTCGAGTATCGACAAGCCGTCGCGACTCGACCCTTCGGCCGCCGAAGCAATAATCGAGAGCGCCTCGGGCTCGGCCTCGACGCCTTCCTGGCGGCAGATCGAGGCGAACTGCTGCTCGAGCAGCGGCTTGGGAATCCGCCGCAAGTCGAACCGCTGGCAGCGGCTGAGCACGGTGACCGGTAATTTCTCGACTTCGGTAGTGGCGAAGAGGAACTTCACATGCGCCGGCGGTTCCTCGAGCGTCTTGAGCAAGGCGTTGAAGGCATTGCGCGAGAGCATGTGGACTTCGTCGATGATGTAGATCTTGTAGCGTGCCGACACCGCTGCATAGCGCACCGCCTCGATGATCTCGCGCACGTCGTCGACGCCGGTATGGCTGGCGGCGTCCATTTCGATCACGTCGATGTGACGGCCTTCGGCAATCGCCCGGCACGGCTCGCATACGCCGCACGGGTCGATCGTCGGGCCACCCTGCCCCTCCGGGCCGATGCAGTTCAGCGCCTTGGCGATCAGCCGCGCGGTGCTGGTCTTGCCGACCCCGCGGACGCCGGTCATCAGAAATGCATGCGCCAGCCGGTCGCGCTGGATCGCGTTGGCCAGCGTCTTGACCATCGGATCCTGGCCGATGAGCTCGGAGAAGGTTTGCGGCCGGTACTTGCGGGCCAGCACGCGATAGGGTTGCGCAGTGGCCGGAGCTGCGGGTTTCGGCGCTCCAATCGTCGGCTCGACCGTGGGCTCAGGTTCGCCGAACATGGCGGACTGGCCGGCTGCCTCCAGCTCCGCCGCGCTCGCCTTGCCCTCCTCCTGCTCGTCCTCGGGCGGCGGAGTTTCGCCGAACATGTCGCCTGAATCAGTCATCGGCGCCAAGGTAGGGCGTGCGGCTCATAAAGTCAGTTGAAAAGGAGCCGGGCGACCCGCTGCCATCCGTTGTGGCTGCTTCCTTCCGGACCTGACCAGGTTGGCGGACGCGAACGTCCACCCGACTCCCGGGCGCGCATATGGCGGGCGTCGGCTTAATTTGCAACCTAGCGGAAGTTGTCGGCGTAAGCCTGAAGCTTGAGCCTTTTCGGCGGGGGGCGGTGGACGATGGCTTCGATGCCGTACTTCGCCGCGTAGGCCTGCGCCGCTTCGCAGGTGGGGAAGCGCAGCCGCACCTGCTCGCGCGTGTCGCCGCTACCGGCCCAGCCCATCAGCGGGTCGGGCTTCTTGGCCTCGGCGGGGACGAACTCGAGGACCCACTGGTCGGTGAGGGCCTTGCCGGACTGCATGGCGTTCTTGGGGCGCTGGTAGATACGGGCCTGCATGGATGGGGTCCCTAATTCAGCCGGTCGATTTTTGGAAGGCGTTCTTGGTTTTCAAGCTGGGCGTTTCGGTCCACGGCTCATTCGGCCAGCGGTGCTTGGGGTAGCGGCCCTTCATCTCCTTCGCCACATCCTTCCAGCTGCCGCGCCAGAAGCCGGGCAAGTCGCGGGTTGCCTGGATCGGGCGCCCGGCCGGACTGGTGAGCTTGAGCAGCAGCGGTGTGTCGCCGATCATCGGCTGCGTATCGAGCCCGAACAGCGCCTGTACGCGCGCGTCGACGGCGGGAGCATCGGGGCCGGAATAATCGATCGGATGGCTCGTGCCCGCGGGGGTGACGAATTCGCGCGGGGCCAGCCGGTCGAGGCGCTGGCGCGCATCCCAGTCGAGCAACCCGAGCAGCGCATCTGAGATCTTGCCCTTGGGGATTGCCAAGTCACGCCTACCTTGGAGCAGCGGCGCAAGCCACTGCCCGGCGCTTTCGGCGACGCGTGAAGGCGCCAGGGCCTCGATACCGGCGAAGCGCACCCGGGCGACGAGATCCTTCGGCAGGATATCCGCAATGTTTTCAAGAGCCTTATCCATAAGCAGAGCTGTCACGGCGTCCTCGTCGGGCGCCGGATCGGGTCCGCTTACCAAAGTTATCGCGCCGAGCCGTCGTTCGAGCCGCGCTTCGACCCGCTCGCCGGTCCAGCGCAGCACGCTGCGGCGCTCGACCCGCCCACCGAGCCATTGCTCGATCTCGGCGTTCGTCAACGGCAGCGCGGCGGTGATTCGCCCGCCTTTCGCCTGCCCCTGCGCATCGCCGATAGCGAGCCATTCGGCGGTCGCCAGCGGCGACAGTGGATCGAGCGTGTAGCCGCGACCGCCAGCGGAAAGCCAGCTTTCGCCCGAGGGGGCGCGGCGGCGGGCAAGATTATCGGGCAAGGCCATGGCGAGGAGAATGCCGAGGGGCGCGCCTTCGCCCCCTTGCCTCTCCAGGGCTCGGGCCCTCTTCGCCCAGCGCGCCGCAAGCTTGCGGCTTGCCTCCGCGCGGCTCGAACTCGTCGCGGTCCCACCGCTCCAGCCGTTGCGCCAGGTCTTCTCCTCGCCCGCCGAGTCCACGCTCCTGCAGGAGCAGCGCGAGTTTGGCCGCTTGCGCAGCTCCGCCATGCTCGGCGCCATAGAGCAGCATCGCCGCTTGCCACGGCTCCATCGGCAGAGCGGCTATCTTGCGGCCGCGTTCAGTGATGCGGCCTTCCGCATCGAGCGCGCCGAGCGCCGCCAGCCGCCCGCGTGCGGCGGCGAGCGCGGGTGCCGCCGGCGGATCGAGCCATGGCAGCGAATTGGGATCGGTCACGCCCCATTGCGCCAGCGCCAGCACCAGCGGCGCCAGATCGCTGGTAAGCATTTCCGGCGGATCGAACGGCGCGCGGCCGGCGTGCGAGGCTTCCTCCCACAAGCGATAGGCGACGCCCGGTCCTTCACGCGCGGCGCGCCCCGCCCGCTGCGCGGCCGAGGCCTGGCTGGCGCGGTGGGTAACGAGATGCGTGACGCCGGCGGCAAGGTCGAATTCGGCGCGGCGCGCAAGACCGGCGTCGACCACCACCGCAACGCCGTCGAGCGTGATCGAGGTTTCGGCAATCGCCGTCGCCAGCACGATCCGGCGGCGCCCTCGCGGATCGCGCCGGATCGCCGCGCGCTGAGCGGTGGGTTCAACCTGCCCATGGAGCGGCAGGATCGGCACCTCGGGCAAGCGCTCGGCCAGGCGTTCGCGGGTGCGCTCGATCTCGCCGACGCCGGGAAGGAACGCGAGGATGTCGCCCGGTTCCTCGCGCCAGCCTTGCAGCACGGCGCTCGCCATCGCCTCATCGGTTCGTAACTCGGGGCGGCCGCCGAGCCATTCGATGCGCAGCGGGTGGGCGCGACCCTCGCTTTCGATCACAGGGGTATCTTCCCCCATCAGTCGGGCGAAGCGCGCGCCGTCGATCGTGGCGGACATCACGACGATCCGCAGGTCCTCGCGCAGTACCGCGCGGCTTTCGAGCGCCAGCGCGAGACCGAGATCGCTGTCGAGATGTCGCTCATGTGCCTCGTCGAACAGCACGGCGGAAACGCCAGTCAGGTCCTGATCCCCCAGAAGGCGGGAGACGAAGATCGTTTCGGTAACGACGAGAATACGCGTCGCCGCCGAGCGCTTGCTGTCGAGCCGGGTGAGATAGCCGACCCGCCGCCCGACCGGTTCGCCGAGCAATTCGGCAATCCGCTCCGCCGCGGCCCGCGCGGCCACCCGGCGCGGGCTGGTGAGGATGATTTCGCCGGTGCACCACGGTTCATCGAGCAGCCCCGGGGCGACCGCGGTGGTTTTGCCTGCGCCCGGCGGAGCGACCAGCACCGCCCCGTTCCCATCGCGCAACGCGGCGAGAAGATCGGGCAGGACGGCGTGGATGGGAAGATCGGTCACTGCCTCGCCTTAGGGGGATCGCGGCAAGCGCGCCATATCGCGGCTCCGCGCCGCTGGGCGCTCCGATATTCCGGATCACCGCCTGTGCGACGCTCTCTTGCGCCCACCCCTCACGGCGTGCCAAGCGTCAAGAAGCCCTCCGGGGCACCTGACAAGGAGGTCGCATGCGCATGGGTCGAGTGGGGAAGCGCCAATACGGGCCCTTCGGCAAGATCGGCGCCCTGCTGTTTGCAATCGCCGCCGCGGCCCTGGTTCCGGCCCATGCTGCCGACACCACCAGCGACGTCACCCGCGCGACCTTGCCCAACGGCCTGCGCGTCGTGATCGTCCGCGACGAGCTGGCGCCGGTGGTGACGACCGAGATGAATTACCTCGCCGGCTCCAACGAAGCGCCCGAGGGGTTCCCCGGCACCGCCCACGCGGTCGAGCACATGATGTTTCGCGGCAGCCCCGGTCTGAGCAAGGGCCAGATCTCCGCCCTGGCAGCCAACATGGGCGGCCAGTTCAACGCCGACACAACCGAGGGCGTGACGCAGTATTTCTTCACCGTCCCGGCGCAGGATCTGGACGTCGCCCTGCACATCCACGCGCTCCGCATGCGCGGGGTGGATATGGCGCCGAAGGAATGGGCCAACGAACGCGGCGCGATCGAACAGGAAGTATCGCGCGACCTGTCCAGCCCGACCTTCAAGTTCTACACCGAGCTACGCGAGCGCCTGTTCGCGGGCACGCCTTATCACATCACCCCGCTCGGCACGCGGCCCTCGTTCAACAAGACGACCGCCGCGGCGCTGAAGCAATTCCACGACACTTGGTACGCGCCGAACAACGCGATCCTTGTGATCGCCGGCGACGTCGATCCGGCCGCAACCCTGAACAAGGTGCGGACGCTGTTCTCGAACATCCCGCGCAAACCGCTGCCGAAGCGGCCCTCGTTCCGCTTTCAACCGGTGCAGGCGCATACGGTAAATCTGCCGACCGACCTGCCTTACGGCGTGGCGGTGATCTCGTACCGCCTCCCCGGCTTGCGCGATCCCGATTACGCGACGGCGCTGGTGTTGTCGCAGGCGATGAACTCCAAGCGCGGCCCGCTGTTCGAGATGGGACTGACCGGCAAGGCGTTGTACGGCGATTTCGCGAGCGACTTCCTGCCGCAAAGCGGCCTTGCCTACGCCGAGGGGGTGTTCGCCCGCGACGGCGATCCGCAAGCCGTGCTGCAGACGATGCGCGGCATCATGGCGCAGGCCGGCAGCAAGGGCGTTCCCGCCGACCTGGTCGAAGCCGCCAAGAACCGGGCGATCGCCGATCTCGAATATCGCAAGAATTCGGTCGACGGCCTCGCCAACGATTGGTCGCAGGCGCTGGCCTTCGCCGGCGCGAACTCCCCCGACGAGGTCAAAGCCGCGATCGCCGCGGTCACCCCGGCGAAGGTCGATGCGCTGGCCAGCCGCGTGTTCGATCCCGCTCATGCGATCACCGCCGTCCTCACTCCGCAATCGTCCGGCAACCCCGTTAGCGGCAAGGGCTTCGGCGGTGCCGAGAGTTTCGGCGGGAAGCCAAATGGGCCGGTCACGCTGCCGCCATGGGCGCGGGCCGCCTTCGCCAAGCTGCAAATGCCGAAGTCGGCGATCCATCCGGCGGACTTCACCCTCCCCAACGGCCTGCGGCTGATCGTCCAGCCGGAAACGGTCAGCAAGACCGTCGAGGTGTTCGGCGAGGTGAAGTCCAATCAGGACCTGCAGGCGCCCGAAGGCAAGGAGGGGGTCGCCGACGTGCTGGGCGACATGTTCGACTTCGGGACCACGCACATGGACCGGCTGAAGTTCGAAGCCGCGCTCGACGCGATCAGCGCGCACGAAAGCGCGGGCAAGAGCTTTTCGCTGCAAGTGCCGTCGGCCAACTTCGCGACCGGGATGCAGTTGCTGGCCGACAACGAGTTGCACCCCGCGATGCCCGAAGATGCGTTCCGGACCATGCGCCAGCGCGAATCCGCCCAGGCCGCCGGGGTCTTGCAGACACCCGACTTCCTCAACGAGATCGGCCTGTACAAGGCCTTGCTGCCGGCAAACGATCCCGAGTTGCGTTATCCCAAGCCGGGGCCGATCGACAGTCTGACCCTGGCCGATGTGCGGGACTATTACGCCAAGACCTACCGCCCCGACATGACCACCATCGTGGTGATCGGCGACGTTACCCCGGCACAGGCACGCCAGGTCGTCGAACAGGCTTTCGGCGACTGGCAAGCGAGCGGGCCGAAGCCGCAGACCGATTATCCGGCCGTGCCGCTCAACGCCAAGCCGGCCGAATTCAACACGCCGGATGCGACCTCGGTGCAGGATTCGGTGACCATGGCCGAGCAGGTCGCCCTCGATAACCACAGCGAGGACCGATACGCGCTCAACGCCGGCAATTTCGTGCTCAGCGGCGGCTTCTACGCCGCGCGGCTCACTCGCGATCTGCGCGAGCAGCGGGGGCTGGTCTACACCGTCTCCAGCGGGCTGCGCCTCGACCGCCATCGCGGCCGCTACGTCGTGTCCTACGGCTGCGATCCCGACAAGGTCGCCCAGGCGCACGACCTGATCGTTCGCGATCTCAAGCAGATGCAGCAGGCGCCGGTCTCGGCCAGCGAACTCCACCAGGCCAAGAGCATGCTGCTACGCCAGCTGCCGCTCAGTGAAGCGAGTTTCAACGCAATCGCCGGGCAGCTGTTGCAGTTCTCGCTGGAAGACAAGCCGCTCGACAGCATGACCATTGCCGCCCGGCACTATTTCACGATGACCCCGCAGCAGATTCAGCGAGCTTTTCGCACCTATCTGCGGCCCGACATGTTCGTTACCGCAGTGAAGGGCCCCGCACCGAAAGGGTGACAGCGGCGCCTGGGAACCGCTCGTCTAAAACCCGCGGCTGACCGCGAACTGCGCCGCTTCGACCATGGCGGACCGGGCCTTGCCGTCGGGGAAGATCGACAGCGCGTCGCAAGCGCGCTGGGCGAAGTGGCGGGCGCGTTCGCGAGTGGCGGCGATCGCGTCATGGCGCCGAATCAGATCGACAGCGTGGGCGAAGTCTTCGTCCTCGGTACGGAACCCGGCGACGGCATCCTGCCAGAAGCGCCGCTCTTCCTCGCTGCCGCGGGCATAGGCGAGGATCACCGGTAGGGTCATCTTGCCCTCGCGGAAATCGTCGCCGCGGTCCTTGCCCATGTCGGCAGTGCCGGTGTCGTAGTCGATCGCGTCGTCGACCAGCTGGAAGGCGATGCCGAGGTTGCGGCCGTAGTCGTCGAGCGCCTGCTCCTCAGCCTCGGCGCATTCGGCGACCACCGCCGAGATGCGGCTGGCGGCGGCGAACAGCGCGGCGGTCTTGGCGCCGATGATGGTGAGGTAGCGCTCCTCGCTGGTCTCGATCTTGCGCTGCGCGGTGAGCTGGTCGACCTCGCCCTGGGCGATGACGGCGCTGGCGTGGCTGAGGATCTTGAGCACTTTGAGGCTGCCGTCCTCGACCATCAGCTCGAACGCGCGGGCGAACAGGAAATCGCCGACCAGCACCGTCGCCGGATTGCCGAAGACGATGTTGGCGGCCGACTTGCCGCGGCGCTGCTCGCTGCCGTCGACCACGTCGTCGTGCAGCAGCGTGGCGGTGTGGATGAACTCGACTGCGGCGGCGAGCTTGTGGTGACGCGCGCCGTTGTAGCCGACCAGCTCGGCGCCGGCGAGCGTCAGCATCGGCCGCATGCGCTTGCCGCCGCCGGCGATCAAGTGCCCGGCCAGCGCGGGGATGAGCGGGATTTCGCTCTGCATCCGGTCGAGGATGATCGCGTTGACCGCGTTCATCGCCGTGGCGGTGAGGTTGAGGATCGGAGCCAGGGTCGGCTCCTTGCGGGTCAGCGGGACGACCTCGGCGCTCATGCGAGCGCCCGTAGGGATTGTTCCGGCGGCTGGCAATGGTCTGCTCATGCTTGGCAAGCGCCGAAACGCTGCTACCGTTCCCCGCTGATGGCCACGCAGCAAGCAAACGACCGCTCAACCGACGACGTGCTCGCCGGATACCGCAAGAGCATCGACAACATCGATGCCGCGCTAATTCACATGTTGGCCGAGCGGTTCCGCATCACCAAGGAAGTCGGCGAGTACAAGGCCAGGATGGCGATGCCGCCGGCCGATCCGGCGCGCGAGGAACGGCAGATCAAGCGACTTCGCAGCCTGGCCGAAGACGCCGATCTCGATCCCGAGTTCAGCGAAAAGTTCATCCGCTTCGTGATCGACGAGGTGATCCGGCATCACCAGCGAGCGCGCGGGGGTTAGGCGCCCTCCGGCGGCGATCAATCGTTGTCGTAATCGCCGTCCCTGTCACGGTGATGGCGGTAGCCGCTCCAGTTCTCGCGATAGTGCCGATGGCCGCGACGCCGTTCCCAGTAACGGCGCTGGTGGTCGTTCCAGCGGTAGCGATGCCCCGAGCGACCATAGATGTAGACCCCGGTCCCCGGGTAATAATAGTTATCGTACCAGCCGTAATAGGGGCTCGCATAGCCGTACGACAGGCCGCCGTAGCCATAGTCGCCGTAGCCATAGCCGCTGGCGCAGCCGGTCACGGCGAGCGCCGCCCCGGCAATGAGCGCGGAGCGCAAGATCAACGTCTTCATGGGTTCTCTCCGGTGTATTCTTGTCGTTGCACCGAGGGAACCACGGGACGCTTGTATCCGGCCTGAACCCGCCGTTCAGGTAGCTGCCGCCGACCTCGGCAGGTGCACGCGCACCAGCAATCCGCCGAGATCCTCGCTTTCGCCGAGTTCGACGCTGCCGCCGTAGATCTGGGCCACGTCGCGGACGATGGCGAGGCCAAGCCCGGTTCCCGGCTTGTTGGTGTCGAGCCGGGCGCCGCGGGCGAAGATGTCGCTGCGTTTCGCCTCCGGAATGCCGAGACCGTCGTCCTCGACCCAGATCGAGCACAGCGTCTCCTCCGGATGGGGATCGACGGTGACGAACACGCTGCCGCCGCCGTATTTGGCCGCGTTCTCGATCACGTTGCCGAGGATTTCCTCCAGGTCCTGCCGCTCGACGGCCACTGTCGCGGTAGGCGAGCCGTCGATGTCGAAGCGCACGTTCGGATGGAGTCGGGCGACCGCGCGCTCGACCGCGGCGGCGCTTTCCATGACGTTGGCACGGGCGAGGCCAATGGCCCGGCGACCGACGGCGCGCGCGCGGGCAAGGTGATGGTCGACCTGGCGGCGCATTACGGTCGCCTCGCGCAGCACCGTGTCGTCGAGATCGGGCGCATGCGCGCTGGCGGCGTTGGTCAGCACGGTGAGCGGGGTCTTCAGCGCATGCGCCAGATTGCCGGCATGCGTGCGCGCCTCCTCCGCCTGCTTCTCCGAGTGGGCGAGCAGCGCGTTCAATTCCTCGACCATCGGCTGCACTTCGAGCGGCAGCGGTTCGGTGACCCGGTTCGCGCCCGAGGTGCGGATGCGGGCGATCGCGCGCCGAACGCGGCGCAGCGGACTAAGGCCGTACCAGGTCTGCAGCATGACCATCAGGAACAGGCCGATGCCGAGGACCAGGAACGACCACACGAGGATCGAGCGCATCTTGGCGATCTGCTGGTTGAGCTGAGTGCGGTCGCTGGCGACCACGAAACGCCACGGGGTCTTGCTGCCGGGCAGCAGGACCGATCGCTCGACGACCTGCAGCGGCTCGCCGGGGAACTGGTACGACTCGTAGTAGTGCGGCTCCTTCTCGAACCCCGCGCCGCTGTCCTTCAGCGTCCGGTCCCACAGCGATTGCGAGGCGATCGGCTCGTGACCGGGGCCGGTAATCTGCCAATACAGACCGCTGTTCGGCTGGAGAAAGCGCTGGTCGCCGAGCGGGCGAGTGAAATAGACGTCGCCTTCGGTATCGAGCTCGGCCGAACCGATCATCGCCGTCAGAATGTAGTTCAGCTGGTCGTCGAACTGGCCGGTGACCATCGACCTCAGCGTGCTGTCGAGCGCGAGCCCGCCTACCAGCAGCAGGATGGTGATCCAGCCGCCGGCGATCAGCATCATCCGCCGCGACAGGCTGCCGGTGTGCGGCGTGCGTGCGCGCGCGGCGGCGGCCGCCGCCTCCGCGGGAACGGCGGTGTCTACCGGCGGCGTACCGCCCGCGAGGACGGCGTCATTCGCGGGGCGGCTGGTCGGGGTCGTCGAGGCTGTAACCGAGTCCACGGATGGTGGTGATGACATTGGCGCCCAGCTTCTTGCGAATCCGGGTGACGAAGACCTCGATCGTGTTCGAATCGCGGTCGAAATCCTGATCGTAGATGTGCTCGATCAGTTCGGTGCGGCTGACCACCTTGCCCTTGTGGTGCATGAGGTAGCTGAGCAGCTTGTATTCCTGCGCGGTCAGCTTGACCGGCTCGCCGTCCTTGGTGACGCGACCGGAACGCGTGTCCAGCCGCACGTCGCCGGCGGTGAGCTCGGAGCTGGCGTTGCCCGAGGCGCGGCGGATCAGCGCGCGCAGGCGGGCGATCAGCTCTTCGGTCTGGAACGGCTTGGCGAGGTAGTCATCGGCCCCGGCGTCGAGCCCGGCGACTTTATCCGACCAGCTGTCGCGGGCGGTGAGCACGAGGACCGGGAAGTTGCGTCCTTCCTTGCGCCACATGCCCAGCACGGTGAGCCCGTCGATCTCGGGCAGGCCGAGGTCGAGGATCGCCGCGTCGTAATCTTCGGTCGAGCCGAGGAAATGCCCATCCTCGCCGTCGGTGGACAAATCCACCGCGTAGCCGCTCTGCTCCAGCGTGCCCTTGAGCTGCTGGCCGAGTGTCGGCTCGTCTTCGACGATCAGAATGCGCATGGAGATCGTGTCCTCATATCAGCCCGTTCAGAAATGGGGCCGAAAGATGAACGCGTCAATGGCGGGGCCGTTTCCCAAGCCTATTTCGAGATCCTGATGATGCGGCCCGTGCGCGCATCGACATCGACCCAGATGACCTGGCCCTTCGAGTTGTCGATGAACTTGAAACGATAGGCGCGCGCGACCGGGTCCCACTCGGGAGTCAGGTACTGGAAGTTGCGATCCATCCGCTTGATCTGGGGAATCACCATGCGCTCGAGCTGGCGCAGTTCCAGCACGTTGCCGGCGCGGGTTTCCTTGCGCGCGCTTTCCTGATCGCTGTGCTTCTGCTGCGCCAGCGCGGGCGCCGAAACGGCGCCGGAGGCCAGCATCGCGCCGGCCAATAAGGGAATCAACAGCTTGCGCATCATCGATCCCGGTGTAGCGGCGACGCTTTGAATAACTTGTGAATGTCAATCGGACTCACCGTTCAGCCTAGCGCGTCATTTCGTACTTGACGGTCAGCGTAACGGTGGTGCCGACCTCGCCCGGCACGATCGGCGTGCTCGGGCCCCTCTCGGCGCTGAATGCAACCGGCTGCGGCGGGGCCGGGGGCGGCGGACCGCCCACCTGGACGTTCTCCGAAACCTCGAGCAGGCGAACGCCCGTGTAGCCGGCCATGCGCGCATAAGCCTGCGCCATCGCCTGTCCGTGCTGGTACGCTTGCGTGCGCGCCGCCTGCTGCATGGCCGTGGGATCGTCGATCATGAAGCTGGGCCCGTTGATGTTGTTCGCCCCCGCGGCGACGAGCGCATCGAGAACCTCGCCCGTCTTGTCGATCCGGCGCAGCTTGACGGTGACCTGGTTCGACACCTGATAACCGGTGAAAACCGGCGAGCCCCCGCCGTTCGGGTAGTTGAATTGGGCGTTGAGATTGAAGTTCGCCGTCTGAATGTCCTTGTCGGCAATGCCGAGTGCCTTCAGCCGGTCGACCACCTTCTGCATCTGGGCGGCGTTCTGCCGCATGGCCTCCTGGGCGCTGTGGGCCCGGGTGGTGACGCCGGCGCTCACCTGGGCGATGTCGGGCTTCGCCCTGACGGTGTCGCTGACGGTCAGTTCGACGACCGGCGCCTGGGCTTGAATCTGCACCTCGGCGGCGGCGGCCGGGGTGGCGAGCGCCGTCACGGCAAGCACGGGAATGGCGTAGCGGATCATCCGACGGGTCTCCTTTGCGGCGGGGCTGCCTCCACGGCGATTACGCGCCGGTGAACGCGCTTGTTCCGTCCTGCCCCAGCCGCTAGGCGCGCGCACCTATGGCGGAACCCCCGATCCTTTCCTGGGAAGGCCTGGGCCTGCAGCAGGGCGGGCGATGGCTGTTCGGCGGACCGGATTCCGCAGGGCTGGACCTGCATATCGGCCCGCGCGACCGACTGGCGCTGATCGGCCGCAACGGCGTCGGCAAGACGACGCTGTTCCGCCTGATCGCCGGGCGCATCGAGGCCGATCGCGGGGAGCGCAAGATAAAGCCGGGCACGCGGATCGTCCTGCTTCAACAGGATCCCGACTTCTCCGGGCACGGCACGCTGATGGACTTCGCCCTCGCCGGGCGCGACGCACCGCAGCGGCACGAGGTCGAGGCGATCGCCGATCAGCTCGGGATCGACATGGCGCGCGAGGCGGCAAGCGCCAGCGGCGGCGAAAAGCGCCGCGCCGCGCTCGCCCGCGCGCTGGCGCAGGAGCCGAACCTGCTGCTGCTCGACGAGCCGACCAACCATCTCGATCTCGCCGGTATCGAATGGCTCGAAGGGTGGCTGCAGCGCTACAAGGGGGCGTTCGTCGTCATCAGCCACGACCGCACTTTCCTGCGGCGGCTGACGCGGGCGACGCTGTGGCTCGACCGCGGGACGCTGCGGCGCAAAGAAGTCGGCTTCGGCGGCTACGAGGCGTGGGAGGAACAGGTCTATGCCGAGGAAGCACGGGCGGCGGAGAAGCTCGACGCGCGGCTGAAGATCGAAGCCCACTGGCTCGAGCGCGGGGTGACCGCGCGGCGCAAGCGAAACCAGGGGCGGCTCGAAAAACTCCATCAAATGCGAGCGCAGCGCGCGGCGATGCTCAGCCCGCAGGGCGCGGCCCGGCTGGCGCTGGCGACCGATGAGGAGACCCGCTCCAAGACCGTCATCAACGCCGAGCACGTGACGAAACGCTACCCCGTCTCGGGGGATGGAGCAGGTGCCGAGCGGACGATCATCCGCGATTTCACCTTGCGCATCCAGCGCGGCGACCGGATCGGCGTGGTCGGCGCCAACGGCGCGGGCAAAACCACCCTGCTCAAGCTGCTCACCGGCGAGTTGGCGCCGGACGAAGGCGAGGTGACGCTCGGCAAGACGCTCAAGGGCGTGACCATCGACCAGCAGCGGGCGCTGATGCAGCCCGACCGCACCGTGCGGCAGATTCTCGCCAACGGCGGCGAGTGGATCGACGTGCGCGGGCACAGGAAGCACGTGCAAGGCTATCTCAAGGAGTTCCTGTTCGACCCGGCGATCGTCGACATGAAAGTCGGCGTGCTTTCGGGCGGCGAGCGCAGCCGGCTGCTGCTGGCGCGCGAGTTCGCCAAGGCCAGCAACCTGCTGGTGCTCGACGAGCCGACCAACGATCTCGACCTGGAGACGCTCGACCTGCTGCAGGAAGTGATCGCCGACTACGAGGGCACCGTGCTGCTGGTCAGCCACGACCGCGACTTCCTAGACCGGACGGTGACGGTGACGCTGGGCCTCGACGGTTCGGGCAAGGTCGACATCGTCGCCGGCGGGTACGAGGACTGGCAGGCGAAGCGGACGAAGGTGGCGGCGCCGGCGAAGCCCAAATCTCCCCTCCCGCGTGCGGGAGGGGTTGGAGGTGGGTCCGAGAAGCGGCCGAACGACTTACCCTCCCCCCAGCCCCCTCCCGCAAGCGGGAGGGGAAGGACGAAGCTCTCCTACAAGGACCAGCGGGATTACGACCTGCTGCCCCGGCGCATCGAGGAACTCGATGCGGCGATAGCCAAAGGCGAGGCAATCCTCGCCGATGCCGAGCTGTTTGCCCGCGATCCCGACAAGTTCCAGCGCGTGACCCAGGGTCTCGAGACCGCCCGTGCCGAAAAGCATGCCGCCGAGGAGCGCTGGTTCGCGTTGGCGGAGAGGGTGGAAGGCTGATCCGACGGCCCTCGACGCGCTGTGGTTTCGGCGCGACGGAGTGATGACGGCGCGGAACGCATGCGCGCGCGGCCCATTGGATTTGGCAGAGGCGGGAGTAGCTCAACGGAGACGCCCGATGACTCTTCCCACCCCGCGCACCGCCAATCCCGCCCGCCACCGACGAACACCTCTTCTCGCCGCCATCGGCCTCGCCGCCGCGCTGGCGCTGACCTCGTGCCAAACGGCCACGCCCTACCAGCCGATTTCCTCGGCGGCGCCGAGCCGGGGCGGCTATTCCGACCGGAGGATCGCACCCGGCGTGTGGCAGGTCTCGTTCAGCGGCAACTCGCTCACTTCGCGCGCAACGGTCGAAGGCTACCTGCTCTATCGCGCCGCCGAGCTGACGCTGCAGCAAGGCTACGACTGGTTCGAGGTGGTCAACCGCAACACCGAGCACAACGTCAGGGAAGAGCCGGTGCCTTATCCGCAGCCCGGCTATGGCCCTTATTCGCCGTGGTGGGGCTACGATTACTGGCGGCCGTACTGGCGCTACTACTATCCGTCCTACGGCTGGCGGATGTGGAGCCCGTTCTGGAACGAACCGTTCTTCGACACTCGACGAGTCGAGCGCTACCAGGCATCGGCCGAAATCGAGATGCACAAGGGACCGGCGCCGGCAGACCACCACCGGGTGTTCGACGCGCATCAAGTGATCGCCCGCCTCGGGCCGACGATCAAGCGGCCGGGGAACGTGCCACGCTGATAAGGCTGACGCCGTCCCCCGTTTTCGCGCCAGCGCAAATGGGGGATCGGTTGCCGAAGTTGACACACCTGGAACACATGGAACACGGTCCTGAGAATAAAAATCTCCCTCACCCGATGCGGTAGAAATCGGCCACGCGCTCGAGGGCGATCTTCAGCACCAGCTTGCCGCTGCGCGCGGGCCAGGCGAGCTCCTTTTCCGCTGCGGTGACCGTTTCGCAGGCGCAGACGACGCGCCAGAGGATGTCTTCGAGCCCCTTGCCGGCCGCGGCGATCGCCCCGTCGAAGCGCTGACGGGCGGCGATCTGCCCTTCGCTCGGCGACCGACGCGGACCGGTATTGCGAATGCGCACCGGCTCCCAGCGCATCGTCACGCCCGGCGCGAGTTGGGCCCGCTCGTAGTCGGCGCGGAGCCGCTCGCCGGCGGCGAACAGGCGGTCGTCGAGGTGGCCGCGGGCGTGGAGCCAGCCGAGCGGCGACTCGGCCAGGTTGACGGTAACGCTCCGCCGGCGTGGCGCCACGCCGCCACGCCGGCGGGGGCCTTCGCGGGTCAGCTCACGCTCGGCCAAGTGCTGCTTCATGCGATTGTCCTCCGATTCGACAAAGCGATGCCTTGACAAACTCGGTTCAAGTAGGAAAGTGAAATAACCGTATTGGTTATTGGAGAAGCCGCTGTGATCAATCGCATCCGCGACGTGCGCAAGCAGAAGGGGATGACGTTGGCCGATGTCGCCGCGGCGTGTCGGCCGCCGACCACCGCGCAGACCATCGGCCGGCTCGAAACCGGCATGCGCAACCTGTCGCTCGGCTGGATGAACCGCATCGCCGCCGCGCTCGGCGTCGAGCCCGAAACGCTGCTCAAGGGCAACGAGACGGCCGAGCCGCAAGTCGTCGCCCGGCTGACCGACGCCGGCGCCGAGCCGCTCGCGAGCCCGCGCGACGCAATTCTGCCGACCCAGCTCGACAGCGGCGCGCCGCTGCTGTGTCTCGCGGTCGAGACCCCGCAGGGCGAGTATCGCGCGGGGGACCAGCTATGGCTGCGGCAGCTTGCGCCAGAGGACGCACCGAAGATGATCAACCGCGACGTCCTCGCGCCACGCAGCGGCGGGCGTTTCGCCTTCGGCCGGCTGATCGACCGCCAGGGCACGAAAGTCGGCCTGCTGCCGCCGGGGCTCGGGCAGCGGCAGATCGTGATCGACAACCCCGCCTGGCTGGCGGTGGCGGAAATGCTGGTCCGCAAGTTGTGAAACGCCTGCTGTCGCTGGCGACGCTTTATCCGAACGCCTCGGCTCCGCGCTTCGGCACTTTCGTCGCCAGCAGCCTGGAGGCGCTCGCGGCGCGCGACGATTGGCTGGTCACGGTGATCAACCCGATCGGCCTGCCGCCGGTGCGCTGGGGCCGCTACTCGGCGCTCGCGAGGGCCGCCCTCGACGAGGACGAAGGCAGGGTCGAAGTTCGCCGGCCGACCTTCCCGCTTGTCCCCGGCCTGAGCGGACGGTGGAACCCGGCGCTGATCGCGCGCAGCGTGTTGCCGCTGGCGCGCCACCTGCACGAATCCGCGCCGTTCGACCTGGTGGACGCGCAATTCTTCTATCCCGACGGCCCCGCCGCCGCGCGCATCGCCGGCGAGCTCGGCCTGCCGCTGGCGATCAAGGCGCGCGGGGCCGACATCTCCTACTGGGGCGCGCGCCGCTACGCCTTGCGGCAAATGCGGGCGGCGGCGGAGCGCGCGGCGGTCGTGCTCGCGGTGTCGCAAGCGCTGGCGAAGGACATGACCGCGCTCGGGCTGCCGCGCGAAAAGATTCGCGTGCACTACACCGGCCTCGACCGCGACCTGTTCCGTCCGCTCGACCGGATGGAATGCCGCCACCGCGCGGCCGAGCGGTTCGGCTTCGCGCTGCCGCCAGGCGCGCCGCTGCTCGTCACCGTCGGCGCGCTGATCGCGCGCAAGGGGCAGGAGCTGGTCATCCGCGCTCTGCCCCGCGTGCCCGACGCCCGCCTGCTGCTGGTCGGCGGCGGACCGGACCGGGCAAAGCTGCAAAAGCTGGCGGCCGAGCGCGGTGTCGCCGAACGTGTGCACTTCCTCGGCTCGCTCGAGCACGCGCTGTTGCCGGTCGTGCTGTCGGCCGCCGACGCGATGGTGCTGCCCTCGGCGAGCGAGGGGCTGGCCAACGCCTGGGTCGAAGCGCTCGCCTGCGGTTGCCCGCTGGTGATCAGCGATGCCGGTGGAGCGCGCGAACTGGTGACGAAGCCCGAAGCCGGGTGGATCGTGGCGCGCGATGCCAAAGCGATTGCCGAGGCGGTGCAGGCGCTTGTCGCAAATCCGCCCGACCGCGAAGCCGTTGCGGCAACTGTCGAGCGCTTTAGCTGGCCGGCCCACGCCGAGGCGCTGGCGGCAATCTACGAGGACGCCCTCCAAACCCGTTCGCCCTGAGCTTGTCGAAGGGCCGTGGATTCCCTTCGCGGCGTTGCGCCGGAAGAAATGAGCTGTCCTTCGACAAGCTCAGGACGAACGGGAAAGGAACTGGGACCGGCGCCTAGACCTCGCCGCGGGCGATTTTTTCCTGGCGGTCGGTCGCGCTTTCGGTGGGCACGAAGCTGTGCGGGGTCACGCCGAGCCAGGTCAGCATCGGCGCCGCGGCGTAGATCGAGCTGTAGGTGGCAACGACAATGCCGACGATCAGCGCGGCGGAGAAGCCGAAGATCACTTCCGGACCGAGGAACAGCAGCGCGGTCAGCGTGATCAGCATCGTCGAGGCGACCATGATCGTGCGCGCCAGCGTCTCGTTGACCGACAGGTTAAGCAGCTCGGCCATCTGCATTCGCCGGTATTTCTTCAGGTTTTCGCGTATCCGGTCATAGACCACGATGGTGTCGTTGAGCGAATAGCCGAGCACCGTCAGGATCGCCGCAACGATGGTCAGGTCGAACGGCATCTGCGTCAATGCAAACAGCCCGAGCACCAGCGTGACGTCGTGCACCAGGCTGACCAGCGCGCCGACACCGAACTGCCATTCGAAGCGGAACCAGATGTAGATCGAGATCGCGACAGCCGCGAAGCCGAGCGCCTTGGCCGCGGTCCAGCCGAGTTCGCTGGAGACCTTGCCCGAGACCGAATCGACGCCGTCGATGCGCGCGTCGGGATGATGCATCCTGAGATCGGCGGTGATGGTCCGAGTCATCTTGTCGGCAAGACCCGGGTTCTGTTCCGAGCCGTGGGGCAAGCCCATGCGGATCGACACCTCGTTGGGCTTGCCGACAGACTGGATGACCGGTTCGCCGTAACCGAGCTTGTCGATTTCGCTGCGCAGAGCCCCGATCGGCGCGGTCTGGGTCTGCGTGAAGGTGACGCGGATCATCTGCCCGCCGGCGAAGTCCACCCCGTAGTTGAGGCCGTTGGTGGCGAGCAGCACCCAACTGGCAATCATCAGCGCGACGCTGAGGATGGTCGTCGGCCACTGCCACTTGAGGAAGTTGATGTTGGTGTTGTCGGGGACGAGCTTGAGCAGGGGCACGGCGGCGCCTCCTTCAGATGTGCAGTTCCGCCGGGCGCGCCCTGCGCAGCCACAGCGCGACCCACATGCGGGTCATGTAAACGGCGGTGAACACCGAGGTGACGATGCCGATCATCAGCACGACGGCGAAGCCCTTGATCGGGCCCGAGCCGAACATGAACATCAGCGTCGCGGCGATGCCGTGGGTGATGTTGGCGTCGAAGATCGTCCGGCTTGCCTCGGCGTAGCCGAGGTCGACCGCCTGGAACGCCTTGCGCCCGCGTCGTCGCTCTTCGCGGATCCGCTCGTTGATCAGCACGTTGGCGTCCACCGCCGCGCCGATGGTGAGCACGAAGCCGGCGATGCCGGGCAGCGTCAGCGTGGTGCCGAAGATCGCCATGATGCCGAGAATCATGAACACGTTCACCACCAGCGCGAGGTCGGCATAGAGCCCGAACCGGCCGTAGGCGGCGGCGATCAGCAGCACCACCACCAGCGAGCCGACGATCATCGCGATAGCCCCCTTGTGGATCGAATCCGCGCCCAGCTCGGCGCTGACGGTGCTCTGGTCGACGACGGTCAGCTTGACCGGCAGCGCGCCCGAATTGAGCTGGATCGCCAGCTGGTTGGCGCTCTGGGTGGTGAAGTTGCCCTCGATGATCGCCTGCCCCCCGAGGATCGGCTCGTTGATGTTCGGCGCCGAGATCACCTGCCCGTCGAGGATGATGGCGAAGGGCTTGTTGACGTTTTCGGTCGTCAGGCGGGCGAACTTCTCGCCGCCGACGCTGTTGAACTGGATGCTGACCACCGGCTCGTTGGTCTGCGCCTTGTTGGTCTGCTGCGCCTTGGTCAGTTCGTCACCGCGGATGCCGCCGAGGCGCCTGACCGCGATCGAAGTTCCGGCCTGGGGTGTGCCCGGCGCATAAGGAACGATCTCGTCGCCCGGCGGCACGATTCCTTGCGCGATGTCCGACGGCAGCGCGTTGGTGTCGACCAGCTTGAATTGGAGCTCGGCGGTCTTGCCGAGCAGATCCTTCAGCTGCTGCGGATTTTGCAGGCCGGGGACCTGGACCATGATCCGGTTGCTGCCTTCGCGGACGATGGTCGGTTCCTTGGTGCCGAGCGCGTCGATACGCTTGCGCACGACGTCGGTCGCGCTGGCCATCGCCGTGTCGACGTCCTGCGCGAGGCCCTTTTGGGTGAGGGTGAGGACGAACTTGTTGCCGTCGAGTACCTGCAGATCCCATTCGCGGACCGTGCCGACGCCGTTGATCGAGGAGAGCAGCGCCTGACGCGCGGCATCGACCTTCGACGGGTCCTCGAGCATGAAGGTGACCTTGCCGTCGGTGGTCGACACGTCGCCGATGCGGATATTGGCCTCGCGCATCTTGGAGCGGACCGTCTCGGCCATGCCTTCCACGCGCTGCTTGGCGACGTTGCCGGGCTGCGCTTCCAGCAGCAGATAGCTGCCGCCGGCGAGGTCCAGCCCCAGGCTGACTTCCGGATCGGGCAGCGCGGACGGCCACTGGCCGCCGAACTGGGTGACGAGCGTCGGCACGGCGGCGAGCATCGCCAGCAGCGTCAGCGCCCAGAGCCAGACCTGTTTCCAGCGGGGAAAGTCGAGCATTTCGCGTCGCGCCCGTCAGTCGTTGGCCGGCTTGCCGCCGGGCGGAATAATGTCGCCGATGGTGCCCTTGACCACCTTGAGGCGAACGCCTTGCGCCACCTCGACATCGGCATAGTTGTCGTCCACGCGCACCACCTTGCCGACGATGCCGCCGCCGGTGACGACCTGATCGCCTTTCTTCACCGCGGCGATCTTTTCGCGATGCTCCTTCTGCTGGCGCGCCTGCGGGCGCCAGATGAGGAAATAGAAGATCGCGGCAAAGCCGATGAACAGCGGCAATTCGCCGAGCAGCCCCGGCCCGCTGGCGGCGGCGCTTCCGGCGGCTAGAAAGTCAAGCATCGTGATGGCTCATGGAGATAGGATCGTCCGTTTCCGTGTGCGGCAAAAGGGGCCGCGAACGGGCCCCCGCGCCGGGTCGCGCCGCGCCTAGCAGCAATGGCCGGGGCTGGCAATTGCGCCCCGAAAGCCGGGCCGAGCGGCCGCTTGCGTCCGCATTTTGCCGGGCCTATAGGCGCCGCTCCACTGGCCACGGGACGTAGCGCAGCCTGGTAGCGCATCACACTGGGGGTGTGGAGGTCGCTGGTTCGAATCCAGTCGTCCCGACCAGTGGGCAATTTCGGCCGAGGTGCGCCTCACCTATCGCGCGAGCGCCGCCCTCGCCCATTGCACGATTCCGCCGGCGTTCATCGCCCCGGCCTGGCGCGCGACCTCACGCCCGCCGCGGAACAGCGCCAGCGTGGGGATCGAGGCGATGCCGAAGCGGGCGGCAATGGCCTGCGCCTGTTCGATGTTCACCTTAGCGAGGACGACCTGCGGCTCGAGCGTGGCCGCAGCGGCTTCGAACGCGGGCGCCATGGCCCGGCAGGGGCCGCACCACTCGGCCCAGAAGTCGACCAGCACCGGCAGCGTGCCTTTGCCGATCAGACGTTCAAACAGCGCAGCATCGGCGGAAATCGGGTGCGAGTTAAACAGCGGCTTGCCGCACTTGCCACAGTTGGGGTGAGCGGCGAGGCGCTCGCCGGGCACGCGGTTGAGCGCGCCGCAAGCCGGGCACACCACCATCTCGGCGTTCATCGTTGCGACCATCGGCCGGGTTCCTTCGTCACGGTCCTCGCTAGACGAAACGGCAACGCCCGACGCTCGGGAGATTTCCGGATCAGGCGACCCGGTTCTCGATCGCGCCGATGCCGTCGATCTCGCAGCGCACCACGTCGCCGGACCTGAGGAATTGCGGCGGATCCATCGCCGCGCCGACCCCTTCGGGCGTGCCGGTGGCGAGCAGGTCGCCCGGCTCGAGGGTGAAGGCGGTCGCGAGGTACTTGATCTGCTCGGCGACGGTGAAGCTCATGTCCGCCGTGTTGCTCTGCTGGCGGATCTCGCCGTTGACCAGGCAGCGCAGCGCGAGGTTTTGCGGATCGGGGATTTCGTCGGCGGTGACGATCCAAGGGCCAATCGGGCCGTGGGTGTCGAAGCTCTTGCCCATGGTGAAGGTCGGCGAATGCTTCTGCCAGTCGCGCGCCGACACGTCGTTGGCGACGAGGTAGCCGAACACGTGATCGAGCGCCTCGGCCGCCCGCACGCCTTTAGCCGCGCGCCCGATCACCACGCCGAGCTCGACCTCGTAGTCGAGCATTTCGGTGACGCCGGGTTCGATCGGGTCGTAGGGGCCGTTGATGCAGGTGGTCTGCTTGTTGAACCAGTACTGGTGCTGCGGCCGCTCGGCGTGGCCCATTTCGGCGACGTGCCTGGCGTAGTTCATGCCGATGGCGAGATACTTGCCGGGGCGCAGCGGGGCGAGCAGGCGGACGGCGTCGAGCGCGTGGTGCGGCGGTTCGGCGGCGGTGCGCTCGCGAATGCGGTCCAGCACCTCCCCGCCGGCGGCGATCAGGTCGAGCATGTCGCCGTAGCCGAAGCCGACCTCGTGCAGGCCGATCACGCCGCCGTCGCGCACGACGCCGAGAGCGGTCTGGCCGCCGTGTTCAAACCGGGCGAGCTTCATGGCGTATCCCTTTCCAGCGACTCGGAGGCAAGCGGTCTCCTACGCTTCCGCTCGGTCGATGCCAACGCTACAGGAGAACGTTTGAGGAACTTTTTGCTTTCCTATCTGAACCTATCTGGTTATACAAGGTGCGAATCGCCACCACAGCGGAGCGCCCCATGCCCATCCTCGACGCCCTGATCAGCCCGATCGCCTCGATCATCGACAAAGTCATCCCCGACCCGGCCGAGCGCGACAAGGCCAAGCTCCAGTTGCTGGAGATGCACGGCACGCAAGCGATGCAGCAGGTCCAGACGCAGCTTTCGGCGATCATCGCCGAGGCCAATTCGAAGGACCCGTGGACCAGCCGCGCGCGGCCGAGCTTCCTCTACGTGATGTACGTGATGATCCTGTGCGCCATCCCGATGGGCGTCCTCGCCGCCTTCCGCCCGGAAACCGCGCGCGACATCGCCGGCGGCATGAACGCCTACTTGGGCGGCCTGCCCCAGCCGCTCTATGCCCTGTTCGGCACCGGCTACCTCGGCTACACCGCCGCGCGGCAGTGGGGGAAGATCAAGGGGGTGGATAGCTGAGGGGGGATGTGCCGCATTTGCCGAGGCACTTTGGGACGGCCTAGTCTGGGATCGGCATATCGAAGCGGGTGACGCTGTGCTCGATGAAGCGTCGCATCTGCTGAAGGGCCTCGGGAGTTATCTCGACGGCTTCCAAGCGGGTATCTTCATTTGCGGCTGATCGCTGGAGCAGCCGTTCCTCCTCCAGCACCTTCATCCATCGAAGGGCGGTCGACTGAGGCACGTTCGCGGCAAGGGAAAGGCTAGCCGTGGAGACACGACGCCCTCGCATTTTGTTGATGAACAAGTGCAGCAGCATGTCCCATACGGGATCGGTCAGCAGTGAGCCCTCGAAGTAGTCGGACCGCATTTGCCGAGACCGATAAATGGATGATGCGATGGTCGCCAATTTATCGTCACTGAAGCCGAGCGAAGCGCCTTCCTGCTGAGCCAGTTTTGTTTCGAGCTCCGCCACCCGCTCAGCGAGCGCGGCTATGTTGGCGACAACCTCCTCCTTCTGTGGAACAGCTGACGGGGGTTCCCTCTCGATGGAACTCATACTGCGACCTCGCCTCTTATATTGCCCTCGGATACTCCCACAGATGACATGCGACTCAAAATCGGCTGGGGATGCCCGTAAGGCGTCGTGTGCTGCCCATCGCGTCCTTACCATCACCCTGGCAACTTAACAATTGTTCGGCGCCGCACGGCTAGCGCGTCCGTGAATGTCCGCTGCGGGTCGCTAGCAGACCTTCCGCTTCCCCGCCGCCTCCGCTCCCGCTAAGGCGCGCGCATGTCCAACACCGTCTACGTCCTCAACGGGCCCAACCTCAACCTGCTCGGCCTGCGCGAGCCCGAGATCTATGGCTCGGACACGCTCGACGACATCGCCGGAATGCTCGAGGACCGGGCGCGCGAGCTGGGGCTTGCGATCGACATGCGCCAGTCGAACCACGAGGGCCACCTGATCGACTGGCTGCACGAGGCCCAGGCCGAGGGCGCGAAGGCGGTGCTGCTCAATGCCGGGGCCTACACCCACACCTCGATCGCGCTGTACGATGCGATCAAGGCGATCCGCACGCCGGTGATCGAGGTCCACCTGTCAGACCCGGGCAAGCGCGAGGCGTTCCGGCATCACTCGTATGTCGGCATGGCCGCGGTCGATACGGTGCAGGGCCTCGGCGCGCGCTCCTACCTCGTGGCGCTGCAGAAAGCCGCCGCGCTGTAGAGCATCGGCCCGGCACCCTTGCCATCGCGCGCCGGCGGACGCATAGGCGGGCGCCTGTTCGACCCTTGCGAGGACTTGCATGGCCGAGAAGAAGGCACCTGCCGGGCGCGGCCCGGCGATGACGATCGACGAGAAGCTGGTCCGCCAGTTGGCCGACATCCTGGCCGACACGGCGCTGACGGAGATCGAAATCGAGGAAGGCGGCCGGCGGGTCCGCGTCTCGCGCGCGGCGCCGGCTGCGCCTGCGCCGGCGGCAGCGCAGGTCGCCGCCCCGTCCTTGCCCGCCCCCGCGCCGACGCCTCAGGCGCAGCCGGCGGCCGCTCCAGCCGACGCAGCCGATGCAGCCGAAACCGCGAACGCCATCAAGTCGCCGATGGTCGGCACGGTCTATCTCGCGCCCGAGCCCGGGGCCGAGGACTTCGTCAAGGTCGGCGATCCTGTGAAGGCGGGTGACACGCTGCTGATCATCGAAGCGATGAAGGTGATGAACCCGATTACCGCGACGTCTTCCGGCACGGTCAAGCAAGTGCTGGTCGAGAACGCCCAGCCGGTCGAGTTCGACCAGCCGCTGATCGTCGTCGGCTGAACACATGGCGATATCGCGCATCCTGATTGCCAACCGCGGCGAGATCGCGCTGCGCATCCACCGCGCGGCGCACGAGATGGGCATCGAGACCGTCGCCGTGCATTCGACCGCCGACGCCGACGCGATGCACGTGCGCCTGGCCGACCATGCGGTGTGCATCGGCCCGCCACCGGCCAAGGACAGTTACCTCAACATCGCCAACATCATCTCGGCGGCCGAGATCAGTCACGCCGATGCGATCCATCCCGGCTACGGCTTCCTTAGTGAAAACGCCCAGTTCGCCGAGATCGTCGAGGCGCACGACATCATCTGGATCGGCCCCAAGCCCGAGCACATCCGCACGATGGGCGACAAGGTCGAGGCCAAGCGCACCGCCGGCGCCCTGGGGCTGCCGCTGGTGCCCGGGTCCGACGGCGCGGTGTCCGATTCCAAGGAAGCGGCCAAGATCGCCGAGGCCATCGGCTATCCGGTCATCATCAAGGCGGCCTCCGGCGGCGGCGGGCGCGGGATGAAGGTCTGCGAGAGCCCCGACCAGCTCGACACGCTGATGAAGCAGGCCGGCAACGAGGCCAAGGCGGCGTTCGGCGACGACACGGTGTACATCGAGAAGTACCTCGGCAATCCGCGGCACATCGAGTTTCAGGTGTTCGGCGACGGCAACGGCAACGCCATCCACCTCGGCGAGCGGGACTGTTCGTTGCAGCGGCGCCACCAGAAAGTGCTCGAGGAAGCGCCCTCGCCGGTGATCACCCCGGCCGAGCGCCAGCGGATGGGCGGCGTCGTGGCCAAAGCGATGGCCGAGATGGGCTATCGCGGCGCGGGGACGATCGAGTTCCTGTGGGAGAACGGCGAGTTCTACTTCATCGAGATGAACACCCGCCTGCAGGTCGAGCATCCGGTGACCGAGATGATCACCGGGGTGGACCTGGTGCGCGAGCAGATCCGCGTCGCCGACGGACGACCGCTGTCGGTCAGCCAGGACGAGATCGAATTCAAGGGCCATGCGATCGAGTGCCGCATCAACGCCGAGGACCCGTGGACGTTCGCCCCCTCGCCCGGTCTTGTCAGCGCCTACCACGCGCCCGGCGGGATGCACGTGCGGGTCGATAGCGGGCTCTACGCTGGATACCGCATTCCGCCGTACTACGATTCGATGATCGCCAAGCTGATCGTCTACGGCCGCACCCGCGAGGGCTGCATCATGCGCCTCAAGCGCGCGCTCGAGGAGATGGTGGTCGACGGGGTCAAGACCTCGATCCCGCTCCACTGCGCGCTGCTCGAGGAGCCGGACATCCTCAACGGCGATTATTCGATCAAATGGCTCGAGGAGTGGATGGCGACGCGGGACAAATAGGCGTGCATGCTATTCGAGCGGCACGCCCGGCGCGTTCTTCGCCGTCCTGATCGTCAGCGAGGTCTTCACGCTGGCCACGTTCGGCGCCGGCGTCAGCTCCCTGGTGAGCAGTTCCTGAAAGCTCTGCAGATCTTGGCTGACGATCTTGAGGATGAAGTCGATCTCGCCGTTGAGCATATGGCATTCACGCACTTCGGGCAGTGTCTGGACGTGGGCCTCGAACGCGCGGAGGTCTTCCTCGGCCTGGCTCTTCAGGCTGACCATGGCGAACACCGTTATGGCGAAACCGAGCTTGGAGGCGTCGAGTTCGGCGTGATAGCCCTTGATCACGCCCTCGTCCTCGAGTGCGCGGACTCGGCGCAGGCACGGCGGGGCGGTTAGCCCGACGCGCTGGGCCAGGTCGACGTTGGTGATCCGCCCTTCCGCCTGAAGTTCGGCGAGAAGACGCCGGTCGATAGAATCCATCGATGCCATCTATCTGCTCAGCCCTCCCCACGGTCGCCACTGCAACTAAGCGACAAAAGCGGACGCCTCAAGGTAACATTATTATCTATGCCCGCAATTGTCCCGGTTTGCAACGGCGCGCAGCTTTCGATTCCGGTGATCCGCCAACCCGCTAGAGCCGGGGCAAGCCCGCGTGCGGTGCACGCGCGCGACTCGTTGCCGGAGAGCCGATGCAGTTCGACGACCGTCTCGCCACCGTCCTGCGCTCGGGCGCCGCGGGCGAGCGGGCGGCGCGCACGCAGTTCCGCCAGCTGCTCGACCTGCTCGGCAGCATCCCGCCCGACGCGAACGGTCCGCAGGTGTCCGCCGCCTATGAGCGGCTCGACGAGGTCATGGCATCGCTGCCGGCAGCCGAGCAATCTCGCATTCTGCGCGAACCCGGGTTGAGGCTGCGCAACGTTCGCTTGGTCGCCCACCTCGCCGAAGGCGAGCCGCAAGCCGCCGCCGCGGCGATGTCCGCCGCGCGGCTCAGCGAGAGCGAATGGCTTGAGCTAATCCCGGAGCTGCCGGTGACCGCGCGCGGATTTCTGCGCCATCGCCGCGACATGCCCGCCGCCGCGCGAGGCCTGCTCGCCCGCCTCGGGGTGCACGACCTAGTGCTGCCGCAACCGGAGCCCCCATATGCTCCAGCCGAGCGCGAGGTCGCGGCCGCTCCGTCCCCGACACCCCCGAGTGATGCCGACGGCGGGATCGGCGCGCTCGTCCGCCGGATCGAAGCTTTCCAGAAGGCGCGCCAGGGCGCCGCAGCCGTCGCTCCGCGGCTGCCGCTCGATATCGGGGAGCTCCTCGGCCAAGGCGAACCGCTCCAAGCGTTCGACTTCTCCACCGATGCAAGGGGCCGGGTCGACTGGGCTGACCGGCGAGTTGCCCCGCTGGTTATCGGGCTCCGGCTGTCGGGCCGGGGCAGCGAGGGCCTGTGCGACGCCGACAGCGAGACGGCCTTCCGCCGGCGTCAGATCGTGCGGGGAGGAACGGCGCACGTGCCGGGCGCCGAACCCGTCGCCGGCACCTGGCGGATCGACGCAGCGCCGCAGTTCGAGAGCGAAACCGGCGTGTTCCGCGGCTATGCCGGGCGGTTGCGGCGACCGCAGGCGACCTTGGAACACGCGTCGGCCGATACGCCGAGCGATCGCATGCGGCAGGTGCTACACGAGCTGCGGACTCCCGTCGGAGCGATCCAGGGGTTTGCCGAGATCATCCAGAACCAGCTGTTCGGCCCGGCGCCGAACGCCTACCGCGCGCTTGCCGGCGCGGTAGGCGTCGACGCGGCGCGTTTGCTCGCGGGTTTCGACGAGATCGACCGTCTCAGCCTGCTGGTCGGCGGCGCCTTGCAGCTGTCGGCCGAGGGCAGCGACTTCCGCCTTGTGGTCGAGCGGACCTTGCGCCGGCTGGAAGGCGTGACCCGGCCGCGCAACGCGCACCTGCGGCTGTTGACGGGGGGTGAATCGTTCGCCGTGACGCTCGGCGAAGGCGACAGTGCGCTGCTGGCATGGCGGCTGCTGGCCTCGCTCGCCGGATCGCTCGCGCCGGGCGAGACGATCGAACTGTCGCTCCGCGGCGACCGCGACGGGATCGAATTCGAAGCCGAGCTGCCCGCCAGCCTGGCGGCCGAGGAAGAGCTTTTCGCGACGGCTGCAAAGGGCGACGCGCCGGCGGTGACCGCGGGGATGTTCGGCACCGGGTTTACCTTGCGGTTGGCCCGCGCCGAAGCCGAGGCCGCCGGGGGATCGCTGGTTGTCCGCGGAGAAACGCTGGCCCTGATGCTGCCTCACTTGACCGACGCCGCGCCCGACCATAGCCAAGGCGAGGAAGGCGGCAGACCGGCCGCTGCATGATGGTGTGCAGACGGCCCGCCGAGTGGGAGCGGCAATGACGGCAATTCCCGAACCGCCTCCGCCGGGGCGCAAGGCACGCTTCGCGCCCGATTTCGGCTGCCGATACCTTATCACCGTCGACACCGAAGAGGAGTTCGATTGGACCAAGCCGCTGGTCCGCGAGGGGCATGGGCTCGACCATGTGCCACGCCTCGCCAAGTTCCAGGAATTCTGCGAGGGGCTTGGCGTCGTGCCGGTTTACCTGATCGACTGGCCGGTTGCGACCTCCTCGCTTGCCGCCGAAATCCTCAAGCCCGCCGTCGCCGCAGGGCGTGCCGAGATCGGCGTGCAGCTCCACCCGTGGGTCAACCCGCCGTTCGACGAGGAGGTGACCCAGCGCAATTCGTTCGCCGGCAACCTGCCGGCGGACCTGGAGGCGGCCAAATTCCGCAATCTGCGGGCGATGATCGAGGACAAGTTCGACAGCGCCCCGCTGATCTACCGCGCCGGCCGCTACGGCACCGGACCCCATACGGCCGCGATGCTGGCCGAAGGGGGAATCGCGATCGACAGCTCGGCGCGCGCGAAATTCGATTACTCCGCAGGCGGCGGCCCCGATTATCGGCGGCATCCGATCGAGCCGTATTGGCTCGACGATGGCCGTATGCTGCTGGAGCTGCCGCTGACGACGGTGTTCTGGGGCATGCTGCGGCGCCAGGGCGACTGGCTCTATCCCTCGCTCTGGCGCGCGCCGCGGCTGCGGGGAGTGTTGTCGTATCTGGGGATGCTCGAGCGGATTCCGCTCACCCCCGAAGGGGTGACGGTCGAGGAAGCGATCCGCGGCATCGATATCGCCGTCGACGATGGCCTCCCGGTGCTGGTGTTCTCGTTCCACAGCCCGTCGCTGCGCCCCGGCCACACACCGTACGTGCGCAGCGAGAACGATCTCGACGATCTGTACGACTGGTGGCGCCGCGTGCTCGGCTATTGCGAGACGCGCGGCGTCAAGCCAACGAGCGTGCACGACATCATGCAGGCGGTGGAGCGCTAGCGCGCTTGCCATCGTCCCGCTCGGAGACTACCTCGCCGCTCGCACAAGGCGGGACGGGCCTGTAGCTCAGCGGTTAGAGCTGGCCGCTCATAACGGCTAGGTCGCAGGTTCGAATCCTGCCGGGCCCACCATCCTGCGATCGGAGCTCGAAGATCGGAATAGTTCTTGTCTTCCGATCTCCGATCACCGATTTCTGATTGCCGGTCCGGGGAGTAGCGCAGCCTGGTAGCGCATCTGCTTTGGGAGCAGAGGGTCGCAGGTTCGAATCCTGTCTCCCCGACCAATCCTCCGTCACACGAAGCGTCGGCGGCCGGCTTTCCACCAAAGCCGGCGGCAACGCTGTCGTGCAGCGGCGGTTAACCGCGGCCGCCGCAAAGCCGCCGGCGGTGGCGCTGATTTCGTTCGACGTCGGCGAACCGCCGAAGGCACCAGCGAAACCGCCCGAGTCACCCGGACCGAAGGCCGCCGCGTGGCCGGCCAGCGAACCGTGACGTGTCGTGCGCATCGGTAGAGCGATCCGATATTCAGCTTGGAGACGACAAACCTGAACAGAAGGCATAACGACCGGTTCAGAGATGGCTCAGGGCCAACGGGGTAAAACGCAAGTCATCACAGGCCGTCTCCACTCGGCGGCCGACCAGGAGATGCCCCTATGACGACCAAGTTTCTCACCGGCGGGGCCGTGGCCGCATTGGCCGCCGCTCTCGCCTTCACCGCGGTCCCCGCCTCGGCGCGGGACCGGCACGATCGCGACAGCACGACGGCGCAGGCGAGCCACGGCCACTGGTTCCATCCTCGCGCCAACGTCAACCGCGGACAAACGACGCAGCACACCGTCAGTCCGCAGGCCCATTCCGATCGCGGTCACTGGTACCATCCCGACGCCAACCGGCACGTCCAAGCCGCCCCGCGCACGACGACGCGGCGCCCCGGCTGGGGCGACGGTCCGCGGGCGACGGTGACCGAGCGCAATCGCACTTACGTCGATCCCGGCCGCAACCGGACCTATGTCGATCCCAACCGAAACCGCTCTTATGGCGACAATCGCCAGGCCCACAGTCGTGACTGGCGCAGCGACCGCCGCGACAACGACCACCGCTGGCGCAACGATCGGCGCGACAACGACCGCGATTGGCGCGCTGACCGGCGCGGCAACTATCAGCGGTGGAATCGCCACTGGCGTAACAACAATCGTTACGACTGGCAGCGCTACCGCGCCTACAACCGTAACATCTACCGCCTGAATCCGTACTATGCGCCCTACCGCGGCTATTCCTACCGCCGGCTGGGCATCGGGGTCTACCTCGATCCGCTGTTCTACGGTCAGGACTACTGGATTTCCGATCCGTGGTATTACCGCCTGCCGGACGTCTACGGCCCCTATCGCTGGGTCCGCTACTACGACGATGCGCTGCTGGTGAACGTCTACACCGGCGAAGTGGTCGACGTGATCCACGATTTCTTCTGGTAAAATCGGACAGCACCTTGCTGCCGGGTTGAGTGGACCGGCAGAAGCGGAGCCCTCGGCCGCAAGGCCGGGGGCTCTTGCTTTACTCGTACTTGGTTCCCGTCGGCCGCGGCACGCCGAACGGCAGCATGCGGTAGAGCTCGCCGTCGCGATCGAAGAACTGGTGCTTGAGAGCGCCGAGCACGTGGAGCACGATCAGCCATAACATGATGGTGCCGAGCGTCCCGTGCAGCTCGGTCAGCTCGTGTCCGGGCCCGCGGGCATCCGGGGTCGGCAGGTTGGGAATGGTGAACAGGCCGTAGAAGTCGATCGGCTGGCGCATCATCGAAGTGCCGATCCACGCCATCAGCGGCAAGCCGATCAAGAGCGCGTAAAAGACGTAATGCACGGCTCGCGCGAGGATAACCTCCCAAGTGGCGAGATGTGCACCGAGCGGCGGATGCTTGTGCGTCCAGCGCCAGACCAGCCGCACCACGGTGAGCAGCAGGATCACCATTCCGAGCGCGAAGTGCGGCTGGAGCACCGCGAAATGCTGCCCCGGCGGGGCGTGCTCGGCGGCATCGGCCAAGCGCCAATCCCAAATCACTGCGATGGCGATCGCCCAGTGAAGGGTCATCGCCCCGATAGAATAGCGGTTCGTCGGCATCGCCCCTCCTTTCGTCGAGCAACCTAGCGGGGAACTTGCGCCGGGCAAGAGCAACTGTTGCATCGACGGCGCGGGATTGGATAAGCCGCAGCCATGGCAACCTTCACGACGTCCAGGCCGAAGCAGCCCGAGGTGCCCGACCAGGCCGCGCTCAAACGCGTCGGCGACCAGGTCCGCAAACGGCTCCTCGCCAACAAGGCGATCTACACGCTGCCGACCGACAAGGCCGACATCTTCGCCATGGGCGATTTCATGAGCCCCGACGAGTGCCGCAAGATGATCGCGATGATCGATCAGGTCGCGCGGCCGAGCTCGACCTTCGATGTGAGTTACGGCGAGGAGTACCGCACCTCCTACTCCGGCGACGTCGATCCGAACGATCCATTCGTCCGCAAGATCAGCCGGCGGATCGACGACCTGCTCGGCCTCGATCCCACCTGGGGGGAAACGATCCAGGGCCAGCGCTATCTCCCCGGGCAGAAGTTCGGCCCGCATTGCGACTGGTTCTTCACCGAGGCGCATTACTGGCCGACCGAGTCCGAACGCGGCGGTCAGCGCAGCTGGACGGCGATGGTCTATCTCAACGACGTGGAGGCTGGCGGCTCGACCGATTTCGTCCACCTCGGTCTGTCGATCGCCCCCAAGCCTGGCGCCATCCTGGTGTGGAACAACGCCGATCGCCAAGGGGCGCCGAACACCTGGACCAACCACACCGGCACCGCGGTGAAGGCTGGGGTGAAGTACATCATCACCAAGTGGTATCGAACCCGGAAGTGGTTTTAGGCGGCGCCTCCGGCTCTAGTCGCTCAGCTCACGGATCATCGCCTGAATGTCCTCGTGCAGCGCCTTGTCGTCCTCGGACTTGCGGGCGGCGCGCAGCATCATGTGGGTGAATCGGTCGAGCCGGCGCGACAGGCGCAGGATCTCGAGCTGGGTGCGCAGGTTGACCTCGTAATCGTGGCGTGCGGTGATCCGGTCCTTGTCGGCCTGGCGGTTCTGGCTCATCATGATCACCGGCGCCTGGATCGCGGCGAGCATCGACAACATCAGGTTGAGGAAGATGTAGGGGTAAGGGTCGAACGGCCGGATTCCCATCGTCTGCAGCACGTCGCTGTTGAGGATCATCCACGAGAACAGCACCACGCCGAAGAAGATGATGAAGCCCCAGCTGCCGCCGATCGCGGCGACCTTGTCGGCCAGGCGGTCGCCGAAGCTCATGTTGAGCTGCGCCGCCTCGCTGGCGTCGATGCCGATGTACGTCCCGGCAGCAACCCGATCGAGCACGCTCTGTTCCTCGGCGTCGAGTTCGTCGAGCTCGCGGCCGAGCAGCTCGACCGCGAGGTTCGCCGGATCGCTCGGGCGAATCATCGCGCCAGCGCTTCGGCGATCAGCCGGCGGGTGTTGGCAATGCCGTACAATGCAATGAAGCTGCCCATGCGCGGCCCCTGCGAGCTGCCGAGAAGCGTTTCGTAGAGCGCGCGGAACCAGTCGCGCAAGCTCTCGAAGCCGAATTCCCCCCGTTTGCCGATTTCGTAGATTGCGCTCTGCAGGTCCTCGGCCGGCGTGTCGGGCGCGACCGACGCGAGATGAGCGTCGAGGACCTTGAGCGCCTCGCTTTCTTGCGGGGACGGCGCGCGCTTGTGCAGCGTGGGGGCGACGAAGTCGTGAGCGTAGGCGATCGCCCGTTCGACCAGCGCGTCGAGTTCCGGATGATGCGCCGGGTCGGCGTGGCGAATGTAATTGCCGAGATACGACCAGACCTGCTCGTGGCTCGCTTCGGCGCCGAGCACGCCGACGAGATTGAGCAGGAGGCCATAGGTCACCGGGAGCGTATCGCCGTCCCCGCCCTTGTAGCCGTTGGCGCGCAGCAGATGCCACGCGGGGTTGCCGAGCTGCTGCTCGAGCGGCTGCTCGGGAATCTTGGCGCGGAACTGCCAGTATTCGTCGACCGCGCGCGGGATCACGCCGACGTGGAGCTGCTTGGCGCTCTTCGGCTCGCGGAAGATGTAAAAGCCGAGGCTCTCCTCGGTGCCGTAGGTCAGCCATTCCTCAATCGTTAGACCGTTGCCTTTCGACTTGCTGATCTTCTCGCCTTTCTCATCGAGGAACAGTTCGTAGATCAGCCCCTCGGGCTTCCGGCCGCCGAGCACCTTCACGATCCGCCCCGACTGGGTGACGCTATCGGTCAGATCCTTGCCGCACATCTCGTAATCGACCCCGAGCGCGTACCAACGCATCGCCCAGTCGACCTTCCACTGCAGCTTGGACATGCCGCCGAGCGCCGATTGCTCGACCACCGCGCCGTCCTCGTCCTCGAAGCGGACGATTCCGGCGGCGGCATCGACCACTTCGACCGGCACCTGCAGCACGACGCCCGTGGCGGGGCTCACCGGCAGCACCGGCGAATAGGTCCGCCGCCGCTCTTCGCGCAGCGTCGGCAGCATGATGTCCATGATCGCGTCGAAGTGTTTGAGCACGTTTCTCAGCGCTTCGTCGAACGCGCCCGTGTTGTAGCGCTCACTGGCCGAAACGAACTCGTAGTCGAAGCCGAAGCGGTCGAGGAAGCTGCGCAACATCGCGTTGTTGTGCGCCGCAAAGCTGTCGAACCCGGCGTTGAACGGGTCGGGAATGCGGGTCAGCGGCTTGCCTAGGTTCGCCGCCAGCACATCCCGGTTGGGCACGTTGTCCGGCACCTTGCGCAGCCCGTCCATGTCATCGCTGAACGCCACCAGCCGGGTCGGCGCGCCGCCGCTGACGATCTCGTAGGCGCGCCGCACCAGCGTGGTCCGCAGAACTTCCTGGAACGTGCCGATGTGCGGCAGCCCACTGGGGCCGTAGCCGGTCTCGAACAGCACCGGCACCTGGCGCCCCTCGGCGTCGCGCTTGCCGTCCGGATAGCGCTTGACCAGCTTCATCGCCTCCTGGAACGGCCAGGCCTTGGACACGCGGGCGGCTTCGATCAGGGTCTCGTCAATCATCGCAGGCGCGCCTTTGCGGAAGGGCGCGTGCCGTGCAAGCGCGAAGAGTTCCCGCACCGCGGCCCAAAGGTGGCAATCAACGCGCAAGTCTGTAGGAACGCGTGCACGAGGACGGCGAGCCGGACCCCCTTCCTAGCTTGCCGAGGGGTTGGCAGGTACGGGAGAGAAGCTTGAGTTACATTTCTGTCGCTCGCGGCGAGCTGAACGCCATCGGCTACAGGGTGGCGACTGCCGTACCCAGCATCCTGATTGCCCTGGCCGTGCTGGTCGTCACTTGGCTGGCGGCCAAGCTGGCGGCGCGGGTCACCGAACGCCTGCTGGCCAAGGCGGACTTGCGCGAAAACCTGCGGCAACTCACGCGCACGGTCGTGCGCCTGGGCGTGTGGGTGATCGGTTTGCTGATTGCCGCGACCATCCTGGTCCCCGGGTTCACACCCGCGAGCCTGATCGCCAGCCTTGGCCTGGGTGCGGTGGCGATCGGCTTTGCCTTTCAGGACATTTTCGAGAACTTTCTCGCCGGCGTACTGATCATGCTGCGCAAGAAGATGCGCATCGGCGATATGATCGAAACCCAGGGCATTCTCGGCAAGGTCGAGCTGGTGTCGTTGCGCGAAACGCACATCCGGCAGTATTCGGGCGAACTGACAATCCTGCCCAACTCGATGATCTTCAAGAACCCGGTCAAGATCTTCTCCGACCAGCACGAACGACGGAACGAGATTGTGATCGGTGTTGCCTATGACACCGATCTCGATCGGGCCGCCGGCGTGATCCGCAAGGCGGTGGAGGGGCTCCCGGGAATTACAGAAAGCCATGGCGTCGACGTATACGCGCAGGAATTCAATTCCAGCTCGATCGATTTCCTCGTCCGCTGGTGGACCGACACGACCGCGAACGACTTCCTGCGGGTGAAAAGCGAGGCGATTTTCGCGATCAAGCGGGCACTCGACGACGCCGAGATAGAGATTCCGTTCCCTTACGTCACCCACACCTTCAAGGAACCGCTACCCTACGCAGGGCCGCGCTGATGGGATACGACAAGCGGAGAGGCGGCGCACGGCCAGAGGCGCGGACGCGCGGGTGAATCCCCGCTTGCGCTCTCCCCTCACTGTGGCAGGATAAAGTCAACGATAAGCCAGAGGGGGAGCCATGGCCAAGCAGGCCTATCCGGACGTGCCGCTGTTCCGGTACCCGTACATCGACCTCAGCCAGGCTTGGATCGAAACCGCGCTCACCGCGCCGGCCGAAGCCGGGCCGGGCAGCAAAGCGGCGTTCGACACCAACCTCGCCGGGAAGGTGCTGAACTTCGTCGGCGATGACGGGACCAAGCTCGCGTGGACCTTCGCGCCGGGCAATCGGGTGACGATGGGCGACAAGGAGGCCGGCTACGGCGCCCTCGGCCTCGGTCGCCTGACGCTGATCGCCCACCTCATCCCCGACACGACCAAGGGCTATGCGATCGCCTGGGACCGCGACGACAACCGCGCGACGGTGTTCGAGCTGTGGTTCGGCGGCGGCCCGGCGCCCAAGGCGCGCGAGGTCAACCGCGATATCCACTTCGGCTATATGACCGCGCCGGGCGGGCCGCCGAAGGAACGGCACAGGCGCACGCTGCGGATCGAGGGCAAGGGCCTATCGTGGACCGAGGACACCGGCCACCGGACGATCGATTACTACCCCTCTGTCGCCTACACCCATTGGGTCGAACTCGATCGGCTGCACGAAGGGCGCGGCTATTCGGCGCCGGCCGACTACATCCAGCTGACCGAGGACCTCTACGCTTTCACTCGGGTCGAGGCCGAGTTCTCGGGCCTGCTGCACATGTACCTGATGGACGTGAACGACTTGCGTCAGGTGGGCCTGAGGCTCGGCTTCAACGGCGCCGACCAGCTCGAATATTACATGTTTCGCGGGACCGGCGAATGGCTCGGCCAGATCGCCCGGTTTGAGAAGTTCGGCGAGACCGACGCCGATCCCTTGAAGGTGCCCAACGGCAAGAAGGGCGAGCGGCGGGTCTATCGCCCATTGGCGACGATGGAGAAGCTGACCCCCGCTCAAGTCGATGCTGTCGTCGCTTCGGGCAATGTCCACGTGTTCGACAAGCCGAGCCCGATGGCCGGCAACGGCCTGCCGCCGAGCGGGGCGATGGCCGGCAAGACGTTCGCCATACATTACGACAAGGGCCCGACGATGGAATACCACGTCACCGGTCCCGACACGCTCGAATGGCGAATGAACGGCGCGGGCAGTTTCCGCCAGGCGCGCTACAACGCATGGGAATCGCGGCCCGGCGTATTCATCTTCGGGCACCTGCTCGAGGGCACCAGAAATCATGACGGCCACATCGTCGTCGCCGATTTCGACACCGGCATGGCGACCAATTACCACGGCTATCTCAACACGCCTTATTTCGCCAACGAGGCGGGGTGCGAGACGCTGTTCGGCAAGCTCGTCGGAAAGGGCATTCCCGATCCCGGCAGCAAGCGGCATCAGCGGACCCACGACATGCTCGGCCAGGCGTTCACTTGGGAATACTCGCCGGGGCTCAACTCGATGCATCTCTACTCGACGCCGATCACCACCAGTTGGGTGATCCCGGTGGCCGACGGGTCGATGGGCCTCGAATGGTGCGGCACCGGCGATTTCGTGAAGATCCGCGACCAGCTCTATTTCTGCCGCTGGCAGGAAGAGGCGTGCAACGGCACGCTCGGCACCTTGCTGATCAACATGCGCACGATGCACGATTCGGGGATCGGCTATCACTGCGGCACCAAGGGCGGTTTGAACATGAGCGCCGTCGGCGCCCCCGCCCGCCACGCCGGGCAGTTCAACGTCGGCAAGTTCTTCGGAGATAGAGCATGAGCACTCCCGCGACCGACCGCCGCTCGTTCGTCAAAATGAGCGCCCTCATCGCCGCGCCACTTGCGGTAGCGGTCCCTGCCACCGCGTTCGCCGCCGACGACGGCAGCAAGGCCCGGCTCGCGCGGCTGGAGGACGAAAAGGCGATCGAGGTGCTGCACCGTGAGTTACTGCGCGAGGTCAACGCCGGGGAGGCTCTGACGAAGCTCGCCAAGGGGCTGACCGGCCTGGCCGACGATCCGGCGCACGCGGCCGAGATCGCCTTCGCCGCCGACGGCCGCCGGGCCACCTGCCGCCGCGCCTGCCGGGCGAGCTTCCGCACCGAGTTCAGCGGGGCCTCGACGCTCGAGCAGATGCACCGGCTCCAGGGGCAAGGGCTGCACGAGCACGAAGAGCGCCGCGTGCTGATCACCGAATACGCAAAAGGCAAGCACGGCTGGGCCATCGCCAGTCTGCGGCTTGCCTGAGGGTCGAAGGGAGAAAATCATGAGATACGCAATCGTTGCCGGGCTGGCGCTGCTGGCTTGCGGCTGCACCACCACCAGCACCACCAGCACCACCAGCGGGGCCGGCTCGGCGCAGGCCGTGGCCGGTGGACCGCAGGCCTGCTCCGCGGTCACCGCGCGGGAGTTCGGCGCCGCCACCGCCTCGGGCGTCTGGCATCAGGCCGACGCGGCGCACGGCCTGCCCGCCTATTGCGAGGTCACCGGCACGCTCAAGCCGACCCCGGGCTCCAACATCGGCGTGGTCTATCGCCTACCCGACAACTGGAACGGCGAGGTTTACGGCGTCGGCGGCGGCGGGTGGATCGGCAACATCGCCCTGCGCACGGTGAGCGAAGCGCTGCAGAAGGGCTTCGCCACGATGTCGACCGACGGCGGCCATCCGATCGGCGGCATCTGGGACAACTCGTGGGCGGTCGATCCCGACAAGGCCAAGGACTTCAGCTACCGCGCGATCCACCAGATGACGGTCCACGGCAAGACGCTGGCCGATGCCTATTACGGCCGCAACCATTCGAATTCGATCTACGTCGGCTGCTCGACCGGCGGGCGCATGGGACTGATGGAAGCCCAGCGTTTTCCCGACGATTACGACGGCATCGTCGCCGGCGCCCCGGTGTACACGTTGCAGACGCAGACCACCGGGCTGATGCGGACCAACCAGTTCGCCGCCCCCGGCGCCGCTTTCAGCAAGGGCGACCTCGCGCTGGCGCAGAATTCCGCGCTCGCCGCATGCGACGCCAACGACGGGCTCAAGGACGGCCTCATCAACAACCCGCAGGCGTGCCATTGGGACCCGGCCACGATCGAGTGCTCGGGCGCCAAGACCGATAGCTGCCTCAGCGCGCCGCAAGTGCATGCGCTGAAGACGCTGTACGACGGGATCAAATCGCCCGACGGGCAATGGGCGATGTGGCCGATCAGCCGCGGCGGCGAAACCGGGTGGAGCTTCTTCATCGGTACCGATGGCAAGCCCGACACCACCGGCGGCGGCGGACTGCTCGGCCTGAAGCCGCTGATCTTCCCAAATCGCGACGTCGACTGGGCGCACTTCTCGGCCGTGACCGACGTGCCGCAGGTCCGCAACAGCGCCTTCGCGCAGATGTACGAGGCCAAGGATCCGAACCTGTCGCGCTTCTTCGCCCGCGGCGGCAAGCTGCTGGTGTGGCACGGCGAGAGCGACCCCGGGCCGAGCCCGATCGGGACCATGGACTATGCTCGGCAGGTGGTGGCGCAGAACCCGCGCGCGGCGCAGCAGTTCCGCCTGTTCCTCGCCCCCGGCGTGGGCCACTGCGGCGGCGGCCCCGGCGCCGACGTGCTGCCGGTAGCGCAAACGATCGACGATTGGGTCCACTCGGGACGGGCGCCCGACACGGTCGTCGCCACCAAGCGCGACAACTCCCTCACTCGCCTCGACTGCGCCTGGCCCGACGTCGCCCACTACAAGGGTAGCGGCGATCCGAACGATCCGTCGAGCTGGAGCTGCGTCGTCCGGGCGGGCTCGACACCTGGCGCGGGAGAGCGCGGATAAGGTGTTCTCCCCTCCCCGCAAACGGGAGGGGAATACGAGAAAGGGCGGCCCCCGTGTGCGCGGGCCGCCCTTTCCTGTTTGCGGCGTGGTGAAGGGCTGTTTACGCCGCGTTGTAGTACGGCCGCTGCAGCTCGGGCCAGTTGTTCGGGTATTGGCTGAGGTCGATCCGCGGCTCGCGGTCGAAGGTGACGCCGAGCGACTGCATGATCAGCCGCGCGCGGTGCAAGCGGGCCCGGCGGTCGGTGAACGGATTGGCCTTGTCCGGCTTGGCGTTGACCATCTTCTCGAGCAGCGCGCTGCGCTCTTCGTAGCTGTCGGGAATCGTCGCCGGTAGGTCGACCGAAGCGCCGTTGCTCGGCAGCGCTCCACGCACCGGCGCCGGATCGCGCCGCTTGAGCACGGTCGGCGTCGCCATCACAGCGGCCTCGCTTGCCGCGACCGGCTCCACGGGCGACGGCGGTGCGGTGCGCGCCTCGACGGTTCTCGCCGTACCCGGGGCCCCGGCCGAGCGAGTGGTCGTGGTGACGGCCTTCGCTCGCGCGGCCGCCCGGCGGCGGCGCAGGAACAGGAAGCCGGCGAGCAGAATCAGCAGCGCCAGCCCGGCGAGCAGCGCCACGCCGATCGGGCCGATCCCGCGCGCCCGCGGTTGGTCCGCCGGAGCGACTGCCTGCGGATCGGCCCCGATCGGCGGAGCCGCGTCGGCGGTATCGGGCGGCAGCGCGGAATCCGCCGCCGGGTCCGTCGCGGCTGCCGGGACGGCTTCGTCGTTGGCGGCGACCGGTGCCGCCGCCGGCGCCGCGTGCGACACCGTGGAGGTGCGCGTGACGGTCGTCCGGGTGGTCGTTTTCGGTGCGGGCGCCGGAGCCTTGGCGGCGGTGCTCTTCATCGTCGTCGTGGTGGCGGATGCGGACGGCGCGGGAGCCGGCTGGACATCCGATGACGCTGCCGCGCCGGAAGCGGCCGGAGCGGCGCTCGCAGCGGGAATGTCGAGAGTGGGCACCGGGCTGACAGCAACGGGCGGAGCCGGGCTGGCGACCACCGGGGGGGCCGCTTCGGCCGGCTGCGGCTGCACAGCCGGAGCGGTGTCGGCGGGCGCGTCGACACTTTGCGCCGCCAGCGGGGTTGCGGATAGCGCGAGCGCCGCGGCAATCGCGGCGGTGGCGCTGTGAACGGATCGGGTGTAGGGTTTCATAGCGCGCTAAAAACCGCCTGCAAATTGACCCGGTTCCCGCCATCCGCCGTTAAGATTTGCCGATTGCCGTTGATTTTAAGGCGTTTTTCAAAACTCATTTTCGGACGGAAAGCCCGTGGCTTGCGGCAGGCGGAACCCTGTCAAGGGGCCGACTTGCAAGGTTGACTCATTCAAAATAAGTGTGGCTGTCGGGCGACGCTGCCTCCAACCATTATCGTGCGAAGCAGCCTGAGGATGCGAGCGCCCCGCGGCGTCATAGCCCTGTCCAACCGAGGGAAGCCGCGACGATGCAGCACAATGGAGCCGGGCGAATGGCCGGCATGATCGGAGCTGCGGCGTGAGCGTGCCGGCGTTCCTGGTGGCGGTCGCCGTGTCGGCGACGCCGCTCCCGCCGCCCGAGGCACCGCCGATCATGGTCGACATTCCCTCGCCGCCCGCGCCCGACGCGGCGGAAACGGATTCGCCCGCCGGGCAGGCGCCCGCCGATTCGGCCGCCAATGCGATCGTCGTCACCGGTCATGCCGGTCCCCGGCCCAGCGATCCGGCCGAAGCGCTCAACGAAGGCAGCTTTGCCGTGACCGAGGCGGTCGACGACGCCGTGATCGCGCCGGTCGCCAAGGGCTACAAGCATGTCCTGCCGAAGCCGGTGCGCGACGGGCTGCACAACTTTATCATCAACCTGCATGAGCCGGTCGTCGCCCTCAATTTCCTGCTTCAGCTCAAGCCCGGGAAGGCGGCGGAGACGCTCGGGCGCTTCGCGATCGATTCGACGATCGGCTTTGCCGGGGTGGTGGACGTGGCCAAGCGACGCCCGTTCAACCTGCCGCACCGCCCGAACGGGTTCGCCGACACCTTGGGCTATTATGGCGTCGGTCCGGGACCATACCTGTTCCTGCCGCTGATCGGCCCGACGACCGTGCGCGATCTTGCCGGCCGGGTGGCCGATTTGTCGGTCCTCCCGCTCGCCGGCAGCACGCCGCTCAGCCAGCCGCCGATCGCCATCGCCCGCGGAACGGTGGCGTCGCTCGACCGGCGGGTGCGCAACGACGATCACCTGCGCAAGGTGCGCCAGAGCGACGACCCCTACGTGACCATGCGCGACGACTATCTCGCCAGGCGCCGCGCCGAAATCGCCTCGCTCCACGCCAAGAGGGCGCCCGCGATCGAAACCGCCGACCGGTGACAGCGCAACGCCGGCGGTTGCCGTCCGTTCCACATCCGTTCTAGAGTTCGGGGGGTGACCGAGCCCCTCGCCCTTTCCGCCCTGCACGCCAGCCACGCCGGCAGTTGGCTGCGCAGCGCGGGAGGCGCCACCCGCGCGCTGTCGAAGGGCGACGCGATCATGGCCGCGGCCGACACGCCGCTGCTGCTGCTCAACGCGCCGCTGGTCGCCAGCCGCCTGGGTTATCCCGACCTGTCGGGCCTCGACCTGCTCGAGCTCTACGCCTTTGTGCACCCGGCCAGCTTCGTTGTGCCCACGCCCAAGGGTCTCGCCCACGCGCTCGGACTGGAGGAGCCGGCGAGCGACGATGGCGTGCCCGCCCTGCTTCAGCGCGCCGCAGCGGTGCTGCTCGCCCGTTGCGAGAGCGACGAGTGGCCCGAGCGCGAGGGCGCCTGGTCGGCGCTGCAGTCGCTCGCCAAGTTGCGCTGGCCGTGGGCCAACATCCTCGCCGCCCATGTCCGCCAGCCGGACCGGGCCGAGAAGTGGCTTTTCTCGCGCCTTCCCGAATGGGAGGAAGCGCCCGAGCGGCCGCAACCGGCGCAAGTCTCCCTCGGCGATGACGAGATCGCCGCCCGGCTTGAAACGCTCGCCGGCGACGGCGCCGAGCGGCGCGAAGGCCAGCGGCTCTATGCCCGCGAAGCCGGGCGGGTGTTCGCCCCGCGCGAACGGCGCCATGCGCCCCACATTCTGCTGGCGCAGGCCGGCACCGGGATCGGCAAGACCCTCGGCTATCTCGCCCCGGCCTCGCTGTGGGCGGAGAAATCGCAAGGCACGGTGTGGGTCAGCACCTTCACCAAGAACCTCCAGCGCCAGCTGAGGCGGGAAAGCGGCCGCGCCTGGCCATCTGCGCGGCCCGACGGCAGCAAGCCGGTCGTCGTGCGCAAAGGGCGCGAGAACTACTTGTGCCTGCTCAATCTGGAGGACGCTTTGCAGGGCGGATTCGGCGGCCGCGCCGCGGTGCTGGCGCAGCTGGTCGCGCGCTGGGCAGCCTATTCGCAGGATGGCGACATGATCGGCGGCGACCTGCCGGGCTGGCTCGGCACGCTGTTCCGCTCCCGCGCGATCCGCAGCCTGACCGATCAGCGGGGCGAATGCGTCTACGCCGGCTGTCCGCATTACCGGAAGTGCTTCATCGAGCGCGCCGCGCGGGCGAGCGCCCAAGCCGACCTGGTGATCGCCAATCACGCGCTGGTGATGGTCAACGCCGCGCGTGGCCGCGATCACGCCCAGCGCCCGACCCGCATCGTGTTCGACGAGGGCCATCATGTGTTCGATTCCGCCGACAGCACCTTTGCCGCGGCGCTCACCGGGCAGGAGACGATCGAGCTCAAGCGCTGGATCATGGGGCCGGAGCGCGGCTCCAGGGGCCGCCGCCGCGGCTTGGCCGCCCGACTCGCCGATGTCGCCAGCTACGACGAGGAAGGCAGTAAGGCGATCGCCGCCGCGCGCGAGGCGGCCGAGGCGCTGCCGCAGGATGGCTGGCTCCAGCGCCTCGCCGACGGCACGCCTTCGGGGCCCATCGAGGCGCTGCTCTCGGCTGTGCGCGCGGTCACGTATGCGCGCGACGAGAGCGGCGGCCAGGAAATGGGCTACGGCATCGAGACCGAAGCCGCGCAACTCGACGGCAACTTCGTCGAGCTGGCGCAGCAGGCGGCGATGGCGCTGGGCGAAATCCGCCGCCCACTACTCAAGCTCGGCGCTCGGCTCGAGGCGCTGGCCGAGGACGGCCCCGACTGGCTCGACGCCCAGGGCCGCGCGCGGATCGAAGGCGCACGCTTCTCGCTCGCCTGGCGCGCCGACACGCTGGCGGCGTGGGAGGCGCTGCTCGGCCGACTCGGCGGCCCGGCCGATCCCGAGTTCGTCGACTGGCTCGCGGTCGACCGCTCCGACGCGCGCGAGTTCGACGTCGGCATCCACCGCCGCTTCCTCGACCCGATGAAGCCGTTCGCCCAGGTGGTGCTGGCGCCCTCGCATGGCGTGATGCTGACCAGCGCCACGTTGAGAGACGGCGACGACTGGGCCACCGCTATCCAGCGCTCGGGCGCGCCGCATCTCGACACGCAACCGCTGCTGACGAACGCCGAAAGCCCGTTCGACTACGCCGGCAACGCCGAAGTGCTGATCGTCACCGATGTGAAGAAGGGCGACCTCGCCGGCCTCGCTGGCGCCTACGCGCGGATCATCGAAGCCTGCGGCGGGGGCGTGCTTGGGCTGTTCACCGCGATCCGCCGGTTGCGCGCGGTGCACGGGCGGATTGCCGATCGGCTCGCTCGGCTCGGGCTGCCGCTGTACGCCCAGCACGTCGATCCGATCGACACCGGCACATTGGTCGACATCTTCCGCGACGACCCGCGCTCGAGCCTGCTCGGCACCGACGCCTTGCGCGACGGCGTCGACGTACCGGGCGAAAGCTTGCGCTGCGTGGTGATGGAGCAGGTCCCGTGGCCCAAGCCGTCGATCCTCCACCGCGCCCGCCGCGCGGCCAACGGCGGCAGCGCGCACGACGATGCGATCATCCGCGCCCGGCTCGCCCAGGCGTTCGGGCGGCTGATCCGCAGCAAGGACGACCGCGGGCACTTCGTGGTTCTTTCGCCGGCCTTCCCCAGCCGCCTGCTGAGCGCGTTCCCCAAAGGCACGCCGGTGATCCGCTGTCCGCTCGACGAGGCTTTACAGCGTTTGGCCGAGGGTCTTTCATCCGCCGGTTCGCGCGGAGTCGCGACGCCGGAAGAGGAACTTCGCTAACGTGAAACGGCTCGGTCTGTTGCGGCACGCGAAGTCCGACTGGGACGACGGCGCCGCGCGCGATTTGGACCGCGGACTCAACGAGCGCGGCCGGCGCGGCGCGGCGGCCATCGGGCGGCACATCGCCGACCAGGGAATCCGCTGGGATGCGGTCATCGCCAGCCCCGCCGAGCGCGTCCGCCGTACGCTCGAGGAAAGCGGCCTGCTGCTTGCGCCCGAGTACGACGAGCGGCTCTATCTCGCCGATTCCGCCACCCTGATGGCCGTGTTGCGCGGGCTTGAAGGCGATCCCCATGCGGTGCTGCTCGTAGGGCACAACCCCGGCCTTCAAGAGCTCTTATTCAACCTGGTCGACCCGGCCACCGAGGACGCGCTGTTCGCGCAGGCGGCCAACAAATTCCCCACTGCTGCCTTCGCCGTGCTGGACCTGGCGATCCCCCATTGGCGGGAGCTCGAGCCGGGCTGCGCGAACTTGGTGCATTTCGCCCGTCCGCGCGATCTCGACCCGCAACTGGGGTCGGAGAAAGTGCCGTAACTCCGTCCGATCAAGGAATTGGCCGCCGTTCTTGAGGGCTCGCCCTAACAGAGGTTTCCGCCCGCTGCGGGAAATTACGGCTAACAATCCTTTGACGGTGTTTGCAATTCGGCAATCAGTCTCTGGCACAAGGCGCCTCTGTGCAGAGCGAGGCCCAAGACCGTTGATCGAGATCGAAGTCCAGAACGAGACCCACCAGACCGAGGTTCGGCTCAAGTTCCTCGTCGTTCCGCGGATCGGCGAAGGAATTCGGCTGACGGAGCCCAACGGCCAGTGGGCTTCGTACGACGTGCTCGATGTGTGGTATCAGAAGGCCGATTACGGCGACGTGTGGGTGCCCTTCATGCACGTCCGCCAGACGCCGCCGGAAAAGGATTATGGCGCGGTGCTGCGGCCCGAGCTGTTCCCGGTCGACGACATTTGACCGATCAAGAAGGCTGCCGGCTCAGGCGGCCTCGAGCGCCTGCGCCAGCCGCGCCCGAATCGCGCGCAGGTGCGGCAGGATCTCGGCTTGCGCGGATGTCGCCGACGATGTTTCCGCCTCGGGCCCTCCAGCCGCGCCGCCCGCAATGGCCTGGCGCGCGCCCTTGAGCGTGTAGCCCTCGCGGTTGACCAGTCGGTCGATCGTCTGCACCAGCGCCACGTCTTCGGGCCGGTAATAGCGCCGCCCGCCGCTACGCTTCAGCGGCTGGAGCATCGGGAACTGCTGTTCCCAATACCGCAGAACGTGCTGGCGCAGGCCGAGAGCCTTGGCGACCTCGCCGATCGTCCGCAGGGCCTGGGCATCCTTGCCGTCGTCGAACCGCAGCTGGGTCGGCCCCCGCCCGCTCATCCCTCGGCGATCCGGGCCTTCAGCTTCTGGCTGGCGCGAAACGTCAGCACGCGCCGTGGCGTGATCGGCACTTCGACTCCGGTCTTCGGATTGCGGCCGATCCGTTCGCGCTTGTCACGCAGAATGAAGCTGCCGAAGCCGGAAATCTTGACGTTCTCGCCGTCGGCCAGCGCGTCGCACATCTTCCCGAGCACCGCCTCGACCAGCGTCAGGCTTTCGGCGCGCGAAAAGCCCATCTTACGGTTGATCGTCTCGGCCAAGTCTGCGCGGGTCAGCGTGCCCACGGAACGCATCATCTGCATAGCGTCTCCACCCCATCGCGACCTTTGTGAAATTAAATAACGAAATTACAGATGTTCGCAACCTGTCGCTGCCGAATTTCGCGCTTTTTCTACAGGCGCAGCAGGCTGGCGCCCCAGGTGAACCCGCCGCCCATCGCCTCGAGCATGACCAGATCCCCGGGCTTCAGCCGCCCGTCGCGCCGCGCCTCGTCGAAGGCCAGCGGGACCGAGGCCGCCGAGGTGTTGGCGTGGCGGTCGACGGTGATGACGATCTTGTCGAGCGGCAGGCCGAGCTTCTTGGCGGTCGCTTCGAGGATCCGCAGGTTGGCCTGGTGCGGCACCACCCAGTCGATGTCGGCCGCCGTGAAATGGGCCGCCTGGAGCACTTCTTCGAGCACTTCGGCAAGATTGACCACCGCGTGGCGGAACACCTCGCGCCCGCGCATGCGGACGTGGCCGACGGTGCCGGTGGTAGAGGGGCCGCCGTCGACAAACAGCAGGTCGCCGTGCTCGCCTGCGGCGTGAAGTCGGGTGGCGAGCACGCCGGGCCCGTCCTCCGGGACGTCCTCGGCGGAGAGCACGACCGCTCCGGCGCCGTCGCCGAACAGCACGCAGGTGGCGCGGTCCTCCCAGTCGAGGATGCGGCTGAAGGTTTCCGCGCCGATCACCAGCGCGCATGTCGCCATCCCGGTGCGGATCATCGAATCCGCCGTTCCGAGTGCGTAGAGGAAGCCCGAGCACACCGCGCCGACATCGAATGCCGCTCCGCCGTCGCAGCCGAGCGCGTGCTGAACCTGGGTCGCGGTGGCCGGAAACGTGCGGTTCGGCGTCGCCGTGGCGAGCACGATCAGATCGACTTGTTTGGCATCGATCCCGGCGTCCGCCAGCGCCGCCCGCGCCGCGTCGGTCGCCAGCGAGGCGGTCGTCTCGCCCTCGCCGGCGATGTAGCGCTGGGCGATCCCGGTGCGCTCGCGAATCCATTCGTCGCTGGTGTCGACGGTTCGCGCCAGTTCCTCGTTGCTGACGACCCGCGTGGGAAGAGCAGAACCGGACCCCTTGACGACCGCTCGGATCACTTGGCGACGGTCCACGTGTTGCCGGTTTCGCGCAGGCGCGCCTCGCCGAGCTCGGCCAGGTCGGCGGTGATCCGCTCGGTCAGGCTTTCTTCGAGCAGCCGCGCCGTCACCGCCACCGCGTTGGCGACGCCGGCAGCGGTGGCGCTACCATGCGACTTCACCACCACCCCGTTGAGCCCAAGGAATACCGCGCCGTTGTGATTGTTCGGATCGAGATGGTGCCGCAACAGCTCGGTTGCCGGGCGCGAGACCAGGAAGCCGAATTTGGAACGCACCGAGCTAGTGAAGGCGCGGCGCAGCAGGTCGGTGACGAACCGCGCCGAGCCCTCGATGGCCTTGAGCGCGATGTTGCCGGAAAAGCCGTCGGTCACCACCACGTCGACCTCGCCGCGGTTGATCTTGTCGGCCTCGACGAAGCCCTCGAAGCTCAGCGCCAGCCCGGTGGCGGCGCGCAATTGAGCGGCGGCGTCCTGCACCTCGTCGGTTCCCTTGATCTCCTCGGTGCCGATGTTGAGCAGTCGCACGCGCGGCGCCTCGCGCCGGGTGACGATGCGCGAATAGGCCGCGCCCATGATCGCGAACTGCACCAGGTTGCGCGCATCGCAGTCGGTGTTGGCGCCGAGGTCGAGCATGACCACGTCGTTGTCGCCGAGCGTCGGCATCAGTGCGGCCAGCGCCGGCCGGTCGATGCCGGGCATGGTCCGCAGCGCCAGCTTGCTCATCGCCATCAGCGCGCCGGTGTTGCCGCCGCTGACCGCCGCCCCGGCGCGCCCGTCCTTGACCGCCTGGATGGCCAGCCCCATCGAGGTCGACTTGGCCCGGCGCAGCGCCTGCGTCGGCCGCTCGTCGCCACCGACGACGTCGTCGCAATGCAGGATCTCGGAGGCCTCGCGCATGTTCGGGTGCGCCTCCAGCGCGCGCTCGATCCGCGCCCCGTCGCCGACCAGCAGGAACTGGAATTGGTCGTGCCGCCGGCGGGCCAGCGCCGCGCCGGAGACCATCGTCCGCACGCCCTCGTCGCCGCCCATCGCGTCAACGGCGATACGCGGCAGGGTCATGCGTCCGTCCCCCTTCGTGTGGGGCTTAGAGCCCGACGGAGACGATCTCTCGTCCGTTGTAGAACCCGCAGTGCGGGCACAGGTTGTGCGGCCGCTTCAATTCGCCGCAGTTGCCGCATTCGTGGAACGCTTCGACCTTCAGGGCATCGTGCGAGCGGCGGTTGCCCCGGCGATGCGGCGATACTTTTCTCTTCGGGACAGCCATGGCGGCACCTGTTCCTTGATCTCTCTAAATCGCAATTTCGTGATCCGCCCTAAGCCAAGCCCCCGAGCCGCGCAAGCGCGGCGGCACCAGGCCAGCCATGCGGTGAAGGCGCGCCCTATAGCGAAATTCGCTGGCGTTGCAAGCAGTCCGCCCGCTAGACGTTCGGCAAGGATGTTCTCCGGATTTGCCAACCTGTGGACCATCGTCGGCCTCGGCGGCGATCTCGCGCCCGGCCGGCTGATGCCGCTGCAAGTCGCCGGCGAGCGGATCGTGCTGTTCCGCGACGCGCAGGGCACTGCTTCAGCGCTGATCGACCGCTGTCCCCATCGAGGCGTGGCGCTGTCGCTCGGGCGGCTGTGCGACGGCGTGGTCGAATGCCCGTTCCACGGCTGGCGGTTCGACGGCGAGGGGCGCAACGTCCACGTGCCGTGGAACCCCGACGCCAAGCGCGACCAGCTCGGCGCCACCGCGCTGCCGCTGCGGGAAGTGGCGGGCCTGCTGTGGCTCTACACCGGCTTCGAGCCGACCGACGAACCGCAGCCGAGCGAGAGCCTGCTGCAGCCGAACGTGGTGCTGTGCGCGCAATCCTCGCTGTGGCGCACACACTGGACGCGGGCGATGGAGAACATGCTCGATTCGCCGCACCTTCCGTTCGTCCACAAGGCGACCATCGGCCGCTTCGTCAGCCGTCACGTCGGCGGACGGATGGACGTCTCGTGGACTGAAACCGTATACGGCGCCAAGGTCGAAAACACGATGGAAGGGCGCGAACGCCAGGCGCGGCTCGACTTTCGCGCGCCCAACGCGATGGAGTTGTTCATCGATCCCGCCGGGCGGCTGTTCCGGTTCATCGCGATCTGCCTGCCGGTCGACGACAGCCACACGCTGCTGACCATCATCACCATCCGCAACTTCGCCCGCTGGCGCGGCTTCGATTTCTACTTCCGCCGCTCGAACCGCAAGATCGCCGACGAGGACAAGGCGATCCTCGAAAGTTCCCAGCCGGCCGAAGTGCCGCCCGCAGCGCAGGAGAAATCGGTTCGCACCGACGCGCCCACGCTGGCCTTTCGCAAGCTCTATTTCGAGCGCTACAAGGGCAGTAGCGCCGAGCCGCCGCGCCCGCTCACGACCGCAGCCGCGGCACCCCCGTCAGCGGATCGACCAGCGTGACGTTTTCCAGCGCCTGAATCCGCCACTCGCCCTCGCGCCGGGTGACGACGGCGAGGATCAGTGTATCGGTCGGGTGCGGACCGGCGGGATGCGCCTCTCCTGCGTTGAGGCGCGACCAGATGTGAAGGATTGCCGCTTCGTCGGAGAAGCGCATCGACGTCGGCAACTTCGTTCTCGAGCGTCGAATCGCGATAGACCGTCGCATGAATTCGCTCGTGCCCGGCGACGATCGCTTGCACGCCACGCCAGTAGGTGCCGAAGCGGTTCACAAACGAGGCATCGGCGTGGAACAGGCGGCCGAAAGCGTCCATGTCGTGCGCGTTCCACGCCTCCTGGAAGCGACCGGCTATCTCCGCCGGTTCCGCCATCAGCGCTCGGCCGCCATCGCCGCATCGCTCACGAACGGATTGCTCTCGCGCTCGCGGCCGAAGGTGCTCGGGCGGCCGTGGCCGGGGACGAAAGTGACCTCGTCGCCGAGCGGCCACAGCTTCTGGGTGATCGAATCGAGCAGGTCCTGGTGGTTGCCCATCGGGAAATCGGTGCGGCCGATCGAGCCTTCGAACAGCACGTCGCCGACGAAGGCGAAATGCGTCGGGCGGTGGAAGAACACCACGTGGCCCGGGGTGTGGCCGGGGCAGTGGATCACCTCCAGCTCGACTTCGCCGAAGCCGACGGTGTCGCCGTCCTCCAGCCACCGCGTCGGCTCGAACACTTGGGTCTGCGATCCCGAAGCGCGGGCCGTCCTCGTCGAGCCGGCTGATCCAGAAGCGGTCGGCCTCGTGCGGCCCCTCGATCGGCAGGCCGAGCTCGGCGGCGAGCATCCCCGCCTGCCCGCAATGGTCGGCATGGCCGTGGGTCAGGAGGATTTTCTCCAGCGTGACCCCCGCCCGCTCGGCCGCGCCCTTGAGCTTGTCGAGATCGCCCCCCGGATCGACCAGCGCCCCGCGCATCGTCTTGCTACACCACACCAGCGAGCAGTTCTGCACGAACGGCGTCACCGGAATGATCGCGGCGCGGAGGGGGGATTCGGTGGTCATGAACAGCTAGTGGCGAGCATGATCGTACATTACAAGTTGACGAGTGGCAGCTTCGATGAACGATCCTTGAGAGTGGGAGCGCACTCGCCTTGGTTGAGAACGCCAATTCTGAAAGACCGATGCCGCCACGGCTTATCCACTTAATTGGAGGACTCCGAGCTGTCGACGCGGGAGTCGATAAGGTTTTCATCCAAACCAGCGGCGCTCAACGTCTGCTAGAATTTGCCACGCCCAATTATGCTCAACTTTATGCTGTATTGAGGCGATTTGGTTTGCCCCCAATAGGCGTAGAATTCCTCCGCGGTCCCTCATTGGACGGCCTAATTGCCCCTGGCTGGCAAAGTTTCTTCCCGAAGCACGGCTTTCGCTTGATGGATGAGAGACAAGCGTGGGCCGAGATAAGGCATCTGGCCAGCCGAGACGGCAATGGCGAGGTAGTCAAAATCGCCTCAAAATGCGTCACATATCTAGACCTGCTCAACATACGTCTGCGACAGCTCAGCAACGCCTACAATGGTTGTCTAAGAGAAAGTTGGGCAGGCGAACAGAAATACAATCGGCTCTTCAGCAATAGCTATATGGGAGAAATCGACGCTGCTATTCACGCCTTCGTTGCTGACACAGCTTCCTTCCGCGACGTTATCTCGGAGATTGTCTGGCGATTTGTGCTGAACGAGAAGGCGCCAATCACGCGATTTTCGTCGTTCCGCAAAAACGCTAGGGATCATTCCCATGAACTGGCGCAAGAGCTGCTGGAAGCCGGCAGAGACGATAGTTGGCTCGGAAGGTTCTCAATGTTGCGGAATAATATTACCCACGTTGCTCCCGTCGGGCGATCTCAAACATTTCACTTCTGTGAGGTTCGCGCTGTGAAAGTTGGGCCATCAGCGAGCGCCCCGAGCCTCCACTATCCTGTGTTGGCTCGCGATGGAACCCTTTGGCAAGACAACGCGGCAGACCTTCGGTTCAGTTCCGACAACGAGGACGCAATAAAGTCTGCGCTAGAAGGCTATCGAGAATACCTTGTTGAGAGTGTCGATGGCCTTACCTATGCTTGGGAGCTTCTTGAGCGCATAGGTGAATTGCTCACGCGAGTGAGATTGGCTACCGGACTACGCGGTGAAATGCCGCACATTACCGACGCCGACATTATTGGTGAGATAAGGCGACTATAGACGCCCGCCCTTCCACACCACCCGCCCGACCACATCGACATCGCTCATCGCCACTTCCACGGGCTCGTAGGCGGCGTTCTTGCTGATCAGGCGCAGGCGGTCCGGGGGCACGGCCTGGAGCAGCTTGACGTGCAGCGCCTCGCCCAGGCGGACGACGTGGACGCCTTCGCGGAACGGGCGCGGAGTGCGATCGACCAGGATCTCGTCGCCGTCGCGCAGCAGCGGGTCCATCGAATCGCCCATCACCCGGATCGCCGACAGCTGCGCCGGCTCCAGCCCGTTCTCGCGCAGCCAGCGGCGGCTGAAGCGGAAAGCATCGACGGGGATTTCCTCCGCCGCCGTTGCCCCAGGACCGGCCGAGACCTCGAGCGACAGGCGCGGAACCTCGATCCAGTCGCCGCGAGCGCCGGACGATTTTTCCTCCGGCGCGCCCAGCTCCGACTCGCCGACGCCGAAGAACTCGGCCAGCCGCCGGCGATCCTGCTCCTCCAACTTCCGCGGGCTGCCCTTGCTGATATATTGTTGAAGATAGCTGCCATTTCGGCCGATCATGCGCGAAAGTTTGGCCAGGCTCGCAGCCCGCTCTCGCGCCAGTTCGGCCAATCTCTCGCGCGGATCCATCGCGCTCTCCTGCGTTTCCTACAAAATATCCTATACGAAGGATTTTTCCTAGACAAGTAGGATTTCCCGCGCGACCGTCAGGCCATCGAGTTGGGAGAGAGTCAGGAGGTCGCCCATGCTCATTCGCAAGATCGACGAATTCATGCGCCAAACCAAGATGCCGCAGACCCGCTTCGGGCGCCTCGCGGTCAACGATCCGCAGTTCGTGTTCGACTTGCGGCGGGGCCGCACGCCGCGCCCGAAAACGGAACAACGGGTGGAACATTTCATGAACACATACGCGGAGGTAGTTCATGCTCGTTGACCGCGTCTCGCCCCGCCCCGCCCGCCGCAACGCTTCGGATCACCTGCGCGCCGAACTCCAGGCGCTCGCCGGCGGCCATGCCGAATTCGTCGCCCACTCGGAGAAAGGCTGGGCCAGCGTAACCTTCGCCGGCACTCGCCACCGGCTCGACCTCGCCTTCGCCGGCGCCGACGCGGTCGCGGCGGCCGAGCGCTTCATCGCCTTCCTGCCCGAGCACGAGTTCGCGATTCCCAAGCAGCTCGTCGCCGATGCCGCGGTCACGGCCGTCGACCACCGTCTCGGTCCCGACCCACGGATGGAAGTGCAGGTGGAGCTGTTGCTGCTAGACGAGGAATAGGGTCGGGACTGCGCAATTTTTGGTCGTCCTCCCCCGGGACGGGGAGGTGGCAGACGCCGCAGGCGACTGACGGAGCGGGCTCGCATCGCAGCGCCGCGCTGGCCGAGAGCCCTCTCCACCACTCGCTGCGCGAGCGGTCCCCCTCCCCGGCCCGGGGAGGATTTAGTAGCCGAGCTTCAGGTCCACCTGCGCCTCCAGCCGCTCGCCGGCGCGGAACCGCTCGCAATTGCGCGCAAAGCGCTCGGCGGCGCGCTGCAGGCTGGCGGGGGTGGGAATGCCCGAGAGGTGCATCGTGATGTGCGCGTTGCCGAGCGACCACAGCGGATGGCCGGACGGCAGCGGCTCGGGATCGGTCACGTCGAGCACCGCGGCGGCAATGCGCTTGTCGCGCAGCGCGTCGATCAGCGCCGTCTCGTCGACGATGTCGGCGCGAGCGAAGTTGATCAGAACGGCCTCGCGCTTCATCGCCGCCAGCTCGGCCGCGCCGATCAGGCCGCGCGTCTCGGACGTGCCGGGGAGCGCGAGCACGACCCAGTCGAACGCCCCCAGCCGCGCCTTCCAGCCGTCGCCCGAACTGCGCCGCACGGGCTCGGTCGCGACGCCGAAGCCGCCCAGCGCCCGGTCGAGCGCCTGCCCGATCGCGCCCTGCCCCAGGATCAGCGCCTTGCTCCCGGCCAGCTCGCGGGTGCCCGGCGCCTCGTCGAGCCATTCGCCCCGGTCCTGCGCGCGGACGACCGCGGGAAAATCTTTTGCGACGGCGAGCATGGTCATCACCGCGAACTCGGCGACCGAAGTCGCAGTGAGGCCCTTGCCGCAGGTCAGCGCCACGCCGCGCCGCTCCAGGTCGGCGAGCGGCATCCAGTCGACCCCGGTGTAGGCGGTGTTAAGCCAGCGCAGCCGCTGCGCGGAAGCGATCGCCGCCAGCGGCGCCTCCTTCTCGTGCAGGTCGAACCAGCCGATCTCCGCTTGCGGCGCGAGCGCCACCAGTTCGGCCGGCGAGCCCCACCAGCGCGCCTCGACCCACGTCGGGAGCAGCGGCTCGACCCGCGCGCGCATCCGGCCAGGAAGCACGGCGATGGTCAAACTCCCCTCCCGCTTGCGGGAGGGGTCGGGGGAGGGAACGAATTCAGGCGAACAACGGCATCGCGGCTCTCTTGCCCACCCCTAGCCCCTCCCGCAAGCGGGAGGGGAACTCAGGCACCCAGCCGCCACTCCCACCCGAGCGGATCGCCATCCATCACCTCTACGCCCTGGCTCGCCAGTTCGACGCGGATCGCGTCGGCGGCCGCGAAGTCCTTCTCCGCCCGCGCGGCCTGGCGGCGGGCGAGCGCGGCCTCGATTTCCGGCCCGCTCACGGCCGCATCCTTCGGCCGCACGCGCAAGTCGGACCGTGACAGGGTTGTCAACTTCAGCCCGAGCACCGCGTCCATCGCCGCGACGAGGACGAGCTTTTCGCGCGGATCGGCCTTCTTCACCGCCAGCAGATCCTCGAGCACCGTCAGCGCCACCGGCGTGTTGAGGTCGTCCGACACCGCGGCGTCGAACCGGGCGAGGTACGGCAGCATTGTCGCGTCGAGCTCGTCATGCGCGTGTAAACTTGTCCAGCCTCCCTCCGGCTCGGCGACCGGATGCTCGACCCGCGCCTTGAGCACCTCCACCGCCATCACCAGCCGCTTCAAGCGCGTCAGCGCCGCGCCGAGGCCGTCCCACGAAAATTCCAGTTCGCTGCGGTAATGCGCCTGCAGGCACAGCATGCGGTAGGCGAGCGGATGGAAACCTTTCTCGACCAGCAACGGCAGGCGGAGGAATTCGCCGGCGCTCTTGGCCATCTTCCCGCCGCGCTCGACCAGGAAGTTGTTATGCATCCAGATCCGCGCGCCGCTGTTGGCCGGCTCACCAAGTCCGTCGGTGTGGCAGAACGCCTGGTTCTGGGCGATCTCGTTCGGGTGGTGGATCTCGCGATGATCGATGCCGCCGGTGTGGATGTCGAACGGGAAGCCGAGCAGCTCACCGCTCATCACCGAGCATTCGAGGTGCCACCCCGGCGCGCCGCGGCCCCAAGGGCTGTCCCATTCCATCTGCCGTTTCTCGCCCGGCGGAGTCTTGCGCCAGATGGCGAAGTCCGCCGGATGATGCTTGCCTTCGACCGCCTCGATCCGCCCTTCGCCCTCGTCCGTCGCGGAACGAGCCAGTCGCCCGTAATCGTCCACCGTCGAGACGTCGAAATAGAGCCCGCTTTCGAGTTCGTAGCAGTGCTCGGGCGCGATCCGCTCGGCGAACTCGATCATCGCCGGCACGAACTCGGTGGCGATCGTCCACCGCGCCGGCTGGCGAATGTTGAGCGCCGCCACGTCCGCCCAATAGGCCTCGGTATAGTGCTTAGCGATGTCCCAGATTGACTGCTTCTGCGCCGCCGCCGCCTTCTCCAGCTTGTCCTCGCCCGCGTCGGCATCGTCGGTCAGGTGGCCGACGTCGGTGATGTTGATCACGTGGGTGAGCTTGTAGCCCTTCCAGCTCAGCGTCCGCCCGAGCACGTCGGCAAAGACATAGGCGCGCATGTTGCCGATGTGCGGGTAATTGTAGACCGTCGGCCCGCACGAATAGACCCGCGCCTCATCCGGATGGACCGGGTGGAAGGTCTCCAGCTCGCGAGTGAGCGAGTTGAACAGGCGCAGCGGGGCGGTCATCGGCTCGCGGGCTTACGCAAGCCGCGGGCGGCGTCAAGCGGAGCCGAACGGCAACGGCGAACGCGGAATTGTCGGGACGGCGGGCAGAGTTTAGGCAGCGGCCATGACCCGAACGCTCGAAACCTCGGTCGTCATCGTCGGCGCCGGCCCGGTTGGCCTGTGCCTGGCGCTCGACCTCGCCTGGCGTGGCGTCGACTGCGTGGTGATCGAACGCCGGCCCGCGGGTGAGCCGCCCAGCGTCAAATGCAATCACGTCTCCTCGCGCACGATGGAGGCGTTCCGCCGGCTCGGTTTCGTCGACGCGGTGCGGCAGGCCGGGTTGCCGGGCGATTATCCCAACGACGTCGTCCTGCGCACCCGCGCCACCGGCTGGGAGATGATGCGGATTCACATCCCGTGCCGGCGCGACCGCTATGCCGACACATCCGGCCCCGACGGCTGGTGGCCCACCCCTGAACCGCCGCACCGGGTCAACCAGATCTTCCTCGATCCCGTGCTCTTCGAGCAAGCCCGGCGGTCATCCGGCATCACCATCCTGAATGACTCCGAATTCACCGGCTTCGCGCAAGACGCCGACGGCGTGAAGGGGAAAGCCCGCGACTTGCGCTCAGGGGAAGAGATCGAACTCCGCGCCGCCTACCTGGTCGGCTGCGAAGGCGGCCGCTCGCTGGTGCGCAAGGCGATCGGCGCCAGGCTAATGGGCGACGAGGTCATCCAGCGCGTCCAGTCGAGCTACATCCGCGCGCCCGACCTCCGCGAGCGCATCCCGACGCCCGACGCGTGGATGAGCTATCTCTATAACCCCGAACGCGCCGGAAACCTGATCGCGATCGACGGGCGCGAGACCTGGCTGATCCACAATTACCTGCTTCCGGACGAGCGGGATTTCGAGGACGTGAACCGCGACCGCTGCATCCGCGCCCTGCTCGGTGTGGGGCCCGATTTCGAGTACCAGCTGCTCGGCGAGGAAGACTGGATCGGCCGCCGGATGGTGGCCGACCGGTTCCGCGACCGCCGCGCGTTCATCTGCGGCGACGCGGCGCACATCTGGGTGCCCTACGCGGGCTACGGCATGAACGCCGGCATCGCCGACGCAATGAACCTCTCGTGGATGCTCGCCGCGCACCTCAACGGCTGGGCGCCCGAGAGCCTGCTCGACGCCCACGAGAAGGAACGCCAGCCAATCACCGAGCAAGTCTCGCGCTTCGCGATGAAGCACGCCGAAGGCGCCATTCGCGAACGGACCAGTGTCCCGCCCGAACTGGAGGACGCGACGCCCGAAGGCGAGGCCGCGCGCCGCCAGGTGGGCGAAGCCGCCTACGCCCTGCACGTCCAGCAGTTCGCCTGCGCCGGGCTGAACTACGGCTACTATTACGACAGCTCGCCGATCATCGCCTACGACGGCGAAACGGCGCCGTCCTACACGATGCACGACTACACGCCGTCCACCGTGCCGGGCTGTCGCACGCCGCATCTCTGGCTGCCGGACGGCCGCTCGCTCTACGACGCGATGGGCGCGGACTACACGCTGCTGCGGTTCGAACCGGTGGATGTCGCCGAACTGCTCGCCGCCGCTGCCCGCGTGCGCCTGCCGCTGGAAGTTCTCGATATCGACCTGGGGGGCGTCCCGCCCCCCTATCGCCACAAACTGCTGCTGAGCCGCCCCGACGGCCACGTCGCCTGGCGCGGCGACCAGGTCGCCGGCGGACCCGGAGGCGCTGGTCGATCTTATTCGGGGCGCTTAGGAGCCAGCCCGCACGAATAGACCCGTGCCTCGTCCGGCATTGACTTCTTGCATCGATTCTGCTTTTTCAACTGTAGGGTTTGCGTACTGCGCCCACGAGCCGCCACCGCGGCTTTTTCTTGCCTGAAGGATTCGGCAACCAGTGGAACACCTTCCCGGGTGCTGGCGCGCTTCTTGGCTTGGATCATCAATACCATTGCCGCTGCCATCGTTTCGAAGCGGAGAATCTCGCGCAAGCGTCGTCTCCGCATCAGCTTTCGCGGCTTCAGGTTTGATTGGTTCTGTCCGAGAAGTTCGCTGACACCCACTAGGGCTCTCTGAGCAATCGCAAAAATTGTAGCGATTCTCAGAGTGACGGCGTGCGCCCGTCATACACGTAATTCACTCCACCTCAAACAACCCGGCCAGCTGCTCGATAATCGTCCCGCCGAGCTGCTCGACATCCATGATCGTCACCGCGCGCTTGTAATACCGCGTCACGTCGTGGCCGATGCCGATCGCCACCAGTTGCACCGGCGATTGCTTCTCGATCCAGTCGATCACCTTGCGTAAGTGCGTTTCGAGATAGCCGGCGTTGTTCACGCTCAAGGTGCTGTCATCGACCGGCGCGCCATCGGAAATCACCATCAGGATGCGCCGGTCCTCGGGGCGGGCGAGCAGGCGGGTGTGGGCCCACAATAAAGCCTCGCCGTCGATGTTCTCTTTTAACAACCCCTCGCGCATCATCAGGCCGAGGCTCTTGCGCGCCCGGCGCATCGGCTCGTCGGCCTTCTTGTAGATGATATGCCGCAAGTCGTTGAGCCGGCCGGGCTGCGGCGGCTTGCCTTCGGCGAGCCACTTCTCGCGGCTCTGCCCGCCTTTCCAGGCGCGGGTTGTGAAGCCGAGGATCTCGACCTTGACCCCGCAGCGTTCGAGCGTGCGGGCGAGGATGTCGGCGCTGATCGCGGCGATGGAGATCGGCCGCCCGCGCATCGAGCCCGAGTTGTCGATCAGCAGGGTGACGACGGTGTCCTTGAACTCCTGGTCGCGCTCGACCTTGTAGCTCAGCGAATGACCCGGGCTGACCACCACCCGGGCGAGCCGCGCGGCGTCGAGCAGGCCTTCCTCCTGGTCAAAGTCCCACGCCCGGTTCTGCTGCGCCATCAGCCGCCGCTGCAGCCGGTTGGCGAGGCGGGTAACGACGCCTTGAAGCCCGGTTAACTGGCTGTCGAGGTAGGCGCGCAGGCGGTCGAGTTCCTCGAAATCGCACAGCTCGGTCGCCTCGACCACCTCGTCGAATTCCTCGGTGAACACCTGATAGTCGAAGGTCTCGGGCAGCTCGGTCCATGGACGGTTGGGGCGGACCGGCATCATCGCCTCCTCGCCCTCGTCGCCGACCTCGCCTTCGCTCATCTCCTGTTCTTGCGGAACCTGCTCTTCGCCTTCCTCGGCCTCGCCTTCGCCCTGCTCGGCGGTCTGCTGCTGGCGCAGCTCGTCGCCCTGCTCCTCGTCCTCTTCGCCCTCGGTTTCCTCGCCGCCCTCTTCCTCGTCGCCTTCCGCGTCCTCGTCGCCGCGCTCGTCGAGTTCCTCGGTGGCGACCATGTCGAGGTGGCGCAGCAGGTCGATGCTGAGCGACTGGAACGCCTTCTGGTCGTCGAGCAGCGTTGCCAGTCGTTCGAAATCGTCGCCGATGCGCGATTCGATCGATTCGCGGACCATCTCGACGCCCGCGCGCGCCGATTCCGGGATCGGCTGCCCCGTCAGCGCCTCGCGCAACATCAGCGACAGGGCCGTTTGCATCGGCACTTCGCTGTCGTTTTGCGCCCGCGCAATCGGGTCCGAACGCGTTCGCAAGTCCGTCGCCGAGGCGAGATTGTCGCGCATGCCCGCAAAATTGTTCTCGCCGAGCGCCTCGTACCTCACCCGCTCGATCGCATCGTAGGCGGCGCGCGCGCCAGGTTCGGCCGGCATCCCGCGCAAGTGCATCGCCTCGTTGTGATGCCGCAGCCTGAGCGCGAAGCTGTCGGCGAACCCGCGCGCCTCGCGCGCCGCTTCGGGCGGCAGGGAACGCCCCGGCATCGGCACGCGCATCGCCTTGCCCTGCATCGCCGGCGCATCGGCGGTCCACGAGACATCCGCTTCCGGCTCATGCGCAACCGCCCTTGCCGCGCCGGTCAGAGCGAGCTTGAAGCGGTCGAGGGGCGATTCGTCGGCCATGCTCGCCGCTATATGGGGCGGCGCGCTTCGGTGCCACCCCGGCGAGAAATCGCTTTCCTACTCACCTTTGTTCCATGTATGTTCTCTCGATGCTACATCTACATAGTCATCGACCGCTCTCAACCCCCGCGCCGTTTTCGAGGCGGAGGAGCGGCATTGAGCGGACGATCGGCTCCGGAATCAACCGTCGGCGGAAAAGTGTCACCCGTCACCTGGGTGATTAACATGTTGAATCTCAAGGGTTCGGAGGCCGATCATCGGGTGACACTCAGCGAATGTGTCACCCTCCTTGGCAAAGGCCGAGGCCGGCTTGCCGCCCTACCCGCACGCCGCCCATATAGGGCCGCTCCCATGAACCGCGTCCGCCTCCTCGTCTTCAACGCCGCGCTCGGGCCGCTCGATTATCGCGTGCCCGAGGGGGTGGCAGTCGAGTCCGGCTCGGTGGTCGTCGCCCCGCTGGGGCCGCGGCAAGTGGTCGGCATCGTCTGGGAACCGGACAAACTGCCGACGACGCCGGTGGCGGATTCGAAACTGCGTCCGCTGCTCGGCGTGCTGCCCGTTCCACCGCTCAGGGCCGAGCTGCGGCGGCTGATCGAATGGACCGCCGATTACTACTGCGCTCACATCGCAGCGGTCGCGCGGATGGTGCTGGCGAGCGGCGACGCGCTGCGCGGCCCGGCGACGATGACCGAGTACCGCCTGACCGGCGGCATGCCCGAGCGGATGACCCCGCAGCGCGCCGCGGCGATCGAAGCGCTCGAGGGCGAGCAGGCGACGATCCGCGAGCTGGCCGGCATCGCCGGGGTCAGCGAAGGGGTGCTGCGCGGGCTGGTCAACCAGGGCGTGCTCGAACCGGTCGAGGTCGATTCCGACCGCCCCTACCCGCGCGCCCACGCCGACTTCGCGGTGCCCGAGCTGACCGCCGACCAGCGCGAGGCGGCCGGGCAGTTCGTCACCGCCGTGAAGAAGGGCGGCTTTGCGCCGTTCCTGCTCGACGGCGTGACCGGCTCGGGCAAGACCGAGGTCTATTTCGAAGCCATCGCCGCGGCGCTGGCGAAGAAGCGGCAGGTTCTGGTGCTGCTGCCGGAGATCGCGCTCACTGAGGCGTTCCTGCGCCGCTTCGAGGAGCGCTTCGGCGCCGCCCCGGTGGTGTGGCACTCCTCGCTGAAATCGACCGAGCGCCGCCGCGCCTGGCGCGCGATCGCCGCGGGCGAAGCGCAAGTGGTTGTCGGCGCGCGCTCGGCGCTGTTCCTGCCCTACGCCAGGCTCGGCCTGATCGTCGTCGACGAGGCGCACGAGGTCAGCTTCAAGCAGGACGAAGGCGTGCGCTATAACGCCCGCGACGTGGCGGTGATGCGCGCCCGCTTCGAGCGGATTCCGGTGATCCTCTCCAGCGCCACCCCGGCCCTCGAAAGCCTTCAGATGGCCGAAGCGGGCGTGTACACCCGGGTCGAGCTGGCCGATCGCTTCGGCGGCGCGCAGTTGCCGCACATCGACACGCTTGACCTCACGCACGAGAAGCCGGAGCGCGGCCGCTGGATCGCTCCGCGGCTGGTCGCGGCAATGCGCGAGCGGCTCGAGCGCGGCGAGCAGTCGCTGCTGTTCCTCAATCGCCGCGGCTACGCCCCGCTGACGTTGTGCCGCAATTGCGGCTTCCGCTTCCAGTGCCCCAACTGCAGCGCCTGGCTGGTCGAGCATCGCCTCAGCCGCCGGCTCGCCTGCCACCACTGTGGCTACGAGACCCAACCGCCCGACCGCTGCCCCGAATGCGGCGAACCCGACTGCCTCGTCGCTTGCGGCCCCGGCGTCGAGCGGATCGCCGACGAGGTCGCCGAGATCATGCCCGAGGCGCGGCTGGCGATCGCCACCTCGGACACGCTCAACTCGCCCGAGAAGGCGGCCGCGTTCGTATCCCAGGTCGAAGAGAAGGCCATCGACGTGATCGTCGGCACGCAACTGGTCACCAAGGGCTTCCACTTTCCCGAGCTGACGCTGGTCGGGGTGGTCGACGCCGACCTCGGCCTCGAAGGCGGCGACTTGCGGGCCGCCGAGCGAACGTATCAGCAAGTCGCACAAGTCGCGGGTCGCGCCGGACGCGCCGAGAAGCCCGGCGACGTGCTGATCCAGACCCGTCATCCCGAAGCCTCGGTAATCGCCGCCCTCGCGGCCGGCGACCGCGACGCGTTCTACGCCGCCGAGACCGAAGCCCGCCGCCACGCGGGGGCGCCGCCGTTCGGCCGCTGGGCGGCGATCATCGTCTCGAGCGAGGACGAGGCCGAAGCCAGGGAAGCCGCCAACCGCATCGGCGCCACCCGGCCCGACGTGCCGGACGTGGCGATCCTCGGCCCCGCTCCGGCGCCGCTGTCGCTGCTGCGCGGCCGCTACCGCTATCGACTGCTGATCAACGCCCGCCGCTCGGCCGAGCTGCAGGCCATCATCCGCGCCTGGCTCCGCGCGCTCAGCTTCCCCAAGGGCGTGCGCGTCGCGGTCGACGTCGATCCCTACAGCTTCGTGTGAGCCCCGCCGCCATCATAAAGCGCCGCCGCCTCGTCGGTCAGCGCCTGCATCGCCTGACGCCAGGGGCCACTGCCCCAGCTGATCCGGGCGACGCCCGCCTCGGCGAGGACGCGCCGGTCGGGGGCGCCTTTGAGCATCAGGATATTGACCGGCAGCGGGCTGCGCTCGCAAATCTCGGCGATCAGTTCGGGATCGGTCGGGCCCGGCACGAACAGGCTGTGCGCCCCCGCCTCGGCGTAGGCTGCGCCACGTTCCATCGCTTCGCCGAGCAGAGAGCGGTCGTTGGCGTCCTCGCCGGCGACATAGCGCTGCAGGAACACGTCGGTCCGCGCATTGACCCACAGGCCGCTGCCCACCACCGCGGCGACACGCGCGGCCTGGTGCCCGACCGTCAGCCCGGCTCCATCGATTTCCTGGTCCTCGAAGTTGCAACCGACGACGCCGGTTTCGGCGAGATAAGCCGCGTGATCCGCCAGCCGCGCCGGATCGGCCGCGAAGCCGCCTTCGAAATCTGCCGTAACGGGGACCTCGACGGCCTCGACGATTCGCCGGACGCAATCGAGGAACAGATTGAACGGGATCTGCTCGCCGTCGGCAAAGCCGTTGCACCCGGCGAGCGCGTAGCTGCCGGTGGCGAGCGCCGGCGCGTCCGCCGCCGCCACCGCCTGTGCGCTGCCGACGTCCCAGATGTTGTACAGCAGCAGCGGCTTGCCCGGCTGGTGCAGCTTGCCGAAACGGTCGCGCAGTTCTTGGTTCACTTGGCCTCCCTCGCGAGCAGTTCGCGCTTCATGTCGAGCCCGTAGGCGTAGCCGCCGAGCGAGCCGTCGGAGCGCACTACCCGGTGGCACGGAATCAGGACAGCGACATTGTTCGCCCCGTTGGCCGAACCGGTCGCGCGCACCGCCTTCGGCTTGCCCGCGGCGGCGGCGATTTCGGCATAGGAGCGGGTCTCGCCGGGCGGAATCTTGCGCAGCTCGGCCCAGACGCGCTCCTGGAATGCGGTGCCCTGGACGTCGAGCGGAATGTCGCCGCCGGTGCCGGGATGCTCGACCGCGTCGACCACCCGCTGCAACAGCCCGGCGAACGCGGCACCGCCCTCGACCAGCTCGGCGTTGGGGAAGCGCGCCGCCAATTCCTCGCGCCCTTCGGCGAACGACAGCCGGCATACGCCCTTCGCGGTCGCGGCGACGAGCATCGGGCCGAGTGTAGTCTGGACCACCGCCCACTCGATCCGCACGCCCTCGCCGCCCTTCACCCATGCCGACGGCGCCATTCCCAGCTTCCCGTCCAGCGAATCGTAGAACCGCGAAGGCGCTTCGAAACCGGCCTCGTAAATCGCCTCTGTCACCGAGCCGCCGTTCGACAACGCCTCCCGTGCCCGCTCATCCCGCAGCGCGCGGGCATAGGCGGCGGGGGAGAGGCCAGTGGCGCGAGTGAACACGCGCTGGAAATGGCTCGGCGAATAGCCGACCGCTTGCGCCAGCTCGGCGAGGTGCGGCAGTCCCTCGCTGCTCTTGATCTCGTCGATCGCCGCCAGCACTGCCGCTTCGTCGCGCGCGACCTCGTCCGGCCGGCAGCGCTTGCACGCGCGCAGCCCCGCCGCCCGCGCCTCCGCCCCATCGGCGAAGAAGCGCACGTTGCGCCGCTGCGGCTGGCGCGCCGCGCACGACGGACGGCAATAGATGCCGGTGGTCAGCACCCCAATCACGAAGCGCCCGTCGAACGACCGGTCGCGCCGGGTGAATGCCGTCCAGGCTGTCTCTGCGTCGATCATCATTCGCGCTCCATATAGCGGTCGATGCGCGCCGAAAAACAGCCATGGGCGGCGTTGTGCGCGTCGATGTGGTCGACCCGCGGGTCGTCGAGCATTTCGCGGATGGCGCTATCGTGCTCGTCAGGAGCCGAGAGGCGCGCGCCGACGAGATCGCCGCCGGCGGTAAAACCGCGCAGGCTCAGCGTCCGCCCGGCAAACACCGGCGGCGTCTCCCCGACGAGCGGCTGCCGTTGCTTGGCCCTTTCCCGGACGTAGATCGCGTACGCCGTGCGATACGGCGTGTCGGAAGCGTTGCTGACGAAGTTCGTCAGAATGAGGGTCTCGCCCGCTGCGGCGTCCTGCAGGCTGACCCGGCAGGGAAAGCTGCGATCGGCATCGGCGACGACACGCCGCGCGCCGCGCGCGGCGAGCGCCGCGTCGTCGAGATCGAACAACGGAGCGAACTGCGCCCGAGGCAAGCCTTGGATCAGGTACGTCATCGTAATCTCCATTGGTCGATGCCCTGCTCTGTGCCACGCTTCGGCTAACCGCGCTTCCCGCCGCTTGCGTTCAAAACCCCCGGTGCCGTAGAGCCGCGGCCAATGCTCCGCCGTCTGGCCGCCCTCTTCGCCTGCCTTGCGCTGTTCTCCGCGCTGCCCGTCCACGCCGATCCGGCCGATATCGACGCCGCGGCGCGCGGGGTCGTGCGGGTGATCATCATCCAGAAAAACGGCAATCAGCTGACCCCGGTCTCGCACGGCACCGGCTTTGCCGTGACGTCAGAGCAGATCGTCACCAATTCGCACGTGGTGCAGGAAGCGCGCGACGATCCGAATCTCGCGATCGGCCTGGTCCCGTCGGACGGCGGCGAGGCGGTGTACGGTCGGCTGGTCACGACCAGCCCGCGCAACGACCTCGCGCTGATCGCCACGACCAAGCCGATGCACCTGCCGCCGCTGACGATTGCCGGCAACCCCAACGACGAGAGCGGCCCCGTCGTCGCGGTCGGCTACCCGCAGAACGTCGATATCGCCCAGGGGCTCAGCATAGCCGACCTGTTCCGCCCGCAGCCGCCCGTGGAATCGAACGGCTCGCTCGCCGGACGAAGGCCGAGCCGGCAGTTCGACACCTTGCTGCATACCGCGCCGATCGCGCGCGGCAGCTCAGGCGGGCCGCTGCTCGATCCCTGCGGACGGGTAATCGGCGTCAACAGCTTCGGTGCCGAAACCAGCTCGGCCGAGGCGGGCTTCTACTTCGCCATCTCGACCCGTGAACTGCTGCCGTTCCTGCGCGCCAACGGCATTACCCCGCAGGTCAACGGCATGCCGTGCCGCAGCCTGGCCGACCTCAATGCCGAAGAACGCCAGCGGGCCGAGGAACAGCAGGCCGCAGCACGGGCCAAAGCCCAAGCCGAGGAGCAGGCACTCGCCCAGCGCCGCGAGGAGCAACGGCGAAAGATCGAGTTCCAGATTATGGACGAGCGCGACAACGGCATGGCGCTGGCGCTGGTGCTGCTGCTGGCGGCGTTCGGCGGCGGGGCCTTTGCCTTTCTGTCGTACGAGGAGGGTGAGGACAAGCGGGTGAAGATCGGGGCCGCGGTGGCGGTCGTGGCGCTGATCGGCGCCGGTGCCGCGTGGTTCACGCGCCCCTCGTTCGGCAAGGTCGAGGAGCGCCTGCAGGACGCCTTGCGGCAGGAGATGGCGGCGAACCAGACCGGCGCCATTCCCGCGCCGCAGCCGACCGGCGCCCTCGTCTGCACGCTGCAGCCGGACCGCAGCCGGGTGATCGGCCCGGCCGAGCCTACGGTTTCGCTCGACTGGAAAGACGACGGCTGCGTCAACGGCCGCACGCAATACGGGCTCGAGGGCGGCAGCTGGACTCGGGTGCTGGTCCCCGAAACCGAATCGCACGTTGCGGTGAACACCTTCGATCCGGCCACGGGCGAATACCGGATGGACCGCTACCTGCTCGACAAGAATCAGATGAGCCAGGTTCGCAAGGCCCGCGGCGAATACGAACCGCCCGCCTGCGGCCGCGGGCAAGCGGCGACGCAAAAGCTCGGCAAAGATCAATCCGCCATTCTCTCGCTGCTGCCGTCGGAACCGAACGAGCGGCTGGTGTACGACTGCTCGAAGGGTAATGGAGCGCCGATCTCTACGCCGACGCCGTCGGCCAGTGCGTCGCCCCCTCCCGCATCACCCGCGCCGAGCCCCAAACCCTAGGGTACACACCCTGTCCGAAGTCGGGTTGCATCGCCGCAAAGCCGATGATAGGGGCGCGCCAGCCTTGCCGGGGCCGCTCCTGCGCGCCCGTTGCGGCGGGCGAAAATTTCTGACCAAGAGGACCCCTTCGCGTGGAGCTTTCCGCCGGTATTCAGGCCAGCCTGGCAGGGCGCTACGCCAGCGCGCTGTTCGACCTCGCCAGCGAGGCGGGGACGGTGACCGCAGTCGAGGCCGACCTCGACAAGCTGGCCGAGGCGCTGCACGATTCGGCCGAGCTGCGCGGGCTGATCCGCAATCCCGAAGTGAGTCGCGAACAGATCGGCAAGGTGATGGCTGGCATCGGCAGCTATCTCGGCCTGTCGGAGCTGACCCGCAACTTCCTGGGCGTTCTATCGCAGAACCGCCGCATCGCCGAGCTGCCGGCAATGATCCGCGCGTTCCATGCGATCGCCGCCGCGCAGCGCGGCGAAGTCTCCGCCGAGGTCGCCAGCGCCCATGCGCTGACCGACGAGCAGATCTCCACCCTCGAGCAGAAGCTGCGCGCCCGCGAGGGCCGCACGGTCAAGCTCAAGACGCGGGTCGATCCCGATCTGCTGGGCGGGCTCGTCGTCACTGTCGGCTCGAAGCGGATCGACGGCTCGATCCGCACCCGTCTAAATTCCCTCGCGCAAGCAATGAAAGGCTGACGGCGGTAAACCGCCGTTGGAAAGGCTGAAGGCTACACCATGGAAATCCGCGCCGCTGAAATCTCCAAGGTCATCAAGGACCAGATCGCCAACTTCGGCGCCATGGTCGAAGAGAGCGAGGTCGGCACGGTGCTGTCGGTCGGTGACGGCATCGCCCGTATTCACGGCCTCGACAAGGTCCAGGCCGGCGAGATGGTCGCGTTCGCCAACGGCGTGCAGGGGATGGCCCTCAACCTCGAGGCGGACAACGTCGGCGTGGTGATCTTCGGCTCGGACGCCGAGATCAAGGAAGGCGACAGCGTCAAGCGCACCGGCACGATCGTCGACGTGCCGGTCGGCAAGGGTCTGCTCGGCCGGGTGGTCGACGCGCTCGGCAATCCGATCGACGGCAAGGGACCGATCGACGCCTCCGAACGCCGTCGCGTTGAGGTCAAGGCGCCCGGCATCATTCCGCGCAAATCGGTGCATGAGCCGGTGCAGACCGGACTGAAGGCGCTCGATGCGCTGGTGCCGATCGGCCGCGGCCAGCGCGAGCTGATCATCGGCGACCGCCAGACCGGCAAGACCGCGGTGGCGATCGACACCTTCATCAACCAGAAGGGCATTAACGCCGGCGACGACGAGGGCAAGAAGCTCTACTGCATCTATGTCGCCATCGGCCAGAAGCGCTCGACCGTCGCACAGATCGTCCGCCAGCTCGAAGAGAACGGGGCGATGGAATATTCGATCGTGGTCGCCGCGACCGCGTCCGAGCCGGCGCCACTGCAGTATCTCGCACCGTACACCGGTTGCACGATGGGCGAGTTCTTCCGCGACAACGGCATGCATGCGGTGATCGTTTACGACGACCTCTCCAAGCAGGCCGTCGCCTATCGCCAGATGTCGCTGCTGCTGCGCCGCCCGCCGGGCCGCGAGGCCTATCCCGGCGATGTGTTTTACCTTCACTCCCGCCTGCTCGAGCGTGCGGCGAAGATGAACGATGACAACGGCGCCGGTTCGCTCACCGCCCTCCCCGTCATCGAAACCCAGGCGGGCGACGTCTCGGCCTACATCCCGACCAACGTGATCTCGATCACCGACGGGCAGATTTTCCTCGAAACCGGCCTGTTCTTCCAGGGCATTCGCCCGGCGATCAACGTCGGCCTATCGGTCAGCCGGGTCGGCTCGGCCGCGCAGACCAAGGCGATGAAGAAGGTCTCGGGCTCGATCAAGCTCGAGCTGGCGCAATATCGCGAGATGGCTGCCTTCGCCCAGTTCGGCGCCGACCTCGATCCGGCGACCCAGCGCCTGCTCAACCGCGGTGCGAGGCTGACCGAGCTGCTCAAGCAGCCGCAGTTCAGCCCCATGCCGTTTGAGGAGCAGACGGTGTCGATCTTCGCCGGCACCAACGGCTATCTCGACGCAATCCCGGCCGACCAGGTGACCGAGTACGAGGCGGCGATGCTCGCCTTCATGCGCGCCGAGCACGCCGACGTCCTGCAGCTGATCCGCGACAGCCGCGACTTCGGCGATGAGGCGAAAGAGAAGACCAAGGCTGCGCTCGACACTTTCGCCAAGCAGTTCGCCTGAGGATAGCTCGTGGCTTCGCTCAAGGAACTCAAGGGCCGGATCAACTCGGTCAAATCGACCCAGAAGATCACCAAGGCCAAGCAGATGGTCGCCGCGGCCAAGCTGCGCAAGGCGCAGGCCGCGGCCGAGGCCGCGCGCCCCTATGCCGAGCGGATTAACGCGGTGATGGCCAATCTCGCCTCCAAGATGGTCGGCCGTGACGATGCGCCGAAGCTGCTCGCCGGCACCGGCAGCGACAAGACCCACCTGATGGTCGTCGCCAACTCCGACAAGGGCCTCGCAGGCGCGTTCAACTCGAACATCGTCCGGGCCGCGCTTGCCAAGGCGCGCGAGCTGGAGGCGGGGGGCAAGACCGTCCACTTCTACCTGATCGGCCGCAAGGGCCGCGCGCCGATCCGGCGCGCCTATCCGAACAATATCGCGCAGATGTTCGACACCACCGACATTCGCGAGCCGGGCTATGCCGAGGCGGAGCGGGTGACGGCAGAACTGATGGAGATGTTCGAGGCGGGCAAGTTCGACGTCGCCCACTTGTTCTTCAGCCGCTTCAAGTCGGCCCTCGCGCAGATCCCCACCGAGCTGCAGATCATTCCGGTCCCGCCGCTCGAGAACGCCACCACCGGCCAGGCCGCGGTCGAGTACGAGCCGGAGGAGGAAGAGATCCTTCGCGAGTTGCTGCCGCGCTACCTGAAGACGCAGATTTTCGGCGCGCTGTTGGAAAACATGGCCAGCGAACAGGGCGCCTCGATGACCGCGATGGACAACGCCACGCGCAATGCCGGGGACCTGATCAACAAGTTGACCATTCAATACAATCGCAGCCGTCAGGCCGCGATCACGACCGAACTCATCGAAATCATTGCCGGCGCGGAAGCGCTGTAGCAACAACCAAGAAGCCGAGACCCATGAGAATTCTTTTCGTTTCCGTCGCCGTCCTCGCGCTCGCAGCGTGCAATTCACAGCAGCCGGCCCAGCCAGCCCCGAGCGCCGCGCCAACCCCCACGGCCGAGCCCACGCCGACCCTGCCGCCGCCGGACAAGGCCGCCTTCGCCGCCGCCTATGCCAAGGCATGCCCGAAGGCGAAGAAGGTCAGCACCGCCGTGTGCGTGTCGCAAGGCTTCGGCAAGCCCGGCTTCTCGTGCGGCTTCGGCCTCGGCGACGATCCGTATCAACGCTACCACGCCAATCTTGAGCCGGGTGACGGCAAGTGGGTCCTCGCCGATCCCGACACCGCCTGCTCTGCCGGCGACACCGCACAGTAATTCAACCAGGAACCCGCCCATGGCCACCGCACCCGTCATCAACCCAAACGTCACCGAGCAGGGCACGATCGCCCAGGTCATCGGCGCCGTCGTCGACGTCGCCTTCGAAGGCGACCTGCCGCCGATCCTGACCGCGCTCGAGACCGACAACAACGGCCACCGGCTGGTGCTCGAGGTCGCCCAGCACCTCGGCGAGAACACGGTGCGCACGATCGCCATGGATTCGACCGACGGCCTGACCCGCGGGCAGAGCGTGACCAATACCGGCAACCAGATTTCGGTGCCAGTCGGCCCCAAGACGCTCGGCCGGATCATGAACGTGGTCGGCGAGCCGATCGACGAGCTTGGCCCGATCGGCGCCGAGCAGACCGCGCCGATCCACGCGGAAGCACCGCCGTTCGTCGACCAGTCGACAGAGGCCTCGATCCTCGTCACCGGCATCAAGGTCATCGACCTGCTGGCACCGTACGCCAAGGGCGGCAAGATCGGCCTGTTCGGCGGCGCCGGCGTCGGCAAGACGGTGCTGATCCAGGAGCTGATCAACAACATCGCCAAGGGCCACGGCGGCACCAGCGTGTTCGCCGGCGTCGGCGAGCGCACCCGCGAGGGCAACGATCTGTATCACGAGTTCCTCGATGCCGGAGTCATCTCCAAGGACGCCGAGGGCAATGCCACCTCCGAAGGCTCCAAGGTGGCGCTGGTCTACGGCCAGATGAACGAGCCACCGGGCGCCCGCGCCCGCGTCGCGCTGTCCGGCCTCACCGTCGCCGAATACTTCCGCGACCAGGAAGGACAGGACGTGCTGTTCTTCGTCGACAACATCTTCCGCTTCACCCAGGCCGGTTCGGAAGTGTCGGCGCTGCTCGGCCGCATTCCCTCGGCCGTGGGCTATCAGCCGACGCTGGCAACCGACATGGGCAACCTGCAGGAACGCATCACCTCGACCAACAAGGGCTCGATCACCTCGGTGCAGGCGATCTATGTCCCCGCCGACGACCTCACCGACCCGGCGCCGGCGACCTCGTTCGCCCACCTCGACGCGACCACCGTGCTCAACCGGGCGATCTCCGAGCTCGGCATTTACCCGGCGGTCGACCCACTGGATTCGACCAGCCGTGTGCTCGAGCCGCGGGTGGTCGGTCAGGAGCACTACGAAACCGCCCGCAAGGTTCAGGAAACGCTGCAGAAGTACAAGAGCTTGCAGGACATCATCGCCATCCTCGGGATGGACGAACTTAGTGAAGAAGACAAACTGACGGTCGCCCGGGCTCGCAAGATCCAGCGCTTCCTGTCGCAGCCGTTCCACGTCGCCGAGGTGTTCACCAACATCCCCGGCAAGTTCGTCCAGCTGGAAGACACCGTCCGCTCGTTCAAGGCGGTGGTCGAGGGCGAATACGACCATCTGCCCGAAGCCGCGTTCTACATGGTCGGCGGCATCGATGAGGCCGTCGAAAAAGCCAAGAAGCTGGCCGAAGAAGCCTGATGCCCCTGCACTTCGAACTCGTCACGCCGGAAAAGCTCGTCCGCTCGGAGGACGTCCACATGGTGGTCGTCCCCGGCACCGAGGGCGAATTCGGTGTGCTCGAAGGCCATGCCCCGGTGATGGCGACCATCCGCGACGGCTCCCTGCAGATCTACCGCAGCGACGGCGCGGCGCCGGAGAGCATCGAGGTCCGCGGCGGCTTCGCCGAAGTGGGCGAGAACGGGCTCACGGTTCTGGCGGAGCGCATCGAAGGCTGAGTGCCGGGCGCAGCGCCGTTCTTTTTGCTTCCATCGCGCGCAGACTAAGCCAAAAATAACCATCTTCGCCAACAGATGGCGGCTCGAGCGATCACGTGGGGCAGCGATGGTAACGGCAGCGCGACAGGCGTCATGGAAGGCAACAGCGGCCGTTCGCGGCGACTGGCTCGCTGCGGCCGTGGTGGTCGTCGCCGTGATCGCCACTCGTGCGCTGTGGTTCGGCGACCCGGCGGCCGATTTCGACGAACAGCTCTATTCGTTCATCGGCTGGCGGATGACGCACGGCGACCTACCCTACGTGCAAGTGTGGGACCGCAAGCCGTTCGGCCTGTTCGCGATCTTCGCCTTCGCTCACTGGCTGCTCGGGCCGGGCGCCATTGCCTACCAGGTGCTCGGCTGCGTTGCCGTCTTCATCGGCGCGCTGTTCGTCTATGCGCTGGCGCGGAATCTGGTCAACCGCGCCTCGGCGACAGTGGCCGCGGTGCTCTACGTTTTTCTGATGGCGCGTTACGGCAGCTATTCCGGCCAGACCGAGGAATTCCATACCCCGATCATGCTGGCGATGCTGTGGCTGGTGCGCGACTGGCGTCGACCCGATGCTGACAGGCGGGCTACCATCGCCATGCTGCTCGGCGGGTTGGCGCTGCAGATCAAGTACACGGTGCTGCCGCAGTGCCTGTTCTTCGGCGCCTACGCCCTCTACGGCGAATGGCGCGCGGGCGCCGGCGCGGCCCGGCTGACATGGCGCGCGGCGCTGTTTGCGGCGCTCGGCGTCGCGCCCACTCTGCTGGTCGCGCTGCTCTATGGGTGGTGGGGCCATTTCGACCAGTTCTGGTTCGCCAATTTCGTCAGCTTCTTCGAGCGGCTGCCGGGACCCGAGGGCCGGCTGCGGCCCGACCTGTTCATCGCCATCCTCCCGCTCATTCTAATCGCAGTGCTCGGCCTTTACGCCGCCTTCCGGCTCAATCCGCCGCGCGACTGGCGGACCTACGGCCTGTTCGCCGGCTGGGCCCTCTCGGCGCTAGCCACGGTGCTGCTCCCGGGGACGGTCTACCTCTACTACTACGCCTCGATGGCCGCTCCGGCTGTGCTCCTTGCGGTTCAGCTGATCGACGTGCGCTCCCCGGCGAGGTTCGTTCCAGCCGTGCTGCTGCTGCTCGCGGTGGCTTACCTGTTCAACTTCCCGGCCCGCTATGCCTACGCTCATGCGGAGCGCCGCAGCGAGGCGCGGCTGTCGGCGGCGATTGCGCCCTATGTCGGCGCCAGACGTGATTGCCTGTATGTGTTCGATGGGCCGACGGCGCTCTACCGCACCACCGGGACATGCCTGCCAACGCGCTTCGTCTATCCCGATCACCTCAACAATGCGCTCGAAGCCCACGCGCTCGGCATCGACCAGACGGCCGAAATTGCCCGTATTTTGGCCGATCGCCCAAGCGTGATCGTCACTGCCGTGCCGGCCGTCACCGTGCAGCGCAAGACCAACCTGGCCTTGATCCGCCGTGCTACCGAGAGCAATTATCGTCCGCTGATCACTGCTCCGGTGCAGCATCGGGAGGTTACCGCCTGGGTCCGCCGCGACCTCGTGAAAGGCGGTGGGGCCAAGCCTAGGGGGCCGCCTCCTCGGGCTCCTTCACCCGCCCGGCGTGCCACAGGTACAGGCCCGCGCCGATGATGATCGCCGCGCCGAGCAGGGTCAGCGCGTCCGGCTTATCGCCGAAAAACATCCACCCGAGTATCACCGCCACCAGCAGCTGACCGTAGGTCATCGGCGCCACCGTGGCCGCACCGGCGCGGACGGTGCCCATGTAGATCAGGTAATGCGCGAAGCTCGCGGTGACGGCGATGATCGCGCAGCGGGCGACCACGGTCCAGACGGGCCAATGCATCCGCAGCGCCGCGATGCCGCTGAAGTGGCCGGCGACGGTGCCGAGCACTAGGATGACCGACGCGGTGATCGCCAGGTAAACCTGCATCGCCAGCACGCCGGCGCTTCCCGCGACAACGCGGTTGGCGATCACCAGCATCGCCATTCCGCTGGCCGCGAACAGCGGCAGCAGGGCGGCCACGCCGAGGACGGCGAAATCGGGCCGCAGCACGATCACCACGCCGCTGAACGCGGCCACGATGGCAATTATCGTCGACAGCCGCAGCCGCTCGCCGAGAACTGCGGCGGCCATCAGCGCGGTGATCATCGGCTGGGTGAAGCTGATTGTGGTCGCCTCCGACAACGGCATCAGCCAGACCGCGGCGAACATCCCGACCGAGCCGAGGCTGACGCCGAGGCCGCGCAGCCAGTGCAACCCCGAGGGCGGCATCCGCAAGGCCGAGAACCCTTGCCGCGCCGCCAGGATCGCGCCAAGGCCGATGGCGGCGAGGACATAACGGGTCGCAGCCATCGCCGCCGGCGACCACATCCCGCGCATGCCCTTGACCAGCGCATCGCCGACCATCAGCAGGCTGAAACCGGCCAGCGCGAAAAGCAGGCCGGCCCTGTCGGATTGTCGCATGAAAGCCCCGCTGGCGAAATCGGAAGCGCCCGCTTAGGGGGGCGGCGGCAGCACCGCAATGACCAAGTCGCCGGCGTCGCCGCCGACTTTACCAATCGTTAAACCAGCATGCTTAACAAAGGCCCAAGGGCGGCGCGATGCTGCGTCTCGGGGGAGGCCGATGGAGCTCAATCAAGATGGCTTCGCGATTGCCGAAGGGGTCGCTCTCGAGCAGCCCGACGTCAGCATTGTCATGCCCTGCCTCGATGAAGTTCACAGCCTGCCGCACTGCGTCGGCAACGCCCTCGAGGCGCTGGCGAGATTGCGGACCGAACTCGGGCTGAGCGGCGAGATCGTGATTGCCGACAACGGTTCGACCGACGGCAGCCAAGCGCTCGCCACCGAACTCGGCGCGCGCGTCATTGACGTCGCCGAACGCGGTTACGGCGCAGCGCTGATTGCCGGCTGCAAGGGTGCGTTCGGCCGATACATCGTGATGGGCGATTGCGACGGCAGCTATAACTTCGTCGAGAGTATCGCGATGGTCGCCAGGCTCACCCAAGGCTACGACCTGTGCATGGGCTCCCGCTTCCTCGGCGGAATCGCGCCCGGCGCAATGCCGTGGAAGAACCGCTACATCGGCAACCCCGCGCTTACCGGGATTCTCAACCTGTTCTTCCGCTCGGGAATCAGCGATGCGCACTGCGGCCTCAGGGCGATCCGCAAGGACGCCTTCGAACGGCTGCGGCTGACCGGCAGCGGGATGGAGTTCGCCAGCGAAATGGTCATCAAAGGAGCGCTGCTGAAACTGCGGACCACTGAGGTCCCGGCGACGCTCTCGCCTGACTTGCGTGATCGCGTACCGCACTTGCGCCCGTGGCGCGACGGCTGGCGGCACTTGCGCTATCTCTTCATGCTCTCGCCGACGTGGGTGTTCGCCGTGCCCTCGCTGATCGCTCTCGGCACGGCGGGCTATATCTTCGCGGTCGCGCTGGCGCACTGGCTTGGCCTCGTGCCCGGCGCCTCGCGCTACGGCGTGAGCTGGACGGTGGTTGCCGGATTTCTGACGACCTGCGGCCACTTGGGTCTGATCATGGCGGTGGCGACCCACTTTTACGGCGTACGCAGCGGGTATCGCCTGCTCAGGCCCACCTTCCGCCGCTTCGGCCACTGGATGACGCTTGAAACGGCGCTGCTGATCGGAACGGCGCTAATTCTCGTTGGCGGAGCGGGACTGGTGGCGGTCGCCCGCCACTGGTCGCACATCGACTATCGCGCGCTGAGCAATCCCCTGCCGCTGGTGCTTTCGAGCGTAATAGGCGCAATCGGCGTGCAGACCATCCTCGGCGGATTCATGCTGGCGATCATCGCCGGCAACGACAACCGTCTGGCGCCCGAGCATGCGGCGGACCTTGGGGCGAGTTGAGAGTGAACAATTCGACGACCGTGGCTGTGGTCGTTCTCGCGAGAAACGAGGCCGCTCTTATTGCGCGTTGTCTCGGTTCCATCGCCGCACAGACCCGCCGTCCCGACAAAGTAATTTTGGTAGATGATGGCTCAGCGGATGACACGGTGGCGATTGCTCGCGCGGCATATCCCCAGCTCGAAGTTCTAGAGTGCCATACGCGTTCCCTGGCTCTTAATCGCAACAGCGGATGGCAGGCGGCGAAGACCGACTATGTTGCGTTCTTGGACGCCGATTGCGAAGCGCCGCCGCAATGGCTTATGAACCTCCTTACGGAGGCGGAAAGCTCGGGCGTCGAAGCTGTCGGTGGTGGCAACAGGCCTCCCGGAGACGAGGGAGCGCATTTTCTTGCGCTCGGAATTGTTGTCGGCAGTTTTGTCGGTTCGCGTGGCTCCATTCAAGGTATGGTTCCTCGCTTCCGCCGTTCCGTCGATCACCTGCCCACCTTGAACGTGCTCTATAGGACGGATGCCCTTGAACGCGTCGGCGGCTTCGATCCCGATTTCGTACAAGTCGGAGAGGATGAAGACCTGTCGCGTCGGATGCGAGTTGCCGGAGGTCGTCTTGTTGCAATACCAGACGCCACTGTGATTCATCGCCAGCGTTCCGACGTCCGCAGTTGGGCGCTCAACATGTACAAATACGGCAAAGGCCGCACCTGGCTTCTGCGCCGCCATCGCGACGCGTGGTCACCGCTATTCATCCTTCCGCCGCTGACGTGTGCGTTGCTTCCCCTGTATCTGCCAGCGATCTCACTGGTGGCATTGTGGTACAGTATCGCCCAGCGGCAACCGCGTCTCTGGCCGAAAGTTCTTGCGCTGTTCGTTGCCACTCATTTGCCGTACGGCGCCGGACAGATAGTGGGCCTCTTTATTTCCCGTCGCGCGCCTGCACCTGACGGTTTGGGCGCGCCCGGCTAAGACGTGCGGTCCTCAGGCCGTACTACGATCTGTCCGGCGAAAGCCGAACCTGAAAACTGCAGTTCACGAGTTCAGCGATAATTATCGCAAAGAAAATCATAGATTCTGTAGTCTTCCGCATACCACTCGCGCAGGTTCTCTATCGCCGCATCAGAAAACGGCGTGCGAACGCCCGTGTGGCGGTGCGCACTAAAATCGTCCTGAGGTAAGCTCAGATCGGCCGGTAGAACGAGAAAGTTCTTGAACCGCTCAAAACTGCCGGCGAGGTCGTCTTGGAATCCCACAAACGATACCCTGTCGATCCGAGACTTTAACCCTTCGAGACCGCCGAAAACCCAATGGTAAGTCTCGCGTACATGCTGGATGGTGCGCATCGCGTCCTCTGCAAGTTCACGCAAAGCGCTGCCCCGCGATCCCAGAGCAAGTGCAAGCTCCTGCGCAGTCTTAAATTCTCTCGAACGCGATTTTTCTTGTTTCGTCCAAGGATAATAATAGCGCGGCTGCGCCTCCCGGTACCGATCTTCGAATCCACTACGGAAGCGAGCGACCGGATCGCGGACACAGAATGCCGCGGTTTCACCGGCAGGCACCATATTCAGCGTATACGCATGGTCATGCAAGATGACCCGGAAGTCGCGAGTCAGCGAATGCCCTTCAAGTGCATGCTTGATCGCCGTGCCGCCCGTCTTGGCGATGTGGAGGAAATGCAGAGGTCGACGTCCCCGGAGCTTGGCTTCTAGTGCCATCGCTCTGCCGCGAACGGTGGCACGGGCGAAGAGAAGGGAGCGCCTGACCAGCGGTACATTCATCTCAGACAATTTGGTTTGGTATCCTTTTAGCTGACAAGTTCTTGTCGAGTGTGGAGGCGACATAAGCCAATCCGAAGGTCAAAATAATCGAAGCCCAATTCAACACCCGATTGGCAAGCACAAATCGCACGCTCTCCTGCAGCGGCATCCCCAGCCAACTCAACACACCGGTCCAGGACCATTCGGCTATCCCTAGCCCTCCCGGCGTGATGAAGAGCAGACGAGACACGGAAACGACCGAATAGGCCTTGGCGAAACCGTAGCTGCCCAGCGAGAGCCGCATTGCCTCGAAGATGAGATATGAGCGGGCCATAAGCACCAAATAGCGCAGCACGGAAATGGCGTAGACCTGCAGTACGAAGCATGGCTCAAGAACGGCTTGGGCGGTGGGGCTGGCGAACCATTCGAGACGGGTGCCGATGCGGTCGCGAAGCGGGCTTGGGAGATAGCGTCCGAAGCTCCAGAAAGGAGTCCGTAGCACAAGCGCGACTAGCACACCCGAAGCCGCGACGGCGGCAACGATTGCGATGAGCCATTGGCCGGGGCTCCAATTCAGCAAATTCGCGACTACTGCCGTCCCCGCAATCGCGATGATCGGAACGACGTCGAACAATTGCTCGTACAACGTCGCCGCCGTGGTCGATGCCGGCGACTTGCCGAGCTTGAATTTGTCACCATAGCCGCGCGCGACGACCATCGCAGCCTGCGGCAGCACCACCAGCGACAGAACCGCGCCAAGTGCGGTGTAGTAAAAGCCATAGGACCATCCTCGATGATGCTCGTCCTCCGGGCGGAGACGGGCCATCACCATCTTCCACTTCATCGTACTCAACGCCAGGAAGACGCCGGTCGACAGAATGATGCCGATTAGCGCTACGGCGCTGACCCGCCGCAGACTGCCGACGATCTCACCGGCAGAGATGCCGGAATGGGCAGCAAGCCAGCCGACGAGGGCGAGCGCGAAGACGAAGGGCAGGAACTTGCGCACGGTGTTCAAATCCGGTTAACTCCGCAGCGGCGCGGTGGCGTTTGATCATTTGGCTCACCGCCAAGTCCCGGGATCCCATACCGCGCTGCATCATCGTCGGTGAAGAACGCCACCCGATAGCGCCGACACAATTGAGTCAGTTGCGCGCCGCTGAGGGCCGGTTCCGCAAGCCGTTTGGGCGTGTTGTCGAGCAGCGGGCTGTTGCGCACGAGATCCCATGAATACGCATGACGGGGCGCGTCGATCACCACGATATCGGCATCGACGTGCTTCAGCGCCCGGTTCGCCGCAACGTATGGCTCGGTCAGTGCCACGCCTGATAGGCTCGCAACGGCAGCAGCACGGCGACCGAAAACGCCAGCACGACGGCGAAAACCGCGCGCCACTCTCCGCTCTTGCGGTCAGCGATTCGAAACCAGCCATAAGTCGCCAGCAGCGCCAGGTTGCCAAGCTGGCCGTGGAGGTAACGATAGCCCCAGCCATGCCCCTGAAACGGCAGCACGAACAGCGTGAACAGCGGGACGATGACCAGGCCGCCCAACGCCGCGCGCAAGGGGCCCGGCTGGCGCACGACCTTGTCACGGACAACAACGTCAAGGCTATCGCGATCGGGTTCTGCCACAATACGAAGCGCAGCAAATTCACGTCCATCAGCCCGATGCCGGAACGTCGAAGCGAGGATCATCCCCAGCTTTATCGAACAGCTGGCCGGTATTCCGGGTGGCGCCGTCGACGGGCACGACGCCCATCAAGGCGGCGGTGAAGCCGTCGTAGTTGCTCCAGGCCAGCACGCCCAGGGCGATCACCAGGCCATGCGCCACCGCCCCGCTCCGCCGGCCGGACAAGAAGTCCTCGGCCAGGAACGGCAGTGCAAACAGCGGAAAGAAGACGAGCTGGTGCAGCCCTGTCGCCAGGAAGCCGACCGCCATCGCCGCGACCTGCGCCGGCGGGCCGCGCCGCAGGAACAGCCACAGCCAGGCGAGATTGAAGGCGAGGTGCGCGGTCATCGCGTAAGGCGTCATCGCCGTGATCAGCAGCTGGCTCGAACTGGCGATCAGCAGCGCGCATATCAGCGGCGCATGCCGAGTGCTCGGGCATCAGGCGCCGCGCGAATCGGCGGCGACGACCGACCGAAACGGCGGCCAGCAGCGGGCTTGCGAACGGGCCCGAGAGGCCCTGGATCAGCGCCATTCACCGGCAGATAGGTCGACGCCCAAAATCCCTGCTCGGGGCAGCAGCCGCAGCGAAGATCGGCTGGAGCGCGGGTGCGTAGTGGCGCCATTCCGCCGGAATCTGCGCCATCGGCAGGCCGCGAGCGAAGATCTGCCCGTCCGCGCGCGCCCAGAATTCGTCCATCGACAGCGGATAGCTGCCGAACACCACCCATACGCCCGCCAGGCTGACGACGCGCGACGAACGCGGAGATCGCCCAGACCGGCAAGCGCTCGACAGCCGTCCATCGCGGAGTTTAAGCGCGGAACCGACGGCCGACGACGCCAAGGCCCGGCGCAGCCCAAGCGTAAACACCACGAAAATGATCGACCGCCGGCAGATCCTGCGTGCGGAAGAAGTACATCGTGATGAAGGGCGCGCCCGTCCAGCTCAGGCACAGCGAGCGCAATCAGCGCCAGCGCCAGCAGCGCCATGGTGATCGGCCTCGTCAACCGGTCCGTCATGTCTCGATCAAGCGCTTCGATGTCCAATGTCGCCCCTCTGGCCGCGTTAGCGCCGAGGCATTAACCAAAGCATACCGCACGCGGCGCGACGTGGTCAGGGAAGGCAACAGCCGCTGACCAAATTCCGCTCCGGCGGTCGCAACGCGTCGGCAGAGTTCGCGCTGAAATTGAAAGGGTTGGGCCGCGTAGGCTGGAAATTAGGAAATCTTCAGCATTTCCAGATTATTCACCATCTCCAGCGCGCCGGCTGACATCCGGCCGGTCTGGCGACTGCAGAAGCTTCGAGGGTTAAGAACGGCATGAGCGCATTCGGACGCAAGAACGGCGGAATGGCCCCCGGCAATCGGCCGAGCTTCGGTGTTGCCCGGCCGATGAAGGGCGGCGCCATGCCCAAGCCGGCGCCGGACGCGGCGCCTCCGGGAGGCGAGCAGTTCCCGCCGCTCCCGGGCGGCGGCAACGGCGGGATGCCGCAGGACATTGGCGGAATGCCGAACAAGGCCGACGCGATGACCCGGCTGGCCGACCGCGCCAACAAGGTCGAAGCCGGCCAGGCCGAGGTCGGCGGCTTCGAAGCCAGCGTGCACAAGATCAAGGAACAGGTCCTCCCGCGCCTGCTCGAGCGGGTCGATCCCGAAGCGGCGTCGACCCTGAGCAAGGAAGAGCTGTCTGAAGAGTTCCGCCCGATCATCATGGAGGTGCTGGCCGAGCTCAAGGTCACCCTCAACCGGCGCGAGCAGTTCGCGCTGGAGAAGGTGCTGATCGACGAGCTGCTCGGCTTCGGACCGCTCGAGGAGCTGCTCGGCGATCCCGACGTATCGGACATCATGGTCAACGGCCCGGATCAGACCTACATCGAAAAGAAGGGCAAGCTGCAGCTCGCGCACATCCGCTTCCGCGACGAGCAGCACCTGTTCCAGATCGCCCAGCGGATCGTCAATCAGGTCGGCCGCCGCGTCGACCAGACCACCCCGCTGGCCGACGCCCGCCTCAAGGACGGCAGCCGCGTCAACGTCATCGTGCCGCCGCTGAGCTTGCGCGGCACCGCGATCTCGATTCGTAAATTCTCCGAGAAGCCGATCACCATCGACATGCTCAAGGACTTCGGTTCGATGAGCGACAAGATGGCAACCGCGCTGAAGATCGCCGGCGCGTGCCGGATGAACGTGGTCATCTCCGGCGGCACTGGCTCGGGCAAGACGACGATGCTCAACGCGCTGTCGAAGATGATCGACCCCGGCGAGCGCGTGATCACCATCGAAGACGCGGCCGAGCTTCGCCTGCAGCAGCCACACTGGCTGCCGCTGGAAACCCGCCCGCCGAACCTCGAGGGCCAGGGCGCGATCACCATCGGCGACCTGGTGCGAAACGCCCTGCGTATGCGCCCGGACCGGATCATCCTGGGCGAAATCCGCGGCGCGGAGTGTTTCGACCTGCTCGCCGCGATGAACACCGGCCACGACGGTTCGATGTGCACGCTGCACGCCAACTCCCCGCGCGAATGCCTCGGCCGTATGGAAAACATGATCCTGATGGGCGACATCAAGATCCCCAAGGAAGCGATCAGCCGCCAGATTGCCGAATCCGTCGACCTGATCGTCCAGGTCAAGCGCCTGCGCGACGGTTCGCGCCGCACGACCCAGATCACCGAGGTGATCGGCATGGAAGGCGACGTGATCGTCACCCAAGAGCTGTTCAATTTCGAGTATCTCGACGAGAGCGAGGACGGCAAGATCCTCGGCGAGTTCCGTTCGTCGGGCCTGCGCCCCTACACGCTGGAAAAGGCACGCCAGTTCGGCTTCGACCAGGCCTATCTCGAGGCGTGTCTGTAACCTCCGTCTAGCGGTGCAGCCACCCGCTCGCGGCCATCGCCAGCAGCACCAGCCCGGCGAACGCGGTTAGCGCGGCCACATCGCGCCACGGCACCCAGCCGACCGCGTCGATGTTGCGACGGCGCCGACGGCGCAGGTCGCCGATCATTGCGCCGACTGAGACGAGCAGCAGCGCCCCGCCCCATAGGCCGGCGATCGTCGCCTCGCTGGCGAAGCGGAAAAAGTCGAGCGGCCACGACATGCGGCGGCCTATGGAGCGAGAGCCTGACGGCGACAATCCTCGTCTTCCGGCGCGCGGACGCTTGATCGGAGCGTGGGCGGTCTTATGGCCGGCTAGTGGACGCCACTCTTTCCGACCCGCGGCCGCTGCTGGCGCTGCTGATCCGGCTGGGGGCGATCGCCGCGTTGGCGACGATGTCGGCGCTGATCAAGCTCGCCTCTCAACGCGGCATTCACCTGCTCGAGATCATGTTCTGGCGCCAGGCGGTAGCGGTGTCGATCATGCTCGCCTGGGTGATCCCGGCGCGCGGTTTGCGTTCGCTCTCCACCCGTCGGCCCGGCACGCACTTGCGGCGCGCCATCTATGGCACGATCGGCATGCTGTGCAATTTCGGTGCGGTGATTCTGCTGCCGCTGGCCGAGGCCACGACGATGGCCTTCACCGCGCCGATCTGGGCAGTGATCCTTTCGACGCTGCTGCTCAGGCAGAAGGTCGGCGCGTGGCGCTGGTCGGCGGTGCTGTTCGGCTTTGCCGGCGTGTTGCTGATCGCGCAGCCCGGCAGCGGGCAGATACCCCTGTTCGGCGCCGGCGTCGCGCTGTCGGGCGCCTTCATGGTGGCGCTGATCTCGATCCAGATCGCGGACCTCAACCGCACCGACAAGCCGCTGACGATCGTGTTCTATTTCGCGCTGTTCAGCGCGCCGATAACCGCGCTGGCACTGCCGTTCGTGATGACCCGGCACGATGCCGCCGACTGGGCGCTGCTGTTCGCGATCGGCGCGTTCGGGGTTCTCGGCCAGCTGCTGCTGACGGCGGCGTTGCGCTTCGGTGCGGTCGCCAGCGTGATCGTGATGGACTATTCGCAACTGTTCTGGGCGACCCTCTACGGCTGGCTGTTGTTCACCGCCTTGCCGCCGGCGAGCACCTGGCTGGGCGCTCCGCTGATCATCGCCGCCGGTCTCGTGATAGCGTGGCGCGAACACCGTTTGTCGCGTCCCACCCTGCGGGACGTCGCCCGGGCCGAGGGAACCTAGGAACCGCCATATCGGGCGCGGAGTTTTGTTCTCGTTCGTCCGCACACTGGAAAGGACAAGACAATGGTTCGTAAATTGATCCTCGCGCTCACCGCGAGCGCCATCGTGCTCGGCGCCACCGCCTGCAACACCGTGAAGGGCGCCGGCAAAGACATCTATTCGGTCGGCGAAGCCGGCTCGGACGCGATCCACTAACCAACGGTCCGAAAACCGGCTATTCAGCGGCTCGCACACACGACGGAGGACGAGTTGATGACGAAGAAGTGGGTTCTGCTGTTGGCCGCTGCGAGTGTTTGCCTAGGGGCAAGCGCCTGCAACACGGTCAAGGGCGCCGGGAAGGACATCGAGTCAGTCGGACAGGCGGGTTCGGACGCGATCCATCACTAGCCCGCACCGTAAGGGCCAGGGCCCGCCGTACCATTCCGGCGGCCCTGGCCTTAGGTCCGGCGATAGATCAGCATCAGGTTGTTGGCCGGCATCGCCCGCCGTCGCGTGCGTACGAAGCCTTGCGCGGCCGCGACGCCATCGAGCCAGCCGACCGACCGCAGGCCCCATTCCGGATTGCGCGCCTTGAGGCTGGCATCGAACTCCAGGTTGCTCGGCGCGGTTTCGACACCGTCCTCCAGATAAGGCCCGTAGAGGATCAGCGGAGCGCCGCGCGGCAACAGGCGTGCGGCTCCGGTTAGCAGGCCTTCGCTCGCCTCGATTGGGCTGATGTGGACCATGTTGATGCACAGCATGGCGTCCGCCCGCTCGATCGGCCAGTCGGGCGATGCGACGTCGATGGCCAGCGCCGGGAGCAGGTTGGTCAGTTTCTCTTCCGCCCGCCAGGCCTCGATCGATGCGCGCGCGGCGCCATCGGGATCGCTCGGCTGCCACGTCAGCGCCGGGAAGGCGCGCGCGAAGTGGACCGCATGCTCGCCGCTCCCGCTGGCGATTTCCAGCACCAGACCCGACCGCGGCAATTCCTCCGTCAGCACCGCGGCGATGGGTTCGCGGTTGCGCGCGGTTGCCGGAGCGTGGCGCTTCATCCCAATCCGTCCAGCCGCCGTTCGAGCCGGGCGATGGCCTCGTTGTCGTGAACGAAGGTGCCGCGCGCCTTCTCCTTTGCCGCGTCGAGTGCCGCCCGGGCGACCCGGCGGGCATCGATCGACCGGAAGCGCCGCCGGTCGCCATGGAGGAATAGATCGGCAAGCGGGCTGAACAGGATCGCCAACCGCTCGCCCGCCCGTCGGTCGCCGGAGCGGGGGCCGCGTAGCACCCCCGGCCGCAGGATGTCGAGCCGATGGAAGCGCAGCTTGCGCACCGCCGCCTCGACCTCAGCTTTCACCCGCAGATAGAATGCGCGGCTCAAGGGGTTCGCGCCCGCGGAAGAAATGAGCACGAAGTTGCTCACATCCGCCGCCTTGGCCGCCCTCGCCACCCGCAGCACCAGCTCCTGGTCGACCGCGCGGAACGCCGTCTCGTCGCGTCCGGCTTTGCGCCAGGTCGTGCCGAGCGCGCAGATGATCGCGTCGGGAGCGACCGCCGCGACCGATTGCGCCCATTCCGCCGGGTCGGCAACCAGCATCTCCATCCGCGCGCCCTTGGGCATCGGCGCCTCACGCCGGGTCAGAGCGACCAGGCGCACGTCGGGACGGCCGACGCAGGCCTGCATCACCCGCGTACCGACGAGGCCCGTCGCGCCGACCAGCAGCACCCGGCGGGGGTGAGGGTCTGCCGTCATGCCCTAAACATTCGACAGCCCGCGCGGAACTTTGCCGAAGATTTCGCGATACCGCTCGATCGCGTAGCGGTCGGTCATCCCGGCGATGAAATCGGCGATATGCCGGCTGCGCCCGGGTTCGCCGTCCGGCAAAGCGAGTTGCCACGGCTCCGGCAGCAGGTCGGCATCCTGATGGTATGCGGCGAACAGCCTGGCGATCAGCCCACGGGCGCGTTCGGCGGTCTGCCTCTGGCGCTCGTGGTGATAGAGGTTGGCGTACATGAACCGCTTCAGCGCCCGCTCCTGCATAGCCATGTCGAGCGAGAACGCGGCCACCGGCCCGGGCGCGGCGCGGACGTCCTCCGCCGAGCCGATGCCGGCGAGATTGGCCCGCGTCGCCTCGAGCACATCGTTGACCATCAGTCCGATTTGACCGCGGACCAGCTCGCGCAGCAGGGCGGCGCGCGAGGCGCCGTGGAAGCGCGCCTCGACCGCTCGCCACTGCTCGGCGATGAAGTCCAGTTCGAGCAGCTGATCGAGATCGAGGTAACCGGCGCGCAAGCCGTCGTCGATGTCGTGATTGTCATAGGCGATGTCGTCGGCCAGCGCCGCGACCTGCGCTTCGAGCGAAGATTGTCGGGCGAGGTCGAGCGGGAACGCCGCATCGAGCTCCGCGAGGGCCCAGCCGGGCTGCGTCACCGGGCCGTTGTGCTTGGCGAGGCCCTCGAGCACTTCCCAACTGAGGTTGAGCCCGGAATGCGCGCAATAGGGGCTCTCGAGCCGCATCAGCGTGCGCAGACACTGCTCGTTGTGATCGAACCCGCCGCGCGTCTGCAGCGCGCCGCCGAGCGCCTCCTCGCCCGGATGACCGAACGGCGGGTGACCGATGTCGTGTGCCAGGCACAGCGCTTCGGTCAGGTCCTCGTCGAGCCCGAGCGCGCGGGCAATCACCCGACCGATCTGCGCCACTTCCAGGCTGTGCGTCAGGCGGACGCGGTAGTGGTCGCCGTCGGGGGCGATGAACACCTGGGTTTTGCCGGCCAAGCGGCGGAAGGCGATCGAATGCAACACGCGGTCGCGGTCGCGCTGGAACTCGCTGCGCGGGCCCCGCGGCCCCAGCCGGTCCTCGACGAACTCGCGCCCGCGCGAACGCGCGGGGTCGGAAGCGTAAGGGGCCCGGTCCATGAGGCGCGGTTACGGGGCGCGGAAGGCGATGACAACGGGAACAAAGCGGGACAACAATCCTCCCGGGGAGGATGTCTCACCCCTCCCCTAAAATCCACTCCGCCGCCTTTTGCGAATGAATCCGGGTGCTGTCGTAGATCGGCAGCACGTTGGCGTCGACGTCGACCACCAACTCCAGCTCCGTGCTGGCGAGCACGACCGCGTCGGCGCCTTCCTGCTCCTTGACGGTGAGCATCGTCTTCAGCGCGCGCTCGGCGTCGCGGGTGACCTTGCCGACCATCAGCTCGTCGTAAATGATCCGGTCGAGCGTTTCGACGCTGTCCATGTCGGGCGGCAGCAAGTCGACCCCGTGGGCCACCAGTCGCCGGCGATAGAAGCTCTCGGTCATCACGTTGCTGGTGCCGAACAGCGCCGCGGTGGTCACGCCGTCGGCCTGCATGGTCTCGCCAACGCATTCGGCGATGTGCAGGATCGGCACCGACACGGCCCCGGCGACCGTGTCATAGACCTTGTGCATCGAATTGGCGGCGATGATCAGCGCGCCGGCCCCTGCCGCTTCGAGCCGCCGCGCCGACTCCGACAGCACGCTCGCCGCGCTGTCCCAATCGTCCTCCGCCTGCAGCCGGTAGAGCAGCGAGAAATCGAGACTCTCGATCAACAGCGGCGCGCTCGACCGGCGGTCGGTCCGCGCCTGCACCTGGGTGTTGATGCGTGTGTAGTAAGTGCGGGTGGAGACCCAGCTCATCCCCCCGATCAGCCCGAGTTTGCGCAAGAGTTCATCCTCATTGGTGCTGCGTCCCCGCCCCTGTTGTCCGGCCTTTGAGTGAACCCCGGGTGAGCGGCGGGGTTCCGCGTGGTCCTTAGTCCACGAGCGACTTGTTGATCTCCTCGACCATCTTCTTGGCGTCGGAGAGCAGCATCATCGTCTGGTCGAGGTAGAACACCTCGTTGTCGACCCCGGAATAGCCGACCCCGCTCATCGAGCGCTTGATGAACATGATGGTCTTGGCCTTGGCGACGTCGAACACCGGCATGCCGTAGATCGGGCTCGACTTGTCGGTCTTGGCCGCCGGGTTCACGACGTCGTTGGCGCCGATGATGAACGCCACGTCGCACTGGGCGAACTCGTGGTTGATGTCCTCGAGCTCGTAGACCTCGTCGTAGGGCACGTTGGCTTCGGCCAGCAGCACGTTCATGTGCCCCGGCATGCGCCCGGCGACCGGGTGGATCGCGTATTTGACGTTGACTCCGTGCGCCTTGAGCTGGTCGGCCATGTCGCGCAGCACGAACTGCGCCTGGGCGACGGCCATGCCGTAGCCGGGGATGATGATAACGTTCTCGGCCTGGTCGAGCAGGAACGCGGCATCCTCGGCGCTGCCCTGCCGGTACGGCCGCTGCTCTCCCGAGGGTCCACCGGCAGAGCTCGAATCCGCACCAAACCCGCCGGCTATCACGCTGATGAAGCTGCGATTCATCGCCCGGCACATGATATAGCTGAGGATCGCGCCCGAGCTGCCGACCAGAGCCCCGGTGATGATCATCGCTGTGTTGTGCAGCGTAAAGCCCATCGCCGCCGCGGCCCATCCCGAGTACGAGTTGAGCATCGAGACGACCACCGGCATGTCCGCCCCGCCGATCGGGATGATCAGCAGGAAGCCGATCGCGAAGGCCAGCGCGACGACGATCCAGAACAGGTTGTTCTCGCCCGGACCGGCGTGTTGCGAGGCGGCGAACAGCGCGGTGAGCCCGATGATCACCGCCAGCGTGCCGAGGTTGATCACGTGCCGCGCCGGCAGGATGATCGGCGCGCCCGACATGTTGCCGTTCAATTTGGCGAAGGCGATCACCGAGCCCGAAAAGGTGATCGCCCCGATCGCCGCGCCGAGCGACATCTCCACGCGGCTGACGGTGAGAATGTTGCCGTCGGTGCCGAGGATTGCAAAGGCGCCCGGATTGAGGAACGCCGCGATCGCCACCAGCACCGCCGCCATGCCGACCAGCGAGTGGAACGCGGCGACGAGCTGCGGCATCGCCGTCATCTGGATTCGCCGCGCGGTGACGAAGCCGATCGTGCCGCCGATGGCGATGGCGACCAAGATTTCGATGATAGTCGTCGTGTCGAAAACAAATGCGCTGCCCCAGGTGTAAGACGCACCTTCGCCGGGAACGTGCGTCACCAGCGTCGTCACCACGGCGATCAGCATGCCGAGCATGCCGACGCGGTTGCCGGTGCGGCTGGTCGAGGGTGAGCTGAGGCCGCGCAGGGCGAGAATGAAGCACACGCCCGCCGCGAGATAGGCGAGCGCGACCCACGGGTTCACGGCGACGGCGGGCTCCATCACTTACCCTCCGCCTTGGGAGCGGGCCGCTCCTTCTTCTTGTACATCGCCAGCATCCGCGCGGTGACCGCGAACCCGCCGAAGATGTTCACGCTGGCGAGCGCCACCGCGACGAGCCCAAACCACTTCGCCCCGCTCGCTCCCGCCGCCGCGCTGGCGATCAGCGCCCCGACCACGATCACCGAACTGATCGCGTTGGTGACGCTCATCAGCGGCGTGTGCAGCGCCGGGGTGACCGACCAGACGACGTAATAGCCAACGAAGCAGGCGAGCACGAAGATCGACAGGATGGAGATGAAATCCATGAGCCTCCTCGCTACGTGGAGCGTGACAGCCGAAGGCGGCTGATGGAGCTTCGGCGACCTCATCGGGATCGCGGAGCACATCGGTTGCAGGGATGTCGGACGACGTGAAATCCTTTTGCCGTGAATTCGGCATCACGACGGATCGTCCCGCTCTGGCCGGTTGCCCATGTCGTGGGCGATTCCGTCCACTTCCACGATGAGGCGTACCTCGTGGCAGTAGAAGTCGAGCGACGTAGTTCCCGGCGTCGTGCTGCTTGCGGAACTTCAATCCGTTCGGCCGCAGCCGAAGACGCTGCCACAAGAGCACCTCGGGAAGGCTCATCTCCCGCCGCAGCTTCTTCGCCCGCGCCTTTGTCCCTCCCGTGCCTTGAAGCATTCAGATCCTCCCCTGGAAGGGGAGGTGGCAAGCGCCGGAGGCGCTTGACGGAGGGGTGTCCCCCTCTCGATAGGGCGAAACCCCTCCGTCAGCCGCTTCGCGGCTGCCACCTCCCCCTACGGGGGAGGATCGAGGAACGTCCCCCCTCACAGCTTCTGCGCGATCTCGACGGCGTTGCCCTCGGGATCCTGGTAGTACATCACCTTGACCCCGAGCGGCTTGACCTCGGTGATGTCGAGCGCGGGCGTCAGGCCCTGCGCGGCGAGGGCGGCCTTGGTCGCGGCGAGGTCGCTGGTCGACAGCGTCACCTGCGAATAGCCCTGGATCGCGGCGTGGCCGGGCGGCTTGGCGCGCGGGTCGCTCGGCGGCTTGGAGTTGGGGATCTGCAGCAGCTCGATCCGCTCGTCGCCGCTGGTCAGCCAGCGCACTGGGATGCCGGGGCCAAACTTGGTGTCGACCGCGACGGTGAAGCCGAGCTTCTTGAAGAACTCGGTCTCGGTGTCGAGGTTGGCGACCGAGATCGCCACCATGAAATGCCCGAGCACCGGCGCGGATGGCCTCGGCTGAGCCTGCGCGGTGGCGCAGCCAGCGAGCACGACGGCAGCGGTGAGCGGAAACAGCAGCGACCTCATCCCTTGATCCTTTCGTTGACGATCTCGCCCCCCCTGGTCAGTCGCACGGCGTCGCCGATCTCCTCATCGAGCACCGGCCGGCCCTGCTCTGAGTCCCAGAAGGCGGAGAGGAAGTTGTACAGGTTGCGGGCGAACAGCGCCGAGGCGTCGGCGGCGAGCTGGTTGGCGGTGTTCGAAAAGCCCATGATGGTGACGCCGTGGCGCTCGACCAGCTGGTCGGCTACGCTGCCCTCGACGTTGCCGCCCTGCGCCACCGCCAGGTCGAAGATCACGCTGCCCGGTTTCATCGTGGCGATCTGCGCGTCGCTGATCAGCCGCGGCGCGGCGCGGCCGGGGATCAGCGCGGTGGTGATGACGATGTCCTGCTTGGCGATGTGGCTCGATACCAGCTCGGCCTGGGCCTTCTGATATTCCTCGCTCATCTCGGTGGCGTAGCCGCCCTTGCCCTCGCCCTCGATCCCGGCGACGTTCTCGACGAACACAGGCTTGGCGCCGAGCGACTGAATCTGCTCCTTCGTCGCGCTCCTCACGTCGGTCGCCGAGACTTGCGCGCCGAGGCGCTTGGCGGTGGCGATCGCCTGCAGGCCGGCGACACCGACGCCCATCACGAACACCCGCGCGGCGGCGATGGTGCCGGCGGCGGTCATCATCATGGGAAAGGCGCGGCCATAAGTGTCGGCGGCGGCTATCACCGCTTTATAGCCGGCGAGGTTCGATTGGCTCGACAGCACGTCCATCGACTGCGCGCGGGTGATCCGCGGCATGAATTCCATCGCCAGCGCCTCGAGCCCGGCCTTGGCAAAGGCCTCGACCCGCTCGCGCTGGCCGAACGGATCGAAAGTGGCAACCACCCACGCGCCTTTCGCCGCACCGGCGAGCACCGTCGGGTCCGGCGGCTGCACGCCGAGCACGATCTCCGCCCCCTTGAGCACGCTCTCGGCCGGGCCGATCTCGGCGCCCGCTTCGCGATAAGCCTCGTCGGCGATGCTAGCGCCTTCGCCGGCCCCGGATTCGATGGCAACAACGGCTCCGAGGGAGCTGAATTTCTTGACCGTTTCGGGTGTGGCGGCGACACGGCTTTCGCCCGCGGCCCGTTCCTTCAGAACCGCGATCCGCATGCCTTGCCCTCCCCCCTTGCTCGGATCAGCTGATCAGGATGATCACGATGAGGGCGCAGATGCCGATGATCGGCACGGCCCACTTCAGCAACCTCGTGAAGCCGCTGTACGTCTTTTCCTTCGCAGCCTCGAAGTTGTCCGCTGGAGCCATTGCCATCCCGTTCTTTTCAGTTTTGCCGACGGATAGCTCTATCGCTCCCGGGGCGGCTTCTCAAGCCCCGTCCTGAGCCCTCCAGATGGCTGCTTAATGGCCTCTTTACCAGCGCGCGTTATGGCCACTTGCGAACGCGGCCACACTGGCGCCGATCGAAGGGGAGCGAATGGCCGACCAGGAACAGCGCCTGCTGATGCTGATCGACGACGAGCCGGCGCAAAGCCGGCTGATCACAGCGCTCGCCAGCCGCGAAGGCTGGCGCACGTTGGTGGTCGGCGATTCGGAGACCGCCATCGCCACGCTCGGCACCCGCGAGGGCATGCAGCTCTCGGCGATCGTACTCGACCAATGGGTGCCCGGCGACGACGCCTGTGCGCTGATTGCCGAACTCAAGAGCCGCCGCCCGAGGCTGCCGATCGTGATGCTCACCACCAGCGCCTCGCCGCTGCTGGCGGTCGAAGCGATGCGCGCCGGGGCGACCGACTACCTTATCAAGCCGATCGCGCCCGACCGGCTGATGCAGGCGCTGCGCCTGGCGACCACCCGCGAGGCGCCGAAGGACGAGTTGACGCCGCTGTCGGAGAAGATGGCGGCAGACCTCGATTTCGATTCGATGATCGGCACCGCCCCGCCGTTCCGCGACGCGCTGGCCAAGGCGGCCAAGGCCGCGCGCGGCCACGGCCCGGTGCTGATCGAAGGCGAAACCGGCACCGGCAAGGAGATCCTGATCCGGGCGATGGTCGGGGCGAGCCCACGCGCCAAGGCGTCGCTGCGCATCGTCAACGTCCGCAGCGTCCCGGCCCATTCGATCGAATCGGTGCTGTTCGGCCACGAGAAGGATGCCTTTCCCGGCGCTTTCGACCGCCAGGTCGGCGTGCTGCAGCACTGCGACGGCGGCACGCTGGTGCTCGACGAGGTCAACCGCCTCTCGCCCGAACTGCAGGAGCGCTTGGCCGAGGCGCTGACCACGGCCCGGGTGCGGCCGATCGGCGCCAGCTACAGCTTCAAGATGGACGTCCGCACGATCGCGGCGAGCAACCTGCCGCTGACCGATGTCGTCGCCGCCGGTTACTTCCGGGAGGATCTGATGCAGGCGCTCGCCGGCACTCGGATCGTCCTGCCGCCGCTGCGCGAGCGGGCCAGCGACATCCCCGCGCTCGCCCGCCATTTCCTCGCCCGCGCCGGCGAGCAGCCCGGGCTGCGGGAACTCGGCATCACCGACGCCGCACTCAAGCTGCTCGCCGCGTTCGACTGGCCCGGAAACGTCCGCCAGCTGCAGGCGGTGCTGTTCCGCGCGGCGGTGTTCTGCGACGGCGACGCGCTCACGGCCGAAGACTTTCCGCAACTGGCGGAGCTGCTCGGCGAGCTCGCGTCAAGCGGCGGCAGCCGCCAGGACGGCGTCGGCGTGCAGCTCTACACCGAAGACGGCAACCTGCGCCCGCTCGAAGACATCGAGGCCGACGTCATCCGCCTCGCCATCGGCCACTACCGCGGCCGGATGACCGAAGTCGCCCGCCGCCTCGGCATCGGCCGCTCGACGCTCTACCGCAAGCTCGGCGATCTCGGGATCGAGAACGCCGCCTAGGCAAGCGCCGACTTCGCGCGTAGCGAGGCGGGATGGACGAATTCTCTGGCAAAACCGCGCTCGTCACCGGCGCCGCCTCCGGCATCGGCGCGGCCTGCGCGGATTGGCTGTCGGCGCAGGGTGTCGGCCGGCTGGTGCTGGTCGACCGCGATAGGGAAGGCGTCGACAGCCTAGAGCTCGAGTGCGACTGCGACCGCATCGTGGGCGACGTCGCCGACGAGGCGCTGTGGGAGCGGATCGAAAGCGACCTGGTCTCGCTCGACTTCGCCGTGCTCAACGCCGGGGTCGCCGCCGGCGGGCCGATCGCCGAGCAGCCCTTCAGCGAGTGGCGCAAGGTTCTCGGCGTCAACCTCGACGGCATGTTTCTCTCGCTGCGCGCGGCGATGCGGCGGATGACGAACGGCGGCGCGGTCGTGCTCACTGCCTCGGTCAGCGGGATCAAGGCCGAGCCGGGCATCGCCGCTTATGGGGCCTCGAAGGCCGGCGTGATCCACCTCGCCAAGGTGGCGGCGAAGGAAGGTGCGGCCAAAGGCATCCGGGTCAACGCCATCGCGCCCGGCGGGGTCGATACGCCGATCTGGGACTCGCTGCCGTTCTTCCAGGGCCTCCTCGCCCAGCACGGCGGCGACCGCGCCGCGGCGATGGCGGCGATGGCGGCGAGCGCCAACCCGCTCGGCCGCTTCGAAACCCCCGAGGAGATCGCCGCCCAGATAGGTTTCCTGCTGTCCGACGCGGCCGGCACGATCACCGGCACGGTGCTGGTGAGTGATGGGGGGTATACGCTTTAGGGGCCGCGTCCGCGTTGGACCCATTGCGGTCATTCATTCACTGTTGCATTCTCGTAAAGTGAGGGGCTCGCGCAGACCGACACGAGGAGCGGTTCTTGTCACCGCCGCAGCAGCGACATTGCTCGTGCTCAGCATAATGTATGAACAGCGCACGCGGACCATCGAAGGCACTTGGGTGGACTTGTTCGAGGGTTCGCGCTTCTTCGAAGATCAGGACCTATCGAAAGCGTGCGATCCCGGTTTCATGAGTGCTGCATGGTTCGAACCGCACCTCAACCCGGCCCAAGCCGAAATAGTTCGCCGCAATCGAGCTTCGGGTGTATTCATGAGCAAGGATGGTTCTTGGCCTGTCGCTGCTTACTCGGTCAAGTTCCTAGGGCACCACGAATTCCTCGGCCTCGGCTTTGGCCATATGAGCGGGTCTCCGTCCGAATTCGTCGCTGATCGCATCCTTTCGATCAGGCCGATACCACGGCCGCGGTGTGACATTCGCCCAGACTGGCGGGTGTCAGGGCCGCCACAGCATACTCCTGCCGTGATTTGGTGGGACTGGAAGCTGAGCCAGCGCGTGACGCTCATGGGCGTGATGTTGATCATAGCCGCCATTCCGTGGCTTCTCGTCGGTGAGTTCACAGACGATTGGCGGACCATGCTCGGCGGCACCGCTTTCCTGTTCATCCCGCAATTCGTCGCCTGGTTGCCGTTCGGCGGCGGCGCGATTTGGGGTTGCGCCGTCGACGGCGATCCGGTGGCAGGCGCAGCGTCGTGCGACCGGGAACTTTGCGCCCAAGCCCCAGGGCGGGGACACACGCTCGCGCCGGATCGAGGAGCGCCGGGAGGATATCCTGGCGCTGTGGGAAGCACGCAAGGATATCACGCTCGATGAGCTACGCGTCGAACTCGCCGGTATGGGCCTGGCGGTGGCGAACTCGACGCTTCACCGCTTCTTCGCGCGCCACGGCATCACGCGCAAAAAAAGAGCGGCCACGCGATCGAGCAGGACCGGCCCGACATCCTGAGGCAACGCCGCGCGTGGTTCGACGGCCAACTCGATCTTGCTCCCGAGCGCCTGGTCTTCATTGATGAAACCTGGACCGCGACCAATATGACCCGCAGCCACGGCCGTTGCGCCAAAGGCGAGCGCCTGCGGATGGGCTTCCCGCACGGGCATCGTAAGACCACCACCTTGGTCGCCGGCCTAACTCTCGCCTGGTACTCTTCGTCGGCCTCAAAACCGGCCGGATGCCGTCAGCCTATGGCCGCTCGGAACTGCGCTCCGAAACGCCGGGATGGTTCTGGATTACGGGAGCGGCTTATGCGGGCTTACTGCTGCTGTTTCCGTGGGTGATTGTCGGCGTTGATGCTCTTTCTATGGATTTGCGCTTTCGGCTTCTTGCCGCGATTGATGCAGGGATGAGTTGCCGTTCGGCGGCGGCGCGATTTGGGGTTGCGCCGTCGACGGCGATCCGGTGGCAGGCGCAGCGTCGTGCGACCGGGAACTTTGCGCCCAAGCCCCAGGGCGGGGACACACGCTCGCGCCGGATCGAGGAGCGCCGGGAGGATATCCTGGCGCTGTGGGAAGCACGCAAGGATATCACGCTCGATGAGCTACGCGTCGAACTCGCCGGTATGGGCCTGGCGGTGGCGAACTCGACGCTTCACCGCTTCTTCGCGCGCCACGGCATCACGCGCAAAAAAAGAGCGGCCACGCGATCGAGCAGGACCGGCCCGACATCCTGAGGCAACGCCGCGCGTGGTTCGACGGCCAACTCGATCTTGCTCCCGAGCGCCTGGTCTTCATTGATGAAACCTGGACCGCGACCAATATGACCCGCAGCCACGGCCGTTGCGCCAAAGGCGAGCGCCTGCGGATAGACGGGCCATACTGCTGCTGTTTCCGTGGTGATTGTCGGCTGTGATGCTCGGTCTCTAATGGCCGCTAACCACCTAAGGCCGACATTTACCAACTCCCCAGCCCCGAAAAATCCGTCAGCGCAGCGTCGCGCATCCCGCGCCACACATTGCGTGCCTGGACCGTGTCGAACACGTCGTGCACCCGCAGCAGTTGCACGCCGGCGTTCATGCCCGCCACCGCCAGTTCGACGCTGCCGCCGAGGCGCTTGTGGGCGGGGGCCTCGTTGCTGAGCGCGCCGATCGAGCGCTTGCGGCTGGCGCCCAATAGCAGCGGCTGGCCGAGGGCGTGGAACAGCGGCAGGGCGTTCATCAGCGCGAGATTGTCGGCCAGCGTCTTGCCGAAGCCGATGCCAGGGTCGAGGATCACGTTCTCGCGCGCCACGCCGCCTTCGATCGCCCGGTCGCGCGCGGTGGCGAGCCAGTCGAACACGTCGAACACGACATTGGCGTAGTTGCCGTTGGCGTGAAGGTCGTCGCCTTCTCCGGGCGCATGCATCAGCACCACCGGCTTGCCGCTGGCGGCGGCGAATTCGAGGCTGCGCGGATCGTGGCGCAAGGCGGATACGTCGTTGATGATCTGCGCGCCCGCGGCGATCGCGGCTTCCATCACCGCCGGGCGGCGGGTGTCGATGCTGACCGCGGCGCCCATCGCCACGCAGCGCTCGACCACCGGGACCACGCGCTTCACTTCATCGCCTTCCCACACCGCCGCCGCGCCGGGTCGGGTGCTCTCGCCACCAATGTCGACGATCGCCGCGCCGGCTTCGAGCATGTCGGCGGCATGGGCGACGGCCTTCTCCGGATCGTCGAGGAACTGGCCGCCGTCGGACATGCTGTCGGGCGTAACATTGAGAATGCCCATGACCTGCGGCTGGTCGAGCCGGATGGTGCGATCGCCGAGCGAGAGTGGCGGATGCGCTTCGCGCAGGCTCGCCCATTGCGCCTCGGCTTCAGGACCGAGTTCGTCCGGCAGCTCGGCCAGCACGTCGTCGATCGTCTCGGCGGTGGCCAGCGCGCGCTCGGCGACTTGCGCCATCGCGGCGGATGATCACCGCGAACTCGCGGGCACAGACCATTCCCCCCGCCAGCCGCACCGTGTCGCCGGCGAACGCCTGCGGCGAGGGGCAAAGGTCAGCGGCTGGATGTAGAGGCGGTCTGCCACTCCTCGTCCCCTACTCGTCATGCTGAACTTGTTTCAGCATCCATTTCGCCTTCTGGCGAGGTTCGGTCTGTGGGGCACGATGGACCCTGAAACAAGTTCAGGGTGACGATTTGCAGTAGGCAGCGCCTAATCCTCCACCGCCAGCAGGTAGAGCTGGCGCAGGGCGTCGAGCGGCTTGGTCTCGCCGCCGTGCTCGAGGTGCCAGAAGGTCCAGCCGTTGCAGCTCGGCGCGCCTTGCAGGGTCTTGCCGACGTGGTGGATCGATCCGGTGGTCGGACCGCTGGCAATCGACCCGTCGGCGCGCACGGTGGCGCTCCAGCGGCGCTGCTTGTCGAACAGCTCGCTGCCCGGCGGCAGCAGCCCGGCCTCGACCACCGCGCCGAACGCCACCCGCGGCTGCCCTTTGCGGCTCTGCATCGTCGCCAGCGCGCTTTCATCGAGCGGCAGCTCTTTCTCAATCCGTTTGAGCGCGACTCGGCGATAGGCCTCCTCGCGCTCGCAGCCGATCCATTCGCGGCCGAGCCGTTTGGCGACCGCCCCGGTGGTGCCGGTGCCGAAGAACGGATCGAGCACCACGTCGCCGGGTTCGGTGGTGGCGAGCAGCACGCGATAGAGCAACGCTTCGGGCTTCTGCGTCGGGTGCGCCTTGTGGCCGTTCTCCTTGAGCCGTTCGGGCCCGCCGCAGATCGGGATGACCCAGTCGCTGCGCATCTGCAGTTCGTCGTTCAGCGTCTTCATCGCGCGGTAATTGAAGTGGTAGCGCGCCTTTTCGCCCATGCTCGCCCACAGCAGCGTTTCGTGGGCGTTGGTGAAGCGAGTGCCGCGGAAGTTCGGCATCGGGTTCGACTTGCGCCAGACGATGTCGTTCAACAGCCAGAACCCGAGGTCCTGCACGATCGCGCCGACGCGGTAGATGTTGTGATAGCTGCCGATCACCCACAGCGCGCCGTCGGGCTTGAGCACGCGGCGGCATTCGCCGAGCCATTCGCGGGTGAAGCCATCGTAAGCGGCGAAGCTGTCGAACCGGTCCCACTCGTCGGTCACCGCGTCGACATGGCTGCCGTCGGGCCGGTTGAGGTCGCCGCCGAGCTGGAGGTTGTACGGCGGGTCGGCGAACACCAGGTCGATCGAAGCGTCCGGCAGGGAGCGCATCGCGGCGATGCAGTCGCCGGGCAGGATCCGGCCGAGCGGGAGTTCGACCGGCCCTTCGACACGGCTCAGGGCAGGCCGAGCGGCGGCGCGCACTTTCGTGACCTGGTTCATGATCCTTGGCGTCTCCCCCTGAGTTATCCACAGGGTGAGTCCACCGAGTCCGCCGTCAAGCGACAATCGGGCGGTCATGGGCCTGTAGCCGACCAGGATTGATGCGGAACGAAAAGAGTCCCGCACAGCATCTTGAGAGTCTTGTACTTTCGCAGACTCCACATCTTGTGGTGTGGCGCGAAAGACTCAGCTCGTGCTAGAGCGGCTGCGGTTCGAGGGAGACGCAAGATGGCACTCAAGGTAATCGGCGCCGGGTTGGGGCGTACCGGCACGCTGTCGCTCAAGCTGGCGCTCGAGCACATCGGCTTCGGCCCCTGCTATCATATGTCGGAAATGCTCGCGAACATGCGCAGCCACCTGCCGCTGTGGATCGAGAGCGCCAAGGGCAATCCGCAGTGGGACACGATCTTCGCCGATTATCAGGCGACCGCCGACTATCCCGGCTGCATGTTCTGGCGCCAGTTGGCCGCGCATTATCCCGAGGCGAAGATCATCCTCACCACCCGCGATCCCGACAAGTGGTTCGAATCCGGCGCGGCAACGGTGTTCTCGCCCGAGCACCGCGCCAGGTTCGAGGGCAATCCGCTGATGGCCGAATTCTTCCGCCTGACGGTGTTCGGCGATCTCGAGCAGAGCCTCGGCGACCGGGCGAAGATGGTCAAATACTTCAACGACTGGAACCAGTCGGTAATCGACGAGGCGCCGGCCGGCCGGCTGCTGGTCTACCGCGCCGGCGACGGGTGGGAGCCGCTGTGCGAGTTCCTCGGCGTTCCGGTCCCGTCGGAACCTTATCCGCGGGTCAACAGCCGCGAGGAAATGACCGAGCGCACCGGCCAGCTCGATGAGCACCAGGGACCGCCGCCGCCCGAGGTGTTCGAAACGATGATCCGCGGCTATCTCGACGATTTGCGCAAGCAGGCCTTTCCGGCGACGGCTTAGGCAGCGAACAGATCAGCCTGCGCGACCGGGGCGAAGCTCTTGCGGTGCAGCGGGCACGGCCCGTGCTCGCGCAACGCCCTGAGGTGGTCGGGAGTCGAGTAGCCGACGTTGGAATGCCAGCCGTATTGGGGGTAGCTGTGATGATAGTTGCGCATAATCCGGTCGCGGTGTTCCTTGGCGACGATCGAGGCGGCGGCGATGGCCGGCTCCCGAGCATCGCCGCCGACGATCGGCGTCGCCCGCCAGCGCCAGCCGGCCACACGCCCGTGCGGCGTGAGGTTGCCGTCGACCAGTGCCGAACAATCCACTCCAAGCGCCGCGCACAGCCGCTCCATCGCTAGGGTCATTGCCAGCATCGTCGCGCCGAAGATGTTGAGCCGGTCGATGTCCTCGACCTCGACCACGCCGATGCCGAAAGCGCAGCGGCGGCGGATGCGCTCATCCACCACGGCGCGCTGGGCCCCGGTGAGCTTCTTCGAATCATCAATGCCGGCGGGCCGCGGCTTGCACAACACCACCGCGGCTGCGACAACCGGCCCGGCGAGCGGCCCGCGGCCGACCTCGTCCACGCCGGCGACCAGCGCCTCGGCGGGCCAGCCGGTACAGAAGTCTGAAGAAGGCGTTCCGGAGAGCATGGCCATGAGAATCGCGACCCTTGCCCTATCGCTTCCGCTGCTCTTCGCCGCAAGCTGCAGCAACGCCCAGCCTGGGGATAGCGCGCCGAATCAGGCATCCGACGGCAAGACCGGGCAGGCCGTCGCGGCGCCGGCGCCCTCGCCGTTCAAGGTCACCTCGCTCGGCGCCTTCGACGAGCCATGGGCGATCAAAGTCGAGCCGGGCACCGGCCGAATCTTCATGACCGACAAGCCGGGGAAGATCGAGGTGATCGATCCGGCGAGCGGAAACTCCGCCGGCGTAAGCGGCGCACCGACGGACGTATCCTACGGCGGACAGGGCGGAATGGCCGACATTGTCTTCGCGCCGGACTATCAGGCCAGCCACGGCCTCTATCTGAGTTGGGTGAAAGCCGATTCGAGCGGCAAGCGCTACGGCGTCGTCGGGCGCGGGACGCTCGACTGCCCCACCATGGCGAACTGCGCGATCCATGGGCTGCATGAAATCTGGCGGCAGCAGCCGGCGCTGCAGACCTTCGGCCAGTTTGCGCTGCGAATGACCTTCTCGCCCGACGGCAAGTACCTGTTCGTCTCCTCGGGCGACCTGGCGAAGGGCGATCCCGCGCAGGACAATTCGAACAATCTCGGCACGATCGTGCGGCTAAATCCCGACGGCACCGCCGCCAGCGGCAATCCGTTCGCCGGCAAGCCGAGCCCGACGAACCAGATCTGGACCTACGGCCACCGCAACCCGCTCGGCCTGAAGTTCGACCTTTCGGGCCAGCTGTGGGACCTTGAGCACGGACCCAAGGGCGGCGACGAGATCAACAAGCTCGAGCCGGGCAAGAACTACGGCTGGCCGCTGGTGTCCGACGGCGACAATTACGACGGCACGCCGATCCCCGACAACCACACGCGGCCCGACCTCGCCCAGCCGGCGGTCAACTGGACTCCGGTGATCGCCCCGGGCGACTTCATCTTTTATTCGGGCAAGCTGTGGCCCCAGTGGAAAGGCCAGGCGATCGTCGCCGGACTCAAGACCCAGTGCCTCGCGCGGGTTTCGCTGAGCGACGATACCGGCAAGGAGGTCGCCCGCTACGAGATGGGCCACCGGATGCGCGACGTGGCCGAGGCGCCCGACGGCTCGCTCTACGCGATCGAGGACGGCAAGGGCGGGCGCTTGCTGCACCTGACGCCGAAGTAGCAATTGCCACGCCGCGCCCCCGTCCGTATCGGCGCGCCTGCCGATGGACGTTCCGAATCGCACCGTGATCCCGCTCGCCAACGTCGAGCCGGCGATGATCGAACAAGTGCTCGACCGCGCATTCGGCGAGGACCGCCACGGGCGCACGGCTTACAGGATCCGCGAAGGCATGGACTGGCTCCCGGCGCTGAGCTTCGCCGCGCTCGATCCCGACGGGATGCTCGCCGGGACGATTCAGGCGTGGCCGGTGGCGCTCACCGATCCGCAAGGCCGCGCACACCCGCTGATCATGGTTGGCCCGGTGGCGGTGCTGCCTGAATACCAGGACCAGGGATATGGCCGGGCGATGATGGCCGCGCTGTTCTCCGGGATCGATCCGGCCGCGCCGCTGCCGCAAGTGCTGATCGGCGATACGGATTATTATCGGCGCTTCGGCTTCACCAACGAGCACACCCGTGGCTGGAGCTGCCCCGGCCCGTGGGAGCCCGAGCGGCTGATGGTCCGCACCGATCATCCCGAGACGCTGCCGCAGGAAGGCAGGCTCGGCCCTTGGCTGCCCTAGCGCGATCTGGCATCGCTCGACGCCGCGATGCCCGAGACACCTTCCACGCTGTTCGACCGTCTCAAGCGAGTGTTCGACGAAGGCCACGGCGTCGAGCTGCCGGACTTGCGCGACGACGCCCGCTTCGCCCCGCCCGAGGTGCGCCCTGCGGCCGTGCTGATCGCGGTGACCGACCGGTCCGATCCCGGCGTGCTGCTGACCCATCGACCCGAGACGATGCGGGCGCATCCGGGGCAGGTCGCCTTTCCCGGAGGCAAGCTCGATCCCGGCGAGGATGCGGTCGATGCCGCCCTGCGGGAGGCGCGCGAGGAGCTCGGCATTGAGCCCGCGAGCGTGCGGGTGATCGGCGCGAGCGACCGCTTCGTCACCGGCTCTGGTTTCGACGTCACCCCGGTGCTGGCGACGATCCCGCCCGACCTGCCGATCCGCCCCGATCCGCGCGAAGTCTCGGCCTGGTTCGAGGCGCCGCTGCGGTTCATCCTCGACCCGGCCAACCAGGTGCAGAAGATGGGCGAATTCCGGGGCTTCGAGCGGCCGTATCTCGAAATCGACTGGCAGGGCCATCGCATCTGGGGCGTGACCGCCTCGATCATCCACAACCTCTCCCGACGCCTGGCGTGGCAGGAGCTGATCTATGGCTGAGCTGCCCTGGGCCGAATGGACGCAGCGCGCCGGGCTGGCGCAGCTGGTGGAAACGCTCGGCCGCGAGAACCTGCGCTGGGTCGGCGGCGCGGTGCGCGACACACTGCTCGGCAAGCCGGTGAAGGACGTCGATGCCGCGACGCCGCTGACGCCCGACCAGGTGATCGCCCGGCTCGATGCGGCCGATATCCGCAGCGTGCCCACCGGCATCGACCATGGAACGGTAACCGCGGTGCTGCCGGGCGGTCCGGTCGAGATCACTACCCTGCGCAAGGACGTATCGACCGACGGCCGCCGCGCCACGGTGGCCTTTTCCGACGACTGGCGCGAGGATGCCGCCCGGCGCGACTTCACCATTAACGCGCTCTACGCCGATCCGGTCAGTCTCGAGCTGTTCGACTATTTCGACGGGCTGCAGGACCTCACGGACCGCCGCGTCCGTTTCGTCGGCGATCCGCGGCGGCGCATCCGCGAGGACCACTTGCGTATCCTGCGCTACTACCGCTTCCAGGCGCGGTTCGGGGCCACGCTCGACCGCGAGGCCGAGGAGGCCTGCCGCGAGCTGGCGCCGATGCTCAAGGGGCTGAGCCGAGAGCGGGTCGGCTGGGAGCTGCAACACTTGCTGGCGGTGGACGATCCGGTCCCGACGGTGGTGCGCATGTTCCAGGAAGGGGTGCTCGGCGTGATTTTGCCCGAGGCCGGTGACCGAGAGATCGTCGCTTTCGAGAAGCTGGTCGAAGCCGAACGTGCCGCCGGGCTGCCGCCCTCGCCGATCCGCCGCCTCGCCGCGCTGCTGCCGGCCGAGCCGAAAATCGCCGAGCACGTCGCGGCCCGGTTCAGGCTGTCCACGGCGCAGAAGAAGCGCCTCGCCTCGGCGACCGACCGCGGAATGCCGCCCGGCGATCCGCGGGCGCTCGCTTATCGCATCGGCCGCGAGGAAGCGATCGACCGGCTGCTGCTGACCGGCGAACACCCGTCCGCGATCGTCGACTGGCCGATCCCCGAGCTGCCGCTGAAAGGTGGCGAGATCGTCGCTCGGGGCGTGGCCGCGGGACCCGAGGTCGCGCGCATTCTCCGGGCGGTGGAGGCGCGGTGGATCGCCGAGGGCTTCCCCGCCCGCGCCCGGGTCGAGACGCTGCTCGAAGAGGAATTGGCCGGAAAGCCGCAATCCTGAACACCGGTTTCAGGCTCCCTTCAGGCGCAATCCGGCATTTAGGGGTTGCCATTCCGGCGCTCGGCTGGAACGGTGGAGTAGCCCGCCTTGGCGGGCGCTTGCGGGCATCGGCTTTATCGATGTGAGCGCTCTGGCCATCCGGCCGCTGCTCCTTCCGCTCAAACATATTCATGTGCCTCGCCGCGGATTCCCGCGGCTCGGGGCCGCTTCGACCCGGAGGAAGAACCTTGAAGGCAACCACCAAAATCTTCGCCGCCGCTGCCTTGTCGCTTGCGACAATCTCGGGCGCGGCATTCGCCCAGGCCACCAATGTGACGGCCGGCGCCACGATCTACGGCTCGGACGGCAACCCCGTCGGCACCGTCGCCAACGTCGCGAACGGCGTCGCCAGCGTCAACACCGGCACCCACGTGGTCGGCCTGCCGCTCGACAAGTTCGGCAAGGGCAAGCAGGGCCCAACCATCGCCGTGACCAAGGCCCAGCTCGACCAGATGGCCGCCCAGGCCGCCGCGCAGCAATCGGCCAAGGTAGACGCCGCCCTTGTCGCCGGCGCCGCCGTGGTCGACAACAAGGGCACCGCGCTCGGCACGATCGATTCGATCGACGGCGACAACGTCGTGCTCAAGACCGACGCCGGCTCCGTGACGCTGACCCGCAAGTACTTCGCGCTCGCCCCGACCGGCGGGCTGATGGCTCTTGTGACCAAAGACCAGGTCGAAGATACGCTGAAGGGCGGCGCACAGCCGGCTCCGACGGATTCTTAAGATCTCCGAACAGCGATGATGGGCCGGGCCTGCCGAAATGGCAGGTCCGGCTTTTTCGCGTCAAAACCTGTTATCCTTGGGGAAGCCGCGTGGGGGCAGGCGGCCGGCGGCGCCGCGGGCCACCTTCCACTGGCGCACGTCGTCCTCGGTCCGGGTGCGGCCGCTTTCGCCGCCCATCTGCCAGCTGAGCCCTTCGTCGAGCTTGAGCGTGGTCGCATCCGACAGGCCGCCGTCGCGGTAGCGCTGCAAGGTCACGCCCTGTCCGCGCGTCATCACCGGCAGCTCCTCAAGGTGAAAGATCACCAGCTTGCGGTTGTCGCCGACGACCGCCACGTGATCGTGCTCGGGCGCGATCGGCCGCGCCACGACGAGCTTCTGGCCCGGCTTCAAGTTGACCACCTGCCGCCCCTTGCGGGTCTCGGCCAAAAGTTCGTCGGTGAGCGCGGCGAACCCCTTGCCCGCCGAGGAGGCGAGCAGCAGCTGCACGCCGGGTTTGTGGACGATCAGCGCGACGATCTGCGCATCGGCGTCGATGTCCAGCGAATTGCGGATCGGCTCGCCGAAGCCGCGCGCCCCCGGCAGCTTGTCGGCGCCGATGGTGAAGAAGCGCCCGTCGTCTGCAGTCAGCAGCAGCTTGTCGGTGGTCTGCGCGTGGACGACGAATCCCTCTTCGTCGCCTTCCTTGTACTTCCATTCCTGCTCCACGTGGCCTTTCGCGGCGCGGATCCAGCCGCGCTGGGAGAGGATCACCGTGACAGGCTCTTTCTCGATCATCGCGTCGAGGCTGAATTCGACCGTTGGTTCGGCCTCCTCGATGGTCGTGCGGCGACGGCCGAGCGCGGTGTCCTCGGCATACTCCTTGCGCAGCGCCGCGAGATCGCGCTTGAGCCGTGTGCGCTGCCGCGCCGGACTGGCGAGCAGCTTTTCCAGCTCTTCGCGCTCAGCGATGAGCGCATCCTTCTCGTTCCTGAGCTCCATTTCCTCGAGCTTGCGCAAGCTCCTCAGGCGCATGTTGAGGATCGCTTCGGCCTGGCGGTCGGTCAGGCCAAACTCGGCCATCATCACCGGCTTGGGCTCGTCCTCGGTGCGGATGATCTGGATCACCCGGTCGAGGTTCAAGAAAGCGACGATGTAGCCTTCGACCAGCTCCAATCGGTCGGCGATCTTCTGCAGCCGGTGGCGGCTGCGGCGCTGGAGGATGTCGATCTGGTGCAGCAGCCAGTGCTCGAGCAGCTCCTTGAGCCCCATGACCATCGGCGTGCGGGTGGCGTCGAGAACGTTGAGGTTGAGCCCGAAGCGCACTTCAAGGTCGGTCAGCTTGTAGAGCGATTCCTTGAGCAGATCGGGATCGACGTTGCGGCTCTTGGGCACGAGCACGATGCGCACGTCTTCCTCGCTCTCGTCGCGCACGTCCTCGAGGATCGGCACCTTCTTGTCGGCGATCACCTGGGCGATCTGCTCGATCAGCTTGCCCTTGGGCACCTGGTAGGGAATTTCGGTGATCACCAGCTGGTATTGCCCGCCGCCGAGTCGCTCGATGCCGGCCTTGCGGTCCGCCTCGTCCTTAGCCTCGGCGGCGAAGTAGCGCGCCCGCACGCGGAAGCTGCCGCGGCCGGTCTCGTAAGCCTGCGACACGGTCTCGCGACTGTCGACGATCAGCCCACCGGTGGCGAAGTCGGGTCCCTCGAACAGCTCCATCAGCCGGGCATGCTCGACGTGCGGGTTGTCGATCAGCTCCAATGTCGCGTCGATCACCTCGGCGACGTTGTGGCTCGGGATGTTGGTCGCCATGCCCACGGCGATCCCGCTGGCGCCGTTGGCCAGCAGATTGGGGAACAGCCCGGGGAATAGCGAGGGCTCTTCCTCCTCGTTGTTGTAGGTGGGCACGAAATCGACGGTGCCTTCGTCGAGCCCCTCCATCAGTTGCATCGCCGTGCGGGTCAGGCGGCACTCGGTGTAGCGCTCGGCCGCCGCGCCATCGCCGTCGATGTTGCCGAAGTTCCCCTGCCCCTCGATCAGCGGATAGCGCAGGGTGAACGGCTGCGCGAGGCGGACCAGCGCGTCGTACAACGCCAGGTTGCCGTGCGGGTGGTACTTGCCCATCACGTCGCCGGTGATGCGGGCGCACTTCTTGAAGGCGCTGTCGGGCCTGAGGCCGAGCTGGCGCATGCCCCACAGCAACCGACGGTGAACCGGCTTCAATCCGTCGCGCAGGTCGGGCAGCGAGCGGGCGGTGATCGTCGACAGCGCATAGACGAGGTAGCGCTCGGACAAGGCGCTGTCGAACGGGGCATCGACGATCGCGTCGAACGGGTCTTTTTCGTCATCCACGGTGGTCACCATGCGGCTCGCCCTAACACCGCCACGGCCCGTGCGACAGCGCGGAACGGCGGGGTTTCCCCACCCGTTGGCGTGGCAAATTTCCCATCAAGACAGGAGATCCACCATGGCCAAGCGCATCATGATCCTCGCCACCGACGGCTTCGAGCAATCGGAGCTCGAGAAGCCGAAGCAGAACCTCGAAGACGCCGGCTTCGAGACCGTCGTCGTCGCCCCGTACAACGGCGAGATCAAGGGCTGGCGGCACACCGACTGGGGCACGCCGGTGAAGGTCGATCTCACCGTCGATGAGGCCGAAGAGGCGGACTTCGACGCGCTGGTGCTGCCAGGCGGCGTGATCAACCCGGACAAGCTGCGGACCAATCTGAAAGCGGTGCAGCTGGTGCGCGACTTCGTCGTCGCCGGAAAGACCGTCGGCGCGATCTGTCATGGTCCGTGGATGCTCGTCGAAGCCAATGTCGTGAAGGGCCGCAAGGTCACCGGCTGGCCCTCGATCCGCACCGACCTCGCCAACGCCGGCGGCGAGGTCCACGACGAGCCGTGCGTGCAATCGGGCAACATCATCACCAGTCGCAAGCCCGACGATATCCCGCAATTCTCGCAAGCCTTGATCGAGGCGGTTCAGCAGCAGAAGGTGGCCGAACCTGCCTAGCCCCTCACCCTAAGCCTTGCGCACGACGAGGTAACATTCGTCGTCGAACCACAACGCGCCGTGCTGCTTGAGCACGGCGCGGGTGGCGTCGAGGTAGGCCGAACTGCTCATCGCCTGCGTCAGGCGGTCGTCGTCGATTTGGGCGACGTAGGTCGCGGCGTTCCAGGCGGCGAGCAGGGTCGAGGTGCCGATCAGCGCCTCTTCACTGTCGATCTCCTCGGGGAGAGTGTGCATCTGGTAGCGCAGCGGCGGCTCGCCGGCAGGCGCCGGTTCGAAGGCAAAACCGATGGCATCCGCAGCCAGCGCGGCCCGCACGCCCTCCAGCATGTCCGCGCCCGAGGTGGTGAACGGGTCCTCGCCCGGCCAGACTTGCTGAACGATCTCGTGCCCGGGGTCGTGTCCCGCCGAATGGATGCCGAGCAGCCGCCCGCCCGGCCGGAGCGCCCGCGCGAGCGGGGCCAGCACCCGGCCGGCCTTGAACTCGGTCGAGGCGTGCAGCCGGAATGGCTGACTGGCGAGGATCAGGTCGAAATCGGCCCTCGCCTCGCCTCGCCGGGGGATCACCTGGTCGAGGATGAAGCGACAATCCTCGCGGTAGAGCACGAGAACCGTCGGGGTTTCCGGCAGGAGGACGCCGGCCTTTTCGCTCACCCGGGTCCGCCAGTGCTCGGCGAGGAACGGCTGCAGGTCGAGGATTTGGCGTTCGAAATCGGCCGCGGTCGAGCCGCTGAGCGCAACTTCCTTCCAGACCAGCTGCTCGGGTTTCTTAGAGGGCACCAGCCACGGCGCGTCGGCGTAGGGGAGGTTGGTCAGCGCCAGGACCATCTCGGGATGCTCGAAGAACCGGTCGGGCATCTTGTCGAGCGTCAGGCGGATGTCCTCCAGGCTGATCTCCTTGGCGGCGATGTAGAACGGCAGGCGCTCGAACTTGCGGTGCATCACGCGCAGGAAGCGCGAGAGCACGGTGCCGTCGCCGACGCCGGCGTCGAAGAAGCGCAGCGCTGGGGGCGACGGGCTGATGTTCTCTAATTCATGCGCCAGCCGCTGCGCCACCACCCACTTCTCCGAGCAGGTGTTGACGAACATCAGGTACTTCTGGCGATTGTCATAGAACCGGAAATTCGGCTTCACCCTGCTCTCCCCCCTGCCCGCCATCAGAACGCTTGCGCGTCGTGGCTATCCTGCGGAATCTTGACTTCCAGTCCGTTCAGCTCCTCGGTCAGCACGATCTGGCACGACAGCCGGCTGGTGCGGGTGACGCCGGCGGCGAGGTCAAGCATGTCTTCCTCCTCTTCCACCGCCGGCGGCAATTTGTCGAACCAATCCTTCGCCACGATCACATGGCAGGTCGAGCAGGCCATCTGGCCCTCGCAAGTGCCTTCGAGCGGCATTCCGACGGCCTGGGCGAGGTCGAGCAGCGGTGTGCCGGGCTCGCCTTCGGCTTCGGTCACCTCGCCGTCGCGGTCGATGAAGCGCACTTTGACCACTGTCACTCCTGCCGCCGGGCGGCTTCGAGAATCATTTCGATGCCTTCTTCGAACGCGTCCATCGCCGTGTAGCGCCCGAAACCGAGACGGATCGAATTGCGGCTTTCCGCAGCCGTCAGGCCGATGGCCGCGAGGATTCGGCTCGGCTTGCCGCTCTCGCTGGCGCAGGCCGAACCGGCCGAGAAGCACACCTGCCGCACATCGGACATCAGCCGCGCCACGTCGAGCCCCTCGCGACGGATGTTGAGGTTGCCCTTGTAGCGGTGCACCGCGCTGCCGTTGGGCTGCCAGCCGGCGAACAGGTCGCGCCCGCGGTTGAACAGCTCGGACACGCGAACCTCGTCTTCGGCCATGCACTCGAGCGCGACCTTGGCCGCGGCGCCGAGACCGGCGCACAGCGCGGGGCTGAGGGTGCCGGAGCGCAGGCCGTGCTCCTGCCCGCCGCCGGTGATGATCGGGTCGAGCGCGACGTCGTCGCGGATCCACAGCGCGCCGATTCCCTTGGGCCCGTGGAACTTGTGCCCGGTGATGGCGATCAGGTCGGCTTCGGCGACCTGCATCTTGCCCGCCGCCTGGACCGCGTCGCAGACGAACAGCGCACCTCGGGCCTTCGCCCGCTGATACAGATCGGCGATCGGCTGGATCGTGCCGATCTCATTGTTGACCTGCATCACCGCCAGCACGCCGAGCCCCTCGGGGAGTTCGGCCTGCGGATCGACTAGGCCGTCGCGGTCGACCGGCAGCACCGTGCAACCGGGCTGCAGAGCCTTCGCAGTGTTGAGCACTGCCGAATGCTCGATCGCGCTGACGGCGATCGGCTTGCCGGCCCGCGCCGGTTCGCATCCGCGCAGCGCGAGGTTGAGCGCTTCGGTCGCGCTGCCGGTGAACACCACCCTGCCGCCCGGCGGGAACAGCGCGGCGACCTGCTCGCGCGCCACCTCGACCGCGGCCTCCGCCTTGCGCCCGAGCCGATGCGAGGAGTGCGGATTGCCGAACCCGTCGCCGTCCGGTCCGTCGAGCCACGGCAGCATCGCTTCCTTCGCCTCGGGGGCGAGCGGGGTCGTGGCCTGGTAGTCGAGATAGATCACGCACCGACCCTAATCATTCGAGTGTCCATTGTCGAAGCCAACAGAGGGTGACACATTCGGGACCTGTCACCCGGCGTGCGCCCCTTAAACCCACGGAAATAATCGGTTTTTGCCGCCACGTGGCGGGTGACACTTTGCCCTGGCGGAGCGAGCGCCGGTCCCGAATAAATGCGATTGGCCTGCACGACTGTTTCAGAGGATGCCGATGTAGGAAAGCGAAAATCGCGGCCGAAATCCAACAATCGGCAGTCCCGTGGTCACGCCGCCCTTTCGGCGCCTTCGCGGGCCATCGCCAGCCAAGTCTCGCAGAAGCGCTCGATCTCCGCGCGCGTGGTGGTCCAGCCGAAGCTGATGCGGATGGTGCGCTCGGCTTCCTCGTCGGGCACGCCCATCGCCTGGAGCACGTGGCTTGCGTGCAGGCTGCCCGAAGAACAGGCGCTGCCCACGCTGACGTCGATTCCCATCAGGTCGAAGCGCATCAGCTGCGCCTTGGCCGAAAGGCCCGGCATGGCAATCGAGCGGATGTAGGGGGTAGGGTCTGCGATGCGATCGGAGAACCAGGTACCGCCGAGCGTGCGCACTTCGTCTGCGAACGCGTCCAGAGGCGTCAGCACATCGGGATCGATATAGGGCTTCGCACGCCTTTCCAGCGCGGCCGCCATCCCGAGAGCTCCGGGCAGGTTCTCGGTGCCTCTGCGATACCCTCGCTCCTGACCCCCAGACGCTTTCAGGGTACCGAAGTCTTTGACCAGCAAGGCGCCAACACCGATCGGCCCGCCAAACTTGTGAGCCGATACGATGGCGAAATCGGTTTCGGCCGGGATGTCGAATTTCCCCGCACTTTGCGCGCAGTCGACAAGCAGCAATCCGGCGCGCCGATGAACCAGGTCGGCCATGACCTGGACGTCTTGCCGATGGCCGGTCTCGGAGTTGATGTGCTGAACGGCAACCAACGAGCGCAATTCGGCCCCATCGCCGGGAGTGGCCGGAGGCATTCCGTTTGCGATGGCGTCGAGCGCCACGGCTCCATCGCGGCCGACCGGGACGATCTGGTCGTCCACACAGGTGCAAAGGCTGCGGACCGCTTCATGTTCCGTGTTGCCAGCGAACTTGAAGCGAACATTCGCATGGTCGAACACGCGCTCGGCCGCCTCACTCGCGCCCGACGTAAAGATCACCTCGCCGTTCCACCCGAGCGCGGCCTTGATCCGTTCGCGCGCATCCTCCAGCGCCGCCCTCGCCCGCCGTCCCTCGGCATGCGGGCTCGACGGGTTGGCCCACAGCTCGAACCCGCGCAGCATCGCCTCGCGCGCCTCGGGGCGCAGCGGGGTGGTCGCGGCGTGATCGAGGTAGATGCGGCTCATTGTGAGGGAATTGCGAAAAGTTGCACTCGCACTATATAGCCGCCAACCTCGCGCGCGCCAGCCGCGCCCAACCTATATCAGAGCACGCCCAATGCCCGCCGTCATTTTCCCCGGCCCCGAAGGCCGCCTCGAAGGCCGTTTTGCCCCGCCGCCGCGCCCCCGCGCACCGGTGGCGATGATCCTCCACCCGCATTCGCAGGGCGGCGGAACGATGAACGACCGCATCGTCCAGCGGCTTTACAAGACCTTCGTCGACCGCGGCTTCGCCACGCTGCGCTTCAACTTCCGCGGCGTCGGCCGCAGCCAAGGCAGCTTTGACAACGGCATCGGCGAGCTGAGCGACGCCGCCGCGGCGCTCGACTGGGTGCAGACGATCCATCCCGAGGCGCAGACCACCTGGGTCGCCGGGGTCAGCTTCGGCGCGTTGATCGGTATGCAGCTGCTGATGCGGCGGCCGGAAATCCGCGGCTTCATCTCGATCGCTCCGCCGGCGAATATGTACGATTTCAGCTTCCTCGCCCCCTGCCCGGCCAGCGGCATCTTCATCCAGGGTACGGCGGACACCGTGGTGCAGCCGGTGGCGGTGCAGAAGCTGGTCGAGAAGCTGCGCACGCAGAAGCACATCACCATCCACCACGATGAAATCCCCCGGGCGAACCACTTTTTCGAGAACGAGACCGAGGAGCTGATGAAGTCGGTCGACAACTACCTCGACTTCCGCCTCTCGCCCGAGTGCCCGATCCGCTGACGACGGCAAGGGCGGCGTCGGCCGTGCCGACGACCGATCCGAAAGATTGGGTCGGGACCGACGACTATCCCTCGCGCGACTTGCTCGAAGGCCACGACGGCACCATCGTATTCCGCTTGGCGATCGGCCCCGGCGGGCGGGTAACCGGGTGCGACATTGTCCACTCGAGTGGGCATCCGGGTCTCGACCAGGCGACTTGCCGCCTAGTCAGCCGCGGCGCCCGCTTTACTCCGGCAATGGACGGAAACGGAAAGACTGTCGCCGGGACCTACAGCAACAGCGTCAAATGGCGGATTCCACGCTAATGCAACCCCGCGGAGGCCCGCTCGACCGGGGCCGCGCCGCCGTTCAACGGCACGGCCCAGATCGCGAAGTTTGCCAGGATCACCGCCGCCGCCAGCAGCATCAGCCACACCTGCCGCACGAACCCGTCGCGCCGCCACAGCACAACGGCACCGACGATCAGCGCGAACGAAACCACCATCATCAGCGACAGCACGAGATCTTCCATCGCGCTCGCCTAGCCCAGCGAACCCGGTCGCGGAACCCCGCCGGGTGTCCGCGGGTTTCGACAAGGCAGGACAGGAGCCGCTCGCCATGCGAATGTTCACCTCGATCCGCGAAGCGATCTACGGCAACCGCCGGCGCGCGCCGGCCGGCGGCGGGGATCCGCAATCCGATCCGGTCCGCCCCGCGCCGCACGCGATCAACATCGAGAACACGCTCGACGACATGCCCGGCGCCGATCACCTCAACTGGCGCACCTCGATCGTCGATCTGATGGACCTGATCGGCGTCGATTCGAGCCTCGAAGCGCGCGAGGCGTTGGCCGAGGAACTCGGCTACGACGGGCCGCTCGACGGCTCGCGGGACATGGACAACTGGCTCCACGCCCGCGTACTCAACGAGCTGGCCGCACACGGCGGTATCGTCCCGCCGGAATTTGGGGACTAAGGTCTGCCGCTAGGCGGCTTGCGGCGCGGCGTCCCTCACGCCCTGGTCGACGTGCGCTTCGAACTGGGCGAAGTTGTCGACGAACAGCTGCATCAGCCGTCCCGCTGTGCGGTCGTAGTCGTCCTTGTCGGCCCAGGTCGCGCGTGGATCGAGGATCGTGCTGTCGACCCCCGCGACCGCCACCGGGACATCGAAGCCGAAGTTCGGGTCTTTGCGGAACTCAACATCGCCGAGCGAGCCGTCGAGCGCGGCGTTGAGCAGAGCGCGGGTGGCCTTGATCGGCATGCGCTTGCCGACGCCGTACTTGCCGCCGGTCCAGCCGGTGTTGAGCAGCCAGCACTGCACCCCGCCTTCGGCGATGCGCTGCTTGAGCAGGTTGCCGTAGACCGACGGGTGGCGCGGCATGAACGGGGCGCCGAAGCAGGTGCTGAAGGTCGCCTCCGGCTCGGTCACGCCGATCTCGGTGCCGGCGACTTTGGCGGTGTAGCCCGACAGGAAGTGATACATCGCCTGCTCGGGCGTGAGGCGCGCGATCGGCGGCAGCACGCCGTAGGCGTCGGCCGTCAGCATGACGATATTCTTCGGCACCGGGCCCATGTTGGCGGCCGAGGTGTTGGGGATGAAATCGATCGGATAGGCGCCGCGGCTGTTCTCGGCCAGCGAGGCGTCGTCGAAATCGAGCTCGCGGGTGTCGGGATCGATCACCACGTTTTCGAGCACCGTGCCGAACATCTTGCTGGTGGCGTAAATCTCCGGCTCGGCCTCGGCCGACAGGCGGATCATCTTGGCGTAGCAGCCGCCTTCGAAGTTGAACACCGCGCTGTCCGACCAGCCGTGCTCGTCGTCGCCGATCAGCTCGCGCGAGGCGTCGGCCGAGAGGGTCGTCTTGCCGGTGCCGGAAAGGCCGAAGAACACCGCCGTCCCTTCGGGGCCGATGTTGGCCGAGCAGTGCATCGGCATGATGCCCTGGGGCGGCAGCAGGTAGTTGAGCAGGCCGAACACGCTCTTCTTCATTTCGCCGGCGTAGGCGGTGCCGCCGATCAGGATCAGCTTCTCGCTGTAGTTGACCGCGACGACCGTTTCGCTGCGGGTGCCGTGGCGCGCGGGATCGGCGCGGAAGCTGGGCAGGTCGACGATCGTGTATTCGGGCGCGAAGTGGGCAAGTTCGTGCTTGGAAGGACGCACGAGCATTGTCCTTACGAACAGGTTGTGCCAAGCCAACTCATTGATCACCCGAACCTTTACGCGATATTCCGGTTGCGAGCCGCCGAACAGGTCGGCGACGTAGAGAGAGTCCTTGTCGGCGAGCGCCTGCAGGAAATCCGCTTTCAGCGCGGCGAAGTGCTCGGGGGTCATCGGCTGGTTGACCTTGCCCCACCACACGGTGTTTTCGGTCTCGGCGTCGCGGACGATGAACTTGTCCTTCGCCGAGCGGCCGGTGTGCTTGCCGGTTTCGACCACCAGCGGCCCGTGCTTGGCCAGCAGGCCTTCGCCGTTGCGCACCGCTTCCTCGACCAACGGGGCGGTGCCAAGGTTGGCCTTGATGGTGGCGCCGGTGGCAATGCCTTGATCGGCCAGCGAAACGGAAAGCGGAACTGTCACGTACGGGTCTCCAAAGCAGTGCGGAAAACGGCCGTGACATTGCGCAGCCGCCACTCTGGGCTTGCGCATAGTCGCCGCCGCGGGGTCCGTCAATTTGGCCTCGCCGCGGGGCACGATCGCTCGTTTCCCGCACCGCCGGTTTTCTAACAACGCCAAATGTTTACCGCTGTTCCGTCGCGGCACGGCGGCAATCGCATTGTTTCGCCGCGGGCAACGCTGTAACCCGTTTCCGGTGCAAGCAAATGCCCGACCCGATGGCCAGTGACCCCGCGCAGCACGCGTCCGACCCGCCCGACGCCGACGGCAGGCGGACCATCGCGCTGGTCGATGACGACCGTAACATCCTGACGACGCTGTCGATCGCGCTGCAGGCCGACGGCTACGCCACGCGGGTCTATTCGGACGGCGAGGCCGCGCTCAAGGCGCTGGCCGAGAACCCGCCCGACCTGGCCGTGTTCGACATCAAGATGCCGCGAATGGACGGGATGGAGCTGCTGCGCCGGCTGCGCGAGCGCTCCGACCTGCCGGTGATTTTCCTGACCAGCAAGGACGAGGAGCAGGACGAGGCCGCCGGCCTGGCGCTGGGCGCCGACGACTACATCACCAAGCCATTCAGCCAGCGGCTGCTGCTCGCCCGCATTCGCGCGATTCTGCGCCGCGCCGGCCCGGTGCAGCACGCCGGCGGCGAGCCGCACCCGGGCGGCGAAGCGCCGGTGATCGAGCGCGGCCGGCTGACGATGGACCCGGCGCGCCACCGGGTGACCTGGGGCGGTCAGCCGGTTTCCCTCACCGTGACCGAGTTCCTGATCCTCGAGGCGCTGGCGAGCCGCCCTGGGGTGATCAAGAGCCGCAACCAGCTGATGGACGCGGCCTATCCCGACGACGTGTTCGTCGACGACCGCACGGTCGACAGCCACATCAAGCGCCTGCGCCGCAAGTTCCGTGCCGCCGATCCCGAGTTCGCGGCTATCGAGACGCTCTACGGCGCCGGTTACAGCTTCTCCGATGGCTGACAAGTCCGATGGCTGACGGGGGCCCGCGCTGGCGGACCGAGTGGCTGAGGAACTCCTGGCGCTGGTCCCAGCGCTGGTCGCTGACGACCCGCATCCTGGCGGTCAACATCCTGCCGCTGGCGCTGCTCGGCGGCGGCATCTTCTATATCGACTCCTATCGCAAGCAGTTGCTCTCCGAACGGTATCAGCTGGCTCGAATCGAGGCGCAGATCACCGCCGAAGCGCTCGCCGGCGCCACCCGCGAGCGGCAGAACGCGGTGCTGACGCAGATCGGCAAGGAGCAGCACATGCGCTTGCGCATGTTCGACCCGCAAGGGCGGCTGGAGGCCGACAGCTTCAAACTCGACGAGCCGACGTTCGAATTCGACACGATCGGCGACGAGGGCTTTCAGGAGCGGTTCGCCCGCTGGCTCGACCGGGCGGTCAACTGGATCGTCGGCGCCGATCCGATCCCCGATTACGTCGAGCCCAACGACACCCGCGCCGATGCCTGGCCCGAACTGCGCCGCGCGCGCGAAGAGCGCCTGACCCAGATCGAGCTGCGCGAGGCGCCCGACGGGACGCCGGTTATCACCGCCGCCGCCCCCGTCGGCCTCCAGGGCACGACCCTGCTGACCACCCGCAACGCCGTCGACATCACCCAGAAGGTGCGGTCCGCGCGCGGGACGCTGGGAATCGCGGTCGCTTTGGCGCTGGCCGCGTCGATCCTCCTGTCGCTGTACATGGCGCGGACGATCGTCACGCCCTTGCGCACGCTCGCCCGGGCAGCGGTGCGGGTGCGACTGGGTCGCGAACGGCAAGTCGAGGTTCCGCGCCTGCCCGAACGGTACGACGAGATCGGCCTTCTCGCGCGGGCGGTGGCCGACATGACCGGCGCGCTGCGCCACCGGATCGACGCGGTCGAGAGCTTCGCCGCTGATGTCGCCCACGAAATCAAGAACCCGCTCGCCAGCCTGCGCAGCGCGGTCGATTCCCTCGGGCACGTGGAGGATCCCGAGCTGCGCCGGCAGCTGACCCAAGTGGCCGCCCACGACATCCGCCGGATCGACCGGCTGGTGAGCGAAATCTCCGAAGCCAGCCGGATCGACGCCGAACTGAGCCGGGCGACGTTCGAGCCGATCGATATCGCCGCGTTGGTCGGCAACCTGATCGAGCAGCGCCAGTCTCGCGGCGAGAACGGCACCTGCCGCGTCGAACTGACCCGCGATGGCGGATCGACGCTGGTGATGGGGGTGCCGCTGAGGCTCGAACGGGTGATCGAAAACCTGCTCGATAACGCGGTTTCGTTCTCGCCCGAGAACGGCACCATTCGCGTGAATATCGCCCGCCACGGCGACCGCCTCGAAACCTCGGTGTGCGACGAAGGACCGGGCATTCCGGCCGATGCGCGCGAGAAGGTGTTCACCCGATTCCACTCGCTGCGCCCCGAAGCGGAAGATTTCGGCCACCACAGCGGCCTCGGCCTGGCGATCGGGCGGAGCATCGCCGAGGCGCACGACGGGACGCTGGTGGTGCGCGAACCCGAGGACGGCGCCGGCGCCTGCCTGGTGCTGACGCTGCCAGCGGCGTGAGCAGCGTCCTCGCCAACGTCAGCTGCGTCGCGATCGGCAGCGCCCAAGGGCGCAGGGCGGTTCTGATCGAGGGCGAACCCGGCAGCGGCAAGTCGAGCCTGGCGCTGGCGCTGATCGACCGCGGCGCGGTGCTGGTCGGCGACGACGGGGTGACGCTGGAGGACCGCGACGGGCGCCTATGGGCCATGCCGCCACCGAACATCGCCGGGCTGATCGAGGTGCGCAATGTCGGGCTGGTAAAGCTGCCGGCGGGCTCGGCGCCGGTCGCGCTGGTGATCAGGCTCGACGAAGCGGCTCCCCGCTTCATCGACGCCGCGGAGACCTTTGAATGTGCCGGACATAGGCTTCCCCGGCTCGCCCTTTTTCCCGACACCCTTGCCCTGCCGCTGCGCGCCGAATTTGCCCTGAAAACATACGGACTGCCGTGAGCCCTTCCCTTTCGCCGCTCGAACGCGCAGAAAAACCCGCCATGCCGTCAGACGACCGCCCCGACCGCCAGCGCATCCTGCTGGTCACCGGCATGCTGGGCGCCGGCAAGACGACCGCGCTGCGCGAGCTGGAGAACATCGGTTGGGAGGCGATCGACAACTTCCCGATCCGCCTGCTCGGCCGGCTGATCGGCCGCGAAGGCGAGCGCGCCGAAGGCGAAGCGACGCCGCTGGCGATCGGCTTCGATTCGCGCACCCGCGGGTTTGCGCCCGAACGGGTGATCGAGCGGGTCAAGCAGCTGAGCGCCCGGGCCGACCTGGAAGTGACGACGCTGTTCCTCGACTGCTCGACGGCCGAATTGCAGCGGCGCTACGACGAGACCCGCCGTCGTCACCACTTGGCGCACGACATGCCGGTGGATTCCGGAATTCGAGCGGAGCGCGAACTGCTCGCCCCGTTGCGCCGCTGGGCCGACGTGCTGATCGACACCACCCGCTTTTCCTCAAACGAGCTGCAGCAGGTGATCCGTCAGCATTTCGCCGGCGAGGCCAAGGAGCAGATGACCGTGACCGTCTCCAGCTTCGGCTTTGCCCGCGGGGTGCCGCCCGCGGCCGACCTGGTGTTCGACATGCGATATCTCGATAATCCGCACTGGCAGCCAGAGCTGCGCGAGCTGACCGGGCTCGACCAGCCCGTCGGCGCGCACATCGAGCAGGACCAGGCGTTCCCCGGCAGCTTCGCCCACATCCGCGACCTGCTGCTCGACCTGCTCCCGCGCTATGCCGCGCAAGGCAAGAGCTACGTCAATATCGCCTTCGGCTGTACCGGAGGGAGACACCGCTCGGTGTTCATGGCGGAAAAGATCGCCGCAGCCTTGCGCGAGGGCGGCTTTTCGCCGACCGTGCTGCACCGCAACCTGGGATCGCGCGCGGCGGAATTGATAGAGGGGTCGCATCAGCCATGATTCGAGAGTATGGGCCGCGTCTTGCCCGCCGTCAGGCACGAGTGAACGCTTCGAGAGTAATCTGACCGCATGATCGGAATGATCCTGGTGACCCACGGCCGGCTGGCCGAGGAGTTCGTCCATGCTATGGAGCACGTCGTCGGCGAACAGACCGACGTGGCGACCATCTGCATCGGGCCGAACGACGACATGGAAGCCCGGCGGCGGGAGATCGCCAACGCGATCAAGCGGGTCGATTCCGGCTCGGGCGCGGTGATCCTGACCGACTTGTTCGGCGGCACCCCTTCGAACCTGGCGATCTCGCTGCTCAAGAAGGGCAAGACCGAAGTCATCGCCGGGATCAACCTGCCGATGCTGATTCGCCTGGCCGGCGCGCGCAAGGAGATGGACCTGACCGCCGCGGTCGCCGCCGCGCGCGAGGCCGGGCGCAATTACATCACCGTGGCCTCGGAGTTCCTGGGACAGGACGCGTAACTGCGAATGGCCGCCGCGAAGCAGACGGTCACCATCGTCAACAAACGCGGGCTGCACGCCCGAGCGAGCGCCCGCTTCGTCGCCGCCGCAGCGCAGATGGACGGCACCACCATCACCGTCAGCAAGGATGGGGCGAGCGCGCTCGGCGGCTCGATCCTCGGGCTGATGATGCTCGGCGCGGCCAAGGGCGACACGATCGAGATCGCCGCCGAAGGCACCGAGGCCGATGAGCGCCTGGCCGAGCTGGTCGCGCTGGTGGAAAGCGGATTCGGCGAGGACTAGACCATGCCTCGCCGCACGATCACCGGCTTTTCCAATCCCACGGTCAAATATCTCCGCTCGCTGCGCGACAAGAAGCATCGCCGGCGCGAGGGCAAGTTCCTCGCCGAAGGGTTGCGGCTGCTGACCGATGCGCGCGAATCCGGGCGGCTGCCGGAGATGTTGGCAATGGCCGACGTGCGCGACGAGCATCCGCTGCTGACTGCGCTGGTCGCCGAGGTCGAGGCGGCCGGTGGCGAGATCGTCGAGACGAGCGCCGAGATCCTGGGCAAGATCGCCGGCAAGGACAACCCGCAGGCGGTGATCGGGGTCTTCCCCGAATCCGACACCGCGCTGACGGCGATCGACCGATCCGCCGCGCCGATCTGGCTGGTGGCGCAGGCGCTGCGCGATCCCGGCAACCTCGGCACCATGCTGCGCACCGGCGATGCCGTCGGCGCCGGCGGGCTGATCCTGATCGACGACTGCGCCGACCCGTTCAGTGCCGAAGCCGTGCGCGCGAGCATGGGCGCGGTGTTCACGCAGGCGATCGCCCAGGCGCCGTGGAGCGAGTTCGTCGGCTGGCTGCGGCAGGGAGAGGGTCAACTGGTCGCCGCTTCGCTGCGCGATGCGGTGCCCTATCGCGGGGCGCCGTACCGCACGCCGTGCTTCATCCTCGTCGGCAACGAATCCCGCGGGCTGCCCGAAGCCTACGAAGCGGCGTGCGACCTGCGGGTGACGATCCCGATGCGCGGCCGCGCCGACAGCCTCAACGCCGCCATCGCCGGCGCGGTGTTGGCGTACGAGGTGCTGGCTACGATTGAGAGCCCGAGACCAGGCTGACGATGCGCCAGTTGCCGTTGCGCTGGATCGCCTTGAGGCGATAATCGGTCAGGCTGCGCAGCTTGTTGGTGGCGATATAGCCCTGCTTGCCGTCAAGCGCGGTGACCGGCTGGTAGGGATCGTCGGGCGCGGGCGTGCCGAGAGTGACCACGTCCCACGAGATCGTTTCGAGGACCATGCTCTTGGGATCGGGCGCGCTGAGCAGCGGGACGTTCTCGCCGGTGACCAGCATGCCGGTCGTCGGATCGACCTTGGTGATGTGCTGCTCGTAATACCAGGGGATGGTGATCCCGCCCTGGTCGTTGGCCGCGCAGCCGAGCCTGAGCAAGCGGTCGAGCTCGTCCCACATGTCCCAGCCCTTGTCAGTCAGCCGCTGCTTCAGCGCGGCGCGGCCGCTGGCGCCGGCGCCGACGGTGTCGCCGGGACCCGGGGTAAGCTTGATGTCCTGCGCCGCCAGCGCGACGAACGCGTCGGCATCGCGGGCCATCACGGCATTGTAGAGCTTGCGGCGGAACTGGTCGGCGCCGGCCACGGCGTGGCAGGTATCGCGCGGAGCGTACGGTCCCTTGGCGAACGGCGCGGGCGTCGGCGTCGCCACGCCGACGATCTGGCGGGCCGACTCGGCGAGCTGGTCCGACGGCGGGTTGTGCCGGTTGCAGGCGGCCAGAGTCAGCATGGGCGCCAGCACCAGCGGCACAATCGTCACCTGGGCCCAGACCCGTGCTGTCATCCGTTCTCGCCAACTCCCGCCCGCCGGTTGCCTTCAACCAGCTTGATGGGGGCGGGTTCCTCTCCCTCGCCTCCTGTATAGCGCGGCGCGCTTTCGACAAGGGGCACGTCCTCGATTTCGCGCTTGCCGATTTCGATGCCCTTGTCGGCCAGGCGCTTGCCCGACGAAAGCACGTTGCGCTCGAAGCTGCCGACGAACTTGTTGTAATTGTTGACCGCTGTCTCCAGCCCCCCGCCGACGCGCTTCAAATGTTCGGCGGCGACGGCGAGTCGTTCGTAGAGCTCGGCACCCATGCGGCCGATCTCCTGCGCCTCGCGGGCGAGCCCGTCCTGCCGCCAGACCTGCGCTACCGTGCGGCAGATGGCGACGAGGTTGGTCGGCGTGGCGAGCAGCACCTTGTTGCGGAAGGCGAAGTCCCACAGCTCGGGATCGTGCTCGAGCGCGGCGGCCACGAAATGCTCGCCGGGGACGAACATCACCACGTAATCGGGGGCTTCGTCGAACTGGCTCTGGTAGCTCTTGGCGCCGAGCGTCTGCACGTGATTGCGCATCGACCGGGCATGCGCGTCGAGCGCCTTGATCCGTGCCTCGTCGCTGTCGGCTTCGAACGCCTCCTGATAGGCGTTGAGAGAGACCTTGGCGTCGATCACCAGCTTCTTCTGCCCCGGCACGTTGACGATCGCATCGGGGCGCAGACGGCCGTCGTCGGTGTCGATCGAATGCTCGAGGTGGAAATCGGTGTGCTGCGACAAGCCGCACTGTTCGAGCACGTTCTGCAGCGCCCGCTCGCCCCAGCGGCCCCGCGCCTTGGGGGCGTTGGTCAGCGAGTTGCCGAGCCGCTGCGCCTCGCGCCGCACTTCTTCCTGCCCCGCCCGCATCGTCTCAATCAGGCCGGTGAGCTGGCCGAAGCTGTCGACCCGCTTGGCTTCGAGCGCGGCGACTTGCTCCTCGTAGGACTTGAGCCGCTGGTGGACCGGATCGAGCAGCGACTTGACCGCTTCCTTGTTGGCCTTCTCGGCGTGGCCGAACTTCTCCTCGGCGCGCTTAAGGAACTCTTCCTGCGCGCGGGTCAGCACTTCGCCGCCGGCGACCTTGAACTGCGCCAACAGGTCCTCGCGTGCTTCCTTCATCTGCTGGAGCTGCTTGTCGAAGTTCTCTGCATTGGCCTTGAGCGTGGCCAGCTCGATCTGCGCCTGGCCAAGTTCCGCGACCGCTCGTTTGAGGTTCTCCTCGTGCTCTTTCGCCGCGCTGTCGCGCTCGGCGTGGCGCGATTTCCACTCGGCGGCGGTGCGCGAGCCGAGGAACCAGCCGACGGCAAGGCCGGCGATGACGGCGACAATGATCGGGATGGCGAGAGACGAATCCATAGGTCTGATGTGTGCTCAAAGGGGCAGAGCGTGCGCTCGAGGGAACAGAGAGCGAACCTATCGGCCGCGCCGCCAGCGCACAAGTCCGCCTTGTCCACGATCCCCAGCCGCCCAGTCGTGTGCCCCCAGAATCACCTTGAGATTCGCCCTCTCTCGATTGTATGGCGGACCGGCAAATTTCGGACTGGCGAAAATTTCGCATAAGTGAAACATCGCGCCCCACAACGGAAGAGGACCCCCATGCCCACCGATATCGAGATCGCCCGTGCCGCCAACATGAAGCCGATCGGCGAGATCGGCGCCGAGCTCGGCATTCCGGACGACGCGCTGGAACCCTATGGCCGCTTCAAGGCCAAGATCTCGATGGACTGGATCAACCAGCAGCAGGACCGGCCCGACGGCAAGCTGATCCTGGTGACCGCGATCAACCCGACGCCCGCCGGCGAAGGCAAGACGACCACCTCGGTCGGGCTCAACGACGGCCTCAACCGGATCGGCAAGAACGCCGCCGTGTGCCTGCGCGAGCCGTCGCTCGGGCCATCGTTCGGGATGAAGGGCGGCGCGGCGGGCGGGGGCCATGCCCAGGTCGTGCCGATGGAAGACATCAATCTCCACTTCACCGGCGATTTCCACGCGATCACCAGCGCCCACAACCTGCTGAGCGCGATGATCGACAACCATATCTACTGGGGCAACGCGCTCGATATCGACACCCGCCGGGTCAGCTGGCGCCGGGTGCTCGACATGAACGATCGCGCGCTGCGCCAGATCGTCAACTCATTGGGCGGCGTCGCCAATGGCTTCCCGCGCGAGAGCGGCTTCGACATCACCGTCGCTTCGGAGATCATGGCGATCCTGTGCCTCGCCACCTCGCTCGAGGATCTCGAGGAATCGATCGGCAACATCATTGTCGCCTACCGCCGCGACAAGAGCGCCGTGCGCGCGCGCGACCTCAAGGCCCATGGCGCGATGGCGGTGCTGCTGAAAGACGCGATCAAGCCCAACCTGGTGCAGACGCTGGAGAACAATCCGGCGTTCATCCACGGCGGCCCGTTCGCCAACATCGCGCACGGCTGCAACTCCGTGACCGCCACCCGCACGGCGCTCAAGCTGGCCGATTATGTGGTTACCGAGGCTGGCTTCGGCGCCGACCTCGGCGCCGAGAAGTTCTTCGACATCAAGTGCCGCAAGGCCGGCCTCAAACCGTGTGCGGTGGTGATCGTCGCCACGGTGCGCGCGCTCAAGTACAACGGCGGGATCGCCAAAGCCGATCTCGGCACCGAGAATGTCGAGGCGGTCAAGAAGGGCTCGGCCAACCTGCTGCGGCACATCGAGAACGTGCGCCAGTTCGGCGTTCCGGCGGTGGTGGCGATCAACCACTTCGTCTCCGACACCGACGCCGAAGTCCAGGCGATCAAGGATGCGGTCGCCGAGGCCGGAGCCGAGGCGATCCTGTGCCAGCACTGGGCCAAGGGTTCGGAAGGGACCGAGGAGCTCGCCCGCAAGGTGGTCGAAATGGCCGATTCCGGCACCGCGCAGTTCACCCCGCTGTACCCGGGCGAGATGTCGCTGTGGGAGAAGATCAACACCATCGCCACCCGCATCTACCGCGCCGACGAGGCGACCGCCGACGCATCAGTCCACAAGCAGCTCAAGGCATGGGAAGAGGCCGGCTTCGGCAACCTGCCGGTGTGCATGGCCAAGACCCAGTACAGCTTCACCACCGATCCGACCAAGCTGGGCGCGCCGTCGCATCATACCGTGCCGGTACGCGAGGTTCGCCTGGCGGCCGGGGCCGGGTTCGTGGTCGCCATCTGCGGTTCGATCATGACCATGCCGGGCCTGCCCCGCGTGCCCGCCGCCGAATCGATCCGCCTCGACGAGAACGGGCAGATCGAAGGGCTGTTCTGAGCCCTTCGCTGCAGCACAACGCCAAAAGGGGTCGCTCCGCCGAGCGGCCCCTTTTCCGTTAAGCCGAACTTAACCAGCGGTCTGCGATCTCTAACGTTCGTTAGGGATCCTTCTGGCTGGGCGACAATTCCGTTCCATCCCCGGAAGTGATAATATCCGGTCCCCGGGGATTGCGGTTCGTACGCCGTACCACGGAACCGACGTTTAGAAGACAGGTTGAGGAAGCATGTCGCTCGCTCGTGCGCGCCGCTCGGCTATCCTATTGCCGCTGGCGCTTGGTCTTGTTCTCTCGCAGCCCGCGCATGCCGTGGGCTACGCGGCCACGCCCGACTTCAAGGCGCAGCTCGTCAAGCTCACCGACGGACAGGTGAGCAGCTATTACGCCTACGGTCCGGGGCCCGTGTGGATCGATCCCGGCGGGGCGCTCGACCCGGCGGCCGACGTGTTGGTCAAACTCATCCAGACTTCAGCCGATGACGGGCTCGATCCGGCGGCCCTACACCCGGACCAGCTCGCCGCCGCGGTGGCGCTCGCCGAGCAGCAGCCCTCACCGACAAATCTCGCCAATGCCGAGGCGATGCTCTCGCGCACATTCGCGGCCTATGTCGCGGCGTTGCGGAAAGAGAGCGGCAACCACATGAAATACGAGGCGTCGACCCTCCAGCCGCGATACCTCGGCGCCTATTACACGCTCGACGCCGCCGCCAAGGCGCCGTCGCTGGCGGATTACATCCGGAACATGCGTTGGATGCATCCGCTTTACGCCCCTCTGCGCTGGGCCCTGCTGAACGATGTCACCGCCACGCCGGACGAACGCCGGGTGGCGATCGAGAACCTCGACCGCTTGCGCCAGATTCCGCCGCATCCGAACGGCCGCCATATCGTCATCGACATCGCTACCGCGACCCTGTCGATGTACGACGACGACCATCTCGTCGATACGATGAAAGTGGTGGTCGGCAAGCCCGATCCGCACAAAGAAACGCCGGCCTACGCCGGTTACATTCGCACCGCCTACGTCCACCCATACTGGAACGTGCCGCCCGACTTCGTTCGTTCGCTGATCGCTAGGAACGTGCTCAACGAAGGCATGAACTATCTCAAGCGCCAGGGCTACGAAGTGCTGTCCGGCTGGGGCGACGATGCCGCAATCCTCGATCCGACCAAGCTCGACTGGCACGCGATCCGGCGCGGCGAGGTGGCGGTGGTCGTGCGCCAGAAGCCGGGGCCGCGCAATTCGATGGGCACGGTGAAGTACGAATTCCCCAATCCTTACGGAATCTACCTCCACGATTCGCCGGAGAAGGACCTGTTCGCCAAGGACGACCGGCAGCTGAGCGCCGGCTGCATCCGGCTTCAGGATGCCAAGAAATTGGGCGAATGGCTGCTGCAGGGCAATCTCGACATGTCGAGCGATACCCCTGAGCAGGAGCTGCCCCTGCCGCACCCGGTTCCGGTTTACGTCGTCTATATCACGGCTCGCGCCGACGACGGCCGGCTGGCGATCGGCAGCGACCCTTACGACCGGGACGCCGCGGCGCCCGCTTCCTCGATCGCCTTGCAAAGCGAATAATCTCCGCCGCCCCTGTTGCCGCGGCGTCGCACGGCTGGCGATCCGACGGTCGCGCCAGCGATGACCCCGTCGATCTGACCGGGCGTACGACGGCCAAAAGCCCAATCCTCGGTGCGACGAACGTCCGGTGCCGCAAATTATCCTATGGAAAAGGCCAGCGCGCCGCATTCGGCGGATTGGCCGATCCACCTGCGCGAGAGTAAGACGACGGCCTGGCATGAGGGGAGGATAGGGATTTGGCTCAGGTGGACAGTTCGGCGGCGGTGATCGCCGAAGGGGGCGGTGAGCGGCGCGTGACGGCATCGGGCTTCCCTGCGGCGGCCGACGAGAGCGAGCGCGCGACCGTCCGGCGCCTGCTGATGGCGAGTTTCCTGATGCTGTTCCTCGAGCTGGCGCTGATCCGCTGGCTCGGGGCCAACATCGTTCACTTGTCTTATTTCTCCAATTTCGTGCTGCTCGGCTCGTTTCTCGGCATCGGCGCGGGGTTCCTGATCAGCCGTAAGAGCTGGTCGATCTGGCCGCTGTCGCTGCCGCTGCTGGCGGTGCTGGTGGTGATCGTGCTGACCTTCCCGGTGTCGATCGAGCGGGCGAGCCAGGACGTGATCTATTTCACCGCGCTGGCGGTTAGTGGCCCGCCGGCGTGGGTCGCATTGCCGATCGTGTTCGTGCTGGTGGCGACGATCCTCGCCGGCCCGGCGGAGATCGTCGGGCGCTGCTTCGCCCGCCTGCGGCCACTGGTCGCCTATCGCTTCGACCTGCTGGGATCGCTGCTCGGAATCGTGGTCTTCAGCCTGCTGAGCTTCGTGCGCGCGCCTTCGCTCGTGTGGGGGCTGATCGCGGTCGGGCTCTATCTGATCCTCTCCCCCCGACGCCGGCGGGTCGTGAGCGTGGTCTGGGGGCTGCTCCTGGTTGGCATGCTGATCTACGAAACCGCCCAGCCGGGTGTCAGCTGGTCGCCCTATTACAAGGTGCTCGCGCAGAAGCCCGAAGGCGCGCCGGGCGACGGATTCCTGCTGATCAAGGTCAACGGCGTGCCGCATCAGTTGATGGCCCCGGCGAAGTGGAAGATGGAGCAGGCGGAAAAGATCTACGTCGCGCCGTACAATCGCCTGCCCGGCAAGGTGGACGGCGACGTCCTGATCGTCGGCGCCGGCTCGGGCTCCGACGTGGCCATCGCCCTGCGCGAAGGCGCCAGGCACATCGACGCGGTCGACATCGACCCGCGCATCCTGGAGATCGGCGCGGCGAAGAACATCGACCGGCCCTATGCCGACCCGCGCGTGACCCGCCATGTCAACGACGGGCGCGCGTTCCTCGAAAGCACCGACAAGAAATACGATTTGATCCTGTTCGCGCTGCCGGATTCGCTGACGCTGGTCAGCGGCGCCTCGCAGATCCGGCTGGAATTGTTCCTGTTTACCAAGCAGGCGATGGAATCGGTGCGCCGCCACCTGAAGCCGCACGGGGCCTTCGCGATGTACAACTACTATCGCGAAAACTGGCTGATCGACCGGCTCGCGGGCACGGTGGCGGCGGCGTTCAGCCATTCGCCGTGCGTCGATACTTACGCCGGCGCGCAGGCAGTCATCAGCGCCGGGATGACCGCGGCCGACCAGAGCTGCAAGACCACCTGGTCGCCGACGCCGGGTCAGACAGTCATCCCCCCGGCGACCGACAACGCGCCGTTCCTTTACTTCAAGGGCGGCGCGTTCCCGCCGCTCTACTCCATCACGCTGGCTCTGATCCTGCTCGCCTCGCTGGTGGCGGTGCGCGCGCTCGGCGGGCCCTTGCGGGCGATGCGCCCCTATGCCGACCTGTTCTTCATGGGCGCGGCGTTCCTGCTGCTCGAGACCAAGAACGTCGCCACCTTCGCGATGCTGTTCGGCACCACCTGGTTCGTCAACGCGCTGGTGTTCGCCGGGGTGTTGCTGATCGTGCTGGCGGCGGTCGAGACCACGCGCAAGTTCAAGACCCCGCCGCTGCCGGTGGTCTATGGCGGGATTGTCGCCGCGCTGACGCTGGCGTGGGTGATCCGCCCCGGCTGGCTGCTGCCGCTGCCGTTTTGGCCGCGGCTTGGCGCGGCGACGCTGCTGGCGTTCCTGCCGATCTATCTCGCCAACGTCGCCTTCTCGAAGCGCTTCCGCGAATCCGGCGATTCGCAGGAGGCGTTCGCGATCAACCTGCTGGGCACGATCGTCGGCGGCTGCCTGGAGTATTCGGCGCTGTATCTCGGTTACGACAACCTGCTGATCGTCGTCGGCGTGCTGTATCTCGCCGCGTTCCTCCTGGTGCCGCGGGGACACGCCCGTACGGCCTAACCTCACGGTGGCCGGCGGAACCAACCCCCCTCCTGATTCGCTGTTCTCGCGAGAGGCGGCCGTGCCGCGGGCCGGGCTGTGCCGCCGCGACAACAACGTAGGAGGCTGACGGTGAGTGAACTGAGCACCGAAGAACGCGAAGACCTGGGCGACGCCAAGTTCGCCTTCCCCGAACAGCGCAAGGAGCCGCTGGAGGACGCCAACCACGTCCGCAACGCGATCGCCCGCTTCGACCAGGTCGAAGGCGTGAGCGACGCCGAGCGCGACAAAGCGTGGAAGCGGATCAAGGCCGCGGCGAAGAAGTTCGATGTCGATGTGAGCGAGGACAGCTGGCGCGAGCTGTGCGAGGACTGAGCCGCCCGGTGGCCTACGCGGCGCTGCCTCGATCGCCGAGCAGGTCGTTGATGGCCGCGAGCAGGGGAGCGATCGAGATCGGCTTGGCCAGATAGCCCTTTGCGCCGGCTTCGCGGATGCGGGCTTCCTCGCCTTTGCCGACGAACGCCGTCACGGCCAGGATCGGCACCTGGCGAAACTCGGGATCGCGCTGCAGGGCTTCGATCAGCTCCAGCCCGGAGACGTTGGGCAGCTGAATGTCCATGATCACCAGGTCGGGGCGGAACTCGCGCGCCTTGGCGAGCGCATGGGCTCCGTCTCCGACGAGCTCGGCCACGAAACCGTTCCCCTCCAGCACGGCGCTGTACAACATGCGGTTGAGGAGATCGTCTTCGACCACGAGGACGCGTCTGCTCACCGCATCCCAACGATCGAAGCGCGCGAAAGTGCCGCGTGCCGGGGGGCGCTAGGCGGCCTTGCGCAGCTTTTCGAGCTTTTTCAGCGCCATCGTGCGCTTGAGGCGGCTCAGGTGGTCGATGAACAGGATGCCTTCGAGGTGGTCCATCTCGTGCTGAATGCAGGTCGCCATCATGCCTTCCATCGCCTCCTCGTGGACCTTTCCATCGAGGTCCTGCCAGCGGACGCGGCAGGTCTTCGGGCGTTCGACGTCGGCGTAGATCTCGGGGACCGAGAGGCAGCCTTCCTGATAGGTGTTCGGCTCCTCGGCCGGATCGAGGATCTCGGGGTTCACGAAGACCCGCGGATCGTGCTTCACCGGCTGATGCGTGTGCTCGTGACCGCCGTGGTTGCACACCTCGGGCTCGGCGTCTTCGTCGGGCTCCTGCAGGTCAATCACCAGCAGGCGGATCGGCTCGCCCACCTGAATCGCGGCGAGGCCGATGCCCTTGGCGGCGTACATCGTCTCGAACATGTCGGCGGCGAGCGCCTTGAGCGCCTCGTCGAACACCTCGACGCGGGCGGAAACGGTCTTCAGCCGGGGGTCCGGCACCTCGAGGATTTCGCGAATGGCCATGGCGGAAAGATAAGCATTTCGCGGGCGAACGACAAGTGAACGCCGCCGTCGAGGGAACCCGAGATGCCGCGCGGGACTTTAACCCATGCGAAGGAGAGCGCGATGACCGACAGCACCCAGACGATCGTCGATCTCGAGAAGCGCTTCTGGAAAGCCCTGGTCGACAAGAACACCGAGGCGGCGGCGGGATTAATCGCCGAAGAATGCCTGATCACCGGACCCAGCGGAGCGATGCGGATCGACCCCGCCAAGTACAAGGCGATGATGCGCGACGATCATTGGACGCTCGACAGCTTCGAGTTCTCCGACGTCAAGGTGATCTTTCCCGCCGAGGATACGGCCGTCGTGGCCTACAAGGTGCATCAGACCGGCAAGTTCAAGGGTAAGGAGATGGACCTCGAGTGCGCCGACAGCACCGCCTGGGTGCGTGACGGCCGCAGTTGGAAGTGCGCGCTGCACACCGAGACAATTTTGGAAAATTGACCCTCTCCCCTTCAAGGGAGACGGCTTCAGCTAGTCCGCCGGCCTGTTCAGGACCATGCAGGCGAGCGCCAGCAGGCTTGCCGGCGCGGCGATCGGCAGCCACCATTTGAGGAACTGCCAGTAAAGCTGGGGCGTCCAGGCGCCGCTGTCGTCGGCGTAGATGCCGAGCGGATTGCGGGTGGCGAGGTCGTCGGCCATCCACAGCGCCGGCAGCGCCGAGGCGATCAGCGCGAACAGCCAGCCGCCGACGATCCAGCCGCGTTTCACCCGACCGGCCTCCGCGCCCTGAGTGCTTGCGCCAAGGTGCCTTCGTCGAGGTAATCGAGCTCGCCGCCGACCGGCAGGCCATGAGCGAGCTGGGTGATCCGCACCGGGTATTCGCCGATCCGCTCGGCGATATAGTGCGCGGTCGTCTGACCTTCGAGGGTGGCGTTCATCGCCAGCACGACCTCGTCGATGCCGCCCTCGGCGATGCGGCCAATCAGTTGGTCGATGCTGAGATCCTCGGGCCGCACCCCTTCAAGCGCCGAGAGCCGGCCGCCGAGAACATGATAGCGCCCGGTGAACAGCTTGGCCCGGTCGAGCGCCCATAAGTCGGCGACGTCCTCGACCACGCACAACTGGCGCGGGTCGCGCCGCGGATCGGCGCAGATGCCGCACGGATCGCGCGTATCGACGTTGCCGCAGATGTGACACTCGACCAATGTCTCCTGCACTGCGGCGAGCGCCTGTACGAACTGGACCAGCGCCGTCTCGCGCCGCTTGACCAGCCACAGCACCGCCCGCCGGGCCGAACGCGGGCCGAGGCCCGGGAGCCGGGCCAAGGCGCTGGCGAGCGTCTCGATCTCTTGCGATGCCATCGTCCTGCCCTCTATCCGTTCGGCCTGAGCTTGTCGAAGGCCTGCCTTTTCTTCTAGCGCTGCGCTCGAAACGAAAAACGGCCCTTCGACAAGCTCAGGGCGAACGGAAGTGGGGCCAGATGCGCATTGTCTTCATGGGCACGCCCGAGTTCGCCGTCCCGACGCTCCATGCACTGCATGAGGCGGGGCATGAGATCGCGGCGGCCTATACCCAACCGCCCCGCCCCGCTGGCCGCGGAAAGGCGGAGCGGCCGTCGCCGGTGCAGCTGGCCGCCGAGAAGCTCGGAATCGAAGTGCGCCATCCGGCGACGCTGCGCGATCTCGAAGCCGAGGCCGATTTCCTCGCGCTCGAGCCCGAGCTGGCGGTGGTCGTCGCTTACGGGCTGATCCTGCCCAGGCCCATTCTCGACGGACCGAAGCACGGTTGCCTCAACGTGCATGCCAGCCTGCTGCCGCGCTGGCGCGGAGCGGCGCCGATCCAGCGGGCGATCCTCGCCGGCGACCACGTGACCGGCGTCACCATCATGCGGATGGCCGAAGGTCTCGACACCGGGCCGATGCTGGCGAGTGCGCGGGTGCCGGTCGAGGACAAGACTTCCGGCGAGCTGCACGCGGAACTGGCGGAGATCGGCGCTCGGCTGCTGGTCGAGACCGTGGCACAGCTCGATCAGCTCAAGGCTCGGCCGCAGCCCGAGCTCGGCGCCACTTACGCGGCCAAGATCGACAAGGCCGAGGCGCGAATCGACTGGGCCAAGCCGGCCGAGCTGATCGAGCGCGAAGTGCGCGCCTTCGCCCCGTGGCCGGGCGCCTGGTTCGACCTGGACGGCGAGCGGATCAAGGTGCTCCGCGCGCGCGAGATCGGCGTCAACGGTGCCGACGGCACGGTGCTCGACGACAAGCTGACGATTGCCTGCGGGCAGGCGGCGATCCGCCCACTGGTGCTCCAGAGAGCCGGCAAGCCGGCGATGCCGGCGGAGGATTTCCTGCGCGGCAAGCCGGTGCCGACAGGAACGGTGCTCAGATGACTCGCTTCGCCCTCACCCTCGAATTCGACGGCGGGCCGTTCATGGGATTGCAGCGGCAGGAGCATGGGCCGAGCGTGCAGCAGGCGGTCGAGGAAGCGGTTCGCGCGGTTACCGGCGAAACGGTGACGATGCATTCGGCCGGGCGGACCGACAGCGGGGTGCACGCGCTGGCGATGCGCAGCCATGTCGATATCGAGAAAAAGATCGCGCCGTTCCGGCTGATGGAGGCGCTCAACGCCCGCCTGAGGCCCGATCCGATTGCCGTGCTCGCCTGCGAGGTCAAGCCCGATGACTGGCACGCGCGCTTCTCGTGCCTCGGCCGGGCTTACGAATACCGCATCGTCAACCGCCGCGCGCCGTTGACGCTCGAGCGCGGGCGCGCGTGGCATATCGCTCGCCAATTGAACGCCGAGGCGATGCACCGCGCGGCGCAGGCGCTGGTCGGGCGGCACGATTTCACCACTTTCCGCTCGGCCCACTGCCAGGCGAAGGACCCGGTCAAGACGCTCGACCGGCTCGATGTCCGGCGGGAGGGCGAACGGGTGATCGTCGAAGCCGAAGCGCGCAGCTTCCTGCATCATCAGGTGCGCTCGATGGTCGGCACATTGGCGCTGGTCGGCCAGGGGCACTGGCGCGAGGAGCAGGTCGCCGAGGCGCTCGCCGCGAGGGATCGCGCCGCGCTCGGCCTCAACGCTCCGCCGGAGGGGCTGTACTTCGTTCGGGCTGTGTATCCGGACGACGAGGCGGCACCACCGTCGGCCGGGGGGACGGCGACGGCGGCGGAATCCGCCCGCTCGGCTGAACGCTGAGGCCGTTGCGGTCGAGCCGCACGTCGACCGGCACCCCGTCGACGGTGGTCGAGAGCGTCGCCCCGTTGTCCTGAATTTGCAGGTTGGTGTCGCCGTCGCCGATCGGGATGGCGTCGAGGTTCGGCACGTCCTGCGGCTGGACCGGTCCGTTCGGATTCGGCGCCGGCGTCGGCGAGGCCGGCTTCGGAGCGGGCGCGAGGCCCAGCGCTTGCATCATGAAATCGTGCCAGATCCGCGCCGGCAGCCCGCCGCCGTGAGCGCCCGGCAGCGGCGAATTGTCGTCGTTGCCGATCCACACGCCGACCACCAGGTCCTTGGCATAGCCGACGAACAGCGCATCGCGGTTGTCCTGCGTGGTGCCGGTCTTACCGTAGGCCGCCACCGGCAGCTGCGCCGCCTTTGCCGTGCCGTCCTCCACCGCGTGCCGCAGCAGGTCCTCGATCTCGCCGTGCTCACGGGCGGACAGGCTGTGGTGCCGGGCGAACATCCAGTCGAACCACCCTTCTTCCGCGGCCGGAAAGGCGTGCGGCTCGACCGGGAAGCGATTGCCGGCGACACCCGCATAGGCACTGGTCAGATCGAGCAGGGTCATCGTCGACGTGCCGAGCGCGAGGCTTGGATCGCCTTTGGCCAGCGGAGTGGTGACGCCAAGCTTGCGCGCCTCGTCGATGACCGCATCGCTGCCAACCTTATGCTCCAGGCGCACCGCGGCGACGTTGCTTGAATGGGCGAAAGCGTTTTCGAGCGTGATCTGCTTCGAATAATGCCCGCTGTCGTTCTGCGGGCGGTAGGAACCGGTGGTGATGGGCTGGTTGTCGATTTCAGAATCCGGCGTCATCCCCTGATCGAACGCCGCGAGATAGACGAACAGCTTGAAGGTCGAGCCCGGCTGGCGCTTCGCCTGCGTCGCCCGGTTGAACGGCGACTTCTCGTAATCCTTGCCGCCGACCAGGGCGACCACTTCGCCGTTCGGGTGCATTGCCACCAGCGCGACTTGCGCGTGGCCGAGCGGCGCGTTCGCGATCACCCGCCGGGCGATCCCCTGCAGGCGTGCATCGAGTGTGGTGGTTAGCGTCTGGCGCGAATAGCCGACGTCGGAGAGCTGGCGCGCCTGCGGCAGCGCCCAGTCGGCGAAATAGGTCCCGGTCGGCAGGTCGTTGGTCGGGCGGACATCAAGCTTCGGAGTCGGGATCGCCTTCGCTTGCGCCGCAGTCAGATACCCGGCCTCGACCTCGGCGTGCAGCACGGTGCGCATGCGCGCTTTCGCCAGATCGAAGTTGTCGGTCGGGTCGTAACGCGACGGCGCCTGCAGCAGCCCGGCGAGCATCGCCGCCTGGCCGCGGGTGAGGTTTTCGGGCTGGCGGTAGAAATAGTGCAGCGAGGCGGCGCGCAGGCCGTAGCAGTTGTCGCCGAAATAGGCGTTCGACAGGTATCGCTCGAGAATCTGGTCCTTGGTCAGCCAGGCCTCGAGCCAGAAGGCGATCAACATCTCGCGCAGCTTGCGGCCGATGGTCTGCTTGGGGGTCAGGAAGGTGAACTTGGCCAGCTGCTGGGTGATCGTGCTGCCGCCCTCGGTGCGCCCGGTGGTGAGATCGCTCCAGGCGGCGCGGGCGATGCCGCGCGGGTCGATGCCCCAATGGTGATAGAAGCGCCGGTCCTCGATGGCGATGAACGCGTGCGGCACATAAGCTGGCAGGTTCTTGATCTGCACCGGCTTGGCGACGTCGGCGCCGTTGCGGGCGATCGGTGTGCCGTCGGAGGCGAGGAGGGTGATCTGCGGTGGGGCGATCGGCTGCAGCGATTTCGAGAGCGGGGCGGTGATCGCCAGCCACACCACCAGCACCATGAAAAGAAACAGCATCGCCGCGAAGAGGCGGATCGTCCACCACCAGCGGCCGTGTCTCCTCTTCGGCTTGCCGCCCTCCGGGGGTTTGGGCTCCCCTGGCGGGCCGGCTGCATCGAGATAGCGGTCGATCTGTTCGAGTCGCGCGGCCCAGCGGTCGCCGGGCGGATCCTGCAGCGAGTAGAAGCCGGGATCGCGACCGGCGTCGTCAGCCGCCATGCGGCTGCCGTTGGCCCTGCCCGTCCGGTCGCGGAAGATACGCATCGATTTGCTGTGTTGCCTCAATAATACAGGTTTGGCGATGACCGGCTAGAAATCAAGCCCCAGCGCAGCATACGCATGAAACCCGCTTCCGCCCCCATCGGTCCACGTCGGTCCGCCCGAGGCGAGCAGGCGGAACGGGCCGTCCAGATCGACGATCGCACCGAAACCGAGGCTGGTCGAAGCGCGCCCTCCGACCGTATCCGGGCCCTGCCGGTCGACTTCGAGCCCGAGCAGCCACCGTTTGCCGAGCTGCCGCGCCACGGCGAGGCCGCCGCTCCAATAGTCGCGATTGCCTGAACCCGGATTGACCGCGTATCCACCGCCGCCGAACATCGACCACCGGCCGATGTCCTCCTGCGCCCACACCGGCAGAAACGCGGTGACCCGCCCCGCGCCGAGGCCGCGGCTCGCGGTCGGCAGCGTCACGCCGGGGAATGCGGCGATCTGCAGGCCCAGAGCCCTACTGTCGTAGAACCGGTACTTGACCGAGGTGGCCAGGTCGCCCGCTCCCCAATGCCAGCCGGCAGGCCCGTGCGTGTAGGCCATGGGCAGATCGAGCGTGAGCTGCACATCGGGCACCGGGCCGTAGTTAATCTCCGCGCCGAACTCGCCGCCGAAGTCGCTGCCGCTGCCTTCGGCCTCGAACTGCGGAGCGTAGATTTCCCAGTGCCCGGTGTCGGTCGGCACGGGGTCGTCGGTGAGGAACGGCGGCCCGGCGGTGGCCGCCGCGGGGATGACCAGCAGGGCTAGTGCGAGGGCCGCGCCGAGGCGGCTCACGCCGCGGCCGCGCCGTCGTGCCCCGGATGTACGCCGGGCCGCTGCGGCAGAATCCAGACCAGCGCCACGATCACCACGATCATCACCAGCGAGGCGAGCGGCCGGCTGAGGTCGAGCCCGCCGCTGGCGACCGGCTTGTCGAGGAAATCGCCGACGGTCGCGCCGAGCGGGCGTGTGAGGATGAATGCCGCCCAGAACAGGAACACGTGCGACACCCGGGCGGACATCGAGAGGATCGAGCGGGTAGAGAAATAGAGGATCGCGAGGACGGCGAGGCCCGCGCCGAACAGCAGCGCCCCGCCTTCGTAGCCGAGACCCGCATCGGCAACCCAGTCGCCCAGAGCGGTGCCGAGCGTCTGCGAGAAGGTGATGGTGATCCAATAGAACGTCTCTTCGCGCGGGCTGACGACCCGGTTGACGTTCACCGTCCCGACCACCTGATGCCAGACGAACAGCGAGACGAGGACGCACGCCAGCAGCAGCAGCGATCCGCCGAAGTATCCTATGCCGAGAGAGCGGTCGGCAAAATCCGCCAGCGTCGTGCCCGCCGTGGTCGAGGCGACGATCGTCGCCCAGTAGAGCCAGGCGTTGAAGCGGCGCGCCCTGATCTGAGCGATCACCAGCGCGACGAGCAGGATGCCAAAGATAGCCGTGCCGATCAGGTAGCCGCCGGGGATCGGGTGCGGCGTCGTTTCGCCGAGCCAGGTCATCGTCACCGTGTCGCCGCCCGTCTCCCCGAGGGTGGTGGCGAGGATCTTGATGATCCAGAAGCCGAGCGTGACGGCGGGGACCTTGGTGAGCGCGGCCCGCGTGTTTGAATCCATTTGTCTCGCCTTTTGCCTCTTGCCGTCCAGTCCGTTCAGCCGATGCCGTACACCAGCAGGTGTGCGCTCCCCGGGACGATCGACGGACGCTGACCCGGTGTGAACGGCCCGAACTTGGCTGTCGGCAGGAAGACGCGTCCGGATTTCTCGTCCAGCGCCCCGGTCCGCGCGCCGGCTTCGGTGGTAACCGTCCCCGCGGGCGTCAGTTTCCCGCCCTTGAGCGAAAACAGCACCAAGGTGCCGCTGCGGCCGCATGGTACGAGGAAGCGCTGGCGCTTGCCGTCGAACATCGCCGTATCCGGCCCCTGCCCGATCGGCACCAGCTGCACCACCTTACGGCTGTGAATGTCGACCAGCGCCGCCTCGCCGTTGGCGCAGGCGCTGAGGGTAAGCCCGTCGGCCGGGTCGGCCGCCAGGCCGGTCGGGTGCTGGCAGCCGGTGAGCGGGATCGCGGCGACCAGCCTGCCCTGCTTGAGATCGACCAGTTCGAGCTCGCTCAGGTCCTCGTCGTTGATCGCCAGCGTGTCCTTGCCGGCGAGCGCGCCAAACTCGAGCGCCGGCTTGACTGCGATCGTCCGCACCACCTCGGTGCTCGCGGGATCGACCTGCGACACGCTGCCGCTCTTGGCGTTCATCACCAGCACCGCGCGCAACGCAGGATCCCACAGCGCCGCGTCCGGGTCCTCGCCGACCGGCACGCTGGCGATCTGGCGCCCGTCGCCGGCGTCGAGAAATCGCAGGCTGTTGTCCTGCCCACTGGTGACGGCAATTTTGTTCGTGCCCGGAATCGCCAGCGCCGCGTGGCCGCGCTCGATCTGCCCGATGTCGCGCGCCTTGTGGCTGGCCAGGTCGACCACCGATGCGGCCCTCCCGCGCCCGATCAGCACGCGGTCGTGATCGGGATCATAGGTGGCGATATCCCAGAACCCGTCCGGCAGCGGGATCGAAGCTTGCCGGTGATAGGAGGCTGCGGCGTCCGCGCTCTTGGGCGCGGCGCCGGCGAGCGGGGCCGTTCCAGCGAGCAGCGCGGCCAGAACCGGGAGAACCGCTTTGCGCATCATGATCGCATCCCCTTGGCGAGACGGGCAATTGCTCTACGGTCGAAGGATGGATCGCCACAACCGCCGCCCAGGCGGCATAGCAGGATCGGCGCGGAAGACGAGGCGGCCCGGCGCTACCTTGGGAAATTGTAAGGCGGCGGCAATGCCAGACCAAGCATCGCCGCCCTATCTCAGCTTGGCAACAGGGGCTTGCTCAAAAGGAAATTCACATGACCAATCGTTCCGCCATCACCGCCCTTGCTCTTGCCGGGCTCGCCATCGGCGGCGCCGCGCAAGCCAGAACGCACGCACCCGCGCCCAAGGTCAGCAAACAGCAGGCGATCAAGATTGCCCTCGCCGCCGCGCCGGGCAAGATCACCGACGCCGAATACGAATACGAAGGTGGCGGCTGGCGCTGGTCGTTCGACATTCAGCAGAAAGGCCACATCCAGGAGATCGGCGTCGACGGCCAGACCGGCAAGATCGTCGAGAATTCGAATGAAGGAAAGGTCGATCACGACTGACCCGGATGGGTGAACAACGGTGCTAGTCCTTCTCGCCGAGGATGATGCGGAAGCGGCCGAGTTCATGGAGCGTGGGCTCAGCGAACTCGGCCACACCGTCGTGCACGCCGGCGACGGGCTCGATGCCTTGCACGCTGCAACCACGGAGACGCTCGACATCCTCGTCCTCGACCGAATGCTTCCGGGGATGGACGGTCTGACGGTATTGCGCCGCATCAGGGCCGCCGGGGTCGATTGCCCGGTCCTGCTGTTGACGGCGCTGGGCAGAATCGAGGATCGCGTCGAAGGACTTGAAGCCGGCGCCGACGATTACCTGGTCAAGCCATTCGCGTTTTCCGAGCTGGCGGCGCGCGTCAATGCCCTCGGCCGCCGACGGCCGCTGCAACAGCAACCCACCGAGCTGACCTGGCGAGGCATTCGCATGGACTTGCTCAAACGGGAGGTGACCCGGGATGGGCAAAGCGTCGCGCTGCAGCCGCGCGAATTTCGCTTGCTCGAAGAACTGATGCGCGGCGAAGGGCGCGTCGTCACTCGCACCATGTTGCTGGAACGCATCTGGGGCTTTCACTTCGATCCCCGCACCAGCATCGTCGAGACCCACATCAGCCGCCTCAGGGCAAAACTGAACGAACCCGGCGGCGCCGACCCGATCGAAACGGTCCGCGGCATCGGTTACCGGATGGGCGGCGATGCCTAAGTGGTATCGCAGTGCAGCCTATCGCATCGCATTCGGTTATTCCGCGGCCTTCGCCGCCGGCGTGCTGCTGCTCGGCATCGCAGTCTTCTTTGCCATGCATGCGGCGTTCGCGCGGCAACTCGATCGAACGGTTACCGAAGAGGCCCGGTTTCTCTCCGGGGAGTTCGCCAGCGACGAGCCCGGAGAGCTGGCCGATGCGATTGCCCTGCGCGAGAGGGCGCCGCCGCCGCATGTCCTGCTCTACGGCGTCTATTCGCCGGCCGGCCGGCGGCTGTACGGGTTGCTCGATGCGCCCCGTCCGCCGCTGGGCCTGCATGACATCACCTTCCGCGACGAGAAGGGCGAGCCCGATGCCGGTCGGGCTTACGCCATGGACCTGCCGAACGGCACCCGCCTTGTGGTGGTCGGCGACACCGATGCCGTCGAAAAGAACGACGACACGGTCATCGCGATCTTTTCGGCGGCTTTCGTCGGCCTGATCCTGTTTGGTCTCGCCGGCGGCTGGCTTCTCGGGAGCTACCTCCGCCGGCGGCTCCAGGCGATCCAGTTGAGCGCACAGGCGATCAGCGCGGGCGACATGAGCCGGCGCATCGCGGCCAGCGAGCGCGACGATGAATTCGACCGGCTCGCGGCCACGCTCAACACCATGCTCGAGCGGATCGCTCGGCTGCTCGAGAACCTGCGTCAGGTGTCGGGCGACATCGCCCACGACCTGCGCAGCCCGCTCGCCCGCCTGCGCAACAGCCTAGAGCGAGCCCTTGCCGACCGTTCCGAGGACGACGACGCAGCGCCTGTCCTGCAAGGCGCCATCGCCAGAGTGGACGAGATCCTGTCGCTGTTTGCGGCCATTCTCAGGGTTTCGGAAATCGAAAGCGGCAAGATCCGGGCCCGCTTCCAGCCGATCGATCTCAGCGCCATCGCGACGGAGATTGCCGAAAGCTACGCGCCGGCCATCGCCGAGGGCGGCCGTCAGCTCGAGTGGTCGATCGAGGACGGCGTAATGGTTTGCGGCGATGCCGAACTTGTCGCGCAGGCGCTGTCCAACCTGCTCGAAAACGCGCAGGTTCACACGCCTGAGGGCACCTCCATCCGCCTGTCGCTGGTACAGCAGGACTCGCGAGCAAGGCTGACGATCGTCGATAACGGCCGCGGCGTCCCGGCCGCCGATCTGCCGCGCATTACCGAAAGGTTCGTCCGCCTCGAGAGCAGGCGGCATTTGCCCGGGCACGGGCTTGGCCTCAACCTCGTCGCGGCCATTGCCCGCTTGCACGACGCCGAGCTCAGTTTCGCGGAAGCTGGCCCTGGGCTCGCCGTGACCCTCAGGTTTCCACGGCTCGCCTGACAATGTGCGCCTCGTAGCCGCCAGACCGGACGCTACTTGGGCCTCTGGAACACATAGACGAACTGGTCGGTGTGGCCCCTGATCGAGGGGTCGAACACAATCTTGGTATGCGGATCGGCCGGATTGCGCAGCGCTTTACTCTCGCCGACGAACTTGAAGCCGGCAGCGAGCAGGTCGGACTTGACACGCGCCGGGTCGATCCGGTGCAGCGTGTTGGTGTCGGCAATGCCGGATCCGGCCGGCGCGACGTGGTCGATCACCACGAAGCGGCCGCCCGGCTTGAGCGCGTTGTACACACCCTTGTCGAACGCGGGCACGTCCGCCGGCCCGACGAAGTTGTCGTACAGATCGTGGTAATTCTGCCGGAACCAGATCACGTCGGCCTTGGTCGGCAGGGTGAAGCTGTTGGTGTGCGTCGAGGTCGAGACCACGTTGGGGTGGTTCGGCAGCGGCATCGAGCCGTCGGGCGGCGTGGTCTTGTGCTCGCCCTTGTCCGCCTCGATCAGGTGCGCGGCGTAAACCTTGCCCGTAGGCCCGACCGCGTCGGCGAACATCCGGTCCCAGTAATCGCCCGGCCAGACGTCGGCGACCGTTTCGCCCGGGTGCAGGTGCAGGAAGTTCAGCAACTCGATCGGATGGCGCTCGGCATCCAGCTTGACGTCCGCCGCCGGCCGCGTCGGATCGGCGACGATCGCCGCGACCGTCATCGGCTTCTCGCTTGCCGCGAAGGCGCAGGTTCCCGCCACACAGGCGAGCAAGGCGATGGCCGCGACCGGACCCGATTGGCGCAATTTCATGACGTTCGCCGCTCCTCTCCCAGAAGGCTTCGTGCCAACTTACGCGATTTACGCCTTCGCCACCACGCTTTCCGGCAATTCCTCGCCGAACACCCGCTGATAGTATTCCGCCACCAGCATCCGCTCGGCCTCGTCGCACTTGTTGAGGAAGGTCAGGCGGAAGGCGAAGCCGAGGTCGCCGAAGATCTCGGCGTTCTGCGCCCAGGTGATCACCGTGCGCGGGCTCATCACGGTCGAGATGTCACCGCCGATGAAGCCCTGGCGCGATAGCTCGGCAACGCGGATCATGTCGGCGATGGTCTTGTCGTCCATCTCCGGCACCTTGGATTTGACGATTTCCAGCTCGACCGGCGCCGGCAGGTAGTTGAGCGCGGTGACGATGTTCCAGCGGTCCATCTGCCCCTGGTTGATCGCCTGAGTGCCGTGATACAGCCCGCTGGTGTCGCCGAGGCCGACGGTGTTGGCCGTCGAGAACAGGCGGAACCACGGGTTCGGGCGGATTACCCGGTTCTGATCGAGCAGGGTCAGCTTGCCGGCCTGTTCGAGAACCCGCTGGATGACGAACATCACGTCCGGACGGCCGGCGTCGTATTCGTCGAACACCAGCGCCACTGGGTGCTGCAGCGCCCACGGCAGCAGCCCTTCGCGGAACTCGGTCACCTGCAGTCCATCGCGCAGCACGATGGCGTCGCGCCCGACCAGGTCGATGCGGCTGATGTGGGCGTCGAGATTTATGCGGATGCACGGCCAGTTGAGGCGGGCGGCGACCTGCTCGATGTGCGTCGACTTGCCGGTGCCGTGATAGCCCTGAATCATCACCCGGCGGTTCTTGGCGAAGCCGGCGAGGATCGCCAGCGTGGTGTCCGGATCGAAGACATAGGCGTCGTCGAAATCGGGCACCCGGTCGTCGGCCTTGGAGAAGGCCGGGACCTTCCAGTCGACATCGATGCCGAACGTCTGGCGGACGTCGACTTCGATGTCGGGCGCGGCCATCAACGTGCCGGCGTCGCCGTGGGAGGAGGTCATCTCGTTCATCGCGTGCGCTGCCTAGACGGGTGGCCTTAGTGCTGCAACAAGCAAAGGCCAAGGCCGGTCCGAACAAATGGAGGAAGCATGAAGATTTACGGATTTCCGCTGTCGCCGTTCGTGCGCAAGGTGGTCGTCGCCGCGCGCGAGAAAGGGCTCGACTACGAGCTGATCCCGGCCAACCCGAGCGAGCCGAGCGAAGAATTCCTCAAGGTCAGCCCGTTCAGCAAGATTCCGGCTTTGAGCGACGGCGACTTCTGCCTCGCCGAATTCGACGGCGATCGTGACCTACCTTGAAGCCAAGCATCCGCAGCCCGCGCTGCTCCCGGCCGAGCCCAGGGCGCGCGGCCGCGCGGTGTGGTTCGAGGAAGTGGCCGACACGGTGCTGATACCCGCCGGAGCGCCGATCGTCGTCAACCGCTTCCTGCGCCCGCAGATCTTCGGCAGCGACGGTGACGAGGACGCGGCCAAGGCTGGCGAGGAAGCGATCGGGAAGCCGCTCGCCTATCTTGAAGGCGAACTCGGTGACGGCTGGCTCGACGGGGAATTCTCGGTCGGCGACCTGGCGATGGCGTGCGCGATCAAGACGCTGAGCTACGCCGGCTGGTCACCCGATCCGGCGACCTATCCGAAGCTGGCGGCGTGGTTTGACCGCGTGCGCGAACGCCCGGCGTGGCAGCAGGCGGCCGACGAGGAAGACGCGATCTTCGCGTCGATGCGGGGGTAAAGCTGTACTTCGAGACGCAGTCGAGGGCTCGTCTCGAGGGACCTCAGCCCACCTTGCGGGGCAGGTGAAACAGGTCGATGAAGCGCTCCGCCAGCTTGGCATCGCCCTCGATCTTCACCCCCTGCCCCGCCAGCTCACTGGGCGGGACCTTGCCGTAAAAGACCGCCGCGAGCAGCGGCGCAGCGGGTGCGCGGAAGATCGCCTGCGCCGCATCGATCTCGCCGCGGCGGATCGGTAGCTCGCCCTGCTTCAGTTCGGCCAGATAATGCTCGCCCGCGACCTCGAAGCCGATCGTCGCGTCGAAAGTCTTCGCCTGCTCCTTGTCGAGCATCGTCCGTAAACTCAGCATCAGCGACACCGGCGAAAGCGGCAGCGTCGGGTCATGCAGCGGACTGGTCGCCGCCCAGCGGCCGAGTTCCTGGATTGCCGGCTCGGCGAGATAGCCCCACTCGGTCAACTCGTAGACCTGCACGTTGGCCGGGGGAGGCAGGGTGTGCTTGTACACCGCACCCGCACGCTCGAGGCTGTCGAGCCGCTCGGTCAACACTTTGGCGCTGATCCCGTTGAGCGATTTTCTCAGCTCCGAAAACCGCCGCGGCCCAAGCATTAGCTCGCGCACCACCAGCAGCGACCAGCGCTCGCCGACCAGCTCCATCGCGAAGGCGGTGCCGCAGGCGTCTTCGTACCACCGGCCGTGCCGGGAATTGGCCGATCTGGTTACCTTTTGCGACATCTTAGTTTCTTTTCGTAACTTCATGGTTGCTTTTTGTAAGCTATTGGGCCACGAATCGCAAGTCCCGAGTCGCGGGGCCCGAAAGGAGAGACGAGATGAGCAAGATGATCTTCGTGAACCTGCCGGTCGCCGACCTGCCCCGGTCGATGGCGTTTTATGAAGCGCTCGGCTTCACCAACAATCCGCAGTTCACCAATGAGAAGGCCGCGGCGATGATGTGGTCGGACCAGATCGCCGTCATGCTGCTGACGCATGACTTCTGGAAGACCTTCACCAGCAAGGCGATCCCGAATGCGAAGGAGAGCGCGCAGGTGATGCTGGCGATCAGCCGCGGTAGCCGTGACGAGGTTGACAGTATCGTCGACGCGGCGACGCGCAACGGCGGCATCGCCGACCCGACACCAACGCAGGATCACGGCTTCATGTACGGCCGTAGCTTCGAGGATCCCGACGGCCACATCTGGGAGCCGATGTGGATGGACCCCAAGGTCGCCGCCGGCGAAGCGCCGGTCGAACACCAGCCCGCCTGACCCGGCCGAACGGGGAGAGAAACCATGGCTACCGTTCTCGACACCACTGCAACCGCGCCGGCCGGCAGGGTCTCGTGGCCCGGCCGCATCCTCAGCGGGATCGCCATCGCCTTCCTGCTGATGGACTCCGGCATGAAGATCGCCGGCCTGCCGGCGGTGACCGAGGCCGCCGCCGCCATCGGCTGGCCGACCGGCGTCGGCTACTGGCGCGTGATGGGCCTGGTGCTGCTCGCCTGTACCGCGCTCTACGCGTGGCCGCGCACATCGGTGCTCGGCGCGATCCTGCTGACCGGCTGGCTCGGCGGCGCGGTCGCCTCGCACCTGCGGCAGGGCGACCCCCTGTTCATGGACGTGCTGTTCGGCGTCTACGTCGGGCTGTTTGTGTGGGGCGGACTGTGGTTCCGATTCCCGCCGCTCCGCGCGCTGATCCCCCTCATGCAAGCAAAGGACTGAATTCCATGGCCACTCAACCGCTACCCGTCGTCACCGCGTTCGACTGGGTGCCCGATTTCGCCAAGGGTCTGGTGCGCGACTTGCGCGTGCGCTGGGCGTTCGAGGAGATCGGCGAGCCCTACGCCACTGAGACATTCGGCGCGGCCAATCCGCGGCCCGAGGGCTACGCCAAGTGGCAGCCGTTCGAGCAGGTGCCCGCGTTCCGCGACGGCGACGTGGAGATCTTCGAAAGCGGCGCGATCCTGCTGTATCTGGCCGACAAGCACCACGCCCTGTTGCCGACAGAAGCTCAGGCGCGCTGGCGGGCGATCTCATGGCTGTTCGCCGGGCTCAACAGCGTCGAGCCCTCGTGCATGCGCTACTTCGCCTATGCCGTTTTCAACACCGACAAGGAGTGGGCCGCGGGCGCGTCCGAAGCGGTGATCCCGCTGCTCCGGCAGAAGCTCAAGCGGGTGACCGACGCGCTCGGCGACGGCGAGTGGCTCGCCGGCGAATTCTCGATCGCCGACATCATGATGGTGACGGTGCTCAACAGCCTCAAGGGTACCGATTTCGTCGGCGAATTCCCCAGCCTCGCCGATTACCACAAGCGCGGCACCGCCCGCCCGGCGTACCAGCGCGCGCTGGCGGCGCAACTGGCCGATTTCGACGGCCAGCCGCCGGAAGGATGGGGCTGAGCGATGCACCTCGACGCCTTCGTCATCCCGGTCCCGGAAAACAAGCGCGAGGCGTACCTCGAGCTGGCCGAGTGGTTCGACCGGGCGATGATCGACCTCGGCGCGATCGAGGTGATCGAGGGCTGGGAAAAGGACGTCCCCGAGGGCAAGCGGACCGACTTCCGCAAGGCCGTCGCCGCCGAGCCGGGCGAGAAGATCGTGGTCTCGTGGATACTCTGGCCCGACAAGGCGACCGCCGACGCCGCCCACGAGGCGATTCATGAGGACGAGCGCTTCAAGGCGATGACCGAAATGCCGTTCGACGGACGGCGGATGATTGTCGGCTCGTTCGAGCCGATCCTGAACCTGAGGAGGTGACGATGGCCGGCATGCCGATTTGGTACGAGCTGATGACCCCCGATCCGGCCGGAGTGGCCGCATTTTACCGGGCGGTCGGCAACTGGGAAATTCCCGCCGAAGGCAACGCGATGCCGAACGGCTCGGAATACCGCGAGATCAAGCGCGCCGACGGCGGCCATCTCGGCGGCGTGCTGACCCTGACGCCGGCGATGGCCGATGGCGGGGCCAGGCCTGGTTGGATACCGTACTTCCACGTCCAGCTGGTCGAGGATGCGGTCGCCCGCGCGGTGGACCACGGCGGAACCGTGCACATGCCTGCGACGGAAATGCACGTCGGCACGCTGGCGATGGTCGCCGACCCGCAAGGCGCACCGTTCTACCTGATGGACCCGACTCCGCCGGCCGACAATCCCGACGCCAGGAGCGACGTGTGGGACGCGCGCAAGGCCGGCCACTGCCGCTGGAACGAACTTGCTACCAGCGACGCGCCGGCGGCGAAGGAGTTCTATACGAAGCTGCTCGGCTGGACGTCGGAGAACTCGATGCCGATGGGCGATGCGGGCGAGTACCTGTTCATCGAATGCGAAGGAAACACGATCGGCGCGATCAACCCCATGCTCGGCGGCACGGCATGGGGCCAAGCGGGGCAACCACCGATGTGGATGCTTTATCTCGGCGTCGACAGCATCAACCGCGCAATCGGGGCGGCTAAGGAAAACGGCGGGCACATCATCCACGGGCCGCACGAAGTTCCCGGCGGCGAACACGTCTTCGTCGCCACCGACCCGGCGGGCGCAGTGATCGCCTTCGTCGGCCCGAAAGGAGAATGACAATGAGCAAGCCAGCAGCAGCCGTCTGCCTGTGGTTCGACAAGGACGCCGAGGATGCGGCGCGGTTCTACACGGCGACCTTCCCCGACAGCGAAATGGGTGCGATCACCCGGGCGCCCGGGGACTACCCGTCCGGCGAGGAAGGAGCGGTGCTGACGGTCGAGTTCACCGTCTGCGGCATCCCGTACCTCGGGCTCAACGGCGGTCCCTACGCCACGCCGAGCGAAGCCTATTCGCTGCAGGTCTTTACCGACACCCAGGAAGAGACCGACCGGCTGTGGACCGCCATCGTCGGCAACGGCGGCAGCGAGATGCAGTGCAGCTGGTGCAAGGACAAGTGGGGCTTCGCCTGGCAGATCGTCCCGCGCATGCTGCCCGAGGCGTTGGCCAATCCCGACAAGGCCGCTGCGAAGCGGGCGTTCGAGGCGATGATGAAGATGGTCAAGATCGACATCGCCGGGATCGAAGCGGCCGTCAGGGGTGACTGAGACCATGGCGCGCCAGATCGTCGGCACGGTGTTCCAGACGCTCGACGGCGCGATGCAGGCGCCCGGCGGCCCGCGCGAAGACCCGACCGGCGGGTTCGAGTTCGGCGGCTGGCAGTTCGGCTTTCCCGACGAGGAGGCCGGCGAGGCGATCGGCGCGAGCCTGCAATCGCCCTACGCGCTCCTGCTCGGCCGGCGGACTTACGACATCTTCGCCTCGTACTGGCCCTACCAGGAATGCCACGACGAAAACGGCCAGATCGCCCGGGATTTCAACGCGGCCGAGAAGTTCGTTATGACGCATTCGGACGCGCCGCTCGAATGGGCGAACAGTCGCCGGCTCGCGGGCTTCGACGAGCTGGCGGACATCCGCGACGGCGACGGGCCGGACCTGCAGATCTGGGGCAGCAGCACGCTCTACCCGGGCCTCATCGAGCGCGGTCTGCTCGACCGGCTGACGGTGCTGACCTACCCGCTTGTGCTGGGAAAGGGAAAGCGCCTGTTCCGCGAAGGCACCCCGGCGGTGACCCTGCGGCTGGAGAGCGGGCAGATGACCAGCCGCGGCACCGCCGTCGCCATCTTCGTGCCCGAACTCGGCGTCGCAGTTGGCGAAAGCCCGCCGGTCGAAGCAAACCCTGCCGAGGAACGCCGCCAGCGGCGCATCGCAGAAGGGACCTGGTGATGCTCACGCTCTATGGACACCCGTTCTCGTCCTACACCTGGAAGGCGCTGATCCCGCTCTATGCCAACGGGACCGAGTTTGAGTTCCGCGAGATCGGCCCAGCCGGCCGCGACGAATGGAACGCCTTCGTCCATGCCGCGCACCCGGCCGGCAAATTCCCGATCCTGACCGACGGTGACACGACGGTGATCGAGGCCACGGCGATCGTCGAATATCTCGCCGTCCACCACCCCGGCCCCGCACCGCTGATTCCGGCCGACCCAGCCGCGGCGGCCGAAGCGCGGATGCTCGACCGCGTGTTCGACAACTACCTGCAAGGCAACTTCCAGCGTATCGTGGGTGCCTACCTGTCGAACACCGAAGTCGGCAACACGCCGATCGTCGGCGAGCCCGACCTCGCCGAAGTCGAAGCCGGCAAGGCCGGACTGCGCCGCGCCTATGCCTGGCTCGAGCGCTGGCTCGGCGATCACGCCCTGCCGCCGCACGTGTCGCTGGTCACCTGCGCCGCCGCGCCCGCGCTGTTCTATGCCGCCTGGTGCGACCCGATTCCCCAAGACTGCCCGCGCCTCAAGGCCTTGCGTGCCGAGCTGCTGGCGCTTCCCGCCGTCAGCCGCTGCGTCGAGGACGCGCGGCCCTATCGCCCTTATTTCCCGCCCGGCGCGCCGGAGCGGGACTGAAGGAGGCTTGCCATGAGCGACACCCGAGAACTCAGCGTCACCCGCTACATAGATGCCCCGCCGGACAAAGTGTGGGACGCGATGGTCAACCGCCAGGAGGAATGGTGGTGCCCCAAGCCCTGGCGCGCCGAAGTCAACGTCCAGGACCGCCGCCCCGGCGGCCGCTGCGAGATGACCTTCCACGGCCCCGAAGGCGAAAGCTTCCCGCAGAACGGCATCTACCTGGCCTTCGACGAAGGCCGCCGGTTCGCCACCACCGATGCGGTCACCGGCGACATCGAGCCTTCCGGCCCTTTCATGATCGGCATCTGGGAAATCGAGCCCGAAGGCAGCGGCACCCGCTATACCGACCGCGCCCGCCACTGGACGGACGGAGCGGTCGAGCGGCACAAGCAGATGGGCTTCGAAGGCGGCTGGGCGATCTGCGCCGACCAGCTCGCCGCGCTGTGCGAAGCGGCGACGGCGGAGGTCTGAGCTATGGCTGACGATTTCGCCCGCATGGCCTTCCCCAACGAGAGCGTCGAGTACCGCGACGCGCGCAACGCCCTGCTCGACGCCGAGATCGACCTTCGCCGGCAGACCGAGGCCGTGGCGCAAATGCGCCGCGCGCTGCCGCCCGGCGGCGAGGTGCCCGAGGACTTCCTGTTCGAACGCATCGGCGCGAACTACCGGCCGGAAAAGGTCAAGCTGTCGCAGCTGTTCGGCGAGTTCCCGTCGATCCTGATCTACAGCTACATGTTCGGGCCCGAGCGCGACAGCCCGTGCCCCGGTTGCACCCACCTGCTCGACTGCGTCGACGGCGCCGCCCGGCACGTGCCGCAGCGCGCGCCGCTCTATGTCGTCGCCCGCTCGCCCATCGCCAGGCTCGCCGCCTGGGCGCATGGCCGCGGCTGGGATCACCTGACGCTGCTCTCGACCGCCGGCAATGCCTACAGCGACCACTACTACGGCAACACCGCTTCGCTGACTCCGGAAATGCGCGCCGAACGCGGCTACAAGCCCGGTGAGAACTGGGACGAGCCGATGCTCAACGTGTTCACCAAAGACGGCGACAAGATCCGCCATTTCTGGGGCAGCGAGGTGGTCTTCGCCCCCGACGATCCGGGGCAGAACCATCGCGGGATCGATTTCGCCGATCCGGTGTGGGGTCTGCTCGACTGCACCCCCGAAGGGCGGGGCGCCGAGTTCTTCCCCAAGGTCGAATATTAGATCCTTTATCTCCGGCGTGGTGTGCGCTGTGAGCAGCCGCTCAGCTGCTTGACTGCCAACATTTGTTCTCTTAATGTTCTCCCCGGTTCGAGAGGAGTCGTTGCCATGGCCGCCTTCACCTTCTTCTACAATCCGATGAGCCGGGCGCAGATCGCCCGTTGGGCGCTGCACGAGGTCGCGGCCGATTACGAGCCGGTGCTGGTCAAATGGGAAGCAAAGCCCGGAGCGCTGCTCGAAGCCAACCCGATGGGCAAGCTACCGACGATCGTCCACCATCACGCCGGGCACGACCACGTGGTCACCGAGGCGGCGGCGATCTGCCATTACCTCGCGGCCGTTCACCCCGAAGCCGGGCTGCTCCCGGGCGAGCACGAACTGGCCGACTATTTCCGCTGGCTGTTCTTCGCCGCCGGTCCGCTGGAGCAGGCGGTGACCAACAAGGCCTATGGCTGGAACCCCGACGAGAAGCAGGAGCTGAGCGTCGGCTTCGGCAGTTACGAGCGGACGATCGACGCGCTCGAGGGCTGGTTCGCCGGTCACGATTTCGTCTGCGGTGAGCGCTTCACGATGGCCGACGTCTATGTCGGCTCGGCGATCGACTGGGGCCTTATGTTCAAGTCGATCCCCGAGCGGCCAGCTTTCGCAGCCTACGCCGAGCGTTTCCGGGCGCGCGACGCCTATCGAGAAGCCAAGGCGATTGACAACAAGCTGATCGAGGAAATGCAGGCCAATGGCTGACGCGCCGCTCGAAGGCCGCTGCACCTGCGGCGAAGTCCGCTACCGGCTGGCGAGCCGTCCGTTCGCGGTGCACTGCTGCCATTGCCGCGATTGCCAGCGCGAGACCGGCTCGGCATTCGTGCTCAACGGCCTGATCGAGACGCCGCTGGTCGAGCTGGCCGAAGGAGAGCCGGAGACGATCGACACCCCTTCCGCCAGCGGCAAAGGCCAGGAAATCGTCCGCTGCCCTTCATGCAAGGTCGCGCTCTGGAGCCATTACGGCGGCATGGGCGACAAGGCCGCTTTCGTGCGCGTCGGCACCCTCGAAAATCCCGACGCCTGCTCGCCGCAGGTGCACATCTTCACGCGCAGCAAGCAGCCGTGGTTCGATCTGCCGACGGGCGCCCCCGCCTTCGAGGTGTTCTACAGCCGCGACGACCTCGACGCGCTGTTCGGCGCGGACGGCGCTGGCCGCTGGCGAGCGCTGCGCGATTAGAGTTCTTCAGTTCACCCGAACGCCGCCGCCTTGCGCAGCAGCTGGTAGGCTTCGACCACCCGCTGCAGCCGCCGTTCGTGGCTGCGATCGCCGCCGTTGCGGTCAGGGTGGTAGCGGCGGACGAGTTCGGAGTAGCGCCGCCGCAGGCGCGTGCGGTCGGCTTGCGGATCGAGCCCCATCACCCCGAGCGCCTCGCGCTCGCGGGGAGTGAAGCGGGCGTGTGCCGCCCGCCCCCGCGCCCGCTCATGCGCCCGCGCCTTGAGCTCGCTCGCCCGCGCGCCGATCGCGTCGAGAGGATCGTCGAAGTCGGCCCAGCGCGGCACGCCGTCCACGCCAGCATCGGCGCGAAAGGCGCGCGTGTCGCGCCGCCACCCGGCAATCGGCGACTGCGCGGCGAGGATCTCGTCGGCGCTCATCCCGGCGAACCAATCGTAATCCGAATTGAACTCGCGCACGTGATCGAGGCAGAACCAGCGCCAGTTGCCCGGCCCGTCGAAGCTCGGCGAGCGCGATCCCGGCGCGCGGAATTCGCCCGGCTCGCGGCAACCCTCCGCCTCGCACTCGCGCCCCGTTTCTTCGTACCGCCCGTGGAACCTCTCGCGTCGCATCGGCTATAGGATGGGGAGAGTCGCCTCGGAAGGAAACCCCCGATATGCCAGGAAGTGTCGCCCGCGAGATCGAAACGCTGCTCGAGCACGCCTTCGTGCCGAGCCGGCTCGACGTTATCAACGACAGCGCGCGCCATCACGGCCACGCCGGCGACGACGGCAGCGGCGAATCGCATTTCACGGTGGTGATCGAAAGCGCCGCCTTCGCCGGTAAAAGCCGGCTAGAGCGCCAGGGGTTGGTCAACCGCGCGCTCGGCGACATTCCCGGCCGGCGGGTCCACGCCCTCGCCATCCGCGCTTTCGCTCCGGGAGAAGCGGCGTGAGCTATCAGCTGTGGTACTGGCCGGGCATTCCCGGCCGCGGCGAGTTCGTCCGCCTGACGCTAGAGGCCGCCGAGGTCGAATACGAGGACATGGGCCGCGACAAGGGGGCCGAGGCCCTGGTGCAGGATCTCGCCGGCCGCAGCGGCATCCGCCCGTTCGCTCCGCCCTACCTGGTGGTCGACGACGACCTGTGCATCGGCCAGACCGCGCACATCCTCGCCTTCCTCGCCGACCGGCACGACTTCGGCGCCGGGGACCTAGCGCTCGACCTGCAACTGATTCAGCTGCAGCTCGACGTCAGCGACATCGTCGCCGAGGTGCATAACGTCCATCATCCGGTCGCCGGCGCGCTCTTTTACCAGCAGCAGATGGACGCGGCCTACGAGGCGGCGCAGAACTTCCGCGCCCACCGCATGCCCAAATTCCTCGACCACTTCGAAGCCGCGCTGGAAGAGCACGGCGGCCCGTTCGTGCTCGGCGAGAGCTGGACTCACGTCGACACCAGCCTGTTTCAACTGATGGAGGGGCTCGACTACATGTTCCCCAACCGCATGCGCGAACTCGACTATCCGCGGCTCGAGTTGTGCCGCAGCGCGGTGACCGAGATCGAGGGCGTCGAACAGTACCTCGCCTCCGACCGGCGGCTGGACTTCAACGAGGACGGCATCTTCCGCTATTACCCGGAACTGGACAGCGAGTGAGCGCCGCTTGCGCCGTGCGGCCATCGGGCGCAGGGTGCGAGTGAAGGGTTGCTGGAGGGGTAACCGCGATGGGCGCTCTCGTTCTCGTTCCGATCGTTCTGCTGCTGATCCTGTTGCTGCGCTCTTTCCGCATCAACCAGGAATATCAGCGCGGGGTGATGTTCCGCCTCGGCCGCCTCGGCACCACCAAGGGGCCGGGCCTGTTCTGGCTGATCCCGCTGGTCGACCGCGTGGTGAAGGTCGATCTGCGCACCATTACCGCGGCGCTGGAAACACAGGAGACGGTCACTCGCGACGGCGTAGCGGTGCGTGTCAACGCGGTGCTGTGGTACCGCGCGGTGGACGCCGCCCGAGTGGTGACCAGCGTGGTCAACTGGAACGGCGCGGTGATTCAGGCGGCCGAGACCGCGATGCGCGACGCCATCGGACAAAGCGACCTCGACCAAATGCTCAAGGACCGGGCCTCGATCAACCGGCGGCTGCAGGACATGCTGACCAACACTTGTCTGCAATGGGGCGTCGATATCGACGCGGTCGAGATCAAGGACCTCGACATTCCCGAGCAGATGCAGCGCGCGATCGCCAAGGAAGCCGAGGCGATCCGCGACAAGCGCGCGCGAATCATCAAGGCCGAAGGCGAGAACGAGGCGTCGAAGAAGCTGGCCGAGGCCGCGCACACGATCGGCGGGCAGCCGGGCGGGCTCGAGCTGCGGCGTCTGCAGACGCTTTCCGAAATCGGCGTCGAGCACAATTCGACGATCATTGCCATGTTCCCGACCGAGCTGCTCGAAGCGGCCCAGAAGCTGGTGGAAGCGAAAAAGTGACCCTCTTCAAGACCGTCACCCCCGTCACCCACGATCTCGGCAGTTTCGAGGTGCGCCGGGCGGTGCCGAGCGCCATATGCCGGATGGTCGGTCCGTTCGTGTTCGTCGACCAGTTCGGGCCGGCGCAATTGGCGCTCGGCGAAGGAATGGACGTGCGCCCGCATCCGCACATCAATCTCGCCACTGTCACCTGGCTGTTCGAAGGGGCGATCGACCATCGCGACAGCCTCGGCACCTTCTCGACCATCCACCCGGGCACGGTGAACCTGATGACCGCCGGCAGCGGCATCGTCCATTCGGAGCGCAGCCCGGCGAGCGAGCGCTCCGGCGGGCCGAAGCTCTACGGCATGCAGACCTGGCTCGCCCTGCCCGACGGCCGTGAGGAGATCGCCCCGGCGTTCGAAGCCATCTCCGATCTGCCGGCGATCGACGACGGCGGCGCGACGGCGCGAATCATCATGGGCGCGCTGTGGGGCGCCCGCGCGCCGACCACGACTTATGCCGAGACGATCTATGCCGAAATCGTCCTGCAGCCCGGCGGCGCGATTCCGATCGAAGCGGACGCCGACGAGCGCGCGATCATGCTGGTCGGCGGCGAGGCGAGCCTCGATAGCCAGCCACTGGAGCTCTACGAGCTGAACGTCCTCCGACCGAGCGAGGCGATGACTTTGCGGTCCAAACGCGGCGGACGGGCGATGCTGCTCGGCGGCGAGGCCTTCGCCTCGCCCCGTTACGTGTGGTGGAATTTCGTCAGCTCCGACCGCGAGCGGATCGAACAGGCCAAGGCCGACTGGCGCGCGGGCCGTTTCGGCAAAGTCCCGGGCGACGAGGACGAGTTCATACCCCTCCCCCAAGTCCCGAAAACGGTCAGCTATCCGTGAGTCCCCCTCCCGCCTGCGGGAGGGGAAAAGGGTTCAGCCGTTGGTGAACGCCGAACTGTCGAACGGCACGCCCTTGCTGTTGAGCTGATCCATCGCGCTGGTCAGCGCGGCATCCTTGCACTGCTGCCAGGCGGAATAAGCCTGCAGATCGCGGATGTCGGGCTTTTCACAGGTCGACTTGATGCGCTGGGCGAGAATTTCGGCGCCGGCCGGCGACGCGACGTCGAGGTCGCTGAAGGGCACGACCGTTGTCTCCGCGGCGGCGGGGGCGGCAGCAAAGAAGGCGACGGACGCGCAGAGCGCCGCGCTGAGGGCAAAGGACGCCACGAGGGCGGTGCTGGAGGCAAGCTTGGTCATGATATCGAACTCCGAGTGGGTGCCGGGATTGGCGATGGCACCGGTCTACCCGCGACTCGTCGCAGCGATTTGTCGCGCCGGGCGCAAATTGTCGAAGTTTGTATGGAGCGGCGGCTCTCTGTCCGATCCGGACAAAGTCAACGAAACGCGAGGCTTGCGCGGCCGATTGCGCGGCGAGCGCCATCGCTATCCTGCGACATCCATTACAATTTGCGCCAAATTGTCCCGTCGGAGGCGCCTCGCGGCGCGTCAAACCACTCGATCCACGCGCCGTGCGGGTGCGCGGTAGCGAGCTGCACCGCGTCCTCGCCGCCCGGCCAGTAACGCACCCACAGCTCGTGCCGGAAAGTCTCGCGGTTGGTCTCCAGCGCCAGCCACGCGAGCGGCCGCTCGGCGGTGGCGTTGCCGCCGGCCTGTTCCATCATCTCGGTGATCGCCCGCTTCGAGTGGTCGGGCAGGTATTGCCACATGACGGTGTGGAACAGCGCGCGGGTGACGCCCTCCTCGTGCGGCCGTTCGAGCATCTCGCGAACGAACGGAACCGCGTCCATCCGCACCAGGTCGGGCGGCGAGCGTTCGGCGATGGCGATGGCGACGTCGAGCCGGGCCATCCGCTCCCTCGCTTCGGGCCACACGTACGCCTTCAGGCGCAGCGCCTGGTCGGGGTCGGTCAGGTCGATCGGGGCGATGTCGCTGCCGCGTACAGCGACCAGCTCGACCTCGCCCTCGGGCGGCGGCGGGCCGCGCCATTCGGGGGCGATTTTCATCCGCGATAGGCTCGGCCCGACCCTGACCCCGCCGAGGTCGTAGAAATACCTGCCCATCATGGTGTTGACGCCGGCGCTGGCGCCGATCTCGCCCAGCTCGAACTTCGGCCCGAGCCCCTGCGACAGCCACAGCAGCCCTGCCATGATGCTCGCCGAGCGCCCCGCCTCGTTGGTCTGCGGCGGGCTGTCGAGCCAGCTCATCAGCGGCGCATCGAATTTCTCTGCCATGTCGGCGACGATGGCGTCGATCGCGCTCTGGTCGGTGAGCAGGCCTTGATACACCGGCTCCAGCCGACGGTCCTCGCCCGACAGATACAGCCAGTGCAGCCCGCCGGCGATGCGCAGCGGCAAGGCGTCGGCCAGCACCAGCCCGTGCCAGTGCTGCATCCGCCGACCGGTGGCGGTGTCGCTGTCGAGGATCGCCAGCTCGGCGCGGATCACCCGCGCGGTGTTCGGCGCGCCGGCTTCCTCGGAATGCCGCGCCTGCCACTCGATCGCTTCGCGGACATCGACGATAGCCATGACGCCCTGCTCGGCCATATGCGTTGCCCTTTCCCCGGCTGCTGACTATTGGCGCCGACATGCCCGAGCCGCTGACCTTCGCCGTGCCCAAGGGGCGCATCCTCGACGAGGCGCTGCCGGTGATGGCGCGCGCCGGCCTCGTGCCGGAAAGCTCGTTCCACGACAAGGGCAACCGTTCGCTGTCGTTCGCCTGCGAAGACAGCGCCACGCGGATCATCCGCGTGCGCGCGTTCGACGTGGCCACGTTCGTCGCGTTTGGCGCCGCGCAGGCGGGCATCGTCGGTTCCGATGTGATCGAAGAATTTGATTTTTCCGAACTTTACGCGCCGGTCGATCTCGCCATCGGCCATTGCCGCCTGTCGCTTGCCGCGCCTGCAGGGGCGAAGCAGTCCGGCGGCATCAGCCACATCCGCGTGGCGACCAAATACCCGAATGTGACCCAGCGGTGGTTCGAGCGGCAGGGCGTCCAGGCCGAGTGCATCAAGTTGAACGGCGCGATGGAACTGGCGCCGGGGCTCGGCCTCGCCGGGCAGATCGTCGATCTCGTCTCGACCGGGCAGACGCTGAAGGACAACGGCCTGGTCGAGATCGCCACCATCATGGAGGTCTCCGCCCGGCTGATCGTCAATCGCGCTGCGCTCAAGACCGACACGCGAGTCGCCGCGCTGGTCGAGACCTTCCGCGCGCTGAGCGCCGACGAGGCCGCTTGATGCAGCGCCTCAGGACCTCCGATCCCGACTTCGAACGCAAGTTCGCGCGCCTGGTCAATGACCGCCGTGAAAGCGAGGCCGACGTCGGCCGCACAGTGAGCGACATCCTCGCCAAGGTGCGCACCCAGGGCGATATGGCGTTAATCGAGCACACCATGCGCTTCGACAGCTATCCGCTGCGCTCGGAAGAGGACTGGCGCATTTCGCCCGAAGCCTGCGAGCACGCTTACGGCGCGCTCGATCCGAAGCTGCGGGAAGCGCTCGAGCTCGCCGCCGCGCGCATTCGCGACTACCACGAGCACCAGTTGCCGCGCGACCGCGACTACACCGACGAGACCGGCGTCCGCCTCGGCGCGCGCTGGCTTCCGGTCGATGCCGCCGGGCTCTATGTCCCCGGCGGCCGCGCCTCCTACCCTTCCTCGCTGCTGATGAACGCCATCCCCGCCAAGGCCGCCGGAGTCGAACGGCTGGCGGTCGTCACCCCCACGCCCAAGGGCGAGACCAACCCGCTGGTCCTCGCCGCCGCGCACATCGCCGGCATCGAGGAAATCTGGCGCATCGGCGGCGCCCAGGCGATCGGCGCGCTCGCGTACGGCACCGAGCGCATCCGCCCGGTCGACGTGATCGTCGGCCCCGGCAACGCATTCGTCGCCGAAGCCAAGCGCCAGCTCTACGGCGTGATCGGCATTGACATGGTTGCCGGGCCGAGCGAAATCCTGGTGATCGCCGACGGCAAGAACGATCCCGACTGGATCGCCGCCGACCTGCTGAGCCAGGCCGAGCACGATCCCTCGGCGCAATCGATCCTGATTACCGACGATCCGCTGTTCGCCGAGCAGGTCGAGGACCGCGTCGACGTCCAATGCTCGACCCTCGCCACCCGCCGCACCGCGCGGGCAAGCTGGGACGCGCACGGCGTGCTGCTGGTGGTCTCCGATCTCGACGAAGCGCCCGCCCTCGCCAACCGCCTCGCCGCCGAGCATCTCGAACTGGCGGTCGACGATCCCGAGGCGATGTTCGCGCAGATCCGCCACGCCGGCAGCGTGTTCCTCGGTCGCCACACGCCGGAGGCGGTCGGCGACTACATCGCCGGACCCAACCACGTGCTGCCGACCGGGCGCCGTGCGCGGTTCGCCAGTGGCCTGTCGGTGCTCGATTTCATGAAGCGGACCAGCTTCATTGCCGTGGATGCGGACGCGCTCGGCCAGCTCGGCCCGGCGGCGATCGCGTTGGCCGAAGCCGAAGGCCTGCCCGCGCACGCCCATTCGGTGAAGGTGCGGCTCTCATGAGCAACGCGCGCGCCCTCTCTCGTTCCGCTGCGCGGCTCGCAGCGGTGCAAGCGCTGTACCAGCACGAGATGGAAGGCACGCCCCAGGCCAAGCTGCTCGACGAGTTCCACCAGCACCGCCTCGGCCGCGCAATTGAGGACGACCAGTACGCCGACGCCGACGTATCCTTCTTCGACGACCTGGTCGCCGGCGCCCTCGCCCGCCGCGAGGAAATCGATGCACTGCTGCGTGGCAAGCTCACCAGCAGCTGGCGGCTGGAACGGCTCGACAGGACGATGCTGCAGATCCTCCGCGCCGGCGCTTACGAGCTACTCGCTCGGGCCGACATTCCGGTCGGCACCGCGATTGGCGAATACGTCGACGTCGCCCATGCGTTCTTCGACGAGCGCGACGCGCGGATCGTCAACGGCGTGCTCGACGCGGTGGCCAAGGCGGTGCGGTGAGCGCCGAACGCGCCTTCGTCGATTCCCTCAAAGCCCTGGCCAACAATCCCGCCGCGCGCGGGCTTGCCGACGACTGCGCAGTGCTCGAATTCGGTGGCGAGACGCTGGTGCTGAAGCACGATACCGTGGTGGAAGGCGTTCACACGCTGCCGGGCCAGGACCTCGCCGACGTCGCCTGGAAGCTGGTCTCGGTCAACCTGTCGGACCTCGCCGCCAAGGGCGCGCGGCCGATCGGCGTGCTGCTCGGGCACATGCTCGGCCCCGGCGACGAGCGCTTCCTCGCCGGGCTCGCCGAAGCGCTGACCCGCTACGATGTGCCGTTGCTCGGCGGCGACACCTCCTCCGGCGGGCCGCCGCGCTGCTGGGGAATGACCGCGATCGGCCGGGCAACACATCACCCGGTGCCCTCGCGCGCCGGGGCGAAGCCGGGCGACAGCGTGTGGGTCACCGGCCCGCTCGGCGGCGCCATGGCCGGCCTCGAAGCTCTGCGCGACGGCACCGGCGGCGACAGCCTCGCCTATCGCCGCCCGCTCGCCTGCCTCGCCGAAGGCGAAGCGCTGGCGCCGCTAGTGAGCGCGATGATGGACATCTCCGACGGGCTGCTGCTCGACGCCTCGCGGATCGCCGAGGCGAGCGGCGTGACGCTGGCGCTGACCTCGGTCGATGTCCCCATCGCCGTGCCGGAAGATCGCCGAGACGACGCCTTGCGCTGGGGCGAGGACTACGAGCTGCTATTCACCCTCCCCGCCGGCACCGAGCCCACCGTCAGCGCCTGGCGCATCGGCGATGTGCGCCAATGCGAAGAGGGCCCGCTCCTGCTGGATGGAAAGACGCTCGACGGGCCGCTCGGCTACGAGCACAACTAGCGCGCTCGAACTCGCGCAAATCTGCCGCAAAAGGCTTGCGCCCGCCCGCGGCGCCCTTTAGCGAGCGGCAGCGCCTGCGGCCGCGGGAATTCCCCGTCGTGCCGCGGATTTGTTTTGGAGTGAGGGGGAAGTTCAGCAATGAACCTCGTGGTTATCGCCATCGGGCTGGGTCTGCTTGCCGTGATCTACGGCTTTTTCACCAGCCGTCAGGTGCTTGGCTCATCGGCCGGCAGCGAAAAAATGCAGCAGATCGCCGGGGCGATCCAGGAAGGCGCGCAGGCCTATCTACGCCGCCAGTACACCACCATCGGCATCGTCGGCATCCTGGTCGCGGTCGTCGTCGTGGTGTTCCTCGGTTGGGTCAGCGGCGTCGGCTTCGTGCTCGGCTCGGTACTCTCTGGCACCGCCGGGTTCATCGGCATGAACATCTCTGTGCGCGCCAACGTGCGCACCGCCGCCGCGGCGCAGACCGGGCTGCAGCCGGGCCTGACCCTCGCTTTCCGCGCCGGCGCGATCACTGGTATGCTCGTCGCCGGGCTCGCCCTGCTAGCGATCTCGGTGTTCTTCTGGTGGCTCACCGGCCCGGGCGGCTACACCGTCGGCGGGACCGACCGCACGGTGGTCGAAGCGCTCACCGCCCTCGCCTTCGGCGCTTCGCTGATCTCGATTTTCGCCCGTCTCGGCGGCGGCATCTTCACCAAGGCGGCCGATGTCGGCGCCGACCTCGTCGGCAAGGTCGAAGCCGGCATTCCCGAGGATGATCCGCGCAATCCGGCGGTGATAGCCGACAACGTGGGTGACAACGTCGGCGATTGTGCCGGCATGGCCGCCGACCTGTTTGAGACTTACGTCGTCACCGTCGGCGCGACGATGGTGCTCACCGCGCTGCTGCTCTCCGGCGCCAAGCTGATGGCGCTGATGAGCCTGCCGCTGCTGATCGGCGGCGCCTGCATCGTCACTTCGATCATCGGCACCTATTTCGTCCGGCTCGGTTCGAGCCAGTCGATCATGGGGGCGATGTACAAGGGCTTCCTGGTCACCGCGATCCTGTCGGTGTTCGCGATCTGGTTCGTGATGTGGCTGGCGCTGGGCGACATGAACACGCCGATCGCCGGCGCGGTCGTCGGCGTCGGCGGATTCACCGGCTGGACGCTGTTCTGGTGCGCGATGGTCGGCCTGGTCATCACGGGGTTGATCATCTGGATCACCGAGTATTACACCGGGACCAACTTCCGCCCGGTGCGCTCGATCGCCAAGGCTTCGGAGACCGGCCACGGCACAAACGTCATCCAGGGCCTGGCGATCAGCCTCGAGGCGACCGCGCTGCCGGCGCTGGTGATCGTCGCCGGGATCATCATCGCCTACCAGCTCGCCGGGCTGATCGGAATCGCCTACGCGGTCACCGCGATGCTCTCGCTCGCGGGCATGGTGGTCGCGCTCGACGCTTACGGGCCAGTTACCGACAACGCCGGCGGCATCGCCGAAATGGCCGGGCTCGACGACGCGGTGCGCCAGAAGACCGACGCGCTCGACGCGGTCGGCAATACCACCAAGGCGGTGACCAAGGGCTACGCCATCGGCTCGGCCGCGCTCGGCGCGCTGGTGCTGTTCGCCGCCTACACCACCGACCTGAGGCAGTTCTTCCCGACGTTGACGGTCAACTTCAGCCTCGAGAACCCCTACGTGATCGTCGGCTTGCTGCTCGGCGCGTTGCTGCCGTTCCTGTTCGGGGCAATGGGCATGACCGCGGTCGGCCGCGCGGCGGGCGACGTGGTGATCGACGTGCGCGACCAGTTCAAGAACGATCCGGGCATCATGGCCGGCACCAGCCGCCCGAACTACGCCAAGACGGTCGACCTCGTCACCAAGGCGGCGATCAAGGAAATGATCGTGCCGAGCCTGCTGCCGGTGCTGACCCCGATTGTGGTCTATTTCGTGATCAGCTGGATCGCCGGGCGGGCGAACGGCTTCGCCTCGTTGGGCGCGCTGCTGCTGGGCGTGATCGTCGGCGGGTTGTTCGTGGCGATCAGCATGACCGCCGGCGGCGGCGCATGGGACAATGCCAAGAAATACATCGAGGACGGCAACTACGGCGGCAAGGGCTCCGAGGCGCACAAAGCCGCCGTGACCGGCGACACGGTCGGCGATCCCTACAAGGACACCGCCGGCCCGGCGGTCAATCCCATGATCAAGATCACCAACATCGTCGCCCTGCTGCTGCTGGCGGCGCTGGCGGCAGGCTGAACCAGACCGGGACAGGCGCAAAGCCGTTAAAGCTTCCTTGGGACAGCCGCGGTAACCCTTCGGCGGCGGCACTGACCGCCGCCGCCGAAGAGGTTATCGTCAGGGATGACCAATCGGGCCGTCGCCCTCGCCGAGTTCGCGCGCCGCAATGCGCTCCCACCGCGCGCACCAGACCTGCACCTCACAGCGCACGACTGGCGCGCGTTCGATACTCCGGCCGAGATCGCCCGCTGGGATGCCCTGGCGCAATGGGCGAGCGAGCCCAACCCGTTCTTCGAAAGCTGGTACCTCCTCCCCTCGCTGCGCGCGCTCGACCCCGAAGTCAAAGTCGAGCTTCTCGCGCTCGAAGCCGACGGTGTTCTCGCCGGACTGCTACCGCTACGGCGCGAGCGGCGCTATTACGGCAAGCCGCTGCCGCATAGGCAGGCCTGGGTCCACCCCAACTGCTTCCTCGGCACCCCCCTGGTGGCGAAAGGCTTCGAGCCCGCCTTCTGGCGCGCTCTGCTCGCTGACTGCGATGCGGAGCCGGGCGCGGCACTGTTCCTGCACTTGCCGGCACTGGGGCTCGACGGCCCCCTCGCCGCAGCCCTCGAGGACGTGCTGGCCGACGACGGCCGCCCCTGGGGCGTGGTCCAGCGCGAACGGCGGGCGATGCTGGCCGCGGACGGCTCCGCCGAAAGCTATAGCCAGACCGCCCTGTCGCGCCGCAAGCGAAAGGACCTTGCCCGCCGCCTGCGCCGGCTCGAGGAGCTCGGCGACGTGCGCTTCCGCTGGGCCACGGGCGCATCCGGTATCGACAAGTGGATCGCCGACTTCCTCGCGCTCGAAGGGGCCGGCTGGAAAGGCAAGGCCGGCTCCGCCCTGCGCCGCGATCCGGCCACGGCCGCCATCTTCCGCGAGAGCCTCACCAAGGCCGCGGCGCATGGCCGCCTGCTGCGCCTTTCCCTGACCCTCGACGGCCGCCCGCTGGCGATGCTGTCGACGTTCCTCGCCGAACCCGGCGCATTCGGGTTCAAGACCGCCTTCGACGAGCGCTACGGCCGCTTCGCGCCTGGCGTGCTGCTCGAAGCCGAGTTCCTCTCCGCGATCGACCGCCGGCCGTTCGAATGGTGCGACTCCTGCGCCGCCGCCGACCACCCGGTGATGAACGCGATGTGGCGCGAGCGCCGGGCGGTGGGCAAGGTCTCCATCGGCATCGGCGGCCGTGTGCGCCGAGGCGTGTTCAACCGCTTGCTGCAATTGGAAAGGTGGCCCCAGCCCCAAGAGGCCAACCCATGACCATCTATCCCTCCGAAACCGTCGCGGCATTCGGCGTGAACTACCCCGAGATCCCGCATAAGCTTACGCACGAGTTGCACAATCACCCGCTGCTCGAACTCGAAGCGCTTGCGCAGCTCGCCGAGCGGCTGCCGCAGCACTGCCTCGAATGCAATCTGGGCGACCAACCGGTCGGAGTGGTCGAGCGGCCCGAGCAGCTGCTCGACGAGATCGGCGACCGCATCCGCAACATCGACAGCGCGGCTTCGTGGGTGGCCTTGCGCGAGGTCGAGCAGGACCCGCTGTACGCGCGCCTGCTTGAGGAGGTGCTCGCCGAATTGCGACCATCAATCGAGCGCCGGACCGGCACCGTCTTCAACATCCAGGGATACATCTTCACCACCTCGCCCGGCGCGGTGACGCCCTATCACTTCGATCCCGAGCACAATATTCTGCTGCAGCTCCGCGGGCGCAAGACGATGACGGTGTTCCCAGCCGGCGATACCCTGTGCGCGGCCGACGAGCGGCACGAGATCTATCACCGTGGCGGCGGGCCCGAACTGCCGTGGCAGGACGAGATCGAAGCGCGGGGCTCTCCCTGGAGTCTGGCCGCCGGCGAAGCGCTCTACGTCCCGGTGATGGCGCCGCATTTCGTACGTAACGGGCCCGAGACCTCGATCTCCCTCTCCGTCACCTGGCGGAGCGAGTGGAGCTATGCGGAAGCGGACGCGCGGGCGTTCAACGCTGTGCTGCGCCGCGCGGGGATGCGCCCGCGGGCGCCGGGCCGCTGGCCGGCGACAAACCGCGCCAAGGCGTTGGCCTGGCGCGCATTGCGCAAGACGGGGCTTTCCAAAGCGGCCGGGGGCGCCGGCTGACCGGCGATTGATTTCGCGCGCGCGCTTGCGCATGGCGCGGACGATGGCCACGCCCCCCTTCGAAAACCCGCCCAACGCCGAGCAGCTCGTCGCCGACTTACTGCGCATGCTCCAGCTCCGGCCACTCGGTGGCGACCGCTTCGAAGGGCCGCGCAGGCGCGACGGAGTCGGCCGGGTGTTCGGCGGACAGGTGATCGCCCAGGCGCTGACGGCGGCGCAGGCGACCGCGCCCGCGGACCGCCCGCCCCACTCGCTCCACGCCTACTTCCTGCGCGGCGGCAGCGAGGATCATTCGGTCGAGTACCGCATCGAGCGCGGCTTCGATGGCGGCAGCTTCAGCAACCGCCGCGTGGTCGCGCTGCAGGACCAGCGGCAAATCCTCGCCTGCTCTGTCTCGTTCCAGCGCCGGGAGGACGGGCCGCAGCACCAGGCGGCGCGAATGCCGGACGTTCCGCCGCCGGAGGCGCTCGAACCCGAGGAGGCCGTGCTCGAACGCCATCGCGGCGAAATCGAAGCCCATGCACCGAGAATCATCCTGCGCCCGCGGCCAATTGAAGTACGCGCGGCGAACCCGACCGGACTGCTCAGCCGCGAGCCTTCTTCGCCCGAGCAACGCGTCTGGTTTCGTGCCCGCGCGTCCTTGCCCGACGATCCGCAGGTTCATCGCGCCGTGCTGGCCTACTTCAGCGACATGCGGCTGATGGCGACCTGCCTCCTGCCCCACGGCCTCGCCTTCGCCCGCGGCGACGTGAAGGGCGCGAGCCTCGACCATGCGATCTGGTTTCACGAGGACGCCCGGGCCGACGAATGGCTGCTCTACGCGATGGAGAGCCCGTGGAGCGGCCACGCTCGCGGGCTCAACTTCGGCCGCATCTTCACCCGCGACGGCCGCCTGGCGGCAAGCACCGCGCAGGAAGGGATGTTCCGCGGCGCGACGGGGTGAGGCGAACACCAAACCGGGGGTAAAGTGGATTTCGCCTTCGAAGGTTTTTTCTTCTGCTTTCCGCGTCTTAGTTCCGGGATCACGGTCGAAGCCCGTAACCTTTCGCATTTCCCGAACTTTCGCGCAGTGGCGCGGAGAGGCAGAGGGACTCAGCCTCTCGCGCATCACCCTCATCCCCGCTTTCGCGCGGTGACGAATGTGGGTTGGCAGTCTCTGCGCCTCTGCGCAAACACGAAGCCGAAGGCACAAAGCGTTCGAATATGAGAACATTGCATGAACATACTGCAGGGGACGGGTTGTAGGAAAGCAAAATCGCACGGCCGGGCCGCTCAGCGCCAGCCGGAAGCCTTGGCGGCCCGTTCCTCCTTCCCGGTCAGCGCGGGGCCGGCGGCCATGTCCTGCGCCTGCGTCAGGATCGTCGCCGCGGGGCTGCCGGCCATCTTGTAGGCGCCCTGCTCCGGGGTGGAGCCCGCGGCGGTCGCCTGCAGTTGCCAGCCGGTCGCGTCCTTGCAGGCGATGCCGCTTTGCGCGGCGCCGGTGAACGCGCGGCAGTACTGACCTCCGTGATTGCGGAAGCTGAGCAGGATGCGGGTGGGCGCGTTGCTGGCCTGCGTGGCGACGAGCTGATCGTCCAGACTCGAGGCCAGCCGCGGGCCGGCATAGCCTGCCGGTACGTCGCCGCTGCCGTGAGGGAGGAACACCGCCAGCGCCAGCGATGCGGCCAATGCCGGGCCGGCGATCCAGCCCCAGCGGGCAACTCCGTGCCGCGCGCGGCGCTGCTTCGCGGCGGCCAGGTCGACCACCTTCGACTCCTGCGCGCCAAGCAAAGCAGCAAGGCCTTGCGGAACCGGCTCATCGAGTATCGGGGCGAAATGCGCCGACAGCCGTTGCTTGAGGAGCCGATGCCGTTCGACGGCTTCGGCCAGCGCCGGATCGGCGGCAATCGCTGCCGCCACTTCGCTGCGACGCGGCTCTTCGAGTTCGCCGTCTGCGAAGGCGGCGAGTTCCTCGCGAGTCACGCTCATACCCCGTCTCCCAGCCAGGCGAGCAGCGCGTCGCGCCCGCGCACCAGCCGCGAGTTGAGCGTGCCCACCGGGCAGCCGACGATCTCGGCGGCTTCCTTGTACGAATACCCTTCGACCATCACCAGCAGCACCGCCTCGCGCTGCTCGTCGGGCAGCGTCTGCAGGCCGCGCTCGATGACGCCGAGCGTCGCGGCTTCCTCCTGCCCGCCGCCGGTGCCGACCGACAGCCCAGCGTCCTCGCCGACGAACGTCTCGCCCCGGCGCCTGCGGGCGCGGGCCTCGTCGATCCAGATATTGCGCATCATGCGGTACATCCAACTGTCCAGTCGCGTGCCCGGCTGCCACATCTCGCGCTTCTCGAGCGCGCGGACCACGGTCGCCTGGCACAAGTCGTCGCCGTCGGCGGGGTCGCGCGCCAGGCCCGCGGCGAAGCGCCGCAGCCGGGGAAGAAGCGCCAGAACGCCTTGCTCGAAGCCGTCGTCGGCTATGGTTTGCCTCGTTTCATGGATTAAACGGATGAGCCCGCCCGTTTCATCCCTGCTTCAGGAGAAATATCAAGAGTGCCGAGGATGCGAGTCCCGCTTGCCCTGCTATCCGCTTTCACGGTGCTGATCGCAGTTCCCGCCGCGGCGCAGTTGCTGCCGGGCGTCCAGGTGACGCTGGTCGGTCCGGTCGAGCGAGACTTGCAGCAGACCCTCGATCATTCGGTCGAAGCCGTGCGGCAGAATGCAACTCAACTGCTCGACGCCCGCCGCGACCGCATCGCCGGGTTGCTGCGCGAGCGGCGCAGGTTCCTCGAGCCCGACGCCAACGGCGAACCGGCGGTCCGCGGCGAGCTGCTGGTGATCAATCCCGATGCGCGCACGCTTGCCGCAGCGCGCGGAGCGGGCTTTGCCAACGCGGGGACCGAGCAGCTCGGCGCCCTGGGAATGAGCGTGGCACGGCTTCAGGTGCCGTCGGGCATGTCGCTCGCCGAGGCCCAGAAGGCGCTGCGAAAGCTGGTGCCCGGAGCCGAGATCGCGCCCGACAACCTCCACTTCCAGAGCGGCGGCGCCGGCGTGCAGCTTGCTGCCGCCGCCGCGTCCAACGCTTCGGCGATCGCCACACCGGTCGGGGTGATCGATGGTGGTCCCGGCAAGGGCGAACCGGTGACGGCAACGCGTGGCTTCGCCCGCGGCGCACCGGCCGCGAGCGATCACGGCAGCGCGGTCGTCTCGCTGCTAGAGGGCGCCGGCGCCAGCCACGTGCTCGCGGCCGACGTGTTCGGCGACGACCCCGCTGGGGGCAATGCGCTAGCGATTGTCCGCGCGCTCGACTGGCTCGCGGGGAGCGGCGCACGGGTGATCTCGATCAGCCTGGTAGGGCCGCGCAACGCAGCGCTGGAGACGGCGATCGCCGCCGTCCGTCGCAAGGGGCTCGTAGTCGTCGCCCCGGTCGGCAACGACGGCCCCGCCGCGCCGCCGGCCTATCCGGCCTCGTACGCCGGCGTGCTGGCGGTGACAGGCGTCGACCGGCACGAGCGGCCGCTGATCGAGGCCGGCCGCGCGCTGCATCTCGATTACGCCGCGCCGGGGGCCGATATCGGCGGGCGCAACAAGGGCGGCAAGTGGATCAAGCTGCGCGGCACCTCTTACGCCGTCCCTCTCGTGGCCGCACGCGCCGCGGCGGCGCTGCAACGGGGCGGGTCGTGGCAAGCGACGCTCGACCGCGAGGCGGTGGACCTCGGGCCGAAAGGCCCGGACGCGGAGTATGGCCGCGGGCTGCTGTGCAAGCGCTGTGGCCGCCGCTAGCGCGAAGAAATTTCGCCAGCGATGGATTAAACCGAGCGGGGCATCCGTTCTTCCTGTGAGCCGGCCGGAACGCGGCCGGCGCCACGGAATGAAGGAGGCCCAGTCATGAAACTGTTTCTGATCGCCGGTTCGGCTCTCGCCCTGATCGCCGCGCCGGCTTCGGCGCAACTCCTCGGCGGCGGCGGGGCTGTCGGCGGCGTGCTCGGCGGCAGCGGCGCCGTCGGTGGCGGCGTGCTCGGCAGCGGTATTCCCACCCTGCCGACGGCGCCCAGCCTTCCCACGGCACCAAACCTGCCGACCGACACCGTCGGCGGCACGCTCGGCGGGGCCGCCCACGGTTCGGCCCACGGCCACGGCTCGGCGCATGTCAACCGCAGGACCGGCCACGTCGATGCCAACGGACACGGCAACGCCAGCGGCAACGGCAGCCTTACCGGGGCGCTCGACACCCCGATCGCCAGCGGCGCCGGCAACGGCCGCGCCGGCGGCTCGGCTGCGGGCGGCGGTTCGGCTTCGGCCAACTTGGTCGGCACCGACGCGGTGCGTTCGACGGCGCAGAGCACGGTCTCGCGGGTTCGCGGAACGGCGCAGCAGGCCCACGGCACCGCCGGGAACCTGGTGGGCAACGCCCGCTCGACCGCCGCCAACCTCGCGGGCAGCGCTTCGGGCAGCGCCAGCGGCGCCGCCAACGGCTCGGCCGGCTACGCGTCCGGCGCGCTCGCGGCGGCCGGCAGTGCCGCAGCAGCCGGCCAGGGCGCGTTCTCGGTCTCGAAGGGCATGAGCGTGCTCGATTCGAGCGGCCGAAAGATCGGCCAGGTGAAGCAGGTCGTCGCCAACGGCAGTGGCCAGGTGCAGCAGCTGCTGGTCAAGGTCCACGGCCAAAAGGTCATGCTGCCGGCGAGCAACTTCAGCGCCAGCGGCAGCGGCAACGCCGTCGTCTCCGCCATGGGCGAAGGTGCGATCCGCAACGCGGCCCACTAACCGAGATGCCTCGGGGCAGTATTCCCCCGCCCCTCGAACTGACCCCGAGGGTCCCCGCGCCCGGAACGGAAGTCTCCCCCGTTCCGGGCGCTTTGTCTTGTTTCAGCCGGGCGGAACCTCGAGCGATTGGCGCCATACGATGTCGCGTGAGGAGGAGCCGAGCATGACGTCGTAGGTGCCGCCGGAGGCCCAACCGGCGGTGTCGGCATTCCAATAGCGGAAAGCGCGGGGCGGGAGCGGGATTTCGATGTCGCGCTCCTCGCCCGGCTGCAGCACGACCTTGGCGAAGCCCTTGAGCTGCTTGGGAGGCTCGTGCGCCGCTGCGGGGAAGCCGAGGTACACTTCCGGCACCGCGCTGCCCGTCCGCTCACCCTCATTTCGGAGATGGATATGGACGGTCTTCACGCCCCCGGCACCATCGCCGAAGCCGAGCCCCGTCATCGCAATATGGCCGTAGCCGAGGCCGTAGCCAAACGGGAACAGCGGCGTCTGATCGTGCGCGTTCCAATAGCGGTAACCGACGTCCACGCCCTCGTCGAAGTAAGCTTCGGTCAGGCGGCCGGTGGCGGGATCGGTGATCCCCGGGAACTCGGCGCGCCGGGTGCCGGGACCTTGCGTCGCGTCGGCCGGGAAGGTCACCGGCAGGCGCCCGCCGGGTTCGGCATCGCCGAACAGCATCGCCGCGACTGCGGGGCCGAACGCGTCGCCCGGCATCCAGGTCTCGATCACCGCGGCGACCTTGTCGAGCCATGGCATCGCCACCGGGCCGCCGGTGCTGAGCACGACGACGGTGTTGGGATTGGCCGCGGCGACGGCCTCGATCAGCCGGTCCTGGTCGGCCTGGAGCGCGAGCGTCTCGCGGTCCATCCCCTCGCCGACGCGTTCGCCGGCGAAAACCACTGCGACATCGGCTTGCCTGGCGGTTGCGACCGCCTTGGCGATCAGGTCGTCAGGCGGGGCGTAGCCGACGCGCAAAGTCAGGCCCATTTCGAGGCCGAACATGCTCATCCGCTGTCCGCTCAACGCGGCCCGCGGGGTGTAGTCGATCTCGAGTTGCACCGGCTGGCCCCCCGGCAGGTCGAGGTTGGCATAGGCGGCGTTGGCGAAATCGGCCAGTTCGAAGCCGGCCTGGCGCTTGCCGTCGACCAGCAGCCGCGCGGTGCCCGAGCCGTGGAGGGTAAAGCGCTGGACGCCGCCGGCCGTGGGCGTGAACGTGGCGGTGTAGCGCACCGACCACTGGTTGTTCGGCGGCAGGCCCTCGATCGGCGTCTTGGCGAGCGCCGGATCGGCGACCACCGTCCGGGCGAGCGGCGCGCCGGAGAAATCGAGGTTCGGGTTGGCGAAGTACTCGGCGCGCCAGCCGGGTTGCCCGTCGGGCGTCCTGACCAGCGTCGGGTCGATCGGTGGGAGCGGGCCAAGGCCGAGCGTGCCTGGCGCGTAGCTGACGGCGATGCGCGAGCCGGCCCGAGCCTTGAACGCGGCGAGCACCGGCTGAAGATGGAGCGGCTTCACGTAGGGCGAGCCCTGCTCGACCACGTTAGCGTCGGAGGTCGCCTGCGGGCCGATCAAGGCGACTGACTTCACGAGCGGACCGATCGGCAGGACGCCCGCGTCGTTCTTGAGCAGAACGCTGCCGGATTCGAGGATCTGCGCGGCCGTGGCGAGATGCTCGGGGGTGGACACGTCGGCCAGGCCCTTGCCCGGCGGGTTGTCGTACTGGCCCAGCCGGAACAGCGGGACTAGCCGGCGCAGGATCATGTCGTCGATCCGCGCTTCGGGTACGTCGCCGTCCTTCACCGCCTGGGCGAGCGGCTTCTCCTGGGCCAGCGCGGCGTTGAACGGCGAGGGGGCGAACGAGCCGGAATCGAGCCCGGCGATCACCGCGCGGCTGATCGAACGCTGGGCCGAGGGAAAGTCCGGCCCGACGCTGCCATCGAAGCGCCATTCGCGCTTGAGGATGTCGAACAGGTGCGGGTTTTCGCAGGCGTAAACGCCATCGACACGCGGGAACGAGCACATCACCGCGCCTGCCCCGCCCTGCTTCACCGCGGCTTCGAACGGGGGCAGATAGATCTCGCGCAGCGCCTTTTCGCTGACGATATTGTCGACCGCCTGGGCCGAGCCGCTCGGCTGATCGCCGACGCGGCCGGCCTCCTGGTTATAGACCGCGAAGTGCTTGATCGTGGCGACGACGCCCTGATCGGAGATCGCGCGGACTTCCGGGCCGGCCATCGACGCGGCGAGGAACGGGTCTTCGCCCATGCTCTCGCTCAGGCGCCCGAAATGCCAGGTTCGCGCGGTGTCGAACGCCGGGCCGAGGATCGTGCCGAGCCCGGCGGCGCGAAATTCCTGCCCAAGCACCGTGCCGTATTGCGTGGCGACCGCCGGATCGAAGCTGGCGGCGACCGTCAGCGGCGACGGCAGCGCGGTGGCCGCGGCGCCGCGCGCGAGGCCGGCGGGCCCGTCGGAACCGCGGATTTCCGGCAGGTGCAGCACCGTCGCGGCGATGTCCGGCACATCGGATTTCTCGTTCGGCGCCGGCGGTGCGAGGAAGCGCAGCTTCTCATTGAGCGTCTTGAACTCAGCCAGCGCGAAGCGGGCGCGACATTCGGGCGTGTAGCTTGTGTTGGCCCACGGCTGCGCCTCGCCCGGCGCGGCCTGGCAGTCGAGCCCCTGCGTGTCCCAGATCGCCGCCGAGCCCGAAGTCTGCGCCGCCGCCACTGTGGCTATCGCGCCCGCCAGCAACGCAACGACGACCTTCATGTCCCCTCCCGCAACCGTAACGAGCGTTACTGTTGAAGCGATTTGGCTTGGGCGTCAATCACCCGCTGGGGTGGTAGAAATCGAACACCGTCTGCGCTACCGCCGCGCTCACCCCCGGCGCGCGCTTGAGATCGTCGAGCGCGGCGGCGCGCACCTTCCCGGCGGTGCCGAAGTGGAGCAGCAGCGCCCGCTTGCGCGCCGGGCCGATGCCGGGGATTTCGTCCAAGGGCGAGGCGCTGATCGCCCGGCTGCGCTTGGCGCGGTGGGCGCCGATGGCGAAGCGATGGGCTTCGTCGCGCAGGCGCTGGAGGTAAAACAGCACCGGGCTGTTGACCGGCAGCGTCTTCTCGCGGCCGTCGGGGAAGTGGAACACCTCGCGCCCTTCGCGGCCGTGGTGCGGGCCCTTGGCGACGGCGATCAGCGGCACGTCTTCGATCCCGAGGTCCTCGAGCGTGTCGCGCACGCTCGACATCTGGCCCTTGCCACCGTCGATCAGCACCAGCCCGGGCCAGTTGTCGCCGTCGCGGTCGGGGTCCTCCTCCAGCGCGCGGGCGAAGCGGCGAGCCATCACCTCGCGCATCATCCCGAAATCGTCGTTCGTCTGCGCGTTTCTGATGTTGAACTTGCGGTACTGGCCCTTGCGGAAGCCCTCGGGTCCGGCGACGACCATCGCTCCGACCGCCTTGGCCCCCTGGATGTGGCTGTTGTCGTAGACCTCGATCCTCTGGGGTTCTTCCGGCAGTTCGAGAAACTCGGTCAGTTCGCGCAGGATCTTCGCCTGGGTGCCGGTTTCGGCGAGGCGCCGGTCGAGCGCTTCGCCGGCGTTGCGGCTCGCCTGCTCCATCAGCCGGCGGCGGTCGCCGCGCTGAGGCACGCTGATCGCCACCTTGCGCCCGCCGAGTTCGCAGAGCGCTTCCTCAAGAAGTTCGCGCTCGGGCAGCTCGCGGTCGACCAGGATCGTGCGCGGCGGCGGTACTTCCTCGTAGAATTGCATCAGGACGCGGGCGAGCACCTCCTCCTCCGCCACGCCGGCGATGTGGCTGGGGAAGAACGCCCGGTGGCCCCAGTTCTGTCCCCCGCGGACGAAGAACGCCTGGATGGCGACCTGCCCGCCCTTGGCGGCGAGCGCGAACACGTCGGCGTCGCCGAGCCCCTCGGCGTTGATCGCCTGAGTGCCCTGGATGAAGGTCGCCGCGCGCAGCCGGTCGCGCAGCATCGCCGCGGTCTCGAAGTCGAGGTTCTCCGCCGCCTGCGCCATCTGGCTTTCGATCTCGCGCTGCACCGCGCCCGAGCGGCCGCCGAGGAAGTGCTTCGCCTGGCGCACCAACTCGGCATAGCCAGCCTCGTCGATCCGACCGACGCACGGAGCCGAGCAGCGCTTGATCTGGTAGAGCAGGCAGGGCCGCTCGCGGCGGCTGAAAAAGCTGTCGGTGCAGGATCTTAGGAGGAACAGTTTCTGCAACGCGTTAATCGTCGTGTTGACCGATCCGGCGCTGGCGAACGGGCCGTAATAGTCGCCCTTGGCCTTGCGCGCGCCGCGGTGCTTCATGATCCGCGGGAAGGCGTGATCGGCGCGCAGCAGGATGAAAGGGAAACTCTTATCATCGCGCAATAAGACATTGTAAGGTGGGCGAAACCGCTTGATCAGCTGCGCTTCGAGCAGCAGCGCCTCGGCTTCCGAATTGGTGGTCACGATCTCCATCGAGCGGGTCTGGCTGACCATCCGCTGCAGTCGGCTGGAGAGGTTCGCCACCTGGCAATAGTTGGCCACCCGGTTCTTCAGCGCGCGTGCCTTGCCGACGTAGAGCACGTCGCCGCGAGCATCGAGCATGCGATAGACGCCGGGCTTCGGCTTGAGGGTCTTCACCGTCTCGCGGATCGCCTTCACGCCGGCTTCGATGTCCGGCTGCGCGTTGCCCTTGACCGTATAGACCGCGCGCTCCTCGTTGAAGCGCTCGGCGCCCTTCGGGTGCGGCGGGGTTCCGGCAGGGGTGCGGGCCATGAGCGGCAGATAGGGATATTTGCGCCCTTAGTCAGCCTGCGAAAGCCTCGCTTACCTCGGTCATCAGCCGCTCTTCCTCGTCCTCGTAGCGCGGTGAAAAATGAAACGGCTCAATCCGGCGCGCGCGCGCCGCACGGGCGATCTCGCCGGCGGCGCGGGTGGTCAGGTGCGCGCGTTCCCAGGCCCGGCCCGGCTCGTCGGCGGCGAACGACGCTTCGAGAAAGACCATGTGCGCGCCGGCGAACAGCCGTTCGAGCGCAGCGCGGTTGGCGGGCGTATCGCGCAGGTCGGTGGCATAGCCGATCTTGGTCCCGCGGGTGACGCTGACGAGGTTGCGCAGGTCGCCCAGCGGTTCGTGCGAGCCGTTGGGCAGCGCGATCTTCGTATCGTCCGGCGCACCTTCGCGCAGGGCCTGTTTGAGGCGGCCGAGCCACGGCCCCGGCGGCAGCCCACGCTGTTGCAGGCGCGTCTTCCACACGTTGAGGCGCTGCGGCTCCTCGAGCGCGTAACCGAGGCATGGGCCGTGGTGCTCGAGAATCGCCGCCGAGAGCCGCCAGCGCGGGGTTTCGCAGACCAACCCGCCGGACGCGTCGCCCTCCCCCCTATCCTCCGCCTCGAAGCGCCGCGAGAAGCGGAACGCAAATCGTTTTTGTCGCTCGGGCGCGACTAGTTCGGCGACATGGAACACGAGGTCCGTGGTGTAGCGCTCGGCGAGGTCCCAGGTGTAGCCCTGCAGCTTGTGGCCGATGCGGTCGGCGAAACCCTCCGGCCCGAACAGGTCGATCCGCGCGACGCGTCCGATGTTGATGCGCAGCAGCGCATCGAAGCCGACCAGGTGGTCCATGTGCATGTGCGATACGGCCACGGTGCCGATGCGGAGCAGGTCACGGGCGGACAAGGACGACAAGTCGCCGCAGTCGAGCAGCACGGCGCTGCGCTCGTGGGCGAATTCGACGAACAGCGCGGGGTCGCCGAACCGGCCGTTGACCAGCCGCGGCCGCAGCGAGGTGCTCATCAGTCCTCCCTTGTATCGCTAGTATCGCGCCCGGGGACTTCCATCGGTGTGTGCAGCTGCTCCTCCACGTAGAGCCGCTTGATCAAGGTAAACGAGACGATCAGCAACGGGGCGGCGAAAATGAGCCCGATCGGGCCGAACAGGATGCCGCCGGCGACCACTCCGAACACCGATACCGCCGGAGGCAGCGAAACCACCTTCTTGTGGATGTAAGGCGTGAGCACGTCGCCCTCGAACTGCTGCAGCGCCAGCACCGCGAAGAAGGCGATCAGCAATTTGGTCGAACTCACGCTAGCGGCCATCACCAGTACCGGCACGGCCGACATGATCGGCCCGAAGTAGGGAATGATCTCCAGCAGACCGGCGATCAGCCCCAGCGCGGCCGCCGAAGGCACTCCGATCAGCCACAGCGTCAGCCCGAAGGCCACGCCGATGAACACCATCGTGATCAGTTGCCCGACAATCCACTGCCGCAGCGAAGCGCCGGCCTCGGTCAGCGCCTCGGCCACCAGCGGGCGGTTGCGCTTGGGGAACAGGTTGGCGAGGCCGCGTCGATAGAGCTCGGGATTGGCGGCGATGAAGATCGAACCGAAGATCAGCAGAATAATGTCGGCGATCACCGTCACGGCGATGCTGAGCGCCGACGACAGCCGCGGTATCAGGCGGTCGCCGGACAACGAGATATTGTTCAGGTTGGCGACCAGCTGATCGCCGCCCGGAACCGTGGCGACCTTCTGTTTGACGGTCTGCCACGTGTTCACCAGCGTTTCCGAGACCTGGGTGAACCCGGTGCTCATCTGCGAGCCGAACAGCCACGCGCCCCCGCCGATGATCGCCGCCAGAACGATCAGCACCAGCGCCAGCGCCCATTTGAGCGAGAGTGGACTGTGCCGCTCGACGAAGGCCGCCGCCGCGTGGATCAGGGTTCCGAATACGACCGAGGCGAACACCAGCACCAGCAGATCGAGCAACTGGAGCAGCGCGAGCACGAGCAGGACCATCGCTGCCGCCGCAAGCAGGCTCTTGAGCACGACGTGAAACGGGTTCGCCCGCGAATCCATGACCGCTCAACCGGCGGGCCGAGGGGCTAGTTCCGCGCGGATGCCCCACCCGTTGGGGCGGCAGGGCCGCAAACTCAGAACATCTTGCGGAATTCGACTTGGAACGTCCGGCCGTTCGGGTCGATCAGGTACGGCTGATAGCGCAATGGCACCTGCCCGTTCTGATCGGTGACCTTCTGCCGCGCGTCGAACACGTTCTTGACGCTGAAGGAGACGCGGGCGTTCTCAAAGAAGGGCACGGCCTTGACCAGTTTCTCCTGCCGGCCCAGGTCGGCGAACAGCCGCATGTCCATGGTAAACAGAGGACTGAACGTGAGATCGCTGCTGCCCGGCAGGCCGCTGCCGTTGACATGGGTGCCGCTCTTGTAGCTGCCGTTGAAGCGCAGGCCCTTGCCGTTGTAGAATACGCCGCCCTCGAGGCTGAGGGTGTTGCGGGCAACGCCGCCGCCGGTCAGCGCATCGCCGTGCAGCAGGTCGAGCCGCGGCCCGCCCGGCGCAATCAGGACCGTATTGGTGAGCTCGATGGTGTCGCTTAGCGACAGCATCCAGCGCCCGCCGTTGTTGCGCCCGCGGTTCATGAAGAATCCGGCGGGACCGCCGCCGCCGCGCGCTCCGCCGCCGCGCCGCTCTCCCCCGTCACGCTGGCCTCCGCCGCTTTGCGAGGGTTGCTGTTCGCCGCCTTGCCCGGCGCCGCCGACCTGTTGCCCCTGCTGCCCCTCGCGCGCGGCAAATCGCGATGGATCGATGCTGCAGACGCGGGTGCGGAATTCCTTCAGCCGCGTCTGGTCGACCTGCCCGTCCGTTCCCTTGAAACGGTCGAGCACCTGCGCCGGCAGCTTTCTCAGGTCGAGGTCCCTGTCGGGCGGGCAGAAGGTCTGCCGCAACTGCTGGAAAGCCTGCGGATTGAACGCGCCGCCGTTGCCGTTGCACACGCGCTGCTTCATCGCCGCAAGCTTCTGCGGATCGGGCTTGCCGTCGGGCCCGCTCAGGCGGGCGCGCATCTGTTCGGGCAAGGCCGACAGGTCGGGCGGCGTGGTCGCCTTGGGGTCGCACAGCTTGGCGCGGAAGTCGGCGAACGCCTGCGGATTGAAGTTGCCGCCGCCCCGGCCGCGGAAAGATTCGCCCGCGGGAGGGCCGCCCGCAGGAGCCGCACCCGTTTCGTCGCCCCGCGGGGGTGCGCCCGACGGCGGGCCGCCACCGCCGCGGTCGCCCTGCTGCGAAGAGCCGCCGATCCGTCCGCCGACGAACAAGCCGATCCGGAGACGCGATGACTTTTCGTTGTAGAAGGTCACCGGACGCTCGTCGATCGAGACGATGTTGCCGAAGGCGTTGCGGACTACCCGCCCGGGGAACGCCGCCTCGATGTCCGGCGTCAGCAACGGGAACGACGCGGTGACGTCGTCGGAGTTGTTGCGGAAGTACTCGAACTCGCAGGTTGGCGCGATCGAAGATCGGCAGGTTGTACGAGGCCGACAGGTGGAGGTCGCGCTCGGTTTCCTGCTTGAGGTTGGGATTGCCGCCGGTAGTTACGGTGGCGAGGACCGTCTGGCCGGTGGTGAAGTCATACACCGGCACATTATAGTTGGTGACCGATGGCGCGCCGAGCTGACTCAGGCCGGGAGGCGCCTCGCGATAGATATAATTCGCCTCGAAATTCAGCTTGTCGGTCGGCCCCCAGTTGAGCCCTGCCGTCCAGTTCTTGAGCGTACCGAAGTCCGAATAATGATCCAGGCCGCCGCTGAAGTTGGCAGTCACCTTACCGATGGCGCCCGCGAAATCCCGGCTGGTGATCGGCACCGACAGGTTGACGCCGCCGTTGAGGTTGCCGCGCGTGAGCTTGGTCTGGATGCCGGTGTTTCGACTATCGGTGCTGTCGATCCGGTTCCAGTCGAACCCGGCATCGAGCGTGACCGACACGTCGCCCGCCGGCAGGTGGACCGGATTGCCCATTGCGGTGAACTTGCTGGTGGCGCTGTCGGTCTTGCTTTTGGCCGTGTCGTAGCCCGGGTAGGCGAACCCGGTGATCGGCGCATTGAGCGCGAAGGTTCCCGCGGCCGCCTGGTCGATCAGGGCCTGCAGATCGGCATTGGTGCCGGGGAAAATCCGCCGGTCGAACTTGGTGGTGTTCTCGGCGTGGCTGGCGTCGAGCGTGCCGGTGAGCTGCCATTGCCCGGCATGGGCGTTGAGCGTCGAGCCGAACGAGAACGTGTCGGTCCGCGTGCGCGTCGCCAACGGGAAGTCGGCGCCAAACGTGCGAAAGACGGGTGGAGGCCCGGCGGGCCCGACCAGGTCCACCGTGTTGAGACCTGCCAGCGAGAGGCTGTCGCTGCGTTCGGCGGTACCGTTGAGGCTGAGCGAAGCGCCCGCGCCGCCCAGCGCCTTGGTCCAGTTGCCGGTCAGCTGGTAATCGGAGCTCTTGGGCACCAGGGTGCGATAATCGGCCGGATTGGGGTCGCTCGGATACGTAGGCTCGATAGTCTGAATCACGCCACGGTCGGCTTCGGTCAGCGGCGAGGTGTGGGTGAGCTTTAGATCGAAGTTGAGCCGGTTCTTGCCGGCGAGATTCAGCGTCGTCCCTTCGAAGCCGATCGTCGAGGTGCCGCCCTTGAACGGCTGCCCGTACTGCAACTCGCCCGTCTTGCTGGCGAAGTTGTCCTTGAGGATGAAGTTGATCACCCGCTGGTCGGGCGGGTAGCCGTACTTCTGGGCCACTTCCTCGGAGAGCACCTGCACTCGCTGGATCGCCTCCGGCGGATACGAGAACATCTCGCGGAAGCTGGAGACGCGAATGCCGTTGACCAGGAAGATCGGCCGACCGCTGCCGCGGCCGCTGCCGGTGCCGAGCTCCGTCGAGAGCTGCGAGATGAGGTCTTGCAGCGAGCTGGCGCCGTAGGATGCGATATCCTGCTCGTTCAGCTCGACCACCGGCGGCTGCGGCGCGCGGACCGCGCCGCGCAGCGCGTTGGCGATGACGACGATCTCGTTCGCGTTACTGGTGTCGTCACTTTGGCTTGTACCGGACTGGTCTACGACGACCGGGGCCTGCTGCGCGCTCGGCGCCTGTGCCGTAGCTGCCCCGCTCGGCTGCCCCGATGAAAACGACGAGGCCGAAGGGCTCTCTTGCGCAGCAGCGGGATAGGCAAGCGCTGCCGCGAGAGCGGCCGGGCTGGCGGCGAGGAGAATGCGCAAGTCTGGGCCCTTCTCGAATTGGCAATTACCAGTGCCCTTGGCCGCGCCTTTGTCCGGACATCGTCAACCGGGCAAGCCGCGCGTGGTAATAAAGTGTCGCAATGCCTAGCCGCGCCAGCGGCAAAGTGTCGGCCGGTAGTAGGGTCCCCCAGAGCAAGGCTTTCCTTTTCCCCCACCCGCCGCTATGCGCGCGGCCATGCAAAATGACCACAGCGGACACTGATCCTTATGGCCAAAGAAGAACTCCTCGAGATGCGCGGGAAGGTGGTCGAGCTGCTGCCCAACGCGATGTTCCGCGTGGAGCTCGAAAACGGCCACAAGATCATCGGCCACACCGCCGGAAAGATGCGCAAGAACCGCATCCGCGTGCTGGTCGGGGATGAGGTGCTGGTGGAATTGACCCCTTACGACCTCTCCAAGGGCCGCATCACCTACCGCTTCATGCCCGGCCGGGGCGGCCCGGGCCCGCAGTAAGCCGGCGCTTGAACGCGCCGCAGCTCATTCTCGCATCGGCCAGCCCCCGGCGGCGCGAATTGCTCGCGCGGCTGGGGATCGCGCCTGTGCAGGTGGTCCATGCCGATATCGACGAGACCCCGCGCAGGGGTGAACTGCCGCCCGACTACGCCCGGCGAATGGCGCGCGAAAAGGCGCTGGCGGTCAGCGCCGACGCCGGTTTCGTTCTCGCCGGCGACACGGTCGTCGCAGCCGGGCGGCGGATCCTTCCCAAGGCCGAGGACGAGACGACCGCTCGCCGGTGTATCGAGCTGCTGTCCGGTCGCCGCCATCGGGTTCTCTCGGCCATCGCCCTGCGCGCGCCCGACGGCGGCCTACGCGAGCGGCTGAGCGAGACGGTGGTGCGCTTCAAGCGCCTCTCCGATGAAGAGCTGGCCGCCTACCTCGCCGGCGGCGAATGGCACGGCAAGGCCGGGGGCTACGCGATCCAGGGCAGCGCCGAAGGCTTGATCGCGTGGATCGGTGGCAGCCATTCGGGCGTCGTCGGCCTGCCGCTGTTCGAAACGCGCGCGCTGCTCAAGGCGGCGGGATTCGCCGTTGGCTGAGTGGCTGGTCGAGCGCGGCATCGGCGAGGAGCGGGCGCTGCTCGTCGAGCAGGGCGAGGTGCTTGCCGCGCGGCTTCACTGGCCCGGTGCGCTGGCCGTCGGACAGGTCGAGGACGCGCCGCTGGTGCACTTCGATCGCGCCCGCCGGCGCGGCATTGCACGCTTCGCCAACGGCGAGGAGGCGCTGATCGACCGGCTGCCGGCGAGCAGCCGGGAAGGTGCGCCGATCCGGCTCGAAGTGACGCGCGCGGCGATCGCCGAGCTCGGCCGGCTCAAGCGGGCCCAGGCGCGGCCGAGCCAAGCCGATCCTCGCGGCGCTCCGGCGCTCGCCGAGGCGCTGGCGCATGACACCCTTCCGGTTCGAACGGTGCGGCGGTTCCCGGCGGGAGCGTGGGAAGATCTCTGGGGTGCAGCGTGGACCGGCGAAGTCGGCTTTTCCTGCGGGTCGCTGCTATTCTCGGTCACGCCGGCGATGACGGTGATCGACGTCGACGGCTCGGCCTCGCCCGCCGCGCTGGCGCAAGCAGCGGTGGCACCGCTGGCCCGGGCGATCCGGCGGCTCGACCTCGGCGGCTCGATCGGCATCGATTTCCCGAGCCTCGCGCGCAAGGAGGACCGCCGCATGATCGACGAATCTCTGGCGGCGGCGCTCGCCGGTTGGCCGCACGAGCGCACGGCGATGAACGGCTTCGGCTTCGTCCAGTTGGTCGCTCGGCTGGAACGGCCATCATTGCTGCATCGGCTGATGCTGTCGCGTGCTGGCGCCGCCGCCCGAATGCTGCTGCGCCGGGCAGAGCAGGTCGAAGAGCCGGGCGCGCTGCTGCTCACCGCACATCCGGCGGTGACGGCCAAGCTGTCGGAGAGCTGGCTGGACGAGTTGAAACGGCGGACGGGTCGCCACGTGCGGCTCGCGGCCGATCCCGCCCTTGCGCTCGACGGCGGCTTCGCGCAGGCGGTGCCGGGATGAGCGCCACAAAGTCCTGCCCCATCTGCAAGAAGCCGCGCAGCCTGGAATTCGCCCCGTTCTGCTCGGCCCGCTGCCGCGACCGCGACCTGGCCAACTGGCTGAACGAAGGCTACGCGGTTCCCGGGCCGCCAGCAGCGCCCGAGGACATCGCCCGCGAAGAGGACTGATTACCCCCTTGCCAACTTTGGCCCTGCCCGCCATAGGCGCGCTTCCAAGCCGCTCGCCGGCCCTTTCGGGCCCTGCCGCAGCGATGCCCAGGTAGCTCAGTTGGTAGAGCATGCGACTGAAAATCGCAGTGTCGGTGGTTCGATTCCGCCCCTGGGCACCACTCTCTTCTTGACCGAGAGACGGTCTCCAACGCATCGGGGCAAAAGATCGCTGACTTCAGCCATTTCAAACGAATGCGAGGCTGCCGAAGTGCAACGCGATATCGTAATCCTAATGGGCCCACCGACCTTTGGTCTCCGCCGTATCTGCTGCTGCAGCACTCGAACAAGTGTGTCGAATAGATAATACGCGTCCGAGGCTGATTGTCCGCTCCCGGGCGAGGTTTGGCGGCGACTGAGACACCTGTGACGACCAGCGAAGACATTGGAACTGGCGTTCCGGATGGCGAAGGGTGGCCGAGAGCGGACGGCCGGTTTCAGTGCAAAGCGAGCGAAAGTCGACCGTCAGTTCTCGATACCGGCATTCTCACCGGACCGACGGCTACGGGTGGTGAGCCGGCATGGTCAAGGTTACGGTTAGAACTCATTCGGAGGTGCTTTTGCGACAGTTCCTTGCATATCCATCTCCGCCACCACTTAGCGGAGTGGCTGGCATGATGATGATCTGCTCTTAGTCTATGGCAAAGCCAAGAAGCGAATGGGGCGATGCGCTGCTAATTAGAGCAGTTCATGAACAATTCGGCGGAGTTCTTTACCACTTGGCCGATGAGGCAAATGCCGATTCCATCGATACGCACGGCCTGCTGTCGAAGGCCGAGGCGGCCAAGCGCGGCATACGTCCCGAGATGACGGGCGGTAACGGACTGACACGGTCTTTGGACGCGAGAGATGGGCTCAGCGATCATGTGTTTATCGCCTTCTTCAAGGCGGTCTTGATGCCGAAGGATGACAGTATCGATCGGCTACGGCGTCCAATGATGCTAGCGATCGCGCCCGAAGTCCTGCTGCTGAGTGATGTTGAAGTTAGGCTTGGGCGAGGGGCATATGCGGATCGCGTCAGGGTGATGCAGGCAGTCTACAAGATGGACTGGGAAATCTGGGAACGGCCGGAGACTGCGCGAGAACCCTTTCGGAGGAAAGGGGCGTTGGAACACGTTCCTGAACTACGAAGTCCTTGTTCCGAAATGCGTTCCACGGGAATACATTGTTGGCATCGCACAGTGAATTTAGCGAATTAAGCTAGCCACCGCTGTTTCATCGGCAGCATCACCCGAAATGGCCGTATGCCGCCGGTTCGCATTCGTAAGGCAAACTCGCGAATGCTGTCGTCCGCGGCGCGGGCTTACCCGAATGCCCGCTTTCGGTCCTTTCACCATTCGGCCGATCACCCCCTTGCGATAGCGGCACCGTCAACCTGTGGAGGCTCGCTGACGGTCGCGGTTGCAGAGCGACTCATGCCTTTTCCCGTGTCGAGCTTAGTGCGAAGCTCTTGGTTGGTCTTGAGGACCTTGCACTCAACGAACAACACAGCGGTGGCGTCTTCAACCAGCCAGTCAACGGCGTCCTTCTTCCCGCCTTTAGGACCATATCGCTCCTCACCCAGCACCTGAACGTCAGTGGGTGCTGCAGCATCAAGCACCTGTCGCACGTATGCTTGATAGGAAGGCCCGAGATAGCGGCCGGGGACGTCTGTTTAACCAACGAAGTCGAAGTAGAGGCCGCTCGGAATCGGAACGGTCATGAACGGGCTGGCGTCTCCCGAATAAGGCGGATGGTTCTTCTCGAGCTACCTCCGTTCCGAGCTCTCGAATGCTCTGGCGAAGGCGAGAAACCTGTTCCCAGATGAGCATCGCAAAATGATACCTGCCAGCATAAGGCGCGGGCCGGGGCTAGCGTCCGCGTTCGTGGTGTAATTTCCGGTGGAGATTGAGGTGCTTGCCGGGGTGGGGCCATGCCCCACCCCTGCGGTTTCGGCTCTGGTGGCCACCGGGCTCATCGGTAAGGTGGAGTTTCGAAGCTTCACCCCAACCGAGGAGTTGATCCCGATGACCGAAGACAGACTACCGCTTGCCGAGCTGATGGCGAAGACCGGAGATGGAGATTTCCTGCGCACGATCGCCGAGAGCGTGCTGCAGCTGATCATGGAGGCCGACGTCGACGGCGTGATCGGCGCCGGCCGGCATGAGCGATCCAGCGACCGCAGGACCTGGCGCAACGGCTATCGCGAACGAACCCTCGACACCCGGCTGGGCACGCTCAACCTGAAGATCCCCAAGCTCAGGACCGGCGCCTACTTCCCCGGCTTCCTGGAGCCCAGGAAGACCGTGGAGAAGGCGCTGGTCTCGGTGATCCAGGAGGCATGGATCGCCGGCGTCAGCACCCGCCGCGTCGACGAGCTGGTGCAGGCGATGGGCATGAGCGGCATCTCCAAGTCGAGCGTGTCGAAGCTGTGCAAGGACATCGATGAGCGGGTGAACGCCTTCCTTAAACGGCCGCTCGCCGGCGAGTGGCCCTACCTCTGGCTCGACGCGACCTACCTCAAGGTGCGCGAGGGCGGCCGGATCGTCAGCGTCGCGGCGATAATAGCCGTTGCCGTCACCACCGAGGGCAAGCGCGAGATCGTCGGCCTGCACATCGGCCCGAGCGAAGCCGAGCCGTTCTGGTCGAGCTTCCTCAAGGACCTCGTCCGTCGCGGCCTGAAGGGCGTGAAGCTGGTCATCTCCGATGCCCACGAGGGCCTCAAGGCCGCGATCACCCGCGTGCTCGGCGCCACCTGGCAGCGCTGCCGCGTCCACTTCATGCGCAATGCCCTGGCGCATGTGCCCAAGGGCCAGAACACGGTGGTTGCCGCCGCGATCCGCCAGGTCTTCCTCCAGCCCGATCACGCCGCCGCTACCCAGACCTGGCGGCAGGTCGCCGATCAGTTGCGCACCCGATGGCCCAAGCTCGGCAACTGCATGGACGAGGCCGAGCACGATGTGCTCGCCTACATGACCTTCCCCGCCCAGCACCGGGTGAAGCTGCACTCCACCAATCCGCTCGAACGCCTGAACAAGGAGGTCAAGCGCCGCGCCGATGTCGTCGGCATCTTCCCCAATGAAGACTGCATCATCCGTCTCGTCGGCGCCGTCCTCCTCGAGCAAAACGACGAATGGCAGCTCCAGCACCGCTACATGCAGATCGAGGGCATGGCCGAACTCGCCACACCCCTGATCGAGGAGAACCCGCCGCTACAAATTACACCCAAGGCCGCCTGACGATGACGACCCGGTGCCACACCCAAAATTACACCACGTTGACGGACACAACCGGGCCGGGATCATGAAGCTTCTGATCAGAAGGGGCTAACTTAGTGGACCACAAGACACCACACGAAGTCACTCATCCAGCCCGAACTCTGCAACCGCGTTCTGGATGGACTCGGCGTACCCCTTGGGAATGGCCAGCGCGAACGGCATGACGTTCCCCGTCAGCTCCAAGGTCAGCCGCAGGTCCAAGCTCGACGGGCCGTAGTCAGACGAGGGAGCGGCAGCGCCGGACAGGGCTGTTAAGCGACCAAGGAAAGCCTCGGTTGCCTCCCGATAGCCGCGCTGAAAATGGAAGAGGATGCGGCGGTTCCACAAGTCGCCAATCTGCCACCCGGTGAACTTCTCAATGTGGATTGGGATCATGGCGATGGCATCGCGGTAGGCGTCCACCAGCGGTTCCGGTTCAGTGTCATCTAGGGGGTCTTCGGGGGTCGGTAGGTGCTGCTCGCGTATCGCGTAGATGCTGAACGAAAGCGCCTCAAAGGCGATGACATCCGGGTTGACCCCGCCCAGCCGGTCACGGGCAACCGTGCCTCCGCCACGCAGAAAATCTGCCGCGCAAGTGTAGGTGCATCCAAGGATGACCAGCCGTAGAAACTCTCGGCTGTCCTGCGACGTTTGCAACTCGCGATCTAGCCGCGCCGCTAACTTCTCGGGCGTGTATTGCGTGAGGAAGTCCCACAAGGGAGCGGCCGGGCGCCTCTTCTTGAGCAATCCGAACACGGCCCTCCCCCAGTTAAGCCTCCAGAGTGGCAGCCGTCAGGACCGCCCCGCATCCTTTGCCGCGAGCTGCGCCCACTCGGCGAGGCCGTTGTACCCATCGTCAACGTGGTAGTCGTAAGCGCGGGTGCCGTGGGAAAGGAGCCGAATGTGACCCACTGTCGGTTTCTCCAACCAGCGGGGCCAAGGGACCGGCGCCTTGTGCATGTCGAATAGCCGCCACTGCTCTCCGACACACTCGCAGATGTTGCCACGGCCATCCGGTCGAAGCTCCAGTCCCATGAAGTCGAGCGGGTTGTGGCCAGGCGTAGACATGCCGTGGCGGGGGTCTTTGACGTTGTGGATGTGGACGGTGAACAGCCCGTTGCCGCAGACCAGGCTGCGGGCAATCTCGTAGCGGACCCAACGGCGCTGCCAGGTGTAGGTGCCTGCAAGGACGCACGTTACCGAGCTACCGACCATGCCTTCTCGGATAAGCCGCTTGAGCAAGTCCTCGCCTTCCCGCTTCGAACTCTCCCAAAGGCTCCGGTCGTGGAAGTTCGCGGTCGGGAGCTTCTGCCCAGGCCTTATCCGGTAGGAGTTTCGCACCACGCAGGATCGCCGAACGTCCTCCTCGAAATGGAACGAGAAGAAGACCTTTCGGCGCACTTGGGGGACGGCAGGGAGAGGCTTGGCGAGCGCGGGCGGCTGGAGGCCGAAGAGACCGCCCAGGGCATTCCGCCGAGGCGCTGGGGGCGGCGGGGCGAACAAAGCTGCGAGGCCCAGGCCTGTCGGCGGAGGCGGAGTTGTGGACGCTTCGAGCGCCTTCATCAGGTCATTGAGGAAGTTGTTGGTGGAACTCTGCGGGTTCGGCGGTATGCCGAAGAGGCCACGATAGGGCCGGTTGCGGTCATTGCTCAAGTGGCACCCCCTTCCAGATAAGCCAGCCCACGACACCGAGCAGCGGTAGGTAGAACAACCAAACCGACACGCTCGCGAGTGCGCCGAGGAAGCTGGCAGGATCCGGCTTGATCGCCAAGTGGCCCGCCTGGCTAAGTGGCTCGCCCGCCACCCGCTCGTAGGAGCCCCGGAAGCCCTTTTCCTTGAACAGATAGTACGCGTCCAAGGCGCCCAAGAGCAGGGTGGCCCCCAGCGCAATCCACAGAGGAAGCACGGTGCTCTTGTCGAATGCCAAGGCCAAGCTTGCCGCCGCGATGGTGACGGCGAAGTTCTTCACGCTGGAGGAGTAACCGGCCATCCGGCCGATGACCCCCTGGAGCATGTTGAGATGCGCCAGACGGAACTGGACAAGCGCCTCCTGCCCGAGCGGGGCGCCGGGTGTAGCTTCGGGGTCTCCAGCGGTCGCGCTCAATGGCACCTCCCTGAAATGACCAGGCGCATCTTGTCACCGCGCGCCATCAATCCAATATGGGAACACACGGAGAACACTTCAAGAGGGGAGGCCAGCTTGGCTATCGAGTTTCGCAGAGGGGGACGGATGGTGTCGAGCAAGGGCTTCGTAGACGGGCTGCTGGAGGACGCGGTCACCGCCGCTCTCGATAATCTTGCCGAGGAAATCCACGCCAAGGCGGCCTCCATCGTAGACCCCGAAACCGGCAAACACGCGGCTGTCTTCGTTCGCAAGGTCGGGCAGCAGCTTCGCGTGGAAACCGCAGGCTCCCAAGCGTTCGCGAGAGAGTTGGAGAAGAGGCTTGGCTTGGAGGTCGGGGAAGTGAACCACCGCGTCACCAGCGATAAGAAGCGGCTCGTCTACCTCGCCCATGCGACCGAGGACAAAGCCCTGGCACGGCCGATTGCCGAAGGGCTGATCGCGCGGGGCATCGACGTTTGGTACGACCAATGGGAAATCGGCCTGGGCGATAGCGTTCGGCGCAAGATGGAAGAGGGCCTGGGCGACTGCACGCACTTCGTCGCCTTGCTCACCCACACGTCGCTTAAGAAGCCCTGGGTCAACGAGGAGTTGGACGCGGGCTTGCTCGCGGCAGTTGAGGGAACCGCCCGTTTCGTCGGGCTGCGCAGCGGAATTGAGTTGGCGGAACTGCCTCCGCTCTTGAAGAACCGCCTCGCCCCGGAACTCGTCCTGACCGAAGAGGGCTTGGATGCACTGGCAGCGCAGATTTATGGCGTCACCGACAAGCCCGCGCTCGGTCCCGAACCCCGCTACGTCCAAATCCAGCCGCAGGGCTCCTCGCCCTGGTCCCCGGCCGCCCTCACCCTTGCCGAGCATTTCGTCAGGAACAGCCGCACGGGGCACAAGATGGACCCGCAGGCCACCTATAACCAGCTGCAGGAGGCCACCGGACTGCCCGAGGCCGACGTGCGCCTAGGCGCCCTTGATCTCCTAGACGCGGGCATGCTGGAGAAGTCGGGGTCGATAGGGAGCAACCGCGTCTGGCCTCTGGCTGATCTATTCAGCACCTTCGACGGCATGTTCCTGAAGACTGACCCCGAACAGGACGCCAAGGCGCTCGCCGCGTACCTGATGAACACCGGGAAAGACCTGGTGGCGTCCGAAGAGGCAGGGAAGGCCCTGGAGCGGAGCGCACGTCGGTTCAACCCCGCCGCTAACTGGTTAATCTCCGCTCGTATCGTGAAGGCCTACGATGCGCTCGGCGGGAGCGCCTACCGGCCCTTCCGGCTCAACTGTGGCGACCAGCTGCTGCGGTTCGTCAGGAGCCTGTAGGGCCTTCCGGGGGCATGTGTGGGTTACCGCAAGATTGAAACACTCTCCTGCCTCACGCGGGAGGGCAAGAGGCTGCGGCTAATCTGCAAGTGCGGCCACACGGCGGAACCCGACGTCATGGAGCTGCGGGGCCTTATGAACCGCAGGTGCGGCGGTTTTTGGGCGAAGCTCTCGGAGTTGCCGCAGCATCTTCACTGCGGGGAGTGCGGCGGCAACGACTTCCGCGTACGAGCTGCTGCCCCTAGAGGCTCCCGAAGGAACCCCATAGGGCTGGCGCGATCCTGGCGCGGTCAGTAGGGCCAATGGGCCGCCCACAGCCAGCCGGTGACCCCCAGGGTCGCGACATCAAGAAGCGGCTCGACGCGGTGGAAAAAGGCGAACGTCGCCGGACTGACTACCATTCCGCCAGCAATCCCGGCCACCAGGATCGTTGGCAGAGCGACATACCAATTAAGGGCAGAGAAGCCCCAAACGATCAGCACCCAAAAGCATAGGCCTGCAACGGTGCCGACCACATCTCGCACCGCGTTGGCGGCATTCAGCGACCGACTGACCTTGCCCCTGGTCGCGAGCAACGTGGTGCGCCCGCTCATCGCTGACAGGAGCATCCCCAGCGCGAATATCATCGCAAGTTCCAAGGCCCCGTCCTCCCCTTGCCGAGCCGCCTAGCTAACACTCGTGTGTGCCAGGGACAACGGAAGGCGCCCTAGGGTGTCCGGCGGCAGCTCGCGGGATGAAAAAAGCAGGGCATCGCGTCCGGACGCGAAAACCTACGCGGCCAGCCTTGCCAGGAGGTTCCGCACGGAGCTGGGGTGCCTCGCTCGTTCAGCTCCCTAGCGATGGCAGGGAGAGACGTGGCGCCGCACGCCGTCAACCAACTACCCGTCCAACACGATTAAGCGCGATGTCGACAACCTCGCAAAAGTTCGCGATCCGGAAGTCCGGCCTTACTCGCTCTTCCGAGGGTGCCCAACGTGGCGTGAAGCTGCTTGGGAAATAGACCGTGGTGAGGCCAGCCTTTTTCGCCGGTTCGATGTCGCGATCGAGTTGATCGCCAATCATATAGGCGTTTGCCGGGGACCCGGTGAGGCGAAGAATCCGCGTGTAAAGCTCTGGTCGCTTCACGCCTTCTATGATCCGCGAAAAATGGCCAGCGAGCCCGAGCGCTTTAGCGGTCGCCGTCACCCTTGCCCGCGCGGATTCCGAAACAATCAACAGCAAGACGCCGGCGCGGTGGAGATCGGCCATGCCCTGCGCCACTCCAGGGCGCAGCGCCGGACGCCGACGGAGCGCCACCAGGTAATCGTCAACTGCTCTTTGGACGTCGTCCTTAGGAATCGCTGGTCGCGTGGCACCAAGATAGGCCGCGCGCGTCGCCGACCGCGCCGGCTGACCACTCAGCGCAAGGCCAAGGGCATTGGCGAGAAGGTGGGGCGGGTAGCGCAGGCCTTCGTGATGACTGCTGGCAAGGTCCTGGTCGATCGCACGGACGTAACCCAGCCGGTCGTCGATTAATGCAGCCGTTCCAGCCAGGGCTTCCATTCGATTGAGGAGGCCGAGTTGTGCCGCTGCAAAAACTTCGTCCGTGTCCCACAATGTGTTGTCGGCATCAACGAACACGACCGGCGCTCCGTCGCGCAACGGGTCGCTCATCTTGCTGCTTTCACTCGGGACTTCGTCCCCTCTGTATGTCCTGGTGTGGACGCTGCAACTGACGCGGCGTCGCTCGTGGACGCTGTGCGGTCAGCTACCGGCAAGCCCGTAACCGGGGCCCCGGTAACGCGCACCGCGAGCGGCGCGTCTCCCTGGAGTATCTTCATGCTTGTGGGCTCGGAGGCTTTTGGAACCGAAAGACAAGCCAGCACGGCCAAGAGCGCGAACCAGATTATCAGAACCTTAAGCGCCGCCGACAACAGGCGCTGTGCGGGATCGAGATAGCGAAGCTTGTCAGCCGTCTTGCACGCGACAAGATAGGTCTCGCCGACAAGGTCGCGAAGATAATGCTGTTGGAGATCCTCTCGCAACTTGGGCGTACCGCTGGCGTCGTCGACAAAGGCCTCGCTCCAGGCACTGGGACGGACTCCGATTATCCCCTGATAGAAGAGGCGGGAGCGCGGCACGCCCGTGCCACTTACGGCCTGGCCGTCACGCGCGTATTTAAATCGCGTGCGGGTGGCGTGATAGGTGACCATTGCGCCGAAAATCGAGAGCATGAGGAAAAGGCCGAAGCCGAGATAGGTCGTACCGATCAGAACCATCTCCCAAATTGGGAGGCTTTTCACCAGGGGGATCGGAAAAGCGTCGTAGAGGCGCGTAAATAGCGCGCCGGCGAGCGCTAGCAGAAATGTAGCAACGGTAAGCAACCGGGTCGCCTTCTGATCCTGGTATTCAGTCTGCGCCTTGACCTCACTCAGGCTGGCCTGGGCGAGTTGGACTGCCTGATCGAGATCGTCTCCTGGCGACAGTGAAAGCCAACCCCTCGAGCGGTCGCCGAACTCCTTCATCACATCGCGGGTAGGGAACGACTTGATGGCGCTTGCGTCGTCAACTTGAGGATAGAAGTCGATCGGTCGGTCGCACAAGGCGTCGATAATGGCCTTGAGCCGACCCAGCGGGGCTTCGTCGGGTGTAGTTTTCATCGCGCAGTTATAGCAGGGCCGAGGTCCGGAGACGATTTATCGCGGCTTGCAGCCCGATAAGCAACAAGTTCAGTGCAAATACTTGAACTCAAACGGCAAATATCTGATGACGACGTGGTCAGCTTTCGTCTCGAGCTAAGACCCGTTACGCACGATCAGTTTGCAAATAAAGACAGCTTTTTGGATTACGGCCCGTCAGGTCGAATGGCTCGGAATGGCCCCAACCGGACCGATCAGTTGGCGAAGCCGAGCATTCTCCGCTGAGCGTCCCATTCCATGGGTAGCTGCCGCATCCGCGCAAGCCTTTGCCGATCAAGGCGGGAAGGATGCCGGCCAGTGATAATTCCTTCAACGATGTCCGGAGCGAGGTAAGCCAGTTTGACCAACACCGCAAAGTAACCTGGATCATGCCCTTGCGTTCTCGCCACTTCAGCAAGGCTCACGCCTTGAGCTGCAAACAAAGCGTAGCGCGCCGCATGGGCCTTCGTAATTAGCTTTACCAGCGTAGGATCCGGTACTGGCTCCTTTGACTGCGGTGCAACAGCCAAGCGTACCTCGCGCGAGCGCCGCACGAATTGGCAGGAGGCCGACAAGGTAATTCCCCGAGCTGTGGACACGGGTAGCTTGGCTAAGCTGAACAATGCCGAGGCATCGAGCGAGATCGTAACTTCATTCGCCCCTATCCTGACCTCTCGGATAAGCGCGAGAAGAACCTCCCGCTTGCGTGCGCTGGCCCCGTTCGCCAGGTCTGCCGCTAGCCCGCTCGCGCCATGCAGCGCGGCCTCAAGCGACACTGCATCCCTCCGAGAGCCGGCCGTCAGGCGCTCGATCTCGTGTCCATCTCTGAGGAACACCGCCACCCGCTCGATCACGACAGTCTCAATCGTGCTTGCCGGAACGCGCAGCTTTCTTCCAGATATTGGCTCGCTCTCCCTCGCAACATAGTAGCGGAAGCGCCGAGGGCCCTTGGTTGTATGCGACGGCGACAATCGAATTCCACGGCTGTCAAACAGCAGCCCGGCAAGCAGGCTCGCCATGGCGGCTCGCGTGCCATGCTTGCGATGAGCGCGATTACGTTCGAGCTGCGCTTGTGCAGCGTCAAACATTTCCTGTGGGACGATCGCATCGTGGCGTCCCGGATATCGTTTGCCCTTGTGTGCTACTTGTCCAATATAGGTGACGTTCTGAAGGAGGCTGTAGAGCGCTCCGCGCGTGAAAGGCTGCCCACCTTTTTCCTCACCACTCTTCCAGGTGTGGCGTTTCGAGACGACTCCCTGGGCCTCGAGTTCCGCCTGGAGCAGCACCGCCGAGCCCAAGTTGAGATATCGTGCAAAAATCATGCGAACGGTGGCGGCTTCACTTTCGTTCACGACGAGCTTGCGCTCCTCGGCGTCATAGCCGAGCGGCACTACTCCACCCATCCACATACCCTTCTTCTTTGAGCTCGCAATTTTGTCGCGGACGCGCTCGGCTCCGACTTCGCGCTCGAACTGCGCGAACGAAAGTAGGACGTTCAACGTGAGCCGTCCCATAGATGTGGTCGTGGAAAAGGCCTGGGTGATCGACACGAAGCTTGCGCCCGCTTGATCGAAGGTCTCGACGATTCGCGAAAAGTCGCTCAGCGATCGTGTAAGCCGATCAATCTTGTAGATGACGATCGTGTCGATGCGTCTGTCGGCGACATCGCGGAGCAGGCGTTCGAGCGCGGGGCGCTTCAGCGAACCGCCCGAATAGCCCCCATCGTCGTACCGGTCCGGGAGGAGAACCCAGCCCTCATGCCGCTGGCTGGTGATGTAGGCCTCGCAAGCCTCACGCTGGGCCTCGAGCGAGTTGAACTCCATCGCCAGGTTTTCATCAGTCGACACCCTCGTGTAGATAGCCGCACGGGTGATGGGAGTTGCGACTGTATGAACAGCGTCCTGCATCAACGGTGTCCTCCAGCGATCTGAACACTTGCCAATGAATTTCGCCGCAGACCGAAGAACCGGGGACCCGACCAGCGCGCGCCAGTAATGGCGCGCGCCACATGCGACAGCGAAGCGTACCGGTTGCCGTCCAACTCGATCCCGCCCTCGACCACCTCAGCGACATACGTGCGCCCTCGCCACTCTCGGATAAGCCGAGTGCCAGTCTTGAGACGCACTTCGCGTTCGATCTCGAGCGTGCCGGTGGTGGCCAGTTGATGGGCCATCCGCTCCAACGTACGCAATGTCTCACGCGACAGACCGCCATAGGTCGCCTCTTGAACCTGCCACATAATAGAGCGGACCAGCAAATCTCGCGGGAGCTGATAAGGCATTCTCACGGCCGGGTGATGGCGTTGCCAGGTTCTTCGAAGGACTTCGAGCGGCATAGCAAGCAATCGGTTTTCGAGCGCCAATATAGACGCGTTTGGTTCCAAGCGATCGCTATGCGGCCACTTGCTCTCGATTGGCGCAGTACTCCCGAGAGCTTCGATTTCTCGTCTCATTTGAGGGTCTCTCCTGCGGCGGTCGGCTACCGCTGCCGACCCACTGCCGAAACCCCGGCGAACCGCCGAGTTATGCTTACTGAGCCGGCAATCTATTGCGAATTGCGGGCTGCTCTCTCAAACAATGGCGACACGCTGTTCGCTCCAAACGATATCGAATGCCAGTGCGATCTGCCCCTACACGTCGGCCAATAAATCCGCCGTGCTCCCAGCGCCCACTATATCGACCCGGTCTGTGGCCCTCGTTAGCGCGGCAAACATAAGACGCTGCCACTGCGGGATCTGTGCAGCATCCGCCGGGCGGTCGACGTCCGTTAAAATAACCGCCGTGTCCTGCTGCCCCTTGTATCGGCGGATTGTGTCGAACCTCAGCCTTCCGGCGGTCCACTCCTGATTTCCGAAAAGATCGTAAGTCCCCAAAGGACGTCGCAAGCTAAAACCACCGCAGCGGTCGGTCTGCGCCAGCGTGGCACTCGAGAGACCCTTCAAGGACAGGACCACTATGTCTTCGGCACTATAGCCTTGGCTAACCAGCCCACTCGTTATCCTACCGACTGCGGCCGGTATCTCGGCTCGGTCTGAAACTCGCGTGACTCCCACATCATTACCGGCATGCGCATTTGCTGGTTGAAATTCGAACGGGAGCAACAACTTGATGTACCGAGCAATTGAAGACGGCGTCCTGTAATTCTTAGTAGCTCGATAGCCAGTCCAGCCCTGGCGCGGCCATTCAGCGTCGCTGCTTTCCTGCCCGAATTGAATGGCTTGGTCGGGGTCGTCCAACCAGATCCGATCGGAAGCGCTGTGCCCAAAAAGCTCGAGTTCGAGCATTTCTCGCCATTCGGAAGTAAAATCCTGACCTTCATCAACGATGATACAGTCGAATCTCCAATCGTCCGGAAGATCGGAGGCAAATACCTTATCAACTTCTCGGTCCCAGTCGGCGCCATTTCCGTGGTCGATGGGCGAGCCAATTGCTGTGAGCGCTCGATCCACCGCACCATAGAAGGTCTCGACGGTGCCACCAGGTCCGGACGCAACCTTAAGCTTTTCCTTCAGATCCCGATTGAAGCACAGCAACAGAGGTCTCCGGCCACGATCAACCGCATCTCTGTAGGCCGCAATAGCAACAAGGCTCTTTCCGCAACCCGCCGTTCCGCGCACCGCAAGACGCAAAGGATGCCCGCTTAGAATTCTTCACCACCTCCGCCAGGCCGCCGACTGCTTGCGCATAGTGGCGTTCTTGCGCTCGATGACGAACGTGGATGTCTGGAATGAGATCTAGGCGTTGCTCGAAGAACCGACAAACTCTGCTGGCAAATGCAGGATCGGGCGTACCCTGCGGCAAAATCGCCATAATGCGTTGGGGCAACCGCTCAGCGTCGCCGGCGTCCACAATCCGAGAAGGATCTAGACCGGAGGCCTCGACCTGCAGAACTCTGTGATGCGGGCAGAAGAGAAGGTAATCCACGTCGATTACGTGCCCCGTCTGCTCTTTGAATTTGTCGCGGATGCCGTCCACAGTGCGGTGAATCTGGGCCACTACAGACTTCTCTTGCCCATTGTACCTTTTGACTAGACCGCCGGCGCGCTCCTCAAGTTTGCCAAGCTTCTGTTCGACAACCAGGATTGCGCCTGCTTCGTTCACAACGACGAAATCGGCTTCGCCGAAGAGTGCCCGAGATGGACTAAGGGCCGTCCAATGGACCGAATGAAAGATCGTGTACTGAGGTGGCAAATGCCGGCGAAGCGCTTCCAGGGTCTGCTTCTCGGCGTCTCGACCATCGACTGCCGCGAGGCGGGGCACGAGGTACGCCATTTACGCCGAGCCAGCGTTCAGGCGAACGTCGGTCAACTCGGCTTCCGAGAGCAAAAATTTCTGAAGCAAGCGTCTGCTGGTCAGGCTTTCGACCAGGCCATCGCTCATCATGTCACTCGGTTGATGGACGCATGCCTGGCAGCCATCGACGCAAAGCCGGGCCTGGATTCGAAAGACTTGATCGGCGTAGCGAGCCTCCGGATCGAGTGATTCTTCGAGGCTGGCATCTTCTAAATCCGCATAGGCTTTTAGGAACCGACCACCCACGGAGCTTGGTTCGGCACGTGCCACTTCGACAGCCGCACTGGTCAACTCCCAAGAACTTGGCTGGCGGCGCAGACGGCTCTGCAGGTTGGCCTCCAGCGTCAGGAGAGACAGCGCAATGTCATACAAATCAAACCGTTCAGTTCCGATCGACTTAGTCCCGAAAAGTATCCGCGGAACTGCGGCAGGCAGCGAAGCAGTGGGGTCCAGACCGAGGTCTCCAGCGATTGTTGCCAACGTATCAATTGAGTTCGGGTCCATTCGCCTCCACTCGGCGTGGCGCTCCTGAAAATGCATCATTTGTCTGACGATGTGATCTTCTTCGGCGTTCGGGCAGCCTGACATGAATCCGTTTGTCCAGTGAGCAACGGCATCATCAAGGTGGGCTACGAAAGTGCGTGTCGTTCCATCCCCAAACGCCCCGGATTCGCACACAGTGATTATGTCATCGGCAGCGGTATCGAACTGCGCCGGAAGGCGAGCGTGCAATATTATCTGCCGGTCGTCGCCTCGTCCCACCCGAAGGAAGGACTCTCTGAAGCGAACGGCCAAGCTGTGAACGAGGGCACTGCGCAAGTACGCCTTGAATTGGCCTTTGTCGGCGGTTGCTTCGACTGCTCGTTTGATCAGATCTCGAAAATTGTCGTGGCCTAAGGTCGTCGCCACCTTCTCGACTCGGCGGGCACTGAGCAATGGGTGCTGGGACAGCAGTGTTGCTCGCGTGTCCTCTAATAGCGAGGCAAACTCATCCGCGTCCCAGAACCGAAGAACCTTGGTAAGCCGTTTTCGAAGTTCTGGATCGCCGGCGGCGGATACGAGCAACTCTGCACCGCGTCGGGCCTCATAAGAATTCACTCCCGCGGCCTGGGCCCCAGCCTCGACAAACGATCTCAGCATTTGCCCCGCATGCCAGCGACGAACAGGCTCATTCTCTTCTAGCCAAGCCTCTTCCGCCTCTAAGAAGGCGTCTATTTCGTCGGAGTTGAGATGAATCCTCACCCCTTCCGTTTGCACATTGTAGCCATGTAACATCGGCTGTTTAGGCGTGGGCCCGCTGAAGATCTGCGAGAACACAACGGGATCCTCGCGCGGTCCCTTCAGCTTCACTTCGGCGTCGGCGCCCCAGTAGACCCGCGCCATTGCAAGACCGGTATGCTTACCGCCGAGGCCATCGCCACCGAACCATTCTGCTCGCGCGACATGCTTCTCCAAAGTCGGCATCGGGAGCGGGCGAGCCATATCGGTCGTGGCTTTGATGACGGGAAACCCACGCAAAGATGCCCGCGAGTTGTGCTGAATGCTCCGTGGGTCGAACGCAGCTTGGTCTGCTTTTTCGCAAGATCCATCGTGTTTGGCTGTCCATTCGGACGTCCACCCCACCCCGTGCATTTTGCCGAGACGCTCGAGGGTAGCTGCCCGCGGCCGGAACATCTTCTCTGAGACGCCTTCTAGAAGACGATGCGCTTCAAGCGGCAAGTGCTTCAACCACTCAGAGCCATCATCCCCGAACGGGGTTTTATAGATTCCCCCCACATAGTCTTCTGAAGCGAACCAGGGGGCGAGGCCATCCGCCGGCGGGCGCCAATAGACCTCGACTTGGTCGAAGCGGCGGGATGCATTCCCAGGAGCGGTCGTCGATAACGCCAGTGCGATATCTTCACGCCTAGGCTCGCCGGAATTCAGCTTCACATCGAGTTGGGGCAAATTGATCGTTTGGAAGAGTGGGCTGGGAATCCAAACGACCGCTTCTCTCACGCTTTTGAGGTCCGAAAGTTGCTTACCTCCCGCACGGCTTAGGGCCTGACTCCAGAGGTCTTCGAGCGACTGGCAGTCGCCGAACTCGACCCACGCTTCCGGTCCGAAGATCGCTTCGACGAGATCACTGGCAGCAGCGAAGTCCGCGGTGTTCGGTCGCTCGAGGTTGGTTGGAGTGCCTGTCCGGTACTCACGCTGAGCGAATGCATCGAGGACGGTTGAGAGGATCTGCCCCCGCCGCACAAAGTGATTGTTCGGGTTCATAGGCGTGTCGAAACCCGCCGGCTCAATCATTTCATGTGGTTTGCGGAACCACCAACTGTCTCGGGGTGAGTAGATCGAAAGGGTAACTGCGGTGATCGGTCTGTCGTCTGCGCCGCGGCCGCCGCGCCCTTTGCGCTGAATGAAGCTAGCTAGGTTCTGCGGTGCATAGTGCTGATACACCAGCGTGATGTCGGGGTCGTCGTAGCCAACCTCTAGGGATGAGGTGGCAAAGACGATGTCGCTCTCTTTGATTTGCGCTTCAACCTTACCGGACGTGCCAGAGAAGATTGGCCGATCAGCAACTTTGAGGACTTGGCCAGGCTTGCATCGGCCGCCTGCCCGCCGCTGCCGCACATCAGTCGCGGCGAAATACCAGCACTCTCCATTTCGGAACGCGTCACATCCGTGCGGCTGACGGCAGCAGCCGGTCCGATCCGCCCCCGTTGTGTCATCGATAAATGATGTCGTGCGGTACCGGTGAAGGTGCTTGACCTCTTCTGCATCTCCGTAAGCGGCATGGAGCCGTCTCACCTTGTCGATTGAGTCCAGGAAAACCAGGCTTCGAAAGCCTCCCTCCGATCCTGTGCGCCGCCGCATGCCATGCGCCAAGCACATGAGGCTCTGGATGGTCGTGGAAGCGCCGGCGATGTCCTGCCCGCGTGACTCCACCTCCGGTTGAATGAAATAGAAGTACTCCCGTCCCCGGGCGCTCCGCTCCTTCTCTCCAGCCTCGGGCCGTACAATGAGCACCTTTTCTCGTCCGATCAGCCGCTGCCAAGCTTCGGCCGGATCACCAAGGGTCGCGCTCATGCCGATGGCGATCACGCTCTGACGGTCAACGGAGTTTGCTTCTGCGCGGGCAGCCAAACGGCGCAGGGCATAACCGACCTGTGCACCATGAATGTGAGAATAGAGGTGGATCTCGTCGGCCAAAATCGCGCGAGGTGCTGCAAAGCGGGCGTCATCTCCGAACAACGCACCATAGCGCTTGTCGTGCAACCATTGGTGGAGGGAGTTTGTCGTAGGCAGGAAGAAAGCGGGTGGGTTGGACCTCAGCGCCTCCTTCGAACCGACCCAACCAGCGTAAGACCATTGGCACTGCGTACATGCCAGCTTGTCGGCACCATTGGTGCCGACACCCGCCACAAGGAGCAGGTCACCTCCGCAATTCGCTTCTGGGCAAGCAAATAACGGGAATGTGAACTTACATTCTCCCAAACTGGACCAGCCGGCTTCTCGATCACTGTCAAACAGGTGACCGAAACTCGTTGGCACCTGTCCGACCTGAAGCCCGAGCGTCACGGTCGGCATGCCCGGTTGTGCCGCCAACGCGGCTAGGTAGCCGGCTAATCGCTGGGCCTGGTTGGCCGCCAATCGCACCCGCGGATATGTGAGGACAGCGCGAACACCTCGGATACCTTTCAACGTATCGGCCGCCGCCGCAGCAATCAACGGAAGTGCGGCAGCTTCCGTCTTGCCGGCACCGGTGTCGGCCGCGATGACAATGGCGTCAGCGCCCTTCCCGGACCACGCACGTGTGATCTCTTTGAGACCTCGGGCCTGAAAGGCAGCAATTGTCGGATTTGAACTCCAAAGCTCGGCAAGCGCACCGCCTAGCCCTCTCAAGGCCGCCGCGTGAGTGTCGTCTCCACATTCAATCGCGAGGTCCTCGAGAACTTCTCCTAACCCGACTGCTTTCCTGTTCGGCTTGTCTCGGTCACGGAGTTCAAGCTTAAGCGAGCGAACTAGGTACGGTCTTTCGTCAGCGTCTTCGCGCTTGAAGCGCTGCTTCACGTATCTAACTTCGCGGGCTAGTTCGGCCATTCGGCTGCGAATTCTTCCGTCGTCAGCAAGCATCAACCAACCGGTTGCTGCAAGGCGTCCGACGGCCGCCGTGACGTCAGCGCGACGCCTTCCCGTGTCATCTGCCAGCCCAACGGCCGAAGTCCATGCTTCAAAAATGCCGAAGTTGATCCGCCTCTCTTCGAGGCTTTCTAAATCATTTAGAATCTCGAAATCTGCGTCCGAAAGAGCAGGAAGTTCATCAACTACATCCGCATCAGCTTCAGGCTCGGCGGTCTCAATCCACTCGATGGTGAGCTTGTTGTTGTGCGTTGCGAGAACGACCAATCCCGCTCTCTTGAAGCCCTCTATGATAGGGTAGAGTAAATCTGATCCCTCAACTCCTGGCCACGCAAACGCATCGCGCACCTCATCATAGTAGGGCGAAAATCGACCTCGGCGGGCCTGGGAGATTACCTCTCCCAGGCGAGATGATACGGAGGGCTGATCAACGCAAACCACGACCCGCGGCGCCTCAAAAGGCCGCACAGTCCAGTACTCTCCGTATTGACCATTCCGCTGTCTGAGCGAGACAAGTCCCAACCGATGCAACGACGACAAGTCGCTGAGGACTCTCGCGGTCCGCGCCAGCGTCTTCTGCACGTCCCTGAGGGTCGGTTCGCCGCGCTTATTGGCAAGCGCCGCGGATTGTACGGCTTTGTAGACCACTTCTAACTCGGTCGTGAGTTCAGTCGACTCCGCATCCGCCGTGGATGGGTCGGGAGTTATTTCGTCCAACGGTTGCGCCTCGTCGAAGCCGCGAACCCGGACATTTACAGGCCAGGATTGACCAGCTCTTGTGGTGAAGTTGAAAGATCCTGCCGAACGACAGTCGAACACGAACTCCCGGAGGATTTCGGCCTTGTCCATGGCCTCCTGATCCGATGGCACCGCATCCAGCAGCCTCCGACTGATCAACAAAATGAGTTTTGTTCTTGCCCGGGTGACCGCGACATTCAGGCGCTCTGGGGCAAAGATGAAGTCTGCTTCTGCCAACGCAAACTCTGCGTCAGCTACGCAATACGACAGCAGGATCGCGTCGCGCTCCTTGCCTTGAATACGATCCACGGTCTCAACGAAGGCGCCTTCCCGCAAATCCGAGGGCAGCAATTGGCGGATCAACGCGTTTTGGGCGCGGTGCGGGCTGACGACCGCGAACTTCTCGGTCCAAAGATCCTGGGCGACGCCGCCGCCAGCCGTGCGCGCATTCCGCAACCGATCTACCAGTCTTTGTGTGAGACGGGTCGCGAGCTCGGCTTCAAACTCGTTCGACGTTGCCGATGGAGGCCCGTCATGCAGCAGAACGCACACTGGCCACTGTGGATCGATCGCTGCACTTTCCCAATCTTCGAGTCCGCTCTGCCAATCGTCCACGAGGTCGAGCCGCTTCGTTTCGACGGCGGAGTGGTACTGTCCGGGATAGAACTTGCGCTCCGGGAAGACCGCAAGAGGGCCATTGAGGCGAAACGTCTCTTCGAGGGGGAATTCGGGTACGCCGCCCGACTTCAGGAACGAGTAGAGCGAACCGCCAAGCTGACGGTCCCCAAGTGCAATCTCACGCGAAGCGCGAACTGGCGGCAATTGCCTGTCGTCGCCTGCAACCACGACCCGCGCGCCGGGCTTGAGGCCGCCGAGAGCCATTAGACCGTGGCCCAGCACCATCTGGGACGCCTCATCTATGCAAACGAGATCGAACATCTCCGCAGTCAATCCATCGGCGCTCGACGCTGTGCCGCAATCGAGCATGCGGTACAGTGACCAGATTGACCCGCCCGCTACGAGCCAATCACTGTCTTGTATGGTCTCGACTGCGGCCTCGGCGTTTTTGCCGTCGACGCGCTTATGATGTAGTATCGATGACGAAAGGGCAGCCGCTGGAGCCCCGCCGAAGAACCAGAGATCAGGGCCATCGGGCCAATGTAGGGCGCGCCGCGCGGCGACGGCTTCGAGTAAGTTAGCGATAGCGTTCCGTGTGAATGCGCTAACGAAGACGCGGCATGGCAGGCCCGCTGCTTTACGTGCATGCAAATACCCCAGTATGAACCAGGAAAGCAGGTGGGTTTTGCCCGTTCCTGGAGGACCAAGCACTAAGGAAGCTTGCGCCTTAGAAGAGCCCTCCCAGGCCGCGATTTGCGCAGGTCGCAACGAGTAATCTGAATTCTTCGCGATGGTAGGATTTGCGAAGGAATTCAGGCCCCGCATCCATATGTCAGGATCGGCCGCCTGTGCCGCAAACTGGGCTGGCTCTCGCAGGAACTGGAGGATCTGCTCACGGACCTTCTTCACGATGCCACCGCCAGGTCACTGAGGAAGCGGACCGCTTTGTCTGTGTTCACGTCGCCGAAGGCCTGATCGATGAACCAGCCATTGGCGCCCGTTCGTCCGACAAGTTCTTGCATCTCCGCGCCGAAGAAGTCGGCGCGAGCCACCGACACAAGAACCATGTCCCTACGGTTTTCAAACCCGTCGCCAGGCGGCTGAATCTGGCACCGAACTGCGCCCCACATGCCGGGATCAAGACGCAAATCGGGAGAGTCATCAGACAAAATTAGATTGAAGTCACGTGGCCCTAATTCGGCTTCTTGGCTCGCGGGAGGAACCTTGAAGCTAAGATGTTGGCGGGACCCGCTCGGCCAGTGCTTATTCAACGTAAGGCCAGCATAACAGCGTCCGCTGTCTCGCCTCGCCTGCCACGGCCTGGCGAGGCCAATAAGCGATTCCAACAGGCCGGCCCTGTTTTCTAGAAGTTCACAGGCAACCAGGATGTCGAGGTCTACTGCATTCAGAGGATCAAAGGTCTCTTGAAACCTGAAGGGCTTCTTAGCCAACCTCAACAAGGGCCCTCCCGCTTTGCTCGCCTCGGCATTGCGTGCGAACAACCACTCCACCACCCCCTGAAGTGCACTAAGGCGGCCGACGACGTCCGCTTTGATCTGTTCAGGGGTTTTTGCTCCCTTCCGGCCGTCTCGAAGGTTTCGGATCACATCGATCGACAGCAGGGATGAGAACGGCCGTTCGAATCCTTCCGCCGGGATGTACGCAGGGCCACCGCCTGCGTTCAGAAGTGCTTCGCTCACTTGCCTCAAATCATACGAGACGCTCACCGGCAGCGCGTACAGCTGCTCGAGGACGCTGCGAACAGCCGTGGCAGGTAGATGGTGAACTCCCCTGAATTCGGGCTCGGGAACGACGTCGTCGGGCGGGAAAAGACGCACCAGGTTGAGTAGGCCCGATCTGATCCGCGTGTCTTCGAGGTGTCGGCCGACTGCTCGCTGCAGGTTGACGGCCTCGGGTGGTTCAAACAGGAATATATGAGCGATCTCGCCGTCGCCTTCTTCGGCTTGTTCGTTCCGGCGATCGATTGAAGCGAGCGCCTGAATGAGTGGTCCGAGCGTTTCTGCGATGGCATCGGCCTCGTCCGCCGCACTCCCGGAGTTAGCTACGCAAACAACTTGCTGCTCAACGGCTCCCTTCCTGACGAGCCTATAGCCAATTGCGACAAGCCGATCGTCGACGGGGTCATGATCAACCGAGAGAAAGAGCGCTACATCAACTTTGCCGGGCATTAGGAAGGTGTGCTGCTCCTCGGTCCGCCGAATTTGCCCTGAAGCAAGAGATCCTGCTCTTGCGACCAAGAGGGGGGCGCGCCGACTTAAGGACCATCCGATGCCGGGCAACTGTCCAAAGCCTGGCGATGCCGCCAAGTCAGAAACAGTGCGTTTCCCCAAACGGTTTAGCGATCGCTTCGCTTCGTGGGTAAGGCCCGGGACCGCCGAAACATCCCACTTCGCGGTCGGTATGGGATCCGAGATACTCTTTCGGCAATGCTCCAGAAAGTGACATTGCTCGCATTTGAAGTATAGGTGAAAGAAAGTCTCATCACCCGTCTTTCCAACTGACTTCTTTGCAATTTTCGGTACAATATCATTACAGAATTCGTCGACCAGGCGAAGATATGGCGCAAGTGAAAACTCGTCCGAAGTAAACGTATTTCCCTCAGCCGTTCCATCGTCGGGAATTCGCCAAATCTCACCGGTGGAATTTATTTCAGCGGAAACACGTAGCTCTTTCAGTAACTCTTCCAGCACGCGCACGTAGAATGCTACTTGGGTCTTGTGAAAGGGGGTTGCCCGCCGCGTCGCCTTGATGTCGATGACGGTAAACCGACTGCGGCCGGCCACGTTCTCGTGCCGAATGAGATCAGGAAATGTCCGAGCCAGACTGAGGCCAGTGCCGTCGAGAAATTTTGGAGTCCGGGTCGGCTTTAGGTTGATTTGAGCGGCGTAGGGTTCCGAGCGCTTTCCGGACAAAAATGCTGCTCCCAATCGCTCCGTCAAACCGAATTCCCCTGGAGCGGGTTGCAGAACCCCTTCCTCAGTCGCCAACCTATCGACTACCCTCTTTTCGAAATCTTGCCCGAGAATAGCCCAGGCTTGCTCGCGCGTGTCCTTAATGATGGGGACAGCGGCTAATTCCTCGTCGCTGGATATTTCGTAGCGGACCTTCCGTTCACAGCGGTACTGAAACCACGATTTGATTGTTGACCCGCTCAATCCTTTGGCCATGCCGCCCCCCAAATGTACAACGCCAGCTTCAACTGCCCGCCAAACTCCGGCAGGTTCGTGACGAACCCAAATTCTATGCGCTGGACACTTGGAATTGGTCACGAGCTTCGATTTGGTCGAGCCAGTCCAGAACTTTCGGGGTGACCAGACGAAGGGAACTCTGCCCTCTACTCAGCGCCATTAGAAACTCATCCACCTCCGGATCACCAGCAAGCTGCTTGAGTTCAGCTTGGCGGGCAGTTCTTTGCCGTTCGATGCTCTCGAGCGCGGGTGGCAGCTTGGACGGCGCCGTGTGCGTGAGCTCAGCGGCGTCCTTCTCGAGCTTTTCCAGGCGTTCGCCAATTTCAATTTCGCCGATTTTCGTCAGCAGGCGGCCCAAAGTTCCAAGGCTGCGGATATTCTCGTACACATACCGTTCCGCCATCGAGCCTACAGCATGATTAAAGCGAGGTATCAGCCGCTGAGAAAGGGTGGGATAATCTGCAATGAGCCCCTTCAGTTCGTGTTCGGAGTTTGCCTCCTTCATTTCTTGTGCGATCTCGTCGATTTCGTGCAGGATCGGCTCGATCTGCCGAGCAAAATGCTGAACATAATCCACTAAGATTTCACATGAACTGGTCAGTGAATTAAGCTGGCCCAGGTGTGTTTCGAACGGCCGCAAGACGGTAACGGCCTCGCGAAGTGCCTCCCCTAGCCTCTTGTGCTCAACTGCGGCACGAACCCTCGGCAGCAATTCTTCAAGCGCTGTCAGCTTGTCGGACGGCGCCGGTTCGTCCCGCGTCATGACGCGGCTTCCGCAAGAACACGTCGGGCTCTCTCGACAGCTTCCGACAACGCGTCGCCCTTTTGCCTGACTTCTTCGAGCCCCTCTTCGTTCTCCTCGCTTCCAGCCGTGGCGGCTTGCGCGTGAACCAAAAGCGCCTCAACCGCAGACTCGCCCAGTACGAAAGACTCCCTGACGGCTTCGAGGGTACTAGCCTTCGTCCGGACCAGTTTACCGAGAAGCTCAGTAGTTGAGGTGGGCAGATCGTCCGGATTGTCCACGAAATCCACGATAATGGCCTCCACGGCATCCGTGGTCGACTTGTCTTGCAGGATTGAGCTAATTCGCTCTAGGGCGCCCTTCCACGCACGTACCCGATCCGGACAAGCGCTAGGCAGTTCCTCATCTGCCTGACTGATCGTGTCATCTAGTCTGCGCGCGTGAGCCTTGATCCCGTGTCCCCTGACGAATTCCCCCAACCGCTTCGCGCGCTCGGAAATGAGGTCACGCTCCTTTGAAGTTAGCGTCCCTAGCCCGGTAAGCAGTCGCAATTGCTCGGCCAGACTTTCCAGTATTTTGTTCGCTTGATGTTGTGGTGGGATTGAGGGCGGCGCTAAAGAGGCCTTCCCGTCGCGCATAAGTGATACGAGATCTCTTGCGACAACGCCTGACGCAAGCCCGAAGCCGGCGGCCCCGCCTTGCGGCGTCGCGAGCGCGCGCCTGAGCATCGTTCGAATGGCCGAGTGCGACTGGCTCGTGCCGCTCACCAGATCTTGCCACGCCTTCGTGCGGGACTTCGGATCGCTTTCGGCTCCGCTCTCGTCACTCAACAAAGCGGCAAATTGCACTTCAGTTGCCTCGAGCGGAAGCGTCGCCCCGCGGAGCCAAGCTCTGACGAGTAGTACTTGTGCCGCAGCGATCGCCGGATTCCACCGCTTGCCGTCTGTCGTCGTCGACAAACGTCTGTCGAAGAACTCCCTAAGTTCATCTTCCAAGCGGCGCATCATGCGCGCGAGTTGCCGCTTGTAGTACTCGGACTCGTCTGGGGTGATGTGAGGGTTCTCACCAGTCAGCAGCGCATAGGCCTCGAGTCCTGAAAAGACCCATTCGGACAACGGCACCACAAACTGGTGAACCGTGTCTTTGCTTGTCCCTGCGAGTTTAACTTGGTCCGGAGTTAAGAAGCGCTCCCATATCCATAAATCGGCTCCCACGCTTGTCCGATCGATCGAATTGATGATCCGGTGAAGGGCTCGCTGCCATAAGGGACCATTGCGCAGTTTCTCACCGGGTGCGTCACGCCACAGGCGAATGTCGTCCGGATTGAGCCGCGGATAGGAAGACGGTGGCCTGGGCGCAGCGGGGGAAGCCGGCCCCGGGGGAGGCGGAATTCGTGGCCCGCTTGGACGTTCAGGCGTCGGGTCACCCACGCCGATCGGTGACGGATCGTCCGGTCTGGGAACCGGTGTTGGGTCAGAAGGTGGAATGGCGATCGGGTCCGGTCTGGCCGACGATAGGTTGTCGCCTATCCACGGAGCCTGGAACGCCTCGAATACCCGCTTGGGAATGTTGTGGAGCAGAGGATCCCCGGCGTCGTCCCGCGTTATCTCGGCGCGACCGCCAGCTCCCCAGAATGTAAACATTCGTCGCAGTCGCGCTCGATCTTCGACCGAATCCACGTGCGCCTCAATCATGCGGGTAAGGGCGCCGGAGAGGTGCTGACTCTGGTCTGTAAATGTAGAGCGGTCGATATTCGAACCAGGATACCGACCCTCGGCGAGAGTCTCAGGATGACTTAAGGTTGGGCTCAAGACCGCCTGAATCAGGCCGCGCGGTGTTTTCCACGTCATGCCTCCATCGTCTTCCTTCAGGGCGTCATAGAATCCTGCGATGGCGTTCTCGGTAAACGGGAACAGCCCAATCCCGTCGTGCGACCCAAACGTCGATTGGCAACCTTCTCGGACAACACAGCTGTCACACTTGTTAGGAGGCCGCCGCTCAATCCCATGCGTGAGATCATCTCGCCAGGCATTTAGACTATCTGGATCGGTCCGCGTGGCTGCCAAATATTGGGAAACGAACGCCACTCTGCGCTCGGGATCACGGACCGTGACGACATCCTGAAGTTCGCCGTCCGCGCCGTCGCCCAACCGAATTTCGTGAGTGATCCGCTGCCTATAATTCGGTTTCAGCGTCCTCATATACTGCGGAGTTAGACCAACCACTGAAATGAGATCGCATAGATCACCGCCGGAAGAAGATGCCGAACGCGTTTCGGCGTCCGTGACGAGCACATCGATGAGACTGTCGTCCAAACCTTCCCAGGAAGTGATGTCCTCCAACAAGAGGACAAGTCGCACATGATCGGCCGCAAGAGCCATTCTGACGTCTCGAAACAGGGACTTGAGGCCCTCTGCTGAAACCCCCAGAACATTCTGGATCGCGTCATTCCGCCGACGGTTGAGAGCGTCGACAAGAGCGATCGAGAATGGAAGATCGTCGCGCAAGTCGCGCGCGACGTCATCGGCCGACGATCCGGCCTCCCGTTCCTCGAACAGAATGCCATCTGCTTCCCGCCAGAGCTTGCCGAGCAGCGGATTGTTGGCGATTTCACGGGCAGTTTTCGGATCGCTGCGCAGAATGTCGACCAACTCCGCCACATCGAACACATTGAAACGAGCGCTCTCGGAGTTTCTCTCTCCACTCTCACCCGAGACAAGCTTGATAAGACGACCCGGCGCGGACCACTTAAGCGAAGTCTGCGACATTAGCAGCGCAGCTGGATTCCATTTGTTGCACCACTCCCGATCCTCGAGTGGCGGATCATAATGGTTAGGCAGAAGACATGCGGCCAGGGTGGTGTGAAACACCGCTGCCCTACCGGATTCCGTTGCTGTTTGGCGCTGCCCTATCTTTGTGAAGAGTTGCTGGAACCGTTCGGGGAGATTCTCCTTTAATTGGCGCAGGGCACCTTCAAGACTTCCCGTCTGACCGCTGAAGTAGGATCGGAAGATCCCCTTCACGCGGCCAATTTATGTAAAGCCACCTGATGAGATGTGATTTGCCAGAACCGGGTTCGCCCTGAACAGCACAGAATGCGTGCCGCTTTCCCTTTGAAGAAAGCGCACCCAGCAATCCACGCTCGCTAAGATCGAGTATCTCGTCTTTTTGGCTTCCGCTGACATGGAAGTCCCGAATGGGCGTATGGGTCGCGAGGAAAATAGCTTCGTTGCCCGCCAAGGCCTCGGTGCGAAACACCGACCGAGCCGCATCGCCAGTCCAGCACGCTATCGTTGGGATTTCGATCTCGCTCATTGCGCGACCTCGGATTTAATCATGACGGCAGAGAAAGATCGCAACTTACTAAAAGGATCTGGGGCGAGTTGGTAGTTGTCGCTCGAGTCACCGCGCACGATCAAACTGATCTTGCCGTCGTCCTGAAGATCGCGCAGTGCCGTACTCAGTAGTCGCGAAACGGTCTTTGGCTCCATCTTAAACCGCATTCTGTCGGCGTATTCCAGAAACAGACTTCCACTATCGAGGTAAGGCAGTTCCGATGCTATGGCAGCCATGAATTCCGCCGCCGGAATTTCTACCTGGATGGGCAATCTTCCTCGCAACATTTGCCGCGACAAACGACTGACTACGTATGGATATCGGTGGATGCCGAGTAGGTTGGCCTGCAGTCCCAAGAACTCGATCCAACGCCGCCATGGCGACCGTTTCGTTGAGTTGAAACGGTTCTCACCGGTCCAACCTGGAGGACAGAGCGCCACATCCGCTTTGTGGGCAAATTCGTCGCTCGACCAGTCGTTGATCCAGTCGGTACCGCCCTCGAGTTCTATCTGCACCGCTTGCCACGCGAATGCTTCAAACAACACCGAGTTCTGCAGCATCAGAGCTCATGCGTGCCAAACGGTCATGAACCAAGTCTGCAAATTCCACGAATTCGCTAGGTACGTCGCTGAGCAGCAGTTGTACTAAACCACGCTGACTTAGATCGACAAATCCCAGCCCGTGGGCGGCCTGGATAGTCTGGTCTACGGCTGTCTTCTCATCGCGTGCCGGCTCATTTGCTTCAATGTATTTGGGATTTAACCAGGCTGCGACGGCCTGCCGTTCCATTGGTTCGTCGTGTGCGGCAAGAATGCTCACGAGCGACCAGACCCTTTCGGGGGTACCCTGGGTTGCGGACAGTAGGGCCATGCTAGTTTATGACGCTTTCCAGAATATACCTGACGAAGAGACTCCTGCGAAAAGGGAGCCTGATTCGAGGCTATTTGTTGAAGAGGGCGCTCAGCGACCGTCAGGTCAGAAGGGGCGACGAGAACGAACCTCTGTTCCCGATGGTTCGCTACTTCCGCGTCGATGGCTCGCCACGCCTGCTCTACGGCCGATTGGTGATCGAGAAATACAGCAGTTGGCACTGGCGCAAGAGCCCAATCGCCGAGTAGCCAGTCCGAATGACTTAGCACGAAGCCGATCGCACAACGCGAGCGAGCCAGAAGTTGGGCGGCCGTCGCGCTGAGAAAATCTGGAACGACGAACTGCTCAACACCGGCGGCCACAAGGGCGGTCATCAGAGACGTAAGATCTGCGCGAAGGTCAGCGTTGTCGGGAATAACCATCGTGATGGTCGAGCTCAGATGATCGTGGTGGCGCGGCGGCGAACCCTCCGACCAAAGCTCTTGCAAGCCACCCGATTTGACCGCTCCAGGTGGGCGAATGCCGCGAGATCGGCATACCCAGCAGCGCCCGCAATCAGGCGCCAGGCTCCCGTGACCGTCCACCAAATCAAACACACCGCTGAGCACGCACATGTTACCTTCGGGACTAAGCACTCGCGTAAATTCTTTAAATTCTCGGGTGGCGCTTTTCTGCTCGGCGTCGCGCACGGCCTCCACGGCGTCCCACAAGTTCTCGTATGCGTCGCCGCTCGCCGTGAGCGCGTCGCTGACGATATCGACGATCCACGTAGGAATGTCCGATTGACTTCCAACGCCAGCGACCTCCAACGCACCTGCGCGCTGCAAGAAATTTAGAACGCTCATGTTCCAAAGACGATTGTAGTCGCTGGTATCTGAGTTGAGACCTTCCCGAACGGCATCAAGATTGACCGTCATTTGCCGTCTTGAGCCCTGCCACTTCAAGCCACCATTGGCCTCGCCCCATTCCAGGATTGCTCGCCAGCGCTTTTGCGCTTTGTCACGGGTGATCCATGAACCTGCTGCCATCCTGAGGGCTAGGCGCTGATCGTCGTCCTCTTCTTCGGAGGACGTGAACCAGAGACAAGCCCCGTGTCCTTGGTGACCGTCTCGAGCGGCGCGGCCGATCTCTTGGTAATAGCGAGCGGGGCCCTCGGGAAGGCACGCATGAATGACCGTACGAACATCTGCTTTGTCGATACCCATACCAAAGGCAGAGGTTGCAACGACCAGATCCAATTTGTCTTGCGCCCATCTGTCGACGATGGACTGACGGGTTTGTCCGTCGCTTATCTCCCCCGTGAAGAGCGCAATCCGCTCGAAACCTCTATTTGCGGTAAGGTTATCATATAGATCGCGCGCGTGCTTCACGAGCGTCGTGTAGATAATGGCCGGACGCGGAGCCGTGTCGATGACAGTCTCGAGGGCTGCATCGCGAGCTTCTCTTGAGGTGAACTGAACCGCAGCGAGATCAAACTCGTATCGCGGTACGCCGGCGTGAATCTCGAGCCACGCCGAACTGCCGTATGCGCGCCGGAGTTCTGTTTGAGCAGAGCGGCCGATCGTCGCCGAAAGAAGAACGGTGCGAAGAGCCGGATTGCGTTCGCGCAGTTCTGCAACCAAGGACGGGAGACGTTGAAAATCGGGCCGAAAACTGCGCCCCCAACTTTCAACTATATGAGCTTCATCAACGAAGAAAGCCGTGAGGCGAGCCTCGAGGCCGAGCTTTTGGTCAGGACTGAGAGCGGCCTCGAGAAGTGTCTCGCGCGCGGAACCGAAAGCTTGCTCAGGCGAAAGAAGGAGCAAAGGTATCTCACCTCTGCGAAAGGCAAACAGTACCTCTTCTCGTTCATTTCGGCTCAACTGGCTTGTCAGGGCTCGACTGCGTTCCAAACCCTGAATGGACTTAAGTGTCCTCTCATGATCGAGGGCCAGGGCTATCGTTGGAGTGATCACGACAGCGCAAGTGCGCGCCTCCGACGTTTCCCAGATGAAGGGCGCTAACTGGAACAGCAGGCTCTTCCCAGTACCCGTGGGCATCGACACCATTAGCGACGCCCCCAGAGGCATCATCTGCATTGCTCGAACCGCGGCCTTCTGAGTTTCAGACCGATAGGCGTCGTACTGGGTCCAACGCAGGAGAGCGGCATCAGGCGTCCCCGGAAGGGATCGGCGCCGCTGCGCAGAATCCAGCTTGAAGATTTCCGCGATTGCCTGCGGAACACCGCCGGATCCCGCTACCCGAATGAGGGAGGGGGTCGCCTCAAGACCGAACCGCGGTGCGAGCGCGAACTCCTCATTCGTAAGTTCGATGCCGTGCGCTTCTAAGTCCAAATATCCGTCGGAGAGGCGCGCAAATTCGCGAAGCAAGGCCAGACGATCTGGTGCGGCGGAAGCGTCACGCAGCGCGTTTCGACAACGCGCACGTCCCCGTTCAAGCCAATCTTGGCTCTCCGCCCAGACTTCCACCGCCTCTGTCGATCGAGACACCGTGCGCCCCCCTAAGGAGGATAATGTCGCGGCATCGAGAGCTGCACAAGCCCTTGGCAGCTCAAGGGAAAAAGATATTTAGTCTGCTGCGTCGCCCCCTCCGGGCGTGGGCTAGTAGAAAGCCCTAGGTCAGTTGCCGGTTCGGTAACGCTGATACCCTGCCGCCCGAAGTTCACAGGCAGGGCATTCGCCACATCCGCGCCCCCAGTCGTGCAACCGGTCGCGAACTCCAAGGTAACAAGTGTGCGTTTGCTCCTGAATAAGCGTCACGAATTCCGCACCGCCGAGACCGGTGGGCCTCCGCCCAGGTGGCCGCCTTGTCGATCCACATGAGCGGCGTGTGAAGGACCAAGCGCGCATTCATGCCGAGGTTCAGAGCCACCTGGAGCGCCTTAATCGTGTCGTCGCGGCAGTCAGGGTATCCTGAGTAGTCCGTCTCACACATGCCCCCTATCAAGTGTCGCAACTTGCGGCGGTAAGCCACCGCTGCCGCAAACGTGAAAAAGAGTAGATTGCGGCCCGGTACGAAGGTGTTCGGCAACCCATCTTCTTGGAACGCAATCTCAGCCTCAGAGGTGAGAGCCGTATCGCTCACCTGCCCCAGCACCGACAGGTCGAGGACGTGATCTTCGCCCAGTCGCTTTGCCCAGACTGGCGAAAGTGCAGCCATTTTCTCGCGAATGCTGGAGCGGCACTCGAGTTCAACGCGATGGCGTTGTCCGTAGTCGAACCCTACCGTCTCCACCTGTTCGAAGTTTTCGAGTGCCCAGGCCAGACACGTGGTGGAGTCCTGCCCTCCCGAAAATAGAACTAGGGCCCCCTCCCGCGAGATCATGCCGCAAGGCTTTCTCCGTAGTAGGTGCAAGTCTCCCCATTACTGTCGCGGTAGACGCGCACCTGGGCCAGATTGACGATGTCACGCTCAAGCCGACGCCAAATCCAACTGCACAGGTTCTCCATCGTCGCCGGACCGAGGTCGTTGATTTCGTCGAGGAAGCGATGATCAAGTGCATCGCGCGTTTCGGCCATCTTTCGTTCGAGGATCCCGAGGTCAACGATCATGCCGGAGTCCGGATCGGGCCTCCCCCTCACCGTGACCTCAGCGCGATAGGAGTGACCGTGAATGCGCCGGCTCGACTCTGTCTGGATCTCGCGCTCGAGGGTGTGAGCCGCATCGAACCGGAACTGCTTGCTGAGTTCGTACATCACCGAATCCCAATCATCTTGTGGGTCTGAAGCGACAGGCGCCACTTCGGGTTTTGAAGGCAATACGCGGTGGCGAGTTCGACGTTTTCCGGGTGCGAAAGATCATCAAGCGGCTGAACAAAAAAGTGCTCGAACGCCCATCCTTCCAAGGCGCTCGGCTCAAGGCCGGTCTGAGGATACACGACCTTCAGTTCACTGCCTTTTTTGAGCACCACCTCGGTCACCCCCTTGGGACTTACGCAGATCCAATCGATGTTGGCCGGCGCTGGCAGGGTGCCGTTCGTTTCGATCGCGATCTCGAAGTCTCGAGCGTGCAGAGCATCGATCAACTGCTCATCCAGTTGCAAGAGCGGTTCCCCACCTGTGCACACAACAAATCGACCGCCGCTTTGCCCACCCCAGGCCGTTTCAACGGCGTTTGCTAGATCGACGGCCGTCTCGAACCGGCCGCCACCTGGGCCATTTGTTCCGACAAAGTCTGTGTCGCAAAACGTGCATTGCGCTCTCGCGCGGTCACGCTCGCGCCCGGACCACAAATTGCAGCCGGAAAAACGGCAAAAGACGGCTGTGCGACCCGATTGCGCGCCCTCGCCTTGGAGCGTCTTGAAAATTTCTTTGACCGCGTACGCCATGGCTCAACCTACCGCCGCCGCTTCAAGCAGGGGCGCAGGGCCTAGCTGGCGCTTAGCGCGCAGGTCAGCCTTGACGATCGAAGTGAGGTAGTGCGTGAGGAGGGCAATGTCGCGGTTGACGTTCTGAAGCGAGTTCCACCGCCGCACCTCACCATCGAAGTCCCACGCGCCAGACGCCCACGCTGTTCGGTCTTTGAGGCAAGCTAAGCCCGCTTCGAATTCATCCGCTTCGCGCGCGTTTGTGCGCTCGGCGAGTATTTCCATGACGGCGCCCAAGGCCAAAATTCCCGCACCATGACGAAGGCGCGATGAAGCGGGGGTATGCCCTTCCCACTCGAGACGGAACGTTCGCTTCACCGCCTCGAAGAAATTCGACACGAGATTGACGCACGCTCGCTCGCCGCCGCGCGATCGAATGAGACCACGCATCACGCCATCTGACAGCGACTCCATTATGATCTTCTGCATCACGGTGTCGGAGATGACCCCGTCTGGCTGCGTGTGCATTTTGATCAAGCGATGAAGAGACGTCTTTTTGAAATTCAACTGCGCGGTTAATTCAGCCGCTTTAGAGCGCCGGTTTAGCCGGGCGGGTAAGTCGTCGACGGTCGGAAGAAGCTCATAAATGAGGGACTTCGGCAATGGCCTGGTGTTGTTAATGAGGACGAATTGGCGCCGCAATTCCTCCTCGTTGGGGCAGACCAGGGCCGACACAAACACCTGAAAATCGCGCTCCAATGAAGCAAGCGCAGTAAGTCGCTGTTGGCCATCGACAACCAGCCCCGGGGGGCCGTCGCTGGTGTCGATGAGAATGCGGCACACCCCGTTGCCAAGGTCCTCCAATTCGACCTTGTTCGTAAACGCGACAACAATCGGGTTTGGGAGCACCGCACTCGGCTTTTCGAGATAGTCACGGATCTCGCGAATATGGGCGGCGACTTGTGGACGCTGAAAACCGCTCAGCTCGCCCTGCGCATCACGTCCGATACGGTCGATGCTCGCGAACGACAAAATATCGCCCGCGCTTGCGGCAAAGGTCAGAGCTGAGTGCTCAGCACTCTGCTGGGCACGGATCGCGGTGAAGATCATAGGTGTCGTTTGCGGCACGGGGCGCATCCAATTTCTCGAGGTGGTTCTTGTAGATGGCGAGGTTATGCATGCCCCGCCGCTTGTTGCGGTTGCTGCCGCGAAAGATCAGCACCTCGATTGAGGCCTCTTCACAAATCGAGCAGCGACATTCCTTCCAAGGCTTGTCGAAAAGCGTGGTGCGGTAGCGCTCCTCAAGCTTGCGGATCTGAGGGTCTGAAGCGCAGTCTTCGTATGGCCTCTCTGCGGCTAAGATCGCGCCGTAGCTGACGACAGCGCTCAGGGCCTCTTCGAGGTCGGCTTCGCCGGCATCGTATGCTCGCAGCGCGCGAAGCGTCCGGCCTTCGAGCCTGGTTAGGTCCTCTGCGTGAAAAGTGCCCTTCTTGACCAGTCGCTGGAGACGCGGGTTTTCAATGGATTGGGGGACCCGCAGGGCCGTGTAATAGCGCAGCCCGGTACCATTGCCTGGCAGGTAGTAGTTCTGCTTGGCATCCTTGAACGCGCGAATGAGCGGAGAGGTGGAATCGAAGCTTGTGACATTGAGCGGCTTGAACACATCGATGTGCTCCGCTTTTGCAAACCCGAGAATGTGTAACCGGGTCGACGCGGGCACAGCCTGCCTGATGGCCTCGACGCAGGCCGAAATTTCGAGAGCCTTCAGGGGCACCATGCCGCCCAGCGCCAGGTAGTCGTACCCCATGCTGACCAGTTGGCTCGCGGCGTCAGCCATGCTGGATGGCGACCATCCTTGGACCGCGCCTAAAGGCGTAAAGGCGGACCCATTCGCGCGAACCTCGCGCAGAAACGCGTCGGCGTTTTCCAGGGTGATATCGAAGCGCTCGCGGACGGATGGGGCGACCTCGCCCGCAGGGGGGTTGTTCGGGCTATGCTCGAAAATGATATGGTCGACCGAGCAGCCGTGCGTGAAGCCGCAGTCGTCGTAGAACTCCGCTATCTCTGCCGGGGAATAGGGCGGTTTGTCTTCGCTCGCATATGCAAAGGCCCCGCAGTCGCCGAAAATCGGCAAATGTTGGAATTCAGGTGTGTCGAGGCGAAGGAACTTGCGCGCGCCGACGGTCTCGAACCTGCGCGCCTGAGCTGGGGTATATTTCCCCTTCACCTTGTGTCCGCCCAGGATGGCGCGCGACACGAGAACTCCATCGTAGGGCGCATAGCCGAGGATCTGATGGGGGTAGACGTCATCCCAATAAGGCTGCCGGTCGGCAGCGCTCCGATCGGCCACAAAGTCGAAGGCCGGATCCACGTAATCCAGGCTATCGGCGAAAATGAACTTCATCGTTTCGGCCTCGCCAATTCGCGGTCGAGCCGAACTAGGTGCTCGCTCAGTTTCGAAATATGCTGGCCAGTCGACTGAACCTCGTTCCACTTCCAGCCCAGGTCCGCCCACACGCCGGTGGTCCACGCGCAGTGCGGCGCAAGGCGCGCTAGAGCCTCCCGGACGCTCGTTTCAGGCGACGCGGTGCTTTCTGCCCGCAGCATGATCGGGTCCATGAGCGAGCCCATCGCCCGAACGCCAGCAGAGTGCATGAGGCGACTCTTCTCCGGCGGATGACCCCACGCGTCAGGGAAGGTCTCCCGCACGGCTTTCCAGTAAAGCGTGAGCGCCCGATACATTTCATCGGTGTCAGGCCCGTCGCTGCCGCGGAACTGACTGAGCGCGCCGACCGGTGGTCTGAGGTTGCCCCGAATGGCCTCGATGAGAGCGGTATCAGTGACCACGCCTGGCTGAGTTGGCGGGTTCAACTCTCGGCGAACAAGGCCGTGGAATGGCGACGAGGGGTCACTCGCCAGAGCGTCGCACAAGGCGCTGGGCAACTGACGAGCGGCGAGATCGCGCGGTAGCAGCACCGAAACTTCCGGGAGGAGCTCATTGATCAGCCGGGTCGGCAGCGGTTTGGCCTTGTTGACCAAAATGAACTGCTCACGCTGCGTCTCCAAATCGGCCGAAACAAAACCCACCACCGGTACGGCGATGTCGGCTTTCTTCGCTCTAGAAAGGGCTAGCGAGCGCTGTTGCCCATCGACGACCCACGCAGCGCGCTTACCTTCGGGCAGGATCGGGATCGTGAGGGTGCCGGCATCGCCAACTTCGACCATTCCGTCGGGCTTACGCCCGCGCGCTGAGACGAAGTCGATCTGCGGCGACAGCGCGAGAATTATCGCATTCGGAAACAGCACCGGACCGCTGTCGAGAAATTCGACGATGGAATTCACATGCGAGCGGATCTCGCGACGTTGAAACCCTTTGAGGCCAGCTTCGTCTCGGCTGATCCTGCTAATATCCGCCACTCGGGTGATGTCGGAGCCGTGCAGAAAGAACGCGAATACCTCGGTGCCGCCATTCTGCTGCGCCTTTATGGCGCGCACGATGAGCGTTTCGCGGACAGTCATGCTGCCAGCTTTCGCTCGTTTCGCACGCGGTTCATCAGGCCAACAAACCGGCCCTGCTCGCAAGCGACCTGCAGCTCATCTCGCAAAACGCGCAACAACTTACCCGACTGACCGCCAACCCGGTCCCAGTGCGCGCGGAGCAGGTCCAAGATTGCATCGTCCTCGTGGCGCGTCCGCCCCGTCGCCGGCGGGTACTGCCAGGCAGACAGCAGACGCAAAACTGCTGATGCGTGCTCGTCAACGGTGCCTCCGGGGTTCCTAGCGATAACCTCTTGGGCGAAGTGGCGAGCCGCCCGCGCGGCAAAATCGCCCCGGGTGCCCCGGATGGTGCTGTTTGGGCCGTCCAAGCGGTCGTCGTAGGGCATGACGCAGGCGCGAAGACCCCGTGGGATCCGTGCCTCAGGAGCGCGGGTGACAATTCTGAGTCTGGCCGACACGTCAGCGGATAAGGCGTTCAGGTCGTCAGCGATCATCGAGAGATAGGCGTCGGAAACGGCGAGAATGATTATACCCGAGCAAGACCCGAGTACGTCGCTGACGCTCCTGGAAAAGGGCGAAACTTGGCAGATTAGACGCCACCAGTCAGCGGCCGAGGGGCGGTCGTTGGTGCGGGCCAGAACGTTGTCGGCGGATCCCGGAACAACGCTGAGGGAATAGGGAGGAATCGCTTTGCTGGCTTCGATGAACCCGAGGCCGGCGGATATGATGGCCACATCGGCGTTGATCGCCGCGGCCGCTGCTCTCGCCTCTTGGAACCCACGGCCCGCGTACAAGCGGGTCGCCAGGGTTCGGTCTTGGGCAGCGTGCAGGCGCGCAACCCAATCGGCGGCTACTTCTGTCGCGCTTGAGCATCCCAACTGGCTAACCCGCAAGTCCGCGGCCGGCGGCGCGCGCTTGCGGTTAGTGCAGGTGGTGACGACGAGGTGCATGCCGGTTACCCGTGTTTCGGTAACCCGATGTAGCTCGATTTGACTCGCACTATCCACATTAATGTGGCGGATTCTGCGTCGTTTTCCCCGATTTAATGCTAGGCCGTAGAGGACGGTTTTTCGAAATTAGTGCTGTTAATAGCGGTTGATCCGGCGCGCGCTTAGCTTTGTCTTGCCGCCAGGCTCAACCTACGCGCTTGGGCTGGGCCGAAGAAGGGCGTGCGAATACTACCTTCACCGATCGCGCCCATCAGGGTCAAAACTGCCGATTATCCCTCGACGCCCGCAGCAAGACCTTAACGGTTTGCTTGCGGCGAAACGGCAGGTCATTCGGCCGTAGGACGGAACCGGGCCAGCAACGCCGCCCGATGTTGTGCAAGGCCGGTGTCATGGCTGTTCCACGCCCCCAGCCACTCACCATAACTGCACGCGTGGAAGGCGACCTCGTCGCCAGCAACTTCGGTTGCAAACCTTGCTACCTCCTGGCGGTGCCCCTGCACGTCGTCCGCTGGGATGATCCGGTCACCTCTAACAGTGGGCTCGGCGTAGATGTAGAGCAGCCCGGGTTTCAGCTGACGGCGGCGGCCAACCGTGACCAGGCCAAACGCGTGCTTCACCAATTGGGCCGCATCCAAATACGTGAAGCGCTCGTCCCCGCTGCGCAGGCGATCGCGCATCGCTTCGAAGCCGCGCATGTTTTCGCCCCAGACCTTTCGGTCGTAGGCCTCCGACAAGTTCACCGTCTTCTTGTCGCGAAAAGGTTCGAAGCGCTTGCTTTCGATTCCGATAAGCGTCGTCGCGGTCTGAACGACCGCATCGAGCCAAGGGTGTCGGCCACCCGACCAGGGAAAGCGGGCGCAAAACTCGACGTCGACCAACTGCGCGGTTCCCGCGCCTTCGAACCCGGGCAAGGGCGGCAGCAATTCGGGCCGCGGAATGAACCAGCCAAAGCAGTTGATCGCCAGCGCGGCTGAGCTTTCGGGGCTGGCGAGCTTGCCGGATTCAATCTCGTTTCCGCCCGCGTCGCGAACGCGGTCGAGGACATGCTCGACTGGAACACCGGGCAAGAACAACGACGGTTCCATCAAGATCGGCTGTTCGCCGGCATCGTGGCTCTCTGTCATGGCTCGCCATGCGTCTGGAAATCGAGCTTCACCGGTTCGCGAATACCGCGCTGTCGCAGCAGCCCGGCGAGGTCGAACGGCTCGTCGCTGACCAGGTTCGCCCAATGGCTCGCCGGCACCTCGTGCTTATCCAACAGTTCGCGCCAGCGAGCGGGCCGGGTGAATCGGCCGTGCAACAAGGTGCGGTGGCAGCCCGAGCACAAGCCGATCCACGACGCCAAATCGTAGTAGTTTTCGGCGTGCTCATCATCGGCGGGCGCGCTGCAGATGTTGCAGAGCGGCGGGCGTTCGACGCAGCCCTGTTGCGCGAGCCACTTCGAGAGATTTGCCGTCCTGTCGCGTTCGCGCCCGGAGAATCCGTTATATTGGCCCTTTTCACCCAGAGCGGACGCCTCAACCGCCGGACGAGCGGCCACGCGCCGCACGACAACCCCAGCAGGTAGGGGCCGCACTGACCGGCGGGGTAGCGCCGCCAGCAGCGCGTCAACATCGAACGTCTTGAGCATTGCGCGTGTGTGCCGGACGCCACCAGCGTCTGCAAGTCGCGCAGGGGTCTTGGCGAGCGGGTTCCTTGGTAGCGTGACACCTGGGCCACGGAACGCGCGAACCGGCTTCGAACGCCGCGGCCGAGCTGTCGGCGCGCGGGCTCGGGTGAGCGGTAAGTTCCTGTGTGCAGGTTGTTTTTCTGGTACCCTCCTGCTCCAGGCTCTTGGCGCGCGGCATTTTCGGTGAGATGTCTAGGTTGAGTTCACGAGGAGGGGGTCAACAATGAGCAATGGTCGGGATCGAACCGAGCTTGATGAGCGCAGGCCAGGGCAAATTCTGCACAGCGAGCGCCTTACCAACGCATTCAGCTGGGCATCCGATCTTCACGCTGAGCAGTCGCGCAAAGGTACGCGGGTTCCCTACCTCAGCCACCTGATGGCCGTTGCCAGTCTGGCGATGGAATACGGCGCCGACGAGGACACGGTCATCGCCGCGTTGCTCCACGACGCGGTCGAGGATGCCGGGGGAGACCACTTGCTGCAACGCATCCGTCGCCACTTCGGAGATCGGATCGCGGATATCGTCGCGGAATGCTCCGACTCGTTTTCGGCCGACAAGACGGTCAAAGCGCCCTGGATCGAGCGCAAGCGCGCGTACGTGGCGCAACTCGCCCACAAGACCCCCGAGGCTTGCCTGGTGTCCGCCTGTGACAAGCTGCACAACGCGCTCGCCATCCTCGCCGACGAACAAGAGGCGCGAGCTATCGGCGCGACGCCCGTGTGGGACCGCTTTGGCAAGCCTGCTGAGCAGGTGGTGGCGTACTACAGCGCGGTCCTGGCGGGCCTGCGGGACAAAGTGCCCTCAGCCCTCGAGCGGCGCCTCGAAGGCGCCGTGGTGCAACTCGAAGCCTTTGTCGAAAAAGACCCCTTTGACGAGTGGGTGCGCTCGTTGTGCGACGCGTGAAGCTGGCCGATCGCGCCCAGATCAGCGATGACAGGTTGGCGGCGAGCGAGGCGAACGCGCTGAGCCAGAGTTCGATCTGCGCTCGTGCTGTCGCGGTCTAGGGCACCTTAGATGTGTTCCGGGCCCCATCGAGGGTCTCGTTCGTCAATGCGATCGCATTCTGGGCCAGGGCTCGAAGCGCACTCAAATCCGCAGTAGGATCCTCTAGCACGACGGGAACCGTGGGCACCCAATTACGATCCTTGTTAGGGGTGGGGGCTAGATCCTTGTATCTCGGGTCGGCCCGAGTCAGGGACCACGACCACATCACCCTGAGACCTTGCTCGGGGTATCCCTCCACTCCGCCCCAAAAGGTTGATCCTGCCTTTGTGAAGACCCGATAGAAAAACAGCGGGGGAATGCCCCCGACTTCGACGTGGCCTGAGACATTCAGCTGGGCGCCAAACTCGTCCATTTGTGCGTCCGGAGTGAGCGGCTCCCAGCCTTCAAAGAGCCCGCCCCAAATGAGGTTCCAGACCTCGAGAGCGAAGATAGACCACTCAGCTTCGAACTGTCGCGCGGCGAGTTGCGCGCGGTAGAAGCGATCGAGCTCCGGCCAGTCTAAGCCTTCAAGGATTGCGTCCGAGGGGGTCGACAGTAGCTGGTTGATAGCGCGCCGAACGCTGCCGTCGTATAAGTAATCTCGCACGCTTTCTGGAATTAGAATGTCAGTGCCCATCGGTGCGTTTCCAAATCTCGCTAAGCAAAGACATTGCGTCAGGCCCCGGCTCTTCCGGAAGTGACGCCTGCCAACGAATGAGCAATCGGTGCCATGTCAAAAACTTCCATTCCTTGTTTTTGCGAAGCCGAAGGTTTTCGGCGATGCTATTCGACTGCGTTTTCGCAATCACCCAAAGATGGAGATTGCCGGGCTTATAGTTTCTGAGTTCTTCGCGATATCCCGGCAACTGCTTCGGTGACAGCGGCGCTTCAAGCTTAGCTTCGATGACGAGACAGCAGGGTTCGTCCTGAGTGTCACGGCAATGGACCGCCAGATCCATTCTCGTCCCTTGGTCATCGGCGCGGATCTTCTCGACAGACTTAAGTCGTGGCCCGTCCCCTCCGGCGAGCGCGTCGAACAGGGACTGACAGCGCTCCAGCTTTCGTACTGATGAATTCTCTAAGAAGGCTTGGAGCGCCTTTGTGATCTGGGTCTCCCTTAGGTGCGGAAAGACGCCTTGCGGATGTTTGAGAAAATGGACGGTCCGGTGGAGTTCGTACAACTGGTCGATGGCGTTTCGGCAGGATTCCCAAGCCCCGAGCCGGCAGCGGTCACGCAAGACGAGGGTCGGATCCGTTTGATGGGCAAACCAATCCAACTCGGCCCGGTTAAGCCGCAGCGGCCACGGGGGCCTAAGTTCGGCGAAACCGGACATTGCTTGCCCAACCCCAGATCGCCGATAGGATCGAACGCGTCCGCTTCAGCGCTTCACCAGAACCGGACCATGCCACATCATACGCCGCATAGGCGCCGCTGGAGACCGCGCTCGCTGCATCCGATGCGTACCCTAACGCCCGCTCGGCGATCGCCACCAAAGTATGAGCCACATCGGCTTTTGTAGCCCAGACAGCTTCGCCGACCGTCGACCACAACTCTGCGCCAAACGAGCGAATCAACTCTTCGCGTGCAGCAGATTCCGAGTCCATTCGCCAAGTCTCCGCGACGTCTCGGTCAGCCCACAGTTCCGCGAAATTCACGTAGAAGCGGTAGGCAACATATCCCGCGGCTCCCAGCAGAACGAGCGCGGTGGCGAGTTTGGGAATGAGCACCGCCAATCCCTTCTCGGTGGGGCTCGCTAGCCCCGCGTGAATGAGGGTTTCCGCCACCGGGGCGGGTACACCATTGAGGAAGCAGTAAGTGCCTGCGACGACCACGGCGACGACGAGCGTTCCAGTCAGAATGGGATTTGCTGATGCTATTGCAACGGTGGAACTTCCCATCGCGTGGAGAGCGCTTCCCGCGGTCGCAAAGGCATTAACGACCCCGGCGGGAACGTAGGTGCTAGCAATGTAGCCCTCGGCGCCGCGCAAAATCGCCCCCCCGGCGGCATGCGGGACAAGGGCCAAACTGGTGAACGGGATAGCGATGCTCATAGGGTCCCCCTTCGAACGCTAGGGAACGATATCATGCTGAATTTCCAGCGCTAGCCCTCACGCCGCGGCGCGCGGCTCGCTGCGTTGCGATCGAGCGATCTCGCCTAGGAATTCGTGGGCTAGCGCTTGCGACGCACAGCCCAGATCAGCGATGATAGGCTGGCGATGAGCGAAGCGAGCGCGGTGAGCCAGAGCGGGTCGGCGAGCATGGACGGCATGCGCGACCATATAACCATATTGGCACGTGTAGGAAAGATAGATATCGTCATTTGGTTATTCGAACGCGCGAATTGAACATAACGTCGGTTGTCGGCTCCGCGCCGCGCGCTGAGCGCCCCGCCCCGAAGGCGCTGCACCGAGCAGCGTCAAGCCGGCTGAACGCCTAACCGCCCGGACGATCAACACGCTCGAGCGACCCCAACACCTCGGCGACGGACGCTCCGAGCGGATCGCGCGCGGCGAGTTCAGCCTCGGCCCACGCGATCCACTCCGCCACCACTTGGCCCTCGCTCTCGCGCGCGGCCGACGCTTTTAGCTTGGCGAGGAACGCGCGCGCGAGGTCGGCCTCCCGCGCGGCTCCCGCAAGCGCAACAAACTGTCGCCAACGCGCCTCATTGAGCAGGCGGGCCCGTTCCTCCTCCCGCCGCCGCCGCGCCGCGTCCTCCCACCGCTGGGCCGCTTCCGCCCGCTCCCGACGTCGCGCGGCCAGCGCGGGGATGGCCGCGCAGAACGTGGCGACGACACCCGGCAGCAGCGTCTCCATCGGCTTGGTATCCGTCTCAAGCCAATCCTGCCGCAGGCCGGCGGGCAACCATGTCTTGAAGGCGAACACCACCTTGCCCGTGGGCACCAGTTCGTGCCGCCAGTCTTTGCCTGGCGAAAAGTTCCACTCCTTCTCGCTCTCGGTCAGCGGGCGCTTCTCCTGCCTGAGCTTCTCGCGCAGTTGGAACGCGATCTTCTCGCCGTCGCGCGCATAATGAAGTGCGCGGCGGTCGGACTGGATGACTTTGCCGCCCTCCTGCTCGAGCGCCTGGAACAGCGCGTGCAAAAGCCGGTGCTGGCGCCGTTCGCTGGGCGTAAGGTCCGGTTCGTGCAAGAATTCGCGGCGCCAGGGGTCGCGCTCATGCCGGGCTGCCTCTTGTCGGCGCCTTTTCTCACTAAGCCACTCCGCGATCAAAGGATGCGGCTGGGCGAGCCGTTCCGGAACCTTAATCTTGGCGTGGCGCTCGCGCGCCTCATCGAACGCTTCGCGCCATGGATTGCTTGGCCCCGCGTCCGATGCAGAAGGAGTCCGCCGGATCGTTACCTCGTTCGGGCTTGAGGGTCTTTGTGGAGGCAGAGGCGTCGCAGGTGGAGCCTTGCCGACCGCTAGCCTGGCCCAGTAGCCGCGCGGTGGATAGGGGACGTCGAGCTTGCGACAAGCCTTTGCAAGGCCGTTGCCGCTGATGCCGAAGCCGGCGGCGATGTGGATCATCGGTTGGTCCCAAACCAACCGATAGAGCTCCTCGCGAGTGACGGATGCGGCGTCTTCTGAGCGACTTAATATGGCCATTTGGTACTCGGCACAGACCTTTAACATTTCAATCTGGAGGCTACGCGATGCACACGGAGGAAGAGGTGGGGTCTCTCAGGCGCGGCGCGAGGCATTGATCGAGCAGAAGGGGGGCAAATACCGTGTCGGCCCATCTGCTAGAGTTGCCAATCCTGATATGAGAGGCGCATCAAAACCGAGGCAATGATTTCGTTCTGCGAGCGCGGCTCGTCCTTCGCCTTTTCGAGTTCGCGCAGCAGTTCGATCAAAATCTTCATGCACTGCTTATCGCCGTTGAGGGCGCCGTGCACGAGCAGCCGAACAAACGCCTCCAACTTGCATATCTTTCGAGGTTTCCCGCCCTCGTTGACGGTCACCATTTCAGCGAGAATGCTGTCGAGATATTGTAAAGGAGTAGCTTGGGATTTGCGGCCGCCGGATGGATTTCCGGACTGCCCCTTTCGCCAGCGGGAGTGGGCAGGCGGCTTGCCATGGCCCACCGTGTATTCGCGCTTGCTCATGATCAGTCCTCCCCTTGGAGGGCGCGCTCACCGGCGATTTCGGCGAACGTGCGGCCGGTGGTGAGATGGACTGCAGCCTCGCCGCTATGCCGTTCGAACCGGCGAATGGTCGTATCGGCGTGCACCGGATCGAGTTCCATGCCGTAGGCTCGGCGGCCAACGCGCTCGGCGGCGATGATCGTGGTGCCCGAGCCGAGGAAGGGGTCGAGAACGATGTCCCCCCGGGCGGTGACGTCGAGAATGGCATCGGCGATCATTCTTGCGGGTTTGACCGTGCAATGGAGCCGCAGCAGATCACCCTCGTCGGAATGGCGGAAGGTGCCGATGGCGGGGTACTGCCAGATGTTGCTGCGGTTGCGGCCGTTGCGACCCAGCTCGACATTGTTGCGGTGGCGCCCGTGCCCGGCCTTCCACACGAAAATCAATTCGTGCTGCGAGCGATAGAGCGAGCCCATCCCGGCCCGGTCCTTGGACCACACGCAGACATTCTTGAGCTCGGAAAAAACCGCATCGCCGGCGCGCTGCATCTCACCTAGGTGCGGCCAGTCAATGAAGACATAATGCAGTGAGCCTGCCTTACTGTGCTGCGCGATGTGTCGGAAGGCTGTTTCGAGAAAGGCGGTGAACTCAGCCTTGTTCATCTCGCCGGACGCCATCGGGAACTCGGCGTGCCGGACTTTGCCGAGACCCGATACATGGCCGTTCACCCTTTGGTTGTACGGAAAATCGCTACACGTCATGGCAGCCTTCTTCCCGGCCATGAGCCGAACCCAGTTGTCGGCCTTGAGCGCATCGCCGCACAGCAGCCGGTGTTGGCCGAGCTGCCACAGGTCGCCAATCTCGTTCACGACCGGGCCTCGAATGTCCTCGGGCTCGGCGTCATCGGGATCTTCGTCGGCGTCCGCATCGAGAGCCTCGATGCGCAGATCGATCTCGCCCATGGTGAAGCCGGTTGCCTCGATGTCGAAGTCGAGGTCGACCTCGGTCAGCAGGCGGAGATTCTCGGCAAGTAGAGTCTCATCCCAGGTCGACATGTCGGTCAACCTGTTGTCGGCGATCATCAGCGCGCGCTTCTGGTTCTCGTCGAGATGTTCGATGCGGACCACCGGGACCTCGGCTAGACCGATCTTCTTTGCCGCCTCGACGCGTGCGTCACCCGCGATCAGCACATTGTTCTCATCTGCGATCACAGGCGCGACGAAGCCAAAGGTATCGATCGACTTCGCTAGCGCCTTGAGCTGGCGTGGACTGTGAACCCGGGGATGGAGCTTGCTCGACACCAGGAGTTCGGGCGCGAGATAGTCGATACGCAGCCTGAGATTCGAATGACGTTGATCGTAGAGCATGGCAGTACCTCCTTACAGGTGTAGAATATCACTTAAATGAGCGGAATGGTTTGCAGTCTTATCTGTCATCCACGATGGCTTACCTCCTGCCTGGCCGAATTTCTGGCGCTTCCATCGCCCACGCCACCCACTGTAAAATCAGGCGCTTGAGTGGCAGCAGGCGGCGCGGCGGTTCGTTCGCGAACCGCTCGACGGGCTCGAAGACCGGCAGATCCTTGCTTGCTTCTTCCGCGCCGACGAAGTCGATCTCGCCCCATTTCTCGCTGCGGCGGTCGTGGAGGCGGAGGTAGAGTTCGTGATCAAGCATGACTTTCTCTTCGCCACGACTCTTGACCCAGCTTTGGGAGAGTGCCTGTTCCGGCAGTGCCAGCCACGCCCGATCATAGACTTGGCGCATCTGCTTTCGCTGGCCGGCCAGCACCGCGGCAATGTCCCTCGGCCGAAAACCAAGGTCGAGCGCCGTGACGGCGAGACCGAGTTCGACGAGATCATGAAAGTCGTAGCGGATCCGGTTGCCGGGCCCACTCGCCTGCGCAGCCGACGCCGGCGGAATGTCGAGCAGGCGCAGATAGCGAATCTGGTCCTTGAGCGCGCGAACCGGCTCGCGCCCGTAGCCGATTGCCCAGAGCATCTGGCCAAGGGTAAGATCGAGGTCGGGCAAGTGGTTTGGCATATAAGATAGCTCAAATGATGAATTACACTTAAATCTATCCGCTCACTCCTGTCAAGCGGCCGTCTGCAAATGTCGGACGCCGCATCTCGACATCACGGGCAGGCCTGCCGCCCGCCACATTCTTCGAACTGGCTTTCTTCGCTTCTGGCGATCCGACCAGCCAATTTCCCTGAACCGGCCTGGACCTTCCCTGTCCGGGCGATAACAATTCCCTGCTCGCCCTTTAGGGAATTTGCCGTCCAAAACGGTGGAATTGTGCGGCCTTGAGGTACGCCAGATTGCTATCTGGACCGCTAAAATGCGAACGTTCCCTGCTAATTCCCTGCTAGGCAGGGAATTCGACCCAGAGACGCGTTCGCTTTGGACTGCGTGGCGCACCATTGCGCTTTTCGCCGGCGTTCGCTGACGTCCAAATCCAACATAAAAATGCCTATCGACCTCGGCCGCGCCAGCGCCGCCACCAAGGGCGCCGTCGGCCCCGGCTTCGACATCCGCAACCAGCTCGAGATGCCGGGCCTGGCCGACGACTGACGGCCACGGGCGCGCGGCCCATCCGGGCCGCGCGCCAACCGCAGACCCCTTCAGATGAATTCGCCTGGGCGCGGTGTGACCTACTGCGAGGTGGGGGATCGCCTCGTCTTCCTCGACGCCGAGGCCGACCGCTACTTCTGCCTTCATCCGCAAGCCGAGGCCGAATTCCGGGCCATCGCCGGCTCCCCCTTGGATCCGGAAACGCAAAGCTGCCGTCTGGCAGCGGCCGGGCTGTTTACCGGCGGGCCTGAAACCCCGCCGGCGGCTTGCGCTGCGGCCCCCACGATCGGGCGAAGCTTGCTCGACAGGCCGCCGGACCTGGCCGGTACAACCGAGACATTGGCTGCCGCGGCCCACCTGCAGGCGGCGCGTCTCCGCTTCAACCTGCAAGGCTTTGCCGGCGCCCTCGCGTCCCTGGCGGGAACGAAGCGCCGCAGCACGGCACGGCCCGCGTCGGCCGACGAACTGGCCTCGGCGCTCGCCGGGTTCGTCGCGGCGGAGCGGATGCTGAGCGTTCGTGACCGCTGCCTCAGCCACTCGTGGGCAATTGCCCGCCGCTTGCTCGTGCGCGGCATCGACGCCAACCTCGTCCTCGGTGTGAGGCTTGGCCCGTTCGCGGCCCACTGCTGGGTCCAGCACGCGGACTGGGTGGTCAACGACCGGCTCGATATCGTGCGGACCTTCACCCCGATCCTGGTCCTGTGAAGAGTTGCGGCTTCCTGGCCATCGTTACGCTCGACGAGCGTGCGGGGGCGGTAGCGCACGGACGCCCGCGCGGTCTGTGCCCGGTGCTCGAGCACCCTCGCCTTAGCGTGTTCGCCACCGGCGAACTGCGGACGATCCGGGGACGGGACGGTGCGATCCTCGGGCTCCTGTTCGACCGCGGGCAACGCCGCCCGGCCGAACGGCTGTCGCAAAGCGAATGGGCGGCGATCGCGAACTCGCGCGGCGCCCACCTGGTCGAGCGGTACTGGGGCAGCTACGTCGGCATCGCCGCCGGGGGCGAGAATGTCACGGTCGTCCGGGCGCCCTTGGCCGACTTGGGCTGCTACTACCGCCCGGCCGGCGAGACGCTGTACATCGGGTCCGACCTGGCCTGGCTGGCAGCGGCGCCACGGTTCTCGCGAACGATTTCACCGGAGCCGCTGGCGCGGCACATCGCCTGGCCGGACTGGCGCTTCGACGAAACCTGCCTCGAAGGAATCAAGGAGCTGCGCGGCGGCGATCGGCTGACGGTCGCCGATGGCGAGGTCAGGGTCGATCGCCTGTGGACCCCGTGGGATTTCGTTGGCCCCGAGGTCGCGATCGATGACGCGACCGAGGCCATGCGCAAGGTGCGGGACGCGGTGGACCTGGCCGTGGCCGCGCGAGCGGCGTCATGCCGGCGGCCCCTGACATTGCTCTCGGGCGGGCTTGATTTCGAGCGTGGTCGCGACCTGCCTCGAAGCGGCCGGCGCGGACTTCGCGTGCCTCAACCTGCTGGCCGACGACGCCGCCAGCGACGAGACCGGTTACGCGCGCTGCGTCGCCGATGCCCTCTCCAGCGAGCTCGGGATCGAACGGCTCACCACCGGCTACATCGACGTGCGCCGGTCGGGCGCGGCGCACCTCCCCTATCCGGTCCATCGCTGCTTCACCCAGGCGCAGGATGCGATTGCCCAGGCTGTCGCCGCCGAAGTCGGCGCCGACGCGGTGTTCGACGGCGGAGGCGGCGACAATGTCTTCTTCGCTTCGCGGTCGGTGGCGATCCTGGCGGACTGCCTGCTCAGGGGAGGATTCGATCGGCGGTTCCGCTCGGCCGTGCGAACTCTCGGTGATCTCGCGCAGGTCGGCTTGCCGCGCCTGACGGCCCTGGCCGTGCATCGCGCCTGGTGGCGCCCGCCGGCGCCACGGCTCGCGGCGAGCGATCGGTTCCTCGATCCGGCGCTCAGGGCCGACCTGCGCCGAGGGCCGCCCCACCCCTGGTTCGAGCCCCCGCCGTCGGCGCTGCCGGGCCGCGCCGCACATGTCGCGCTCCTCGCCCCGGCGCAGAACATGGTCGAGGCGGTCAACGCCGGCGCGCCTTACCAGGCGATTTCGCCGCTCGCCTCGCAGCCGGTAATCGAAGCCGCGCTGCGCATCCCGAGCTGGCTGTGGATCGCGCCCGGCCACGACCGCGCCATTGTCCGCGCCGCCTTTCGCGAGCGCTTGCCGGGAGCGATCGTCGATCGCCGCTCGAAAGGCACCCCGACCACGTTCGTCGCGCAGATCTTCGAGCGCAACCGCAAGGCTATCCGCGAGATGCTGCTCGGCGGGTGGCTGGCTCAGCAACGCCTCGTCGACACGGCCGCCCTGTCGCAGGCGCTGACCGACGAGGCCCCGGTCCGCGATCTCGGGTTCGCAGCGCTGATGACCCTGGTCGATGCCGAAGCGTGGGCCCGGGCGCAAGACTAGCCGCTTGGGGCATCGGTCGACTTGGCCTTGGCACGTGCGCGCATGGCTTCCCAGCGCATGTATTGCGCGCGCTTGGCCGGAGCGGGATCCTCCCGGTGCTGGAGCCAAAAGGAAAACCAGTCGAGATTGCGCTGGTACACCGCCAGGCGATGGACCGGCTGGTCCTTGGTATGAAACTCGCCCGGATAGACGTACATTTCGACCGGCTGCCCCTGTTCGCGCAACGCGGCGTAGGCCTCGAGCGCGAGGCGGAACTCGTTGTCGGACACCTGCAGCAGCAGCGGCGTGTCGATCCGCGCGGCGTTCTCCGCGAGCGACATCTCGCGCCAAAACTTGCGCCCGTTCTCGGTGATTTCCAGGGTAGCCCATGCTTCGCAGCTGGTCGGCCCAGGCGATGCCGCCGACGACCATCGTCGTCAGCGGCTCCATGCAGCAGGTGCTCATCGCCGCCGCCGCGAACACGTGCGAATTGATCAGCGCGAAGGCGACCGTCGCCGATCCGTCGCTCATCCCGGTGATGCCGATCCGCTGCGGGTCGATCGCGCCGGTCGCTTCGGCTTTCGACACTCCCACCAGCACTGCGGAGAGCAGGCTCTTGCGTTCGGCCCAGTCCTTCTGGTTCGCCGCGTTGATCGCGTTCCAGTCCTTCAGGCTCGTGTCGGCCGCGGCGGCGAAGGTCGGCCGCTCGATGCTGAGCACGGCGAAGCCGCGCTGGGCCAGGAGAAAAATGGGATATTCGTCGCCGGTCCCGCCGCGCAGGAAGCCGAGGCTGTTGTACTGCACTACGATCAGCGGCAGCCGCTCGCCCGTCCGGTAGTCGGGCGGCAGGACCAGGTCGCCCCAGGTCTCGAGGCCGAGCGCGTTGCGCCAGCGCAGCCGCTTGACCGAGCCGAGCCTGAGCCGGTCGATTGCGGGATTGGGATCGAACAGGGTCCGCACCGCGCCGGTTCGGGTATCGACCGACACCAGGCGCCGGGGGCGGGTACTCGTTTCCCGGGTGCAAATCAGCGATCGACCGGCCTTGACGCAGCCGTGCAGCACGGCCTGCGTGCGCAAGACCGCCACGGGCGGCGAGGCGTCGACCGCCCAGCGATAGAGGGCCAGGGTCTCCTTGTTCCAGCCTTCGCGGCGCAGAAACAGGACCGAGCCGTCTTGCCACCAGATCGACAGGATGCCTCCCGAGCAGCTGTCCTGGGCGCATGCGACGGTGCGACCGTGGCCGTCCGTCGCTCGCAAGGCCGCGGGCGCGAGCGGCGAAGCCGCGTGGCGCTGGACCCAGGCCTTGCGCCCGTCGGCCGCCGTGGCGGTAGGGTCGACCGGATATCCGGGCAATCCCGGCGCTGTCAGGCGCGCGCGATCGGCGGCATCCGCCGGCTGGACGCGGCCGGAGTTCAAATCGACAGCAAAGATATCGAGCGCGTCGCTCGCGGCGAGCGACGGCCGCGCGGAAATGTCCGGATTGATGCGCTCGTCGTACAGCCAGCCGTGCTTGCCCTCCTCGTCAATCGCCCGCTCTTGCGCGGCGATCCCGTGGCGAACGGCATAGATCAGCCGCCGGCCATCGGCGCTCCAGGCGATCGTCACGACATTGCGCCCGCCCGCAGATACCGGATGCGCCCGGCCTCCGCCGGCGTCGACCACCCAGGCCCGCACCACGCCCCCGTCCTGCCTCCGGTAAGCGATCCGCAGGCCGTCCGGCGACCACACCGGGGTGATCGTATCGGGAAAGCCGCTCGGGAGATAAAACCCCCGGTCCACTTCCTCGATCAGCGGCCGCTGGCCGCCGCGATCCAGCACAGTCGGGCGACCGGGCCGACGCGTGAAGCTCACGACGAGGGCGCGGCAGTAGCTGTTGGACGCGAGATCGGCCCGGGTGAGCACGTAGGCCACTTTCGAGCCGTCGGGCGAAACCGCCAGCGGGCTGGGGCTGTTGAAGCTGGTCGAAACCTGGTTGCCGATCTCGCGCAGTTCGATCAGGTCCTTCGCGGTGAGCTTGGACCCGGGCCGCGCAACCGGAGATTTGCCGGGAAGGATCCGGTTGCAGGCGGCCGTGGCCGGGCTGGCAAGGGCCAGCAGCCCGGCCACGGCCGCGAGGCCGATCGAACGAAGAGCGCCCGTCACCACGCCTTGCGTACCTCGATCGCGATCAGCCGGCCGACCGGCGAATAATTGGTCGAATTGTAAGGCGTCTCGTAGGGCGCCCTGACCGCAATCGGATCGGGCGAGGCGTTGAACAGGTTCTGCACCGAAAGCGCGAATTCCAGCCCCTTAAGTGGATCCGCCGCTCTGTCCACCCGGTACCGGGCGGTGAGATCCAGCGTCGTCATGCCGTCGACGTGGGCGGGCGGCGAGACGCGGATGTCGCGCACGCCGCCGATATAGTTGACGGCCGCGGTCAGGCTGAGAGGCCCGCTCGACCAGGTCGCGGCGCCGTGCCCGCGCCAGTGCGGCGGATTGAAGATCGTGCCGGCGAGTGGTTGGCGCGGCTGAGTAGCGGTCAGCTGTTGCGAGCTCTCAAGGTAGGTGACGTCCGCCGACAGAGCCAGCCGCTGGCCGTCACCGATCGAGCCGGCATAGCGCGCCAGAACGTCGATCCCGCGCGCGGTCTGCCGCCCGGCGTTGACATAGGCGTCGTCGATCACCGCAATGACGTTCGCCGGGTCGTAGGCAACGCCGGTAAAGTTGGTGAAGGTTGCGGCGCTGGCGAGGGCCGCGGCCTGTTCCGCCGGTGTCGGGTTGAGAACGACCTGATCGCGGTAGCTGGGATTGCTGAGCGCCTGCGAAAGCAGCGTCACGGGCGAGACGATGCGGTCGCGATAGGCGATGTGGAAATAGCTGACCGCGAACGAAAGGCCCGGCGCCGCTCGCGGATGAAGATCCAGCGAGCCCGACCAGGTTGTGGCGCGCTCCGGCTTCAACGAGGGATTGCCGCCGAGCAGCAGGATGGCTCCCGCCGTAGGGCTCGCGCCGGACGCGCCGAGGAGCGCGGGAGGATAGAGCGTAGCGGCGCGCGGTTGATATTGCTGGTACAACGTCGGCGCGCGGAACGATTGGCCCCAGCTTCCCTTGAGCGCAACGTCGGGCGTCAGCTGCCACGACACGCCGAGCTTGGGCGTGGCGACAGCGCCGATGCCGGGATAGCGTTCGTAGCGAAGCGCCGCATCGACATCGACACGGTGCACGAAGGGAAGGTCCTGGTCCGCCCCGACCAGCGGCAGGTTGACCTCGCCGTAGGCGAAGTAGCTGTCCTGCGCGGCGACCGTATCGACGGCGCTCAAGGCCTGCGAATAGCGGCGAAAGCCGATGTCGCGATAACCCGCGCCGATCGCGAGCTTGGACATTCCTCCGGGCAAGGCGACGAGATCGCCGCTAGCGTCCAGTTCGATCGACTTGGCGGTGTTGCGATAGAAGTTGGGGCGGGAATTGCTGCACACGGCTCCCGCGCACTGCACTTGATGAAAGTCGACCCGCTCGCGGCCGTAGGTCGCGGTCAACGCCACACGCCAGTTCGCCGGCAGCCGCAGTTCGAGCTTCGGCGCCAGTCCGAACGACTTGTCGACGGAGTGAAACGTCGCCCGCCCGGCCTCGAGATCGCCGCCCGGCAGCGTCGGCATGGTAAGATCGCTCCAGCGGATGTTGTAAAGGCCGTCGATGGCGACGGAGAGGTCGTCGCCGAGGTCTTGATGCCCGCTGGCAACGACGCTGTCGTGGCGCAGCGCCGGGAACAGGTCGAGGCCGGGCGACCGCGAGCTTGCATAAGATCGGTCATTGGCGCGGATCGCGCTGTTGCTGCCGTATTCGTAGGCGGCCCAGACCCCGCCGTTCGACCAGGCGGTGCCGGCCAGCGCGTCGTAGCGCTGCTGGAAATCGCCGCCGTCGCTTGTCGCGGCAAGGCGGGCGCTTGTCTCCAGCCCGGAATAATCGCGGCGCAGGACGATGTTGGCGACGCCCGCGACCGCATCGGAACCGTAGATGGCCGAGGCACCGTCGGGCACCACTTCGATGCGGTCGACGGCCACCGCCGGAATGGCCGAGACGTCGACGCTTTGCAGCGCTGCGGTGTACGCGAGGCGATGGCCGTTGAGCAGGGTCAGGGTGGCATCGCTCCCCAGGCCGCGCAGGTTGAGCGACGAGCCGCCGCCGACGTCGCCGCCGCTCGCCGCAGGCACTGTCGCGCCGATCCCCGGGTTCTGCCCGCCCCCGAAGCTTTGCGGAATCCGCCGAACGGCCTCGCCGAGGTCGGCCAGCCCTTGGTTGCGAATGTCGTCCCGGCCGATGACCACCACCGGAGACGCCACGGGTGCGCCGCGAATACGCGTGCCGGTTACGACAATACCTTCCGCGCCCGCGGCCGGGGTCGCGGCCGCCTCACCGTCTGCCGGCGTAACGCGGACGACGAACGCCCCATCGACCACCTCGGATGAAAGTCCGGTCCCTGCGAGGAGCCGCTCGATCGCCTGGTCGGCGGCCAGCGGTCCGACGACGGGCTGGCTCTGCTTGCCTCGAACGATGGCGCTTGGGGCGACGATCTCGCGGCCGGATGTCGCCGCGAACGCCCGCAGCGCGCTCGCGAGATCCTGTTGTGGTATGTCATATGTCCGGATGGTTCCGGCTTGCGCCGCCGCCACCTGCGGCACCGTCGCCGTCACTATCGCCCCTAGCGCTGCCGCGCCCGTCCAAATCAACCTCATCAAATCGACTCCTCCCGCCATCCGTTCGGATGATTGTCGGAGCCGCTTGACGACGGGGACGGAAACCTGGCCCCCCGGAAGCGCAAAAAAATTTCCGCTAGCGGCTGAGAACGATTTCTCCGGCCGATTCATCGACCCTGAGGTCGAGGGCCGCCGCGAGCTTGCGCGCGAGCGCACGGCTATCCCGCAGATCGAGCACCGCAGTGATCTTGAGCGAACCGATGGCCTCGGACGCGGGCTTGATCGGGGGCCCTCCAAGTCGGTTGGCCAGCGCCAGGATTGTCGCAAGAGACGTGCGGTTGAAGGCGTGCCGGCCGTCGGGCCAGAGGCGATCCCCGCGCGACACAGCCGCCGGCACGACATCATTGCCTTCGACGCGGACCGCACGTCCGGCGCCGACCGCAACGGCATCCTCCTGATGCGTTCCTGCAGGAAACACCCGCACGGCCCCGTTCCGCGCCATCACGGTCATTTGGCCTGCGCTCAGCGCGACATCGAATTCGCTGCCGTTGGCCTCGACCCGTCCACCTGGCCACGAGACGATAAACGGACGGCCCGGATCGTCGGCGACCTTGAAGCGGGCTCGGCCCGAGCGAAGGCGAGCTTCTCGCGCGCGGGAGCCGATGGCGACGGTCAGCTCGGTGGCCACGTCGAGCGTAACCATCGACCCGTCCGATAGCCGCATGAACCGGATCGCCGGGCCTGGGTTGGTCAGAGACATCTCCGTCACCGGAGCAGCCGGTCTGGTCAGCAGGAGCACTCCGGTAAAGGCGATCGCCGCAAGCGCGGCGATGGCGAACGCCGGCCGCAGGAGCCGCTCACGGCCGATCGGCGCTTGCCGCCGATGTCCGCTTGGCAAGCGTTCGGCCAATCCGGTGATCCGTTCGATCTCGCCGTAGGCTTTCGCGTGGGCCGGGTCCGCCGCTCGCCACATTTCGAATGCGGCGCGCAACTCGGGAGAATGCGGTTCGAGCATTTCGACTCGCCAGCGTGCCGCCGCCCGCCGAATTCGCCGATTGCGCAGACCCGGAAGCTCGAAGCCCATCAAAGCGGGCCCACCTCCCGGCGAAGCTGGCACAGAGCCTTGGCCATTTGCTTTTTCACGCCCTTGACGCTCATTCCGACTTCCTGCGCGATCTCCGCGTAGGTGAGTCCCTCGACGCGGTGCAGAAGGAATATCTCGCGTGTGCGCCGGTTCAAGCGCGCAACCGCTCGTTCGAGCCGGGCCAGCGCGTCGCGATCGTCCAGCAGCCGATCGGGATCGACTGCGCCATGGACCTGCTCATCGTACTCGAGGTGGAGTGCGCAAGAACGCCGAGCGGCCGACTTCGCCCCGTCTTTAAGAAGGTTGACAGCGATCCGCGTAAGAAATGCTCCGGGGCTCTCGATGCGGCGGCGCGCGGCTGGATCAACGCCCGCCATGCGGACAAAGGTCTCGTGCACCAGGTCGGGCGCCTCGTCGGTCCCGACGCGTCGCGAGAAGAAGCGCAGCAGCCGGCTGGCGTGGCTGTGATAAAGCGCCTCGATCCCGTTGCCGTCGCTCGCCGGCACCCGGTCTTCGGGTGGCAAGGGATCGCCGTCGTGCAGACGCGATTGGGGCAGCGGCTTGAACTCGGCCGGCCTCACAGCACCCTTGCAGGCGATGACCCGTCAAACGCATAGCGATCCGTTGGACACCCGCTTCGATCCATCGACCTTGCCCTCCTCTGACGAGGCGGGACCGGCCGATAGCCGGGTGTTGAGAGCATGCTTGAGACATGCGCCGATGCCTTTGGCCGCAAGCGGCTTGGACATGCGCATCGGCCACCCGGCCGCACCTGATGGCCAAACTAATTCACTCAAGCGAGGATCTCACGCCTCGGCGCCACCTTGGCGGCGCGACGACAACCTAACCCGCTGCCGAGAATTCGCAACCGTCCGGTCGCGAGTAGCCTTCGAGAAGCGTCGGAATCGGAGGTATCGAGTGTGCGAGTTGCCGCCATTGGCGGATGACCAAACCGCTCACGACCCAGGGCAACCGTTCCGATTGAACCGTGGAGGATTTCATGCCGAGGCCCGCACAGCGCGTGCGTATTCGAAATCGACTGCCTTGAGGTGAACTCCATCGCCACATTGGAGAGACATGGGAGGGAAAGCGAATTGGCTCGACTATCGTTCGGCTCCAAGCTCTAAGGGAGCTGAAATAGCAGATCCGCGTGGAACTCGACTCGTCTCAGCTGAGACACGACATGGCGCAAACCGGCATCGAACCGCGTCTCAAATCATGATCTGAGGGTATTTCTGAGGGTAGATACATTGTATCATCGCAGAAAGATAATCGGTATTCAATCTCTTCCACACAAATTCGATTCCGCCCCTGGCACCATTGCGCTTGCCAAGCGGGTGACAACCGCGCGCGAGCGCCTACAAGCGCGGCGATGACCACGATCGCGATCATCGGCGCCGGCGCGATGGGCTCGGCGCTGGCGCACCGGCTGGTGCAGCATGGCGCGCGGGTGCTTACGCGGCTGGAAGGGCGCAGCGGGGCGAGTCGCAGGCGCGCCGCCGAGGGGGGCATGGAGGATGTCTCGTTCGAGGAAATGGCGCGCGCAGCGATGGTGCTGTCGGTGGTTCCCCCGGCCGCGGCGGGCGATGTGATCGAGGGGCTGGCGCCGCTGTTCGCCGCCGCCGATCCACCGGTGTTCTGCGACGCGAACGCCTGCAATCCCGAAACGAAGGTCCGGCTGGCCGAACGCGTTGCCGAGCTGGGCGGGCGAATGGTCGATGGGGCCATCATCGGTCCACCGCCATCGGACAGCGCCGAGCCGCGGCTGTACCTGAGCTGCGAGGGCGATGAGCAAGCCGCGCTGCTCGCCCGCCACGGGATCGACGCGCGGGCGCTCAAGGGGCCGCTCGGCGCCGCGGCGGCGCTGAAGATGTGCTACGGCGGGATCAACAAGGGGATTATCGGCCTGACCACCGCGCTGCTGCTCGCGGCCGAGCGAAACGGCGCGGGCGAGGACCTGATCGCCGAATTCAAGCTCAGCCAAAAGGCTCTGCTCGAGCGCAGCCGCAGGCAGATTCCGGACATGTACCCCAAGGCCTGGCGCTGGAGACCAGAGATGGAGGAAATCGCCGGCTTCCTGGAGCAGCACGACGCGGCGGCCGCCGCGATCTGGCAGGCGCTGGCCCGCTTCTACGGCCAGCGCGCCGCGGCAAACGAAGCCGGCGCCGAATTGCCCCACCTCGAACGCCTTCTGGCCACCTGATCACAACGAAAGGACCCGCTCATGGCTCGCATTCTGGTTCTCTACTACTCTTCGTACGGACATCTCGCGCGCATGGCCGACGCCGTCGCCGAAGGGGTGCGCGAGGCGGGCCACGAATGCGACGTCCGCCGCGTCGCCGAAACCGCTCCGCCGGAAGTGGCCAAAGCCGCCGGGTTCGTCGCCGACGACACTCACCCGGAGATCGAGGGCATCAACACGCTCACAGAATACGATGGCCTGGTGATTGGCGCCCCCACTCGCTTCGGTCGCATGCCGAGCCAGATGGCGGCGTTCCTCGATCAGGCGGGCGGGCTGTGGTACACCGACGCGCTGGTCGGCAAGGCCGCCGGCGCGTTCACCGGCACCGCGGCGCAGCACGGGGGGCAGGAGACGACGCTGTTCTCGATCCTGACCAACCTGCTGCACTTCGGCTGCACGGTCGTCGGTCTTGATTACGGGTTCAAGGAGCAGAACGGGGTGGACGTGGTGCGCGGCGGTTCGCCCTACGGCGCCAGCACCATCGCCAACAACGACGGCTCTCGCCTGCCGAGCGACGTGGACCTCGCCGGAGCGAAGTACCTCGGCCGGCGGGTGGCGGAAACGGCGGCCAAGCTTATCGCTTGAGCCGCCGCTCCTAATCAAGCCGCCCGCATTTGGTCGCCCTGGGCCGATGCCTCGGCGTCGGCCTCGGCGAAGTCGAGCGCGTAGCGGCGGGCGAGGACCAACTCGCCCCCGCGCGGGCGGCAAAACGTCGGGCGGACCTCGCCGGTCTCGCGGAAGCCGAGCTTGCGCAGCACCCGGCCCGAGGCGGGGTTGTCGACATAGTGCCCGGCGAGCACGCGCTCGTGCCCCAGCGCGCGGGCGACTTCGAGCGCGCCGCGTCCCGCTTCGGTGGCATAGCCGTGGCCCCAGTGATCGCGTGCGATCCAGTAGCCGAGCTCCAGCACGCCTTGGTCGATCTTGAAGCCGACGGTGCCGACAACCGGGGCGCCTTTCTCACCCGGCAGGGCGATCACGAACCGCGGCACTTGCGGGTCGGCGGGCGTCGCGCAGAACTGCTCGGCGTCGGCCGGGCGGTAAGGCCATGGCGCGCTGGCAAGCATCTGCACCACGCCGGCATCGCAGATGCCTTCATAGATTTCCCGGGCATCTTCCGGGAAAGCGGGCCGCAGGAACAGCCGTTCACTCCGGTAGAACATGTGCCTTCACTCCCTCGGGCCCCCGCGCGCGCCGCTATGGCGGATGCGCGTGACGGTCTTGTTGCGAGGGAGAATGAAAAAGGGAGACGGGCTGGCCCCATCTCCCTCGACGTGCCGGACTTGTCGCGCCCGGCGGGGCCATCCCGTTGGATGACCCCTTCGGTGGATCATCCGATTTTATTCGGCGGCTTGCGCCATAATGTCGACCGAGACGTATTTGCGGCCGAGCTTGCCGTCGTGGAATCGCACGCGGCCGTCGGTGAGCGCGAACAGCGTGTGGTCCTTGCCGAGGCCGACATTGGCGCCCGGGTAGAACTTGGTGCCGCGCTGGCGCACGAGGATGTTGCCGCCGACCACTTCCTGACCGCCGAACTTCTTCACGCCGAGGCGCCGGCCGGCCGAATCACGGCCGTTGCGCGAGCTGCCGCCTGCTTTCTTGTGTGCCATGGCTAACTACTCCGAACTTACTTCTTCGCGGCCGGCTTCTTGGCCGCGGGCTTCTTTGCGGCCGGCTTCTTGGCCGCGGGCTTCTTTTCCGTTGCCGCGGCCTTCTTGGCCGCGGGCTTCTTGGCGTCGGCCTTGGCCGAACCCGCGCCGTCCTTGACCGGCGCGGCCTTGACGAGCTTGTCGCCGCCGTGCGGCTCGGCGCCCTTGGCCGGCTCTTCGGCGGTGTGCTTCGGCGCGGCCTTCTTCGGCGCTTCCTCGGCCTTCGGGGCGGCTTCCTTCTTCGGCGCCGCCTTCTTGGCCGGCTCGACCTTCGAATCGCCGACCTGAACGATACGCAGCAGGGTCATCTGCTGACGGTGCCCGGCCTTGCGGCGATAGTTGTGCCGCCGGCGCTTCTTGAACACCGTGACCTTCTCGCTCTTGGCCTGGGCGATGATCTCGGCCGCGACTTTGACCTTGCCGGTCTTGAGCTCGCCGCCGTCGCCGGCGAGGAGGACGTCGCCCAGCTCGATCGTGTCGCCGGCGTCGCCCGCCAGCTTCTCGACCGCGATCTTGTCCCCGGCGAAAACGCGATACTGCTTGCCGCCCGTGCGCACGATTGCGAACATGGTCACACCTAATCCGTTCGTTTCGACTGTCGTCTTTGCCGCACCCGGCGCGAACGACAAAAAGGGCGCCCAGCCGGGCGCCGGAAAGAGCGACGCCGTTAGGCGATGAGGTGGGGGCTGTCAACGGTGAGCGCAACCCGCTTTCGCTTCATGGCCGCTAGTAAGGCTGGCGGCTTCGGGCTAAGCGCCAAGCCGATGAGACGGCGCTTCCTCGCCCTGCCCGCCTTCGCCTTGCTGGCCGGCTGCGCCAGCAACCAAAGCGCTTATCCAAGCCTGGCGATCCGCCCCGCCGAGCGGGAGACAGGGACGCTGCAATCGGCCCCGGCCGAGGCGGTGCATCCGCCCCCGCCGCAAGCCGAGCTCGACCACGTCGCGCAGCTCGCGGCCGACGCCCGGGCCGATCACCAGGCATTCGTCGAGCAAGTGGCAAGCGCCCGCCCCACGATCGAGGCGGCGCGCGGCTCTTCCGCGGGTGACGACGCGTGGGCGAAAGCCGAAGCGGCCCTGGCCGACGTGCGCGCGGCGCGCAGCAAGACGATGGTTCCGCTGGCCGATCTCGATCGGCTTTACGTCGATGCGTCCACCAAGGGCGAAGCGGTCGACCGGATCGCGGCGGCGCGCGACGAAGTGACCGGGCTGGTGGCCGCCGAGGACCAGACAGTACAGGAACTCTCGGCGAACCTGTCCTGACGAAAAGGTGCCTGCGCGCGGGTTGGACGGGGCCGCACGCGCAGGCGAGGGATGCTCGGAAGAAAAGGTTACCTGACGAGCGCGGCGATGGTCACCGTGGCGATGCCCCAGAGGAAGATCAGCACCGGCAGGATCAGCACCTGCACCATCGCTTCGCGGGAGGTGAGGCGGCCGAACTCGGTGTCGATCCCGCCCATCCGGAAACGGCTCCAGCCCATCGACGGCTTGCGGCTGCCGGGCGCCATTCGCACCCAGATCGCCGGCACGCCGAAGCCGGCGACGATCGACAGCACGATCACGCCGATCGGCAGGATCAGCTCGGGATTGCCGAAGCCGAGCGCGGCGATCGCCATGAAGCCGAGATACAGCGCGACGGTGGCGCCGTAGAGCGCGGTCGGCATCTCGAAGCTGCGATCGACCGGCAGCGCCGCGGCAACGGGCAATTCGGTGTGGACGATCGCCTTCTCGGCGACGAGTTCACGGGTGACGCGTTCTGCCATCGAGTATCTCCTGCGTTTCGTGGCGGAGATACCCGGCGGTCCGGCGGCGAAGTTTGACGCAGATCAAAATGTGGAATCTACGAGGTCCAGCGCTCCAGGTCGGCGTGGTCCTCAGGGCGCGGGTCGATCCAGCGCCACTGGCCGCCGCGCTTCTCGCGCTTCCAGAACCACGCGTCGGACTTCAGGTGATCCATCGCGAAATCGACCGCCTGGATCGCCGGGCGGCGGTGGCGAGCGGCGGCGGAGACGAGCACGATCGGCTCGCCTGGACGCATTTCGCCGACGCGGTGGGCGATGAGGAGGCCCATCAGGTCGAATCGCGCGAGGGCCTGATCGGCCAGATGATCCATTCCGGCGAGCGTCAGCGGCTCGTAATGCAGCAGTTCGAGCGCCTCGACGCCGCCCTCGCCGCGCACCTCGCCGACGAAGGTGCACACGCCGCCGAGACCGGGGTGGGCGTTGGTGAACGGAGCGACCATCTCGCCGGGGACGAACGGACGGTCGAGCAGGCGGACGTCCTTCATCCGTTCACCCCCCGCTGACGGGGGGCAGCAGCGCTACCTCGTCGCCGTCGCCCGCGTGGAGCGCGGTCTTGTCGGCCAGCACCGTGCCGTTGACCGCCAGCTTGACCTTGTCGCCGGTGATCCACGCGGCGAGTTCGCCCTGAAGCGCCCCGACGAGTGCCGGCCAATCGAGTGGCGAGGCGATCTCGCGCTCGGGCGCGCCAGCGAGGTCGGCCAGCTTGCCGAGGAAGACGAGCTTGACCGCCATGGCTCAGCCGCCGGTGAGCGACATGTGGCGCGGCTGGGCGGGAGCGGCGCCGCGTTCGATGCGGAAATGGTGCCGCTCGGGCTTGATCCGCATCGCTTCGTCGAGTGCGGCAGCGAGGTTGGCGTCGGGCGCCTCGGAGCGCAGGGCGCCGCGCAGGTCGACTTGCTCGGAACCGCCAAGGCAGGCGTAGAGCCGCCCGGTCGCAGTGACCCGCACGCGATTGCAGCCAGCGCAGAAGTTGTTGGTCAGCGGGGTGATCAGGCCGAGGCGGCCGCCGGTCTCGGCGACGTCGAAATAGCGCGCCGGGCCGCCCGAGCGATGATCCGAGGGAGTCAGCGTCCAGCGCGCGTCGAGCGCATCCTTGACCGCGGTGAGCGGCAGATAATGGTCGATCCGCTCGCCCTCGACCTCGCCCAGCGGCATCACCTCGATGAGGGTGATCTCGTGCCCATGCGCGTGGGCCCATTCGACGAGAAACGGGATCTCGCCCTCGTTGAGGTCCTTGAGCGCGACGGTGTTGAGCTTGACCTTAAGCCCGGCCTGCTTGGCCGCGGCGATCCCGCGCAGCACCTGGGCGAGCCGGTCGCGGCGGCTGAGCCGTTCGAACAGCGCCTGGTCCATCGTGTCGAGCGAGACGTTGATCCGGCGAACGCCCGCCGCTGCGAGATCGTCCGCGAACTTCTCCAGCTGGGTGCCGTTGGTGGTCAGCGTCAGCTCGTCGAGGCCATCGCCAAGCTTGCGGCCGATTGCGCGGACCAGCTCGATCACGTCGCGCCGCACCAGCGGCTCGCCGCCGGTCAGGCGGATCTTCGTGACACCGCGCTCGACGAACGCCAGCGCCAGCTTGTGCAGTTCCTCGAGGCTGAGCACGTCCTTGCGCGGCAGGAACTGCATCTGTTCGGGCATGCAGTAGCTGCAGCGCAGGTCACAGCGGTCGGTGACCGACAGCCGCAGGTAGCTGATCCGCCGGTTGAAGGCGTCGACAAGAGGCTTGCTGCAGGACATCGATGCTATTTTGGGCCTTGCGGTGGGCAAACTCAACGCATTCCGGCTTGGAGGCCGATTCGTTCAGCTTTCAACGAGGTTCGCTGTCGAAGTTCACACGGATGGAACACATGGAACACGGTCCAGAGGAGCATATCGCTTTCTCGCCAGAGCCGCTGTGCGCGCGCAAAATGCGAGGTGAGAAGGCGTCCGGACGATCATCGCAACCAGCAAGCAGATCGCGGGCGTGTAGGAAAGGTCTTTTTCCGCTCAGCCGCGAGAAACCGTGAGCAACTGCCCCGTGATGCCGGGGGCGCTTGCCAGCCATGCGGCCGTTTCGCCGATCGCCTGCTCGTTGTCGCCGGCCACCGCGTTGACCCGGTTCGGAACCGCTTCTCGCGCAAGATCTTGCACCGCCGCGAGACGCCAGGCGCGGTGGCTGTAGTCGGCCGGCGGGAAGACCAGCACCAGATCTTCCCCCTCCCCGGGCCGGGGAGGATTTCGCAGCAGCGCGCGAGCCCGCGGCAGCCAATCGGCATGAAATGTCGCCGCGGCGTCGAGTGAGCTTGCGGGCAACGGCTCCACGCGCAGCACGGCCTGCGCCATCAGCGCCGCTCGCGCGTGAGGGTGACTCCGATCGTCTCATGCGCCTCGGACAGCGCCAGCTTGACGATCTTGACGCTGACTTCCTCGACCCGCTCGTCCTGCACGAATAGCGTGTCGCAGACGTGCTCGGCGACCAATTCGATCAGCTTGAAGTGCAACCCTTCCGGCAGCGCCTGCGAAGCGGCGAACTTCAGGTCCATGTAGTTCTTACTCGCGTCGAGCGAGGTGTCCGGCTCGTAGCGCGAACTTACCTTCAGCTTGACGCGCACAGTGAAGCGCAGCGGCTGCGGGCGGCCGGTTTCCTCGGAATAGATTCCGGTGTGCACCATGTGCACGAAATCGGCGATCTCCAGATACAGGCTGTCGGCCATCCGCGCGCCGATGGCAGCGCAGCGCGCGCGAGTCCAGCGGTTCGCGAGCGTCGGCGTCTAGGGCAGATACCCTAGCCCCATCAGCGCGAACACCGCTCCGGCGAAGGCACTGAACACGACGAGCATCATCAGCCAGGCCTCCATGGGCACAGCGGATCGGCGTGACGGCGTGATCGGGGACGGAGGATCGTCTTGTTGCAGGGGCGCGAAGGGCGCCGACTTCGGCGGGGGACGACGCCAGCGGAAGCCTTGCCGCCGATGCCTCCGCCGCCACTCGTCGAGCCAGATGATTTCTGCCGACGGGCGCGTGCCAGCTTTACCGGCGCGCTCCGGCGAATCGCTTTCGCGGCTTCTCCTGCGGTCCAGCGGTTGCATGTCGAATTCTCTTTCGGTTGACGGACTCATCCCGCCTTGCCTGACGAACGGCGTGCAGGCCGTGCCAGTTCCGATCTAATCCGAATTCACCACGCACCGGGCACCGGCGGCGTCAACGCGCATCCCAGCGGGCAAAGATCGCGGTCGGCAGCAAGCGCCCCGCCTCGCCCTCCTCGCGCACCGCCAGTTCGCCGTGCTCGACCACGCCCGGCAGGTCGGCGAAGTGCTCGGCGAGGAGCCCGCCAAGCGCGAGGCTGCTCATCCGCACGGCGTAAACGGTCAGGAAGAGGAAGCGGCTGTCGCCATCGAGCAGGCGGCGGCAATCGCCGATCAGCGACGGCAGCCCTTCCTCGATGCGCCAAGTCTCGTTCTTCGGGCCGCGGCCGAACTTCGGCGGATCGAGGATGATCCCGTCGTAGCGGCTGCCGCGCCGCACCTCGCGGGCGGTGAATTTCGCCGCGTCGTCGACCAGCCAGCGGATCGGGCGCTCGGCCATGCCGGAAAGAGCCGCGTTCTCGCGCGCCTGGGCGACCGATTTCTTGCTGGCGTCGACGTGGGTGACGGGACCGCACTGGCTGAGCGCCAGCGTGCCGACGCCGGTGTAGCCGAACAGGTTGAGGGTCGAAGATCCTCCCCGGGACGGGGAGGTGGCAGATGCGCTAGCATCTGACGGAGGGGTTTCGTCAGCAGTGCCGCGCTTCTGGCGAGTCCCCTCCACCGCACTTCGTGCGGTCCCCCTCCCCGTCCCGGGGAGGATTTCCCGCATCCATTCCCACACCGGGGCCATGTCGGGGAAGAAGCCGAGGTGGCGGAACGGCGTGCATTGGGCGGTGAAGCGGACTTCGTTCCAGGTCAGCGGCCAGCCTTCGCGCGGCACCGGGCGGGCGAATTGCCAGCGGCCGCCGCCCTCCTCGTCCGAGCCGGGGACGAACTCACCGTCGGCGTTCCATTCGGCATGCCGCGGCGACCACAGCGCCTGCGGCTCGGGGCGGATGAAACGGTACGGGCCGTAGCGCTCCAGCTTGCGGCCGTCGCCGCTGTCGACCAGGCCGTAGTCCGCCCAGCCCTCGCTGGCCATGATCAGCGGCTGCCCCTGCAGCTCGGCCATCAGCGGCTGGGCGTCGCGTGCTCGGCGACGTAGGCGGCGACCGCATCGTAGTCGCCGGGCAGCTCGACGTAGCGCTCGTCGCGCTCGAACAGGTCGCCGACGCGGGTGGGGAGCACCGGCCGGATGCCGGTGGCGCGCTCGACCGCGTCGCGGAACTTGGCCGGGTGCGCAGTGGCGAGCGTGACCACCGGAACATCGGTCGGCAGCTCGGCATGGCGGGCGGAGTGGAGGGCGATGGCGGTGTGCGGATCGATCACCTCGCCATCGCAGTGCTCGTAGGCCCAGCGCATCGCCTGGCTCATCTGCCCGGCGTCGGCGCGGGCGCTGGCGAACAGCACGGCAGCCCCTTCGCGCTGGGCGTTGGTGAGGCGCATCGCCTTCGCCGACTCGAAGCCGCGCATCTGCTCGGCGAGCGCCTGGCCGTCGCGCCCGCCGACGTCGAACAGCAACCGCTCGAAATTCGAGCTGACCTGAATGTCCATGCTGGGCGCGGCGGTGGGGGTGACCTCGCCCGCCGAATAATCGCCCGCCGAGAGCGCCCGATGGAGAATGTCGTTGACGTTGGTGGCGACGATCAGCCGCTCAACCGGCAGCCCCATGCGCGCGGCGACATGGCCGGCGAACACGTCGCCGAAATTGCCGGTCGGCACACTGAAGGCAAGCTTGCGCTCGGGTCCGCCGAGCTGCAGCGCGGCGGCGAAGTAATAGACCACCTGCGCCATCAGCCGCGCCCAGTTGATCGAGTTCACCGCGCTGATGCGGAATGGCCCGGTCATGGCAGGATCGCCGAACATCCGCTTCACCATCGCCTGGGCGTCGTCGAAGCTGCCGTCGATGGCGATGTTGTAGACGTTGGGCGCCTTGACGGTGGTCATCTGCCGGCGCTGGACGTCGCTCACCCGGCCCGCGGGGTGGAGCATGAAGATGTCGATCCGCTCGCGGCCGGCGACCGCGTCGATCGCCGCACTGCCGGTGTCGCCGCTGGTCGCGCCGACGATCGTCAGGCGTTCGTCGCGGCGGGAGAGGAACTCCTCGAACAGCAGCCCGAGCAGCTGCAGCGCGACGTCCTTGAAGGCCAGCGTCGGACCGTGGAACAGTTCGAGCAGCCAGTGGCGCTCGTCGAGCTGGGTCAGCGGGGTCACGGCAACGTGGGCGAAGCGGGCATAGGCCTGTTCGCACAGGTCGCGCAGACGCGCCGGGGTCAGGCTGTCGCCGACAAACGGCTGCATCACCCGCTGGGCGAGCTCCGGATAGGCCAATCCGCGCCAGGCGGCGATCTCGTCGGCGGTGAAGGTCGGCCACTCGCGCGGCAGGTACAACCCGCCGTCCGCCGCCAGCCCCGCCAGCGTCGCGCCTTCGAAATCGAGCGCCGGAGCGCTGCCGCGGGTCGAGACGTAATCCATCCGCCGCGCCGGTTAGCCGCGCGGCGGCCCTTCGACAAGCTCAGGACGAGCGAGCGCGGGAAGGCGCCGTTTCCAGTTCCCGCTTCAGCCGCAGCAGGCCGGCCGCCGCACTGGCCGCATGGGGACCGATCCAGCGCTCGTGGATCGCCTGGATCGGCATCGCGTCGAGATAATTGAACCGCTCGCGTCCCTTGCGCACCGGCACGACCATGCCGGCCTGCTCCAGCACCTTGAGGTGCTGCATCACCGTGCAGCGGTCGAGCTCGGGAAAGGCGGCGCACAGCTGTTTGGTGGTCAGCGGGCGGGGCTTCAGCGCATCGCAGATTTCCCGGCGAACCGAGTTGGCAAGCGCCTTGAACACCGCATCCAGATCATCCTCGGTTGACATGTTATAGATATATAACATATTTGCTACGCGACTCAAGCGGAGACATTCCGATGGACCTTAAATTCAGGGTGTTCGCCTATATCGCGAAGCCGGTGCACGAGGTGTTCGAGGCGGTCGCCGATCCCGGCCAACTGTCGCAGTATTTCACCACCGGCGGCGCCACGGGGCGGCTGGAGGAAGGGGCGACGGTCACTTGGGACTTCCACGATTTCCCGGGCGCCTTTCCGGTGCACGTGGTCGAAGTCGCGCCCGACGATCGGATCGTGCTCGAATGGAAGGCCAACGAGCCCGGCGCCGGCCCCGACTACAACACTACGGTGACGATGGGCTTCAGGCCGGCCGAGGATGGCCGCACACTGGTCGAGATCGCCGAGGAAGGCTGGCACGACACCGAAGCCGGGCTCAAGGCGAGCTACGGCAACTGCATGGGCTGGGCGCAGATGCTCGCCGCGCTCAAGGTGTGGATCGAGCACGGCATCAGGATTCGCGAGGGGATGTACAAATAGATCCTCCCCCGGGACGCGGAGGGTGACCATCAGAAGTATGGTGCCACACGCGCCGCCGTGCGGGAGGAGAACCCCTCCGTCAGCGCTTCGCGCTGCCACTTCCCCGTCCCCGGGAGGAGCTTTCCGCCCGCCACCTTTTCTTCAGCGCCAGCGCGTAGATCATCAGCGCGAGCGCGGCGAATCCGAACCACTGGATGGCGTAGAACAAGTGACCGGTCGGCGTCGGGTCTGGCGGGCCGGAGCGGGCCAGCGGCGTCAGCCCGGCCTTGGCCGGTGCGGCGACGAGGCGTGCGCCGTTGTTGCCTTCGGTGACCCAGCCGGTCACTTCGCCGCCGGTCCAGGAGGGATTGGCCGGGCCGTTGGACCAGCCAAGCGCGACCTCGGCAGTGCCGCCGTTCGGCAAGCGGCAATGGGCGATATGCGCCCACCCCGGTTGCCCCTGGGCCGAGCGTCCGGAAATCGCGTCGATTCCGGTCACGTGTGCGCAGTCGACACGGCTGCGGTAGAACAGCGCCGACTGAAGCGCGACCGGGGTGGTCGGCCACGGGACCTCCGCGCCGCTCGATTGCGCGGCGTGGTATTGCGCGATCAGCCCTTCCTTCCATTCTTTGCGGTGCAGTTGCCAGACGCCCAGCCAGACCATCAGCGCCACGGCGGCCATCACCACGATCGTCGACACCAACGGAATGCGCCGGGTCACTTGCGCCCCGCTTCGCCTGCCTTCTGGCGGAATTCCGACCACAGCAGCGCCGCCTTGGCGGCACGCAGGCCGAAGATCACTCCGAGCGTGGTCAGCGGCACCCACAGCAGCACGTGGACCCACCACGGTGGCTCGACGGCGAGCTGCAGCCACACCGCGAGGATCACGATCACCGCGCCGACGATCATCGTCAGGAACGCCGCCGGCCCGTCGCCGACGTTGAACTTGTCGAAATCGAGCCCGCAAGCGCGGCAGCGCGGGGCGAACGCGGTCCACCCGGCGAACAGCGTCTTGGCGCCGCAGCGCGGGCACAGACCGAAAAGGGCAGCCTCGCGCAAGGCGGGCTGCCCCTCTGGTGAATCCGGCAATTCCGCCATCGGCTTATTCGTAAACGGCGCCCCAACCGCCCCAGATGTAGACCACCACGAACAGGAACAGCCACACGACGTCGACGAAGTGCCAGTACCACGCCGCCGCTTCGAAGCCGAAGTGCTGGCGGGGGGTGAAGTGGCCCTTGTAGGCGCGGATCAGCTGCACGATCAGGAAGATCGTGCCAATGATCACGTGGAAGCCGTGGAAGCCGGTCGCCATGTAAAACGCCGAGCCGTAGGTGTTGCCGCCGAAGCCGAACGGCGCGTGGGCGTATTCGTAGGCCTGCACGCTGGTGAAGGTCAGGCCCAGCAGGATCGTCAGCCACAGGCCTTTCTTCAGCCCGTCGCGGTCGCCGTGGATCAGGCAATGATGCGCCCAGGTGACCGTGGTGCCCGAGCACAGCAGGATCAGCGTGTTGAGCAGCGGCAGGTCGAACGGGTTCATCACCTCCTTGATCGCCTTGGGCGGGAACACGCCGCCGATCACGTCCGACAATTCGTTGGGGAACAGCGCGAAGTCGAACCAGCTCCAGAACCAGCCGACGAAGAACATCACTTCCGAAGCGATGAACAGGATCATCCCGTAGCGCAGGTGCAACTGCACCACCGGCGTGTGCTCGCCATGCTGCGCTTCGCTGATGATCTTCGAGAACCACCCGAAGAAGGTGGCGATCAGGCCCATGATGCCGATGCCCAGCACGATCGGCCAATTGGCCATCGAGTGCATGAACAGCACCATGCCGCTGGTGAACGTCACCGCCGAAACCGCGCCGAGCAGCGGCCAAATGCTGGGGGGCAGGATGTGGTATTGATGGGTCTTGGCACCGGCCATGATAATCGCTTCCTGGTCCTTGTTCATGAGGCCCTTAAAGGCCCCTGCCGCTGGGGTCTAGAGGCTTAGGAGGAGTTCTCCTTCACCTCATGGAACGTGTAGCTCAAGGTGATCTGCTCGACATCCCGCGCGTCCTGATCGTCGAGGATTTTCGGGTCGACATAATAGATCACCGGCATGCGCACTGCCTGGTGCGGCTGGAGCGTCTGCTGAGTGAAGCAGAAACACTGAACTTTGTTGAAATAGGCGCCGGTCTGCTCGGGCACGACATTGAAGCTGGCCGCTCCGGTGACCGGCCGGTCCGAGTTGTTCTGCGCCAGGAACACGGCCATGTCGCGTTCGCCGATCGCGACGGTGCGCGTGGTTTGCAGCGGCTTAAAGGACCACGGCATTCCCCGCTCGACTTGCGAATCGAAGCGGATCGAGATGGTCCTGGTACCGGCACTCTCCGCGAAGCGCGCGGCATCGACCGCTTGCGGTTCGCTGGCGCGCTGGGTGGTCCCGGCATAGCCTGTCACCTGGCAGAACAGCCGGTACAACGGGACCGCGGCAAAGCCGGCTCCGAGCATGGCAAGGGCGACCAGCCCCATCACCAGGCCGGTCCTGCGGTTCCTGCTCAGGGCCGGCCCGGTCGTCATCGTCAGTGCCCGAACTTGACGATCGTGATGGCGTAGAACAGCACGATGAAGCCCAGCAGCACCAGCGCCAGCGCGACGTTGCGGCCGCGGCGGGCGCGCTTGAGCTGCTCCTCTTCCTCGGGCGTCATACGGCGAGGCCCTGCCCCAGGATCAGTCGGTCGGCGACGAGCGCGGCGAACAGCGCGAACAGGTACAGCACCGAATAGGCGAACAGCCGCTTTTCCGGCTTCATCCGGTCGTTCTCGGCCGAGCGGCGCAGCCCCACGGGAATGCACAGGGCGACGAACACGCCCGAAAGGACGAGCGCAGCGGCGCCGTAGATGACGCCGGTGCCGCCGACGCACCACGGAGCCAGGCTGACGAGGAACAGCACCACCGCATAGGCGAGGATTTGCCGCCGCGTGGCCGCCTCGCCCTTGACCACCGGCAGCATCGGCACCCCGGCCTTGGCGTAATCGCCCTGCACGAACAGCGCGAGCGCCCAGAAATGCGGCGGAGTCCACATGAAGATGATCGCGAACAGCAGCACCGGCATCCATGTAATATGCCCGGTCACCGCGACCCAGCCGATCAGCGGCGGAAAGGCGCCGGCGCCGCCGCCGATGACGATGTTCTGCGGCGTGCGCGGCTTGAGCCAGATGGTGTAGACGACCGCGTAGTAGAGAATCGAGACGGCCAGGATCGCGCCCGACAGCCAGTTCACCGCCAAGCCCATCAGCAGCACCGAGGCGACCGAAAGGGCGACCCCGAAATCGCGCGCGTTGGTGCGGTCCATCCGGCCTTGCGGCAGCGGACGGCGAGCGGTGCGCTTCATCTGCGCGTCGAGGTCGGCCTCCCACCACTGGTTGAGAGCCCCGGCGCCGCCTGCGCCCATGGCGATGCACAGCACCGCGGTGAAGCCGAGCACTGGGTGAATGTGCCCGGGCGCCGCGAGCAGCCCGCACAAGCCGGTGAACACCACCAGGCTCATCACCCGCGGCTTGGTCAGCGCGAAGAAATCGCGCCATTCGGACGGAAGCGCGGTCGGGGCGGCAGCGGGGGGCATGGCAAGCGAGGTCATCGTCTATCGTGGAAAGGGCGCGCCGTTCCCGGCACGCCCCCTCTCCTATCAGTCTTTGCGGGGATTCGCGATCAATGTGCGCCGGCGGTCGAAGAATCGCCGATCTGGTTGTGATACGAATGGTGTTCCTCGATCACCGGCAGCGTCTCGAACTGGTGGAACGGCGGCGGGCTAGACAGCGACCATTCGAGCGTGGTCGCACCTTCGCCCCAGTAGTTCGCCGGCGCCTTCTTGCCGAGGCTGAAGGCGTAAATCATGTTGACGAAGAACACGACCATCCCCGCGGCGATGAGCGGGAAGCCCCAAACCGACGAGATGTGGTTCCAGTAGGCGAACGCTGGCGCGTAGTCAGGATAGCGACGCGGCATGCCGTTCAGGCCGAGGAAGTGTTGCGGGAAGAACACCAGGTTGGCGCCGATGAAGAACAGCCAGAAATGCAGGTGCGCGAGGAACTCGCTGTGCATCTTGCCGCTCATCTTCGGGAACCAGTAGTAGAACCCGGCGAACAGCGAGAACACCGCCCCCAGCGAGAGCACGTAGTGGAAGTGCGCCACCACGTAGTAGGTGTCCTGCAGGTTGTCGTCGATGCCGCCGTTGGCCAGCACCACGCCGGTCACACCGCCGACGGTGAACAGGAAGATGAAGCCGATCGCCCACACCAGCGGGCTCTTGAACTCGAGGCTGCCGCCCCACATCGTGGCGATCCAGCTGAAGATCTTGATGCCGGTCGGCACGGCGATGACCATGGTCGCGGCGGTGAAGTACATCTTCGTGTTCACGCTCAGGCCGGTGGTGTACATGTGGTGGGCCCAGACGATGAAGCCGACCACGCCGATCGCCACCATAGCGTAGGCCATGCCGAGGTAACCGAAGATCGGCTTGCGGCTGAAGGTCGCGACCACCTGGCTGATCATGCCGAAGCCCGGCAGGATCATGATGTACACCTCAGGGTGTCCGAAGAACCAGAACAGGTGCTGGTAGAGGATCGGGTCGCCGCCGCCCGAGGCGTCGAAGAAGGTCGTGCCGAAATTGCGGTCGGTGATCAGCATGGTGATCGCCGCGGCCAGCACCGGCAGCGCCAGCACCAGCAGGAACGCGGTGACCAGCACCGACCACACGAACAGCGGCATCTTGTGCAAGGTCATGCCGGGGGCGCGCATGTTGAAGATGGTGGTGATGAAGTTGATCGAGCTCATGATCGAGCCGGCGCCGGCGAGGTGCAGCGAGAAGATCGCGAAATCGACTGCCGGCCCGGGCGAGCCGCTGGTCGACAGCGGCGCATAGGCCGTCCAGCCGATCCCCGCGCCGTGGGCCGTGCCGCCGGGCATGAACACCGAGATCATCAGCGAGGTGAAGCCCGCCACGGTCAGCCAGAAGGCGACGTTGTTCATCCGCGGGAAGGCCATGTCGGGCGCGCCGATCATCAGCGGCACGAACCAGTTGGCGAAGCCGCCCATCGTCGCCGGCATGACCACGAAGAACACCATGATCAGCCCGTGCGCGGTGATCAGCACGTTCCAGGTGTGCAGCGTCTGGTCGAAGTTGGTGTTGCCGTTGAGCCACAGCGAGATGTGTCCGAGGATCTGGATGCCCGGCTGCGCCAGTTCCCACCGCATCAGCCCCGAGATCGCCCCGCCGATCACCCCGGCGCAGATCGAGAAGATCAGGTAAAGGGTGCCGATGTCCTTGTGATTGGTGGACATGAACCAGCGGGCGAAGAAGCCCGGCTTGTGGCTGGCGTCGTGGTGGTGCTCTTCGGCGTGAGCCTGAAAGTGGTCGGCGGTGGTGGCCATGGCTTAGTTAACCTTGCTGCGTATCTCGTGGGCCGATCAGGCGGTGGTGCCGGCGGCGGCGGGGCTTGCGGAAGGCCCCGGAACGGTCGCCGTGGGAGCCTGGTTGGCGGCTGGCGCCCCAGGAGTTGCCGACTTAGGCTGCTCGGCGGGCGTGAGCGCGGTCGGCTGGGCCGGCGCGGCGCCCTTCACCGTGCCGCCCTGCGCGCGGACCCAGGCGTTGAACATGTCCATCGGCACCGCTTCGACGGCGATCGGCATGTAGCCGTGGCGAGCGCCGCACAGCTCCGAGCACTGGCCGTAGTAGATGCCTTCCTTTTCGACGATCAGTTCCTTCTCGTTGATCCGGCCGGGCACCGCGTCGAGCTTGAACCACAGGCTGGGGACGGCGAAGGAATGGATCACGTCGGCGCCGGTGGTCTGCAGCCGAATCGGCACGCCGACCGGCACGACCATCCGGTGGTCGACCTCGAGATGCGGCGGACCGTCACTCGGATCCGAACCGTCTTCCCGCACGCCGTTGTTGATCACCGGCTCGCCGGGGATGTTGAGCATGTGCGAAATCACCTCGAAGCCGCCGTTGTCGGGATACTTGTAGCCCCAATACCACTGGTAGCCGGTGACCTTGATGGTCAGCGCGTCCTTCGGCGGGCTCTTGTACTGCTTCGAGAGTAGCGTGATCGAAGGCACCGCGATCACCACCAGGATCAGCACCGGGATGACGGTCCAGATGACCTCGATCAGCGTGTTGTGGGTGGTCTTGGTCGGCACCGGATGAACCCGGCGGTTGTAGCGCAACATCACCCACAGCAGCAGGAACAACACCAAGAGGGTGATGAAGGTGATGATCGGGATCAGAATGTACTGGTGGAAATTGTACGCATAATGACCGGTCGGCGAGTACTGCTTCTGGAAGTCGATCGCGCGCGGGGTCGGCTGGCCGAGAATCCATTTGGGACCGAGCCGGACATAGCCCGAGGCCGGCGCTGCTGCCGCCGCCCCCGCGGCGGCGGGGGCTGCCGCGCCGGTGTTGGCCGCGGCGCCCGCGGCCTGGGTGCTCGCTGCCGGCGCCGGCTGCGCCACAGCCCCTTGCGGGGCTGCGAAAAGGGCCATCGCCGCAACAAGAACTACAAGAAAACTCAACCGTTTGCGGACGAGATCGCCAAACTTCATCTGGTGCACAGTTCCGTATCCGTAAGCTTGCCGCGCGGATGCGCGAACGGGCCCGAATGGGCGGTTTCGCCGGGCCTATACGCCCGCTTGCCCCATGCCTCAAGCGCTTCTAGGGAGATTTTTCGACAGGCCGCGCCGCCTCTTGCAGGCGCTCGAGCGGCCAGACCATTTGAGGGATTTGCCCACCGCCATGACCGACGACGAGGTCCTCGCCGAGTTCCGCGCCAGCCACGCCCTGCTCGAAGGGCACTTCCAACTATCCTCCGGCCGGCACAGCGCGCATTACCTGCAATGCGCGCTGGTGCTGATGAACGCCGAACGCGCCGGCCGCCTGGCGCGCGCGCTGGTGCAGAAGCTCCCGCGCGAGATCCGCAGCCAGATCGATAAGGTCGTCTCGCCGGCGATGGGCGGGGTGATCATCGGGCACGAGGTCGGCCGCGCGCTCGACGTCGACGCGGTATTCCTGGAGCGCCCGAGCGGCACCTTCGAGCTGCGCCGCGGGTTCGGGGTCGAGGACGGCGAGAAGGTTCTGCTGGTGGAGGACGTCGTCACCACAGGCCTATCCAGCCGCGAGGGCATCGAGGCGGTGCGCAAGGCCGGCGGGGACGTGGTCGCCGCCGCCGCGCTGGTCGACCGGACCGCGGGCGAGGTCGACCTAGGCGTGCCGTTCTACCCGCTGGTGGAAATCAATTTCCCCACCTACGCGGCCGATGCGCTGCCGCCGGAGCTGGCCGCCAGGCCAGTCGACAAGCCGGGGAGCCGCAAGGCTTGACCGGGCCGCTGCGCCTCGGCGTCAACATCGACCATGTCGCGACCATCAGGAACGCGCGCGGCGGGGACCATCCCGATCCGATGCGCGCGGCGGAGATCGTCGCGCGCGCCGGTGGCGATGGAATCACCGCGCACTTGCGCGAGGATCGGCGCCACATCCGCGACGAGGACCTGCTGCGAATTCAGCAGGCGACCGACTTGCCGTTGAACCTCGAGATGGCGGCGACCGACGAGATGCTTGCCATCGCGCTCGCTCATAACCCGCACGCGATCTGCATCGTGCCGGAGAAACGCGAGGAAGTGACCACCGAAGGCGGACTCGACGCCGCCGGGCAGCACGATCGGCTGCTGCCGATCGTTTGGAAGCTGAAGGACGCCGGCATCCGGGTGAGCCTGTTCATCGGCCCCGAAGAGCGTCAGGTGGAAGCCGCGGTGCGGCTCGGCGCGCCGGTGGTCGAATTCCACACCGGCGAATACGCCCATGCCGAGGGCGAGCAGGTCGCCGTCGAGCTCAAGCGGATCGCCGACATGGCCGCGCTCGCCGCCAAGAACGGCATCGAGCCGCACGCCGGCCATGGGCTGACGTACGACAACGTCCAGCCGATCGCCGCCATTCCCCAACTCGCCGAGCTCAACATCGGCCACTACCTGATCGGCGAGGCGATCTTCGTCGGCCTCGAGGCTTCGGTGCGGCGCATGCGCGAACTGATGGATGACGCGAGGTGAGGATGGGTTCGGGTTTCCTCCCCGGCACGGGGAGGTGGCAGACGCCGAAGGCGGCTGACGGAGCGGACTCTCCGTCGGGCTCAACGCTTGTGGCGAGTCCCCTCCACCGTCCTGCGGATGGTCCCCCTCCCCGTACCGGGGAGGCAACATGATCATCGGCCTCGGCTCCGACCTGTGCAGCATCGAGCGGATTGCGGCGGCGCTGGCGCGGCACGGGGAACGGTTTGAGCAACGCTGCTTCACCGCGATCGAGCGGGCCAAGGCCGCCGGCCGGCCGCACACCCGCGCGGGAACCTACGCCAAGCGCTTCGCGGCCAAGGAAGCGTTCTCCAAGGCCGTCGGCACCGGGTTCTACCGCGGGGTGTACATGAAGGACATCGGCGTGGTGAACGCTGCCTCGGGCGCGCCGACGCTGGAGCTAACCGGCGGCGCGGCCAAGCGGCTTGCGGAAATGGTCCCGGACGGCCATGAGGCGCTCATTCATCTCACCCTCACCGACGATCATCCATGGGCCCAGGCGTTCGTCATCATCGAGGCCCGCCCATTATGAATTCCAGGACTGCCGTTCCCGCCATGAACGACGATATTGCAGAGCCGAACACTCCCACAGCCGATGCCGACACCAGCGGGCCGGCGGATACGGCGGCGACCGGCAAAGCCAAGAAGACCAAGGAAAAGATCAACTGGTGGCGCGAGCTGCGCGGGCTGGCGCTGATGCTGGCGGCGGTGCTAGCGTTTCACACCTTCATCGCCAAGCCGTTCTACATTCCCTCCGGCTCGATGGAGCCGAACCTGCTGGTCGGCGACCGTCTGGTGGTGAGCAAGTATCCCTATGGCTGGAGTTGGGTGTCGGTGTCGCTGCCGTGGCACATTCTCAGCCGGGGCGACTGGCGCATCCTGCCGAAAACCCCGGAATACGGGGACATTGTCATCGCCGTGCCGCCCGACAAGAATGAGGACTATATCAAGCGGGTGATCGGCCTCCCCGGCGACACGATCGCCGTCCGCAACGGACAAGTGATCCTCAACGGCAAGCCGGTGCCCAAGGAACTCGAGCCGCCGGTGCAGATCCCGGCGGATTCGCAGATTTGCGACGGCAGCCCGTGCCTGTCGGAATTCTACGCCGACCGCCGGGTGCTGCCGAGCGGCAAGGTGGTGTACGAGCCGCCGACCTATCGCGAAACGCTGCCCAACGGCGCGAGCTATTTAGTGCTCGACGACGATCCCCACAGCTGGGGCGACAATTACGGCCCGGTGAAGGTGCCGAAAGGCCACGTGTTCCTGATGGGCGACAACCGCGACCATTCGGCCGACAGCCGGTTCCCGGCGGGCCCGGAGCCGTACGAGAACGGGCTCGGCGGGCCGGTGCCGCTGGCCAACGTCGGCGGGCGGGCGGAGTTCATCACCTTTTCGCTCGACGGGTCGGAGCACTGGTGGAACCCGCTGAGCTGGTGGAATGCCTTGCGCCCGGGCCGCGCCTGGACCAGTCTGCGCCCGGAAATCAGGGGCAAGGCCAAGGCGCATGGATAAAGTCGTCGAGCATGAATAAAATCGTCGAGGACGAGGAGGTCGAGCATCCGCTCGGCTCCAGCCCGACGCAAATTTCCAGTCCCGAACTGCGCAGCGAAGCGGCGCGCGCCGCCGTGTGGGTCGCGGTGGTCGGCGTGGCCGTCCTGGCGGTCTATATCTCGCAGGCGCTGCTGGTGATTTTCGGGGCGATGGTCTTCGCCACGCTGCTCGATGGCGGTGCGCGGCTGCTCGGGCGCATCCTGCCGATCGGGCGCAACTGGCGCCTGGCGATCGTGCTGGTGCTGACGATCGCGTTCTTCGCCTGGCTCTCCTGGTTCGCCGGTTCGCAGATTTCACACCAAGCCGCGCAGTTGCCTGGGCTGGTAAACCGTCAACTGGTCAAGTTCATCGCCTGGCTGCAGACCAAGGGCTTCGCCATCAATCAGGGCGACGTGAGCCGCCTGATCGGCACGGTAATGAGCGGCGTCGGCACGGTCACGCGGGCCATCGGCGGGATCATCGGCGGCATGGCGACGCTGATCCTGATCTTCACCATCGGCCTGTACATCGCCTTCGAACCGCACCTTTACGAGCGGGGAATCGCATGGATGCTGCCCCATGGCCGGCGGGGCGAATTTCATCTCACGGCGGACCGGATGGCCTACACCTTGCGCCGCTTGCTGGCCGGCCGCCTGGTCGGGATGGCGTTCGAGGGCGTGTTCATCTTCGTCATGCTGTTTCTTTACGGAGTGCCGATGGCGGCGCTGCTCGGGATCGTCACGGGCCTGCTCGCCTTCATCCCGAATGTCGGGGCGATCACGTCCGGAATACTGATGGTGCTGGTGGGCTTTTCCGGCGGTCCCACGATGGGGCTGTACACGATCTTCGTCTACTTTCTGGTGCAGACGTTCGACGGCAACGTGGTCGTTCCGCTGATCGCCCGGCGGACCGTCGACATCGCCCCGGCGCTGGAGTTGGCGATGCAGCTGATCATGGGCGTGCTGTTCGGCATCCTCGGCCTGTTCCTGGCAGACCCGTTGCTGGCGATGGCCAAGGTGTGGCTCGAGCGCCGGGCCGAAGTGGCCGAAAGCGAAAGCGTGACGATCGCGACCGATGGCGCGTAAGTTCCTCTATTTCATCGTCGTCTGTATCGTCCTGGTGACCGCCGTCCTGTTGGCGCTGCGGCTCTTCCCCGCCACGCTCACGCGGCTCGCGTTCATGCCCAAGGAGCATTTCGTCGCCCAGCAACAGCTCGCCGACAATGCTTATGCCGATCCGCAGATGTGGTTCGTCCGGCCCGGGATGCCCGACGATCCGGCGCGCTGGCAGCCGCCGTTCGCGAACGGGGCGACTCAGCCCCCGGCCGCGGCCAAGAACGTTCCCCGGTTCGCGGTGTTCTTCGTCCACCCGACCAGCTATCTCGGTCGCGACCACTGGAATGCCTCGCTCGACGACAAGAACGCGCGAGCGCGGGCGCGGATCTTCATTAGGGGGCTCGCCAGCCCGTTCAACCAAGCGAGCGAGATCTGGGCGCCGCGCTATCGCCAGGCGGCCATCGCCGCGTTCCTGACCAGCTCGCCGGATGCGCAGAAAGCGCTCGACCTTGCCTACGGCGACGTCAGCAAGGCGTTCGACGAGTTCCTCGCCCAGGTGCCGCCGGGCACGCCGATCGTGCTTGCCGGGCACAGCCAGGGCGCGCTGCTGATCGACGAGCTGCTGCGCCGGCGGATCGCCGGAACCCCGCTGCAAAAGCGCATCGCCATGGCCTATCCGATCGGCTGGCCGATTTCGGTCCAGCACGACCTCGCGGCGCTCGGCCTGCCGGCCTGCGCCACGGCGGACCAGGCCGGATGCATCGTCACCTGGTCGAGCTTCGCGGAGCCGGCCGATCCGGGAATGCTGCTGACCCGCTACAGCCACTCGGCCGGTTATGACGACGCGCCGCGCGGCGACAAGGGCGTGCTGTGCGTGAACCCCCTCACCGGGACGTTGAACGGCTCGGCCCCCGCATCGGCCGACCTCGGCACGCTGGTGCCGAACGCCGATCTGACGGCTGGCAAGCTGGTCCCCGGCGCGGTCTCGGCGAGGTGCGACAAGCGTGGATTGCTGCTGATCGGCAACCCACCCGACCTCGGCCCCTACGTGCTGCCGGGCAACAACTACCACGTCTATGACATCCCGCTGTTCTGGGAGAACCTGCAGCTCGACGTCGCCCGGCGGATGCGGACATGGGCAGCGCAGCACCGCTGATCGCTGCCACCGCCGCCGAGTTGCGCGCGGCGCTGCCCGACGGCGGTGTGCTGCTCGGTCTCGACCTTGGTACCAAGACCATCGGCACCGCGCTGTCCGACGCCGGATGGCGCTTCGCCACCGCCGGCAAGACCCTGCCGCGCGGCAAGTTTTCGCGCGACCTGGAGGCGCTGCGGGCGCTGGCGCAGGATCGCGGTGTCGCCGGTGTCGTGCTCGGCCTGCCGCTCAACATGGACGGCAGCGAAGGGCCGCGGGCGCAATCCACCCGGGCTTATGCCAGGAATCTCGCTCCGCTTGGCCTCCCGGTGCTGCTGTGGGACGAGCGCTGGTCGACCGCCAGCGCCGAACGCGACCTGATCGCCCAGGACGTAAGCCGCGCTAGGCGCGCCGAACGAATCGACAGCCACGCCGCCGCGGTGATTCTGCAGGCGGCGCTCGACGCTCTGGCGGGAGGTGCGTTCTAGGCTAGAGCCTGGAGCGCCGTCCGCCGGCGCCTGGCCTCCAGCGCCACAAGTCGGCTGCCCGAGTCTTCCGCCCGCCGCCATAGCGCGTCCCGTTCTGCCAGATCGAACACCCCCGCCTGCGCCTCGAGCGCGGTCAGGCGCATGCGCTCGCTGGGATGACTGCGGGCGAAGGTTTCGGCGAGGTCCAGCGCCGCCTCGCCGCCCATCCCGACGGCGATACGCATGAAGACCTCGCTTGCACCCGGGCCGAGAACGCCGGCGATTTCGTTCCGTTCGGTATCGAAGCTGTACTGATCGAGCCAGCCCTGCGCGCCGCCCGCGTGCATCACATTGAGCGATACGGAAAGGGCGTCGGGCGGCAGCTGCGAATGCACGTCGAGGTGCGCGCGATAGTGCATCAGCTTGCCCGGCTCGAGCCGCGCACGCTCGACGAAGCGGAGGCCAGCGGGTTCGCCGACCGCCCCTGCAATCCGCTCGTAATCGTACTCGTAGTAGTCCGACCAGTAGCCCGGTCCGAAATAGCCGAGCGTCAGGAAGTCGAAATTGTGATCGTGCGGTAACTGGTAGACGAACGGCCCGGCGCCGCTGGCGCGGAACAGCGGCTCGTCGCGCGAGGGCCAGATGTTGGCTCGCAGGAAGAACTCGCCGCCGAGCGGCGACAGCATGACCACCGGCGGGCCGTAGGTGTTGCGGCCGTCGTCCTCAGTGTGGCGCTGTTTGAGCTCGGCGATCAGGATCCCGGCCAGGAAGTCGCGGTCGTTGCCGAGACGGCGGAGCCAGCCCGCGGCGTGGAGCAGACTGCCCTCGTCGAGCGGATCGAACCCCGCGCTCTCCAGCGCCGCGGTGCATTCGTCCAGCGTGCACGCCCCGGCGCCCTCCGCTTGGAGGAGAACTGGATCGATCACTCGCGGCACAGGGATTCCTGGTAAGCGATCAGCTCGGGGTGCGCCTCGAGCAGTTGCGCCCGCAAGACGCCGGCTGCCATGGCGAGCGGATCGGCCGGCGAGCGGGCGAGGCGGTCGAGGGCGGCGAACCCGCTGGCGGCGTCGAGGGCGAGGGATTCGCGCAAGGCTTCCCAGCGCAGCGAATCGGGCCATTCCTCGCCGGCGATCTCGGCCATCAGCGGCGCCGCCTCGCGCCGCTTCATTCGGCCGAGCAGGTTCACCATCATTTCGTGGCGGCTGTGGCAGATATCGCCGGCCGTCTTCTGCAGCAGGCGCCCGTCGGCCAGCGAATACTCGCGGACCGGCCCCGGTGCAGGCGCGGCGCGGTGAAGTCGCAGCGTGACCAGCCGGCGCTCGACGCGGGTGACGAACAGCATCTGCCGCGCAAGGTCGAGCGCCGAGCGCTCGCCCATCGCCAGATGCATCTGCCGGTGCTCGAACGTGCCGTCAGCGAGCCGCCTGGTGAGGCGGGCGGTTGCTTCTCCGGCGATGACGGCATCATGGCGGACGGCGTCGCTCAGCAGCACGCTCGTCGTTTCGAAGTCGCCGGGCTCCTGCGCCACCAGCGTCAGCCGCGCGGCGCTAGACCGCGCGAGCAGCAAGGTCGCGAGGACTCCGTCGAAGCTGTGCCGGAACGGCAATTGGCCGAACGGCTCGTCCGCCAGCGCGGTGGCGAAAGCGGCGCAGAATCCGGCGACAAACTGTCCTGCGGCATCGCCCGCGGCGAACAGCTCGGCAAGTGCCCGGCAGGCGGAGAGCGGCGCTCCCCGGCCGAACTCATCGAGCCCCGCCAGCACTCGCGCGACACCGGCCTTGCCTTGCCAGGCGTCGCGCGCGGCGAACATCATCGCCTGCGCCCGCAACTGCCGGGTCCGGTCATTGCGTAAAGCGGCGATGGCCGGGCCGATCCGCATGGCTCAGGAAGTCAGGCCTTTTGGGTCTCGTAGAGGAATGACGCCAGGATCACGATCGAATCATCGTACCCTGGCATTTGCGCCGACGGGCTGGCACCAAAAATGCCCATCGGTTGACCACCGTTGATGTCCGTCAGGCTCGGCAGAGTGGATAGATCGATAGTTGGTAGGCTCATGGCTGCTCTCCCCAAAGTGCGAAGCGGGTGCCCCGCGACGGAGATGGTGCCGGGTCGGGCGATTGCGCTGAAATTAAATCCTTGTAATCGCGGAGCTGGCCGCCGCCGCTCACGCGCGGCGCAAAACCAGCACGAGTCCAGAAGGCAATGGCCCCTGGTGCGGCAGGGTGAGGCGCGGCGCATCGGCGCGCGCGCGGTCGAGGATCGCCGCGGGAAGGCCCGGTTCGTAGAGAATCGCATCGGCCGCGCCGAGCAGCTGCAACTGCCGTAAGGTCAGCCCGTCGGGCGTTGGGGTGGCGATCGTCAGTTCGACCCGGCTGGTTCGCCTTTCGCCGGCATCGCGCAGCCACTCCGTCACCGCCGCCGCGCCGTGTTCGACGAACGGGTCGAGCGGCCCGCCGGGCTCGAGCGCGGCGTCGAGCGCGCGGCGGCGGTCGGCCGCGTTCGGCCAACGCTCACGCAAGGCGTCGCGCGCCGCCGCCAAGGACTGCGCCAGCAAACCGAGCCCATCGGGTAGCAGAGACTTCGAACCGCAGCCGAAGCTGTTTGGCGAGCCCGGCCGACGCGCCTTCGGTGCCGATGGCGATCTGCACCGGATCGCGATCGAGAATACTCGGAGTGGTGAAATCGCACAGCGCCGGACGGTCAGCGACATTCACCAGCACGCCTGCCCGGTGCAGGCGCATAACCGCGGCCTCGGCTTCCTGTTGCTCATCCAGGGCGACGAAAGCCAGCCGCGCCCCGCGCTCGATTCCCGCCTGGAGGTCGGCGACCGCGTCTCCGCCCGCGCGTTCGACCAGCCGCCGTTTGGCGTCCGCCGCCGGCCCTTCTCCCAGCACGATGACCGGTTGCCCGGCGACGCGGTGGAAGAGCGGCAGGCTCTTCATCCAAGCCACTCCGGCACACGCTCCGCGGCGTATATCTCCTCGGGCAGAATGCGATCCGCCACCACCGCGTACTTATCGCCGTCGACCAGCACTTCGGCCACGAAACCGCGGCTGTTGTAGCTCGAAGCCATGGTCGCGCCATAGGCTCCGGCGGTGCGGAATACGGCGAGGTCGCCCGCCTTGAGCGCGTCGCACTCCCGGTCGCGAGCGAATGTGTCGCCGGTTTCGCAGATCGGTCCGACGATGTGTGCGGTCATGCGTTCGCCGGTCGGGCGCACCGCCTCGAAATCGTGCCACGCGCCGTAAAGCGCCGGGCGCGCGAGATCGTTCATCGCCGCATCGACGACGACGAACGGCGGCCGATTGCCGTTGCGCTTGACGCGGATCACGCGGGTCAGCAGCACCCCTGCGTTGCCGGCGATCACCCGCCCGGGCTCGAACATCAGCTCGACGTCCCATCCGTGCGTCACCCGAGCGACCATCTCACCGTATTCGGCCGGGCTCGGCAACAACTCGCCGGTCTTGTAGGGCACGCCCAGCCCGCCGCCGAGGTCGACATGGGTGATCGAATGCCCGCCCGCGCGCAGCATCGACAGCAGCGCGCCGACTTTCTCGAACGCCAGCTCGAGCGGCTTCAGGTCGGCCAGCTGGCTGCCGATGTGCACCGCCAGCCCGCGCATCTGCAAGCCGGGGAGCGTCGCCAATCGCCCGTAAATGCCGACCGCCAGGTCGAACGGCACGCCGAACTTGTTGTCGGCCTTGCCGGTCGAGATCTTCTCGTGCGTGCCGGCGTCGATATCCGGGTTCACGCGCAGGGTGCAGATCGCGCGCAGGCCCTTGCCGTCGGCGATGCGGGCGAGCTCAAGGCCCTCCTCCTCGGACTCGAGGTTGAACTGGCCGATCTGCGCGTCGAGCGCCTCGGCCAATTCGCGGGCGCTCTTGCCAACACCGGAAAAGACGATGTCCTCGGCCGGGATACCGGCCGCCAGCGCTCGCTTCATTTCGCCGCCCGACACGACATCGGCGCCGTAACCCTGGCGTCCAAGCACTCGCAGGACGGCGAGGTTGGGATTCGACTTCACCGCAAAGGCGATGCGCTTGCGGGGGATCGCCGCCAGCCCTTCGCGAAACACCCGTGCGTGGCGTTCCAGCGTGGCTCGCGAATAGACGTAGACCGGCGTGCCGACTTCCTCGGCGATCCGGGCGAGCGGGACGTCCTCGGCATAAAGTTCGCCGTTTCGAAGCTGAAAATGATCCAACGGTCAGCCCTCGGGCGGCAGGTCGAACGGATCGTCGGTGCGTTTCTCCGACTTGGTGCGAAGCTCGACGCTGCGCTCCGGCGCGGCTTGCGACTTGCGTTGCAGCAGCTCCTGGGCGCTCAGCTGATGATCGCTGCCGTAAGGCGCGGGCGGCAGCGGTTCGCCGGCGACCGGCTTAAGGTCCTTCTCCTGCGCGCAGCCGGCGGCGAGCAGCGCGAGGGGGACGGCGATAAGCAAACGGCGGTTCATGAATCCATTCCCAGCGCCTGGCGCGCTTCGACGATGCGCTTCCTTACCTGTTCGGGCGCGGTTCCGCCATGGCTGCTGCGCGCGGCGACCGAGGCTTCGACCGACAGCGCGGCGAACACGCCCGCCCCGATCCGCCCGTCGATCGCCTGCAGCTCGGCGAGCGAGAGCTTATCCAGCGCCACGCGTTTCTCCTCGGCCAGCCTGACTGCCGCGCCGGTGATGTGATGCGCCTCGCGAAAAGGTATGCCGGCCTCGCGCACCAGCCAGTCGGCGAGATCGGTCGCGGTGGCGTAGCCGAGCTCGGCCGCCTGGCGCATGCGATCGGTGCGGAACTCGGTTTCGGCCACCATCCCGGTCATCGCCGCGAGCGACAGGCCGAGCAGCCCGGCGGCCTCGAACACCGGCGGCTTGTCGTCCTGCATGTCCTTCGAATAGGCCAGCGGCAGGCCCTTCATGGTGACCATCAAGGCAGTCGTCGCGCCGACGATCCGACCGGCATGGCCGCGCACCAGCTCGGCGGCGTCCGGGTTCTTCTTCTGCGGCATGATCGAACTGCCGGTGCTGAGCGAATCCGGCATCCGCACAAAGCCGAACGGCTGGCTGGCCCAGATGACGAACTCCTCGGCCAGGCGCGAGAGGTGCAGCGCGCATTGCGCCGCTGCCTGCAGGTAATCGAGCGCGAAATCGCGATCCGACACGGCGTCGAGGCTGTTCGCGGTCGGGCGGTCGAAGCCCAAGGCCTGCGCGGTCATCTCGCGGTCGATCGGAAAGCCGGTGCCGGCGAGCGCCGCGCTGCCGAGCGGGCATTCGTTGAGCCGCACCCGCGCGTCGTGAAAGCGCCAGCGGTCGCGTCGCAGCATCTCGTAGTACGCCATCAGGTGATGGCCGAGCGTGACCGGCTGCGCGGTCTGCAGGTGAGTGAAGCCGGGCATGATGGCCTCGGCATGCTCGCCGGCCCGCGTGACCAGCGCTCGCTGCAGCGCCTCGAGCCCGGCGTCCGCCTGGTCGATCGCGTCGCGCACCCACAGCTTGAAATCGGTCGCCACCTGATCGTTGCGGCTGCGCGCGGTGTGCAGCCGCCCGGCCGCCGCGCCGATCCGATCGGCCAGTCGGCTTTCGGTGGTCATGTGGATGTCTTCGAGGTCCCAGTCCTCGGCAACGCCGTCGCGTTCGTACTCGCCGGCGACCGCGTCGAGCCCCTGCTCGATCGCCACCGCGTCCTCGCTCGAAACGATGCCGCAGGCGCCCAGCATCGCCACATGTGCCTTGCTTGCGGCGATGTCCTGGCGCCAGAGCGCCTTGTCGAAGGGGATCGAGGCGTTAATCTCGCGCATTATCGCAGCGGGCCCTTCGGCGAAGCGCCCGCCCCACATCTGGTTGGAGCCCGATATGCCCCGTTTGCCCTTGCTCTCGCTCACGCTGCCGATCGTCCTGGTGGTGGCCGGATGCAGTAGGCAAAGCGGGGGTGAGGCGCAACACAAGGAAACCGCCGCCACACCCACGGCTCCGGCGAGCGAAAGCGAGGCCGAGGCGCTCAACGGCACGCTCGACCGCAGTCACGCCGGCGAGCCGCTGCCCGACGTCACCATCAGCGGTCCGAATGGCATCAAGCTGAACTTGGGGACGCTGAAGGGGCCGCTGCTGATCAACTTGTGGGCCACCTGGTGCGCGCCGTGCGTGGCCGAAATGCCCAAGCTCGACTGGCTCGCCGGGCAGCCGGGGATGCCGCGGGTGCTGGCGGTGAGCGAGGACCTCAAGGGCGCTGCGGCGGTCAATCCGTTCCTAGCCAAACACGAGTTCCTCAACCTGCAGCCGTGGCTCGATCCCGACGACCAGTTGGCCAACGGCTGGTCTGCGAACCTGCCGACGACCGTGCTCTATAATTCACAGGGCAAGGAAGTGTGGCGGATGCAGGGCGGCTACGACTGGACGAGCGACAAGGCCAAGGCGCTGGTGCAAGAAGGGTTGGCGAAGAGCTGATTATGACTTCGCAGCTCGCCCGGGACCTGGCAGCGACGCCCACCCGGCGCGATGCGCTGCTGGGAATGGCGGTCGGCAGCGCTCTGCTCGTCGGATCGAGCGGTCACGCCGCGCGAACGGCGAAGTGTCTCCTCACGCCAGCCGAAACGCGCGGCCCCTTCCCTACGGACGGGACGCGGGGGCCGAACGCGCTCGAGCAGCAAGGGATCGTCCGCAGCGACATCCGCAGCAGCTTTGCCGGAATGAGGGGGATGGCCGACGGCGTGCCGCTCGACCTCACCGTCACTCTGATCGGTGGCGCCGGCGGGTGCCAGCCGCTCCCCGGCCGGGGCTTCTACCTGTGGCACAACGACGCGCGCGGCGTTTACTCGCTCTACAACAAGCCGCAGGCCAATTACCTGCGCGGACTGCAGCAGACGGGCGGCGACGGCACGGTGCGGTTCCGCACGATCCTGCCGGGCTGCTACGGCGGGCGCTGTCCGCACATGCACTTCGAGGTGTTCTCGAGCGCCGCGGCGGCGCTGAGTGGCGAGCGCGGCCGGCTGGTTTCGCAATTCGCCCTGCCGGAGGCGGTGTGCCGGGCCGTCTACGCGAGCGATTCGCGCTACGGCGACAGCCTGAGAAATCTCGAACAGTGGCCGACCGCGCGCGACTTCGTCTTCCGCGATGCGAGCCCCGCGGAACTGGCACTTGAGTTGGTCGCGCTCGAACGCGAGGCGGCCGCGGGCTTCCGCGGCACGGCCACGTTTTCGGTGTACGAATGACCGCCGGTCGCATGTAGGCTGTTCGCGATCTCCACCGATCAGCCGCTCAACTTGCCTACGAGCTGCGCACATTCGCGCAGCGAGTGGCTTGTAAAGACAAACGAGGATGTCGGGGACCCTGCGATGGTGGGCGGTGACGGGCTCGAACCGCCGACCCTCTCGGTGTAAACGAGATGCTCTACCAGCTGAGCTAACCGCCCCACGCGAGGCGGGATTTAGCGGCTATCGGAGGTCCGTCAACTCAAACGCCTCGGCGGCCGGCGTGCTCGCCCGGGTTCTGCAGACGATCGCGGACCCGGCGAACCTCGTCGGCCACCGGCCGGGTGCCGTCGATGCACAGCGCCTCTTCGTCGTCGCCGGGCCGCTCGAGCGTCGCCAGTTGGCTGTCGAGCAGCGACGGCGGCATGAACGAGTCCGGCCGCGCCGTCATGCGGCGGGCCAGCTCTGCGCGAGGGACCTCGGGCAGCACGAACAGCAGCCGTCCGGCGTGACGGCGCAAGCGGTCGCGGTAGGATCGGCGCAACGCCGAACAGCTCGCCACCCCCCCGTCTTCAACGCCGGCGAGCGCTTTGCCGATGCCGTCGAGGAACGGCAGCCGGTCGGCGTCGGTCAGCGGCTCGCCGCGGGCCATCTTGGCCTTGTTCTCGGGCGGATGGAAATCGTCACCCTCGATGAACGTCCAGCCTAGAGCGTCGGCCAGCGCCGCGCCGAGGGTCGACTTGCCGCAACCGCTCGGGCCCATGATCACGATCCTGCGCGGGGCCGGGCGCCCTCGTCCGCTATCGGTCTCACAAGGGCGCTTTGCCATCGCATCGGACAACGCTCGATCGCGGCTCAGGTTGCAGTCTGCGGGCGTTCCTTCGGGCGCAACAGCCTCAAATCACGCGCACAGTGCGACCGAGTTCGGCGAAGTAGCGCGCCATTGCGCCCGCCGTCGTATCGCTGAGGGAGATGAAGGCGCGACGGCGGTCGGTTTCGTCGTCAACCCTTTCGAACAAGCCCGCGCAGGTCATCTGACCGATCCACCTGAGCGCCGTGGTCGGCGGCACGCCGCTGGCGATGCACAGCGAAGTCACCGAAACCCGCGCATGTTCGGCCCGGGCGGCGGTGAGGTCGAGCAGCATGTCCCACGCGGGATCGGCAAACAGCTCGCCGTCGAAAAACCTGACGCGCAGCTGGCGCTGGCGGATGATGCTACGGACCAGACGCGGCTCGGGCAGCGGCGGGCGCGGGGTGCGGGCGAGGCGCTCGCTGTCGTCGGCCTCCTCGGCGCTGTTATACGCCGGCGCCGGGCTTTCGAAGCGAAACGCACCCGCGGCACCGGGGTGCGCCTCGCCGGTGCCGAGCCGCTCGAGCCGCTCGGCGATCTGGCCGACCTGCTCCGTCAGCCGCAGCAAAGTCAGCCGGTCGTCCTCGGCGAGCTCGCGCAGCCGCAGGTTCGGCACCCGGGCGAGCACCCGCCCGAGGGCGATCACCCGCTCGGCGCGGCTCGGGTCGACCAGGATCTGCGGGTTGGACTGATCGCAGCAGGCGAACACGTCGTCGAGCGCGGCGACGGTGGTGGAGATGACCAAGTGCGCACCCGAACGCGCGGCCCGCACGTCGAGCCGGCTGAGCGCGGCCAGCTCGGCGGCGGCGACTTGCGGGCAATCGAGCAGCACGACCTCGCCCAGCGGGCGCGCCTCGCCATCGAGCATCGCGGCGAGCGAACCGCATTCGCGCAACGCCAACCCGGCGGCGAGCACATCGTCGCGAATCTCCTCGCGCAGGCGCTCGCGATCGGCGAAGATTGATACGGCTAAGGGTAGCCCCGAAGCATCGTTGGCCGGCTGGTAGACGAAATCGGCTTGCGGCATGATCGCACGACTCCTGCTCCTATTAGGAACAGGATGTGAACAAATAGGGATCAAGTCAAGCCTGCGTTCCCAACGACGAAGCAGGCCGCCGCCACCAGCGCTCCGGCGAAGCGGTTCGAGCGGAACCGCGCCAGCGCGCCGGCGCCATCCGCGGCATCGAGGGTGAAGCCCTGCCATAGGAGCTGCACGGCCGCCGGCAGCAGCGCGAGGAGCGCCAGCCAATCCGGCCGCAACAGCCAGAACGCCAGCGTCCAGAAGGCAAGCGCGAGGGCGTAGAACACGATCACTCCGGCGCGGACATGCGCGCCCAGCCGCAAGGCGCTCGAGCGAACGCCGACGAGCGCGTCGTCCTCCTTATCCTGGACCGCGTAGATCGTGTCGTAGCCGATGCACCAGAATATCGCTCCGGCATAAAGCGCGGCCAGCACCTCAATCCGGTCGGAGCGCAGGGCCGTCCAGCCGACCAGCGAGCCCCAGGTGAACACCAACCCGAGCCACAGCTGCGGCCACCAGGTGATCCGCTTCATGAACGGGTAGATCGCCACCAGGCCCAGGCTGGCGAGCGCAACCAGCTCGGCCTGCCAGCGTAACTGCACCAGCACCACCAACCCAATCAGGCACAACACCAGGAGCCAGGCCCAGGCGGCCTTCACGCTCACCCGTCCGCTCGCGACCGGGCGCGCGGCGGTGCGCGCAACCTTCTTGTCGAGATCGGCATCGACGATGTCGTTGTACACGCACCCCGCCCCGCGCATCGCGATCGAGCCGACGAGCAGCCACGCCACCAGCCCGAGCTGCCACCCCGCTCCCGCCAGCCACACGCCCCAGGCGCACGGCCAGAACAGCAGCCACCAGCCGATCGGCCGATCGAACCGGGCAAGCAACGCGAAGTCGCGCACCCGCTGCGGCAGCCGTGCGACGAGACCGCGGTGCTGGCTGTCGGGAACGATGGTCTCGCTCATGCTTGCCCTCTACGCAACTGACAGCTTAGTGACCAGCCATGCCCGCCACTCCAGCCTGGCCCCCGCGGAGCGCTCCGCGGCTGTTCGTGCCGGGACCGCTATCCGCGGGTATGCGGGTGACGGTCGCGGGCAACCCGGCGCACTACCTCGCCAAGGTGATGCGCGTCGGCCCCGGCGACGCGGTGGTGCTGTGCGACGACGCGACCGGCGAATGGGCGGCGCGGATCGCCTCGGCGGGTAAGCGCGAGGTCGCGCTCGAACCGGTCGGGAAGCTGCGCGAGCGCGAGCAAGTGCCGGACTTGTGGCTGTGCCCGGCCCTGCTCAAGAAGGACCGCTTCGACCTGGTGCTCGAAAAGGCCACCGAGCTCGGCGTGCGCTCGATACGGCCGGTGATCACCCGCCGCTGCGTGGCCGACAAGCTCAACCGCGAGCGCGCCCGCGTGATCGTCACCGAAGCCGCCGAGCAGTGTGCGCGGACGGCGCTGCCCGAGCTGGCGGAGCCGGTGAAGCTCGACGCGCTGCTCACCGGCTGGCCGGAGGATCGGGCGCTGTTCTTCGCCGATGAGCTGGGCGGCGAACCGGCGGCCGCCGCCTTCGCCGCGCACGCCGGCCCGGCCGCGCTGCTGACCGGCCCGGAAGGCGGCTTCGACGACACCGAACGCGCCGCGATCCGCGCTCATCCCGCCGCGCATCCGATTGCGCTCGGCCCGCGCATCCTGCGCGGCGAGACCGCCGCGATTGCCGCGGTGGCATTGTGGATGGCGGCGGTGGGAGATTGGCAGGCTTGAGCGGCGGACAGGCGATGGTTCAAGTCGACAGGATTGCCGCGACTGCCTTCGCAGATCATGTCCGCTTTCGACCCCAAAGCGGCCGTTCAGGGATGACTGAGCGGATCAACTACGGGAATTCCCCATGATCGTCTTCGAGTGCAAAAAAGCAGGAGTTGTGTGCGCTGACACCTACGCCAATCGGCTCGTGGGCCCCTTTCTGTCTGCCTCTTCCTTGCCGGATGAGTAACCCGCATCCGCTGCTGGCAACTTGATGGTGCAGAAGACACCTTCCGGCCTATACTCCAAGGCTCGCTCCGCTTGCGGAACGAGCCTCTCGATGAGGGTCGATCCAAAGCCTTTGCGTGTTGGCGGCTGGACCGGCGGTCCACCCGATTCCCGCCACGTCAGTTTCACCTCCCCATCAGAACAGGCCCATCGAATGTGCACTGAGCCTTCGTTTCCCGAGAGAGAGCCGTACTTCATGGCGTTCGTTCCGAGCTCATGCAGAGCCAGCGACAAGTTCATCGCCTTCTCCGAACCCACGAAGCACTCTTGACCTTCGCAGGTGATGCGCTCGACCGGCAATGAAGCGCTGACGTGGCGAACGATCTCGCCGACCTCCGCACGATGCCATGCCTCGTTTGCCAACGTCTGGTTGGCGGCGGCGAACGCCATCAGTCTGCCTCGGAACATGTTGAGCTGATCTGACTTGGCCGATCCCTCAAACGTGCTGTTCGCAACGGCCTGAACCACGGCGAGCACGTTGTTGAGACGGTGTTTCAGTTCGCCCGAGAGGAGCTTCTCGCGCTCCTCCTGACTCTTGAGCGCCGTGACGTCCTCGACAGCGACGTTCAAAGCGATCAGGCGGCCGTCAGGGTCGCGAATGGGTGACCAGTGGGCCTGCCAATGGCAAAGAACTTCCGGGTTGGCCGGCGTGATTCCGGCGAATACGCCATTGATGGGGCTTTCACCTTTGACGAAGCGGTCGCGGATCGCTTCAGCCCCCGCAGCCAGATTTGGCAGAATCTCACCAATGGAACGGCCGATGTGCGCTTCAACTGAAAGACCGTTGATCTCGGCAAGTCTCTCGTTGATGCGGAGGAAGTGGAGGTCCCGGTCGAGCACTGCCAGCCCAATCGGCGCAGTTGCGTAGATTTGCTCAAGGTGCAGGCGGTGGTGAACACCGGAACGCGTCGTGTCGCTGGCGATCCCATGCTCGCTCGATGTCGGCGGTGGATTGGGGCTCTGGCCCAACGCCTCACTCCCATGCCAAGAGTGAGCGATTTGCAGTTCTGAGACAATCACAGGACCCCTCGCTCTCCTGTGCGATCATCAGAGTCCTGCGCAACGTGAGCACTCAGGGAAATCCGTAATTGTCCCAACGTCCGCTTGCCACCCATTGCAGTCCTTCAGCAGCTAGCGTCCTCACTTAGCGCTGGCACAAATCCGCGCCCTTGCCTAACGGGCCAGCCATGAGCACGCGCACGGTGACGACACTCGAGGAGCCGCGGATCGAGAGCCGAGAACAGCTCATCGCTCCGCTGCAAGGGGGCGAGAAGGCAGCCGGCCAGTGGCGCATCGGCACCGAGCACGAGAAGCTGGTCTACAAGACGCGCGATCACCGCGCGCCGAGCTATGACGAGCCCGGAGGCATTCGCGACATTCTGCTCGAACTGCGCGAGTTCGGCTGGGAGCCGGTCGAGGAGAACGGGCAGGTGATCGCCATGGCGGGCGAGGACGGGACCGTCAGTCTCGAGCCGGCCGGGCAGCTCGAGCTGTCGGGCGCGGCAGTCGAGACGCTGCACCAGACCTGCGCCGAGACCGGCCGGCACCTGCACCAGGTCAAGGCCGTCGGCGAAAAATGCGGGGTCGGCTTCCTCGGCCTCGGCATGTGGCCCGACAAGACGCGTGAAGAGCTGCCGGTGATGCCCAAGGGGCGCTATGCGATCATGATGCGGCACATGCCGCGGGTCGGCACGCTGGGGCTCGACATGATGCTGCGGACCTGCACCATCCAGGTCAACCTCGACTATGCGAGCGAAGCCGACATGGCCGAGAAGTTCCGCGTGGGCCTGGCGCTGCAGCCGCTCGCCACCGCGCTATTCGCCAACTCGCCGTTCACGGAAGGCAAACCTAACGGTTACTTGAGCTATCGCAGCCATATCTGGTCGGATACCGATCCGCACCGCACGGGGATGCTGCCGTTCGTCTTCGACCACGGCTTCGGCTATGAGAAGTATGTCGATTATATGCTTGATGTGCCGATGTATTTCGTTTTCCGTGACGGGAAATACATCGACGCCGCCGGACAGAGCTTCCGCGATTTCCTCGCCGGCAAGCTCCCGGCGCTGCCCGGCGAGCTGCCGCGCGAGAGCGACTGGATCGATCACCTTTCGACCGCCTTTCCCGAAGTGCGCCTGAAGAGCTTCCTCGAGATGCGCGGCGCCGACGGAGGACCGTGGAACCGCATCTGCGCGCTGCCGGCGCTGTGGGTCGGGCTGCTTTACGACCAGACCGCGCTCGATGCCGCGTGGGACCTGGTCAAGCACTGGAGCATGGACGAGCGCGAGGCCTTGCGCGAGGCGGTGCCCAGGCTGGCGCTCGATGCCCCAGTGCTCGGCGGGGGCATCTTGCGCGACCTCGCGCGCGAGGTGCTCGATATCGCCCGCGCCGGCCTCTCCGCCCGCGCCCGGCTCGATTCGAGCGGCAACAACGAGACCGGCTTCCTCGAACCGCTCGAGGAGATCGTCGAAAGCGGCAAGGTCCCCGCCGAGCGCCTGCTCGACAAGTTCCACGGCGAGTGGGGCGGCGATATTTCGCGAGTGTACGAGGAGAGTTTTTAGATCCTCCCCCAGCTTGCTCGGGGAGGATCGAAGTCTATTCCGCCGGCTGCACCGCCACCCGCCGCGGCCTCGCCCGATCTAGCAAGCGCGCGAGCGGCGCGGTGACGAGGCCGTGGGCTTCCATCCAGGCGTGGTATTCCCGGTATTTTGCGTCTTCTTGCAGCAGATGCATTTCCTCGGTCTTGGCGCGCCAGAAGTAGATGCCGCTGACGCAGCCGAGGAACACCGTATCGCGGATCATGTCGACCGGCGAGTGGCTGGTGACCAGGAACGGCAGCGTCGAGAGCCACCAGAACAGGTTCTTCGACAGGTACGCCGGGTGTCGGCTGAAGCGATACGGGCCGTTGGTCAGCACCCCGCGGTAGGTGAGGTTCGAAAAGCGGATGCCGAAGGCCATCGTCGCCCAGGCGTAGAACGCGGTGAGCATGGCGAGCAGCCCGGCCCAGACCCACAGCAGCGCCTGGTGCCCGGCGAACCAGTAGCCCCATCCGGCGGTGTTGTATTCGTACTGGATAACGCCGCCATTGCCCATGAAGGCATAGACGAACGGCGGATAGCAGATCAGTGCCGCCAGCCAGCCGGCGAGGAACGGGTTGCCGCTGCGGATGTGCGCATCGAGCGGGCGCAGCGTCAGCAGATAGCCGACGGTGCCAATCTGCACGTCGATGGTGAACAGGATGTCGAACAGCGCGTTGCCGGTGCGCACCGGGTCATGAATGATCTGGCTCCAGTCGGCGCCCACCACCGCAGCGAAGCCCGCTGGCAGGATCGAGATCATGAACGCGCCGAAGAAGCATTTGATGATCCACGCGCGCCAGTGCTTCTTCACTTCCCCCGCGTCCCATGGCTCGCGGCCGATCAGCATCGCGCCGAAGTGCCAGGCATGGTCGCGCGGCTCTATCAGCACGCGGTCGAGCCACAGCACGTAGGGCACCGAGAGTACGAAGATCGGCAGCGCCGCCCAGCCGATCACGTGCATCGCGAACAGGTATTGCCCACTCCAGTACCAGCGGCCGAGGCAGTAGAGGAAACCGATCAGCGCCCAGGTCGCCCACAGCCCGGCGAGTTTCGTGCTGGAGACGTGCAGGCTGGCGGAAAGCGGCCGCGGCCGGCGCCAGTCGATTCCGGTCGAGGGATGGCGGTGGACCTTCTCGACGAAGACCGACCACAGCGCCATCAGCAGTCCGATGAAAGCCATCGTCGCCAGCGCGGCATAGGGCCCGGCGAGCCGTTCGCGCGGGCCCGGCAGGGCGAAGGCATCGGCGACGGCCGGCCAGTTGCGGCACAACAGGATCGCGGCCGCCAAGCCGGCGAGGCCGACCAGCCCGACCGCGGGCGAGACGTCGCTCGCAGGCGGACGGCCCGCGCGAGATGGCTGCGCGCTCATGGCGCTTCGCGTTAGCCGGAAAGGGTTAAAGCTGCGGTAAGAGGGCGCGCGTCAGCGGAACGCGTTGATCTTGCCGTCGTCGGACAGGATGTAGAGCGTCTTGTCGGCGACAATCGGCGGTTGCGACACGCCGCTCTTGAGATCGGTGAACAGCGTCGGCTGGCCGTTGGTCACGTCGACGTCGTAAACCTCTCCGCGCGAGCTGGCGATCCACAACTTGTTGTTGGCCAGCACCGGCCCGGTCCAAAAGATCTGGTCCGTCTTTTTCTTCTCGTTCTTGAACGCGGGGAGCTGCGTCAGCCACCTCACCTTGCCGGTGGCCCGAGCGATGGCCAGCAGTCGGGCGTCCGACGTGAGGGCGAAAATCCACTCGCCGGCGACCACCGGGGTTGAGATGCCCGCCAGCGGCAGCTCCCAGATGCGATTGCCGGTGACCAGCTCGTAGGCGGCCATGCGGCCGCCCTGGCCGAGCGCATAGACTCGGCCGTTGTCGATGATCGGATCGGCATCGACGTCGGTCAGGGTGCTGACCGACGTCGAGATCGAGGTTCGCGCGAGCGCGTCCGACCACAGCACCCGACCGTTCTCGTAGCGGTAGGCGACCAGCTCGCCGGTGCTGTAGCCGGCGATCACCGTGCTCTGTCCGGCTGCCGGAGCGGCGACCCCGAACACGCCCTGCTCGCCCGTGGCGGCGGCATCCTGCCAGATGATATGCCCATCGGTGACGTCGAGCGCCACGATCTGGTTGTCCTGGGTCATCGCGTAGACGGAGTTGAATTCGACCGTCGGCGAGCCGCGCAGCGGACCGGCCGGCCTCACCCGCCACTTCTGCGCACCGGTCTTCGCGTCGAGCGCGACGACATCGCCGGAGCCACTCGTCGCATAGACAACGCCGTTACTGAAGGTCGCGCCGCCGCCGAAGCGGCTGTTTCTCAAATCCTTGCTGACGCTGAGCTGATACTCCCAGCGCTTGGCCCCCGTGGCCGCATCGAAGGCGTTGACCGCGCCGTTGGTGTCAACGACGTAAAGCATGCCGTTGCCGACGACCGGCGCGGCGGCGAGCCGCTGCTTGTTGCTGCTGCCGGCGATCTGCGCGGTCCACAGGTGCACGGGATTGTCCCCCAGCGCGACATGACCGATGCTCTTGTCGGGCTCGCCTCCGGCTGTCGCCCAATCCTTGTTGTCCTGCGCCGGCGGCAGCACCACCGCCACCTGCGCCAAGGTCGGGTCGGGGTTCACGTCATTGCCGACCTGCGACAGGATCGGTGTGCGGTTGCCCAGCGTCGGGGTGACCGGCCCGTGATGGCCGCCGATCACTCCGCACCCGGACACCAGCACGGCCATCGCTGCGACCATCGCCGTACGGCGAATAAGAATCGAACGCCTGCTCCCGCCCATCATCCCATCCATTACTGTGCCGGAGCCCCCGCCGGCCGAGCGGGTCCGCCTTCCTCGGCGAGGACCTGCTTGACGTCGTTCACCGTGTCGTAGCCGAGCACGCCGGCTTCCTGCCGCGCGCGCATCTGCAGCGATTGCGGGACGTCCTTGTCCTTGGCGATGGAGGCGAACAGCGGACCGGCGAGTTTCGTCTTGCCTTGCTCGACATAGGCCATCGCGACCAGTTCGCCGGCGCTGCCGAACCACGGATTGCCCGGCGCGGCCAGCGGTTTGAGCCGGGCGATCACGTCCTCGGGCTTCATACTATCGAAGCTGTTGGACACGCCGCGGATCGCCGCCAGATTGCGATAGGCCTGGGGCGCGTCCTTGTCGTCGGCGACGGCGAAGAATGCCTTGGCGGCGGCGGCCTTGTCGCCCTTCTGCTCGAGGATTCCTGCCTGCAGCATCTGCGCGCCGGCCGACGCTGCCGGGCTGCCGTTCTTGGCGATCGGCGCGAGCTGCGCATCGGCCTTTTTGCTGTTGCCGGCGTCGAGCTGGTCGAGCGCCTGGATGAACTGCTCCGATCCTTGCTCCAGCTTGCTCTCGCGGTGGCCCTGCCACCACAGCCAACCGCCGAACGCGGCCAACGCGAGCACCACCAGCGCGGCGATCCACTTGCCGTAACGGCGGGCGAACTCCGCCGCCTCATCCTGCCGCACGGCCTCGTCGACCTCGCGCATGAGCACATCGTGCTCGGCGGCAACGCGCTGCTCTCGGTTCGGTAAGCTGGGTGTCAGGGCCACGGGCTGGTTCGTTCTACGGGGTCGGTTGGCCGCGCTGTTTAGACGAAGGACACGGCAATTCAATCGCCGATTGGCGCTGTGTCCCCGGCGAGGTGAACCGCGGGTTAAGGCTGCCGGGCGGCCGGCACCGGCGCTGGGCCGATTTCGGCCGCCACGCTTCGTCCAAGCTCGGCAACGGTCCGGCGATTGGCTCCCGCTGGGCCGGAGCCGCCGGCGCGCCGCTCCGTTGCCGACGTGAAAGCGGGACAAAAAGGAGACAAATCCGTGGCAGACTACATGGCCAACACCAATCGCAACATGGAAGGCGAGAAGATCCATCTCAACAGCGCATCGCGCGAGGATCTGAAGCGGATTTCCGACATCGGCCCGGACTATGCCGACCGCATCGTCGACGAACGCGAGCGGCGCGGAGGGTTCAAGAGCGTCGACGAACTCGATGCGATCGAAGGCGTCGGCCCGGAGACCGTCGCACAGATCAAGCGCAGCGCGCAACTGGACTGAGCCCGGCTGACGTCAGCCGAACTCGCGCCCCATCAGGCCCCAGTAGAGCGCCTTGTAGCGTCCGACCATGGCGGCTTCGTCGTACTCTCGGCGCGCGCGATCCCGGTTGCCCACGCCGATCGCCTGGCGCGCTGCCGGATCGTGCGCCAGCCGGTCGAGCGCGGAGGCCAGCGCCTTCTCGTCATCCGAGGAGACGATGTACGGTGCGTTGGCTTCGGCGACCATCGCCGCCACGTCACCTACCGCGGGCGCGACCACCGGAAGGCCCGCGGCCATTGCTTCGACGACCGATATCGGGAACTGCTCGCTGCGCGACGACAGCGCAAAGATATCAAACAGCCCGATCAGCTTAGCCGGTTCGGCCACGAAGCCCGGCAGGTGCACCCGGTGCTCGATGCCCAGACGCTCGGCCTCGGCCAGGATCGCCGTCCGCTCCGGCCCCTCACCGGCAATGACCAGCTGCCACGGATCGGGTAACGGAGCGAATGCGCGGACGAGGGCCGGCAGGTTCTTGACCGGGCGCAGGCCGGCCATCGTGCCGACCCAGAATTCACCCTTGTGCTTGACCAGCCCCGGCAACAGGTCCCGCCGGGCCTTCTTGGCGTAAGCGCGGGTTGCGATGCCGTTGGGGATCCGCCGCACGCGGGTGCGCGGCTGCTGCCACACCTCGAGCGCGATCCGCTCCAGTTGCTGCGACGGAACCACCAGCGCCGAGGCGCGGCCGAGCGCGAACCGGCGGTAGACGTTGCGCGACGGCTTCAGCCTCTCGGCCTCGTCCTCGTTGAAGCCGTCCTCGTGATGCACCAGCGGCGGCAGGCGATAGATGTCGGCGAACAAGGTGTGCGCCATCGCCGCGTCGATCGCGCCCCAATTGTAAGTGCACACGAGATCGTAGCCGGCCATCGCCGCGGCCATCGCGTTGAGCCGCCAGGGCCACGGCTTGCCCTTGAGCGAAGGGAACTTCGCCCACGCGACCATTGGTTTGATCAACGCCGCAGCCCCGCGCTTGTCCGGGTCGCCCGAGACGAGCGCATGGTGCGCCGCGTGCCCGAAGGCGTTGATCAGGCGCACGCAGCGCAGCTCCTTCCCGCCCGGATCGAACGAGGAGTGGATGTGCAGGATACGGGGGATCGCGTTGGGCGGACGGCTCACGCGACCTCCGCCAACAGCTCGGCGATTGCGGTCCGCGCCTCGGGTTCGGCGAGCGTCGGCGGATGGCCGACGCGCGGAACGGTGACGAGCTTGAGCCCGGGCACCTCCGCCTGCATCTTCCGCGCGGTGGCGGCAGACAGCAGGTCCGACAGCTCGCCTCTCAGCAGCAGCGCCGGCGTCCCCGAAAGCGCGCGAAACGCCGGCCATAGGTCGGGCAGGGCCAGTTCGGCATTGAACGGCTCGGCGATGCGCATGTCGTAATCGAAAGCGATGCGGCCGTTGCCGCCGACCACCATCAGCCGCTTGGCGAGGACGAGCCAATCGCCGATCGTGTAATCGGGGAATTGCGCCCTCATGGCCTCGCGCAAATGACGCGCCGCATGCATCCACGTCTCGAAGCTGCCGCCCTGGCCGACATGTTCGCGAATTCGAGCGATGCCGGCGGGATCCAGCTCCGGGCCGATGTCGTTGAGCACCACCGCGGCGAGCGGCCAGGTCTCGGCGGCGGCCATCAGCATCGCGATCATCCCGCCCATCGACGTCCCGATCACCGCCGCGGGGCCGCAATCGAGCTGCCCAAGCAGGCGCGCCACGTCGTCGACGTACGTCGACAGCGAGTATCTCGCCGCGTCGCGCGCGTATTCGCTGTGCCCGCGGCCGCGCATGTCGGGCACGATCAGCCGCCATTCGCCGGCGAACCGCTCGGCCAGCGGCTCGAAGTCGCGGGCGTTGCGGGTCAGGCCATGGAGGCACAACAGCGGCGGGCGGGCCTCACTCCCGGCGTAGTCGCGATAATGCAGGGTGAGGCCGTCCTCGCTCTGCCACTCGCCTTCGGTAAAGGCCGCTTCGGCCATTTTGCGTCGGGTCCCTCGGAGTTGCGCCGGCGGCTTGGCGGCCCCACTAATGCCAGATGCGCGCCGAACCGCAACCCGCCCCCTATCGCCCCGATCCGCAGATATTGTCTCTGGCCGAATGGCTCGCTGACGAGGTTGAGCCGGCGCGCTTTCCGATGCACGAGCTGCGCTTCCGCAACCGCCGGTGGGACAAGACGGCGGGCTTGACGGACCTCACCGACGAGCAGTGGATCGGCCATTTCGGCCAGTTCGAGCCGCTGCCCGACAACATCGTCCGGCCGCTGGCGCTGCGCTATCACGGGCACCAGTTCCGGGTGTACAATCCGAAGATCGGCGACGGCCGCGGATTTACCTTCGCCCAGGTCCGCGACGCAGGCGGCCGCCTGCTCGACCTCGGCACCAAGGGCAGCGGCCTCACCCCCTACAGCCGCACCGCCGACGGGCGGCTGACGCTGAAAGGCGCTGTGCGCGAGGTGCTCGCCACCGAGATGCTGGAGGCGCTCGGGGTGAATACCTCGAAGACCTTCTCGGTAATCGAGACCGGCGAAGAGCTCGAGCGCCATGACGAGCCCTCCCCCACCCGCTCGGGCGTGCTGGTCCGCCTGAGCCACTCACATATCCGCGTCGGCACCTTTCAGCGGCTGGCGGTACTCCAAGAGGACGAGCACATTCGCCAGTTGATCGATTACTGCCTGAAGGAATTCCCAGGCCCGCCACCACCGAAGGACGCACCCGGCCGCGACCAGCCCGCCGCGATCCTGATGCACCAGGCGGTCGAGCGGCTGGCCGACCTCGCCGCCAGCTACATGGCCGCGGGGTTCGTCCACGGTGTGCTCAACTCGGACAACATGAACGTGACCGGCGAGAGCTTCGATTACGGCCCGTGGCGCTGGCTGCCGCGCTGGGAGCCGGGCTTCACCGCCGCCTATTTCGACCACAACGGGCTTTACGCCTTCGGCCGCCAGCCGGAAGCGATCCGCTGGAACCTCGGCCAGCTGGCGATCGCGCTCAGGCGCGTATGCGAGGCCGAGCCGCTGGTCGCCGCGTTCAACCGCTTCGGCGAGTGCTACGCGCAGGCGATGACCCGCCGCTTCTGCTGGCGCCTCGGCGTGGTGAGCCGCGGGCTGGAGGCCGACAGCGCGCTTATCGCCGCTGCGGAAAAGACCATGCGCGAGGGCGACATCGGACCCGACGAATTCTTCTTCCGCCGCCGCAGTGGACGCCACGCGAGCGGTGCGCTGACCGAAGCGCTCACCGGCTACGAGGGGGTCGCCGACGATCATCCCTACTGGTCCGATGCCGCGCCGCAAGCGATGCTGATCGACGAAGTCGAAGCGCTCTGGTCGGCCATCGCCGAGCGCGACGATTGGCAGCCGCTTCATGCCAAGATCGCCGCCGTGCGCCGGATGGGCGACGCCCTGGGCGAACCGCCCGAACCGGCTGGTCACGCCGTTTAGCGCAATTTAAGCCGTTGCCGGGGTGGCGTGGTTAACCGCGGATCTCTAATTGGCGCAGATCATGGCCGCTGCAACCCAGAAGACCGTTTCGGATTCGGTGAGCGAGGACGTCATTGTCTCGGCCGAGCCCGCCACCGGCAAGGAGCTGTGGCGCGGTAAGATCGGCGATGTCGACGCGACCGTCGACCGCGCGCGCCGCGCCTGGCCGGCGTGGGCCGCGCAGCCGCTCGCCACGCGCATCGAACTGGTCCGCCGCTTCGCCAACGAAGTGCGCAAGGACCACGAGAAGCTGAGCGAGCTGATCGCCCGCGAAACCGGCAAGCCGCTGTGGGAAGCGCGTACGGAAGTCGAGGCCGTGATCGCCAAAGTGGAGATCTCGGTCCGCGCCTATGCCGAGCGCACCGGCCAGCGCAAGCTCGATAGTGCGCTGCAGGGCACCGCCGCGCTGCGCCACAAGCCGCACGGGGTAATGGCGGTGCTCGGACCGTACAACTTCCCCGCGCACCTGCCCAACGGCCACATCGTTCCCGCGCTGATCGCCGGCAACGCAGTGATCCTCAAGCCGAGCGAAAAGACGCCCGCGGTCGGCGAATTGCTGATGACGCTGTTCAACCGCGCCGGGATCAGCGCCGCGCTGGTGCAGTGCCTGGTCGGCGGCCCTGAGGAAGGCAAGGCGCTGGTCGCCCACCCGGGCGTGGACGGCGTGCTGTTCACCGGCTCGGCGCAGGCCGGCATCGCCATCAACCGCAAGCTGGCGGCGAATCCCGGCAAGATCGTCGCCCTGGAGATGGGCGGCAACAATCCGATCGTCCTGTGGGACACGCCGAAGATTTCCGACGCGGCAACGCTGATCGTCCAGTCGGCCTTCACCACCGCCGGGCAGCGCTGCACCGCTGCACGGCGGCTGATCGTCAAGGCGAGCCTCTACGACGAGGCAATCGAGGAGGTAAAGCGGCTGACCGGGCGGATCATCATCGGCGCCCCGTTCGACGAACCGGCGCCGTTCATGGGCCCGGTGATCGACATGCACGCCGCCGACCAGCTGACCGAAAGCTTCCTCTACCTGATGTCGAACGGCGGCAAGGCGCTCACACACATGCGTCGCCCGCGCGAGGGGCTGCCGTTCGTCACGCCCGGAATCATCGACACGACGGCGATGGCCGAGCGCCCCGACGTCGAGCTGTTCGGTCCACTGCTGCAGGTAATCAAGGTCGACAGCTTCGACCAGGCGATCGCCGAGGCCAACAACACCCGCTTCGGCCTGTCCGCCTCGCTGATCGGCGGGAGCCCGCAGGAATACAACCGCTTCTGGGCCAATATTCGCGCCGGAATCGTCAACTGGAACCGGCCGACCAACGGCGCCAGCTCGGCCGCGCCGTTCGGCGGCGTCGGCCTTTCCGGCAACCACCGCCCGGCGGCGTTCTATGCCGCCGACTACTGCGCCTATCCGGTCGCCAGCAGTGAAATGGAGCAGCCGCGCGCCAGCGTCGGGGTGGGCTTCCGCGAGGACCGGCGGACGGAGCCGCGTTAGCCGCCGCCGTTGGTGACAAGGTCGACGGTCGTGGCGCCGTTGGGCAGCTTGCTCGCGTAGATCACGTAGCTCGACTTGCCCTTGGTGCCGCCGAGCACGTCTTCGCCGCCATCGCGCGCGTGCTGCGCGGAAAAGCCCGCGGACGTTGCCCGCGTGTAATAGAAATCGAGCACTTCGGGCACCGGCACCGGAGTGGAGAAGTTGACCACCCTCAGATTACAGGCCCCTTCATCGGTCCCGGCGGCTTCCTGCACGGCGGCCTTAGGATAGACCGGGAAGGTGTCGGGCAGCTTGGCCGCCCATGCGGTGGTGTAACGCGCCATGGCCGCGCAATCGCCCTCGTCGTTCGGGCTCGCCGCGGCGCGGGCGGCGGCGGTGAGCTGCGAATCCTGGGGCAGCTTGCCGCTGACCTCGGTCGCCTGAGGCGCTTTCTTCATCGCCCCGGGGCCGCCGACCAGCTCGAGCGCCGCAGCGCGCGCGCTGGTGACCGCCTGGGGCGAGGTGTCGAGGCTCGGCACGGAGCCGTCGGCCGACGGGACCGAGGCGGCGGTGTTGGCGCCGTTCTCGCCGGCGAGGTCGGAGTCGGTGGTGATCGGCTGGCCGAGCGCGCTGGACATCGCCGCGTCGTCGTTGCCGGCCTTGGCCGGCTGGTCCTTGCCGCCGCAACCGGCGAGCAGCAACACGGTGGCAAGCATAAGGGCGGATTGGCGAGTCATCGGGCGAACCTCTTTACGGCAAATCCTTGCTGGATTCTCCGCTTATAGCGCAAGGCGCTCGTCTTGGGGGCGACATGCGCAATGGCGTCCCGTTTCGGGAATGCCCGGGCGCGGGAGTTAACGGGGCGTCCGTGCGGCGCATGGACGCCCCGGCGCGGTCTCCGAAATTGCGACCCGAAGACTCCGCGCAGGCGCTTAACATCACAATAGCCTGAATTTGCAAGGTTTAATTCCTGTTTTCCGCGACTTGTCGGCGCCGAGGCAGCGGCGTAACGCTTCGAAAATGGGCGAAGTGGCGCATCCTTACGACCGGGCGGGCCTTGCCGCGGCGCTCGCAACTCACGCCGTGTGGGGCGCGATGCCGCTCTACCTGCAGCTGGTGAAGAGCGTGCCGCCGGTCGAATTCGTCGCCTGGCGCATCCTGTTCACGCTGCCGCTGTGCGCGCTGTTCCTCGCCTGGCGCAAGGCGGGCGCCGAGGTGCGCGTGGTGCTGCGTGACCGGCGGGCGCTGCTGACGCTCGTCGCCAGCGCTTCGCTCGTCGCGGCCAACTGGATCCTCTACGTCTGGGCGATCACCAGCGGCCACGTCTACGCGGCGAGCCTGGGCTACTACATCCTGCCGCTGATGATGATGCTGCTCGGCCTCGGGGTGCTCGGCGAGAGGCTGACGCGGCTGCAGTGGGCGGCGGTGGCGCTGGCTGGCGGCGGCGTCGCGGTGCTTGCCGCGGGCGCGCTGACGACGCTGTGGGTCAGCCTGGCGCTGGCGGTGACGTTCGGCACCTACGGATTGCTGCGCAAGACGGTCAACGCCGGCTCGCTCGCCGGACTTACGATCGAATCGGTGATCCTCTCGCCGGTGGCGCTGGCGACGGTGGTCTGGTTCGCCGCGCGGCCGACCGGCTCGGCACTCGCTCACGGGCCGCTCGTCGCGGCCGCGGTGGCCTTCGGTGGGCCGATGACCGCGGTCCCGCTGGTTCTCTTCGCCTTCGCCGCGCGCCGGCTGCCGTACACGGCGATGGGCTTCCTTCAGTTCATTTCGCCGACCATCGTGTTCCTTCTCGGCCTGCTGGTGTTCCGCGAGGCGCTCAACGCCGCGCAGTTGGCCTGCTTCGTGGCCATCTGGGCAGCGATCGGCCTGTTTATCTGGGATATCGTCCGCGGCGGACGGCGAAGCGCGGTGGCCCCGGCTATCTAACGCAGCCGCCACTCCAGCGTCTCGCCCGCGTGGAACGGGACTACACCGGCCACGTCTTCGCCCACCTCCGACGGCTCGCGCACCAGCGTGATCGTGCCTTCGTTGCGCGGCAGGCCGTAGAAATTCGCTCCGTATTCGGAAGCGAAGCCCTCCAAGTTGTCGAGCGCCTCCTCTTCTTCGAACACGGTGAGATAGCTCTCCAGCGCGAACGGGGCGTTGAAGATACCGGCGCAGCCGCAGGCGCTTTCCTTCGCTTCGCGCGGATGAGGGGCGCTGTCGGTGCCGAGGAAGAACTTCGGCGACCCGGAGGTTGCCGCCTTACGCAGCGCCTGCCGATGACGCTCGCGCTTTGCCACCGGCAGGCAATAGGCGTGCGGGCGGATGCCGCCGACCAGCATCGCGTTGCGGTTGAGGTGCAGGTGGTGCGGGGTGATCGTCGCGGCGAGATTGCGCGGCGAATCCTCGACGAACTGCACCGCCTGCTCGGTGGTTACATGCTCGAACACCACGCGAAGCTCGGGCCATTCGTTGAACATCGGGCCGAGCACCCGCTCTATGAACACGGCCTCGCGGTCGAACACGTCGACCTCGGGATCGGTCACCTCGCCGTGGACGCACAGCACCATGCCGATGTCCGCCATCCGGTCGAGCACCCTGCGGATGCGGGTTATGTCCGTCACTCCATGCGCCGAATTGGTCGTTGCGTTTGCCGGATAAAGCTTGGCCGCGGTGAACACCCCTTCCTCGAAGCCCCGCGCGAGGTCGGTCGGGTCCGTGTCGTCGGTGAGATAGGCCGTCATCAGCGGCGTGAAGTCCGCATCGCCAGGTACCGCCGCCATGATGCGCTGGCGGTAGGCCTCGGCCTCGGCTTGTGTCGTCACCGGCGGCGCGAGATTGGGCATGACGATCGCCCGGGCGAACTGGCGCGCGGTGGCCGGGAGCACCGCGCGCAGCATCGCGCCGTCGCGCAAGTGCACGTGCCAGTCGTCGGGGCGGCGGATAGTGAGCGTTTCGGGCGGCGCCATGGGTTCACCTTAGCCAGCCGACGCCCTATCTGTCACCCATGCCTGCCGAACGCCTGTTCTCCCGCGCCGTGATCCGCCTCAGCCCCGACGGCGGAGACGAGGACGTCGCCGCCTTCCTGCAAGGCCTTGTGACCCAGGACGTGACCGGCGAGCTGCCCGCCTGGGCCGGGCTGCTGACGCCGCAGGGCAAGACCTTGTTCGATTTCATCGTCTGGCCGGCCGGCCATGGCGAGCTGCTGCTTGATTGCGAGGCCGAGGCGGCCGACGACCTGATCAAGCGTCTTTCGCTCTATCGCCTGCGCCGCAAGATCGGCATCGCCCGCGACGAGACGCTCGGCGTCTACTGGCAGGCCGAGCTGGGCGACGGCGGCGCGCCCGATCCGCGGCTGCACGAGCTCGGGCAGCGGTGGATCGCCAAGGCCTCGCCCGATGACGAGAGCGCCGATGCGGCGTGGACGAAGCACCGGCTCGAGCTCGGCGTTCCGGAAGGCCGCACCGAGATGGCCGACGTGCTGTGGCTCGAGACCAACGCCGCCGAACTGAACGGCGTCAGCTTCTCCAAAGGCTGCTACGTCGGCCAGGAGAACACCGCGCGAATGAACTGGCGACAGAAAGTCAATCGAAGGCTGGTCGTGGTGCCGCTCGATCGCTCCGACGAAGCGCGGCAAAGGGTCGCCTATCCCGAGCTGGGCTTCGCCGTCGACCATCTGCGGGTCACGGAAATCGAGGCCGACCTCGTGCCCGCCTGGCTCCAGGCGGACGCCTGATGGCGGCTCCCGCCGCGATGGCCATCACCGTTCGCGACACGCGCTTCCCGCGCGCCGAGCCGATGCCCCGCTGGTGGTGCAACGGCGACCCGGTGGCGACGGCGTGGATGAATTCGCTGTCGGCCAGCTTCCCGCCCGGCGAGGCGCTGTTCGTCGAATCGGTGAAGGCGTTTCGCGACGGCACCCCGCCGTGGCTCGAGCGCGAAATCCGCGCTTTCGTGCGCCAGGAGGTCAACCATTCGCGCGAGCACCTGGCGTTCAATCGCGCGGCGAGCGAGGCGGGCTACGACCTGACCGGCGTCGACACGCGTATCGCCGCCAACACGGCGCTGGCGCGCACTCGGCCGCCAATCGTGCAGCTAGCGGTGACGATCGCGCTCGAGCACTTCACCGCGATGTTCGCGCATCTGTTCCTCAGCGATCCTCACGCGTTCTTCGATCCGCACGGTCCGCAGGGGGCAATCTGGCGTTGGCATGCCATCGAGGAGATCGAGCACAAAGGCGTCGCCTACGACACCTTCCTGCACGCGACGCGCGACTGGTCGCGCTCCCGCCGCTGGAAATTGAAGGCACTGACCATGCTGCTGGTCACCCGGCGCTTCATTCACCACCGCAGCCGCGACGCGCTCGATCTGATGGCGCAGGATGGGATCGCCGGCTGGAAAGCCAGGGCGCGGCTCGCTTGGTATCTCTTCGGCAAGCCGGGGGCACTGCGCAGGCTCCTTCCGGCGTGGGTTGCCTATTTCCTCCCCGGCTTTCACCCGTGGAACCGCGACGACCGGGCACTGATCGCTCGCCACGACGGCGAATTCGGGGAGGTGCTGGCCGCCGAATAGCGGTTTGCCATTTCGCCGGCGGCCGGTATCCGTTGCCCATGCCGCCCTCGCCCTATTCTCTCGCCGCGTTCGACGTCGCCGCAATCCTGGTGGTCGCCGCGGCGGTTTTGGGGCTGATCAATTACCACCTCCTGCGTTTGCCGACCGCCGTCGGTCTGACGGTGATGGGCGCGCTCGCGGCGATCGGCATGCTGCTGGCCGACTGGGTCTTCCCGCAATTGACGATCGACGACTGGGTTGCCGGTTTCGTCGCGCGGATGGATTTCTCGCAGACGCTGCTCCAGGGAATGCTCAGCTTCCTGCTGTTCGCCGGCGCGCTGCACGTCGACCTCTTCCGGCTGCGGAAGGATTGGTGGACGGTGCTGCTGCTCTCGACCGTCGGCGTGCTGATCTCGACCGTGCTGATCGGCTCGGCGATGTGGGGCCTGGGCGCGCTGCTCGGCCTGGGAATCGGGCCGATCTGGTATTTCGTGTTCGGCGCCCTGATCTCGCCGACGGATCCGGTGTCGGTGCTTGGCGTCCTCAAGGAGCAGCACGTCCCCGAAGGGCTGCAGGCGATGGTCGCCGGCGAGAGCCTTTTCAACGACGGCGTCGGCATCGTCGTGTTCACCATCCTGTTCGACGCGGCGATCACCGGGCAGGACTTCTCCTTCGCCGAGGGCGCCCGGCTGTTCGCGCAGGAAGCGGGCGGCGGCGTGGCGGTCGGACTGGCCGGCGGCTGGCTCGGCTATCGCGCTTTGCGCTCGATGGACGAATACGCGCTCGAGGTGATGGTCACGCTGGCGGTGGTGATGGGCGGCTATGCGCTGTGCTCGGCGGTGCATGTCTCCGGGCCGCTGGCGATGGCCGTGGCCGGGCTGCTGATCGGCAACTTCGGCGTCAGCTACGCGATGAGCGACGTGACGCGCGATTACATGATCAAATTCTGGGAGCTGATCGACGACATGCTCAACGCGATCCTGTTCCTGCTGATCGGGCTCGAGGTGATTGCGCTGGTGCCCGGGGGCCCGCACGTCGTGCTCGGGCTGGCGGCTATCGTGGTCGTGCTCGCCGCGCGGGCGATCTCGCTGGAGCTGCTCAAGTGGCTCATTCCGCCGTCGCGCCGCCACGGCCGCGGCGCGTTCAGCGTGATGTGGTGGGGCGGCTTGCGCGGCGGCATCTCGATCGCGCTGGCGCTCGCCCTCCCCGCCGGGCCGACGCGCGAACTGCTGCTGGCGGCGACTTTCGCCGCGGTGCTGTTCAGCGTGCTGATCCAGCGCGCCACGCTCGGCCGGGTGATCGAGCACGGGCCGCTCGGCGCGCTGCTCAACCAGGCCCCGCCGCCGACGGTGCATTAGCCACCCAGTCGGCGGCGTCGGCGATGGCGGCCCAGATCGCATCGAGGTCGGTTTCGCCGATGCAGTAGGGCGGCATGACGTAGACCGTGTTGCCGAGTGGGCGCAGCAGCAGGTTTGCGTCGCGGAAGCGCGCCAGCAGTTGCGGGCCGAGGTCGGACAAATAGGTCCCCTGCGCCGCGCCCAGTTCCAGCGCGGCGATGGTGCCGCAGCGCCGGGGATTGGCGACTGCGGCGTGAGCGGCGAGCCGGGCCAGCCGCTCCTCCTGCCGCGCGGCCAGCGTGGCGATACGGTCGAGCACCGGCTCGTCACGCCAGATCGCCAGATTCGCCGCCGCCGCCGCGCAGGCGATCGGGTTGGCGGTGTAGCTCGACGAGTGAAAGAACATCGCGGCGCGGTCGGTCGAATAATGCGCCTGCCAGATCGGCTCGCTCGCCATCGTTACCGCGAGCGGCACCGCGCCGCCGGTGAGGCCTTTCGACAGGCACAGGATGTCGGGCACCACGCCGGCCTGCTCGCAGGCGAGCAGCGTGCCGGTGCGCCCCCAACCGGTCATTACCTCGTCGGCGATGAACAGGGTACCATGCGCGGCGCAGATCGCGCGCATGTCCGAGAGGGTGTCCGCCGAATACATCAGCATGCCCCCCGCCCCCAGCACCAGCGGCTCGACGATGAAGGCCGCGGCTCCGGCGGCGCATTCGCGCTCCAGTGCGTCGAGCGTCGGCTGCGGGTCCTCCCCAGGGAACGGCACCCGGCCGACGTCGAACAGCAGCGGGGCGTAGGCGGCGTTGAACACCCCGCGCGCGCCGACCGACATCGCCCCGATGGTGTCGCCGTGGTAGGAGTGCTCCATCACCACGATCCGGCTGCGGTCCTCGCCGCGGTCGCGCCAGAAGCCGAGCGCCATCTTCAGCGCCACCTCGACCGCGGTAGAGCCCGAGTCCGAGAAGAACACCCGGGTCAGCTCCGCCGGCATGATCGCCCGCAACCCCGCGGCGACCTGCTCGGCCGGTTCGTGCGTCCAACCGGCGAAGATGATTTGGTCGAGCTTCTCCGCCTGCTCGCGGATCGCCGCCATGATCCGCGGATGGCAATGGCCGTGCGTCGTCACCCACCACGAGGAGATTGCATCGACGATCCGCCGCCCGTCGGCGGCGTAAAGCGCCGCGCCCTCGGCGCGCTCGACCAGCGGGATCGGCTCTTCGAGGCCGTGCTGGGTGAACGGGTGCCAGATGGGGGACGGGCTCACAGGGCGATGCCCTCGGCGAAGGCGCGGCGAAGGCTGGCAGCGTCCAGAGGGTCGAGCCACGGCAGCCGACCGAGCCGCTTCACCCCGCCGATACGGCAGATCGTCGCCTCGCTGTCCTCGACGGCATCGCCGACGAAGGCCACACCGTGGATCGCCACGCCGCGCGCGCGCAGCGCCTCGATCGTCAGCAGCGAATGGTTGATCGTGCCGAGCGCGGTCCGCGCGACGACGATTGCCGGCAAATCCCAGCCGGCGAACAGGTCGGCGTAGAGCAGCTCTCCACCGAGCGGCACCAGCGCCCCGCCCGCGCCTTCGACCACCAGCGGGCGTTCGGTCGGCAGCGCCAGCTTGTTGGGATCGATCGCCACGCCGTCGATCTGCGCCGCCAGGTGCGGCGAGCATGGTGTGTTCAGCCGGTACACCTCTGGCAGAACCCGCTCGCGCGGCAGGCCCGACAGCGCCGCGACCCGCTCGGCATCGGTGCCCCCATCGAGCCCCGCCTGGACCGGCTTCCAGTACCATCCGCCGAGGTGCCCGGCGAGCCCGGCGGCGAACACGGTCTTGCCGACATCGGTGTCGGTTCCGGTGACGACAAAGGCGTTCATCCGAGTACTCCCCCGAGGCATTCGGCTAGTGCGGTCACATCGTCGGCGCTGGCATTGAGCGTGACGGAAATCCGCAACCGCGAAGTTCCCTGCGGCACGGTGGGCGGACGAATGCCGCGCAGGTCGAACCCAGCGGCCTGCACCGCGGCGGCGACCTCCATCGTCCGGACATCATCGCCGATAACCAGCGGCAGGATCTGCGAGCCGGTGGCGGCGACCCCGAGCGGCGCCAGCGCAGCCTCCGCATGGCGCACCAGCGCGAACAGCGCCGCGCGCCGCTCGGGCTCGTCGGCGAGGATGTGCAGCGCCTCGCGCACGGCGGCGGCCATCAGAGGACTCGGCGCGGTCGAGAAGATGAACCCGCGCCCGCGGTTGACCAGGTGATGGCGCACCACTTGCGGGCCGCACACCAGCGCGCCCTCGCAGCCGAGCGCCTTGCCGCAGGTGCGCAGGACGATCAGGTTCTCGCGCCCGTCGAGCCCGTCGGCGAGCCCGCGACCTCGGGGGCCGAATACGCCGGTGGCGTGGGCCTCGTCGAGGATCAGGATTGCTTCGTGCCGGTCGGCCAACGCGAGGAGATTGTCGAGCGGCGCGAGGTCGCCGTCCATCGAGTAGAGGCTCTCCGCGGCGATCCAAACCCGCCCCTTTCCGCCGCGCGCGCGCCATGCCGCAATAGCGTCGGCAAAGGCATCGACGTCGTTATGGGCCGCTTCCGTCGCCTCGGCACGAGTCAGCCGCAGCCCTTCGTGCGCGCTGGCATGGATCAGCGCGTCATGGACGATCAGGTCGCCCCGCTGCGGCAGCGTGGAAAGCAGCGCCGAGTTGGCGCCGTAGCCGTTGGCGAAGAACAGCGCGCCTTCGCTGCCGAAAAATGTCGCCGCCTCGGCTTCGAGCGCCTCGTGCTCGGGGTCGTTGCCGCGCAACAGCCGCGATCCGCCCGAGCCGACCGCCAGCCCACGCCCGAGCGCCGCCTCGACCGCCCGCTTCAGCCGGGGCGAGTTGGCCAGCGCGAGGTAGTCGTTCGAAGCGAAGTCCACCCCCGCGCGCCGCGCAAGCCGGCGCAGCCGGGCCTTGTCCGCCAAACCCGTCAGGTCAGCGCGCTGCTCATTGAAGTAATCCGCCATGGCGCGCCCTATGGCGCAAGAGCTCCGGAGCTACAAATGCCGCTGCCGCTCACCCCCACACGTTCTTTTTGGTCGCCGGCTCACTGGCCCACTTCAAGAAATCGAAATCGGGCTTCATGCGGATGAACAGGTTGGCGACCGGGGTCAGCAGGCGGGTGACGTGGCCCTTGCCGGTAAGGTCCTCGAGATAGACCAAGTCGCCCTTGCCGATCTTCACGCGGGTGCCGTCGGACACTTCGGCCTCGATGTCGCCGACGACATTGATGGTGAACGTCTTGGCCGGCGCCCGGTGCCAGTCCTCGACGCCCTGCGCAATCGAGCTGGCGATGACCGATTCCGCCGGCAACTCCTTGGGCGAGCCCAGGACCTTGACCCGGTCGACGTGCGACACGCCGTGCTCGTCGGCGTAGATGTGAATGACTTCCATGATGCCCGATGGTCCCTTTGCCGGTTCGAGCGGTGTGTCTGCCGCACGAACCCCGCCGGCGGCAAGGGTCGTCAGCACGGTTCCGGCGGCAAGCACGGTGCGGCGGTCGGTCTTCATTTCAGGTAATCCCCTCGGGCTATTGGTAAAACTCGAACCACCCGTCCCTCGAAATTATCCGTTTTGGCGGGCTTTTTGAAAAGTTTAGCTCAAGCCTTTGGCCAGTGTCACGAAATTCAAGCACAAGCTGCGACCCGCGCACTCGAGCCGTGACGTAAGGTGGTGGCGACAAGGCATACTGGCCCACGTAGCGCTCGCCTCGAAAGATGATAAGCTTTTGTCCTCCATGCATGACATGCGATCCGCCGGAGGGATCATACCTGTAGCGATAGTCGTAGATGGAATACTTCTTCCCTGCCGTGCGACCCACTAAGTCGAACGTGGCATCGTTCTTGTTGCAGACTATTGGGCCCGTAAAATGCCCCTCGATCAAGGCCGTTTGCAATCCCGCCATACACGCGGCGGGCGCCTTCCCGGCAACCATGCCAGGCAGACACGCGGCGAAAATTAGAATTGCAGTTTTTGTCCGCATCATCTCCCTCTCGGTAGAGGTTTACTCACCCGCAGTCCCCCCGCAATTGCTTTTCGGCGCGCCATGCGTATATGCTCGCGCGACGCCCCGGCCCGCACGATGCCGCCCTCACCGGCCCATCGTCCTCCGGGGCGCTCGCTTTTCCAGCCGATGAAGGTCACGCCCATGTCCCGCCGCCGCCAGATTTACGAAGGCAAGGCCAAGATCCTCTATGAAGGTCCCGAGCCGGGCACGCTGATCCAGTATTTCAAGGATGACGCGACCGCGTTCAACGCGCAGAAGAAGGGCACGATCAACGGCAAGGGGGTGATCAACAACCGCATCTCCGAGCACGTTTTCTTGCGGCTGGCCCACATCGGCATCCCGACGCACTTCATCCGCCGGCTCAACATGCGCGAGCAGCTGATCCGCCAGGTCGAGATCATCCCGCTCGAGGTAATCGTGCGCAATGTCGCCGCCGGCTCGCTGAGCAAGCGCCTCGGCATCGAGGAAGGCGAGCCGCTGCCGCACACGCTGCTCGAATACAGCTACAAGGACGATGCGCTGGGCGATCCGTTCGTTTCCGAGGAAGAGATCGCCTGCTTCGGCTGGGCCAGCAACGAGGAGATGCAGGACATCTCGGCGATGGCGATCCGCATCAACGACTTCATGTGCGGGATGTTCGCCGCGGTGAACATCCGCCTGATCGACTTCAAGCTCGAATTCGGCCGCATCTGGGACGGCGATTACAGCCGGGTGATCCTGGCCGACGAGATCAGCCCCGACGGCTGCCGGCTGTGGGACATGAAGACCAACGAGAAGCTCGACAAGGACCGCTTCCGCCGCGACCTCGGCGGCGAGGAAGAGGCCTACCAGGAAGTCGCCCGCCGCCTCGGGCTGCTGCAGGACGACGGCACTCCGGGCGAGGTGTTCGATCTGTCCGCCCATCGCTCCAAGCTGCGCGGCTCACCGAAGAAGAAGTAAGCCAGATGCCCTCATCCAAGCATCGCCAAACCTTCTCCCGTTGACGGGAGAAGGATACGAAGACTTGGCAGCTTGCTGCCTAGTGGCAGTTGGATGAGGGCCCCTCCCTTCTAATCCATTGCCCGTTCAGCATTCCTGCGCCAGACACGCGGGCGATGAATCTCAAGCGACTGGTTCCCGCCCTTCTCCTCGCCTTTGCCGTTCCGCTCTCCGCCCTCCCGACGGCGGCGACGGCGAAGCCCGCGGTGGCCGCAAAAGCCCCGGCAAAAGCCGAATGGGCGTTTCAGAAAAGCGACCTGCCGGTCGATCCCGCGTTCCGCTTCGGCGTGCTGCCGAACGGCATGCGCTACATCATCCGGCACAACGCCACGCCGCCGGGCCAGGGCATGGTCCAGCTGTGGATCCATGCCGGCTCGACCTCCGAGCACAACGACGAACTCGGCTGGGCGCACTTCATCGAACACATGGCATTCAACGGCTCGACCCACATACCCGAAGGCGAGATGGTCAAGCTGCTCGAGCGCGATGGCCTGGCGTTCGGCGCCGACACCAACGCGCAGACCGGCTTCGACGCGACGATCTACAAGCTCAACCTGCCGCGCAACGATCCCAAGTTGCTCGACACCGCGCTGATGCTGATGCGCGAGACCGCCAGCGAGCTGACCTTCAACCCCAGCGCGGTGCAGCGCGAAAAGGGCGTGGTGCTGTCGGAAAAGCGCGTGCGCGACACTTTCGGTTATCGCGACACGGTCGATGCGCTCAAGTTCGAGTACCCCGACGCGCTGCTGACTCACCGCATGCCGATCGGCACCGCGGAATCGGTCGAGAACGCCGATCCTGCGAAAGTGAAGGCGTTGTGGCAGCGGCTCTACCGGCCGGGGAACGCCGCGCTGATCGTCGTCGGCGACTTCGATCCCGACGCGGTCGAGGCGGCGATCAAGGCGCATTTCGCCAGCTGGCAGGGCCCGCCGCCCGCGCCGCAGCCGAACATCGGCCCGCTCGGCTTCGACCGCAAGGGCAAGACCGAGGTTTACATCGACCCGGCGCTGGCCGAGCGGGTGACGGTCGAGCGCACGGCCCCTTGGCTCCACGAGCGCGACACCGTCGCCCAGCGGCAGGAGGATATCCTGCGGCGGATCGGCTACGGCATCATCAATCGGCGGCTGCAGCGCCTCTCGCGCGAGTCCGATCCGCCGTTCCGCGACGCCGGAATCGGCACCACCGATATCTACAAGACCGGACGCACGACCCAGCTCGTGGTCGATGCCGCCGAGGGCGAATGGCAGCGCGGGCTCGCCGCCGCCGAGCGCGAGTATCGCCGCGCGCTGACGTTCGGCTTCGCCCCCGCGGAGGTCGCCGAGCAGGTCGCCAACATTCGCACCGCGGTCGAGAACCAGGCGCAAGGCGCCGCTACCCGCCCGAACGGCGTGTTCGTCGGCATGGCGCTGGGGCTGCTGCAGAACGACAAGGTGCCGACGACACCGGAGAGCGGGCTCGAGCGGTTCAATGCCTACGCCCCCACAATCACCCCGGCGAAAGTCCTCGCAGCGCTCAAGCGCGAGCTGGTCCCGCTCGACGACCCGCTGATTCGCTTCGAGGGCCGCACACGGCCGAAGGGCGGCGCCGCCGCAATCCGCGCCGCATGGAATGCCGGCATGGCCGCCAAGCTGACCAAGGCGAGCGAGGCCAAACTGGGCGCCTTCGGCTACACCGACTTCGGCCCGCCCGGAACCGTCGCCTCCGATACTACCGGACCGCTCGGCATCCGCGAGATCGTGTTCGCCAACGGCCTCAAGCTCGATCTCAAGCCGACCGACCTACAGAAAGACCGCGTCGCGGTCTCGCTCAACATCGACGGCGGCCAGATGCTCGACACCAAGCAGCACCCGCTGGCCACCGCGATGGCGAGTTCGCTCCCCATCGGCGGGCTCGGCAAGCATTCCTACGACGAGCTGCAATCGATCCTCGCCGGCCACGACGTCAGCTTTGCCTTCGGCGACGGCGAGCGGACGTTCGGCATGGGGGCGATGACCACACCGGCCGACCTCGAGCTGCAGCTCGACCTGATGGCGGCGGCGATCAGCGATCCGGGCTACCAGCCGCAAGGCGAGGCCCAGTATCGCCGCAACATCGAGAACTTCTTCGCCCGGCTCGACGCGACACCCGGCTCGGCGCTGGCCAACAATCTCGGGCGGATCGAGTCCGACGCCGATCCGCGCTTCACGCTGCAGCCGAAGGCTGCTTACCTCGCGCTCAACTTCCAGAAGCTCAAGAGCGCCATCGGCGATCGGCTCGCTCATGGCGCGCTCGAGCTGGCGCTGGTCGGCGACTTCGATCCCGACAAGGCGATTCCGCTGGTGGCGAAGACCCTCGGCGCATTGCCGCCGCGCGAAACGGCGTTCCGCGCCTACGCCGCCAACCGCACTCGCCCGTTCACCGACGACCGCTCGATCCACGTCATCCGCCACACCGGCCCGGCCGACCAGGCGATTGTGCGGATGAGCTGGCCGACCGAGGACGACACCAACTTCGACGATGTCATGAAGCTCGAGCTGCTCCAGCGAGTGGCCGACGTCGAGCTGACCGACACCCTGCGCGAAGAGCTGGGGCAGACCTATTCACCCAGCGTCAGCGCCACGGAATCGCGCACTTGGCACGGTTACGGCACGTTCGCCATCGCCGCCGCGGTGGCTACGTCCGACGTTGATTCGGTGCGCAAGGCGATGCTCGAGACCATCGCCAAGCTCGCCAGCCGGCCGATCGACGCCGACACCCTGCTGCGCGCTCGCCAGCCACTGCTCGAAGCTTACGACAACGCGCTCAAGACCAACGCCGGGTGGATGAACCTGGCCGCCGACGCCCAGCGCGAGCCCGACCGGATCGTCCGCTTCACCCAAGGCAAGGCCTTGGCCGAGGCGATCACACCGGCCCAACTCCAGGCGATCGCCGCCAAGTACCTGCAGCCGGACAAGCGGCTCGAGATCGATGTGCTGCCGAAGGAGTTAAGCAGTACTGCTACGTCTCCAGCGCCGGATCGAGCTTCAGCGGGAGCTTGAGATAGCGCACGCCGTTCGGGTCCGCCGGCGGGAAGCGCCCGGCGCGCACGTTGACCTGGATCGACGGCAGCAGCAGCCGCGGAGCGTCGAGGGTGGCATCGCGCGCCTGACGCATGGCGACGAATTCCTCCTCGCTCACCCCGTCGTGGATGTGCACGGAGGTGTCGCGTTCCTCGCCCACCGTCGTTTCCCAGGCATAATTATCGCGCCCCGGCGCCTTGTAGTCGTGGCACATGAACAGGCGCGTCTCGCGCGGCAATGACAGCAGCCGCCGGATCGAACGATAAAGCTGGTGCGCGTCACCGCCGGGAAAGTCTGCCCGCGCGGTGCCATAGTCGGGCATGAACAGCGTATCGCCGACAAACACTGCGTCGCCGATCTTGTAGCTGACGTCGGCCGGAGTGTGGCCGGGAGTATGCAGCACCTCGATCGGCATGTTGCCGACCCGCAGCGTCTCGCCGTCGGCCAGCAACAGGTCGAAATCTCCGGCATCGGCCTTCAAATCCTCGATCCCGAACACCGGTCGGAACACCTGCTGCACGTCGCCGATGTGCTCGCCGATGCCGACTTTCGCGCCGGTCCTCGCCTTGATGTATGGCGCGGCGGTCATGTGGTCGGCGTGGGCGTGGGTCTCCAGCACCATGGCGATGGTCCACCCGCGCTCCTTCGCGGCAGCGAGGATCGCATCGGCCGAATGGGCGTCGGCCTTGCCCGAGTTCGGGTCGAAATCGAGTACCGGGTCGATCACCACGGCCTGGGACGTTTCCGGATCGCCAACGAGGTAGCTGACGGTAAAAGTGGGCTCGTCGAAGAACGCCTGGATGCACGGTTTCTCAGTGGTCATCGCAAAATCTCCTGTCGCGTGTTGACAATGTATGAGCACTTCCTAATTTAGCAACTGCTAATATTACGGATTTGGCCCATGACCACCCTCGCCGCCGATCTCGTGCAGTTCGAAGCCCGCGTCGGCGAAGTCGCGACCGCGCTCAAGGCGCTCGCCAGCCGCCCGCGGCTGATGGTGCTGTGCAAGCTGGTCGAGCACGGCGAGATGTCGGTCAGCGAATTGGCCGGTGCCGTCGGGCTGTCGCAATCGGCCCTCTCGCAGCACCTCGCCCGCCTGCGCGAGGAAGGGCTCGTCGCCTTTCGCCGCGACGGGCAGTCGCTGTTCTATTTCCTGGCCGACCCGCGCTGCGAAGCGCTGCTCGCCACCCTTTACCGTGTCTATTGCTCTTAAGGATCTGAACCCATGCCCCGGACCATCACCCCCGAAGAAGCCCAACGTCGGATCGAAGCCGGCGCGGTGCTGATCGATATCCGCACCCCGGATGAATACGCCCGCGCGCACATTCCCTGCGCGAAGAACCTCCCCCTCACGCAGATTGGGCGCATCGACGGCGTGCCGGAGGTGATCTTCCACTGCAAGTCCGGCATGCGCACCGCGGCCCACGCCGATGCGCTCGAGGCGGCTGCCGACGCGCCGGTGTTCCTGCTCGAAGGCGGCTTCGACGCCTGGCAGAAGGCGGGGCTCGACTGCAACCTCGACAAGAGGCAGCCGATCGAGATCATTCGTCAAGTGCAGATCGGCGCCGGCACTCTTGTGCTGCTCGGCGTGCTGCTCGGCTTCCTGGTCTCACCGGTGCTGTTCGGCCTCAGCGCCTTGGTCGGCGCGGGCCTGGTGGTTGCCGGGGTGAGCGGCCTCTGCGGCATGACCAGGGTGCTCGCGGCGATGCCGTGGAACCGGCGCGCCGCGGCGTGATCTGACCGACGATGATCGACCCCGCCACCCTGGTCCCCGCGCTCGGTTCCGGCGCGGTCATCGGTTTCATCCTCGGCCTGGTCGGCGGCGGCGGCTCGATCCTCGCGGTGCCGCTGCTGGTCTACGTCGTCGGGGTCAAGTCGCCGCACGTGGCGATCGGCACCTCGGCGGTGGCCGTCGCGCTCAACGCGCTCACCGGGCTCGTCGGCCACCACCGCGCCCGCACTGTCAAGTGGCGCTGCGCGCTGGTTTTCGCCGTCGCAGGCGCCCTAGGCGCGGCGCTTGGCGCCGAGCTCGGCAAGGCGACCGATGGCGCGCGGCTGCTGGCGCTGTTCGGCGGCATGATGGTGGTGATCGGCCTGACCATGCTGCGCCCGCGCAAGTCGGCCGGCGATGCCGATGTCCATCTCGATCGCGGCAGCGCCGGCCGCCTGCTGCCGCGGCTGGTGCCGGCGGGGCTGGTTGTCGGCCTCGCCGCCGGGTTCTTCGGTATCGGCGGCGGCTTCCTGATCGTCCCGGCGCTGATCCTCGCCGCCGGCATGCCGATGCGCAACGCGATCGGCACCTCGCTGGTGGTGGTGACCACGCTCGGCGCGACCACCGCCGCCTCCTATGCGATCTCGGGCCAGGTCGACTGGTGGCTGGTTGCGCTGCTTGTCGCCGGCGGCGTCGTCGGCTCGATCGGCGGCATCGCCGCCGGCAAGGCCCTCGCCGCCCGCCGCCGAACGCTCGAGGTCGGCTTTGCCGCAATGGTCATCGCCGTCGGCGTTTACGTGGTGCTTCGAGGCATTTGAGCGGTAGCCTCTCGGCAACGCGCGAAAACGCTAATCGATGACGCTCTTCGCCGCCTTCCAGCCGAGGAACAGGAACAGCAAGGTCCCGAGCAGCGCGAGCACGAAGACGATCTCGGCGAGCGTGGCGAACGCGCCGGCGACGCCGCCGAATCCGAGGATCGCGGCGATGATGGCGATAATGGCGAGCGTGAGGGCCCAACCGTACATGACTTCAGCTCCGTCAATTCCACTTCTCGGAAAACAAGGCGGGGCGGGCGCCGTTCCCCAGAGGGCCCGCGTCCCGGTTGCCTGATCGGCCAAAATCGCCTTTCCTACTACCTATGTTCCTGATATGTTCCGTCGCGATCACGATTCGTCGGCGCTGGCTGTGTGGCGAACCTTGCCGCGGATCTGTCACCCGTCGCCTTGAAGAGAAAACGCTGCGATAACAAGGCTCTAATAGTGGCGCTATGGGTGACACATGGCGAATCTGTCACCCGGAAACAATCGTCCGCGCACTATTGTAGGCCCGTCAGCGCCGCCACCAGCTCGTCGAATCCGCCGATCAGCGCATCGGCGCCGAGCGTTTCGGGGGGCGCGTCGTGATAGCCGCCGGCGAGCACCACCACCGGCGCTTCCGCCGCCCGCGCCGCGCGCACGTCGAAGCTCGAATCGCCGACCATCGCGAAGCGCGCCCCCCCGCAGCGGCGCAGCGCCTCGTCGAGCATGTCGCGCTGCGGCTTCGAACGGCCGGGCCCGAGCGTATCGCCGCCGAGGATCGCGTCGAAGCGGTGGGCGAGGCCGATCTCGTCGAGCAGCTTGCGGGCGAGGAATTCCTGCTTGTTGGTCACCACCGCCAGCCGACAGCCCCTCGCCTCCAGCGCATCGAGCGCGGCGAGACAGCCGGGGTATGGCGCGCTGTGCTCGCTGGTGTGGCGCTCGTAATAGGCGAGCAGGTCGGCGTAGAGCTGCTGGAAGTTCGCGTCGGCGACCATGCCGCCGGTGCGTTCGAGCGCGCGCGTCAGCATGGCCCGGGTGCCGCCGCCGATGATCTGGCGGATGGTGTCCTCGGTGATCGGCTCACGGTCGATGGTGGAGAGCGCGTGGTTGACGGCACCGCACAGGTCCGGGGCGGTGTCGATCAGGGTGCCGTCGAGGTCGAAACCGATCGTGTCGAAGGGAAAAGCATCCATCGCCGCGGCGCCTGCCAGAGTGGTGTGGAAACCGCAATCGAATGGTGGCATGGCCGCGGGCGATGGCCGATGATCCCAAGACCCCCGAGCGCCCGATCGCCGCCGTGATTCTCGCCGCCGGCAAGGGGACCCGGATGAAGAGCACGCGCCACAAGGTGCTGCATCCGATCGCCGGGCGGCCGATGGTCGAACACCTGCTCGCCGCGCTCGCCGAGCTTCGGCCCGAGCGCACGGTGGTGGTGGTCGGCGACGGACGCGAGCAGCTTGAGCAACAACTCGCCGGCCGCGCCGAGCTGGTGGTGCAGGAGCCGCAGCTCGGCACCGGCCACGCGGTTCAGCAGACCGAGGCGGCGCTGAAGGGCTTCGAGGGCGACGTGCTGGTGCTCTACGCCGACGTCCCCTTCGTCCGCCCGGCGACGATGCGGGCAATGGTCGAGCGCCTCCACCTGGCCGACGATCCGGCCGACGTCGTGGTGCTCGGTTTCGAACCCGAGGACACGTTGCAGTACGGCCGGGTGATGGCCGACGGCGGGCGGATCAACTGGATGGTCGAATACCGCGACGCCGACGAGGGCGAACGCGCCTGCCGCCTGTGCAACTCGGGCCTGATGGCGGCGCCCGCCCAGGTGCTGTTCGGGCTGCTCGGCCAGATCGGCAACGACAACGTCCAAGGCGAGTATTACCTGCCCGACATCGTCAACGTGGCGATCAAGCAGGGCGGCGCCTGCGCTGTGATCGTGACGGACGATCCCGACGAGGTCTGCGGAATCAACAGCCGCGCCGAGCTCGCCGCAGCCGAAGCCCGCTGGCAGGCCGCCCGCCGGCTGCAGGCGATGGCCGAAGGGGCGAGCCTGGTCGCGGCCGAGACGGTGTTCTTCGCCTGGGACACCGCCCTCGGCCGCGACGTGACGGTCGAGCCGAACGTGGTGTTTGGCCCCGGCGTCAGTGTGGCCGACGGCGCGACGATCCACGCCTTCTGCCACATCGAGGGCGCCGAGATCGGCGAAAGCGCCTCGGTTGGCCCGTTCGCCCGGCTGCGGCCCGGGGCCAAACTGGCGAAGGGGTCGAAGATCGGCAACTTCGTCGAGGTCAAGAACGCCGAACTGGGCGAAGGAGCCAAGGCCAATCACCTGACTTATCTCGGCGACGCCACCATCGGCGCCGGGGCCAACATCGGCGCCGGCACCATCACCTGCAACTACGACGGCTATTTCAAGCACCGCACGGTGATCGGCGAGCGCGCCTTCATCGGCTCCAACAGCGCGCTGATCGCCCCGGTGACGATCGGCGCCGATGCGATCGTCGCCGCCGGCAGCCCGGTCAGCCGCGACGTGGCCCCCGGCGAGCTACGGATGGTCCGCGCCGAGCAGCTGGTGAAGCCGGGCTGGGCCGACCGCTTCCGCGACGCGATGACCAAGAAGAAGGCCGAGGCGAAGAAAGAGCACAATGCCCCTGAATGAGAATCACCTCGCGGTCGTTCTCCAGGCCAGCCTGGAGCGCGCCCGGGAGCTGCTAGAGGCGGATGGCGGTTTCCTGCCGTTCGGCGCGCGGGCGAAATCGAACGGGGAAATCGAATTCGTGCAGCTCGCGCCCGACAGCGAGTCAGAAACACTTGCGGCGCAGTACAAGAGGCTCGGCGCAGGCCTCGCGCAAGAAGCGCGGACGGGGCAAATACTCGGCTCCGCGCTCGTCGCCAACGCTCGTCTGCCCGATGAAAAGCCCGGCGAAGCGATCGCGGTGCTGGTCGAAACGAGCGGGTTCAGCCGCTCGGTCGTGGTGCCCTATCGCCTCGAGAACGGGTCTATCGAACTGGCCACGATGCTTCCGGAGGAAGCCGAACCGGTCGTCTTCGCCGGCTGAGGCGTCCGGGCGAATTCGCTTGCACTGATATCATGATATGATATCAGTATATCACTCACTCATGCGAACACTGGTCGATATCCCCGACGAAGACGTCGAAAAGCTCGATGCGCTGGCGAGGCGTCAGGGCAAATCGCGTGCGGCGGAAATTCGCGAGGCGATCAAGCTCCATTTGATCCAGAATGCCGACAACAATGATTGGATTCAGCGTTGGGCGGGCTTGTGGGCGAATCGTGACGATATTCCGGACGGTGTCGAATACCAGCGGACCATTCGCGAGGACCGCAGACCCTACGAAGACATCTGAGCGTGGCCGATCCGTTCTTCGACACGAACATCGTTATCGATTGGCTCAAGTCTCATCCTGAGGCGGCTGGGGAACTGGCCCGCTATAAGGGTCATCGGATAAGCCGCATCGTCTGGAGCGAAGTCCTGGCGGGTAAGTCGCTCGATGCCCGTGATCTCGTTCGACAGGCACTCGCGAACTTCGAGGTTGTCGAGCTTGACGCCCGCATTGCGGCTGCGGCGGCGGACATCAGACATCGGACGAACATGAAACTGCTCGACGCCTTCATTCTGGCAACCTCCCAGATCAACGGCGCGATCCTGATTACCCGCAATACAAAGGACTTCCCGACGCAAATGCCGGGCATCCGCGTCCCCTACATCCTCTAATCCAAGGCAAGAACCCATGTGCGGAATCATCGGCATCATCGGCAATCAGCCGGTCGCAGAGCGGCTGGTCGATGGGCTCAGGCGGATGGAATACCGCGGCTACGACAGCGCCGGCCTGTGTACGCTCGACGACGGCAAGCTGGTCCGGCGCCGCGCGGAAGGCAAGCTGGTCAACCTGATGTTCGAACTCGAGCGGAATCCGGCGCCGGGCACCGTCGGCATCGCCCACACCCGCTGGGCGACCCACGGCGCGCCGACCACCAGCAACGCCCATCCCCACGCGACAGACGAGGTCGCATTGGTGCACAACGGAATTATCGAGAACTTCCGCCACTTGCGCCACGAGCTCGAAGGGCGCGGCCGGACCTTTGAGAGCGAGACCGATACCGAGGTCGTCGCGCACCTGGTGTCGGAGCAAGTCGAGGCCGGCAAGTCCCCCGAAGAAGCGGTTCGCGAGGTGCTGCCGAAGCTGCGCGGCGCGTTCGCGCTGGCGATCGCCTTCCGACGGTACCCCGACATGCTGATCGGCGCTCGCCTCGGCTCGCCGCTGGTGGTGGGTTACGGCGACGGCGAAAGCTACCTCGGCTCCGACGCCCTCGCGCTTGCCCCGCTGACCCAGCGGATCGCCTACCTCGAGGAAGGCGACTGGGTCGTCATCACGCGCGGCGGTGCGACGATCTACGACAAGGACAACAACGCAGTAGAGCGCGAAATCACGACCTCGGGCGCGTCGGCGGCGGAGATCGAGAAAGGCACCTACCGCCACTTCATGCAAAAGGAGATCTTCGAGCAGCCGACCGTCGTCGCGCAGACTCTGCGCAGCTACCTGCGGCCGCTCGAACAGGAGGTCGCGCTGCCGCAGATGGAGTTCGACGTCGTCGGCATCGACCGGATCACCATCGTTGCCTGCGGCACGTCGTATTACGCCGGGATGGTGGCCAAGTACTGGTTCGAACAGTTCGCGCGCGTGCCGGTCGACATCGATTTCGCCAGCGAGTTCCGCTATCGCGAGCCGGTGCTGCAGAAGGGCGGGCTGGCGCTGTTCATCTCGCAAAGCGGCGAAACGGCCGATACCCTCGCGGCGCTGCGCCATTGCAAGGCCGAAGGACAGACGATCGCGGTGGTGGTCAACGTGCCGACCAGCACGATGGCGCGCGAGGCCGACCTGTTGCTGCCGACCCATGCCGGCCCGGAGATCGGCGTCGCCAGCACCAAGGCGTTCACTTGCCAGCTCGCGGTCCTCGCCGCGCTGGCGGCGCACTTCGCGGTCCGCAAGGGGCGCATGTCGCACGAGGAAGAAGCCGCCATCGTGCGCCACCTGCTCGAAGCGCCGGCCGCGCTCAATGCCGCGCTCGACCACGATGGCGAGATCGCCGCGATGGCCCACCTGATCGCCCCGGCGCGCGACGTGCTCTACCTCGGCCGCGGACCGGACTTCCCGCTGGCGCTCGAGGGGGCGCTGAAGCTCAAGGAAATCAGCTATATCCATGCAGAAGGCTATGCCGCGGGGGAAATGAAGCACGGGCCCATCGCGCTGATCGACGAGGCGGTGCCGGTGATCGTGCTGGCACCTTCGGGGCCGCTGTTCGAAAAGACCGTCTCCAACATGCAGGAAGTCCGCGCCCGCGGTGGCAAGATCGTGCTGATTTCCGACGCCGAAGGCCTGGCCGAAGCCGGAGACGGGTGTCTCGCGACCATCGAAATGCCGCGCGTCCATCCGCTGATCGCGCCGCTGGTCTATGCCGTCCCGGTGCAGCTGCTCGCCTACCACGTCGCGGTCGCCAAAGGCACGGACGTCGATCAGCCGCGCAACCTGGCGAAATCAGTGACGGTGGAATAGCCTTTTTTCGAATTCGTAGCTTCCTTTGCAGGACTTTACGCCGTCTCAACCATTGCCGGGGTAGCGCTGGCCCGGTGACGGACAGCCATTCCGACCTGCCGCAGCTGCCGCTCAAGCTGCCGCTGCTGGCGCTCATCGGTCTCAGAAATCCCGAACAGGGAGACTGGGCCGCCTTGCGCGCAATCCAGTACGCGCAAATTCACCGGCTTTCGCGCAGCCGGGCAATAGCTCATGCGATGGCCGCGATCATCACCGTCGGCCTGTTCACCGGCAAGGTCCCCGTGTTCATCCTCGCGCCGTGGGTCTTGGCGGTGGCCGTCGCGTTGTGGAACTCGCTGCGCATCGATCGCGGACTGGCGGACATCGACCGGCGCTCGATGACGCAGCGCGAGTTCCGTCGCCAGGCCTTCGGCGTCGCCGGAGCCGCCGTGGTGTGGACGATCCCGTTGCTGGCGTTCACCCACTGGGGAACCACGGCCGACCATTTCGCCCTGTGGACGCTGGTCGCCATGCTGATCGCCGGGACCGCGTTCGCCATGGCGTCGGCGCCAATGGCGACGATCGTCTTCTCCGGGATCACCGGCGGCGCGGCGCTGCTGTCGTTCCTGCTCAAGGGCGAGTTCACCTTCGCCGTCGCCGTGAGCGCGTTCGTGGCGATCGCCATCGGCGGTGCGCTCAGCGTCGCCCGCACCTATCTCGCCGCACAGATTGCCGAGGCCGGCGTAGTCGAAAAGAGCGAAGTCGTGTCGATGCTGCTGCGCGAGTTCGAGGAGAACGCGGCCGACTGGCTGTGGCAAATCGACACCAACCGCCGCATCCGCGCAGCAAGCCCCCGGTTCGCCTACGCGCTCGGCCGCGAGGTCGAGGCGGTCGAGGGCCAATCGTTCATCAAGCTGATCGCCGGCGCCACCTGGGAAAGCGGCCAGTTCGCGCCGAGCCTGCACGACCTCGCCGAACGGCTGAAGCGGCGCGAAAGCTTTTCCAACCTGCTGGTGCAGGTCGAAGTCGGCGGCGGGCGGCGCTGGTGGGAAATCTCGGGCACGCCGATGCGCGACGAACAGGGTGACTTCCTCGGCTTCCGCGGGGTCGGCTCCGACGTCACCCACGAGCGCGAGTCCAACGAGAAGATCGCCTACCTCGCCCGCTACGACACGCTGACCGGGCTGCCCAACAGGCTGATGGTCACCGAATCGCTCAAGGACGCGCTCAAGTATGCCGAGCAGTGGCGCACCCGCTGTGCGTTCCTGATGATCGACCTCGACCGGTTCAAGGCGGTCAACGATTCGCTCGGCCACCAGATCGGCGACCTGCTGCTGGCGCAGGTTTCGCAGCGGCTCGAGGAGCTGGCCGGCGACAACGAGCTGTGCGGCCGGCTCGGCGGCGACGAGTTCGCGGTGGTGATCCGCGACGCGTCCGACCGCAACGCGGTCGCCGGCTTCGCTCGGCGAGTGATCCAGGCGCTGTCGCAGCCGTACGACGTCGAGAACCACAAGCTCTACATCGGCGCCAGCGTCGGCTCGGCGATGGGACCGCGCGACGGGACGTCGGTCGAGGCGCTGATGCGCAACGCCGACCTTGCGCTGTACCGAGCGAAGGGTTCGGGCGGCGGCGAACACTGCGTCTACGAGCCCGCGCTGCACGCCGAGGCCGAGGAGCGCCGCCAGCTCGAATCCGCGCTGCGTTTCGCCACCGACAAGGGCGAGTTGCTGCTCAACTTCCAGCCGGTGGTCGACGCCACCCTCGAAACCGTGGTCGCCTTCGAGGCGCTGGTGCGCTGGCAGAGCGAAGAGCATGGCTTCATCAGCCCGGCCAAGTTCATCCCGCTGGCCGAGGACACCCGGCTGATCGTGCCGATCGGCGAATGGGTGATGCGCGAGGCCTGCAAGGAGGCGGCGCGCTGGCCCGAGCCGATCAAGGTTTCGGTCAACGTCTCGGGCGAGCAGCTGCTCGAGCCGGGGTTCTCCAAGACGGTGGTTCGCGCCCTGACCGACAGCGGCCTGCCGGCCCACCGGCTCGAGGTCGAGGTGACCGAAAGCATCTTCGTGCGCGACGCGCAGATCGCTCGCCAGGCGCTCGAGGAGATCATCGCGCTCGGCTGCACGATTGCGCTCGACGACTTCGGCACCGGCTACTCCTCGCTCGGCTACCTGAGGGCGATCCGCTTTTCGACCATCAAGGTCGACCGCAGCTTCGTCCAGGGCGCAGCGCAGAACAGCCCCGAGAGCCTGGCGATCGTCCGCGCCGTGGTGGCGATGGCCGACAGCCTGGGCATGACCACCACCGCCGAGGGCGTCGAAACCGCGGCCGAGGCGGCGATGATCCGCGACATGGGCTGCACCAAGATCCAGGGCTTCTACTTCGGCCGCCCGATGCCGGCGGCCGAGGCGCTCGGCGTGGCGCAGCGGAGCAAGATTGGGCGGGCGGCGGCCTAATTTGTTTGCGCCTCAGGCGCCGGCGCGGGCCATCCGGCCCGCTTGGCTTCCGGCCTAACCGGCCGACGCGCGTTCGCGCTTGCGGTCCGCTGGTCGCGGACCGTTCCTGCCTCCTTCCTAAACTCCCACCAACCCCTCCACCGCGCTTTCGAACAGGACCCGGCCGTCGCTGCCGCCGAGTTCGGGCTCGATCGCGCGTTCGGGGTGGGGCATCATGCCGAGCACGTTGCCGGCCGCGTTGAGCACCCCGGCGATGCGGCGCTGCGAGCCGTTGACCTCCTCGCCGTAGCGGAACGCCACCCGGCCCTCGCCTTCGAGCCGGTCGAGCGTCGCCTCGTCGGCGAAATAGTTGCCGTCGTGGTGGGCGACCGGCAGGTGGATCGTCTCGCCCTGCTCGTAGCCGGCGGTGAACAGCGACTGACTGTTGGCAACTTCGAGCGGCACCGTGCGGCAGACGAAGGTCAGCTGGGCGTTGCGCATCAGCGCGCCGGGCAGCAGGCCGGTCTCGGTCAGCACCTGGAAGCCGTTGCAGATGCCGAGTACCGGCACGCCGGCGCCCGCCGCCTCGACCACCGCGCGGACGATCGGGCTGCGCGCCGCCATCGCCCCGCAGCGCAGGTAGTCGCCGTAGGAGAACCCGCCGGGCAGCGCGACCAGATCGAGCCGCTCGGGCAGCTCGGCGTCGCCGTGCCACACGCGGATCGCCGGGACGCCGGCGACCTTCTCGATCGCATCGGCCAGATCGCGGTCGCAGTTGGAGCCGGGGAACGTCACCACGGCGGCGCGGAAGGCCATCAGGCGTGCTCCAGCTTCTCGATGCGGTAGTTTTCGATGACGGTGTTGGCGAGCAGCTTCTCGCACATGTCTTTGAGCGCCGCGTCGGTGGTCGAGTCGGCGACCTCGAGCTCGATCGCCCGGCCGACGCGGACGTCCTCGACCCCGGAAAAGCCGAGGCTTTCGAGCGCATGGTGCACCGCGCGGCCCTGCGGATCGAGCACGCCGGGCTTGAGGCTGACCAGGATACGGACCTTCATGGGCGGGCCTTTCGGGTGAGATGCGGGAGTCGCGCCGAGCCTATGGCGATTGGCGCGCCTAGCGGCAAGGGGACGGCGCCGGCAAACCGACACAGGGCGCGCGCGTCGCTCTGGGCTCCAGCCGACCTCCGCGAAGTTCACACAGATGGAACACATGGAACACGGTCCAGAGATCAAATCCCCCCTCGATTGGGTCGATTCCTTGCCGACGAGCCCCTTCGGCGAGACTCGGGCGTCACCGTGAACATAGCAGGAACACAGGCTGTAGGAAAGCGGTTTGGCACGATCCGCGCCGGATCAGGCGGCCATCAGCAGCTCGATCCGCTCCAGCTCCTGGAAGAACTGGAAACAGAGCTGGTCGCGCTCGTCGTCGGGCAGCCAGCGGCTCATCTGCGGAAACACGACCTTGTTGTAGCGATAAGTCCGCTCGTCCCACAGCGCCTCGGCGGTGACGGCCCGCGCGGAAGCAAGGATGTCGGCGAGGTCTTCGCGGATTTCGGCGAGGTTCGGCACATAACCCACGGCCTTCGGCGGCTCGCCGAGATCGAAGCCAAGTTGAGCGGGATGGGAAGATCGTTGGGACACGGCCGAAGGGTAAGCTCGGATGCCCGCTCCACCAACAGGGCTGAGCCGCTTTTCAACCGGACCGCCCGTCAAGCATCCAGCGGCAGCTCGATCTCGCGCATGATCCGGTCGGTCTCGACGAGGATTTTGACGATCCGCTGATAGTGCGTGATGTCGTCCCACGACAGCGAACGCCCGCGGCGGTCCTTGAGCCATTTCTGCGCTGGCTGGTAGCCGCCGATGTGGAAGTTATACGCAATCTCGGGCACGTCGGCGAAGTACTGGTCCTTGTTGATGTGGACCTTGCCTCTCTCGAACTTGGGATAGCCGCTGGCGACCACATCATCGCCTTCGCCCATGTAGGGATAGGGCGTGTCGCCGATGGCGGCGGGCTCCATTAGGTGCAGGCGGCGGAGGTGCTCGCCCATTTCGCTGACCTGGCGGAAGACTTGCGGAGACGGCGGATAGGGGATGCGCGGGAAGTCGATCTTGAGGAACTCGGCGAAGGTCTCGCGATAAGCGGGCGAATGCAGCACGCCGTAGATGTAGTCGAACACCTTGAGCTCGCTGGGCCGCGCCTCGCCGGTGGCGGCGCGGAAATCGTCGTCCGGTCCGGCCTGGTCGGCGGGGTCGATTCCGGCGGCCTTGCAGATGGCAGTGTAGAGATTGGGGTCGAGGTTTAGGCCGCGGCCACCGTGCAGGAACGCGTCAGTTTGGGCCGCCTTAGGGTCCGGATAGCGATACAGCGGGAAATGCGTTGACTGGACACTACTCTCAGCCGTTTTCATCTCGCTAATGGCGCTCGTTGCGAAGAAGTGGCTCAAGCTCGCGCTCTTATTCTGACGACCAGTCAGGATGGCGAGGTTCGGACCGCGGAGGTGACCTGTTCGAGATACCCGGCGATGTCCATGCGTCCCCTCTGGCCGCCTTCATCGGGCAGCGGGCGCGAAATGCCAAGGGGCTTGCCTTGCTGTAATTGCGGGGACAATCTCTCATCCAAGGGGAAAGAGAGATGCGGAAGGGTCGCCACAAAACGAAGCTCATCATTTCGCGCGCCGTCGCGCTGGCTCTCGCTGCCGCGCTGCTGGCGCCCTCCGCCCCCGCCTCGGCCCAGAAGCGCCCGGCCGACCTCACCGTGCTGCCGCCGGTACCGACCACCTACACGCCCGCCCAAACCCCGTGGGGCGACTGGGATTTTCGTGGGACCTGGCCAATGGACATGGTCGCGGGGGCGCGAATCCTGTTTCAGCGGCCGGAGAGTTTCGGCAACCGGGTGTGGCTGACCGATGCCGAGCATGCCAAGCGGCTCGCCAACGCCGAGAAGTCGGACGCCGGGTATTCGCCGGACACCTCGATCGAGCGGCAGGGGGGCACGCAGGGGCAGGCTGAGTGGACGAAGCGCTCCGATTTCTCGTGGCGCACCTCGCTGCTGGTCGATCCGAAGAACGGGCGGCTGCCGCCGCTGACGCCGTGGGCGCAAACGCTGTTCGAGAACGGCCGCTCGGGCTGGGTGCCGGGGCAGGAATACGATTCGCCGGCCGATTTCGACACCTGGGACCGGTGCATCACGCGGGGCTTTCCGGCCTCGATGTTCCCCAACCGCTACAACGAGGGGATTCAGATATTCCAGTCGCCGGGGTACGTCGCGATCGTCAACGAGATGCTCGGCCGGCGGGTGATCCCGATCGTCAGCAAGGCCGAGGCCGGTGAGCACTGGCCGGCGAACGTTGAGGCGTGGTTCGGCGATTCGCGCGCGTACTGGGACGGCAAGACGCTGGTGATCGAGACGCGCAACATCAAGAGCGGCGACAGCGTGACCACCGACCTGCAGAAGCGGGCCGCCGCGCCGGTGATCGTGACGATGGTCGGCGGGGCGCCGCTCGACACGATCCCGACCAGCGCGAAGGCGCATACGGTCGAGCGGCTGACGATGACCGGGCCGAACGCGATCCTCTACCAGATCACCTACGACGACCCCGAAGTGTTCACCGCGCCGTGGACCGCGCAGGAAGAATGGGACCGCAACGACCACTATCAGATGTTCGAATACGCCTGCGCCGAGGGCGACGTGCAGGTGCGCAACTACATCGTCGCCTCGCGCGCGGCGCGGGCGCAGATCGCCGCGGGCACGCGCAAGCCGGAAACGCTGGCGCAGGATTCGCGCAGCCGGTTCACCAAGACCTTCGATTTCGACCCGGTGGCCCCGGGCGCGCCGCAGCCGGGGGCCAGCGCGGCGCGGAAGAGTTCGAAGTAGCTGATGCCCCCTCCCGCTTGTGGGAGGGCCGGGGGGAGGCTCGGTGTTGAGCCGCGGTCTTCCCTCCCCTAGCCCCTCCCGCAAGCGGGAGGGGGATCCGGATCACGGCTCCTCGTAACCGGTGGCACCGTTGGCGCCGGCGCGCATCCGGCCCATGAAACCCATCACCGCCTCCTCCAGCGTCGCCATGTCGAGCGTGTAGACGATGTGCCCGGCTCGATTGTCGCCGCGGATCAGCCCGGCCGCCTTGAGCTTGGCGAAATGACCGGACATGGTCGGTTTGGAGACCGGGAACCGATCGGCCAGTTCGCCGGCGGTCATTCCGCCGCGCTTGAGGAGCTCGAGCACGTCGCGGCGGATCGGATGCGACAGGGCGTCGAAAACGGAGTTCATAGGTATTTAGCGAATATCCTAACTTGGTTCCGTGTCAAGCTTTCGGCAGGCCGCAGATTCAGGACGAAACGACAACAAACCGCTTCCCTAGCGGAGGCGAGCGGTGCAGGAGGCGCCCCCATGCCGCACGATTCGCTTTCTCCCGCCGCTTGCGCGGACGTGCGCGAACGTCCGCGCGGAAAAGCGTCGGCATCGCCGCGCGCGACATCGCCCCGGACCGGGAACACGAGCCTGCCGGAGGCGCCGGCGCAAACCGTCGACGGCCTGAAAATCGCGCTGTTCAGCGGCAACTACAACATGGTCGTCGACGGGGCGAACAAGGCGCTCAACCGGCTGGTCGAATACCTGCAGCGCCACGGGGCGCAGGTGCGGGTCTATTCGGCGACGGTCAAGCGGCCGGCGTTCGAGGGGCAGGGGACGATCGTGTCGCTGCCCTCGCTGGCCATTCCGACACGCGGCGAATACCGCATCCCGATCAGGCTGTCCGCGGCGGTGCGGCGCGATCTCGCCGCGTTCGCCCCGCACGTGTTGCACATCTCTTCGCCCGATTTCGCCGCCCGCGCGGCAGTGCGCTGGGCGCGCGGGCGCGACATTCCGGTGCTCGCATCGGTGCACACGCGCTTCGAAACCTATGCCGATTATTACGGCATCGGCTTTCTCGAGGGCCCGGTGGAGCGGTGGCTGCGCCGGCTGTACCGCCAGTGCGATGCGCTGGTCGCGCCCTCCCAGAGCATGGTCGATGTGCTGCGCGCGCAGGACATGAACGACGATATCTCGCTGTGGGAACGCGGGGTCGACCGCGAAGTGTTCCATTCCGGCCGGCGCGACCTCGCGTGGCGGCGCGGACACGGGATCGGCGACGGCGACGTCGCGATCGGCTTTCTCGGCCGGCTGGTGATGGAAAAGGGGCTCGAGGCCTTTGCCGCTGCGGTCGACGAACTGCGCCAACGCGGCGTGCCGCACAAAGTGCTGGTGGTCGGCGACGGCCCGGCGCGGGAATGGTTCGAGGAGCGCCTGCCGGGGGCGGTGTTCACCGGCTTCCAGGCGGGCGCCGATCTCGGCCGGGCGGTCGCGGCGATGGACGTGCTGTTCAACCCTTCGGTCACCGAGACCTTCGGCAACGTCACGCTCGAAGCGATGGCCTGCGGCGTCCCGGTGGTCGCGGCGCGGGCGACCGGGAGCACCTGCCTGATCGCCGACGGCGAGACCGGCACGCTGGTCGAGCCGGGCGACACTGCCGGCTATGCCGACGCGCTCGCCGCCTACATCGCCGATCCGGGCCTGCGCGCCGCCCACGGCCGCGCCGGCGAGGAGCGCAGCCGCGCCTATGCCTGGGATGCGATCAATCGCGCCGTCGCCGACACCTACCTGCGCCTGATCGCGGCGCACCGGGCTGGCGGGTCAGCGTAGCACGCCGGCGTGCTCCATCCGCCTGGCGTAATACCACTGCGCGACGATCAGGATGACGACCACGAGCGGCAGCACCCGGCTCATGGTCGTGTCGAGCGATGGCGGCAGCTTGAGCGTGAAATCGTAGACAAACGTCACCAGCGCGCCGAGGATCGAAACCAGGAACGCCGTCGCCGCATGACGCGAGCGGATCAGCAACAGCAGCGAGCCGATCACGGAGGCCCACACGCCGATCGCCCAAGTGCTCGTCACCCACAGCGGAAACGCCTTGATGATACCGGTCATTTCCGGCGGATAATTGCCGAGGTAGTTGGCGTTGAGCGATACCGACATCACGTAGTCGTATGCCCCGTAGCCGTTCCAGCACAGCGACAGGATGCCGACGACCCACAAGTGCCACGGCGCCTTGGCCGGGCCGCTCGAAGCAGTGGCGTTCATAAACACCTCCCTCCCTGGGGCGACCCTGCGGGGAGAATACCACGCAACCGAGGCGAAGGAAATCGCCCCGGTGGCGTGCCCTCACGTCACAGCCGCTCGATCTTCTGCGCCGCCTCGTCGAGGATTTCGGCGATGCGGTGGGCGAGATCGTCCTCGCCCTCGTCGCCGGAGCGCATGCGCTGGGCGACGGCGGTGAACAGGTTGACCGAGGCGCGCTCGATCGACGGCTCGCGGCCGCGTTCAGCCCGCTCGCCAAGGTCGGTCAGGCGCTCGTAGGCCTCGGCGGCGGCTTCGGCCTCTTCTTCGAGCACCGCCTCGCCGGCCGCGGTGATCGCGAATTGGCGCCGCTGGTTTTCGCTGTCCTGCTCGGCCACCAGCCCTTCGTCGGCGAGCATCGCCAGCGCCGGATAGACCACGCCGGGGCTCGGCGAATAATGCCCGCCCGAAAGCTCCTCCATCGCCTTGATCAGGTCGTAGCCGTGGCGCGGCTGCTCGGCGATCAGCTTCAGGAGCACCAGCCGCAGTTCGTTGCGATCGAACATCCGGCGTCCGCGGCGGCCGCCCCCGCGCCAGCCACGCCCGCCGCCGGGGCCGAAAGGCCCGCCCGGGCCGAAGGGGCCGCCGGGGCCGAACGGGCCTGCCGGCCCGAAGGGACCGCCGGGCCCGAACACGCCGCCAGGGCCGAACTTGTTGGCCATTTTCCACGCCCAGCGGTCGTTGCATCCATATCGCATCACAAAATCCTTTCTTAGATGGTCTGCGATATATCTTATAACCGACGAATTGCAAGGGGGCTCGCGGCGGCTCTCCGCATCCCCTATTTGTCGCGGCGATGGCCGATCTGTTCGCCGACGACCTGCCGCCCGCCCGCGCGCCGGATGCGCCGCGCGAGGACGCGCCGCTGGCCGACCGGCTGCGCCCGCGCACGCTCGACGAGGTGATCGGGCAGGAGCACCTGACCGGGCCGGAAGGCGCGATCGGGCGGATGGTCGCCGCGGGCAAGCTCGCCAGCATGATCCTGTGGGGGCCGCCGGGCACCGGCAAGACCAGCATCGCCCGGCTGCTGGCCGACGCGGTGGGGATGCGCTTCGTGGCGATCAGCGCAGTGTTTTCCGGCGTGGCCGATCTCAAGAAGGCCTTCGCCGAAGCCGAGACGGCGCGCAAGGCCGGGCAGCGCACGCTGCTGTTCGTGGACGAGATCCACCGCTTCAACCGCGCGCAGCAGGACGGCTTCCTGCCCTACGTCGAGCGCGGCACCGTCACGCTGGTCGGGGCGACGACCGAGAACCCGAGTTTCGAATTGAACGCCGCACTGCTCAGCCGCACTCAGGTGCTGATCCTCCACCGGCTCGATGCGGCGGCGCTCGAGAAGCTGCTCGAGCGCGCCGAGGCGCTCGAAGGGCCCCTGCCCCTCACGGCCGAGGCGCGCGAGGCGCTGATCGCCAGCGCCGACGGCGACGGACGTTTCCTGCTCAATCAGGCCGAGACGCTCTATGCGGCGAAAATCGCCGAGCCGCTCGGCCCGGGCGAACTCGGCCAGTTCCTCCAGCGCCGCGTCGCCGTGTACGACAAGGACCGCGAGGGGCACTACAACCTCATCAGCGCGCTGCACAAATCGATCCGCGGCTCCGATCCGCAGGCGGCGCTCTATTACCTCGCGCGGATGCTGGTCGCGGGCGAAGAGCCGCTCTACCTGCTGCGCCGGCTGACCCGCGCGGCGAGCGAGGACATCGGGCTCGCCGACCCGCAGGCGCTGGTGCAATGCCTCGCCGCCAAGGATGCTTACGATTTCCTCGGCAGCCCCGAGGGCGAGCTGGCGATCGTCCAGGCGTGCCTCTACCTCGCCACCGCGCCCAAATCGAACGCCGCCTACAAGGCGATGGGCGCCGCCTGGCGCAGCGCCAGGGAAACCGGCAGCCTGATGCCACCGGCGAACATCCTCAACGCGCCCACGAAGCTGATGAAGGAGATCGGCTACGGCAAGGATTACGCTTACGATCACAGCGCCGAGGATGCCTTTTCGGGCGCGAACTACTGGCCGGCGGAGATGGAGCCGCAGACCTACTACTCACCGGCCGAGCGCGGGTTCGAGCGGCAAGTGAAGGAGCGGATCGCCTACTGGAACAAGCTGCGGCAGGAGCGTGGCTGAGCGCTTCCGGCACTTCGCCGCGATCGACTGGTCCGGCGCGGCCGGCGAGCGGCACAAGGGGCTGGCGCTGGCGATCTGCGGGGCCGGCGGCAGGCCGCCGCGGCTGGTCCGCCCGGGCCACCGCTGGTCGCGCGAGGAGGTGCTGCGCTGGCTGCTCGGCGAAATGCCCGCCGAGACCCTAGCCGGGCTCGACCTCGGCGCATCGCTGCCGTTCGCGGACAGCGGGGCGTTCTTTCCGGGATGGGACGAGAGCCCGCCCGACGCCAGGGCGCTGTGGGCGCTGGTCAACCGCGTCTGCCGCGACGATCCTCACCTCGCGGCCACCAGCTTTGTCGATCATGGCGAGGCGAGTCGCTATTTCCGCCGCCACGGCGGACGTGAGGGTAAGCACTTCCATGCACCCGACGCCGCGCATCGCCAGGGGCGCTTCCGCGTCACCGAGCAGGCGCAGGCGCCGATGGGCTGCAAACCGTATTCGAACTTCAACCTCGTCGGTGCGGCGCAGGTCGGCAAGTCGAGCCTCACGGGCATGCGAGTGCTGCACCGGCTCGATCGACGCCTTCCCGTGTGGCCCTTCGATCCGCTGCCGCCGAGCGGATCGGTGGTACTGGAAATCTACACCGCGATCGCGGCGATGGCCGGCGGCCGCGCACCCGGGCGCAGCAAGATGAAGACCATCGCCGACCTGAACGCCGCGCTCGCCCGCCTCGGCAGTCCACCGGTCGCGGGCGCGGGGGCGATCGACGATCACAGCGCCGACGCGCTGCTCACCGCGGCCTGGCTGCGCAGCGTGGCGGCGCGCGAGGAACTCTGGCAGCCACCGGGGATGACCCCGGCGATTGCCGCCACCGAGGGGTGGACCTTCGGCGCGCCCTGACGCAAGAAGTGCGCAACAATCTTTCGGGAGGACAACGAATGAACCGCAAGCTGCTCGCAGGCGTAGCCTGCATGATCCTTGCTTCGTGCAAGGCCGCGCCCCAGCAGACCGACTGGAAGGACTTCGTCCAGCACACGGTCGATCAGTATTTCCAGCTCAACCCGGATTTCGCGGTTTATCAGGGTAATCACCATTTCGACGGTCAATTGCCCGACTGGAGCCCCGCCGGGCTGAAGGCGGAGGAGGACTTCCTCCACAAGACGATCTCCGATGCGCAGGGCTACAAGAATCTCGACAAGGCCGACGCCTTCGACCGCGACTATCTGGTGCACGTGGCCGAAGGGCAGCTGTTCTTCCTCGAGGACGCCGACCAGCCGCACCACAACCCCTCGTTTTACACCGGCTCGCTCGATCCCAACGTCTACATCAGCCGCGATTACGCCGACAAGCCGACGCGGATGAAGGCACTGACCGCGTTCTTCAATCAGGTTCCCAGCCGAGCGCAGGAGATCCGCGCCAACCTGCGGACGCCGATGCCCGCGACGTTCGTCAAGTACGGCATCGCCGCGTTCGACGGCTTTGCCGACTACTACGGAAAAGACGCGCTGCAGGCGTTCAGCGACGTCGCCGCGCCCGAGGTGCAGCAGAACCTGAAAACCTCGGCACAGAAGGCCTCAAAGGCCATGCGCGACCTGGCCGATTGGCTGCGCACGCAGCAGGGCAGCGCCACCGGCGACTTCGCGCTCGGACCCGAGCGGTTCAGCAAGATGCTGCAGGCGACCGAGGGCGTCGACACGCCGCTCGACCAGCTGATGACCATCGCCCGCAATGACCTCGCCAAGAACCAGGCCGCGGCGAAGGTGGAATGCGCCAAGTACGCCCCGGGGCAGAGCCTGAAGGCTTGCTTCGAGAAGATGCTGAACGACAAGCCGGACACCGGCGTTGTCGAAGCCGCAAAGAAGCAGGTTCCCGAGCTGACCCAGTTCGTGAAGCAGCACGACCTGGTGACGCTCCCCGGCACCGAGCAGGCGCTGGTTCGCGAGGCGCCGCCGTACAACCGGCAGAATTCGGCGTACATCGATCCGCCGGGGCCGCTCGAGCACGGCATCCCTTCGATCTATTACATCGCCCCGCCCGATCCGGCGTGGTCGCCCGAAAAGCAGCACGATTACCTGCCGGGCAAGGACGACCTGCTGTTCATCACCGTGCACGAGGTGATGCCCGGCCATTTCGTCCAGTTCCTGCATTCGAATCGGGCGCCGTCGCAGATCGGCCGGCTGTTCGTCGGCTACGGATTCGCCGAAGGCTGGGCGCACTATGCCGAGCAACTGATGTGGGACGCGGGGCTCGGCAACGGCGACCCCGAAGTTCACATCGGCCAGCTGGGCGAAGCACTCGAGCGCGACTGCCGATTCATCTCGGCCATCGGCCTGCACACGCAGGGAATGACCGTCGCGCAGTCGAAGGACCTGTTCGAAAATCAGTGCTACAAGGACCCCGGCAACGCCGAGCAGCAGGCGGCGCGAGGCACTTACGATCCGCAGTACCTCAACTATACGCTGAACAAGCTGATGATCCTCAAGCTGCGCGACGATTGGACCGCCAGCCGCGGCGGGCGCAAGGCGTGGAAGCAATTCCACGACCAGTTCCTCTCCTACGGCGGCCCCCCGGTGGTGCTGGTGCGTCAGGCGATGATGGGCGAGGACGCCCCGCACGCGGTGTTCTGACAAGGGCTGGACTGTCGCCGCCGGTTGCCGCAAAGGCGCCGGCGCCAAACATCTTTGGCAGCCGGTTTAGCTCAGCTGGTAGAGCAGCGGTTTTGTAAACCGAAGGTCGGGGGTTCGAGTCCCTCAACCGGCACCATATGGCTTTCCGCACGCCCATCCGGCCGCGCGGTCCTCGCCGCTGTTCCCTGCCCCCGGATCAAGTCCGGGGTACGGGGCGGCTGCGGGCGGCCGTTCGGCCTTGCGGTTCGCTGGTCGCGAACCGACCTAGCGCTTATCACCGCCCCACCGCCACGTACCTGAATCCGTGCCGCTCGACCTCCTCGCGGTCGTAGACGTTGCGCAGGTCGACCAGCAGTTTTTCGGCGAGGAGTTCGCCCATGCGCCTGAAGTCGAGCGCGCGGAACGCGTCCCATTCGGTGACGATCACCGCCGCGCTGGCGCCCTCGAGCGCTTCGTAGGCGTTATTGCAGTAGGTCACGCCGTCGAGCAGCGTCGCCGCCTGCTGCATCCCTTCGGGATCGTAGGCGCGCACGGTCATGCCGGCGTCCTGCAGCGCCTGGACGATCGCCAGCGCCGGCGAATCGCGCATGTCGTCGGTGTTCGGCTTGAAGGTCAGACCGAGCACGCCGATCGTCTTGCCGTGGGTGTCGCCGTCGAGCGCCTTGACCACCTTGCGGCCCATCGCCCGCTTGCGATCGTCGTTCGACAGCACCACCGCCTCGACGATCCTGAGCGGCGCCTCGAAGTCGTGCCCGGTCTTGAGCAGCGCCAGCGTGTCCTTGGGAAAGCACGAGCCGCCGTAGCCGGGCCCGGCCATCAGGAACTTCGGGCCGATGCGGCTGTCGAGGCCGATGCCGTGGGCGACATCCAGCACGTCGGCCCCGACCTTCTCGCATAAGTCGGCGACTTCGTTGATGAAGCTGATCTTGGTGGCGAGGAACGCGTTGGCCGCGTACTTGGTCAGCTCGGCCGCGCGGCGGGCCATCACCAGCAGCGGGCTTTCGTTGCGGATCAGCGGGCGATAGACTTCGTGCAGCACCGTGCGCGCGTGCTCGTCGCTGACGCCGATCACGATCCGGTCGGGGCGCTTGAAATCCTCGATCGCCGCGCCTTCGCGGAGGAACTCCGGGTTCGAGGCGACGGAGAAGTCGAGCTCCGGGCGCGCTTCGCGGATGATCCGTTCGACTTCGTCGCCCGTGCCGACGGGCACAGTCGACTTGGTCACCACCACCGCTCCGGGGCGAAGGTGCGGCGCCATTTCCTTTGCCGCCGCATAGACATACGACAGGTCGGCGTGACCGTCGCCGCGGCGGGACGGCGTGCCGACGGCGATGAACACCGCATCGGCGCCCGGCACAGCTTCGGCCAGATCGAGCGTGAAGCGCAGGCGCCCGGCGGCGACGTTGTTCGCCACCAACTCGTCGAGTCCCGGCTCGAAGATCGGAATCCGGCCGGCGAGCAGCGCATCGACCTTGGCGGCGTCCTTGTCGACGCAGGTCACGTCATGACCAAAGTCGGCGAAGCACGCCCCGGAAACGAGGCCCACGTAGCCGGTGCCGATCATGACGATGCGCATTCTGGTCCCCTGCTGGCGTAAGCTTCTTCTTCGACGGCGCGCCTAGTCGAAGGCGCGGCCGGGATGCAAGTCAGCCGCGACCCCGATAAGGCGCAACGCCTTGATCGGGCAGCCAAAGACCTTCTGGCGCGGGGCCTGTCTGCCAGAACACGTCGATCGGAATGCCGCCGCGTGGATACCAATAGCCGCCGATCCGCAGCCAGCGCGGGCCCATTTCCTGCGCCAGCCGCTGGCCGATGCCGACGGTCACGTCCTCGTGGAACCCGCCGTGATTGCGGAATGCGGCAAGGAACAGCTTGAGGCTCTTGCTCTCGACGATTGTCTGATCGGGCGCGTAGTCGATCACCAGGTGGGCGAAGTCGGGCTGGCCGGTGACCGGGCATAGCGACGTGAACTCGGGCGCGGCAAAGCGGACGAGGTACAGCGTGCCCGGCCGCGGGTTCGCGACATAGTCGAGCACGGCCTCTTCCGGCGAGGCCGGGAGTTGGCTCGGGCGGCCGAGATGACGCCGCGCGCCGGAGGTTGCCGGATCGGACATGCGGGGCGTGATGGCCCGTCCGGCGGCGCGGCACAAGAGGCGGCGTTGACGGACGTAATTCAGCGGCTATTCACGCCGTTCCCGCCTACCCGACAGCGCGGGAAGCGGACCCACATGACCACACGCGCTCATATCCTGGCCGGTATCGCGGCGCTGCTCGCCACGCCTGCGGCTGCGCAAGTCACCGACTATCGCCTGCCGCCGGCGCCCACGCCGACACCGACCCCGCCGCCCATCGTCGGTCCGGTGCTCGGCAATGGGCCGGTTTCGCGCCCGACGCCCTCGCCGACGCCCTCGCCCACACCGGCGCCGACCCAAGCGCCGCCGGTGACGGAGCCGCCGGCTCCCTCGCCCACGGCCCTCCCGCGGAATGCCGTGCCGGCCTTGCCGACGCCCACGCCTTCACCTATCCGCCGCGCGCCGCCTGCAGTGGTGGCGCGTCCGAGCCCGACGCCGACGGCGCCGGCAACGCCGACGACCGTCGCCCCCTCGAGCGAACCGAGCGCAAGCCCTGCTCCGGCGCTGCCGACATCGCCGCCGTCGCTCGCTCCTCCCGGCTCAACCGTCTCCGCTCCCGCGGAGCAAGGCCGCTCGTACTGGCCTTGGGTCGTGTTCGTGTTTCTGCTCGGCGGCGCAGGTTTTGCCGCGGCCTTTTGGTTGCGACGTCGAATCGGCCCGACGGGGGCCGTGACCGTGCCGCCGATCGAGCGGCCGCGGGTCCCGCCGCCACCGCCGCACGAGCCCGATCCTCTCGCGGCGGCGCCCGCGGCGAAACCGCTGGTAACCGGGCTGGCGCCGGAGTGGCCTGCCCCCGCGCCTGCCGCCAAGTCCGATCCGCTGCAGATCTCGATCGAGCTGCGCAAGCTGACGATCACGCTGATGAACGCCACGCTCAGCTATCGCCTCACCCTGAGCAACGCCGGCGGCGAGCCGCTCAAGGACGTTACCGTGGCCGCCGACCTGATCGGCGCGCATTCCTCGCTGCCGCGCGAGGCGCAGTTGGCCGGGCCAGCCAGCGAACTGCCAGAACGCCATCGGCTGGCCGGTATCGCGGTGGGTGAAAGCGGCGAAGTCGTGGGCGAGCTGCGGCTGCCGCTGAGCGAGCTGCGGCCGATCGTCCAGGGGCGCACCGCGCTGTTCGTGCCGCTCGCCCGGTTCCGCATCGGCGCGCGAGGGCGCGAACCGCGCTGGTTCACACTGGTTGCCGGGCAGCCCTCGCCCAGCGGCAACGGCGCGGTCCAGCCGGTCCGGCTCGATCTCGGCCCGCGCATCTACGATGGGCTTGCCGGGCGGGCATTCTAGGCGGTAACCGGAGAGGCGATGGACAGCCTCGTTTCCACCCAATGGCTGGCGCAGCACCTGGGCGAGCCCGATCTGGCGGTGCTCGACGCCTCGGCGCACCTGCCCGACGCGAAGCGAGATGCGGCCGCCGAATTCGCCGCCGCGCATATCCCGGGCGCGCGGTTCCTCGATCTGGCGACATTGGTCGATCCCGAGAGCCCAGTGCCTTCCGCGGTGCCGACCGATGCGCAGTTCGCCGAGCGGATGGCGGCGCTCGGGATCAACGACGGCGACCGCGTGGTGATCTACGACGACAGCGCGGTGAAGACCGCCGCGCGGGCGTGGTTCATCGCCCGGATGCACGGGGTGGCGGAGGTGGCGATCCTCGACGGCGGGCTCCGCAAATGGCGCGCCGAGGGGCGACCGCTGGAGAGCGGCGTGCCGGCGGTGCCACGCGGGCGCTTCACGCCGTCGAGCGGCCCCGGCACGGTGCGGTTCAAGTCCGATATGCTGATCAATCTCGGCTCGCGGCGCGAACAGGTGGTCGATGCCCGCGGGCGCGCGCGCTTCTCGGGCGAGAAACCCGACTTTCGGCCGAACATCGCCAGCGGGCACATTCCCGGCTCGTGCAACCTGCCGTACAACCTGCTGTTCGCCCACGACAACACGTTCGCCTCGACAAAGGACCTGCGGCGGGCGTTCGAGGATGCCGGGATCGACCTCGATCGGCCGATCGTGACCACCTGCGGCGGCGGGGTAACCGCGGCGGTGCTGCTGTTCGCGCTGCACCTGCTCGGCAAGGACGACGTCGCGCTGTACGACGGCAGCTGGAGCGAATGGGGCGCCGATCCGGCGACGCCGAAGGAAACGGGAGCCGCGGCTTGAGCCGCAAGGACGAACGGCCGCTGCGCCCCGCCACGCGCGTCGTCGAGGGTGGGCGGCGCAAGGCATGGACCGGGGCGGTGGTCAATCCGCCGGTGTGGCGGGCGAGCACGCACCTCTATGCCGACAGCGCCGACCTGGCCAAGGGCCGGCCGAACGCAGACGGGCAGTTCTATTACGGTCGCCGGGGCGCGCCGACGCAATGGGCGCTGGCCGAGGCGCTGACCGAGCTCGAGCCGGGCGCGGCAGGCACGGTGCTGTACCCGAGCGGCGTGGCGGCGATCGCCGGGGCGCTGCTGGCGGTGCTCGAAAGCGGCGACACGCTGCTGATGACCGACAACGCCTACGAGCCGAGCCGGGTGCTGGCGCGCACATTGCTCGCCCCGCTCGGGATCGAGACGCGGTTCTTCGATCCGCGCGAGGTGGACGGCTTCGCCTCCCACTTTGACGAGCGCACCGCCGCCGTGCTGCTGGAAAGCCCCGGCAGCCTGACGATGGAGGTGTGCGACGTGCCGGCGCTCGCGGCGATCGCCCGCGAGAAAGGTGCGGTCAGCCTGCTCGACAACACCTGGGCAAGCCCGCTCGGGTTTCCGGCGCTGGAGCGCGGCTGCGACGTCTCGATCATGAGCCTGACCAAGCACGTCGGCGGCCACTCGGACCTGATGATGGGGTCGGCGGCAGCCGGCGAGGCGCTTTACGGCAAGTTGCGCGCCAAAGCGCAGGCGCTCGGCCACGTGGTCTCGCCCGACGATGCGGCGCTGGCGCTGAGGGGTCTGAGGACGCTTGCCGTGCGGCTTGAGCGGGAAACATCAAGTTCCATTGAGATTGCCAAGTTCCTATCGCAACGCCCTGAGATTGCACATGTTCTTTGCCCACCTCTACCCGGATCGCCGGAGCACGAGCTGTGGCGACGCGATTTCACCGGCGGCTGCGGATTGTTCAGCTTCGTGCTCAAGGGACGCGATCCTGCGGCCCGCGCGCGTCTGATCGACGCGCTCGAACTGTTCGGCATCGGCTTCAGTTGGGGCGGCTTCGAGAGCCTGGTGATACCGTTCGACCCCGGCCGCGCGCGCAGCGCCACGAGTTGGCCGCCGGCGGGGTGGCGCGGCGAGGACAGGCTGGGTATCAGGCTATCGATTGGACTGGAAGATCCGGGGGACCTGGTGGCCGATCTCGCACGAGGCCTGGCGGCGATGGACGCGGCATGCCGCTAGCCAACGATCTGCTCCCCCTGGCGTCGAGCACTCCGAGCGCCACGCCGAGCGCCGCGCCAACTCCTGTGGCTACCGCCACGGCGCATGCGGTATCCGGGGCCGAGGCGCTCAAGCACGCCGCCGCCGAACACAGCGTCACCGTCGGCACCGTGATCAACAAGCTCGATGCGATTGGCTTCACCGTCGCCAACACGCGCATATCCCTGTGGACGGCGCTGGTCGTCGTTCTCGTCCTGATCAGCGTCTACGTCTTCGCCCGGGTGATGACCAAGTTCGCCCACTGGCTGCTCGGCAAGCTCACCCGGCTCGACAGCACCCAGAAGCTGCTCGCCGAAAAGCTGCTGACGACCGCGGTGTGGGCGATCGCCATCCTCGTCGGGATCCAAATTCTCGGCATCAACCTGACTGCGCTGACGGTGTTCTCGGGTGCGTTCGGCCTGGCGATCGGCTTCGGCCTGCAGAAGACCTTCGGCAACCTGATCGCCGGGATCATCCTGCTGATGGATCGCTCGATCAAGCCGGGCGACGTGATCGCCATTTCCGACCAGGGCGGCAATTCGACTTTCGGCCAAATCCGCAAGATCGGCATCCGCGCGGTCTCGGTGGTCACCCGCGACGAACGCGAATACCTGATTCCGAACGAACAGCTGATGATCAATCAGGTCGAGAACTGGTCGTATTCGAGCAAGCAAGTGCGCATCCAGGTGCCAGTGGGGGTCTCCTACAACTGCGATATCGAAACGGCCGAGAAGCTGATGCTCGAGGCAGCGCGGATGACCAGGCGCGTTCTCAAGACCCCGCCGACTTCGGTGTGGCTGCACGAATACGGCGACAGCTCGGTCAATTTCGTCATCCAGTGCTGGATTTCGGACCCCGAGGAAGGCACCGGCAACGTCCGCTCCGAAGTGCTCAAGCACTTGTGGAAACTGTTCAAGGAGAACGACATCGAAATCCCCTTTCCGCAGCGCGATCTCAACTTGCGTGACAACGGGCAATTCCAGCAGCTCGTCGCGGCGATCGCGCAGCGGGTGGCGAAGGATCGCGAGGCTGGCGAAGCCTGACACCTCCGCCCGACGGGGGGTTGCATCGCGCGCGCGAATTCCCGAGCGTGGCCGGCGGGCCATTCGGGGACGACATCATGTATCCTGGCATCTTGCGCCGGTTTGCGGCGATTCTGTTCACGGCCGTCGTGCTTGCCGCGCCGGCAGCGGCGCGAGATGCCCCGGGCAGAGCGATGACCATCGCCACCCACGAAGCGCCGCCGTTCGCCATGAAGGAGAACGACGGCAAATGGCACGGCCTTGCCATCGACTTGTGGCGCACGATCGCCGATGAGAAGGGCTATTCCTACCGGTTCGTCGAAAGCGACCTCGCCGGAATGACCAATGGCGTGGCGAACGGCGCCTACGACGCGAGCGTCGGCGCGCTGACCATCACCGCCGACCGCGAGAAGCGGGTCGATTTCACGCAACCGTTCTATGCCACCGGCTTCGGCATCGCGGTGCGCAAATCGCCCACCGCGTGGCTCTCGCTGTTCCAGAACTTCTTCACCTGGCAGTTCCTCCAGGCAGTGCTCGCGCTATCGGCGCTGCTGCTGTTCGTCGGCCTTCTCTTCTGGCTGGTCGAGCGGCGCCGCAACCCCGAGGAATTCCCGGAGAATGCCAAGGGCCTGGGTGCTGGCTTCTGGTTCTCGGCGGTGACGATGACCACGGTCGGTTATGGCGACAAGGCGCCGCGCACCGCCGCCGGCAAGGTGGTCGCGCTGGTGTGGATGTTCGCCGCAATCCTGATCATTTCCACGTTCACCGGGATGATCGCCTCCTCGCTCACGGCCGACCGACTGTCGGGCACGGTCGCGGGCCCCGGCGACTTGCCGGGCGTGGCAGTAGGCTCGATCGCCGGCTCGGCGAGCGATGCGTGGCTCGGCGACGCGGGAGTTGGCTTCACCAGTTATCCCAACATAGACAGCGGCCTCGCCGCGGTGCGCAAGGGCGACATCGACGCCTTCGTCTACGACGCCCCCTTGCTGCGCTACCGGATCAATCGCGGCTTCCGGAAGGAGTTGAAGATGGTGCCCGGAACATTCGGACGTCAGGACTATGGCATCGCCCTGCCGGAAGGCAGTCCGCTGCGCGAGGCGATCGACGTCGCGCTACTCGAGCAGATCGACAGCGGCGAGTGGCGCCGGCAGGTGTCCGAGACGCTCGGCTCGGGCGATTAGCGCCTCCTAAAGCTCACCTAGCCCGAGCCAAAAGCATTCTCGCTGGCGACGCTGCGGCGCAGCGCGCATTTGCCGCGCATGGAAAAAGTCGGCACCATCTATCTGATCGGCGCGGGCCCGGGCGATCCGGAGCTGCTGACGCTGCGCGCGGCGCGGCTGATCGGGCGCGCCGGGTTGATCGTGCACGACGGGCTGGTCGATCCCGCGATACTCGAACTGGCCCGGCCCGATGCCGAGCTGATTTCGGTTGCCAAGCGGCGGGCGCGGCACACGCTGCCGCAGGACGAGATTAACGCGCTGCTGGTGCGCGAGGCGCGGGCCGGACGCGATGTCATGCGGCTCAAGGGCGGCGACCCATTCGTGTTCGGCCGCGGCGGCGAAGAGGCCGAGACGTGTCGCGCGGCCGGCGTGCCGGTCGAGGTCGTCCCCGGCGTGACTTCCGCGCTCGGCGCAGCGGCGGCGGCGCAGATCGCGCTGACTCACCGCGACGCGGCGAGCGTGGTCAGCTTCGTCGCCGGGCAGTGCAAGGGCCTGTCCGAGCAGAACTGGGCTGGGCTCGCCGGGCAAGGACGCACGCTGGTGATTTACATGGGCGTCAAGACTGCACCGCAGATCGCCGAAAAGCTGATCGAAGACGGCCTGACGCCGGAGATGCCGGTGGCGGTGATCGAGAACGCCTGCCGGCCCGAGATGCGCGTGCTGCGCGCGCCGCTCGCCGGCTTGCCCGAGCTGGTGGAGCGGGAGCGGGTGAAAAGTCCGGCACTGATCGTCATCGGCGAGGTGACCGCGCGCGAAGATAACGCACTCGGGGCGCTCGCCGCGGAGTTTGCGCGATGAAGATTCTCACCGGCAACGACCTCAAGACCGGCGCCGTGATCTGGTGGGATGGCCAGGGCTGGTCGATCCATGTCGAGGACGCCGTCGACGTCGGCGAGAACGGCGAGCAGATCCTCGCCGTCGAGGACGCCGCGTGCCGGGTCAACGGCGGCTATGTGATCGAGGCCGAGCGCGAACCCGACGGCAAGATCCGCCCGGCGCATATCAAGGACCGCATCCGCGCGCTCGGCCCGACCGTGCGCCCGGACCTGACCCTCAAGCCTGCCGACCCGAACGCCGGCAACTGGGTGATCTGATGTACCGCTACGACCAATACGACCAGGCGATGGTGGATGCCCGGGTCGAGGATTTCCGCGACCAGGTGCGCCGGCGCATCGCCGGGCATATGACCGACGACCAGTTCAAGCCGCTCAGGCTGAAGAACGGGCTCTACCTGCAGCTCCACGCCTACATGCTGCGTATCGCGATCGCCTATGGGACGCTCGACAGCCGCCAGCTGCGCAAGCTGGCGCACATCGCCCGCACCTACGACCGCGGTTACGGCCACTTCACCACGCGGCAGAACCTGCAGTTCCACTGGATCAAGCTCGAGCAGGCGCCCGACATCCTCGCCGAGCTGGCCGAAGTCGAGATGCACTGCATCCAGACCAGCGGCGAATCGATCCGCAACATCAGCGCCGATCATTACGCCGGTGCCGCTGCCGACGAGATCATCGATCCGCGCCCATGGGCCGAGATGCTGCGGCAGATGACCACCTTCCACCCGGAATTCAGCTATCTGCCGCGCAAGTTCAAGATCGCCGTGATCGCTTCCGAGGCCGACCGCGCGGCGATGCGCTGGCACGACTTCGGCCTGCGGATCGTCAGGAACGAGGCCGGCGAACTCGGCTTCGAGGTCTATCCTGGCGGCGGCATGGGGCGCACGCCATTTATCGCCTACAAGAGTCGCGACTTCGTGCCGCAGCACCAGATCTTCAGCTACCTCCAGGCAGTCCTCAGGGTGTGGAACCGCCACGCGCGGCGCGACAACATTCACAAGCAGCGGATGAAGATCCTGGTCCACCATCTGGGCGAGGAAGAGTTCACTCGCCAAGTCGAGGAGGCTTTCGAGCACATCCTGACGCTCAAGTCCGATTTCCCGCAGGCCGAATACGACCGCATCGCCGCCTATTTCGCCCCGCCGCCGTTCGAGACGGATCTGAGCGACGAGGTCGACCGGTCCGATCCCGATTTCGCGGTGTGGCTCGATCAACAAGTCGTCGAGCACAAGGCACCCGGTTACGGGATCGCCAACATCAGCCTGAAGCCAATCGGCAAGACCGGCGGCGACATGACGGCCGAGCAGATGGAGGTCGTCGCCGATCTCGCCGAGCGGTACAGCTTCGACGAGCTGCGGGTCGCCCACACGCAGAACCTGGTGCTGCCGCACGTGCGCAAGCAGGATCTCTATGCGGTCTGGCAGACGCTACGCGAAGCCGGCCTCGCCGACGCCAATCTCGATCTCGTGACCGACATCATCGCCTGCCCGGGTCTCGACTATTGCACCCTCGCGAACGCCCGCTCGATCCCGGTGGCGCAGAAAATCGCCCAGCGCTTCGCCGATTACGATCGGCAACAGGATTTGGGCGAGCTGAAGATCAAGATCAGCGGCTGTATCAATGCCTGCGGCCACCACCACGCCGGGCACATTGGGATTCTGGGTGTCGACCGGAAGGGCACCGAGAATTACCAGCTGCTGCTCGGCGGCTCGGGCGACGAGACGACCACCCAAGCCAAGATCACCGGTCCCGGCTTCGACGAAGAGGGAATCGTCGATGCGGTCGAGCGGGCGGTCGAGCATTACCGCACGATCCGCCAGTCGGGCGAGCGCTTCCTCGACACGTATCGCCGGGTGGGCATGGATGGCTTCAAGGAGGCGATCTATGGCTGAGAGCGGCAACCCGACGCCCGCCGCAACCGAGGATTACGGCGGCGACTACCTGCGCTTCCGCGACGACCGGCCGGCCGACGAGCCGGCGGTGAGCCTCGAGGCGTTCCTCGACCAGCCCGACGCCGCCTCGGTGCGTATCGAGGCGGGCGACAACCCCGAGGAATTGATCCCGCATCTGGCGCGGGTGAAGCTGGTCGAAGTCGACTTTCCCAAGTTCCGCGATGGTCGTGGCTTTTCGACCGCACGCATCCTGCGCGAGGCCGGCTACACCGGCGAGATAAAGGCCACCGGCGATGTGCTGGTCGACCTCGTCTGGTTCATGCGCCGCTGCGGCTTCGACAACTTCGCCCCCGATGCACCGCTCGATCGCGAGGTGCTGCAAGCTTCGCTCGATCGCTACCCCTACGTCTATCAGCCCGCGGCCGACGATGCCGTGCCGATCTGGAAATTGCGCCATGGCTAGCCGCGCGATCGACCGAATCGATACCGCGCCGCGGTTCACCCAGGCCGACGCCGACGCGCTCAACGCGCGTTTCGCCGGTGTGGACGCCGCGACGATGCTGCGCACGCTGTTCGCCGAGGGCGAGCTCGGGCGAGTGGCGGTGGTGAGCTCGTTCGGCACCGAGAGCGCGGTGCTGCTGCACCTCGTCGCCCAGGCCGACCCGGCGACGCCGGTGATCTTCGTCGACACGCTGAAGATGTTCGACGAGACGCTGGCCTATCGCGAGACGCTAATCGAGCGGCTCGGGCTGACCGACAATTCGGTGATCACGCCCGATCCGGCGGTGCTCGCGGCGAAGGACGAAAGCGGCCTCAGGTGGTCGTACGATCCCGACGGCTGCTGTGCCATCCGCAAGGTCGAACCCCTGGCGCGAGCCAAGCGCGGGCTCGACAGCTGGATCTCGGGCCGCAAGGCATTCCAGTCGGTCACCCGCGAGAATCTGCCGCGGTTCGAGGTCGAGGACGGGCGGCTCAAGATCAACCCGCTGGGCGACTGGGGCAAGGACCAGCTCGAAGCCTATTTCGCCGAGCACGACCTGCCGCGCCATCCGCTCGAGGCGCAGGGCTTCCTCTCGGTCGGTTGCCAGCCGTGCACCAGCCCGGTGCTACCGGGCGAGGATCCTCGCGCCGGCCGCTGGCGCGGGTGGGACAAGACCGAGTGCGGCATCCACCTGCCGGGCGTGCCCGACAGCGACGAGGGCGAGCTGCCGCCCGGATACGAGCCGGCGTTCTGAGCCTTTCGAGCTGTGGACTTGATCCGGAGCCCGGTCCCAACATGGCGCTTCCACCCCAGGCTCCTGCTCCCGCAGGAGCTCACGCTTTGGCAGGCGTTCGCGCTTTCGCGATGGCTAGGATCGGCAAAGCGGATCAGACGCGGCAATGAATGCCTCGCATCGGCGGAAATCGTCCCGTCGCAGGTACGCGACGGCTTGTCCGACGCCCGAATTTCGCGGGTTCGGCGCATCCCCTTTACACCCCGGCATGTCGCAAGTTCCTGAGCCTTATCGGCTGCCGCGTCTATTCTTGAGCGGCTCGCGAGCGCGGCAGCTCCCGGGCGTCGCCAACCCTACAAACAGATAAAGGGTCGTCTAATGAGAAAAGGATATGCAAGCTTCGCTCTGTTGCTGATCGCGACGGCGGTTCCAGCAGCCGCCCAGGGCAATGCCCATGGCACGCCCCAACGCAGCAGTGCGATACCCCCCGGCCTGGCGAAAGTGTTCGCCAGGATGGTACCGGGCATAGAACGGGCCATCATTGCCACCCGGGGTTCGAACAGCCGGTTGCAAGACCTCCCGGTTAGCCCATAACCAATCCGGACCGGCGGACGGAGTGGACCTTCCGCCGGTCCTCGAAACCGGACGAGGCTACCGGCCACCTCCGCCTCATCCCGTTGCAAGCCCGGCGGAACCTGCTGGCCGAACGGGTCGACGTTCGGCCGTCGCCGGTGCCGTGTGCGTGTCTCTCCAAGCATGCGCGGGTCTTCCCGCGCCATGCGCCCGGAGTGTGGAATAGCTTGCGCCGGGACCGCTCCGCCCGCAGTTAATTCATCGTGGACGCCAAAGCTGTGCTACTGCAGCTTTGCCGGGGAACGAAGCCGGGCCGGGTTCGCTTCCAAGAGGTACCGCGGGAGCCGTCCTCCATGAAGCCGATGACCGAAAAGCACTTGGCGATCCTGCGCCGGCACATGGTCGAGATCGTCGAGATGCATTTCGACCTGTCGAGCGAGGAGATCGGCACCGACCAGCTCGATCCCAAGCTGCGGCGGGCCCTGATGGAAGTGCCGCGGCACCTGTTCGTGCCCTCGAGCATCGCCGCGCTCGCCTATCAGGACGGGCCGCTGCCGATCGGCTTCGATAAGACCATCTCACAGCCGTTCATCGGCGCGCTGATGCTGCAACTGGCGCAGATTGAGCCGGGGGTGCGGGTGCTCGAGGTCGGCACCGCGCTCGGCTATCAGGCCGCGGTGATGGCCGAAATGGGCGCCGAGGTATTCAGCGTCGAGGTGGTCGAGGAATTCGCCGAGGCGGCCGAAACGCGATTCAAGGCGCTCGGCTACGATGTCCAGGTGAAAGTCGGCGACGGCTCGCGCGGCTGGCCGGAGCACGCGCCGTTCGAGCGGATCATCGTCACCGCCTCAGCGGACGAGGTGCCGCAGGAGTTGCTGGACGAGCTGGCCGCGGGCGGGCGAATGGTGATCCCGCTCGGCGGCGAGGACGTGCAGGCACTGAGCGTGGTCGAGAGGGCCGCCGATGGCTCGATCGAGGTGCACAAGATCATGCCGGTGCGGTTCACGCGGCTGGAGACGGTGGGTTAGGGCCGTATTGAGCCCTTTTCCCTGAAGGGGAGAGAGCAGAAGGCTAAAGCCAGCCCTCCTTGCGATACCAATCGGCCGTGCCCTTGAGGCCTTCGCGGGTTGGAATCTCAGGGTGCCAAAGACGCACGGGCGGCTTGGCCTTGGCGCTGCAGACCCAATCGGAATGGACCATGTAGCCGACGCGGTCGGGCGTGAGCCTCGCCTTGCGGCCGCGCAGCGCCTTGTCGGCCTTCGCGAGACGTTCGAGCATGCCCTTCGACAGGTGCGGCACCCACGGGCGGCGGCCGACCGCCCAGCCGATTGCGCGGGCCAAGTCGCGGTGGCTCCAGCCGTTATCGCGGCCGTCATCGGGTTCGAAGGTATGCCGCGTCACCGTTTCGCTCGACGGCACCAACGCCAGCAGGAGGCGGGCGAGATCGGCGACGTGGAGGATCGAGGTGCGACCGGGCGGCGGCATCGGCACCACGCCCCACTTGGCGAGCTTGAACAGCTCGAGAATCTCCCGGTCACGCGGGCCGTAGATCGCCGGCGGGCGGACGATCGTCCAGTCGAGACCGCTGGCGGCGACGAGCTTCTCAGCGTGGAGCTTGGAATGGCCGTATTTCGACAGCTGCGGCTCGCGCGCCGCGAGGGAGGAGACGAACACCAGGCGCGGCGCGCCCGCCGCGACTGCCGCTTCGACCAGTTGTAGCGTGCCTTCGACGTTGCCGAGGTGGAAACCCATCGGATCATGGGTGTTGACGACGCCGGCTATGTGAATCACCGCCTCGGCTTGGGCTACCAGCCGATCGAGCGCCGGGCGGTCGTGAAGGTCGCCGCTTACCCACTCGATCCCCGCTGCGTTCGCCTGCGGGCGGCGGGTGAGCGCGCGGACCTCAAGGCCCCGCTTGGCGGCTTCCTCGAGCAGGGCGCGGCCGACGAAACCGGTCGCGCCGGTCACCGCCAGCGTCACAGCAGCACCAACTGATCGCGATGGATTACCGCCGCGCGGGGAGCATAGCCGAGCAGCGCCTCGAGCTGACCGCTGCGGCGGCCCTTGATCCGCTCGATCTCGGCGGAGGTGTATTCGACCAGCCCTTGCGCCAGCGTGTGGCCGTGCCGGTCGCGGACGGCGACCGGATCGCCGCGCGCGAAAACGCCCTCGACCGCGGTGATTCCCGTTGCCAGCAGGCTGCCGCCCCGCGCGAGCGCCGCGGCGCAGCCGTCGTCGATCGCCAGCGCTCCATGCATCCGCTGGCGCCCGCCGAGCCACGCCTTGCGGCCGGCGTCGCGGCGCTTCGGCAGGAAAAGGGTGCCACGGCCGTGCCCCGTGAGCGCGCGCGCCAGCGGGCCGTCGTGGGTTCCGTTGACGATGGCCAGAGCGATTCCGGCGCGTTCGGCGATCTCGGCGGCCTGCAGCTTCGAGGTCATCCCGCCCGAGCCGAGGCCGGAGCCCGAGGCCTTGCTGGCCATCGCGTGGATTTCGGCGGTCACGCCGGCAACTGTCGGCAACAGCTTCGCGTCCGGTGCCTTGGGATCGCGGTCGTAAAGTCCGTCGACGTCCGACAGGAGGATCACCGCGTCGGCGCTCGCCGCTTGCGCCACACGCGCGGCGAGGCGGTCGTTGTCGCCGAAGCGAATCTCTTCGGTCGCGACCGAATCGTTCTCGTTTATGACCGGCACTGCGCCGGCCTTGAGCAGGCGGGTAAGGGTGGCGGCGGCGTTGAGGTAGCGCCGCCGGTCCTCGAGGTCCTCCAGGGTGACCAGCAGCTGGGCAGCGGCAATCCGGTGCGCCGCCAAGTGCTCGGACCACAAGGAGGCGAGGCCGATCTGTCCCACGGCAGCGGCGGCCTGGGCATCGGCCAGGCTGCCGCGCCCGCCCTTGGGCAGCCCCAGCTTGGCCGCGCCGAGGGCAATCGCACCGGAGCTGACGACGATCACCTCCTGCCCCCCCTCGCGCGCCTCGGCCAGCTCGCGCACCAGGCTGTCGAGCCACGCGCCGCGCACGGCGCCGTCGCGGCCGACGAGCAGCGACGAGCCGACCTTGACCACAAGGCGCGGCGCCAGCTTGGGCGATGCCAGATCGGCAAGGCGGTCGATAGCCATGGGCGCGGGGCTTAGCCGAGCGCCCGGCGTTTAGGAATACGGCGCTGCGACGGCCCGAGTCAGAGCGGCGACCAGGGCTTGTCCGGTTCTTCCTCGTGCGCTTGCTCGCCGGGCTGCTCGGTGCCGGTGCGTTCAGGGAGATAGGCGAGGACAGCGTCGAGCAGGGTCTCAATCCCCTCGCCCGTCGCGGCCGAGACGCCGAAGACCTTCCCCGCCCCGGCCCCCATCAACTCGGCGGCGAAGCCGGCGACGAGTTCGGGATCGGCGAGATCGATCTTGTTGAGCACGATCAGCCGCGGCTTATCCGTCAGGACCGCGCCGTAAGCCGCGAGTTCGCCGTCGATCACCTGCATCGCCTCGGCCGGATCGGGACCGGCGATGTCGATCAGATGGATCAGCACCCGGCAGCGCTCGATATGGCCGAGAAAGCGGTCGCCGATCCCGGCGCCTTCGGCCGCGCCTTCGATCAGGCCGGGAATGTCGGCGAGGACGAACTCGCGGCCCTTGTGGCGCACGACGCCGAGCTTGGGCACCAGCGTGGTGAAGGCGTAATCGCCGACCTTGGCTCCCGCATTCGAGACCTGGTTGATGAAAGTGCTCTTGCCGGCGTTTGGCAGGCCGACCAGCCCGACGTCGGCGAGCAGCTTGAGGCGCAGCCAGACCCACATCTCCGCGCCCGGCTCGCCCGGCTGGTGCTGGCGCGGGGCGCGGTTGGTGCTGGTCTTGTAGCTGGCGTTGCCGCGCCCGCCCATGCCGCCGTGAAGCAGCGTGACCCGCTCACCTTCGACGGTCAAGTCGGCGAGCACCGTCTCGCGGTCTTCGTCGAGGATCTGGGTGCCGACCGGGACCGGGATCACCAGGTCCGGCGCCCCGGCGCCGGTGCGGTTCTCGCCCATCCCGTGCCCGCCGCGCTTGGCCTTGAAGTGCTGCGCGTAGCGGAAGTCGATCAGGGTATTGAGCCCCGGCACCGCCTGGAACACCACGTCGCCGCCGCGGCCGCCGTCGCCGCCGTCGGGCCCGCCGTATTCGATGAACTTCTCGCGCCGGAAGCTGACCGCGCCCGGCCCGCCGGCACCGGAGCGGATGAATATCTTGGCCTGGTCTAAGAAGTGCATTGTTTGTTGCCTCAAGCGCCGGCGGGGCCATCCGGCCCCTTGGCTATCCTCGCCACTATTCCCTCCGCTTCGCTGCGGGGCGGCTGCGGGCGCGCGCCTCCGGTAGGCTATCGCCTGCCGGCTACTTCAGCCGAGCGCGCTTGCGAGCTGCTGATCGCAGCTCGAACCATTCCAAGCCATTGCGGTCAAGCGAGTTCCGGTCCGCGACCAGCGGGCCGCAAGGCCGACCGGCCGCCCGCAGCCGCCCCGCAGGGAATAGCGGCGAGGACCGCGCGGCCGGACGGCCGTGCGGATAACGGGGGGCAAGGTTGCTCGGCATGGCCGAGCAACCTGGTGGAGCCGAGGGGGATCGAACCCCTGACCTCGTCATTGCGAACGACGCGCTCTCCCAGCTGAGCTACGGCCCCGTTCAGGTGTGGTGCGGAGGCAGTCCTCCGCCGTTCGACTGCCGGCAAGGCAGGCGCTCAGGGTAAACTGAGGCGCGCTCCCTAGCGAAAAGCCGACCCGCTTGGAAGGACAAAAACGCCCGGAGCGCAATCGCGCGCCCCGGGCGTTTTCAAGCAACGTTCGTCTGCGGTTAGCCGCGCTGGTTGCCCATGAAACGTAGCAGGAACAGGAACATGTTGATGAAGTCGAGATAGAGGCTCAGCGCCCCCAGCACGATCATCTTGCCGGCAAACTCGGTGCCGCGCAGGTGGTAATAGGACGCCTTCAGCCGCTGCGTGTCGTAGGCCGTCAGGCCGGCGAAGATCAGCACACCGAGGAAACTGATCGCCCACATCAGGCCAGGCGACTGCACGAAGATGTTGATCACGCTGGCGATGATCAGGCCGACCACGCCCATGATCAGGAACGTGCCGAACGCCGACAGGTCCTTGTTGGTGGTATAGCCGTACAGGCTCAGCCCGGCGAACGCGCCCGCTGTCGCGAAGAATGTCGCCGCGATCGAAGCGCCGGTGTAAATCAGGAAGATGGTCGACAGCGACAGCCCCATCAGCACGGCAAAGCCCCAGAACAAGGCCTGCAGGGTCGAGGTCTGGAACCGGTTGGCGCCGAAGCTCATCGCGAACACGATCGCCAGCGGCGCGAGCATCACCACGAAGCCGAGGCCGGTACCCGCGATAGAGTAAACCAGCCCGGTGCTCGCCGTGAGCAGGGCGACGATCCCCGTAAGCAGCACGCCGGAGGCCATGTAGTTGTAGATCGACAGCATGTACTTGCGCAGGCCCGTGTCGACAGTCGGGCGAGCGGCGACGCGACCGTCGAGGCCCGGAGACGCACCGACACCCGTGCGGGTAGTCCAGGGGTCTTTCCAGTCTGCCATTTATCCGTACTCCTTTCGCCGGCGGAAAAGCCGCGCCGGTTCAGGGCCAATATCGGCAATCGGCGGGGCCATTTCAAGGAAAACCGGGATCAGACCGTTAACCCCCTAAGCGGCTGTCTTGCGGGCTTCAGCGGCCAGTTCCGCACCGCGGTCGCGCGCGGCGCGCAAGGTTGCGGTAAGCAGGCGGACGAGGGCGCCATCGGCATCGAGCACGTCGAGTCCCTTCTGCGTCGTCCCGCCCGGGCTGGCGACGCGGCGGGCGAGCTCGGCAGGATCGTGCGGGCCGGCGGCGGCGAGCGCGGCGGCGCCTTCGACCATCGCCAGCGCCATGCGCCCGGCCTGCTCGCGCGGGAGACCGAGGGTGGCGGCGGCTTCAGCGAGCGCGTCGATGAAGCGATAGACGAACGCCGGGCCGGAGCCGGCCAGCGCGGTGACGAGATCGAACTCCGCTTCGCCAACCCATTCGGGCGAGCCGAGCGGCTCCAGCAGAGCGACGAGCGTGGTGCGGCCGGCCTCGTCGAGCCCGAGTTCGGCGAGGGCGATCGGCGCCTTGCCGAGCGCCACGGCAAGATTGGGCATGACTCGAACATGGGCCGCGGCGGCGGGGAAGCGCTCGGCCAAAGTGGCGAGCTCGACACCGGCGAGCAGCGACAGCACGGCCGTATCCCCGCCCGCGAGCCTCGCCGCGCCAGGCGCGACCTCGCCGAGCATCTGCGGCTTCACGCCGAGCAGGATGGCATCGAAATGGCCGGACTGCGGCAAGCGGCGATGGCGCTCAACGCCTGCGGGCAGAGCCTTGTCACTCGGCTCGACGACCGTAAACCGCGCCGGATCCAATCCCGCGGCGAGCCAGCCGTCGAGCATCGCCCCGGTCATGTTACCGCAGCCAACGAGGAGGATTTTTTCGAAGGTCATCGCTTGTGCCTACACGATCATTCCCTGGACAGGGAGGACCATGCCTCACCGCCGTTTCCGGGACACGGCAGCCGCCTGTGCACACCCGAGTGGAACGCTAAGGAGGGGGCAAAGTGGAATTGCGTTCTGCATTCCCAATCCTTAGTTATCAGGACCTTGCCGGAATTACGGCGTAACGTTCCAAACATCGACGCGAAATGCGGTCCGGCAGGGTTCAAATGCTCCGTCATCCAACCGGATTGGCACATTTCGGCCAAGTAGGAAAGCGATATGGCTCAAGCCTAGCGTGCACTTTACAAACCGATGCGTCGGGTGGGGTAATTCCTCTCCTGTTCGTGGCCAAGCTTCTCGTATTGTCGCGCCGCTGAGGTTTTGAGGACCTTTGGGAAGCCCTCTATGCGGCTCGTGAATTGCTGGCGAAGAAGAGTGACGACCATGAAGGCTAGTCAATGCGCCGCCCCCACAAGATCGAGCTAGATTCCGAACGCTGATGTTCCTGTGCGGCTTTAGCGCCGCCTTCGCCATCCTCTGCGGCGCAGCTTTCTCTGTCGCCGCCACATCTGAATGCCTAACCCACCGGCAACCACCATCATCGCGATCAAGGTGTAAGCGATCATGAAACGGGTCGGCATTTGGCCAAGCTGTGCCGTAGCGCGAAGGCCCGCTCAACAACCTAGGTCAGTGGGTTTGTAAAAGACAGATTTGCCTCAAGCCTCGCCCGCGGCGTCGACCAGCGCCGCGTCGAGCGCCTGGCGCGGGCTCTTGTCGCCCCACAGCACGAACTGGAACGCCGGATAGAAGCGATCGCATTCGGACACCGCCGCCTCGACCGCGGTCTGCGCCATGGTCAGGCTCAGCAATCCCTCGCTGTCGAGCATCAGCCCATGGCGATAGAGCAGCACGCCGCCGCGCGACCAGATGTCGAAATGGCCGAGCCACATCTGTTCGTTGATCAGCGCGACCAGTTCGAAGGCGTCGGGCATCTTAGCCTGGGGGACGCGGATCTCCGGCAGGCACAGCAGCTGCAGTACCGCGTCCTCGGCGCGCCAGATGCAGCGCAGCTGGTACGTCGTCCAGCTGCCCTGGATTTCGCCGCTGAGCTCTTCCTCGCCGACGAATTCGCACGGCCAGCCGTGCGCTTCGAACAGCTGCGCCAGCATCTCCAGCGGCGCGGCGTCGTCTTCGTTGGTGAGCGGCTCGCGGCCGGTTTTCATTCAGGCATTCCCGTGGTCGTTCGATCCCGCGCCCGCCATGCCCCGGGGCGCGGCTCGCGATCAATTCTCCGCCGCGACGTCATCGGTGAAAACCCCGAGTTGGCTGTTCACAAAGTGTGCACAAAGGCTTTGTCCACAGCGGAGGATCGGCGGGACAACCGCAGGAAAAAACTCATTTGAGCGGCGCCACTTGCTCGCCCTGCTCGCTTGTGAATTCGAAGGAATCGATCCCCTTCTTCTTCAGCGCCTTGACAGTATCCTGCGCTTCATCCTCGCTCTTGTAAGGCCCCGTCACCAGGCGACGGGTCGCTCCCCACTTGGCGCTGTAGGCCTCGTGCTTCGCCAGAAGCGCCCCGCCCCGCTTCTGCAGCCGGCGCCAGGTGAAGGCGAGCGCCTTCAGGTTGCGTCCGGTGCCGACCTGGACCCAGTAGCGGCTGGGATTGGCCGGCGGTTTCGGCTTGGCGACCGGCTTCGGCGTCCCGCGGGCGGGCTTGATCTTGGTGATGTCGACCGCGCCGGCATCCGCTCGCCCCGGTGGAGGATTCTTGGCGAATCCGGAAAAGGCGTCGGCCAGGGTGACGGGTTTCGCCGGCGCGGCGGCGGTCGACGGCGAAATCGACAGCGAGGGCCGCGGTGCCTCTCGATCGGCCACAGCCGGCGCCGCGGCCGCAGCCCCGGGTTCGAGCTTGGCGACGACCACCGGAGCGGCCGTCGGCTGGGGTGCCGGCGTTTGTTTCGCCTCGCTTTGCTCGACCTGCAGCTGCGGCGGCGGCGAAGGCGCCGAAGCCTGTCTCACCTGTGGCGGGGTGGCTGCCCTGACGATCGGCGTCTCGCGCAAAGGGGCGGCGGCCGCCCTGACGGCGGGCGGTTGCGCCGCGGGCCGCAGGTCCGCCGAAGGGCTGAGGGCGGCGGCGTTGCGATCGGCGCCCCCTGTCGAGTGCGACGTCTCGCGGCGATGCCGCCGTTTGTCGTTCCTGTCCTTCTTGCCGAGCGGCTCACCGGTCGGGACGAGGCGGGAACCCGGACCGCGTTCGCCGACCTGCGGAGCCGGGTTCTCCGCGGAAAGGGCAGCGATCTGCGGATCGTCGCGGCCGATCTCGGAGGCCGGCGGGAATTTGCCGAGGTTCGCCGCCGCCGCCTGCTGCGCGCGCGTCAGCCGCGGCATGTAGCGCAGGTAGGGCGCCATCCGGCTGGACAAGTCGGCCGGGAGCAGCTTGTCGGCGACCGAAACCGCCTCCTCGCCGTGGCCGAGGATCGCCAGCGCGAAGGCGCGCGTGCGGTAGGCTGACAAGTCGCGTTGCTGCAACAGCGGCAGCAGGGTCGCTTCGGCGGCGCGCTGGTCACCGGAGATCGCCTGGCTCAATGCCAGCCGGCGAACCACTTCGGGATCGTACTTCTGCGTCAGCGCGAGGCGGTAGTTCTGCTGCGCGGCGACGTTCTCGCCGACCAAGTCGAGCGCCAGACCGCGCTCGCCCGCGTAGCGCGCCATCGGCGCGCCGGCAGCTTCGGCCGCGGCAAACAGCTTCACCGCATCGACCGGCCGATCCAGCCGCAGCAGCGCCGACGCCTCGCCCGCCCTGGCCTCGCCGCTCGCCGGCGCGGCCTGCTCCGCCCGACGGAAGAAGCCGAGCGCCGCCTGCGTGTCGCCGAGATTGAGCGAGGCCCAGCCGGCGCGCAGCAGGGCGTCGGCATCGTTAGGCGCCTTGGTGAGATCGTCGAGCGCGGTGTTGAGGTTTTCGACCGCCGGCGGCGGTGGCTGATTCGCGTCCGCTCGCTTGGCCACCGCGGGCGCGGCTGCTGCAAGGCCCAACCCGGCGGCGAAAAACCAGGCACTCCGGAGGGCGGTTGCACGCCGTCTACTCACGTCCATCCCGATAGCCATAGGGCGCGCTCTAGGCACGGCAGCCTGAACCCTGCGCTAATGGCACCTACTGGTTGTTCTGACGACCGAGGAAACGCGGGATGCGCAGCGACGAGCCGCCCTCGCCCTCGCCTTCCTCGTCCTCTTCCTCCGATGACGGCCCGCCGGCGCGCGAAAGGTTGGCCATCCGCTCGAACAGGGTGCTGCCGGCCGCCGGTTTGGGCGGAGCCGCCGGGGCTTCGCCCTGGGCTTCCTCTGACCCGGCGCCAAGCATTCGGCGGCGGCGGCCCGTGACCGGCTGGACCGGCTGATCGGCTTCGGCGAGACGGTCGGCGTCGAGCAGCAGCTCGTCCTGCGCCCCTTGCGGCTCCTGTTCGGCCTGCTCGCCGGCTTCCATCGTCAGTTCGAGAGCGTCCTCGTCTGTGCCGCCTTCGTCCGATGGCGCGGTTTCGTAATCCTGGTCCTCGTAGCCGCCTTCTTCACCCCATTCGTCATCAGAGCCGGCGGGCCGGCCCTCGACGTCGCGGCTGATGCGAGTGCCCGCGAGCGAGGCGAAGCCGCCCGCGGCGGTTTCGTCCTCGGCCTCTTCGTCGTATTCCTCTTCTTCCTCGCCTTCATCGTGATCGACGCTCGCATAAGCCTCGGTTGCGGGCATTTGCGGAGAATACGGCTCGGGCATGGGCGGCTGACCGCCGTCCTCGTCTTCGGCCGTTTCGTCGGGAGCGCCGGTCTGCTCGCCGTAACCGGATTCGTCCTCCTGTCCCCACTCGGGTTCGGGCGTCGACAAGGTCGCCGCATGCTCCTCGGCCGCGGCGGCATCCTCGGCCAGCTCTTCTTCGGTCGGCAGCGGCAGGACCGGCTTCTTGGGTCCGCGCGCGGCGGACAGATTGAGCGGCTGCCCGGCGCGCTCGGCCATTTCCGCGCTCTGCTCGATCCCGGTGGCGACGACGGATACGCGAATGCGGCCCTCGAGGTCGGGGTTGAAGGCGGAACCCCAGATGATGTTGGCTTCGGGATCGACCAGCTCGCGGATGTGGTTGGCCGCCTCGTCTATCTCGAGCAGCTTCATGTCCTCGCCGCCGATGATCGAGATGATCACCCCCTTGGCGCCGGTCATCGAGACACCGTCGAGCAGCGGATTGGCGATGGCCCGTTCGGCGGCTTCGAGCGCGCGGTTCTCGCCCTCGCCCTCGCCGGTGCCCATCATCGCCTTGCCCATCTCGCCCATCACCGAGCGGACGTCGGCGAAATCGAGGTTGATCAGGCCGGGCATGACCATCAGGTCGGTGATCGAGCGCACCCCCTGCTGGAGCACCTCGTCGGCCATCTGGAAGGCTTCCTTGAAGGTCGTGTCGGCCTTGGCGACGAGGAACAGGTTCTGGTTGGGGATGACGATCAGCGTGTCGACGTGCTTCTGCAGCTCGTCGATGCCGGCGTCGGCCGCGCGCATTCGGCGGGTGCCTTCGAACAGGAACGGCTTGGTGACCACGCCGACCGTCAGCACGCCCTTGCGGCGGGCCGCCTCGGCGATGACCGGCGCCGCGCCGGTGCCGGTGCCGCCGCCCATGCCGGCGGCGATGAACACCATGTTCACGCCGTCGAGCGCGCGTTCGATTTCCTCGACCGTCTCTTCGGCGGCGGCGCGGCCGACTTCGGGCCGCGAGCCGGCGCCGAGACCCTGCGTGATATCGGGCCCAAGCTGGATGCGGTGCTCGGCGACGGCGTTATTGAGCGCCTGCGCGTCGGTGTTAGCGACGATGAAGTCGACGCCCTCGATCTCGGCCGCGATCATGTTGGCGATGGCGTTGCCGCCGGCACCGCCGACGCCGATCACGGTGATCCGCGGGCGCAGCTCCTCCACAGAGGGTGGGCCGATATTGATGCTCATGTCCGTTCTCTCCAGGGAACGAGTGTAAAGAATTCGTCTTAACGCTTCTGCCACAAAGCGATTCGCCGGTGCAAAGTGTAAATCCCCTTATCCACAAACACCGGCGCGGTGGATTGACCGCATTTGGCGGTCAGAAATACTCCTTCATCGCATGCCACAGCCGCTGCGCCATGGCCGTGGCGCCATAGCGGCGGGTGATCTGATGGCGCGGCCCGACTGCGCGGATGTCCACCGGGTCTTCGGCAGCATAGAGCACCAGGCCCGCGAGCGTCGCGAAACCGGGCACCGCATGGGCTTCGGGCAACCCTTTCAGCTGCGGCGCACGGCCGATCCGCACCGGCTTGCCGAGCGCCGCCTGGGCATAGTCGGCCAGCCCGGCCAGCTCGGCCCCGCCGCCGGTGAACACCACCGGGCGGTTGCGGGTGCCGGCCTTGCCCGAAAACCCCTGCGCCTCGAGCGCGCGGCCGACGTCGCTGACCAGCCGGTCGAGCTCGCCGGTGATGACCGAGATCAGGTCCGAGCGGGGAATGCGGTTCTGCTCGTCGGCCCCGCGGGCAATCGGCCCCGAGCGGTCGTCGCCCGGCCCGAGCACGGCAACCAGCTCGCGGTGGTCGGTCGGGCTGGCGATCGCCGAGCCGTGGACGCATTTCAGCCGCTCGGCCTGGAACCGGCGGATGCCGAGCGAACTGGCGATCGCGTCGGTGATGTCGGCCGAGCCCATCGGGATCGCGGTGAGCCCGACCAGCATGCCGGCGGCGAACACGGCGACGTTGGTCACTTCGGCGCCGAACTCGACCAGCGCCACGCCGAGGTCGCGCTCCTCGGCGGTCAGGCAGGCGTAGCCGGCGGCGAGCGGCGCGGCGACGATGCCCTCGACTTCGAGATGGGCGTTTTCGACCGCTTCGCGCAAGTTGCGCATCGGCGCACCGTCGGCCAGCATCGTATGGATATCGACTCCCAGTCGTTCCGCATGCAGGCCCTTGGGATTGGCGATCCCCTCTGCCCCGTCGAGGAAATAGCACGCCGGCTGGGCGTGTAGGACCATGCGCCCATCGGGCTCGAGCGCTTCGCGCGCGGCGGCGAGCAGCTGCTCAATGTCCTCCTGCTCGATCCGCCGGCCGCCGATGTCGATCTCGATCTGGCTGATCCGGCTGGCGAGCCCCGCGCCCGAAGCGCCGAGCCAGACGCTCTGCACGGTGAGACCGGCGAGCTTCTCGGCCCGCTCGAGCGCGTCGCGGACCGCATATGTCGCCGCGGCCATATCGGTGACGTAGCCGCGCTTGACGCCCTGCGCGGCCCGGTGACCGGAGCCGAGCACGGTCATCTCGCCGCTGTCCGACAGCCCGGCGATCATCGCCGAGACGCGGAAGCTGCCGATGTTGACCGCGCCGAACACACGGGCGATCCTCGGTTGTGTCGCCATCAGGTCCCCCCCTCCACCACCGGCGGCGTCTTTTCGGCCGCGCATTGCGGACAGCGCATGTAGATCCGGCCGGGCGTGCGCATGTCGAACGCCACCACCTTGCCGCCAATCAGCCGGTTGACCCCATCGAGCCGGGCAAAGTTGATCAGCGCCTTGGCGGAATCGTCCGCCCCCTCCGGCAGCGCCAGCACCTGTCCGCTCTTGAACGTGAGATTCCAGCGCCGGTTGCCGATCCATTCGGCCTCGGCGACTTGCGGACGCAGCGCGGGGGCGGTGTCGAGCAGCGCGTCGAGTGCCTGGACCTCGCCTTGGGCGCCCGGTCCGGAGATGAGCAGCTTGCCCTTGGCATTCGCCCGCGAGATCGGCTCGAGCTCGTGGCCGGTGTCGTCGATCAGCATCAGTTCGCCCGGCTCGCGCAGCACCGCATGCGGGGTGCGCTCGACGATATCGACCACAATCGTCCCGGGCAGCTGAAGCGAGACGCGTGCGTCCTTGACCCAGTTGAGCTGCAACACCGACGCACGCAGGGCCGCCAGGTCAATGTCGGTCATCGCCCGATCCTTCGCGCCGAGCACCTGGTCGTAGACCTTCAGCTGATTGAGGTGCTTGGTGCCGCGCACGTCGACGTGATCCGCTTCGAAGCCGGCGCGAACCGCCATCTGATCGATCTTCTCACCGAACACCAGCGTCAGGCCCGCCATGCTGGCGAGGACCCAGGCGAGCGCCGCGGCTGTCAGCAGGATAAGAAACAGGAAGAACCCGTACAACTGGTCCTCGGTAAACGGCAGCTTGCGCATCAGCCAGCCGATCAGCGAGTTGGTCGTCTGCTTCGCCTGGCGGACCTGCCGCTTGGTGTCGTGCGCGCGGGCCTGGCGGCGGACCCCGGTGGCCTTGCGGCGGATCGTCTGCGCCATCAGTGCGTCTCCGCGGCGGCAGGCAGCTTGCCGAAGTGACGCAGGGCGTCCTCGATAATGATCTCGACCAGCTCGCCGTATTCGATGCCGCAATGGCGCGCCTGCTCCGGCACCAGGCTGAGCGGTGTCATCCCCGGCTGGGTGTTGGTCTCGAGCAGGAACAGCCCGGCCTCGCCGCGCTGATCGTCCCAGCGGAAGTCGGAGCGGCTGGTGCCGCGACAGCCGAGCAGGCGATGCGCCTTGAGCGCATACTCGAGGCACAAGCGGGTGATCTCTTCGGGGAGGTGCGCCGGGCAGACGTGCTCGGTCATGCCGTCGGTGTACTTGGCGTCGAAGTCGTAGAACCCGCTCTTGGGCACCAGTTCGGTGACCATCAGCGCGCGGTCCCCCAGAACCGCCGCCGTCAACTCGCGGCCGCGGATGTAAGGCTCGCACATCAGCGTTTCGAACTGCTGCCACGGGCCCTTCACCTCGCGACTGATCGGGCTGCCGTAATTGCCCTCGTCGGTGACGATCGCCACCCCGACAGAGGAGCCTTCGTTGACCGGCTTGAGCACATACGGCCGCGCCAGCGGATCGCCTTCGTACAGCTCTTCGCTGCGCACGATCCGCCCGCCGGGCATCGGGATGCCATGGGGGACGAGCGCATGCTTGGTCAGCTCCTTATCGATGGCGATGACCGAGGTGGCGAGGCCCGAATGGGTGTACGGGACGCCGATCAGGTCCATCATGCCCTGCACCGTGCCATCCTCGCCGGGCACGCCGTGGAGGGCGTTGAAGACGACATCGGGCTTGGTCTCGTGCAGCCGCAGCGCGACTTCGCGATCCATGTCGATCCGGGTGACCTTGTGCCCGCGGGCCTCGAGCGCTTTCGCCACACCCTCGCCGCTCATCAGCGAAACGGGGCGCTCGGCCGACCAGCCGCCCATCAGGACGGCGACGTGGAGTTTCGGCAAAGTCACGGCCGTCCCACCCGCTGGATTTCCCATTCGAGGCTCACGCCCTGGCTCTCGGCCACGCGGCGGCGGACTTCTTCGCCGAGGCCTTCGATATCCGCGCTGGTCGCATCGCCGGTGTTGATGAGGAAATTGGCGTGCTTTTCGCTTACTTGCGCGCCACCCACCCGGAGCCCCCGGCAACCGGCGGCGTCGACCAGGCGCCAGGCCTTGTCTCCCGGGGGGTTCTTGAACGTGGAGCCGCCGGTCCTGGTTCTGAGCGGCTGCGATTCCTCGCGCGCGGCGGCGATGCGGTCCATTTCCGCGCCGATTGCCTTGGGATCGCCCGGCGTGCCGCGGAAGCGCGCCGCGACGACGATGGCGCCATCGGGCAGCGCCGAGTGGCGATAGGAGTAGCGCAGGTCGCTGGCGGCGAGGCGGACCAGTTGGCCACCGGGCATCGCCACCTCGCAATCGATCAGGATGTCGGCCACCTCGCGCCCATAAGCGCCGCCGTTCATCCGCACGAATCCGCCGACCGTGCCGGGGATTCCGCGCAAGAATTCCAGCCCGGCAATCCCCGCGTCGCGCGCGGTCGAAGAGACGAGAATGCCGCTAGCGCCGCCGCCGCAGCGCAGCTCGTGACCCGGCAGCACCTCGACTTGCGCAAACGGCTTGCCGAGCCGCACCACCACGCCGGGCACTCCTCCGTCGCGAACAATCAGGTTCGAACCCAGGCCGAGCGCCATCACCGGCGTGCCCTCCTCCAGACCCGAGAGGAACGACAGCAGGTCCTCGACGTCCTCCGGCTCGAACAACCAGTCGGCCGCGCCGCCGCTCTTGAACCAGACCAGCTTGGCGAGCGGGGCGTTAGGAGTGAGCTTGCCACGCACCTTTACCGTCAAGGGCTGAAGAGCCGCATCCGCAATCACGCCGCCAGCTCCCGCTTGCCGGCAATCGCACTGGCCAGACCCGCGGCCCACCTGGTGATATCACCGGCGCCGAGGCAGACGACGAAGTCGCCGGATTTCACGACATGCGCCAGTTCTTCGGCCAGTTCGTCGGGTCCGGCAATCTCGGCGACCGAGCGATGCCCGCTGGCGCGCATGCCTTCGACCAGGTGCGCCGAATCCACGCCGGCGATCGGCTGTTCGCCGGCCGGATAGACCGGGGCGACATAGACCAGGTCGGCGTCGTTGAACGCCGCCTGGAACTCGCGCATCAGGTCGCGCAGCCGGGTGTAACGGTGGGGCTGGACCACGGCGATCACCCGCCCGCGCGCAGACTCTCGGGCGGCGGCGAGCACGGCGCGGATTTCGACCGGGTGATGCCCGTAATCGTCGATAATCGTCGCCCCGCCAACCTCCCCGACCCGGGTGAAGCGCCGCCGCACCCCGCCGAACTGGGCGAAACCGCTGCGGATCGTGTCGTCGCTGCAGCCCATCTCCAGCGCCACCCCGATGGCGGCGAGCGCGTTCTGCACGTTGTGCCGCCCGGGCATCGGCACGAACACGTTGGAAATCCGCCGTTCCTTGCCGTCGCGCTCGCGCAGCACGGCGTCGAACAAGTTGCCGCCGTCATGCGTGCGGAGGTTCTCGCCGCGCAGGTCCGCCTGGGCTGACAGGCCGTACGTCAGCACCCGCCGGTCGCGCACCTTGCCGATCACCGCCTGCACTTCGGGATGGTCGATGCACAGCACGGCGAGGCCGTAGAACGGCACGTTCTCGATGAACTCGACGAACGCCTGCTTGACCGCCTCGAACGATCCGTAGTGGTCGAGGTGCTCGGGATCGATGTTAGTGACCACCGCAATCGTCCCGTCGAGCCGCAGGAAGCTGCCGTCGCTCTCGTCGGCTTCGACCACCATCCACTCGCTGGCGCCGAGCCGGGCGTTCGAGCCGTAGCTTTCGATGATCCCGCCGTTGATCACCGTGGGATCGATCCCGCCGGCGTCGAGCAGCGCCGCGACCATGCTGGTGGTGGTGGTCTTGCCGTGGGTGCCGGCTACGGCGACCGTCTTCTTGAGGCGCATCAGCTCGGCCAGCATCTCCGCCCGGCGGACCACCGGAATGCGCCGTTCGAGCGCAGCGGCGACTTCGGGGTTGTCGCGCTTGACCGCGGTCGAGGTCACCACCACCGCGGCATCGCCGAGGTTTCTGGCGTCGTGGCCGACGAACACCGTTATCCCACGCTTGCGCAGGCGCTCGACCGACGCGCCTGCGCTAAGGTCGGAGCCCTGCACGGTATAGCCGAGGTTGTGCATCACCTCGGCGATGCCGGACATGCCGATGCCGCCGATGCCGACGAAATGAATCGTGCCGATGTCGGTACCCACGCCCTTCATAGCCGCTCGCACTCCTGGAGGTGCCGGGCGAGCGGACCGAAGAGGGAATCTTCGTTCTCGATCCGAGTGGCGCCGGCGGGCGCCCGCGCCGCCGACGTGGCGGGCGTCTTGTGGCCGACCCGGACGACGTCCTGGATTGCCGCCCCGCCGAAGCTTTCGACCAGGTCGGCGAGGTCCCTTGCCGCATTCGGGCGGCCGCAATTCCACGCCGCGTGCGCTGCGGTGGCGAGGGTTTCGGGGTGCTGCGCCATCGCCTGAATCTGCTTGGCCAGTTCCTTGGCTGTGAACTTCGGCTGGCGGATCGAGCGAGCGCCGCCGGCCTTGACCATCTCGCGCGCGTTCGCCGCCTGATGGTCGTCGGTGGCGATCGGCAGCGGCACCAGGATCGCCGGGCGGCCGACCGCCGTCAGCTCGGCGATGGTCGAGGCCCCGGCGCGGCCGATAAACAGATGCGCGTCGGCGAGGCGCGCGGCCATGTCCTCGAAATAGGTGCCCAACTCGGCCGGAATGCCGTGGCTGGCATAGCGCTGACGCACCGCGTCGAGATCCTCGGCGCGGCATTGCTGGGTCACCTGCAGGCGGCTGCGCAGCGCCGGCTGGAGCATGGCGAGCCCGTCGGGCACGACCTGCGACAGCACTCGCGCGCCCTGGCTGCCGCCGGTGACCAGCACGCGCAGTAGGCCGTCCTCGGTGAACGCCGGAAACGGTTCGTCCCGCAGCGCCAGCACTTGCGGACGCACCGGATTCCCGACGAGATGGACTTTCTCGAGGTACTTGGGTTTGAGACGGTCCACATCGGGATAGGCGGTGGCGATCGCGTCGACCCGTCCGGCGAGCAGGCGGTTCACGCGGCCGAGCACCGCGTTCTGTTCATGGACCACCGAAGCAATGCCCGCCGTGTGTGCGGCGAGCAGCGCGGGCAGCGCCGGATAGCCGCCGAAACCGACCACCGCGCTAGGCTCGAAGCTCTCGAACAGCCGCAGCGCCATGCGCCGACCTTCGAGCACCGCGCCGATCCCCTTCGGCCACTTGAGCGGGTTCTTGCCGAAACGGCCGGCAGGCAGCACGTGCGCCGGCAAGAAGTCGGGCTTGCCAGGAATGTCCGCCCCGCGCGCGTCGGTGATCAGCGCGACGTGGTGTCCGCGCCGCTCGAGCTCCCAGGCGAGCGCGAAGGCTGGCGTCAGGTGCCCTCCGGTGCCGCCGGCGGCGAGCACGTAATGTCGGTTCGGTCCGCTCATCGTCGCTTTCCTTCCCGCTCAAGCGCACCGGCCAGGCCCATGCCCTCGCGGCTGAGGAAGGGATTGCGCCGCGTCAGCGCCAGCAGCAGTCCGATGGTGGTGCACTGAGCGATCGTCGATGAACCGCCGTAGCTGATCAGCGGCAGGGTCATGCCTTTCGACGGGAACAGCTGCAGGTTGACGAGTATATTGACGAACGCCTGGCCCCCGAACAGCGCGGCGAGCCCGGAGGCGGCGAGGACGGTGAACAGGTTCTCCTCCTCGACCAGACGGATGAACACCTTGAGCACGATCGCAAGGTACAACAGCACGACGAGGCCGCAAACGAGCAGCCCGAATTCCTCGCCGATCACCGAGAAGATGTAATCGGTGTGCGCTTCCGGCAGCTGCATCTTGCGCTGGCCAAGCCACAGGCCGGTGCCGGTCCACCCGCCGGCCAGCAGCGTGCGGCTGGCAAGGTCGACTTGGTCGAACGCCGTGCCGCCGCCGAGGAAGCTGTCGATCCGGTGGCGCGCGTTGTCGTAAAACATATAAGCCAGCACCAGCGCGGCGAGGCCGGCGCCCCCGGCCATGCCGATGCGTTTCATCGGCATGCCGGCGAGCATCGCCATCACCAGCCACGCGCCGACGAACAGGACTGCGTCGCCGAGGTCCGGCTGCGCCATCAGCAGCGCGACCACCAAAGCCATCAAGCCGATGCTGACGCCGATCACCGGGAGCCCGGGGTCGCGCAGCTTCCATGAAAGAATCCAAGCCATCAGGATCGCATAAGCGGGCTTGAGGAATTCGCTCGGCTGGAAGCGGATGCCGAGATCGATCCAGCGCCGCGCGCCGTTCACCTCGGCCCCCGCAATCGGCACCAGCAGCAGGAACACCAGCATCGCCGCCCCGAGCAGAATACCGCCGCGCCGCGCCCACTCGCGCGGCGCCAGCGAAACGCCGAACATCACCGCCAGCCCGGCCGCCTGATAAACCAGGTGCGCCCACAGGAAGTGGAGGTCGTCGAGCTTGCCCGAGGCGCTCGACAGCCTCCGCGCGCTCGCCGGCGAAGCGGCCGCGACCGCCACCGAGCCGAGCGCCATCAGCACCAGCACCAGAGCCAGCAGCACCCGGTCGATCTCGCGCCACCAGATGCGCAGCTGCACGGCGCGGCTCTGCTTAAAGCGGGGCGCCGCCGGCGCCCGTTCACCAGGCCGGGGGATGTATGGGCGCGCGGCGGTCATGCGGCGGACTTCGCCGCGAAGGCGTGATCGGCGGCGGGGGTGCCCGAAAGTTCGGCGACAATCTGGCGGAAAGCCTCGCCACGCGCTTCGTAGTCCTTGAACTGGTCGAAGCTGGCGCAGGCGGGAGAAAGCAGGATCACGTCGCCCGGCTTGGCCCGCGCCATCGCCCGGGTCACCGCCTGGCTGAGCATTTCGCACCGTTCCACGGGCATCACGGGCTCGAGAATTTCGGCAAACCGCGGCCCCGCTTCGCCGATGGTGTAAGCGGCGGCGACGTTGGAAAAGCCGGGCGCACATTCGTCAAGGTCGTCGGCCTTGGGCAAGCCGCCGACGATCCAGTGGACACGAGCTTTCGGGGCGGGCGGATAGGCCGATAGCGCCGGTGCGCTCGATGCGGGATTGGTCGCCTTGCTGTCGTTGACGAAGGTGACGCCGCCAAAGGTGCCGAGTACCTCCATCCGGTTGGGCAATCCACGGAAGCTTGCCAGCCCTCGCTCGATGACCGTCGCCGTGAGACCGAGCTCGCCGGCGATGGCCGTGGCAATTGCGGCATCCTGCAGGTTGTGCGGCCCCTTGAGCCCGATCCAGCCCGGCTGACGCCGGACGAGCGCGGCGGTGTCAGCGCAAGCCGTCCGGCCAGGCGGTCGCCGCGCGGTTTCCGCTTCGAACACCAGGCGCGTCGGTCCGTCGGCGCACCCGAACGCCGCAAAATGGCCGGTGGACTGCATCTTGAACAGCCGCGCCTTGGAACGGGCATAGGCGTCGAAGCTCTCGTAACGGTCCAGATGGTCGGGTGTGATATTGGTCAGCGCGGCGGCGTCGCAATCGAGGCTCGAGGTGAGGTCGATCTGGTAGCTCGACAGCTCGAGCACGTAGACGCCGCCTGCGGGTAGCGGCTCCTGCCCGAGGATCGGCAGGCCGATGTTGCCCCCCATCCGCGCAGGGAGGCCGGCCGCCTCGCACAAGTGGTGAACCAGAGCGGTCGTGGTCGACTTGCCGTTGGTCCCGGTAATTCCCACCACTTTGTGCCGCGGCAGGCTGGGTCGGGCGAGCGCGAACAGCTCGATGTCGCCGATTAGGGGTACGCCCGCCTCGCGCGCCTTGGGGGCGATCGGATGGGTGTTGAGCGGCACTCCCGGCGACAGGACTACGCCGTCGAAACCGGCGAGGTCGATCTCCAGCGGATCAGCGATCGTGGCCACCGGGGCGACCTCGTCGCGCGGCCCGGGACGGCGATCCCAGGCAGTGACGTGCGCTCCGCTGGCATAGAGCGAACCGACCGTCGCCAGCCCTGTGCGGGCCAGGCCGAGGACCGCGTAGCGTTTGCCGCGAAAGACGGGCGAGATGATCATCGCAATTTCAGCGTCGCCAGACCGAGCAGGGCCAGCACGATCGAGACGATCCAGAAGCGGATTACCACCGTCGATTCCGACCAGCCGAGCTGTTCGAAATGGTGGTGGATCGGCGCCATCCGGAACACCCGCCGCCCGGTGCGCTTGAACCAGTACACCTGGATCATAACGCTGGCGGTTTCCATCACGAACAGCCCGCCGACGATCAGCAGCACGATCTCGTGATGACTGGCGACCGCAATGGCGCCCAGCGCACCGCCCAGCGCGAGGCTGCCGGTATCCCCCATGAACACCGCCGCGGGGGGCGCATTGAACCACAGGAAGGCTAGCCCCGCGCCCATGATCCCGGCGCACATGATCGCCAGCTCGCCCGCCCCGGCGACGTGGGGGATGCCGAGATAATGCGAATAGTCGGCGCGTCCGACGAGATAGCTGATGATCGCGAAGGTGCCTGCGGCGATCACCACCGGCATCGTCGCCAGCCCGTCGAGGCCGTCGGTGAGATTGACCGCGTTGCCGGCGCCGACCATCACCACCGCGGCGAACACGTAATACAGCGGGCCCAGCGGAACGATGCGGTCGGAGAAGAACGGCACGTAAAGATTGGTGCTGATGTGGCTGACGATCAGCCACGAAGCGATTCCCGCGACGATGAATTCGAACAGCAGCCGCACCTTGCCCGAAACGCCCTTGTGGCTGCGCTTGGCGACTTTGTCGTAATCGTCGAGGAAGCCGATGACGCCGAAACCGCCGGTGACCGCGAGGCACGCCCAGACGAACGGACTCGCCAGGTCCATCCACAGCAGCATCGAGAGGATCAGCGAGGTGAGGATCATCAACCCGCCCATCGTCGGTGTGCCGACTTTGGCGAGGTGCGTCTGCGGCCCGTCGGCGCGGATCGGCTGACCCTTGCCCTGGCGCACGCGCAGCATCGAGATGAACTTCGGCCCGATCAGCAGACCGATCGCCAGCGCCGTCAGCAGCGTCGCCCCGGAACGAAACGTCTGATACCGCACGAGGTTGAACAACCCCGCGAAATCAAGCCATTGCGCCAGCAGATAAAGCATTCTTGAACGTCAGCCTTCCCTGGCGGCGAAATGAGCAACCACGCGCGCCAGACCCACGGAATTCGAGCCTTTGACGAGCACGGCATCGCCCCCGATGAGACCGAACTCTTCGAGCGCGGCAATCGCCTCGCCCGGACCTTCGCAATGGGCAAAGGCGAGCGGCTTGCCAAGCGGATTGTGCCCCCCTTTCCCCAGCTCGCGCGCGAGGGCGGTCATCTCTGGGCCCACCAGCAGGGCGAAATCGACGTGCGCTTCTGCGAGCGGCTGAGCCAATTGGGCGTGGAAGGCGGCGGCGAAATCGCCCAGCTCTTTCATGCTGCCGAGCACCGCAATGCGGCGCGAAGCCGGCGTATGGCCGAGCTGCGCCAGAGTGGCGCGCATCGAAGCGGGGTTGGCGTTGTAACTCTCGTCGATCAGCAACGCGTGGCCGCCCGGGACGACGATCCGGTGACGCGCGCCGCGGCCCTTGAGCCCGCCCATTTCGGCCAACGCCAATCCCGCGGCGCCGAGATCGCCGCCCGCGGCGAACACCGCGCCCATCGTCGCCAGCGAATTCATCACCCAGTGCTCGCCCGGCTCGGCGACGGTGTAGCACAGCCGCCGCTCGCCGAGCGCGGCGGTGACCAGCGAACCGCCGTTGGCGGATGGGATCGCGTCGAGCAGGCGAACATCGGCATCGGCTGCCTTGCCGAACGAGAGGATATTCGCGCCGCAGCGCACGGCGGCGTCGCGCAGGCGGGCGAAGTGCACGCTGTCGATCGGGATCACCGCGGTGCCGGCCGGCTCGAGCCCCTGGAAAATCTCCGCCTTGGCATCGGCGATCGCTTCTTCGCTGCCGAGATTCTCGATGTGCGCCGGCGCTATGGTGGTGATCACCGCCACGTGCGGACGGACCTGCACAGTCAGCGCGGCAATCTCGCCGGCGTGGTTCATGCCCATCTCGAACACACCGTAAGCGCTCGCGCCGGGCATTCGGGCGAGGCTCAGCGGCACGCCGACGTGGTTGTTGTAGCTCTTGACCGAGCGGTGCGCGGCGCCGTGGCTGGCGCGGTCGAGTGCGGTGAAGATCGCTTCCTTGACCCCGGTCTTGCCGACCGAGCCGGTGACGCCAATCATCTGTCCGCCGGCCCGCGCACGGGCGAAGGCGCCGAGCGCTTCGAGGGCCGCGGTGGTGTCCTCGACCAGCACGTGCGGCGCGGATATCGGCCGTTCGACCAGCGCCGCGGCGGCGCCGGCCGCAAACGCCTTGTCGAGGAACTTGTGTCCGTCGGTGCTCTCGCCCTTGAGGGCGACGAACAGGTCCCCCGGGCGCACCTCGCGCGAATCCGTTTCCACGCCCGCAATCTGGAACGGGCCGCTAGCCGTGCCTCCGGTTGCATCGGCGATTTCGGCCGCGGTCCACAGCGCCAGACGATATCGGTCGATCGCCTTTCCCGGCCACGCCAGCACCTGTTCGAGCGCATTGAACAAAATCTACACTCCTTCCGCGGCAGCGCATTCGCGCGCGACCGTCACGTCGTCGAACGGCAGGACGCGGGTATCGGCTCCGGCGCCGACGATCTGGCCCTGCTCATGCCCCTTGCCGGCGATCAGCACGATGTCGTCTCGTCCGGCTTCGCCGATCGCCGCGGCGATGGCCGCGCGGCGGCCGGCGATTTCGCGGACGTTGGACCCGGCGCCCAGCATGATGGCCGCACGGATCGCCGCCGGGTCTTCGCCGCGTGGATTGTCATCGGTGACGATGACCACGTCCGACAGGTCCGAAGCGATCCGGCCCATCGGCGCGCGCTTGCCCTGGTCGCGGTCGCCGCCGGCGCCGAAAACGGTGATCAAACGACCTTCCACGTGCGGGCGCAATGCCGCGATCGCCGCACCGATGGCATCGGGCGTGTGGGCGTAATCCACATATACCGGCGCACCGGCAGGAGTGATCGCCGCCCGCTCGAGCCGGCCGCGCACCGGCTGCAGGCGACCGAGAGCATCGACGATGCGCGCCGGATCGCCGCCGGTCGCCAGCACCAGCCCGGCGGCAGTCAGCGCATTAGCGGCCTGGTAGGGGCCGATCAGCGGCAGCATGATCACTTGGTTCCGCCCCGCTATCTCGATCTCGAGCTCCTGCCCCAATTGACCCGGTTCTTGGCCCAGCAGACGGATTTCGTCGCCGTGCTGGCCAACCGTGAGCAGGCGAAGCCCCCGCTGGCGCGCGCGGTGGATCACCCGGCCCGACCATTCGTCGTCCGCCCACACCACTGCCGTTCCGCCGTCAGAAACGACTTCGCCGAACAGCCGCATCTTGGCGGCGAAATAGTCCTCCATATCGGCATGATAATCGAGGTGATCGCGCGACAGATTGGTGAACGCGCCGGCGACGACCGGAAGGCCTTCGTTGCGATATTGGCTGAGGCCGTGGCTCGAGGCCTCGTAGGCGACGTGGGTGACCCCTTCGCGAGCAAGCCCGACCATGTTCGACAGGAAGGTGACGATGTCGGGAGTGGTGAGCCCGGTGGAGACGCTCTCGTCAGGGGTCGTGACGCCGAGTGTGCCGATCGAGGCGGCGCGCTCGCCGGACATGCGCCAGATCTGCCGGGTCATCTCGACGGTCGAGGTCTTGCCGTTGGTGCCGGTGACGGCGACGATCGTCTCGGGCACCGGCCGGAAGAACTGCGCCGCCAGCCGCGCGAACGCGCGCCGCGGCACCGCGTCGGCGATATGCGCCGCGCCTTCGACGCGCGCCTCGGGTCGGGCGACCACGGCAATCGCGCCGGCGCTCACCGCTGCGGGGATGAAGTCCTCACCATTGAGGACGGTGCCCTGGAAGGCGCCGAACACCGTGCCGGGCGCGACCTGGCGGTGATCGATGGCAAAGCCGGTCACCTGGGCTTCGGACGCACCTCCCGCATCGAGCCCGGCCGCTGCGGCGAGCGGCCCGAGCTTCATTCCTTGCCTCCGCCGTCGCCAACCAGCGGTTTCAGGTCCGACAAGTCGATGTCGCGGCTGTCGTCGGGCATCACCCCGAGCAGCGGACCGATCCGCGGGATCAGCCGACCGACGATCGGGACCGCGTTCCACGCGGCGGTGCGCTGGTAGGAACTCGCGGCCACCGCTTTCGGCTGGTCGAGCATCACGACGACGACGTAGCGCGGCTTGTCCATCGGGAACGCAGAGGCGAAGGTCGCGATCACCTCGTGGTGATTGTAGCCGCCGGCGGCGGCAATTTCCGCGCTGCCGGTCTTGCCGCCGACGCGGAAGCCGGGAACGTTCGCCTTGCGCCCGGTACCGTAGACGGTGACCATCCTCAGCAGCTGCTTCATCCTGGCGCTGGTCGCCTCGGTGAACACCCGCCGGCCGCGCGCCTCATCGCCGGGCTTGACCTTGAGCATCGTCGCCGGGCGCCAGATTCCACCGTTGACCAGAGCCGCATAGGCCATCGCGAGATGCAGCGGGGTGACGGCGATGCCATGGCCGAAGCCGACGGTCATCGTCCGCAGGCGCGGCCACTTTTCGCTGTGCCAGATCGGCATGCCGCGTGCGGGCAGTTCGATGTAGGGTCGCTCGTTCATCCCCAAATCCTCGAGCGTCCGTTTGAAGCGCTCGCCGCCGAGCTGCTCGGCAATTTGCGCGGTGACGATGTTGGACGAGTGGATCAGCGTCTCGGGCACGTTCAGCGTCGGCCCGAGGTCCTCGTCGTCGTGAATGGTGAAGCCATCAACGTGCAGCGGAGTCGCCGGGTAACGCTTTGACAAGTCGGTGACGACGCCCGCGTCCATCGCCGCAGCGATGGTGATCGGCTTGAACGTGGAGCCGAGCTCGTAGACCTCGTTGGTCGCCCGGTTGAACATTCGCTGCTCGCCCTGGGCGTCGATCCGGTTGGGGTCGAATTCCGGGAGCGAAGCGAGCGCGAGGACTTCGCCGCTGTCGACGTCCAGCACGATGCCGGCCGCGCCGATCGCATCGACCGCCTGCATGCCGCTGCGCAACTCGTCTTCGAGCGCGCCCTGGACCCGCACGTCGATCGACAGCGGCACGGGCTTGCCGCGCTCAGTGGGATCAAGCAGCCGCTTATCGAGATAGGCTTCCATCCCGACCCGCCCATGGCCGTCATCGGCGACGTAGCCCAACACGTGCGCGGCGAGCTTGCCCTGCGGATACTGACGATCGTCCTCCTCCGGCGTCTCCAGCGCCAGTTCGCCGATGGCATTCACTTGGTTGACTTCCTCGGGCAGCACCCGACGGCGGATGTAGCCGGGCCTGCCCGCGGCGAGAAAGCGCGCGGTAGCGGCCACGTCGAGATCGGGAAAGATCGCGTGCAGCCGCTCGGCGACCACCTGCGGCGACTTGACCAACGGTGGTCCGTCGTCGCCCAGCGCTTCGGGGTTGTACCACAAGGCATAGGCTGGAAACGCACGAGCTAGCGGAACGCCGTTCCGGTCGGTGATTTCTCCACGGGGCGGCAGCAGCGCCTGGGCCATCGAATGCTCGGTCGGCGCCGGCTGGACCACGCCGAGCCAAGCGATCCGCAGCAGTGCGACGAGCGCCACGAGCAGGAACCCGCCGCCGAGCAGCAGCATTCTCAGGTGAGCGGTCAGCAATTGGCGGCGGCGGATGTCGACCAGGCGGATGCGCGACGGGGCGAACCCGGCGTTGAACGTCGATGCGTTCATTCGCGGACGTTCCCGATTGCCGCGGCCAGTGGGATGCTGATGGTGGCGGACGTGCGATCGGCGGCGGAATCGCGGCCGCCATCGGGGTCGATCAGCTTTTCGTCGACCGGGCGGCCGAGCGGCGAGACAAACTTGGCGAATGGCGGGGCGTGACCGTCGCTGCCGATTCCGGCGACGCGGATCGGCGCCGGCGCGCCGGGACCGCGCGGCTCACCGAACATCGCCAACTGTCGTTCGCTGCGGATGAATTGCCCGGCCGACGGCGCGGCATAGCCGAAGTCTAGACGGTTCCAGCTGGCCAGCTGCTCCTGGCTTGCACGGGTCTCGAACTCGGTCTCGAGCAGCGTCTGCCGGTTCTCGAGCGCGACGATCCGCCGCTCGGACCGGATGACATCGCTTTGCACTGCGTGAACCTTCAGGTGCAGCGCCAGGTAGCACACCGTGCATAGCGACAGCACGGCGAGCCAGCCCACCCGGCGCAAGCGGCTTTGCCGGGTCATGCCGCCGCCCTCGCCGGTGCTGCGGTGCGAACCGCCGAACGCAACGTGGCCGAGCGGGCTCGCGGATTGCGCGCGATCTCCGCTTCACTCGGCCTGATGGCCTTGGAAACCCGGGCGAAGGCCGGAGGGGGGCCGACCTTCGCCTCGGGCAAGTGGCGCGAGGGGCCTGGGTGCGCTGCGGCAGCCTCGCGCAGAAAGCGCTTCACGATACGGTCTTCGAGCGAATGGAACGTAACGACCGCCAACCGCCCGCCTTCGCGGAGCAGGACCTCGGCCGCGTGGAGTCCGGCCTGGAGTTCGTCGAGCTCGCCGTTGACGTGAATCCGCACGGCCTGGAAGGTCCGCGTCGCCGGGTCCTTCGGCGCGCCAGCCCGATAACCGAGCGCGTTGCGCACGACGCGGGCGAGGTCGCCGGTGCTCTCGAGCGGCCGCGCGGCGACGATCGCCCGGGCGACGCGGCGGCTCTGCCGCTCCTCGCCGTAGCGGTAGAGCACGTCGGCGATCTCCTCCTCGCGCGCGGCGTTGAGGAAATCGGCGGCGCTCTCGCCCGCCTGGCTCATGCGCATGTCGAGCGGGCCCTCGGCCGAGAAGGCGAATCCGCGCGCCGAGCGGTCGAGTTGCATCGACGAGACGCCGATGTCCATCACCACGCCATCGACCCGCGCCACGCCGACATCGGCCAGTGTGGCAACCATTTCCGAGAAACGGCGCTGATGAAGCACCAGGCGCGGCGGATCGTTGGCGGCTTCGGGAAACTTGCGGCCCGCGGCGATCGCGTCCGGATCGCGGTCGAACGCGTGCACGGTCGCCCCGGCGTCGAGAATCGCACGGGCATAGCCGCCGGCGCCGAAAGTCGCATCGATGACAATGTCGCCCGGCTGCGGGTCAAGCGCGGCGATCGCTTCCTCGAGCAGAACGGGGACGTGCGGACGGCTCATTTCTTCCGCCCCTTGTCCGCGTCGGCCGCGAGCTTGCGGCAGGCGGCCTGCGGGCCTTCCCAGCCCTCGCCCATCGCGTAGAGCTGGTCCGGGCTCCACAGGGTGAAGAACTCGCCGGCGCCGTGAAAGAACGCCTCGTCCCGCAAATTCCCCAGCTCGGCCAGATGGTCGGGGAGCACAAAGCGGCCGCTGGCGTCGAACGGGACCTGCTCGAAGCCCCACAACTGCATCGAGCGCAGATCGCGGTCGAAATCCTTGCCGAGGCGGGTGGCGCGGTCTTCCTCGCGATCGAGGTAAGCCTCGAAGCCGGCGCTGCGCGACAGGCCGAAGCCGGTCAGGCATTTCCAGCGGTCGTGCTTGGCGAGACATAACACGCGCTCGCCGCCGCTCGAATCGATCACCGCCTTGCGGAACGCGGCGGGCAGCGCGAGGCGGTTCTTCTCAGCCTTAAGCGAGAAGCCCTGTCCGCTGTATCCTGTCGGCCTTTCCGCCACTTCCCCCGTACCCAGTCCTCAATGTTTTCCCTGACCGCGGACAATCCTCCCCCGCGCCGGGCCGCACGAAAGCGCGGCCCGGTTGCCCACTTCCGGGCGCGATACGGGCGGGTTGTCCGATGGACTCGCTTACTACCGCGGGTCAGCCGGGGATGAAAGGGGAAATTGCGGGATTTACCGCAAATTCTTCAAATCGGGCGTGGATATATCCGCCATTCTTGATGCTCGACCATCGGTCTCGCGTCCGTACAGGCCGGGAAAGCAGCCGATTCCGGCCGTCCCGCGTTTTCCCCGAAATTGCAGTGAAACGCTAGTCGCCCGACGGCGCGGCGCTGTCGAGGTCGCTCCGGTTCGGCGGTGGGGAGGCGCTCGGCTTGGGTGTCGGCGTCACCGCGACTTCCGGCGCGACGCCGGCATCAGCCAATGGATCGTTGGCGACAGGACTCGGGCTGGGCGCAACCGTCGCCGCCGCTTCGGGCACGGTCGCCGCATCGGTCTGCTTGACCCGCTCGACGATGACGTTGGCGACGCCGACCAGCAGCACCATGGCCGCGATTCCGGCGGCGCCGATCTGCAGCCGCTGCAGCGACTGGCGTCGGGTGCCGGCGAGCGGCACATGGACGATTTCGGGGCGCTGGGGGTCGGAGGCCATCGCGTCTGATGTAGGATGCCGCCGCTTAACCGGCAATGGGCGGCGGCGGCTCGGTCAGCGAAGCCAGTCGAAAACCGGCAGGCCCTTCGCCTCAAGCCACTCCGCATTGTACAGCGTCGAGAGATAACGGAAGCCGGTGTCGGCAAGGATCGTCGCCACCCGGGCCCCGTTCCCCAGCTGGCGCCCGAGCGCCACCGCGCCGGCGACGTTGATCCCGCTCGACAGCCCCAGACACAGCCCCTCCTCCTTGAGCAGCCGCCCGACCCATTCGAGCCCTTGCGGGTCGGAAATGCGGAACTGGGTGTCGATCGGCGCGCCTTCGAGATTCGCGGTGATCCGCCCCTGGCCAATTCCTTCGGCGACCGAGGTCCCTTCGGATTTCAGCTCGCCGTGGGCGTAGTACTCGTAGAGCGCCGCGCCGTGCGGATCGGTCAGCGCGATGGTTACGCTTTCGTCGTGCTCCTTGAGCCCGAGCGCAATCCCGGCGAGCGTGCCGCCGGTGCCGACCGCGCAGGTGAAGCCGTCGATCCGCCCTTCCATCTGCTGCCAGATTTCCGGAGCGGTGCCTTCGATATGCGCACGCCGGTTGGCGATGTTGTCGAACTGGTTGGCCCAGATCGCGTTCTCGGTCTCCTCGGCGATCCGCCGGCTGGTGTGGACGAAGTGCCCGGGATTGGAGAACTTGGTTGGCGGCACCAGCACCAGTTCGGCGCCGAGCGCCCGCAAGGTCGCCATCTTCTCTTTGGACTGATTGTCGGGCATGACTATGATCGTCTTGTAGCCGCTGGCGTTGGCCACCAGCGCAATGCCGATCCCGGTGTTGCCGGCGGTGCCCTCGACGATCGTTCCACCGGGCAACAGCTCGCCACGCTCCTCGGCGTCGCGCACGATCCACAGCGCCGCCCGGTCTTTGACCGATGCGCCGGGGTTCATGAATTCGCACTTGCCCCAGATCTCGCATCCGGCCGCCTCACTGGGCCCCTGAAGCAGGACCAGCGGCGTGTTGCCGATAAGCTCGAGCGTGTCGGTAAGCGCCTTGGGTGCCGTCATGCGTTAGGGCCTAAGGGCGCGACGCGCGTATCGCAACGCAAATGCGCTTGTTACGCCTGAAATCAGTCTTCCTCGGCGATGCGGACCTTCAGGCCGTCGAGCTCCGGTGCGAACGGAATTTGGCAGCCGAGGCGCGACCATTCGTCGCGGTCGCCGCTCGAATCGAGCAGATCGTTCTCATCCTCGCTCATCGGCGGCAGCCTGTCGAAGAACTCGGGATCGACGTGGACGTGACAGGTGGCGCAGGAACAGCAGCCGCCGCACAGCGCCAGCAGCTCGTCGAAGCCGTTATCGCGGATCGCTTCCATCACGGTCAGGCCGTCGTCGGCATCGACCGTCGAAGTCTCGCCCTCACGGGTGGTGACGATCAGCTTGGGCATAGGTCGGCAAATCTCCGGTGGCGTTGTCGGGCGCGGCTGCTAGGCAATCGCGTTCCGAATGGCAAGCGAGGGACGCATGGGATTGACCGCCGAACAGATAAACGCCGGGCTCGACGCCATCGCCGCGCGCGAGCCGGCAATCGCCCGGGCGCTGCGCCTCGCCGGGTACCCTCCACCGCGCGTTCGCGACCGCGGCTACACGACGCTGCTGCGCACGATCGTCGGCCAGCAGGTCAGCGTCGCCGCGGCGACGAGCGTGTGGAACAAGCTGGAAGCGGCGCTGGGCGAGATCACGCCCGAAGCCGTGCTGGCGGCCGATTTCGACACGCTGCGCGCCTGCGGCCTGTCGCGCCAGAAGCAGGGCTATGCCCGTTCGCTGAGCGAGCTGGTCGCCAGCGGCGAGCTGATCCTCGAACATCTGCCGGAGGACGACGAGGAAGCGATCGCCCAGCTGACCCGCATCAAGGGCATCGGCCGCTGGTCGGCGGAGATCTACCTGCTGTTCGCCGAGGGCCGGCCCGACATCTTCCCCGCCGGCGACCTCGCGGTCCAGGCCGGCATGGGCCGCATCCTTGGCCTGTCCGAACGGCCCAGCGAGAAGGCCATTCGCGAGACCGCGGAGCCATGGCGCCCGCATCGCGGCGCGGTCACCCTGCTCACCTGGCACTGCTACAACACCGCGGCGCTGTGATTTTCGCCGGCGCGCGGTTGCTGCCGGTCGAAGGCCGTTTGCGAACCGGACCCGGGCTTCCTAGCTAGGCCGCAATCTTCCAATGGAGAGCCCATGCCCGCCGCCGCCGAAGCCGTCCGCCCCTATCCGCTGATTCCGCGCCACGCACTGTTCGGGAACCCGACGCGCTCGGGTGGTCAGATCAGCCGCGACGGCAAGTGGCTCGGCTGGCTGGCGCCGCACGGAGGGGTGATGAACGTCTGGCTTGCCCCAGCAAGCGATCCCGCCGCCGCGCGGCGGATGACCAGCGCTACCGAGCGCCCGATCCCGGTGTTCTTCTTCGCACCGGATTCGCGCAGTCTTCTCTACATCCAGGACAAGGCCGGCGACGAGAATTACCTCCTCTACCAGGTCGACATCGAAACCGGCGCCGAGCGCAACCTGACGCCGTTCGACAACACCCGCGTGCGGGTGTTCGGCTTTTCGCACACCCGGCGCGAAAAGTGCCTGATTGGACTCAACAACCGCGACGCGACTTACCACGATGTGCACCTGCTCGATCTCGGCACCGGCGAACTGACGCTGGTGCTCGAAAACAATGGCTATGCCAGCTTTCTGGCCGATGACAGCCTGACGCTGCGCTGGGCGATGCGGCAGAACGACGCCGGCGGCACCGACATGTTCGAAATCGTCGATGGCACGATCGGCGAGACCCCGCGTGAAAGCACGGGCCTGGAGGACGCGCTGTCCACCGGCGTCGCCGGCTATACCACCGATGGCAGCACGCTGTACTGGCTCGACAGCCGCGGCCGCGACACCGCCGCGTTGATCGCCGAGGACACCGCAACCGGCGACAAGCGGGTGCTCGCCGAAGACGACAAGGCCGACATCGGCGGCGCGCTGCGCCACCCTACGACAGGCGTGGTCCAAGGTTACGTCGTCGATTACCTCAAGCCACAGAAGATAGCTTTCGACGACGAACTCAAGGCGTCGCTCGACTGGCTTGCCGCACGGCTACCCGGGGAATTCTCGATTCAGTCGCGTACCGACGACGACAGCAAATGGGTGATCGGCAACGATCCCCTGGTCGGTCCCCCGGTGGCCTATCTGTACGATCGACAGGCGCAGGAGCTGACGGAGTTCTACGTCAGCCGGCCGGAGCTCGAAGGGGCGCCGCTGCAGCCGATGCACCCGCGCGAAATCCCCGCGCGCGACGGCCTGACGCTGGTCAGCTACCTGACGCTGCCGCCGGGCAGCGACGCCAGCGGCGACGGCACGCCCGACAAGCCGGTGCCGATGGTGCTGCTGGTTCACGGCGGCCCGTGGGCGCGCGACCACTACGGCTTCAACCGCATGCACCAGCTGCTCGCCAACCGCGGGTATGCGGCGCTCAGCGTCAACTTCCGCGGCTCGACCGGGTTCGGCAAGGCGTTCGTCAACGCGGGCAATCTCGAATGGGCCGGGACGATGCACGACGACCTGATCGACGCCGTTGAGTGGGCGGTGGCGCACGGCGTCGCGCGGAAGGACAAAGTGGCGATCATGGGCGGAAGCTACGGCGGCTACGCCACACTCGTCGGCCTCACCTTCACGCCGGAAGTGTTCGCCTGCGGGGTGGACATCGTTGGCCCGTCGAACCTTGAGACGCTGCTCGAAACGATCCCGCCGTACTGGGCGCCGATGGTCAAACAGTTCCACGAACGGATGGGCAATCCCGAGACGCCCGCCGGCAAGCAACTGCTCAAGGACCGCAGCCCGCTGTACAAGGCCGACAAGATCTGCCGACCGCTACTGATCGGCCAGGGGGCCAACGACCCGCGCGTCAAGCGGGCCGAAAGCGACCAGATCGTCGCCGCGATGGAGAGGCACGGCATCCCCGTCACCTATGTCGTGTTCCCCGACGAGGGCCACGGCTTCGCCCGGCCGGAAAACAACATCGCCTTCACCGCGATCGCCGAGGAGTTCCTCGCCTCATGCCTCGGCGGCCGTGCAGAGCCGATCGGCGACGAAATCGAGGCTTCAGCAGCCGAGGTAATGGCCGGCGCGGAGCTGCTGCAGGTTGCTGAAGCATCTTAATCAAAAATGGTCCGATTCCGACGCATTTATCGGCAGCAGTTGCCGCCGGTGGAGAACTCGGCGAATCTGATCTCAAATCGAGAGCCGAGGCTACCGGACCGAGCTTTGGGCGTTGGAGAAAAGGCTGACGAGTAAGCTGATCGGGTACCAGCGATGAAGCGGGCAGCCGACGCGACGTCTTGACTTAGGTCCAAATTGGACTGATTCAGGAAATCCGAGGGGGGTTGCCTGGATGGGTGGGAAGAGTTCGAGTGCCCGAAGCTTAGTTGGCAAGCTGGGTGGTTTGCTGGACGATTGTTCGGATTTGCGTCCTGACGACGCAAGACTCATCTGCGATTTGCGCGATGTGTTGTCCGAATTGCCGGACCACCTCTGTGGGCCCCCTTCGGCCCTGCCGCCGCGGCGAATGTTTGAAAGTCTTCTGTCAGCCGAGGCGTTCGAAACCGCCGCTTTGCGCCTGCTCGGCAACTGCGGCTACATGATGAGCCGCGGTGGCAAGGGCGAGGTCATCGCCTCCGTCGTGCTGCCACACCGGCAACGGGAGTCCACCTTCTCCGCCAGTTCGGTCGCGGCGGCCCTGTGTGGCGCGTTGTGCTCGGCGCTGCATGACGCGCTCACGATCCAACGGCGAGAGGATCGAAACCTTCTTGCTCGAGCGCTAAACTAGCCAATCCTGAATAGAGAGCGATCGAGATCGCCTGCGACACATGATTGGCGCCAAGCTTTTGCATCATGTTCGCCCGGTGTATTTCGATGGTGCGCGGACTGATCCCGAGTTCGCGGGCGATGCCCTTGTTGGATTCGCCGGCTGCCAGGCAGAACAGGACTTCCCGTTCTCGCGGAGAAAGGTCCTCGACCCGCTTCTGTGCGTAGTTGGCCCTGCGCCGCAACTCTGAGAAAGTTTTGCGACGCGAGAGGAGAATCTTAAATCGCTCGGCGACGTGTTGCGGGCTGACTGGCCAGTTCCAGTAATCCATCGCCCCCATCAAGACCACATCGACAATCCGGCCGGGCTCAGGATCGACCGCATAGACGATCACCGGAAGCCAACAGCCCTTCTGGAGCATCAGTTCGAACATGTTCTGCAGTGCATTCTCGTCGTCGTAAACGAGAATGATGCCCGCGCTGGGCCAGAATGATTCTAGCTCTTCGAACGATTCGTAGGGTTCGACGTGGCGCGATTCCGCGTAAAACAGTCTACTGACCTCGTTTCGGCGGAATGGGTCGGAATCTACGATAACGATAGATGTGGATGGCGCCATCGAGAAGGAATCCAATGTCAATTCTGGTTAATCCCTTATAACCCCACTCGGGGCCGACGGTGAAACCCGGGGAATAGTCCGAATTGGACCCATTGTCCCAAAACGGGACAGCGCGTAGCATATAGTCGCGGGCCGCGGGGGATCAGCTAAGGCCTTGAACCGGGGAACTATCGGGCGATCGAACGAAATGGACGGGACCAACATCAGCGACTCGGATCTCATCAAAGAACGGTTGGCCGCCACCATCTCGTCGATGGAGATGTGTCTGACGGAGCTTGAGGAGTCCGGCCTGACGATGCCCGCCGCGTTGCTCGATCACGCGATTCAGCAAGCCAAAGCCCATCTCTAGACGGCTTCCCAAATGCGGGGACGGCGCATCAGTGCACGGCACCGGTCGCGATTGACCGGCCGCACTAACAATAGATGCGTGCAGAACCTTGGGTCGCCTGCAAAGAGATTCACTCTATCCGATAAGCATCCTTTGAAGGTTAGCATCTTCAGGCTGGCATAGCAGTTCTGTCGATCAGCAGCTCGGGGGTGCTCACGATCCAATGCACCGCCCGCCGTCCGATCCTGTACATGCGGGCCCATTTTCGGCGCGGGGCTGGACTGCTAGGGAATGGCGTGTCACGGCGCCTGAGGAGGCATGGTGGAATTTTTCTTCAAGAAGGCTCGGCTCATGCGCGATCCGACCGTGGAAAACGCTGCCGATGCGGGCGATCCAGAGATCCAGCAATTCCTGGGCTACGAAATTAGGGCCAGGGCCCTCCGCCGTGAAATCTTCGACAGCGCCGTCATCAACGATTCGAGCTGGTTGATAATGCAGGACTTGCTCGCCGCCGCTCTGGAGGGTCGAAAGATGCGGACCAAGGAATTGTGTGCCACCACAGGCCTGCCACAAACGACCGTGATCCGTTATCTCGATCATCTCGAGAAGTTCGGTGTCGTGCATCGGGAGAGCGATGAGGCAGACAACCGGGTGACGCTCGTGTCGCTGAGCGAGAGTGGCGCCTTCTGGATGCGAAAGTACTACGGTGCCCTGATCGCGGACGAACAGGCCCTCAAGGCGACTTGAGGGGCCGTTCGATTCGGTAATGCGCAAGACGATCTTCGTCACCGGGGGAGCCTCGGGCATCGGGCGGGCGATCGCCGTGCGCTTTGCCAACGAGGGCTGGTTCGTCGGCCTCGGCGACCTCGACGAACCGGGCATGGCCGAAACGGAGCGGCTGATGCCGGGCGGGTTCGCCTACAGCCACCGCTTCGACGTGACCGACCGCGCCGCGTGGGACGAGGCGCTGCGGATCGTCGCCCGCGCCTCGGGTGGGCGGATCGACGTTGTCGCCAACAACGCCGGCGTTGCTCTCGGCGGCGAGCTGATCGAAGCCTCGACCGAAGAAATCGACCGCATCGTCGACGTCAATTTGCGCGGCGTCATCTACGGGGCGCAGGCGTCGCATCCGTGGCTCAAGCAGACCGCGCCGGGCAGTTGCCTGCTCAACACCGGCAGCGCCGCGGGATTCTATGGCGTGCCCGGCACCGCCGTCTATTCGGCGACCAAATTCGCGGTGCGCGGGCTGACCGAAGCGCTCGATGCCGAATGGGCGGCGGACGGCATCCGCGTCCGTTCGCTGATGCCGAGCTATATCGACACGCCGTTGCTCGACCGGCCGCCGAACGCGCAACAGAGCCGGATAATGCGCGACCTGGTGGCGCAGATGGGGCGCGAAATCGGCCCACCCGAGGAAGTGGCGCAATCGGCGTGGCAGGCGGTGCACGGCGACAAGCTTCACTGGATCGTTGGCAAGACCGCCCGCCGGGCGGCGTTCGGTTCACGCTGGATGCCGGCGCGGATGCGCAAGACAGTCCGCGAGATGGCGGCGCAGCGGCGGCGGTTGGTGGCAGATTGAAGTCTCGAACCCTCCCCTAGCCCCCCGGCAAGCGGGAGGGGGACCGGGCTGCGTCTCACTTCTCCCCTCCCGCTTACGGAAGGGGTCAGGGGGAGGGCCTGTCAGAGCAGCGCGTCGACCGCCGTCGCCATGTCGATGTCGCGCTGCGACAGGCCGCCGGCGTCGTGGGTGGTGAGGGTGATCTCGACCCAGTTGTAGACGTTCGACCATTCCGGATGGTGATCGCGCTTTTCGGCAATCAGCGCGACGCGGGTCATGAAGGCGAACGCCTCACTGAAGTCGTCGAACTTGAACTTTCGGACGATCGCCAGCTTGTCGTCGCGCAGCGACCATTCGGGCAGGCCGGACAGCGCCCACTCGCGTTCCTTTTCGGTCAGTTGCGGCACGGGCATGGTGCGTCTCCCTTGTTCTGTCCTGAAATTGTCGAAGGATTGTCGCTCAACCTTCCTTGGCCTAACGCTCGCGCGGATGGAAGGGTGCCGCCTCGCCGTGAACGACCTCGCCTGCCGCCGCGGCGACCGGGTGCTGTTCCGCGGTCTGTCGTTTCATCTGAGTGCCGGCGAGGCGCTACAGGTGACCGGGCGCAACGGCACCGGCAAATCGAGCCTGCTCAGGATCGTCGCCGGGCTGCTGGAGCCGTTCCGGGGGACAGTGGAACGCGAAGGTCAGATTGGCCTGGTCGACGAGCGCCCCGCGCTGGAGGAGCATGTGCCGCTCGGCCGCGCGCTCGCCTTCTGGTCGCGGATCGACGCGCCCTCGCCGCCCGCCCCCGATCTCGGGATCGACCGTCTGCTCGATGTGCCGGTGCGCTTCCTCTCGACCGGGCAGCGAAAGCGCGCCGCGCTCACCCGACTGATGCGGCAAGGCGCCGCGATCTGGCTGCTCGACGAGCCGCTCAACGGACTCGACGCCGACGCCGCGCGGACGTGCGAGGCGCTGGTGGCGGAACACTGCGCGCGCGGCGGGCTGGCGCTGATCGCCTCGCACCAGCCGTTCGCCTTGCCCGGCCTGCAGCCGATCGCCATTTCGGAGTTCGCGCCGTGAGTGTGGTCGGGACGCTGCTGCGCCGTGACCTGGCGCAGATGTTCGGCGGCGGGCGGCGCGGAGGGGCGGTGCTGCCGGTGCTGTTCTTCGTCGCGACGGCGATGCTGTTCCCGTTCGCGGTCGGCCCCGATCCGGTGTTGCTCGGCAAGTCGGGCGGCGGGATCGTCTGGGTCGCCGCGCTGCTCGCCGCGATTCTGCCGCTCGACCGCCTGCTCGCGCCCGATCTCGAGCAAGGCTTCTTCGACCAGTTCGCCGTGCGCGGCATCGCCGAGGAGTTGGTGGTGGCGGTGCGCCTCGTCGCCCACTGGCTGAGCTTCGGGCCGCCGCTGATGCTCGCTGCGCTGCCCGCCGCCGCGCTGCTCGGACTCCACGCCGATACGCTGCGGACTGTCGAATTGGGCCTGCTGGCGGGGACGCCGGGCCTCGCCGCGATCGGCCTGATCATCGCCGCGCTGACCGTCAGCTTGCGCGCCGGAGCGGCGCTCGCCGGCCTGCTGCTGATCCCGCTCGCCGTGCCGCTGCTGATCTTCGGCGCCGGCGCGCTCTCGACCGGAGGCCAGAGCGGCCTCGCCCTCACCGCCGCGATCAGCCTGCTGCTGTGCGCGATAACGCCGTTCGCCGGCGGCGCGGCGATCAGGGCGGCGCGGGAGGGATAGGGTATGTCCGCGAACAATCCGTTGCAGCTATTCGTTGTCGCCGCCAATCTGTCACTATGGGCAGCCGCAAGTTAGAAGTGATCCGCTGGTCCTGCGCGGCCATCTGCGCGGTCATAGTTTTTGCTCGACTATGGAATCCCGCACTTGCGAGGGGCGGTTTGGGTGTTCTTCTGTTCTTTACATTCCTTGTCGTGGGATTTCCCGCTGCCATGATCTCGCTGCACCTGCACGGTGCCAAATGGTTGGGCTCCGGCAAGGACGCTGAGAAATAGCGTCTGCTTCCCACCCACCTGCGTCGCAGCCCAGCTCAATAAGGCGGCTTATCCAGCCCTTTCGGACTCAGCGTGAAGATCTCGGCGCCCGTCTCGGTAATCCCGATCGAATGCTCGAACTGCGCGCTCAGCGATTTGTCGCGCGTCACCGCGGTCCAGCCGTCGGCGAGCAGCTTCACCCACGGCTTGCCGAGGTTGATCATCGGCTCGACGGTCATGAACATGCCCGGCTTCAATTCCGGCCCGGTGCCGGCCTGCGCGGCGTGGACTACCTCGGGCGCGTCGTGGAACAGGCGACCGACGCCGTGGCCGCAGAACTCGCGCACCACGCCGTAGCGGTGCTGCTCGGCATGCGCCTGAATCGCCGCGCCGACGTCGCCGAGCCGCGCGCCGGGCTTCGCCTCGGCGATGCCGATCATCATGCATTCGTGCGTGACGTCGACCAGCCGCCGCGCCTTGAGCGGCACCTCGCCGACGAGGAACATCCGGCTGGTGTCGCCGTGCCAGCCGTCGAGCAGCGGGGTCACGTCGATGTTGACGATGTCGCCTTCCTTCAGCGTCTTGGCCGAAGGGATGCCGTGGCACACCACGTGGTTGATCGAGATGCAGCAAGAATGGGTGTAGCCGCGATAGCCGAGCGTCGCCGGCACCGCGCCCGCATCGAGCGTCATCTCGCGCACCACTTGGTCAAGCTCTTCCGTGGTCACGCCGGGCTGCACTCGCACGGCCATCTCGTCGAGGATTTCCGCTGCCAGGCGGCCGGCCTTGCGCATGCCTTCGAACCCCTCGGGGCCGTGCAGCTTGATGGTGCCGTCGCGCAGGACGGTCTCGGTGCCGGTGACGTTTTGGTATTGAGTCATGCGGGGCTATGTAGCGACGGCGGTGAGGAATTGCGAGGCGTCAGCGCCTGACTGAAAAGGCCGACTTGTACGTCGGCTTCACCGTGGCGAGAATCGCCTTGTCGACCGGGAAGGTCAGCTCGTAGGCGCCTTCGACATAGGGCCCGGCGACGTAGGGCCCGAACCACACGCCGACCCGGTTGAAGGTCTTGCCGTTCGACGAGCCCACCAGCACCGTCGCCTGGTCGACGCCGACGCATTGACTGAACTCGTCGAGCAGTTGCCCTTTGGGCGTGCCCTTGCGGCGCTTCTTGCGTTCGGCGTCGAGCGCCTTGCACAGCTTGTCGCCGAGCGCGTCGCTCAAGTCTTTGGCCGAGGTAAACATGTCGATCGCGGGGAAGCCGCGGCCGAGCTTCTTGTCCCACACCAGCGTCTCGAGCCCGTAATTCCCATGCGCGCCGCCGGTGTAGGTCGAGAACTTGCCGGTCAAGCTGAGCCAGCGCGGCAGGTTGGCGACGACTTTCCAGTCCTCCGAATAATAGTGCGGGTTGTAGGGAAAGCCGTTGCTTTCCGATTCCTCCTTGCCCTTCTGCGCGCTGGCGATGAGCTCCTGCTTGCTTTTTTCCAGTTCGGCCTCGAGCTGCTGAGCCAAGGCGGGAATGTTGCCTGCCGCCGCCGGCCAGGAATAGGAGAAGCTGTAGAGGTCGTTCTGTTCCTTAACCGAATTGGCGCCCGCCGGGGCGCCAGTCGGCGACGGAGTGGCGTTCGGTGTGGGCTCGGCGGTTGCGGTCGCCGCCGCCGAGGCGGTTGCCGTCGGCTTCTGCCCTGAATCGCTTCCCGCCGTGCAGGCCGCCAAAGTGAGGCACAGCAGGGGCAGGAAACGGCGAAACAGCATTGGAATTCTCGGGGCAATCATGTCTAGCGGTGTCTTATGAGCGAGAGAGACGACCTTATCCAGCCGGATCGCGGACAGGACGCGATTGCCATCCATCTTGTCAACAAGGACGGCTTCGAAGCCTGGGCCAAAGGGTTGAGCGGTCCGCAGCGTGCGGCGCTGGCGGCGCAGAAATTCGACGGCTCGGGCTATCAAATCGGCATCGTACCGGACGGCGAGAGCTGGTTTGCCGTCGGCGGCGTGGCCGATCCGGGGGAGTTGTCGAGCTGGTGCATGGCCGCGCTCGCCGAGAAGCTGCCCGCCGGCTGTTATCGCCGCGCCGACGGCGAACCGGGGCCGGCGCTGTACGGCTGGCAGACCGCGCAGTACCGCTTCACCCGCTATCGGGAGGAGTCGGAGCCCGACGGGCCGCGCGTGCTGCTGACGAAGGATGTGGCGAAGATCGCGCCGGCCGAAGCCGAGGCGCGGGCGACGTTCCTGGTGCAGGACCTGGTCAACACGCCGGCCGAGGACATGGGCCCCGCCCAGCTTGAAGCGACCGCCGAGGGACTGGCGAAAGCGCACGGCGCCAAGCTCAAGGTCACCCGCGGCGATGCGCTGGAGCAGGGATTCCCGATGGTTCATGCGGTCGGCCGCGCCGCCGGGCGCAGCCATGCGCCGCGGATGATCGAGCTGACTTGGGGTGACTCGAAAGCACCCAAGCTGGCGATCGTCGGCAAAGGGGTGGCGTTCGATTCGGGCGGGCTCGACATCAAGCCCGCTGCCGGGATGCTGCTGATGAAGAAGGACATGGGCGGCGCGGCGCATGCCCTCGCGCTCGCCGGGCTGGTGATGGGCGCCGGGCTGAAGGTGCGGCTGCAGTGCCTGGTGCCGGCGGTCGAGAATGCGATTTCCGGCAACGCCTTCCGGCCCGGCGACGTCCTCAGGAGCCGCAAGGGGCTGACCGTCGAGATCGGCAACACCGACGCCGAAGGGCGGCTGATCCTGGCCGATGCGCTGGCGCTGGCGAGCGAAGACCAGCCGGACCTGGTGATCGACTTCGCCACCCTTACCGGAGCGGCGCGGGTCGCGCTCGGGCCCGACCTTCCGGCGCTGTTCGCGCGACGCGACGCCACCGCCGAGGCGTTGCTGGCCGGCGGACTGGCGAGCGACGATCCCGTCTGGCGCCTCCCGCTCCATGAAGCTTATGCCGAATGGCTCAAGTCGGATATCGCAGACACCAACAACGCGCATGCGAATTCCTTCGCCGGCTCGACCGTCGCCGCGCTGTTCCTCGACAAGTTCGTCGGCGAGGACCTCGATTGGGCCCACTTCGACACGTTCGCCTGGCGCCCCACCGCCAAGCCGGGGCGGTCCAAGGGCGGGGCCGCGCTCGGCCTGCGCGCTGCGTGGCGAATGCTGCAGGACCGCTTCGGTTAACGGCCCCCGCTTGCCCGATTTGCGGGGGCGGTCTAAGCGCCGCGGCCAAACGAGGGACCGGTGACAGTTACGACCGACACCACATGCTGGCACAAGCGCGCGCAGGGGCCATTCGCCCTCGCCGGCCCGGCCGCACGTCCCGATCCGGCGCGCGTGCCGATCCGGGGCGACCTGGCGCACATTGGACTCGCCGGCAAGCACTTCGTGCCGCACTACGCGGTGCCGCAGCCGCGCACCGTGATGCCGGGAGGGGCCAGTCTGCTCACCGGGACCGAGAACGGCGCCGAGGAGCTGTGCACGCTGATGGAAGGCGACAGCTTCGAGGTACTCGAAATCGCCGGCGAATGGGCTTGGGGCTGCCTCTCGCTGGAGGGGCCGGTCGGCTACGTTCATGTCGACCGACTGGAGCCGCTCGGCTGATGGCGCACACGCTGTTCATCGACGGATCTGCCGGTACCACCGGACTCGAGATTCGCGACCGGCTGGCCGGGCGGAACGAATTCGAGCTGGTCGCGCTAGAAGAGGCGCGGCGCAAGGACTCGGCGGCCCGCGCAGAGGCGCTCAACGCAGCCGATTTCGCGATCCTGTGCCTGCCCGACGAAGCGGCGCGCGAAGCGGTGGCGCTGATCGAGCCCGGCAGCAAGGTTCGGGTGATCGACGCCTCGACCGAGCATCGCGTGGCGCCCGGGTGGGTGTTCGGCTTCCCCGAAATCGTCGGCCGCGACACAGTGGCACAGGCGGCGCGGGTGTCGAATCCGGGCTGCTATTCGACCGGGTTCATCGCCCTCGTCGCGCCGCTGGTGCGAGCCGGGTTGCTGCCGGCCGACTGGCCCTACACCTGTAACGCGGTTTCCGGCTATTCCGGCGGCGGCAAGGCGCTGATCGAGCGGTTCGAGGCCGATCCGGACATCGCCTGGCGTGGCTATGCGCTGGCCCTCGGCCACAAGCACGTGCCGGAGATGCAGCAGCGTTGCGGTCTGGCGCTGCCGCCGCTGTTCTCGCCGGCGGTGATCCCGGCGCACCGCGGCATGGCAACCGAAGTGCCGCTGCCGCTCGGCGCCATGCCGGGTGCCGCCGACGCCGAAGCGCTGCGCGAGTGCCTCGCCGAGTTCTACGCCGGCAGCCGCGTCGTCACGATTGGCGCCGAGCCGGCCGACGGCGAACTGCTGCTGCGGCGCTCGCGCCAACCTTCCGACCGGATGGAGCTGTTCGTGTTCGTCTCGGCCGATGGTTCGCAGGCCCGGCTCGTCGCGCTGCTCGACAACCTCGGCAAAGGCGCCAGCGGCGCGGCGGTGCAGTCGCTCAACCTGATGGCGGGACTCGAGGAATCGGCGGGGCTGCGGCTGTGATGCCCATTTGGCGGGCACCGATGCCCGTTCAGTGGGCAATGAAGCGGCGGCGGCGCGAACGATAGTTGCGCCAGGGCGCGTGAGCAGCGCGCAATTATGCGATTCCGCCCTTTCGCGCACCGACCCAAACGGCTACCTCTCCCGCTTCGCGCCGTGGCACGATTCTTGAAGAATGGTTGCCGGGAAAAACACGGATCGTCCGGCCCGCGACCCGCTGAGGGCATGCGGCGCCGGCTTTGCTTGCAGGGGTCACGTGAAGAAGATCGAAGCCATCATCAAGCCGTTCAAGCTGGACGAGGTGAAGGAAGCGCTGCACGAAGTCGGGGTGTCGGGGATTACGGTGACCGAAGCCAAGGGCTTCGGCCGGCAGAAGGGCCACACCGAGCTCTATCGCGGAGCCGAGTACGTGGTCGACTTCCTGCCCAAGGTGAAGCTCGAGGTGGTCGTTCCCGACGGCCAGGCGGAGCGGGTGGTCGAGGCGATCGCCAACGCCGCCCAGACCGGCCGCATCGGCGACGGCAAGATCTTCGTCTCGACGATCGACACCGCGCTGCGCATCCGCACCGGTGAGAAGGACGACGCGGCGATCTGACGTTTTTCCTCGGGGGTGGGCCAGTCCCATCTCCCGCACATGCACGCCCACCCTAACCCCTGCCGCAAGCGGGAGGGGAACAACGCTCTAAGGAAGGAATACCATGCCCAGCGCAAAGGATATCGTGAAGCGGATCAAGGACGAGGAGATCGAATGGGTCGATCTTCGCTTCACCGATCCGAAAGGCAAATGGCAGCACCTGTCGATGGTCGCTTCGGTGCTCGACGAGGATCAGCTCGAGGAAGGTCTGATGTTCGACGGCTCGTCGATCGCCGGCTGGAAGGTGATCAACGAATCCGACATGATCCTCAAGCCTGATCTCGACGCGGTCTATGTCGATCCGTTCAGCGCGACCCCGATGCTGGTCGTGTTCTGCGACATCGTCGAGCCATCGACCGGCGACTGGTACGGGCGTGACCCGCGCTCGACCGCCAAGCGGGCCGAGAACTACCTCAAAACCACCGGCATCGGCGACACGGTCTATGTCGGCCCCGAGGCCGAGTTCTTCATGTTCGACGACGTCCGCTGGGAGGACGGCTACGCCGGCTCGGGCTTCCAGCTGGACGACGTCGAGCTGCCGACCAACGCCGGCACCGAGATCGAAGGCGGCAACATGGGTCACCGGCCGAGGGTCAAGGGCGGCTATTTCCCGGTGCCGCCGGTCGACAGCGCGATGGACATCCGCGGCGAGATGGTCAGCACGATGATCGAGATGGGCCTCAACTGCGACAAGCACCACCACGAAGTGGCGCCGGCGCAGCACGAGCTCGGCCTGACCTTCGACACGCTGGTCAAGACCGCCGACCACATGCAGATCTACAAGTATGTCGTGCAGCAGGTCGCCCATGCTTATGGCAAGACGGCGACGTTCATGCCCAAGCCGATCAAGAGCGACAACGGCAGCGGCATGCATACGCACATGTCGATCTGGGACGGCGGGAAGCCGCTGTTCGCCGGCAACGGCTATGCCGGGCTGTCCGACACTTGCCTCTACTACATCGGCGGGGTGATCAAGCATGCCAAGGCGCTGAACGCGTTCACCAATCCGACCACCAACAGCTACAAGCGGCTGGTGCCGGGTTACGAGGCGCCGGTGCTGCTGGCTTATTCGGCGCGCAACCGCTCGGCTTCGTGCCGCATTCCCTACGGGGCGGGCGAAAAGGCCAAGCGGGTCGAATTCCGCTTCCCCGATCCGCTGGCCAATCCCTACCTCGCTTACGCCGCGCTGCTGATGGCCGGAATCGACGGGATCCAGAACAAGATCCATCCCGGCGAGGCGATGGACAAGAACCTCTACGACCTGCCGCCGGCCGAGTTGGCCGAAGTGCCGACCGTATGCGGCAGCTTGCGCGAGGCACTCGAGGCGCTCCAGGCCGACCACGAGTTCCTGCTCAAGGGCGACGTGTTCTCGAAGGATCAGCTCGACGCCTATCTCGAACTGAAGTGGGAAGAGGTCAGCCGCTGGGAGACGACCCCCACGGCGGCCGAATTCGACATGTATTACAGCGCCTGACCGCTGATCGCAGAGGCAAGCAGGGGGGCGTCCGGAGCGATCCGGGCGCCCCCTTCCGTTTGCAGGCGCAGAGTGAAACCCTGGTCTAAGCTTACTCGCACAGCCCCGCCGCACGCATCGCGATGCCCTTGAGGCCATGGCATTTGGGCTTGGCGCTCGGCTGCGGCGATTGCTCGTCCTGGTTCGCCTGATCGCCGCCCTCGTTTTCCAGCGTGGAGAAGCCGCTCATGTCGGGCATGTTCAGCAGGACCATCGCATTCGAGCGGAAGCGGACCCGGGCGATCCACTCGGGATGCCAAACAGCGCCCTTGGCCCTCGGGCGCGGGGGATAGGCGAAGTTGCTCTCCGGCCCGTAGCCGTAAAGCTGGACCATCATGTTGTCACCGCCCAGCTTATGGACTTCAGCCGGTATGGTGCAACTGGTCTGGCTCGGCGGCATGACGGTTTTGGCGGCGACTAGCCGAGCGACGGCGGCAGGCGAGAGCCAGTCCGACAGCGGTCCGCCGAACTGCTTGGTCGCGGAAGAGGTCCACCAGACCATCTCGGTCGGCTGCCCGCGGCCCGCGTCTTTCGCGCCCATCGCCCAGGCATAGTAACCGGTCGCCTCAGGCAGGCCGTTCCAGGTCACACCGTAGGCGCCGCTCGCCATCGGCGACGAACGCGGCTGCAGCGGCGGCATGAAATCGTGATCGAGGTGAAATGAAATCTCGGGGGAGTAATCGCCGGCGATCCGGTGATCGCCGAGCAGGGAGGCCGAGGCAGGGATGGTCTTGGCGTCCTTGCTATTGGGCCATTCGCCGAAGGTTCTACTGTTCTCCTGCGTGACCTGCCAGGCCTCGGGCACGTTGATCGGCGAGGCGAACAGGCCCGGCGGAACCTGCCCTTTCGCCATCTTCGAAAAGTCGATCACCACCGGCTGGCCGGGGCCGGCGTGCTCGCCGCAGCCCCAGAACAGGTACAGCTTGGCGCTGGGCATCTGCCGCGTCTGCGGTGGACCGGAGGGACCCTCCGGCCCTCTTTCCACCTGCCGCGTCGGCGTTACCAGCGGCACCGAAGTACCGAGGCCGGCGCCCGCGGGCATGAAATGATCGGCCGACGGCGCTCCGGTCGGTGCGCGCGAGGAGCCGAGGCGCAGCTCGAGCTGGTGCGCCGCGCCGCCGCCGCGCAGCGCTGCCAGCGGGTTGCCGCCGGACCCGGCCGCGGCCATGGCGGCCATCCCCGACAAGGTCCCCGCATCCATCGTGTAGCGGGCGATCGGCGCGGTCGACGTCTGCGTCGCACCCGGCATCGCCATGAGCGTGAGAGCGACGGCTGTTCCGCAAAAGGCTGCGCGGCGCAGAACGGTGGTCATGCTTGCCCCTCCTGTTCAGGATGCAGGAGCGTGATATCCGGCCTCCGGCCGACTGACCCTCAGGTCATCTACGGAGGAGGTACGGCCCCGGCAAAGTCCCCAATGCGTGTGACTTTATCGCGAGTTTCGACCCGTAGCGATTCAATTTTCCTATTCGCCTGCTTTGTGGAACATATTGCGAACACGTGATTCGCAGAGGATGCCATGAACTGAAAACCGATCTTCGACGCCGTGCGCACGCTGCTCGGCCGGCCTTTCACTCAGGCGGACGTCGACAAGCTCGATGCCGCGATCGAGCTTGCCGAGGGGTCGCTGCCCGGCGGCGTGTCGGCGGAAATGCCGCGCGTCCCGGCCGGATCGCGCACACTCGGGCAGGCGGGCGTGGAACTGATCAAGAGCTTCGAAGGGTGCGAAAAGGCCCGCGCCGACGGCCGTTTCGATGCCTACCCCGACCCCGGCACCGGCGGCGACCCTTGGACGATCGGCTGGGGCTCGACCGGCCCGGACGTCAAGCGCGGCGTGATTTGGACCCAGGCGCAATGCGACGAGCGGTTCGCCGCGGACATGCAGCGCTACGCCGACCAGGTCAGCGGGGCGATCGGCGACGCGCCGACGACCCAGAACCAGTTCGATGCGCTGGTCAGCTTCCAGTACAACACCGGCGCGATCGCCAGCGCGACGCTGACCAAACTGCACAATCAGGGCAAGTTTGCCGAAGCGGCCAAGGAGTTCGGCAAATGGGTCCACGCCGGGCGCAACGTGCTGCCGGGACTTGTCCGCCGCCGCGCCGCCGAGGCGGCGCTCTATGCGAAGACTTGATCCGCGAACTTCCGGCTCTCGGGAACCTCTACCTCTACCGTTTGGTTTTGGCGGACGAGGAGTCTCGCCATGAGAATATTGACGATCGGCGTCGCCGCCATTGCGCTGGCCGTAGCTGCCGGGGCTGGCGCGCAAGGTCGCGGTCACGGCAATGGCCATAGCAACGGGCACGGGAACGCGGCTCATGCTCGTGCGAGCGGCTCGATGGCGGCGGCAGCCCACGGCCATGCGATGCGCGCCGCCGCGGGAGCGCACGGCCATGGCAATGGCCACACCATGCGGGCGACTGCGGCCACGCAAGGGCATGGGAACGGCCATGCCATGCGGGCGACTGTGGCGAGCCATGGCCACGGTAACGGCCATGCCATGCGCGCGGCTAACACGATGCATGCGCAAGCGCACGGCAACGGCCACGCCACGGCGAAACCGGGCGGACCCGGCAACGCGAACGGGCGCGGCCGAGCGATGGCCCACCAAGGCAATGGCCATGGTGCCTCGGCCGCTCCGGCAGCAGGACGCGCCGAGGTCCGGAACGGCAATCAAAACGGCGGCAAGCCGGGCGTGCGCGTCCTGGCCGACGGGCGGCGCTATTATTCGCAGCGCGGCGCCCGTCCTTCGTTCGATTTCGCCGCCGTCCGGCGCGGGCCGATCGGCGGGTGCCCGCCGGGTCTTGCCAAGAAGAACAACGGCTGCATGCCCCCGGGCCTGGCGCGGCAGCAGGCCTGGTCGCCCGACTGGTGGGGCCTCGGCGGCCTCGGCGGCCGCTATTATCCGCGCGACGGCTATCTCGTCCGCATCCATAACAACACGATCGCCGACTACGTGCCGCTGCTCGGCGGAGCGCTCTATGCCGGCAATCCGTGGCCGAGCTATTACGCGCCGGTCGCGGCGCCGGATTATTACGTGAACTACTACGACCTCGGCCCCCCGGGCAGCTACCGCTACGCCGACAACGCGTTCTACCGGGTCGATCCGAGGACATCGGCGATTACCGCCATCGCCGCGCTTTTGACCGGCAACGACTTCCGCATCGGCGCGCCGATGCCGGCCGGGTACGACATCTACAATGTGCCTTACGCCTACCGCGACCGATACGCCGACGGTCCGGACGCCTGGTATCGCTACAACGACGGTTACATCTACCAGATCGATCCTACGACCCGGCTCGTCACCGCGGCCATCGAAGCGATCGCCAGCTGAGGAGGCCGCCCCCGGTGAATTCAACTCGCTACAGCCGCCTTACCGCGCTCACCGCCGCCGCGCTGCTCGCACTCACCGGTTGCTCGAAAACCGATGCGGGCGCTGCCACCGAGCAACCGACCTCGTCCGGGCCCTCGGGGCAGACACTGTCGCAGGCGATCGCCGGCGCCTCCAACCTGTCCGACCTGTCCGGCGCGCTCCGCGCCACCGGCCTCGCCCAGGTGTTCGACGGCGCCGGTTCCTACACCATCCTGGCGCCGAACAACGCCGCGTTCGCCAAGCTTGGCGACGCGGGATCGGCGCTCGACCAGCCGGACGATCGCAGCCAGATGGCCGCCGAGCTGCGCGATCATATCGTCCCGGGCTACATGACCCCGGCCGACATTCGCAGCGCGATCGATTCGCAGCACGGCGAAGTCAAGGTCGCGACCATGGGTGGACACAAGCTCAGCTTCACGAGTTCCGGCAACGCGATAAAGGTCACCGGCGAAGACGGCTCCGAGGCGACAATCTCCGGCGACGCCGTCGAGGCCGACAACGGCGTCGCCATTCCGGTCGACGGCGTGCTCAAGAAGCTGACGCCGTCGGGCTAGGGCGTGGGTCCACGCCCTCGGCAGCAAAAGCAGGGCAACTTCGCCGAGGCCGCCAAGCCGTTCGGCAATGACTGATCTCGCCCAACGCTTCTGGCTTTCGTCCACACAGGTGACGCGGTAGATGGAGCCACGATCCGGGCTGCATCGCAGAAGGATTCCGTCATGATCAGGTTCGCCGTTCCGTTGCTGGCGCTGGCGCTCGCAGGCTGCGCCTCGACTCACCCGATTTCGCCGCAAATAATCCACAGCCAAACGGCGTTCGCCCGTGCGCAGCCGGTGACCGTCACGCTGGCCAATTTCAAGTTCATCCCGAAGCACATCCGCCTGCGCGCCGGCACGCCTTATGCGCTGCACCTTGTGAACACCGCGTCCGGTGGACACAATTTCACGGCGCCCGAGTTCTTCGCCGCCGCCAAGGTCGCACCCGAAGACGCCGCCGAAATCGCCGACGGACAGGTCGAACTTGCCGGCGGCGCGAGCAAGACCGTTCGCCTCCTTCCCGCAGCGGGAACGTACAAGCTGACGTGCACACACCCGGGCCATGCCTTGCTCGGGATGACGGGCGATATCGTCGTCGAGTAGCCGGGCCCGTGCCAGGCGCGGGCGCTAGTAGTCCTTGCGATACTCGACGCCGACGCTCTCGCGGCCGAGCGACGAAATGGTGCCGAGCAGCGAGAGCCAGCGAGTGATGCGGAATTCGAGGGTGGTCGCGTTGTAGCCGCGCCCGTCGGTGACGATCTCGACGATGAAGCGGTTGTGGATGCGCTTGCCGAACAGCAGCGCCGTGCCGTGGTTCAGCGCCGGATCGGCCGGCACAATGCGCAGCTCGTCTAGCCCGATCGCCTTGCGCAGCTTGTTGATCGGGTCGAGCCCGGCGCCGCCGCGCAGGCTCGCCACGGCCGCCCCCAGTTGCAGGGCGTCGGTTGCCGTCAGGTTGGAGATCGAACCGCCGAACAGCAATTGGGCGAGAATCTCCTCTTCGGGCATGGCGGGGCTCGAAGAGAAGGTGATTTGCGGCTTGCTGGCGCTGCCGGTGACCGTCACGGTGACCGTCAGCGAGCTGGTGGTGGTTTGGGCGACGAGGTCGATCTGCGGATCGGGCGGCGCGTCCTCGTTGAACTCGATTACGCCGCGGGTGATGTCGAAGCGGGTGCCGGCGAAGGTGTAGGATCCCTGCCGCGGCACGACCCGCGCAACGCCGCCGATCCGCGGATCGGCGGTGGTGCCGCGCAATCGGATGTCGCCGCTCCATTCGCTGTCGAGGCCCATGCCGTCGACCTTGATCCCGCCGAGTGGAGCGCTGGCGTCGATCAGGAACCGCCACGGCGCGCCGGGGGCGGTCGGCGGCGCCAAGTCGGCGGGCAAGTTGATGTCGGTGGTCTTGATGTCGGGCAGCTCCGCCGCGCCCGAAGCCGCGCCGAGGCGCCAGTGCGCCTTGCTCAGCCGGACCCGCCCGGCAATGGTTCCGCCGACCCCGTTCGAAACGATCCGGATCGGCCCGGTGACGGTGGCGCTCATGGTGGCCCCGTTGACGATCTGGGCATCTCGCGCCGCCATCCGCAAGTCGATCTTCGGCCCGCGTCCCGGGCCCATTCCGGCGAGGTCGACGGTGCCGCTGCCGACCACGGTCCCGCCGTTCGCCTGACCACTGAAGCTGGTTAGCTGCAGCTGCGATCCGGTGAAGCTACCGCGCGCCTTGACGTGCTGCAGATCGGTGCCGACGAGCGCGCTCTGCACTCTTAGGTCATCACCGGCGAGCGAGCCGCGCACTTGCGGATTGGCGAGCGTGCCGCTGACGTCGGCCGCGGCCTCGAGCCTCCCGGTGATGTCGAACGTGTTGATCGCGGCCAACCGCCAGAGCGATTCGGCCGGGCCGGTGTAGCGCAACTGGGCGGCGAGATTCCCGGCGCTGAGCCGGTCGAACAGCGCACCGCTCGCCGGCATGCCGGCGATACGGCCCTGCAACCGGCCGAGCGTCTGGCCGCCCTGCTGAACGACGGCGCGCGCCTGTGCCTCGGTGGCCGAGAGCTGCGCGACCAGCGCCAGATCGATCGGCCGCGAGGTGAGCAGCAGGCCCGATCGGGTCAGCCCCGAAACCATCACCCGCGCGTCGCCGGTCGGCACGGTGCCGGGTGCGCTGTGATAATCGACGATCCCGGAGATGGTCCCGCCCAAGCCGAGGTTCGCCCCGGTGGCGTCGATCAGCGACAGTGGCATCTTCGACAGACTGAGCGTCAGCTGGGTGCCGGCGTTCCCGCCGAATTGCCCCCGGACCAGCGCGATGCCGCCGCCGAAGTTGACTTCGGTCTGTTGCAGGACCCAGCTGCCGTCGGGCTGCTTGAGCAGCACCGCCCGACGCGGCATCGAAATCGGCTCGCCGCCATAGGTGCCGCGCGCGGCCACGGCGATCCGGTCGGGAGCGATGTCGCCGGCCAGCTGCAGGTCGAAACGGCTACCGCGGCGGCCGGCGAGCGAAGCGGTGAAGCTGCCGCGGCCGTTCACGATGTTGGCGTCGGCCGACAACCGTCCGATGAACATCGTGCCGTAGCTGATGCCCTGCGCCCGGACGCTGCCCTGGATCGAACTGTGGCCGCCGCCGACGAAGCCGGTGACGTCCACCGTCGCCTGCCGGACGGCGAAGCGCGTCCCCCCGCCGAAGCTGGCGTCCTTGGCCGTGAGGTGAACGGTGAAGCCCTGCCCGCCGCCGCGCGGGGCCAGCGCGATCGTGCCGTTGAGGCCGCCGCCGCTCAGCCTGAGCGTGCCTGAGGCGGCGCCGTTGCCCAGCGTCAGGTTGCCGGTGACTGACGTGTGCCAGACGTCCAGGTGGTCGATCGCTATCTGCGTCGGCCCACCCGGCGGCGAAACCACCGTCAGCAGGCCCTTGAAGGGGCCGAGCGTCGACTGGCCGGAGGTATCGATGCGGAAGCCGTTCTTGGTCGGCGCCAACGTGACGTGCACGTCGCGCAAGCCGGCGCTGGGCAGCGGGTTGGCGAACACCAGCTCGGCGTTGGGGCCATTCGGGCCCATCGTGCCCTTGATGGTGAAGTCGCCGTAAGTCGCCGAATGACCGCTGCCGACCAGCGTTGTGGTCCCGTTGACCACCTTTCCTTTGAGGTGAAGCGTCAGCTTGTTCGAGGTGAGCGTCGCGTCGCTGAAGGCAAGCGGCGCGCTGGCGCCGTAAGTCAGCGCGCCTTTGAAGCGGACGTTGCCGCCGGTCAGGCTTGCCAGTGTGGAGTTGGTCACCCGCGGCATGCGCCCGGCGAAGTTCGCCGCCAGCCGCCAGGGCACGCCGTTGCCGATCAAGAAACGGATCTTCGCGTTTGCGTCGACGGTGCCGAGGTTGTTCACATTCAGCCCGCGCAGTTCGACTGGCCCGGCCAGCGCATAGCCGCCACGGGCGATGTCGCCGCGCAGCACGAGATCGGCCTTGAGCCCGGGGAAGCGGAACGCGAAATCGTCCGAACGGAAATCGTTGTTGGCGAGAATCAGCGTGCCGAGCAGACGTCCGTTGGCCAGCAGCGGATCGAACATCGCGTTGCCTGTGACGATCCGCTGGACCGAGGCATTGAGCGGGATCAGGTAGCGTGTGCCGTCGTACAGCAGCGTGCCGCGCTCGCCGATGCCGACGAGCTTGGTTCCGCTCAGGTTCATTTCGCCGACGCTGAGCTGAAACGGCGCCGTGAACCCGCGCCACGGGCCATCGAACGTCGCCGTGATGGTGGTGTCGCGGAAGGTCATTCCGGTGCCGAACAGCTGCGAATCGAGCAGCTTGGCGCTCAGATGGAGCTTGTCGTAGCGGTTGTTGCCGAGATCGACCGCGCCGTCGGCGTCAGCCCGCATCCCGCGCCCGCGCAGGGCAAAGCTGCCGCGGGCGACGCTGTTCTTGAGTGTGCCGACCAGCGCCACCGCGGCCTGATCGCCGAGCGCCCGCGCGGGAAGCCCGGTCAACAGGTCGCGATGCCAGAACAGCCCGTCAATGCGGTAGGTGCCCGCACGGTTGTAGATCTTGAGCGCGGCGAGCCGCTGGCCGCCCTCGCGGGCGACGAACGCGCCGTCCCACGTGGTCCAGGTGCCGTTGCCAAGCAGCCGGACGCGCCAGTCCTTTTTGGCGCCGGTGAGCGACGACAGCAGCCCGCCTGCCGGCGCCCGGTAGTCGAGGTCCATGTCGAACACGTTGCCGTCGGGTTCGGCATCGACCATCGCTGTGAAGCGATCACCGCCGCCGAGATGGCCGTGGGCGTCGAGCTTCACCAGGCCCCTCTTGACGTTCACCTTGGCCCGGAAATCGACGTGCCGCTCTTTCCCGAGGAGGCCCTTGGAAATCGTCAGATTGTCGACCAGCAAGCGATCGACGCGAATGTCGAAGTTCGGCAGCGTCGGCGCGTTGGGATTGCCCGGGTTGAGCTTGGGCTTGGCGTAGAGGGTGCCGTTGTGGAGCACCAGCGAGCGGACATCGAGGCCGGAGAACGGGAACTTGTACGGTCGCCAGTTGAGCTCGACGGTGGGCACGGCGAGGAACAGTTTGTTGTCGGCGTCGCGGAACTTCACGTTGTGCAGCGTCGCGTTCCACAAGACCGATCCGTCGATGCTGCCGACCGAAACCTTCAGGCCCGAGGCCGGCGAAATCTTGGCGATCTGGTTGACGATGAACTGCCGTCCGGAACCCGTATTGAGGTAGAGCACCGCCGCGGCAAGCAACGCCAGCAGCACCACGATGATGCGGCCGATCCACTTGAGCGCCGTCCAGAGCGGATGATGGTGCTTGATGACAACAACCGTGTCTTCGCCGCCGTCACCGATGACCTCGTCTTCGGCCATCAGAAGGCCTGCCCCAGGCCGACGTAGACCCCGACCTTGGAATCGCGTGGTCCTGGATTGAGCGGAATTCCGAAATCGATCCGCACTGGCCCGAAGCCGGTCAGGTAACGCACGCCAACGCCGGCGCCGACCTTGATCTCGTGGAAGCTCGGGGTCGAACCAGTGCCGACACTGCCGGCGTCGACAAACGGCACGATCTGCAGCGCCCCGTGCAGGATACCGGTCTGAATGCGCGCTTCGGCGGACAGCTCGACCAGCGAGCGCCCGCCGGTCGGATCGCCTTGATCGTTGTGCGGGCCGATCGCCTCGTAGCCGTAGCCGCGCACCGATCCTCCGCCGCCGGCGTAGAGCCGCCGCGACGGGGCAATCGCCGAGATCGGCGCGCCGGTTATCGTCGCGGCCTTGGCTCGGCCGGCGAGGACGATCTTGTCGCCGACCGGAAGATAGTAATCGCCCTCGGCTTCGCCCTCGACGTAGAAGCTCTGATCGCCGTTCGAGCGCGACGTGGTCGGCGAGAGCCGGCCCGACAGGCGCCAGCCATGGGTCGGGTTCAGCAGGTCGTCGGAGGTGTCGATCTCGGCAAACCCGTGAAGCGCGCCGATGAAATAGGTCTGCCGCGGCCCGAAGCCGCCGCTGGCCAGCTTCTCGCGTTCGCCGGTGGCGGTGAGTTCGGCGCCGATCGACCAGCTGAACGGCTTCTGGAACAGGACATTGCTGAGCCGCTCGAACGTGCCCACCAGCGACGTGGTCCGGGAATCGTAGGCCTGGTAGCTGATCGTGCTGGCGAAGGCGTCGATCGTGAGGACTTTGTCACGGCCATGGAAGTTGTTGCGACGGAAGGTGACGCCCAGCAGTTGCTCCTGCGTGCCGGCGATCGCGCGGACCTTGAGACCGCCTTCCGGCGGGAACAGGTTGCGGTGCTCCCAGCTGCCTTCCGCCTTGAAGCCTGCGCCGGTGTCGTAGCCGAGCGATCCGGTGATTGTCCGCACCTTGGCCTCGGTCATCTTGGCAGCGATATCGACCACCCCCGGCCGGTCGCCCATCGGCGGCGTCACCTCGACCGGCGTCAGCTCGGTGCTGGCGACGAGGCCGGTCGCCTGGATGGCGCGCCTGAGGTCCATCTGCAGGCTGCGCATGTAGAGATCGCCCGGCTTGAAACGGGCGATCTCCGACAAGTGCTTGCCGGACATGAAGTTAGGCAGATTGCTGGTGACTTTGCCGAAGTCGTACTTGCCGCCGGGGGTCACCTTCATCGTCAGGTCGCCCTGCTCGCGAGCATGATCGATCAACAGCGAGGGATCGGCGATCGCCGCGAACGGGTAACCAGCCTCGCCGAGTGCGCTGTCGAGGTTCGCCTGTTCGCTTTCGATCTTGTCCTGCAGCAGCGGGTCGCCGGTGTGAATGCCGAACGCCGCACGCAGCATCGGGTAATCCGGTCCGCTGGCGGCGAGGTTGCCGAGGTCGATCGCGCCAACAGTGTACTGATCGCCGGGGAGCACGTCGAAGCGCACGCTGGGCTTGGCAGCATTGGCCTGCTGCTGGCCTTCGGGACCGCCGTTGACGCTGCGAAACACCTGCCCGTCGTAATAACCATAGACGCGCAGGATTCGCTCCAGCAGCTGCTGATCCTGGCGCGCCTGGGCGGCCAGCTTGGCAGCGCTGCCGTTGGACTTGTACTTGAGAATGGTCGACAGGCCCTTGAAACGGTCGACGACCGCGCCCTGCTCCGGGAACTTCGTCGTGTCGGTGGGGAACGCCAGCGTCAGCTCGTCCGAGACGCGCACCTTGGTCCCTTCGCCCAGGGCGCGCCGCGGCGGTTCGGGCTGAGCGAACTGAATGCCGGGTTCCGGCGTCAGCGGTGTCACCGCCGGCAGCTGCAGCTTGTCGGGCCAAGGGACGGTTACCAGCGGCATGATTGCCAGCGGCGTGTCCGGCTGCGGCTGCGCGTTCTGTGTGACAGGCGTCTGGGGCGGCACCCCTCTCTTGGCCCAGTCTTCCGGATTGTCGATCGCCGAGTCCGGGATCAGCGCTTTCAACTCGGGGAGCGTGTTGCGCGGCTGGGCGGCAAGCGGCTGAGCAACGATGGTCGATAGGGCCAGCAACATGGCCCAACGGCGCAGGCCGCGAGCCAGTGCGCCGTCAGGCGATCTTGTACTGCTGCTGGCCGCCAGGCGTGCCGTCCTTGCCGCTGCCGTCGACGGCAGGAGCCGCCTCGCGCGGGGAAGCCGCGGCGGAGGCGATGAGCGCGGCTTGCTGCTCGTCGCTGAAGCGGCGCCAGCCGTCGGGGCCGAGCCGCTCGAGCGGGCGGTAGCGGACCTTATATTGCATCCGCTGGGCGCCATCGACCCAGTATCCGAGATAGACGTAAGGCAGCCCGGCGTCGGCCGCTCGGCGGATGTGATCGAGGATGATGTAGTTCCCAAGCCCCGTTCGCGCCTCATGTTCCGGGTCGTAGAAACTGTAGATCATCGACAACCCGTCCCCCTGGCGGTCGGTCAGGCAGGCACCGATCAAGCGGCCCCGTCCCCCGTCCACGGGAGGTTCCCTATATTCAATGACAAAGCTGGAAACCGAAGTATGTTCCACCATGTCGGCGTAGTCGATCTCGTCCATCGCCGCCATTCCGCCGCCGGGATGACGGTGGGACAAATAGCGCTGTAGCAACTCGAACTGCTCCGATGTGGCCCACGGACGGCATTCGGCCGAGATGATGTCGCCGTTGCGTTTGAGATTGCGGCGCTGGGTGGACGAGGGCGTGAACTCCTGCGCGACCACCCGCACCGAAACGCAGGCGCGGCAATCGAGGCAGCTCGGGCGGTAGGCGACGGTCTGGCTGCGGCGAAATCCGATCCGGCCGAGCGCGTCGTTCAGTTCCTCCGCGTGCGGGCCCTTCAGTTCGGTGAACACCTTCCGCTCGGTCCTGCCCGGCAGGTACGGGCACGGCGCGGGGCTGGTCACGAAAAACCGGGGAAAGCGAACTGGGGCCGTCACGGCGTTGGCGATCCTCTCCTGAAGCCGACACGTTCTCTACGAGCGAGACCCGCATATGCTCCCGAGACTCGCCCCATTAGAAGACTATTAACTGTAATTTCCCCGGCTTGCAGGGTTAATTTGCACATCGCCCGGGGAAAGCGGCGCAAACCGCCCCGTTTTCGGTCAGTTGAGCTCGACTTGGCTAACCGAATAGCCCTTCGCGCGCAGCGCCGCGATCAGCTTTTCCAGCTGCTGGCGATCGCGGGCCTCGCATTCGATGTCGGTGACGAGGCCTTTCGCCGGAAGGTCGGTGAAAATCCGCTGATGATAGATCTCGAGGATGTTGACGCTATGGGCATCAAATTCGTGCATGACCTTGTAGAGAGCGCCGGGGCGGTCCTGCAGGGTGATGCGGAGGCGGGCCAGGCGGCCTTCGCGGGCGAGATCGCGCAGCAGGACATTGGCGAGCAGGCGGGTGTCGATGTTGCCGCCGCACAGCACCAGGCCGACATTCTTGCCGAAGAACCGCTCCTTGTGCGCGAGCACCGCGGCGAGACCGGCGGCGCCGGCGCCTTCGACCACGGTCTTTTCGATCTGCAGCAATAGCGAAACGGCTTTTTCCAGTTCGGCTTCGGTCACCAGCAGGATATCGTCGACCAACTCGGCGACGATCCGCGCGGTGAATTCGCCCGGCTTCTTGACCGCGATGCCCTCGGCCAGGGTGTCGCCGCCGCAGGGCAGCTTGGCGCCTTTGATCCGGTCGAACATCGACGGATAGAGCTGCGCCTGGACGCCGATCACCTCGATCCGGGGATTGAGCGCCTTGGCGGCCGTGGCCATGCCCGAGATCAGCCCGCCGCCGCCGATCGGCACCACCAGAGTTTCGATCTCCGGCGCATCCTCGAGCATCTCGAGGCCGACCGTCCCCTGCCCTGCGGCCACAGCGGGATCGTCGAACGGGTGGACGAAGGTCAACCCGAGCTGCCGCTCCATGCTGCGCGCGTGAGCATAGGCCTCGTCGAACGTTTCTCCCTCGAGCACGACCTTGCCGCCGACCTGTTCGGTCTGCATGATCTTCACCATCGGCGTCGTCTTGGGCATGACGATCGTGACCGGGACGCCGAGCCGAGTGCCGTGATAGCTGAGGCCTTGTGAATGATTGCCGGCCGAAGCGGTGATCACCCCGCGCTGGCGCTGCTCTTCATTCATCAGCAACAGCGCATTCAGCGCCCCGCGCTCCTTGTAGGCGGCGGTGAACTGCAGGTTCTCGAACTTGAGCCAGATCTCGGCGCCGGCGATCCGCGAGAGGGTTTTCGAATGCATCGTCGGCGTGCGCACGACCGCGCCTTCGATGCGCTTCGCCGCGGCGCGCACGTCGTCGATCGTCAGCAGCTGCCCGGCGGAAGTTCTCGCGTCCATACCGGGCGGGGCCGTAACCGAAAAAGCCCGCGCTGCAAATCGCCGAGGCGCACAATCGTTGCTTTGCCTGGGCCAAGGCGGCAGGAGAGCGCGCATGACCGATCCGCAACGCATCGCCTTCCTCGGCCTGGGCGTGATGGGCGCGCCGATGGCCGGCCATCTCGCCCGCGCCGGGCATAAGGTCACCGCCTACAACCGAACGGCTGCGCGGGCACAGGCGTGGCTGGACAGATATCGCGGCGAAGGGCTCGAGGTCGCGCTCGCTGCCAGTCCGGCCGAAGCGGCTGCCGGGCAGGACGTGGTCGTCACCTGCGTCGGCAACGACGACGACCTGGCGCAAGTCGTCCTCGGCGAAGCGGGTGCACTCGCGGCGATGCGCGAAGGCGCGTTGTTTGTCGACCACACCACAGTATCTCCCGCCATCGCCCTGGTTGTTGCCGAGACGGCGGCCGAGCGGGGTATCGACGCGCTCGACGCGCCAGTGTCGGGCGGCCAGGCGGGTGCCGAGAACGGCCGGCTCGCGATCATGTGCGGCGGTACCGCGCCGGCGATGGAGCGCGCCCGCCCGGTGATGCAGGCCTATGGCGCGCGCATCGTGCACGTCGGCGACGCCGGGGCCGGCCAGGCGACCAAGGCGGTCAACCAGATCTGCATTGCCGGGACGCTTGCCGGCCTTTCGGAAGGGGTGCGCTTCGCCCAGGCCGCCGGGCTCGAGATGGGCAAAGTGCTCGAGGCGATCTCCGGCGGCGCTGCGCAGAGCTGGCAGATGGAGAACCGCTGGACGACGATGGCCGCCGGCGAATTCGACTTCGGCTTCGCCATCGACTGGATGCGCAAAGACCTCGCCATTGCGCTCGGCGAAGGCCGCGCGCGCGGGCTGTCGCTGCCGATCACCGCGCTGGTGGACCAGCTTTACGCGCAAGTTCAGGCGCAAGGCGGCGCGCGGCAAGACACCAGCGCCCTCATTCGTCACTTGCCCGAGGCTGACCGAGAGGACTGAGCGGGCGGTTAGTCGGCCGCTTCGTCGGCGCGCGCTTCCTCGCCCTCTTCGCCCTGGGACTCTTTCGCCGCGACACGCGCCGCCTTCTTCTCGTTCAGGCGCATCAGCAGAAGCGTGCCCTCGAACAGCGCCAGCAGCGGGATCGCCAGCATGAACTGCGAAACGACGTCGGGCGGCGTGATCACGGCAGCGACCAGGAAGATGATGACGATCACGTAACGCCGCGCGCCGACCAGTTGCTGGCGCGATACCAGGCCCGCGCGCTGGAGCAGCAAAAGCAGCACCGGCATCAGGAAGGCCGCGCCGAATGCCAAGATGAAGCGCATCACCAGGCCGAGGTAATCGTCCATCGCCGGAAGGGCTTCCTGCTGCAGCCCGGAAGAGTTGTTCTGAAAGGTGAGGAAGTATTTGAACGCGGTCGGCATCACCACGAAGTAGGCGAGGCTTGCGCCGGTCAGGAACAGGATCGGAGTCGCAATCAGGAACGGCAGGAAGGCCTTCTTCTCGCGCGCGTAGAGCCCCGGCGCGACGAACGCCCACAACTGGTTGGCGATCACCGGGAAGCTGACGAAGAAGGCGGCGAACAGCGCCACCTTGATATCGACGAAGAACGCTTCGTAGAGCTTGGTGTAGATCAACTTGCCCTGGCCGGGCGGGAACGCCTGCGCCAGAGGGCGCACCAGAAAGGCGAATATGTCGCTCGAGAAATAGAGGCACACGCCGAAGGCGACGATGAGGGCGAGAAACGCGCGCACCAGCCGCTTGCGCAATTCGATAAGGTGATCGAGCAGCGGCGCCTGACTTTCATCGATGTCGCGGATGTTAAATACCACCGGCCGCGCCTTACCGCCGCTCGCCGAGCGGCAGTTGCGGTTCGTCGTCGGCGGGTGGCGGCGGCGCGGCGGCTTCGGCGGTTCCTTCGGCCGGGGCGGCGGCTCCGACGGGTGCTTCGGCCGGGTGCGGCGGATAGGCGCCGGTCGGCTCCATCTCGTCAGCCGCCTCGGCGGGATGCTCGCGCAGGATCTTCTCGTTCTGCGCGGCCCACTTCTTTTCCATCTCCTCCATTTCGGCCTCCCGGATCATCGTCTCGATCCCGGCGCGGAAATGGTTGGAAACACGGCGCATGCGGGCGATCCAGCGGCCGGCGGTGCGCAGCGCCAGCGGCATGTCCTTGGGGCCGATCACGACCACCGCGACCACGACGATGACCAGGAGCTCCTCCCAGTCGATACCGAACATGAAAGCGCCCGCGCCCCCCTAGCTCTTGGTCTGGTCGGGCGCCGGCTTCGGCTCGGCCGCCGCTTCGGAAGCCGCTTTCGCTTCGTGGCTCGGCCCTTCGATGCGCGGCGCAGGCGCCGGGGCCGGGCGTTTGGCCTCGTCCTCGTCGGCGAGGCCCTGGCGGAAGCTTTTCACGCCCTTGCCAAAATCGCCCATCATCTCCGAGATCCGGCCGCGGCCGAACAGCACGAGGACGACCAGCGCGATGATCAGGATCTGAAAGGGACCAACGTTCACTGTGCTAACTCCGAAAGCTTGGCCTCTAACCTAGGCGCTTTCACCCGGGTTTTCCAGCACGGCGGTTTCGGAAGCCTGGTCGTCCTCGCTCGACTCGTCGGGCGCGGTGAGCGCCTCGTAGGCGTCGTCGACCGGATCGAGCAGACCGGCGGCCTTCAATTCGTCCAGTCCCGGCAAGTCGCGGCGGCTTGCAAGGCCGAAATGGCTGAGGAATTCGGGTGTCGTCGCGTAGATCACCGGGCGCCCCGGAACTTCGCGGCGGCCGGCGACGCGAACCCAGCCCGCCTCCATCAGCACGTCGAGGGTGCCGGGGCTGGTCTGGACGCCCCGAATGGCCTCGATTTCGGCACGGCTGACCGGCTCGTGATAGGCGACGATCGCCAGCACTTCGGTCGCCGCGCGGCTCAGCTTGCGGACCTGCTCCTTCTCACGGCGGAGAAGGTGCGCGAGGTCGGGCGCGGTCTGAAATTGCCAGCGCCGCCCGCGCTCGACCAGCCGCACGCCGCGTGTCCGGTAATGCGCTTCCAACTCGCCCAACGCCTGGCGCACATCCGCCCCTCCGAGATGAGCCGAGAGCGCCTCGGCGGTCAGCGGCTCCTCCGCGGCGAACAGCGCCGCCTCGACCGCGCGGGCGAGATCGTCAGGCTGGGTCATGCAGCCTTTACCCGGCGCAAGTGCAGCGGCCCAAAGGCATCCTCCTGCCGCAGCTCCGCCTTGCCGAGTCGGGCCAGCTCGAGCGCGGCGAGGAAGCTCGAGGCGAGCGCCGAGCGCTTGAGGCGTTTGTCGGCCCCCTGGGGAAGGAAATCGCGCAATTCCATCCAGTCGAGGGTGACGCCGAGCATCGCCGAGACCCGATCGAGCGCGGAATCGAGTGTCATCACCATCCGGTCGCGGACCATATGAACCACCGGTTCGGTGCGCAGCTTGACCTGCCCATAGGCGTGAACCAGCGCGTACCAGTCGCACTGCCAGGCATTGACGCGGTCGATCCGCAGACCCTCGGGCGCGCCGCGCAGGAACACGTCGCGGCCGAGGCGGTCGCGCGCCAGCAGCCGCGCCGCCGCTTCCCGCATCGCGCCGAGCCGCTGCAGGCGGAGTTGCAGCCGCAGCGCCAGCTCCTCGGGGCTGGGGTCTTCCTGCTCATCCTTCGGCAGCAACAGCGCCGACTTGAGGTAAGCGAGCCAGGCGGCCATCACCAGGTAATCGGCGGCGATCTCCAGCCGCAGCGCGCCGGCCCGTTCGATGTACGAAAGATACTGATCGACCAGCGCGAGGATCGAGATCTGCCGGAGATCGACCTTCTGCCGCCGGGCCAGGTCGAGCAGCAAATCGAGCGGCCCTTCCCACCCGTCGAGCTCGAGATAAAGCGCCGCGTCGTCGCTCGGTGCCGTTCCGGACGCGTCCCACTCGGCGTCCAGGCTCGCCGCCTCCGCTTCGAACAGCAGGCCTTCCTCGGTCATGCCGCGCGTTTCGCCAGTTCGAGCAGCGCGTCGCGCTTGGCGATCAGCTCGGCATGGTCGCCGGGGGCCTCGCTGCCGCCAACGGCTGAGAGCGCACTGTCGAGACGCAAGCATGCGTCCTCGGGCATTGCCGGCAACGCCTCGGCGACCGCGGCCATGTCGGGCACTTCGCCGTGGCAATTGAGGACGACGTCGCAGCCGGCGCGCAGCGATTTCGCCCCGCGCTCGGGTAGGCTGCCGGTGAGCGCGCCCATGTACACGTCGTCGCTCAGCAACAGCCCGGCAAAGCCGATCCGCCGGCGGATGATCTCGTGGACGACGAATTCCGACTGCGTCGCCGGGTTCTCCGCATCCCAGGCGGTATAGACGACGTGCGCGGTCATCCCGATCGGAGCCTCGGCGAGCGTGCGGAACGGCGCGATGTCGACCTCCAGCTCGGCATCGCTCGCCTCGATGACCGGCAACTGCTTGTGGCTGTCGACGCGGGCGCGGCCATGGCCGGGCATGTGCTTGATGCAGCCGACCACACCGGCGCGCGCGAGCCCGTCGAGGATCGCCCGGCCGAGCGCGGCGATCTGCATCGGATCGCCGCCCAGCGCGCGATCGCCGACGACGTCGTTCGAGTAAGGACGAAGCACATCGAGCACCGGCCAGTAATCGACGCTGATGCCGACTTCGGCCAGCTCGAGCCCGAGCGCCTCGGCATTGGCCCGCGCCGCCTCGATCGCGCTGGCCGGCGCCAGCTGCCACAGCTTGGCGAACGCTTCGCCGGCCGGATAGTGGTCCCACTCCGGCGGCTTCAGGCGCGCGACGCGGCCGCCTTCCTGGTCGATCGAGATCAGCAGCCGCTCGCGGCCGTGGATCGCGCGCAAGTCGTCGGTCAGCGCGCGCAGCTGCGCCCGGTCCTCCACGTTGCGGGCGAACAGGATGTAGCCCGCTGGATCCGCCTCGCGGAAGAAATCGCGTTCGTCATCGGTCAGCGCAAGACCGGCAAAGCCGAAGATTGCAGGTGTCATTTGTCTTACAGATTCGCAGGAAAGGCCCGTCTGGGCAAGTTGGCCGGCGTGCGCCGGTGTGGACAGTAACCACGGAATAAGCCCGGTTCGTCGCTCGCCATTGGATAGCCGAGCTCCGCCAGCGGCCACTTCCGCAGCTGCGCGAGCCGGCGGTTGCTCGGCCCGTAATGGCACGCGATTGTGTCGACCACTCGTTGCGGAAGCCTGAACGGGCCAACGGCTCAGCGGGCGAAGGTGCGGGCGAAGCGCGGCTTCAGCAGGCGAAGGCTGGCGAACAGCAGCATCGCGGCCGCCGCGGCGGAGACGATTCCCCCCGGGCCCAGCACGGACAGGCCGAGCAGCTGCGCGAGCGGATGAATCTCGAACAGCGCGGTCAGAATGACGGCTACCGCGGCAATGATGGCGAGCAGCGGCGTGTTGCGGCCCGCGCCGAATCGGCTCGGCGCGAATGAGCGGTTGGTCTCGACCAGCACCACCACCGCAGCCGCCAGCGCCGCAAAGTTGATCGAACGCAGCTCTGCGGCCGGCACGCCGCGCGCGACCTGCCAGGCGACGAGGAGCAGGAGCAAGGCCGCCGCCGTTACGCCTTGGAGAACCGACCAGGCGAGCATCCGCCGCGGGAACAGGGCGGCCGCCGGGTCGCGCGGCGGGCGTTCCATGATATCGGCTTCGCCGGGTTCGGCTTCGAACGCCAGCGAGCAGACCGGATCGATGATCATCTCGAGCAGCGCGATGTGGATGGGCCCGAGCAGCACCGGCCAGCCGAGCAGCAGCGGCGCCAGCGCCACGCCGGCGATGGGGATATGCACGGCGACGATGAACGCGGTCGCCTTGCGGATGTTGTCGTAAATCCGCCGCCCGAGACGGACCGCCTTGGGAATCGCGCCGAAATCGTCGTCGAGCAGGACGATGGCCGCCGCCTCGCGGGCGACGTCGGTGCCCCTGCGGCCCATCGCCACGCCGATGTCCGCCGCCTTGAGCGAGGGCGCATCGTTGACCCCGTCGCCGATCATCGCGACAGTCTCGCCCGCCGAGCGCAGCGCTGCGACGATACGCAGCTTGTGCTCGGGCATGACGCGGGCGAACACCGAGGCGTGGGCGCCTTTTGCCGCCAGGGCGGCGTCGTCGAGATGGGCCAAGTCGTCTGCGGCGAGAACCTCGCCCGCAGCAATGCCGGCCTGCCCGGCGATGGCGCGCGCGGTGGCCGGGTAATCGCCGGTGATCATGACCACGCGGATACCGGCCCGCTGCAGCTCCGCCACGGCTTCGGGGACGTCTTCACGGATCGGATCGGCGAGCCCGACCAGCCCGCGATAGGTTAGGTCGAACGCGTGCGGGCTGTCGGGGAGATCGCTGCCGGTCCACCGCGCTTCGGCCACGCCGAGGACGCGCAAGCCGTGCTCGGCCATCGCGGCGACCGCCGCATCCATTTGTCGCCGCCTGGCGGCATCCATTCCGCACAGCTCGGCAATCGCCTCGGGGGCGCCCTTGGTGGCGACGACGTGCTCCCCCTCGCCGTCGCGCCCCCACACATGCGAGACGGCGAGCAGGTCCGGGGTCAGCCCGTACTCCTTGCGCCGGGTCCAGCCCGCTCGCTGGCGCCGCCTGATGCCGCTGCCGGCCTGCTCGCGACCCAGGTCGTGGAAGGCTGTCTCCATCGGATCGTACGCCTGCTCGAGACTGGCGAGGATGCCGAGCCCCGCCAGCTCGACGAAGCCTTCGTCGAGCACGTTTCCGCCGTCGTCGCCGATCGGCTGCGAGCGGCCGTCGGGCAGACGCAGTTCGGCGATGCGCATGCGGTTCTGCGTCAGCGTGCCGGTCTTGTCGGTGCACAGCACCGTCGCCGAGCCGAGCGCTTCAATAGCTGCGCCGCGGCGGGCAAGCACACGCACGCGCGACATCCGCAGCGCGCCCATCGTCATGAAGATCGCCAGCACTACCGGCAGCTCTTCGGGCAGCATCGACATGGTGATGGCGATTCCCGAAAGCAGGGCTTCGAGCCAGCCGCCACGGAGCAGGCCGTAAAGCAGCGTCGCCAGCACGCTCACGGCCAGGCCCAGGATCAGCGACCACTTGACCAGCACTCGCGCTTGCGCCGCCAGGCGCGGCGTCGCGGCGGCGACGTCGGTCAGCGATTGGCCGATCTGGCCGATCCGGCTGCGCGGACCCGTCGCCGCGGCCCGCACCAGCGCATGGCCGCGCACCACCAGCGTTCCGGAAAAGACGTAGGCGAGACCTTCGCCTCCGGGTAGCGGCGGCTTCTCCAGCTCATCGGACATTGCCGCTCGCTTTGAAACCGGGACCGATTCGCCGGTTAGCGCGCTTTCGTCCGCCTGCAGTAGGTCGGTCTCGATCACCCATCCGTCGGCGGCCACCCGGCTGCCTTCGGCGACCTCGAGCAGGTCGCCGCGAACCAGTTCGCGCGAGGGGATCGAGCGCCGTTCGCCGTCCCTGATCACCGTCACCACGGGCATGCTCATCTCGCGCAAGGCCTCGATCGCGCGGTCGGCGCGCCCCTCCTGGACGATCGTGATGACGATTGAGAAGCCGGCGAACACGAGCAGCACGGCGGCTTCGCGGATGTCGCCGAGCAACGCATAGATCAGCCCGGCACCGAGCAGCAGCGACAGCATCGGCTGGCGCAGGACGTCAACAATCCGTTTGAGCGGTCCGCGCTTGCCGCCCGCGGGCAGCACGTTGGGCCCTTCGGCGCGGAGCCGCGCTTCGGCTTCCGCCTCCATCAGGCCGGTCCATTGCGAGGCTGGAGCTGAGGTCACACCATCATTGCAACGCGCAATTCGCGTGCGCTGCTATCCGGCAATACGCGGAGGGCTCGCCTTACCAAGGGCAAACAGGCCGGGGAGGCGCTCAGTCCTTGACCTGGCAATCGGCGCCCTGGCTCTTGAGCGTGCTGCACAGCGCCTGGGCGGTCTTGATATCGCTCGCCACCGCCTGCAGGCGGAAGATCGGGCTGCCGTCGATCGTCGCCTGGAGGATGCGGTGCTTGACGCCCGAAAGCGCCGGATAGCGGGTGCTGAGCGTGGACCAGCCGGTTTCGGCGCGATCATGGGTCGAGTAAGCGCCGACCTGCACGCCGACCCCTTCGCTGGTCGCAGCGGGGCCGCTGCCCGCCTGGTTACGGTCGATGCTCGGGCGCGGCGCGCTGCTTTCGGCGACCTTGCCCTGGACCTCCTTGCCCTCGGCGACCTTGAAGCTGGCATCTCCGGTGCCCACCGCTTCGGACCCGCCGGGGTTGGCCGGCTTGGTCTTGTACGGCCCGGCGGGCGCGTGGATCGTGCTCCCGTCGGCGACGATGTCGCCGCCCGCGTGGTCGCGGAACGCCCACCATAAGGCGCCGATGGCGAGACCGAGCACGACCAGCGAGGCGACCACAAAAACCACCACGCGGCCAGTGTCGACCGTGCCTTCTTCGATGTCGTCGTCGGACTCGAGCCACGGCAACCGCTCGTCCTCGTGAGCGAAAGCGAGCTCTTCGGGCTCTATCACGCCGTCCTTGTCGAGATCGCCGGCCGCCCCTCCGGCGCCGCCTCCTGCCTGCATCCTACAGCTCCTCGACGGCCTCGACCCCCAGTATCGCGAGACCGTTGCGGATAACTTGCCCGATTTGGGCGCCGAGGAAAAGCCTTGCCCCGCTGAGCGCCGGGTCCTGTGCCACGATGATGCGCTTGGCCGGGTCGTCGTTGCCCATGTTCCAGAAGGCATGGAACGCGGCGGCGAGATCGTAGAGGAAGAAGGCGATGCGGTGCGGCTCGCGCGCCTGGGCGGCGGCCTCGACGGTGCGCGGGAACTGTGCGGCAAGTTTGACCAGCGCCAGCTCGTCGGGGCCGAGGCGATCGAGGTGCTCGGGCGACGGGGCCAGTCCTTCGGGGGCCGCCTTGCGCAGGGTCGAATGAATCCGCGCGTGGGCGTACTGGACGTAGAACACTGGATTGTCCTTCGACGCTTCGACCACCTTGGCGAAGTCGAAGTCCATCTGCGCTTCGGGCTTGCGGGTCAGCATGGTGAAGCGGACCACGTCCTTGCCCACTTCCTCGACCATGTCGGCGATGGTGACGAAGTTGCCCGAGCGCTTGGACATCTTGATCGGTTCGCCGCCGCGCAAGAGCTGGACCATTTGCACCAGCTTCACGTCGAACGGGATCGGCTTGCCCTCCCCTTCGCTCAGCGCCGCCACCGCAGCCTTGATCCGCTTGACCGTGCCGGCGTGGTCGGCGCCCCAGATGTCGATCAGCTCGTCCGTATGCTCGGCCTTCTGCATGTGATAGGCGAGGTCGGCGCCGAAATAGGTCCAGCTGCCGTCGCTCTTGCGGATCGGCCGGTCCTGGTCGTCGCCGAACTTGGTCGAGCGGAACAGCGGCAGTTCGACCGGCTCCCAATCTTCGACCATCTTACCCTTGGGCGCTTCGAGATGCCCGTCGTAAACCAGGCCGTGCGCGCGCAGCCACGCCTCGGCTTCGGCCGGCTTGCCCTCGCGCTGAAGCTCGGCTTCGGAGGCGAACACGTCGTGATGGATGCCGAGCAAGCCGAGGTCGGCCTTGATCTGCTCCATCATCGCCGCGACCGCGCGCTTGCGGAACAGACCGCGCCACTCGTCGGCCTCGGCGCCGAGGTATCTGTCGCCGTACTCGGCCGCAAGCGCTTCGCCGACCGGCTTGAGGTACTCGCCCGGATAGAGCCCCGGCGGGATTTCGCCGATCTCGACCCCGAGCGCCTCGGAATACCGCAGGAACACCGAATCCGCGAGCACTTCGACCTGCCCGCCGGCGTCGTTGACGTAGTACTCGCGGATCACCGTGTATCCGGCGAATTCGAGCAGGCTCGCCAGCGCATCCCCGACCACCGCGCCGCGGCAATGACCCATATGCATCGGGCCGGTGGGATTGGCCGAGACGTACTCGACGTTGACCGTGCGCCCCGCGCCAATCGTCGAGCGACCGTAATCCGGCCCGAGCGCGGCCATCGCCGCGAGTTCGCCGAGCCAGGCGCGATCCGGCAAGCGCAGGTTGATGAAGCCGGGTCCGGCGATTTCCGCGCGCTCGATCCCGGGATCCGTCGCCAGTTCGGCGACGATCCGGCCGGCAAGCTCGCGCGGGTTGGCGCCCGCGGGCTTGGCCAGCACCAGCGCCGCGTTGGTCGAAAGATCCCCATGCGCCGGATCGCGCGGCGGCTCGATGCCGACCGCATCGCGCCGCCCGGACGGCAGCGTGCCGGCAAGCTCCAGCGCGTCGAGCGCGGCGTCGATCTTGCGCCAGTAGGCGGCGTAAAGCGTTTCGGTATCGGCCATGGCGCGCGCCGTTAGCCTGTTTCCGGGGTGCGGGGAAGGAGCGTGTCTCCCGTCCCGCTTGCGGAAAGGGTATCAGCGCGTGGCGTTGTACTTCAATTGGGCGTCCGTCAGCTGAAAACCGACCAGCAGTTCGAAACTGGCGTTGTTCACTGCGGCGCGCACGTCGGGTTCGGCCAGCGGATCGATCGCCGCCTCGGCGCTGCCGGCCTTGCGCTTTTCGGTGATGCGGTCGCGGATGGCGCGGGGGAGCGTCGCGGCGGCCTTGTCGACGTAGGCCGAACCGGCGCCGCTCGCCTCGGCACGCGCCTGGCCGTCGGCGAAGTTGAGCGTGACCATGCCGACCTTCTTGGCGACCACCGTCTGCCCGCCGCGGACGACGGTGGCGAAATAGGGCAGCGTCACCGACCGCGCGCCCTGCGTGTTGCGCCGCTGGCCGAGAACCCGGAAGTTGGCGACCGCATAGACCTTGTCGCCCGAATCGTCGCAGGTCGTGCGCACGTCGGTCATCGTCGCGGTCACGTCGATAGCGTCGGCGGTGCGGGCGTTCGGCGGATTGAACAGAGTCACGTTGCCGGTGAAGTCGGGAATGCCGACCGCCGGGCAAACCGTCCGCAGCGCGGTGATGCCGACGCCTTCGTTGACGACGATGTCACCGGTATGATGACAGCCGGACAGGGCGGCGGCGCCAAGCCCGGCCAACACGGCAGTGCGAAATTTCATGCGTCGTCCTCGTCCAAAGTGCCGCAGGGCCCTAACCCTTTCGCCGCTGCGGCACAACGGCTAGAGGGCGCTGCATGAACGCGCCCTTTCAGAACTCGGCCAAGGCGCCGCTCAAGGTGCTGATCGCCGCGCCGCGGGGCTTTTGCGCCGGCGTCGACCGAGCGATCGAGATCGTCGAGCGGGCGCTCAAGCGGTTCGGTCCGCCGGTCTACGTGCGGCACGAGATCGTCCACAACCGCTACGTGGTCGATGGCCTGAAGGCCAAGGGCGCGGTGTTCGTAGAGGAGCTCGAGCAGGTGCCCGACGGCGTGCCGGTGGTGTTCAGCGCCCACGGCGTGCCCAAGTCGGTGCCGGCGGAGGCGGAGGATCGCGGCCTCGCCTATCTCGACGCGACCTGTCCGCTGGTGAGCAAGGTGCACCGCCAGGCCGAGCGGCAGATCGCCGCCGGGCGGCACATCGTGTTCGTCGGCCACAAGGGCCACCCGGAAGTAATCGGCACCTTCGGCCAGGTGCCCGAAGGCGGAATGACGCTGGTCGAGACGCTCGACGACGTCGCCGCGCTCGGCTTTCCCGCCGATGTCGAGCTCGCCTTCCTCACCCAGACGACGCTGTCGGTCGACGACACCGCGGCGATCGTCGAGGCGCTCAAAGCGCGCTACCCGCAGATCGTCGGCCCGAAGGCGGAAGACATCTGCTACGCCACCTCCAATCGCCAGGCGGCGGTCAAGCGGATCGCGCCGCAATGCGAGCTGGTGCTGGTGATCGGCGCGCCCAACTCGTCCAATTCGCTGCGGCTGGTCGAAGTGGCCGAACGCTGCGGGACCGACGCCAGGCTGATCCAGCGCGGCGCCGACATCGATGTTGCCTGGCTCGAGGGCGTGGACACCGTCGGCATCACCGCCGGCGCCTCGGCGCCCGAGGAACTGGTACGCGAGGTAGTCGCGAAGGTCGCTCAGTGGCGCTCGGTCGAAGAGCACACGCTGGTTACCGCCGAGGAGAAGATGATCTTCAAGCTGCCCCGGCAACTCGTCGACTGACGGCGCCGGGATGGCCGTCTACACCCACCTTTCCGCCGACGATCTCGAGGCGCTGATCGGCGAGTACGACGTCGGCGAGCTGGTCTCGGCGAAGGGCATCGCCGAGGGCGTGTCGAATTCCAACTGGCTGGTTGAGACGACCGCCGGGCGGTTCATCCTGACGATGTACGAGCACCGGGTCGATGCCGCCGACCTGCCGTTTTTCCTCGGTTTGCTCGACCATTTGTCGGCCAAGGGCAGCCCGGTGCCGCGAACGATCCACGACCGCGCGGGGGCGGCCTTTCGGCTGATCGACGATCGCGGGTCGGAGCCCGGGACAGGCAAGGCTGTCGCACTGATCGAATTCCTGCCCGGCGTGTCGATCGACACGCCGCGGCCGGCGCAAGCTCGGGCGGTCGGTGAGGCGCTCGCCGGCCTCCATCTCGCTGCAGCCGACTTTCCGCGTGAGCGGCCGAATACGATGGGTCTGGCAGCATGGCGAAAGCTGCTGAGCGATTGCGGCGAACGGCTGAGCGAGATCGACGGCCGCCTGCCTGCCCTCGTGACTCGCGAACTGGCGTTCCTGGAGGTCACCTGGCCCGAGGGCCTGCCGCGCTCGGTGATTCACGCCGATCTGTTCCCGGACAACGTGCTGATGCTCGGCAACCGCGTGAGCGGGCTGATCGACTTCTACTTCGCCTGTACCGACCTCACCGCTTATGATCTGGCTGTGACTCATGCCGCCTGGTGCTTCGGCCCGGACGGTGCCTTCCGCCCTGCAATCGGTGAAGCGCTGGTGGCCGGATACGAATCCCGCCGGCCGCTCTCGCCCGAGGAGCGCGCCGCGCTGCCGGTGCTGGCGCGCGGGGCGGCGATGCGCTTCATCGCCAGCCGCGCCTACGACTGGCTGCACACGCCCGCCGACGCCCTGGTCACCCGCAAGGACCCGATGGTGTTCGTGCGGCGGTTGGCGCTCTACCGGGAAGAAGGCGAAAAAGTCTTTCGCTCCTCTGGCGGCTGAGCCATGGCAGCGCCATGAAAAGAGTAGAGATTTTCACCGACGGTGCGTGCAAGGGCAATCCCGGCCCGGGCGGCTGGGGCGCGCTGCTGCGGATGGGCCGGCACGAGAAGGAGCTTTCCGGCAGCGATCCGGCGACGACCAACAACCGGATGGAAATGACCGCCGTGATTCGTGCGCTCGAAGCGCTGATCGAACCGTGCGAGGTGATCCTCCATTCCGACAGCCGCTATGTCATAGACGGGATGACCAAGTGGATCCACGGTTGGCAGAAGAAGGGCTGGGTCAACGCCAGCAGGAAGCCGGTCCGCAACGAGGACCTGTGGCACGAGCTGATCGAGGCCGCCGCGCGCCACAAGATCGCCTGGGAATGGGTCCGCGGCCACGACGGCCATGTCGAGAACGAGCGGGTCGACCGGCTGGCGAGCGATGCCGCGGACGCGGCGGGGCGGACGTAGCTACTTCCGCCCGTAAAGCCCGACCAGCTCGGCGTTGCCGACCACGTGACCGTCGGTGGCGTCGAGCAGGCTCTTTACGTCGACTGGCGCGCCGGAGAGCTGGGGCACGTCGAGCGCCAGCAGGCGGAAATGATAATGGTGCGGGGCGTCGCCCTTGGGCGGGCACGGGGCTCCATAACCCGGTTTACTGAAATCATTGTTCGTCTGCTTGAACGCGGGGGTGCCGGCGTGGCTCGCGCCGGCGGGCAATTCGTGAGTGCTCGCAGGAATGTCGTAAACGCCCCAGTGACGGAAGGTGCCTTTGGGCGCGTCGGGATCCTCGACGATCAGGGCGAAGCTTTGCGCGTTCGCCGGCGTCCCGCTCCACGCGAGCGGGGGCGAGCGGCCGGCGCCGTCGCAGGTGTATTCGGTCGGGATGGTGTCGCCGGTGGCGAATGCGGAGCTGGTGAGGTCCATGGCTGGGGTTCCCGATAGGGCAGGCGTCGGTTCCACGGCGGCCGTTTGCTGAGCCGCCGGCTGGTTCGAGCTGCCGCAGGCGGCCAGCGCCGCGCAGGCGAGCGCGGCAAGCGGGGCCCGGCGCCAGCGACCGACGGGCCGGCTCATGCCTCGGCCGGTTGCTTCAGCTTGATCAGCGCGAGGCCGGTCTCCGGATCCTTGCGCCGGCGCAGGTGGGCGGGCAATTCGGTGACGATCAGCTCAAGCGTCGGGCGCACATGCCCGGTCTTGAGATGCCCGGCGAGCGCAGTGCCGTCGCGCTTGCCGACCACCAGGTGGATGTGCACCTCGGGCTTGCCGCCCTCCTTTTCGCTGATGTCGCCGACCAGCGCGGCGACCTCGACCTGCTCGTTGACCGGATTGTCGTGATACTGCTTCGTCTGCCAGTCGAAATAACGCAGGGTCACGTCTTCGAACGCGCCGATGCCGGTGATCTGCGCCGCGTCGATGCCTTCCCGTTCGGCGAAGCCTTTGAGCTTCTCCATGGCCTCGTCGCCCTTGTCCATGATCACCGCGAAAGTGCGCTGGCCGCTCTCCGAATGAATTTGCTGCGTCTGCATGTCGCTGCCTCCTTGTGCCCTGTTTACGCAAGGCCGGCGGCGATGTTCCGCGCGATCAGGCGAAGCGCGCCGGGCTGTAGAGCGACGGGTCGAGCGGTTCGGTCATTTCGTCGCGCGGCAGGCCGAGCAGGAGCTGCGCCCCGAGCCGGGCTGCGGCAGGGGAAGTCTGAATGCCGAACCCGCCCTGGCCGGCGAACCAGAACAAGCCCGGCACGGACTCGTCGAAGCCATAGACCGGCAGCCGGTCGGGCGCGAAGCTCCTGAGACCGGCCCATTTGTGCTCGACCGCCTCGATCCGCCAGTCGACCACCCGCTCGAAGCGGTCGATCGCCAGGGCGACGTCGAGCTCCTCGGGGGCGGCATCGCACGCAGGGCTCGGCGTCTCGTCGTGCGGGCTCAGCCACAGCCTGCCGTGCTCGGGCTTGAAGTAGAACCGGCCCGAGATGTCGAGCACCAACGGCAGCTCGGCAGGGGGGGCCGGCGAGGTGCGAAGCTGCGCGACGGTGCGGCGCAGCGGACCGATGCCGCGCGGTCGGGCGCCGGCCAGCTGCGCCACCGGGTCGGCCCAGGCGCCGGCGGCATCGGCCAGCACCCGCGCGCGAACCTCGCCGGCCGGGCCGAACGACAGGCGCCAGCCCTCGCCTTCGCGTTCGGCGGTTTCGAGGCGCGCGCGGCAGCGCAGCTCGACGCCGCCTTCGCGCGCGCGCGCAAGATAATGCTGGTGCAGCGCGGCGACGTCGATGTCGGCGCAGGCCGGTTCGTAAATGGCGTGCTGCCATGCGGCGCGCAGGCCCGGGATCCGCCGCGCGAGCGCCGCGCGGCCGAGCCGCTCTATGGTGACGCCGCTGCCGGCGAAGCGCTGCATGAAGGCGGCGATCGCCGGCTCGTCTTCGCCGCGGCCGACGTAGAGCGCGCCGCGCGGAGAAAGCATACCGTGCTCTCGCAAGTAACCGCCCGAAGCGAGCGTCAGCGGCACCACCTGCGGGCCACCGTAGCATTCTTCCCAGAACGCCGCCGAGCGACCGGTGGCGTGATAGCCGGGATGGTCCTCGGCCTCGGCGACGAGGACGCGGGCGTGCGGCGCGAGTTCGGCGCCGAGGCTGGCGCCGGCCATGCCCGCGCCGATCACGGCAATGTCGTAAGTTTCGCGAGTCACGCTCGCACCCGGTCGAGGAACCGGTCGATCATTGCAAGGGCCTTGTCCCGCACCGGATCGCGTTCGCGCAGCAGTTCGTGCCGCGCTTCGGCGCCGAACACGGCAAGTTCGCAGTCCGGCAGGCGTCTGGCGGCGCGGCGGATCGCCGGGAAGCTGACAAGCCGGTCATGCGAGGCGGCGAGCATGAGTACCGGCAAGTCGACCGCTTCGACGTTCCCGGGCCGGGCGAGCACGGTCATCGAGCGCAGCGCGGCGGCGACCCAGCCCCAGCTTCCCGGCCCCATCGCCAGTTCCGGCCGTGCCTCGCGCCACCACAGCTCGTCGGCATACCGCTCCGTGTCGTGGGTCAGCAGCTCGACCCTGTGCGCGGGGATCTCTCCCGGCTTCTCGCTCCATTTCCACGCCGGGCGGCGCGGATCGGCGGTGCGGCACATCGCGCCCGCCCAGACGCGCTGCAGGGCCGGCGGCAGCCACGCGGGAAGGAACCCGAGCATCGGCGCGGACAGCACCAGCGCGTTGGGGCGCACCAGCTCGTCGGCGACGGCCCGCAGGACCAGATGCCCGCCCATTGAATGGCCGATGAGAATATGCGGCCCCTCGCCGCCGGCGGACCATTCGCGCCAGAAGGCGGCGAGGTCGGCGGTCCAGCGGTCGAAGTCGTCGACGTGCCCGGTGAGCGGATCGGCGCCGAGCCGGCCCGAGCCGGCCTGACCGCGCCAGTCGAGCGCCGTGACTCGCCAGCCCTGACCGCGCCAATGCTCGAGCGTCTCGAGGTACTTCTCATAAGCGTCACCGCGCCCCGGGAGAAACAACAGCCGTCCGCGGACGCGCCCGCCCGGCTCCGCCCAGTCGATGCGGCGGACGGCGTGACCGTCGGGCGCCAGCCAGCGCCTTTCACGGGCTTCGGAGGGAATGGCGCGGCGGTCGAAGCCCCCCGGATTGTCAACCCTAATTCCAGCCTCCTGCCCGTGGTTACTTTTTAGTAAGCCCTGACCGCTAGCAGTGATCCTCGGGATTACCGGGGGTCACCTCACGTGTTCGACGATCCGTTCAAGTATGGGCTGCTGGGAGCCTTGGCAATCGCCCTGCTGATTGCCGGCTTCACCGATCTGCGCAGCCGCAAGATCGGCAATTGGCTGACCGGCGCCATCGCGATCTGCGCGCCGCTGTTCTGGTGGGCGAGCAGCCTCTCGCTCTGGCCCGAGGTGGCGCTCCAGTTCGGCGTTGCCCTGGCCGCGTTCGCGGTGCTCGCAGGGATGTTCGCGTTCGGCTGGATGGGCGGCGGCGACGTCAAGCTGCTGACCGCACTGGCGCTGTGGATCGAGCCGCTGTGGTTCCTCAGACTGGTCGTAGTGATGACGCTGCTCGGCGGCGTCCTCACCCTCGCCTTCGGCGCCTGGCACGTCATGCGCCGGCGCAAGGACCGGCTGACCATTCCTTACGGCCTGGCGATCTCCGTCGCCGGACTGTGGGTGCTTACCGTCCATTACTGGGCGCCTGTTACCGCGGCCGCCGGAGCCTTGCGGTGAACCCGATTTTAACCACTGCGGCCGTAAGTGCCGCAAATTCTATCGCCATTCTCATTGTGGGGGCTTGACGCACCATGGACAGGAAGAAGCTGGTTCTGCTGCTGGGGGCGCTGGTCGTTGCGATCGGCACCGCGCTGGCGGCCCGGAGCATGTTCGCCGGCGCGTCTGCGCCCCAGGCCGAAGCCGCCCCGGTTCCCAAGGGTCCGAAGGTGCTGGTCGCCAAACGCGCCCTGCCGGTCGGCACAATCATCACCGCCGATGCGGTGGGCTATCAGCTGTGGCCGAAGGAAATGGTGCAGGACGCCTACTTCGTCGACGGCGAGGCCGACATGAACAAGCTGCTCGGCACCGTGGTCCGCCATCCGATCACCGCCGGCGAGCCGGTCACCCAGGGCGCGCTGGTGTACCCCGGCGACCGCGGCTTTCTCGCCGCGGCGCTCGGGCCGGGCATGCGCGCGGTGACCGTCCCGGTCTCCGAAAAGACCGGCGTCGGCGGCTTTGTCTTCCCTGGCGACCACGTCGATCTGATGCTCACCCAGACGGTGCAGGGCAACGACGGGCAAAGCCTCAAGGCAACCGAAACGATCCTCAAGAATCTGCGCGTGCTCGCGACCGATCAGCAAACCGAGAAATCCACCGACGAGAACGGCAAGACCGTGGTCAAGGCGTTCCGCTCCGTCACCTTCGAGGCGACTCCACAGGTCGCCGAAAAGATCGAGGTGGCGCAAACGATCGGCACGCTGAGCTTGGCGCTGCGCTCGCTGGCCGACGATCAGGCCGATCTCGACAAGGCGCTGGCCACGACCGACGTCAACATGCCGAACAATCTGTCGAAGGACGCCGAGAACAAGCTGCTGCGCCAGGTCTCGACCGTTCCGCAAGCGGCCGACGACTTCGTCACCGGGGGCGACGTGTCGCGCTTCGCACGTAAGACACTGCCGCCCCGGGGGCAGCCAAACGCTCCTGAGCAGGGATCCGGCACAAGCGCCGCTTCGACCCCGTCCGGGCCGGTGGTGCGCGTGTTCCGCGGCCACGCGGTGAGCCAGTCGCCGGTCAGCGGCGGGGCAGGAGTTGGCGGCGCCACCCAGGGACTCGTCGACAGCCAAGCCAAGGGAGTTGGCCGCGCGGCCGGCACCGTGCCCGCCGCGACGACCGCCGGCCTGATCGCCGGCTGATCCAATGACAATCATCGGGACCAAACGTGAAAGCCGCACACAGAGCGGCGATCCAGTGAGGGGCAAGACAATGAATCGTCGCCTTATCAAGACCGCGCTGACCGCAGCCTGCGCGCTCGCGCCGCTGGCCGCCGTGCCGGCCGGCCCGGCCTTGGCCCAGGCGGTCACCGCCCCCCGGGGCGAGATCGTGCTCTCGCTCGGCAAGGGCGAACTGGTCACCGTGCCCGGCGCGATGACCGACGTGTTCGTCGCCGACGACGGCGTGGCCGATGTCCAGGTCAAGTCGCAGCATCAGCTGTACGTGTTCGGCAAGTCGGGCGGCGAGACGACGATCTACGCCAGCAACGCGGCCGGGCAGACCATCTGGTCGTCTAACGTGCGGGTCGGCTCGAACATCGGCAGCATCCCCGACATGCTGGCGCTGGCGATGCCCGAAGCGCATATCAGCGTCGCCACGATGGGCACCAACACAGTGCTGCTGACCGGCACGGTCGCCGCGCCCGAGGACGCCGCGGAGGCCGAGCGCCTGGTCAAGGCCTTCGTCGGCAAGGACTCGAACGTGATTTCGCGCCTGCGGACAGCGACGCCGCTGCAGGTCGACCTCAAGGTGCGCTTCGCCGAAGTCAGCAAGTCGCTGGTACGCAAGCTCGGCGTCAACCTGACGAGCGTCGATACGACGAGCGGCTTCAAGTTCGGCATCGGCCAGGGCCGCTCCGGCTGGAATCCGCAATTCGTTCCAGGAAGCCCGGACGGGCTCGGCGTGGGCGTGGGTAAGGTGACAGCGCCGTCAAACGGTTCGGCAGTCAGCGCCATCAGCGGCGGCACCACGCTCGGCGCGTTCGGCAAGTTCCTCGGCCTCGACATCGGCAGCGCCCTCGATCTCGCCGAGACCGATGGCCTGGTGACGACGCTGGCGGAACCGCACCTGACCGCCCTTTCGGGCGAGACGGCCGAGTTCCTGGCCGGCGGCGAATTTCCGATCCCGCTGAGTTCGGGTCTGGGAACGACGACGATCGAATACAAGAAATACGGCGTCAGCCTGGCCTACACCCCGACTGTGCTGGCCAACGGCCGAATTTCGATGCGCGTGCGCCCCGAGGTGTCGCAGCTGTCGAGCGACGGCTCCATCCAGCAGAACGGCTTCACCATTCCGGCGCTGACCGTTCGCCGGGCCGAGACGACGATCGAGCTCGGCTCCGGTCAGAGCTTCATGATCGCCGGCCTGCTGAACAACAATGCGCAGAACACGATTACCAAGGCGCCGGGGCTCGGCGACCTGCCGATCCTCGGCAACCTGTTCAAATCGACCGAATTCCAGAAGGGACAGACCGAGCTGGTGATCGTTGTGACGCCGTACCTGGTGAAGCCGATCGACAACGAAGCCGACGTCCACTTGCCGACGGACGGCTTCCGAACGGCGAACGGCGCCGAGCAGCTGCTGATGAACTACGAGAATGACGGTGTCACGGGCGGCACCCGGCCGATGCCGCATGCCGCCGAGCCGGCAGCGCCGGCGCCCGCGGTCGGCCTGGTCGACCAGGGCCAGCCGCAGCTCGCGACGGACGACAAGGACCGCCGCAAGCACGCCAAGGTGGCGCAGAACGCCAAGCCGGCGACGCCCGGCTTCAGCCTGAAGTGAGAAAGGTGACGACGATGCCCATCCGCATGAAGCTCGCGGCGAACGCCGCAATCGCCCTCTCGCTCGGGGTGGCGCTTGCCGCCTGCAGCACGACGATCGACCCGAAGATGAACCGCACGCTGAGCAGCGTGAAGCAGCCGGTAGTGCAGCGCTCGACTTACGCGCTCGATCTCTCGGCCACCTCGGCCGGGCTGCCCGTTCCCGAACAGCGCCGCCTGGCCGACTGGTTTCAGTCGATGAACGTGGGTTACGGCGATCTTATTTCGGTCGACGATGCGTCCGGCAATCTCGCCGCGCGCGACGACGTCGCCAAGATCGCTGGCCGCTACGGCCTGCTGCTTGCCGACGGCGCTCCGGTCACTCAAGGCGTTGTCGAGCCGGGCACCGTGCGGGTTGTCATCACCCGCAGCAGCGCCGCCGTGCCCGGTTGCCCCGATTGGTCCACGCACCTCGCCGATTACGGCACCAACACGACGTCGAGCGGCTACGGCTGCGCGATCAACGGCAACCTTGCGGCAGAGATCGCCGATCCGGAGCAGCTCATCCACGGGGCGAGCGGCAAAGGCGATACGACGATCATGAGCTCGACCAAGGCCATCGACACTTATCGGGCCCAGACACCGACCGGCGCCAAGGGGCTCCCGGAAGTCTCCAGCAAATCGGAGTAAGACTATGAACGCGCCTTGGAAACCTGGCCTCGCTGGCAACCGCGATCCCTTCGCCGCCTTCATTTGCGACGAGACGGCGCTCGACGTCTTGCGCCCGGTCGTCATCGAACTGGGCTGGGCGCCCGAAAAGTGCGCCAAGGGCGGCTTGCGCAATGCGGTCCAGTCGCTGTCGATCGCGGCCAGCCCGGCGATCCTGATGGTCGACCTGTCGGAAAGCGGCGATCCGCTGAACGACATCAACGCCCTCGCCGAGGTCTGCGAGCCCGGCACGGTGGTGATCGCGGTCGGCCAGGTCAACGACGTGCGCCTCTACCGCGACCTGCTGGCGAGCGGCATCCACGATTACCTGCTCAAGCCGCTCACGGCCGGGCAGGTGCGCGACGCGCTCAATCAGGCGCAGGCGGTGTTCGCCGCGCCGCGGCACAGCGACGGCGAAGTGACCAAGCAGCACGTCTCGTGCGCGGTCGTGGGTACCCGCGGCGGCGTCGGCGCATCCACCTTGGCGACCTCGCTCGCGTGGCTGTTCAGCACCGATCACAAGCGGCCGACCGCCCTGCTCGATCTCGACGTGCACTTCGGCACCGGCGCTCTCTCGCTCGATCTCGAGCCGGGCCGCGGCCTGACCGACGCGATCGAGAACCCGAGCCGTATCGACGGGCTGTTCATCGAGCGGGCGATGATCCGGGCCAACGACAACCTGGCGATCCTCTCGGCCGAAGCGCCGATCAACTCGCCGCTGATGACCGACGGCAGCGCCTTCGTGCAGCTGGAGGAGGAATTCCGTCAGGCGTTCGAGACCACCGTGGTCGACCTGCCGCGCAACATGCTGATCAACTTCCCGCACTTGCTGTCGGATGTGAACGTAATGGCGCTAGTGACGGAAATGACGCTCGCCTCCGCCCGCGACACGATCCGCATCCTATCGTGGCTCAAGTCGAACGCCCCCGGAGTCCAGCCGCTGGTCGTCGCCAACAAGGTGCAGCCCGGCGCCGCTGAAATCTCCAAGGCGGACTTCGAGGCTTCGATCGAGCGCAAGATCAACTTCACCATTCCCTATGATCAGAAAGCCGCGGTGAATGCCGCCAAGCTGGGCCAGACCTTCGTCGACGCCAACCGGTCGAGCAAAGCGGGTGGGGCGATCAAGGACATCGCCAAGGCCATTCTCGGCATTGCCGAGGAAGGCGGCGCGAACGACGGGGATGCGCCGGGAAGCTCATCGCTGCTCGGCAAGTTCGATCTGAAGTCGCTGCTCGGCAAGAAGGACAAGAGCAAGGCCGCCGAACCCGCCGAAGCCGCGGAATGACGCGACCCGACGGAGGGTCTGGCAAGGGGTTTGGTCAGGAAGGCGGTAGCGGATTATGAGTATAATCCAGGTGATATTGTTTGCGGCGGGCCTGATGACCATCATGATCCTCGGCGCGCTGGCGCTCGGCGGCCGTTCTCCGGCCAAGGAGAGCCAGCGGCGGCTGCAGGCCGTGCGCTACCGCCACTCCGAAAGCACCAACGCCAAGGTCGAATCGCAGCTCAAGAAGGCGATCGCCGCGCGCAAGCCGAAAATGCACAAGATCGCCGGCTCGGCTTCGCGCATCGAGGCGCTCGCGCTCAGGCTCGAGCGCACCGGCCGGCCATGGACGGTGACCCAGTACCTGTATGTGTCGCTCGGGCTGGCGCTGGCGTTAGCGGTGCTGATCTATTTCAAGACCGGCGCAGCGATGCTGTCGCTGGGTATTGGCGTGCTGTTCGGCGCCGGACTGCCGCACATGGCGGTCGGCTACTTCATCAAGAAGCGCCTCGCCGATTTCAACGCCAAGTTCCCCGACGCCATCGAACTGCTCGTGCGCGGCCTGCGCTCGGGCCTGCCGGTGACCGAGACGCTCGGCGTCGTGGCGCACGAGATCCCCGGCACCGTCGGCGCCGAGTTCAAAGGCGTCGTCGAGCGCATCAAGATCGGCCGAACGATGGAAGAGGCGCTGCAGGAAACCGCTGACCGTCTCGGCATGCCCGAATTCCAGTTCTTCGTCATCACTCTGGCGATCCAGCGCGAGACCGGCGGCAATCTGGCCGAAACGCTCTCCAACCTCGCCGACGTGCTGCGCAAGCGCTCGCAGATGAAGCTGAAGATCAAGGCCATGAGTTCGGAATCGAAAGCCTCGGCCTACATCGTCGGCGCGCTGCCGTTCATCGTCTTCGGCCTGGTCTGGTCGATGAACGCGCAATACCTGGAGAAGTTCTTCACTGACGACCGCCTGACCGTGGCCGGCCTCGGCGGCCTGGTGTGGATGGGTATCGGCGTGTTCATCATGGCCAAGATGGTCAGTTTCGAGATCTGAGCGAGGGACCAGCCAAGCCATGAATCCGACCCACGGACCCACCCTCCTCGGCATCGACGTCATTCTCGTCGGTTCGATCCTCGCCGGGATCGCCGCCGCCGCGGTGATCTTCGCGATCTACGCTGCGATCACGGTCAAGGATCCGATGGCCAAGCGCGTGAAATCGCTGAATGCACGGCGCGAGGAATTGAAGTCGGGCATCATCACCTCGAAGTCGCGCAAGCGCCAGAGCCTGGTCCAGCGGACCGAGACGACCGACAAGATGAAAGACACGCTGCAGGGCATGAAGGTCCTGCAGGAAAGCCAGGTCAAGATCATCCAGCAGAAGCTGGCCCAGGCCGGCATTCGCAACAAGGAATACGCGGTCTTCGTGATCTTCGCGCGGATGGTGCTGCCGATCGCGCTCGGCTTTATCGGCGTGGTCGCGATCTACTGGCTCAACATGTTCCCCGAATGGGGCAGCTTGAAGCGCTTCATGGCGTTCGCGCTGCTGGTGATCGCCGGATACAAGGGACCGGAGCTGTACCTCAAGACCAAGGCGACCAAGCGCACCAAGGAAATCCGCAAGGGTCTGCCCGACGCGCTCGACCTGCTGGTGATCTGCGCCGAAGCCGGCCTGACCGTCGACGCCGCGTTCAACCGCGTCGCCAAGGAACTGGGCCGCGCCTATCCCGAGCTGGGCGATGAGTTCGCGCTGACGGCGATCGAGCTGTCCTTCCTGACCGAGCGCCGCCAGGCGTTCGAAAACCTGGCCTATCGCGTCGAACTCGATTCGATCCGCGGCGTGGTCACGACGATGATCCAGACCGAGCGCTACGGCACTCCGCTGGCCTCGGCACTGCGGGTGCTGTCGGCCGAGTTCCGCAACGAGCGCATGATGCGCGCCGAGGAGAAGGCCGCGCGGCTGCCGGCGATCATGACCGTGCCGCTGATCCTGTTCATCCTGCCGGTGCTGTTCATCGTCATCCTCGGCCCGGCGTCGTGCTCGATCGCCGACGCCTTCAAGGGCGGCCTGGGCCACCACTAAGGTGCGGCCAAGGCCGGGATGACCCCCTGACGAAGCCCCCGCAGGTGAATCGCCTGCGGGGGCTTCTTCGGTTTCAGCTTACGCCGAAGTTCTCGCCATCGAGGTCGTCGGCGTCGAGGTCCTTGACCTCCTCGCGCACCCGCCCGAGCAGCGACCGAAACGCTTCGACTTCGTCGTCGGTGAAGCTGGCGAAGAGCCGCCGTTCCATCTCCAAGGCCAGCGGCATGATCTGGCCGTGCATCGCCTTGCCCTCGGCGGTCAGCTCAAGCAGGTGCGAGCGCCCGTCCTGCGCGTTCGGCCGGCGCACGGCGAGGCCGCGGTCCTCGAGCACCTTGCACGCCCGGTTGACCGCGACCTTGTCCATGATCGTCAGGCTGGTGAGATCGCGCTGGGTCAGCGGTCCGGAATCGCCGAGCACCGCCATCACCCGCCACTCGGGGACGGAGAGCCCCCAACGGTTGCGATATTCCTGCGCGATACGCTGGCTGACCGCGTTCGAGGTCACGGACAGCCGGTAGGGCAGGAAGTCGGCCAGGCGGTTGGTTTGTTTCATTGCAAACCAGTTTGCTACGATTTTCGCCGGTTTTGCAAGGTCGAAGGGCCTTGCGGCGCCAATCGATTGGCAAGTCCCTCGCGCAGCAGCCGGCCCATGACGGCATCGAGGCGGGCGAATTCGGCCGGCTTCCAGTGGCTGCGCGGGGTGACCAGCGCGGTGTCGAGAGCGGTCTCGAACGGACTCGCCGTGCGCTCTTCGGGCAGCGCCTTCGCCAGTTCGGCCAGGGCACGGCGGGCGGCGTCGGCGTTGGCCCGCATCACTTCGAGGATCTCGCTTGCCTCGACGCCGTGCTCGGCATCGCGCCAGGCGTCGTAATCGGTGACCATGCCGAGCAGCGCATAGGGCAGCTCGGCCTCCCGGGCGAGCCGCGCCTCGGGCAGCGCGGTCATGCCGATCACGTCGGCGCCCCAGGCGCGATAGAGGTGGCTTTCGGCACGGGTCGAGAACTGCGGGCCCTCGATGACGACGTAGGTTCCGCCGCGGTGGACCGTCGCCCCGCCCTGCTCCGCGGCGTCGGCGGCGAACTTCGACAGTCGCGGACAGACCGGATCGGCGAGTCCGACGTGGGCGACGATGCCCTGGCCGAAGAAGCTGCGTTCGCGCCCCAGCGTGCGGTCGATGAACTGATCGACGGCGACGAAGCTGCCCGGCGCCAGCTCCTCCTTGAGCGAGCCGATGGCGCTGATCGCCAGCACGTCGGTCACCCCGCAGCGCTTCAGCGCATCGATGTTGGCCCGGTAGTTGACCTGGCTCGGAGAGAGCTTGTGCCCTTCCCCGTGCCGGGCGATGAAGCTGAAGCGGACGTGGCCGATGCGGCCCATCGTCACCGGCGACGAGGGTTCGCCGAAGGCGCTGCCGACGGCGACCTGCTGCACGTCCTGCTCGAACGCGCCCGGATCGTACAGCCCCGAGCCGCCGATCACCCCGATATGCCAGCCGGCCATGTCCCCCTCCCCTCCCTCAGCCTACTTCGGCGGCATGCGGATGGCGCCGTCGAGCCGCACGCTGGCGCCGTTGAAATAACCGGTTTCGAGCATCGTCAGCACCAGCGCGGCGTACTCCTCGGGTTTGCCGAGCCGCTTGGGGAACGGCACCGCCGCGGCAAGCGCTTCCTGCGCCTTCTCCGGCAGGCCGGCCAGCAGCGGGGTATTGAAGATGCCCGGCTGGATTGCGTTGATGCGGATGCCCTCCTGCATGAAGTCGCGGGCGATCGGCAGGGTCATGCCCATCACCGCCGCTTTCGACGCGGCATAGGCGACTTGGCCGATCTGCCCGTCCTCGGCGGCGACCGACGAAGTGACGACCATCGCGCCGCGCTCGCCGTATTCGTCGAGCGGCTCGGCGGCCATCATCCCGGTCGCCGCCTTGGCGACGCACTGGAAGGTGCCGAGCAGGTTTACCCTGATGGTCTTCATGAACAGGTCGACCGGCAAGTGGCTGATGGCGCCGGTCTCGCGGTCGCGGCGAACGGTCTTGCCGATGGTGCCGATCCCGGCGCAGCAGACCAGCGCGCGTTCCTGGCCGTGGGCGGCGCGGGCCTTCGCGAAGCCGGCGTCGACCGAGGCTTCGTCGGACACATCGACCTGGCAGAACGTGCCGCCGATATCCTGCGCCACCGCTTGCCCGCGCTCCTCGTTGAGATCGAAGATGGCGACTTTCGCCCCCTTGGCCGCCAGCGCCCGCGCGCTCGCTTCGCCGAGGCCCGAGGCCCCTCCGGTGACGACGGCGGGGGTGGTGGTAGCGATCTTCATGCGGGCTGTCTCCTGTGGCTTGTCGCGCCGCTTAGCCGCTCCGCCCGCATTCGTCATCCCCGCCCGCGTCAGCGACGCCTGGCACGGGATTCGGCGAGCAGCATCAGGTCGTGCAGGTTGTCGCGGGTGAGCAGGCCGGCGAAGCGGTTGCCGTCCATTACCGCCAGCGGGCGGTCGTCCTGCTCGACCAGCGTCAGCGCCGCTTCGAGCGAGCTGTCGGCTTGCACCGCCTGAACGTCATCATGCATCACCAAGACGACGGGCTCCGTCGCGCCGTGGGCGTGAAGGCCGCCGACCAGATCGCTGCGGGTGAGCACGCCGGCGAAGCGGCCCTGTTCGTCGAGCACGGGGAACTGCTGCTGACCGGTGCGCACGCTCAGCTGCGCCGCGTCGCCGAGCGTGGCGGAGCTCGCAAGCGGGCGCAGGTCGCTGGCCATCGCATCGGCCACCCGCAGAGGCCGGGCCGCCCTGTGCAGCCGCACGTCGCGCGCCTCGGCGCCGGCGGCGAGGTAGACGAACAGGGCGATGAAGATCAGGATCACATTGCCGGTGACCAGCCCGAGCAGCCCGAAGCCGATCGCCAGCAACTGGCCGATCGCGGCGGCGATGCGGCTGGCGCGGGCGCGGTCGGTGAACGCGGCGAGGCCGGCGCGGAAGATGCGACCGCCGTCCATCGGAAATGCCGGGATGAGGTTGAACACCCCGAGGAACAGGTTGATCGTGACCAGGCCGGGCAGGATGTCGCGCGGGCCGGGAACGGCGGCCCTGAGGGCCAGCGTGGGCGCTACGCCGAACACCGCGACGAGCATCGCGGCAATCGCGAAATTGACCAGCGGACCGGCGGCGGCGACGGCGAATTCCTGCCCGGCGCGCTCGGGGATCCGCTCCAGCCGCGAGACGCCGCCGATCGGCAGCAAAGTTACGTCGGGGGTCGCGATACCGAAGCGGCGGGCCACCAAAATGTGACCGAACTCGTGAGCGAGGACACAGGCGAACACCGCCAGAATCAGCCCCACCCCGGCGACCGCCGCGCTGGCCCCGCCGCTCGTCAGCGAGGCGATCCCGACCCACGCCAGATAGACCAGGAAGGTCCAGTGCAGGCGGACCTTGGTGCCGGCGACGGTGCCGATAGTCAGCGAATGGCGCAGGAACCCGCCGCTCGGCGCCCGCGACGAGCGGCGTCGGCGGATGCGGGGAACGCTGGGAGAGGCCAGCCGGTCCACGGCGGGTGTTTGTCCTCCTTGTTGGCTGGCCGGAGCGCTAGGCCCGGAGGCAACCGCCGGCCCATTCGTAGTGTTCCCGAGCCTTGGCGTACAGCAAGTTGACAAACGCCACACAGTCTGGGGCGAAATGCCGCCTTTTTGTCACCTTCGGCGGGCGTTTGTGTCGCCTTTCCCGCGAAATCGTCGCTTTGCCTTGCCGCATCGTCACCTTCCGAGCCCAAAAATGTCGCTTTCGGGCGGCAGGTTCGTCGCCTTTCGAGCGGAGCGGCGCCGCGCCCGGCGATTGGCGCGCCCTTCCGCCTGCGCCTGATCCCAAGCGCGGGCGAACAGCGTACCCTCGCCGGGCCGCGCGCGCAGGCGAGCAGGCCGACTGCCAACTCATTCCCACCGCCCGCGCCGCCACCGACCCGGCGGAGCGAGCGGCGCGGAATTGTTGCCGGATCGCCTGTTCGGAGTCCGGCCCCTTGACTCCTAACTCTACCTAAGTTGTGTAAGCGCAATGTCCCGCAACAGACGACCCTCGAAACAGATGCTCATGCTGCTGGCGGCGTTGGCAGCCAAATCCCGCCAGTGGCGGCATGGCTACGACCTGATGAAGGAAACCGGCCTGTCGTCGGGCACGCTCTACCCGCTGCTTATGCGCATGGCCGAGAAGGGCCTCATCGAAGCCGAATGGCGCGAGCCCGCGCGGCCCGGCCGGCCCCCGCGCCACGCCTACCGGTTGACGACCGCGGGAATTGCGCTTGCGCGGGAGAGCGAGAGGCCCGCCGCTGAGGTTTCGGGCAGGACCGCCGTGGCATGACGGCGGCCGTCTCTCGCGCCGTGATGGTCTTGGCCGAGCGCTGCCTCGGCGAAGCGCGGCGCGAGTGGGCGCTCGCCATGCGAGCCGAATTCGAGGTCGCGGTCGCCGAGGGAAGGTCGTTCGCTTTCGCGGCCGGTTGCCTCGTGGCGGGGTGGCGCGAGATGCCGAACCATTCCGAAGGGCGCCTTGTGCTGTCGAATTACGCGCTCGCCCTGGCCGTGCTGATCCCGATGGCGGTTCTCCAGTTCGCCGTGGCGCTCGGCCTTCCATCGGTGTTCGACGGAGGGGAGCCATCCAGCGGCGTTCTCTTGGCCGGCGTGTCGCGAACTCCGCTACTTGCCTATTCCCAGTTCGACGCCGCGCCTTGCCTGCTGACGCTTTGGCTCCTGCTCGGCGCGGCTCACCTGCGCTTGGCCTGGGCGCTGGTCGAGTTCGACTGGGCGAGCGTGGCGAAACTGGGAGCCTTGATCGGTGCGGCCCTGACAACGCTCCTCATGGTCACGGCGATGCTGTTTCTCGACGCCACGTTTCTAGCGCTTCAGGCCACGGCGGTTGCCATCGAGCTTGCGGCTGTCGTTGCCGCGGCAAGGCAGCATGCGCAGCTGTTCCCCGATGTTGACCATGCTCGCCGCGCTTGACTCTTAACTCTACATATGTCGTAATTGTTCTGCCCTCATCGATACTGGCCGCTCCCGCCGGCATCAGAGATGGAAGGAGCCGACAATGGTCAAGCGGGTGCTCTTGTTCATGTCAGTCACCATGGTCGCATCTTCGGCGACGGTGCAGCCTGCTCCCGCCCAACCGGCGGCATCCGCGGAAGCTTCGGTGTCCGTGCCGCGCGAGGTGCTCGAGCGCTATGTCGGACGCTACGAGCTGAACGGCACGATAGCGACCGTTGGCCTGACCGACGACGGCCGGTTGACGGTGAGGCTGACCGGGCAACCCCCGGGGCCGCCGTTGCGGGCGGTGAGCCCGAACGAATTCGTGGCCGACGCGGCCGGCGTGCGGCTGTTCTTCGAAGGCGACGGCCCGAAGGCGACCCGGATCAGGAGCCAGTACAACGGAGGCGAAGTGGTCGGCACACGAATTGCCGATGGGGCCGCTGTCGCGCCTCCGGCGCCGCCGCGCTCCGAGCCGGCGCCAACCTTGCTCGATGCTGCCGCGCGAAAAGAGGTGGTGAGCGCGCTCGAGACGGCACTGCGCCAGAGGTACGTGTTACCCGACATCGGCGAGAAGGCCGCCTCGCGCATCGATACGGCGCTGGCGGCCGGTGAGTACGACAGCCTCACCGATTCGGCGACCTTTGCCGCGCGGCTGCAAGCCGATGTGAGCGCCATCACGCACGACAAGCACTTGCGGATCATGGCGATGAACGCTCCCCCGCCCCCTCCGCCGAACATGAAGGCGATGCCGAGCGCCGATGCGGGCATCGTGCGGGCCGACAAGCTGGCGGGCGGCGTCGGCTATATCGAAGTGATCGGCTTCCCCCCGGTGAAAGCCTTCAAGCCGGCGATCGACCGAGCGATGACCGTCCTGAAAGGGAGCAAGGCCCTGATCATCGACGACCGGCGCAACGGCGGCGGCGACCCTGGCGCCGTTTCCTACGCGGTCAGTTTTCTGGTCCCACCCAATCGGCCTTTGCACATCAACGATATCGTCAGCCGCACGGCGGGAACGACCGATTTCACTCGCAAGGCGTTCGAAAGTCAGCCAACTCCCGTCAGTTTCGCCGGGATTCCGGTTTATCTCCTCACCAGCCACCTGACCTTCTCCGGCGGAGAAGAGTTCGCCTACGATGTGAAGACACACCGGTTGGGCACAATTGTCGGCGAGGTGACCGGCGGCGGCGCCAACCCGACCGGACCCGTGCGCCTCGGCGACGGCTTCATGGCAGCGATACCGTTCGGCCGGGCAGAGAACCCAATCACCAAGACGAACTGGGAGGGGCGCGGCGTGCAACCGGACATCCCCGTTCCCGCGCCCGACGCCTTGAAGACCGCGCTCGAGCAATTGCACCAGCCGGCGGTCGCCGACATCGCCGCCGCCTCGAAGCAACAGGTGTTCGCCCCGCGCAGCACTCCCCTCCCGGGCACCGAAGCGGCGGCGCGCACCATGCTCGCCGGCCTGAGCAGCGGAACGCCCGATTACGCCGCGATGGCTCCGCAACTCGTCGACGTGACGCGCCAGCAACTGCCGCAGCTGCACGCTTGGCTTCAATCCTTGGGCGAGATGAAGTCGCTGGACTTCATCGGAGCCGGACCGGCCGGCGACGATCAGTACAAGGCCACCTTCGGCAACGGCGCGCTGGTGCTGGGCATCCAGCTGGCGCCCGACGGAAAGGTGGCCGGCGTGATGCTCCGCCCCGACGCAGCGGGCGGCTAGCGCCACGGGCGAAGGGGCTGTAGTGAGGGTTGCCCAGGGAACTCGAGACATGGCATTTTCGCTCGTCCCACTTTCGCTGAGGCACATTGCGCTCGCGTTGAGCCTGATCGCCGTGGGGCCGACCACGGCCGTGCTGGCGCAATCCGGCCTAGGTGCAGCGCCCGCCACCGAGGTCAATCCGGCTGTCGTGGCCGGCAAGGCCTGGCTCGCAGCCAACAAGGTGACGGACGATGCGGCCTTCAAACAAGCGCTGCACAACCTGTGGCCGACGGTACCCGGAACGCCCGACCAATGGATCGCCGCGCGCGGGCAGTTCCACTCGCTCGAGCTCGCCGAGGTAGGCAAGACCGGAGCCGACAGCGCCGAACTGTGGCTCTTCAATCCCGATCTGGACGGTTATGTACTGGCGGAGGTGACGGTGCGCGCCGACGATCCGAAGAAGCTCGCCGGTATCAGGCTGATGCCGACCGACGACCTGCCGCCCGGAGTCGCGCCGCCGACGATCCTTGCGGGGCCCGCGCTGATCGCCGCCGTGCGAGTGCGCGCCGATCGGGAGGCCGCCCACGGCCGTTTCGACGGCGCCGTCTTGCTGGCGAGGAACGGTCGCGTGCTGTTCGAGCGCGCCTATGGGCTCGCCGACCGAGCCGCCCACAAGCCGAACGCGGTCGACACCGAGTTCCGCTTCGGCTCGATGGGCAAGATGTTCACTGCGGTGGCGATCATGCAATTGGTCGAAGCCGGCAAGATCGATCCAGCCGCACCGATCGGCCGATACCTTCCCGGCTACGCCAACAGGGACATCGCCACCAAGGTGACCGTGGCCAACCTGCTGTCGCACACCGGCGGCACCGGCGACATCTTCGGGCCGGAGTTCATGAGCCACTGGGCCGAATTGCGCGAACCCGCCGACTATGTCGCGCTTTACGAGCACCGCGCACCCTTGTTCGAACCGGGCACCCGCGCCGCCTACAGCAACTATGGTTTCATGCTGCTCGGCCGCATCGTCGAGACGGTGAGCGGTCTGCGCTACGACGACTACGTCGCGCGGCACATCTGGGGGCCGGCAGGCATGCACTCGACGGGAAACCAGCCGGAATCGGTGGTTCTGCCCCGCCGGGCCGTCGCCTATATGGGTTCCTCCGGCAAGCTGGTGCGTGCTGACGCCACGCTACCCTATCGCGGCACGCCCGCTGGCGGAGGCTATTCAACCGTGGGCGATTTCTCGCGCTTCGCCGATGCGCTCGTCGCGGGCAGGCTGGTGAAGCCGACGACGCTGGACGCGCTGATCCACGGCGGCGTCAAGTTGCCCAACGGCACGTTCATGCCCTACGATTTCGGCGGCACAATCCCCGGCAAGGGCCGCTACATCGGGCATAGCGGCGGGGCGCCGGGCATGTCCGGCGATATGATGCATTTCCTCGACAGCGGCTACACCGTGGTGACCCTCGCCAACCGCGATCCGCGCGCCGGCGAGGCTATCCTTTACTTCACCGTCCACAGGCTGCCGCCGAAGTAAGCGCGTGCTAAGGGTTTACCCCACGCTGATCTTCAGCTCCCCATCGCCCTCGTCGATCTTCACCGTGCTGCCGTCCGGGATCTCCCCCGCCAGCAGCTTCTCCGCCAGCGGGTCCTGCAGGTAGCGCTGGACCGCGCGCTTGAGCGGCCTTGCGCCGTAGACCGGATCGTAGCCGACGCGGCCGAGCCAGCGGCGGGCGGCGTCGGTGAGGTCGAGCTCGATCTTGCGGTCCTTGAGCAGTTTCTGCACGCGCGCGACCTGGAGGTCGACGATCGGCTCCATGTTGGCCTGGCTGAGGCGGTGGAACAGGATGATCTCGTCGAGGCGGTTGAGGAATTCCGGGCGGAAGTGCGCGCGGACGACTTCCATCACTTGCGGCTCGACGTCCTCGACGCTCTGGTCGTCGGTGATGTTCGACAGGAACTGGCTTCCGAGGTTGCTGGTGAGGATGATCAGCGTGTTCGAGAAATCGACCACCCGGCCCTGCCCATCAGTCAGGCGGCCGTCGTCGAGCACCTGCAGCAGAACGTTGAACACGTCCTGGTGGGCCTTCTCGACTTCGTCGAACAGGACCACTTGGTACGGTCGTCGGCGAACCGCTTCGGTTAGCGCGCCACCTTCCTCGTAACCGACATAGCCCGGCGGAGCGCCGATCAGGCGAGCGACGGCGTGCTTTTCCATGTATTCCGACATGTCAATGCGGACCATCGCGTTGTCGTCGTCGAACAGGAACCCGGCGAGCGCCTTGGTCAGCTCGGTCTTGCCGACGCCGGTGGGGCCGAGGAACAGGAAGCTACCGAGCGGGCGGTTGGGGTCCTGCAATCCGGCGCGGGCGCGGCGGACGGCCTTGGAGACGGCGCTGACCGCCTGTTCCTGGCCGATCACGCGCTTGCCGATTTCGGCTTCCATGGCGAGCAGCTTCTCGCGCTCGCCTTCCATCATCTTGTCGACCGGGATGCCGGTCCAGCGGCTGACGACGGAGGCGATGTCGTCCTCGGTCACTTCCTCGCGCAGCAGCGCGTTGTCGGACTGCTCGGAAGCTTCGGCGAGCGCTTTCTCGAGCTGCGGGATCTTGCCGTAGCTGAGCTCGCCGGCCTTGGCGAGATCGCCGGTGCGCTGGGCCTGCTCGAGTTCGATGCGCGCCTGGTCCAGGTCTTCCTTGATCTTGCCCTCGGCGGCGATCTTGTCGCGCTCGTTCTGCCAGCGGGTGGTCAGCTCGTTCGATTGCTGCTCGAGGTTGGCGAGTTCCTCGCGCAACGCCTTGAGGCGGTCCTTGGAAGCCTGGTCGCTTTCCTTCTGCAGCGCCTGCTCTTCGATCTTGAGCTGGATGATGCGCCGGTCGAGCGTCTCTATTTCCTCGGGCTTGGACTCGACTTCCATGCGGATGCGGCTCGCCGCCTCATCCATCAGGTCGATCGCCTTGTCGGGCAGGAAGCGGTTGGAGATGTAGCGGTCGGACAGCCGCGCGGCGGCGACGATCGCCCCGTCGGTGATGCGCACGCCGTGGTGCAGCTCGTACTTCTCCTTGAGGCCGCGGAGGATGCTGATCGTGTCCTCGACGGTCGGTTCGTCGACGAACACCGGCTGAAAGCGGCGCTGCAGCGCGGCGTCCTTCTCGACGTACTTCTGGTACTCGTCGAGCGTGGTCGCGCCGATGCAGTGCAGCTCGCCGCGGGCGAGCGCCGGCTTGATCAGGTTCGAGGCGTCCATCGAGCCTTCGCTGGCGCCGGCGCCGATCAGCGTGTGCATCTCGTCGATGAAGAGGATGATGTGGCCTTCGGCGCCCTTGACCTCGTCAAGCACCGCTTTGAGCCGCTCCTCGAATTCGCCGCGGTATTTCGCCCCGGCGATCAGCGCGCCCATGTCGAGCGCCATCAGGTCGCGGTCCTTGAGGCTGTCGGGCACGTCGCCGTTGGCGATGCGCAGCGCGAGGCCCTCGACGATCGCGGTCTTGCCGACGCCGGGGTCGCCGATCAGCACCGGGTTGTTCTTGGTCCGCCGGGCGAGGATTTGCACGGTGCGGCGGATTTCCTCGTCGCGGCCGATCACCGGGTCGAGCTTGCCGTCGCGCGCCGCCTGCGTCAGGTCACGGGCGTATTTCTTCATCGCGTCGTAGGCGTTCTCGGCACTGGCGGTGTCGGCGGTGCGCCCGCCGCGCAGCTCATTGATCGCGGTGTTGAGCGCTTCGGCGGTGACGTTGGCGGCCTTCAGCGCCTGGCCGGCGGCGGTGGTCTTGGCGAGCACCAGGGCGAGCAGCAGCCGCTCGACGGTGACGAAGCTGTCGCCGGCCTTCTCGGCGACCTGCTCGGCCTGGTCGAGCACGCGCACCGCGTCGTTGTCGAGGCCTGGGGTGGCCTGCGCGCCCGAGCCGCTGACGGCGGGGATCTTGGCCAGCGCCTTGTCGACTTCGTCCACCGCGATCTGCGGATTGCCGCCGGCGCGCTGGATCAGCCCGGCAGCCATGCCTTCCTTGTCCTCGAGCAGCGCCTTCAAGAGGTGCTCGGGCGTGATCCGCTGGTGGTTGAGGCGAATGGCGACCGTCTGCGCCGATTGCAGGAAGCCCTTGGCGCGGTCGGTAAACTTTTCGAGATTCATGAAATGCCCCTGTTTCCTTTCCCGCGCCCAGATAGTGTTGCTAAATTGCAACACAAGGGCTGAGCGGTTCTTTTCGGTCGCCGTGACGGTGGCGGAAATGGGTAATCTGCCGGAGGAGTTCCAGCCCCGATCAGCGCCTGCCGCCGCGATCGACCAGGTCGCCCCGGACCACCGCCGCCTCGCCCGGGCTCAACGGCTCGCGGTGGCGCAGCATGTAGGCCCCGGCGATCGCCGCCGCCGCGAAGCCGCCGAATGCGCCGATACCGAGCGAAACACGCGGTCCCCACTGGTCGGCCACCCAGCCGACGATCGGCGCCCCCAGCGGCGTCCCGCCGAGCGCGATCGCCATGCGGATTGCCATCACCCGCCCGCGCAAGGGCGGCGGGGTGGTCAGCTGCATCAGCGCGTTGCTAGAGTTGAGAAAGGTCAGCACGGCGATGCCGATCAGCGCCAGCGCGGCGCCGAACAGCCAGTATCCCGGCGCCAAGGCGGCGAACAGGCAGCCGAGGCCGAACACCGCGGTGCCGGACAGCAGATGGGCGAACTTCGGCTGCTCGCGCCCGGCGGCAAGCAGGGCGCCGCCGACCGTGCCGACCGCCATCATCGAGCTGAGGATACCATAGCCGTGAGCGTCGGTGTGGAACACCTTGACCGCCATCGCCGAGGTCCAGATGGCAAAGTTCATCCCCAGCGTGCCGATCAGGAACAGCATCAGGCAGATCGCCCTCAGGTCGGGCCGGCTCCAGACGTAGCGGAACCCTTCATGGTAGCCGCCGCGGGCGCGGCCGGCGCGCTCGTGCGGGAACAGCTCGCTCTGCCGCAGGAACAGCAGCGAGGCGAGCACGGCGACGAAGCTGAGGCCGTTGACCAGGAACGCCCAACCGGTGCCGACGGAGGCAATCAGGAAGCCCGCGACCGCCGGGCCGATCATCCGCGCGCCATTGAAAGTGGTCGAATTGAGCGCCACCGCGTTGGCGAGGTTCGTCTCCTCCACCAGTTGCCCGACGAACGCCTGCCGCACCGGTGCGTCGAACGCCGCGGCACAGCCGAAAGTGAAGGCGAACAGGTAGACTTCCCACAGCGTCACCACGCCGGCGACGGTGAGCACGCCGAGCGCGGTGGCGAGGAGCGCCATCGCTCCTTGCGTCGCGAGCAGCAGCTTGCGCTGGTCGAACCGGTCGGCGGCGAGCCCGGTCCACGGCAGCAAAAGGAGCTGCGGTGCGAACTGCAGCGCAGTGGTTATGCCCACGGCCGAAGCCTTGTGGTCGGTCAACTCCGTCAGCACCAGCCAGTCCTGGGCGATGCGCTGCATCCAGCTGCCGATGTTGGAGACCAGCGATCCGCCGGCCCACAGGCGATAGTTGTAGGTCTTGAGCGAGCGGAAGGTGCCGGCGAGCCAGCCTCTCATCGCCCTCCCCTCCGAGCGTCGACCGATGCACGAGGAAAGCTTGCGGAGAGCGGAGGCATCGCGGCGCGGTAACAGCGCGAGCGTGCGCTGCAAAGCGGCCTGTGCCGCGCTCGGGCGATCCTCGGCGAAGGAGCCAAGGGCCTAGGTGATTTGCCGCAGCCATGCGATGCAGGGCGAATCACGACGGGTCTGGGGGACTCTTGCTGATGGAAATTCCGGCCGAGGACGCGCCCGAAGCGCCCGAATTCGACCACCCGCTGACGCGGCAGCAAAGGCGCAAGGCGATCTTCGCGGCGACGCTCGGCAATGGGCTCGAGTTCTACGATTTCATCACTTTCGCCTTTTTCGCCATCCAGATCGGCAACACGTTTTTCCCGTCGCTCAACGCCTACCTCAGCCTGATGGGTTCGCTGGCGACGTTCTTCGTCGGCTTCCTCACCCGCCCGCTCGGCGCCTACGTGCTCGGCGGCTATGCCGACCGGGTCGGGCGCAAGCCGGCGATGATGATCAGCATGAGCCTGATGGGCCTGGGTATCGTCCTGCTGGTGGTAACGCCCGGCTACGCCACGATCGGCTACGCCGCGCCGGTGATCGCGGTGATCGCGCGGATGATCCAGGGTTTCGCGCTCGGCGGCGAAGTCGGCTCGGCGACGATCTACATGATGGAAGGCGCCGATCCGCTGCGGCGCGGCTGGTCGATGAGCTGGCAGGGCGCGAGCCAGAACATCGCCGCCACTGCCGGCTCGCTGGTCGGGTTGGGGCTGAGCGCGGCGATGAGCAACGCCGAACTGTCGGATTACGGCTGGCGCATCGCGCTGGCGCTCGGCGTCACGATCGTGCCGGTAGCGCTGTGGGTGCGCAACTCGTTGCCCGAGACGATCCACCACCCGGACACCGCGGTCGTCGCCAACGACGGCTTCCGTTCGTACCTGCGGCCGATCGTTTGCGGCCTGATCATCATCGGCGCGGGGACCATCGCCACCTACATCTTCCAGTACATGGCCACCTACGGCCAGAACACGCTCCAACTGTCGCCCACGCTTTCGCTCGGCGGCGAGTTCGCCAACAACGGCATCGGCATCATCGCCATCCTCCTCGGCGGAGCGGTGAGCGACCGCAAGGGTCGCAAGCAGGCCATGCTGGGGCCGCAGTTGCTGTTCTGCGCTCTGATAGTGCCTTGCTTCCTGTGGCTCACAACCGAGCGCGACGGCGTGAGCTTCATCGGCGCAAACCTGCTCCTGTCGTTCACCCAGAACTACACCTATGGCGCGGTCTACGCCGCGATCAGCGAGAGCATCCCCAAGATCGTGCGCGCCCGGGTGTTCGCGCTGGTCTATGCGGTGCCGGTCACTTTCCTCGGCGGCTCGACCCAGCTGGTCGTAACCTGGCTCCTGCACGTGACGGGGAGCCCTATGTCGATCGCCTGGTACCTGACGGGCATTGCGCTGATCGGCTTCGGGGCGATGTACGCGCTCAAGGAAAGCGCGCCGGTGAAGCTTATGCAGGTGAGGGCCGCGTCCGGATAAACGACGTCTGCGGTCAGCCGGTTTGGTGCGCCGTCAGTAGATGTCGTTCGCCTTCCATCGCCACCCCGCAAGCTTAAGCAGTAGCAAACCAATCTCGCGGACTGGCCCCTCCTGCGGGCTCCACCGCTTCAAGAAGTGGTATCCGCCGTCGTCAGCCTCCTCCACAATCCATTCCGAACCGTCGAATCCCAGGTCACAACCAGTCTGCGGCTGTCCAAGCAGATCGGTCTTTTGCATGAGTGCTTCGACCTGGCTCCACTCTTCACGGCTGAGGCGGCGGTCGACTTGGTCGGCAACTTTACCTGGATCGTATCCGCCCGCGCCTGACAAGCGCTTAGCCTGCAAAATGACTTCACCACGAGGGTCGGCGACGACGCGCACGACAACCGAATGATCGAAGGACGGCAACCAAGTGAAGCGAAGGATCAGATCCCCTTTGTTGCGCTGATAGCCGAGAAGAGGCTTTTCGTTTGCTGCCGCCAATTGCGCCGAAAACCACTGTTGCTCGAATTTGCCGAGCACAGGCAACGGCTCCCTGAATGGAGCGCATCGCACGTGCTGCCGATAAAGAATGCGAGGGAAATACTCGCCTGCGTTGGGAGTTGCGCTTTCCAAAGGAATCGCATTGGTGCGCGGAACATCGCTCGTTCTGCCCACCAGCATTATGAGCGCCGCTCCGAAACAGAGACGTGCTAATCCCACCATCCTGCCGATGAGATTACCGAACTATTGTCGGTTGGAAAGACCGATCAGCCGAGCTTCCTCCGCAACACTTCGTTGACCACCTGCGGGTTGGCCTTGCCCTGCATGGCCTTCATCGTCTGGCCGACGAAGAAGCCGAACAGCGCCTGCTTGCCGGCCTTGTATTCGGCGACCTTATCGGCGTTGGCGGCGAGGACCTTGTCGACGGCGGCCTCGATCGCGCCGCTGTCGGATTCCTGCTTGAGGCCCTCGCGCTCGACGATCTCAGCCGCGCCGTCGCCGGTTTCGAGCATGGTCTCGAGCACCTGCTTGGCGATCGTATTCGAGATCGTGCCCTGGCCGACCAGCGCCAGCAGTTCGGCGGCTCCGGCGTGGCTGACCGGTGAATCCTCCAGCGAATGCCCGGCCTTGTTGAGCGCGCCGAAGAATTCGCTGATCAGCCAATTGCTGGCCTGCTTGGCGACCTCGGCTTGCGGTTTGCCCTGCGCGGCGGCGGTTTCGGCGAGCAGCGCCTCGAACCAGCGCGCGGTCTCGACTTCGGCGGTGATGACGCCGGCGTTATAGGCGGAAAGGCCGAGGTCCTCGATATAGCGCCGCCGCTTGGCGTCGGGCAGGTCGGGCAGGCTGGCGCGGCATTCTTCGAGGAAAGCGTCGTCCAGCTCGAGCGGCAGCAGGTCCGGGTCGGGGAAGTAGCGGTAATCGTGCGCTTCTTCCTTGCTGCGCATGGAACGGGTGCTGCCGGTGCCGGGGTCGAACAGGCGGGTTTCCTGGACCACCGTGCCGCCGACCTCGAGCACTTCGACCTGGCGCCGCGCCTCGTGCTCGATTGCCGCCATCACGAAGCGCACGGAGTTGACGTTCTTGGTCTCGGTCCGCGTGCCCAGTTCGCCGCCGGGCTTGCGCACGCTGACGTTCACGTCGGCGCGCATCGAGCCTTCTTCCATGTTGCCGTCGCACGAGCCGACATAGCGCAGGACGCTCCGCAGCTTGCGGACATAGGCCCCCGCTTCGGCCGGCGAGCGCATGTCGGGCCGGCTGACGATCTCCATCAGCGCCACGCCCGAGCGGTTCAGGTCGACGTAGCTCATCGTCGGGTGCTGGTCGTGCATCAGCTTGCCGGCGTCCTGCTCGACGTGGATGCGCTCGATACCGATGGTCTTGTCCTCGGGAATGCCGGCCTTCTCGTCGGCCTCGATCGTCAGCGCGCCCTCACCGACCAGCGGGTGGTAGAGCTGGCTGATCTGGTACCCCTGCGGCAGGTCGGCGTAGAAGTAGTTCTTGCGGTCGAACCGGCTCCACTTGTTGATCCGCGCCTCGATCGCCATTCCGGTGCGCACCGCCTGGCGGATGCACTCGCGGTTCGGCACTGGCAGCATGCCGGGCATTGCGGCATCGACCAGGCTGACCTGCGAATTGGGCTCGGCGCCGAACGCTGTGCTGGCGCCGCTGAACAACTTGGCCTGACTGGTCACCTGCGCATGGACCTCGAGGCCGATGACGACTTCCCAGTCGCCGGTGGCGCCGTGGATGCGATAAGTGCTCATTCGTCTGATTCCAGCGGATCGATGAGTTCGAGTTCGGGAAAGTATCTGGCGAAGCCCTTACGGTCGCTCGTCACCAGCGGCCAGCCCCTTTCGGCGGCCTGCGCCCCAATGAGAAAATCCGGGAGGATTGTTTCGCGCCCGCCGCCGGCGCTTCGATACGCCTGAAATGCTTGTCCGGCCCGAAAACACGCATCCAGCGAGAGGCGTTCAATGTCGATTTCCAGGGTCGTCAGGATGCGGCTCAAGGCGTCGGCATCTGCGAACGGCCGCGAAATTTCGGCGAAGATGATTTCGTTGATGCAGATATCGTGTGTCACCTGGAAATCCGCCACGCGCGCCTTCACCCTCTCATCGCCATTCGGCGCGAGGATTTCGATCATGATATTGGAATCGAGGATCAAGGTTCGATCCGGTCAGGTCGAATCCAGCGCTGATATTCGAGGCCGCTCTTGCCGTCGAACGGATCGTGGCCCTTGAATTGCTCCTGAACCTCTTTCAGCCGCCCCAGCCATTCGGCCCTTTTCGCCTCGACATCGAACTTGATGATCCGTGCATTGCCATCGTCGTCCAGCTCGAATCGTACCCGTTGCCCGGGCTTGAGCCCGAGCGCATCGCGGATGTCCTTGGGCACCGTGACCTGGCCCTTGCTCGTCAATTTGCTATCGTGCTTCATGGAGGGAGGGTATTACCTCTACATAGTAATACCGTCAACGTCACCACCACCGCCCCGGCCGCGCGTCGAACCCGGCGCGCTGCTCGATCGCCAGACCGGCGTCGAGCACGCCCTGCTCGTCGAACGCCTTGCCGATCAGCTGCAGGCCGAGCGGCAGGCCCTCGGAGTTGAGCCCGGCGGGCACGCTCATCGCCGGCAGGCCGGCCATGCTGGCGGGCACGGCGAACACGTCGTTCAGGTACATCGCGATCGGGTCGTCACTCTTCTCGCCCAGCGCGAAGGCGGCGCTCGGGGCGGTGGGCGCGAGGATCACGTCGCACTCGGCCCAGCCTTTCTCGAAGTCGCGGGCGATCAGCGCGCGAACCTTCATGGCCTGGGTGTAGTAGGCGTCGTAGAAGCCCGCGCTGAGCACGTAAGTGCCGATCAAGATGCGGCGCTTGACCTCGTCGCCGAAGCCGGCGGCGCGCGTGGCGGCGTACATGTCCTGCAGGTTGGCGTGGTCTGGCAGCTCGCGCAGGCCGTAGCGCACGCCGTCGTAACGGGCGAGATTGCTCGAGGCTTCGGCCGGGGCGACGATGTAGTACGCGGGCAGCGCGTACTTGGTGTGCGGCAGGCTGATGTCGACGACGTCCGCGCCGGCGTCCTTGAGCCACTCGACGCCCTGGTCCCACGAGCGCGCGATTTCCGGGTCCATTCCGTCCATCCGGTACTCGTGCGGGATACCGACCCGCTTCCCCTTGAGGTTCGCGTCGAGCGCGCCGGCCCAGTCGGGCACCGGCAGGTCGAGACTGGTCGAATCCTTCGGGTCGAACCCGGCCATCGCGCCGAGCATGATCGCGCAGTCCTCGACGCTGCGGGCCATCGGCCCGGCCTGGTCGAGGCTGCTGGCAAAGGCGACGATGCCCCAGCGGCTGCAGCGGCCGTAAGTCGGCTTGATTCCGCAGATGCCGGTGAACGCGGCCGGCTGACGGATGGAGCCGCCGGTGTCGGTGCCGGTCGCCGCCGGGCACAGGCGGGCCGAGACCGCCGTGCTAGAGCCGCCCGAGCTGCCGCCCGGCGCCAAGGGGGCGTTGCCGCCGTCCTTTCGGCGCCACGGGCTGATGACGTTGCCGTAGTACGAGGTCTCGTTCGACGAGCCCATCGCGAACTGGTCCATGTTGAGCTTGCCGAGCATCCCGGCCCCGGCATCCCACAGGTTCTGCGAAACGGTGCTCTCGTATTCGGGAATGAACCGGTCGAGGATGTGGCTCGCCGCGGTGGTTTGCACGCCCCGGGTGGCGAACAGGTCCTTCATCCCGATCGGCACCCCGGCCATCGCCCCGAGCGGTTTGCTCGCTGCGCGATCGGCATCGACCTTGTCGGCCGCTTCAAGGGCTTTCTCGGGCGTCGTGACGATGAACGCGTTAAGCGCTTCCGCCGCGGCGACATTGGCGTTGAAGGCCTCGGCCACCTCGCGCGCGGTAAACTCGCCCCCGGCGACCCCGTCGCGGATCGCCTTGACGCCGAGCTGGGTGAGATCGGTCATTCGATCACCTTCGGCACGCCGAAGAAGCCGTGCTCGGCTACTGGCGCGTTGGCGAGCACCTCGTCGCGGATGCCGCCGCCGGTCAGCGGGTCCGCGTCCACCACGTCGTCGCGCAGGCGCAGCGCCTGCGGGATTACCGCGGTCATCGGCTCGACGCCCGACGTATCGACTTCGCCGAGTTGCTCGACCCAGGCGAGGATGTTGTTGAACTCGGGCACCATCCGGTCGAGGGCGTCCTCGTCCATCCGGATGCGCGCGAGGCTGGCTATCTTGGCCACGGTTGCACGGTCTGCCGACATGAAGCGCGCCCTAGCCGGGCGGACGAGGCGCTTCAAGCGGCGTGAGCTAATCGCCGCGGCGCTATTGCCCGCCCTGCGGAGTCCCCTGAGCGCCGCCGCCCTTGCCCTGCTGCGACTGCATCATTTGCTGCATCATCTGGAACCGCTGTTCCGCCTCGGCCTCGGGCATGATCGCGTGGACGGTCACCTCGAAGGTCAGGTCGCTGTTGGGCGGGATCGGCGCTCCGGCCGGCGGATGCGCGCCGTACGCCTTGTCGGCCGGGATGTAGAGCTCGTACTTGCCGCCCGCCTGCATCTTCTGCAGCCCTTCGGAGAACCCGGGAATGGTCCCGGTGACAGGCATCGGCGTTCCCTCCGGCAAGACACCCTGCACGGGGAGGTTGAGCGGATGCGATTGGTCGAAAACCTTCCCGTTGGGCAGCTTGCCGACGTAGTCGATGAACACCACGTCGTCCTTGGTCGGATGCGGGCCCGAGCCGGCGACCAACTCGGTCACCTTCACCCCATGCGGCGCCGCCAGCCACGCGAATCCGACCGCGACCAGCAGCACCACGACGATGCCGAACCACAGCTTGGGCAGCGAGCCCTTGCGGATCGGCTGGAGCGGGACGCGGGTGGGTTCGACCATGAGCGGCTTCCTGATGCGAAAAGGGCGCGGGAAATGTCCCCCGCGCCCCTTTGGCTTATCGCTGCTTGGCCTGCAAGCTTACTTGACCCCGTCGCGCTCGGCCCGCTTGCGCTCGAGCTTGCGCGCGCGGCGCACCGCGGCGGCCTTCTCGCGGGCGCGCTTCTCGCTCGGCTTCTCATAGTGGCGGCGCAGCTTCATCTCGCGGTACACGCCCTCGCGCTGGAGCTTCTTCTTGAGCGCGCGGAGGGCCTGCTCGACATTGTTGTCGCGAACCATGATCTGCATAAACTAAAGCCACCTCTTGAGTTGTTCGAACCGATGAAGGCCCGCGAATGTCCGGCGCGGGCGCACCTGGCATAACATAAATGGAAAAAGCGCCGAATCCATACCGGACCGGCTGAACCGGGGCGCCCGATAGGCGAAACGCCCGGCAAAGGCAAGGATTTCGGCGGACAGCACCTTCCCTGCGCCGCGCGCCGTGTTTAAGGCGCGGCGGATGAGCCAGACCTCCGCCAACGATCAGGTCCGCCAGTACACCGTCGGCGCCGACGACGACGGCATCCGGCTCGACCGCTGGTTCAAGCGCCACTTGCCGCAAGTCGCCTTCGGTACGGTCTCGAAATGGGCGCGGACCGGACAAGTGCGCGTGGACGGCAAGCGCGCGAAGCCGGAGGACCGGCTGGCGGCCGGGCAAGTGCTGCGCGTGCCGCCTGGCGGCAATTCCGCGCCGCGGCCGCGCCAGGTTCAGCCGCTGACGGACGAGCAGCGCGCCCAGGCCGAAGCGATGCTGATCGCGAAAACCGACGCCGCGCTGATGCTGAACAAGCCGCCCGGCCTCGCCACCCAGGGCGGGACCAGGACCCGTCACCATGTCGATGCCCTGCTCGACGCCTTCGCCGGCCCCGACGAGCCGCGCCCGCGGCTGGTCCACCGGCTCGACAAGGACACCAGCGGCGCCCTGCTGGTCGCCCGCACGCCGGGCAGCGCGGCGTTCTTTTCGAAGCGCTTCTCCGGACGGAGCGCGAAAAAGGTCTATTGGGCGCTGGTGGTCGGGGTTCCCGACGTCACCGAGGGGCTGATCGACGCCCCGCTCGCCAAGCAACCCGGCACCGGCGGCGAGAAGATGCACGTCGACGAGGAGCACGGCCAGCCGGCGAGGACGAAATATCGCGTGCTCGACCGCGCCGGCAACAAGGCCGCCTGGCTCGAGCTCGAGCCGCTCACCGGGCGCACGCACCAGCTGCGCGTGCACTGCGCGGCGATGGGGCACCCGATCGTCGGCGATGGCAAGTACGGCGGCCAGGAGGCCTTTCTGACCGGCTCGATCAGCCGCAAGATGCACCTCCACGCCCGCCGGCTAATCATCGATGCGCCCGGTGGCGGGAAGATCGACGTCGCCGCCGAGCTGCCCGAGCACTTCGCCGCCAGCATGGCCCAGCTCGGCTTCAACCCGGCGCTGAGCGACGCCGCGCCGGAAGCCGCTCCGCCCCCGCCCACCCGTGCGACGAAGAAGCAGGCGGCCAAGGCGCACGCCAAGGAGTACCGCAAGGCCCGCCGCGGTGAGCGCAAGGCGCGCGGCGGCGGCAAGCCCAAGCGCCCGGGGGCGAAACGCCGCTGATGCATCCCAACCCCGCCTTCCGGACCGACGACCGCGCCCTGCTTGAGGCGCTGCTCGAGGAGATCGGCTTCGGGATGGTCTTCGCCCAGACGAGCGATGGCCCGCGCGTGGCGCATACGCCGCTGCTCTCGACCGGCGACGGCGCGGTGCAGTTCCACCTGGCCCGCGGCAACGCGCTCGTGCGCTACCTCGCCGGGCAGGAAGCGCTTATCGTGGTGAACGGCCCCGACGCCTACGTCAGCCCACGCTGGTATGCCGACCCGAACACGGTGCCGACGTGGGATTACGTCGCGCTCGAACTGCAGGGCCCGGTCAGGAAAATGGCCGAGGAAGGGCTCGTCGGCCTGCTCGATACGCTGGTCGAACGCCACGAGGGGCGCATTCCCGGCGAACCGTGGACGCGCGAGAAGGTTGACCAGGCGAACTTCGGCCGCTTGCTCGGCGGCATCGTCGGCTTCGAGATGGAAGTGCGTGCCTGGCGCCCGACGCTGAAGCTGTCGCAGAACAAGTCCGCCGAAGACCGCGCGGCGGTCGCCGATGCGCTCGAGAGCCACGGTTCGCCGTCTCTTGCCGCGCTGATCCGGACGCTGGCGCCGTGAGCGTGCGCCTCGCCGTGTTCGATTGCGACGGAACCCTCAGCGACGGCCAGGCGGCGGTGTGCGAGGCGATGGAGGCCGCGTTTGCCGCCGCCGGGCTCGTGCGGCCGGAGCGGCACCATGTGCGCCAAACGGTCGGCCTCAGCCTCCCTCAAGCCGTGCGCCGGATCGCCCCCGATGCGGCCGAGCACCAGCACGCCGCCGTGGTCGAGGCCTACAAGGACGCCTTCAGGCGGTCGCGCGCGGAGGGCACGCTGGTCGAGCCGCTGTACGAAGGGATCGCCGGCCTGCTCCGAGGGCTGAAGGCGCGCGGTTGGCTGCTCGGCGTCGCCACCGGCAAATCCGACCGCGGCTTGCACAGCTGCCTGGCGTCGCATGGGATCTTCGAGTTGTTCGTGACCTTGCAGACCGCCGATCGTCACCCGTCCAAGCCGGACCCGTCGATGCTGCGCTCCGCCATGGTCGACACCGGCGCCGATCCGGCCGAAACGGTGATGATCGGCGACACCGCATTCGACATGGCGATGGCCCGGGCGGCCGGGTGCCGTGCGCTCGGCGTCGCCTGGGGCTATCATGCGCCCGAAGAGCTGATCGCGGCCGGCGCCGAGGCAGTGGCGCAAACGCCCGCCGAACTGGAGGAGCTGATCGATGCCCGAACCCGTTAGCGACGATCCTGTTGGTGACGATGGGGCTCGCACGCGCTTCTTCGTCATCGGCGCCACGCGGCTTGTGGGGGTGGTGATTGCGCTGACCGGAATTGTCGGCCTCGCCGGCAAGATCGGCATCCCCGCCGTGGCCGCTTACGGCTTCGTCGCCTTCGGTCTGTTCGATGTGTTCGTCGTCCCGCAGGTTCTCGCCCGCAAGTGGCGCACGCCGCCCGAATGAAGCGCTTCTACACCGATGCGGCGGTCGAGCCGGTCGCCGGCGGATTTGGCCTCACGCTCGACGGGCGGCCGATCCGCACCCAAGGCGGCGCGCCGCAGGTCGTCCCGACCCGGCCGCTGGCCGAGGCGCTGGCCGACGAATGGCGCGCGCAGGGCGAGGAGATCGACCCCAGGAGCTTCGTCCTGCGCGATCTCGCGGATTATGCGATCGACCAGATCGCCCCCGATCCCGCCGCCGCCGTTGCCCGCCTGCTGCCTTACGCTGAGACCGACACGCTGTGCTATCGCGTCGATCCCGACGAGCCGCTCTATCGCCGTCAGCAGGAGCTGTGGGAGCCGCTGGTGCAGGCCGCCGAAACGCGCCACGGCGTGCGGATGGAGCGAGTCAGCGGCATCGTCCACCGCCCGCAGCCCCCGGAAACGCTGACCACGCTGCGGCAGGTCCTCAAAGCCCATGACCCCTTCACCCTCGCCGCCCTCGAAACCCTCACCTCGCTGGCCGCTTCGCTGACCATCGGCCTGCTTACCCTCGAACCCGAGGCCGACCCGGACACGCTGTTCGCCGCCGCCAATTGCGAGCAGGACTGGCAAGCCGAGCAATGGGGCTGGGATGCGCTGGCGGAGGAAGGGCGAGCGGCGCGGCTGCAGGCGTTCAGGCAGGCAGCGCGCTTTGCGCGGCTGGCGCGGGTGGACTGACGACGACCGAAGGCGGACGTTGGGTTTCGTTCGACCCAAACGCCCGCTTTCTTGATCCACCCGGACCGGGCGAACTCACCAGCCGCGCCGCCAGCGGCCATGAGCCTGCTGATCGATCCACCGGCCGATCTGGTTGTATTGGTACGAGATGCTCTGGATGGCTCGCCAATCGCCTTCGCGGCACTCCTCGCGCTGCTTGCGCTCGAGGCGGTCGATCGACCTTTGGATGCGCGACGCCTGCCACCCCTCGATCTCACCTTCCTGGAACTCGTGGCGCAGCCTGTTTTCGAGCGCGTATGCCCGTTGGCCAGAGCAGACGGCGTTGATGCCGTTGTCCCAGCCGGGCCGATAGCGATAGCCGTAGCCATAGCCGTTTCCGTAGCCGTAGTATCCCGGCGCGTTGCCGACGTAGACACCCCAGCTTTGCGCGTGGGCTGCCGGCGAGACCATAATCCCGGCGGCGAGCAAAGCAGCTGCTGCAATCTTGTACATTGACCTTCTCCTGCATTTCCCTGTGCAGGAGCGATTGTCCGATATGCGGTGTAAGCCGGCAGTGAACGCCGCGGTTAGCCGCCGTTCATATCTAGAGCGTCTTAGATGAACAGTTCTGGAATTGAGACGGATGCCATCGCGGCCTACCCCACCCAGTCCGCCACTTGCGCCGCCACCTCGTTGGCCGCCCGGTTGAGTGCTGCACCCACCGGACCTGCTTCGGCCGCCACGCCGGTGACCTCGCTCTCGAAGCGCTTGCTGCGGATCGCACCGTTCGGCCCCTGCAGCACGGCGTCGAAGCGGACCACGGCTGCGCCGCGGGCGGGATCGTAGTCCATCGCCTGGAGCGTGCCGGAAAGCTTGGTTGCGGCGGCGTCTTCCAGATCGGTGCCGCTGACCACCAAGTGGTTGCCCCGGGCGCGCAGGGTGTCGGACAGCAGCCGGCCGAACAGCCTGGTGGGTTTTTCGACCCACTGCGCGTCCTTGAGATAGGCGACGCTCGAGCCGGTGACGTCGACCGGCACCCGCGTCACGTCGATCTTCTGCGGCGCCTGGATGTCCATCACCGCGATCGCGTTCTCGGCGCTGCCGCTGGCGCTGGCGCCGGCCGGAGCGGCGGCCGCCGCGGTCAGGTCGAGCAACTCGGGCGGCGGCTTCTTGCCGAGGCTGATGCATGCGGAAAGCGCCAGCACCGCGCCGAGGGCGATCATGGCTCTCACCCGGTGTTTTCGTGGGCCGTTCATTCGCATCCCCTGTGCCTCACGGCTTGTAATCCGGCAGTTGCTTGCCCTTGAGAACGCTGCCGGCGCCCTGGTTCTGGATCGTTTCAGTCATCTGGCGCAGCGCCGCGGTGGTGCGCCTGAGGTCACGCAGCGCGGCGTCGGCGGCCGGCAATGTGCTTTGCGACAGCTCGCGCGCCGCCGGCCGGGCGTCTGCCAACGCGGCCTGCGCCTCGTCGGCGGCCTTGCGCACAGAGGCCATGGTATCGCGCAGCTGGTCGGCCAGCGACGGCCCCTGCTTGTTGAGCAGATCGTTGGCCGAGCCGAGCGTCTGCTGCGCCTCGCCGAGCGTCGCCTGCGCCTGGGCGAGAGTGGCGTTCAGTTGGGCCAGGGTATCGTTAAGCCGCGGAGAGGTGTCGGCCAGATTCCTGGTCAGGCGATCGGTGTTGTGCAGGATATTGCCGATCGAGTGCTGGTTTTGCGGCGACAGCAGGTCGGTCAGCCTGTCGGTCAGATTTGTCAGGCTGTCGAGCAACTGCGGCGCGCTCGACAGGATCGCGCCGAGCCCGCCGGCCTTGGGCTGAATTTCCGGCACGCCGTCGCGGCCCGGCTTGGTAATCGGCGGCGAGCCGGGCTTGCCGCCGTCGAGCTGGATCGTCGAGACCCCGGTGAACGAGCCGAGCACCGTGGCGGTGGTGCCCTGCAGGATCGGCGTGTCGTTCTTGACGCTGATCCGCACCTGCACGAACTGCGGGTCCTTCCACACCCGCATCTTCTCGACCTTGCCCACCGGGACGCCGGAGAAGGTCACCTGGCTGCCATCGGACAGCCCCTCGACCGCCTGCGGGAAGAAGATGTCGTATTCCTTGTTGGTCGAGGCGCCGAACCCGGCGATCCACACGATGAAGGCCGCCAGCGCCGCCAGCAGCACCAGCGTGATCGCGCCGACCCAGACATAATTCGCGCGGGTTTCCATGCAGCGCCCCTATTCCCCAGTTTTCTCGGCCGTGTCCATGCCCTTGCCGCCCCCCGGCCGATCCTGCACCGCGCGACCTCGAGGACCGTTGAAGTATTCCTGGATCCACGGATGGTCGCTCTCGAGCAGTTCCGGGATCGTGCCGACGGCGATCACTTTCTTGTCGGCGATCACCGCCACGCGGTCGCAAATCGCGTACAGGGTGTCGAGATCGTGGGTGATCAGGAACACCGTCAGTCCGAGCGTGTCGGCCAGGCTGCGGGTCAGCTCGTCGAAGCGGGCGGCGCCGATCGGGTCGAGCCCCGCGGTCGGCTCGTCGAGGAACAGCAGCTCGGGATCGAGCGCCAGCGCCCGCGCGAGGCCGGCACGCTTCTTCATGCCCCCCGACAGCTCGGCCGGATACTTGCTCGCGGTGTCCGCCGGCAAGCCCGAGAGCACCACCTTGTAGCGGGCGATCTCGTGCATCAGCTCCGGCAGGAGCTCGGGATAGAACTGCTTCAACGGAACTTCGACGTTCTCGCCCACGGTCAGGGTGGAGAACAGCGCACCGCCCTGGAACAGCACGCCCCAGCGGCTGCGGATCGCCATATCCTCCCGCGCCGTCTCCTCCATGACGTTGCGCCCGAACACCTCGATCGTGCCTTCGTCGGGGATCTGCAGGCCGATGATCGAGCGCATCAGCACCGACTTGCCCGAGCCCGAGCCGCCGACCACGCCGAGGATTTCGCCACGCCTGACCTTGAGGTTAAGGTCCTCGTGCACGACCTGCTCGCCGAACGAGTTCCTGAGACCCTCGATGACGATCGGGTACTCGCCCTCGAAGTGGTCGTGCACCGCGTCGATGGCTTCGGCCTCGACCTCGCGCTGGATCTCGTCCTCGTTCATCCCCAGCCTACATAGGTGAAGAACACCGCGAAGAACGCGTCAAGCACGATTACCAGGAAGATCGCCTGGACCACCGCCAAGGTGGTCCTCAGGCCCACTTCCTCCGAATTGCCCTTGACCTGCATGCCCTGGTAGCAGCCGGTCAGCGCGACGATCATGCCGAACACCGGCGCTTTCACCAGGCCGACCCAGACATCGTAGATCGGCACCACTTCCTGGATGCGCGACAGGAACGTGCCGAACGGGATGTTGAGCGTCAGGTCGGCGATAAACGCCCCGCCGATGATCGAGAGGACCGCCGAATAGAACCCCAGCAGCGGCATCATCACCACCGCGGCGATCACCCGCGGCAGCACCAATGCGTCCATCGGCGAGACGCCGATCGTGCGCATCGCGTCGACTTCCTCGGTCAGCTTCATCGTCCCGAGCTGCGCGGCGAACGACGAGCCCGAGCGGCCGGCGACCATGATCGCGGTCATCAGCACGCCGAGTTCGCGCATGCTCAGCCGGCCGGTGAGATTGATGGTGTAGATTTCGGCGCCGAACTGCTCGAGCTGCGCCGCGCCCTGCTGGGCGATGACGATGCCGATCAGGAAACTCATCAGGCCGATGATCCCGAGCGCCGACACGCCGACCAGTTCGATCTGCCGCACCACCGCTTTGGCGCGGAAGCGCGAGGGATGGAACAGCAGCCCAAATCCGGCGACGATGATATGTCCGGCAAAACCGAGCATTTCGCGCGAGCCGATGCCGAATTCGACGACGTACTTGCCGACCGTTTCCGGCACCCGCAGCGTCAGCCGGCTGCGCTCCGGCGCGATCGCTGCGCTGCTGCGCGCATCCTCGACCGCCTTGAGCAGCCGCTTGGCCTGCTTACTGGCGCCGCTGATCTCGGCCTGTTCCTCGCGCGAGAAACGCAGCACCGTCCATGCGCCGACGGTGTCGATCGCGCCGGCCCCCGAAAGGTCGATCGCATCGACATGGCCCTCGAACGCGCGCAGCTCGCGGTCGAGCGCGCCGACGGTCGAGATGAGCAGCGGCCCCGTCACCGCGAGCACCTGGCGCCCGTCCCTTTCCTCGAGGGTGTATTCCGCCCACTCGCGCATAGGCCGCCAGCTATGCTGGCAAATTCGGGCGACGGCAAGGCGGACCGTTCGCGCGCGCAGCACGCGCGGCTTGCACCCCCTTGCCGCCGCTGGCAAAGGCCCGGGCGCGTATGACGAGCCAGCTGGACAAGACTTTCGACCCCGCCGCGATCGAGGCGAAATGGTACCGCCACTGGGAGGCGAACGGGCTGTTCCGCCCCGAGCGGGAGGACTGCGAACCGTTCACGCTGGTCAACCCGCCGCCCAACATCACCGGCTCGCTGCACATCGGCCATGCGCTCGACAACACCTTGCAGGACGTGGTGATCCGCTACGAGCGGCTGCGCGGCAAGGATGCGTTGTGGGTGGTCGGCACCGACCACGCCGGCATCGCCACCCAGATGGTGGTCGAGCGCGAGCTGGAGAAGAACCAGGACAAGCGCACCAACTACTCGCGCGAGGCCTTCGTCGAGAAAGTCTGGCAGTGGAAGGCCGAAAGCGGCGGCACCATCACCCGCCAGCTACGTCGCCTCGGCTGCTCGATGGACTGGTCTCGCGAGCAGTTCACCATGGACCCGCACTTCACCCGCGCGGTGGTGAAGGTGTTCGTCGATCTCTACAACGAAGGGCTGATCTACCGCGACAAGCGGCTGGTCAACTGGGATCCCAAGCTCAGGACCGCGATCAGCGACCTCGAGGTGGAAACCCGCGACGTCCAAGGGCAGTTCTGGCATCTCAAGTATCCTTTAGCGGAAGGCTCGGGCCATATCTCGGTCGCCACCACCCGGCCGGAAACGATGCTCGCCGACATGGCCGTGGCGGTCCATCCGTCGGACGAGCGCTACGCCGCGCTGGTGGCGAGCGGGGCCAGGGTCCGCTTGCCGATCACCGGGCGCGAAGTGCCGATCATCGCCGACGAGCACGCCGATCCCGAGCTCGGCTCGGGTGCGGTCAAGATTACTCCGGGGCACGACTTCAACGACTTCGAAGTGGGCAAGAGAGCCGCCATCAAGCCCGCGGACATGCTCAACATGCTCGACGCCGAAGGCCGCGTCGCCCAGACTGCGGACGGGCTGATCCCCGACGCCGTGCTCGGCCTCGACCGCTTCGAGGCGCGGGCGTGGATCGTGCGTGAGCTCGACGAGGCCGGCCTGCTCGAGGCGACCGAGGACCGCGTGATCCCGACCCCGTTCGGCGACCGGAGCGGCGTGGTCATCGAACCGTGGCTGACCGACCAGTGGTACGTCGATGCGGCCGAACTCGCCGGGCCACCCATGCAGGCGGTGCGCGACGGGCGGATCGAGATCGTCCCGAAGAGTTGGGAGAAGACCTGGTTCAACTGGATGGAGAACATCCAGCCGTGGTGCGTCAGCCGCCAGCTGTGGTGGGGCCACCGGATTCCGGCGTGGTACGACGCCGACGGCAACGTATTCGTCGCCGAAACCGAGGACGAAGCGCTCGGCCTCGCCGAGGCGCTGCACGGCCCGTTGGTCAAGCTCGAACGCGACCCCGACGTGCTCGACACCTGGTTCTCCAGCGCCCTGTGGCCCTTCGCCACGCTGGGGTGGCCGGAAGGCTCTCCCCTCCCGCCTGCGGGAGGGGCCGGGGGAGGGTCTGAAATGGACTCACCCTCCCCAAACCCCTCCCGCAAGCGGGAGGGGAATTTACTCGCCCGCCACTACCCCAACGACCTGCTCATCTCCGGCTTCGACATCCTGTTCTTCTGGGACGCGCGGATGGCGATGCAGGGCATGCACTTCATGCACGATGTCCCGTGGCGGCGGCTGTATCTCCACGGCCTCGTCCGCGCGCCCGACGGGCAGAAGATGTCCAAGTCGAAGGGCAACGTGGTCGATCCGCTCGGGCTGATCGACAAATACGGCGCCGACGCCCTGCGGTTCTTCATGGCGGCGATGGAAAGCCAGGGCCGCGACATCAAGATGGATGAGAGCCGCGTGGAGGGCTACCGCAACTTCGGCACCAAGCTATGGAACGCCACGCGCTTCTGCCAAGCCAACGGCATCGGCGCGAGCGAGACGGCGGCCGCGCCGCCCGCCACCCTGGCGGTCAACAAGTGGATCGTCGGCGAGGTGGTGGAAACGCTCGCCGAGATCGACAAGGCGATGGCCGAGCTGCGCTTCGACGCCGCCGCCAACGCCATCTACCACTTCGTCTGGGACCGCTTCTGCGACTGGTATCTTGAGTTGATCAAAGGCCAGATCGACGCCGAGACCAAGGCGGTGGCCGGCTGGACGCTCGACCAGATCCTGGTCATGCTCCACCCGTTCATGCCGTTCGTCACCGAGGAGCTGTGGCACGCGAAAGGCGAGCGGCCGTACGAGCTGATCGTGGCCCGGTGGCCTGAGCCGGAAGCGAAGGTCGATCCAGCGGCGAAGGCCGAGATCGATTGGCTGATCGAGCTCACCTCCAACCTCCGTGCGGCCAAGAACGAACTGGGCCTGCCCCCGGGTGCGAAGCTTGAGGCGTTCATTGCCAATCCGTCGGCGCGGGGCAAGGCGGCGATCGCGAACTGCGCCGCCTCGCTCGAACGACTGGCGCGCCTCTCGTCCATCCGGACCGAGCCGGCTCCCGACGGCGCGGCGTTGCAAGTCAGCGCGGGCGACGACCTGTTCGTCATCCCGCTCGAAGGCGTGATCGACATCGACGCCGAGAAGGCGCGGCTGCTGAAGGCGCTCGAAGGGGCCCAGAAGGAAGCCAAATCCCTCGAAGCCCGCCTCGCCAACCCCAAGTTCGTCGAGCGCGCCAGGCCCGAGGCGGTCGACAAAGCCCGCGCCGACCACGCCCATCATGCCACCGAGGTCGAGCGCCTCGAGGCCGCGCTCAGGCGGCTGGGCTAGCCAGTTCCGCCCCGGCATGGGCAGGGGGGTTAGGCTGTTCGACGCTCAATCCGCCCTCTCCCCTTTGAAGGCGCGGCTATCGCATATGGCTGGTGCCGCACATTCTCCCCTCCCGCTTGCGGGAGGGGGACCAGGAAGCAGCCAATGAGGCTTCACATGTGATTCCCCTGCCTTTGAAGGGGAGAGAACAGCGTAGCTTGGCAGCTTGCCGCCTAGCCAAGCTCGCAGAGGAGTGAAGCGCTGCCCTGTGGCGGCGCCCCGGCCGCGAGGCGAACGAACGAAGAACTTTCCTACTCGCGCGGTTTCTGACAAGCGGGGGCGATGGAACGCGCTCTCACCCCCTCTCCAGCCGCAGCCGAACGGCGATTCCGGCAGGGTCCGGAATTTTTCTCCAGGACCGTGTTCCAGGTGTTCCATCTTCCTCGGTGGAGCAGGGCCGCATGAGCTTGGTTCTCGCCACCGACAACTCGGGCGACGCGGAGATTTTCGCTTCCCTGCAGGGCGAAGGGCCGTCGCAAGGCAAGCCGTCCGCGTTCGTGCGCCTCTCGCGCTGCAACCTCGCCTGCGTGTGGTGCGACACCGCTTACACCTGGCGCTTCACGGGCGACGAACGCCCGCACCGCTCCGCCGAGACGTTCGAGCGCAAAGCCAACCAGATCACGCTGAGCGAGGCGGACACCGCCCGGCGGATCGCCGCCCTCGCCCAGCCGCGTCTGGTCGTCACCGGCGGCGAGCCGCTGCTACAGGCGTCCGCCCTCGCCCGCATGCTGGCGCTGCTCCCTGACAGCATCGCGGTGGAGATCGAAACCAACGGCACGGTCGCCCCGCCACCCGCGCTCGATGCGCGGGTTCGCCAGTACAACGTCAGCCCCAAGCTCGCCCACTCGGGCAACCCGGCGGACCTGGCACTCATGCCCGAACGGCTTGCCCAATGGGCCGGAAACCCGAAGGCGACTTTCAAGTTCGTCGTCGCCGAACCCGCCGATGTCGGCGAAGTCCTCGCCCTCGCCGAACGCTACGCCATCCCCGCTGAGCGCATCTGGTTGATGGCCGAGGGGACCGACAGCGCCACCCTCCACGGCCGCGAAAGCTGGCTTTCACAGCTTTGCCTTGAGTACCGTTTGACTTTGTCCAAAAGGTTGCACATCGAACTGTTCGGGGATGTGAGAGGAACCTGATGGAAGCGCCGGCGACACCTGCTGCGAGGCCGCGGAGGCGCGGCGACCTCACCGAAGGGCCGATCTTCCGCACCCTGGTGTTGTTCAGCGTGCCCGCGCTGCTGACCAATGCGCTGCAGTCGATGTCGAGCACGGTCAATTCGATCTGGGTCGGCCGACTGATCGGCGAGGATGCGCTCGCCGCCACCGCCAACGCCAACATCATCATGTTCCTGTTGCTCAGCGCCGGGTTCGGCTTCGGCATGGCCGGGACGGTCAAGATCGGCCACCGCTTCGGCGCCCACGATCTCGACGGCGCGCGCAGGACGTTCGGCAGCGCGGTCGGCTTTACTGGCATCATCATGATCGCGGTCGCCCTGATCGGCTGGATCGGCGCCCCGTACCTGCTCGACGTGCTCGACACGCCCGGCGGCGCTTACGCCCTTGCGCTGAGTTATCTCAGGCTGATGTTCGTCGCGGTACCATTCCTGGTGGTCTCGCTGATCCTGTCGATGGGATTGCGCGGGACCGGCGATCCGCGCACGCCGCTGATCTTCATGGGAGTGACGGTCGGCATCGACGCGATCTTCAACCCGATGCTGATCAGCGGCTTCGGCCCCTTCCCCAAGCTCGGCATCGCCGGCTCGGCGCTGTCGACGGTCTGCGCCAGCCTGATTTCGTTCGCCGGCATGGTCGCCTACGTCTACGCCAAGGATCTGCCGCTGCGGCTGCGCGGGGCCGAGCTCAGCTATCTCCGGCCGCGCAAGGACGAACTGAACTTCATCGTCCTCAAGGGCATCCCGATGGGCGCGCAGATGCTGGTGATGAGCGCGGCGGGCATCATCATCGTCGGCCTGGTCAACCGCGAGGGCGTGCTGATGACCGCCGCTTACGGCGCGGCGATGCAGCTGTTCACCTATATCCAGATGCCGGCGATGGCGATCGGCGGGGCGGTCAGCGCGATGGCCGCGCAGTACATCGGCGCCCGGAAATGGCACCAGCTCGACCACGTCGCCCGCGCCGGGGTGCTGATCAACTTCGCGATGACCGGCGTGCTCACCGCGATCCTGCTGGTCTTCGACCGCCAGGCGCTCGGCCTGTTCCTCGGCCCCGACAGCCCGGCGGTGCCGATCGGCCGGCACATCCAGCTGATCGCCAGCTGGAACTTCATCCTGTTCGGGGTGACGATGGTCTATTCGGCGACCATGCGCGCCGGCGGCGCGGTGTGGATACCGCTGGGGATCATCGCCTTCACGCTCTACCCGGTGCGGCTCGGCTTCTACTTTCTCACCTACGGCCGCCTGGGGTCCGACGCGATCTGGTGGTCGTTCCCGATCGCGGCGAGCGCCAGCCTGGTGCTCGCCTGGTGGTTCTACCACTACTCCGGCTGGCGCAAGCACGCGATCGCCGAAACCAGCGAGGAAGCGCGCGAGCAGTCGCAGACCGACGGCGAACCCGCCGGACGCTACGCGCCGAACGTCTAGGAAACGGGCTGGGGCGCACCGCGAACCGCGGCCGGCGTGCCGACGGGCAACCCCTCTTCGGGCGGCGCGCGCTTGACCAGCTCCGCCCGCAGGGAGCCGGGCTGCCGCGTCTCCGGCAAGTGGAAGCCGAGATGCTCCATCGCGGTCGGCTCCAGCGGCTTGAGGAAGCGCAGCCCGGCGTGGCCGCGGTGGTGCCAGATGATTTCCGCGTCGATCGCCGGCAGGCTTCGGATCCGCAGCCGCATCATCCAGCCGGAGGGCAGGCCCCCGTCGGGACAGGCCAGCATGCATCCGCTCGTCGAAATGTTCCGCAACTGCCCCGACCAGGTCTCGCCGGCCATCCGGCAATCGGCTTCCAGATTGGTTGGAAACCTGCGCGCCGACCGCTGTTCGATCTGACCCATGCCCCTGTTCTCCCTTGCCTTTCGGGTAAGGGAAAATCCCGAAATAGCGGTTAATCCGCCGCTTCCGCGAAATTAACCAGGAGAGCGCCTACTTGCCTTGCGAACGCCAGCGCTGGACGGTGCGGACGACGGCTTCGTCTTCGCCGCCGGATTGGCGCCACAGTTCCGTGAAGCTGGGGTCTTCCGAGGCGGGCCGCTTCATTTCCTCGAGGTTGTCGAATGACACGCGGATGGGGATCGCCACGCCCTCGCCGCAGATGATGCACTCGCGGTTGCGCAGCGCGGGAATCGAATCGAGGAATCCCCGCGCGCCTTCGGGCATCGCCGCCTTGACGAACGCCTGGTCGCGATCGTTGTTGAGCCGCATCGAGATGATCGTGCCGCACTGGCTGAGCACGCCTTCGGCAAGGTCCGACGGCCTTTGTGTGATCAGGCCGAGCGAAATGCCGTACTTGCGCCCTTCCTTGGCGATGCGGCTGAGGATGCGTCCGACCGAGCTGCCGTCGGCGTTCTTCTCGTTCGGCACGTAGCGGTGGGCTTCCTCGCACACCAGCAGGATCGGGCTCATCTTTTCTTCGCGGCCCCAGATGGCGAAGTCGAACACCAGCCGGCTCAGCACCGCGACCACCGTGCTGGTGATGTCCGACGGCACGCCCGAAACGTCGACGATCGAGATCGGCTTGCCGGAGCTCGGCATGCGGAAAATCTTGGCGATGAACTCGGCCATCGTGTCGCCGACCAGCATGCCCGAGAACATGAACTGATAGCGCGGATCGATCTTCAGCTCGTCGATCTTGGTCTTGAGGCGCATGAACGGGGCCGAGCTCGACGCCTTGTCGAGCTTGCCCATTTCGTCATTGATCAGGTTGGTCAGGTCCGACAGCAGGTAAGGGATCGGCGAGTCGACGGTGATCTTGCCAATCTGCTCGGCCAGGCGGTTCTTGCTCCGCGCCTTGAGCAGGCACTTGGCGAGGATATCGGCGTCCTCCTGCCGATCGTTGCCCGACGAGGTCAGGAACACCTCGCAGTGCTCCTCGAAGTTCATCAGCCAGTACGGCATATGCAGGTTGGAAACGTCGAAGATCATCCCGGAATTCTTGAACGCCGCGGCGTACTCACCGTGCGGATCGATCATCACGATGTGCCCCTGCGGCGCGCTCTCGCAGATCCGGTGGAGGATCAGCGCGGCGCTGGTCGACTTGCCGGTGCCGGTCGAGCCGAGCAGGGCGAAGTGCTTGCCGAGCATCGCGTCGACGTAGAGCCCGGCGCGGATGTCGCTCGTCGGATAGACCGTGCCGACCTGGATCGCGCTGCGCCCGTCGGAGGCGTAGATCTGCCTGAGATCGCCGGTGGTCGCCGGGAACACCATCGCCCCGGGAATCGGATAGCGGGTGACGCCGCGGCGGAAGCTGTGGATCCGTCCGGTAAGCTTCTCCTCCGCGCCCTCGCCCATGAAGTCGATGTTGGCCAGGATGCCGTCGGAACGGCGGTCCTGCTTCTGGTTGCGCACGCTAGCGAGCAGCCACCCGTCGTTGGTCTTGATCTTGACCTGGCTGCCGACCTGCCCCGCAAGCGCGACCGAGGGGTCGGCGTCTTTCGAGCATTCGGTCAGCCGCTGCAGGTCGAGCGCGATCATGGAGCCCGAGCCGGCGATTTCGAGCACGACGCCGATCGGCTGCATCGCGTTGTCCGACGAATCCGCGGCCTTCGCATGCGGCGCAGGTTTCGCGCCCGGCTCGGCGGCGGGATCGAAAGTCTGAAATTGCTGCCGCGGCATGTCGTTCATGATCGTGCGTTTCCCTCCGATTTCCGTGGGCCGCAGCTAACCCCGACGAGGTTAAAATCGGGTCAACTAGATGAACGCGAAGATGCGGTGGGCGAGCCAGCCCATGGTCAGCGACAGGACCACGGCGAAAAGCCCGTAAAAGAACGAATCCTGGTCGGCGTAGTCGGCCACCAGCCGCTCGAAACCCTGCTTGCGAACCTCGATGTCGGCGGTGGCGGAGGCGATCACCCGGCCGTGGGTGACGGCAAAGGTCTCGGCGGTGTAGCGCCCGGTCTGCACGTTCGACGGCAGCCTGATGCGCGCTTGGTAAAGCACCTGCCCGCTGATGGTGACGCCGTGGGGATCCTCCTTATAGAGCCCCTGGCGCTCGCGCATGGCGACGAGCCCCTGGGTGAAGTGCGCCTGTTTCGCCGGCTCGATCGAGCCGGTGGGGGAGAGCTGCAGGTAATCGAGCCCCAGCTCGTAGATGGCGGCCGTGCGGGGATCGACAATCTGGTCGATAGGCCGCGAGCTGGCGACCGCAAAAAACGACGGGGCCGAGCGGAAGGCCGTGCTCGCATGATTGATCCAGATTCCGAAGATCTTCTGCTTTTCGCGCAGGCGGATCTGCTCGGTTGGTCCCTTGAGCACGACGACGATGTCGTAGTCCCGTCCGGCGCGCTGGCCGTTGGGCTCGAGGATCGCCCCGAACAGCAGCAATTGCGTGCCGACGAAGCCTTGGCGCACCTGCACTTCGTGCTGCGAGACTTCCGGCACCAGGATGGGGTTGCGCGCACCGGTCAGCGCCGCGAGGGCGGCAAGGGCGAGCACGCAGCGGGCCAGGCGGATCGTCACGTCTGGGCCACCGAAAAGACCTCACTCGGCCGCACGCCCAGCTTGAAGGCCGTCGCGATCGCCACCGCCAGCACGATGATCGACAGGATCAGGCGGAGCAGTTCGGGCTTGGCGCTGACTGCGATCTTGGCGCCGATCTGGGCACCGGTGACGGAGCCAAGCAGCAGCAACCCGGCCAACACGATGTCGACTTCCTTGGTGGTCAGCGCGTGCATCATGGTCGCAGCCATCGTCGTGAACAGGATCTGGAACAGCGACGTCCCGACCACCACGCCCGCGCTCATGCCGAGGAGGTACAGCATCGCGGGAATCATGATGATTCCGCCGCCGATGCCCATCAGAGTGGTCAGGGTGCCGAGCACCATGCCGAGAATCAATGGCGCGAAGGGCGAGACGTACAGGCCCGAGCGATAGAACCGCCAGCGCATCGGCAGGCTGCTGACTAGCGGATGGTGCCGACGCTTGGCGGGGCCCCTGCTGCTCGCGTCCTGCTTCTGCAGCAGCGCCTGCAGGCTTTCACGCCCCATCAGTGATCCGATCGCGCCGAGCATCACGACGTAAAGGACGTTGATCGCCGTATCGATCTGACCGAGCGATTCGAGTAGGTTGAACAGTCCAATCCCGATCAGTGTCCCGATGACACCGCCGGTCACCAACACCGCGCCCATCTGGAAGTCGACCGCGTTGCGCCGACTGTAGGCGAGCACGCCGGAGATGCTGGCTCCGGTCACCTGAGTGGCGGCGGATGCCGCGGCGACGGTCGGAGGGATGCCATAGAAGATCATTAGCGGCGTGGTCAGGAACCCTCCGCCGACGCCGAAGATGCCCGATAGAATCCCGGTCGTCGCCCCGAGCAGCACGATAACCAGCCCGTTCACCGACAAGTTGGCGATCGGCAGGTAGACGTCCATGCCTCCGCCTACCGCAAGCGGCGCTGGTTATGAAGGCGGAGCGCCTAGAAACCCGCCGAAATCGTCAACGCGGGGCCGCTCTTCGGTTCGGCATTGCCGGCCACCCGCCAGCGGTAATCGAGTGCTAGGCGCGACTGCGTGTCGCCGAGAGGGAAGCTGACGGTCGCGCTCGGGCCGATGTCGAGCCGGGCGCTGTGCTTCTGCGCTCCGCCCCACACGCCGGCGCCGGCGCGCAGCGCGCCTGTTCGGCCGAGCCTCGCGACCCGGGCATCGACTTTGGCTTGACCATCGACGAACGCCGTCGCGAAACGGCCGCCGACATAGCCCGCCTGGGCATAGGCTTCGCCGCGCAAGCCAAGGGGCAGCTTCGCCGGCGGCAGCTCGGTCACGGCGAAGGCGGCCGGCCGCACCTCGCGGCCGGCAGGACCGTCATAGACCCGCACTTCCCCGGCGACGCTCACCGGCGCCCTCGCCAGCGGCCGTGCGGCAAGGCCGACGGCGAGCTCCGTCTCGGCTGGGCCGGCCAGAGCCCGGTTCACTCGGGCATAGGCCACCGGCCGATGACCGCTCGAAGGCGCCAGCCGATAACGCAAAACCGCCCCAGCCTGGCTGCGGCCGTAGGCCGGTTCGCCGGCGGCGAGCGAGCCCGCCGAATCCCGGCGCAGCAGCAGCCAGCCATCGCCCGACCATCGGCTCTGGCCGGACATCGGCGCCGACGGGCGAGCGGCCGGCAGCCCGGTAGCGAGTGCAGAAGAGCGCCCCTCCGGCGGCTTCGGAGGCTCGAAATAGGCAGCGATCTCGGGCGGCAGGTCCATATGCGAGAACGCGGCAGCGAGCAGCAATTGCTGGCCGACGATTCGCCGCGCCGACGGCTGCGTGGCAGATGGCACCGCCGCGGCCTGCGGGCGAACTGACGACTCTCCCTCCGATACCGCTACCGACCGCCACGGCGGCGGCAGCGGACCCGCATTTGCAGCGTCGAGAGGTCCCGGCACGACCGGCGGGCTCGCCGTAGGCGAGCGTAAGCTGCGGTTGACGTGGGCGTGCGAGAGCGCCGCAGCGCCGTCAATCGCTTGGCCGCGGTGGGCTCGGGAAAAGATATTGGCGGGCAGAACTTGCGGAAACGGCGATTGCCACAAGATCACGCGCAAGGCCAACCAGCCCCCGAGCACGGACGCGAGCACCAGCAGCGGACGACCTCGCGTGCGTCGATCGATGTGCCCAGCACCAGTCACGCGGCTGTCGCGAGCGGCTGGAACGCGGCAGGGTGGGCCCGATGTGGGGTCTTCTCCCACCGCGGCTGCTCTCCAAGCAGCGTGGCCACATACGCCGCCAGCGCTCGCCGTCCCGCCATGATGGCGATGACGTTGGCGAAGGGGATTCGCAGCACCGCGCGTACGCCCTCGGTCCATCCGTATTCGCGCGCGGTGAAGACGAAACGCATGGCGCTGCGCCAGGCGAAGCTGGCGAGATTGGCCCACAGCAGCACCAGCAAGATACCGCTCGGCTCCCACGGCCGACCGAACCCAAAAAGGCGGGCAGTCCACAGCACCGTCGCCAGCACAAGCAGCGAATAGGCGGCGAACAGGACCAGGGCGGTCAGCGGCCCGCGCCGGTCACGCAGCCGCATCCAGCACTCGATGACGCCCCCGTTCCAGCCGAGCCGATCCCACCCCTGCAGGGCGATGCCGTGAATCCAACGCGACTTCTGCCGCACGGCCTCGGGCAAGGTCGGCGGAAAGCAGGCGCGTGTGGCGACCAGCCGGCCGTCCTCGCCGCGGGCGCGCAGGAAGCAGGCCTGGCCGCCCGCCGCCGTGATCCTCAGTCCCAGCTCGTAATCCTCGGTCAGGGATTCGACCGAGAACGGACCGCTGCCGCCCATGTCCTCCGCCATCACCCCGAGCAAGTCGCGGGCAAAGGCGCAACCAACTCCCGCCGCCGGCAGACCGGCGCGGAGTCCGTCGCGCACGACCAGGGCCTTGCCGTGCTCTTCGGCGAATTCGTCGCAGTAGTGGCTGCCGATCCAGCGTGACCGTGGCTGGGCTTCCGGGAGCACCGGCAACTGCACGAAGTCGGCGCGCTCGAGGGCCCCGTCGATTAGAGAAAGGCCGGCCGGATCCACCATGTCCTCGGCGTCGTGCAGCAGGACCATGCGGAACCGGCCGCCGCAACGGCGCTCGTCCGCCTCCATCGCCGCATAGAGGCGATTGAGGCAGTCAGCCTTGGTGGTCGGCCCGTCGCGATCGTGCACCACCAGCCGCACGCGCGGATCGTCGCCGGCGCCGGCAACGATCACCTCGGCGGTGGCGACGTCGTTGCGGTAGCACCCGGCGTACAGCCGCAGTTCCCGCTGGGGCCAAGCAGCCAGCGCATGGGCGATAGTCGTCGCCAGGACGCGCTCCTCGCGCCATGCGGGAATCAACAGCGCGGCCGGACCTGCCAGAGGCGCGCCGCAATGGTTCTCGCGCCGAATTCGTAAGGTGCGGGCACGGCCACTTATCTTCAGCCATGCCCACGCGCAATCCATCGCCAATTCGTCGAGAGAGCCGATCAGGAAGAACACGCCCGCGAAGAGCAGCAACTCGTACTCGACGAGCGCCAGCCATTGCAGCGGCGTCCAGGCCCCCAGAGTCATGCAATCCCCCTGACTGCGTGCTACGTAAAATTAGGCGATTATATACTTGACTTAGCTGCCCATGGGCGTAGGGTGTTTCCAACGAAGGAACACCGCCATGGATATCAACATCACCAATCCGATCTTCCACGACGAAGCCAAGGCAACGGCGCACTTGGAAGCCGATCGCTGGAACGGTGAGCCTTTCTGCCCGCATTGCGGTTCGGACAACGTGCACCGCATGGGCGGCAAGACCCAGGCTGGAATGTTCCTCTGCAATGACTGTCGCGACAAGTTCACCGTTCGCACCGGCACCGTCATGGAGCGCAGTCACGTTCCGCTGCACAAATGGCTTCTCGCGACGCACATCATGGCCGCTTCAAAAAAGGGCATGAGCGCGGCGCAGATGGGCCGTATGCTCGGCGTGACCTACAAGACCGCGTGGTTCCTCTGCCATCGCATCCGCGAATCCATGGACGGCGCGAACACTCCCGGTCCGCTCGGCGGCGAAGGCAAGACCGTCGAGGTCGATGAAACCTATGTCGGCGGCAAGTCAAAGAACCGCGCGCACCGCAAGCCCGCGCCGAAGAAAGTTGTCGTCTCGCTTGTCGAGCGTGGCGGTCGTGCCCGCAGCTTCCACCTACCCGGCTACTTTGTGAAGGCCGATGACGTTCGCGCGCTGGTCGTTACGAACGTGGACCGTGCTTCGCACTTCATGACCGACGAAAACAAGATTTACAAAATCATGGGCGCCGAGTTCGCTTCCCATAAGTCGGTAAGCCATTCGACCGGCGAATATGCCCGCGCCGACCAGCATTCCAACAACGTCGAAAACTTCTTTTCGATCTTCAAGCGCGGCATCATCGGCACCTATCACCACCTGTCGGCGCAACACCTTGCGCGCTACCTTGCCGAGTTCGATATGCGCGCCAGCACCCGCGATATGAGCGATGGCGAGCGCGCCGCCGAAATCCTGAAGGGCGGCATTGGTCGCCGCCTCACCTATCGGCGGACTGACAAGCTCGCCGCCTAAGCTGTTTCAGGCTCCTCGCCAGATTGGCGAACGCCGCAAACGCTGGACTCGAATCTAAAGCCATGTTTTCCTTCCCGCTCCGCAGAAGGGGAGGGGCAGGATGCCGGTATTACCCGCCGATGAGAGAATGGTTCACGAGCTAAAGCAGCTCAAGAAAGAGGCTCAAAAAGCCAACGAGCTACTTGATATGATCTATAGCGCCCTCGTGGACCTTGGGGCCAAAGATAATCCGCTTGGGCACCCCTAGCACGAACTCGGCATACAGCTCCGCCCGCGCGACAGTCGCCATTGCGTCTTCGCGCGGCGATGCCTGCCGCACGGCCCATTGCATACAATCATATCGGACAGCCGCGCGCTTACGCTCGCTTTCGTCCACGGCCTGACGGCCCGCCCTTCTTGCTTTCGGCGTGCGGCTTGTGCGGCGTTGTCAGCATCCGCTTTAGCGCCGCCTCGCGGCGACGTTCGGTTTCTTCTTCGGAGTAGGTGTCGGTTTCGTCACTCTTGGAGTTCATCATGGAACATCCTCTGCGCGGCCCTCACATCAAGATCAAGCGTGCCTACGCCCATCTTGAAGAGATGCGAGGCGAAATCCAGGCGTATTTCCGATCCACCAAACCCCAAATTATCGTGGAACCCGACGAGACCGGAGATCGGTTGGTGAAAGTCGTCGGGCGAGCGCCGCTGTCAGACAACCTCTTCGTCTTGGTAGCCGAGCACGCCTATCATCTCCGCTCAACGCTAGACCAGACAATGTCTGCGATTGGGCGCACGAACAACGCTGCCAAACCAAAGGAAATCTATTTCCCCTTCGCCAAGGACGAGACTGACTACTGGGCCAAGGGCACACAGAAAAAGGTAAGACAGCTCCCAACTGATGTGCAGCAGATGCTCGCCAATCTGAAACCATGGGAGGACGGGAACCCAAGGCTTTGGGGGCTGTCCCGTCTCGGCAATATCGACAAGCATGACGATCTTGTGCCCTTCGTGAACCAAGGCGGTCTCAGCGGTTCGCGCATCGATATTCACGCGAGAGGTGGAAGCGGCCTTACCCTGACTGGGCCGGGGCGTCTCGATGATGGCGTTGTGCTAATGAACTTGGGTAAAACCGGCACCGTCACGTTTGGCATGGTTGATCTGCGCGTTGCGGCCAACTTGGTATTCGGCCCAAGCGTACCCGTCTTTGCTGGCGAACCTGCGCTCAGTGTTCTCCATGAGCTTACGAAGCTGGTGGAGGGAATTGTCCAGACGTTCGAGGCGCACTGCTTCGGGGGCTAAGACCAAGCGACTTAGCCACTCCTCGTCATCGCTCGAAAATGCGCCGGCCTGTCGCTGATCTGATTCGCACATCTGCCTTGCTCACTTAAGTATATAATTGCCTAAAATTACCTAGTTCGCAGCAAAAGGCAACGGCAGGCCGCCTGCTATACGAATACCTCCATCTGCAGCGCGTAGACCAGCGCGCCGGCGACGTAGCCTGCCAGCGCCAGCAACGCGAAACGGCGCAGATACCAGATGAAGTCGAGCTTCTTCTCCGCCCCCATAGCCGCGACGCCTGACGCCGAACCGATGATCAGGATCGAGCCCCCGGTGCCGGTGGTGTAGGCCATGAACGCCCACAGGAAGCTGTCCGGCGGATAGGTGCTCATCGGGTACATGCCCATCGCCGCGGCGACCATCGGCACGTTGTCAACGATCGAGCTCAACAGGCCGAAGATCAGCACGATCACGTCGAGCCGCCCGACCTCGGCATCGAGCCAACGCGCGGCAGAAGCGAGGGCGCCGGCGTGCTGCAGCGTCGCCACCGCCAGCAGAATACCGATGAAGAACACGATCGCCGCCATGTCGATGCGGGTCAGCGCCTCGACGATCGTGACGTGCGCCTTCTCCTCTTCGGGCTTGCCGCGGTGGACCAGGTCACCGATGGCCCAGACAATTCCGAGCGCGAACAGCGTTCCGAGGAACGGGGGAAGCCCGGTGAGAGCCTTGAACACCGGCACCGACAGGAGGGCCAGGATGCCGAGGGCGAACATCAAGTTGCGCTCGAACGAAGTGGTGTAGCTCGTCATTGCGGAGGCTCCGGCGGCTCTTTCCGGCGCCAGAATAGGCTTGCCGCGCTGCTTCCAGGCGACGAATACGAGCGGCACCAGCACATTCACCAGCGAGGGGAGGATCAGCTCCTTGGCGAGTGCCACCGTCGTAACTTGGCCGCCGATCCACAGCATCGTGGTGGTAACGTCGCCGATCGGCGACCAGGCCCCGCCGGCGTTGGAGGCGATCACGATCATCCCGGCGAGCATCAGCCGGTCTTCCTGCTGGCGCACCAGCCGCCGGGCCAGCGAGACCATCACGATCGCCACCGTCATGTTCGCCAGCACCGCGGACAGGGCGAAGGTGACCAGTGTGACGAAGGTCGTCAGCGTCGCCAGCGTGCGCGTCCTCAGGCGCGAGGTGATGACGGCGAAGCCGTCGTGCGCGTCAACGACCTCGACGACCGTCATCACGCCGATGAGGAAGAAGGCGATCTGGGCGGTGTCGACCAATGAACTGTCGAGCTGCTCGCTGAACAACTGCGGATCGCCGGTCGACGCGGCATAGAGGATCCACATCAAACCCGCGCCCATCAGCGCGGCGGCCGACTTGTTGATCCTCAGCGGCTCTTCGAGTGCGATCGCCATATAGGCGGTCACAAAGACGATGATCAGCGCGGCCGTCATGCCCCGGCTGGTGGCAGATTCGGTGCGCTCTGGCGAGCCAAACCGGACCTTACCAGCTGCCGGTGTTCTCCATGCTCGCCCACGGCTCCTGCGGCTCGAGGTGGCCGTCCTGCAGCAGCTCGATCGAGATTCCGTCGGGCGTCTTGACGAACGCCATGTGCCCGTCGCGCGGCGGGCGGTTGATCGTCACGCCGGCGTCGGCCAGCCGCTGACAGGTCTCGTAGATATTCTCGACCCGATAGGCGAGGTGCCCGAAGTTGCGCCCGCCGCCGTATTCCTCGGGTTCGCTGCCGTCCTCGGGCGGCCAGTTGTAGGTCAGCTCGACCTCGGCGACATCTTTCTGCCCCGGCGCGGCCATGAAGATCAGCGTGAAGCGGCCCTTGTCGCTTTCCATCCGCCGCACTTCCTCCAGGCCGAGCAGGTTGAAGAACTTCACCGTCGCCTCGGGATCGCTCACCCGGATCATGCTGTGGAGGTATTTCGTCATCGCGCCAAGGCTCCGCTTTCCCGCCCGTGAAAGGTCGACCCTAGCGACAATGGCTCCCATGCGACCAGTGCTTTTTACACCGCTGGCGTGGAAGGACCCGCCCGCGGCAGCGGAGCGGGCCCAACTTGCCTCGGATTCTCAGAACGAAGCGGTAAGCGAGACCACCCCGACGCTCTTCGCGGCACGCTTCGCCTCGAAGGGCGTGAGGGACGTCGCGAAATCGGAGTCGGAAAGGTTGGTCCCGACCCACGAAAAGTCGAGGGTCAGTGCTTTCCACACGACGCTCGCGCCGACACTGTAATCGAGATAGTCCTTCGCGACACCGTCGTAAGGATAGTCGAACGCGCCCCCGGTGTGGCCGAGATGGCCGTGAAGCGTGATCGGCGTTCCCGGAATGCCACTGTTCAGTTCGCCGTAGATGTAGGTGTTGGTCTTGGAGACATTGCTCTGGCTGGGAGCGACGTAAACGCCCACCTTAGCGCCCACCGGGCCGAAGGTCTTCGACAGGTTGCCATAAATCTCGTAGTAATTGCCGGCTGTCGCACCCGGATAAAGGTAGCCGTAGACCCCGACGTCGACATTGAAGCCGCTGTGAGCGATCTCGTGGGTGAAGCCGCCATAGACGTCAATCTCGGTTCCGCCAATGTCGACGTAGGGGCCGGGGCTGGCGCTCGAACCCCACGTCGAGATGTAGAAGCCCGACTCGTGGCTGAGTGTGATCGAACCCTGCACGACCGGCTTGTTGTCGGACTGGGCGATCCCGCGGAAACGGTACTGCGAGACGATCGCGGCGCTGCCGGAGACCGAGAACTCGGGCGGTGGGGCGGTGGGGTTGTCACCGGCCAGCGCGGGAGCCGCGGCAAACAGAGTGCCGACGGCAAGGGTAGCAGCCACCAGGCTGCGGACGGACGTAAGCATGGGCAATTCCTCGATTGCGATTGAAAACGATGCTTCGTCCCACCTGCGGTTACGCGGGCCGGCCTCGTTCGCTGGGCCGACAATCTCGCGAACACGGTTGCCAAACTGGTCCGTTTTGCTGCATTGCACAAGAGAAATCGCAAGACGTTGCAGAGCGCGGCGCATGGTGTGGTGTTTCGGCACCACATTAAGCGGCCGGTCAGGAAAACGGGTCCACTTGGCCCGGCCGACAGACGAACGCGCTTGCGAGAACCTTGAGGAGCTCCGACGTTTCCGGCGGCTATGTTGAAGACCATTCGCAAATTGTTCGACCGGGGTGAGAGCGCCGGTCCCCCGGCTGCGGTGCCGGAGGGGCAGCGGGTCTACGCCGTGGGAGACATCCACGGTCGGCTCGATCTGTTTGACGCGCTGATCGGGGCGATTGAGGCCGACGACGCCGCTTGCGGACTGGCCGAGACGACCGTGATCCTGCTCGGCGATCTGGTCGATCGCGGGCCGGATAGTGCCGGGGTCGTCGCCCGCGCCCGCGACTGGCAGCGGCAGCGCCGGGTGCGCATCCTCGCCGGAAACCACGAGGAAATGTTCCTGGCGAGCTTCGACAAGACCGAGACGCTGAGGCATTTCCTGCGCTTCGGCGGCAAAGAGACCGTGCTCAGCTACGGCGTCGACCGTCGAGCCTACATGGAGGCATCGGTCGAAGAAGTGCAGGCGCTGATGCACGCGGCGGTGTCGCCCGAGGAGCGCGCGTTCCTCGCCAGCTTCGAGGACACGATCGCGATCGGCGACTACCTGTTCGTCCACGCCGGGATTGCCCCGGGCGTGCCGCTGAAGGAGCAGCGGCCGCACGACCTCAGATGGATTCGCGAGCCGTTTCTGTCGCACAATGAGCCGCACGGCGCGGTCGTCGTTCATGGTCACACGATCCGCTCGCAACCCGAAGATCGCGGCAACCGCATCGGCATCGATACCGGCGCCTACAACCTCGGCCGGCTGACCGCGCTGGTGCTCGAAGGCGCCGAGCGGCGCTACCTCGAAGCGGTCGACGAGGATGGCGCCATTACAGCCGCCGCGCGCCAACTCGCGGCGTAGCAGGAAGGTGCCAGGGGGCCTGTAAGCCGGGTTCTGTCTCGCGGGTGGTATCCGGAAGGACCCGCGCCGCAAGGGCAGCCATTCATCTCGGCGACCGGTCGCCCGGCCGCTCCAGCAACCAACCCGGGCCTCTCGGGGCGAAACTCCCCTGCCCTCGCTCGAAAGCTCGGGCGCGAGACCCCTATTCGGTCTTGCTCCGGGTGGGGTTTGCCATACGAACACCGTTGCCGGCGCCCCGGTGCGCTCTTACCGCACCCTTTCACCCATGCCTGTGCCCTTTAGGGGCCATCGGCGGTATACTCTCTGTGGCACTTTCCCTGAGCCGAACCGAAGCCCGACCCGGCGGGCGTTACCCGCCACCCTGGTTTCGTGGAGCCCGGACTTTCCTCGGCGGAATTAGCATCCCGACGCGGCTGCCCGGCCCCCTGGCGGGGCCTATCTAGCCCTTCCCTGGTCGCGATCCAAGAGCAGCTGGAACAGGATCGCGCGCACCTGGCCGTCGATTTCGCCGTCGATCTTCTCGGGCCGCCAGCGGCGCTGGAACGCTTCGACCGCTTTCTTGCCGTCGGAGATATCGTATCCGAACCGCTCGAGCGCGAGGTAGAAGGCGCCATCGTTGTCGAACGGGTCGCCCAGTTCGAGCTTTTCCGGCCGCGGCAGCGCCAAGCGGTATTCGGCCAGGCGCTCCCATGGGAATAGCTCGCCGGGGTCGAGCTTGCGCTGCGGCGCGATATCCGAATGGCCGACGATGTTAGCGCGCGGAATGTCGTAGTCCTTCACGATACGGTGCAGCAGCGGCACCAGCGCCTCGATCTGCGCCTCGGGAAATTCCCGATAACCGCAAGTATGACCCGGGTTTTGCAGCTCGATGCCGATCGAGCAGCCGTTGACGTTCGACTTGCCGCGCCAGTAGCTCAGGCCCGCGTGCCAGGCGCGCTTGTGCTCGTCCACCAGCCGGATAACCTCGCCTTCCTCGCTGATCACGTAATGCGCGCTGACCTTGGCCGCCGGATCGCACAGCCGCGCCAACGCCGCGTCGGCCGAGGGCATGTCGGTATAGTGCAGGACGACCATCGACACGCGCTCGTCGCGCGCGTCCCAGTTGGGCGAGGGCTGCTCGCGATGGACGAGCTCGTCCATGGTCAGGCGTCCGGGAGGACCGCGCCCATCACCAGCGCGCCGTCGGTGAGCGCATATTGCAGCCCGCCGCCGTGCTCCTCGGCGATCAGGCGGACGAGGTGCGCCGGGGCGGTGCGGCCCGACAGATCCGCATCCGGCAGCGAGCCGTCGAGCGAATGGCCGATCGCCGGGTCGAACGCGACCTTGCTGCCGGCCGCGCGCACCGCAATCTCGGTCGCCCCGTCGCGGCTTTCGGCACCGACCTGCAGTTCGCCGCCGCGCGGCAAGGCGTCGAGGCCGATCGCGGCGAGATTGAGCAGCACCTTGACCGCCGCCTTGGGCAGCGCCTCGACGCCGACGCCCCAGGTGAACGCGACTCGGCCGTTGTCCCCCACCAGCGCTTCGACCAGCTCGCGCGGCTCGTCGGACGGGACCGTATCACCGAAGCCGCCGGCCGCGCCGTAAGCCAGACGGAAGAACTTCAGCTTGTCGGCGCTGATTCGGGCGCTCTGTTCGAGCAACTCCACGCAGCGCTGGCGCATTTCGGGATCGCGCTCGTCGCGCAGCAGCTCGAGCCCGTTGCTGAGCGCTCCGACCGGGCTCAGCATGTCGTGGCACAAGCGGGAGCAAAGCAGCGCTGCAAGGTCGGTCGAAGATGTCATTCAGCAATCCGGCATTGGGAGTGAACAAGGAAGGGTGACGCAATTGCTATCTGTCACCCGCTCCAACGGCATCTTTCCCGTTGTAGGACAATATGTTGCTATTGAGGACGACGGGTGACACCTGTTTGCGACGCGGCGAAACCTCCCCTCTCGGCGTTGTCACAGACGCCTTAGCGATCATCGGCGATGTAGGAAAGCTTTGCGAAGCCGCCTTCGTCGTCGCGCCAGAACGTCACATCGCCGCCGCCGACGATCGCCCAGATGCGCCCGTCGCCGCTCGCCTGCTCGCGATCGGTGGCGGATGGCTCGGCGGCGCCGCCAGGGTGCGAATGATAATAGCCGAGCACCTCCGGCCCTCCCTGCCGCGCGCAGCGGTGCGCATGGACGAGCGCCTGAGGGTCTATTTCAAAATGCGACTGCGGGGTGGGATGCACATTGCGGGCGGGCTGCACCTGCTCGACGCGGTCGCCACGGCCGAGCAGAATGCCACAGGCTTCGTAGGGGAAGACGCGTTCCGCCTCGATCGAGAGGCTGGAAATCAGCCGCTGAGCGATGACGAGCGCCATCCATCCTGCGTGGCAGCATTTTTGTTTCGCGCAAAGACGCAAAGACGCGAAGAGGCGAGGCCCGCCGCTAAGAATTGCTTCGCGTCTTTGCGTGATCAAGTTTGCGCCCCACGCCCTTGCCGCAACGGCTCCCGATCCCCATCTAGATCCCCGTGGGGGGCGCTCACATCATCACTGGAACACTGGCGGGCGGGCAGCGGCTGGATAAGGCGCTGGCCGAGGCTTCGGGGTTGTCGCGCGAGCGGGTGAAGAGTTTGATCGCCGAGGGCGCAGTTAGCGTTGCGGGCGAACGGGTTTCGCAGACCTCCGGCAAAACGAGCGAAGGCGCGGAGTTCGCCATTGCCGTTCCGCCGACGGTCGAGCCGGAGGCGCGGCCGCAGGATATTCCGCTCACCGTGGTGTTCGAAGACGAACACCTAATCGTCGTCGACAAGCCGGCCGGGCTGGTGGTCCATCCGGCGGCGGGGAATCCCGACGGCACACTGGTCAACGCGCTGCTTCACCATTGTGCGGGGCAGTTGTCCGGCATCGGCGGCGTCGCGCGGCCGGGCATCGTTCACCGGATCGACAAGGACACCTCAGGATTGCTGGTGGCCGCCAAGAGCGACGCCGCGCACGAGGGTCTGGCGAAGCAGTTCGCCGACCATTCGATCGAGCGCGCCTATCTCGCGGTGGTCAACGGTCAGCCGAGCCCGCGCGAGGGCACCATCAGCGGAAAAATTGGCCGGTCGGACGCCAACCGCAAGAAAATGGCGGTGCTGACCAAGAATTCCTCGCGTGGCAAATGGGCAACAACGCACTACAAGCTATTGCGTAATATGAACGGTTGCGCGCTGGTCGAATGCCGGCTGGAAACGGGGCGCACCCACCAGGTGCGGGTTCACCTTGCGTCAATCGGCCATGCGCTATTAGGGGATCCTGTTTATGGGCGCGCCAATCCCCGGCTGCGGACGGTTCTGAAAACACTCGGTTTTCATCGTCAGGCCCTTCACGCAGCGGTGCTTGGCTTCGTTCATCCGGTGACCGGCGACAGGCTGCGCTTCGAAAGCGACCTGCCGAACGACATGAGGGAACTTATCGACGAAACCGCTCATTCAAATCGATGAACTGCGCACGTCCACTAGGACATTTTCGTATATGTAGGGGCGATATGTGGCCGCACAGCGGGGGTGCCCATCAGGGGCTTCCGCACCGCAGGCCGACGCTGGAAAGGTTTAGGAACACATGAGCAACGGCAAAGCACTATCGGTGCCGGCGCTGGGCGGAGAGCAGAGCCTCAACCGCTATCTCGCCGAAATCAAGAAATTCCCGGTGCTGACGGCCGAGCAGGAATACATGCTCGCCAAGCGCTATCAGGAGCACGAGGACCCCGAAGCTGCGGCGCAGCTCGTCACCTCGCACCTGCGGCTCGTGGCCAAGATCGCCATGGGCTATCGCGGCTATGGCCTGCCGGTCAGCGACCTTATCTCCGAGGGCAACGTCGGCTTGATGCAAGGCGTGAAGAAGTTCGAGCCCGATCGCGGCTTCCGCCTGGCGACTTACGCGATGTGGTGGATCAAGGCCTCGATCCAGGAATTCATCCTCCGCTCGTGGTCGCTCGTGAAAATGGGCACCACCGCGGCGCAGAAGAAGCTGTTTTTCAACCTGCGGCGGATGAAGAAGAACCTCGAGGCTTACGAAGACACCGACCTGCACCCGGACGACGTCGCCAAGATTGCCAAGGATCTGGGCGTGCCCGAGCAGGAAGTGATCAATATGAACCGGCGGATGCTGATGGGCGGCGATGCGTCGCTCAACGTCTCCATGCGCTCGGACGAGGAAGGCTCCGGCCAGTGGCAGGACTGGCTGACCGACGAAGGCCCGCTGCAGGATTCGATCGTCGCCGACGCCGAGGAAGCGCACGTGCGCCACGAGATGCTCGAGGAGGCGATGGAAAGCCTCAACGAGCGCGAGCGGCACATCCTCACCGAGCGCCGGCTGACCGACAACCCGCAGACGCTTGAGGAGCTGAGCCAGGTTTACGACGTCAGCCGCGAGCGCATCCGTCAGATCGAGGTGCGCGCGTTCGAAAAGCTGCAGAAGGCGATGCAGCGCATCGCCACCGAACGGCTGCTGCCGGCGCCTGCTTGAACAAGGCGGCCCTGCCGGTACCGACACTGAGGCTAGGCTACCTTTGCCCTCTCCCCTTGGGGAGAGGGCTAATATCGCTTGCCCGCCCGCTCCCGCGCGGTAAGCCTTTCGCCTGAACGACTGGGCGCCGGGAGAACAGCGATCACAACACATGCCGAGGCCGACCCCGCCGTCGATCAGGCGCACGAGAGCGCCGGGGTGGTCCGCTATCCGGTCGTCTTCGGCCTGCTGTTCGCGCCGTTCGGCATTTCGGCGGGATACGTTCAGGTCACGCTGGTCTTCCTGCTGGCACGCGCGGGGCTGCCGACGGCGGTGGTCGCCGGCCTGTTCGCCCTGTCGGTGTTCCCGCAGACCTGGAAGATGCTGTGGGCGCCGCTGGTCGACACGATGTGGAACCCGAAGCTGTGGTACGGCCTCGGCACGGTCGCGGTCGGCGGCACCATCGTGGCGATGAGCGTGCTGCCAATGACCGCGGCCGAAGTGCCGCTGCTGAGCGGACTGATTATCTTGTCGTCGGTCGCCTCGACCCTGATCAGCATGTCGACCGAGATCTTCATGGCCAACCAGACGCCGCCCGAGCTGCGCGGCCGCGCCAGCGGATGGTCACAAGCGGGCAACCTCGGCGGGACCGGCATCGGCGGCGGCATCGGCCTGGTGATCGCCGAGCACGTCCACCAGGCATGGGTCTCGGGGGCGGTGCTGGCGGCGATCTGCTTTGCCTGCTGGGCCGGGATGCTGGCGCTCCCCCGCCTGCAGCGCAGCGCGCGCGTGCACACTTATCTGGGCGAGCTGTGGGGCGTGCTCCGCGACGTCTGGGAGGTTGCCCGGTCGCGCCTCGGCTACCTTGCCCTGATCATCATGGTGCTGCCGATCGCTTCGGGGGCGATGCCGTGGGCGGCGGTCGCCGGCGAGTGGCACGCCGGCGCCGACACAGTTGCCGCGGTCAACGGCATCGGCGGCGGACTGGCGTCCATGGTCGGGGCGATGGCCGCCGCGTTCGTGTGCGACCGGATGGACCCCAAGCGGGCCTATTGCTTGTTCGGCGTTCTCGTCGGCCTGGCGGCGGCGGCGATGATCGTGCTGCCGCGCACGCCGACCATTTTCACGGTGTTCGTGCTGCTTTACATGGCGATGGTCGGCATGGGCTACACCGGCTACGCGGCGATCGTGCTCGAGGCGATCGGCAAGAAGTCGGCAGCGACCAACTGGAACCTGATGGCGGCCATCTCCAACGCGCCAATCACACTGATGAGCGTGTTCGACGGCTGGATGCACGACAGATTCGGCACCAACGCGATGCTGTTGGGCGAGCTGGCCATGCCAGCGATCGCCGCGGTGGGCTTCGGCCTATTCGTGCTCGCCACTCGGCCCCGGACAAAAGCCGCCTGACGGCTATTCCGCGGTCGTCGGGTCGATCATGGTGCGCACTTCGTTGACCGCGTTGGCCGGGAACCCGCCCTTTTGCGCGTGTTCGCGGATGATCTCGGCGTTGGGCGCGCGGTAGATGCAGTAAATCTTGTCGTCGGTGACATAGCTGTGGACCCACTGTATCTCGGGGCCGAGGTCCCTGAGCACGCTGCAGCTGGTCTGCGAGGCGGCCTTGAGATCCGCCGGCGAGGCTCCGCCGACCCCCGGCATCTCCCGTTCGATCACGAATTGCGGCATTTCGCTTCTCCCCCTGGTCAAGGATGGGTGTCATCTTGCGCCGTTCGTCGACGGCTGTCGAGAGACCGCCGGGACGGCGTTGCACCGCGGCGGCGGCGACGGTAGGCGCCTTGCATGATCCGCCTGATGCGTTTGCTCATCCGCGTCATCTTTTGGTTCGTCGCGATCAGTCTTCTGTTGGTGATCGTCTACCGCTTCGTGCCGGTGCCGGTGACGGCGACCATGCTGCTCGACGGCAACGGCATCACCAAGGACTGGACGCCGCTCGCCCGCATCGACCGCGACATGGTCGATGCGGCGATCGGCGCCGAGGACAGCCGGTTCTGCCAGCACCATGGGTTCGACACAGAGGCGATCAGGAAGGCGTTCGAGCACGACCAGAAGAGCGGCGTGGTCCTGCGCGGCGGCTCGACGATCAGCCAGCAGACCGCCAAGAACGTGTTCCTGTGGCAAGGCGGCGGCTACTTCCGCAAGGGGCTCGAGGCGTGGTTCACCTTCCTGATCGAGCATCTGTGGGGCAAGCGGCGGATCATGGAGGTCTATCTCAACGTCGCCGAGACAGGCATCGGCACGTATGGCGTCGAAGCTGGGGCCGAGCGCTACTATCACCATTCCGCCGCGCGTCTTTCACCGATCGAAGCGGCGCGGATCGCCGCCATCCTGCCCCTGCCCAAGCAGCGGGAGGCGATCGATCCCTCCGGCTTCACCCGCCGCTACGGCAACACCATCGCCGCGCGAATTGGCGTGGTGCGGCGTAACGGGCTGGATTCATGCGTTTACAAATAGCCGAGCCATAATTTCGAGCTTGGTGTGATCTGATATGAGTTCGGCAATGTTATTTCATTTCAAATAGTCTTTTCTTTTCAGTCTATTGATTGCCCCGCGGTGTGCGTTATCTGGTATTGGCTGGTGGTGGCGAAACGCGCGCCAGCGCCAGGACGACAGGAGGTATTGCGGGATTGCTTCACTCGCATGATCATACCGACGCTCATGCTTCGGCCGATTTCGGCCGTGCGTTTACGATCGGCGTGGCGCTCAATTCAGTGTTCGTGCTGGTCGAGGCCGGGTTCGGAGTCGTGGCGGGCTCGATGGCCCTGCTCGCGGATGCCGGGCACAACCTGTCGGACGTGCTCGGGCTGCTGATCGCATGGGGCGCCGCCGTGATGGCCGCGCGGCCGGCCAATGCCCGCTTCACCTATGGCTACAAGGCCAGTTCGATGCTTGCCGCACTCGGCAACGCCGCCCTGTTGCTGATCGCGACCGGCGCGATTCTGTTCGAAACGGTCAACCGGCTGCTCAACCCTGAGCCGGTTCACGGCTGGACGATGATCGTGGTTGCCGCGGTGGGGATCGTCATCAACACCGCCACCGCGCTGCTGTTCGCCAGCGGGCGCAAGAGCGACATCAACATCCGTGGCGCGTTCCTGCACATGGCCGGCGACGCGCTGGTCAGCCTCGGCGTGGTGATCGCCGGCGCGGTAATCCTCTGGATCGGGGCCACCTGGATCGACCCGGCGACCAGCCTGGTGATCGTCGTGGTGATCGGCGTCGGCACCTGGGGGCTGCTCAAGGACAGCGTGAAGATGGCGCTGCTGGCGGTGCCGGATTCAATCCACGAAGGCGAAGTGCGCGCCTATCTCGCCGGCCTGCCGGGCGTGACCGCGGTGCACGACCTGCACATTTGGCCGATGAGCACCACCGAAACCGCGCTCACCGCGCACCTGGTGATCCCCGGCGGCCACCGCGGGGACGACTTACTGCACAAGGTGGCGCACGAACTCGAGCACCGGTTTCACATCGGCCACGCGACTGTGCAGGTCGAGACCGGCGCCCACGCCGATCATTGCATCGATTGCGCTTGAGCTGAAACGGCGCTCGAAGGGCTATTCGGACGTTTGCGGCGCCTGTTCGGGCAGTTCGCCGGACGGATCGCTCTCCACCAGGCCGGCGACTTCGTCGTAAACCTGCGCGTTGTCGTTCATCTGGTCGGCGATCGGCGGGTTCTGCTCGCCCACATGACGGAAGAACACGCTCGCGTCGCGGAGCAGCTTGGCGGCGAGTTGGGCGTTGGTCGGCATAGAAATTCTCCTCTGGCCCACTTGCGGGCGGTTTGCGCGCGCTCGCCGGTAGCGGCGGCGCGCCTCATCAGCGCCGGACGGGCGCGATGGCTCGTATCTGTTTCGCCGGAGCGGAAGAACGGTAGGCGCGGCCGACGGTCAGGCCGCGGCTTCCTTCTTGTCCTTCGCGGAAACGACGCGGATCGGGTCTTTGCGGCCCTCGACGACGTCCTTGTCGACGACAACTTCACTGACGCCTTCCATGCTCGGCAGGTCGAACATCGTGTCGAGCAGAATGCCCTCGACGATCGAACGCAGGCCGCGGGCGCCGGTCTTGCGCTTGATCGCCCGCTCGGCGATCGCGGTCAGCGCGTCCTCGGTGAAGGTGAGGTCGACGTCCTCGAGCTCGAACAATTTCTGGTACTGCTTGACCAGCGCGTTCTTGGGCTGCTGGAGGATCTCGACCAGCGCATCGACGTCGAGGTCGTGCAACGTTGCGATCACCGGCAGGCGGCCGACGAATTCGGGGATCAGGCCGAACTTCAGCAGGTCTTCCGGCTCGCACTTCTCGAGCAGCTCTCCGACTTGACGTTCATCGGGATCGGCGACGTGCGCACCGAAGCCAATCGAGCGCTTCTGCAGCCGGTCGGCAATAACCTTTTCAAGCCCGGCGAAGGCGCCGCCGCAGATAAACAGGATATTGGTCGTGTCGACCTGGAGGAATTCCTGCTGCGGATGCTTGCGCCCGCCTTGCGGCGGGACGGAGGCGGTGGTGCCTTCCATCAGCTTGAGCAGCGCCTGCTGCACGCCCTCGCCCGACACATCGCGCGTGATCGAGGGGTTTTCCGCCTTGCGGGTGATCTTGTCGATCTCGTCGATGTAGACGATGCCGTGCTGCGCCTTGTCGACGTTGTAGTCCGACGCCTGCAGCAGCTTCAGAATGATGTTCTCGACGTCCTCACCGACATAGCCGGCTTCGGTCAGCGTCGTCGCGTCGGCCATCGTGAACGGCACGTCGAACGTGCGCGCCAGCGTCTGCGCCAGCAGCGTCTTGCCGCTGCCGGTTGGCCCGACCAACAGGATGTTCGACTTCGCCAACTCGACATCGCCCGCCTTGCCGCTGTGCTTGAGGCGCTTGTAGTGATTGTGGACCGCCACCGAGAGCACGCGCTTGGCGCGGTCCTGCCCGATCACGTAATCGTTCAAGGTGCCGCAGATATCCTGCGGAGTAGGCACGCCGCCGTCCTTCTTGCCGGCGAGGCCGCCCTTGGTCTCCTCGCGGATGATGTCGTTGCACAGCTCGACGCATTCGTCGCAGATGAACACCGTCGGCCCGGCGATGAGCTTCCTCACCTCGTGCTGCGATTTGCCGCAGAAGCTGCAGTAGAGCGTGCTCTTGCTGTCGGATCCGCTCAGTTTGGTCATACTTTCGTCCTGTTCCCCCGCCGGTTAGCGCGAAGGATTCGCCCGGGTCAATGTAGACCGCGGGTTTTCAATATCAATCGGCGTAACCTTAACACCCCCGGCTTGCTACAGCCTGAAGGCACACGGTTGCCAAAATGCTACAGTTTCGTGGCTACGCGTCAGGGCCGCCGAGCGTTCCAATCTACTCCGGCGCCCCGCCGTGCGAGCCGCTGGTGTCGCCCACCTGATCGGTCGGCGGGCGAGTCTCGAACACCTTGTCGACGATACCGAATTTCATCGCCTCATCGGCTTCGAGGAAGGTGTCGCGGTCGAGCGCCTTTTCGATCTCGGTCAGCGTCTGGCCGGTGTACTTGGCGTAGAGATCGTTCATCCGCTGGCGGATACGGAGGATTTCCTTGGCCTGAATTTCGATGTCCGAGGCCATGCCGCGAGCGCCGCCGCTCGGCTGGTGGACCATGATCCGCGAGTTGGGCAGCGCGATCCGCATGCCCGGTTCGCCGGCCGCCAGCAGGAAGCTGCCCATCGAGGCCGCCTGCCCGACGCAGACGGTGGAAACGCGCGGCTTGATGTATTGCATGGTGTCGTGGATCGCCATGCCCGAGGTGATCACCCCGCCCGGCGAGTTGATGTACATCGAGATGTCGCGGCTGTTCTCGCTCTCGAGATAGAGCAACTGGGCGACGATCAGGCTGGCCATGTTGTCCTCGACCGTGCCAGTGACGAACACGATGCGTTCGCGCAGCAGACGGCTGAAGATGTCGAAGCTGCGCTCGCCACGGCTGGTGCTCTCGACCACCACCGGCACAAGCTGGCCGGTCACGGGGTCGACGGTGAACTTGCCTTGCGCGTTGTCGGTGCCGAACAGGTCGATCATAAATCCTCGTTGTCTGGAAATGCCCGACCTATGTCGCGCCTTGGCGCGCGATGTTCAAGGGGCTTGGGTGGAGCCGGGACCACGACGTTCATCGGGCGACAATCGCCACCGATCGAACGCCGATGTTACAAATGTAGTCCCGGGATAGCACCGGGGGCATGAAAACAACCGTCATCGTCCTGCTTCTCGGCGTCTCGACCGTACTCGCCGCGCCCGCTCATGCGGACGATCAGGAAAGCGGCGGAAAGGAAACATCCCCGCTCGACGTTCCGCGCGCCGGCAGCGAAGGCCACATGATCTATCCCGCGGCCTATTTCGCGCAATACTCGCCCAAGAACGCGCTCGACATGCTCAAGCAGGTGCCGGGGTTCTCGATCTCGGGCGGCGACCAGGGCCGCGGGCTCGGCGAAGCCAACGTCAACGTGCTGATCAACGGCGAACGGCTGGAACTGAAGTCGGAATCGATCACCGACAGGCTGCAGAAGATTTCCGCCGACCGGGTCGAGCGAATTGAGATCGTCGACGGGGCTTCGCTCAAGATCCCTGGCCTTTCGGGGCAGGTCGCGAACGTCGTCACGAAAGTAGGCGGATTATCCGGCCAGTTCGACTACGAGACGCGGTTCCGCCCCGGCTACGTCCAGCCCGCATGGGTCGGCGGCAACGTTTCGATCAGCGGTTCGACGAGGACGCTCGACTACACCTTGGCGCTTGGCAACGATTTCGGGACAGGAGCGATCAAGGGCCCGACGATCATCACCGACGCCAGCGGCGAGGTCATCGAAATTCGGCAAGTCCATCTTGCGAATGTCTACAACGGGCCAAAGGTCTCGGGTTCGCTCAAGTGGGACGGCCCGGGCAGCTCGATAGCGCACCTCAACGCGCAGTATCAGCAGAACTACTCCGATAACAACGAGTTCGAGCAGCGCACCGTCCCGGGCGGGGTCGACCGCCTGTACAGCTACACGCCGCGCGATCGGGACCGGACGTACGAGATCGGCGGCGACGTCGAGTTTGCGCTCGGACCCGGGCGGCTCAAGCTGATCGGGCTCGATCGCTACGACCACGACCGCTACCACGAAGACGTCGTGTTCACTTACGCCGACGGCTCGCCGGACACCGGCGGTCGCTACGGGTACGTGAACGTCAGCCGCGAATATGTTGCCCGCGCCGAGTACAACTGGAAGATGCTGAACGGCGATTGGCAGCTCTCCGCTGAGGCGGCGTACAACCGTTTCAACGGCAACGCGCACCTGTTTGATCTCGATCCCTCTGGCAATCTGGTCGAAATCCCGTTTCCGGCCGGCACCGGCGGGGTCAACGAGGATCGCTATGAATCCATCCTTACCCACGGTCGTCAGCTGACCAGGAACCTATCGCTGCAGATCGGCGTCGGCGGCGAATACTCAAAGCTGGCGCAGACCGGATCGATGGGCCTGGTGCGCACTTTCTGGCGGCCGAAGGGGTCCGCGAGCCTCGCCTGGACCCCGCGCAAGGACCTCAACATCTCGCTCAAGTTCGCTCGCGTCGTTGGCCAGCTCTCGTTTTCCGACTTCCTCGCCCGCGTCGACCTCGACCAGGGCAACGGCAGCGCCGGCAATGTCAACCTGGTGCCGCCGCAAAGCTGGGAGCTGAACTTGGAGGCCAAGAAGGATCTCGGCGCGTGGGGCACGATCACGCTCAAGCTCTACGGCAAATGGTACCAGGACTACATAGAGTGGATTCCGCTTCCCGGCGGCGTAGAGTCACGCGGCAACATCGACAAGGCGACGCTTTACGGCGCGGAATGGATCAGCACGATCAAGCTCGATCCGCTCGGCTGGAAGGGCGCCAAGATCGACGCCGACCTCACTTGGCAGCACTCGAGCCTGCGCGATCCCCTGACCGGCGAAACGCACCAGTTCAGCAATGAGCAGGACCGGATCGCCAACGTCACTTTGCGCGACGACCTTCCGGGCACGCACTGGGCCTGGGGCGCTGGCGTGCAGTACAATCACACGCTGCCGTACTACCGGATCTTCGAGGTGGGCCTTCAGTACGAAGGCCCGGCCTATACCTTCGCCTTCATCGAGAACAAGGACGTGTTGGGGCTGGATGTGAAAGCGCAGGCATTCAATCTCACCAACGGCCGGCACATCTTCCGGCGGACCGTGTACAGCGGCTTCCGCGACACCGCGCCGGTGCTGTTTCACGAGGACGGCGACCAGTCCGTCGGGCTGATCTACATGATTTCCGTGAAGGGCCAGTTTTAGCGGATTTCCGCCCAGACGAGGATCGGAGCTACTTCTTTGCGGTGGCCTTCTTCGCCGGCGCCTTTTTGGCCGCGGGCTTGGCTTCCTCGGCCTTTTTCGCCGGCGCCTTCTTGGCCGCGTCGGCCTGCTTCGCGGGCGCCTTCTTGGCCGGTGCTTTCTTGGCGGCCGGCTTGGTCTCGGCCTTGGCGGCTTCCTTCTTCGGCGCCGCCTTGGCGGCCTTGCCCGCGGCGGGCTTCTTCGCCGGAGCCTTCTTGGCGGCCGGCTTCTTGGCCGTCGACTTCGTCTCGGCCTCCTCTTCCGCCTCGATCGCGGCCTCAAGCTCCTCGCGGGTGACCTCGCGCTCGGTCACCTCGGCCTTGTCGAACAGGAAATCGACTACCTTGTCCTCGTAGAGTGGCGCGCGCAGCTGGGCCTGGGCCATCGGTTCGTTGCGGACGTATTCGACGAACCGCTCGCGGTCCTCGGGGCGATACTGCTGCGCGGCCTGCTGCAGCAGCATCTGCATTTCCTGCTGGCTGACCTCGACGCCGTTGGCCTGGCCGATCTCCGACAGCAGCAGGCCCAGGCGCACGCGGCGCTCGGCAATGCGGCGATAGTCGTCCCTGTCGTCCTCGATTTCCTTGCGCGCCGCGTCCGGATCGTCTTCCTTCTCGACTTCGGCCTCGAGCTGCCGCCAAATCTGCTCGAACTCGGCTTCGACCATGCTCGGCGGCACGGCGAAATCGTGCGCCGCGGCGAGCGTGTCGAGAAGCTGGCGCTTCATCTGCGTGCGGGTCAGGCCCTGGGTCTCCTGCTCGAGCTGACCCTTGAGTAACTCCTTCAGCTTGGCCAGGCTTTCCAGGCCGAGCGACTTGGCGAACTCGTCGTTCACCTCGGTTCCGGTCTCCACCTTCACCGCCTGCACGGTCACGTCGAACTCGGCTTCCTTGCCTTTGAGGGTCTCGGCCGGGTAATCGTTGGGGAACTTGACGGTGATCGTCTTGCTGTCGCCCGCCTTCAGTCCGGTCAGCTGCTCCTCGAAGCCGGGAATGAACTGGCCCGAGCCGAGCACCAGCGGCGCGCCCTCGGCCTTGCCGCCTTCGAACTCCTCGCCGCCGACCCGGCCGACGAAATCGACGATCAGCTGGTCGCCCTCGGCCGCCTTCTTCGTCTTCGGCGCATCCTTGTAGCTCTTCTGGTTGCCGGCGAGCTTCGCCAGCGCCTCATCCACTTGCGCGTCGGTGACCGGCACCGTCAGCCGCTCGAGCTTGAGGCCGTCGATCGATGGCGCCTCGATCTCGGGAAGCACTTCGAGCTCAACGGTCAGCTCGGCGTCCTTGCCCTGTGCGTAACCCTTGCCGAGATCGATCTTGGGCTGCAGCGCCGGGCGCAGCTGCTTTTCGCGCATCAGCAAATCGACCGATTCCTGCACCGCTGAGTTGAACGCGTCGGAATGCAGCGCCTCGCCATGCATCTTCTTGATCAGATTGGCCGGCACCTTGCCCGGACGGAAGCCGGGCATACGCACTTGCGGGGCGACCCTCTTCACCTCGGCATCGATCCGCGCCTCGATGTCCTTGGCGGGAATTTTCACCGTATAGGCCCGCTTGAGCCCTTCGTTGGTGGTCTCGACGATCTGCATTAACAAGCCTTCTCAAATCTGGGCCGGGCCGAATCCGTTAGCCCTGGCGCCAGGAACTGGTGCGGGCGAAGGGACTCGAACCCCCACATCTTGCGATACTGGAACCTAAATCCAGCGCGTCTACCAGTTCCGCCACGCCCGCGGCCCGACGAACCCGTGCAGGCTGGAACCTGCGAACAGGTGTGCGCCGTTACATTCGCGAGACGAAAAGGGCAAGCGGAACGGCGGACGGTAGAGCAAGCGGAACGCGCGGTGCGGGCAAACCGTTTCCTTGCCGACAAGCAAAGGACTTTTCTCCATGGCAAACCCGCAGCAGGAAGCCGAACCTTTCGGCGGCCGCACCGTCCCGCCGGCGACCCCGCCGGTGCTCAACGACAACACCAGTGCGACGGACGCAGCCTCGTGCGCCGATGCCGAGGGCGATAGCGACTTTCCCGGGCACAACCCCGACGAGGTCGATCCCGGCAAGGGCGGCGACATTGTCGAACCCGGCCGCTCGCCCGAGCAGGAAGTGCCCGGCCGAGGCGGCGACACGGTCCAGCCGGGGCAAACACCCGCCGAGACTCCGGCGCAGCCGAGCGAGCCTGGTATCGCCCCGCCGGATTGATTTTCGTCGGGGTGCGGCTAGGGAACGGCGGATGAGCGAAGAGACCGCCCCCGACGTTCCGCCCGATCGCCTGTCGATCAATCCGCGCAGCGACTTCTTCGATGCCGACAAGCTGCAGCGCGGCATCGGCATCCGCTTCAAGGGAGTGCAGCGGCACAACGTCGACGAATACTGCATCTCCGAAGGCTGGGTGCGGGTGCAGGCCGGGCGCACGATGGACCGCCACGGGCAACCGCTGACCATCAAGCTCACGGGGCCGGTCGAGGCGTGGTACGAGGACCTGGGCGACCAGCCGCCGGTAGCGAAGAGCGACTAGACCCTAATTGCTGGCGAGCTGCGCGAGCAGATCGATCGGGTGCCTGCGCTTGCCGTGGTGGGCGCCGGCCACCAGAGGTTCCCGAGCCGGCTTGCCGCTGCCGAGATCGTCGAAGGCATTCAGGAATGCCCGCGAGGGTGTGATCGGGTCGGCCGAGGCGACCTGCAGGGCCGGCCGGGTATCCGCGTTGGGATAGATGAACCCGGCGACCGGCCATTCTGTCGTGCCAAGGCCGTTTATCGGCGCGTACCACACGCGCACCTGGCTCCAGTCGTTGGCGGGCGAGACGTCGACCGCTTCGACGTTGTCCTCGATCTGTCCGCGGCGGCCGCCGATCGGCGACCAGTTGGCGTGGTCCAGCAGAACGGTGCGCGAATTGATCACCTGGCTCACCGCGGCGACGTGGCCCAACGTCATGTTGCCGTAGGGCTCGAACGCCATCACCGCGCCGACCCGTGGGGTGTGGCCGCGACTGTAGCGCCCTTCGGCCTGGTTCCACCAGGTGTAAGCGTCGCCGTAGATCTGGATGCCGGTGACCTCGCGTACGTAGGGCACACATTGGATATTGGCCTGCAATTCGCCGTTCGAACCGTCGCCGGCGTCAGCCAGCGCCGGCGCGGCCGAGCAGCCGAGCGCCCATGCGGCAAGCGCGAATGCGACCGTTACCCTCATGTCCCTGGCATCACCCCGCAGGGTTAATTTTTTGTTAGCGCGAGATTGCCCGAGAGACGGCCGCGGGGGAAGCGCGCATGCGGCGCAGCTTGCCAAGCGTGTGACGAAGCGCCACTTGGCCACCGCCATGGCCGCCCCGCGCCCTCTCCCCCAGGTCGTCATCATCGGCCGGCCGAACGTCGGCAAGTCGACGCTGTTCAACCGCCTGGTCGGCAAACGCCTTGCGCTGGTCGACGACCAGCCCGGCGTCACGCGCGACCGGCGATTCGGCGAGGTCTCGCTTTCGGGTCTGGAGTTCACCGCCGTCGACACCGCCGGCTGGGAAGACGAGGAGCCCGCAAGCCTGCCCGGCCGGATGCGCGCGCAGACCGAAGTCTCGCTCAAGGGCGCCGACGCCGCGCTGTTCCTGATCGACGCTCGCGCCGGGATTACTCCGCTCGACGAGGAGATCGCCCGCTGGCTGCGCGAACAGGCGGTGCCGGTGGTGCTGGTGGCCAACAAGGCCGAAGGCAGCGCCGGCGATGCAGGAATTATCGAAGCCTGGTCGCTCGGGCTCGGCGAACCGGTAGGAATTTCCGCGGAGCATGGCGAGGGCATCGCCGGTCTGTTCGAAGCGCTGCTGCCGCTGCTCGAGGGCAAGAAGCCGCCGGATGGCGCGTTTGTGGAGACCGATACCGAAAAGGAGCACAATCCCTCCGCCCCACTTAGCCTGGCGATCGTCGGCCGCCCCAACGCCGGCAAGTCGACGCTGATCAACCGTCTGCTCGGCGAGGACCGGCTGCTGACCGGCCCGGAAGCGGGGATCACCCGCGATTCGATCGCGGTCGATTGGGATTGGACCGACCCGGCGAGCGGCGAGACGCGGCGGATCAAGCTGGTCGACACCGCCGGCATGCGCAAGAAGGCCAAGGTGCAGGACAAGCTCGAGCGGCTGTCGGTGGCCGACGCCCGCCGCGCGGTCGACTTTGCCGAGGTCGTCGTGCTGCTGCTCGACGCCACCCGCGGGCTCGAGGTGCAGGACCTCAAGATCGCCGACATGGTGATCGAGGAAGGCCGCGCGCTGATCGTGGCGATCAACAAGTGGGATGTGGCCGAAAACCCGAGCGCCTTGTTCAACGGCATACGCGCGGCGCTCGACGAGGGCCTGGCGCAGCTCAGGGGCGTGCCGGTGCTGACGGTTTCGGCGATGACCGGTAAGGGGCTCGATGCGATGCTCGCCGCCGCCTTCGAGGTGCGCGAGGCGTGGAGCCGCCGGGTGCCGACCGCGGGGCTCAACCGCTGGTTCGACCAGGCGCTCGAAGCCAATCCGCCGCCGGCCCCGGGCGGCAAGCGGATCAAGCTGCGTTACATCACCCAGGTCGGCACGCGTCCGCCGCGCTTCGTGGTGTTTGGCACGCGCCTGTCCGACCTGCCGGCGAGCTACGAGCGCTATCTGGTCAACGGAATCCGACGCGAACTCGGCTTCGGCGCGGTGCCGGTGAGGCTGACGCTGAAAAGCCCGAAGAACCCTTACGCGAAGAGCTAGGCCGCCTTGAGCGCGATGTCGCACCGCACGCCGTCGGGCGCGTAGTCGATATTGAAGCTGGCCGCCGGCGAGTGCATCGAGAGGATCCGGCTGCCCATTCCGCGGCGTGTCGGCGCAGCAACCGGCGGGCCATCGTGCTCGTGCCAGCGCAGCACGAACTTGCCGCTCTGCGGTTCGCGCCAGGTGAGCCCAACCCAGCCGCCGGCCTTGCCCAGGGCGCCGTACTTGATCGCATTGGTGGCCAGTTCGTGAAACGCCAGCACCGCGGGCACGCAGGCGTCGCGTTCGACCTCCCCCCGTGGGCCGTCGACACGGATGTCGTAGTCGGCGAGGAACGGGCGCAGGGCTTCCTCGGCGAGTTCCGGCAGGGTGCATGTCGTCGCGTTGTCGCCGCCAAGCAGGCTCGTCGCGCGGTCGAGGGCCGAAAGCCGCTCGCTGAACGCGTGCTGCGCCTCCTCGGGGTTGCCGTGGCGGAAGCTCAGGCTGGCCAGCGAGTTGACCGCCGCCAGCATGTTCTTGAGCCGATGGCGCAACTCTTCATTTAGCAGTGCGTCGCGGCTTGAGGTCACCTGCTGCTCGGCGAGCACGCGGCGCAGCGCTTCGCCGATAGCGATCAGCATCGCGCAGGACAGGGCGAACAGCACGAGGATCGCCACCCCCTCGGCGGTTCGCAGGAGGTACATGGCCTCACGCATGAACAGCCACCGGGCGGCCGCCGCGCAAAGGACCGTCACCAGAATCCCATGACGCCAGCCGAGAAACAACGCGCCGAGCACGACGGCCGGAAAATAGGTCACGAACGGCACGCCGTAGCGGCCGGCATCCAGCGCCAGCCGGAGGAGTGTCGGCACAATCACCAACGCGAGCGTTCAGCCAAGAGCCCCGGCGAACGAATGCCGCGCCAGAATTGCGTCTTCGACGCGCTGAGAAAGACGCGCTCCTCGCCCCAAATACCCCTCCTCTGGAACGCTGGCTGCTTACAGATAGTTCGACGAATTGCGAAGCGAATAGAGGTAGCGTTAACAAGGGTAGTAGCGCGATTAACTACGTTAGGCGCGGATATTGTGCGGCTAGGTACTTGCCCGGACATAAGACCGCTGAGCCGCGGTACTGAAGAGGATCGGCAGTTCGCCGACTAATTTATTGTGTAATGAGGCAGTCGTGGCCGTCGCGCTTGAGTGATCGGCAGGCATTTTCGGCGGCGTCCCGGCTGGCAAAGCCGCCGGCCTGCAGTTTGACGATAGCGCCGGCGGGAACTTTCAACTCTGTTTTCCCCGCCAGTTCGCTGCGGCCGCTTATCTTCCCCCACAGCTTGTCGGCATTGGCGTGGACCGCGAACGCGCCAAGCTGCACCTTCCACGGACCGGCCGCGACAGCCGGTGCCGCGGCAGGCTTGCGCTCCGGGTTCGGCTTGGCCGCCGGCGCTTGAGGCTGCGGCTTCGGCGGCGCGGCTTGCGCCACTCGCGGCGAGTGCGACGCGCGCCGGGCGAAGCTCGCCCCGGCTTCGGCCGGACTCGCGGTCCCGGTCGCCTGGCGGGCCTCGGCGATCGCCTCGCGCGCGGCCTTGACCGAAGGCGACACGGCGACGGTGGCGAGCGGATGCGGCACCCGAGGACTTGCGGCGGCTGACGCCGGTGGCCGGGATGCCGAGGCACCGACGCCCGCCCCCAGCTCTGCCGAAGCGAGCGCCCGCCCGCGCGCGGAATTGGCCTGGTCCTCGAGTTGGACCGCGAGCGCGGTCGCCTGCTGGCGCTGCGCGAGCGGGATGAACTTGTCCATCTGCGCGAGCGCCGCGGCGGCCTGCGGCAGGTCGTGCTCGTTTGCCAGCGTCACCAGAGCGTAGGCCTTGATCCAGTTCTTCGGCCCCGCGTCGCCGTTGAAGTTGGCGATCCCCAGGATGTACTCGGCGCGCGGATCGCCGCGCCTGACGGCGTCCTCCAGATAAGGCAGCGCGGCTTGGCGGTGGCCGTCCTGGAACAGCATCAGGCCATAGGTGTCGGCCGCCTGAAGGTGTCCCTTGGCGGCGGCCCGAGCGTAAAGCTCTTCCGCCTTCGCCGAATCCTTCGGCACCCCCCGGCCGAGCCGATAGGCTTGGCCAAGATTGAACATCGCGTCGGGATCGCCGGCCGCCGCCGGGCCCTGCCACTCGTGCACGGCGGTACCGTAGTCCCCTCGGCTCCACGCATCGACCCCCGCCTTGACGTCGGCCCAGGCGGCGCCGCTCGACAACAGCGCGGCCAGCGCCGTTCCGATCAGGATCGCCCGGTTTGCCGTTCGCTTCATTGTTCCTGGTCCTCGCGGCTGTGCGCCAGCCTATAGTAAATCCCTCGTTAGCAAAGTCTTTATGCCGTCGGAAAAGGCTTGCGCGGGCAATTTCGAACTGAGCCGCGGTTCCGGGCGCGATCCTTGAACACGTGGCGGAAACGCCGCCGCGTTAACCCAAATTTAGGGGTGATCTGCGATCCCGCTCGGTGAAGGGCCGGAATTTTTCCCGCCGGCGGCAACATTTGGGGGATTGGCCTTGCGCGTTTTGGCATTGGCTTCGCAGAAGGGCGGTTCGGGCAAGACGACGCTCTCAGGGCACCTGGCGGTGCAGGCGCAGCGCGCCGGCGCCGGACCGGTGGTGCTGATCGACATCGACCCGCAGGGGTCGCTCGCCGATTGGTGGAACGAGCGCGAGGCCGAATATCCGGCCTTCGCCCATACGACGGTCGCCCGCCTTGCCGGCGACCTCGCCACCCTGCGCCAGCAGGGTTTCAAGCTCGCTGTGATCGACACGCCGCCGGCCATCACCATGGCCATTCAGTCGGTCATCTCGGTCGCCGAGCTGATCCTCGTGCCGACCCGGCCGAGCCCGCACGACCTGCGCGCCGTCGGCGCGACGGTCGACTTGTGCGAGCGCGCCGGCAAGCCGCTGATCTTCGTCGTCAACGCCGCCACGCCGAAAGCCAAGATCACCTCCGAGGCAGCCGTCGCGCTGTCGCAGCACGGCACCGTCGCCCCAATCACGCTCCACCACCGGACCGACTATGCCGCCTCGATGATCGACGGCCGCACGGTGATGGAAGTCGATCCCGAAGGCCGCAGCGCGCAGGAAGTCGTCGCGCTGTGGCACTACATCGCCGACCGGCTCGAACGGAACTTCCGCCGCACCGTGTTCGCTGCGCCGGGTGCGGTGTCACAGATGCCCGGCGCGCATCGACCGCAGGGCGGCTTCGGCCGCCGGATCGCTCAGTAAGCCGGAAAGGGGCAGGTCACCATGAACGACCCCAAGCCTCTCGCCTCGCTGGGTGCCTCGCTCCTGGCCCGCAAGGGCGGCGCCAAGCCGGCCATGCGGCCGCAGGCGCCTGGCATGGTTCAGGTCAACACCCAGGCGGCCGCGCAGAGCCTCGAAGACCTCGGCTGGAACGACATGGGCGAGGAAGACGACGCCGCGGATCACTCGGCGCAAGTCCTCCAGCTGACGCCCGCGCCGCACAACCCGGAAGCCGAAGCCAAGACCGACAGCGGCTCGCCCAAGCCCAAGGTGCGCACGATGCACGAGGAATTGGCCGCGCGGCTCGCTGAGTCCGGCCAGGACGCGGGCGATGGTCCGGCGATCCCACTGCGCAAGCGCGAGGCCCTCGCCGAGGACGTGGCGAAGCCATCGCCGAAGGTTGCGGTCAAGCCGGCCGACGAGCCGCCTGCCGAAGCGCCCGCGCCGCGCCTGCCGGCCGCCGCCAGCCGCCGCGCCGCGTTCACCTTACGGCTCGACGCCAAGCGGCACCTCAAGCTGCGGCTTGCCAGCACCGTGCGCAATCGCAGCGCGCAGCAACTGGTCACCGAAGCGCTCGACCGCTTCCTCAAGGACATTCCGGAAATCGAAGCGCTGGCCGCGCAGGTCCAGCGGAATTGACAGGACCAAGGGGGTCTCACGCCATGTACCGCATCGCGAACTGCAACCGGAGGATCGGACTCGTCGCGACGACCGCGCTCGCCGCGGGGCTGCTCACCGGCTGCGCCACGCACGCCGCTCCCCGTGCCGACCTTTCGGCCAGCCGCGCCGAAGCCGCCCTTGCCAAGGGCAAGCCGCAATCGGCGGTCGACCACGCCGAGGCCGCCGTTCTGGCCGAGCCGCGCAACGCCTCGTACCGGGCGATGCTCGGCTCCGCCTACCTCGACGCTGGGCGTTTCGCCTCGGCCGAAACCACCTTCGACGACGCGATGAAGCTGGGCGACAACTCGACCCGCACCGCGCTGAGCCTCGCGCTCGCGCTCGACGGTCAGGGCAAGTACCAACAGGCCTATTCGCTGCTGAGCGACTGGGCCAAGCAGATCGCCCCGGCCGATCTCGGCCTGGCGTATGCGCTGTCGGGCCGGCCCGACCAGGGCATCGACGTTCTCGCGGCTGCCATCCGTTCGGGCGAAAACACCCCCAAGGTGCGCCAGAACCTCGCCTATGCCTACGCCCTCGCCGGGCGCTGGAAGGATGCGCGGATCATGGCCTCGCAGGACGTTCCCGCGAACCTGGTCGGCGACCGGATGGAACAGTGGGCGCAAATGGCCCAGCCGCAAGCTTGGCAGGCGCGCGTCGCCGACATGGTCGGCGCGCCCACCGGGGTGGTTGATCGGGGTCAGCCGGCGCAGCTCGCGCTGGCCAACAATCCTAGCGTCGAGCAGCTCGCCAGCGAAGCGGCCGCGGCCGCCGATCCAAAGGACGAGCTGGCCGCCAACGACAGACCCGTAGACGCGCCGCAGCCGCAGCCGCCCGCCTCCAAGGACAAGGAGCTGCCGGCGGTCGCCGCCGCCGCGCCAGACGTCGATGTGGCGAGCTATCCGGCGCCCAAGACCGTTGAGCCCAAAGACTTCAAGTCGGCTTTCGCGACCGTCGCCCCCTCGGGCGGCTCGGCGGCGCAAGTGACTCAGGACGCGCTCCGTTTCGCGAGCCAGCCGGTCGTGCAGACCGCCGCCGTGCGCCAGGGCGCCGCGCCGAGCGCCGAGCATGCCGGCGCGGCCAAGCCGTCCTCGGGAACCCACCTGGTCCAGCTGGGCAGCTTCGCCAGCAAGCAGGGCGCGCGCCGGGCATGGGGCATCTACGTCAAGCGTTACCCCGAGTTGCGCGACCACCGGATGGTCATCAGCCGGGCAATCGTCCGCGGCAAGCACTACTGGCGCGTGTCGGCCGGCGGCTACGATCGCGCTAGCAGCCAGCAGATGTGCGGCATGGTCAAGAGCAAGGGCGAGGGCTGCTTCGCCTACGCCGAAGACCACCCGCTGCCCGGCGCGCTGGACACCGGCATGCGGATGGCCATGCGCTGATCAATTCCCCTCCCGCTTGCGGGAGGGGTGTTTAACCGCCGACCGGCACACCACCTTTCCACAACGCCTTCACCCGGCCCTCGACCGGCTGCCCGTCGAACGGGGTGTTGCCGGCGCTCGCCGCCATCTTAGCCGAGTCCACCACCCACGGCTGCTCCGCATCGAGCAGCGCGATATCCGCCTCGGCGCTCTCGCGCAGCTCGCCCGCCGCGACGCAGAGCAGCCGCGCGGGATTGCGCGCGACGAGATCGAAAGCGCGCTCCATGGCGATCACCCCATCGCGCACCAGCGTCAGCGTCAGCGCCAGCAGCGTCTCGGCCCCGGCCATCCCCGGCGCGGCATCGGCGAATGGCAGGCGCTTGTCTTCCGGCCCGCGCGGATCGTGGCCGCTGCCGACGACGTCGATCGTGCCATCGGCGATCGCCGCCACCACCGCCCGCCGGTCGGCCTCGCTGCGCAGCGGCGGCGACAGGCGGGCGAAGGTGCGAAAGTCCTGCAGCGCGAGGTCGGAAAGCATGAAATAGGCCGGGCTCACTCCCGCGGTGACCCGCACCCCGCGCGCCTTGGCGGCGCGCACCAGGTCGAGCGCAGCGCGCGTAGTCACGGAGCGCAAGTGCAGCCGCGCGCCGGCCATTTCGGCGAGCATCAGGTCGCGCGCGGCGGCCAGCGCCTCGGCCTCGGCCGGCGCGCTCGGAAGGCCGAGGCGGGTGGCCATTTCGCCGGCGGTGGCGACCGCGCTACCGGTCAGTCCGCCGTCCTCGGGGTGGCTGACGACAACCAGGTCGAGCATCGCCGCGTATTGCAGCAGCCGCAGCATCGTGCCGCTGTCGGCGATCCACTGCCGCCCGGTGGCGACCGCCCTCGCCCCGGCATCGCGCATCAGCGCCAGTTCGGCGAGTTGTTCGCCTTCCAGGCCCACGGTCGCGGCGGCGAGCGGATGGACCCACAAGTCAGGCTTTCCGCTCTGCGCCGCGAAGCGCACCGACGAGGGGCGGTCGAGCGGCGGCGAACGGTCGGGCATCAGCGCCGCTCGGGTGATCCCGCCGAAGTGAAACGCCGGTTTGTCGATCGCGAACACGCCGAAATCGACCAGCCCCGGCGCCACCAGCGCGCCCGCCGCATCGAGCACCTCGTCGCCGTCGGCCGGGTTGATGTCGCCAACCGCCGCAATGCGTCCGTCGACGCAGCGGATCGCTCCGGGCCGAACGCCGCCCGACAACACCAGCCGCCCGCCCGTTATCGTCAGCGGCCGCTGCTGCTTCACGCCCAGCCCCCCACACCGCGCTCGCGCCGGGTGAGCACGTCGAGGCAGGCCATGCGAATCGCGACGCCCATCTCGACCTGGTCGGTGATGATCGACTGCCCGGCCAGTTCGGCGACGTCGCTGTCGATCTCGACTCCGCGGTTCATCGGCCCTGGGTGCATCACGATGGCGTCAGCCGCGCAGCGCCGCAGCCGTTCGAGGGTGAGGCCGTACAGGCGGCGGTATTCGCGCGGAGATGGTATGAAATGCCCCTCCATCCGCTCATTCTGCAAACGGAGCATCATCACCACGTCGGCGCCGGTGAGCGCGGCTTCGAAGTCGTGGAACGGCTCGACGCCCAGCGCGGCGATCCCCGCCGGCATCAGCGCTGGCGGCGCGCACACCCGCACGCGTGCGCCGAGCGCCTGCAGGCAGAGAATGTTGGAGCGCGCGACGCGGCTGTGCAGCACGTCGCCGCAGATCGTCACCACCAGACCGTTGAAGCCCCCGGAATTGCTTGGACCGCCCCGCTCGCGCAGCTTGTGGCGCAGCGCAAGGGCGTCGAGCAGCGCCTGGGTCGGATGCTCGTGCTGACCGTCGCCGGCGTTGATCACCGGGCAATCGACCTTGTCGGCGATCAGCGCCACCGCCCCGCTCGAACCGTGGCGGATGACGATCGCATCGGCGCGCATCGAATTGAGCGTCACCGCAGTGTCGATCAGCGTCTCCCCCTTCTTCACGCTCGATTGGGCCGCATGCATGTTGACCACGTCCGCGCCGAGCCGCTTGCCGGCGATCTCGAAGCTCAGCAGCGTGCGGGTCGAGTTCTCGAAGAAGGCGTTGATAATGGTCAGGCCGGCGAGAGTGTCGGAATGCTTGGAAGGCTGCCGGTTGAGCCTGACCCACGGTTCCGCCTCGTCGAGCAGATAGAGGATTTCGTGGGTTTCGAGCTGGCCGATCGCCAACAGATTGCGGTGCGGGAACGCCAGCCCGCCGGCCGGATAGCGGCCCGCGTGGGAAGTGTCGCGCGGCGATGTCATTAAAGCCGAGCCCTTAGGGCCTGTGGCGGAGGCTGGCAATGCCCGCGCAAATTTTCGCTTTCCTACAGCCCCCCGTCTGTGCTTGCGTGGATCGCATGGTGAAATCCTGTTCCCCTGCTGCGATCCGCGGCGCTGCCGCCGCGGTTGAGGTAGCCGCGTTTTCGCTCTGGACCGTGTCACAGTTGTCCAGCGAGTGTGAACTTCTGCCCCGGTGGGCCTGGGCCCGAGCGGGAACAGGCGCATGAGCTTCGCAGGCAAGGTCTGGCGGCTGTTGGTCGGCATCAAGGACGGCTTGGCGCTCGTATTCCTGCTGCTGTTCTTCTGGGCGCTGTTCGAAGTTCTCACCGTTAGGCCGAATCCGGGCGCGGTGCGCAAGGGCGCGCTGCTGCTCGATCTCGACGGTCAGGTGGTCGAGGAGCCGGCGCGGATCAATCCGCTCCGGGCCGTGCTGAGCAGCGCCGCGCCGACCCACCAGTACGCCGCGCGCGACGTGATCCGCGCGATCGACGCGGCGGCCAAAGACGACAGGATCAAGGCCATCGCACTCGACCTGTCGACCTTCATCGGCGGCGGTCAGGTGCACATCGAGGAAATCGGCGACGCGCTCGACCGCTTCCGTCGCACCGGCAAACCGGTGCTGACCTACGCGGTCGCCTACAGCGACCCGGCAATGCTGCTGGCGGCGCATTCGAGCGAGGTGTGGGTCGATCCGATGGGCGGCGCCGCGCTCAGCGGCCCCGGCGGGACCAACCTCTATTACGCCGGCCTGTTCGACAAGCTGAAGATCCACGCGCACGTCTTCCGGGTCGGCACCTACAAGAGCGCGGTCGAGCCCTACATGCTCTCCGGCATGTCGCCGGCGGCGCGCGAGAACGCTCAGGCGCTCTACGGCTCGCTGTGGCAGGAATGGCAGGCCAACGTGAAGCAAGCCCGCCCACGCGCCAACATCGCGCTGGTGACCGAGCATCCCGGCGAGTGGGTCGACGCCGCCGGCGGAAACGTCGCCAAGGCGACCGTCGAGGCCGGGCTGGCCGACAAGATCGGCACCCGCGAGCAATGGGGCGACCAAGTCGCGCAGATCGCCGGCAAGGACGAGTGGGACAAGAAGCCAGGCGCTTTCGCCTCGACCGACTATAAGGCCTGGATCGCCGACGTGAAGCAGAAGGCGAACACCGCCGGCAAGCCGATCGGCGTCATCACCATCGCCGGCGACATCAGCGACGGCGACGCCGGGCCCGGCTCGGCGGGGGCCGAGCGGATCACGCACTTGCTCGACGACGCGCTCGACAAGCACCTCGCCGCGCTGGTGGTGCGGGTCGATTCGCCGGGCGGCACGGTAACCGGCTCGGAATCGATCCGCCGGGCGATCCTGCGCCAGAAGGCGCGCGGGATCCCGGTCGTCGTGTCGATGGGCGACGTCGCCGCCAGCGGCGGCTATTGGGTTTCGACTTCGGGCGACACGATCTTCGCCGAGCCGGAGACGATTACCGGTTCGATCGGCATCTTCGCCGTGATCCCGACATTCGAAGACACTCTGGCGAAGTTCGGCGTCACCAGCGACGGCGTGCGCACCACGCCGCTGTCCGGGCAGCCGGACATTCTCGGCGGCCTGACGCCCGAGACCGAGGCGCTGCTGCAGAAATCGGTCGAGTTCGGCTATCATCAATTCCTCACCCGGGTCTCCGACGCCCGTCACATGCCGACCAGCCGCGTGGACCAGATCGGCCAGGGCCGGGTGTGGGACGGCGGCAGCGCCCGTCAGCTCGGTCTGGTCGACCGCTTCGGCGGACTCGACGACGCGCTCGCCTACGCCGCGGCGCAGGCCAAGCTCGGCAAGGGCCAATGGCATCCCGAATACCTGCACGAAAAGCACAGCACCTGGGGCGACACGGTGGCCGGGCTGCTCGGCGCCGGCGATGCGAGCGCGGATCGGCCGCACGACATGATCGGCTATTTCGCCGCTCGCCAAGCGGCGATCGGCACCAGGGTTATGGCCGACCTCGACCGGCTGATGGGCCTGCGCGGGATGGAAGCGCTGTGCCTGCAATGCGAGCCGCCGATGTCCACCCCGTCGCCCTCGACCGTCCATGCCGCGGCCAGACTCGGCTGGCTCGCCGCGCTCGCCCGGCTGCTGGACTGACCGCTTGTCATCGCCCCCCGGGCGTGGCAAAGGCGCGCCCCTGTCCCACCGGACGGGCGCGTAGCTCAGCGGTAGAGCACACCCTTCACACGGGTGGGGTCACAGGTTCAATCCCTGTCGCGCCCACCACGCATTTTGAATGACTTACTTGTCTCCAGTTCCGATATGGAAGGTGGCCACCCCACCGCATCCCCACTATTCGCCTCCATAATCCGCGCGTCTGGCCGACGAACGGCGCCAAGGCAAAAGTTCAAGCGGACAACGATTCGGACACCTGCCCCCCGGGGTAGGGGGGTAAGAACTGCGACTTTCAGACCCGCATCAAGGGCGCCTCTGGCGCGACCCAAAAAATTTGAAAAATCGACCGCGTTTACCGTCCGCCCTTCCGGCGATTGTCCTCCATACAAAGCATCTGGCAGTTGGCCGCTGTGGTCTTGCCACCCTCATGCCAAGGGGTGATGTGGTCATGGATGCAAGCCGGTGGCGGCCAGCCGCGTGCATTCGCGCGCTGCCTTGGCCCCTTCGTGCAAGAAGACGACAGATTTGCCCTTGAGGTTTTCCATTCCGTACAACGGCAGAGCCTCGGGCGGCTCCAACAGCCGCCAGCGGTTGTCGTCGTAATAGGTCCAGCACCAATAGGCCTTGGTGCCATCCTGTTGCGGCACGCGCTGATGGACCATCAGCACGGGCAGCTCGGCCCGCTCGTCCTGACCCGGCAGGTGCGTTCGCGCACGCACGACGAACAGGTTGTCATCCTGTCCCTCCCACTCCTTGGGCGGGTTGACGTTCAAGCGCGGGGCGGGAATGTATTGCGGCCAGTTGGCCAGCCGGTAGATCACTACCCATGATTTCCGGCCTTTAGAGGTGATCCACAAGAACAAGCCCGGTTCGCTATCGGAAATCTCTGCACGTCCCGTCTGGGGAAGCCGACAGCGCTCAACGGCGGCATCGGTCAGGTAGGTGTTCGACATGTCAAATCCCGTCCAGGGGTCTTTCTGGGGGTCTTTTGGACAGGTTTCGAAGGGTTCAGTTCGAAATCCTGCGTTCGACGTTGTCGCCTGAATTCTGAAAAAAGGAAAGTGTTTTCTGATGGTTATGAAGAGCCAAAGGTGCTGTCTGTTCGCGTTCGTTTGTCCTGCCTGCGCGCTTCACACGGGTGGGGTCACGGGTTCAACCCCTGTCGCGCCCACCACGATTCCAATGACTTACTTGAAATCGTGAGCCGCCGTATGGAATCGCGGAAGAAATTTGGCGAACGGTCACGACTTCAGGTTCCAATCACGAAAGCATGACCAACAGGATAGTCCTCTCAGCGTTCGCGCGAGCGGCTGTCTGGTGAGAATAGCAATCGCGCTTCAGCCCGCCCCGCGAGGCGCTCGACGAGCCGTTGATAGGGCGGGCGCAGCGGCGGTGCAGCTTGACGATTGGACATGATCAATTCGATAGCGGCGCGCAGGGTTGGGCTTTCCTCCCTTTCGAAAATTGTCTTGGGCGTGTCGGGCGACCTTTTGCATTTCTTCACTGCGCGAGCCCTGATACGCTCAAAAACAGGAGGTGGGTGTCACAGTGTCGAAGGCCCCTATCGCAAAATCGGGCGATACCAGGCGCGCGGCGGCGCGAGTGCGCGGGCCCGGTCGGCGACTGCATGGCGCGCTCGCCCATAAGCTGGGCACCGATATCCTGGCAGGGGTCTTTGCCCCCGGCGACGTGCTTCCCGGTGAGGTGGCGTTTTCCGAAGAGCTAGAGGTGTCGCGTAGCGCCTATCGCGAGGCGATTCAGGTCCTGACCGCAAAGGGCCTCGTCGCCAGCCGACCGAAGGCGGGAACCCGGGTCCTGCCACGCGAGCGGTGGAATTGGCTCGATCCCGACGTGCTCGGCTGGGCCTTCACCGGCGAGCCGGACGCCGACTTCGTGCGGAGCCTGTTCGAACTGCGGGCCATCGTGGAGCCGTCGGCGGCGCGCCTCGCTGCGCTCCGGCGAGACAAATCCCACCTCAAGGCAATGAAGGACGCCCTCGCGGCCATGCGCAGCGAAACGCTGACCACCGAGGCCGGCCGGGCAGCCGACCGCGAGTTTCACCACGCGATCCTGCAAGCGACGGGCAATGCGGCGTTGCTGGCGCTCAGCGCAAGCATCGGCGCGGCGGTCAATTGGACCACGCAGTACAAGCAGAGGGCGCGCGCACTGCCGCGCAATCCCATTCCCGATCATGTCCGCGTCTACGAAGCGATTGTTTCGCAGGACGGCGAGGCGGCCGCTCAAGCCATGCACGAGCTGCTCGAGCTCGCCTTCGACGACACGCATAATGCCATGACGCGATGAGACCTGGCGCCGCGTGCCCGCCGGCGAGCCTCAGTGGGTCAGGGCAGCGTCGCCCCAGGCTACCGGATCGGGAAAGCGTTCCTGTCCGGAGGTCCGTGCCACCAGCTCGATAAGCTTCACGCCGCGCACGTCGGCCGTCAACCGGGAGGGGACCTCGCCGAAGCGCATGGGCGCGGACTTGGCGAGGAGCTTGCCGTCGCCGTAAACGAGGAAGGTCACCGGCTGACTGCGGTCGCGCGCGCTGTCGTCCATTCCCACCAGCGCGGTGAAGCGGTCATAGCTCGCGTTGCGAACCTCCATCCGCGAGTTCGCGAGGATGCCGATACCCGTATCGAAGGACCGCCCGCCGATCGCGATCCGTTGCCCATACGGCGTCTGGTCGGCCTGCGCTCCTCCCCAGCCGCCGTAACGCGGGTGTTCTCCGGTCCCGTGTGTGCCCGCCCAAAAGGTCGGTCGGTAGATCAGTGGGGCGGGCTCGGGCACAACGACGCCATCGACCGCCGGGTTCACGCTCCCGGGCTCCTCGGAAAGATAGATTCCGTTGGCCAGCCGGCGGGTGCCGTGTGCGGTGAAGATCAACGTCTCGCGCGGCGCGAGCTTGAACGGGTGGTCGCCATGAAAGGTCAGCCGCTGTCCGGTCCACGGGTCCGTCAGCGTCACATCGGCGTCGGGGCGGAACTTCAGCTGTTCAGCGGTGAGGCTGGCATCGATCGGCGCCGACGTTCGATTGAAAATGGCCACCGCCTTGTCCCCGCTGGCCAGCGTCTTGACGAGAATCTGCAGATCGTCGGAGTCGAACGCGAGCACTGCCTGGTTGCCGGCCGGATCCTGATCGATGGCGATGATCGCGGCGTTGCCAAACACATCGAGCAGGGGTTTGGTCGCCTTGCGCATGTCGAAGCCAATCATCAGCGGCGCGCTGAGCATGGCCCAGAGGGCGAAGTGCGACCTTGCCGCGATCAGGTGATCGGCATCGAAATCGCCGGCGCCGATATAGAGCATGTCGGGATCGTTCCATGACCCCGGGTGGGCGTAGAGCGGCCGGCGCACCGCGCTGTCGAAGCTGTGCAGCATGCGCCCCCAGGTCGGCGCCAGATCGTCGCTCGTGCGCGACATATTGCCCACGTCCTTGGCCCAGGCCCGCACGTCCGCCGCCCCCCACAGGCATATCGAGAACACGAAATCGTTGTCCGGATTGTATTTTTCCAAAGCACGGCCGACCTCCGCGTAGAGACGGCGCACCGCAGCGATATACGTTCGGCCGAGCGATTCGCTGTCGACCAGCGGCGAAAACGCCCTGAACTTGCCCGATTTGACCCAGTCGGTGTCGGGGGTAATTCCCCTGATGCCGCAAGCGTCCACCTTGATGAGATCGAAGCCCCAATCGGCGAAATAGAGCGCGATGTCCTGGTCGATGTGACCGTACAGCCCGACCTCGCGCTCGGCGCGCGTGCCTTCGGGCTGGTTCAGACCGTCGGTGCTGTAGAGTTCGGCACAGCTGTTGCGCCCGATATCCGAGTAGATTCCAGCTTTGAAGCCCATCGCGTGCAAACGGTCGGTAAGCGGACGAAAGCTCGTCGTTCCGTCGGCCATGGCGGCAGAGGGGAACGTGCTGGTGCGAATGACCATTCGCCCGTCGGGCTGGTGCCGCTTCAGCCACCAGCCGTCGTCGAGATCGATGTAGCGATAGCCCTTGGCCTGAAGGCCCGAATCGCGAATGATCCGGGCGGAGGCGAGCAGCTTCTTTTCGTCGATCCCGCTGCCGAAGGCGTTCCAGCTGTTCCACCCCATGGGAGGAAGCGCGGCGTTGCCTCGCGAATAGACATCCCAACCGCCGGTGGGCGCAAGAGGATCGGGCGAGGAGGTCGCGCGCGCCGCCGGAATCGTCAGGGCCAAGGCGAGCGGCGCGGAGGCCGCCCATCGCCTGTATCGCAAGTGCTTCACCTCAGCACCTCGCCTCCTTGTCTGCCCTCCTTGGGCTCGGCCTCCGCCGCAACGCCGCCCGGCTTTTGTCGGGGTATTGGAAACCTAAGTCAATTGGATTCGATATTCCAGTTGACTCATCAACTTCAGTGACCCAAAAGGTTTGCGAACTCTTACCTCGGTAACACAAAATGTTATTCGGATATCGGGGTCTATTGTCGCGCGGAGCAGAAATTCCGAATGGCGCAATCGTATGACGCTTGCTAAGAAATCGCTCCGAGTAAAAAACGTGGCGGGAGGGGCGGTGCTTTCATCGGCCAAACTCGCAGCCGTTCGTCCCCTCGGCGGACGGCTGGCCGTGCCGCCGACTTCCGTCTCCTTTTTCGAATTCGCTTCTTCATCCTAGGATCTTCCTCCTCAGGGATGAAGCACCTGGCGGGCGCGCCTTCGGCGGGCCCGCTTTTTTTGAAAGCCGGCCGAAGAAGCCTAACCGCCGCGCAACATCCGCATGACGGAAGCGCGCAGCCGGCCGTAGTTGCCCGACCGCAGCGGCCCCAGAATCCCGTGCCGTTCTTCGGGCAAGTGCGCCAGCGGATGGCCATCGGCACGAAAGACGTAATGGTCGAAGAAGGCGCGCCAGGCGGACCTCTCGCGCTCGGGCCGCTCGGCAATGGCGATCATCGCCAGCATCATCGCCGCGTAGGGGGCATCGGGGCCGGCGCGGAAGGCGTCCCACCAGAAATTGACCAGCAGGTTGAACGGCTCGCTCGCTTGGACCTGGTGCCACCACAACTTGGGCAAATAGAGCGCGTCGCCCGGCTCGAGATCGGCCGTGAGCGCCCGCTCGCGCGCCGCCTCGAATTGGGGATAGCGAGGATCGCCCGGTGCAGAATCCGCGGCGAGGCTCACCGGGGGGCCGGCCATCGTATGATCGATCGGTCCGACGTAAAGGTCGCCGATCGCGTCCGGCGGGTAGAGCGTGAAGCGCCGCTTCCCGGCGACGACACAAGCGAGATTGTCGAAAGTGTCGTAATGACACGCCACGTCCGAGGCGTTGCCGAGCCACACCCGCGGGTCGACGTCCGGAGGCAGGAAGCCCAAGCGGTTGTCCGCGGCAAACCCCGGCATATGCTGACTCGCGGGCAGCGATCCCATGTAGAGCGTACCGCGCCCCGGCTCGGCCACGCATTCGGCGATCCGAGCCAGCGCCTCGTTCAGACCGAGTGTTTCCCGTTCGAAATTGAAGCCCTCGAGATTTTCGCCGTAGTGATAGCGGCCCGCGATCGCCGGCGCCCCTCGAAAGACCTCGGCCTTGCGGCCCGAATCGTGCCCCCGCAGATATGCCGCGAGGCTCTCCTGGGACCGCGCGGCCGCTTCAAAGACGGGCCAGCCGGTGCAAATCTGCCGAAGGACCACGGGGCGGCAGGGCTCGGCAATCTCCCGCCGGAAAGTGGCCTCGTCCGGCGGCGAGGCGCCGTCCCATTCGCGGACCGGGCGTTGGCTCACGGTCAGAGGCTCCCGGCGAGCATCCGATTTCGCAGCTCGGCCAGCACGCCGACCCGCTTGAGCGACCCCCCCACGGCATAAATCAACTGAAGATGGCCTTTGCGGAACAGCTTGAGCACCTCGCCATCGTCGAGGTCATGCAAGGCATCGAGGCTGACCGTATAGAGCCCCTCCAGCACGAGCCGCTCGCCATCGTCGAATTGCAGGGAAACATCGATTGGCTCGATCAGCTTCAAATCGAGTAGCCCGGCGATGAATTGATCCGTTTCGCGCTTTCCCTGAACGAGTTGCCCGAGCTTCCGCTGCATCTGCCGCAAGGCCGGGCCAGGCTGACCGCCTTCTTCGAACAGAGGCTCGCCTTCCTGTCCGGCCAAGGCGAAGCGCGGATCGTCGAGGTCGATCGCGATGTCCTCCCCCGATATGTAGAATCCTGCGCGTTGCCGATCCAGAGGAACGAAGGGCGGGGCACCTCCGCCGGTCGTGGCGAGCAGGTTCTCTCCCGGTTTGAAACCGAACAGGGCCCCTGCGTAAAACGTCCCCACGTCCGCACTCTTGGCGAAGAAGATCGGGCATACGGCCGCCGCGGCGGGGAATTCGGCAGCCATTATCTCGACGAAGTGTGGAATCTCGCACGGGACCGCGCGCAGCCTTATATCGGCGTGCTCTTCAGCATCCAACGCGACAAGATTCACGGCTCCCTCCCGACTCCCGCTCTCCGCCTGTGGGTCAAGACCGATCTTGTCCCACTAAAGCTCACTCACGCAGCGTAGACTACGCGAACTAATGACCTACGCCAACCGCTTCGCCGTAGCGGACTCTCCCGCCCAGAAATTTGCTGTTGATAGCGCTACCATTCCGAGTTATTGATAGCGCTACCACCTGCAACTCTTGTCGTAGTAAATCGGCGGAGAGGGAATTGGGGCAGCGGCGTGCGAGCCTCGCACGCGGCTTCTCCTCTCCGGAGAGATCCAATGACCGCTGAGGCGGCGGCATTTAGTCAGACCGGAAGATGCCGGTCGATTGGGTAGGGAGGATTTGATGGCTGTCTTAACTCGGAATCCGTCGTCGGTTCGGCTGCTTCACCGCAAATGGCTTGCCGCCACCGCCACGAGCGTCCTCGCGATGGCGGCGGCCACGCCCGCAATGGCTCAGGGCGATACCACGAAGCCCGCCAGCGCCACGCCGGCGCCTGCCGCCGCCAAGCCGGATCCCGCTGGCGCCAAGTCGGATCCCGCTGGCGCCAAGTCGGATGCCAGTCAGCCCGTTATCATCGTCACGGGCATCCGCGGATCGTTACAGCATGACCTGAACGTCAAGCGCAATGCCGTGGGTGTGGTGGACGCCATCACTGCCGAAGACATCGGCAAGTTCCCCGATCCCAACGTGGCGTCCGCCATGCAGCGGATTCCCGGCGTTACCATTCAGCGCTCGGGCCCGCGCGGCGACGCCAACGGAGTGACTGTCCGCGGCTTCGGCGGCGACTTCAACGACACTTTGGTCGATGGCCGCCACATGTCCACCGCCGCCGGGGGCCGCGCGGTCGACTTCACGACTGTCGGCGCCGATTTCATTGGTCAGGTCAACGTTCTCAAAACGCCGGACGTCGAGCTGTCGACCAGCGCGATCGGTGCGACGATCAATATTCTGCTACCGAAGCCGTTCGATCATCCGGGATTCAGGTTCGCGGCATTCGGCGGCGGCACGCTTCAATCGCGCGACAAGCACATTGGGCCGAAGGGCGGCCTGCTGGTCAGCGACACCTTCGCCGACGGTAAGTTTGGAATTCTCGCGGACGTTGCCTACGACCGCGAAGAAACCCGGACCAACCACGTGTTCATTCCGGGCTGGGTTGGCAATCACTTCGCGCCCTGCCAGACCGGCCCGATCAATCGCACATGCATTCCGACAAGCGACTCCACCAGCGCCGCCTGGGCCGATCCCAACAACCGCAAGACCGTGCTCGGCTGGTTTCCGCAGCAGATCGGCGCCGACCAGCAGACCACCAAAGATAGCCGCGTAGATGGGCGGATCGCCCTGCAGTGGCGGCCGAGCGACAGCGTTCTGCTGACCCTCGACGACAACTATTCAAAGGAAACGATCCACTCGACCGACTACGGCTATGGGGCGTGGTTTAACGGCGATGACCTGCGCAACGTCAAATATGACTCCAACGGTTCGGTGGTCGATTTCAACCAGTTCGGCACGCCGATGGATTTCAACGCGAACGCCACGAGGACAGTCAATGAGCGGAACCAAGCCGGCGCGAACCTCAAATGGAATGCCACCGATAACCTGAGTTTCGAGGCCGACGGTTCGCTGGCGCGGGCCGAGCTGAACCCTGGCAAAAGCGGCTATGGCGACAGCATGGACATCGGCTACGGCGGCTACAATCCCGACCCTAGTGGTCCGTTCTGCAGCTCCGGCGGATGCGTCAACACCATTCTCGGCGCGAACACGGGGGTTCAGATTCTCGGCCCAAGCAGCGACAATCTGCCGGTCGTTCACGACGTCGGCCCGGCGGGCAATACCGGGCAGTTTCTCGATACGACGCAGATGGGCTCGCATGTGATCGTGCGCATCGATCCGTACAACACCGACCTCGTGAAGCAGGCGAAACTGCTTGGCCGATGGGAGTCGGACAATTTCAAGCTGACCTTCGGCGGGCAGTATATCGACGACAAGCTTCACCAGGAAAGCACCAACACCTTCGCCGACGGTGTGTTCTTCAGCTATACCGGCTATGGTCCGCCTTCGGGCCGAACCACCGGCCTGTGGCCGCTGCCGGCGTCGGCGTTCACCGGCAGCATCAGTACCTCGGGCTTCATTCCGGGCTACAACAACAACGCACTCGCGCCGGGGCTTCTCGTTTACAGCCCCTACGCGATCTACAATGCGCTAGAGGCTGCCGGTCACAACACCGCTCCGGGATTCGATCAGGGCAGCGTGCTAAACGTCGAGGAAAAGACGCTATCGTTCTTCCTGAAGGCCAATTTCGTTACCGACATCGCCGGCATGCCGTTCCATTTCAGCGCAGGCCTTCGCGATGAGAGCACCCACCTGACCGTCTCGGCGATCGGGCGGGCGCTCACCGGCCTGACCATCAATACGGGCGACCCGACGGTGCTCAATACCGTCTTCTCGGACCCGGAGCCGATCACGGATAAGTCCTTCTATACCTATCTGCTGCCGAGCATGGACATGAAGCTCGAACTGACGAGGACCTTGGATATCCGCCTGGATGCATCGCGAACCTTGACACGCCCGCAGCTGGGGGCGCTCAAGCCGACTGTCTCGTTCGCGTCGCTGCGCAGGGGCTCTTTGAATGGATCGGGCGGAAATCCGACGTTGAAACCTTATCTGGCGGATAATTTCGATGCTGCCGTGGAGTGGTTTTACGCGCCCAACTCCTATGTCTCGATCGACGGCTTCTACAAGCACATCACCAACTTCATCGTTGGCGGCGTGCACCAGGAAAGCTTTTCCGGGGTAATCGATCCGTTCACGGGGCAAACTGCGGTTTTCAACATTAACGGACAAGTGAACGGGCCCGACGCCGACGTTCGTGGTCTCGAGCTTGCATGGCAATGGGTGATCGGAAACACGGGTTTCGGTTTCCAGGCAAACGCCACGCTGGTGAACACCAATCGCAAGTTCCCGACAGACGACATCTCCGGGAGCGCATTTGCGATCACCGGCCTTGCGAACTCGGCGAACCTAATCGGCTTCTATGACAAAAACGGGCTCCAGTTCCGGGTCGCGGCAAACTGGCGCGATTCGTATCTGCTCGGCCTTGGGCAGGCCCAGGGCGGCACCTTCGGCGCCGAACCGGTCTATGTCGACAAGCAGCTTCAGATTGACGCGCAGGCCAGCTACGACATTACGCGGCAATTCACCGTGTACGCTTCAGTGACCAACCTCAACAATTCGAACTACAGCACCCACGGTCGCTTCAGCGATCAGCCGCTGGATATCTATAACTACGGCCGCCGCTACGAAGCGGGCATTCGGTTCAAATACTAGACTTCTCCCGGACCGGGGATGTCAGTCCATTGACATCCCCGGTCGTTGCTTCAAGCCGATCATATGGCGCGCCCGATCCGGAAAATTGTCATCGTCGGCGGAGGAACCGCGGGCTGGCTGACCGCGGCGATCATCGCCGCCAAGCATAAGGGCCGCATGGCCGGAGGGTTCTCGGTCACCCTCGTCGAATCGCCGAACACTCCGATCATCGGTGTGGGTGAGGGAACCTGGCCGACGCTGCGCTCGACCCTTTCGAAGATCGGCGTGTCGGAGACCGAGTTCTTCCGCGAGTGCGGAGCGGCCTTCAAGCAGGGCGCCAAGTTCGCCCGCTGGACCACCGGCGCCGACGACGACGCCTATTATCACCCGCTCACGCTCCCGCAGGGATTTTCGCGCCTCAACCTCGTCCCCCACTGGCTGGGCGCCGGGAACGGTACCAGCTTCTGCGACGCGGTGTGTCCGCAAGGCCGGATCTGCGACGACGGGCTTGCGCCGAAGACCATCGCCACTCCCGAGTTCGAAGCGCTGGTCAATTATGCCTATCACCTCGACGCGGCAAAGTTCGCGCCGTTCCTGCAGCGCCATTGCACCGAAAAACTGGACGTGCGCCATGTCCTTGCCGACGTCAGGCGCGTCGAGCTGGCCGAGGATGGCGACATTCGCGCCCTCGACACCGAACAGGCCGGCGAAATCGAGGGCGACCTGTTCGTCGATTGCACCGGGTTCAAGGCGCTGCTGATCGGCGAGGCGCTGGGCGTGCCGTTCCGCGATTGCAGCGACGTGCTGCTCTGCGACACTGCGCTGGCGATCCAGGTGCCTTACGAGCACGAGAATAGCCCGATCGCCTCGCACACGATCTCCACGGCGCAATCGGCCGGATGGATTTGGGACATCGGCCTGCCCAGCCGGCGCGGCATCGGCTATGTCTATTCGAGCAGCCACATCTCCGACGAAGCGGCCGAGCACGAGCTGCGCGCCTATCTCGCGGGGGCGGGCGCCGACCTGCCGATGCGCAAGATTCCGATCCGCTCGGGCCACCGCGAGACCTTCTGGAAGCGCAATTGCGTGGCGGTCGGCCTCGCCGCAGGATTTCTCGAGCCTCTCGAGGCGTCGGCGATCGTGCTGGTCGAGTTGTCGGCCAAGCTCATCGCCGAGCAGATGCCGGCCTGCCGCGAGGTGATGCACGTCGTCGCCAAACGGTTCAACGCCACCACCGATTATCGCTGGGGGCGGATCATCGATTTCCTCAAGCTGCACTACGTGCTGACGCAACGGACCGACAGCGCCTTCTGGCGCGACAATGTGTTGCCCGAGACCATTCCCGAGCGCCTCAAGGAGTTGCTCCTGCTGTGGAGCTATCAGGCGCCGTGGTTCCATGACGAATTCGACCGGGTGGAAGAGGTCTTCCCCGCGGCAAGCTATCAATACGTGCTCTACGGAATGGGTTTCCGCACCCAAGTGGACCCGGGCGCCCTATCCGCCGAAGCCATCGCGGCCGAGCGCGCGATGCGCGAAAACGCCGTCCAAACGGAGCGGTTGCGGACCGGATTGCCGCGCCACCGCGATCTCCTCCGCAAGATTGGCGAGCACGGCATGCAGCCGGTCTGAGCCCTGTTCGCCAGCGGAGGATCGCCATGAAGCTGTTGACGAAGCCGGTTCACAGGCGACGGGTTGCGCTGTGGCTCGCGGCATCGCCGTTTGCGCTGGGGGCCACCCGCCTCCGCGCCGATCCGTTCGACGTACCGTCGCCCCCGGTGTTCGCGTTGCTTGCTCCACCCAAACTGCGCCCGGTGCGGCAAAGGGTCGGCTTCTTTCCCCTGAACGATGTGCGTTTGCTCGACGGCTCGTTTCTCGACGCCCAGCGCTGGAACATCGGCTATATGAAGCGCCTCTCGGTCGACCGCCTGCTGCACACGTTTCGGCTCAACGCCGGCCTGGCGAGCAAGGCCGAGCCGCTTGGCGGATGGGAGGATCCGACGTGCGAACTGAGGGGGCACTTCGCCGGGCACTACATGTCAGGCGTGGCGATCGCCTTCGCGGCGACCGGCGACACCGAGCTCAAGGCGCGCGGCGATGCCATGGTCGCCGGGTTGGCGCAGTGCCAGGCCAAGCTCGCCGACGGCGGTTATCTCAGCGCCTTCCCGACCGAGTTCTTCGAGCGGCTGGCGGCAGGAAAACCCGTTTGGGCGCCGTTTTACACGATCCACAAGATCATGGCCGGGCTGCTCGACATGCATGAACTTGCCGGCAACGCGCGGGCGCTCGACGTGCTTACCGGCATGGCGAACTGGGTCGATGGCTGGACCGCCGCGCGCGACGAACTGGCGATGCAACGGATCCTGGAAGTCGAGTTCGGCGGAATGAACGAAGTGCTCTACCGGCTGGCGGCCGTCACCAAGGAGCCGCGCTGGCTGGCGACCGGCGACCGCTTCACCAAGAAGCGCGTGTTCGAGCCGCTCGCCAACCGCAAGGACGAGCTGCGCAGGCTGCACATGAACACCCATGTGCCGCAGGTGATCGGCGCCGCAACCCGGTTCGAGACGACCGGCGACCCCCGCTTTCGCGATGTTGCCGATTTCTTCTGGGAGACCGTCACCGAGGCGCGGACCTATGCGACCGGCGGGTCGAGCAACAAGGAACACTGGCTGACCGAACCCGACCATCTCGGGCTCGAGTGGGTGCAAGGCGGCGACCACCAGGAATGCTGTTGCTCGTACAACATGATGAAGCTCGGCACGCATATGTTCGCCTGGCGGCCGAATGTCGCGGTGATCGACTATTACGAGCGCAACCTGCTCAACCATCGCCTCGGCATGATTCAGCCCGAAACCGGCCACACCAGCTATTTTTTGTCGCTCTCGCCCGGCGCGTGGAAGACGCACGGCACCGAGGATACGACCTTCTGGTGCTGCAACGGAACGGCGCTGGAGGATTTCTCCAAGCTCGCCTCGATGATCTATGCGCACGGCGGCGGCGCGTTGTATGTCAACCTGTTCATCCCCTCGGTGCTCGATTGGCCCGAGCGCGGAATTCGCCTGCGCCAGGAAACCCGCTTCCCGGCCGAATCGCGGACCGACCTCGTGATCGAGGCCAGCCCTGGCGATCCCTAGACCTTGCGCTTGCGCGTGCCGGGCTGGACCAGCGGGGCCGGGCTGAGCATCAACGGTGAGCCCGTTGCGACCACGGCTGCGCCGGGGAGCTATCTCGAACTCACGCGCGCGTGGGCGGCAGACGATCGTGTCACGCTGGACGTGCCGATGGCGCTCAGGACCGAACCCCTTTCCGATCGGCCGGATTTGGCCGCACTGACCTTCGGTCCGGTGGTGCTCGCGCAACAGCTGCCGGCGGGCCGCATTCCCGCCGAACTGATGACCGAGCACGGCCCCCGCCTCGACAAGGCGCCCCCGCCGTTGGCGGCAGCATCGCTACCCGGCGATATTACCACGCGACTGCGCCCGATGGCGGACCAACCGCTGGCTTTCGAGACTGAAATCGACGGCCGCCGTACGGTGTTTCGACCGGTCAACGAAAGCTCGATGCGCTACGCAGCCTATTCAACGATCGGCTGATCAGGCCGTCGACGGCTCGAACGCCCGCCGCAGCGCGTTCATCTTGGCGAGCGTGAACTGTTTGGCGATCGAAGTGTCCGCCGCAACGCCGTCGAAGCCATGGAAAGCGCCGGGCACGATGTGCAGTTCGGTGGCAACGGCCGCATCGATGAGCCTGTGAGCATAGGCTATGTCTTCGTCCACGAACAAGTCGATCGATCCCACGCCGATGAACGCCGGAGGCAGCCCAGCGAGACTGCGGGTTCTTGCCGGCACCGCTGCGATGGGAACCTGCGCGGTTCCGGGGGTCTGGCCGAGGAAGGAGCGCCAGCCAAAGCGGTTCGCCGGCGCGTCCCAGGCAAGTTCCCCGATCGGCGGGTTCGGCATCCGGCTGCTGCCGGTGCGATCGTCCAGCATCGGGTAGATGAGGCATTGGAAGGCAAGCGGAACCTCTCCCCGATCCCGCGCGGCGATCGCCAGCAGCGCTGCATGGCCGCCGCCGGCGCTCTCGCCCATCACCGCGATCCGCGTGCGGTCGACCCCAAGGCTTGCCGCATTGTCGTGGAGCCACTTCAAGGCGGCATAGTTCTGCTCGACCGAGACGGTGTAGGTCGCTTCGGGGGCGAGCGCATATTCGACCGTGACGATGACGCAATCGAGCTCCTTGGCCATCCGCTGCTTTGCGGGAACCTCGGACCGGGCGCTGCCGAGCACGAACCCGCCTCCATGCGTGTGCAGGATTGCCGGGCGATTACTCCCACCCGCGTTGATGACGTAGATCGTCACCGCCGGCAGGCCCGGGGAAACCGGAATCTTGCGGATGGAAACCGGTATGCCGGGCAGCGGCTGCGGGAGCGAGGCCTCGGCCTGCTTGCGGATGGCCTTGTAGGTCTCCGACAGCGGCGGTCCCTTGCGCCAGGCGAGCATCGGCCGCGCATACTTGCGCAATTCGGGATTGACGCTGGCGAGCAGGCTATCGTCGGACTTGGCCGAAGCGACTGGTGCCGCAAGGGCGGGCGCTGCACTGGCGAGCAGGGCCGTCGCGCCCACCCAAAAACCACGTAGCGCCAGTTCGCGCCGGGTCAATTCAATCATCGCGTTCGCTCCACCGGGGCAGCATGGCTCCGACCATTGCAAGTGTCATCGCAATCGTGAATGATAGCGCTACCAAATACAAGGGAGGACAGGATGCGCTGGCGGATACCGATCGTGTTGGCGATGATGGCGTGCCCGCTCAGCGGGGCGCACGCGGCGCCTGGGCAGGCCCTGACGATTTCGCCCGAGCAGACTCTCGAAGGGCGCGGCGTCAGCGTGGTCGTCGACCAGAACCGGTGGAGCCCGATCTTCTTCGATGAAAAGAACGGCGGCATCCAGATAATCCTGCATGGTGAGCGGATTGCCGCGGACGGCGATCTGCGATTGAACCCCACGCCCGAGCAGTGGGATACGGTTCCCGGCTTCATCGGCAGATCGGTCGCCAGCCATCCCGATCGGATAGTGGTGCGGGCGGCCTATAAGGATCAGGGGCTGAATTATCGGATCAGGGTCACTCCCGAAGGCGCCGGCTTCCGCATCGCGGTCGATCTCGACAAGCCACTTCCTGCGAGTCTTGCCGGCAAGGCCGGGTTCAATCTCGACTTCCTGCCGACCGCCTATTTCGGCAAGACCTTCTATCTCGACGGGGCGCCAGGCCTGTTCCCACGCGATGCCAACGGTCCGATGGCCAAGGACGGTTCCGGCGATCCGCAACCATTGGCTTCGGGCGGCCATTCGATAACGCTCTCGCCGGAAACCCCTCTGACGCGGGTGACCGTCACCTCCGACAAAGCCCCGCTGGCGTTGTATGACGCGCGCAACCGGGCACAGAACGGCTGGTTCGTCGTCCGCTCGCTGATCCCCGCCGGCGCGCAGACCGACGCCGTGGTGTGGCATGTCAAGCCGAACGTGATCGCCGACTGGGTGCGCCGGCCGGTCGTGTCCTACGACCAGGCCGGCTATACGCCCGCGCGGAGCAAGGTCGCGGTGATCGAGCTCGATCCCAATTTCAAGGCACCCGCTCAGGCGAAATTGATGAAATTGACCGCCGCGGGCACGGCCCGGCCGATCCTGACCGCAAGCGTCAAGCCGTGGGGCAAGTGGTTGCGATATCGCTATGCGACGTTCGATTTCTCGAGCGTACGCACTCCGGGCTTGTACGCGATCTCCTATGCCGGATACACCACCGCGCCGTTCCGCATTTCGCCCGACGCTTACGATCACATCTGGCAGAGTTCACTTGACACCTATCTCGCCGAGCAGATGGACCACATGCGGGTGCGCGAACAATACCGCATCTGGCAGGGCACTTCGCACATGGACGACGCCCGCCAAGCACCGCCGAATCACGTCCATTTCGACGGCTACAGGATGGGGGCCGAACTCGATTCGCCGTTCAAGCCCGGCGAGCACATTCCGGGGCTCGACGTAGGCGGCTGGCAGGACGCCGGCGATTTCGACATCCAGACGCCGAGCAATGCCGAGGTCGTGCGCGACCTCGTCTCGGGACGCGAAATCTTCGGCCTCGATTGGGACGAGACCAGCATCGACGAAGCCGCGCGCCACGTGCAGATTCGCCAGCCTGACGGACAGCCGGATGCGCTCCAGCAAATCCGCCACGGCACGTTGCAGCTCCTGGCGCAATACGACGTCTTCGGTCATGCGATCGTCGGCATCATCTCGCCGACGCTCAAGCAATATACCCACCTCGGCGATGCCGCCTCCCAGACCGACGGCAAGATCTACGATCCGGGTCTCCGCGACATCGAGAGCAAGGGAGACCGTTCGGGCAAGCCCGACGACCGCTGGGCCTTCACCACCGACCTGCCCGCCAACGATCTTTCGGTGGCAGGAGCGCTGGCCGCCGCGAGCCGGGCGCTTGCGGAATCGGATCCCAAGCTCGCCGGCAAGGCGCTCTCTGCCGCCAAGGCGCTGTGGCAGGCGCAGCGAACGCGGATCGACAGCGGCGCCGATCCCAGCGACGGGCGCGGCGGCGGGGGCAATCTCAGGCTGTCCGATGCGTCGGCGACCATCGAGCTGCTGATCGCCACCCAGGGAGACCCGGTCTATCGCGCCCGGCTGGAGCAGCTGCTGCCGTCGATCACCCAGCACTTCGACCGGATCGCCCCGGCGGCCGTCCGCGCGATCCCGTACATGGGAGCGGACTACAAGGCGCAACTCCTCCCGGCCGTACGCGCGATGAAGGCTCGCGCCGACGGCCTGCGTGGGCAGAATCCGTTCGGCGTGCCGATTGCCGAGGGCTCATGGGCCGGTTCGCACGAAGTCGCCGTCTTCGGCTCCACCATGTACCTGCTGCACCAGGCCTTCCCCGAAGTCGTCGGAACCGGGTACACGCTCGACGCCATCGATTACCTGCTCGGTCGTCACCCGGCCAACAACCTGTCGCTGGTCTCGGGCGTCGGCACGCAGTCGAAGCTGATCGGCTATGGCCACAACCGCGCCGATTACAGCTTCGTCGCGGGCGGACTCGTGCCCGGCGTGCTGATCGTGAAGCCCGATTTCCCCGAGCTCAAGACCGAATGGCCGTTCCTGTGGTTCGAGAACGAATATACGGTTGGCACCACCTCGGCCTACATCCTCGCCGCCAACGCGGCGATCGCTGCGACGAAGGAGCGCTAACTCGTCGCCGCGTGCGTCGCGGGCAATGTTGACTCCTCAATGATTACTCATACAAAATGAGCCATTCTGGGGAGTTGGATCATGCATTCGAATCGCGCATGGGCGCCGCGCAGCGCCGGCTTTGCCTGGCGAGTAGTCGCCTTCGTTATCGCCGCCCTGCTGGCAATGCCGGCTGCGGCCCAGGTTGAAACGGAAGTTCCGCCTCCGGTCGCCGGCGCTCCCAACGTGGTTATCGAGCGGATCAAGGTCCACTCGCCGGCGATCGAGGGCAACCTCGAAGGCAACTCGCCCGATCGCGACGTGATCGTCGTGCTGCCACCGAGCTACCGGTCCGATCCGGCGCGGCGCTATCCGGTGCTTTACGCGTTGCACGGCTACTCGATCGGAGCCGAGCAGTGGACCAAGGAAATCCATGTGCCGCAGGTGATCGAGGGCGCCTTTGCCCAAGGCGTGCCGGAGATGATCGTGGTGCTGCCCGACAGCAAGACGGTCCACAACGGCTCGGTTTATTCCACCTCGGTCACCACCGGCGATTTCGAGCATTTCATCGCCCGCGATCTCGTCGCCTATATCGACAGCCATTACCGCACGATCCCGGACCGCCAGAGCCGCGGGCTCGTCGGCCATTCGATGGGCGGATACGGCGCGACGCGCATCGGCATGAAGCACGCCGACGTGTTCGGCGCGCTTTACATCATGAGCCCGGGCGGTCTGAAGGGCCGGCCGATTACCGTGCCGGACGCGGCAACATTGGCGGCGGTGAACTCGGTCAAATCGCTCGACGAAGCCACCAAGCTGCCGTTCGGCGCGCGCGGCCTGCTGGCGATGTCGTCTGCCTGGTCGCCCGATCCGCACAAGCCGCCGCTGTACCTCGACTTGCCGTACAAGCCCGACGGCAGCCCGGACGAGGAAGTGCTCAAGCGCTGGACCGCCAACTCGCCGTTCGCGCTGCTCGACCAGTACGTCCCCGCCCTCAGGCGGTATGCCGCCATCGCGATGGATGTTGGCGATCAGGATAGCCTTCAGGCCGACACGCAGAAGCTCCACGAGATGCTGCTGTCGTACGGGATCGCCAACAGCTTCGAGGTCTATCACGGCACCCACACCAGCCGGGTGGCCTTCCGTTTCCAGGACCACGTGCTGCCGTTCTTCGGCAAGTACCTGAAGTTCGAACCGCCGGCTCCGCCCACTTCGCCGCCGGTGGCGGGGGACCATGGCACGGGGCCCTACCCGGCGATCATGGAAGTCGATCCGACGCTTCCCCGGCACGTGATCTATCGGCCGCAGAATCTTGCCGCGATGAAGGGCCGGCGGCTCGGCGTTTACATCTGGGGCAACGGCGCCTGCACCGACGACGCCGCCAGCGTGCGCAACCACCTGCTGGAGATCGCCTCGCACGGCTATCTGGTGGTGGTGCCGGGCTTCATCGGCGAGCAGCTCGAAGCCGTGCAGAAGGCGCGTGGACCGGCCAAGCCGGGGGCGCCGTTCACGGTGCCGACCTCGACGCAGGACTTGCGCGACGGCCTCAACTGGGCACTCGCCCAGAACACCCGCGCCGGCAGCAAGTATCGCGGGCTGATCGACCCGGTCGAGGTCGCAGCCTCTGGCTTCAGCTGCGGCGGGGTCCAGGCGATCGAGCTGGCAACCTCGGACAAGCGGGTGAAGACGCTGATCGTGCAGAACAGTGGCCTGTTTCCCGACGATGCCACCAAAATAGCGGGAATGGACTTGCCCAAGTCGGCGCTGCGCAACCTGCACGTTCCGGTGCTTTACCTGATGGGCGGCCCGACCGACATCGCCTGGGCCAACGGCACCGACGACTACAAGCGCATCGACACCGTGCCGGCGGCGCTGGTCGCCTTGCCGACCGGCCATGGCGGCACATACCACGACCCGCACGGCGGCGCCGCGGCGGCAATCGCGGTCGACTGGCTCGAGTGGCAGCTGCGCGGCGACAAGAGCGCGGCGCGCACGTTCCTCGGCGACAATTGCCGGATCTGCACCGTCCCCGGCTGGACGATCGAGCGAAAGGGCTTTTAGCGCCCGAGCGCGATCACCGCGACTGACTTGCTCGGCAATGCGATGGTCGCCGTCCCGCCGGAGACGGTGCCGGAAATCGGCGCGGGAACCACGCTGTCCGGCTTGTCGAAGGTGTTGACCGAATTGACGTTGGGCGCGGTCAGCACTTGCCCGCTCGCCTTGGTGATCCCGCTCTCCGGCAAGCCGATTCGCACCGTTGCACCGTGGTGCGGGTCGAGGTTGACGAGCGAGATATAGAGCTGACCATCGGTCGCCCGCACCGCGACCGCGTCGATGCCCGGCAGGGTGATATCGCCGTGGTGGTAAGTGCCGGGATCGAACTGGACCGGGATGAACGTGGCATCCTGGAATGGCAGGTACAACTTGTGTACCCAATAAGTCGGCGTGCGCACCATCTTCGGGCCGTCGGTGAGAATCACCGCCTGGAGAACGTTGACCATCTGGGCGATGTTCGCCATCCGCACGCGGTCGGCGTGGCGGGCGAAAATGTTGAAGTTGAGCGCGGCGACGATCGCGTCGCGCAGCGAGTTCTGCTGCTGGAGAAAGCCGGGATCGGTGCCGGGATTGGCCTTGTACCACACGCCCCACTCGTCGACGACCAGGCCGACTTTCTTGTCCGGGTCGTACTTGTCCATGATCGCCTCGTTCTCGGCGATCCGGTCGTCCATCTTGAGAGTGGTCTTGAGAATCAGTGCATAATCATCCTCGTCGAATCCGGTGCTCGCCAGCGCGGGCGGCCAGTGCGGCACGGTGTAGCTGTGCAGCGAAAGCCCTTCGATCGACCAGCTGTAATCGCGCTGGCTCCACGCCTTCATCACTCCTTCGGTGTAGGACGTGTCGTCGTCGGTCGGCCCGACCGCGATGCGCTTCATCGTCGTGCCGTCGGCTTGCTGGTCGGGGTTGTAGTTGCGGGTGAAGCGCGCGTAGCGCTTCAACAGGTCGGTATAATACTGCGGCCGCATGTTGCCGCCGCAACCCCAGCTCTCGTTGCCGATGCCGAGGAACTGGACCTTGTACGGGGTGGCATGTCCGTTCGCCGCGCGGTCCGCGCCGGCCGAGCTGCGCTGGTCGGCGGTCATGTAGGCGAGCCACTCGGACGCTTCCTCGAGAGTGCCCGAGCCGACGTTGATCGAGACGTAGGCATCCGCGCCGATCTGGTGGATGAAATCCATGAACTCGTCTGTGCCGAACGTGTTCGGCTCGATCGCCCCGCCCCAGTTGGCGTTGACCGTGCTGCGGCGATGCGGTCCGACGCCGTTCTTCCAGTGGTATTCGTCGGCGAAGCAGCCGCCGGGCCAGCGCACGTCGGGCACCTTGATCGCCTTGAGCGCGGCGACGACGTCGCTGCGGATGCCGCGAACGTTGGGAATGGACGAATCCGGACCGACCCACACGCCCCCGTAGATGCCGGTGCCGAGATGCTCGGCGAACTGGCCGAAGATGTGCCGGTCGATCTTCGGCCCCGGGTGGGCGGCGTCGATCGTGACCACGGTGGCCGCCGGGCCTGCTTCGGCGGACAATGACCCGATCGGAGTTGCAGCCAGCACCAGCGCTGCGCCCGCCAGAATTCCCTTCATCGCCTATTTCCCTTCGTGTCGTTTCCATGCGGCGACGATTTCCGCCGCTTTCGTCGCCACTTCCGAAGCGCTGCGGCCCGGCCGATAGAGCGAACTCCCGACCGCGACCCCTTCGGCTCCGGCGTCCAGCCATTCGCCCAGGTTCGCCGCCTCAACTCCACCCACGGCCCAAACGCGGGCCCGCTCCGGAAGCACCTCTCCCAGCGCCTGGAGGTAGAGCGTTCCCGCGAAGAAACCGGGGAACAGCTTGAGCCGGTGCGCCCCGGCTTCGATGGCGGCCAACGCTTCGCTGGGAGTCGAACACCCCCGGCAAAACCTCGAGATCCCGCTCGAGAGCAAGCGAGATCACTTCCGCGTCGGTGTTGGGCGCAACCACCAGGCCCGCGCCCGATGCGGCGATCCGGTCGACCGAGGCCACGTCGAGCACGGTCCCCCCGCCGATCAGGGCGCGGTCGCCGAACTGCCGCTGCAAGGCGGCGATCGACGAGAACGGATCGGGTGAGTTGAGCGGGACCTCGATCATGCGAATGCCGGCCTTGACCAATGCCCCGCCGACCGCATCGATCTCGGCCGCGGCAATGCCGCGCAAGATGGCGATGACGGGCGGGGCTCCCTCCCGCAACAGGGCGTCAATCGTGGCCATCGAGCAACCTCAAGCCGGCGATGGCGCATTCGTCCCCGGGGTGAAATCCGATATGATCGCAGACCGGCGCCAGCGCGCGGGCGTAGCGCCTCGACAGGGCCTCGTCGCCGATCACGGTCAGAGGGCCGCGCGGTGCCATCTCGCGAGCCTCGGCGCCGATCAGCAGGCCCGACACGAACCCCCGGGCCCACTCAGCCGACTTGCCGTCGCTCAAGCGCCCGGCGCGCGCTTCGAACAGGTCGGCGGTGACAACGCTTCCGCCGGATGCGCGATCGAGCCCGGCAGCAAATCCCTCACCTTCTTCCTCGTCCGCCTGGCTACTACCCTGCCCGAGCAGGCTCGATCCCCCAAGCAGCGCGTAAAGCTCGCCGGTGATGAAGGTGCGAAATCGCGTGATCCGCCCATCCTCAAGCGTCGCCCATTTGCTGTGCGTGCCGGGCAAGAGGACGTCATGCTGGCCCCGGCTCAGCTCCCGATCGCGGATCATGGCGCCGAACAGCTGGGTTTCCTCGCCGCGCATCACGTCCGGGCGACCTTGCCGATCGCGGCAAGCAACGCCGGGCGCGATGCGTACGGCGATGCCATCGAGTTCGAAATCGGCCGCCTGCCCGAGCCAGTCATCCATCCCGGCAGGGCAGGCAACGTAGCCGGTCTCATGCAAGGCGCCGCGCGCGCCAGCCATGCCGCACAGGACGATGCGTTCGGGCGACCAGTCGCCCAGCGCGGCGACAAGGGCCCGGCGCGGTTCGGAAGTCGCGAGGACACCGGGACCCTCGCGCCGCCCGCTCGCACCGCCGTGTTCGATCCGCCATAGCCTGAGGCGGCTTGCTCCCCAGTCGCCGACGACGAGGCCATCACGCACCTGCCGGCTGCTTCAACTCCTCGGGCGGCAAGGCGTTCGACGGCTTGCTGCCCCACACCGCGTAAAACAGCACGAACAGTTCGCAAGCAGCGGTGATCAGGAACGACTGCTGAATGCCGATGACATCGGCGAGCGAGCCTTGCAGGACGACGATCGCCCCGCCGGCAATCGCCCAGATCAGCCAGCCCGATCCCTCCTCGGTCAGCGGCCCGAGGCCCCGGATCGCCAGTGCGAAGATCGTCGGGAACATGATCGAGTGGAACAGCCCCACCGCCATCAGCCCATACATCGCGGTGGGCCCGTGGGCGAAAATCGCCACGAGCATCACCAGAAAGGCGCCGAGAGCGAACCCGGCCAGCACCTTTTCCGGAGCGATCGAGCGCATCAGGTACGCGCCGACGAAGCGGCCGACCGCCATTCCACCCCAGACGAACATCAGATAGTTCGCCGCCTGTTCATGAGTGACGTTGCCGATATCGGGCTGCGACGCGAAGTTGATGAACAGGCTGCCGACGCCGATCTCGGCCACCAGATAGATGAAGATGGCGAGAACGCCCCACACCAGGTTCCGATGGTTCCAGAGCGACAGATTGCGCCGCGCCTCGGCGTTGACCCGGCGCGTGGCCGCGCCAAGCTCCGGAAGGCGCGCTTTCCAGATCGCGAAAGCAAGGATCGCCAGCACTGCTGCCACCAGCAGGTAGGGAAGTTGCGTGGCCTGGGCATCGGCCATTCGCTGCGCGAGCGACAGCTGAGTGCCCTGCTTGGTGGTGCCTGCAATGGTCCGGGCGAGGATCAGCTGCTGTCCGAACAGCACCGCCAGGAAATCCCCGGTCGTGTTGAATGCCTGGACGAGGGTGAGGCGGGATTCGGAGCTTTCGGGCGGACCGATCACCGCGACGTAAGGGTTGGCCGCCACCTGGAGGATCGCGATCCCGCATGAAACGGTGAACAGCGCCGCGAGAGTCACCTCGTACGAGGGAAGCCGCGCCGCCGGAATCATCCCGAGCGAGCCTATGGTCATGATCGCGAGACCGACCACGAGCGCCTTGTGGTAGCCGATCCGCTCGATCAGCTTGGCCGCGGGGATCGAGGCCACGAAATAGCCGATGAACCAGACCGACTGGATCAGCGTCGTCTCGAAATAATTGAGCTGGAACACGCTCTTGAGGTGCGGGAGAAGCGAGTCGTTGATGACCGTGATGAAGCCCCACATGAAGAACAACGTGGCGAGCAGCGCAAGCGCCCTGCCGTAGGGTGCCGCGGTGCCCTGATTCGCTTGCGCCACCTGCCTCTCCTCCCGGTTGCTAATCCATTTGTATGAGTATATCTGGGGCGATATGCCGTCAACAGGGGACATCAGGCTGCGGTCGGCCGCATGGTTCGACAATCCGGCCAACATCGACATGACCGCGCTCTATCTCGAGCGTTATCTCAATTTCGGGCTCAGCGTCGAGGAACTGCAATCGGGACGGCCGATCATCGGGATTGCCCAGACAGGAAGCGATCTCTCGCCCTGCAACCGCCACCATCTCGTCTTGGCCGAACGCCTGCGCGAAGGCATTCGCGACGCCGGCGGCGTCGCCATCGAATTTCCGGTTCATCCGATCCAGGAGACCGGCAAGCGCCCGACGGCAGGCCTCGACCGCAATCTCGCGTTTCTCGCGCTGGTCGAGGTGCTTTACGGCTATCCTATCGACGGTGTGGTGCTGACGATCGGTTGCGACAAGACCACACCCGCCTGCCTGATGGCGGCGGCCGCCGTGAATATCCCAGCCATCGCCCTGTCGGTCGGACCGATGCTGAACGGAAGCTACAAGGGGGAGCGCACCGGGTCCGGCACAATCGTCTGGAATGCCCGCGAAATGCTCAGCCGCGGCGAGATCGACGGCGCGGAGTTTGTCAGACTAGTGGCATCCTCGGCGCCCTCGACCGGCTATTGCAACACGATGGGCACGGCCACGACGATGAACAGCCTGGCCGAGGTGCTGGGGATGTCGCTGCCCGGCTCGGCGGCCATACCCGCCCCGTATCGTGACCGGCAGGAATGCGCCTACCACACCGGAAAGCGCATCGTCGAAATGGTCCGCCAAGACCTCAAGCCATCGGACATCATGACGCGCGATGCATTCCTGAACGCCATCGTCGTCAACTCGGCAATTGGCGGATCCACCAACGCCCCGATCCATTTGACGGCAATCGCTCGGCACATGGGCGTCGAACTGTCGATCCGCGACTGGCAGGACCACGGTCACGATGTGCCCCTGCTGGTAAACCTGCAGCCGGCTGGCGATTACCTTGGCGAAGACTACTACCGGGCGGGCGGCGTGCCCGCGGTCGTTGCGCAACTGATGAGCGCGGGGCTGATCCGCGAAGATGCACTCACCGTTACCGGTAAAACTATCGGCGACAATTGCCGGGGAGCGACGATCGAGGACGAGGACGTGATCCGCCCTTTTGGGCGACCGTTGCGCGAAGACGCCGGCTTCATCGTCCTGTCCGGGAACCTGTTCGACAGCGCGATAATGAAGGCCAGCGTCATATCCGAGGCGTTTCGCGCCCGTTATCTCTCCAGTCCCGACGATCCCAACGCATTCGAAGCGCGGGTGGCCGTCTTCGATGGGCCCGAAGACTATCATGCGCGGATCGACGATCCCGCGCTGGCCATCGACGAGAACACCATTCTCGTGATGCGAGGGGCCGGACCGGTGGGTTATCCGGGGGCGGCCGAGGTGGTGAACATGCGCGCCCCGGACTACCTCCTTCGCAAGGGCATCGCCGATCTTCCCTGCATCGGCGACGGTCGCCAGTCCGGCACCTCGGCCAGCCCCTCCATCCTCAACGTCTCACCCGAGGCCGCCGTCGGGGGAGGATTGGCTCTCCTGCAGACTGGGGACCGTCTGCGAATCGATCTGGAGCGGGGCTCGGTCGACGTTCTTCTGCCGCAAGCCGAATTGGCGCGCCGCCGGGCCGATCTCGAAGTCCGGGGCGGGTTCGCTTATCCGGAAGCGCAGACGCCCTGGCAGGAAATCCAGCGCCGCCTGACAGGTCAGCTCGGGAGCGGGGCGATTCTCGAGGGCAGCGAGACCTTCCAGCGCATCGCCCAGACCCGCGGCCTCCCGCGCGACAACCATTGAGGCAGGGCGATGCTCGACGGGCCGATCGTTTCGCTTGTCCAATTCGACCGTCAAGGTAGCCGAGCCGTCGCCGGTCTCGATGCCCAGGGGCAGGCCCATCGGCTTGCCGGCGTCTCGACCACGCTTGAGCTTGCCGAACAGGCGCTGAAGGCGAAAACGCCGCTCGCGCGACTGGCGCAAGAACGGGCGGGCGATGCTCTCGACCTGTCCGCCGTTGCAGTGCTGGCGCCGGTGGATCATCCCGATCCGGTACATCTGATGGTGAGTGGAACCGGGCTGACCCACCTCGGCTCCGCCGCTGGACGCGACCGGATGCACAAGGCCGCGGCGGCGGGCGAGGCGACGGACTCGATGCGAATGTTCCTGATGGGCGAACAAGACGGCAAGCCGGCTGCCGGCGAGGTCGGCGTCCAGCCTGAATGGTTCTACAAGGGCGACGGTTCGATCGTAGTGCCACCTGGCGCACCGCTGACCATCCCGTCCTTCGCCCCGGATGGCGGAGAAGAACCGGAGGTCGCGGGCGTTTACCTGATCGACGGTGATGGTGTGCCTGCGCGTATGGGCTTCGTCCTGGGCAACGAATTCTCCGACCATGTGACCGAGCGGGAAAACTATCTCTGGCTCGCCCACTCGAAGCTGAGGCCAGCCGCCTTGGGCCCCGAATTGTTGCTCGGCGAGCTTCCCCAGGACGTGAGGGGAGCCAGCCGCATTCTGCGCGGCGGCGGCGTGTTGTGGGAGAAGGCGTTCGCAACCGGCGAAGCCAACATGACCCACTCGATAGCGAATCTCGAACATCACCATTTCAAGAATGCCCAGTTCCGACGACCCGGCGACGTCCATGTCCATTTTTTCGGGACTGCGGTCGCCAGCTTCGCCGACGGCATTACGCCACAGCCCGGCGACGTTTTCGAGATCGAGGCCGACGCGTTCCGTCTGAAACTGTGCAATCCGCTCGAGCGTGAGGCCGACGATCGGCAGATCGTTCAGGTGAAAGCCTTGTGAGCGGCATCGCCCTCGGCATTGTCGGCTGCGGCAAGATTGCGCGCGACCAGCACTTGCCCGCTATCGCCGCCAGCGACGGACTTCGCGCCGTGGCGATTGCCGATCCGGCAGCGACCATCGACAGCCTACCCTCCTACCCAACCCTTACAGCCATGCTCGCGGCTCATCCCGAAATTGCCGCGCTTTCGCTGTGCATGCCGCCGCAGCATCGCGCCGAAGCTGCTCGGGAGGCGATTGCGGCGGGCCGGCACGTGCTGCTCGAAAAACCGCCGAGCTCGACCGTGGCCGAAGCCGAAGAGATCGAACGCCTGGCGCGCGGTGCCGGGGTCACGCTGTTTACGGCCTGGCATTCGCAGGAGGGCGCGGCCGTTCGACCTGCGAGAGACGCGCTCGCCGGCCGGACGATCCATTCGGTCCGGGTCACGTGGAAGGAAGACGTTCGCGTCTGGCACCCCGGCCAGGAGTGGATCTGGCAAAAGGGCGGCTTCGGGGTGTTCGACCCCGGAATCAACGCGCTGTCGATTCTCACTTGCATTCTTCCGGGAGACCTGCGGCTCGAAGGGTGTCGGCTGGAGGTTCCGGCCAACGCCGCGGCGCCGATCGCGGCCCGCTTGTCGATGAAGGGAGAGAGGGACCTGCCTGTCGCGGCCGAATTCGACTTTCGCCAGGCCGGGCCGCAAAGCTGGGACATTGACATCGAGACCGACCGCGGTGCGTTGAGGCTGACCCATGGGGGCAATCGGTTGGAGCTCGCCGGTGTTCCGCAGCCGGTCGGCGATGAGTCCGAATATGCCGCGCTCTATGCCCGCTTCTCATCGCTCATCGGAAGCGGCGAGAGCGCCGTTCACCTCGCTCCCTTGAGGCTTGTCGAGCAGGCCCTTGCGACAAACGAAGTCGTCCAAGTCGAGCCTTTCGAGGACTGATATCAGAAAAGAAGAAGAAGAAGAAGAAGAAGAAGAAGAGGATCCCGAGACATGAAATGGCCACTGCTGCTTTCGCTGACGCTGCTCGCCGCCGGCTCTCCCGCCTGGGGCGCCAACGCCCAAAAGGAGAAATTCGGCCAACTCCAGGACGGCAGGACGGTGGAAGCGGTGACCTTGACCAACGGTCACGGCATGCGCGCGCGGATACTTGCGTGGGGTTCGATCCTTCAGCAGCTTATCGTGCCGGGGAAGAATGGCCCTACCGATGTCGTGCTCGGCTACGACACCATCAAAGGGTATCTCAAGGATACGAATTACTTCGGCGCGACGGTCGGCCGCTACGCCAATCGCATCGCCAAGGGCCGCTTTGAGCTGGATGGCCACACATACCAGCTGGCGACCAACGACGGGCCGAATGCGCTGCATGGCGGCGTCAGGGGCTTCGACAAGCACCTGTGGACGATCGCCAGCGTCAAATCCGGACCGGACAGCGCCAGCGTCACTCTCGTCCGCACCAGCCCCGACGGTGAGGAGGGATATCCCGGCACCATGCACGTGAGCGCCACATTCACGCTTACCGAAAGCAACGAGCTGCACGTCGATTATCGCGCGACGACCGACAAGCCCACCATCGTCAACATCACCAACCATTCCTATTTCAACCTGGCGGGACAGGATTCCGGGCACTCGGCGACCGACTTGCTGCTGACGATCCCGGCCGAAAGCTTCACGCCGGTGAATTCGACCCTCATCCCGACGGGAGAGTTCAGACCGGTGGCGAATACGCCATTCGATTTTCGCACGCCGCACCGCATTGGCGACCGGGTCCGCGACGGCAAAGACGAGCAGCTCCGCTTCGGGCGCGGCTACGACCAAAACTGGGTCGTCACACGCGCGCCGACCAAGGGCCTGCACATGCTCGCCAAAGTCGAGGATCCGCGCAGCGGCAGGGTGATGGAGATCCTGGGCAACCAGCCCGGCGTCCAGTTTTATTCGGGCAACTTCCTCAACGGAACGGTGACCGGCAAGGCGCACGTGATCTATCGCCAGGGGGACGCACTGGCGCTGGAGCCACAAGTGTTCCCCGATACGCCGAACCACCCGCAGTTCGGATCGGCCCGGCTGAACCCCGGACAGACCTACGAGAACCGGATCGTCTATCGCTTCTCCGTCCACGGCTGACCAAAGCTCGACAAGCAAGCGGGCAGGTGAGATGAGGCGGCGGACATTCTTGTGCACGACGGCAGGCGCGGGGGCGGCGGCGCTGGCCGATATGAGCGTGCCGATCTCCGTTGCCGAAGCGGCCGAGATCTCGCCTCAGACACCGCACGTCGCTTCGGTCCCGTCCTCCGCCACCGGAGTAGGCGATCGCCTGTCGATGGACTGGGGCTGGCAATTCCATCGCGGCGACATCGATCTGCCACTCCCGCGGACCGGCGAGACTTACGGCTACACCAAGGCCGGCGCCGCGCCTGGACCGGCAGGCGTCAAATATGACGACAGCGGCTGGCCCACCGTCGACCTGCCGCACGACTTCGTGGTGGAAACCCCGTTCGATCCGGAGGCCAACGGCGACCAAGGATATCATCCCAAGGGCGTCGGCTGGTACCGCAAGAGCTTCGCCCTGCCCGAAAGCGACCGCGGCCAATACATCGAACTGCAACTCGACGGCATGGCGACTCTCGCCACCGTCTGGTTCAACGGCAACGTCGTGCGTCATAACTGGAGCGGCTACGACAGCGCTTACATCGACCTGACGGCGTTTGCGCATTTCGGCGGCGAGCCCAACGTCGTCGCCGTGCTAGTGGACGCGAGCGCACCGCAGGGCTGGTGGTACGAAGGCGGCGGGCTTTACCGCCATGCCTGGCTGGTCAAGCGTGCTCCCGTCCACCTCGTCACCGACGGCGTTTACGCGCACCCGCGAAAACAGGCGGACGGAAGCTGGGTCATCCCGCTCGAGGCCACCGTGAACAACATCGGCGAAAAGCCGGTGCCGGCCGAGGTCCGTTCCGTCGTGTTCGATCCCGCCGGGAGTGCGGTCGCGCAGGGACGCGCGACGGTGACCGTGAACCCGCTGCGGAATGCGCTGGCGGCGTTTCCGATCGCGGTCGCCTCGCCGCGCTTGTGGTCGGTCGAGGATCCGGTGCTTTACGCCGTCCGCACATCGGTCCTGGTGAACGGGAAGGAAACGGACCGGCTGACCACCACCGCCGGATTCCGGACCATCCGTTTCGATCCGCAGGAAGGTTTTTTCCTCAACGGCAAGCCCATGAAGATCCAGGGCACGTGCAACCACCAGGATCACGCCGGAGTCGGGGTCGCGCTCCCGGACTCGGTCATCGAGTTCCGCCTGCGCAAGCTGAAGGAGCTTGGCTGCAACGCCCTGCGGATGTCGCACAACGCGCCGACCCGCGAGCTGCTCGACGTGGCCGACCGGCTCGGGATGATGGTGATGGACGAGAACCGGCTGTTCAATCTCAGCCCCGATTATCTCCGCATCCTGCAATGGATGGTTCGCCGCGACCGCAATCATCCAAGCGTGGTCCTATGGTCCATTTTCAACGAAGAACCGATGCAGAGCACTCCGGAGGGCTTTGAGATGGCCCGCCGCATGGTCGCGGCGGTGAAAGAGCTCGATCCGACACGGCCGGTCACTGCGGCGATGAACGGCGGAATGGACGCTCCGGTGAACGTTGCGGACGCCGTCGACGTGGTTGGCTTCAACTACAGCATCCCGCTCTATGACAAGTATCACGCGGCGCATCCCGCCAAACCGCTGACCAGCAGCGAGGACAGCTCGGCTGTGATGACGAGGGGCGAATATGTCCGCGACGACGCGCTGCACGTCCTCGATTCCTACGACGACCAGGCGCCGCCGTGGGCGTCCACGCACCGCAAGTCGTGGGAGGCGATCGCCACACGCCCGTTCATGGCCGGCTGCTTCGTGTGGGCCGGCTTCGACTATCGCGGCGAGCCGACGCCGTTCCGCTGGCCAACGATCAGCTCCAATTTCGGAATCATGGATACCTGCGGTTTTCCCAAGGCCGCCTATTACATCCGCCAGGCGCAATGGGCGCACGACCGGCCGGTGCTGTGGCTAATTCCACACTGGAACTGGGCGGGAAAGGAAGGTCAGCCGATCAAGGTGATGGTCATGTGCAACGCGGACACGGTCGAGCTTCGGTTGAACGGCCGCTCGCTGGGCGCTCAGAAGGTGGACCCCTTCAAGATGAACTCGTGGCAGGTGCCTTATCAGCCGGGAACGCTGGAGGCTGCGGCGAGGAAAGGCGGGCGAGTGATTGCCACCTATGCCGTCGAGACCACCGGCGTTCCGGTCGCGCTGCGGCTCACTCCGGATCGGCCAGCGCTCGACGGCGACGGCCGCGATGCCGTGCCGATCACGGTGGAGGCGCTCGATGCAAAAGGACGGCATGTTCCGACGGCCGACTTGCCGGTGCAATTTCAGGCGGCTGGAGGCAGGATCATCGGCGTGGGCAACGGCAATCCGAACAGCCACGAACCCGACAAGGCGATGAGCCGAAGGCTGTACAACGGCTATGCCCAGGTGATCGTGCAGTCGGGGCGCGGCGGGACGGGGCTCTTGGCGCTCAAGGCGACATCGCCGGGCCTGAAGAGCGCGGACATCAGCCTCAAACTTCGCGCGGTGCCGCCCGTGCCGAGTGTCGCGTGAGTTGGTGATTAGCGGATTGCTCATTCCGGAAGCTTCACTTGCCCGCTCACGGCGAAATGGCCGCTGATGGTCGGCAAGCCCGATCCGGGCTGTCCGCCCCCGACCGACAATGTGTATTTGCCCGGCGCGACGACGATGTCGCCGCGATCGGTGACCATGCTCAGGTCACGCGGTGTGAGGTCGAAGGTCACCGCCTTGCTCTGCCCCGGCTCCAGGTGAACGCGGCGGAAGCCGCGGAGCGCGCGGATCGGCGCTCCGGGAACGTCGGGGAAACCGAGATATAGCTGGACGACTTCGTCCCCGGCCACTTGTCCCGTGTTGCTCACCGCGACCGACGCATGCAGCGGCTGACCTGCGCGCACGGTCTTTGGAACATCGAGGTCGCCGTAGCGGAAAGTCGAGTAGCTGAGCCCGTACCCGAATGGCCAAAGCGGAGCGCCGGTGAAGTAGCGGTAGGTCCGACCCTTCATCGAATAATCCTCGAAGTTCGGCAGTTGCTGCGTGTCGGCGTAGAAGGTGACCGGCAGGCGTCCCGCGGGATTGTTCAGGCCGCGCAGCGTGTCGGCGATCGCCGCTCCGCCTTCCTCGCCCGAATACCAGGCTTCGAGGATCGCATTCGCGTGCGCCTTCTCCCAGCGAGTCGCCAGCGCACTGCCGTTCATCAGCACGACGACCAGCGGCTTGCCGGCCGAAGCGACCGAGCGGACCAGCGCTTCTTCCGGGTCCGGCATGTCGATCGTGGTGCGGTCCCCGCCCTTGAATCCCGGCTCGTTGACCGGCATCTGCTCGCCTTCCAGGGCGCTGGTGATGCCGACTGCCGCAACCACGACGTCGGCCTTGCGCGCCGCTTCGAGCGCCGCCGGATCGGGCGTATCGTCGACCCGCTGCCAGATCAGTTGCGCCTGCGGATGGGCTCCGGACGAAGAAGCGTGGGCGACGCGTATCTTCACCGGCTCGCCCTTTTCCAGATGGATGCGGCCAAGTCTGGTGCCGCCGTAGGTCTGCGCGGCCGGCCGGCCCGCGACCATTACGCGTGCGTTGTTGTCCGCCTTGATGCCGATCCGGTAGTCGCCGGTTTCCGGTGCCGTGAGACGACCGGTCCAGCTGACGTTGAACGGCTTGCCTTTGAGCGCAGCAGGAACGGAATTCGCATCGACCGCAACTGCCGGTTCGGTGCGCGAGATCACCGGCGCTGACTTGAAATCGAAATTCTCGCCCGCGCGATATTCCGCCTTCAGTCCGGGCTGCCCAGAGGCGGTGGTCAACCTGCCAGGGGGGATCGGCTCTCCCCGCTCCGAAAGGAATTGCGTGCCCGGCACATAGGTGATTTGCGCGTCGGGGAAGGCCGCTTTCATGCCCTCGAGCAGACTCACGGCACGTGTCGGTTCGCCGTGGTAATTGCCCAGCAGAACGTCGGTCTTGTCGGCCAGCGGTCCGACGACGGCGATCCGCTTCGCGCCCTTCAGCGGGAGCGCGCCGTCGTTCTTGAGCAGGACCATCGATTCTTCGGCAAGCCGTAGCGCCAGTTGGCGGTGCGCGGGACTGTCGAGCTCGCTCGGATCGAGATGCTCGTACGGCACCATCGACGGCGGATCGAACATGCCCAGCCGCGTCCGCGCCGTGAACAGACGCGTCAGCGCGGTGTCGACCGCGCTCTGCGACAGGAGCCCCTTCTTCATCGCGTCGATGTACGGCTGATAATCGTCGTGGCCGGTCACGTCGCCGAAGGTGATGCACTCGTTATCCATTCCGCGTTCGAGCGAGATGGCGGACGCTTCGGGTTGGCTCGCACGATAGTGGTGGTTCTCGAAGATGTCGCGGACGGCGCTGCAATCGGACACGACATAGCCGCCGAATTTCCAGGCGCCGCGAAGCGTGTGCTGAAGCAGGAACTGATTGGCGCACGCCGGCTCGCCGTTCACCGCGTTGTAGGCGCACATGACCGAGCCGGCGTGTCCCTCCGTCACGGCGGCGCGGAAAGCAGGGAGATAGGTGTCCTCCATGTCGTGCTTGCTGACGTCGACATCGGCGAAGTGCCGCGTCGGCTCGGGCCCGCTGTGGACATCGAAGTGCTTGGGGGTCGCGATCGCGCGATAGTAATGCGGGTTCGTTCCCTGCATTCCGGTGACGTAGGCGACTGCCATCCGGCCGGTCAGGAACGGGTCCTCGCCATAGGTCTCCTGTCCGCGCCCCCAGCGCGGATCGCGGAAAATGTTGACGTTGGGAGCCCAGAAATCGAGCCCTTCCATCGTGCTGGAATGCCCCTTGCGCATGAACTCGTCATGCTTGATCCGGCCTTCCACGCCGATGGCTTCGGCCATCTGGTGGATGCGCTCCGTATCGAAGGTGGCGGCGAGGCCGATCGGCTCCGGGAACACGGTGGCCCCCTTGGTGAGGACCCCATGAAGCGCCTCGCTCCACCAGTCGTAGGCCGGCACCCCGAGCCGGGGAATCGCGCGCGCGTGGTTGACCAGCTGGGATGCCTTCTCCTCGAGGGTCATTCGATGCACGAGATCGGCGGCCCGGGTGGCGGCGGGAAGCGACGGGTTCAGATAAGCGGGCTTCGCCTGTTTGGCCGTGGCGCCTGCGGACCAGGCCGCAACGATTACGCTCGCGACCGCAGCCAGCGAAATGAAAACGCGCTTCCTCATGCCCGGTGACTCCTCCCCAATCGAAATTGCCGTTAAGCGAGATGTATCCTGAGCGCCGCCGAGTAGTCGGCTGCGGGCCGGTAATCCGGCAGCTTCACTTCCAGTGCCGAGGCGCTCTGCTTCCAGATGGGGCGCTTCTGCGTGCCGATAAGCTCGACATGCTCGACCCGGCCGGGCTTGGTGGAAGCCGCGGTTCCGAGCGAGTGCAGGACCATCTCTTCATCCGGCCAACCGAGCGCGATCGCGTAGACGATCGTGCCAGCCTTGTTTCGCGTGTAGCGGACGTCCTTGGCGCTGACCCGTTGGATGCTGTTGCCTTGGAACGAGCCTTGCTTGATCGCGACCGGGCCTTCCCCGTAAGCCCTCCACGGCCGCGTCGCGTAGATCGCTTCGCCGTTGATCTTCATCCACGCGCCGATCTGCTCGAGAATCCGGCTTTCCTTGGCGTCGATCGTGCCATCCGGCTTGCCCGGGATATTGAGAATAAAGGTGCCGTTCTTGCTGACCGTGTCGATCATCCAGTGGATGGCGTTGGCAGGATGTAGATAGCCGCCATATTCGCCCGGCTGTTCGAACAGCTGGCGTTGGTAATGCCACTGGCCGATACAGGTTTCCGATTGCCAGGGATGAGGCAGGATTTCACTGCTGAGCCCTCGCTCGATGTCGGCGACCACCGCCTTGCGTAGATTGGGCGGCACGTCCTTGACGTTGAGAACCGCGTCTACGGTTCCGTGGCGCGCGAGGCGACGGTTATAGAAGTAGGCGCCGATCGCCATGCCGCCCCAGCCCAGCGGCAGCAGCGAATCATCGAAATACAACAGATCGGGATCGTGCTGATCGATGAGGTCGCGCGTGCGATCGTAGAAATTCTTCACATAGGAGGCGTCGGGCAGTGCATCGGCCGGATGCTTCGGTCCGTACAGCCGTTGCGGATCGAGCCCTTCCCACCATTGCCCCTTGCCGTCGGCCGCCGTCAGATGCCCGTCATACGGCACCCCGGCATAAGGTCCGCTGCGATCGGCGCCGTGGGCGACCTGGAACCACCACCAGTTGCGCGCCTGATGCACGGTGACGCCGAACTTCATCCCGCGATCGCGGGCAAGCCTCGCCCAGGTGCCGACCACATCGCGGTGAGGCCCTATGTTCTGCGCATTCCAGGGCTGGTGCGCCGAGTTCCACGTGTCGAAGCCGTCGTGATGGTTCGCCAGAGCGAGGAACAGCCGCGCGCCGGCACGGCTGTAAAGATCCATCAACTCCTCAGGCTGCCAATCGAGCAATGTCCACTGGGCGCACAGATCCTTGTAACCAAAGTTGGAGGGATGGCCGTAGTGCTCCAGAAAATACCGGTGCTGCGGCTGATCTTCGACATAGATGTTACGCGCGAACCAGTCGCCGTCCTCCGGCACGCACTGCGGGCTCCAGTGATTCCAGATCCCGAACTTCGCGTCGCGGTACCATTCCGGGCACTCGTACCAATCGAGCGAGTCCCAGGTGGGGCGGAAGGGTCCGCTCCCGGCCAGGCCCGGGATGGGCGCCTGCATCGGCACTCCGTCCCACCATCGGCTCGGCATCGGCACGTCTGCGGGCCAGCCCCAACCGGGCTCCTTCCAACTCGTCTCGTTCAGCCGTTCCGGGACGACCCTCATCCCCTCGAGGGCGTAGAACAGACGCTGCAATTCGGGCGTCGCGCAGAATTGTTCGTAGTCTTCGGTCAGGCGATTGAAGCCGCCGGGGTCCGCGAGACTTCGAGCAATCGCTTTCTGGAGACCGAGCGGCAAACTCGCCGCGGCGCCGCCAGCTGCGAGCTTGCAAAATTCGCGTCGTTTGAATCGCACGTCCCGCTGCACCCTCACGGCCGCCCGGCCCCGAAACTGGGCCGCCATTTGTCTGATTAATCTGTGGTCGATTCGCGTTCATTTCGCAAGGCCACAGGGCTCATTCGCGTCATAAATTGTCTGACAAGTGTTCCGACGTGCGATTGCGGGCGGTCACGGGAGTGAGGTCGGCAGGTAGCGTGCAGACCTGATCTGACGTTCAAGGCGTCCTGAATGTCCAGCGGCCGCTGTGATCGGCAGGATTGAACCGCGCAAGCACCGCTGTGCTTGCACCGATCGCGACCAGGGCCACGGGCTCTTTGGCATCGAGAGCTTGCTTCGGCATGATGCGGTAAGTGCCGTCGGTCAGCTGATCGATCCGCCACAATTGCTCCGGCGCGCCGGTGAACCGGGGCGCGGCGACCACGGTGTCTTCGGGCGTAGCGGCGAGAACCCGGTCGGTGCCGGCGATGGCGATCTTGTAATAGGGCGCACCAAAGGCGCCCCCGGCTTGCGGCACCGGCGTGATCGTCCACTGCTGGTGCGCACGGATCATATAGTCGCCAAGATCGACCTCGATCGTGCCTGCCGGCCACACGGCTTGATCCTGCGCCAGCGTCTGGTTGGAGATCGGCTCGAGCTTAGTCCCCGGCGGGCTGGCGAAAGCGCGCCGAAAATCGAACGGAATCCGCACGAAATCGATCGCCAGCTCGAGCGCTCCACCGCTCCGCTGGGACTGGATCTCGTAAGTGCCCGGCTCGACATTCTCGCCGGCGACCGGCCAGCCGTTCTTCCACACCAGAGGCGCGATCGCGAGCACACTTCGCCCGCCGCGGTCCATGTCGGACTCGTAGTGCATCGAGAATTTCTGAACCCCATTGCCGAGGTCGAGCAGGCCGAAGTGGCCCGGACCGTAGTCGCGGCCGCGGCCGGCGATTACCAGCTTCCCGCCACCCTTGAGGAGCGGGATTCCCATATGGTCGACATAGGGCCCGGTCGGGCTGCGCGACCGGCCGACCCGGATGTTGTACGACGAATTGGGTCCGTCGCAGCAGGTGCCATGCGTGCCGAGCAAATAGTACCAGCCGTCGCGGTACAAGAGATCGGTGGCCTCCATGTCGATGGCGACGTCGACTGGCTTGTTACCGGCTAGCCGGGCGCCCGTTTTGGGATCGAGCTCGACGATGCGGATGTAGCCGAAATAGGTGCCGTAGCTCAGCCACAGGTGGCCGTTGGCGAGCAGGAAGGCCGGGTCGATCGCATCCTGGTCTTCGTGCCCGTTGCTCGAGGCGACGATCCCGACATCGTGATAGCCGAAGTCGGGCGACTTCGGGTCGAGCGACTTGGTCCACATCACCTTAACGTTGCTGGCGTGGCCGCCGTTGAGGCCGCCCCCGCCCACGGCATAGGCGACGTAGTAGCGGTCGCCGATGTGGATGACGTCGGGCGCGACTCCCCCGCCCGGACGCACCCCTCCGCGGCGCCAGGTCCAGCCGTCGTCGGAGACCAGACCGCCGCTGCCGGTGCCGAACGTGTAATATTTGCCGTCCGACTTCGCGATCGTCGACGGGTCGTGGATGAACGGCTCGCCCGCCAATTGCGCGACAGCCGATTGCGGAAACGACAGCAGGACTGCGGCGAATGCCGCACCAAGGAGCTTCATATATCCTCCCGGGGAATGGCGCATGATCAGCGCACCGTCATAGAGATATCGCGAACCGGCTGGAGATCCGGGCCCAGAAAGCGAACGCAGAAATCGCTCAGCCCCGGTCCGTTGATCACCGCGCCGCGGATCACGTTCCTGCCCTTGTGAAGCGTCAGCGGCTGCGAGACGACGTCGTCCATCACCATGCGGCGATCGCCGAACAGGCCGGCCTCCTGCTTGCCGTTGACCCACCACATCGACGCCGAGTTCGATCCCACGGCGAGCCGGACGTTCGGCATTTCCCGCGGACTGTTCACCACGGTGACCGCCCAGAATATGACTCCGTAGGTGGGCTTGCCGAGCGCCTGCGCGAAGTTGAACAGCTTGACGTCGAACAGACTGGAATCGAGCGCGTGCCATTGCAGCGGCGTGCCCGCGGCATTCACGACTTGGCCGTCCTTCGGCACGGGCCCGAACTGCCCTGGGAAATAATGTGTAGTCAGAGCCTTGCGGACGTGAGTGCCGGTGAAACCGGTGTTGGTACGGTTCGGCTTGCCGATCGGCTCAAGCAGCAACCATCGCCGGAGGAAACCATCCTTGTCCGGTCCCTTGGGCCCCGCGCTAATCGGTGTGAAATAGGGCGCCAATCCCGCAACCGGCGGGGGCGCCGCGGCGCAGATGGTCGGAATGGCCAGGCAAGCGCTTAGCGCGGTCAAGGTCAATCCTTTCGCGATCATTTTCGCAAACTCCATTCCCGTTACCGTGCGAAGTTCAATCGCATCGGGTTGAATTCACGCCGGTTCGGCTTCCGGGCCTGTCAGTGCCTGAACAGCAACGGCGCCATTTCATGCAAGCTGCGCCGCCAGCTCAGGAATTCGTGCGCCGTGTTGGGCGAGACGTAGAAGACGCTGTTGATTCCGGCGCGCTTCAGGTCGGCGGCATTCTGGGCCGGGTCGGTCGGCCCAGCACCGGGGAAGCCGCGCGTTTTGCCGTTATGAAGCTCGCGGCTTCCGAAGCTGGTGAAGATCAGCTTCGCCTTTCGCTTCAGCGCCGGATATTTGGCGACATCTTGCATCGAGAAGGTTCCGCCGCTCAACAGGCCGATATAGTGGAACGTGTCGAGGTGGGCGGGCGCGATCAGCTTTGTTTCGAAGCCGCCCATCGAAAGGCCCGCCATCGCCCGGTGGTCGGCATTGGCGATCGTCCGGAAATGGCTGTCGACATAGGGGATCAGCTCGTCGATCAGCACCGTCTGGAACGGCTTGACGTCGAAGCTCGCAAGCCCACCGGGCTGGCCCGGCTTGATGCCGTTGGTCATTCCATAGGTAGTGACGATGATGAACGGCCGCGCCTTTCCGGCGGCGATCAGGTTGTCCATAATCAGGTTGGCGCGGCCCTGGTTAAACCAGGCGGTTTCGTTCTCGCCCCAGCCATGCTGCAGGTACAGGACCGGATAGCGGGCCGCCTTGTTCTTCTCATAACCCGGCGGGGTGTAGACGAAGGCGCGCCGCTCGGTGCCGGTGCTTGGGCTGTGGAACAGGATCTGATCGACTCGGCCGTGCGGCACGTCCTTCAGCGCATAGAAGTCCTGATCATGGGCCGGTATTTCGATCCCGCTTTCCCAGCGTGTCGATCCGTAGAAGTTCAGCGTTCCCGGATCGTTGAAAGTGCCGCCGTCGACGGTCAGGTGATAATAGTGGAAGCCTTCGTCGAGCGGGCCTTCGGTGGCTCCAGTCCAGGCACCGTCCGGCCCTTTGGTCAGTGTAGTGCCGCCGCGTCCGCCGAGGCCGAGGGTCACGTGCACGTTCTGCGCCTGCGGCGCGACGATCCGGAAGCGGGCGTAGCCCTGCGAATTCACCTGCGGGAATTGCTGGCCGGGCTGGTTCAGCGATGACGGTTTGAAATCGTTCGCGATCGGAGCCGCGGCGGTCGGCGCCCGCTGCGGTGGCTGTGAGGGCTGCGCCAGCGCGGGAACGGCCGGCATCGTTGCGGCCAAGGCATAGGTCAGTGCGCGTTTCAATGGATTCCTCCCTGCTTGCGCTATTGATTAACTCCGACATTTAGCAGTAGTTTCGGGATCCTGCCAAGGGCTCGTTCGCCAATGGAACAACGCCGCAGTCAGCTGCGCGCCCATTCGTGGGCAGGGCGGCTTCATCCGATGCCAAATCTCTTGCGGACTTCCTCGACCGTGGCTGGTTTGGCTCCATGGGAGGCAGCGATCTTCACGGTGGCCTTGTGCCACTGCGCCGCGCATGGAGGGCCGGAAGCCGACGAAGCTTCCCGCCCGTAGTCGTTGCCAATGGGCTCTTTTCCCGGCCTTGGCTTCAGCCGATCACGTTCGCCAATCTTGCTGAGGTCCGGAATTCCTACGTCGCCTTGGGGGTCCGCGGTCCCAACGGATGGCGCGGGAGGAGGCGACCCCAACGATCGGGACGATCGCCAAGCGGCAACTCCGCAAAATTCCCGAGCGACAGCACGTCCGCGCTTCCCCAATCAGGCCGAGGCGGATTGCGGCGGCCGTCGCCGCCGGAGTAACGCCGCAGGAGGTATCGCCATGTTCAAGCGCAACGAAGGGTCGCTCGATCGTACGCTGAGGATTGTCGTCGGGCTGGTGCTGATCGCGCTCGTGTTCGTCGGGCCCAAGACCGCGTGGGGCTGGCTCGGCCTGATCCCGCTGGTGACCGGAATTGCCGGCACTTGCCCGCTTTATTCACTGCTCGGATTCAACACCTGCTCGACCTGAACCTGCTCGACCTGACGGCCGATCAGCGCGCGATCGCCTGGCGTTGGACGTCGGGGGCGATGTCGTAGGTCTGCATGTATTCGCCAAGCTCCTCGATCACGCGCGCGGACGTCAGGCCGAACGTTTCGAGGCTGTAGCGGTGCGGGCGGCGGTGGCGGACGTGGGTGCGCCGCTGATAATCCTCCATCGCCGGCCACGCCGGTTCGATGGCGAAATCGAGGAACTCGTACACCCGCCGCATCGTCCCGCGCCAGTCGTGCTCCATGTCCTCGAAGTGCACGTCGACAAAGCGGTTCCGGGGCATGTTTCGCCGCACGGCGCGCATGCGCTCGATCTGCACCCGCGTGTTGCGCAGCGCCTCCTCGCCGATCGCCGCCGGATCGGCATGGTCGGAATGGATGATCGTCTGGTTCCAGGCGAGCGAAGCCGAGCTGCCGACCACCGACAGCGGATCGCGGTGGGTGAAGATCAGCCGCGCATCGGGGAACACCTTTAGCAGCGCGGGCAGGTCGAGCATGTGTTGCGCGGTCTTGAGCACCCACGGGCGCAGGCTGGAGGCCTGCTGCGCCCAGCCGATCAGCTTGAGCAGCCGCGCGGTCTGTTGGTAAGCGCCCGTTGCGTCGCGCCGTTCGCACCAGCGGGTGTACGAGGGGATCCACCACTGCGAGGTATGCTTGAGGCCCCAGAAGCTGTTGCAGAACAGCCCCAGCTCCTCTTCCGGCTCGTAGGGTCCCGTGGGATGGATCGTCAGCGTGTGCGGATTGGACCACTTGGCGATCCGTTTGAGTCGCGCCGCCAGGACCACCCGCGAATCGAAGCCGCCGCGCTCGAAGCCGGGGCGCGGAACCGGGCTGATGGTCTCGAAGCTGCGCATGTGGGTGAAGCGCGCGTCGCCCGAGAGCAGGCGGTGCAGCCGCGTGGTGCCGGAGCGCATCGGCCCGACGATCACCACCGGATGCGGCAGCGGACGGGCGAGGATTTCGGGATGGCGGGCGAACCACTGCTGCGCCCACAGCCGGTCGTGCAGCACTTTTTCGAACTGCTTGCGGGCGGCAAACTGGCCGGCGGCGTTGAGGCGCGCTTCTGCGCGGAGCGATTCGAGCAGCTTGTCGAACGGCCCGACGAACCAGAGGTCGCCGAAGTCGTCGAGGCCGGTGAACTCGGCCGCGCTGGCCATCAGCGCCTCGCGCTCGAGCTTCGGCGAGGAAGCCAGGCCGGCTTTGCGCGCCAGTCTGATGCCCCTATCCAGGTAATCGATGAAGCGGGTTCGTCGCGGCGGGGAAAGGGTCGTCTCGGGCATGTCCTTCGCTTGGCGGCGGATTTTCGGGGCGGCCTGGCGAGCAGGCATTGCAGACCAGACGCGCACGGGCAACCCCGGTTCCCCCTTTGGCACGCGCACTGGACAAGGCGGGCGTGCTGAAGGATAGCGCGCGCCGATGCATGATCTGCGTTACATTCGCGAGAACCCCGAGGCGTTCGACGCCGGCCTCGAGGCGCGCGGCGCCGAACCGGTCGCGACCCGCATTCTCGAGCTCGACGAGCGCCGCCGAGCGCTCACCACCCGGTTGCAGGAAGCGCAGAGCCGACGCAACGAGGCCTCGAAGGCGATCGGGCAAGCCATGGCCAAGGGTGACAGCGCCACCGCCGACGCGCTCAAGGCCGAAGTCGCCGAGTTGAAGACCCCCCTGCCCGCGCTGGAAGATGAGGAGCGGACGCTCGGCGACGAGCTGGATCGGCTGTTGGCGGCATTGCCCAACATCCCCGACCCCAGCGTGCCCGTCGGCGCCGACGAGAACGGCAACCAGGAAATCGCCCACTGGGGCGAGCAGCGCAACTTTGACTTCGAGCCTAAAGAACATGCCGATCTCGGTCCGCCCCTCGGGCTTGAGTTCGACACCGCCGTGGCGATGTCCGGCGCCCGCTTTGCCTTTCTGCGCGGCCAGATGGCTCGGCTGGAGCGCGCACTCGGCCAATTCATGCTCGACTTGCAGACGGGACCGAACGGCTACGTCGAATGCATCCCACCGCTGCTGGTGCGCGACGAAGCTGCCTTTGGCACCGGCCAGTTGCCCAAGTTCGCCGAAGACCTGTTCCAGACCACCGACGGTCGGTGGCTGATCCCCACGGCCGAAGTCAGTCTGACCAACTCGGTGCGCGAGCAGATTGTCGACGACCTCTCGCAACCCATGCGCCTCACCGCCCTCACCCCCTGCTTCCGCTCCGAAGCCGGCGCGGCGGGGAAGGACACCCGCGGCTACATCCGCCAGCACCAGTTCTATAAAGTCGAGCTGGTGGCGATCTGCCGTCCCGAAGACCACGAGGCCGAGCACGCGCACATGGTCGCCAGCGCGGAGAGCGTGCTGCAAGCACTCGACCTGCACTATCGCAAGATGCTGCTGTGCACCGGCGACATGGGCGCGACGGCGAAGAAGACCTACGACCTCGAAGTGTGGCTGCCCGGCCAAGCCGCCTATCGTGAGATCAGCTCGATCAGCTGGTGCGGCGATTACCAGGCGCGGCGAATGAACGCCCGCTACCGACCGGAGGGCCAGAAAGGCACCGCGTTCGTCCACACCCTCAACGGCTCGGGACTGGCGGTCGGCCGCACGCTGGTGGCGGTGCTGGAGAACGGGCAGCAGGCGGACGGCTCGGTAGCGGTGCCCGCCGCACTGCTGCCGTACATGGGCGGAATCGACACGCTCGTTCCGGCGCGCTGATGCGCATCCTGCTGACCAACGACGACGGCGTCCACGCCCCCGGGCTGGAATTGCTCGAAGCGATCGCCGCGCGGCTGTCGGACGACGTGTGGGTCTGCGCGCCGGCGCTGGAGAATTCGGGCGCCGGCCACTCGTTGACACTCAACCAGCCCGTGCGGCTGCAGCAGTTCGCCGAGCGCCGCTTCGCGGTCGCGGGAACGCCGACGGACGCGGTTAACCTGGCGCTGCGCAAGCTGTTTCCCGACCGCAAGCCGGACCTGGTCATCTCCGGCGTGAACCAGGGCGAGAACCTCGCCGACGACGTCACTTATTCCGGCACCATCTCGGCGGCGATGGAAGCGGCGCTGGCGGGCATTCCCGCTGTGGCAATGAGCCAGGCCATGCGCGATGCCGGCCACGGCTTCTCCGCCTCCGAAGGCTGGGCAGCCAAGACGCTCGCGCCGCTGATCGACACGCCCTTCGCCCGGCGGACGGTGATCAACGTGAACTTCCCGGCCCTCGCCTCGCAGGACGTGAAGGGCATCCGCGTCGTGCGGCAAGGGTTTCACGATTATTCGCGCGGGTCGCTGGTCGAAGGAGTCGACCCGCGCGGGAGACCGTATTTCTGGTTCGGACTCGAGGACGTCGAACACACGCTCGACCACGGCACGGACCTCGAAGCGATCGGCGACGGCTATGTGTCCATCACGCCGCTTCAGCTCGATCTCACGCACCACGCCTCGCTCGGCACATTGGCCGAGCGCTACAGCGATTAGCCGAGCACGACGAACACCGCGCCGACCGCGGTCATTCCGACGATCATGTAACCGGCATCGATCGCGAACAGCTTCCCGGGGCGCTGCTGGAACAAGTAGTTGATGCCGATGGCCGGAGTCATGATCGCGGCCCCGAAGCCGAACGCCATCATCATCACCACGAACGGCGGGGGCGCGGTGCGGGCGATCAGGTGAGCGAGCATCACGGTCACCAGCAGCTCGAGCAGGAAGGCAAGCCCCATGATCAGCCACATCGGGTGCTTCGAGGCCGGATAGGGCAACTGGCCTTTCTGCCAGCCGATCCCGGCTTTCCAGGTCTTGCCGAACAGCGGGCCGTACCACAGCGCGCCGAGCGCGAAGAACACCACCGCGCCAAGCACCGTGGCCGTTACATTGATATCGCCCATCGCCAGTCTCCTCCGCGCAACCCGCCGCAGCGCTCTAGCCCAATCGGCCGGCCGGGTGTAGGGGCGCGCCGATCATGGCAACCCGCATTCCCGAAGCCCGCAAGGTGGGCATGGTCAGCCTCGGCTGCCCCAAGGCGCTGGTCGATTCCGAGCGCATCCTCACCCGCCTGCGCGCCGACGGCTATGCGATGAGCGCCAACTACGAAGGCGCCGACGTGGTGGTCGTCAACACTTGCGGCTTCCTCGATTCCGCCAAGGAAGAGAGCCTCGAGGCGATCGGCGAGGCCATCGCCGAAAACGGGCGGGTGATCGTCACCGGCTGCATGGGCGAGGAAGCCGCGACAATCCGCGCGCGTTTCCCCGAAGTGCTGGCGGTCACCGGAGCGCACCAGTACGAATCGGTGGTCGAGGCGGTGCACGACGCGGCGCCGCCGACGCAGGGGCCGTTCGTCGATCTCATTCCCCAGCCGGACGTAAAGCTGACCCCGCGGCATTACAGCTATCTCAAGATCTCGGAGGGCTGTAATCACAGCTGCGCCTTCTGCATCATCCCCCACTTGCGCGGGAAGCTGCAGAGCCGGCGGATCGACGCGGTGCTGCGCGAGGCCGAGAAGCTGGTCGCCGCCGGAACGAAAGAGCTGCTGGTGATCAGCCAAGACACCAGCGCCTACGGCGTCGATATCCGTCACGAAACGCGCGAATGGCACGGCCACCCGGTGCGCGCCCATATGACCGACCTCGCCCGCGAGCTGGGCCAGTTGCGCACGCCGGAGGACGAGGTGCCGTGGGTGCGGCTGCACTACGTTTATCCCTACCCCCACGTCGACGCGGTGATCCCGTTGATGGCCGAAGGACTGCTGACGCCCTATCTCGATATCCCGTTCCAGCACGCCAGTCCTCGGGTCCTCAAGGCGATGAAGCGTCCGGCGAACGAGGCCAAAGTGCTCGAACGAATCCGCGCATGGCGCCAGCAGGTGCCCGAGCTCGCCATCCGCTCGAGCTTCGTCGTGGGCTTCCCCGGCGAGACCGAGGATGACTTCCGCTATCTCCTCGATTGGCTGGAAGAAGCCCAGCTCGACCGAGTCGGCGCGTTTCGCTTCGAGGCTGTCGAAGGCGCCCCGGCGAACGAGCTGCCCGGCTCTGTGGCCGAACCCGTCAAGGAAGAGCGCTACGCCCGGCTAATGGAGCTGCAGGGGAAGATCAGCGCCGGCAGGCTTGCCGCCAAGATCGGCCGCACGCTGCCGGTGATCGTCGACGAGATCGGCGAGCCAGACGAGGACGGCGACATCGGCGCCACCGCCCGTAGCCAAGCCGACGCGCCGGAGATCGACGGGCAGGTGCTGCTACGCGACGTGCCCGCCGATCTCCGGCCCGGCGACTTCGCGCGGGCGCTGATCGAAGAGGCCGACGAGCACGACCTGTTCGGCGTGCTCGTCTAACCGGCCGGCGCTACTCAGCGGCAGTAGAGCTGATTGCGCCTGTCCGCGCTGTTGCCCACAGCGGCACCGGCGGCGCCTCCGCCGATCGCCCCGAGCACCGTGCCGACGTCCTTGGAGCCGCCCGGCGCGATCAGGTTGCCGAGGATTCCGCCGGCCACGGCGCCGGCCAGGCCGCCGACGATCGTGCCCGCCGAGCCGTCGGCGCGCCTGCAGTAATACTCGCCGTTGGGACCACGGTAGATGCGGTCGTTGTAACCGAGCACGCGATAGCCGGGGGCGGGAGTGTAATACCCGCTGCCGGTTGTGCCGTAGTAGGGCTCCTGATAACCGTAGTTGTCATAGCCGTTGTAGTATCCGTTGTCGTACCCGTAGCCGGCGCAACCGCCGAGTGCGACGGTGGCCGCGAGGGTGATCATTGCTAATTTCTTCATGACGTAATTCCTGTGCCTGTGGGAGGAGCGCAGCCCTCGCGCGCATGGCGGGAGCGAACGGACCTTACGCAGCGGCAACGGCCTGCCCGAGTGGCCGTTTCCGATTGGGGGCGGAACGTGCAGGAAGGGCGACGGGTCGGTTGCGTGGCGGCAGGCGATCGGCCGGCTTGGCTTCGCCCCGGCGATAACCACGCTCCGTTCATCCCAAACCGCTATAACCTGAACGGAACCTGCCAGACCCGTGCGGGTTCGGTTCAAGCAAGGTGTGCGATAACACCCTTAATGCACCGCGAATCGTACGGCATGGGGCCGGCGGCGGAGAGCAGCGGAGTTTGACCATGACCCTTTTCAAGAAAGCCGTTCTCGGCACTGCGGTCGGCGCGATGGCGCTGGCCACCGCCGCGCCGGCCAATGCGCGCGGCTACTATTATCGCCATCACGACAACGACGCCGGGGCTGCCATCGTCGGCGGAATCATCGGCCTCGCCCTCGGCGCGGCGATCGCCTCGGGAAGCCACCACGACCGGTATTACGATGGGTACTACAACGACCCGTATTACGGCGGCTACGGTTACTACACGCCGGGGTACAATACCTATTACTACCCGTACAACTATGGGTACAACGACGGCTACTGGTACAACGGCTATCGTTACAACAATGGGTATTTCTACGACCGGCGCGGCTACCGCGCATACGATCGCGACGGCTGGAACCGACACTACGGCCGCCGGCACTACCGCCATCACCGTGACTGGGATCACGACGGCGATTGATCGCGCAGCCAACTTCGCCGTCAGGCAAAACCAAGAACGCCGGGCCCGCGAGGGCCCGGCGTTCCTGATTCAGCGCGTCAGTCGCAGACCTCGAGCTCTTTCGCCTTGGCCTCGAACTCGTCCTTGATGTCGCACAGGCGCGGGAGGTCTAGGTCCTTCAGCTTACGGTTGACCTCGTCGGCCTCTTCGGAGTTGAGGTCGTCCTGGAACATCCGATAGACTTCCTTGTCCGAATCATAGTCGTGATACCGCTCGACTTCGTTGCGGGTCGCGCTCTGCACGTCTTCGAGCTTGTCCTGGTCGTCGCCCGAGTAATCGGACTTGTCGGCGCCGAGCACCGGCTTGAACGCCCTTCGCTCGAGAAAATCGACCAGCCGTTCCTTGTCGCTTTGTGCCATGGGGCATCTCCTTTGAGAGGGTGAATGGACCGGCGCGGATGCCTGCCCTTCCCCTTTTCAAACGGAGCGCGCGGCGAAGCCGTTCACACCGCATGCCGCGCGCCGATCACGCCGCGGCGCAGGCGACAAACACATGTTGGCTCAAGCGGTTGATGGCCTGGGCTACTTTGGGCCCATCGCCAGCATCGGCACCTTGTAGATCGTCATCGCATCGTTGCGCACGCCTTGCGGGGTGGTCCATTCCTTGCCGTCGGGATCGACCCCGCCCATCGCGCCGACGTAGAGCGTCTTGCGGTCGGAGCCGGCGAAGGCGAGCGTGATTGGATGGCGCGGGACCGGCATCACGCCGAGCTTGGTGCCGTTGGGCGCGAAGACGTAGATGCCGGCGCCGCCGGTGACGTAGAGATTGCCCTTGCTGTCGACCGTCATCCCGTCGCCGCCAAAGCTGTTCTGCGGCTCGGCGTCGAGCTTGACGAAATCGCGCCGGTTGGAGACCGAACCGTCAGGCGCGACGTCGAACGCGAGGATGGTCTGCTTGTTGGTGACGTAAAGCGTCCTGCCGTCGGGGCTTAGCGTCAGGCCGTTGGTGAACAGCCCGTTGCCGACGGCGATGGTTGTCACCGTGCCGTCGGCGGCGACGTGGTCGACCCCGCCCTTGCTCGCTTCGGTGAAGTAGGCCCCGCCGTGGCGATCCGACCTGACGTCGTTGAGCCGCCCGAGAGTGGAGCCGTCGGCGAACTTGTCGGCCAGCACCTTGCGCTCGGGGGCGACCTCGACCACCGCGGTCGGCACGTCGCACTTGGCGTGCCAGCCGGGATCGGTGCAGCTGCGCTCGACCGCGATCATCCGCCCGTCGGCATCGACGTTGATCGCGCCGACGCCATGCAGATAGGGCACCGCGACCCAGTCCTGCCCGTTCGGCCACAGCTTCTTGACCGAGTTGCTCTGCTCCTGCGCGAACAGCAGCGAGCCGTCGGCGGCGGTGGTGAAACCGTCGGCGTTGTACGGCGCCGACCAGACGCGCTGCCACTTGGCGCCGGAGGCGACGATGCCGGGGATCGCGCTGAGCGTGGCCGGCTGCTCTCCGGCCGGCGCCTGCTGGGCCGCAAGCGGTGCCGACAGGGCCAACGCCAACGCGGCGGCGGCAATGGTGCTGCGAAGTCTCATTGGCATTCCTCCCCCTAGCGGCAGCTATTGCCCGTCTTGCGTTTCAAGCTTCGACGGCGCGATGTCGGTGTCGGTGCCGCACTCGGTTCGATCGTTGTCGTACGTGTCGTAAACCATGCGGTCGAACCCTTCCGCCGGCTGGAACGTGAGGTGGAGCTTCCACGGCTTGGTGAGCGTCACCGGGTCGGTGATCGTCATGTCGTCGACCAGGTGGTGCGGCTTATCCATGCGGATGCGCTGCACGTAATGCGCCTTTTCCGAAAGCGGCGGCGAGCCGTGGAAGTAGTCGTGCGGGTTTTTCACGTCGATCGTGTCGACCACCAGCGTATCGCCCTCCCAATGACCGATCGTATCGCCCCACACCGTCGGCCACAGATCATCCTGCGACGGATGCGCCCTGGCCATCCGCACGTCCGTGACGTCGCGGTAGGCGTTGATGACCAGCACCTTGCCGCGGGAGATGAAGAACTGGATCGGCGCGTCGGCGTTCATCATCATCGGAAAGCCCCAGCCGAGCGCGCGGCAATTGGCGGTTTCGCCCTGCCGCGCCGCCTGGCGGCGCTTGCCTTCTTCGTTCCACGGCGCGGCGAAGCCGAACAGCGGCCGGCTGGACCCGCCGAACCCCGGATTCTTTCCTTCGACGCGGGCCTCCGTGATCGATTCGGACAAGCCGCTGATCGCGGTGTCGGTGCCCTCGGGAACCCACAGGCCGCTCCAGTCCGGCAACTGCGCCGGCGCAGGGCCTTGCGCCGGAGCTTCGGACGGCGCGGCGGCAAGCGCCAGCAAGCCGGCCGCTCCGAGCAGGCAAACCGCTCGTTTGCTCGACAGGGCCATCGTCAGGACGAGGCCCGCGCCAGCGATTTGCCGATCGGCTTGCCGTCGGCGGTTTCCGCGGTCAGCACCACTCCGCCGGGGTCACCGTTGCGCAGCGGGTTAATAGTGACGGTGATCGGCATGCCCGGCTTGAGCACCGCCGGGCGCCAGCCTTTCGCGTAAAGGTACATCGGCGCGCCCATCTCCAGGCTCCATTCGGTTTCCTTGCCGTCGCCGCCCTTGACCAGCAGCTGGATATAGCAGTGCGGGTTGGTCCACTGAAACTGCTTGACCGTGCCGCTGAGGCTGACGGTCTTCGACTGATCGAACATCGCCATCGAATGGTGCGCCAGGGCCGGCGTGGCGGGGATACACAGGGCCAGCGCGAGCGCGCCGGCGATCGGATAACGCATAAAATCCTACTCCCGGGACCGTTCGCGTCCCTCATTGACATTGCCCATATTGTCACCGTCAAACACGTTCGTCACCATGAGAATGAATTTTCATCTCAATGGCCGCCCCGGCGCCAGGCGTAGTAGTCGTCGAGCGCTTTCAGGCGCCAGTCCACCGGCACGGGGATCGGCTTGTTGTCCTTGCCCAACTCCATCACCGTCGCCTTGCCCGGCTGGAACTTCGGCCAATGCGGCTGACCACCGCCGTTGGGGTCCCCCGTCTTAGCGAAATTGACCCAATAGCTCTGCAACTCGTGCGACAGCGCGCGGTCCTCGTCGGTCCACGGCGGGCGCCCGGCCCGATGATCCTCGTTGGCGAACACCAGCGGGACTTCGCTGCCGTGGCCCGAGCCGTCGGGATCGGCGGCGGTCGGGCGGTGGAACCAATAGGCGTAGGCCGGCGATGTGCCGTGCTGCGCCTGCAGCCTTGCCCAGGTGAACATGTTCCAGTGGAACATGGTGTCGCTGGCAAGATCCTTCGCGGCGCGGCTCGCCTGCGTATCGGTGTCATGCGAATAGGCGGCGAGGATTTCGTCGGCCTTGGCGCCGTAGCCGTCGCGGACCTGCTTTTCGAACTCGGCCGGGGTGACGGTGCGGCGACCGCCGAACACCGCCGCCTCGTCCGACGTGGTGCCGATCAGGATCGGCACGTCATTGTACCGGTGCTGCTGCCACAAAGGGTATTCCGGCGCCGGCAGGACATAGCCGTCGAGCGGCGGGAAAAAGCGGGGCGCGCCGGGGGCGCTTTGCGCCTTGTTGAGCGTGGCCGCCGGGATCGCCCGCGCCTGGGCGAGCGTATGCGCGCCGAGGCTGGCGAGCCACGCCTGGTCCTTGCCCTCGGCCTGGACGAGCGGCAGCTGGGTGGTGCCGGCGAAGTCGCCCGGCGGGGCAAAATCGGACCCGCTTTCGGCGATCGCGCTGCGGAACAGCCCCTTTGTCAAGGGTGAGGCGACCAGCTCGCTCACCGCCATGCTCCCGGCCGAGTGGCCCATGATGGTGACCTTGGCCGGATCCCCGCCGAACTCGCCGATGTTGGCTTGAATCCACTTCAACCCGGCGATCATGTCCAGCAGGCCGTAGTTGCCCGAGCCGTGGCCGCTCTCGGCGCTGAGCTCGGGCGTGGCGAGAAAGCCAAACGGCCCGACTCGGTACGAAATCGACACGAACACCACGCCTTGCTTCGCGAAGTTCGCGCCGTCGTACATCGGCACGCTGGTGGCGCCCGAATTGAACCCGCCGCCATAGATCCAGGCAATCACCGGCAGCTTGTCGGCCGGCGAGTTGGCGGGGGTCCAGACGTCGATATAAAGACAGTCCTCGGAGGTCGCCGCCGTGCTGCCCATCTGGGCGAGGATCCGCCCTTGCATGCAGGCCGGGCCGAAGGCGACCGTCTTGCGCACGCCTTGCCACGGCGGGACCGGCTGCGGCGCTTTCCATCTGAGATCGCCGACCGGCGCCGCGGCGAACGGAATCCCCTTGAATTCGCCGATCCCGCCGACCGCCTCGCCCTGCACCACGCCCGCCGCGGTTTTCGCTTGAGTGATCGCCGCGTGCGCCGGGGCAGCCAGCAGCGCCAGCGCGGCGGAGAGCGCGAGAAGTGTCTGTTTCAACGGAGATCCCCTTCCCTGCCGTTATGGCACGAGTGTGGCCCATGCCAGACTGGGAATCCAGCCCCGAGCGTCAGCGCAAGCTCCGGAACGTGATCGAACGACGGGTGACCTCCATCGGAACGATCGAATGCTCCCATTTATCGCGGACCTCGCCCGAGAGCAGGTAAAGCGAGCGCGGCGCGAGCTCGACATGACGGCGCTCGAAGCCGCTTGCCGTGCGCCGGCGCAAACGGAGGACGCAGGGGGCGCCGAGAGAGGCGCCCATGACCTCGCCGTATTGCGGGCGGTCGCGGTGCCAGCCGATGCCGGCGCCAGGATCGTAGCGCAGCAGCGAGGCCTGAACGAAGCTTTCGGGCTCGCGGGTGACCAGCGGCGCCAGCCTTTCGCGCAGGACCAGCAGCCACTCCGGCAACGGCGGCGCCTCGGCGATGCGGCCGCGCTGGTAATCGTAGGCCGAGCCGAAGCTTGCGGTCAGCCGTTTGCCTTGCCACTGGCCGAACTGAAACGGCTGGAGCGGCGCCGCGTCGATCCGCGCCGAAAGCTCGCCTTCCTCTGCTTCGCTAACCACCTGCTCGACCAGCCGCAGGCCGGCGACGGTGGGTTCTTCGGCAAACAAGGCATACTGATTGAGCATTTCCCCTATATAGGAAGCCGATGCAGCAGTCGCTCGCCATCCTCACGTTCGAGACCGACGGCCAAGGGTTCGTCGAGATCACTGACGACGTGAACAACTGGATCCGCGCGACCGACATCCGCATGGGTCAGCTCACGCTGTTCTGTCAGCACACCAGCGCCAGCCTGATCATCACCGAGAACGCTTCGCCGGCGGTCAGGCGCGACCTGTTGCGCTGGCTCGACATGGCCGTCCCGGAAGGAGGCGGGTACGAGCACAGCGCCGAGGGGCTCGACGACATGCCGGCGCACGTCAAAGCGATGCTCACCGGCAACAGCCTGACGGTGCCGCTGGCGGACGGCAAGATGATGCTCGGCAGCTGGCAGGGCGTGTTCCTGATCGAACACCGCCACGAGGCGCACGAGCGCTACATCGTGGCCCAGGCGATGGGGGACTGACATCCTCTTCCCTCCCCGGGGAATGAACTTTGCCGAAACCACCCGACACCGGATGCGTTCAGCCGATGTGCGCGTCACGATGGATAGGATAGTACCACTACCATAAAGGTAGCGAGAAATTCCCTTGCGGCGAGCCACGGCACAGTCGCATGGGCGGGACGGTAACGGAAAAAGAGGGCACCCGCATGAGCTTCACCGCCGACACGCTGCTGCTGTTCGGCGCGACGGGGGACCTCGCCCAACGCATGCTGCTGCCCTCGCTGTGCGCGCTGGATGCCGACGGGCTGCTCCCGGAAAGCTTGCGGATCGTCGGCACGGCCCGCTCGCCGAAGAGCGACGCCGAGTACCGCAACTTCGCCCGTGCGGCGCTGGAGAAGTACCTCCCCGCCGAGCGGCGCGGTGGGATGGCCGACTTCCTCAACCGGCTGCACTACCAGCCGAACGACGTCACCAGCCAGGAGGGTTTCGACGCGCTCGCGCACGAGGTCGGAGATTCCAAAGACCGGCTGGCGATCTTCCTGTCGACCGCGCCGAGCCTGTTCGAGGTCACGATCGCGGGCCTCGAGCGCGCGGGCTTGGCCGGCGAAGGCGTGCGCATCGGACTGGAGAAGCCTCTCGGGCTCGACCTTGGCTCGAGCTGCGAGATCAACGACGCGGTCGCCGGCGCCTTTCCCGAAAGCCGCATCTTCAGGATCGACCATTATCTCGGCAAGGAGACGGTGCAGAATCTGCTGGCGCTGCGCTTCGCCAACGTGTTCTTCGAGCCGCTGTGGAACGCCACCCATATCGACCACGTTCAGATCACCGTGGCCGAAACGGTGGGCCTTGAGGACCGGGCGGATTTCTACGATCAGACCGGGGCGCTGCGCGACATGGTGCAGAACCACATGCTGCAGCTGCTGTCGCTGGTGGCGATGGAGCCGCCGGCGAACTACGACCCGACCGGTATTCGCGACGAGAAGGTCAAGGTGCTGCGCGCGCTGCGACCGGTCGCTGCCGGCGAGAGCGTGACGGGGCAATACCGCGGCGGCGCGGTCGGCGGAGCGATCGTGCCGGGATACGACGAGGAGTTGCAGCGCGCCAGCGGCACCGAGACGTTCGTCGCCCTGAAGGCGCACATCGACAACTGGCGCTGGCAGGGTGTGCCGTTCTACCTGCGCACCGGCAAGCGGATGCACGAACGGGTGACGGAGATCGTCGTACAGTTCCGCTGCGTGCCGCACTCGATTTTCGGCAAGGCGAGGCTGAAGCCGAACCGGCTGGTGATCGGCATTCAGCCCGAAGAGAACGTCAGTCTTTCGCTGATGGCCAAGGTCCCCGGGCTCGATCGCGAAGGCATCGCCTTGCGCCCGGTGCCGCTGGACATCGCCATGCCCGATGCCTTCACCGGCACCCACCGGCGGATCGCCTACGAGCGCCTACTGCTCGACCTGATCGAGGGCGATCAGACGTTGTTCGTCCGCCGCGACGAGGTCGAGGCGCAATGGGCCTGGATCGACGCGATCCGCGCCGAGTGGCAGCGCGAAGGCCTCGAGCCCAAGCCCTACGGTGCGGGAAGCTGGGGCCCGAGCGCGGCGATCGCCTTGGCCGAACGCGACGGGGTGAGCTGGCATGAGTGATCTCCATCCCACCGTCGCCCGGGTGACCAAGCGGATCGTCGAGCGCTCGGCGGCCACCCGCAAGCGGTACCTCGAGTTGATGGACCGTGAGGGCGAACTGCACGCCGACCGCAACACCGCCATGCCGTGTTCCAACCTCGCCCACGGATTCGCGGCGATGGGCGAGGACAAGGCTTCGATTATGACCGAAGCGGGGCCGAACATCGGCATCGTTTCGGCGTACAACGACACTATTTCCGCCCACCAGCCCTACGGCGCCTACCCGCCGCAGATGAAGCTGTGGGCGCGCGAGGTCGGTGCCACTGCGCAGGTCGCCGGGGCCACCCCGGCGATGTGCGACGGGGTGACCCAGGGCACCGACGGCATGGAGCTGAGCCTGTTCAGCCGAGACGTGATCGCGATGGCCACCGCGGTGGGGCTCAGCCATTCAATGTACGACAGTGTCGCTCTGCTCGGCATTTGCGACAAGATCGTGCCGGGGCTGCTGATCGGAGCCTTGCGGTTCGGTCACCTGCCGGCAATGTTCGTGCCCAGTGGGCCGATGCCGAGCGGGATCGGCAACAAGGAGAAGCAGCGCGTCCGCCAGCTCTATGCCGAGGGCAAGGCGACGCGCGCCGAGTTGTTGGCGAGCGAAAGCGCGAGCTACCATGCGCCGGGCACCTGCACCTTTTACGGCACCGCCAATTCGAACCAGATGATGATCGAGCTAATGGGCCTGGTCATGCCCGGCTCGGTATTCGAGAACCCCGGCACGCCGCTGCGCCAGGCGCTGAGCCGGGCGGCGGTGCATCGCCTCGCCCAGATCACCCGCGACGGCAACGACTACCGCCCGCTGGCCCAGTGCGTCGACGAGAAGGCGGTGGTCAACGCCACCGTCGGCCTGATGGCGACGGGCGGTTCGACCAACCACGCGATACACATCCCGGCATTCGCTCGCGCGGCGGGAATCCGCATCGACTGGGACGACATGGCCGAGCTGAGCCATTGCGTGCCGCTGCTCGCGCACGTCTATCCCAACGGCGCTCAGGACGTGAACCACTTCCGCGAGGCGGGCGGGATGCCGTTCGTCATTCGCCAGCTGCTCGACGCCGGCTTGGTCCACCACGACATCATGACCGTGGCGGGCGGGGACCTGTCGGCCTACGCCGAGGAGCCGTGGCTCGACCGCGACGATCTTCGCTGGCGCGACCCCGGCCCGAGCGGCGACGAGACCGTCCTGCGCCCATGCGAAAAGCCGTTCCAGCCCGACGGCGGCATGCGCCTCCTGTCCGGCAATCTCGGCCGGGCGTGCTTCAAGACCAGCGCGGTCGACCCCGCGCGCTGGACGATCGAGGCGCCGTGCCGGGTGTTCGAAACGCAGGCCGCCGTCGCGCAGGCGTTCGCCGCCGGCGAGCTCGACCGCGATGTGGTGGTGGTCGTGCGCTTTCAGGGGCCGCGCGCCAACGGCATGCCCGAGCTGCACAAGCTGACCCCTGTTCTCGGCGTGGTGCAGGACCGCGGCTACAAGGTCGCGCTGGTGACCGACGGGCGCATGTCGGGCGCCAGCGGCAAGGTCCCTTCGGCGATCCACGTCAGCCCCGAGGCGCTCGAAAAGGACGGTGTGTGGGGCCCGCTGGCGCTGCTGCAAGACGGCGATGTGGTCCGCGTCTCGGCAGTGGACGGCACGCTCTCGACCACCGCCGATCTGACCAATCGCGAGCCGACACCGATGCGCGAACTCGAACACGGCACCGGGCGCGAGCTGTTCGCGCTGTTCCGCTCGGGCGCGGACGAGGCCGAACGCGGCGCCTCGGCGATGCTGGCGGAGGGCGGGCTGTGACAGAGCTGGTCGCGCTCGACGTCGGCGGGACCCACGCCCGTTTCGCCCGGGCGAAGGTCACCGACGGGACCATCTCGCTGGGCGAGCCGGTGACGCTCAAGACCAGCGACTACGCCAGCCTGCAGACCGCGTGGGAGGAATTCGAGCGGATCGCCGGCGAACCGCTGCCGCGCGCCGCCTCGATTGCGATCGCCGCGCCGATCACCGGCGAAACGATCCGCATGACCAACAACAGCTGGATCTTCCGCACCGACGCAATCGACGAGCAGCTCGGGCTCGACGCTGTCACCCTGATCAACGACTTCGGCGCCGTCGCCCATGCGGTCGCGCGCACGCCCGATGCTGAACTGGTCCATATAGCGGGGGTCGACAAGCCGCTCCCCGAGCAAGGTACCGTAAGCGTGATCGGCCCCGGCACGGGCCTGGGCGTCGCGCATTTCCACCGCTATCCGGGCGGTTATCACGTGCAATCGACCGAAGGCGGCCACATCGACTTCGCTCCGCTCGACGCCATCGACGACGGCATTCTTGCCGGATTGAGGAAGGAGCATCGCCGGGTTTCGACCGAGCGGGTCAATTCGGGCCCGGGGATCTGCGTGATCTATCGGGCGCTGGCGGCGCTCGAAAAGCGGCCGCTCGAGCCGATCGAAGACAAGATCATCTGGCAGCGCGGGATCGCCCGCGAGGACAGTCTGGCGGCGGCCGCCGTCGATCGCTTCTGCGCCTCTTTCGGCAGTGTGTGCGGCGACTATGCGCTGGCCCATGGAGCGGGCGGCGTGGTGCTCGCGGGCGGTCTGGGCCTGCGGCTGCGCGAGCTGCTGCCGAAATCCGCCTTCGGGGAACGATTCCGCTTCAAGGGGCGCTACAGCGAAATGATGGCCGGCATTCCGGTGAAGATGATCGTTCACCCGCAGCCGGGGCTTTACGGCGCCGCGGCCGCTTTCGCCAATGAGCACTGCCGATGAGCGCCATCGAAGCCATCATGCGCATTGGCCCGGTGATCCCGGTGCTGGTGGTCGACGACGCCAGGCAAGCGCGGCCGCTGGCCGAGGCGCTGGTTTCGGGCGGGCTCCGGGTGCTCGAGGTCACGTTGCGCACCCCGGCGGCGCTCGACGTGATCCGGGAGATGAAGACCGTCGAGGACGCGATCGTCGGCGCCGGGACGGTGACCAACAAGAAGCAGCTCGACGCGGCGGTCGACGCCGGAGCCGAATTCATCGTCTCGCCCGGCCTGACCGACAACCTCGGCCGTTCGGCGATAGCCAGCGGCGTGCCGTACCTGCCCGGCGTGGCGACGGCGAGCGAGATCATGCGCGGGCTCGACCTCGGGCTGACTCGGTTCAAGTTCTTCCCGGCGATGGCCGCCGGGGGAATGCCGGCGCTCAAGGCGATGGCTGCGGTGTTCGGGGAGGTGCGGTTCTGCCCCACCGGTGGGATCACCGAAGACACCGCGCCCGAGTGGCTCGCGCTCGAGTCCGTGCTGTGCGTTGGCGGCAGTTGGGTGACCGGCAAGGGACCACCGGACTACGCTGCGGTCGCGGAGGCGGCGCGGCGGGCGAGCCGATTGGGAGCCGGATGAAGACCGTCGGCGCCCTGCTCGACCGTCTGCAGGCGTTGCATGGGCGCACCGAGGAAACGCCGCTCTTCAATCCGGTCTTCCAGCTTTCGCTCGACCTCTCGCGGCAGATCGAGAGCGGCGAATTCACGCTCGACGATTGCGACGCGCTGATCGCCGACATCGAACGCAACGCGCTGGCCAGCCGCGCGCGGCACCTGCGCGGGTTCGTCGCGCCGGTCGATCCGGCAGCGAATTTCGCAGCTCTGCAAGCGCAGCTGGCGGACGAGAACGGCGATTTCGACTCTTTCCGCAACCGCTGGGAAGCGCCGCAACTGCACGCGGTGTTCACCGCCCATCCAACCTTCCTGCTCGCGCCCGCGCAGGCCGACGCTGTGGCCGAAGCGGCAAGCCAGAAGGGCAAGATCGCGCCGGTCGCCTGCGGCGCCGATGGCGAACGTCCGGCCATCACCCTCGCCTTCGAGCACCGGCGGGCGATGCGCGCGATCACCCATGCGCAGGACGCGCGCGATACGATCGTCGCCGAGCTGCTGCGCAGCGCCCGGGCGCGCTGGCCGAACGATTGGCAAACTTTCGCGCCGCTGCCGTTCCGCTTCGCCACCTGGGTCGGCTACGACATGGACGGGCGGACCGATATCGAATGGTACGATTCGGTTGGCTTCCGTCTCGCCGAGAAGGCCGAGCGGCTGGCGCGCTACGTCGCCTCGCTCGAGGCAATCGATCCGCAGCACCCGCTGCTCGGCGATTTGCGAGCGGATGCAGAGTTCGCGCGCGAACGGGCTGACGACTTCGCCGCCGACCTGTCCGAACCGGCGGCGCTTTCGGCCGCCGCGAACCGGCTAACGACAGACCATCCCCACAAGCTGCTGTCGCTACAGCCGTTGGTCGAGCAGCTGGAGAGCGAGGCGCGCGACGCCGACGGCGAACGCGCGATCCGGCTCAAGACGCTCGCCGCGGCGATGCGGGCTGACGGGCTGGGGATGGGATGGATCCATTTCCGGGTGAACTCCAAACAGCTCCACAACGCGATCCGCCGGCGGATCGACCCCAAGGGCGAGCTCGACCTCTCGACCAAGGGCGCCATCGTCAGCTTGCGCGGGGCGATCGCCGAGGTGCAGCCGCACCGCGCCAACTTCGCCGCTCTGGCGATCGAGAGCAGCACCGCGATCCGCCAGTTCCTGGCGATGGCGCAGATCCTCCACCATGTGGATGCCGACGCGCCGATCCGCATGCTCGTCGCCGAATGCGAGCAGCCGGCGACGGTGCTCGCCGCGCTCTATTTCGCGCGCATGTTCGGGATTGAGGACAAGGTCGACGTCTCGCCGCTGTTCGAGACCGAGCGCTCGCTCGAGCACGGCGGGCGGTTCCTCGACGAGCTGCTCGCCGAAGAGGAATACCGCGCCTACGCCCGCCGCCGCGGCCGGGTGGCGATCGAAACCGGCTTTTCCGACGCGGGCCGATTCGTCGGGCAGATCCCGGCGAGCCTGGCGATCGAGCGGCTGCAGGGGCGTATGGCCGAGGCCATGGCGGCGAACGGGCTGAGCGACGTCGCCGCGCTGATCTTCAACACCCATGGCGAGAGCATGGGCCGCGGGGCGCACCCGGCGGGGATGGAGGCGCGATTCGACTGGGCGCTGAGCCCATGGGCGCGGCGGCGCTTTGCCCGCGCGGGCATTCGGCTGGAGCCGGAGGTCAGCTTCCAGGGCGGCGACGGCTACCTGTTCTTCGACACGCCCGAGCTGGCGCTGGCGACGCTCAGTCGCATCGCCGCGCTGCACCCGAACGAGGCCGATCTCGCCGCACCGCCCGACCCGTTCTACCGCCGCACTGACCTCAGCCTCGATTTCTACCGCGCGATCCGCGACTATCAGGTCGCCAACCTCGAAAGCCGGACCTATTCGCGCGCCGTGCTGGCCTTCGGCTTGGGCCTGCTCAATTCGACCGGCAGCCGCGTCTCGCGCCGGCAGAGCGACCTTGCCGGCGAGCGCGACATGACGCTGCGGCAAATCCGCGCGATCCCGCATAACGCAATCCTCCAGCAGCTCGGCTACCCGGTGAACGTGATCGCCGGCTTCGGCACTGCCGCGGAGGGCAATTACGAAGACATTGCCGCGCTGCTTGCCGAAAGCGAGCGCGGGCGCCAACTGGTCGCGCTGGTGCGCTCGGCCGAGGCTTTGGCGAGCGTCAAGACCCTCGCCGCTTATGGCGAGGTGTTCAACTCGGCGTTCTGGGCGAGCCGCCCCTACCGCGGCGCCGAAACTCACCTTTCCGCCGCCTGCGAGGCGCTGGCCGAATACCTGATCAAGGACGATCGGGTGGGCGTGTTCCGGCGGCTCTCCTCGCGGCTGCGGATCGACGCGCTCAAGCTCGACCGCCTGCTCGCGCTGATCCCCGGCGCGCCGCCGAAAGGGGAGCGCGAAGAGGCTCGCAAGGTGATCGGCGTGCTCAACGCGCTGCGGCTGGCGCTGTTGCAGCACATGTTCCTCAAGGCGGTGTCGGTGCCCGCGTTCAGCCGGGCCAACGACATCAGCCGCGACGATGTGCTGGAGATGGTCTTCACCTTGCGGATCGACGACGCCCTGGCGCAACTGCGCCGCGCGTTCCCGACCGACTTCCCGCGCATCACCGACTTCGATCTGAGCGAACCGACCGACTATCCCGAGCGGGGCGACGAGAGCTACGAGGGACTGCGGCGGACCTACATCGACCCGATCGAGCGCGCCTATGCCCTGACGCTGCGCATCTCCACCGCCATCGCCAACCTGTTCGGCGCGCACGGCTGACGTTAACCCATGCCCGCCGCGCGTCTCTCATCGGGACGCGGAACCATTCCGGGGGTGGCACCGCACGGTAAATCGGGCATTATCCAAGTCATGGATCCCGCAGTGAAATGGATCGGCGGAGGCACGCTCGGCGTGCTGCTGGTGTTCGGCTCGGCCGTGGCCGCGGACCAGGCGCTCGAAGCGATCGCTCCGCCGCCTGCCAGAACGATCGCCGCCGAGCCGGTGCTGACGCCTGACGCTGCATCGGTGACGGCGCCCAAGCCCAAGCCGCAACCCGTTTCAGCACCAAAACCGAACCCGAAGCCCGATGAGCCGTTCGTCATCAAGCGCATCCTGCCGATCGACGGTCCGATTAAATACAGCCAGTGGTTTTGGAACGATAAGAACGTGCCCGCCGGGCCGCTGGTGATCACTGTGGACCTCGACGCCCGCGTGCTGTCGGTGTTCCGCGACGGCTACGAGATCGGCGCGACCGCGGTGCTGCTCGGCACCGACGAGCACCCGACCCCGCTCGGCGAGTTCCCGATTCTGACCAAGGAGCGGCACAACGTCTCGGAAAAATACGGCGACGCGCCGATGCCGTGGACGCTGCGGCTCACATGGGACGGGGTGGCGATCCACGGCGGCCACGCGGTCGAGCTCGGCTGGGCCAGCCACGGCTGCATCGGTGCGCCAAACGGGTTCATGAAGAAGCTCTATCCGATCGCCCATACCGGCGACGAAGTGATCATCACCCGCGGCAAGCGCGCCGGACTGGGCGACGCGCTGATCGAGAGCTAAGCCCGACGCGGCGGCTCGGGGCGAAACAGCCAGCCCCCTTCCTCGACGCTGCCGATGACCCCGCCGACGTTGCCCGATGAGCCGGCCAGCAGTTGCTCGACCAGCCGCGCCACCGCCGCCCCGCGCGGAGAGCCGCCGAACCCGGCAATAATGCGGGCGACGACGCGAAGCGCTACAAACCGGGGAGCGCCGGGCTCGTAGCGAAGGCCGCCATCGGCTACCGCGATGTTTTCGCCCCAGTCGCGCTCGACCATCCACTCGATCGCATCCTCGGCATCAGCGAGGTGGGCAGCGCTCGCCGCCACGGCATCGACGTCGAGCCAATCGGCGGCGGCGAGTACCTTGCGGATGCGGACGCGGTCGTAAGTTTCATCCGCGTTGCTCGGATCCTGTGCCGGCGAGAGCCCGGCCCGTTCGACAATTGCCGCCAGTTCAGCGCGGCGCCAGGCCAACAGGGGACGGAGCAGCGGCAGATCACTGCCGGGAGCGACGCCGCGGGAGCGCACGCCGGCGAGGCCGGCCAGCCCGCTCGCCCGGTTGAGCCGCATGACCAGCGTTTCCGCCTGATCGTCGGCGTGGTGCGCAGTGATCAGCGCGGCCAGTCCTTCGCGCCGCGCCCATGAGCCGAGCGCGGCATAGCGCGCATCGCGCGCCGCAGCTTGCAGGTTGCCAGCGCCCGTCGCGACCGCGAGCACCGCGCAAGGCACATCCAGCTCCGCGCAAACGCGTTCGACCATCGCGCATTCGGCGGCCGCCTCGGCGCGCAAGCCGTGGTTGACCGTCGCCACCGCGAAGCGCCCGGGGGTCGCCGCTTGCGCCAGCAGCAGCAGCGCCAGGCTGTCGGGGCCGCCGGAGACCGCCAGCCCCAACCGGCCGCGCTCGGGCCACAGCCGCTCCAGCTCGGCGGCGAAGCGCTTCGCTTCGACGGCGCTTGCCGCCTTATTTGCAACCGGCTTGCTTGCGGTCCTTGTCATACTGGTCCTGCAGCCGCCCGGTAGCCAGCGCCGGATACTTGTCGCTGAACTCGGCGAGGGCCCGGCAGGCCTTGGTGGTGTCCTTAATCGCCAGCATCGATTCGGCGAGGAACAGCAGGCCGTCGGGCGCGCGAGCGCCGTTCGGGTCCTTCTCGTAGTTCTCGAGGAAGTAGCCGGCCGCGACGCGCGGCTGCCCATCGTCGAGATAGGCGCGGCCGAGCAGGTTGCGGCCGTAGCTGATCTCCGGATGGTTGGGATACTTGTCGACGAACAGCTTCAGCTGCTGCTCGGCTTCCGGATAGAGGCCCGCCTGCCACAGGCGGAAGCCATAGCTGTACTCGTCGTCGCCGGGATCGTCGGTCTGCGGCTTGACGATCGCCTTGACCCTGGCCAGCCGGTCCGCACTCGGGCTCCCAGCCTTGCTGGCGGCCTTGGTCGGCCCGGCGGCGAGGCGAGGCTCGTCCGGCACGGGGATCGCCCCGGTCGGCTGCTCCGGAGTGGAACCCGCGGCAGCGACGGGCGCAGCCGGGGCGGACTGGCTCTCGAGCGCATCGACGCGCTTCTCGAGCTGCTGCAGCGCGTTGTCGGTCACTTCGGAGCGCGCGGTGAGCTTGGTGAGCTGCGCTTCGATCGAATCGAGCCGCGCCAGGACGTCGGTCAGCGCGCTGGTCGACGGCGCGGCGACCGGCTGCGGCTGGACCGGCGGCGCGGCGGCGCTCGAGGTATCCACCTCGGGTTCGAAGAACTTCCCGTCCGGTCCCGGAAACACCTTGCGCTGCAGCGCCTTTATCTCGGACTCGATCTTGCGCAGTCGCGCATCGTCGCTCTGCGCCGCAGCCGGCGCCGCGGCAGCGAGCACTCCGCCGGCAAGCGCCACCGTCGCGAGGATCGCACGCGAAGCCTGCCATCGCCTGAAATTCATCGAAAATGTCCCTCCTCGGTCGTTTGTCGATTCCTTGGCGCGGCGCGGGCGAACCTCGCCTGAACGGCGCGCGCGGTTGTGCCAATCGGGGATTCGCTTGTCGAGTTCGCCGCAGGTCTAAGCTGTGGGCGATGCGGTCGGAGGCGGCGCCGGCGCAACGGCTGGCTGCGAGGTGGCGCCGGCCGCCTGCGGGTTCGTGCGGGCGACCAGCGAAGCCGCCGTCAACGGCACGTCCTTCATCACCGTCTGCTGGTCGGCAAGCTTGGGTATTGGCTGGCCGCCGATTGTGATTGCCAGCGCATCGGGCCGGCCGGTCCACAGCATCGGCCCCTCCGCGTCCGGCGGAACCGTGAAGCTTTCGCCCCGGTCCATCAGCTTTTCGAACAGGGTCTTGCCGTGGCTATCGTAGACCTTGACCCAGATGCCCTGGACGAGCGCGGTGAGCGTGACAGGCCCTGTCGGTATCGCGGACGGCGTGGCGACAGCCGGCGCGCCCGCGTGCACCGCCGGCGACTGCACGGCCTTCTTCTGCTGGTCGAGCAGCGAAGGCAGCTCGCCCGCGGGAGCGAACATCGTCCGGAAGAAGAAGAACACGCCAGCCAGCAGCAGCAGCACCGCGAACGCGGCGAACCAGCCGAGCGCGCGCGACGGCACCCGCGCCGGATCGCCGGGCTCGAAGCTCGCGGGCCGGTAACCTTCGTCGCTCTGCGCGTCGAGTTCGGCGCGGACCATCGCGACGACATCGTCGGGGTCGAGGCCGACGGTCTTGGCATAGGTTCGCGAAAAGCCGACCGCATAGGTCCGACCGGGCAGCCTGGAAAATTCGTCCCCCTCGATTGACACCAGATGGCGCTGGGGAATCCGCGTTTCGGCGGCAACCTGTTCAAGCGACAGGCCCTTGGCCTCGCGCGCGGCACGCAACTGCGCTCCGATGCGAGGCGGCATATCGAAATCGGTGATGGCGTCGTTTTCGTCCATTCCCGCTCCAGAGCTGGCGGTATGGTTCTCGTGCGAACCCGTTTGACCATCTAAAGACTGACGCAACGGTCGCAAGTCAAGCTCTGCTCGTCGCGCGTTTGCCTCCGGCCGGATGGTTAACCGCTCCTAGTCCACTTCGATCTCGTGCTCGACCGCCCAGTCGAACAGCGCCACGCGCAGGTCCGGTGGCGGCGAGGCGAGCCAGCGCTTCATCGCCGTCTCGATTTCGCCGGTGTCGATCTTGCGCACCAGCTCCTTGATCGGGCCGACCGCCGCCGGAGTGATCGACAGCCGGCGGATCCCGAGGCCGATCAGCGCCAGCGCCTCGAGCCGCCGCCCACCCATCTCGCCGCACACGCCGAGCTGGACCTGGTGCCCGGCGGTCGCCTGCACGACTCTGGCGAGGAAGCGCAGGATCGCCGGGCTTAGCCAATCGTAGCGTTCGGCGAGCCGCGGATTGCCACGGTCGGCGGCGAACAGGAACTGCGTCAAGTCGTTGGTGCCGACCGAGATGAACGACAGCTTCGGGAGCAGAACATCGAGCATTTCGGCAAGAGACGGCACTTCGAGCATAACGCCGTAGTTGATCGCTTCGGGCAGTTTGCGCTTGACGCCCTTGAGATAGGCGATCTGCCGGTCGAACACCTTCTTCGCCGCGTCGAACTCCCACGGCTCCGAAACCATCGGGAACATCACGTTGAGCGTCTTGCCGCTCGCCGCCTCGATCAGCGCACGCGCCTGCGCCTTGAGCAGGCCCTCGCGCTCGAGCGCCAGGCGCAGCGCGCGCCAGCCCATCGCGGGGTTCTCGTCCTCGCGGCTGATCTCGCTTTCGAGGTACGGCAGCGACTTGTCGCCGCCGATGTCGACCGTGCGGAACACCACCGGCTTTTCGCCCGCGGTATCGAGCACGTCGCGATAGAGCCGGGTCTGCCGGTCGCGCTGCGGCAGCGCAGCGGAGACGAGGAACTGGAACTCGGTGCGGAACAGCCCGATGCCGTCGGCGCCGGTCAGGCTGAGCATCGGCATGTCGTCGCGCAGCCCGGCGTTCATCATCACCTGGACGCGCTGCCCGTCGCGAGTGAACGGCTCGACGTCGCGCAACTTGGCGTAAGCCGCCTGGCGCTCGCGGTTGCGGGCGAAGCGGGCCTCGAACGCGTCGAGCACACCCGGCGAGGGACGCACGGTGAGCTTGGCGAAATCGCCATCGAGCAGCAGCGTGTCGCCCTCGCGGATCAACCCGCGCGCGTTGCGCACCCGGCCGAGCACCGGCACGCCCATGGCCCGGGCGACGATCACCACGTGCGCCGTCAGGCTGCCTTCCTCGAGCACCACGCCCTTGAGCTTGCGCTTGTCGTATTCGAGCAGCTCGGCGGGCCCGAGGTTCTTGGCGATGAGGATCGAATCGCCGCGCAGGCCCACGCTGGCGGCGGTGCCGAGCTGGCCCGAGACGATCCGCAGCAGGCGGTTCGACAAATCCTCGAGGTCGTGCATGCGATCGGCCAGCAGCGGATCGTCGATCTCGCGCATGCGCATGCGGGTGCGTTGCTGGACCCGCTCGATCGCCGCCTCGGCGGTAAGCCCGGAATTGATCGCCTCGTTGATGCGCCGGCTCCAGCCTTCGTCGTAGGCGAACATCTTGTAGGTCTCGAGCACCTCCTCTTGCTCGCCGCCGACGCCGAACTCGGCCTGGCCGGCCATGTTGTCGATCTGCTCGCGCATCTTGTCGAACGCGAGATAGACCCGCTGGCGCTCGGCCTCGATGTCCTCGGCGACGGTCTGCTCGATGGTGATGCGCGGCTGGTGGAACACCGCCTGGCCGAGCGCGAGGCCCTTCACCAGCTGCAGCCCGTCGAGCACTTCTTGCCCGGTGTGGTTGGCCGCCAGCGCGCCGGGCGCTTCGTCGTCGACCAGGCCGGCGTTGTGGATCAGTTCGGCGAGGACCATCGCCACCGTCTGCAGCGCCTCGATCTCGACATCCTCGTAACGCCGCGGCTCGACGTGCTGGACGGTGAGGACGCCGATCGCCCGCTCCCGCCGGACGATCGGCACCCCGGCGAACGAGTGGAACTTGTCCTCGCCGGTTTCGGGGCGGTACTGGAACTCAGGGTGAGCCGTCGCCTCGGCGAGGTTGAGCGTTTCGATGTTCTGGGCGATGGTGCCGGTCAGGCCGGCGCCGACGGCCAGTTGGGTGACGTGGACCGCGCTCTGCTCGAGGCCGCGAGTGGCGTAAAGCTCGAGCATCCCCTCGCGCAGCAGGTAGATCGAGCAGACCTCGCTATCGAGCGCCTCGCCGATGATGTCGACCACCTGGTTGAGCTTGCCCTGCGCGGAGATGCGCGAGGCCATCAGCTCGTGCAGCTGAGTCAGGATCGAGCGGGCGGCGGCGGCGGCGGACATGCGGTTCGCCTATCGCATCCGCCCGCGGATTGGAAATGTTACCTCCCGTCTACAAGACGGCCAGGAAGGTCAAATATGCGCGAGTTCTTCCTTGATGCGCAGCTTCTGCTTCTTGATCGTCTGGAGGATCGCATCATCGGGTGCCGGTCGGCTGAGTTCGTCACGCAACTGGGCCTCGAGCCCGGCGTGCTTGGCCTGAAGGGCGGTGATGTGCGAGGTTTCCATAGGGCGTTCTCCTGCTCTTGCCATGGACGTGTTGCGACCCCGTCCGGCGCGACTCAGGATGGCGGCCTGGCCGCGCAATTGTCATCAAATCACAATAGCCTTAAAATGCCAAATATCGGCGCGGCGAAACGTGGGACTAAGGCGACGCCGCGCCGATGGGACGGCAGACGGAAGGGGCGGCCAGGGTGGACGAAGCGGAGATGCGCCGGCGCCTGGCGCTGCTGAGAACCGAGCACCGCGACCTCGACGCCGCGATCTACGCCCTCGCCACAGCCGACAGCCGGGACCAGCTGCAGATCGCCCGGATGAAGAAGCGCAAGCTCAAGCTGAAGGACCAGATCGCCGCGATCGAGGACTTCCTGACGCCCGACATCATCGCCTGATTTCGTTCCCGCGCGGGACAGGGCGGCGCGGCGTGGGATAAGTAAGGTTACCGCGCTGGCAAGGAACCGCCCTTATCGCGTAGCCGTTGCAGCGGAGACATGGCCGAACCCGCCGACCTGAGCCCGACGATCATCGAATCGCTCTACCGCGAGGCGCTCGAGCTCGCCGACGCGGTGCGCGCGGCGTTCGACCTCTCCGGCCGGCTCGATCTCGCCGGCGAGGACGAGGACCTCGCCCGGGTGGCGCTCAGTTGCGAGGCGCTGCGCACGACCACGCGGATGATGCACGCGATCGCCTGGCTGCTGAACCAGCGGGCCTATTTCGCCGGCGAGCTGAGCGAATTCCAGCTGCGCCACCACGGCCGCCTGCCCGCCAACCAGCCGCAGAGCCACCCCGAGCAACTTGCGATGCTCGGCCCGGCGACGCAGGAACTGATCGCCCGGACCGAACGGTTCCACGCCCGCATCGCCCGGCTCGACAACGCCTGGCGCGAACGCTTCGCCATGCACCCCAGCGCGATCCACCGGCTGCACGACCGGCTCGGGCGCGAGGTCGGCGCGCTCTAGCGGCGATCCCGTAGCCGCGCCCGGATGGGCGACCACGCGTGGCGCAGCTTCGTTCGCCGGACCACCGCGGGCCTTGCGGCGGGCGCTGGCGAGGCGCACAGAAGAGCGATGGCGCGGCCCCCGAAAGACAACGTGATTCCCTTCCGCCCGCGACGCCGGACCTGGACTCGCCCGGAAGACTACGGCCACGATCCCGGCAAGCCGCCGAAACCGCCCAAGCCGCCGCGCGACTGGCGCCGCGTGCTGCTCACGCTCGCGGTGTGGGGGTTCATCGCGGCGCTGGTGGCGGGTACGGCGGCCTATCAGCTGTGGGGCTGAGGCGGGCGTCGCTCAGGCGGCGGCGCTCGGTTCGGAGACGCTCCAATAACCTTCCGGCGAAAAGCTGAGCGAGGCGATCGCCTGCCCGTTCTCGAGCAAGGTCGCCGGGCGGCCCTGCTTGACCAGCCGCTGCGCGGTGGCGAACGCGCTCGCCCGGTCCCACGCCTCGAGCTCGACCGCGATCGAACCGTCGGCGAATTCCAGACAATATCCGCGCGCGCGCGGCAATCCGTTGGTGCGACCCATGTTCAACCCCTTCGATCCCTCTCCCGAGTCCGCCCCATTCCGGCCCCGGTCGCCGGCTTTATATAGCGCAGTCCTGACAGCCGTGTGAACCGGTTCCGGCGCCGGCGAGCAGCCCGGCGCAAGATCGGCCCGGTTCGACGCACGAGCCCGCGGCGCGGGACCGGACTCCCCAGCCAGCGTTAATCCTCCAGCGGCCGTTCGACGATCCGCGCCTTGCGTTCGCAGGCGTGGCAGAAGGCGTGATCGAACAGCGTGCCGAGCACCCACTCCTGCGCCTCCGTGCTCCACTCGGCCCACGCATCGCGCGTCACCCGCGGCGACCCGCATCGGTCGCAGGCCATCCGAACTTGTTGATTTCTCATGCGACTCACCCCCTCGCCCATCATGCCGCGGCGGCGGCGGAAGGCAAGAGGTTGCACATGAAATCGCTCGGAAGCGGGGGAGATTTCCGGCTCGCGGCCGGCGAATGGTCCCACTGTTCGCCCTCGCCATGGCCTTTCGCCGGGGCCCGGGCGGTGGAGGCGCGAAGTTGACACGGATGGAACACCTGGAACACGGTCCTGGGCCAAAACTCCGCGGGCCGCGCGAGCCGCTCGTGGACCGCGCGCGGCGCGCGGCGGTGCAGCCGCGGCGACGGATTCGGGGTCGGTTGGCCGGGTGGATGATTCGCCGCTCCTGTCGAGAACAAAACGCGAATCAGCATTCGTACGCCCCCGCGGGCGAATAGGAAAACGGTTTTTCCGCTCCCGGGCGCCGAACGCGCGCCCGGCGGCCGGGAGCCGCTACTTCCCGGCCGGCGCGGCGCTGGCGCTGGCGGCTTCCTGCGGCGTGGCGTTGTGCATCTTCGTCTCGGGCAGGTTGACCGGGACCGCGGGCGTGCTCTGGTCGGTGACCCTGAAATGGCCGCCGCTGAGGTCCTTGGTGTCGGTGGTGTAGACCTCGCGGGTGTTCTTCGGCGCGGGCTGGAACACGCCCAGCCACCACAGCACCGCCGCGGTGACGACGACCGCCAGGACGATCCCCACGATCACCTTGGTCGTGCTGGTTCCGGTCACGTTATCGGCCATTGTCTCGACTCCTCGATCCGCACGGCCCTTCGCCCACGCGCCGGGCCTCGACGCGGGCGAGTTTGGGCGGAGCGCGGCGGCGGCGTTATGCGGAAATGTACGAGGGGTCAGCCGTTCAGCGGCAGGGCCTGGATGCGCGTTTCGCTGTCGCATAAAAAAGCCGCCCCGAAGGGCGGCCTATCCAATGGGGCGAACCCCACCGGTTGGATGCCTCCGATACAGTCAGAATGGCGCGATTTGCAAGAGGTGGAGCGGGGCTCCCCTTCGCACACCGGCAATGCGCCTACGGGTGCGGCAGCGGCCGATCGGCGGCGATCTCCGCCGCCGGCAGCGCGGCGGCGGCGATTTCGGGATTTAGTAAACTGTCACCGTAATCGCGGTAAATTGTCACCGTAATCGCGCCGTAATCGCGCTTAGAAGGAAATCAATGATTCCAGATGTATAGTGTTGCTGCATCGACATACTCAACAACGAGAGGATGCCTGTCACCTCTCTGCTCAATCAGTTGACTGACCTTTGCGCGGATGGCGGTATTGCTCGGACTGTCGAAGGCACCAAACAGGCTAACGTAGATCCGGCGAATCTTCCCGTTCTTTAAGCCCCAATCGACCGAGCGCTTTATCAGTATTCCAGACTTTGTCCCAAGGACTCCCAGCTTCATGGGTCATATCCGACAGTTCAAATGCGGAGTGTTTTGAGTAAGTGGCAAAAACAGAGGCCACGAATTCCTCGTCTTCGTCAGCCAACTGCGCAGGCACAGCCACGAATTCGCCGCTCATTAGATCGAGTCTTTCAGCGTACTTGTTGATAGGCCTCTTTTTGAACTCCTTGAAAGCGTCTCGAACGACCTTGACAACTGGGCCGTATTCCCAAGCTTCCACCGGTTGCCGAAAGAGGGGAGCGCCCTTTGAAGCCAAGTACCATCCGTGGGCGTAGAAGATGATCTTGAGCAAACTCATCTGAGTCAACTCGACCTGGGAGCTTATCGCCAGCTTTAATACGTAGTTGCTGACTTCTCTCGCGTCGTAGGGGGCGGCTTGAGTGTCGGACATGCTACTCCGCCGCCACACCCGTAGCGCCAGCGCTCGCCTCATCCCCAAACAACCCCGGCCCTTCCTCGTCCGCCTCGTTCGCCGCGCCGGCCTTGGCCTTCTGGCGTTGGTCGAAACTGGCCCAGACGTCCTGCCAGTTCCCGCGGGTCGCCGCCTTCGAGTATTCGGTGGCGCGGGTTTCGAAGAAGTTGGCGTGCTCGACGCCGTTGAGTAGCGGGGCGAGCCAGGGGAGCGGGTGGTCGTCGACCATGTAGATCGCCGGCAGGCCGAGCTGGCCGAGCCGCCAGTCGGCGATGTAGCGGATGTATTTCTTGATCTCGCGCGCGCTCATCCCCGGCACCGGGCCGGCCTCGAACGCGAGGTCGATGAAGGCATCCTCCAGCCGCACCGTCTTCTGGCAGATGTCGATGATGTCTTCCTTGACCGACTTGGTCAGGCAATCGCGCTCCTTGCAGAAGGCGTGGAACAGGCGGGTGATGCCTTCGCAGTGCAGGCTCTCGTCGCGCACGCTCCAGCTGATGATCTGGCCCATGCCCTTCATCTTGTTGAAGCGCGGGAAGTTCATCAGCATGGCGAAGCTGGCGAACAGCTGCAGCCCTTCGGTGAAGCCGCCGAACGCCGCCAGGGTGCGGGCGATGTCCTCGTCGCTATCGACGCCGAACTGCTGCAGGTAATCGTGCTTGGCGCGCATCTCCTCGTATTCGAGGAACATGCCGTATTCGCTTTCCGGCATGCCGACGGTGTCGAGCAGGTGCGAATAGGCGGCGATGTGGACCGTCTCCATGTTGGAGAAGGCGGCGAGCATCATCTTGATCTCGACCGGCTTGAACACCCGGCCGTATTTCTCGTGGTAGCAATCCTGCACCTCGATGTCGGCCTGGGTGAAGAAGCGGAAGATCTGGGTGAGCAGGTTGCGCTCGTGATCGGAGATCTTCTGCGCCCAGTCGCGGCAGTCCTCGCCCAGCGGCACTTCCTCGGCCATCCAGTGGATCTGCTGCTGGCGCTTCCAGAACTCGTAGGCCCACGGATATTCGAAGGGCTTGTAGGTCTTGCGAGTTTCGAGCAGCGGCATCTTGTGTCTCCGTGTAGCGCGAGCCCCCATATATAGCGCATCGGGGGCGAATTTCCCAATCATTCCGCGACGCCGGCAGGCTTATGTGGGGCGGGTGAGTCCGGGCGGCAACAGCCGACTCGCGCGCCCCCTGCGCGGCGTCCGAACTGGCTACGCTATGCCCATGCGGGGCGGAGCGGAAACAGGCGCGGGGCTTGCGTTGGGGAAAACCTGTCGATGCCGTCCGGCGGCTCGTCGCAAGCGCCGGAACGGAGCGCCCCGGCGTCTGTTAACCCTGGCGAGAGGAGGCCCGATGGGCGACCCCGACAAACGGCGCGACCGCGACGACGAGCGCAACCTCGGCGGCACCGTCGAGGCGGCCGGCAACCCGGCCTCGCTGCGCAGCGATGCGGTGCAGGATGCCGAACGCGGCCCCGGCCCGTTCGCCGCCGACCCGCTGCGCGACGCCGAACCCTATGGCGAATACGAGCGGCGCGGGGCCACCGCGTTCCACGCCGGCGCGGCCGATCCCGGCGCCGACTACGCCCCGGGCGAAGGGGCGCTGGCGCACGGCGGCGGCGAAGGAGCGACCTACGACAACCTGGCCCAGGCCGAAGCCGCGCAGTCCGACCGGGTCGATCCCGCGGCCCGGCAGGCGGACGAGGAAGCGCGCCTCGGCGCGGGCGAGGACGAGTTTGGAGACATGAGCGAAACCCCGGACGATGACGGCGAGCGCGCCGGCGGCCGCGGCCAGCTCAAGGAGGAGGGCGAGCGCTAAGACGCTCCTACCCAAGTCCTCCACGCGACCGGCGTCAGCCTCGCGGGAAGAGCGCCCAGCCCCTGCTAGCGGGCCGGGCGCTTTTCTTGTGCGCCCTGCCGCGGGGCGCGGAACGGGGGCGGCGGGGCGCGGTTGATTCGGTGAAGGAGAGCAAGACCATGGCCGACCGCAAATCCAGCTCACCGCCGGCCGACGCGACCGACGACCGCGCGGCGCAGAAGCACGACCTGGCTTACGAGGAGACCGGCGGCGAGACCGCGCCCGGCTTCTACCCGGCCGAAGCGATCCCCGAACGCGAAGGCGACATCACCCCCGACGCGGCCGACCCGCACGTGACGTGGGACAACCGCGTCCAGCCCGAGCGGGTCGGGACCTCGAAGGACGGGGCGATGGCCAGTCCCGATATCGAGGACGAAGGAGACAGCTGATCATGGGCGAGTACGAACCGCACGATTCGCGCCACGTCACCCAGAGCCCGCACCGCGCGCCCGGCGAGCCGCCGCGCACCGGCCCGCGCGAGGACCAAGCTCGCTCCGGGGCCCGCGCCCGCGCGCGCAACGACGACGGCGAGGCGGTCGAGCACGCCGGCCCGCCGACCGCGCGCGACGCGCTCGGCCACAAGGAGCCCGGCTTCGCCCAACGCGACGCGCCGGAGCCCGACGAGGCGTCGGTTCCGATCGGGAAGTGAGCTAGCTAGCGCTGGCGCTTTTCAACCCACGCGGCGTAGCGGCGCGAGACGTCGAGCAGGATCAGGATCGGCGTGCTCCACAGCCAGGTGAACAGCGCCGCCTCGATGAAATGGCGGTTCTGCGGCAGCTGCAGCGAGCAGGCGTAAACCTCATACAGGCTGCTTGGCGTGCAGGTTGACGGCCAATAGGCGTTGCGGAGGAACCACACGCCGAGCAGCACCCAGCCGAGCTGGGCGGTGTACAGCGCGAAATAGCGCGACCAGCCGAGGTCGGCCATGCCGTGGTATTTCTTCGCCCTGATGATCGGCGCACCCATGCGCGGCGGTGTACCGGCCGAATGGTTAAGATTTTGCCAAAGCGGCGGCGAATTTGCGACGAACCCCCTGAGAGTTGCGGGACTTACCCTCAGCGGTCGGCGACCTGGCCCGCGTCGCAGCGCATCAATTCGCGATAGGCTTGCGGTGCGCCGGACAGGTCATAGGAGCCCAGGTCCTTGTCGCCGATGCGCAGCGACAGGCTGCCCGAGCCGGAGACCGTGTCGCCCAGCTTGCCCGACAGGTCCGCGCCCCAGTCGGCGTAGATCTCGCGCGTACCGTCGCGCTCGACGACCTTCGCCCCCTGGTCGGTCCAGTCGTTGTATTTGACGTTGCCGCCCTTGAACGACAGGTCGAGGGCGGCTTTGCCCTTGCCGGCGGCGGCGGCGACGCTCTCCCCCCCGGCCATGAAGGTCAGCGTCTTGCTTTCCGGCTGCCAGATCAGGGCGATGGTCGTGTCGCCGGGAAAGACCGCCGACATCGTGCAGATGCCGCGGCCGTGGGTGATCTCCCACCCGGCGACCGTGTCCGCCCGCGCGGGGACGGCGACACCGCCGGCCAGGGCCGCGAGTGCGAGCCCCGGGATCATCGAACGCCAGCCAGTCATACGGACCTCCTCGCCGGATCAGGACCGTCGGCTGCGGCTGTGGCCGAACCACGAGCCGCCGCCGAGCAGCGTTATACCAAGGAAATAGCCGAAATCGTACCACCCGCCGGTGTTGGGGACGGCATAGACCGCGATGTGCGGATCGAACAGCGAGCCGATCCAGTCCCACGGGAAGATGAAGCCGTGCCACAGGCCGAGCAGGAACCCGGGCGTGTGGGGTGCGTGGCTGACCGCCTCGGGCACAGCCCGCGCGCAGGCGGCGAGCAACAGGAGCAGCGGCGATGCGGCCAGCGTGCGTGCGAGACCCCGTTTCATGCCGCCATCCTCTCCCTCCGCCGCGATTATCCCGCGGCCATGCATCCTTTCGCCCGGCCATGCGTTGGCGACAGGAAACCCCACGAGACGAGGAGACTACTCATGGCTGACGCAAACGCAATCCGCGAACACATGGAAGTGATCGGCGCCGACGGCGCGCATGTCGGCACGGTCGACTGCGTCAAGGGCGACCGGCTGATCCTGACCAAGAGCGATTCGAGCGCCCAGCTCGAGCAAAGCGCCAGCGGCCAGCCCGAACAGCGCCACCACTACGTGTCGATGGGCCTGGTGGCCGACATCGAAGGCGACACCGTGCGCCTGAGCGCGACCGGCGCCAACGTCCAGCTGCTCGAGGAAGACGAGCAGTTGAGCTGAGGGAGCGGCTTTCTACTGGCAGGCGAGGCACTCGTCGTAGTCGGTGCTTTCGCCCGCCGCGAGTTCGTACTTCGGCGCCTCGGCGGTGTTGTCGGCCTCCACCCCGCCGGCGAAGCCGGCGCGCTGCACGCTCTTGCTGCGCAGGTAATAGAGCGACTTGATGCCTTTCTCCCACGCCTGGAAGTGGAGCATGGCGAGGTCCCACTTGTCGACGTCCGCGGGGATGAACAGGTTGAGGCTCTGCGCCTGGTCGATGAACGGCGCGCGGTCGGCGGCGAATTCGAGCAGCCAGCGCTGGTCGATCTCGAAGCTGGTCTTGTAGACCGCCTTTTCCTCCGGGCTGAGGAAATCGAGGTGGGCGACCGAGCCGCCGCGCTCGAGGATCGAATTCCACACGTTGGTGGAATCCTTGCTCTTCGAGGCGAGCAGCTTTTGCAGGTACGGATTCTTGACCACGAAGCTGCCCGACAGCGTCTTGTGGGTGTAGATGTTCGCCGGGATCGGCTCGATGCACGCGCTGGTGCCGCCGCAGATGATGCTGATCGAGGCGGTGGGGGCGATCGCCATCTTGCAGCTGAAGCGCTCCATCACGCCCAGTTCCTCGGCGTCGGGGCACGGCCCGCGCTCCTTGGCGAGAACCATGCTCGCCTCGTTGGCCTTCTGGTTGATGTGCTTGAACATCTTCAGGTTCCACACCTTGGCCATCGGACTTTCGAAGCCGATGCCCTTCATCTGCAGGAACGAGTGGAAGCCCATCACGCCCATGCCGACGCTGCGCTCGCGCATGGCCGAATACTTGGCCCGACCCATCTCGTCGGGCGCGCGGTCGATGTAATCCTGCAGCACGTTGTCGAGGAAGCGCATCACGTCCTCGATGAAGCGCTTGTCGGTGCTCCACTGCTCCCAGGTCTCGAGGTTCAATGAGCTGAGGCAGCACACCGCGGTGCGGTCGTTGCCGAGGTGGTCCACCCCGGTCGGCAGGGTGATCTCGCTGCACAGGTTCGAGGTCGAGACCTTGAGGCCGAGCTCGCGGTGATGCTTGGGCATCATCCGGTTCACCGTGTCGGAGAAGACGATGTACGGCTCGCCGGTGGCGAGGCGGGTTTCGACCAGCTTCTGGAACAGGCTGCGGGCATCGACGGTGGCGCGGACGCTGCCGTCCTTGGGGCTGACGAGGTTCCATTCCTCGCCCGCGCGAACCGCTTCCATGAACGCGTCGGAGACCAGCACGCCGTGGTGCAGGTTGAGCGCCTTCCTATTGAAGTCGCCCGAGGGCTTCCTGATCTCGAGGAACTCCTCGATCTCCGGGTGGCTGATGTCGAGGTAGCAGGCGGCCGAGCCGCGCCGCAGCGAGCCCTGGCTGATCGCCAGCGTCAGCGAATCCATTACCCGCACGAACGGGATGATGCCGCTGGTCTTGCCGTTGAGCCCGACCGGCTCGCCGATCCCGCGCACGTTGCCCCAGTAGGTGCCGATGCCGCCGCCGCGGCTGGCCAGCCAGACGTTCTCGTTCCAGGTGCCGACGATCCCTTCGAGGCTGTCGCTGACCGAATTGAGATAGCAGCTGATCGGCAGCCCGCGGCCGGTGCCGCCGTTCGACAGCACCGGGGTCGCCGGCATGAACCACAGGTTGGAGATGTAATCGTAAAGCCGCTGGGCGTGCTCGGCGTCGTCCGCGTAGGCGTCGGCGACGCGGGCGAACAGGTCCTGATAGCTTTCGCCGGGCAGCAGGTAGCGGTCGGTCAGGGTGTCCTTGCCGAATTCGGTCAGCAGGTCGTCACGGGCCGGATCGGTCTTCACGTCGAACCGGCGCGCGCGGACCGCTTTCGAATCGGCCTCGGGTTCGGAAGCGCCCTGGGCCGCGGCCTTGAGCGCTTCGGCCATCGCCTCGGCGGCAGCCCGTTCGACCACCAGGGATTCGCTGCCGTCTTTTCTGTCCATCGTCACTGCTGCCTGTTCGGGTTTGCCCTTCGCCGGAGAGCGGGCCTTCCTGGTTTCGGTTTCGCTCGTCGCGTCTGCCAGATCGAGGCCCATCGCCGCTTCATCCCCGGTGCGAAATTCCATCGTGTTCGTCCCCCGATTCAGTGCCCGGCGGAACAGCGCATTATAGCCTATGTTCCGCATCTGTTCGAATCAAAAGGATGCCGGCGCACCCTATCAATTCGCTTGTCTCGAACGGGAAAAACTTTTCCCCGTTTTGTCCCCAGCCGGCGGCGCAAAGACCCCGAGAGACCCCGTTTTCCTCTTCCGGCGCGAAACCTCGCGCTTACTTGAGATATCTAGGTCTTGTGGGTGTCCCCGGCAACCTGACTACTAGCCATAGTGAATCGACCGGGACTCGCGCGCAAGAGGGTTAAGCCGTGTTTAGCGCCCGATCGGTTGCAGCGGGCCCGGTGTTCTATCCCGGCAATACGGCGCGACGCGTGGTCAAAACTAGGCCCGCGCGGAGCGCAAGAGTCAAAATGAGTTGTCCAAAAATTTTTTTGTCCCCGGCAGGGTTTGATTCAATCGAATCCGCAGCGGTAACTTTACGTCGCAAAGAGGTCCGCCGGCGCAATTGGCGAATGCGCGCGTGGGCTGCTGGCCCGCGTCAGCCGACCGCTCAGGCCGCCGCAGCGGCTTCCTGCGGTCCGCGCATCAGGGCCATGAAATCGGCCGGCGGCGCGCTCGGCCGGCCGTCGATGGCGAAACCGGGATAGCCGGCGCCCGCGATCGCCTGGCAGATCGCGCGGTAGCCGGGCACGCCGCCGATATAGGCCATGAACACGCGCGGCTTCCCGGCGATGTTGGCCCCCGTGTACCAGCTGTTCGCGTCGGGATAGACGGTCGGCGCCGCGACCGCGGCGGCATGCTCGGCCCAGGCGCGCTCGGCGTCCGCCGTCGCCTCGATCGTCTCCGCGCCGCGCTCGATCATTGCACCGATGCACGCGCCGATCCATTCGACGTGCTGCTCGATCGACACCGCCATGTTCGACAGCACCGACGGGCTGCTCGGCCCAGTGACGAGGAACAGGTTGGGGAAGCCTTCGGCCATCAGCCCGAGATAGGCGTGCGGCCCATCGCGCCATTCGTCGGCCAGCGTGCGCCCGCCGCGCCCGGCGATGGCGATCTTGGCCAATGTACCGGTCATCGCGTCGAACCCGGTGGCGAGGACCAGCGCGTCGACTTCGACCTCGCGCCGGTTGGTGGCGATGCCATGTTCGGTGATCCGCTCGATCGACTCGGCCTTGAGGTCGACCAGCTCGACATTGTCGCGGTTGAAGGTCTCGAAATAGCCGGTGTCGACGCACATCCGCTTCGAGCCGACCGGGTGGTCTTTCGGGCACAGCCGCTCGGCAACTTCGGGATCGGCGACCTTCTCGCGGATCTTGCCGCGGACGAACTCGGCCAGGCTCTCGTTGGCTTCGCGGTCGAACAGCAGGTCGGGGTACGAGCCGAGAATGCCGAGCCCGCCGAACTGCCAGCCGGCCTCGAACGCCGCGATCCGTTCGTCCTCCGGCACCGACATCGCCGGCTCCATGCTCGGCTCGCCGCGCCCCAGCGCGCCGAAATAGCCTTGCAGCATCTTTTGCCGCCGCTCGCGATAGTTGTCCTTGAAGTCGGCCTCGTATTCCGCGCTCATCGGATGGTTGGCCGCTGGAGCGACGTAGTTCGCTGTACGCTGGAATACCGTGAGCCGGCTGGCCTGGCGGGCGATCACAGGGATCGCCTGGATCGCGCTCGACCCGGTGCCGATCACCGCCACGCGCTGGCCGCTGAAGTCGACCCCTTCGTGCGGCCACAGCCCCGTCTGGTAAATCGGACCGGTGAAGTCATCGAGGCCGGGAATGTCCGGACGGTTGGGCGAGGAGAGGCACCCCGTCGCCATGATGCAATAGCGCGCGGACAACTCATCGCCGCGGTCTGTCTTGATGGTCCAAAGATTGCTCTTTTCATCGAACGTCGCCGCGGTGACCCGGGTCGAGAAGGCGATGTCGCGCCGCAAATCGAAACGGTCGGCGACGTGCTGCAGGTAGCGCAGGATTTCCGGCTGGGTCGCGTAGCGCTCGCTCCAGCTCCACTCCTGCTGCAGGTCCTCGTCGAATGAGTAGCTGTATTCCAGGCTTTCGACGTCGCAGCGCGCGCCGGGATAGCGGTTCCAGTACCAGGTGCCGCCGACGTCGTCGCCGGCCTCGATCGCCCGCGCCGTCAGCCCGAGGGAGCGCAGCGTGTGCAGCATGTAGAGGCCAGCGAATCCCGCCCCGACGATGATCGCATCGAAGTCCTTGCCCGCCATCGGCCTCTCCTCCTGAATTCGCTTCGCAGACTGCGAGTGTGGCCGACGCGCGTCAAGCGCTTGTCGGAACCGATGCAGGCCGGTCGCATTGTGGCGACATCGGGGCGAAATCATCAGGGTTGTCCAGCAACTTAGATGCAGACGCCGGCGCCACCAGGCCGCACAGCGGCGGCGCTTCCCGCCACTCGATCGAGGAGACTCTTATCATGCGCATACCATCGGCCCTTTTCGCCGCCACCGCCGTGCTGACACTCGCCGCGTGCAACAACAACGCCACCCCGGCGCCGGAAGCGTCGTCGACCGGCGCCGCGACGACCCAGGCCAACGGCGGCGAATTGCAGGACGCCCAGATGCTGGTGTCCGAAGCCACCCAGGAACTGCAAAAGATGAAGTCCGACCCAGGCGTCGCCAAGCTGCTGCAACAGGCCAAGGGCGTCTATCTGGTGCCCGAATTCGGCCGCGGCGCGCTGATCGTCGGCGGGCGCGGCGGCGCCGGGCTGGTGGTCGCCAAGACCAGCGCCACCACCGGCACGCCCGGCGCGGCTTCAGCCACCCCCGCCAGCACTACCGCCGGCATGTGGTCGCCGCCGGCGTTCTACAACTTCGGCGGCGCGAGCATCGGCGCCCAGGCCGGCGGCTCGGGCGGGCAGATCGCCTTCGTGCTGATGAGCAAGAATGCGGTCGATGCCTTCATGAGCGGCAACAAGATCACCCTGAATGCCGACGCGGGCCTGTCGATCATCGACTATTCGGCCAACGCTCAGGCATCGTGGGGCAAGGCCGACATCGTTATGTGGAGCGACACCCAGGGCCTTTACGGCGGCGCGCAGATCAGCGTCACCGACCTCAACTGGGACGACGGCAAGAACCAGGCGTTCTACGGTCCCGGGGTGCAGCCCCAGCAGGTGCTGACCGGTCAGGCGACGACAACGCAGGACATCAGCGGCCTCAAGCAGGCGTTGCCGTAAAGTGCCTTGAGACCGGTCTCAGGCGCGGCGTCGGTCTCCATCCGTCGCCGCGCCGGACACCAGACCCCGTCTAGGCGACGGTACCAAAGAGCTTGCCGACTCCGGCGGTGACGGCCATCGCCAGCGCGCCCCAGAACACCACCCGGACCACCGACTTTGCCACCGGCGCCCCGCCCGCGTGCGCGCCGAGCGTGCCGAGCACGGCCAGAAACACCAGCGAGGCGGCGACTACGCTCGGCACGATTACCGCCAGCGGCGCCAGCCACGCCGCGGCGAGCGGCGCCGCCGCTCCGACCGAGAACGTCGCCGCCGAGGCGATCGCCGCCTGCAGCGGGCGCGCGGCGGTGAGGTCGGAAATCGCCAGCTCGTCGCGCGCATGGGCCGCGAGCGCATCCTTGGCCATCAGTTGCCGGGCCGCCTCACGGGCGAGCCCGGGTTCGAGGCCGCGATCGACATAGATGCCGGCCAACTCGTCGAGCTCGAAATCGGGCTGCTCCGCCAGTTCCCGACGTTCGCGGGCCAGATCGGCCTTTTCGGTGTCCGCCTGCGAGCTAACCGAAACGTATTCGCCCGCCGCCATCGACAGCGCGCCGGCGGCAAGTCCGGCGAACCCGGCGAGCAGAATTTCGGGCTTGCCCGCCGCGGCGGCCGCCACGCCGACCACCAGACTGGAGGTCGAAACGATCCCATCGTTGGCGCCCATCACCGCGGCGCGGAGCCAGCCGATCCGGCCGATGTTGTGCTTTTCGAGGTGCAGCCTGCTCATCCGCGCCTCCGTTGGCCCGCGCTATCGGATCGCGATGCCGCCGCGGCCATCGGCAATGTTACGGAATGGCAAAGCAGATGGAGGGATGCCGCCGGGATGGTTGCGGCAGAGGCGCTCGCACATTGCGCGACAGAAGCAAGCAACTACCGAAATACCTTAGTGCACGGCGGTCCGCGCGGACACCGAAGTTGCCGCTGACGATCTCGCGGTGCCCGGCAAGTCGATCCAACCAAACAGCTGAGCCACGAAGGCGCTGACAATGGCAGTAGCTACTATGCCGATGGCACCTGCAAGAAGCGGGTGCCTTAGGTGCCATTTGACGTCTTTGGGTGCGGTAAGGCCATCATCATACTTATCGATAAGATCCAACGCATACGTCATGGACTCTTGAAAGATCCGGTCCGCAGCATTTGCGGCTTCCCCCGTACCGCTCGTCGCCATGTCGACCTTGGGTTGGATGATGTTCTTGTAGCCATTCGAATGATGGCGGACCTGATCACGAAGCTGATCAAGCAGCCTTGAGCGATAAGGGCCGGCGTGATCGGTTTTGTTCGAAACGAGACTCAACGCATCCTCGATTGCCGCTTTCAGTTGCATGCCTAGCGCCTCGTGTAAGCGCTTCACCGTCGCGCCGCTCTTTAGAAGTCCTTTAGCGGCGTGGTCCGCGACGATTTTGCCGACCTCTGCTCGCAGGTTGCGTCCATGCTCGGAAAATATCTTGTTGAAACGAAAAACAATTCGTCGCTCGCCCTCTCGCTCGCGCCCAAACGGTGACATTCTCCCCTCCTTCAGTGCATCACGGCACCAGCACGGTATCCCGCGCGACCAGGTCGGTCTCGGGGTAATCGAGTATGAAGTGCAGCCCGCGGCTCTCGTGGCGCCTGAGCGCGCTTTGCACGATCAGATCGGCGCATTGCAGCAGGTTGCGCAATTCGATCAGGTCGGTGGTGACGCGAAAGTGGCCGTAATAGTCCTCGATCTCGCCGGTCAGCAGCTTGATCCGGTGCGCCGCGCGTTCGAGCCGCTTGGTGGTGCGGACGATGCCGACGTAGTTCCACATGAAGCGGCGGATCTCGGTCCAGTTCTGCTTGATGACCACTTCCTCGTCGGAATCGGTCACCCGGCTTTCGTCCCATTCGCGGATTTTCGGCGGGTCGTAGAGCCGGTCCCAGCACTCGAGGATGTTGCGCCCGGCCGCCTCGCCGAACACGAAGCATTCGAGCAGCGAATTGGAAGCCAGGCGGTTGGCGCCGTGAAGGCCGGATTCGGTGCATTCGCCCGCCGCCCATAGGCCGGGCAGGTCGGTGCGCGCGGCGAGGTCGATCAAGATGCCGCCGCATGTGTAATGCTGCGCCGGGACCACCGGGATCGGCTCCCTGGTCATGTCTATGCCGAGCGCGAGCAGCTTGTCGTAAATCGTCGGGAAGTGCTCAGTGACGAACTCGGCCGGCATGTGGCTGATGTCGAGGTGGACGTAGTCGAGGCCGAAGCGCTTGATCTGATCGTCGATCGCCCGGGCGACGATGTCGCGCGGGGCGAGCTCGGCGCGCGGGTCGTAATCGGGCATGAAGCGGTGGCCGGTCTCGGGGTGTTTCAATTGCCCGCCCTCGCCGCGCACCGCCTCGGTGATGAGGAAGTTCTTGACCTCGAGATTGTACAGGCAGGTCGGGTGGAACTGCATCATCTCCATGTTGGAGACCCGCGCGCCGGCACGCCAGGCCATGGCGATGCCGTCGCCGGTCGCTCCGCTCGGCGCGGTCGAGAAGCGGTACACCCGCCCGGCTCCGCCCGCGGCCAGGACCGTCGCCCGCGCGACGTAAGGGACGACGCGCCCGGTGGCTTCGTCGAGCGCATAAGCGCCCCACACACGGCCCGAGCCGGAATAGCGCTCCTCGTTGCGCCCGGTGATCAGGTCGATGCAGCTGTGGTCGGGCAACAGGGTGATGTTGGGATTGGCCTCGGCGGCCTTGAGCAGCGCGGCCTCGACCGCCCAGCCGGTCGCATCGGCGACGTGGACGATGCGCCGGTGCGAATGGCCGCCTTCGCGGGTGAGGTGCAGGTTGGCGCCTTCGGTGGCGAACGGCACGCCGAGTTCGATCAGCCGGTGGATGGCCTCGGGTGCGCGCTCGATGACGAATTCGACCGTCTCCTTGCGGTTGAGCCCGGCGCCCGCGACCATCGTGTCGCGGACGTGATCCTCGAAGGTGTCGCCGGCGTCGAGCACTGCCGCGATCCCACCTTGCGCGTGCGCGGTCGAGCCCGAAGTGAGTTGACCCTTGGCGAGCACGGTGACGGTCCGCTCCTGCGCCAGCGTCAGCGCCGCGGTGAGCCCGGCAGCGCCCGAGCCGATGATGAGCACGTCGGAAGTGTGCGCGGTCATGCGCGCGTCATGGCGCGGCGGCGACGAACGGGCAAGCGGCGGCATCAATTGAGGCGCCGGCCTTGGCGAACGCGGGCGGGTTCCCCTATCCCCCAGTAACAGCCACGACCCGAGCCACGCCGGGGGAGACACTTTGGATTTTACGCCGGCTGCCGCACAAGGCGCCCCTAATCGTCACGGACTGTCGAGCACTGTCGCCGGTGTGATCGGCAATGTGATGGAATGGTACGATTTTGCGCTGTTCGGATACTTTGCGCCGCTGATTGCCGCTTCCTTCTTTCCGGCCGGCAACCACTTGACGAGCCTGTTGCAGACCTACGGCGTCTTTGCCGCGGGCTTCATGATGCGTTCGTTGGGCGCCGTCTTGTTCGTATACATCGGCGACCGCTTCGGCCGCAGCCGGGCGCTGTTTCTATCGGTGCTCATGATGGGCTTTCCGACCTTTCTGCTTGGCCTGATCCCTACGTATGACCGGATCGGCGTGTGGGCTCCGATCCTGCTCGTCGGTGTCCGCCTGATTCAAGGTCTGTCGGTGGGCGGCGAGTTTTCGGGATCGGTGACCTACATGGTGGAAACGGCGCCTCCGGGCCGGCGCGGTTATGCCGGAAGCTGGGCGAATTTCGGCAGCCTCTCGGGGACCCTGCTCGGTTCGGCCACCGCAGCGGCATTCGCCACGCTGCTGTCGGGCCCGGCACTGCACAACTGGGGGTGGCGCGTTCCCTTCCTACTGGGGCTGCTGATCGCCGCCTTCGCGCTCTACATGCGCAGCAACCTTCCCGACACGAAGCTGTTTGTCGAGCACGCCAAGAACCACACTCAGGACAATCCGCTGCATGAAACACTGACGCGCAATCGCCGGCAGACCATCCTCGCGGTGCTGTTCGCCTCCGGTTACGGCGTGTTCTTCTATGTTCCGCTCGTCTACCTGCCTAGCTACGCCGACACCGAGCTCGGGATGTCATTAGCCGCGGCTCTGCGGCTCAACGCGCTGGCCACGGCAATAATGCTTCCGCTCATTCCATTGAGCGGCATCGTTTCCGATCGCTGGGTGAGGCGCAAATACCTTCTGCTGGGAGCATTCACCTGCATGGCCTTGATCGCCTATCCGCTTTTCAAGGCGGTCGGCGGCACCGATCTGGCGACACTGGCGTTCGCGCAGATCAGCTTTGCTCTGCTGATCGCCGTGCCAGTGGGCTGCGCCCCAGCCATGTTCGCCGAAATGTTCCCTACCGAGGACCGGCTGACCGGATACAGCCTGGCGTTCAACATTGGGATGGGCGTGGTGGGCGGGACCGCGCCTATGATCGTCACCGCGCTGATTGGCCTCACCGGCTCGGTGCTTTCGCCCGGCTTCTATCTGGCCGCAATGTCGTTCGTTTCGGTGACCGCGCTGGCTTTCATACCGGACCGCAGCCGCGAACCGCTGGCCTAGCTGCCCGGCGGCGCCCGAGCCGATGACGAACACGTTGGAAGTGTGCGGGTCTTGCGCTGGTCATGGTGCGGCGGCGAACGGGCAAGCGGCGGCGTTATTCCGGCAACATTAGGGGAAAGTACCTAGGCGGTCGCTTGGAAGGCATTTGCCGTAACGCGGCAAAAGCCGGGCATGAGAGCCGAGGCATCGCAGATCAGGCTGACCCGCGTGCCGCGGGCGCTTGATCGCCTGGTGCGCCTGCGGACGGCGCAAGCTTGGCTGGTGGTCCTGTTTTGCGGCGATCTCGCGGCGATCGGCGATCTTGTTTCCGGACCGAACTTGTGGTTCGGGCCAGCCTACCTGGTGGTCATGTGCATTGCCACGTGGTCGCTCGGCTGGGTGGCCGGTCAGACAGTGGGGTTCGCCTGCATGGCGATGACCCTGGCGATCAACGGTACGAGCTTTTTCCCTCATGACGGCTCCGACGTCACCTGGAATCTGGCGATGCGTATCGGCGCCGCGTCGGCCGTGATAGCGGTAATCGCGGGCGTACGCCGGGCCTATGTGCGCGAATGGTGGCTGGCGCGGACCGACGTCCTTACCGGCGCGCTCAACCGCCAAGCGTTCTTCGAACTCGGCGAAGCGCTGGCCGGCAGCTGCACATGGCGGCTGCTGCTCTATGCCGATCTCGACGGCCTCAAGGCGATCAACGACGGCGAGGGCCACGCCGCCGGCGACGCCTGCCTGCGAGCATACGCCGCCGCCGTGCGCAAGATCATCCGCCGCGAGGACATGTTCGCCCGCGTCGGCGGCGACGAGTTCCTGATCTTCATGACGGTCAAGGAAGAAGACGCGGCGCGCACCGTGGCCGCGCGGCTGCACCTGGCCATGAACAGCGTCCCGGCCGCGAGCGGTGGCCGCCTGCGTTGCAGCGTCGGCGCGCTGCTGATCCCGCCCGGCCGGATCGCGATCGACGAGCTGGTCAGGCAGGCCGACGCGCTAATGTACACGGCCAAACTGCAAGGCGCCGGGCTGGAGTTCGGCATGGTCGCAGGGGTCGAACGAAGCGGTGCAGTCGGCCGCGCGCGGAGTCGCCCTCGCCCGCCAGGCGCTTTACGCCGAACTCCCGGACGGTCGACCGAGCGGCGCGCGGCCGGTGTCGCCGGCCCGCGAAGCTAACCGGCTGAGGCTCCACTCGTCAGTTGCACGAACACGTCCTCGAGGTCGGCCTCGCGGGTGGTCACGTCTTCGATGACAAAGCCCTGGTCGCGGACCAGACCGAGCACCTGGCCGGCGGTGACCCGGCTCTTGTCGTAAGTCACCTCTATCGTGCGTTCGCCGGTCTTCTCGCTCTTGAGGAACATCGGGCTCGCCGGCGCCGCGGTGACATCGCGCTCGAGGGTGATGCTGACGATCTTCTCGCCGATCATGCCGACCAGGTCGCGGGTCGGCCTGTTAGCGATCAGCTCCCCGTGATTGATGATCGCGATGCGGTCGCACAATTGCTCGGCTTCCTCCAGGTAGTGGGTGGTCAGCACCACCGTCACGCCTCTGGAGTTGAGTTCGCCGACCAGTTCCCACAGCTGGCGGCGCAGCTCGACGTCGACCCCGGCAGTCGGCTCGTCGAGCACCAGAATCGGCGGCGAATGGACCATCGCCTTGGCGATCAGCAGGCGCCGCTTCATGCCGCCCGACAGGGTCCGCGAGTAGGCGTCGCGCTTGTCGAACAGGTGGACCGCGCGCAGCAGCTCGTCGGACCGGCGCCGATGCTTGGGGATGCCGTACATCCCGCCCTGGTTCTCGAGCACCTCGAACGGGGTGAAGAACGGATCGAACACGATCTCCTGCGGGACGATGCCGATCGAAAGCTTGGCATTGCGCATGTCGCGGTCGATGTCGTGGCCCCAAATGTCGATCGTGCCGGAAGTCTTCATGACGAGGCCGGCCATGATGTTGATCAGGGTCGACTTGCCGGCGCCGTTGGGGCCGAGCAGGCCGAAGATGCCGCCCTGCGGTACGTCGAAGCTGACGCCCTTGAGCGCCAGCTTGGGCGGCTCGTCGCCTTGCGCGGCGTATTCTTTGACCAGGTCGCGGATGCTGATGGCGGCGCCGTTCTCACTCATGGCGGGGCCTTTAGAAGGCCCGACGAGGCGCGGCAACGGGGATGAACAAGCGGTAAAACTTGCCCGGCCGTTAACCATGTGGGGCAACCATCCACTGTCAGGCGACGGTCTAAGCCCGGCTGCATGGGACCTGGGACAACCCCGATGCTGCGCCCTCGATGGGGCGGAGCGCGCCGACTGCTCGCCGCCGCTTGCGCGGCGCTCGCAGCGCTCGCCCTCCCTCACCAAGCCTTCGCGCAAAGCAGAACCGCAACGGCCAATGCCCAAGCGGTGATCGTGACGCCCGGCTCGATCGTCAAAACGGCCGACATGGACTTTGGCTCGGTCGGCGTGGCGGCGACCGGCGGCACGGTGGTCATGACAGCGGCTTCGACGCCTACCTGCACCGCCTCGGCCGGCCTGATCCACAGCGGCGCGTGCCAGTCCGCGGCTTTCACCATCAGGGGCATCCGCAATCAGCACGTGCGCATCCGCGACAGCGGTAATTCGGGAGTCGTGACACTCACCGGCCCCGGCGGCGCGACGATGACGATGGACACCATGACCATCGGCCAGACGGGAATGACCGCGACCGGCGGCGGAGGCGGTTGGGACTTCGGCAACTACCAGATTACCGATCCGAGCGGCAACGCCAACTTCTGGATCGGCGGGACTTTGCATGTGGCCGCCACGCAGGCGCCCGGCGTGTACAACGGCACGCTGAACATCCAGATCCAGTTCAATTGAAACACCGCGATGTTGCGCCCGGGGCCACGCCGCGATAACGGCGAGCCATGACGTCCGGCCCCGACCGCTTCACGCCCGAAATCACCCTAGTGGACACCCGCCGCGTGTGGTGTGACGGCGCCGGGGATATCCGCGGCGGCGAGAATTATCGCCCGGCGGCGCTCGGCCACCCGCGAGTGTACATGGAGATCGACGAGAAGGGCTACGTCGATTGCGGCTATTGCGACCGCCGTTTCGTGCTCAAGGGCGGCGCGGCCGAGCACGGGATTCACGAGGTCGAGCCGGGCGACCTGCCCGAGCCGGGCGACGCCAGCGTGGCTTGAGCCGCTTCGCCGCGGCAGGTCAGTCCCGGTTCATTAATCGTGGCGCACACTGCCGGCAGGAGGAACGGTCAATGAGAACTCTCGCCTTGGTCCTCGCCGGCGCCGCGCTGGCTTTCACCGGGACCGCCGTGTCCGCCTCGTCCACCTCCGAGCGGGGCGAAGCGCGGCTCGCCAAAATGCTCGAAGGGCGCACAGCCGGCGCCCCGGTCAGCTGCATCAGCACGATGGACGACAACAAGCTGCAGACGATCGACGAGGTCGCCGTGGTCTACGACGCGGGGAAGACGATTTACGTCGCACGGCCGACCGATCCGCACATGCTCAAGCGCAACGATGCCCTGGTGATGGACCGCTTCAGCCCCACCCGGCTGTGCGTGCAGGAGCCGATGCGGACCATCGATCGGATGGACGGATTTCCGACGGGCGTCGTGTTCCTGAAGGATTTCGTGCCCTACACCAAGCAAGGCTGACGTCTTGGCGGCCGCCCCGCGCCGCTGGGCGGCGGAACTGCTTCATTTCTGGTTTCACGATCTGCGACCGCGCGACTGGTTCGGCCCGCCGGCCGCCGTCGACGACGAGCTGCGCCGGCGCTTCGGACGCGACTGGACGATGCTGCGCACCCGGCCGACGAGCGAGTTCCTGAGCGATCCGCAAACCGCGCGGGCGGCGGTGCTGCTGTTCGATCAGGTGCCGCGCAACATCCACCGCGGCCATCCGCAAGCCTTCGCCACCGACCGGCTGGCGCGGGCGATCGCCCGCGGCATCATCGCCCGCGGCTGGGACCGGGGCCTGCGCAAGGCGGAGCGCCAGTTCATCGCCATGCCGCTGATGCACAGCGAGGCGATCGCCGACCAGCTTCGCAGCGTTCGCTACTTCACTCGGCTGGGGACGCGCTACGGTCTGCCCTTTGCGCGCAGCCATTGCCGTATGGTCGCCCGCTTCGGCCGCTTTCCGCACCGCAATGCCGTGCTCGGACGCACCAGCACAACGGCCGAGATGAGCGCGGTCGCAGCGGGCTACACGTGGTAGTCCTCGGTGGTTCAATTGCGGAACTATCGCCGCGGAGGACGGTTGGCTGCTTATGGGCGGGTGAATTGGCAGGGAGATTTTGATGCCCATCTTGAAGACCATGCTCGCTTCGATCGCGGCCCTGGGCCTCGTGGCAGCTCCCGTCGGCGCGCAGGCGGCACCGTCACGCAGCGCATCGCCGACGACGAGCAGCGAACAACTCGCCGGAGCACCGGCGCTTGCATGGGTGGTCCTGGCCGGCTTCGCGATCGCGCTGACCGTCCTCGTGGCGACCTCCAACGGCGAGGCCCCCCAGCCGGTGAGCCCGTAGCTCCAGCCCTTGCTTCGGCCCTTTGGAAGTCTCGAGCAGGATGCCTTTGGGCGGACCCTGCCTTTCTGTCGGCGAGCGAACGACGCCATTTACAATCGGCGCGCGAGGTCTAAGCTGAGCCGGGTTTAGAGCAGATCCGTGGGGGAGAGGGCTCTATGAAGTACGCCACGTGGTTCGTGCGCCTGGTGTTCGCCGCCTGGATGATCCCGGCCGGGCTCAACCATTTCGTGTATCTGTTCCCGCAGCCGATGGGCAACCAGCCGCTCAGCACCGAGCTGATCACCGCGCTGCTCGACAGCCATATGTTCGACATCACCAAGGCCATCGAGCTACTCGCCGGCCTGTGCGTGCTGTTCGGGTTCTTCACTCCGCTGGCGCTGGTCGTATGCCTGCCGGTGTCGTTCTGCGTGTGGTTCTGGGACGTGCCGCTGCAGGGCTGGGGCTCCGCCTCGGCGATCTACGGCTGGGCGGTGCTGCTGAGCAACCTGTTCCTGTGCCTGGCACACTTCGAATACTACCGCCCGATGTTCGCCATGCGCTCGGTGCCGCGCAGCTTCGGCGCCGTGGTTCCGCTGGCGCCGCAGGCGGGAGCCGAGGCATGAAGACCTTTCTCCTCGTTGCCCGCCTGGCGTTCGGCGTGTGGATGCTGGCCAGCGGGCTCAATCACTTCTTCGTGCCGCTGTGGCCCGAGCCGGCCGGCACCCAGCCGCTCGCCATCGAGCTGATGAAAGCGCTCAACGATAGCCACCTGATCGACGTGACCTACGGCATTCAGGTTATCGCCGGCGCTCTGATCCTCGCCGGCGCGCTTACGCCGTTCGCGCTGTGCGCGGTGATGCCGGTCTCCGTCGGCGCGACGTTTTGGGCGGTGATCCTCGAGCACCAGCCGCTCTGGGCGGCGCTGGCGCTGCTGGCGGTGGCGCTCAACGCGTTGTTGATGTTCGCTTATCTCGATTACTACAAGGGCGTGCTGCAGCGCCATTCGCTGTCGTACGGCGAAAACTGAGGAGGGCGACATGAACTTCGAGGCTCTCTACGTGAACCCCGCCGGCGCAACGGCAAAGCCGCAGTATGTTCCGGCGCTGGTCGTGCTGCTGGCGGTCGTGGCGTTCTATTATTGGCTGGTTCCCGGCCGCACCGGCCAATTCGCGCTGCTTATGCTCGCCTATCCCGGGTTGGTGCTGCACGCCCGGCGGCTGCAAGACATGGGCAAGCCCGGCTGGCTGGTGCTGCTCCCCGGTGCGGCGATCGTCGCCACGGCGTGGCTCCATCTGTCCGGGACCGGCGGTAGCGTGGTGAGCTTCGTCACGGGAGCTGCGGTCGGACTCTCGGCGGCTTTCATCCTGTGGGGGCTGCTCGGCAAGGACAAGGCCGCGGCCTAAAGCTCGCGCGCCAGCCGAACGCCGGTGCGCTCGTACCCCAGCTTTTCATAGAAGCGGTGCGCCTCTGTGCGGCGCGCTTGGCTGGTGACTTCGACCATGTAGCAGCCCCGCACGGCCAGCTCGCGTTCCGCCGCTTGCACCAGCGCCGCGCCGATGCCGCGGTTGCGCAGGACTTCGTCGACCACCATCATCGAAATCCGCCCGACCGGCGCCGGGCGGTGCAGGACGCGCATCACCGAGGTGCTAAGGCAGCCGACCACCCGACTCTCCAGCTCGGCGACGAGCACCACCCGTCCCTCCCCCTGCATCACCGCCAGGCGTTCGGCGACTTCGTCCGCCGTGACCTGGTATTCGAGCTGGCCGATCAGCCGGACGAGCGCGGCGCTGTCGCGCGGTTCGGCCGGGCGGATCGCCGGTTGGTTCACACGCGCTCGAGGACGGGCATTCGCGTCATCGTCGCAAGATACTCCTGCTGCATCTCGGGCGTAAGCACTTCCATCATCTGGCGGCCTTCGATCCACAGCTCGATCACGCCGAACTGTCCGCCGCGCTTGCGGTACTTGGCCGGCAAGCCCTCGCGCCCGGCAATCGCCAGCACGGCATCCTGAGCGAGGTTGGTGGCGATCGCACCGTGGGTGGCGGTGAAGCGGTCGGTGCCCGAAGGCTCGCCGTGGGCATCGACGTCGCCTTCGCTTTCGCGCAGCACGGTGCCTTGCGGATAGACCTCGAGCGCGCTGCCGCGCTCGTCGCCGGCGAGCACCATCCAACCGTTATCGGACACCGGCGGGAACGGCATCACCTTGCCCTCCCAGAGTTCGGCAATCACCGAGGCCACGTGCTGCGGATCGTCGGCGGCGATGGACATGTGGAACAGCATTTCACGTCTCCATTCCTGATGCGACTCGGTTTAAAAAATGGCACAAATTGTGTCAACACTGTTGACACTTTTTGTGCCGGCGCGTAGGCCGCCGCTATGGCCGAGCCCGCCGCCAGCGCGTCCACCCGAACCGGAAACAAGAAGAAAGCCCGAGAACGGATCCTCGATGGGTTTATCGAGCTGCTGATCGAAGGCGCCGCCGATCTCAGTCACGACGCCGTGGCCGAGCGCGCGGGCCTCGGCCGCCGGACGATCTACCGCTACTTCCCCGATCGGACGGCGCTGATGGACGGAGCGCTGATGCGAGTGCGCGAGCTGGCCGGGCCCAGGGTCGCGTACCCGAACAGCGCCGAGGAGCTGCTCGAAACGCTGGAGCCTATCTATTCCGGCTTCGACGCCATCGCGCCGATCGCGACGATGCTCAGGACCACGCCCCAGGGGCGGCAGCTGCGGCTGGCGCAGAACGCCGGACGCGTACGCCGCTACACCGCAGCCCTAGCCGAGACGGTGCGCAATCTTCCGCCCGCGGACCGCAAGCTCGCCACCGCCATGCTCCAGGTGCTGCACACCACGCCGTGGCTCGAAATGCGCGATCACTGGGGACTCGACGGACGGCAGATCGCCCGTGCGACGGGCTGGGCCGTGCGCACGCTGCTGGGCGACCTCGAACGCCGCGGCAGCCTGCCGCTCGACCGAGAGGTGCCCGAACCGGCGAACGATTAGGCAGCACGGGAACCAAGAACCGGACGAAGGCCGTTCTGCCGGCATGTGGCTTTTCGCCCTCATCCCGGTTCTGGCGGCGACCGCGGGCGCCGTATACGTTGCCATTCGACCACCGAGCGATAAAGTAGTCGGCGCAATCCAGCACTTCGCCGCCGGTGTGATATTTTACGCCGCTGCGGGGGAACTGCTGCCCGACGCAACTCACAACGGCTCCGTTTGGCTGGTCGTCGCGGGAGGCGGAATTGGCATCGCCGCGATGCTGTTGCTGGACCATTTCGCCGGTCGTGCGGAGGGGCCGGTCGGCCTCAGCGCGGCTTCCGCGGTCGATGCCCTGATCGACGAAATCGTGCTCGGCCTCGGATTTGCGGCCGGGCAACGCCAGGGCATGCTGCTGGCGATCGCTCTGGCCGTCGAATTTCTGTTCCTCGGCCTGTCTCTTGCCGGTGCGTTCGGCGGCAAACGAAGCAAGCTCGTTCCCGTCGCGGCAACAGCCGCGATTTCGTTGATGGTGCCGGCTGGGGTCTTCGCTTCATTAGCCGTCACAGTTCTGCCCACGGAGGCGCAAACGGCGGCATATGCATTCGGTTTGGTGGCGTTGCTTTTCCTCGTCACCGAGGAACTGCTGGTCGAAGCCCATGAGAAACCGGAGACCCCATGGGGCACGCGATGTTCTTCGTCGGCTTCCTGGCCTTCACGGTGCTTGGCGAGGCGACCCGCGGATAAGCGCTGATGAGACGATGTAACGCTCCGTAACATCCCCGGTAACGGTAATTTACGTGCGCGGTGAAGGCGCCGTGCCTAGGTGCCGCCCCGCCCCCAGGAGTCGTTGACTTTGTCCCAAATTGCCACTTCGGCGCGCAAGGCGCTGCTTTCCGCCTCGGCTCTGGCCGCCATCTGCCTCGCGCAAACGGCCGCTGCGCAGCCGGCGGAGAGCGCAACCGCACAGACCAAAGCAGATCAGACGACGGCCGGCACTCCAACACCGGGCTCCAGCGGGGCGCCAACGTCGGCCCCGGCCGGCACGCCGCCCGCGCCGGACGCGGAAGCCATTCAGGCCAAGGCGCCGACCGGCACCGCAGGCCCTAACGACATCGTCGTCACCGCCTCGCGGCTCGACCTACTCGGCACCGCGACCACCGCCAGCCAGGGCCATGTCACGCAAGCGGAAATCGAGCTGCGGCCGATCGTCCGGCCCGGCCAGCTGTTCGAGAGCATCCCCGGCCTGGTCGTCACCATCCATTCGGGCGAAGGCAAGGCCAACCAGTACCTGATCCGCGGGTTCAATCTCGACCACGGGACCGACTTCGCCAACTTCGTCGACGATATGCCGGTCAACCGGCCGACCAACACTCACGGCCAGGGTTACTCCGACCTCGCCTTCCTGATGCCGCAGATCGTCTCCGGCATCGATTACACCAAAGGCCCTTATTACGCCTACATCGGCGACTTCGGCTCGGTCGCCTCGTCGCACGCGCGTATCGCCAATGAGATCGCCAACCAGATCTCCGTCACCGTCGGCACCGACGGCTACCAGGAGCTGTTCATGGGCGGCACCGCGCACTTCGACGGCGACGAACGGCTGATGGGCGCGCTCCAACTCGGCCATTACGACGGCCCATGGAAACCGGGGCAGAACTTCAAAAAGATCAACGCCGCGGTGCGTTACAGCAAGGGCGATGCCACCGACGGGTGGAACCTGACGGGCATGTATTACCAGAGCGCCGGCGGGCTGATTACCGATCAGCCGTTGCGCACGATCACTTCCGGTTTGATCAGCCGCTTCGGGACGACCGACCCGACCGACCACAGCCGATCGCTGCGCTACAGCCTCTCAGGCCACCTCGACAAGCAGGTCGGCTCGAACGGCAAGCTGGCTGTGAGCCTCTATGGCATCCGCGCGACGATGACGCTGTGGAACGACTTCACCCATTATCTCGACGATCCCGTCAACGGCGACCAGGAAGCCCAGGCCGAGCAGCGCGACACCTTTGGCGGCGACGCCAACCTGACCGTCCATTCGGACTTCATGAATCTCTCGACCGACACCCGGGTCGGCCTTCAGGCGCGCTACGACAGCGTCTTCGTCACTCGCCAGCATACCATGAATCGCACCACGGTGCTCGACTACTGCACGCTCGAGCAGTCCGACGGCTCCGTCACCACCTATCCGACGGTGAACACCTACTGCAACGCCGACCACGCGAAGCTGCTCGACCTCGGCGGTTACGTCCAGACGACGCTGTTCTGGACCGACTGGCTACGCACGATCCTCGGCGCGCGCGAGGAGTATTATTACGCCACCGATCACAGTGACGTGACCGGCACCGGCGGCAGCGGCGATCAGTGGCTGTTCCAGCCGAAGGCCAACCTGGTGATCGGCCCGTTCGCCAAGACCGAGCTGTACTTCAGCTGGGGCCGCGGCTTCCATTCGGACGACGTACGTGGCGTGTTCGGCACGATCCCCGGCGAAGGCATTCCGCTGGCCGGCGGCCCTACGCCGCTGCTGGCCTCTACCACCGCCGAGGAAATCGGCCTGCGCAGCGATATCATTCCCAAGGTTCACATTCAGGTCGCCGCGTTCCAGCAGGACTTCAAGTCGGAGCTGAAGTACAACGCCGACACCGGACAGGACAGCGCAGGTGCGCCCAGCCGGCGGCAAGGGATCGAATTTTCAGTCGAATACCGGCCAACTCGCTGGCTCGAGTTCAATTCCGATCTGGCCTTTGCCAAGGCCCGCTATCGGACGAGCAATATCGCCGCTTACGGCCTCGCCCAACCCTTCATCGCCGAAGCGCCCAAGTTCACCGGCTCGTTCGGCGTGCTGGTCAATCATCTCGGGCCGTGGTCGGGCGGTCTGCAGTGGCGCCGGCTCGGGCCCTATCCGCTGATCGACGGCCAGAAGCTGCCCGAGAGCCACGGCTACAGCGAGTTCAACCTAGACCTGGCCTACGAGCTGCCGCACGGCTGGAAGCTCGGCGCCACCGTCTCCAATCTGCTCAACACCCACGACTACGCGGCCGAGTACTACTACACCACGCGTCTACCCGGCGAACCGGCCGGCGGCGTGGCCGACTTCCAGGTCCATCCGCTCGAACCGTGCGCGGCGCGCTTCACCCTGACCAAGGAATTCTAGCGCCCGCGCGGCGGCGACGAAGCGGCCGCTTGCCGGTTCCGTCATCCCTGGGAAAATTACGCATCCAAACAGCGGCTTATCGGGCACATATGGCCGCCATCGGAGGCGGGCGCACGCGGACGGGATATCGTCGCGCACACGGCGGCGATTGCCGCACAGGCTGGCCCGACCGCTTTACAGGAGCACGCTACAATGACCCAGATTCCCCTCGTCGATACGGCGGTCCATCACCAGCCGCGCGACATGCGCGACCGGTTTGCCCTCGGCTTCACCAAGATGCTGCGCTTCTGCGCCGACACGTTCTTCGCCAAGCGGTACGGCCACCGCGCCATCGTTCTCGAGACCGTGGCCGCCGTACCCGGCATGGTCGGCGCCACCATCAATCACCTGAAGTGCCTACGGCGCATGTGCGACGACAGGGGCTGGATCCGCACGCTGATGGAGGAAGCGGAGAACGAGCGCATGCACCTGATGACGTTCGTCGAAGTGGCGCAACCGACTCTGTTCGAAAGGCTGGTCATCCTCGCAGTGCAGTGGGTGTTTTACCTCGCCTTCTTCGCACTCTATCTCGTCAGCCCGAAAACGGCCCACCGCATCGTCGGCTACTTCGAGGAAGAGGCGGTGATCAGCTACACGCTGTACCTCAAGGAAATCGACGAGGGCCGCAGCCCCAACGTGCCGGCGCCGACGATCGCTCGCCGGTACTGGAAGCTGCCGGACGACGCGACGCTGCGCGACGTGGTGCTGGTGGTCCGCGCCGACGAAGCGCATCACCGCGACGTCAATCACGGCTTCGCCAGCGAGCTGACCGGCGCTACGCCGGAAAGGGAAGCGGCCGCCTATCCCGAGCACGCGACCGACACTCGAATGGCTGCGTAGGACCGCCTCGCATCTCTGCGCTCCCTGTGCGGGGGCGCAGAGGCCCTCGCCTCCTGCTATTCGCTCAGGCGAGCCATTGGCGGCAGGTGTCGGCCTGGGCGCCCTGCTTGCCGCAAACGGCGTCCATGCGGGTGCGCAGGGATGCCAGCACTTCATCACCATCATGCGCGGCGCTCCAGGCGCGCAGCTTGTCGCCCCAGTCGGCGACCTTGACCCGGGTGCGCTGATAGTAGCTGTCAGGCGTCTTGCCGAGCTCGTCGAGCACGGCATTGGCCGCCTTGGCGACCTGGGCCTTGTCGTTCGGGGCGTTGCGCAGCACGGCCTTGGAATAGAGGATCGCCCACTGCACGCGCGTGGCCGGCCCTTCCGAGGTTTCGTAGGCCTTGCGCGCCCAGGCGATCGCACCCGCCTTGTCACCCTCCTTCTCGGCGAAGTCGGACAGGCTGCTCATGTAGTAATAGGGTTCGTCGGTGCGCTTGAGTTCGGCCGTCTCGAGCTTCTTCGCCCCGGCGTGATCGCCGGCGTCGAACAGCAGGTAGGCCGCGTCGTCGATCACGCCCTGGCGGGTCATCTTGTCCTTGGCGTTGGCGTCGGCCCAGCGGGCCCGGGCCTGAACTTTGGCGAGCAGCCCGGGCGGGACCTTGCCTTCGGCGTTCGCCAGCTTGACCTCGGCCATCGTCGCATCAACCCGGTCGCCGATCGGCAGGCTGGTGTCGCCGTAGAGCGAGTCCGCCGCGGCGATCAGCGATTGCCCGAGCGTTTGACGCAGCTGGACGTTCGGCAGCGCGGCGATCATCGGCGGAACGTCGACTTCGAGTTCCTGCCGATTGGCCTTCGTTTCCGCGGCATTGGCGAGGATTGGCGGCAGAACATTCTCGAGGCGCGCCTGCTGCGCCGTTGTCAGCTTACCGTCGTCGCCGGCGCCCATCACCACCGCCAGCAGCGCAAAGCGTCGCTGCTCCGCCGCCGTGGGCGCGGCCTTGGCCAGGGTGTCGAGCAGCGGCACGGCCGTCGTCGGATCGCGGAAGTGCTTGGGATCGTCGCGCCAGTCGAAATCCGCCAGCAACTGCCAGTCTTCGGCGGTCAGTTGCGAAGGATCGGCCTTGGCTTTCGCCAGCAGGTCGTCGGCCGAGGTCGTCCGCCCGGCCGCGGTCTTGAGCAGGCCGGGCAGCTGCGAGGCCATCGTCGCACTGGAGATGCGGGTGATCTCGGTCCCGTCGGGGCGCAGCACGATCACCGTCGGATAGCCGCTGATGCCGAACCGTTCGCCCCACTGCTGTGCGCCCTTGCTGTCGCCGTCGAGATAGACCGGGATGAAGTTCTGCGTCTCGCGGATGAAGCCGGGGTCGCGGAACAGACTCGACTTCATCTGGTTGCATGGCGGGCACCACACCGCGCCCCAATAAAGCAGCGCCGGCTTGCCGCTTTCCTTGGCCTCGGCAAGGGCGTCGGCGACATCGCCTTCGCGCCAGGCGATCTTCGTGGCCTGGGTGGTTGCAGAGGGCGTTTCGGCTTTCTGGCAGCCCGTCACAGCGACGGACAGCGCGAGCGCCAAGGCTATGGTTGCGATCTTCATGGTTCGCCAATCTGGGCGAGCGGGCAGCTCAGGGCAAGGGGGAGCACCTAATCCCAGGTCGTCGCGCCCTTGGGGAATCCGTCGCGCTGGTCTCGCACGATGCAGAAGCGCTGGCCGCTCGGCGCGCGCATGACGACCCAGCGCTCCATCCGCGTGTCGATCGTCGCACCGAGCTTCTCGAGCCGGGCGACCTCGGCGGCGATGTCGTCCGTCTCGATATCGATGTGCACGCGGCTCTCGTGCTCGACCTTCTGGATCTGCACGCTCCACTCGCCAGGCGGGGTTTCGAGCATGACGTAATTGCCCTTGGTCCCGGGATGATCGGGATCGACCGGTCGGCCGAGCGCACCGGCCCAAAACTCCGCCGCCGCGCCGATGTCGTCGACGTTGCAGTCGATCAGGATGCCGTTGATGCGTGAACGGTGCATAGCGCTACTCCCACTCGATCGTCCCCGGCGGCTTCGACGTATAGTCGTACACGACCCGGTTGATTCCCTTCACCTCGTTCACGATCCGTGTCGCCACGCGGCCGAGGAATTGGGCATCGAACGGATAGACGTCGGCGGTCATCCCGTCGGTGCTGGTCACCGCCCGCAGGGCGCAAACGCTGTCGTAAGTGCGGTAGTCGCCCATCACCCCGACGGTGCGCACCGGCAGCAGCACCGCGAAGGCCTGCCAGATCGCGTCGTAGAGCCCGGCGTGGCGGATCTCTTCGAGATAGATCGCGTCGGCCTTCCTGAGGATATCGCAGCGGTCCTTGGTCACCTCGCCGGGGATGCGGATGGCGAGGCCGGGACCGGGGAACGGATGGCGGCCGACGAACGCCTCGGGCAGGCCGAGTTCGCGGCCCAATTCGCGGACTTCGTCCTTGAACAGCTCGCGCAGCGGCTCGACCAAGGCCATGTCCATCCGCTCGGGCAGGCCGCCGACGTTGTGGTGGCTCTTGATCGTCACCGACGGGCCACCGGTGAAGCTGACGCTCTCGATCACGTCCGGATAGAGCGTGCCCTGGGCGAGGAAGGCCGCCCCGCCGATCTTGCGCGCCTCGGCCTCGAACACGTCGATGAAGGTCTTGCCGATGAACTTGCGCTTGGCCTCGGGCTCGTCGAGCCCCGCCAGGCCGGACAGGAACTGTTCCTCGGCGTCCACGTGGACCAGCGGAATGTTGTAATGATCGCGGAACAGGCTGACGACCTGCTCGGCCTCGCCCAGCCGCATCAGCCCGTGGTCGACGAACACGCAGGTCAGCTGCTCGCCGATCGCCTCGTGGATCAGCACCGCGGCGACGGCGCTGTCGACCCCGCCGGAGAGGCCGCAGATCACCCGGCCCTCGCCCACCTGCGCACGGATCGCCTCGATCTGGGTCTTGCGGAACTCGGCCATGGTCCAGTCGCCGGCGAGGCCGCAGACGTGGCGCACGAAATTGGCGATCAGCTTCGCCCCGTCGGGGGTGTGATAGACCTCCGGGTGGAACTGGGTGCCGTAGTATTTGCGTTCGTCGTCGGCGATCAGGGCGAACGGCGCGCCGTCGCTGGTGGCGACGATGCGGAAGCCCTCCGCGAACCGGGTCACCTTGTCGCCGTGGCTCATCCACACCTGGTGCCGCTCGCCGACGTGCCACAGGCCCTCGAACAACGTGCACGGCTCGGTCACCGTCAAATAGGCGCGGCCGAACTCTCCGCCCTCGCCGGTCTCGTGTCCGGGCCGCACCTCGCCGCCGAGCTGGTGGGTCATCACCTGCTGGCCGTAACAGATGCCGAGGATCGGCAGTCCGCTGTCGAACAGGACCTGCGGGGCGCGCGGCGAGCCCTCCTCCGGGACTCCGGCGGGCGAGCCCGAGAGGATGATGCCCTTCGGCTTGAGTCGTTCGAAGGCCTCCTCGGCCAGCGTGAACGGCGCGATCTCCGAATAGACCCCGGCCTCGCGCACCCGACGGGCGATCAGCTGGGTGACCTGACTGCCGAAATCGACAATCAGGATGGAATCGGGAAGATGGCGGGGGTCCATGGCGGAGCGATAGGGGCGCCGCCCTGGACTGTAAAGCAAGCCCAGCCCCGGCGGCGACAGTTGCAAGACAAGCAAGAGTCTTTCAATTTGTTCAGGTTCGAACTCTGCCGAGAAATCCCCCGAAATCCGCCACCACGAGTGTTGCAAATGTAGCAACACCCGTGGCGGTTTTCTCATTTGTGGTGAGCGCCGCGCAACCCTATTTGCCCGCTCAAGCCGGCTGGTGGACACCTCTCCCCCCACCCCCCGTCCCCAGCCGGCAAACTTCCCGAAACCTGTTCGCCGCCGCACGCCTTCAGCCCGGCTTCAACTCCTTCTCGTTGTCCGTGCGGTGTGCCTTGCCGCCCGGCTGCCGGCCGATGAAGCTGATCTTGCCGTCGTTCTCGAGGATCGCCCACGCGATGTCGTCGAGCCGGGCTATGCCTGCCTGGCGCATTTCGCTTTCCACTTCCGAGCGCGTCAGCCGGTTGCGGCGCATGTTGGGTTCCACCAGCTGCCCATGCCTCACCACGACCTGCGGCTGGCCATCGATGAACCGCTCGGCGCGCGGCCAGTAATAGCTGATCCAATTCAGGATCAGCGCCCAGAACGCGAACGTGCAGATCGCAAGGGTGGCGCCGGTCACGCTGAAGTCGTTGTGGGTGACTCCCTGCTGGATCAGATCGCCGACGACCACCAGTAGGACCATCTCGAACGGGGTCATTTCCGCCAACTCGCGCTTGCCGAGCAGGCGCAGCAGCAGGAAGATCGCCGCGAACATGAAAGTGGCGCGCAGGACGATATCCATCAGGGATAGACCCACAGATGGACGGGACGCCGAACGAGCGGCGTCTTGTCGTCGAGAACCGAAACCTGGCCCGAGTTCTGGCCGACGAGCGTCGGGTTCACCTGACCGTCAAGCTTCACCAATAGCTGGTCGCCGGCTTTCATCGCCGGATACTCGAGCCTGAACTGGCCATCCTCGAACCCCATGTCCTTGGGCTCGGGAATGTGCGTGTTGACGGTGACGTCGAACAGGTATCCGCTCGAAATCGCCACTACCGGCTTGGCGATCGGCCGCCGCGCCGACACGACGATGTCGATCTCGAAGAACTCCCCGTTGCGTATTTTTTGCGGCGCGGTGACCGAAATCTTCGCCACTCTCCCTTCGGCGGAAACGGTCGGGTCATGCCCTCCGCCGAAAAGGCCCAGCATGGCAGCGAGCAGCAGCGCACCGAGGATGAAGACCGGCAGGAAGCCGCGCAGCATTCCCGGCTTCCCCTCCACGTGCTCCTGCGAGATGCCTTCCGGCAGCGCCATTTGCGGTTTCGCCTTCCCCGGTTCCGCAACCTGCGCCAATTTCTCCTCGCTTGCGCCGTCGATCTACAATGCTGAACAACCCTCGGAAGCGGCCGGCGTTCCGCCGCGAGTGGGCGGTCAGCAGTCCCGAAGCCGCGGAAAACCGGCGTTCGGCGATGGAACGGGCTTGTGGATGGAAGGGGTGCACAAGGGTTCCGAAACACCCCTTCAATCCCTATATGATGGTCATGGACGAGACCCCCACAGAACCTACCGCCGAAACCCCGAAGAAAAACGGATACGGCGCCGAGAGCATCAAGGTCCTCAAGGGCCTCGACGCGGTGCGCAAGCGGCCGGGAATGTACATCGGCGACACCGACGACGGGTCTGGCCTGCACCACATGGTGTTCGAGGTATCGGATAACGCGATCGACGAGGCGCTCGCCGGCCATTGCGACCTGGTGTTGATCGAATTGAATCCCGACGGCTCGGTCAGTGTCGAAGACAACGGCCGCGGCATCCCGACCGACATTCACCAGGGCGAAGGCGTTTCGGCGGCCGAGGTCATCATGACCCAGCTCCATGCCGGCGGAAAGTTCGAGAACACCAGCGACGATAACGCCTACAAGGTCTCGGGCGGTCTCCACGGCGTCGGCGTGAGCGTGGTCAACGCGCTGTCCGAATGGCTCGAGCTGACCATCTGGCGTGACGGCCAGGAGCACTGGATGCGCTTCGAGCACGGCAACACCGTCGAGCCGCTGAAGGTGACCGGCCAGGTGCCGGAGGACAAGACCGGCACCCGCGTCACGTTCATGCCGTCCTCCGACACGTTCAAGAACGTCACAGAGTTCGATTTCGAGAAGCTCGAGCACCGCTATCGCGAGCTCGCCTTCCTCAATTCGGGCGTGCACATCCTGCTGCGCGACAGACGGCACGAGGAAACCGAGGAGCACGACCTGTTCTACGAAGGCGGCATCGCCGCATTCGTGAAATATCTCGACCGCAACAAGGTGGCGCTGGTCGCCGAGCCGATCGCCATCTCGGCCGAGCGCGAGGGCATCGGCATCGACGTCGCGCTCGAATGGAACGATTCGTACTACGAGAACGTCCTCTGCTTTACCAACAACATTCCCCAGCGTGACGGCGGCACCCACCTCGCCGCCTTCCGCGCGGCGCTCACGCGCACGGTCAATGCCTACGCCGAGCGCTCGGGACTGATGAAGAAGGAAAAGGTCGGCCTGACCGGCGAGGACATGCGCGAAGGCCTGACGGCGATCGTCAGCGTCAAGCTGCCCGACCCCAAGTTCTCGAGCCAGACCAAAGACAAGCTGGTCAGCTCCGAAGTGCGCCAGCCGCTCGAAAGCCTGATGGGCGACAAGATGAACGAGTGGCTCGAGGAGAATCCCGCCGACGCCAAGACGATTATCCAAAAGATCATCGACGCCGCCGCGGCGCGCGAGGCCGCGCGCAAGGCACGCGAGTTGACCCGGCGCAAGGGCGCGCTCGACATCGCCAGCCTGCCGGGCAAGCTTTCCGACTGCCGCGAGCGCGATCCGGCGCTGAGCGAGCTGTTCCTGGTCGAGGGCGATTCCGCCGGCGGCTCGGCCAAAAGCGGACGCGACAGCCAGTACCAGGCGATCCTGCCGCTCAGGGGCAAGATCCTCAACGTCGAGCGCGCGCGGTTCGACCGGATCATCAGTTCGAAAGAGGTCGGCACGCTGATCCAGGCGATGGGCACCGGCCTGCGCGACGAATTCGACCTGACGAAGCTCAGGTACCACAAGATCGTCATCATGACCGACGCCGACGTGGATGGGGCGCACATCCGCACCCTGCTGCTGACGTTCTTCCAGCGGCAGATGCCGGAGATCATCAAGGCGGGGCACCTGTACATCGCTCAGCCGCCGCTGTTCAAAGTTGGCAAGGGGCGCAGCGAAGTCTATCTCAAGGATCAGGGTGCGCTCGACCGCTACCTGGTCGATACCGGGCTGCAGGGCCGGGTGCTCGAAGCGGCGGGCGGGGCGCGGGCCGACAACGAGCTGCGCGCCTTGGTCGAGCACGCGCTGCGCCTGAGGAACCTGATCGCCTTCGCCCCGCGGCGCTACGATCCCACGGTGATCGAGCAGATGGCGGTCGCCGGCGCGCTCGACCCGTCGCTCGACCGCAAGGGTCGGCAGGAGGCGCTCGACCGCGCCGCCGCGCGGCTGGCGATGGGCGATCCCGAAGCGACGTGGAGCGCCAGCCTTTCACCCGACGGTGCGGTGCGCCTCGACCGCGTGTGGCGCGGGGTGACCGACGCCCACCTGATCGAGGCGAGCTTCATGACCAGCGCGGAGGCGCGCAAGCTGCACCGCGTGGCGAAGGAGCATCTGGAAGTCTATTCGGCCCCCGCCCGCCTGGTCCGCGCCGGCGCCGAGCCGGAGCCGGAGCCGGAAACGGTCGAGACGGAGGAAGGCGAGGAGACCGAAGCGCCGGTCGCCCGCGAAGGCGCGATCACCCGGCCGACCGAACTGCTCGACGCCGTGCTCGCCGCCGGCCGCAAGGGTCTCGCCATCAGCCGCTACAAGGGCCTCGGCGAGATGAACGCCGAGCAGCTGTGGGAGACTACCCTCGACCCGGAGAACCGCGCGCTGCTGCAGGTCAAGGTCGAGGACGCCGACGTCACCGACGAGATCTTCATCCGGCTGATGGGCGATGTGGTCGAGCCGCGCCGCGAATTCATTCAGGACAACGCGCTCAACGTGGCCAATCTCGACGTGTAGCCGAAGGGGCCCAGCGCTAGCGCGTGCGCTCGGGGCTCCTGACTGGTCGAGCGTCGTCATCCTCGGGTACTTCGTTGACCAGATCGTCGAACAGCGCCTCGAAGTGGATCATCGCCTGGCGCAAGTCCTCGGTCGTCGCCTCGCCGCGGCCTTGCCGCATCGCCAGATCGTGACCTTCGCGATAGTGCCGGGCGACCTCACCGTGATCGACCGTCAGGTCCTCGTAGCGGCGGTCGAAGTCGGCCATCGGATAGCCGCGCGCGGTCATGATTTTCGCCAGCAGGCGATCGGCATGAAGCACGGCCTCGGCCGGGCTTTCGACGAACACCGCTTTGACGTCGCGCCACTCGCGGCTGAATTCGATCCGCTCGCGCTCCGTCAGCGGACGGATGTCGAGCCTGGCCACGCGCTCTTCGCGCTCGTGCAGCGCGGCTTCGGCCTTGGCGCGGCCGCCGGCGACATCGACGGTGCGGTCGTATTCGTCGCCGAAATGCTCGCGCAGCCTCGCGGTGCGGCGCTGGCGGTAGATGAAGTACGCGATGAGCGCCAGGACGATGACGACGCCGACCAGCACCCAGACGATCGTGTTGACAGGTTGCATCGGGAACTCCTCACTTTCGAGCCCCAGCCGTCATCCGCCCAAACGACTTATGTTAGCGTTCGGTTGTCGGCGGAGCCGCGCTTTGCGGTGAACGCCCATCCCCGTGCGGCGATCCGCGGAGTCGCGCCCTTCAGGCGGCGCCTCGCTCGCTGGCGATGAGCCGCCCGACCCGCTCCTTGTACGGCGCCAGGCAGACGAACTTGAGCCACAGTCCGGCGGCGCCGAACAGCACCGTCACCAACACCATCGAATAGCGCAGCATCGCCTCGTCCTTGAAAACGTAATCGGTGACGAGGGCGACGACCGTCGGCCCGACCCCGCCGCCGATGACGCCGATGGTGAACAGGTAAAGCGCGCTTATCTGGCCCCTGAACTGGTTCGGCGTGACGTTCTGCAAGGCGGCGACGGCGCCCGGCGCGGAGATTCCGATGGCGACGATCCATGCGGTCTGCAGGCCGAACGACCACCACGGATTCGGCACCAGCAGCGAGGCGATCGTCAACGGCAGGCTCAGGCACGAGCCGAGGATCGACAGCTTGATCATCGCTCCGGCGTCCCCGCGCCGCTCCCACACCTCGCCGAGCCACGCGCCGAGTCCGAGGCCGAGCGGCGTCAGCGCCAGCGTAACATAGCCCATCAGCGGGCCGACGAACGCCGGGCCCCAGCCGAAGGTGCGGCTGAAGAACGGAAAGCGCCAGCTGAGCACCCCGTAGGCTTCGATCTGCAGCAGCGCCGAACCGACAATGAAGGGGAGATAGATCGCCTTCTCGCTCCAGAAATACCGAAATACGTCGAGGATCGGCAGACGCATGCTCGTCGCGCGCCCGCGCCGCGGCGGCTCGCGCACGGTAAGGAGGAAAATCAGCCCGAGGATCGCGCCGGGCGTGCCGATGATCAGGAACACCATCTGCCAGTCCTTCAGCGCAAAGCCGAACACATCGAACACCTTGCCGCCGAGCCAGCCGAGCAGCAGGCCGACGATGATGCTGGTGAACCCCGCGCCGATCGAAACACCGCCGTTGTAGATCGCCATCGCCGTCGGCAGCTTTTCCCGCGGCACGACATCGGAAATCATCGACAACCCGTTGGGCCCCTTGAGCGACACGGCGGATCCCGTGACGCCGCGCATCGCGAACAGCGACCCAAAACCCTGGACGAAAGCGATCGCCCCGGTCGCCACGCTCCAGATCATCATCACGCTGCCGATGATCCGCTTGCGATTGCGGGTGTCGGCCAGACGCGACAGCGGCAGCCCGATGCAGCCGTAGAACAGCGAGAACGCGGCGCCGGTCAGCAGGCTGATCTCGGTATCGGAAATGTGCAGGTCGCGCTTCATCGGCTCGATCAGCAACGAGATGCCGCCACGATCGACCGCGTCGAGCGCATTGGCCAGCGCAATCATCCACACTGCATACCAGGCGGCCGCTTTGGCCGGGAATGGTTCGGCCGACGGTGGTGCCAACTCGACCGCTGCCTCCGGGCTGATCGCTTCGCTCGCCATCCGCATCTCTCCCCGCGTGCGGTTGACCGCATCGGGAGCAGCGTCGGCGATTAGCCGATAGTTGGCAAGGACGCATTCGTCGTCCCGGACTCGATCCGGGACCGCTGGCGGTAAATGTCAAGACAGGAAGCTTGCGGTCCCGGGTCGGGCCTCGGGATGACGGCTATTCCGCCGCCTGCGCAGTGGCCCCATTGGCGAACTCCAGCGTCGCCAGGAAGCGCTCGGCGTCGAGCGCGGCCATGCAGCCGGTGCCGGCGGCGGTGACCGCTTGGCGATAGACGTGGTCCATCACGTCGCCGCAGGCGAACACGCCGGGGATGTTCGTCTTGGGGGTGCCCGGCTCGACTATCAGATAGCCGTTCGCGTCCATCTCGAGCTTGCCCTTGAACAGCTCGGTCGCCGGAGCGTGGCCGATGGCGACGAACGCGCCTTCGCAGCCGAAGGTGCTTTCGGCTCCGGTCAGAGTGTCGACCAGCTTCAGACCCGTGAGCCCGCCATCGAGCGGATCGCCCAGGAAGGCTTCGACACGCTTGTTCCACACGACCGTGATTTTCGGATGGGCGAACAGCCGGTCCTGAAGGATCTTCTCGGCGCGCAGTTCGTCGCGCCGGTGGATCAGCGTCACGTCGTCCGAATGGTTGGTGAGGTACAGCGCTTCCTCGACCGCGGTGTTGCCGCCGCCGATCACCGCGACCTTCTTGCCGCGATAGAAGAACCCGTCGCAGGTCGCGCAGGCCGAGACGCCCTTGCCGGACAGCGCTTCCTCGCCCGTCACCCCCAGCCACTTGGCCTGTGCCCCGGTGGCGATCACCAGCACCTCGCCGACGTATTCGTCGCCGCTGTCGCCCTTTGCGCGGAACGGCGAGCCGCCGGCGATGTCGACTTCCGTGATCGTATCCCACAGCATCCGCGTGCCGACATGGACCGCCTGCGCCTCCATCTCCTGCATCAGCCACGGGCCCTGGATCACGTCGCGAAAGCCGGGGTAGTTCTCGACATCGGTCGTGATCGTCAGTTGGCCGCCCGGCTGCAGTCCCTGGACGACGATCGGCTCCATCCCGGCTCGCGCGCCGTAGATGGCAGCGGAAAGCCCGGCCGGGCCTGAGCCGATGATCAGCATGCGGGTGGTGTGAGTGGTCATGGGGCCTCGGCAAAATCGTTACCGGCTAGGTAAGGATGTGCCGGAGCGAGGGCAAGCGAGGCCCTGAAATCCTCCCCGGACAGACTTGGCCCCGACCCAAGCCGTTTTCGTCAGCCGCCGGAAGGCACGGGACTCGCTATCTCAGGCGTCACCGGCGTCGCCGGCGGCACGTCGGGTTCGCGCTTGTACTCGGCCGTGACGGTGATCTCGTTCGGCGAGGTGTTCTCGTTCTTCAGCCGGTAGATCGCGCCGTTGGCGATCGAGAACCACGCCGGCTTGCCGTCTTCGAAGTTGTTCAGCTTGATGCGCTGGTGATCGGCAAGCTCGGTGTAGCTGCCGGTCCGCACGGTGCCGTCGGGCAGGGTCAGGACGTAGTTCTTGTCCGAGCTGAGCCGGAGGGTTTCGGTGCCGCGCGAATAGGTGCCGGGATAATCGATCGTCGTGACCGCGTTCACCGGCACCGTCGGCAGCTTCACCGGCACCGGCGCCTCGGTTTCGGTCGCGGCGACCATCGGCTCCGGCGTGGCTTCGTCCGCCGGCGTCGACTTGGCGCATCCGGCGAGCAGCGCGAGCGGGGTGGCGGCGAGGATGAGGACGTAGCGCATGGGAGCCTCCTTATTCCGAGAAGCGCCATAACGGAAGGCCGGTTCCAAATCCTCCCCGAGCTTGCTCGGGGAGGGGGACCATGCAAAGCATGGTGGAGGGGGAATCCGCGCCATGTTCAAGGACATCGCTCCGAAGCCAAGGCCCGGCGGCATCCAACGCGCACGCAAGCTGCGTCGGAAGATGACGTTGCCGGAAGTCTTGTTGTGGCGGATCTTCCGCAAGCGGCCGCATGGACTCAAGTTTCGGCGACAGCATGAAACCGGAGACTATGTGCTGGACTTCTATTGCAGCGACGCGAGGCTGGCGATCGAAATCGACGGCAAGTTCCACGACCAGCCGGATCAGGTGAAACATGATCTTGAGCGTGACGCATGGGCAAAGAGCAACGGCATCGATACCCTCCGCGTCCCCGCGAGCGAAGTGCTGGCCAACGTGGACGAGGCCGCCGAGGCCATCGTCGAATACACCCGCGCCCGATTACCCCACCACCACCCGGCTGCGCCGGGCGGTCCCCCTCCCCGAGACAAGCTCGGGGAGGATTGAAGAACGCCAGATTTCTCTAAGCTTACAGCGGCTCCCAGCGAATGCCAGCGGTTGGATGTCCCTTGAGGTAATCGAACAGCGCCTGCGTGACATCTTCGCCCGTGAAATGGCGCTGTGCGAAATTGCCAGCCGCGACCGACCCGCTAGCCGCCCGAAAGTGCGATTTCGAACTTCCCTCGCGCTTTTCGAGCACGAAGCCGCCAGCTTCGAGCGCGGTTTGCATGTAGTGCTGGTCGTCCCGGCTGAGAATCAGAAAACCATTCGGCCCCTTCCGTTCGATCGTCTCAATTCCCCATCTGACTTGGTCCGGAGTAGCCCCCTTCGCAATCTCGTTACCGTCGACGGAGAGGTTCATGGATAAGAGCGCACCCTCGGGCCCAGCGACCTTGCGGCGTGGCTTGGGCGTTTCCTCGCCCAGCGTCAGACGGAGAAACTGGACCAACGGGTCGGCATCGCGGCGCGACCAGCCGCTCGACCACCACAGAAGAGCCATCATCGTAGCTAGAGGAAGGGTCCACTCGATCTTTCTCGGACCTGAAGCTGGCATGTGCCAGAACACCATGACGAGGACTGTGAGCCCCGCCATAACCGCGGCGGTCTGAACGAGACCTCTCCCGGCCCGCCCTCTTATGCGGGTTCCAAAATTATCCGCCGAAATCCAAGCAACGACGGATGGCCCTTGGTAGTATCCAAGGCCCAGCCAGAGGCACATCACTGGGCCGACGCACCATCCGCGAGCGCCGTCATCGATTGCGAACCAGTTCTTCAGCTTTGAGCCGATCGCCGCCTTAGCCTCAATCGGACTCATCATCGAGTGAACTTCGAATGAGTAGCCCAGCGCCACTGCTACATCCTGAATACACCAAAGCTCGGAGCATTCTGGATAGGCGCTTCTAAACATACCGCTAATGCCAACCCCAGCACGTCGCGGGTCTGCACCGGGTCGATCACGCCGTCGTCCCACAGGCGGGCGGTGGCGTAGTAGGGGTTGCCTTCGGTCTCGTATTTTTCGCGGATCGGGGCTTTGAAGGCTTCCTCTTCCTCCTTGGACCATTTGTCGGCGTCGCGGTGGACGGTCGCCAGCACGCTGGCCGCCTGCTCGCCGCCCATCACGCTGATGCGGGCGTTGGGCCAGGTGAACAGGAAGCGCGGAGAATAGGCGCGGCCGGCCATGCCGTAATTGCCGGCGCCGAAGCTGCCGCCGATGACCACGGTGATCTTCGGCACTTGCGCGGTAGCGACGGCGGTGACCAGCTTGGCGCCGTGCTTGGCGATGCCCTCGGCCTCGTACTTGCCGCCGACCATGAAGCCCGAGATGTTCTGCAGAAACAACAGCGGAATGCCGCGCTGGCAGGCAAGCTCGATGAAATGCGCGCCCTTCAGCGCGGATTCGGAGAACAGCACGCCGTTGTTGGCGAGGATCGCCACCGGGATGCCCCAGATGTGGGCGAAGCCGCAGACGAGCGTGTGGCCGTAGAGCGCCTTGAACTCGTGGAACTCGCTGGCATCGGTTAGACGGGCGATCACCTCGTGCACGTCGTACGGCGCGCGCACGTCCTCGGGGACGATGGCGTAGAGCTCCTCCGCGTCGAACTTCGGCGGGCGCGGTTCCTTGAGGTCGAGTTTGGCGCCCTCGCTGGCGCCGAGGTTCGAGACGATGTCGCGCAGGATAGTCAGCGCATGCTCGTCGGTCTCGGCCAGGTGATCGACCACGCCCGACTTCCTCGCATGCAAATCCCCGCCGCCCAAGTCCTCGGCGCTGATCTCCTCCCCGGTCGCGGCTTTCACCAGCGGCGGGCCGGCGAGGAATATCGTGCCCTGCTCGCGCACGATCACGCTCTCGTCGCTCATCGCCGGGACGTAAGCGCCGCCGGCGGTGCAACTGCCCATCACGCAGGCGATCTGCGGGATGCGCAGCGCGCTCATCTGCGCCTGGTTGTAGAAGATGCGCCCGAAGTGCTCGCGGTCGGGGAACACTTCGGCCTGGTGCGGCAGGTTCGCTCCGCCGCTGTCGACCAGATAGAGGCATGGCAGCCGGTTCTCCCGCGCGATCTCCTGCGCCCTGAGGTGTTTTTTCACCGTCAGCGGATAGTACGTGCCGCCCTTCACGGTGGCATCATTGGCGACGATCATGCACTGCCGGCCCGAAACGCGGCCGATGCCGGCGATCATCCCCGCGCCGGGAATGTCCTCGTCATAGACGCCGTTCGCCGCCAGTTGCCCGATCTCGAGAAACGGCGAGCCGGGATCGAGCAGCCGCTCGACCCGTTCGCGCGGCAGCAGCTTGCCCCGCTCGGCATGCCGCTGGCGGCTCCGCTCGGAGCCACCCAGCGCCGCGTGCGCCACCTTGGCCCGCAGTTCCTCGGCCAGCGCGCGGTTGTGCGCCTCGCGGGCCTTCGCCTCGGGGCTATCGAGATCGAGCTTCGAGGCGAGGACCGGCGCGCTCATGGCGCTATCGGGTAGCAAACGCACTCGCCATTGCAATCGGGCGCTCCGCTCAGGACTCCCATCGTCCCCCAGAATTTGGTAGAACCCGGCCGGGTAGCAACGCCGTCGGCATGGGGAGATGCAGGGATGGCTTATTGGGAACTGAAGGGCCGCGAACTGGTCAACTGCAGCTGCGATTACGGGTGCAACTGCCAATTCGGCGGATTGCCCGACAAGGGGCACTGCCACGCGGTGTTCGCCATGACGATCGACCAGGGCCACCACGGCGATACCGATCTGTCGGGCTTGAACGTTGCGGCGGTGTTCGCCTGGCCGGGGCCAATCCACGAAGGCAAGGGCGAATGCGTCGCGTTCGTCGACGAACGGGCGAGCGAGGCGCAGCGAAATGCCCTGCTGACGATCATGACCGGCGGCGACACCGATCCGATGGCCACCGTGTTCGCGGTCTTCGCGACGACCATCGAAACAATGCACGACCCGCTGTTCGTGCCGATCGAGTTTACCGTCGACGTCGATGCGCGCACCGGTCGGCTGCGCATTCCCGGCCATGTCGAGATGGACGGCGTGCCGATTGTCAACCCGGCGAGCGGCGCCGAGGTGCGCGCGCAAATCCACCTGCCGGAAGGCTTCGAGTACGAATATGCCGAGGTCGCCTCGGGCACCAGCAAAGCGACCGCGCCAATGGCGCTCGAGCTGACCTCGAGCTACAGCCAACTGGCCTATCTCCACCTCGACAGCCACGGAGTTGTCCGCGCGCAATGACGGCGCCGGTCGAGGCGGCGCTGCGCCGCCAGCGCGCGCTGACCATCGTCGCGCTGGCGCTGCTGGCGCTGCTCGCCTGGGGCTGGCTATGGCTCGGGGCGGGCATGGATATGCCGCCGCAAGTCTCGCTTCACCTGTTCCCGCGCCGCGCCGCTCAGCCGATGGACATGGCGATGCCCGCCGCGCCGGCCGCCTGGGCCACCGCGCAACTGCTGCTCGCGATCTCGATGTGGTGGGTGATGATGGTGGCGATGATGCTTCCCGCCGTCGCCCCGATGATCCTGCTTTACGTCAGGGCGGGCTCGGCAAGCGCTGACGGTCTGCGGCCGTCGCCCGCCGCCTTCCTCGCCGGCTATCTCGGAATCTGGGGGCTGTTCTCGCTCGCCGCCGCCGGACTGCAGGACGGGCTTCAAAGTTGGGGCGTGGTCGCGCCGATGACGATGGATTCGACCGCCCGCTGGCTTTCGATGGGTTTGCTCGTCGCAGCGGGAATTTACCAGCTGAGCCCGCTCAAGGACGCGTGCCTGGCGCATTGCCGCCATCCGGCAGTGTTCCTGTCGCGCCACTATCGCCCGGGCGCGTGGGGCGCCTTGCGGATGGGCGCGATCCACGGCGCCTTCTGCCTCGGCTGCTGCTGGCTCTTGATGGCGCTGCTGTTCGTCGGCGGTGTTATGAACCTCGCGTGGATTGCCCTGCTGACGCTGCTGGTCGCGGCCGAGAAGCTGCTGCCCGGCGGCCGCCGCATCGGGCAGGCCGCCGGGCTCGGCTTCATCGGCTGGGGCGCGCTGGTCGCCTTCGCCTGAGGCTCACTTCATCTGCAGGTGCTGGGCCATGAACGGCAGCACCACCTGATCGAACCGCTCGGCGATGTGATCGACGTGGGTGCCGACGTAGGTCGCAAAAGTGTTGGCGATACCCTGTTTGTCGAGCATCTCGTGGATCGCGGTGTCGTCGCGGATCAGCCCGTCCTTGGTGCCGACGTCGGAGCCGATCGCGTCGTAGCTCTTCAGCGCCCAGACGTGGCTCGGGATCATCGCCAGCGGCGAGTTGTTGGCCCATTCGGCGGTCACCACCGGATCGACGATCGGGTTGCCGTTCTTGTCCTTGGTCAGGGGGAAATCGGCGTAGTAGGGCGGATTCTTGGCGTCCGGCGACCAGGCGACCATCGACGACAGCGCGGCGCGGGTGCCGAAGTCGGCCTTCACGCCCTCCTCGACCGGGATGCTCGCCAGCTTCTGCGCCGATGCGAGCGTCTCCACCCGCGGTTCGCCGCAGCAGGCGCTCTGGGCGTAGAGGCTGTCGAACACGCCCGGCTGGGTCATGCCGATGGTCCACACGCCGTAGCCGCCCATCGAGTGCCCGGCGAGGCCGCGGCCCTTGCGGGTGGCGATCGTGCGATAATGGCTGTCGATGTACTTGACGAGGTCCTTGGCGAGGAACTGCTGGAAGTCGCCGGTGGTGATCGAGCTCGAATACATGCTGCCGCCGAACTTGGTCAGCGTGTCGGGCAGCACCACGATAAACTCGCGCCCCGCCGCGGCATTATGCGCCACCGCCTCGGGGATGTGCATGAAGTTATAGAAGTTGCGCGCATCAATCGCGAACCCGTGAAGGTAATAGACCACCGGATAACGGCGATGCTTGTCCTTCCCGTAGCTCGGCGGAAGCACGACGATGACGTTGCGGTCGGGGCTGTCGCCCTCGAGGTTCCCTTCGAGCGTCTTGCCGTGGACGGTGACCGAATTGACCTTGATGCCCGGCGGAATCGGCGGCGCCGGCGCGGTGATGTTGCCCGACGGGAACGCCGGCGGACGCCCCGCCGGAGGGGCGTTCTGCGCAACGGCGGGCGCGGCCGCGAATGCCAGCAACGCGGCGGCTGCAATCAGTCTCTTGAGCATGGGACCCTCTCCTCTTTTTGCTGTCGATCAGGCGCCGATCAATTCCCTTCCGATCAGCATCCGCCCGATCTCATTGGTCCCGGCGCCGATGTCGAGTAATATTGTGTCGCCCAAGTCCGCGCGTGCCGGCTGACTGCTCGCCTCAATGGCCCCTTTCGATCACCGTTGGCAAGGGCACCGGGCGAGGGAGCCGTTTGCCGCGCTTGCGGTACTTGCTCTGGTATTCGCGCCGCTGTTTGGTGACTTCGTAAAGCACGATGCCCGAGGACGTGCCTAGGTTAAGGCTTTCGATCATGCCGAACATCGGGATAGCCGCACAGCCATCACTGCGTTCGACCGCGCGATCGGTGATGCCGCGCTTCTCGTTGCCGAACCACACGGCCAGCTTGGAATGCTCGGTGTAGTCACCCTCGTGCAGGTAGACGTTCGCCTTGCCTTTCACGTGGGGAGACGTGACGAGCGAATGGAAGTTGTTTTTCTCAAGGTGGTCGAAGCAGTCGTCCGTGGAATCGAACCGCTTCACGAAACTCCACTTTACCGCGGAGACCGAAGTCTTCGAAAGCGACGGCCTTTCGCGCATGTCCTGCCAGTCGTCGGGCAGTGCCTTGCGCGGATCGACAACATAGACCTTCTCGACACCGAGCGCATTCACGTTGCGAATGACCGTGCCGATATTCTTGATGTCCGACGGGTCTTCGATGACCGCGATCAGGTTCTTGCAGACGAATGGCTTGATGGCATCTGCGCGGGCGCGGACCGACGGCTTGGATCGTTTCGGCTCATTCTCGCCTTCGACGACCGGCATGCCTCTATCCCTCTGACCCGATCAGTTCCCGGCCGATCAGCATCCGCCTAATCTCATTGGTCCCGGCGCCGATGTCGAGTAATTTTGCGTCGCGCAAATACCTCTCGACCGGCCAGTCGGTGGTGTAGCCGGCGCCGCCGAGCGCCTGGACCGCCTCCCCGGCGACGCGGAAGGCGTTCTCGGAGGCGAGCAGGATCGCGCCGGCGGCGTCGAACCGGGTGGTCTTCCCGGCGCTGCAGGCGTTCGCCACTGCATACGCGTAAGCCCGCGCCGATTGCAGGGCGACGTACATGTCCGCAACCTTCGCCTGCATCAGCTGGAAATGTCCGATCGGCTTGCCGAACTGCTGGCGTTCGCGGACATAAGGGATCACCGTGTCGAGGCACGCCTGCATGATCCCGAGCTGGACCCCGGCGAGCACCGCGCGCTCGTAATCGAGCCCGCTCATTAGCACCTTGGCCCCCTGCCCGACCGCGCCGAGCACGTTATCCTCTGGCACCTGGCAATTGTCGAACACCAGCTCGCTGGTGGGCGAACCCCGCATACCGAGCTTGCCGATTTTCTGCCCCGGCCTGAATCCGTCGAAGGTATTCTCGACGATGAACGCAGTGATCCCCTTGCTGCCCGCGGCGGGATCGGTCTTGGCATAGACTACCAGTACTTCGGCCTGGTGGCCGTTGGTGATCCAGAACTTGGTGCCGTTGAGCACGAACCGGTCCTGCACCGGGTCGGCCCTGAGCTGCATCGAGACCACGTCGGAGCCCGCGCCCGGCTCGCTCATCGCCAGTGCCCCGACCTGCTCGCCGCTGATCAGGCCGGGGAGGTACTTCGCCTTCTGCTCGGGCGTGCCCCAGCGGGCGATCTGGTTGATGCACAGGTTCGAGTGAGCGCCGTAGCTGAGGCCGACTGAGGCGCTCGCCCGGCTGACTTCCTCAATCGCGATCACGTGCTCGAGATAGCCCAGCCCCAGCCCGCCGTCGGCTTCGGGCACGGTGATGCCGTGCAGGCCCAGCTCGCCCATCTCGGTCCACAGCTCGCGCGGGAAGCGGTCGTCGCGGTCGATTCCCTCGGCCAGCGGCGCGACCCGCTCTTCGGCGAAGCGGGCGACGCTGTCGCGGATCATCTCGGCTTCTTCCGACAGGCCGAAGTCGAACTCGGGAGTCGCGCGCATGCAATGTCCTCTCGCTAGCTTCGCCTTAGCAACCCGGGCTGCGCTCGCAAACTGGTTACCGATGCAATCTTCCGCCACTGCGCAGCCAATACAAATGTTGTTTTGTTGCAGACGGATTGGCGCTAAATTGCTGCACGACGGGCCTATCATGACGAATGCCAAGCAACCTCCGCGGTTCGATACGCCGCGGCCCTCCTCTGCCTTGCGCAGGGATGCGGAGCATTTTCAGATACTCGCAAGCTATGCAGCCGATGCGCTCGAGGGAGACTCCGAACTTGTCGCCATCGCCCGTTTCGCGGCGCGACTTTGCGAAACGCCAGTTGCCGGGGTCACCCTCGCCGGAAAAGAGCGCGAGCGCTTCCTCGTTCACCATGGTTCCAGCTTGCGTGAAATTCCGCACGAAATCGCCTTCTGCCCTTACGCGATGGAAGATGAGCACGTGCTGGAAGTGACCGATGCGACCGCGGATCCGCGATTCGCCAACAACCCGAACGTGATCGGTGCGCCGCACATCCGCTTCTACGCAGGCCAGCCGCTGATATCCACGGAGGGCGTGGCGATCGGCACTCTCTCGGTGATCGATTCCACGGCCCGCCCCAGCGGCCTGACCGACTTTCAGCGAGAGGGGCTCGCAGTGCTCGCCGATGCCGTGATGCTGCGCCTGCGTGCGCACCGCAAGCAGTTGGCGATAAAACGCGAGATCGAGGCGCGCGAGACGTACCTGCGAGTCCTGGTCGATTCGCTGCCTGCCATCGCCTGGTCGGCGACGCCCGACGGGCATTTCGACTACTTCAACCAGCGGATGAACGACTTCACCGGATTGCCCGACGACCAGAACGGAACCGCCTTCCACCCCGAAGACTGGAAGAAGGCCAGCGCCCGCTGGCAACGCTCGCTGAAGACCGGCGAGATCTACGAAGCCGAGCACCGCTTTCGCCGCCACGACGGGGTGTACCGCTGGATGATCTCGCGCGCGCTGCCGGTGCGCGACGCCGACGGCAATATCCTCCGCTGGTTCGGCACCGCGGTCGATATTCACGATATCTACGAAGCCTCCGAAGCGCGCGACCTGCTGGCGAAGGAGCTGAGCCATCGGATCAAGAACATCTTCGCCGTGACGGCCGGTCTTGTTTCGCTTTCGGCGCGGGACCGCCCGGAGGTCCGGGCTTTCGCCGACGATCTTGTCGCGACGATCCATTCCCTCGGCCGGGCGCACGAATTCGTCCGCCCCGGCGACGGTGCCACACGCGGCGAATTGCGCGGGCTGCTGAAGGAGCTTTTCGCGCCGTACGGCAGCGGCGAGGCAGCGCGAGTCAGGGTCAGCGGCAGCGACCTGACGATCACCCCGCGCGCCGCCACTCCACTGGCCCTGGTGTTTCACGAGCTGGCGACCAATTCCGCCAAGTACGGCGCGCTGGCGACCGCGGAAGGCGTCGTGACACTGAAGATCGCCGAACGCGCGAAGTCGGTGAAGCTCGTGTGGCGCGAGACGGGTGGGAAGGCGCCGAAAAAGGCGCCGAAGGAGGGGTTCGGCTCTCGTTTGGTCGAGATGAGCATCAGCCAGCTCGGCGGCTCGTGGACGCGGCGCTTCGAGGAGGCCGGGCTGGTGGTCGAGATCACGCTGCCCAAGGAAGCGATCGCCGACGCGGCGATCACCCCGGCGCCGTCTCCCGCATCGCGGCAAGTAATGGCAGCGCCGCAACGGCAACGACGGCGATCCTAATTCGCGGCATCAGCGGCGAACCGGTGGCGCCCACCAGCCGCGGCGCCAGATAGGGCGTCCGCGCATCAGAACCCCACCCCGTCCGGCCAGCTCGGAGCGGCGAGGCCCATGACCTTGAACAGATCGCCCATCTGCTCGGGATCGATCAGCCGGTGCATCGCCGAATGGAGCGCCTCGCGGTGCTGCGGGGCGAATTCGCTGAGCGCCTCGGCGCGGCCCTCGATGCCGAGTGCGCGGAGCCATTCGCGCTGGGTCACCGTGCCGAGCCAGCGGGCCTCGCGCGATTGCGCCACCTGGGCCAGCATGGCGAAATCGACGTGGGCGGTGAGGTCGGCGGTGCCGGGGGCCTTGAACGGATCGACCTTGCGGTGCCGCTTGACCGCCTGAAAGGTCGAGCCGGTGCGCGGGCTCGCGTGACCGTAGTCGATGAACAGCGCCGCCCCGCCCTGCTCGACCAGCCGCCCGGCCACTTCGTAAACCACCGCGGCGGCCGCCGGGCTGGTCTCGATCAGCGTGCCTTCGGGTTCGTCGCGGCGCGCTTCGGGCAGCGCCGAATCCATCGGCTGCAGGCCGGGGACGCCGACGAAGCGCTCGCCGTCGGTCGCCACCATCACCTCGCGCCACCCTTCCGGGGTGCGGATCAGCTGGCGTACCGGCAGCGCGTCGAGAAACTCGTTGGCGACCAGCAACAGCGGGCCTTCGAACGGCACGTTGGCGAGATCGGGGTGGAACTGCGCCTCCGGCACCGCCTGGAGTTGCAGTTCCTTGAGCGCGGTCGAGCCTTCGACGAAATGCACCTTCGGTTCGAGGCCGTAGCGTTTCATCGCCCGCAGCGCATCGCGCGCCAGCGTGCCGCGTCCCGGGCCGAGCTCGACGTAGTACGCCGGCTCCTCGCGCCCGGCGCGGATCCACATGTCGGCCAACCACAGCCCGATCAACTCGCCGAACATCTGGCTGATCTCCGGCGCGGTGACGAAGTCGCCGGCGGCGCCGAGCGGATCGGCATCGGCGTAATAGCGGGCGTTGGCCTCGGCCATGTAATGCGCCAGGCTGATCGGGCCGGTGGCGGCGATCAGCCGGCGGAAGACGTCCGTCAGGCTGCGTCCTGAGCCGGTCGAAGGGCTCCGCTCGGCGCTCATTCCTCGGCGGGTTTGGCCTCGGCGGGCTGAGTCTCGGCCATCTCCGTCCTGACGGGCTTCGGCTCCGCCGCCTTGCCGGCCCCGCTGGCCAGCGCCGGGCGGCGCAGGGCCCAGACGATCAAAGCGATGCCGAGCAGGATGAGCGGAATCGACAGCCACTGGCCCATGCTGAGCCCGGTCTCGTGGGCGAACTGCTCGAGCTGCGGGTCCGGCTCGCGGAAGAATTCGACGATGAAGCGGGCGATCGCAATGCCGGCCACAAACACCCCGGTCAGCAGACCCGGGCGGAACCGCGCCCGCGTCTTCCAGAACAGCGGCAGCATGATCGCGATCATCAGCGCGCCTTCGAGCAGCGCCTCGTACAGCTGGCTCGGGTGGCGCGGCAGCTGCAGCGGATCGCCGGGAAAGACCATTTCCCACGGCAGGTAGCCGTGCACCGGCCGTCCCCACAGCTCGCCATTGATGAAGTTGGCGATGCGGCCGAACATCATCCCGAACGGCACGTTGACGGCGATGTAGTCGGCCACCCGGATCACCGGCAGCTTGTTGCGCCAGGAAACCCAGGCGATCGCCAGCGTGGTGCCGATCAACCCCCCGTGGAAGCTCATCCCCCCGTCCCACAGCCGCAGCAGGTCCCAACTGGGGAACTCGCCGGGGGTGAAGTGAGTGAACAGGCTCGGCTTGCCGGTCACCCCGCCGGTGTAGAACGCCGCGTAGCCCAGCCGGCCGCCGATGATGATCCCCAACGTGCAATAGAAGAACAGGTCGTCGACGTGGCGCTGGGCGAGCGGCGAGCCGGGCGCCTTGGCCATCTTCGACAAGTGCCAGTACCCGAGCAGGATGCCGGCGAGATAGGCCAGCGAATAGAACCGCAGCGTAAAGATGTGCCCGATCGGGATGCCGGGCCTGAGCCCCAGGTCAGCCCAATGGATCGGCTGGTGGGCGACGGCGGAAAGCAGGTCGAGCATGCGGCGGCGGGTCCTTCGGTTCGGCGCGCACCCTTTGGCATAGCGCGCCTGCGGGCGAAAGGGCCGGAACGATTAGGAGCGCGAAGTTGTCACGCCCCCTGACAAACGCCACTCGGTCGCGGATCCCTTCTGGAGGTGGGCGAAGTTCACACACCTGGAACACATGGAACACGGTCCTGAGCAGAGTTTCCGGCAGCAGCGCGAGGAAGCCTTCGCGGCCCTCCTCTCGCGCGCCTGACCCCACCGAATCGGGGGCTTCGGCGAATTGGCGTCCAGCCGTCATGGCGAGGTCTGGGTTCGGTGGCGGCCAGGCGGTTCATGATTCGCATCTCCAGCTGAGAACAAAAAGCGAATCAGAGTCCTTATGCATCGAGGGGCGTGTAGGAAAATGTTTTTTGCACCGAGGCGCGGGGGCCGCCGGGGTCCATTGCATGGCGGCGGCTTGTCTCTATGTCGAAGAGGCGATGAGCGCGATTTCCATCCCCAACCAGCGCGCGGTGATCGACCGCCGCGAACTCGCCGAGGCGATCGCCGCGGCGGTGGCGGACGGCGGCGCGCAGGCGGCGCGGGCGAAAATCGTCGAGCTGATGCGCGGCGCGCTCGATCAGGGCCGCGCCGAACTCGCCCGCCGCCTGGCCGAGCAGCCGAGCGCCGGATACCAGTGCGTCAACGGCCATGCTTTCCTGACGGACCAGCTGGTGCGAGTGCTCCACGACCACGTGATCGCCGATGTGTTCCCGGCCCCCAATCCCACCGCCGCACAGCGGCTGACGCTGATGGCGGTCGGCGGCTACGGCCGCGGCGAGATGGCGCCGCATTCGGATGTCGACATCGCCTTCATCACTCCGGCCAAGAGCACGCCGTGGTGCGAACAGGTGATCGAGGCGATGCTGTATTACCTGTGGGACCTCGGCCTCAAGATCGGCCATTCGAGCCGCTCGCTCGACGAGATGGTCCGCATGGCCAAGCAGGACCTGACCATCCGGACCGCGATCCTCGAAGGCCGCTATCTGTGGGGCGACCAGGCGCTGTACGACGAGGCGAGCCGGCGCTTCTGGGCCGACGTCGTCCCCGGCAGCGAGGCGCAGTTCGTCGCCGAGAAGCTCGCCGAGCGCAACCAGCGGCACAAGCGGATGGGCGACAGCCGCTACGTCGTCGAGCCGAACGTCAAGGACGGCAAGGGCGGCCTGCGCGACCTGCAGACGCTGTACTGGATCGGCAAGTATATCCACCGGGTGAGAAGCGCCGCCGAGCTGGTCGACGTCGGCCTGTTCACCGCCAAGGAATACCGCACCTTCCGCCGGGCGGAGAACTTCCTGCTCGCGGTGCGCTGCCACCTGCATATGATCACCGATCGCGCCGAGGACCGGCTGACATTCGACCTGCAGCGCGAAGTGGCGAACCGCATGCAGTTCGCCGAACGGCCCGGCAAGAGCGCGGTCGAGCGCTTCATGCAGTACTATTTCCTGCAGGCGCGCCACGTCGGCCACCTGACCGGCGTGTTCCTGGCGCATATCGACGAGGAGATGGCCGGCAAGAGAAAGGCCCGCGGCCTGCTCGCCACCTTCCGCCCCCGCGCCCGCGAGCTGAAGGGCTACAAGGTGTTCGGCGGGAAGATCGCCGCGCCGGCCGACGACTGGTTCGAGAAGGACCCGGTGCGGCTGATCGAGATTTTCCAGCTGGCCGAAGAGAACGGCTACGAAATCCACCCCGAAACGCTGCGGATGATCGCCCGCGATGTGAAAGGCATCGACGCGGACGTGCGCGAGGACCCGCGGGCCAACGCCGCGTTCATGGCCCTGCTGACCGGCCGGCGCGATCCCGAAACGGTGCTGCGGTGGATGAACGAGGTCGGCGTGTTCGGCCGCTTCGTGCCCGATTTCGGCAAGGTCGGCGCGCAGATGCAATTCGACATGTACCACCACTATACGGTCGACGAGCACACCATTCGCGCCATCGGCCTGCTGGCGAAGATCGAGCGCGGGGAGCTGAAGCAGGATCATCCGATTTCCGCCGAGGTGATCCCGCAACTGGCCAGCCGCCGAGCGCTGTATGTCGCGGTGCTGCTGCACGACATCGCCAAGGGCCGGGGCGGCGACCATTCGGTGCTCGGCGCCGAGATCGCCCACGAGCTGTGCCCGCGGCTCGGCCTCAGCGAGGACGAAACCGAGCTGGTCGCCTGGCTGGTCCGCTACCACCTGCTGATGAGTTCGACCGCGTTCAAGCGCGACCTCGCCGACCCGCAGACGATCCTCGACTTCGTCGCCCAGGTGCAAAGCCTCGAGCGGCTGCGGCAATTGCTGGTGCTGACGGTGGTGGACATCCGCGCGGTCGGCCCGGGAATCTGGAACAGCTGGAAGCGCCAGTTGCTGGCCGACCTCTACGAGTTGGTCGAGGAACAGCTGCGGCTCGGGCACAAGCGCCGCGGCCGGCCCGAACAGGTCGCCGCGAAAAAGGCGCGGGTCGCCGAACTGCTCGGGCCCGAGGCGCACCTGATCGACGATCTCGCCGACCGCTTCGACGACGCCTACTGGATTGCCGAGCCCGAGGACATCATCGCCCTCAACCTTAAGCACTACTTCGCGGCCAAGGAGGTCGAGCACCAGCTTTCCATCCACGCCCACTACTACCCGGCGCGCGGGGCGACGCTGGTGACGGTGATCGGCGACGACCACCCGGGCCTGTTCTACCGCATCGCCGGGGCCATTCACCTCGCCGGCGGCAACATCATCGACGCGCGCATCCACACCAACCGCGTGGGCAAGGCGGTCGACAACTTCCTGGTGCAGGACCCGCTCGGCAAGCCGTTCCGCGAAGAGCAGCAGCTCGCGCGCCTGAAGACCGCGATCGAGGACGCGCTGGCCGGCAAGATCGAGCTGGTGCCGCAGCTCGCCAAGCGCCCGCTGCCGCGCGCCCGCGCCGACACCTTCGAGGTCCGCCCGCGCGTGCTGTTCGACAACAAGGCTTCCGGGCGGTTCACGGTGATCGAGGTCAACGCCCGCGACCGCCCGGCGCTGCTCAACCGCCTCGCCCGGGCGATGTTCGAGAACAAGGTGACGGTAAATTCGGCGCACATCACCAACTACGGCGAACGCGCGGTCGATACCTTCTACGTGACCGATCTGTTCGGCCATAAGATCGTCAGCGCCGAGCGCCTCAAGGCGATCGAAGCCGCCCTGCTCCACGCCGCCAGCGACCAGTTCGCCGCGGCGGCGGCTTAGAGAGCGGCAGTCCTCCCCGTGACGGGGAGGTGGCAGCCGCGCCAGCGGCTGACGGAGGGGGTTCTCCTCCCGGCGCGGCGGCGCGTGTGGCAACCCGCCTCCACCTTCCTGCGGACGGTCCCCTCCCCGTCCCGGGGAGGATCGCAGCCCGGCCAATGCCTCCGCCCTCAATTCAACGCCCCGCTGCCTCCCGTCGCCGCATGGCTATCGCCAGCGCGGCATAGTTAAGGCGAGATAAAGCCGCGCCGGGGAATCGGGGCACACGCGCATTCGCGCTGGGGTTAGGACGGGTCAACTTAATGTCATTCATGGGATATTTTCCCCTTCGCGCCGCCGATCTCGCGATCGATCTCGGCACCGCCAACACAGTCGTTTACCTGAAGGGGCACGGGATCGTTCTCGGCGAGCCTTCGGTGGTGACACTGGAAACGATCCAGGGCATTCGCCGAGTGCGCGCGGTCGGCGACGACGCCAAGCTGATGCTCGGCAAGACTCCCGACAACGTCGAGACCATCCGCCCGCTGCGCCACGGGGTCATCGCCGACCTCGAGATCGCCGAGGAGATGATCAAGCACTTCATGGCCAAGGCCAAGGCCAACGCCGGGGTGCGCCTGCGCGGCAGCCCGGAGATCGTGCTGTGCGTGCCCTCGGGCTCGACCGCGGTCGAGCGCCGCGCGATCCGCGACGCCGCGACCAACGCCGGCGCCCGCAAGGTGTGGCTGATCGACGAGCCGATGGCGGCGGCGATCGGCGCCGATCTGCCGGTGACCCGCCCGATCGGCTCGATGGTGGTCGACATCGGCGGCGGCTCGACCGAAGTCGGCGTGCTGTCGGTCGGCGGCCTGGCGGTCACGCTGAGCTTGCGCGTCGGCGGCGACCAGATGGACGACGCGATCGCCGCCCACGTGCGCCGCAACCATAACCTGGTGATCGGCGAAGCGACCGCCGAGCGAATCAAGTTCGAGATCGGCGCGGCCACGCAGACCGGCGAACAGCCACTGACCGCGAAAATCCGCGGCCGCGACGTGGTCCGCGGGGTGCCGACCGAAAAGCAGATCGGCCAGGACGAGATCGTCGAGGCGCTGTCCGAGACCGTCGGCCAGATCGTCGACGGCGTGCGCAACGCGCTCGAGATGACCGCGCCCGAGATCGCCGCCGACATCATCGAGGGCGGCATCGTCATGACCGGCGGCGGCTCGCTGCTGTCCGGGCTCGACACCGTGCTCAGCGAATCGACCGGCCTGCCGGTGGTCCGCGCCGACGATCCGCTCTACTGCGTCGCCTGCGGCGCGGGGCGGGCGCTGGAGGACATGGAGTACCGCGGGGTGCTGCACACGGTGTAGCGTCGTCCCGGGCTTGACCCGGGACCGCTGCGCTCCTGGCGCAAGCCTCGACGGTTCAACCCGACTTGCAGCGGTCCCGGCTTTCGCCGGGACGACGCTTACTCCCGCTCCCCGAACAGCGCCGTCCCCACCCGCACATGCGTCGCGCCGAGCATGATCGCGGTTTCGTAGTCGCCGCTCATGCCCATGCTGCGGCCGGGCAGGCCGTGGTCGCGGGCGAACTTGTCGAGCAGGGCGAAGAACGGCGCCGGCTCGATGCCGAACGGGGGCACGCACATCAGGCCGATCACCGGCAGGTCCGCCGCGCGCGCCTGCTCGAGCAGCGCGGGCAGCTCGCCAATCGCGCAGCCGCCTTTCTGCGGCTCGTCGCCGATATCGACCTGAACGAAGCACGGCACCCGTCGGTCCGCCTTGTCCATCGCCCGGGCGAGCGCCTTGACCAGGCTCGGCCGGTCGAGCGAATGGATGCAGTCGAACAGCGCGACGGCATCGCCCGCCTTGTTCGACTGCAGCTGCCCGACAAGGTGCAGTTCGGCGGTCGGCCAGCGCTGGCGTAACTCGGGCCACTTGGCTTGCGCTTCCTGCACCCGGTTTTCGCCGAACACCCTCTGCCCGGCTTCGAGCAGCGGGGCGATCGCCTCGGCGGGATGGGTCTTGCTGACCGCGACCAGCGTCACCTCGTGCGTCTCCCGCCCGGCGACCTTGCAGGCATGCGCGATCCGCTCGCGGACAGCTTCGAGCCTCGTGGCTGCGCTTTCCATGGGGCGGCGCTATAGCGCGGCGATGCCCGCGCGCCACCCTCTGCCCGACCTGTGGCTGCTCTCCGACGAGCGGAACGACGCTGTGCTGGAGCGCGCGCTCGAACGCCTGCCGCGCGGATCGGGGTTCGTCTACCGCCACTATCACCTGCCCCCCGAGCAGCGCATCGGCCGCTGGTTCACCCTTGCCTGCATCGCCCGCGCGCGCGGCCATGTGCTGATCCTCGCCGACGACGCGATCACCGCGCTCGAATGGGGCGCCGACGGTCTCTACGGCCCGCCGCGCGCACTCTATCCGACGCGCGGCCTGCTCACCCTCGCCACCGCGCACAGCCTGGCGGAAATCGGCCTCGCCAACCGCCTCAAGGCCGACGCGGTGCTGCTTTCGCCCGCCTTCCCCACCCGCTCGCACCCCGCAGCTGCGGCGCTTGGTCCGCTGCGCTTCCGTCTCTTGGCAAGCCATGCACAAATGCCGGTGATCGCGCTCGGCGGGATGACCGCTCACACCGCGCATCGGCTCCAATGGCCTCGTTGGGCGGCCATCGACGGGTTGTCCTGAAGTTTGCACGCAAAGGCGCGAAGGCTGAAAGGCGCGAAGCCTGTCCTGAGCGGCCGGCCTGCCGGCCAGCCGAAGGGGCCCGGCTTCGTCGGACAACATTACTCACAAAATGGCCGCTTCGCGGCTGGGCATACGCTCTTTGCGCCTTTGCGTGCGACAAAACAGGCACACCGCTACGGAAACAAAACGTGATTCCTTGACGCGGAGTCCGCCACCTGCGATTCTCCCGCGCGAAGGGGTCAGGCGATGGCGACCAGGGCAGCAAAGGCACAACCGGCCGACTGGCGCGCGGCGTTCCGCCGGTCGCTGGCGCGCGCGCTGCAGCTCGGCGGGGCGGTGGTGCTCTATTTCGCCACCGGGTTCCTCGGCCTGGCGCTGCTGTCCTACCACCAGACCGACCCCTCGTTCTCGACCGCCGCCAGCGGGCCGCCGCTCAACTGGATGGGCTACCCCGGCGCCTGGGCGGCGGACCTGGCGCTGCTCGGCTTCGGCGTCCTCGCCGTGCTGCTGCTGCCGCTGCTCTACGCCTTCGCCCGCAAGCTGTGGCGCGACGCAGAGGACGAGGAAACGCCGCACGGCCGCACCTGGTGGCGCACCGTGGCGATGATGCTGCTCGGCATGGTGCTGCTGTGCACGGTGCTCGGCCTGACCTACGACAAGCCGGGCGGCAACCTGCCGGCGAGCCTCGGCGGCCTTGCCGGGCTGCTCGGGGCCAAGGGCATCACCGCGTTTGCCGGTCGGCTGCCGCAGGCGTGGCAAGTCTGGACTATCCTCGGCCTCGGCCTCGCCTGCCTCGTCGGCGGCGCGGTGCTGATCGGCCGGGTGTTCGCGTTCGATTGGGCGCAGCTTCTTACCCTGCCCCGCATGCTCCGCCGCCTGCCCTCGCTGCCGCGCAACGAAAACCCGTTCAAGCCCGCTCGCGAGAAGCGTGTGCGCGAGCCGCGGCCCGAACCCGAAGTCGAGCCGGTCGGCCGCAAGCCGCCTGAGATCAGCGACCCCACGCGCGCGCCGCGTCCGGCCAGGCCCGGCAAGACGAAGCAGAAAGACCTGTTCGAAGCCTACCAGCTGCCGAGCCCCGACCTGCTCGAAGATCCGCCAGCCGATCGCGCGCCCAAACTCGACAAGCTCGCCCTCGAGCGCAACGCCCGCCTGCTCGAAACCGTGCTCGACGATTTCAACGTCAAGGGCGAGATCGTCGCCGTGCGCACCGGCCCGGTGGTGACGATGTACGAACTGGAGCCCGCGCCGGGGATCAAGGCCAGCCGGGTGATCGGCCTCGCCGAAGACGTTGCCCGCAACATGAGTGCGATCAGCGCCCGCGTCTCGTCGATCCCGGGCAAGACGGTGATGGGCATCGAGCTGCCCAACGCTCACCGGGCGATGGTCAGCTTCAAGGAGCTGGTCGGCAGCGAGGCGTTCCACGGCAGCAAGGGCGGCTTGCCGATCATCCTCGGCAAGGACATCGCCGGCGAGCCGATCGTCGCCGACCTCGCCGCGATGCCGCACCTGCTGGTTGCCGGCACCACCGGCTCGGGCAAGTCGGTCGGGCTCAACTGCATCCTGCTGAGCCTGCTCTATCGCTTCACGCCGAACGAGTGCCGACTGATCCTGATCGATCCCAAGATCCTCGAGCTGAAGAGCTACGACGACATCCCCCATTTGCTCTCGCCGGTCGTCACCGAGCCTCACAAGGCGGTGCGCGCGCTCAAGTGGGCGGTCGGGGAGATGGAGAAGCGCTACCGGATGATGAGCGACATCGGCGCGCGCAACATCGGCGGGTTCAACGAGCGGGTCAGGGCGGCGATCGCCAAGGGCAAGCCGCTCGGCCGCCGCGTCCAAGCCGGTTTCGATCCCGACACCGGCGACGAGATCTATGAGGAAGAGCAGCTCGATTACGAGGTGCTGCCGCAGATCGTCCTGATCGTCGACGAGCTGGCCGACCTGATGGTCACCGCCGGCAAGGAGATCGAGGTGCTGATTCAGCGCCTCAGCCAGAAGAGCCGCGCCGCCGGCATCCACCTGATCATGGCCACCCAGCGCCCCTCGGTCGACGTCATCACCGGCGTCATCAAGGCCAACCTGCCGACCCGCATCAGCTTCAACGTCACCAGCCGGATCGATTCCCGCACGATCCTCGGCGAACAGGGCGCCGAGCAGCTGCTCGGCAAGGGCGACATGCTCTACAAGCCGAGCAGTGGCGCGCTCACCCGCGTCCACGGCCCGTTCGTCTCCGACGAGGAAGTCGAGCGCGTCGCCGAGCACTGGCGCGGCCAGGGCGAGCCGGCTTACGTCGACTCGGTCACCGAAGAGCCCGAGGACGGCTTTGCGTTCGAGGACGAGTTCACCGCGTCCGACAACCCCGAGGAACGCAAGTACCGCCAGGCGTGCCAGATCGTGATCGAGAACCAGAAGGCGTCCGGCTCGTGGCTTCAGCGCCAGATGGGCGTCGGCTACAACACCGCCGCCAAATGGATCGAGCGGATGGAAGGCGAAGGGCTGGTCGGCCCGGCGAACCACGTCGGCCGGCGCGAAATCTATCGGGATCGGGACGGCAATCCGTTGTGATCGGGCGGGCTGGTTGCACACGAACCTGCAGCAACTCTCCAAGACAGAAACGGCGATGGCGCACCAGGAGCTTAGGACTCATTTGCCTTGCTCTTGCTACGGTTTCAGCTTGTGACCACGAACCTCCGACGGTGTTTAAACTCACTACGACCGTCTACTCCGAAACCTTCTATAAATGTCTGATCAGCAACGGCCGGTCGCCTTTCGGCAAGTTGACCGCCATTGAAGGGTGTGGGTGGGGAGCCTGCGCGGGCAAATCGCTTATCAATTCGGAGGGCCAATTAATCACGCTCTACGCCGGTATTTTCAAACCTGGTGAGGTTGTCGTCCGCTCCGACCGACCGCTGACGAACGATCAAGCGCACGTGCTCAATAGCTGCGCCTCGCCAACTCAGGCACTTTAGGGGACACTTGAGGGGCGGGGCACTCCCGGCAACGCAACCTCGCAAAATCCCGGAGAGCGCCATCCCCTAACTCCTGCCATGGCATTTCGCGGCTAACCCATGAAACCCAAACTCCTCACCACCCTCGCCACTTACGACCGGGGGCAGTTCCTCCACGACTCCATCGCCGGCGCGACCGTCGCGCTGGTGGCGCTGCCGCTCTCCATCGCCATCGCCATCGCCTCGGGCGCGCCGCCGGCGGCGGGGCTGATCACCGCGGTGGTCGGCGGCTTCCTGGTGTCGGCGCTCGGCGGCAGTCGGGTGCAGATCGGCGGGCCGACCGGTGCGTTCATCGTCGTCGTCTACGGGATCATCGCCAAGTACGGCCTCGCCGGGCTGCAACTGGCGACACTGATGGCCGGCGTCATTCTGGTGATCGGCGGATTGCTCCGCGCCGGGCGGCTGATCCGGCTGATCCCCGAAGCGGTGGTCGAGGGCTTCACCATCGGCATCGCGATCGTCATCGCCGCGAGCCAGCTGAAGGACCTCGCCGGCCTCCACACCGGCAAGCTGGCGGCCGACTTCGTCCCCAAGATGCACGGCCTGTGGGCGGCGCGCGGCACCGTCGAGTGGCCCTCGCTCGCGCTCGGCGTGGCAACGGTCGCCGGGATTGCCCTGGTGCGCCGCTACGCCCCGCAATTTCGCGGCCGCGCCGTTGTGGTGCTGATCCTCAGCGCCCTCGCCTGGTTCGCCCTGCCCGGCGTGGCGACGGTCGCCGGCACCTTCGGCGCGCTGCCGGACGGGTTGCCGTGGCCGCACCTGCCGCCGATCTCGGCGCACCTGATCGTCGAGATGGCCCCGAGCGCCGTCACCATCGCCCTCCTCGCGGCGATCGAGTCGCTGCTCTCGGCGATGGTCGCCGACCGGATGTTCGGCGGCGCCCACCGCACCGGCGCCGAACTGCTCGCGCAGGGTGCGGCCAACGTCGCCTCGCCGCTGTTCGGCGGTCTGCCGGTGACCGGTGCCATCGCCCGCACCGCGACCAACGTCGATGCCGGCGGGCGCACCCCGGTGGCCGGCATGGTCCACGCGCTGGTGGTGCTCGCGGCGATGGCCCTGCTCGCCCCGTTCGCCGGCGCACTCGCCCTGCCGACGCTCGCCGGCCTGCTGATCATCACCGCCTGGGCGATGAGCGAGCCGCACCGCTGGCCGCACCGCCTGGCGCTGCCGAAATGGGAGCTCGGCCTGCTGCTCCTCACCGCAGCGATGACCGTGCTGATCGACCTCACCGCCGCCATCGCCACCGGCACCGCGCTCGGCCTGGCGCTGCAATGGTGGCAGAAGCGGAAGCCGGCCGCCGCCTAAGGGGATTGCCCGCGCCGCCGGTCGCGTTAGGGTGCGCCCCGAGAGGAGCCCCTATGGCCAGCAAGTACGAAACCGAAGTCTACCACTGCATGGACCCGACGCTCGAGCTGCTCGAGCGGACCGAGAACCCGCTGCACCGCGCGATCCTCAAGAACTACTGCCGCCACGTGCACCTCGAAGGCGCGAGCATGTTCGAGGAGATCACCGCCCCCGACATGATGGCCGACGATCCGGTCTATCACATCACCTGGGGCGATCATCCGTTCCAGGTGAAGGGCCGAAAGGGCGTGTTCGACTTCTACTCCAGTATCGGCGAGATCGTGCTGTGGAACTCGGGCGACATGGTCGCGGTGGCCGACTGGGGCATCGCTGACGAGATGTGGTTCCACCAGATGAGCACCGGCGCCGAATTGAAGAAGCTCGGCCACAAGGTCGACAAGGACGACGGGCTGTACCTCGTCCACAGCCTGCAGGCGTTCATCTGGCCCTACGACGAAAACGCACTGCTCAAGGGCGAGCACCTCTACGAGGACAAGTCCACGCTGCGCATCGAGGAAATCGACCCGGCCGAATTCATGCCCGCTTCCCGCGTGCGCGAAATTCACAAGGAATGTCTCGCCGATCTCGAAGAGCGCTGGGGGCCGGAATACTGGGTGTGGAAGCGCTAACAATCCTCCCCGGCACGGGGAGGGGGACCATCCGAAGGATAGTGGAGAGGATTCGCCACACGCGTTACGCCTGAGGAGAATCCCCTCCGTCAGCCGCTTCGCGTCTGCCACCTCCCCGTTCCGGGGAGGATCAAACATCGGGAGGGACAACGATGAAATTCAAAGCCACCATTCTCGCCACCGCCGCGCTGGCGCTCGCCGCCACGCCCGCGCAGGCCAAGTGGGTCGCCAGCTGGACCGCGCCGCCGCATCCGCCGCTCGGCACCACCGGGCCGTTCGCCGCGGCGAGCTACGACAACGTCACCCTGAGCATGGTCGTGCGCGTCAGCCAGGGCGGCGACCGCCTCAGGGTGCGCTTCTCCAATCGCTACGGGCAGCATCCGCTGAAGATCGGCGCCGCGCGGGTGTTCCGCATCGACGACGCCGGCCAGGAAATCCCCGGCACCAGCCGCCCGCTCACCTTCGGCGGCGACGCGAGCGCGGTGATCCCGGTCGGCGCGCCGTTCACCAGCGACGCCGTCGCCCTCAAGACCCCCAATCTCTCGCGCCTCAGGGTCGAGTTCTACCTCCCCGAGGCGACCGGCCCCTGCACCTGCCACCTGACCGGCGACGACGAGCTCGACGTCTCCCCGCCGGGCAACTTCGTCGGCAAGCCCTTCACCCCGGCGGACAAGAAGCAATTCCGCGCGTTCCTCACCGGGATCGACGTCGATTCGCCCAAGGCGCTCGGCACCATCGTCGCCTACGGCGATTCGATCACCGACGGCGTCGGCGCAACCGTCGGCAAGAACACCCGTTGGCCCGACATCCTCGCCGACCGGCTCCACGCCGCCCACATGGAGTGGGCGGTCGCCAACGAGGGCATCAGCGGCAACCGCGTGCTCAGCCCCGGCATGGGCGACAGCGCGCTGACCCGCTTCGACGACGACGTGCTCAGCCTGCCCAACGTCAAGTACATGCTGGTCTACGAAGGGGTGAACGACCTCGGCATCCAGTGGGGGCCCAAGCGCACCGGCGGCCCGCAGATCCCCGGCCTTGCCAATACCCCGATCGACGTCGCCCAGATGATCGCCGGCTACAAGCAGCTGATCGCCCGCGCCCACCTGCACGGGATCAAGGTGATCGGCAGCCCGATCGGCCCGTACAAGGGCGCCAGCTACTGGTCGCCTGAAGGCGAGGCCGCGCGCGAGAAGATCAACGACTGGATCGTCCACTCCGGCGCCTTCGACGCCGTGATCCGCCTCGACCAGGCGTTCGCCGACCCCAACGACCCGCAGAAGATCCGCGAAGGCTACCACTTCGGGGATCACCTGCATGGGAACGACAAGGGCTACAAGGCGGCGGCGGAATCCATCCCGCTGGGATTGTTCAAGCCTTAGGCAAGGTGATGACGAACCAGCTAAACCTCTTCAGCAACGAAGGGTTGGCATCGGCAACGTGCCGGAAGCGGATGTAGGCGCATGCTGCTTTGCCGTCCGTTAATGGCCGATAGCGGACTGGCGGCTTTGATCAGGTTTGCGCAAAGAAGCTGACTGTCGGCTAGTTTGCGCACCTCGATTCTGGAATTCCCTATTTCACGTGGGCAACCGCCTCGCCTGCTTCAGATCGCAGGGCGCGAGCGAAATACGCTAACAGAAGCACGCAGACCACGATGCCGGCAAGGCACAATGCGGTAAAGGCGTAGCCGGCCATTGCTGCGGCCCGGCCCGCCAGAAACTGCGCACCGAAGATGGGTGCGGCTACCGCGGCGAACTTGGCGATGAAGCTTGCCCATCCGCCACCAGTCGCCCGAACGGGGCTTGGATAGTAGATGCTGGTGATTGAAATGACTGCCGCGTGGCCAGCACCCACCATGACTGCGACAAGAAGCAGTACGGGAACGAAGGCAGGTGTTGCAATGACTACGCCGGTCCCGATTAGGAGGACGAGAGGTATGCCAAGCAGTGGGGGGAGCGCAATCCAGGCTGGTCCGCGCCGTTCGGTCATCGCCAGCAGGGCAACGCCGCCGAGCGCTCCCAGCATCGCCCCGATCGAGTTAAGCCAAGCGGCGTTGTGCCGCGCAATGCCGAGATTTTCCATGAAGATCACCGCGTATGCGCTCATCAAGTAGATTGCGAAGCTGGAGCAAAAATAAGCGGCCCAAATGAGTGGCGTGACAAAGCTGAGCGCGCCCGTGAACAGCTCGCGCAACTTCTTAAGGGGATTGGCACCCCCGCCGACCAGCCGCTCATCTGGGAGAATGAAACGTTCGTATTCGTGCACCCCAAAGCTTGGGCTGAAGGGCGCAAGCATAGGTACAATCCGTTCTCGTGCCTTTTGCGTGGCGACCGCCCAGCGCGCGCTCTCGGGCAGCTTGAAAAATAGAACTAGGGCGAAGCCGCCGGTCAGGATGCCGGAAACCCAGAATATGCCCTGCCAACCCATGCTCGGGGCAGTCCAGTTCGCAATCGGGCCTGCCGAGGCGCTGCCGAAGGAAAATCCCATCATAATGATCGTGACGCTGGTGGCTCGCACCGATTTCGGCATGCTTTCGATGCTGAGTGACCAAGCTGGGGCGAGCAATCCTCCGATAGCAAGCCCACTCAAGAAGCGAAGAGCGATAAGCTGCTCGGGCGAGGCGGCGAAGCCAACGGCGAACGTCAGAAGAGCGCTGCCGATTGTGCAACCCACGATAACCGGTCGTCGCCCAAAAATATCGCCGACGTAAGATCCTGCCAATGAGCCAATCATCTGCCCCAGAAAGGCGGCGGCGCTGACGTAGCCGGTCATCTGGTCTGAGATGCCCATCACGTCCCTGATGTAGGGCAATGCATAGGCTAGGGCTGAGAAATCCTGCCCGTCGAAAAACGTTACGAGGCTGCAGAGAAGCAAGATTTGGAGATGGTAGCGAGAGAAGCGCAGGCCCTGCAGGAAGCCTCCAACATCGAGCGTTTCGGCCTCACTCGTGTTCACTGGAGGCCTCGCGCACCATGATTGAAGTCCGGGAGTTGTCGTAAGCGAGCGTGCTTTAGGTTCGTTTTGTAACTCAATGCGGTTGCATCGCCGCCGTCGAACAAGGCTCTTTCCCTCCACTTGCCGGAACCGTTTCGCTCCGTGCCTTCGCCACCGCCGCATCGTCGCTCAGGTGCGCACCCTGCGAGCGCAGGATCGCCCGCACCTCGTCGACATCGACCTCGCGCGGCTGCACGCCGCGGTTGGCCGCCACCGCCGCGCCGACGCCCGCCGCGTGACCGGTCAGCCAGCACTGCGGGATTTCGCGCATGAAGCCGTGGCTGTTGGCGTCGCAGCTGATGTGCCGCCCCGCCGCGAGAAGGCCGTCGAGCGCCCGAGGGACGAGGCTGCCGTAGGGCACCGAGACCACCGGGAACTTGGGGCTGATCGAGGGGCTGATGCCGACCTCGTCGGGCCGCGCGCCGCCGACCGGCCAGTCCTTGCGCTCGATGCGGCTGACTCCGGCGAGCCGCCGCGTGTGGCGCACGCCCAATTGGCTCGCGCTCTGCAAGGGGTAGGCGTTCTCGAACCCCGGAGCGTTGTCGCGGAAGAACCGGGTGTGCCCTTCCATCAGCCGATGGCTGCGGATCTCGACTTCGGTCATGTCGTCCGGGTCGAGCGCCGAGAGGCCCGACTGGCGCGGGCCCAGCCACATCGCGATGTCGGGCCGCCAGGTGACGTAAGGCGTCTGGAAGAAGCCGAGCTCTTCTCGGCCGCGCTCGATCAACTGCTTGAGCTGCTCGGGGTAGAGGGTCTTCCAGTTGATCCAGCGGTTCATGTCGACCCCGCCAGCGACCCAGGCGGTGTTCATCGAGTGGTGGACGTCGCCTTCCTCGATGTCGGTGTCGAACTCGGCCCCGGCGCGGGCGAACATGTCGCCGTCGCCGCTGGTGTCGACCACCACCTTGGCCAGCAGCGCCTGGCGCCCGGCCTTGCTTTCGAACACCACGCCCTTCGCTACGCCGCCCTCGACGATCGGCCGCGCGGCCCAGGCGTGGAACACCAGCCGCACGCCGGCGGCGAGCAGCATTTCCTGGTTGTTCAATTTCATCCGCTCGGGATCGAGCGTCGGCGCCCACTGGACGATGCCGTGGAACGCGGTGGTGCGGTTCTGCCAATAATTGACCTTGAGCGCGTCGGTCTGCCCCCAGTCCTCGCGCGGCGGCCCGGCGACCGCCTCGGGCGGCATCCGCTCGATGAACTCGCGGGCGAAGCCCTGGATCACGTGGTTGCCTTGCCAGTCGGTCATCCGGTCGATCCACATGACCAGGCCGCCGGTCGAAAGCCCGCCGAGATGGTTGTAGCGCTCGACCAGCGTCACGTCGGCGCCCGCTTTCGCCGCCGCCCACGCCGCCGCGCAGCCGGCCGGCCCGCCGCCGATCACCGCCACGTCGCACTGGTGATAAACGTCGATCTCGCGCGCATCCTCCACGATCACCCCGCCGCGAGTGGGCGGCGGCAGGGTGTGCCGGGTGCTCTCGAAAATGTCCGAGCCGAGGAACCGCTCCTCGCTATGCCCGGCGATCCGCTGCATTTTCGGCTTGTCGCCTTGGCGGCCGTCGTCACTCACGGTCATAAATTCCTTCCAGTCAGGGCCGGCCGCCCTTCCACACCGACACGATTCCGTTGTCGGCATCGATCCGCACCCAGTCGCCAGTCTCGATCTGCTCGAGCGGATCGCTGTCGAAGTCCGTCATGGTCGGGATGCGCATGACGACGGCGCCGAGCGCCGCCTTGGTGGTGGTGATATTGTAGAGCATGCCTATCGGCGCTTGCCCGGTCAGACGCGTGGTGTGGAACATCGCCGACCACCCCGAGGAGCCCTTGGCGCCCGGAAACACCAGGATCTTTCCCGCGAAGCTCTGCCCGCGCAGTTCGTGACGGGTCTCGATGATCTCTCCCTTGATCGGATTGACCCCGCCCCAGCCGGAGATCGTCTCGCGCGTGACGAGAGCTTCGCCCTCAATCACGCCGCCCACCACCTTGCGGCCGCGGATCACGACGTCGGCAGGTCGCGTTGCCACGGTGGCCATCAATTGAGCCTCCCTTCCCAGCGCCCGGTACACGCCGCGTCGATGCATTCCTGCGTAGTGCCAAACCAGCCTTCAATGCCCATGATTGCCGGGAGATAATGCGTCTGCTTGGCGCTGTCGAAGGCGGCCACCCTGGTGCCGGGCGGCACCGCCTGGCTGATTGCCGAGCAGGTATCCGTCATGAGCTTGGCGCCTGCCTTGCGGATAATGCCGGCTGAGCCGCTAGCCTCGGCGGTCGCCTTCACCGCGCGGCTGGTGAAGATCCAGAGATTACTGTTCTCATGGACCTTGCGCCCTTCGAGCAAACGAGCGACTTCTGCGAGTTGGTCGGCCGAGTAGTGCGGACAACCGAGCATGACGTAATCGACGTCGCGGCTTTCACCGATACTATTAAGCCGTTCATAGGTCGCTCGTCGCTCGTTCGCCCCGTAAGTGATGCACTCACCCCTGGGCAGACCTCCGAATGCCGCCTCGAGGGTTGGAGCCTCGGGCGTGATGCCGGTCATGTGATACATCTCTACACCTCCGGACGAGGCGGCGGCCGCCCCGAAGTGCTTGTGCTTGATGAGCGCCGGATCGGCGATGGCGCCGTCGAGCACGGGAATCGCATCCTCCACCGCTCCGCCGGTGAAATAGCCGAGCAGGCCCCACTCGTAGATGGTGTCGACCGGCGTTTCGACCTTGATCAAATGTTGGCCCTTGCGGAATTCATCCTTGTGGAATCCCCAGTTGGGAACGCGCTTGGCGAGCATCGCCGCGCTCGTCGATTCGCGGCCTTCGCAATTCGTGCGCCCGCCTATGACCGAGTTGCACAAAACGACCGCGCTCGATTCCATCCAGGCGCAGTGCTCTCCCATCACGGGCATATTGCCGGCCAGATACGGAGTGCACGTCTTGAGCACCTGAATGCCGTGCCCCGCGACCTCGCGCTCATCTGACTGGAAATTGGCGAAGGCATCCTCGCTCATGCCCTGCTCGCGCCAGAGCTCGGGATCCATACCTCCTTGAAGATGACACGCGAAACCGCTGATCCGCGGCACGTCAACGACTTCGTCTGAATCAAGGTCGAAGCGAGAGAAGACGGCGCGATAGTCGCCGCCATCCTCCGCGTAGTACTCCTTGACCCATTTGGGAGAGGAACCCGGAACGCCTGCGATGTTGTCGGTGTAGACGAAGTCCTCCGCCCCCAATGCGTCGCCGTACCGGATCAGAAGGTCCATGGCTTTGGCCACCGCTGGCCCAAGCGCGCCGTCGCGCATCGCCTTTTCTTCATCGTTCAGCCGAATGGTCATGAGCTACTCCTTCGCCGGCACCAGCACGCCGCCGGTCGACATGTCGCGCACGTCGTGGCGGAAGGTGTCGAGGTAGCCGGTCGCCGGAGTCTTCCAACCGGGGCCGTTGCGCCGGGCCAGTTCTTCGGCCGGGACGTCGACGTCGATCGAACGGTTGGCCACGCTGATGGTGATTACATCGCCGTCGCGGATCTTGCCGATCGGGCCGCCGGTCGCGGCTTCGGGGTGGACTTCGGCAACGGTGAGGCCTTTGAGGCACAGGCCCGAGAGCTGGCCGTCGGTGACGAAGGCGGTGGTCTTGGCCAGGCCGGCGGCGTCGAGCGCGAACAGAATTACGCTGGCGCTGCCGCCCATCGCCGGGCCGCCTTTGAGCCCCTGGTTGCGGGCGACGACCACGTCGCCGGGCTGGACCACCCCGTCCTCGATCGCCTGCATCGTCTCGGCGGTGCTTTCGAACACCCGCGCCGGGCCGGTGAACTCTTCCGGCCGGCTGCCGTCGCGGATGCCGAGGCGGACCACCGCGGTGTCGGCGAAGCTGCCCTTGAGGATGGCGATCGATGGGCCGGGGCCGACGGGGTCGGTCAGCGGGCGAATCACGTCCGGGCCGGGGATTTCGTAGCCTGCCAGGTTCTCGGCCAGTGTCTTGCCGGTGCAGGTCAGCGCCGAGGTGTCGATCCGGCTTTCGAGGCGCTTGAGGATGGCGCGGGCCCCGCCGGCATCCTCGAACTGCTCGATCCGCACTTCGCCGGTCGGGCGCACGGCGGAGAGCACCGGCACGTCGCTCATCTCCTCCCACAGCGCGAACACGTCGACCCCGTTCTGCGCCTCGATCGCGGTCGCCTGGAGGTGCTTGATGGCATTGATCGAGCCGGAGACGGCGAGCACCGTGGCGACGGCGTTCTTGAATGCGCCGGGCGTCAGGATATCGCGCGGTTTCAGATCCTCCTGCACCATCTCGACGATCCGCCGCGCCGCGGCGCGGGCGTTGGCCTGCATCTTCGGGCTGTTGGCGCGTACCGGGGCGTGGCCGGGCAGGCACATGCCGAGCGCCTCGACGGTCGAATGCATGGTGTTGGCGGTGGCCATCCCGGCGCACACGCCCGGGCCCATGATCGCGTGCTCGGTCATCTCCCACACCGGGAACTTGGGCTTGGCGCCGAAGCGCTCGCCGACCGAGCCCGACCAGACGTCCTCGACGTCGACCGGCTCGCCGTCGATCTCGCCCGCGGGCTGGTAACCGCCGATCACCAGGATCGTGGGGATGTTGAGCCGCGCGGCGGCCATCAGGTGGCCGGGCGGGGTCTTGTCGCAGCTGGTCAGGCAAATCATCCCGTCGAGCAGCGCCGCCTCGACCTGAACCTCGATGTCGTTGGCGATGATGTCGCGTCCGGCGAGGATGTAGCTGCCGGCCTTGTTGGCGCCAGTGATGAAGTCCGACGGGGCGGCGGTGCGCACCTCGAACGGGATCGCCCCGGCGGCGCGGATCTCCTCCTTCACGATTTTCGCAATGCCGTCGAGGTGGGCGTAGCAGATCGCCAGCTCGCTTGAGCTGTTCACAACGGCGATCTTGGGCTTTTCCATGTCCTCCTTGCTGAGGCCCAGCGCGCGCCAGTTGGCGCGGCGGCTGGAGGAGTTCGCGCTGAGGCTGCGAAGTGTCATTTGCGCCCTTTCTCAAGAATTCGGTCACACCGGATCGGCAATGACTTCGGCCGCATCCCCTGCGCGGGGTGTACTGCGATTGATGGAGCCGGCGAACCGAGGGTGTTATTCCCCCGGTTCTTCGTGGCTCCTAGAAGTTTGCACGAATCCCGCCCTTGAAGAAGCGCCCCACCGGGTTGAATAAGACATTGTTGCCAGCCCCGTTCGCACCCGGGAAGTTCGGCGGATCCTGATTGAAAACGTTGTCTACGCCAGCATACAGCTCAATCTTCTGTCCAGATCCGACAGCAATTCGATAAGTCGCCAACAGGTCGACGTAGGTACGTGACGGTACCGTGTTGGTATTGACGCTGTTGGGATTAGAAAGGGAATAACCTGGATCACCTGGCGCTACGAACGAAGGGAAGAAAAAGCCCTTGTTGATCCAGCGCACGTGAGTGTTGAGAGAAAAGCTCTCTCCGAGATTCAGGGTCGCGTTCGCATCCACCGTCCAGTCGGGTACACCAGGAGGTGTGCCACCTCGTAGGCCGGTCTGCCCCGCACGATTCGTGCTACCCCCGGAATCGACCGTGATGAGGTCGCTAACGTAGTTAGCCAGCACTGTGAGCAATAGGCTACTTTCCCCGCTCAGAGGTTGCCGGTAATCGAATTGGAAGTCGACGCCCCGGGCAATGAGCCTGTTAACGTTTTGTACCGTGTCGGTGATGCTCACAACGTTGTTGCCGGCATCGCGTGTAACCAACGAACAACTCAGGGTGTCACCGTCCGCACAGCGCTGCACAATGTTTTGTTGGCCAAGCACACCGATCGCGTCAGCTATGTCGATGTTATAATAGTCCGCCGATGCGCGGAAGCGGCTGAAGAAGCCGCCTTGCGGCTGGACCACAACTCCGGCCGTGAAGGTATCTGCCTTTTCGGGGCGCAGGTTCGGGTTCGAGCCGCTCGTGATCGGCACGATCACCTGGACGCCGCCATTGCCTACGTCGGTAAGAATACCCGTATGGGTGGTCTGTGGGCCGAACAATTCGGGAATATTGGGCGCACGGATGTCACGTGAACGAGTTACGCGAAAACGTAGCGCTTCTATGGGGGCCCATACGGCGCCGACCTTCCAGGTCGTGGCATTGACCGTTGAACTCGGCGCGAACTTGCTCGAACGCTTGTAATGAGTTTGGCGAATAGCCCCGTTGAAACCTAATTCATGAGCGAACGAAACGTCGCGCAGCAGCGGGATGTCGATTTCGCCGTATCCTTCGGTGACGTCGATCTTGCCAGAGATGATCGAACCGTTTCCCGCGTTAAAGAAGCCGCCGGCTTGGGAAATCTTGTCCGTGTTCCCGTCGAGACTATCGCTGCGATATTCGGCGCCGAACGCCACCCCGACAGGGCCGGCAGGCAGTTCGAGCAGCGTTCCCGTCACGTTGGCGGCCACCACGTTCTGCTTTGTGATGCTCGTCTGGAAGCCGTTGGCAGTGACGTAGGCCTTTGCCGCCGCAAAATTCGGCCCGTTAGCATAACCGAACGGGTTGAGCGGAACACAGGCTGGGTCGTTATTGGTTGGATCAGCGTCTGCATTGACCCGGCAGACTGGCTGTCCGTTCAAGGTCGTCGCATCGAGCGCCTTGACGATGTTTGCCGTGATTGTGTTGTTGTACAGGTCGCTTCGGAAGCTGTTGCGGCCGAACTGGTAATATACGTCAGCTGACCAGTTGTTGCTGATTTGGTATTTTGCGCTTCCCACGACGCGGAACACATGATTTGTGGCCTTGATCTGTACCGGTCCGACATCGTCGAAACCCTTGCCCAGTGTAAAGCTGGTTGCACCGCTTTGGGCCAGGATTGTCGGGATATCGAGTGTCGGATCGGACGAGCGCGGTATGAAAGGGTTGTCGGCCTGAATATTGATCGCGATGGAACGGTACGCAGTACTGCGGTGGTGTCCGACACTCCCGCCGACGGCCACGTTCAGCTCGAACGTCAAATCAGGCGTTGCCTGGTAGGTCAGCAAGCCCATGCTGCTATAACGCTCTGTCGGAGAGACGAGCGGGAAGTCAAAGTAAACGTTCTCCTCGGCAGGATTCCCGTTTCGCCTCCGATCATCCAGATCCGGTTGGCGTATGTACCCATCTGGTATCGACGAGGCGTGCCGTCGTTGTTGAAGGTGATTCCGTCGATAGGCCTGAGAACAGGCAATGAGACACCGACGTAGGCGCTGGACGGAGGAGTAGTGATCCCCTGGAAGTCGGTCGTCCATACGGCCGCGTTGGGGACGATATTGCTGGCTGGGATCGTAGGCTCTTGACCGGGGGCAAGCGGATTACGCCCAACAATCGTCAGGCCGTTAACGCACCAGGCGCGATCCCGACAGGCATTGATTCCATCCGCCTTTTCCCACTCACCGCCGATCACAAGGTGAAGATTTGAACCGAAATCCCACCCCCCGGCTGCTCCGAGTTCACGCGTGAAATCGTCGCCCGCGTTCGAGATCCCGAGCTTGCTGTCGAACTTGTAGCCGGTCAAATTGTGATCGAGGATTAGGTTGACGACGCCCGAAACGGCATCTGACCCATAAACTGCAGATGCCCCTCCTGTTACGACTTCCGCTCGCGACAACAGGATCGACGGG
>CAWEQI010000002.1:0-131695 GCA_963811255.1 uncultured Alphaproteobacteria bacterium | reverse complement strand
TATCCCTGTCGCCGCAAGCTCGGCCTCACCACGCCGCCGAATTGCGACGACCGCGAAACGCGCGCGGGGCCTCGCCACGAGCGTGTCTGCCAGGGGGCCGGGCACGCTCGGGCGAGGCCGATTTGCTCGCGGCCGACTTGACTTGGCGAGGGAGCCGGACTAACCGCCCGCCCAACTCGAGGCCGCCTTCCGCAGGTGGCCGTTTCTGTTTGATTCAAGGACGAGACGCGATGAAGCGCACATTCCAGCCGAGCAATCTCGTGCGCAAGCGCCGGCACGGCTTCCGCGCCCGCAAAGCGACCGTCGGCGGCCGCAAGATCCTGCGCGCCCGCCGGGCCCGCGGGCGGAAGCGGCTGAGCGCCTAACGGGTTTTTCGAGCACCCATCCGGGCGCTCGTCCTCGGCGCTATTCCCTTCGCTACGCTACGGGGCGCGCGCGTTCGCGCTTGCGGGCTGCTGGTCGCAGCCCGAATGAATACCTACATGCAGCGTCGCAATGGACGAACTCATTACCGTTCTGCGGAAACGCTCCGACTTCCTTGCGGCGAACAAGGGGCTGCGCAATGCGCGGCCGGGTTTCGTGCTGCTGACGCTGCCGAATCAAGGCGCGGGCAAGCGCTTCGGGGTCACCGTGACCAAGAAGATAGGCAACGCGGTGGTGCGCAACCGGATGAAGCGACGGTTTCGCGAGCTGCTGCGCGCGGCGCTGCCCGAGGAGGGTGTGCCGGACACCGATCACGTGCTGATCGGCCGCGCGGGCGGGGTCGAGCGCGACTTTGCGGCGATGCGCGCCGAGCTTTCCGCCGCGCTGGCCCGGGCGCGCGAAGGCAAAGGTGACGCGGCGAGGCGGCGGCGGTGAAGCGCGTGCTGATTCTCTTCGCCCGCGGTTGGCAACTCGGCCCCTCGCGGGTGCTGCCGCCCTCGTGTCGTTACCAGCCGTCCTGTTCGCAGTACGCGATTGACGCCTTGCAGAAATACGGCGCGATCAAGGGTGGATGGATGGCATTCAAGCGGCTAATGCGCTGCCACCCGTGGGGGGGACATGGCTACGACCCGGTGCCCTGATGCGCCGTTTTGGAATGAACTAGGGACCGCCGGTGGACAATAGCCGCAATCTGATCCTGGCCGTGGTGCTGAGCGTCGTGCTGCTGTTCGGCTGGGAATTCGCGATGAGCCGGCTCTATCCCGAGCCGAAGAACCCGACCGCGCCCGCCGCCCAGCCGACCGCCGCGACGCCCTCCGCGCCCCTCCCCGGCAGCTCGCCGACGCCGGCCGCCACGCCTACGGCGAAGGTGCGCCCGACGCGCGAGGGCGGGCTGCAAGACCCGGCCGAGATCGCGCTCGAGAAGAAGGATCTCGCGGCCGACCTGCGGCAGCCGACCCGGATCCCGATCGACGCGCCGGAGATGCTCGGCTCGATCAACCTGGTCGGCGCGCGGGTCGACGACGTACAGCTCAAGAAATACCGCCAGACCGTCGCCAAGAACTCGCCTCCCGAGCGGCTGTTTTCACCCGAGGGCACCCCGGCGCAGCAGTTCGCGCAGTTCGGCTGGGTCGGACAGGGGGTCAAAGTTCCCGACGCGCATACCGTGTGGCAGGCGAGCGGCGCCCAACTGTCCCCCGACAAGCCGGTCACGCTTACCTGGGACAACGGCGCCGGCCAGGTCTTCACCATCCGCTTCACCATCGATAGCGGCTACATGATCACCGCCCAGCAGACGGTGGCGAACATGTCGGGCGCGGCGGCGGTGGTGCAGCCCTATGCGTTCATCAACCGCACCAGCCGCACGGCCAGCCAGAACAGCTGGACCGTCCATTCGGGGCCGATCGGCGCGTTCGACGATGCGGTTGATTTCTCGGTCGACTACAAGGACGTGAGCAAGGCCGGCGAGATCAATCCTGTGGGCAAGCCGGACTGGATCGGGTTCACCGACATCTATTGGCTTTCGTCCCTCGTCCCGCAAGCGAACGCGGCGAAGGACGCCGATTTTCGCGCAGTCGACCCGGAGCATTATCGCGCCGACCTGATCTACCGCCCCGTCACCGTGCCCGGCGGGCCAGGTGGCCACCCGCACCACACGGCTGTTCGCCGGGGCCAAGGAAAGCGACGTCCTCAACGCCTACCAGAACGCCGGAATTCCCAAGTTCGGACTGGCGATCGACTGGGGCTGGTTCCGCTGGTTCGAGATTCCGATCTTCTGGCTCTTGAAGCACCTGTATGGTCTCGTCGGCAATTTCGGCGTGGCGATCATCCTGCTGACCTTCATTATCCGCGGGCTGATGTTTCCGGTGGCGCAGAAGCAGTTCGCCAGCATGGCGCAGATGCGCGCGGTCCAGCCGAAGATGAAGGCGCTGCAGGAGCGGTACAAGGACGACAAGCAGCAGCTGCAGCAGGAGATGGCCAAGCTCTACAAAGAGGAGAAGATCAATCCCCTTGCCGGCTGCTTGCCGATGTTCCTGCAGATCCCGGTGTTCTTCGCGTTGTATAAGACGCTGCTGCTGTCGGTCGATATGCGCCACAAGCCGTTCGTGCTGTGGATCAAGGATCTCTCGGCGCAAGATCCCTCGCACATATTGAACCTGTTCGGGCTGCTCGACTTCACCCCGCCGAGCATCCTCAGCATCGGCGTGCTGGGGCTGTTGCTAGGGGTGACGATGTGGCTCACGTTCCGCCTCAACCCGGCGCAGATGGACCCGACACAGCAGCAGGTCATGGGGCTGATGCCATGGGTGATGATGTTCGTGATGTCGCCGTTCGCCGCCGGCCTGCTGCTCTACTGGATCACCTCCAACCTGATCAGCTTCGCCCAGCAGCAGTATCTCTATTCGAGGCACCCGCAGCTGAAGGCGCAGGCGAGCAAGGACAAGACCGACAAGGCCCGCGCCGCCGCGCGCGACGAGAAGTGAGCACGAACGAGGAGCTGGAGAAGGAAGCCGAGCGGCTGTTCTCCGGTCGGGTCGAGTTCCTCCTATCGGCACCGCAATTGAAGTTCCTGCCCGAGCCGACGGTGCCGGAGATCGCCTTCTGCGGTCGCTCCAACGTCGGCAAAAGCTCGCTTTTGAATGCGCTTAGCGGGCGAAAGGCGATCGCTCGAACGTCGGTCACGCCGGGGCGGACGCAGGAACTCAATTTTTTCGAGATCGGCTCGCCGACACAGTTCCGCCTGGTCGACATGCCCGGCTACGGCTTCGCCAGGGCCCCGGTGAAGGTGGTTGAGCGGTGGAAGCAGCTGGTCCGCACATATCTGCGCGGTCGTGCGGTACTCAAGCGCACCTTGGTGCTGATCGATGCCCGCCATGGGGTGAAGGCGAGCGATCTTGAGATGATGAAGATGCTGGACGAGGCGGCGGTCGGCTATCGCCTGGTCTTGACGAAGGCCGACAAGGTCAAGGCGAGCGACCTCGCCGCGGTCCTCGCCGCGACCGAGGCCGAGGCGAGGAAGCACCCGGCGGCGTATCCGGTGGTGCAGGTCACCAGCGCGGAAAAATGTATGGGCATTGCGGAGCTGCGCGCCGCGGTGCTCAGCGACGTGCGAGCCTAGGCGCTGTTACTGTCCGCCACCCGCCTTCACTCCCTTGTACTCCTCGGCGAGCGTGGGATCGCAATCGTACGGATAAATGAACTTACCCGGCTGCTTGTCCCACACGATATAGCGCGCGCCGTTGTTCTGGATCATCTCGGGGTCGGAGAACCACTGCGAGGCTTCGAGGTGCTTGCCATCGGGTGAGAGGCGATAGCGTTCGACCAGGTGCGCGTTCTCCGAATGGTCGAGGCCGTTGTTGGTGATCGTCGAGGGTTCGAGGTGGTCGGTGTCGACGACCAGCGTGTCGCCTTCCCAGTGGCCGATCGAATCGCCCATCTTGGTGTGCGGTGCGCTGGCTGGCTCGTGCCCCCGGCCGTCGGTGTGAATCAGCCGCACCTGGTCGAAGTACTCGTAGCGGATGACGATCAGCCCCGGTGCCTGGTCGATTTCGATCGGAAACGGGCCCTGCTCGTCGTAGATCACCGACTGGGGCATACAGACGCGGGCGAGGGTCATCTCGTCTTCCGGTTTCCACGCATCCGCCTTGGCCCTGGCCTTTGCCGTGGGGATCAGTCCGCCGTACTCGCCGCGGGGGAATTCGGCGACGCCGGTGTCGTCGAGGACGACCGTATTGGGCGGCAGTTTCGCCTTCAGGTCCGCAGGCATCTGGGCCTTCTTGAACGAGGGGCCCCAATAGCCCGAGAGGTCGGGGTGATTCGGATCATCGGATCGGGCGGCGGCAGGGGAGCAGGCGAGGGCGGCCGCTGCGGCAGTGAGCGCGATGGACAACTGCATTGTCAACTCTGCGCCTTCTCGTCGAACGGCGCGGTGCCGATCGGCTTCCCATTGGCGTCCTTCAGGTCGCGCAGGCGCATATAGTTGCGCCCGTCGCGGCTGGGCCAGCCGTCGATTGTCACAACGTCGCCCGGCTTGATCACGTTGCGTGTCCAGCCGCGCTGCACCAGCACCACTGGTGCGTTCGTCTCCGCCCGCCATTTCTCGATTCCGCCGTCGGGCTTCTTGACATCCAGCGCGATCATTCCGTGCGGGTTGGTGAAGCGAAACTCGGTCACCGTCCCGGTGACGGTGACGCTCTTTTGCGGGTCGAAGAAGGCGGCGAACGAATGGTGCGCTAGCGCCGCTGTCGGCACAGCGCACAGCGCGCCCGCCAAGGCCAGCAAATGTCTCGATGACATGTTGATCAACTCTCCCTCGCGCGTCCCATCGCGCGCTACGGTCACGATAGCATGGGCGCGGGCGATGCCAAGCGTCCTGCAGCCGAACATCGCGGCGTTCAGCCTCGACAGCGGCCGGGCGAATCCTTAGGGCCACGATCACGACGAAACAGGTGTTCCGGATGAAGCTGATCATCGGCAATAAGAACTATTCGAGCTGGTCCCTGCGCGGGTGGCTCGCGGCCAAGCAGTCGGGCCTGCCGTTCGAGGAGCTGACCGTCCACATCGACGGTGACGATTGGCAGGCGATGAAGCGCACTGAGGGCGAGTTCCAGCCTTCGGCTGGCAAGGTGCCGGTGCTGTGGGACGGCGACGTGGTCGTGTGGGACAGCCTGGCGATCATGGAATACCTCGCGGATAAAGTGGGTCGCGATCGCTTCTGGCCGAAGGACGACGCTGCCCGCGGAATGGCCCGGGCGATGGTCGCCGAAATGCATTCGAGCTATCTCGCCTTGCGCCGGCAGTGCCCGGTCAACGTCCGCAAGCGGATTGCCGGGATTCAGCTGTCGGAGGAAGCCCGCAGCGACATCGTCCGCATCTTGGGGCTGTGGGCGGAGGCGCGCGCCCGCTTCGGCAAAGGCGGCCCGTTCCTGTTCGGCACCTTCGGCGCGCCCGACATCTTCTACGCACCCGTCGTCAGCCGCTTCGTCACGTATGGCGTCGGCGTGCCCGGTTTCGCCCAGGCCTACATGCAGGCGATCTGGGAGCATGATTGGATGCAGCAATGGGTCCACGCCGCCGAGGCCGAGGAATGGACCATTGAGCAGTTCGAAACGGCGGCGGTTTGACCGATTGCTCCCCTCCCGCTTGCGGGAGGGAGCTTATTTCTTGGGCGGATAGGGCGTGCCGTCCTTGTGCAGATACCCGTCGCGGGAGAACTTTAGGTCGATGTCCGGGTATTCGCCGTGGTCGTTGGCCGAATCGCCGGCGCTGACGGCGATCATCACGCAATCGGCGTCGCCCCTGTTCTGCAGGCAGTGCCCGTCTCTGATGCCTTTCGGCCAGGCAGCGACATCGCCCGCACGCAGCACTGTTTCGCCATGATCCTCGACCAGCACCGCCTCACCCGAGAGGATCACCACAAGCTCGTCCTCCTCGGCGTGCCAGTGGCGCTGCGACGACCACGCGCCGGGCTTGAGCACGACATGCGCCGCGCCGAGGTCGCTCAGGCCGGCGGCGGGGCGCAACCGGCGCACCCAGCGTCCGGCGACGGCCTCGTCGTACGGCGCCGGATATCCGGTGGAGTTTGTCTGTGGGATGGCCGCGAGATCGAGCTTGGGCATGGTCGTGTGCTCCGGCTGGAAAGCTGTCGCGCGCTCGTCTAACCGGCAGCGATGGACAACGCCAGTGACCCAGTGGCGCTCGCGGAGGCGCTGATCGCCCACGAGAGCGTGACCCCGGCGCGGGGAACCGTGTTCGATGCGTTCGAGGCGATGCTCGCGCCGCTCGGGTTCGAGATCCACCGGTTCGTTGCGGGAGAAGGCGCGGAAGCAGTCGAGAACTGTTTCGCTATCCGTCGTGGCCCGGCGGAATCGCGGCATTTCGCCTTCGCCGGGCATCTCGACGTAGTGCCGCCGGGCGAGGGTTGGACCAGCCGGCCGTTCGTGCCGGAGCGGCGGCCCGCGCCCGGCGGCGAACTGCTCTACGGCCGCGGTGCGGTCGACATGAAAGGCTCGATCGCTGCGATGGTCGCGGCGGCGGCGGATATCCCGCCCGAGGCGGGCACGCTCAGCTTTATCATTACCGGCGACGAGGAAGGTCCGGCGGTCCACGGCACCCGTGCGCTGATCGAGCTGATCCGCCAACGCGGCGAAGTGCCCGACCTAATCCTCGTCGGCGAGCCGACCTGCGTCGCCAGGCTGGGCGACATGGTCAAGATCGGCCGCCGCGGCTCGATCAACGTCTGGCTCACGGTCGAGGGGCGCGAGGGCCACGTCGCCTATCCCGACCGCGCCGACAACCCGATCCCCAAACTGGTGGCGATGCTGGCCGAACTCGACGGCTGGGTGCTCGACGAAGGCACCGAGTGGTTCCAACCGTCGAACCTCGAGATAACCGAGCTTCAGGTCGGCAACCCGGCCCACAACGTGATTCCGCCATGCGCCGTGGCGCGCATCTCGATCCGCTTCAATGACCTGCACACCGGCGCCGAACTGGCACGCGAGGTGACCGCGATCGCCGAGAAGCACGGCGGCACGGCCGAGCCGATCGTCTCGGGCGAGGCGTTCCTGACCGATCCGGGGGAATTCTCGCGCCTGCTGAGCGAAGCGATCAAAGCCGAAACCGGGCTCGAGCCGGAGCTGTCGACCAGCGGCGGCACCTCGGATTCGCGGTTCCTGAAAGATCTCGCCCCGGTGATCGACTTTGGCCCGGTCAATGCGACGATGCACCGGCGCGACGAAGCGGTCGCGGTCGACGACTTGCGCACGCTGGCGCGCATCTTCCGCCGGGTCGCGCTCGCGGCGCTCAGCGCGCGGGCGGAGTCAGCTTGACGGGGACGAACTTGCCGAGCCCGCAGGTCGGCCCCGGGATCGACGAGCCGGTTGGCAGCACGGTGATCGTATCGACGTCGCACAGCTGACCGGTGGTGGTGTGATAACTGAAGCGCTGATCGAACCCGAGGGTGCCGCAGTTCATCGGCAGGGTGTTGCGATAGCGGGTCCCGCCGCGCATGATGAAATCGATCGTCCGGTCGTTCCACACCTTGGTCTGGTCGATCAGGTTCGTCTGCACGCAGGAGACGGGCGCGCCCACCGCAACCGCCGGCGCCGCCGCGTGCTTTAGGGGCGGGGTGTTGGCCGGCGCCGTTCGAGCGCATGCCGAAATCGAAAGCGTGGCGACGGCGGCCGCCGCGGCGGCCATCGGGCGTTGGCGCATCACAGGTCTCCTCGCCGCGGACGCCTCATTCCGATGGCGGAGCGGCCGCCCGCTTGCCCTTGCGAACGGGGGGCTCGAGGACCTTGTTCCGAAATTCACATAGATCGTTCACGGGGCAGCGCCAGCATTCCGGCGTGCGCGCCTTGCAGATATAGCGGCCGTGGAGGATCAGCCAGTGGTGCGCGCCGTGGCGGAACGGCTGCGGCACTCGCTTTTCCAGCAGAGCTTCGACCTTTTCCGGTGTCTTGCCCTTCGCCAGGCCGGTGCGGTTGCAGACCCGGAACACATGCGTGTCGACCGGGAAACTCGCGGCGCCGAACGCGACGTTGAGCACGACGTTGGCGGTCTTGCGGCCCACGCCCGGCAGCGCGGTGAGCGCGTCGCGGTCGCCGGGAACGTTGCCGCCGTGCTCGGCAACAAGCTTCTCCGACAGCGCGATGACGTTTTTCGCCTTCGAGTTGAACAGGCCGATCGTCTTGATGTGCTGTTTGAGCCCGTGCTCGCCCAGGGCGATCATCTGTTGCGGCGTCTTGACGTCGGCGAACAGTTTGCGAGTCGCCTTGTTGACGCCTGCATCGGTCGCCTGCGCGCTCAGCACCACGGCGATCAGCAACTGGTAGGTGTTGCCGTAGGCGAGTTCGGTCTGTGGGTCCGGATTGTCCTCGGCCAGCAGTCGGAAGAATTCGAAGATTTGGTCTTTGGTCATGGCCTTCGGATTAAAGCCCCAGCACCTGCGGCATCGAATAGCGCCCGGGCGCTTGGCCGATCAGCCACACGGCGCCGCGCACCGCGCCGTGGGCGAAGATCATCCGGTCCTGGGCAATGTGAGACAGCGTCAGCCGTTCGTCCTCGCCGGCGAAGATCACCGTGTGCTCGCCGGGCACCGTACCGCCGCGCAAGCTCGCGAAACCGATCGTGCCCGTCTTGCGCGCGCCGGTTTGCCCGTCCCGTCCGCGTTCGGAATGATCGGCGAGATCGATCCCGCGGCCAGCTGCCGCTGCTTGCCCGAGCAGCAGCGCGGTGCCGCTCGGCGCATCGACCTTCATCCGGTGGTGCATCTCCAGCACCTCTACGTCCCATTCGGGCCCGAGCCGGCTCGCCGCCTCCCGCACCAGGTGGGCGAGCAGGGTGACTCCAAGCGAGGTGTTCCCCGTCTGCAGCACCGGAATGGCGCGTCCGGCGGCGTCGATCGCCTCGTGATGGCGCTTATCCAGGCCGGTGGTGCCGACCAGGATTGGAATGCCAGCGCCGATCGCCGCATGGAGGTTGGCTTCGACCGCGAACGGCGCCGAGAAATCGACCAGCACGTCACTCCGGTCGGCCAGCGCGGCGACGTCGCCGCCCTTGTCCACGCCGCCGGCCACCTCGTGCCCGGCGGCGGCGATCGCCCGGACGAGCGCGTGGCCCATGCGCCCTTCGCTGCCAATGATGCCGATCTTGGCCAAACCAGCCCCCGATCCGTTCGTCCTGAGCTTGTCGAAGGACCGTCTTTCCTTCTAGCGGGGCACAAAAGCAAGGGCTGCCCTTCGACAAGCTCAGGGCGAACGGAGAAGGGAAGGCGTGACCCGAATCCGCAACATCGTCGTCCTCACCGGCGCGGGAATCAGCGCCGAATCGGGGCTGCGCACCTTCCGGGCCGAGGACGGGCTGTGGGAGGATCATCGGGTCGAGGAAGTCGCCACGCCGCAGGCCTTCCGCCGCGACCCGGACCTGGTCCAGCGCTTCTACGACGAGCGGCGCAAGAACATCCAGGCCGTGCAGCCGAACGCCGCTCACCAGGCGCTGGCTAAGCTCGATGCCGAATGGTCTGGCGACCTGCTGATCGTCACCCAGAACATCGACGACCTGCACGAGCGCGGCGGTGCGCGGCGGGTGCTGCATATGCACGGAGAGGGGCTGAGCGCCTGGTGCACCGTCTGCGATGCGCGCCACCGCTGGGCCGGCACCCTGCGCGATAACCCGCCGTGCCCCGCCTGCGGCGCGCGGGCGCTCAGGCCCGACATCGTCTGGTTCGGCGAGATGCCCTACGGCATGGATGCCATCTTCGCCGCGCTGGCAGCAGCCGACCTGTTCGTCTCGATCGGCACCTCGGGCGCGGTCTATCCGGCGGCGGGGTTCGTCCAGCAGGCCAAGAGTCGCGGCGCGCGCGCGCTCGAACTCAACCTCGAACGCAGCCAGGGCTCGCCGTTATTCGACGAGACCCGCCTCGGCCGTGCGAGCCAACTTGTGCCGGCATGGGTGGAGGAGGTGCTGGATGGGACGGCGAGGCAGTGCTGGGACTGAGGCTGGCCCCGAGTGGCCTTCGGGAGTAGCAAGCGTGGTGTCGCCCGACATCAAGCCGGGCGCCCACACGACAATGGAGCTGCAAATGCCAACTTCGGTGAAGGATATGCTCGCCGCGGCCAACGAGTGCGTTCCCAAGATTGCCGCGGACGAGGCGCGCCGGCTGGTCGACGACGAGGATGCGCTGCTGGTCGATTGCCGCGACCTGCCGGAGGTCGAGCAGAGCGGGAAGCTGAAGCAGGCGGTTCACGTGTCGCGCGGCATGCTGGAGTTCCGGGCCGACGATGCCACGCCCTATCATAACCCGGAGTTCCGCCGTGACCGGCCGGTGGTCCTCTACTGCGCGTCCGGCGGCCGAGCTGCGCTTTCCGGCAAGGCCCTGCACGACATGGGATACGAGAGGGTGTACAATCTGGGCGGCTTCAAGGACGCGGCCGAGGCGGGCTTCCCGATCGAGAACGGCTGACTTCAGGCCGTAGCAGCGACCCTACAACTCGTGCGGATAGATTCGCACGCTGCTGGCGACCGAATCGGCTATGTGCTCCTTGGTGATCACTCCGGCGACATCCTCGCCGCGCGGGGCGCCTCGGCCCCGCGTGACCACGGCCATGGTGGCGTTCTTGCGCCACATTTGGTTGATCACATCGAACACAATCGAATCTTCGCGCACAACGATGAAACGCTTGCTGGCGACTTCGCCCAGGGTGACGGCGGTGTGGGCCGCCTCCAGCCCCCGCCGGAGGCCGGTATTGATCCGCAGAACGCCGGTCAGCTTGTCGTCCTTGGTCACGACCACGTGGCACAGGCGGGCGATTTCACCGGGTCCCTGGAAGAACTGATCCAGGGTGGTTTCCGCCGGCAGCACCAGCACATCACTGTCGAGCACCTCGCGTGCGCGGCGGACGAGGAACATGTTGGCATGGAGCGCCTTGGGCAGCACGCGCCCGCGGCGAGCAAGCTTCAAGGTGTAGATGTTCTCCCGGCTGAGCACCCGCCGCACGCCGACGCTCATCGCCACCGCGACGATCATCGGCATGATGATGTCGTAGCTGCGAGTCATCTCGAAGATCATCACCACGGCGGTCATCGCCGCGCCGGTCCCGCCGCCGACCATCGCGCCCATGCCGACCATCGCAAAAGCCGGTACGCTGAGCGCCAGCGGCACGCCGAGCAGCGTCAGCAGCGAGGCGAAGCTGCCGCCAAGCGTCGCGCCCATGAACAGACACGGGGAGAAGATGCCGCCCGACGAGCCCGATCCGAGGCTCGCCGATGTGGCGAACATTTTGCAGACGAACAGGATCGCGAGCAGCCAGAAGACCGTCTCGCGGCCCGTAAGGATGGCCTCGATCGTGGCGTAACCGACCCCTTCCACGTAGTAATGCCCGGCCGTCACCAGCAGCAGGTACATCAGTACGCCGACCGACAGCATGCCGAGCACGTGCCGGAGATAAGGCCGCTCCATCTTCTCGAACGTGTCTTCCGCAAAGACCAGCGCCCGAACGAATCCCGCCGCGGCGGCGCCGGTGATCGCTCCCAGCGCCGCGAACAGCAGCAACGTCGCCAGCGCAGCGCCCTGGCTGGTCACCGTCGCCAGTTGCGGGACGAGGAACGCCGGATGGTTGCCGAGCCCCCAGCGGCCGATGAACGTCGCCGCACCGGTCGCCAGCGCGACCGGCAGGAACGTGCTGGCGCTGACCTCGGGCATCATCAGCTCGATCGCGAACATCACCCCGCCGATCGGGGTGTTGAAAGTGGCGGCAATGCCCGCGCCCGCGCCGGCGGCGACGAGGGTGATGCGCTGGCCCGCCGGCATCGTGACGATCTCGCCGAGGGTCGAGCCCATGGCCGAGCCGATCTGGATGATCGGCCCCTCGCGGCCGACCGACGCGCCCGAGCCGATCGCGAAAGCCGAGGCGAGCGACTTGACCAGCACGACGACGGGCCGGATTTTGCCTTCCTTGTAATAGATCGCGTCGAGCACCTCGGGCACGCCGTGGCCGCGCGCCTCGGGGGCGAAATTGACCACCAGGAAGGTGACGACCACGGCGCCGATCACCGGCACCAGGATGATCCACGGGCCCCACGGCGAGGCCGGCGTGAACACGTTGGCGTCATAGGTGGTGGAGAGCTGCCCCAGGAACAGCAGGTTGTGGACCAGCCCGATCAGCTGGCGGAACACCAGCGCGCCGAAGCCGGCGACCATGCCGACGATCAGCGCGAGGAGCGAGAGCGGAACCAGCCCGAGCCGGTGCCGCTCCTCCTCCTCTACCGGCCGGATCGGAACGATCGACCGGCCCCACTTGAGGAACCTGTCGCCCGGCGCGGTCCATTTCCGGATCGGATTAGCCATTGGCGAACGAGGACCCTTGCAACGGACGGCGAACCCTCCATCGCCGCCGCCCCCGATTGAACCCCGAAGATCCGTTCATCTGTGGGCAGCCCCCTCTCCAACTTTCCGCCATAATCACATCGTCGGTCGCCGATCAATGCGTGCAGCATGAAAGTCCTCCCTAGTTCGGTGGCTTCTTGCCGGGTCCGCATCCCCGGCAGGCCGGGTCCTTGGCGATGGTCATCGTCCGCAGGCTCGGCGCCAGGCCGTCGAGGACGTGGAGCTTGCCCCATTGCGGATCGCCGAAGCCCCCCGTGGGGGCGAGCAGCACGCGGACGGCCTGCAGCGCGGCGAAGGTCCCGGTCCACCCGGCCATCGCTCCCAGCACGCCGTCCTCGGCGCATGTGTCGCAGTCGTCGGCGTCGAACGCGTCGCCGACGAAGCAGCGATAGCACGGCTGGCCGGGCAAGTGCCCGGCGAACGCGCTCACCTGGCCCTGGAAGCGCCCGACCGCGGCGCTGACCAGCGGGATGCGGGCGGCGATGCAGGCGTCGGATACCGCCAACCGGGTGGCGAAGTTGTCGCAGCCGTCCAGCACCAGGTCGGCGGAATCGATCAGCTCGCCGGCGTTGTCTTCGGTCAGGCGGCGGGTGTGCCAGGTGACCTCGATCAGCTGGTCGAATTCCTCGACCCATAGCGCCGCCAGTTCGGTCTTGCAGCGCCCGGCATCGCTTTCGCCGAACAGCGTCTGGCGCTGGAGATTGCTCGGTTCGACGCGGTCGTCGTCGATCAGCGTCAGCGTGCCGACGCCCGCGCCAGCGAGGTATTGCAGCGCCGGCGAGCCGATCCCGCCCAATCCGACCAGCACCACGTGCGCCTTGGCCAGCGCCGTCTGGCCCGCGCCACCGATCTCGGGCAGCACGATGTGGCGCGCGAAACGGTCGAGGCGGTCGGGGGAGAGGGGCATGGAAAAACCTGTTGGCAGGGTGTGGGCAGGCTGTCGAATTTTTGTTTCGTGCACCCGCGTCCGCGGGTGCGTCCTCGGTGCTGATCCCTTCGCTACGCGCCGGGGCACCTGCGGGCGGCCGTTCGGCCTTGCGGTCGGCTAGTCGCCGACCGTGAGTTTCGCCAGACAGCATCGGCTTGGAATGGAACGGGTTACGACCAGTAGCCCGCAAGCGCGAATGCGCGCCCGCAGCGGCCCCGGCGCGTAGCGAAGGGAATAGCCGCGAGGACGAGCGGTTGGATGGCCGCTCGAAAAGTAGAGGTCCTCAGCTTTCCAGCTGTCTCAACAGGCTGCGCACATCGCCGTCCATGTCGGCGTCACGCTTCCTCAGGTCCTCGATCAGACGCACCGCATGGATCACCGTCGAATGGTCGCGGCCGCCGAACTTGCGGCCGATTTCGGGATAGCTGCGCGGGGTCAGCACCTTGGCGAGGTACATCGCCACTTGCCGGGGCCGCACCACCGCCCGGGCGCGGCGCTTGCTCGACATTTCGGAGCGGTCGACGCGGTAGAACTGGCAGACGGTGCGCTGAATTTCGTCGATCGTGATCCGCCGGCGGTTGGCCGAGAGAATATCGGTCAGCTGCTCCTCGGCGAGCTGCAGGCTGACTTCCTGCCCGGTCAGCTGGGCGTAGGCGATCAGCTTGTTCAAGCCCCCGACCAGTTCGCGCACGTTGCGGTTGATGGTGCGGGCGAGGAACTCGATCACGTCCGCCGGCACCTCGAGCGGGGCGAACCGGGTCAGCTTGGATTCGAGAATCGAGCGCCTGAGTTCGATGTCGGCCGGCTGGATGTCGGCGACGAGACCCATCGACAGCCGGCTGAGCAGCCGCGGCTCGACTCCGTCGAGCGCCTGCGGCGCGCGGTCGGCGGCGAACACCAGCCGCTTGCCCTCGGCGAGCAGCGCGTCGATCGTGTAGAGCAACTCTTCCTGCGCGGCGGCTTTGCCGATGATGAACTGGATGTCGTCGACCAGCAGCAGGTCGAACGCGCGCAGCCGGGCCTTGAACTCCATCATCTCGTTCGAGCGCAACGCCTGGACAAACTCGATCATGAAGCGCTCGGCGCTGCAGTAGAAGATGCGCGCGCGCGGGTGGCCCTGGAGATAGGAGTGGCCGATCGCGTGCAGCAGGTGGGTCTTGCCGTGGCCGGTCGCGGCCTTGAGATACAGCGGACTGAACTGCGGCGCCTCGGTTTTCGACATGCGCTCGGCGGCGTTGAACGCGAGCACGTTGGTGGTGCCGGTGACGAACGCGGCGAAGGTCTGCGACGGGTCGAGGCCGACCGAGCTGGTGAAGCCGTGCTCGCCGATCGAGGCCATCGCCATGCCCGGCACCGCGTCGTTGGCCGCGCGGTGGCCGAAGCCGTCCTGCCCGCGCAAGTCGATGTCGTTCAGCTTGCGGCGGCCGGGGTGCACGCCGATGCGCACGTTGCGCACTTCGCCGCGGGCGATTTTCCAGGCGAGGCTCAGGCGGTCCGAGAATCGATCCTGCACCCAGTTGGCCGAAAACTCGGTCGGCAGGTACAAGTCGAGCGTGCCGGTCTCCTTACAGAAGCCGCCCAGCTGGATCGGCTTGATCCACTGGCTGAACAGCTGGTGGCCGAGGTCCTTGCGAAGGCCCTGGCTGATGTCCGCCCAGTCGGCGGCCAGATCCACGGCGTCCTGATCCTCGATCTGCCCCACCTTGCGGCTCTCCCCTCCCGACGCCGGATGTCCGGCATGCGCACCAATGCGAATCATGCTCTCGCCCCGTCCCAAAAAAGACCAAACCCCCAGACGATGCGTAGCGCCGGCAAAGCTCCGCCCCTCGCCGGAATCCCCCGTTTGTGACAGGGGTCGGCGCACGCCAATTCGTCGTCTCACTGCAAGAGCCGAGGCAGCTTCGCCGCGGCCCGTGAGAAGGTTCTACGGATGCCTTGCGGCGCAGGGCAAGGGCCGAGCGTGTAAAAAATGTGAAATATAGCGCTTGACTCGGCGCAACCCCGCAGACGTGCGTTCAAGCAATTGTTTTATAACGTATATTGCGGGGCATCCAACGCGAATCGCGGAAAAACCTACACTCTTTGGAAGGGCGCCGCGCCATCCTTCGCAGGTGCAAAAAAGGCCGGCGCTTTCGGCGCCGGCCTCGTTCCGATTCCGTTCCCGCGGGAATGGACCTGGCGGCGAATCACATCCCCGCGACTCGCTTGCTCAGCCGACTCAACTTGCGCGATGCGGTGTTCTTATGCAGCACTCCGCGAGCGACCCCACGGGCGAGCTCGGGCTGGGCCTGCTTGAGCGCTTCGGCCGCGGCTTTCTTGTCCCCGCCGGCGATCGCCAGCTCGACCTTCTTGACGAAATTGCGAATGCGGCTGACGCGAGCGCCGTTGATCTCGGTACGGCGAGCGTTGCGGCGGATGCGCTTCTTGGCTTGCGGCGTATTGGCCATGTCTGTTCCTCTGTCGGGCCGGGGCGCGGCCGCAAATGCGTGTCTGTCTGAAGAGGCGAAGGTTCGCCGGAAGGCGGCGCCCTTAGCGGCAGGCGGGCGAATCGTCAATCTTTGCGGCGGTGACCCGGCGCGGGATCTTGCCGCTCGCTCAATAATGCGAAATCGCGAACAGTGCGACCACCTCGCTTTGATATACCATAGGGGGGCGAAGCTAATGCAAACGGTCGGTTCAGCGCTGACAGCGCTGACAGAACCAGGTACTGCGCCCCCCCTGCGCAAGACGTTGTACCGTCCCGCCATCGCCGCGCCGACAGGGCTCGCCCGCACGATCGTAAACATCGAATCGCTTTGAGAAATAGCCGAGTTGGCCGTCGGGTGCGGCATAGTCGCGCAGGGACGATCCGCCGGCCTCGATTGCCTCCAGCAGCACCTCCCGGATCGCCGCCGCCAGCCGCCCGAGCGCCGGTCCGGAAAGCTTGCCGGCGGGCTTTCGCGGGTCGATTCTCGCGCGGTAGAGCGCTTCGCAGACGTAGATGTTGCCCAAGCCGGCGACGATTCGCTGATCGAGCAGCATCAGCTTGATCGCCTGTTTGCGTCCACGCAACGCGACCTTGAGGTGCTCCGCGGTCAGCCCGGGCTCGAGCGGTTCCGGGCCCATCGCGGCAAACGGCGGCCAGGCATCGAGTTCGGCGGTCGGCACCAGATCGACGAAGCCGAAGCGGCGCGGATCGCACAGCGCGAAGCGATGCGCCGCCGTCTCGAGCACCAGGTGGTCGTGCTTGCCCAGGCTCTCGGGATCGATCCGCCAGCGCCCGCTCATGCCGAGATGGAACACCATCGTCTGCGCCCGGTCGGTGTGAATTAGACCGTACTTGGCCCGCCGCCCGAGGGCGGTCACACGCGACCCGGCTAGGTCCTGAACGAATCCGTCGGGAAACGGAAACCGCATGTCGGGCCGGTTGAGCGCGACATGAGCGAGACGCTCGCCTTCGAGATAGCGGGCGAGGCCGCGCACGGTGGTTTCGACTTCGGGAAGCTCGGGCATGCGGCGGCGGCTGTATCACTCTTTGCCCGCACGGCAATTGTCCCTAAGGCACAGGGCGATGAGCGATCAGGTATCCTTCGGTTACGAGGACGTGGCCCCTGAGGAAAAGACCCGCCGGGTGGGCGAGGTCTTCTCCGGCGTGGCGAAGAAATACGACATCATGAACGATGCGATGTCGGGCGGGCTGCACCGCTTGTGGAAGGACCGCTTCGTCCGGCGGGTCAAGCCGCAGAAGGGAGAGGCGATCCTCGACATGGCGGGCGGCACCGGCGACATCGCCTTCCGCCTCGCCGGGAGCGGCGCTGAGGTGACCGTCGCCGACATCAACCAGGCGATGCTCGACGTCGGTGTCGAGCGGGCGATGAAGCGCGGCGTGGACGGCCTGGTATGGTCGCGCCAGAACGCCGAGGCGCTGACTTTCCCCGACCGGATGTTCGATGCCTATACGATCGCCTTCGGCATCAGGAATGTGACGCACATCGAACGGGCGCTCAAAGAGGCCTACCGGGTACTCAAGTTCGGCGGGCGGTTTTTTTGTCTCGAGTTCTCGACCACGGAATGGCCCGGCTTCAGGGACCTCTACGACCGCTATTCGCACGAGTTGGTGCCGCGGATCGGCAAGGCCATCGCCGGCGACGAGGACAGCTACCGCTATCTGGTCGAATCGATCCGCCGTTTCCCGCCGATGGCCGAGTTCGCAGGCATGATCCGCCAGGCCGGCTTTTCGCAAGTGAAGGTGGAGCCGATCATGGGCGGCCTGGTGGCGATCCATTCGGGGTGGAAGGTTTGAGCGGCTAAGTGACCCGCCCGTCGACGCATATCTGGCGGCTGCTCAAATGGGGCCGAACCCTGGCGAAGCACGGGGCGCTGCGCGGGATCGAGCGCGATCCCAACACGCCGCAGCCGGTCAAGCGCCTGTGCCGCATCGCCCGCTTCGGCACGGTCCAGCCGAAAGAGCCCGATTACGCCGCGGCATTCCAGGACATCGGCCCGGCGGCGATCAAGCTGGGGCAATCGCTCGCCACCCGGCCGGACCTCGTCGGCGAAGACGCGGCGCGCAATCTGCTGACGCTGCAGGACAGTCTGCCGCCGGTCGCCTTCGGAGCGATCTGCGCGGAGATCGCCGGCAGTTTCGACGCGCCGGTCGACAAGCTGTTTGCCGAAATCGATCCGGAGCCGGTCGGCTCGGCCTCGATCGCCCAGGTCCACCGCGCGGTCACCACAGACGGCAAGCCGGTCGCGGTCAAGGTGCTACGCCCGGGCATTCGCGAACGGTTCGCCAAGGATATTTCGACCTACGAATGGGCCGCCGCGCACTTGGAGGCGCTCGGCGGCGAGGCCAAGCGCCTGCGCCCGCGGCTGACAATCGCCAATTTCAAGCGCTGGACCAACACCGAACTCGACCTGCGGCGCGAGGCCGCCGCGGCCAGCGAACTGGCCGACTCCATGCGCCTGTTCGAAGGCTACTGCATCCCGTCGATCGACTGGGACCGCACCAACGGACGGGTGATGACCATCGAGTGGATCGACGGCATCAAGATCAGCGACGTCGAGGCGCTCAAGGCGGCGGGGCACGATCTGCCGGCGCTCGCCAGCCGGCTGGTGCTGGCGTTCCTGACCCAGGCGATCAGCGCCGGGTTCTTCCATGCCGACATGCACCAGGGGAACCTGTTCGTCCTCCCCGACGGCACTATCGTGGCGATCGACTTCGGGATCATGGGGCGGATCGACCGGCGCGCGCGGCAGTGGCTGGCCGAAATCCTCTACGGCCTGATCACCGGCAATTACCGCCGCGTGGCGGAAATCCACTTCGAGGCGCAATACGTGCCGAGCTACCATTCGGTCGAGGAGTTCGCCACCGCCCTGCGCGCGGTCGGCGAGCCGATGCGCGGCAAGCCGGTCAGCGAGCTGTCGGTCGGGATGATGCTCGACGGCCTGTTCGCCATCACCCGCGATTTCGACATGCAGACCCAACCTCACCTGCTGCTGCTGCAGAAGACGATGGTGATGGTCGAGGGCATCGCCACCCAGCTTCATCCCGAGATCAACATGTGGGACGTCTCCGCCCCGTTCGTCAGAAGCTGGATTCGCGACGAGCTCGGCCCCGAAGCGGCGCTGGCGGACCGTATCCACAACGATGTCAACACGCTGCTGCGCCTGCCCGGGCTGATTCGGCGCATCGAAGACATGTTCCCGCCGCGCGGCGGGGCGCCCGAGCAGCCGCCGCTGCCGGAGATCAAGCTGATGTGGGACCAAAAGGCGCTGCTGCCGCTGCGCATCCTTGGCTATGGGCTCGCCGCGGTCGCGGGGGCCGCGCTGGTGTGGGCCGCGGTCGCGTGGGGCTGGCTGCATTGACCGCCGCTCGCCTCCGGCCGCTGCGTGCGTTGGCAGCGCGCCTGGCGGTATATTCCCAAGGACTCCCCGGCGCGGCCCATCAGGCCGGGCAAGCCGGTCCCGAAATGAGGCCGCCTCCGTCCTCGCCGAGGGTCGAGGCGTTCCCGTGGGGGCGCGTGGCGCTGGCGTGGCTGTTGCTGTGCGGCCTCCTTCTCGCGGTCAACGCGCTGATGGGATACGCCGGCCGCTTTCTCGATCCCGACGACACGATGCGGCTGGTGCAGGTTCGTGACTTGCTGTCGGGCCAGGGATGGTTCGACTTGCACCAGTACCGGATCGATCCGCCGCACAGCCCGGTCATGCACTGGTCGCGGATCGTCGACGCACCCCTGGCGCTGGTGATCCTCGTTCTCACCCCCGTGCTCGGGCAGGCCCAGGCGGAGACAGTGGCGGCCGTGGTGATCCCGCTGCTGACGCTCGGCGGAATCGTCCTCGTCGTGGCGCGCATGGCCTTCCGCCTGTTCGGCGCGCGGGTGGCTTTGATTGCCTGCTTCGTCTGCGGGTTGATCCCGCTAATGGTCGCGCAAGTGCGGCCGATGAGGATCGACCATCACGGCTGGCAGATATTCACCGTCGTGCTGGCAGCTTCGGCCCTGCTCTCCACCAGCCGCGCCCGCGGCGGATGGCTCGCCGGTCTGGCGCTGGCGACCGGCATGACAATCTCGCTCGAAGTGCTGCCGTTCGCGGCCGCCTTCGCCGCGGTGCTGGCCTTGCGTTGGCTCGTCGATCGCGAAGACCGCTGGTGGCTGGTTCACTTCCTCGTCGCCTTGGCGACGGGGCTCGGCGTTCTCGGTCTGCTGACGCGCGGTTTTGCTGGCGGAACGATCTATTGCGATGTGGTCGGGGTGCCGCACCTGGCGTTCTTCGCCCTGGTCGCGCTGGCCGCGGTGGCCATCTCGCGCACCCCCTCCCTGCCGGCGATGGCCGCCCTCGGACTGCTGGGCGTGGCTGGAGCCGCCGGGCTCTGGCTGTTCGTTGCTATAGCTCCGCAATGCGAAGGCGGCCCGTTCGCGACGCTCAATCCCGTGGTCCATGACTTCTGGTATCTCAGGGTGCTCGAGGGGCAGCCGATCTGGAGGCAGGCCATGCCCGGCGCGCTCGGGCCGCTGTTTCAGGCGCTCGTCGCGCTGGGAGCGCTCGCGGTCCTCTGGCGGCGAGCGGTCGGGCCGGACCGCAAATGGTGGCTGTCCTACCTGCTGCTGTTCTGCGCCAGCCTCGCCGCCGGCTTGCTGGTGTGGCGTTCGATCGCGTTCACCGGGGCCTTGTCGGTTCTGCCGCTGGCGTGGCTGGCCAATAGCCTATGGGACAAGTTCAAGGCGTCGCGCGGCCTGCCGCACGCGGCCGTACGGCAGGCGGTCATTGGTTTCGGCGGCCTGGCGATGCTGATGCCGTTCGCCGTCCTCAAGCTCGCCGGCCCTCTGTTTCCGAGCCACGCCGAGCCGACCTCGCCCAACCTGTCCGACTGCGATCTGGCGCACAGCGCGCGACTGCTGAACGCCTTTCCGCCGACCAAGGTCTTCGCGCCGATGGACATCGGGCCCGATATCCTGGCTCATACCCGCGACAGCGTGGTCGCCACCGCGCATCACCGCGCGCAGGCGGCGATGCGAGATGTGATCCTGGCTTTCCTGGGATCGCCCGAGACGGCGCACGCCATCGTCACCGCGCACCACGCCGGGTTGCTCGTGATCTGCACCGATCTCCCGGAGACGAAGCAATACATCGCGAACGCCCCGAGGGGCCTGATGGCGCAGCTGGTCCAGGGAAAAATGCCGCCGTGGCTGCAACCTGTGGCGGTGTCGGGCCCGAATAGCTTCCGTGTCTGGCGGGTGGTCGATTAATAAGGCGGCGGCCGCGCCGGCCCATGTCGATGCTCGCTCCCCTGTGCGCGGTGGTGCGATCGTTGCTTGCCAGCGCCCGCGGCGCGAGGCCATAGCAAGGGCGTGAGGTCGATTCCCGATATCGTCGGCTGGTGGTGTTCGCTCGGGCACCCGATGCGCCGTGCGCCGCGCTGGCTCGCCGCGCTGCTTCTGGCTCTGACGGCCGCGCTGTGCGTGTGGAGCGGGCCGGCCGAATACCACTATGGCCACCGCGCGGCGGAAAACGTGCACAAGCGGCTGAAGAGCGGCGCTCGGCGCGATTTCGACCTTTACCAGACGATCGACCGCCGCGTCGCCAAGGGCGAAAGCTATTGGCACGCCGCGCTCGCCGAGCAGCGCAAGAGCCGCTACCCGACGAAGCCGTTCATCGCCGTCCGTCCGCCGACGCTCGCCTGGGTGACCATGGTTCTCGGCCTGAGCGGCTGGCGGGTGGTGGTGTTCGGCCTGTGGTCCGTCACCGTGTTCGGCATGATACCGCTGCTCAAGCGTCGGACGACAATGATCGAGCGGCTCGGCGCGGCGGCGGCCGCGGGCGTCATCGGATCGGTCGATTTCATTCACCAGGTCGGCCTCAGTCACGAGATAGTCGCCGGCGCGTTCGTGTCCGCCGCGCTGGCGGTCTATAGTCCCCGGCGCTGGTGGCCGGCGCTGCTGCTCGCCGCCTGCGGGCTGGCGATCCGCGAGTTGGCGCTGCCGTTCGTGCTGCTGTGGGCCGCGTTCGCCGCCTCGCAGCGGCGCTGGCGCGAATTCGCTGCGGTGGTCGCAGTCGTCGCGCTGTTCGCCGCCGGCATGGCGCTGCACGCCCAGGCAGTGATCGCGGAGCGCCAACCCGGTGACCTCGTCTCGCCTGGCTGGACCGGGCTGCAAGGCCTGCCGTTCACGCTTTACGGGCTGATGTCGGTCACGCCGCTGGGCAAGGCGCTGCCGAGCTGGCTCGCCGCGCCGCTCGTGCTGCTGCCGCTACTCGGCTGGGCGGCGCTTGGCGGGCGCCAAGGCCTGTTCGCCACGCTGTGGTTCGGCGGCTTCCTGCTGGCCACTTCGCTGTTCGCGCGACAGGAGAACTTCTATTGGCTGTCGCTGGTGCTGCCGGCCTACGGCGCCGGCCTGGCGCTGGTCCCGCGCGCCTTGTACGATCTCATAAGTGCTCTTCGCCGACCGGGTCGTGCGGCAGGTGCCGGCTTCCAAGCAGCGTGACGATCACCGCCGCGGCTTCGACCAGCATCCAGGCCCAGAACTGCCGCGAAGCGCCGTCCACCACCAGCGTCACCAGCCGCCCGCAGAAGGCGACGCCGAATAGCGCCGCCGGCACCAGCAGCAGCTCGCCGTTGCGCTTCCACGCGCCCCAGATCATGCATACGCCGGCGACGACGAAGAACGCGGTCATGTCGGCCCGCAACACGGCGACGCCGGCAATGCCGTCGGGCAGCAGCGAAAAGCTCTCGCCGGCGGTGTCGGGCATGAAGAAGAACCCCAGCCCGATCAGGGTGAACACGATGCCGCCGATCATGGCGAGCGCGGTCAGTACGAAACGCATGCGCGAGGCTCCTCCTGGCGGCGCGACCATGCCGTAGCGGGCGGGGTAAGGCAAAACTTAACCATCGTGAGGCAAGTCTGGCCTTGGACGGAGCGCCCGGTTAGGGTGCCGATAGCTATTGGTCCGCGGGAGTATACCTAGGCGCTGATGGGGCAGCCACGCATCCTGCTCGTCGTGGGTGGCGGAATCGCCGCCTACAAGGCCTGCGAACTCGTCCGCCTGATCCGGAAGGGCGGGGGCGAGGTCACCTGCGTGCTGACCGACGGCGGGGCGCAGTTCGTCACCCCGATGAGCCTGGCCGCGCTATCCGGCAACCAGGTCTATTCCAGCCTGTGGGATTTGAAGGACGAGACCGAGATCGGCCATATCCAACTGAGCCGCCAAGCCGATCTGGTCGTCGTCTGCCCGGCTACCGCCGACCTGATGGCCAAGATGGCCGCGGGGATCGCCGACGACCTCGGCACCACCTTGATCCTCGCCACCGACAAGCCGGTACTGGCGGTCCCGGCGATGAACGTGAAGATGTGGGAGCACGAAGCGACCAAGCGCAACGTCGAGTGGCTCACGAAGGCCGGCGTCAGGGTGATGCAGCCCGAGGACGGCGAAATGGCGTGCGGCGAATTCGGCGCCGGGCGCTTGCCGGAGCCGGAGATGGTCTGGCTCGAAATCGCCGATATGCTCGGGCTCGATCCGGGCGAGGCGGGCGCGAAGCAGATCGCCGATTATCTCGAAGCCCTTGAGCCGGAGGAAGAACCGGAAGTCGAGGAAGCCGAAGCGCACTCCAAGTTCGGCGGCCTCGGCGGACTGCTGGCCTCGATCATTCCGCGCAGCACGCCGCGGCGGATCGAGGAGGACGAGGTCGAGTTCGACGATGCCGAATTCGCCGCGCTGGCGATCGGGCAAGAGGAGGAGGTGCTCGCCGAGCCCGACCTGTCGAGCCCGCTGCTGGCCGCGAAAGGCAAGGCCAAGGCCGCCCCGCCGACCGACGCCGAGGCGCTCAACCACGAAGTCAATCCGAACCAGGCCGCGCCCGAGCCAGTGGCCGAGATGACCGAGCCGCACCCCGAAGCTGCACAGGCCGCGCCACCGCCGGCGCAAGTCCAAGTGGAGGCGCTCGCCCCCGAAGCCATCGCCCCGCCTGTATTCGAAGGCGCGCCGCTGAAGGGCAAGCATGTGCTGGTAACCGCCGGGCCGACCCACGAGCCGATCGATCCGGTGCGCTACATTGCGAACCGCTCGAGCGGCCGCCAGGGCTTTGCTGTTGCCGCGGCCGCTGCGGCCGCCGGCGCCAAGGTGACGCTCGTTGCCGGACCGGTGGCTCTCGCCACTCCGAAGGGCGTCAAGCGGATCGATGTCGAAAGCGCCGAGCAGATGGCGAAGGCGGTCAAGAGCGCGCTGCCGGCCGATGTCGCGGTGCTGGTCGCTGCGGTGTCCGACTGGCGGACCAAGGAATACCTGCCGCGCAAGCTCAAGAAGCGCGCGGATGCGCCGCCGGCGCTGCTGCTGAAGGAAAACCCGGACATCCTGGTGTCGCTTGCCGCCGAACGCAAACGCCCGAAGCTGGTGATCGGGTTTGCCGCTGAAACCGACGACCTGCTTCCCAACGCGCGCAAGAAGCGCAAGAACAAGGGCGCCGACTGGATCGTCGCCAACGACGTTTCCGGTGACGTGATGGGCGGCGGCGAGAACGAGGTTACCCTGATCCGGGAAGACGGCGAGGAAACCTGGGATCCGATGAGCAAGGAAGCGGTGGCCAAGCAACTGGTTCAGCGGATCATCGATGAGCTGGCCTGAGCGCGTCGCCGTTCAGGTCAAGCGGCTGGAGCACGGCGACGGCCTCGACCTGCCGCGCTATGCCACCGCCGGCGCCGCCGGAATGGACGTGCTCTCCGCCGAGGACGTGATGCTTGCGCCGGGCGCGCGGCACGCGGTCGCCACCGGGCTCAGCGTCGCCATTCCACCGGGCTACGAGATTCAGGTCCGCCCGCGTTCGGGCCTCGCACTCAAGCACGGCATCAGCGTGCCCAACACGCCGGGCACGATCGATTCCGACTATCGCGGCGAGCTGAAGGTTATCCTGATCAATCATGGCGCCGAGCCGTTCGAAATCCACCGCGGCGAGCGCGTGGCCCAGCTGGTCCTGGCTCCGGTGACACTCGCCGAATGGGACGAGGTGGCCGAACTCGACGCCACCGCACGCGGCGCCGGCGGCTTCGGCTCGACGGGCGGGCATAAAACCCTCTAGCGGCCGCCTACCAGCCGAGCTTCTCCTTCATCCACTGCTCGATCGCGCCGGTGAGGATGGTGTCGCTGGTTCCGACCGACATCCCTTCGGTGAAGTGGTTGGCATCGCGCAGGTGTACGTATTCGGGGCACCGCGCGGGAACCTCGCACAGCGTCCCCCGCGCGGTTTCGACGAAACCCTGGAAGGGCTGCGGGTCGAACTCCGAATCCGCGAAGAACAGCGGGAACTTGCTGTGCTCGAGGCCGGCGATGACCGCTTGCGCCGATTGCAGCGCGCGGTCGGAGCCGTAATAGGCGTGCTTCGGCGCCGGGCCGGGATCGCGGGCGTAGAACGGCGAGAGCATGATCACGCCCTTTACGTAGGCCGCCTCGGGTCCCTGCACTTCGGGGTGGGCCGCATAGTCGGCGACGTCGTTGGCACCGGCCGAATGACCCCACAGCACGATCCGGTCGGGATCGCCGCCGTATTTCGCGATGTTGGCATGGACCCAGGCGATGGCCGAGCCGACATCCTTCACCGCCGCCGGCCACGGGTCTTTCGGCGCCAGGCGGTAGTCGATGTTGACCCCGACCATGCCGTGCTTCGCCGCCCAGCCGGTGATGTTGTCAGGGTAGAACGCCCCGTGCTTGTCGCCGCGGGTGAAGCCGCCGCCGTGGACGAACAGCAGCACCGGGCGGTTGCTGCCCTTCGCCTTGGGCACGTAGACGTCGAGCTTCTGCAGCGGATCGCTGCCGTAAGCGATGTCGCGGGTGATGGTCATCCCGGCCCAAAAGCCGGGCCCGAACATCTTGCCGTAATCGGCGCCAGCCGAGGGATTCATCTTGTGGCCCGCCGCGCGGACCTTGGCGGCGATCGGCGGCGGTACTTGCGCTGCGGCCACCCCGCCGATGGCGAGCAATCCCGCCGCTGCGACCCACTGTCTGAACATCATCTCCGTTTGCTCCTTCACCAGTTCCAGATGACGAACAGCGCCGATGTGCGGTACAGCGCGCTCACCGGTTTTCCTTCCGCATCGTGGGCCGGCTCGAACGGTGCGACCTCTTCCAGTGCATTACAGGAATTGTCACCGAATCGACTGGCCCAGACCGATATCTGCACGACGCAGTCATGCGCGCGGCCTTTCGGGCCGATCGTCATCCGCAATTCGGCGAGGCCGCTGACCCGATTGAGCAGAAGGTTCTCCGGATATTTCATGTGCCACGCGGCTTCACGCGCCTGAAGCAGCTTCGGTGGATTTGCGGGCGTCGCTCCGGCGGAGGCGGCGGCGCTCCACTTCGCCACCAGCGCCTGGGCGCAGCCATTGAGCCGCGCATACTCGCTCTGCATCGATCCGAGCGGGAACGAGAGGGGGGACATCCCCGTCATCTCCAGCGACAGGGTCTCACCGAGAGGATCGATCCCGACGGCAACCAATCCCTTGGTCCCGGTCCCGACATACAGCGAACTCAAGATCTTGACCTGTTCGCGTTGCGGCGGTTGGGCGGCAAACAGGAGCATCGGCTCTTTGCCGGACTTGCCTACGAGGACGAACGTGTCCGCCGAAGCGATCCGGCCGCCGAAGCCGACCCGAGCCACTTCGCCGCGCTGAGGGAGCAGCGGCAGTCCCGCTCCCCGCACGATCACATGATATGGCGTCTGGGAGCCGAACGACTCAATCAGCACGTCCATCTTGTGGCCGCCGCTGACGAAACTGCGCGAAAGATAGCAGTTCTCGCTCGCCTGATGCAGCATCCACCGATCGGGCTGTGAGTTTGCCGGCGCCTGCGCCTTCACCGAACCGGCTGCCGGCGCGAGCGCCGCGCAGGCAATCACCGCTGCGATCGATAGAATGTGTTTCTTCATTGCACCCCTCTCCATCGAAGGGATGCCGCAGGCTCGTTCGTGGCGCAAGTTCTCGCAAATGCGAACCGCCCGCGACCGGCGGCGGCCTTCAGGCGGCGCGCTGCCGCATGTGCCGTTCCATCGAATCCCGCAACTCGCCCGCCGGCACGGCCTTGGAAAACAGGAATCCCTGCAGCACGTTGCAGCCGGCGCCGCGTAGGAACGTTTCCTGGTCGGACGTTTCGACCCCTTCTGCGGTCACCTGCAGGCCCATCGCGTGGCCCAGCGTCACGACCGCGCTGACGATCGCGCCGGCATCGGTTGTGTGGCCCAGGTTCTGGACGAAGCTTTTGTCGATCTTGATCCGGTCGACCTCGAAATCGCGCAGGTAACTGAGCGACGAATAGCCGGTGCCGAAGTCGTCAAGCGCAATGCGGAAGCCTTCCTGGCGCAGCCGGCGCAGCGCGCCGCGGACACTCTCGTTCTGGTCCAATACCACGCCTTCGGTCACCTCCAGTTCGATCTGGCGCGCGCTGATCCCGCTCTCGCGCACGATCCAGCACAGCCGCTCGGCGAAACCGTCGTCGCAGAACTGGATCGGCGAGAGGTTGACCGAAATCGTCAGCTTCGGCCAGTCGCGCGCGACCTTGCAGGATTGACGCATGACCCAGTCGCCCAGCGTCGAAATTAGTCCGGTTTCCTCGGCCACCGGGATGAACAGGTGCGGCGGGATTGCGCCGCGTTCGGGATGATCCCAGCGGACTAGCGCTTCGAGTCCGATAACCTTGTGTCCGACCGAATCGACCAGCGGCTGGTAATGCACGCTGAGCCCTTTGCCGGAGGCCAGCGCCGACCGCAGATCGGCTTCCAGCGTGGCGCGCAACTGAACGGTCTCGTCCATCGTATCGGTGAAGAACCGATAAGCGTCGCGGCCGTCGTCCTTCGCCCGGTAGAGAGCGATGTCGGCCTTGCGCATCAAGTCGGTCCGGTCGGTGCCGCAAGCCGGCGCCGGTGCGACACCGATGCTGACGCCCACATGGGCGTGGTTGCCGAGGATCTCGTAAGGGCGCCGCAATTCCTCGAGGATTCGTTCGAGCGTCGGCACCAGGTCTTTCGCTCCTTTCTCGCCCTGCAGCAGGATCGCGAATTCGTCTCCGCCCAGACGCGCGACGAAGCCGTTCCCCTGCAGCACCCGCTTGAGGCGCTTCGCGACCTGCTGGATCAGCTCGTCGCCGGCGAGATGGCCGAAACGGTCGTTGACGTTCTTGAAGCGGTCGAGATCGAGCAGCAGGATCGCCATCGTCTCTCCGTGCCGCGCGCGCAGCAGCGCCTGGTCGGCCGTGTCGTTGAACAGCGCCCGGTTGGGCAGGCCGGTGAGCACGTCGTGATAGGCAAGGTGATGCGCCTGCGCTTCCTTGGCCTTGAGTTCGACATGGGCCTCTTCCAGGTCGCGGACCTGTTCGTCGTCGTGGCGCATCAACTGGCGCAGCTTGAGCGACATCAGCAGCACCATCAGCGCCACCACGGCGAACAAGATCCCGGCCGGAAGCAGCAAGCCTCGGACCACCTGATTCCCGCTCAGCATGGGCTTCCAGAACATCGTCGCCAACGGCGTACCATCGCTGTCGAGTATCGGCGTCGACGCTTCGCCGGCCTGCAGCTTGGGTGACATCGCGATCCGCGGCTGCGGGAGATAGTACTGCTTCGCGGCTTGTTTGAGGAAATTGGCGTCGAGGTAGCGCAAGTTGACCAACACCGGCGCTCGCGGATCGCCACGAGGATCGCCCGGGTTGACATGGACCATCTGCATGGCGCTGACGAACGCCAGACGATTGCCGATGCGCACGAGATCGGTCGCGTGGAGCACGTTCGGCGTCGTGCGTACGGACGGGTAGATCGTCGTCGGCTGGTCCGAAAAGCCGGGCGTCGGCGGCATTACCAAGGGCTGCGGCGGCGATCCCGGCAGGCGCTCGTCGAGATTGCTCCGTCCGCTCGGGCGCTTGATCTCGCCGCGCGCCAGCTTGACGAAGCGATCGACAGCCGGAGCCACGCGCTCGTACGCGGAAGGCGGGGCCGATTGGCCTCTAACCGACGCATAAATGGCCTTGCCCCGGCCATCGACAATGTACGTCTCCTGAGCGCCGTACAAATCGAACAGTCGAACGCCGACATGGCTATCCAGCCACCCTTGATCCGGATGAGCTGACGCCGCCTGGTGCAAACATTCATCGCATAGGCCGACCAACTCTTGACCGACGGCGAGATCGTCCATGCCGTGGGCGGTCGCCTGCCAAACTTCGATCTGCTCCCCCAGCAAGGTCATCGAGTCCGCGCTACGTCCGGCATAGATCAGACCGGCCCCGCACAGCGCCGCGGTGACCAGCAGAATCAGCGCACCCGGTATGAGTACCCGCGTGCGAAAGCGCTTCTTGAAACTTGCATGTATGCCGGGCTTCATGGATCGGGTCCCACCTTCGTCAGCCTGCCCTTAGGGTTCAGGGGCTTACGAAGGTGGGGCCGAGCCCATAGGTAGGTTTACTGGGCCGAAACGGAGAAGGCGGGCCGCATGAGACCCGCCTCCGCAATTGGCCGTTTTGCCTCCCGTCAGTGCTGGACGGGCCTCACCGTCCGCTTCTCGGGGGCAACCGAAATCCGCTCTGTCTGGCCCGAGTTGCCGGGGAAGTCGGTGAACATCGCCTCGATCAGGTTCGGCACCAGGTACTGCAGCCGGTTCGACAGCGAGACCGCTTGCGCGCGGCCCTCGTAAAGCCGCTGATGGTCCGCCGCGCGGTCGATCTTGAGATCGATGCCGCTGGTGTAGACGGTGTAGCTCTCGACGTCGGGCTGGTTGAAGAACGGATCGTACCAGCCCCAGCCCCACGGCCCGATCGGCGCGTAGCCGATCCGCGCGCCGTAGCGGGTGTGATAGATGATCGGGCTTGCGTACCATGGCGACCAGAACGGATCGTAGAAGCCGGGGCTCGACGTCACCCGCTCACGGCCGTGGTCGACACCGTAATCGAAATGCACCAGCAGGGTCGCATCGGCCGGATTGTCGACCGGCCGATAACCGAGCGCAGCCAAGTGATCGGCGACCAACTGCGCATACTGGTGGAACTCGATCCCGCCGGCCAGCGCCGGATCCTCGGGGACCACGGTGAAGGTTTGCCCGTTGGGCGCGGGGAGCTGATTGGTGAAGTGGGTCACGTCGGCGTTGAAGGTCGTCGTGCAGGCGGCGAGGGCGGCCAGCGCCAGCGACACCACCGCAAGCTTCACGGCATTAAGGTGTGATGTCATTCTCATGGTCGAATCTCTCTCAAGAACGGGCGTGAGTGGCGCGGCCCTTGCGTCGATGAACCGTGCGATACTTATGACGCGCTGAACGCGGATTGAATAATCAAATCGGCAAAAGCGTTTGTTTAGAGGCGCTTGATACTGAGCCGATGCCTCTCCGCCACGGATTTTGACGACTGCGGGTCAGCCGCGCACCAGCCCGAGGGCGCGGTAGGCCGCGGCCAGCGTCGGCGCACCCATCTCGCGAGCCATGCTCGCGCCGCGGGCGAGGATCGCGTCGAGCGCTTCCCGATCCGCCTTCAACTCGTTGAAGCGCTCCGCGATCGGCGCGAGTTCGCTCACCATCAGCTCGCCAAGCGCGGGCTTGAAGGTCCCGAAGCCCTGGCCGCCGTAGTCGCTCAGCACCGCCTCGACCGATTTCCCGGCGAGCGCGCCGTAGATCGTCACCAGATTGAGCGCCTCCGGCCGCCCCGCCAGGCCCGCCGCCTCGCTCGGCAGCGGCTCGGGGTCGGTCTTGGCCTTCTTGACCTTGCGCATGATGGCGTCGGCGTCGTCGGACAGGTTGATCCGGCTCATGTCCGAAGGGTCGGACTTGCTCATCTTGGCCTCGCCGTCGCGCAGGCTCATGATCCGCGCCGCTTCGGGCGGCACGATCGCCTCGGGCAGGGTGAACACCGGCGCGTCCTCGCTGGCAAAGTCGTTGTTGAACTTCTGGGCGATGTCGCGGGCCAGCTCGAGGTGCTGCTTCTGGTCTTCGCCGACCGGCACGTGGGTCGCCTGGTAGAGCAGCACGTCGGCCGCCTGCAGCACCGGGTAGGTGAACAGCGCCACGCTTTGCCCTTCGCGGTTCTTGCCGGCCTTATCCTTCCATTGCGTCATCCGGTTGAGCCAGCCCATCCGCGCCGTGCCGGAAAGCAGCCATTGCAGCTCGGCGTGGGCGGGCACCTGCGCCTGGTTGAACAGGATCGAGCGTTTCGGATCGATGCCGCAGGCGACCAGCGCCGCGGTCATTTCGAGCGTCGCCGCGCTCAGCTCGGCCGGATTGAACGGCTGACTGATCGCATGCAGGTCGGCGAGGAAGAACAGGCACTGATTCTTGTCTCCGCTACCGCTTTCCGCTGCTTGAGCGCGGTTGCCCTCTTCCATCGCGTCCTGCATCCGCACCCAATTGCGGATCGCGCCGAGATAGTTGCCGAGGTGGAGGTTGCCGGTGGGCTGAATGCCGGAAACGACACGCATGACGGAGGCCTTTTGGAAAATGTATCGGGACGGTCAATTGCCCATTGACGGGCGAGGGAGCTGACTCAAGCGCGCCATCGCCAGGCCGCCCGGCCGCGCATCGCAAGGCGGCGCGGCGCTGTCCGTTGGAGGCGGGCGGCTCGGTCCATGGCCGCGCCCATAGCACAAGGGCTGCGGAGCGAAACCCCTACTCAGCCGCTTGCGCCGGCGCCCGCTTGCGGCGCAACTGGCCGATCAGGTCCTTGTCGAGCGCCCCGACCAGCCAGGCGACCGCGAAGAACACCACCAGCCCGGCGGCGACGAGCAGCGACAAGGACCAGGCCCGCTCCACCACGTTGCCGGCGAAGCGGTCGGTCAGCAGCGGCATCAGCGCCCACAGCGCCGCTCCCATCGCCGCAGTGGCGACCACCTGCCGCGCAATCCTGCTGGTCAGCTTTAGAGTCCAGTGGAACCAGCCGCGGCGCTGCAGGATGGTATAGAGAGTCGCCACGTTGAGGGTTGCCGTGGTCGCCGTCGCCCCGGCCAGGCCGACGATCCCGTAGCGCGGCACGACGTAGAAGTTGAGCCCGATGTTGATAACCAGCGCCCCTGCCGCGACCCACACGGGCGTGCGGGTGTCCTCGCGGCTGAAGAAGGCCGGCTGGAACACCTTGACCAGCACGTACGAGGGCAGTCCGATGACGAGCGCGGCGGTTATCCGGGCCATGATCGCGGTGTCGGCGGCGGTCATCTTGCCGTGCTCGAAGAAGGCGGTGGTGAACGCCGGCGCGCAGATTGCCAGCGCCGCCGCGCCCGGCAAGGTCAGCAGCAGCGCCATCTCGACCGCGTTGGCCTGCAGCCGCTGGGTCTCCGCCTCGTTGCCCGACTGGATATGGCGCGCCAGCATCGGCAGGATCGCCGTGCCGAGCGCAATGCCGATGATGCCCAGCGGCATTTGGTTCAGCCGGTCGGCGAACTTGAGCAGGGTCAGCGAACCTTGCGGCAGACTGGTGGCGAAGAAGGTGTCGACGAACTGGCTGATCTGGTAGACCCCAGCGCCCAGCGTCGCCGGCAGGATCAGCCAGGTCAGCCGCCGAACCTGAGGCGTGAAACGCGGCAAGCGCATCGTCAGCCGTACGCCCGCCTTGCGCGTCGCCCAGACCATGTAGGCGAGCTGGACCACGCCCGCTGCGGCCAGGCCGAAGGCCAGGGCATAGGCCATGGTCGTGCCGCTTCCATGGGCGGGGCTCAGCAACTCCCCGACGCCGATCGCGGCGATCAGCACAAGGTTGAGCAACACCGGCACGAAGGCGCCGGGCGCGAAGCGCGAGCGGGCATTGAGCAGGCCCGACAGCATCGCCACCAGGCTGACCAGCATCAGATAGGGAAAGGTGATCCGCGACAGGCTGACCGACAGCTCGAACTTGCCGGGAACCGCCTGGTAATCGTGCGCCAGGATCAGCACCAGCAGCGGCATCGCCAGCATGGCCAAGGCCGAGAAACCGAGCAGCACCCACACGAACACCGCGAGCACGTCGTTAGCGAACCGCTCCGCCGCGTCCTCGCCGCCGTTCTCGCCGTACAGCGCTCGCGAGTACATCGGCACGAAGGCGACCGAAAACGCACCCTCGGCGAACAGCCGCCGAAAGGTGTTGGGCAGGATAAAGGCGACTTGCCAAGCGTCCGCCGCGGCGCCTGCGCCAAGCGCGCCGCCGATCAGGATATCGCGCACGAAGCCGAACACGCGGCTGAGCGCGGTCAGCCCGCCGATCGTCCCGACATTGCGGACGAGGCTGCTCATGCGAACCCCTCCCGGGCTCGGGTCAGCTTTCGCTTTCGGCCGCGGGCGGTGTTGCGCCGCCCTGATCCTGCTGCTGGGCCTGCAGCTGCTGCATATAGACCGCGCTGAAGTCGATCGGGTCGAGCACCAGCGGCGCGAAGCCGGCATCGCGAGTGGCGTCGGCGATCACCCGCCGGGCGAACGGGAACAGGAACCGCGGCGCCTCGGCATAGGCGAACGCGTGCTTCTGCTCCTCGGCCATGTTGCGCATCCCGACCAGCCCGCAATAGGCCAGCTCGACGATGTAGGCCGAGCCCTGGTTGGTCTTCGCGTTGACCGAGATCTTCAGCGTGACTTCCTGCACCTCGTCGTTGACCGGTTGCGCGGCGATATTGAACTGCACGTCGAGCTGGGGAGGGTCGCTCCAGCCGAACGATTCCGGCGCTTTCGGATTTTCGACCGACAAGTCCTTCACATATTGCGATATGATTCCCGCGACCGGTTCGTTATCGGCCCCGTTGCCGCTGGAGTCGGGGTTGAGATTGGAGAGGACGTCGCCTTGTTCGGCCATGAGAACTGCTCTTCCTTGTGGTGCTGAGTGCAGATTTGACCGGCGGGTAGCAGCCGTGTGGCGGGCCCGCAACGGAAACGGCCGGAGCGCGAGCGAATTGCGCCGAACCGCCCCGTTCCGCAGTTGTTCATTTGTATTTCGTCACTATCTCGGGCACAATCGACCAGGCGGCACGTTAGCCCCTTGTCCGGACGAAAGCAGGACCTGAGTTTAGTGATTTACGAGATCGTCATCCTTGCCATGATCGCGGCCTTTTTGGGCCTGCGGCTCTATTCGGTGCTCGGGCGCCGGGCGGAGCATGAGGAGGAGGCGATTCCGCGCCGCTTCGACGCCGGCGAACAGGCCAAGGCCTCCAAGCCGATGCTGCCGCCGGGGCAGCAGACCGCCCGTCCGCAGCGCGAGCTGGGCGGCTATCCCCCGGCCACCGAACGCGGGGTGCGCGAGATCGCCGCGGCCGATCGGCGGTTCGATCTGCTCGTTTTCCTCGAAGGCGCCAAGGCGGCTTACGAAATGATCCTCGAAGCCTTCTGGCGCGGCGACAAGGCCGAACTGAAGCACTTGTGCGATGATGACGTTTACCAGGGCTTTTCCGATGCGATCGACGCGCGCGAGAAGGCTGGAGAAACGCTCGACAATCGGCTGATCCGGATCGAGGACACCACCGTTCATTCGGCGACGCTCGACGGCTCGATTGCTCGCATCGCCGTGCGCTTCGTCGCCGACATTGCCACGGTCACCCGCGACAAGGACGGCAACGTTGTCGCCGGTTCGCTCGACGACGCGGTCGAAAGCCGCGATATCTGGGTGTTCACGCGCGATCTCACCGCCGCCGGGCCCGACTGGATGCTCGACGAAACCGACGAGGGCTAGTTTGCTGACATGACGGGGAGGGGGCGCGGGCTGGCAGGCAGGTACGCTGCCGCTCTCGCGACCGTTATCCTACTCGGCAGCTGCGGTCCGCTGATTCCTCCGGGCCGCGAACTCGTTCCGGCGCCTAAGCCCTCCCCGCCAGCCAATGCGATCGTCGCCGGTATCGCCGCCGGTCCGTCGATAGCCGCCTACGGCCTGGCCCAGGCCAAAGCCTCGGCCGCGCTCGTCTCGTTCCGCCAAAGCTGTCCTCAACTACTGCGCCGTCAGGACGCCAGCGGCCTGACCCGCCCCGCAGACTGGCAAGCCGCCTGCACCGCGGCGGCGACCTGGCCGGCGAGCGACGCCGTGCGCTTCTTCGACACCTGGTTCGAAACCGTCCGTGTGGGCGACGGCAGCAGCTTCGTCACCGGCTACTTCGAGCCGGAGATCGCCGGCCAGCGCACCCGCGGCTCAGGATTCGACGTGCCGGTCTATCGCGTCCCGCCCGATCTTGTCCGCGCCTGGCCGGCCGACACGCCCGCCGATCAGCGCACCGGCAATCCGCCGCTGGGGCGGTACGACGACAGCGGAAATTTCGTGCCGTATTACACCAGCGCCGAGATCGAGGACGGGGCGCTCGCCGGCAAGGGACTGGAGATCGCCTGGGCCGCCGACCCGATCGAATTCTTCTTCCTGCAGATCCAGGGCTCGGGTGTGCTGCGCGCGCCGGACGGCAGCACGATGCGCATCGGCTATGCCGGCCAGAACGGGCGGCCGTACACAGCCATCGGCCAGGTGATGAAGCAGCGCGGTCTGATCGGCGAAGGGACCGCCTATCCGACGTCGATGCAAGGCATCGTCCAGTACTTGCGCGACCATCCCGCCGAGGCGCGCGGGCTGATGGACCTCAACCAGAGCTACGTGTTCTTCCGGGAGCTGCCCGGCAACGGCCCGGTCGGGTCGCTTGGCGTGCCGCTCCAGGCACAAATCGCGGTGGCCGCCGATCCGCGCTTCGTGCCCCTTGGCGCGCCGGTGTTCATCTCGACCGACCGGCAGGACGTCAACGGCATCTGGGTGGCGCAAGACGTCGGCGGCGCGATCAAGGGCGCCAACCGCTTCGACAGCTTCTGGGGCACGGGTCCCGAAGCGCGCCAGGTCGCCGGCGGAATGAGCGCCCGCGGACAGGCGCTGGTGCTGGTCCCCAAAGGCACGCTGGCGCGCCTCAAGAGCCGATGAAGCCGCCCCGCGGCCTGACTGCCGAGGAAGCCGCGGCGTGGGCCCGCGTGGCCGCGACGGTGCGGCCGCTAAATCCTCCCCGGCACGGGGAGGGGGACCAACCGAAGGTTGGTGGAGGGGGCTCGCGTCCTGGCGCAACTCCGCCGGAGCAGCGCCCGCCCTCGACTCCCCTCCGTCAGCCCTCCGCGCTTGCACCTCCCCGTGCCGGGGAGGCAAGCTCACACACCGGCCTCGACTCCACCTGGGACCGCAAGCTCGCCCGCGGCGCGCTGGCGCCGGACTTCACCCTCGACCTCCACGGCCACACCCTCGCCGCCGCGCATCACCGCCTCGACCACGGCCTCGCCCAAGCCAAGGCGCTCGGCGCGCGCGTCGTCCTCCTGGTCACCGGCAAGCCGCGCCCCGCCGAGCACGCCGACCGCGCCGAGCGCCGCGGCGCGATCCGCGCCAAGGTGCTCGACTGGTTGGCGGCCGGCCCGCACGGCTCGTCGATCGCCGCCGTTCGCCCGGCGCACCGCCGCCACGGCGGCGAGGGGGCGCTCTATCTCGTCCTCAGAAGAGGTCGCTGAAGCGCGAGCGGCTCGGCTCAACCTTGCGGCGGTGCGCTGTCGCTGTCCAGGGTGCCCTGCGCGGTGACCGCGCCCGCCGGCGTCGGCGGACCCTTCAGGATCCGTTCGAACCCCACCGCGATCAGCGCACCGGCGAGCGGCCCGGCGAGATAGATCCACCATCCCGCCATGTGCCCGCTGACCAGGTCCGGCGCCAGCGAGCGCACCGGGTTCATCGACGCGCCGCTGACCGGCGCGGCCCACAGCCCCGCGAGAGCGATATAGCCACCGACCGCAATTGCGCCGTTGGTACCGACATTGCGCGCCCCTGAAGCCGTGCCGAGAATGGTGTTGACCAGCCCGGTGGTCAGCAGCACCTCCATCGCTAGCGCCTGCAACGCGCCGATCCCCGCGCCCGGCTCGGTTCCACCGAGTCCGCCGGCGGCGCCAAACGTCGCCCACAGGAACAGCGCCGCCAGCAGTCCGCCGGCGAGCTGTCCGGCGATATAGCCGGGAACGCGGACCCACGGAAAATTCCCCCGCACGGCGAATGCGAGCGTCACCGCAGGGTTGAGATGGGCCCCGCTGACCGTTCCCATGAAATAGATCACCACCATCACCATCAGGCCCGGCGCCACCACCGCCATGCCCAGCGTCACAGCGCCATGGCTTACGCCCGACACTACATCCGCGCCCGCGGCGACCACGACCAACAGGAACGTGCCCCAGGCTTCCGAGAAGATCCGCCGCCATTCGAGCGACGAATCGAGGAAGTTCGGCCCCGCCGCCTGACGCATCATGCGATACTGCTGCGCCTCGCTTTGCGGCCTCTCGCTCGAATCCATGGCCTCCTCCATCCAACACCCGCGTCGGGCGGGGACCATAGACGCCGGATCGCCGCTGCGCAGCGGAAACCCAGTCATCGGACGAGGGTTGCCGGCGACCCGTCGCCGCGTTCAGCCACATCAGGGCTTCCGTCGGCGCAGGTAAAATGCTTTCTTCCTCTCGGGTTGTGGGGGGAGTCGGGCGATGTTTCGAATGCGTTGTTGGTTGGCCGCAATCCTGGCGGGCCTGCTGAGCCATGCCGCACAGGCCCAGGATCCGGCCGATCTCGCGCGGCGTTTCGGTGCGCGAGCCGACGTCCTTCAGATCAGCCTGTCGCCGCTCGGCAAGCAGATCGCCTACATAGCGCCTGCCGGTCATGGCGAGCGGGTCATGGTGGTCGACGTCGACAAGGGCGGCGAACCGCGCCCGGTCCTCGCGGTCGATCAGCCGGGGGGTCACCTGACTTGGTGCAAGTGGCCGACCGAAACGCAATTGATCTGTAATCTCAGGCTGACCGCTCCGTTCGGAGATACCCTGATCGGCTGGTCCCGTCTTTACGTCATCAACGCATCCTACAAGGCCACCGACGGAACCGCGATCCCGGCCTATCTCACGCTGCCTCCGGGGGTGACCTCGGCCAAGGGGCTGCCGGCCATCGTCATGCCCCACGGCGGGCCGGAGGCGCGCGACGAGTGGGGCTTCGACTGGATGGCGCAGTTCTACGCCCAGCGCGGGTTTGCCGTGCTGCAGCCGAACTTCCGCGGGTCGGCGGGGTACGGCGAAGCCTGGATGCAGAACGAGAACGGATTCAAGGCGTGGAAGGTCGCCATCGGCGACGTCAGCGACGCGGGCCGGTGGCTCGTCAGCCAGGGCATCGCCGATCCCAACAAACTGGCGGTGGTCGGCTGGTCGTACGGCGGGTACGCCGCGCTGCAGGTGGCGGCCACCTCGCCGGACGTGTTCAAGGCGGTGGTCGCGATCGCCCCGGTGGCCGACCTCGACCTGCTGCGCAACGACGCGCGCCACTTCACCAACTTCAAGATGGTTTCGGATTTCATCGGCCATGGCGCGAATGTCGACGAAGGTTCGCCGACCAAGCAAGCCGGCAACATCGTCGCTCCGGTGATGCTGGTGCACGGGACGATTGACGAACAGGTGGACGAAAAGCAGTCGGAGCTGATGCAGAACGCGCTGCAACACGCCGGCAGGCCGCCGGTGTTCCTCAAGTTCGACGGCCTCGGCCATTCGCTGTCGGATTCGGCCGCCCGCATCAAACTGCTTTCGGAAAGCGATGCCTTTCTGCGCAAGTCCCTCGGGATGAACTAAACAAGTACCCCTCCCGCTTGCGGGAGGGGCTAGCGGAGGGAACGACCACCGCTGGCTGACTCACCCACCTCCGACCCTCCCGCGAGCGGGAGGGGGGAAATGAGCGAAGTCTCAGGCCGCCTTCTTGTACTTGGCGTACCTTACGTCGAACCGGTCGGCGTCCATTACCTTGGTCCACGCCTTGGCGAAGTCGCGGACGAACTTCTCCCCGGCATCGGCCGAGCCGTAGACTTCGGCCAGCGCGCGCAGTTGCGCGTTCGAGCCGAACACGAGGTCGGTGCGGGTGGCGGTCCACTTCTGCCGGCCGGTCTTGCGATCGTTGCCGACGAAGGTCTCGTCGCCCTCGTCGGAGGTCTGCTCCCACGCCGTGCTCATGTCGAGCAGGTTGACGAAGAAGTCGTTGGTCAGCTGGCCCACCCGGTCGGTGAACACGCCGTGCTTCGATCCGCCGGTGTTGGCGCCGAGCACGCGCAGTCCGCCGACCAGCACGGTCATTTCCGGCGCCGACACGCCGAGCAGGTTCGAACGGTCGACCAGCAGCTCCTCAGTCGGCACGTTGTAGCGCACGCCGAGATAGTTGCGGAATCCGTCGGCCTTCGGCTCGAGCACCTCGAAGCTGTCGAAGTCGGTCTGCGCCTCGCTCGCGTCGCCGCGGCCGGTGGTGACGTCGACTTTCACGTCGTAACCGGCGTCCTTGGCCGCCTTCTCGACCGCCGCCGAACCGGCCAGCACGATCGCATCGGCCATCGAGATGTCGCCCCGCAGGCTGTCGAGCTTGTCGAGCGTGGCCTTCAGCTCGTCCGGATCGTTGACCTTCCAGTTGCGCAACGGGGCGAAGCGGATGCGCGCCCCGTTGGCGCCGCCGCGATGGTCGGACTGGCGGTAGGTCGAGGCGGAAGCCCACGCCGCCTTGACCAGCGCGCTGACCGACAGGCCGCTCGCCAGCACCTGCTTCTTGAAGTCGGCTACCGCGCCCTCGCTCGGCGTCTTGCCGGCGGGGACCGGATCCTGCCAGATCAGGTCCTCGCTCGGGACTTCCGGCCCGAGATACCGCGCCTTGGGCCCCATGTCGCGATGGGTCAGCTTGAACCACGCGCGGGCGAACGCGTCGGCGAACGCGTCCGGGTCCTTGCGGAACCGCTCGGCGATCTTGCGGAACTCCGGATCCTCCTTGAAGGCCATGTCGGCGGTGGTCATCATCGTCGGGACCTTCTTGCCCGGGGTGTGCGCCGCCGGCGCCATGTCCTCGGGCTTCTGGGCCTTCGGCTGCCACTGCTTGGCGCCCGCCGGGCTGGTAACCAGCTCGTAATCGTAGTCGAGCAGCATGTGCAGGTAGTTCATGCTCCACTTGATCGGCGTCGGCGTCCACGGCCCTTCGAGACCGCTGGTGATGGTGTCGTCGCCCATCCCGCTGCCGTGGCCGCTCTGCCACCCGAGGCCCTGCTGGGCGATGTCGGCCCCTTCCGGCTCGGCGCCGACTTTCGAGGCGTCGCCCGCGCCATGGCACTTGCCGAAGGTATGCCCACCGGCGGTGAGAGCGAGGGTTTCCTCGTCGTTCATCGCCATGCGGCTGAAGGTCATGCGGATTTCCCGCGCCGAGGCGAGCGGGTCGGGGTTGCCGCCGGGGCCTTCCGGATTGACGTAGATCAGCCCCATCTGCACCGCGGCGAGCGGGTTCTCCATCGCCGTGCCGGCGTCCTCGCCCATCCGCGGCGGGGCGCCCTGGCCGACCCAGTTCTCCTCGGTGCCCCAGTACACGTCGGCCTCGGGCTCGTAGATGTCCTTGCGCCCGCCGCCGAAGCCGAAGATCGGCCCGCCCATGCTCTCGATCGCGACGTTGCCGGCCATGATCAGCAGGTCCGCCCAGCTCAGGTTCTTGCCGTACTTCTGCTTGACCGGCCACAGCAGCCGCCGCGCCTTGTCGAGGTTAGCGTTGTCCGGCCACGAATTGAGCGGAGCGAAGCGCTGGTTGCCGGAGTTGGCGCCGCCGCGACCGTCGCCGATGCGATAGGTGCCCGCCGCGTGCCAGGCCATGCGGATGAAGAACGGGCCGTAGTGGCCATAGTCGGCCGGCCACCAGTCCTGGCTGTCGGTCATCAGCGCGGTGAGATCCTTCTTCACCGCCTGGTAGTCGAGCGCGTTGAACGCCTCGGCGTAATCGAAGTCGTCGCCGTAGGGATCGCCGGTTGCCCCGTGCTGCGGCAGGATGTCGAGCGAGAGCTGGTTCGGCCACCAGTCGCGATTGGTGCGCCCGAGCAGGCTGTGCAGCGCCGCGCCTTCTTCCATAGGGCTGCCGTGAAGCGGATCGCCGCCGGTCTTCATGTCCATGATCGTCTCTCCTGTTATCCTGTCGGTCGCGCGCGCGACTCCGGAAACCATCCCTCCACCGCGCATCCTATCGAGTTGGCGGGGGAGGGCGAAACAGGAGAGTTCGATAAGGTTGAGCGAATAAATCAATCAGCCGAGTTCAAACGACTCGGTCGATTAAACTCAGGCCGCCTCGGCGAGATCCTCCACCGGCTCGTGGCGAATCAGGTAGTCGAAGGCGGACAGCGCCGCCTTGGAGCCGTCGCCCATCGCGATGACGATCTGCTTGTACGGCACGCTGGTCGCGTCGCCGGCGGCGAACACCCCCGGCAGGTTGGTCGCCGCGCGGGCGTCGATCTCGATTTCGCCGAACCGGTTCAGCTCGAGGCCGGACTCGCGCAGCCATTCGGTGTTGGGCATCAGCCCGATCTGCACGAAGACGCCGGCAACCTCGATCCGCGTCTCCTCGTCGCTCGCGCGGTCCCGATAGACCAGCCCGGTCACCTTCTCGCCGTCGCCGGCGATTTCGGTCGTCTTGGCCGAGACCACGATGTCGACGTTGTCGAAGCCGCGCAGCTTGTCCTGCAGCACCTGGTCGGCGCGCAGCTTGTCGTCGAATTCGATCAGCGTCACGTGGGCGACGATGTTGGCGAGGTCGATCGCCGCCTCGACGCCCGAGTTGCCGCCGCCGATCACCGCCACGCGCTTGCCCTTGAACAGCGGCCCATCGCAGTGCGGGCAGTTGGTGACGCCCCGCGTGCGGTATTCCTCCTCGCCCGGCACGCCGAGCCGCTTCCAGCGCGCGCCGGTCGCCAGCACCAGGCTGCGCGCCTTGAGCGAGGCGCCGTTGGCGAACCGCACCTCGTGCAGCCCGCCGGGCCGCGTGGCCGGGATCAACTCCTGCGCCGTCTGCGCGGTCATCACGTCCACCGGGTATTCGGCCACGTGCCCCTCGAGCTGCGCGACCAGCTTGGGGCCTTCGGTGTAGGGCACCGAGATGAAGTTCTCGATCCCCAGCGTGTCGAGCACCTGCCCGCCGAACCGCTCGGCCGCCAGCCCGGTGCCGAAGCCCTTGCGCACGGCATAGATCGCCGCCGCCGCCCCGGCCGGGCCGCCGCCGATCACCAGCACTTCGAACGGCGCCTTGCCGGCCAGTTTCGCCGCGCTCTTCGCGCCGGCGTTGCTGTCGAGCCGGGCGAGAATGTCTTCCACACCCATGCGCCCGCTGCCCCACATCTCGCCGTTGAGGAACACGGCGGGCACGGCCATCACCCCGCGCGCCTCGGCCTCGTCCTTGAACGTGCCGCCCTCGATCAGCGTCGCCTGCACCCGCGGATTCTCCAGCGCCATCAGGGTCAGCGCCTGCACCACCTCGGGGCAGTTGTGGCACGAGAGTGAGAAATACATCTCGAACCGGAACTCGCCGTCGAGCGCCCGGACCTGCTCGAGCACTTCGTCGGAAACCTTGGGCGGATGGCCGCCGGCCCACAGCAGGGCCAGCACCAGGCTGGTGAACTCGTGGCCCATCGGCAGCCCGGCGAACTCGACCGCCGCTTCGGGGTTGGACAGGCGCCGGACGACGAAGCTCGGCTTGCGCGCGGCGCTGCCGTCGAAGCGCGCGGTCACCTTGTCGTGAAGCGCGGCGATTTCCTCCAGCAACGCGCGGGTCTCGTCCGACTTCCTGCCGTCGCCCAGGGTGGCGACGAGCTCGATCGGCTCGCGCAGGTTGCCGAGGTATTGCTTCAGCTGCTGGGTCAGGTTGGCGTCGAGCATCGGTTCCGGTCCGCGGAGGGATGGGGATTGCAAGGCCCGGGGCGGCGTTGGGGGGAGAGGAGGCCGCCCCGGACCTCACGCGACCGCGCCAGGCGCGACCGGTTGGCTTACAGCTTGCCGACGAGGTCGAGCGACGGCGCGAGAGTCTCTTCACCCTCTTCCCACGCCGCCGGGCACACCTCGCCGGGATGGGCGCGGACGTACTGCGCGGCGCGGATCTTGCGCACCAGCTCGTTGGCGTTGCGGCCGACGCCTTCGCAGGTCATCTCGACCAGCTGGATCACGCCGTCGGGATCGGCCACGAAGGTCGCCCGGTCGGCCAGCCCCTGGCCCTCGCGCAGCACGCCGAAGGCGTTGGCGAGATTGTGCTGCTGGTCGCCGAGGAACGGGAACTTCAGCTTGCCGATCTTCTCCGAGGTGTCGTGCCACGCCTTGTGGCTGAAGTGCGTGTCGGTCGAGACCGCGAATACCTCCACGCCGAGCTTCTGCAGCATCTCGTAGTGTTCGCCCAGGTCCTCGAGCTCGGTCGGGCAGACGAAGGTGAAATCGGCCGGGTAGAAGAAGAACACCGCCCACTTCCCCTCGAGGTCCTTCTCCGAGACCTCGAAGAAGTCCTTGCCCGCCTGGAAGGCGGTGGCGGTGAACGGTTTGATCGTGCTTCCGATAATACCCATGATGTCTCCGTTTGCGTGGGTGGATGGATTTCGCAGGCGCGAGATAGGGACTGTTGCAGCGCAGTAAACCGGTGATTTTCCGATTGTCGTAATCGGAACGGTCAATCTCCCGCGGTGATCGGGGACATCCGCATTGCTCACCCCGCCGGGGGCTCGGCCGATCCCACGACGGCCGTCGTGGCATAGCGATTGTGTGCGGTGGCGGCCCGGCTTAGGAAGCGGGCCAGCCTGCGGCTTCCGGGGAGGAGGTTTCGCCATGACCGCACCTGCCGCGATCGCCGCGCCCAGGGCCGCGCGCGCCTTCAGGCCGTCGTTCTTCTTCTGGATGACGCTGGCGATGTGCCTGTTCGTCTTCGGCGGGTTCGGCATGAGCTACCTCGTGCCGATGGCCCGGGGCACGTTCCCGCCCGCGCCGCCGATCGTCCACCTGCACGGCCTCGTCTTCATGTCGTGGATGGTGCTGCTGGTGGTCCAGGCCGGGCTGGTCGGCGCCGGCAACGTGAAGCTGCACCGCAGCCTCGGCATGTACATGATTGCCCACGGCAGCGTGGCGATCTGCCTCGGCCTCATGCTCCAGCTGATCGCCACCCGGATGGCGATGCAGAAGGGTTTCGCGCCCGGCACCGACGGGCTCTATCTCGGGCTGTGCGCCTTTGTCGGCTTCGTGACGATGTTCACGCTGGCGATCCGCAACACCCGCCGGCCGCAGGTGCACAAGCGAATGATCCTGTTCGCCATGCTCCCGGTGCTGCCGCCGGGGGTGAACCGCTTCTGGTCGCACGCCTTCGGGCTGGCGCCGATCCCGGTGGTGCCGCTCTACGCCACGCTGTGGGCCATGGCGGCGGCGATCCTGCTTCACGAACGGCGCCGAACGGGCCGGATCAGCGGCTACTCGCTATTCGGCGCGGGCTGGATCGTCGCGGAGGGAGTGCTGCACAAGCTGGTGGTCCACTCGCCGCCCTTCGACCATTTCGCCGCGGCGCTGCTCGGGCTGGTGCACTATCGCTAGGCCTGCGTCGCTCAGGGCGCGTGATCCGGAATAAAGCCGACTAAGATCATTAACATAAGTACCAGGCTGACCAAGATTATGGCGGCCGCAATCCACACGACAGGCCCGCTAATTTTTGCACCGCCGACGTAAAATCCTCGGTTTCTGATGCCTTGCCATGCCACGAAGCCAAAGCAGAAGACGCAGAGCGCAAAAAACCAGTTCGGTATGGCTTCTGACTCCGTTGACCTAAGCTACCCGCACTGCGCCCGGTGCAGCAGCTTGTGGTCGGCCAGCACCAGCGCCATCATCGCCGCGACCACCGGCGTGCCGCGGATGCCGACGCAGGGGTCGTGGCGCCCCTTGGTGGCCAGCTCGGTCGCCTCGCCCTCGCGCGTCACCGTCTCCTGCGGCCTGAGGATCGAACTGGTCGGCTTGAACGCCACGCGCACCACCACCGGCTGGCCGGTCGAGATGCCCCCGGCGATGCCGCCGGCGTTGTTGGCGAGGAACTCGGGCGAGCCTTCCGCGCCGGGCCGCATCGGATCGGCGTTCTCCTCGCCGCGCAGCCTTGCGGCGGCAAAGCCGGTGCCGATCTCGACCGCCTTGACCGCGTTGATTCCCATCATCGCGCTGGCGAGGTCGGCATCGAGCTTGGCGTAGATCGGCGCGCCCCAGCCGGCGGGCACGCCCTCGGCGACGCATTCGACCACCGCGCCCAACGACGAGCCGTCCTTGCGCGCCGCGTCGACCAGCCCCTCCCACCGTTTGGCCGCCCAGGCGTCGGGGCAGAAGAACGGGTTCTGCAAAATCTGCGCCGCATCGAACGCCTCGCGATCGATCGCATCGCCGCCGATCTCGCACACATAGGCGGTGATCGTCACTTCCGGGATCACCAGCCGCGCCACCGCGCCGGCCGCCACCCGCGCCGCCGTCTCGCGCGCCGAGCTGCGCCCGCCGCCGCGGTAATCGCGAAAGCCGTACTTCGCGTCATAAGCATAGTCGGCGTGGCCCGGCCGATAGGCTTTCGCCACCTCCGAATAGTCCTTGCTGCGCTGGTCGACATTCTCGATCATCAGGCTGATCGGCGTGCCGGTGGTCCGCCCCTCGAACGTGCCTGAGAGGATGCGGACCTGGTCGGGCTCCTTCCTCTGGGTGGTGAACTTGCTCGTCCCCGGCCGCCGCGCGTCGAGGAACGGCTGGATCGCGCCTTCGTCGAGCGCCAGCCCCGGTGGGCACCCGTCCACAATCGCGCCGAGCGCCGGCCCGTGGCTCTCGCCCCAGGTGGTAAAGCGCAGTACGCGGCCGAAGGTGTTCCAGCTCATGGGCGCCGCGTTTGGCGCATGTGCGGGCGGCTGTCCATATCGCCGCCGTCGGCGGAGTCGTGAACCGTTTTCCTATTCCGTTCCGATCTGTCATAGAATCGGGATGGCGAAGCGTTGTCATCCTGCCGGGACTTGGGCACCCTTGCCCGTTCGCGGGCCCGCTCCGACGACCGCTTCGGCGGGAGATATTTTCTCCCTAGGACCGTGTTCCAGGTGTTCCATCCGTGTGAACTTCGCCCTGCGGAGAAGTCCGCCGGCGCTCTGGCCAAGGCGCGAAACGTCGGGCAGGAACAAACCATGATTGCCAAGCTGAGCGGGCGGCTCGACGAGACAGGGGCGGATTGGGCGGTAATCGACGTCCACGGCGTCGGCTATCTCGTCCACTGCTCGTCCAAGACGCTTCAGGCGCTCGGCCTCCGCGGCGACGAATGCACGGTGTTCACCGACCTGCAGGTGAGCGAGACCGACCTGCGCCTGCTCGGCTTCGCCACCGCCGAGGAGCGCGACTGGTTCCGTCTGCTGACGGGCGTACAGGGGGTCGGCAGCAAGGTCGCCCTGGCGATCCTCTCCGCGCTCAGCCCGGCCGAGCTGCAAACCGCCTGCTCCCACGGCGACGCCGCCCAGGTCGCCCGCGCCCAAGGCGTCGGCCCGAAGCTCGCCGGCCGCATTGTCAACGAGTTGAAGGACAAGGCCGGCGCGCTGCCCGGCGTCGCCGGCGCCGCGCCCGCGGCCCCCACCGGCGGCGCCAGCGCCGACGCCGTTTCGGCCCTGCAGAACCTCGGCTTCAAGCCCGCCGTGGCGGCCAGCGCCGTCGCCCACGCGCAGACGGAGCTGGGCGCGGATGCGGGGCTGAACGACCTCGTCCGCGTGGCGCTGAAGAGGGCGGCGGGCTAATGCTCACCACACCATCCCCAAGACGTCATCCTGAACTTGTTTCAGGATCCATTCCGCCCCCCGCTCGGCTCCAGCGGCGGCAGACCCAACCCCACCGCAAGATCGACCCACTGCGGGTTCTCGGTATTGATCAGGTTGATCTTCCATGGTCGATGCCACCGCTTGAGCTGCTTCTCGCGCAGAATTGCGCGCTCCATGTCGCCGAACATCTCGAAGCGGACCAGCCGGTGGACCTCGTAGCGGCTCGTGAACCCCGGCAGCAGCCCCTTGCGATGCTGCACCAGCCGCTGCAGGAGGTTGGATGTGACGCCGATGTAGATCGCGCCGTAGTACCCGTTCGCCAAGAGATATACGCAAGGCTGCCGCTCTTCCCGCATCGGAGGGAGCGTGCGGCCAAATGGACCCTGAAACAAGTTCAGGGTGACGAAGAAAGATTTGAAACGGTCCCGCTTCTCCGCCTCACCTCCCCAGTTCGTCATGCTGAACTCGTTTCAGCATCCATCGAGCTCCAAGCGCCCAACGCATGACCGATAACCCCGCCCTCTCCCCCCAACGCCAGCCGGAGGACGCCGACGCCGCCCTGCGCCCCAAGACGCTCGGCGAGTTCGTCGGGCAGGAGGCGGCGCGGGAGAACCTGCGGGTGTTCATCGAGGCGGCGCGCGGACGCGGCGAGGCGATGGATCATGTGCTGTTCCATGGCCCCCCGGGCCTCGGCAAGACCACGCTGGCGCAGATCGTCGCGCGCGAGATGGGCGTCGGCTTTCGCGCCACCAGCGGGCCGGTGATCGGCAAGACCGGCGATCTCGCCGCGCTCCTCACCAACCTCGAGCCGCACGACGTGCTGTTCATCGACGAGATCCACCGGCTCAATCCGGTGGTCGAGGAGGTGCTGTATCCGGCGATGGAGGACCGCGCGCTCGACCTGATCATCGGCGAGGGGCCCAGCGCGCGCAGCGTGCGGATCGACTTGCCGCCGTTCACCCTGATCGGCGCCACCACTCGCCAGGGCCTGCTGACCACGCCCTTGCGCGACCGCTTCGGCATCCCGGTGCGCTTGAACTTCTACACCGTCGCCGAGCTGCAGCAGGTGGTGACCCGCGGGGCCGACAAGCTCGGCGTCGCCATCGACACTGGGGGCGCGCGCGAGATCGCCCGCCGCGCGCGGGGGACGCCGCGCGTGGCCGGTCGGTTGCTGCGCCGGGTGCGCGATTTCGCTCACGTGGCCGGGGCGCCGACGGTCACCGCCGAGGTGGCCGACCAGGCCTTGAACAAGCTCGAAGTCGACGGGCTCGGGCTCGACGCGATGGACCGGCGCTATCTCACGATGATCGCCGAGACCTACAAGGGCGGCCCGGTCGGGGTCGAAACCCTCGCCGCCGGCCTCGCCGAGCCGCGCGACACCATCGAGGACGTGGTCGAACCATTCCTGATCCAGCTCGGCCTGGTCGCCCGCACCGCTCGCGGGCGCTGCCTCAACGACGCCGGCTGGCAGCACCTCGGCCTCGCGCCGCCGAGCGGCTCCCAGGCGGGGTTGTTCGATCCGGGGGGCGCGGGGAAGTGAGCGGATCGGGTTAACAAAGGTTTCGGAAACGCCCCCGGTTCGGTTCCAGAGTGGGACAAACCGGGTCCAAGCCGCGGATTCGGGCCGGAATTCCCGCTTCGGGACAGCCGAATCATGGTTAACCGCATTGCGCAACCGCGGAATTCGCCTGTTCTTGGCAGCAACGGGTAACGCCGTGCCGGCCATTTCGGGGCGGTCAGGCTAATCCCGTCGAAGCTGAGAGAACAACCATGTCGGTACGAATGGCCCTGGCGAAACTGTCCGCTGTCGCGGCCGGCGGCGCGCTCGCCGTTGGCGGCGCGGTCCATGTCGCGGAAGCTCCGGCGGCGCAAAGCAAGTACGTGAAGACGGTCAAGCCAACGAAGACGACCAAGCCGGTCAAATACGTCAAGACCGTGCACCGGCGGACGATCCCGCACCGGATCAAGACCGTCCAGCACGTCGTCACCTACGAGTGCAAGGCGCCCAAGCAACTGGTCACCCGCAACGGCGAGCAGGTCTGCATGGAAGAGCAGCAGTTTGCGATGGCGCCCGTGCCGTTGCCGCTGCCCGCACCGGCCCCGGTGATCAGCGGCGGCGGCGGCACCCCGGTGGTGATCGGCGGCTCGAGCGGCTTCGGCGGCTTCGGCGGCGGGTTCTTCGGCGGCTTCTTCGGGGGGTCGAGCGGCGGCAGCGTATCGATCAGTTCGACGACGACGTCCAGCGGCTCCTCGTCGGGCAGCTCGAGCAGCAGCGGCGGGACCGTGATCAACGTCAACGGCAGCTCGACGTCCACCTCCACCGGCGGCTCGTCCACCTCGACCTCGACCGGCGGCAGCTCGACCTCGACCAGCACCGGCGGGATCACCAGCACGACGACCACCAGCACTGGCGGCATCACCAGCACGAGCACGTCGTCTTCGTCGGGCAACGTCTCGACCAGCACCTCGACCTCGGGCAACATTACCTCGAGCACCTCGACGTCGAGCTCGACTAGCTCCTCGACCTCCAGTTCGTCGAGTTCGTCGACTTCAAGTTCGACCAGCGGCTCCAGCTCGACCAGCGGCAGCACTAGCACCAGTTCGGGCACGCAGGTTCCCGAGCCGCCGATGCTGGCTCTCTTCGCAATCGGCGCGCTGGCGACGTTCGGCCGGCGCCGCAAGAAGGCCGCGCAACCGGCCGCCTGACCCGTGCAGCCGATGTCAAGGAGGGGAGGGCGGTCCTGACGGGCCGCCCTTTTTCGGTTAGGCCGCCAGCCGTCGCAAGACGAACTGCAGGATCCCGCCGTTGCGGTAATACTCCATCTCGTTGGCGGTATCGATCCGGCACTTGGCGGTGAAGCTGAACTGCTCGCCGTCGGCCCGGGTGACTTCGACCTCGACATCCTGCCCCGGCTTCAAGTCGGCAAGACCGCGAATTGTGAAGCTGTCGTCGCCCGTCAGCTTGAGGCTGGTTCGGCTGTCGCCTTCATGAAACTGCAGCGGCAGCACGCCCATGCCGACGAGGTTCGAGCGGTGGATGCGCTCGAAGCTCTCGACGATCACCGCCCGCACGCCGAGCAGGATCGTGCCCTTGGCCGCCCAGTCGCGCGATGAGCCGGTGCCGTATTCCTTGCCGGCGATCACAACCAGCGGCGTGCCGTCGGCCTTGTGCTTCATCGCCGCGTCGTAGATCGGCATCACCTCGCTGTCGTAAGTCGTCATGCCGCCTTCGACGCCGGGCACCATCTCGTTCCTGATGCGGATGTTGGCGAAGGTCCCGCGCATCATCACTTCGTGGTTGCCGCGGCGGCTGCCGTAGGAGTTGAAGTCGGAACGGCCGACCTGATGGCTCAGCAGGTATTCGCCGGCCGGGCTATCCGGCTTGATCGAGCCGGCCGGGCTGATGTGATCGGTGGTCACCGAATCGCCGAGAATCGCCAGCGGCTTCGCGTCCACCACATCGGTCACCGGCGGCGGGTCCATCGTCATTCCCTCGAAATACGGTGGGTTGGCGATGTAGGTGCTGCCGGCGATCCAGTTGTAGGTGTCGGAGCCTTCGACGATCAGCGCCCGCCAGTGCTCGTCACCCTTGTAGACATCGGCATAGCGCTGCTCAAACATCGTCCGGTCGATCGCCTTGCCTCGGATGTCGGCGATTTCGTGGCTGGTAGGCCAGACATCCTTGAGGAACACGTCGCTGCCGTCGTCGGCCTGGCCCAGTGGGGTTTCGGTGATGTCCTCGGTCACGGTCCCCTTCAGGGCATAGGCGACCACCAGCGGCGGACTGGCGAGAAAGTTGGCCCGCACGTCGGGGCTGACGCGGCCTTCGAAGTTGCGATTGCCCGACAGCACGCTGGCGGCGACGATGTCGTTCGCGTTGATCGCCGTGCTGATCGGCTCGGCGAGCGGCCCCGAGTTGCCGATGCAGGTGGTGCAGCCGTAGCCGACCAGGTCGAACCCGATCGCATCGAGATGATCCTGCAACCCGGCCTTCTTGAGGTAATCGGTGACCACCTGCGAGCCGGGCGCCAGGCTGGTCTTGACCCACGGCTTGGGCTTCAAGCCTTTCTCGTGCGCCTTCTTCGCCACCAGCCCGGCGGCGATCAGCACGTCCGGGTTGCTGGTATTCGTGCAGCTGGTGATCGCGGCGATGACCACGTCGCCGTCGCCGATGTCGTGACCTTTGCCGTCGATCGCGCAGCGCCGCGGGCCGGCCTTGCCGTAGAGGGTGTGAAGCTCGTTGTTGAACAGCTCGTCCACCTCGGGCAGCGCGACCTTGTCCTGCGGACGGCGGGGCCCGGCAAGCGAGGGAACTACCGTTCCGAGGTCGAGCTCGAGCGTGGCGCTGAACACCGGCTCGGGCGCGTTGGGATCGGCCCACAGGCCCTGCTCTCTGGCGTAGGCCTCGACCAACGCCAGCTGCTCTTCCCTGCGGCCGGTCAGGCGTAGGTAGTCGAGCGTCTTGTCGTCGATCCCGAAGAAGCCGCAGGTCGCGCCGTACTCCGGTGACATGTTGGCCAAGGTGGCGCGATCGGCCAAGCTCAAGGAGGCGAGGCCGGGGCCGAAGTACTCGACGAAGCGGCCGACCACGCCCTTCGCGCGCAGCATCTGCGTGCAAGTCAGCACCAGGTCGGTCGCGGTCACGCCTTCGGCCAGCTTGCCGGTGAACTTGAAGCCGACCACCTCGGGAATCAGCATCGAGATTGGCTGGCCGAGCATCGCCGCTTCGGCCTCAATGCCGCCGACGCCCCACCCGAGCACGCCGAGGCCATTGACCATGGTCGTGTGGCTGTCGGTGCCGACGCAGGTGTCCGGATAGGCGACGAGCTGCCCGTCCGGGTCCTCGCTGCTCCACACGCACTGGGCGATATGTTCGAGGTTGACCTGGTGGCAGATGCCGGTGCCCGGCGGCACGGCCTTGAAGTTGTCGAGGCTTTTCGACCCCCACTTGAGGAAGTCGTAGCGCTCGGCGTTGCGCTTGTATTCGAGCGCGACGTTTTTGGCGAAGGCCTTGGGCGTGCCGAACTCGTCGACCATCACCGAGTGGTCGATCACCAGGTGGACCGGCACCTGCGGATTGATCTTCGAGGTGTTGCCGCCGAGTGCCTTGATCGCGTCGCGCATGGCGGCGAGATCCACCACGCACGGGACGCCGGTGAAGTCCTGCATCAGCACCCGCGCCGGGCGGTACTGGATCTCCTTGCCGGTGACCGGGTTCTTCAGCCAGTCGGCGACCGCCTGGATGTCGCCGAGCGACACGGTAAACCCGGCGTCCTCGAACCGCAGCAGGTTCTCGAGCAGGACCTTCATGCTGAACGGCAGGCGCGAGATGTCGCCAATCTTTTCGGCGGCCTTGTTCAGCGAGTAATAGGCGTAGCTCTTGTCGCCGACGGTGAGGGTGCTGCGGGTCTCGAGCGAGTTCTTGCCGACCTGGGTCATTGCGGCGCTTGCCTCCTATTTCGGATCCGGCCGGATTATCGCGGAGCCGCGCAAATGAGAGGCCGGAAGTTGCGCGGCACCTGCGCGCTCAGAGCGGCAAAATCAAGGGCGGCGGGTTGGAACCGGCGCTGCCGGGCGCTAGTTGCGGAGCCTGGAAGGAACTTGGCGAATGCCCATCGGCCCTCCGGGACGCCCGCGCGACCCGATCCACGTCATTCCAATGGCGCTGGCGCTGGCGCTGGCGGCGTTCGCCGGCGGCGCCGTGGGCCTGATCTGGCATAAGATCGCCGGCGAGCACCAGCCGAACGAGGCGACGGTGAGCGCACCTCGATCCTAGGCCCGGCGGTGGACGATTCAGCCGCCAGACAGCAGCGGCGGTTGATGGTGCGCGGCGAACAGGTGTAAATGGGGCGTCAGGAGGCGCCGGCTCGGGCTCGGCCCGGCGGCGAACAGGTCACTCGATGAGACATTTCGCGCGAATTCTTCCGCTGGGGGCGCTCGCGCTGGCGAGCCCCGCCCTGGCGCAGGCGACGACCGACACCGACACTCTGTTCGACAAGGTGCTGCCGCAGAAGGTTCTGGAAACCGACGCCGTTCCGGTGACCGCGAGCCCGGCGGCGCCCACCGAAGCGGCGCCCGCTCCGAAATACCCGGCGGTCCAGACCTGGAGCGTCGCCGACGCCCAGGGCCTGCTCGCGGCGATCCGGGCGATCGGCGACGAGGGACTCGACCCGCAGGACTACAATCCCGACGCGCTCCAGCAGGCGATCGCTTTCGGTGCCGGGCCCGAGCTTGACCAACTGGCGAGCCAGAGCTTCGCCTGGCTGGTCGAGGACCTGCGCGACGGGCGCACGCCGATGGATGCCCGCAAGCAGTGGTTCGTGGTCGATCCCGATGCCGGCCTGATGCCGACCGGACAAGTGATGCGCCAGGCGCTCGCGAGCCACGATATCGCCGGGACGCTGGCGGGTCTCGATCCGACGAACCCGGATTACGCCGCGCTCAAGACCGAGCTCGCCAGCACGTCCGCGAACGACACCAAGACCCGCGACCTGATCCGCATCAACATGGACCGCTGGCGCTGGCTGCCGCGCGATCTCGGCGGCCAGTACCTGATCGCCAACGTGCCCGAGTTTGAGCTGCGGCTGACGGTCAACAACCACATCATCCGCACCTACAAGACCATCGTCGGTCAGCCTGGGCGGCACGCGACGCCGCAGTTCGCCGACACGGTCCAGGGCGTGATCTTCAACCCGACCTGGTCGGTGCCGCAGTCAATCGTCGTCGGCGAGGGGCTGGGCGAGAAAGTGCTCGACAATCCGGCCTGGGCCAAGAAGGCGGGGTACAAGGCGACCAAGGCCTCGGACGGGACGATCTGGGTGGTTCAGCAGCCGGGGCCGAACAATTCGCTCGGCGTGGTAAAGCTCGACATGCCCAACCCGCATTCGATCTTCCTCCACGACACGCCGAATCACAACCTGTTCAAGCGCGACAACCGCGCACTCAGCCACGGCTGCATTCGCACCGAGCGAGCGCTCGAATTGGGCATGACCATCGCCATTCTCGGCCAGGGCGCGACCAAGGATCAGGCGGTGGCGATCTCGACTTCGGGCGAATACACCCGCGTGCCGGTCGAGAAGACGATGCCGGTCTACATCACTTATTTCACGATGGGGCGTGGCGTCGACGGTAAGCTCACCACCTTCGACGACCTTTACGGGCGCGACGCGCCGGTCCTCGCCGCGCTGCACGCGCCACGCGTTCCCAATCGCACACGCACGAGCACCGAGAAGGCCGTGCCGATCGTCGACGACCTGCAGAATAGCTGATCGGTCAGGCGAGCGAGAGCTTGTCCGCGTAGATCAGCCGCCCGCCCGACAGTTGCGTCAGGGCGAACATGAAATCGTCGGGCGCCATCGCGAAGCATCCGTTTGAGCGGCCGAGCACGCCGTGCTCGGCGACAAATTCGGGCGTCGCGTATTCGGCCGAGTGCATGACGATGGCGCGGTCGAGGGCATTCGAGTTGCTCGGTTCGAGCCCGCCGAGGCGGATCGAGGTGCCGTATTTGCCCTGATACCAGTCGTAGGTGATGTAGGCCCCGCGGCTGGTGGCGTTGGAGCCGGGCTCGTTCGAGAACCAGTGCAGCCAGCCGTCGTGCTCGGGGTCCGAGCCGAGCCCGTGGGCGACGAGGTAGGTCTTGACCGTGCCGGCTTCGAGATTGGCGATGTGGAAGCGGGGCAGCGACGAGCGCAGGCTGAAGTCGGCGATCCCGGCGATGTCGCGGCGCCACAGCACGCTGCCGCCGCGCGCGATCTCGCGACGGGCGATGCCGAGGATGCGGGCGCCCTCGGCGTCGACCGTCAGCGGCTGCGCGGGCAGACGCGCCGGCAGGGCGAGCGCGCCCGTCGCGGCGGCCGCCGATGCGATGAACGAACGCCTGTTCAGGCCCCGAACCATGGTCACTGCTTAGCACACCTTCATCGAGGGCGGGAAACGAACCGGCGAGACGCTACGCCGAAGCGTGCCGCACCGGAGGCAAGCCGAATGCTCACCGGGCGAGCTCGGCGATCGCGGCCGCGCTGGCATCGGCGTAGCCGTCAGGGGCGAAGCGATGCGGAGCCGGGAAGTGCACCAGCGCGGCGCTCTTCGGCCGCGATCCGCCCGCCGAGGTGGCGTAGCGTGCGCGCGGTAGGGCGATCGGTTCGGGTTCGCGGGCGAGGATGAAATCGGCGGCCGCGGTCGCGTCGGCGGGCTGGCCGGCGGCGAACGCAGCGGCCAGGCTTCGACCGGCGCCTCCGGCCGCGAAGCCGGCGATCCCCGCGCGGGCGGCGGTGAAGCTGCGGTTGCCGGCGACGGCCGCCGCGATCTCGGGCACCGGGCCGAGCGTCACGGTGTGCCGGTCGAGCGCGATCCAGTACTGTCCGGCCCGGCGGTCGAGGATCGTCAGCAGCAAGGCCCAGGCGCCGCCGGCCGGAAACGCTCCGCGGCGAACGGCCTGGTGCGGCAGGATTTCCGGATCGCCGCAGTGATGGGCGAGGATCGCCCGGTCCTCGCCGGTGAGCGAGCCGTCATCGACGATGGCCGGGCGCCCGCGGCCGAGCCGGCGGTGAAACGATTTGATCGCCACGAGATAGGGCGGCACGTCGGCGGTGCCGAGCAGCGAGACGATCGTCGGCCCGCCGTCGGATGGCCCGAGCGGGGCGGTATGGAGCACGCCGGCGATCGCCTCGGCGTGGCGCGCGATTTCGGGAGTGGGGCGCCAGCGGCGGGGGAGGAAGCCGCCGACCGTCATCAGTTCGACAGGGTCAGCTTGTCGTCGGCAATCTGGACGTTGGGCACGTGCTGGAGGAACGACTGGCCGAGCAGCGAGACGGGGAGGCCATCGGGGACGATCACCGCCTGCACGTTGTGCGCCTCGAAGTCGCCGACCGCGATGTCCGGGATCGTGACCGGCACTCCCATCACCGGGCCGCTCGCCCCGCGAGCCACCGGAGCGAGGGCGCTGGGGTCCCAACTGAGACCCATGTTCTCGGCATCGTCGCCGGTGAGCGCGACCACGCTGGCGCCGGTGTCGACCAGCATATGGTAATCGCCGGTGTCGATCCGCGCGGTGGCGTAGAAATGCCCGTCGCCGGCGCGGTCGAGCACCATCGCTCCGCCGTACCACGCCGGCTTGTCGCGCGGCTTGGCGTGATCGGCAGAGCCGACCGCCTGGGCGGGCGCGGGCGGGATCGCGGCGTCATGGCCGTGCGGGGCCAGGAACGCGACCGCCGCGGCGAGCGCCAGGACCGAGAACGCGAAGCCTTTCATGCCGGCGAGGGTAGCCCGGCGCGCTTAAGGCGGAGTAAAGCGTCACTCCGCCGCTTCGGCCAAGCCCGCCTCGGCCGCCTCGATCTCGGCCGCCTTGGCCTCGACCAGCGCGACGATGTGGTCGAGCATGTCCTCGTCCTTGACGTGATGGTCGGTCACGCCGGCGAGATAGACCATGTGCTTGCCGGCGCCGCCGCCGGTCAGGCCGATGTCGGTCTCGCGCGCCTCGCCGGGGCCGTTGACTACGCAGCCGAGCACCGAGAGCGAGAGCGGCGTCTTGATGTGCTGCAGCCGGTCTTCGAGCGCCTGCACGGTGCGGATCACGTCGAAGCCCTGCCGCGCGCAGCTCGGGCAACTGACCACCCGAACGCCGCGCGTCCTGAGGCCGAGCGCCTTGAGGATCTCGAACCCGACGCGCACTTCCTCTTCCGGCTCGGCCGAGAGCGAGACGCGGATCGTGTCGCCGATCCCGGCCCACAAGAGGTTGCCCATGCCGATCGCGCTCTTGACCGTGCCGCCGATCAGCCCGCCGGCCTCGGTGATGCCGAGGTGCAGCGGGCAGTCGACCGCGTCGGCGAGCTGCATGTAGGCCGCAACCGCGAGGAACACGTCGGAGGCCTTCACCGCCACCTTGAATTCGTGGAAATCGCGGTCCTGCAGTAACTTGATGTGGTCGAGCGCGCTCTCGACCAGCGCCTCCGGGCAGGGCTCGCCGTATTTTTCGAGCAGGTCCTTCTCGAGGCTGCCAGCATTGACCCCGATGCGGATCGCGCAGCCGTTCGCCTTCGCGGCGTTGACCACCTCGTTGACCCGCTCGGCCGAGCCGATGTTGCCCGGGTTGATCCGCAGGCACGCCACCCCGGCGTCGGCCGCTTCGAGCGCGCGCTTGTAGTGGAAATGGATGTCAGCGACGATCGGGATGCGCGCCGCCTTGACGATCCGGTCGAGGTGCTCGGTGGCCGCGGCGGTCGGGCACGAGACGCGGATGATGTCCGCCCCGGCATCCTCGCAGCGCCTGATCTGGTCGATCGTCGCGCCGACGTCCTCGGTCGGCGTGTTGGTCATCGTCTGCACGGTAATCGGCGCATCGCCGCCGACCGGCACGTTGCCGACCATGATCTGGCGACTCGGGCGCCGGTGAATTGTGCGCCAGGGTCGGATTTCGTTCATCTCAGCGCCTCGCCAGCTGACGAAGTTCACACGGATGGAACACCTGGAACACGGTCCAGACGAAAAACGCGCTTCGCCGCCGAACGCCTCGCCATGCCGCTTCGGGAGCGGCGGCGTTACGGCCGAGCGCGGCGAATGGTCCCAATGTTCGCCCTGGCCATGGCGATTTTGCCAAGGCGCGACGCGTCGGGGATTCGCCAGGGGCGCGGCGGCGGGCAGGGAACGGATGGTGAATTATCGCGGCCGGCCTGTATCAGGTTTGGGGCGAGTAGGAAAATGCTCGTCTACTTGCGATGAACACTGCGCCCCTGCGACCGGCAGCCGATCGCCAGTTCAGACGCGATCTGGACGCGGCGGAATCCAACTGCCGTCTGCCGAGCCGTCTGGGCTCGAGAGAACGACCCCGTAGCCATCCGGATCTCTGAGCCAAATCTCCCAGTGATTGGGGCCGCCATCTTCCGGTGGCGGAGGGTTGCGGTGTTTAGGGAGGATAACGTCGGCGTTCATCTCGGCGATCCGTTTCACGGCCTCCTCGAAATCATCGATTTCAAACCACAGAAACACACCGTTGCCATAGGGCCGGTCGGCACGGTCGCCGATTGCTCCATGATCATGCTCGACGTCGAAACTATGAAGCTGCAGAACGAGATCGCCGTTCGAAACAAGGCGCTCGTAGACGGGACCGCCATGATCGCTGCTGCAGCCGAGTAGCTGCTGATACCATCGGCTGCTCGCTTCGACATCGGTGACAGCAATAAGTGGTTGTGCGCGCATTAGGTCCTCCGCTTGGCCACGGGTAGCCTAGTCATCACTTATAGGCGCGAGGCGACGCATCGCCAGATTCCTATCAGCCCGAGCAACAGCAAGACCGGCCCGATCTCGTGACAGATCAAGTCGACCTCTCGAGGGTATGAGCACAGGTGGAGCACATCGATCCGAGCATCGCAGAGATGCGCGATTCGGAAGCCGCCCATCACCAACGCCGTCCCGGTGATCAGAAGCGCAGCAAGTAGGACGCATGGATCGCCGATGGTGCATTTCGCCACGGCTCAATGCACCCTACGCCGGCCGACGGATGTGATCGGGTAGGGTGCATTGAGGCATCGCCGAAATGCACCGCTCACCGCCGGCGAAGGAAAGCCTTGCCCCGGAACAAGTCCGGGGCGACAAAGAGCTGGAGTTTCGGCGACAGGGATTAGCGCACCTCCGCCACGAAGCTGTCCGGCCGCACCAGCATCGCGCCCGCCGGGCCGATACCGCATTGCTTTGCCGCTTCGGCGGAGAGCCGCACGCCGTCTTGCCCGGGCGCTTCCGGGCCAAGCAGCCAGATCGACTCGTTCGCCGCGACGTCGAGCGTCGAGCGGCCGTCCTCCAGCCAGGCTTGTGGCACGCGCGCACCCGCCCGGCCGCGGGTCTGGTCCGGGTGCATGCACGCTGGCTCGTCCTCGCGGCGGCCGTCGATAATCGCGTTCGAGCGGTAGAACTGGCCGATTTCCATGGTCAGCTCGTCGCGGATTTCGGGGGTTTGGTCGTCGATCTCCTCGGGCACCACGCGGCGGATGTAGCGGGCGTAGGCTTGCTCGACGGTCAGCAGGCCGACCGGCCGGCGCTCGGCTTCGTAGCTGTCGAGCAGCGCCTCGCCGGCCTCGCCCTTGAGCACCATGGCCAGCTTCCAGGCGAGGTTGGCGGCGTCCTGCACGCCGGTGTTGCCGCCGAAGCCGCCGGTCGGCGGGACCACGTGGGCGGCGTCGCCGGCGAGGAACACGTTGCCCTTGCGGTAGGCGTCGGCGCAGACCGCTTCGGCTTTCCAGGTTGCGATGTCCTCGATTTCGATTTCGAGGTCGGGCACCCCGACCGCCGAGCGGACCAGGGCCGTGCAGCGTTCGGGGCTGAGATCGCTGGCGACATGCTTGGCGTCGGGCAGCGAGAGGTCGCCGAGGGTGTTGACCGCGAGGAAGCCGCGGGTGCCGCCGGCCTCGAAGCGGAAGAAGCCGCGCTGGTCGGCGTTGACGACATAGATCACCCCGAGCTGGCGACCTTCGAGCCACGGGCGGCAATCGGCCTTGAAGTAGATCGTCAGGCTGTCCGACAGCCAGCCGGGCCCGCTCATGCCGATGCCGAGCTTTTCGCGCACCGGGCTGCGGTTGCCGTCGGCGGCGATCATGTAGCGGGCGCGGACGGTGCGCGTCTCGCCGCTGTCGAGATCGCGCACTTCGGCGAGGACGTGATCGCCGTTGTCCGCGAAATCGATCAACTCGCTCTCGTAGCTGAGGCGGGCGCCCAGCTCCCGCGCGCGGTCGTGCAGCAGCGGTTCGAGGCTCTGCTGGGTCATGAAGAAGCGGCGGCACGGGCTGTACGGCTCGACCCCGGCATTGATGTCGGGGACGTGCTTCGCCAGCTCGCGCCCGGCGAGCGATTCGACCGCGTTGATCCCGCCGGCCGGCCCGAATTGTTCCTCGGAGGCGCGCTTGATCGCCGGTTCGAGGCCGATCCGGCGATAGGCCTCCATCGTGCCGATATGGAAGTAGCCGGCGCGCGGGTGGATCGAGGTGCCGGCGTGCTTCTCGATCACCAGAACGTTCACGCCCTGCGCCGCCAGGAAGCAGGCGGCCGACAGCCCGACCAGGCTGCCGCCGACCACCAGCACATCGCAGCCCAGCGGCGCCGTTGCGCCCGGTGTTTCGGCCATGGTCCTCTCCGCGCGCCTGGGAGCGGCGCGCAAGGGTCTTACCCCGGCGCGGCCCGCTTGTCCCGCTTTGTGACAGGGAGCGCTGTCAGGCGGTCTTAACCCTGGCCCTTAACCGCGAGCACGGCCCCCCGGGCTATCTTGTCGGATGGCTGCGCGATGGGGCTGCAGCGATACGGCGCAGGGAGGTCCAGGATGCGGGCAGCGGTTGTCTTGCGGCAAGCGCCGGCGATCGCGCGGGAGGTGCTGCTCGCGCCGGGACTGCGCAGCGCGGCGCTGCTGATCCTGCCTTACGCGGGAGTGCTGGTCGGGCTCGACGTCGCCGCCCGCTATGCCGAAGTGCTCGGCGAAGAGCTGCCGTGGCAGTTCTTCCTGTCGAACGACGAGGGCTTCGGCGAGTATCTCGAATACTCGCTGCTCTCGGCAACCGCCGTGATGCTGCTGCTGATGGCGTGGCGCGACCGCTCACCACTCTATTTCGTCAACGCGCTGCTGTTTGCCTGGCTCGCCGCCGACGACGCCCTGCAGGTGCATGAGGACCTCGGCGGCTGGCTCTCGCCGATGATCGGACGGGTGGTGCCCGCCGGGCTGCCGATCGACGGGCAGCACCTCGGCGAACCGGTGGTGTCGCTGGCGATCTGTGCGATCTGGCTGACCGGCCTGGCGCTGGGATTGCGCCAGGCGCGCCTGCGGCCGCTGGTCTATTCGCTGATCCTGGTCGGCTGCGTGTTCGCCATGGGGTTCTTCGGGGTTGTCGTCGATACTCTCGACGAGATCGGCCACCACACCGCGCTGTGGGCCAACATCTGGGCGTTCGTCGAAGACGGCGGCGAGTTCGCCATGATCATCGCTTCTTTCATCGTCACCGTGGCAATGTTCGACCTCGAGCGGAGCCGCGCAAAGGTGCGGCAGGCGCTCACGCGGTCGGACCGCTATGGCCGGGGTTCCGGGTATCGGCGCGGTTATAGGCAAGCGGGCCGGCTTGCGGCATAACCGCCGCGATGCACGAGCCGCGCTCCACCGACGACGTCCAGCACGAAGGGCCGCTGCTGTTCGGGCGGGTGCTCGATGGCCAGGGCGGGGCGCGGCCGATCGGCTGGGTGGAGGCGCAGCGCTGGCGGCCCGCTCCCGGCGGCGAAGTGCTGTGGCTGCATCTGTGCCGCACGGCGGAGGGGGTGCAGCCATGGCTCGAGGACATGCTCGACATTCCCGAGCCGACCGCCGAGCTGCTGACCGGCGACGAGACCCGCCCGCGCGCCTTCCGCGACGGCCATACGCTGGTTGCCACCCTGCGCGGGATCAACTTCAACCCCGGCGCCGAGCCGGAGGACATGGTCAGCCTGCAACTGTGGTGCGACGGGACCCGGCTGATCACCTTGCGCCGCTTCCCGCTGCAGACCCCGCGCGAGACAATGGCCGAACTCGATGCCGGGCGCGGGGCGCGCGACGCCGCGGCGCTGGTCACCACGCTGCTCGAGCACATGGTCAGCAAGATGAACGCCTCGATCGTGGACATGAACCAGGAAATCGACCGGCTCGAGAGCCTCGAACCCGAAGAGGCCGAACCCGATGCAATGCTGGTGAAGATCTCGACCATCCGCCGCAACTGCCTCGCGCTGCAGCGGCACATGGCGCCGCAGCATGTGGCGCTGGAGGAGATCAGCCGCGACGCGCCCGACTGGTTCGAGGGCCACGACCGGCGCGAGATCGGCGAGACGATCGCGCTGCTGCGGAGGTTCCTCGACGACATCGACATCAGCAAGGAAAGCGCGGTGGTGCTGATGGACGAGCTGCGCTCGCGCGCGCTGGCGGCGTCGGAGCGGACGACCTACAAGCTGACCATCGTCGCGGCGATCTTCCTGCCGCTGACCTTCCTCACCGGGCTGCTGGGAATCAACGTCGCGGGCATTCCCGGGAACGCGGCGGGCGAGCCGGACGCGTTCTGGGTCGTCGTCGGGCTGTGCGCGGCGATCCTGGCGGTGCAGCTGTGGCTGTTCCGGCGCTGGAAGTGGCTGTGACGGATCAGTCGCCGAAATCCCCCTCCGGCACCTGCAGTTCGCCGGGGCCGTAGAGGTACGAGGGATCGTATTCGCAATAGCGCATGATCGCGGTCGGGTCGGTGCATTCGAGCTTGCCGTGGCGGAAGGTGACGCCGGTGGCTTCGCGCAGGCGCCTGAGCGCGCGGCTCATGTGCACGGTGGTGGTGCCGCACATGCCGGCGAGCTGGGCTTGCGTCAAAGGCAGCGAGAAGCCGGTCTTGCTGCCGAGACCGACCATCTCGAGCCGGTGGCAGATCTCGCAAAACACGTGGGCCGCGCGCTCGGCGGCGCTGAGATCCTCGAGCTTGAGGATCCATTCGCGGTGGATTGCGGCGTCGAGCAGAGTCGAGAACCACAGCAGCCGGGCGAGGTGCGGCCGGTCGACGATCGCCTCGAGCAGGCGCGCATGGCTGACTCGGCCGACCCGCGCGGGGCCGAGCGTATAGATGTCGTGATCGAGGCGTTTGAGGGCGAAGCCGTGGAGGTCGATGAAATCGCCGGGAACTTGCAGTCCGACGATGTGCGGATAGCCGTTGCGCTCGATCACCCGGTGGGCGAAGCCGTCGATCAGGATCGTGCTGGTCGAGCATTCCTGTCCGCGGCGGCCGATCTGCGCGCCTCCAGCCAGTTCCTGCTCATGTTCGATGAGGTCCTCGACGAGCTGCTTTTCGTCCTCGCCCATCGCGCCGCGCATGCGCCCGAGCAGGAACCGCCCGGTGCGCGGATAGCGCCGCAATTCATCCTGCAACGGGTTAGACAAGACGATCGTCCCCCTTGGCCAAAGGCCATCGCCGGAACCGCGTTGACCAACCGGCCCCGGCAAGGGCTGGTGGAATATCAATCCGTTGCGGCTTGTCCAGTAGCTTAGGTTAGCGACGGGTCGCGGTTACAGACGTAGCTCGAACAGGAATTCGTGATCGCGATGGCTGCCGACCCAGAAATCGATGTCGGCAATCTTGCCGAAGCCGTAGCGCGTGTAGAACCGCTGGGCGCCATGGTTCTCGCTGAAGACCGAGAGCTGCACGGCGTCGCAGCCGAGGGAGCGGGCCTGGTCGAGCGTCCAGCCCATGAGCGCCGCCCCGACGCCATGACCGGTCATGGCCGGGTCGCAATAAAGCTGGTGCAGGGCGAGCGGGCGAGATGCATCGGATTCGGACGCGAATTCGCTCGGCCAGTGAATCAGGGCGTAGCCGGCCAGCGCCCCGTCGGTTTCGGCGACGGCCATGCGTGTGCCCGGATCCTGCAAATGCTTGCGATAGACTCCAACCGTTCGCTCCTTCGCTAGAAAGCCAGCGAGGTCCGCGGCGCTGTAGAGGTGGCCGAACGCAGCCACGAAGGCCTCGGCGGCCAGCGCGGCGAGCGCAGGCGCATCGTCCAGGGTGGCGGGCCGCAGGGTCAGGCGCCGGCCCATTCGGCCGCCACCCCGCCCAGCCTGGCCAGCACCGCTTCGTCGGCTGTGCGGACGTCGGGCGAATAGAGCGGGTTTTCGTAATAGCCGGTGACGATCAGCGGTGCCCGCCCGGGCGGCAGCAGCACGGCGACGTCGTTGACTTTGTTGCCGATGACGGGGCGCATTCCGGTGCCGGTCTTGTCGAGCACGGTCCAGCCTGCCGGCAACCCGGCGCGGATACGCTGCTGTCCGGTTCGCGTGTGTTCCATCCAGCCGCGCAGCCGCACCCGGCTGGCCACGGTGAGCACGTCGCCGAACAGGATCTTGCGCATCGTCTCCGCCATGGCCCGCGGCGTGGTGCTGTTTTCTTCGGTGCCCGGCGGGATGACGTTGATTTCCGGCTCGTAGCCGTCGAGCCGGCTGACCGGATCGCCGATCTCGCGCCAGAATTTGGTCAGCGCCCCGGGCCCGCCGAGTCGCCGCAGCAGCAGATTGGCGGCGCCGTTGTCGCTGACGACCTCGGCCGCCTCGGCCAGCGCGGCGATCGACATCCCGCCCTTGCCGGCGTTAGCCTCGGTGACAGGCGAATACTCGATCAGATCGCGGCGCGAAAACGGTACGACTTCGGCCAGGTCGAGCCGTCCGGCGTCGGCCTCGCGTAGGACGAGCGCCGCGAGCGAGAACTTGAAGGTCGAGCAATGGCAGAAGCGCTCATTCTGCCGCCAGCCGAAACTCTTACCGGAGTCCGTGTCGAGCACGAAGGCGCCGAGCCGGCCGCCGGCGGCGTGCTCGATGGCGGCCAGCCGAGCCGCGCGGCCGGTCTTTGCGGCCAAGGCAGGCCCCACGCAGACCGCGAGGCCGAAGGCGCCCCCGGCGACGAGCAATTGGCGGCGATCGATCATCGCACCTCCCGGCTCATGCAGAGGCTGAACTCGTCGCTGACGTAATCGCCGAAATTGCCGCACTCGACGAAGCCGTGCTTGGCGTACAGCGCCTGCGCCGGACGGAACACTTCCGGACGCCCGGTTTCCAGCCCCAGCCAGTCGTAGCCGCGCCGCCGGGTCTCGCCGATCATGTGGCGCAGGATCGCCTGACCGGCGCCTTTGCCGCGATAGGCGGGGGCGGCGCGCATCGACTTGAGTTCGCCGCGGGTGGGGCCAAGTTCCTTGAGGGCGCCGACGGCGGCGAGGGCCCGGCCGTGCCACGCGGAATAGAACGTCACGTCGGCGTCGCGCAGCCGCAGGGCGGTCATCGCGTGGACTTTGCACGCCGGCGACCAGCGGTGCATTTCGGCCAGGTGCAGCTCGAGCAGCGCGGCGATCTCGGGCCGCAGCGGGTCGTCGGCGCTGATGCGGTATTCCGTCACCCTCGCCTTCTGCTAGGGGCCGACGATGGATTCAAGATGGAGCATCGCCCTTCACGGCGGCGCGGGGACGATCCTGCGCGAGAATCTGGGCGAAGAGCAGCGCGCGGCGTACGCGGCCACCCTCGGCGCGGCGCTCGATGCCGGAGCGAAGATCCTCGGCGACGGCGGCAGCGCACTTAATGCGGTCGAGGCGGCGGTGATGCTGCTCGAGGATGATCCGCTGTTCAACGCGGGCCGCGGGGCGACTTTCACCTTCGATGGCCGGATCGAGCTCGACGCGGCGATCATGGACGGCAGCGACCGCGCCGCCGGGGCGGTGACCGGGGTCACGACGATACGGAACCCTGTGCGGCTCGCGCGGGCGGTCATGCAGCAGGGCCCGCATGTGTTCCTCGGCGGCGCCGGGGCCGAGCAGTTCGCCGCTGAGCACGGCTTCGAGCCCATCGATCCGGCGTGGTTCGAGACCCCCGAGCGGCGCCGGCAGCTGGAGGAATTCCGCCAGCGCAAGAGCGGCTGGTTCGACAGCAGCGTCAAGTATGGCACCGTCGGCGCGGTGGCGCTCGACGCACAGGGCCATCTCGCCGCGGCGACATCGACCGGCGGTCTCACCGGCAAGCGCTGGGGGCGGATCGGCGATTCGCCGGTGATCGGCGCCGGCACGTACGCCGACGACCGTGCCGGCGCGGTTTCGGCCACCGGCGCGGGGGAATATTTCATCCGCACCGCCGCGGCGAAGGCGATCTGCGACCGCATCCTCCTGCTCGGCGAAAGCGCCCAGGCCGCGGCCGACGCGGTAATCGGCGAAATCGGCGCCCTCGGCGGCGACGGAGGGGTGATCGTCGCCGGCGCCGACGGCAGCACCGCCTTCGCGCTCAACACCGCCGGCATGTACCGCGGACGGGCGGACAGCGAAGGGCTGCGCGAGGTGGCGATCTTCGGGGAGGAGTAGCAAGTAGGATGCATGGATCGCCGATGGCGCATTTCGCCACGGCTCAATGCACCCTACGCGAACCGACGGATGGTCATCGGGTAGAGTGCATTGAGGTATCGCCGAAATGCACCACTTATCTCGTCGCGCCGGCCATAAGGCCACCGCACCCTCGGCGATTCCCTGTCGCGGCGCGGCTGAACGTCTACCCCCGCGCCATCGCCTGCCGATAGCTGCCGAGCATGCGCAGTTCCTTGCAGTGGAACGCCAGTTCCTCGAGCGCGCGGTCGACGGCGGGGTCGCCGGGGGCGCCGACGATGTCGGCGTAGAACATCGTTGCCGAGAAGCTGGCGCCCTTCTGGTAGCTTTCGAGCTTGGTCATGTTGACGCCGTTGGTGGCGAAGCCGCCGAGCGCCTTGTACAGCGCGGCAGGGATGTTCTTCACCTCGAACACGAAGGTGGTCATCGCCGGTTCGCCCGCCAGGCTCGCCGGGTCGAGCGGCTCGCGCGCGAGGATCACGAAGCGGGTGGTGTTGTCGTCGGCGTCGGCGACGTCTTCCTCGATCACCTTGAGATCGTAGAGATCGGCGGCGATGCGCGGGGCGATCGCGCAGGCCTGGAGATCGCCCTGTTCCTTGACGAAGGCGGCGGCGCCGGCGGTGTCGGGATAGGTCATCGGCACGATCCCGCGCGCGCGGAGCCAATCGCGGACCTGGCCGAGCGCCTGCGGGTGCGAATAAGCGGCGGCGAACGGGCCGTCGCCGAGCGCCATCACCGCGTAGCGGATCGGCAGGAAGTGCTCGCCGACGATGGAGAGGCCGCTTCCCGGCAGTAGGAAGTGGATATCGGCCACCCGGCCGTGCTGCGAATTCTCAATCGGGATGATCGCGCTGCCGGCGCGGCCCTGCTTCACCGCGTCGAGCGCGTCGTCGAAGCTGAAGCACGGCAGCGGCAGGCATTCGGGCGCCCACTCCAGCGCCGCCTTGTGCGAATTGGCCCCGGGTGCTCCCTGGAAGGCGACCGCGCGCGCCGGATCGGCCGCCGCCGAAGCGGCCATCTGCTCGACCAGCGCGAGCGCAGGAGCGGCGAAGCTGTGCATCGGCGGGGCGGGTAGACCGCCGGCGCTTCGGGGACAAGGCGAATTGGCCGCCAGCTACGCACTTGCGAAGCGCGCCTCCCGCCACTAGAGCGACGCGCGGATACTCTTCCGCAGGGCAGATCACCGCACCGATGCAAGACCGCTTCAACACCATCGCCGGATGGGTCCTCTTCTCCGGCATCGTCGCGCTTGGCCTCAACGCCGTAAGCGAGCGCGTGTTCAACGCCAACCGGCCAGAACGCCCGGAAAAGATGGGCTACCCGATCGCCGGCGTGGCCGAGGGGGGTGCGGCGCCGAAGGTCGATCTCGGCACGCTGCTGGCGAAAGCGGACCCTTCCAAGGGCCAGCAGATCTTCGCCAAGTGCTCAAGCTGCCACACGATCGACCAGGGCGGCGCCAACGGCATCGGCCCGAACCTCTATGGCACCGTCGGCGTGCCGATCGGTGAGGGCAAGAACGGCTTCGCCTTCTCGGGCGCGCTGTCGGGCAAGGGCGGCAACTGGACGTACCAGAACCTGTTCGACTGGCTGCACAGCCCGAAGAGCTTCGCACCGGGGACCAAGATGACTTTCGCCGGCCTGTCCGATCCGCAGGACCGGGCCGACGTGATCGCCTATCTCAAGCAGCAGGGCGGCGGTCCGCCGTTTCCGCCGCCCGCCGCGCCGCCCGCGGCCGCCAAGGGGGCCGCGGAGTTGGGCCAGGCCGGGGCCAACGCGGCTGCCGCGGGTCCGGCTAGCGGCGTTAGCGGCGGCGCGGTGAATCCGGTCCAGGCCGCGGGCGCCCAAGGCGCGCCGGTTCCGGCACCGGGCAACGGCGCCCCTGTCGGCAGCGACACCGGCGCTGGAGCCGGTGGGCGCTAAGCGCCGCCCTTGAACCCTTGAGCGACCACGTACCACTCCGACGAGCCCTTGCGGCTCGCCGGGGGTTTGGCATGCTTGACCGTGCGAAAGTGGCGCTTGAGCAAAGCCAGCAGTTCGGCGTCGGTGCCGCCGGCGAGAACCTTGGCGACGAACGCGCCGCCCTCGGCCAGCGTTTCCACGGCGAACTGCGCCGCCGCCTCGACCAGACCCATCGTCCGCAAGTGATCCGTCTGCTTGTGGCCGACGGCGTTGGCCGCCATGTCCGACAGCACGAGGTCGGGCGGGCCGCCGAGCGCTTCGGTTAGCGCCGCGGGCGCTTCGTCGGCCATGAAGTCGAGCTGCAGGATCGCCACGCCCTCGATCGGCTCGGTTGACAGCAGGTCGATGCCGGCCACCGCCGCCCCGGGGGCGCGCTGGCGCACGACCTGACTCCAGCCGCCGGGGGCGATGCCGAGGTCGACCACGCGGCGTGCGCCCTTGAGCAGGTGGAAACGGTCGTCGAGCTCGATCAGCTTGTAGGCCGCGCGGCTGCGGTAACCTTCCGCCTTGGCCTGTTTGACATAGGGGTCGTTCAATTGCCGCTCGAGCCAGCGGGTAGAGGACGCGGTGCGTCCGCGGGCGGTCTTGACCCGCCGCCCGGCGTCCTTGCCAGCGCGGCTCACCCTTCGTCCCGCATCCGCCGGAGGCTGGCGCGCGCCTGGGCGCCTTCGGCGTCGGCGGCCATCAGGCTCCTGAGGATGCCTTCGCGGATGCCGCGGTCGGCGACGCCGAGGCGCGGCGCCGGCCACAGCGCGAGGATCGATTCCAGGATCGCGCAGCCGGCCACCACAAGATCGGCGCGTTCCTGCCCGATGCACGGGAGCCGCCGTCGCTCTTGCGCGGACATGTGCGCCAGACGCGAGGAAATCTCGCGCATCGACTCCGACGGCACGATCAGCCCGTCGACCGCCTTGCGGTCGTACTGCGGCAGCTCGAGGTGGACGCTGGCGAGCGTGGTGACGGTGCCGCTGGTGCCGAGCAGGCGCAGGTCGGGCGCGCGGTGCGGCGCGATGCGCTCGGCGAATTCCGCGAAACTGTCGTCGACCACCCGGCGCATCGCGGCATAGCGCTCGGCGCGCGTGGCGGCGTCCGCCCCCTCCGGCTCGTGCCCCACCGTGTCGGTCAGCGAAACCACCCCCCACGGCACCGATTGCCAGTCGAGAATGCGCGGCACCGGGCCGCCCGGCTCGATCAGCACCAGCTCGGTCGAGCCGCCGCCGATGTCGAAGATCATCGCCGGGCCGATGCCGTCCTCGAGCAGGATATGACAGCCGAGTACCGCCAGTCGCGCTTCCTCCTGCGCCGAGATGATGTCGAGCGCGATGCCGGTTTCCTGGCGCACGCGCTCGATGAACGCCTCGCCGTTGGCCGCCCGGCGGCACGCTTCGGTGGCAACCGAGCGGGCGAGATGGACGTTGCGCCGCCTGAGCTTGTCGGCGCAGACCTTCAGTGCGCCGAGCGCCCGGTCCATCGCCGCGTCGCTCAGCCGCCCGGTCTGCGCCAGCCCCTCGCCGAGGCGGACGACGCGGCTGAAAGCATCGATGACGACGAAGTTGCCGCTCGCCGGGCGGGCGATCAGCAGGCGGCAGTTGTTGGTCCCGAGGTCGATCGCGGCATAGGCTTGCCTCGGGGAACGGAACGGGCGCTGCGGCTGGCGCCGGTCGGATGCGTCGCGCGAGGCGGACTGTGGCGATTCCACCCTTGTTTCGACCGGCCCGACAGCCTTTTGCGGCCGCTGCGGCGGTGAGTGATCCGCCATGCTCAAGTCCAACTTTCCAACTTCCGCCCGCCGAACCGGCGGGGACCTGAGCAGCAAGGTAGCGGAGCGGCCGGGATCGGGCAAGCTGCGGCCAGGAGCGGCTTGACGGGCGTTGGCCCCCTGCCTAGATGCGCCCCCTTCGTTGCCCCGTCGTCTAATGGTAAGACAGCGGACTCTGACTCCGTCAATCGAGGTTCGAATCCTCGCGGGGCATCCAGCTTTATCTAGCAAAAACAGAGTCTTATCTCTTAAATGAGATTCGAAAGGGCTCACGCGCGATTACCGCTGATTCCCGTCGGTTTTCAGCGGTTTCTCGGGACTCGCGGCTGCTCCATGCAACATGGATGCAACATGACGCGAGGTCAGGTGTCGCAACGGAATTGCACGTAGCGCGATGCGGCGGAGCAACCGACGCAGAAAAGAAATCCACCCGCTCTTCCGCAGCATTCCGCCCTTTCGCGGGAGCGACCGTTGCTCAGCCAAAATGCAACCGCGTAAGCTGTTGATGGTATATTGTTACTCTATCGCCGCTGAGGTCGAGGGCGTCTAACCCGACACCACCTTACCCCGAACCCACGGTTGAGCCGTCTTCTCGATCGCCAGGATTGCCATATACGGCGCGCACACTGATCTCGCTTCATCCGGTGCGCCATTGAGCCATGTCTCGATGGTCTCGCCCTGCAGGATTACCGGCATGCGATCATGGATGCCGTCCATCTGAACGCAGGCTTCGGTCATCATCATGGAATAGACCTCGCCCCACTCAGCGCTCCAACGCCAGATCCCGGCGACGCCAAACACATCTTGATCTGGTAGGCTGATCCAAGTCCGCGTCTTGGCGCCTCGATCCCCTTCTGCCTCGGCGAAGGCTTCCACCGGGATCACGCAGCGACGCTTCTCAAAACTGGGCCGCCAGAACCCGCCGTCGAGCTTGTCGGTGCGGGCGTTGTTGCATGGCTTCGGCTTGAGGGGCTGTCCTGACTTCCCGCGCATGGGGAGCGGGAAGCCCCACGCCATCGTTTTCAGCCGTCCCTCCGCGATCACGTATCCTGGATAACCGGGATAGACTTCACCGCCGGCGTTGCTCGGCTTGTCGGCGACCGCGTCGAACAGATGCGCGACCTCATCGGGTGCCTTTGTCATGCGGTAAAGGTTGCACATGGCGGCGAGGCTGTAGTCGATCGCCGGTGCTGTCAATATATGTGGTGGCGCATGCTCAAAGCTGACCGTCAGCTATCGGGGCGCTGTTGCGTTACAGCTTGCGGGATCAAGCGCGGCGCTTGGCAAATTCCGTCTCCAGCCAAGTGAAAAAGCCTTGCATCCGTCGGAACCCATCGGTTGTGAGCCGGAGTAAATGGACGCGCCTATCCTGCGGGTGATCATATCGGACCACAAGTCCGCGTTGCTCAAGCACCGCGATGTAGCGAAGCGCGGTGCTCTCAGGCACGGAACTGGCTTGACAGGCACTTGTGAGGTCGATCTCCAGCCCCTCAATTTTTGCACTGTAAAGGTCCAGCAGAAGATCCCACGTCGGCTCCCCGAAAATCTCGGGAGGCAGATAGCGGTCGCGCACTCGTCGTGCCCGATATATCCTCTGCGCCTCGTTCATAGCAATCCAGCTCCCCGCATGCTGTGGATCGTGATGCCCGCAACGATCAGATGGTCGACAAGAACGATCTCCAGATCACCGAGAGTGCGGTTCAGTTTTTGCGTGACCGCAATGTCTGCTTCACTTGGAGAGGCTTCGCCGGAGGGGTGATTGTGTAGGAGGACAACTGCCCGTGAGCCGAGCTCGAACGCTCTTGCGACCAACGGTCGCAAGCAGCCTTCGACGTGGGCGCCGCCACCCTCCGCCAGATGTTCATCGGTCACATATCTAGCCTGACAGTCAAGATAGACAGCGTGGAGTTGTTCGATGGCGAGTCCGTTGAAGAGTCCAACGATGTAGCGCTGCAGTCGGACGTCCCGCAGATCGAACGCGGCGCGCCTGATATTTTCGCGCTGTGCGCCAACGACCGCCGCCCTAGCCGCGGTGATCCGGTTCGCCACTCCCTCGTCTCCGGCTATGCGCGCGATCGCCTCGCTGGAAGCATTCATGACCCGGCTGAGACAGCCAAGTGAGCCGAGCAGCCTGCGCGCAGCGGCAGCCGCGCCGTCGCCGCCAATCAAGTCCACGAGGAGTGCTGTTTGCTCTTCCTTTCCCGCCGGACGTGAGCCCATGTGCCGAAGATCAGCAGCAGGACCACTGCGATCGTGGGCACGCTCTTCATCCAGTAATACACCGGCGCCCGGACAGGGATGTGCAACGCGCGAACGAAATGCGCGCCCGTGCTCAAGAGTTGAAGTGAGCCTGCCCATAAGGGCCAAAGCCTCCGCGAAACGAAACCAAGCCAGCCGAAGCCAACTAGGCCGATGAGATCGACCACGACGCCGATTGGATCGACGCTCTTGTAAATGAGAGGGGCGAAAGCGTGTCCGAGAGCACTGATCGCGAACATGACCCCTAGGATCACGGCGCCCTGGCGCTCAGGTCGCCCGCCGCATCGCCAAGCGAATGCGATGGCCGCTAACGTAATGACGAGGGAGGCGATGGCGATGGCCACGCCTCCCTTCCTCATTCTGTAACCACGTAGTCAAGCGGCTTTCGTCCGCCGGGGTAGCTCAGCCGTTGTTCGGCGGCCAGTCCCAAGGCCAATCCTTGTGCGCGAGCGCCCGCTTCGATTTGATGCGCATTTTCCAACTCCTTCGTCTCGGCCGGAGCCGTGTGACGGAGGCGTTAGGTCAGATAAGCATCCCCAACTGCTCGGCGATGGCAATCAAAGCCAAGGCCAGCAGCGCGATGCTAAGAGCGCCGAGCGGAATGGCGGCAATCCGCCACACCTTACCGAAGCGCAGGTCCAATACCTCCGGGAGCTCCTTTGGCTGGCTATTCTCCCAAGGTGCCGGCAGCGGGAAGCTGCTGGCGTCCCGAAGTGTAAACCGAGCGTTCCGTAGCTCCGCCGACGCTGCTACCTCTGCAGGTTTGGATCTGGACATCACCGAAAATTCACATGTGGTTTTCCCACAAGTTTGGAGCAGATCTCGATACAGCCGCGCGACATCGTAGCGATCCGTTGCGCCCAGCTTCTCGCGCGCGTTGCGCAGACGCATATCGACGGTGTTGGGGGCGACGCCGAGCTGGCGGGCGATGTCCTTAGTGGTGTGATGCTGAACAAGTAGGTCGAGAGCCGCACGCTCCTTTGGCGTTAGAGCATCGAGCAATTCGCCGGCAGAGAGATGATCGTCCGCTACGTTCAGTTTCATGGGGAGTTGCCGCATACAACGACAAGTGATCATTGTTAACCCCGCGGCCGTCATGCTCCTTATCTTACGTTAATCCGCTCGGGAGAGATTAGGCTTCGCCGAATAGCCGGTCGAGTGCCTGGCTGAGATATGCACCGACAAGATCAAGCTCCAGATCATCAGAACGTCTTAATGCATCCTCGATCAGTTTAGCCAAATCTGCTCGCTTGGAAGCTTTCTCTGAAAGAGCAGCAGTCGAACTCATTTGAGCAAGCTACCCTCGAATCACACTTTCCGCAACTAAAGCAGCAATAAAGTGGAAACGCTAGGGAGTGTGACGCGCGACCGCGACGATGTCTCTGACGTTAGATGCATACCACTGGCCGCCGCCCGTTTTGTCAGATGGTAGCCGTGGGGCTCCACCAACTCCCTCGCAGTCGCATGCCGAAGCCTCTCCTCCGCCCGCAGCAACCGCGCATACACGCGAATGAGCGGCTTGGCCGCTCGGTTGCGCGTCCAGTAATCCGCCGCGGCGGCAGGAAACATCGATCTAGCGCTTCTGCTGCGCCAAGGCCGTTGCTTGGGCCCGGACAGCAGCAGCCAGCGAACGAAAGGAAGCGCTGACGCGGTGATTTCCGATCATGCGATCCGCCCATAGGTCATACCGCTCGGCATCGGCCAAGCACTGTTCCGCACTAGGCGATTCTAGTGGGGATGGTTTCATGAGCCTGTTTTCGCCGCAGAAAATTTTATCGTCGCTCCGTAAAGGCACGGACTTTAGAAACGTCAGCAGTCGCTCGCCCGGCGCGTCTATGTTGCTTCGGCCTCGTGGCATCATATGACTGTAGTTCCCTGCGCGGAACTTATCACCTCGCTTAGCGGTTAAGAATCGTTCGGCATGGCCCTTCCGACCCTCCAACCGCCTGCCGGACTGCACTTGCGCATGGAAGCGCCGGGCCCGGCTTCCCTCAGGCCCGGCGCTTTTACGAATCCCGTGTGGGCGCTGTGAGGTCTTGCGCTGCCACGCCTAGACTGCTCATGGGGTGACACTCTTCAAGCGCCCATTCAGACAGATCTCGGTAGACAAACCGCTCATGGCTCGAGCTTTCATTCTCTCAATCCTGTCAGTTCTTCTTGTTACGGCTGCGGCTGACGCGGTGCCGCTCCACTCGGTCCGCACGCTCGACGATCGTCCCTTCGACCCGGCCGGGCATGTGACGATCGTCAACTACTGGGCCACCTGGTGCGCCCCGTGCCGGGCGGAGATGCCGGTGCTCGATGCCTACTACCGCAAGCACCATGCCCAGGGATTGGAGATGGTGGCGATCTCACTCGACAACGGCGCTTCGAAGAGCAAGCTGCGCCAGGTGACCCGCGACTTCGCCTTTCCGGTCGCTCGCATCGACGACGTGAAGATGCCGCGCAAGGATATCCCCAAGGCGCTTCCGGTCACCCGCATCTACGACAGCAGCGGTGAGCTGGTCTACGCCACCAAGGGAAACGGCCGCTCGACCATTGACGCGGCCACGCTCAAGCGCGTGGTATCGCCGTTGCTGGCCGATCACTAGAGCCGCACCAGCACGCCGACCGAGGTTTTGACCTTCGGCACCAGCTGATAGCCGTTGACCCGCGTGTAGAGCGGCAGTTCGACGTAGCCGAACGCGGTCACTCGCGAACTGAGCTTCGCCGAAAATCCCGGCGAAAGGTCAAGCTCCTCGCCGCCGCTGTTCGGCCGGTCGGCATTGGGCCCACTGTCCTTGCCCAAGGCGCGGAAGCTCACCTGCAGTTGCGGAGTGAACGCGCGCCAGTGCGTGTAGTTGAGCGCGCCCGAAGCGTCGATCGAGCTGCCGGGCCGATAGCCGTCGCGGTGGCCGAGCGCGGTCTGGCCGGTCACCTGGACGAAGTAGCCGAGCTCGGGTGCGATCGATCCGAGACGGTAGACGCCGGCGACCGCCTGCACCGTGCCGGTGCCGGGCTGCAATCCGCGGTCGACCTCCTCACCGGCGGCCGGACCGGCATCGAACGGCTGGTGGAACGCGCCGGTGGGCAGCACCATGCCGGCTTCAATTCCGGTGACGCTGCCCGGCGTCGAGAGACCCTGCCACCGGGTCATGATCCTGAGATCGCCGAAGCCCTCTGTGTTCGAATGGCTCGCCTGGGCGGTGTCCTCGGCGAACGTGCTATGCGGTCGGGTGACATAGGGCAACTGCACGTCGATGCCCCAATCGCTGGCGAACTGGTGGTCAAGCGTCGCGGTGATCACATGGTTGTAAGTGTGGCGTTCGATCTCGCGGTCGCTCGGCAGGACGATCGCGCTGCGATCCACGGCATCGGTGCCGGAGCGCAGCGCGGTCTGCGGGATGTAGTCGTAGCGCAGCGATAGGGTCGTGCCCGGCTGCGCCGCCATGCCCTGGCTGAGCCAGTCGGAGGTGAGCGTGCAGCCGCAGCTGGCGCAAGCCTGCGCCGCGCCCGACCACAAAGTCAGCGGACAAGCAATAGCGCTGAGCAGCGCCACCTTCGTGAAACGAGACATGATTGTTCCAATATCCATAGGTCCGCAGCCGCGGACGAATCTGAGACGTTCGTTGGAGTTCAGGCGGGAAGGGGCGGACCCTGCGCAGGCGGTCGGTCGCGCGTCGGATGGCGGCGGAGCAACGGCAGCGTCGTCAAGAGAGGCGGTTCGGCCACGGCAAAGGCGTTCATCGGCAGGGGCGCGCCGCCAGAACCGATCGCCACCAGCGACACCGCAGCAGCGTAGGGACAGCAGTGCTGGAACGTATCGTGAGCACCGTGATCGTGCCCATGACGCTCCATGCGCGCGCCGGGCATAGCAATCGCGGGACCTTCAATGCGGCTAATCGCCCCATCCGATCCGGGGCAGATAACAATTGCCGGTGCCCCGTTCGCCAGCGCCGGCATGAAGCCGGGTGGCATCATCAGCCAAGTGCCGATGCTCAGCATCAGCACTGCGATGATCAAAGAGCGTGTCGTCTGGGCGATCAGATGAGGTCGCTTCATGCGGCGCATCTTAGCGGGATTTGGTTCAATTGCAGCTGTAGCTATCCTCGCCCAACGCGGCGAAAGCGGCCCTTCCTGTCACGCCTGTAGTCGAGACGCTTTGGCGTGGAGGTTAGCCAAATTCGCAAGCGACCAAACCAGGAAAATGATCTTGAATCGGTCCCCCTACCGATGGTGTCCTCCGACACCTCGGTGGCGGCCATCAAGAGAACGAACCAGACGAGCAGCACGACAAGAAGCACAGACAACGCGGTGACGACAATCAGAAGCAGCAAGATCAATGAAAAGCCCCCCTATGGCCCCAATGCTTTGCCAGGGGCCTTCGCACAGTCGTTGAGTCACATAGTGGCTGATCGGAGTTGCTTTGCCAAATGCGGCGCGGTCCGCCTGTCGGGTTTGGCTCCTTGCCGACCAGGCGCTAGGGCGCTGCCGTTCTCGACCAGCAGTTCGGTCCGGTAGCCGTGCTTGATCTCATGAATCCATTCGTCATCCGCCGGCGGCTCGTCAACGAGCGTTGGCATCATGGGCGCGATGAACTTGAGCGCGATCTTGAATTCTAATTTGGCTGCACCCGTTCCGTCCAGACCCTGCGTGAGTTGGAACGGCCACAGCAGTGGGCGCATCTCGTCGCGGGTCAACTAAGGGTGTTGGTGCCGTTCGCATATGTAGTGATCCGAACGGTGCTGGCGCTGGTGGGGCTGTAGGAGTGCCGGGCAGAAGGTTTTGCCCCCTCGAGACCCGCCCGACACTCCCGCATCCACCTTTAGCCCTGGCGGGTTAATAAGGTTCGCATAGGAACTGGCGCTGATCGGCGTCTGATGGAGTAAGGACACGCCGGACGTCCGTTAGAAACCGGCGTGCCCCTCCCCCCACCATGGTCTTTTGCCATGTAGGCACACCGCTCCTTGTCAGGGGGACGCGGCGTGTCACCTGTTCTGTGGCGCAATTCCCAAGTGTTGTGAAGTTGGGAGCGCAGAGCCGCGCGGGTAGAGACACCAGAGGGAACTTCGACGCGGCTACCAGCGCTCCCGATCATCGAACTAGGGTAATCAGGTTAATGCATCGGTAGGCATTAGGGTGGGGGTTGTCCCTTAACCTCTGTTTTCCACCCTCAGCTGCCCTGCAGCACGCGACCCGTTGCCGACATTGACGAATTGAGCGAGTTTTCGCTCATGGTCCCATGACATGGAAGCTATGAGCTTTTTGGATCGTGATCGGCGTGTGCATCGCGCTTGTAGTCTGGAACACTGCCACGCTCGAGATTTACAGGTTTCCCCTGGGACGGCGCAGCGGCCAAAGTTCGTATTTAACTTGTTGAATGATGCCGACCAGTAGTCCGGCGTGCCTTTGGAGCGCGCCGGCATCACCACCTCGATCTTAACTCGGATTATACTAATCTAGATTAGTCCCTGGTGACCAGAGAGCACTTTGAAGGAAGCAGCATGGAAAACCGAGTTTCCGATCGCTTCTTGGCCGACATGATCGTCAATTGCCGTGTTCCAGCGAGCCCAAAATGCGCGACAATATCAGATATTTCGACCCACGGTTGTCGCCTCAAGATCGGCAAGGGCATAGTCTTGCCCGGCGGCACTATTCTGCTCGAGCTACTGCCTGGATTCCACGCCATAGGCCGCGTGGCTTGGAAGACCGAGAACGAAGCGGGAGTTGAATTCGATGCCAAGTTAGACCAGACTATGGTCGATCATGTTCGATATGGTGGTGAACAGCTTGAGTGACTATTGCACTCCACTAATTGATGATCACACTATCTATAATTGGATTCACGGCGGCACGGTAATCACGAGTGGAACGTATTCAGGGCAAGTTCGGTGCTTTCGGTCATTAGGTGTTCCAGAGCGAGCAAGCGATGAAGGTTGGCATTATGGACGAGAGAGAACGTGCGCGAGTGGTCACCGAAGTGACCGTCCCAGCTACTATTCGCGGGCTCGAGACCAAGGTCGACGTGCTTGACCTCTCGATCCTCGGTTGCAAGGTGCAGACGACTGGCGTGCCGGTGGAACTCAATGACCGCCTCATTCTGCGTCTTCTAGATCACCTCGTCGCGACCGGTCATATTAAATGGTATGTCGGGTCCATCGCGGGCGTCGAGTTTGACGAACCACTGGATTCAGCTGTGGTCGAACTTCTCGGCTTTAAGCCGATCTTGGTCGAGGTTGAACGAATGATCCCGAAGGATCGCTTTGGTCGACCGTTGCCAAGCTTGACCGCCGCCGACGCAATTACCGGCGTTCTGCTTGGAGAGAGATACACTTGAGATCGGAGATGGTGATCTCCAACCGCTATGGACACGATCCGGGTTTCAAAGCGGCTTAGCGTCCTCTTCCCACATTTAGCGAACCAGCCGCATGCGACCCGAAGCAGACATTGGAGTCGACGCCTCTCTGGCAATCGGTAAACGGCGAGCATGCGTATCCCCACAATTCGCACTGAGCGGCTCATTCTACGTGCGCCTTCGTTGACCGATTTCGAGGTTTACCGAGACTTCTACGCTGACGCCTCAGCTTCATCGTTCTACGGCGGGCCGCTGACGGCAGCGCAGGCGTGGCGGAAACTCGCTTACGACGCAGGTCACTGGACCCTGCGCGGCTTTGGCATGTGGTCGGTAGTCGAGCAGGCGAGCAGCGTCATGGTAGGCGGGTGCGGGATCGTCTGGCCGGAGGGTTGGCCCAGGCACGAGCTCACTTGGTGGATCGTGCCCGGCGCACGTCGCAACGGCTATGCAGAAGAGGCATCTACTGCCATCCGATGGGCGCAGGAGGCACTTGGCTGGACCGCTGTCGAAACGCACATGGACGATGGGAACGAGCCCGCAAAACGACTGGCGCACAAGCTTGGCGGCAAAATCATATCACGCGAAATGTTTCCGGACGGCCTCGAACGAAACATCTACGTGATGGCGCCCTGAGATCGATTGTTCCGGTGGCAGTTTTCCACCCGCAACTGATGATTGTCGCTGCCTCAGGCTGACGACTAAAGCGGACCAGCCGCACGCGACCCATTCCCGACATTAAAATTCCTAATTGGCCGCGCAGCATCAGTCGCCGATGTTGAAAGTGGCGAAGAGGTATTTTGCCAACAAGCCGATGGTGACGCCCTCGCTAAACCTTGGTCCGTTGATATTCCACAGTATGCGATTTGGCGTGATGAGACTGGCGCAGATGTGCCCTCGGTTCTCGTGCAGACCGAAGCGCACATTCTTGAACCAGACGGTGAGCCAATTCTTGGTCTGAGGCTCATAGACGGGGCCGAAGTGGTCGCCACGGGAGGCGAAGTGAAGCTTCTGGGAACCAAGCTGCCGCTGTAAAATCCTTATGTCCGCTTTCCACCCGTTGCTGCCGTTGACCGGTAACTCAGGCACTTGTTAGCTGACGGGCAGCTAACGACGGTCTGTTGCCTGAGAGCGGACCTTCGGCAGTGGGCAAGACAACAGGATGGAAAGTGGAAGTTACGCCATTAACCAGGCGGCGATGAACCGCATTGAGCAGAAACGCCGCTCAAGCGTAGGAGAAGCTCACCCGCGCTTCCTTTTTACGGCGGCGGCGCATAGCGGCACTGACTGCCGCGAAGCCAAAGAGCAACATGGCCCAAGTGGCCGGCTCAGGAACGCCGGAGACAACGTCGCTCAATCGGAATGCGTAGTTGATGAACGTCGTCCCGATGGCATTGTCGCTTACATATGCAGAAGCAGCAGCATTTGGGTCGTCAAGTGGGTAGCCGCCGGTCGGTCCGTAATATTGGCCGAGATATTTCGAATTGTAATTGTCAGCAAGTAGAGAGCCACCGTTATTCTGATTGCCACCATAGCCAATCACAGAATACCAAGCCATGTTGTTGATCTGGTTAGGATCGCTGCCTACAGTTGAAATCGCGTAGTCGCTGGCATTTCCACCGAAGAGAAGGGCGGCCGCCTCTTGCCCGGTGTAGGCAAGCGGTCCGTTCGGAGGCTCAGCCCCCCAATCAGGACCTTGATCAACTTCCCATGAGCCAACAAAACTGGCTGCCGCGTTTGCAGGAACGGCAAAGGCGAGCGCCCCGGCAGAGGCAAAGAGCAATACCGATAGTTTCATAGTCGCGTCCCTTTTGAGTGCTTGGGTCGACCTCTTGGTTAACAAACCCAGTAAGCCTGTAAAGCGCTCATTTCGCAAACTGACGGGTGACCGTTTCAATAGGGGCAGGCCCACAGTGAAAATCCTATGATCGCAAGCTAATCATCGAATGCTGGGAGCCATGCTTCTCCTAATCGCGAGCCTACTTGTAGGCCGTTCCAGACCAGATGAAAGTGTGAGTCCCGCCCTCGTAGCGAAGATCGCGCATGCCCTTGTGGGCGGTAGAAAGGACGATGACGGCTCCTCCCGAATAGGCCAGATCGATTTGCATTCTGCTGAACCCCGAGCGGGCACTCAATAAGGCGGAGGTGGCGCAACCGGCCGACCCGCAGAAGCCGGGATTTTGCGAACGGAAGATGAGATCCCGCTTTCCGTCGCCGTTGAGATCGGCATGGGCCACAGCAAATGGCGCCATGTCGGAGTAATCGCTCCCCAAAGCACGTTTGATAGCGGCCGTTTCAGCTGGCGTCGGGTTTTGCTCGACTGACAGCGAAACAGAACTTGCCGCAGCCGCTGCCGTTGCACAGCCGATGAAGCCGAGTGTGATGTATCTCGTAGATCGCATGTCAATCCTCCCCCTGTCGAAACCAGGATGCAATAAGAGCCGCCCCAAGCCAGACTGGAAAGTAGCACATGGGGTCAATGACGCCAAAGGCGGCGACAATCCCGTCCGCGCGGTAGGGCTCGGCTTCTCGACGCTCTTCAATATCCAAGCGACCGTGAACGGGCTCGCGGCTGCTATGGGTCGTGTGCGGCTGGTCGGTTGCGGCGGAAAGTCGTCTAAGCGTCGCGCATGGTCTCGTATCGGCCGCGGCTATAGAAGTAGAACCGAACACGGCCGTCGCATCCGTCGGTGATCCTGCAGCGCGTCGTGCGGCCCCACAGATCGTAGTCGCCGCCCTTTGCCTTCCTGATCGCCTCCAGGTCCACGTCCCGCCAGCCGCGGCAGCTCGGGCACATGGCCCGCACAGGCGTATCGCTGGCGATCAGAGTGGCGACGTTTGCCGTCCAGGACGGCCGCAGTGGCGTTCGCTTTCCCAGTCGTGTCGATGTCTTGAGCCGCTGATTCGAGCGAGCGACATGTTCTACATACGTTCTTATTTGCGACGCGCTCCGGCCTGTGCCTTGCCAAGCCGACCGGTTTGCGTCCTCGATGGTCGAACCTGATGTTGCGGCCTATAAGGTGCTCGCATCAGGGGGGCAGAGGGGGCACCATGATCAGTCGTCTCAGGCAATCGCTCGTCGGGATTCTCCCGGCGCTATCGCTGATCTGCTCAGCGCCGGCTCTTGCCGATCACGTCGTGGTCAAGCGGGACGTCGTCTTCCACGAGGGCTCGGCCTCAAGCACGCCGGCGATCGCCTATCCGAGCCCCGGCGACGCGTTCCAGCTGCTCGACGACGGTCAGCGGGTCTCCGGCTACTATCATGTCGAACGAGCCGACGGCCGTGAGGGCTGGATCTATTATACTTTCGTCGAGCGCCAGCCTGGCGATCTGCCGTTTGCGACGACCGTCGCAAATGCGTCGTCAGCAGCAACGATGGCCGTCCACTACATCGACGTCGACCAGGGCGCCGCGGCCCTGCTGGAGTTCCCCTGCGGCGCGATGATGATCGATGCGGGCGGCAGGGGCGACGCGGCAAGCCAGCACCTGCTTTCTTATCTGCATGCCTTCTTCGCCAGGCGACCGGATCTCCACAACACGATCGACACGATCATCATCACCCACACGCACATCGACCACGACAGCAATCTCGAGGCGGTGACCCAAGCGTTCACGGTCGACGGATACATCGACAACGGCATCGATCACGGATCGGGGCGGGCGCCCTACAAGTGGATGCACGACCGGGCCGCCATGCCGGGCTCGACGCTCAAGCTCGAAGATGTCCTCGAGCCGGCCGTCAGCGCGGCAGGCAGTGAGGGTCTGACCGACCCTGTCATCGATCCGGTCGACTGCCAGGGCACCGATCCGAAGGTCCACATCCTGTCGGGTGGCTATCTCGACAATCCCGGCTGGCCCGACGGCGACTTCGACAACGGCAACAACCAGAGCCTGGTCATCCGGGTCGACTTCGGCAAGGCATCGTTCCTGTTCACCGGCGACATGGAAGATACCGCGCTGGAGACGCTGGTGAACCACTGGGGAGCCAGCGGCGAGCTCGACACCGACGTGTGGGAGGTCGGCCATCACGGCTCCTACAACGGCACGACACCGGCCCTGCTTGCGGCCATCACACCTGAGGTTGCGGTGATCTCGATGGGACACGAGAACGTGCACGCGCAATGGACCGCTTGGGCTTACGGTCATCCGAGGCGCAGCGCCGTCGAGATGCTCGTGGCCGGGGTATCGGGCACGCGCTCTGCCACCACGGTTCGCGTCGCCGACAAGGTCAAGAGCTTCTCTGATTACCCTCTGTCGAAGGCGGTCTATGCCACCGGCTGGGACGGGGACGTTACCGTGCGTGCCGACGCCGCCGGGGATGTCTCGGTGGTCACCGGACAATAGCCTGGCTATCGTCGGTCCGATGCTGCCGGAATGGGAACTGTGGGCCTGCGCCAACCACTACATCAACGAGCACGGGGATGATGCGTCCATCATTGCCGCCATGCGATGTGACGAATTGCTCGATGCCTGCGACTACGAGGGCGCCAGAACCTACCAGGCGATCATTCTGCGGATCAATCGATTGCTCGAGCCGCCGAGTGGGGAACGCCACTAGGGACGTCGGATGCGCCGTCCCGACAAGACAGAGCTGGAGTTCGCAATCCTGCTGTTCCTGGTTCTGGTGCCGTTCGCGTATGTGGTGATCCGAACGGTGCTGGCGTTCGCAGGGCTTTAGGAGCGCCGAGCGGAAGGGCATCCTGCCTCGGCGCTCCCCCTGATTGCTGCCCCCTTGCGCTTGGGCTCCAATCCAAGTTGGCACGCCGGGCCCGATGAGGGTCCGAACTCGGCGCGCCTGAACGGGTGTTAACCCCTTGTCGCATCAGGCCCCGAGGCCAGCGCGAGATAGATTGCAGCCGGGACGAGCATGCCTCCCAGAGCTGCAGCTCCGGGCAGCGCTGCGGCGCCTGGGGCGCTCAGCTCGCCGAAGACGAGTTCCCGTTTGATTTCGAGGCCCACCACGAAAAAGAACAGGGTCATCAGACCCTCGTTGATCCAGTGTCGCAGCGGATATTCCCATACGGCAGATCCGATCCGAATGCCGGTGGAGCTAGTCCACAGATCCTCGAAGGCTGTTCCAAGGCTCGAGTTGGCAATCCCGATCGAGATAGCTGCGGCAAGCAGCAAAATGGCGCCGCTTGTCGTTTCGGTTTTGATGAAGCGGTGAAACGGCGGTGTGATCGCGTCGAGCGGAGTGTGGGGGAACGGTGGATCCGCTATGTCTCGACGACTCGTCATGGCCAGCTCCCAAAACCGATGTCGTTCCCGACTGCCGGCTCGTGTCCCCTGGCGTTCAGTTCGGGAATAGCATCGCCAGTTGCGAGGTGGCCCTACTTACGCGTCTCTTCGCCCAGCAACTTGCAGGAATTTGCCGGCCCGCGCTCCCGGTCCTTCATGGTGACCCGGGGGCCGCGTTGTCCAACGCCCAGCGTATACCAATGTCTGCGCGACTACCCATCGGCCGTTTCCGTTGGTTCCTCTGAATTGGGCTGAGCAGCCACATGCATCCCGGATAGAGCTCGATCTTGCGCAGTTCGCAGAGCGCTTCGCCCTCTCGCCACAGCTCGGCCGACGCAAGATCGGACTGTCGATCCGCGAAGAAGAGGGCGTCCAGGGTCGATGCGAATCGCTTAATCGTGATGTCTCCGGTCGAACGTGACGCGATCACGAGATGGAACGGTTCGGCATGGCGATTTTTCCAAGACAATCCTTGCCTGGGGAAGGTCTTGCGGCGATCGCCAGTCGCAACCTTCCTTGTTCCTTCTATCGCAATTGCCGATGACATTGGGCCTGGTCCTCCCACTGTTTCCGGGAGCGGCCTGTCTTGAGTGGCAACCCGCGCAGATTGGGTGTCTCGATTCATCATCGGAGCAGGATACGTGGCGCATAACGTGCCGGCCAATCGAAACGCGCGGTATCGGACGATAGACCGGGTCTATGAAAGTGGCAGCCGTGCCGAGGCTGCGGCCTTACACAACCCGGTGCTCACCGCGGTGCGCGGCGCTTCGGCCCCGCTCTCGACATCATGAACTTCGCTCGGCCAGACCGAGACAGCGTTGCGGCTCCTCAAGCGGAGCTTGGCACGAGGCTAGGGTAAACGCGCAAGGGCTCGCTGCAACTGGGGTTGCTAGCGCTGGAACTAAATCGCGCGCAGTTCTGATTTAGTGTAAGGTTGCCGCGGGGAGGCGAAGCCAATGACGACCCTTCGCCAGTTCGAGTACCTGGTAGCTCTTGCGGACACGCGCCACTTCGGACGCGCCGCCCAGACGTGCCATGTCTCCCAACCTTCTCTAAGCCAGCAGCTTCGCGCTCTTGAACGGGCGCTGGGCGTAAATCTCGCCGATCGCACACCGAGTGGTGCTGAGCTGACGCCGATTGGACGTGAATTAGCCGAGCGCGCCCGCCGCGTCCTCGTAGAAGTCAAGGACATCAAGGACCGGGCGCGCCGTGCGCAAGGCGGCTCGGCCGGCATCATCCGCTTCGGGAGCACGCCCACGCTCGGTCCCTATCTTATGGCCGGCGTCATCGCGACGCTCCACCAGGACCTACCCGAAGTCCGCCTGCATATCCGCGAAGGAATTCCCGACGAACAAGTCCTCGAGCTTTCGAGAGGACGACTCGACATGCTGCTCAGTCCGCTGCCGCTGCTTGGCGACGATCTCGAGGTCGAGCCGCTGTTCAGGGAACGGCTGCACATCGTCGCGCCACCCGATCACCCCCTGGCCAAACGGGCGGACCTGACGAAGGCTGACTTGAAAGGCGCGAAACTGCTCGGGCTGGGCGCTGCATATTCGCTTCATCGACAAGTGACCGGCCTGTCCTCGGAGCTCGGCATGACGCTGTTGAGGGATTACGAAGGAACCAGTCTGGACAGCTTGCGGCAAATGGTGGGAAGCGGTCTTGGCCTGACGATTCTTCCCGACCTTTACGTTCGATCCGAAGTCGGCGGTGCTTCCGGTGTGGTCTTGCTTGAAATTGCGGGCTGGAACGCAACCAGGAGTGTCGCCGCCGCGTGGCGGCGCGGAGTCGCCTACGCCGAGCTTTATCGTCGCATCGCGGAATACATCAGAGTCGAAGCTCTTAATCTGATGGGGGGCAATCCATGGCCTGCTGATCGACGACGCAATCGATCGGCCCGCCGGACAATCCTGCCGCACCTTCGCCTCTCCACATAGGCATTCTCTATCGTTCCACGCCATCGCTTTCGATTGGCTTGTGTGCGCACTCGCCCTCTATCTTGGTGCGTGCCGATGAATGGAGACTGCCGCGTCGGATCGCCGCGCTTCAGCGCCATGCATCGACCGCTATGTGACTTAGGGTGCGGCGCACCCCTCTTCCCCATCCTGCGCCGCACCCACCCACTGGGAGCATGAGCATGGACTTCGTTACCGAGGGAAACATCAGGCGCTTCAAGGAAATGCTCGCACGCGAGGTTGATCCGGTCCGGCGGGCAACAATCACGAAGCTGCTCAAGGCAGAGAAATGGAAGGGCCGCCATTCCGATCCCGCACCTTGCCGTGCGCCAGATGGTTTGATGAGGTTCGCGGCGAGCCGGAGTCGGTCATGAGCCACGCCCTGATCATCGATGACAACCTGATCTTCAGCCGGGCCGTGCGCTCCCGACTGGAGGCTTTCGGTTTCAATTCGTTCGATCACGCCTGGGCCGAGCAACAGGCCCTCGAGGCGGCGGCAGAACGCCGTCCGGATCTCATCGTCGTGGGCGACACCATTGTAGAGGGCTCCCCGCGAGGCGTGGCTGACATGCTGGCCTGCAACAGCGGCGCGCCCGTGCTTGTCGTCACGACCAGGAGCTTCATGTTGCAGAGGCAGCCATGCAACGGGGCGCAGTTCGGCGGGCCGCACCTCCTTGTCGATTTGGATGATGCGCTCGCCAGGATCAAACAACGGCCGGCCAGCGCATTTGCGCATGGCGCGGCTTGAAATTGACTTGCGAGCACCTGCAGACGACCGCTCTCAATCTGTCGTCGCTGCGCCTGCTCGGAATCGATCGCCCTGCAAGAGCCGGCGCCCCCTGCCGGATCGGTTTGCGTCACAAATGGGAAACCCCGCTGACCGAGCTGCTATCTTGACTGCGGCAATCCATGGATGAGCCGCTCTTCGAGCGAAGCACTGGCAGATCGCCTCTCGGCGTCCCAACTCTGCCGAGATTGCTTCTCCTCATAGGCATTCCCTATCGGTCGACTCCATGTCTTTCGATTGGCCAACGCCCGCACCCGTCTCCTATCTTCATATACGTTTCACATCCGTGACCTCTTTGCAAAGGCTCCTGATACCGTTTGTGGAAGGAAGAGAGAGGTGTCGTGCGAGCGCGTACTGCGGGATCTTTCGCCGTCTTTTCGAGCGACGAACGTAAGATTACGCCGCGGAGCCGAAAGGCTCGTGCCCTCCTCGCGTATCTGATTTCCGATCCTGGTTCGGAAGTCCCAAAGACCCGCATACTGGATCTGCTGTGGGGCGACCGAGGAGAAGCGCAAGCACGCGCAAGTCTGCGTCAAGCGCTTTTGGAACTGCGCATCTGCATCAACACATCTCAGGAGATCGTCTGTTGGGACCGTGAGCATGTTTGGTTGCGAGCGGGAATCCTGATCGAGGAGCCTCCTGATGAAAGCTCCGGCCATAAGGAAGCATTTCAAGACCTCGACGGGGTCAGCGTCGAATTCGACGATTGGCTGACACACGAGCGGAGTAGGAGGGCGACGCGCCGAGTCGCTGCATTGAAGAAGGAAGCTGAAGACCTGTTACGCGTCGGACGTGCGGCCAACTCGCTAACGGCCATCACAAAGATGCAGGCGATCAGTCCGTGTGACGAGGACGCCCTTCGGTTGGTAATGGAAAGTGAGTTCCAGCTAAGACATCCAGCGGCCCTAGCCGAACGCTACCGAGCTACGGCGGCCTTGATGTTTGCCGATCTTGGGGTTGAACCTTCACAGGAAACCCGCGGCTTGCGGGATCAGCTCATTGCGCGGCTTATGGCCAAGCACGAGAACAATCCGATCGACATAGAAGCCGGCGCAAAGGACGCAACTCGGCTCTGTCAGAGCAAATGCACGGGCTGGTAAGGAGTTGAGGGCAGGGAATCCGTTCCTGCCGTTCCAGGTCGGCCGGGACATACAATAGCTGCCCGTCAGCTATTCCCGTTCGGCGCCCAAGAGCCGACTGACAGTTTTCGGCCAGAAATGGACTACCCACTTTGCGTCGCCTGTGTGACCCGTGAATGCATGCGCCTCGAACTCTTGGGCAGGCTGGCCTTCTAGCCTCCGCTTCGAGCAGGAAGGGCGCCCTGCCGGATGCTGGGCTGAGACTCAATAAACCAGCTTGCGCCAAGAGTGCCGAAAGGTGAAGTTCGAACTCGTGGTCAACCTCTTCATCGCCATTACTGATCGCAGCTGGTTCGACCTGCTGAGCCTCGAAAAGCCCAGCGAGGTCAATTTTTGGCAGCCCAGCGGCACCCGCAATTTCGGCGCGGTCTCGGTCGGCGAGTTGTTCCTTTTCAAGCTCCACGCGCCCGAGGATTATATCGTCGGCGGCGGTGTCTTCAGCCACGCGTCGAACGTACCGCTGTCCCTTGCCTGGGAAGCTTTTGGCACCAAGAATGGCGTGACGTCGCTCGCCGAGATGCGTCTGCGCATCGCTCGTTACAGGCGCGATGATGCCTTACTGGATCCCAGAGCGGATCCGCCCGTCGGTTGTCGCATCTTGACGCAGCCATTTTTCTGGCCCCGCGAACAGTGGCTGCCTGTGCCGCAAAGCTTTGCGCGCAATATCGTCACCGGCAAGCGCTACGACACCGACAATGAAGAGGGTCGCTATCTGTGGGACGCGGTTGCCGAGCGCGCCAGTCTGCCGATGACCGAGGCGCAGCCGGCGGATCGTTTCGGCGCTCCACAAATGGTTCGGCCGCGATTGGGCCAGGGAGCGTTCCGGCTCGCGGTTACCGACGCTTATGAGCGACGCTGTGCCGTATCAGGCGAGAAGACACTCCCCATTCTCGATGCCGCTCATATCCGCAGCTATGGAGAGGGGGGCGAGCATGACCTGGCAAACGGCTTGTTGCTGCGCACCGACATCCACCGACTATTCGATCTTGGCTATGTCACCGTATCAGAGGATCACCGGTTCGAGGTGAGCAGCCGGTTGCGAGCTGATTTTGACAATGGTCGCCACTACTACGACCTGCACGGCGCGGCAGTGCGCGGTCCGCAACGCGGCTACGCCTCACCTGCCTCTGAGGCACTCGCTTGGCACAGAGAGTACCGGTATCTGGGATGAGCAGTAGCGACCTTCTGGACGCCGCCACGCGCCAGGCTGCTGTTGCGGAGTTGGAGCGCCGCGCAGCCGGACGGCCGCTCGATGCCGAGGATCTTGCCGCGGGATTCCAATTTCAGGGCCAGCGCATCCCGTTCGTCAATCCGCAACGCGGAATCTTCAAGCCAAAGGCGATGCGCTATTTGCTCAGTATTCGCACCGTCTTTCCGCGGACTGGTGCGCGCGTCTGGTATGATGATCAGAGGCGCGTACATAAGCAGATTCATGCTGGCGATGAGCTGGTCGACTATGCCTTCATGGGGAACAACCCTGATGCCGCCGACAATCGCTGGCTGAAAGAAGCGATGGATGCGCAGGTCCCAGTTATCTACTTCCTCGGCATCGCACCGGGCCGCTATACCGCCATCTATCCGACGTTCGTCGCGGACTGGTCGGCCAGTCGTTTAGCCGCGAAGATTGGGTTCGGAATGCCGCTAGGTGCGCCGGCGAGTCCGGCGCAGATGCCGTCAACGCCCGAGCGGCGGTATGCCTTGCGGCTGGTGAGTCAGCGCCTTCATCAGGCGACGTTCCGCGAGGCGGTGCTCGCCGCCTATGACGGGCGGTGCGCGATCTCGCGGTTGCCCGAGCGCCGCTTGCTCGATGCTGCACATATCATCGCCGATGGCGATGAACTTCTGGGTCAGCCTTTAGTTGCTAACGGTCTTCCGCTGTCGAAAGTCCACCACGCCGCGTTCGATGCCAATCTTCTCGGTATCGATCCCGACTATCGCATTCATGTGTCGGACGAATTGTTCGCCATGAATGATGGCCCGATGCTCGAGCAGGGCATCAAGGCCATGCGGGGCAAGACGCTGCTTATGCCCGGCCGAGAAGTGGATCGTCCGGACCGCGATCGTCTGGCCGCTCGGTTCGAGCTCTACCAATCAGCAAATTGACGCCTGGCAATAGATGAGATCTTCGACCTCCCTTAGCCAATCCCCCGCGCAACAAGATGTAGCAAATCTGTGCGTCCGGAGGCCACATGATGAACGGTGATTGGCGTGAGAGCGACGGGCGAAACGTCTTCGAGATGGTCGAAGCGGCGGGCGGCGTGGGTATTTGGGTCCGTCGAGTAACCTGGGAGGCGAGTATCGCGCGGATAGTTGGCATGGGCGAGCCGAGCGGACCTCCCCCCTACTACGGCAGTCCCAAGGTGGTCATGGATGTCTACAGTTTGGACGGTGCCCTGCGCGACGAACTCGCGCATCTAAGCACGCCGGGCACCTACAAAACCTGGCGCCAAGTCGATCAACCTTCATGGGTCGCACAAGGAACGCTGCGTAAGCTTGATGACCCGGCAATCCAGAAGGCACTCGACGCTCTCACAAGGCGGCGCACTCGCTCGACCGAAAGCCGCGTAGAACTTCAGGTGCCGTACGCGCGAAAGGACGAGGCCAAAGCGCTGGGCGCGCGTTGGGACGGGGTCAGAAAGACCTGGTGGTTGCCGTCGGAAGGGACGCGGACTGCACAGGATAAGGCTCGCGAGCTCGGCTTCTTAACATAAGCCAGCTCGTGGCCCGTCGCGTCCGGACCTTGGACGTCTGTTCTATGGCGCGCGCAACCTGCAAGCAGACAGGCCGCTTACGGCCAAACGCGGGCATGAACTTATTCTGCGCAGGCGTCGAACGGTTGCCAGAATGGCCCTCGCCACCAATCGTGTTCCTGCTCCAGGATTCCAATGCGTTTTCGCGCCTGGTAAACCTTCGTTCGGAGTGAAGTGACGGTGTATCCCTGATCACGGTCATTGTTGACCAGCCAGCGCGCGATCCGGCTTGGCGTTGCCCCGCCAGCGCCGAACTGGTGCTCCAACAGCACTGTGGCCGCCCATACGTCTGCCGCGAATGCGGTGGCCTTTTCCCAGCTGCCATCCTTGAAAAACGATGAGGCGCGCCAAAGAGACGCGGCATCAGGCGGGACGACAGCACGGCGATCTCTCTCGGCGATGACCCGCGCCACTAGTTTCAGCGATGGCGCGCGTTGGGAAGGCGATGACCGCGCGCGCGCAGCGAGTTTGTTTCGTCGCCAACGGGCCCTTTGTCGATCTGTCTTCAACCGCATCGTCACATCGCCCTGATATCGACGAGATCGGGCTACGCAACCTCGCGCGGACATTTTTTGCAACGAAATAAGCCACGCACAGAGCCGGAAAATGTGTGTAGTTGGTTCAACCTCCTGGTCGGCCAAACGGTCGGCGAGGTCGAGCAAACACTCACACCAAGGAGGTTTTTAATATGCCTGATTCAATTGCCGACGCCCTTCGGGGCCTTCGTTTGGCTTGTGCGTGCATGACGCCGAAGAAGTGCCCAGACGGATTTCCAGACATCGAAAGCGTTAACTTTGACGAGCGCGCCGTTTCTGTCATGCGAGAGTACGCTGCGATTTGCCGCGGCTGCTTGGATGTTGGCGAAATGCCCATCGAAGATGCGCCTTCCATCGCTTACGCTGCCGGATTTTACGAAGGTGTGCTCCTCATTCACGACTGGGGCATTTCGCCCTCCAGTGACAATCTTGGCCAGAAGGGAGTTGAAGGCCATGGGTGATGCGACCAAAATTGAATGGGCCGACCACACCTTCAATCCGTGGATCGGATGCACGCAGGTCAGCCCTGCGTGCGAGAATTGTTACGCCGAAGTTCTAATGGGTCAGCGCTACAAGCGGGTGAAATGGGGCGCCGGTGAGGCGCGTCAGCGGACTGCATCGGCGAATTGGCGCAAGCCGATTACCTGGAACAGAAAGGCCGTGCAGGCTGCAACCCGTCCGTTCGTTTTCTGTGCGTCGCTTGCCGATGTGTTCGACAACGAAGTTGTCCCCAACTGGCGGTCCGACTTGTTCAACCTTATCAGGATACGCCGCGGCTGATCTGGTTGTTGCTGACGAAGCGGGTCGGCAACGTGCTCAAGATGGTCGATCGGCTGACCGCCTACGCAAGCTTCATTGCCCAAGCGGCGTGAACACGGGCAAGGGGAGGGCAGCGGTGTATGGCTGGTCCCAAACAATCGAACTTGCGATTGCGTTAGCTCTGCTCGACGTTGGCCTCGGCCCCGATCAGGTTGCTAAGCTGAGCGCCGAGAATAGCCAGAACGTCATAATGGCTGCGGCAGGGTTCATTTTGCGCGCGGCAGAGACAGGCGAACTCATCAATGCCGCTCGGCACGGAAAGTGGCCGATCCAGACGACGGTCTTTCTTCACGGCACTGCCTTTGCGATCGCTGGCATCAAGTCTATCGGAGAAGCGGGACCTGGTGCACTGGGGGCTCTCGGGGCAAACGAGGTTTTCGATTGGTTTGAGAGCTCCAGCGATGTTGGGAGTTCCGTGTTCCTGGTCGACCTTGGAACTAAGCTGGCAACTCTGGTCTCACTTGTCGTCCAATGGACAGAAATTCCGCTCGAGAAGGTCATCTTGGACATTGAGCGCTGGGCCGACGAGGTTGTCGAGAACGCTTTGAACAGCTTGGATGAGCGTGATGACAGCCATACGTAAGCGCCACTGGCAAGGTCGCGATGGGTCACCAAAGAGTGCTTGGCAGGTCACCTATAAAGACCAAGCGGGGAAGCGCCGATCGAAGCAATTTTCGCGTAAGAAGGATGCCGAAACCTGGGCAACGAATGCTGCTTCCGAAGTTCTGCGTGGGCTACATACGCCGGATAGCTTGTCGATCACTGTCAAAGAAGCCGCAGACCTTTGGCTCGACACCGTTCGCGCTCATGATCGGGAACCTACAACGGTCGCAGCTTACGAGCAGCACGTCCGGCTCCACATCGTGCCCAAATGCGGGAAACTCAAGCTGTCCCAGTTGACTGCCCCTCGTGTCCGTCTGCTGTTGGACGAATGGCTGCGAGGTCTGTCGCGGGCGATGGCAACGCGAGTTTTCCGGTCCTTCAAAGCGATCCTCTCCGACGCCCAAGAGCGCGGTCTTGTTGCTCAAAATGTGGCTCTTTCGGTGAAGGTTCGAAGTTCATCGAGGGAGAAGGTGAAGGCGTCACCGCCGTTGAAGGGCGAGCTGCGAAGCATCCTAGAAGCTGCGGCAAAGAGCGACGATCTGAAAGGCCGCGCTATTGTCGAACTCGCAATCTTCTCCGGGATGCGCGCGTCCGAAATCCGCGGGCTGGCGTGGCCCCAGGTGGATCTCAAACGCGGCGCCATTTCAGTCGAGCAACGCGCTGATGCAAAGGGCATCATTGGAGCACCGAAATCCTCTGCAGGATACAGAACGATCCCGATCCCAGGCCGAGTGGTATCCACCTTGCGTGCGTGGAAGCTCGCTTGCCCTTCACACCCTCTCAACCTGGTATTCCCGAATGCGAAAGGGAAGGTGCTGTCGCATGGCGTGATGGGAAAGAACCACTTGAAGCCTATCATCGTAGCCGCTGGCGTGACGAAGGACGACGACAACAGCCTCGCGAAATACACGGCGCACATCTTTCGACATGCTGCGGCGTCCCTATGGATCGAGCAGGGTATGAATCCGAAGCGGGTGCAGACGCTTGTCGGTCACGGCTCAATCCAGGTCACCTTCGACACATATGGACACCTCTTTGAGCAAGCGGAGCAAGACGCCAGCGACGCGAATGCGATCGAGCGTGCAATCTTCGCCGATGCGACATAGCTGCGACATGGAGTGATCAACCCACGGGATTCAGCGGGTCGCTTACGGACTCTGACTCCGTCAATCGAGGTTCGAATCCTCGCGGGGCATCCAGCTTCTCCCGCCTGCCGAGGCCGCCGCGCGCTTTCCTTCGCCGCCGCGAACGCCTAGTCCGGCTGCGGAGCTGGGAGGAAGGAACGAGCGTGGACGAGCACGATCCGGGCGAGGACGACCGTGAGCTGTCGGTGCGCAAGTTCTATCGTGCCGAGCAAGAAGTCGGCTTCGCCGACAGCGCGCCGACCGACACTCCGCAGACGCGCAACCCGGCCTATCGCCTCGCCTTCCGCGACACCGATTTCCTGCTGCGCGACGAATTGCGCCCGGTACGCTTCCAGCTCGAGCTGCTCAAGCCGGAGATGCTGCTGGAGGAGGCTGGCGTCGGCTCGACGCTGGTGATGTACGGCTCGGCGCGGATTCCTCCGCCCGACGCGGTCGAGACCGCGCTCGAGGGCGCGAAGGACCTGCCCGACGACGAGCGCAAGGTGGTCGAGAACCTCGCCGCCAAGTCGAAATACTACACCGAGGCCTATCGCCTGGCGCGGATGGTCAGCGAGAAGGGCATCGTCGAGCACGGAGAGCGGCAGTTCGTCATCTGCTCGGGCGGCGGGCCGTCGATCATGGAAGCGGCCAACCTCGGCGCGAGCGACGCGGGGGCGGAATCGATCGGCCTCAACATCGTGCTGCCGCGCGAGCAGGCGCCGAACCCGTATGTGACGCCGTACCTGTCGTTCCAGTTCCACTACTTCGCGCTGCGGAAGATGCACTTCCTGCTGCGGGCGCGGGCGGTGGCGGTGTTCCCCGGCGGCTATGGCACCTGCGACGAGCTGTTCGAGACGCTGACGCTGATCCAGACCGGCAAGATGAAGCCGATCCCGATCCTGCTGTTCGGCCGCGACTTCTGGAACCGCGTGGTCAACTTCGACGCGCTGTGCGAGGAAGGAACGGTCTCGGCCCGCGACCTCGAGCTGTTCCACTGGTGCGAGACGGCCGAGGACGCCTGGGCCCACGTGGCCGGGTTCTACAAGATCAAGGGTTAGCGGCCAGGGCGGTGCTGTCACTCGATGGCGGATCGACGATCGACTTCAGGTCGATGTGGCGGAAGGCCGGTTTGCGGCCGAGGTAATTGTTGAACACCACGTTGGTCGTGAACGGGTCGGGCGCGGGATCGGTCATCGGTGGACCATAGAGCGGGCTCGCCGCCTTCGAATCGTATCCCATCAGCGCCAGCAGCGTCGGGAAGATGCGATAGTGGCTCAGGCCGTCGTGGTGCACGGCAAGGCTCTTCGACCAGTCGAGCGCCGGGGGGTGACCGGCGCCTTCGAGCACCATCAGCGGCACCAGCGCTTCCTCGGGCTCCACCAGCGAACCGCCGCAATGGGTGTTCTTGCCGGGGTCTCCGCGCTCGTGGAGGTCCTGCCCGTGGTCCGAGGTGTAGACGATCGTCGCCCTGTCCATGTCGGCGCTGGCGAACAACCGGTGGAAGAATTCGCCGACGTTCCACAGCAGCGTGTCGCGGTAGGAATTGCGGTAGAGCACCCAATCGGCCGGCGAGCCGCCAAAATCGCTGCGGTCGCTGGTCCAACTGGTCAGCGGGTTGGTCTCGCCGCGCGGCAGCACCGGCTTGTAGCGCATCATGGAGTCGGGAAACTTGTCCTGGATCGGAAAGTGCGCGCCGACCTTGTTGACGTAGATGAACTCGGGCGTGCCGTTGTTGATCCGCTGCGCGAGCACCTGGGCGATGCGCATGTCGCGGTCGCGTACCGGCACACCGTCGAACTGGATGAACTGGTCGATCTGGGCGCGCTCGGCGGGGGTCATCAGGTCCTGCAGGTGGCCGTAATCGCCTTGCCCGTCGATGTAGACCGTGCGCATCCCGGCCTTGTGGGCATAGGCCCAGATCGAAGGGCCGGTGCGGGTCGTTTCGAGATAGGTTTGCCGTGTCCCCCCGTAACGCAAAACGACGTTGGATTCGGCGCTGCAGTTGTAGACCGAGGTGGCGTAGCCGTAATTGTACAGCCGCACGTTGGCCGGCGGGTTCTTGAGCCCGGTCGGCACGCCGTGCGGGTTGTCGATGTCGAGGTAATTGCTGGCGATGCTCTCGTCGACCAGCAGGACGACGTCGCGCATGGCGGGCGGCCTGGTGCGCGGGAGCGTCACCGGACGGCGCGTATAGCTGCCTTCGATCAGGTCCTCCGCCGCGAGGAAACCGGCGAACGACAGCGGCGGGAAGGCCGCGGGCAGGGCGCTCGATCCTTCGCCGCCACGGGCGTAAAGCATCGACGACAGCAGGGCGAGTGCAGCGAACGGGGCGGCGAGGGCGATGTGCGGATGGACCCAGCGCTTGCGCGGCGGCAGGGCGATGCCGGCGAACAGCAGAAGGGCGACCGGAATCGCCTCGATCAACACGCGGCCGTGCTGTGCCAGCGCCTCGCCGGTCTGCCCAGTGGCGTTCATCATGTTGAGGAACGCCTCGTAAGTCAGCGGCCCTTGCGTGGTCCACACGAAAGCCTGCTGGAACACCGAGGCGATCGCCAGCGCGGCGGCGACGGAGATACGGATGAATGGGCTGCGGATGAATCCGGCGAGGATCAGCGAGCCCGCGAACACCAGGTACAGCGCGACGAACTCGGCCAGCGAGAGCGACGGACCGAGCGAGGCGACCCGCTCGCTGACGACGGCGAAATCGCAAGCGAGATAGGCGAGGATCAGCAGAATCTTGATCATCGGCCGGTCGGTCCATCCGCTGGCTGCCGTCACAAGCCGGACATCATGCGGGTAAACCCGCTAAGATTGCGCTAATCGAACAATCCCATCGGGCCACTCCCGGCACCGAATCCCGGTGCGCGAGCAAGGGCTGCGCGGACGAACTCGCGCGCGCGGGCGATGGCCTCGTCGAGTGCAAGATCCTGGGCGAGGTGCGTTGCTATTGCGCTCGAGAGCGTGCAGCCGGTGCCGTGGGTGTGGTGCGTGGCGATGCGCGGACTGCGCCAAACGCGGTCCTCCGTTCCCGGGCGGACCAGGCGATCTTCGACTTCGGACCCTTCGGCGTCGCCGCCTGTGGCAAGGTAACTTATATTGCGCGCGACCATCGCTTCCGGGCCGCCGAGAGCCTCGATCTCGGCGAGATTGGGCGTGCTAAGGGTCGCCAAGCTGAACAACCGGTCGAATGCGGCGACAGTCTCGCGATCTGCCAGGACCGAGCCGCTGGTCGAGACGATCACCGGATCGAACACGATCGGCAGCTCCATTCCCTCGAGCCGCCCAGCGACCGCGTCCGCCACGTCGGCCGAACCGAGCATGCCGATTTTGATCGCGTCGGCGCCGATGTCCGACAGGCAGGCGTCGATCTGCGCCGTCACCAGATCGACCGGCAGCACTTCGATCGCTTGCACGCCGGTCGTGTTCTGCGCCGTCACCGCGGTGATCGCGGTCATCGCGTAGCCGCCGAGTATGGTGATGGTCTTGATGTCGGCCTGGATCCCCGCGCCGCCCGAGCTGTCGGAGCCGGCGATGGCGAGGATGCGGGGCGGCTTGCTCATGGCTTGAACCGGCGCTCGGTGCCCGGCGGGTACTTTTCGTGCAGCCGCTTCGCGCGCGCGGGCCGGTCGACCAGCTCGCCGCCGCAGTTGGGGCAGACGTCGTCGAGCGCTTCGGCGCAAGCGGCGCAGAAGGTACATTCGAAGCTGCAGATGAACGCGCCCGGCGCCTCGGCCGGCAGGTCCGCGCCGCAGCGTTCGCAATCCGGGCGCATTTCGAGCGCCATCAGCCGGCAGCCTTCGTCACTGCCTCGCAGATCGAATTCACCACCCGTTCGACTTCGGCGGCATCGTCGCCTTCGGCCATCACGCGGATCTTCGGTTCGGTGCCCGACTTGCGGATCACCAGCCGCCCATGCCCGTCGAGCGTACGCTCGCATTCGGCGATGGCTTGCTTCACGTCGGGATCGGCAAGCGGGTCGCCGTCTGAAAAGACGACGTTCTTGAGCAACTGCGGCACCGGGTCGAACAAGTGCAGCAGCTCGCTGGCGCGCTGGCCCGAGCGGACCAGCTCGGCGAGCACCTGCAGTGCGGCGATGGTGCCGTCGCCGGTGGTCGCGTGGTCGAGCAGGATCATGTGGCCCGACTGTTCGCCGCCGACGTTGTAGCCGCCGGCGCGCATCGTCTCGAGCACGTAGCGGTCGCCGACCTGGGTGCGGATGAGGGACAGCCCGAGCCCGTCGAGGTAACGTTCGAGCCCGAGATTGCTCATCACCGTGGCCACCACCCCGCCGCCCTTCAGCCGGCCGGCTTCGGCTAGGCGGGTGGCGATCAGCGCCATCAACTGGTCGCCGTCGACCGTTTCGCCCTTTTCGTCCACCACGATCAGCCGGTCGGCGTCGCCGTCGAGCGCGAGGCCGATGTCGGCCCCTTCCTCGAGCACCCTAGCCTTGACCGTCTCGAGCGCGGTCGAGCCGACCTTGTCGTTGATGTTGAGCCCGTTCGGATCCACGCCGACGGCGAAAATCTTCGCCCCCAGCTCCCACATGGCCGTCGGCGCCACCTGGTAGGCGGCGCCGTTGGCGCAATCGATCACCACCTTCAGGCCGTCGAAGCGAACCATGTCGCCGACCGAGCCCTTGACCGCATGGATGTAGCGCCCGCGCGAGTCCTCGATCCGCCGGGCGCGGCCGACGTTGCCGTCGGTCGCCAGCGGGATCTTCGAGCCCATCAGCCGCTCGATCGCTTCCTCGTCGTCGTCCGACAGCTTGAAGCCGTCGGGGCCGAACAGCTTGATGCCGTTGTCGGCGAACGGGTTGTGGCTGGCCGAGATCATCACCCCCAGGTCCGCTCGCATCTCCCGCGTCAGCAAGGCGATGGCGGGCGTCGGCAGAGGGCCCGTGAGGATCACGTCCATGCCCACGCTGGTGAACCCGGCGACCAGCGCGTTTTCCATCATGTAGCCCGACAGCCGCGTGTCCTTGCCAATAATCACCCGGTGGCGGTGCTCGCCGCGCAAAAAATGGCAGCCGGCCGCCTGGCCGACCTTCATCGCCAGCTCGGCGGTCAGCACCCCGGCGTTGGCGCGCCCGCGGATGCCGTCGGTGCCGAAAAACATGCGTGCCATGCGAGACCCTCGAATGCCGCGGAGCTGTCATTTGCCGCCGGCAGGTTGCGATTTACCGAGCGCGGCACTAGCTCGCTTCCCGCGCGTTGGCAAAAACGAACCCACTCCAAGAACAGGAAGGACGGATCCGATGGCTTTCGAACTCATGCCGCTGCCTTACGAGAACACGGCGCTCGAACCGGCGATCAGCGCCACCACGCTGGGCTTCCACCACGGCAAGCACCACAAGGCCTACATCGACAAGACCAACGCCGCGATCGAAGGCACCGATCTGGCCGGCAAGAGCCTGATCGAAGTCGTTGCCTCCGCCCGGGGCTCCAATCAGGGGCTGTTCAACAACGCGGCGCAAAGCTGGAACCACGGGTTCTACTGGCATTCGCTGGCGCCGAGTGGCGGCTCGCCCTCGGGCGATCTCGCCAGCAAGATCGACTCGGCGTTCGGCTCGCTCGACCAGCTGACGACCAAGCTGGCCGAGCGCGGCGCCGCCCATTTCGCCAGCGGCTGGGTCTGGCTGGCGGAGAAGGGCGGCCAGCTTTCGATCGAGGAAACCCACGACGGCGACACCCTGGCCGACAGCGGCTTCAACCCGCTGCTGACGATCGACGTGTGGGAGCACGCCTACTACCTCGATTACCAGAACGCCCGCCCGGGCTATCTCAAGGCGGTGCTCGACGGTCATCTCAACTGGGATTTCGCCGCCGAGAACCTCGAGCGCGGCTCGGCCTGGAATTATCCCGGCTAAGCCTCTGGCCCGCGGAGCTATGCCGCGGCTGACGATTCCGACGGAGCGGCGGGCCGCTCCGTCTCGTCGGCTTCGAGCGGATTGCTCGCGAACAGCGGCTCGCCGAACATGAAGCCGATCAGGTTCGGATGGCCGAGGTGGTCGACCAGCGCGGTCAGCGTCAGCAGGATCGGCACCGACAGCAGCGCCCCGGTCACGCCCCAGATCCAGGTGAAGTAGCTCAGAGCGAGCAGGATCAGCACCGGGTTCATGGTGAAGCGCGCGCCGAGGATCGACGGGGTGACGACGTTCAATTCAATGGTGTGCAGCCCGAGGTAGCACAGCGCCGGGACGGCCCCGACGAACGGCGACGCCGCGGTGCCGATGCCGAACAGCGCCAGCAGCCCGACCATAGTCAGGGGGCCGATGTAGGGTAGGAAGTTGAGCAGCGCGGCGAGCCCGCCCCACATCACCGGCGCCTGCAGTCCCAGCGCCCAGGCTCCCAGGGCGACGATTACTCCGACCCCGAGATTGATCAGCCCGACGGTGAAGATGTACGCCGCCACCCGATCCTGCACATCGCGGATGGCGCGGGCGACCTTGAGGCTGGCGCCGACATGCTGGCGGTCGAGCAGCAGCCGTCGACGAATGCGCACGCGAGCTTCGATCATGAAGAACGACATCAGGAACGTCAGCAGCACCTCGAGCAGCACGGTCGGCGTTGCGAAGGCGACCTGCTCGAGCATCGAGGGGCCGGCCAGCACGACCTGCTGATGACCGCTCTGCCCGGTGAGGTCGGTCACTTGCCGGTTCAGCCGCGTCAGCCAGCGGAAATTATGCTCCAGGTGCTGGAAATGCCGCCCGATGCCGTCGATCAGCGCCGGCACCTGGTCGTACATACCGACCGCCGGACGCAGCACCACCGCAAGCGCGACGACGACGATCACGAGGAACACCAGCAGCGAGATCAGCGAGGCGAGCAGGTTGGGCAACCCGCCTTGCGCGAGGCGGTCGGCCAGCGGCGACAGCACGATCGTCAGCATCAGCGCGGTGACCACCGGCAGGAACACCACGGCGCCGATCGACAGCACGAACGGCAAGGCAAGGAACAGCCCGATCGCCAGCAGCAGCACCAGCGCCGAAATCAGCCGCAGTTCCTGGGCCGCAAAGGTCAGCGTGCGCTGCCGCGGCGGCCGTGGTTCGGCCGGCAGAATGTCATCGGGCTGTTGCGACATGTCGCCCATAGTAAAGCAATGACCTGCCCGGGCGCGGCGATCAAGCGGTGCGTAAGCGCCTACCGCGTGGCCACCGCGTGGCCATTACCGGCGGCCACTTCGTCGAGCTCTTCGAGAATCGCCCGGTGCGCCGCCGGGTCCTCGAGCGAGCGCTCGGGAATCGAGCCATCCTCGATCATGCTGGTGAGCGCCGCGCGGGCGCGGCCGACGCGGCTCTTGATCGTGCCCACGGCACAGCCGCAGATGTTGGCCGCTTCCTCGTAGGAAAAGCCGCCGGCGCCGACCAGCAGCAGGGCTTCGCGCCGCTCTGGGGGCAGCGTCAGCAGCGCGCGATGCATGTCGCTGAGGTGGATCGGTTCCTCCTGCCCGGCCGGCGCGGTCAGTACCCGCTCGGCGACGGTCTCGTCGTAGTCGCCGCGGAAGCGGTTGCGGCGCATGTCGGTGAGATAGGCGTTCCTGAGGATGACGAAGGTCCAGGCGCGCATGCTGGTGCCCGGCTCGAACCGCTCTTGCGCGGCCCAGGCCTTGAGCAGCGTTTCCTGCACCAGGTCGTCGGCCATGTCCGGCCGGCCGCACAGCCCGCGGGCGAAGGCGCGCAGATGGGGGACGACTTCGGTCAATTCGCGCTTGAAGGCGCGCTTTTCGTCGGCGCTGCGCTTCGTCAGCGGTCTTTCGGGTTCGGTGCCGGTGCTCATCAGTCGCCCGAATCCAGCTTGTCGAGCAAGTCCTTGAATGAATCCGGAATGGGCTCCTCCACGACCGAATCGTAGAGTCGCTTGAGGCCGGCGGTCCACTCGGTATCGCGCGGCTCCGCGCTCCCTTTCGAGCGCGCACGTGGCTTGATCTTCTTAACTCCAGACATGAATTGCAAGCTTCTGACCCCAACTTATACAGCCCGCGCGTACCAGCACCCATTTCGGTCTGTTGCAAAGCTGCATCGCAAATGTACCCGTCGGCGTAGAGCATGGAACGAAACGGGCGGCGTCCGGTTCCCGGATCAATGCGCTGAAAGTTGGTCGAGGCCACGAGCATCCGCTAGGCTGCCGGACGGGTTCGCTTCGATCGCCATCGGCGCCGGGAGAGACGGAACTTGCAAATCTTGGGCGGGCCGCGAAACATCACCAAGCGTTGGCTGGTGCGCTACCCGCGCGGCGTGCCGGTGGCGATTTTCCTGCTCGTGGCGGCGATCACCAGCCTGAGCGTGTATGCCATCGAGCGTGGCGAGCGCCAGCGCGCCCGGGCGCAGCTGCACAACGAGGCGGATTCGATCGCCTCGGCCCTCGAACGGCGGGCGAACACCAGCAGCGCCTATCTGCGCGCGGGCTCGGCCCTCCTGGCGACACTCGATCAAGTCACCGCTTCTCGTTTTGACCGCTTCGTGTCCGAATTGCGGCTCGATGCCGATTACGGCGGGGCCGAGGGAATCGGTTGGGCGATGGTCGTGCCGCCGGACAAGCTCAAGACCTTCGATGCGATGGCGGCCGTCGAAGCGCCCGCGGGGGTGACGCTGCATCCGCCGCTCGCACCGACGCAGCCCTATGCCGTCCCGGTCACATTCCTGCAGCCCGACACCGAACGCAATCGCCGCGCGCTCGGCTACGACATGTATTCCGACCCGGCCCGACGGGCGGCGATGGACGAGGCCCGGCGCACCGACCGGCCGACGGCGAGCGGCAAGATCGTGCTGGTGCAGGAAGAGGCGGGCTCCACCAACCCTGGCTTTCTCATCTACATGCCGGTGTTCGGCGTCGACGAGTTCGGGCGACACCTCAAGGGGTTCATCTACAGCCCGTTCAACGCGCAGGATTTTCTCGCCTCGGCGCTGGAGATGGAGCGGCCCGGGCCGATCGGCATCAAGCTGTACGACGGCGATGCGAAACCCGGCAACCTGGTAGCCGCGATCACCCATTCGGGGACTTTCGGGATCCCGTACCGGGAAGCGGTGACGATCGCCAACCACCGCTGGGTGGTCGAGGTCGAATCGCCGCGCACAACCCAGCTCTCCGGACTGTCGATGCTGACGCTGATCTTCGGTCTGCTCGTCGCCAGCCTGCTGATGCTGGTGGTGCGGATGCTGACCCAGCAGGCGGTCGAGGACGAAGCGGCGCTGCTGTGGCTCGAGGAACAGGCCTCGATCCGCAACTCCCTCACCCGAGAGCTCAATCACCGAGTCAAGAACACGCTCGCCAACGTGCTCTCGATCGTTGCCCTCACGCGGAGGCGGGCGCGCAACCTCGACGAGTTCGTCAAAGGGCTCGACGGCCGTATTCGGGCGCTGTCGGCTACGCACGACCTGCTGACTCAGTCTGACTGGGGCACGACGCCGATCCGCTCGGTGGTCGATGCCGAACTGGCGCCCTACGTCCAGACGCAGGAGCATCACGTTGCCATCTCGGGTCCGGACATCCCGCTGGCGCCCAACGACGCACTGTCGCTAGGGCTCGCGATCCACGAACTGGCCACCAACGCCGCCAAATACGGCTCACTGACCCGCGCTGGCGGCGAAGTCTCGGTCGAGTGGGAGCTCATTGCGCCGAATCTCGTCCGTCTGCGCTGGCAGGAGCGCGGCGGCCCGCCGGTCAAACCGGAGCGCGGGCGCGGATTCGGCACCGACCTGATCGAGAAGATCGTCGCCAACGAGCTCGATCATCCGGTCAAGCTGGAGTTTGGGGAACAGGGCGTCACCTGCACGATGACGATTCCGGTGCGCCAGCCGACCACCTTCGCCATCCGCGCGCCGCGCCAGCCGGAAACCCCGCCGCATTAGGCTGGGGGCACGCCAGTAGAGCTTTTATCGCCCGGAGACGCAGAGACGCAGAGAAGGTTTTCTCACGCAAAGGCCCCGCGGTGCGTGCAACAATCACCTCTGCGTCTCTGCGCGGAAAAATGATCCCCTTGCGCGGAGAAATGAGAGAGTGAGCTCAGCTCAGCGGTCGGCTGGAGCCGAAGAACAGCGCCTGGCTTATCGCGGCGCGGACGGTCAATTCCTGAAACGGCTTGGTGATGAGATAGGTCGGCTCCGGCCGGCTGCCGGTCAGCAGCCGCTCCGGATAGGCGGTAATGAAGATCACCGGCATGCTCGCCATCTCCAGGATGTCGTCGACCGCGTCGAGGCCGGAGGAGCCGTCGGCCAGCTGAATATCGGCCAGCACCAGGCCGGGGGTATGCTCGGCGGCGATCTGCTGCGCCTGAGTGCGCGTCGCCGCCGTCCCGGCGATGTCATGTCCGAGCGAGCGGACGAGATCTTCGAGCTGCATCGAAATCAACGGTTCGTCCTCGATGATCAGCACGCTGGTGGCGTTCTCGCGGTCGATCTCGTCGATCGCCTCCTGGACCAGGCGCGAGATGTCGCTTTCCTCGACATCCATGATCTGCGCCGCTTCCGCGGGCGTGAAGTCCTCGACCGTGGTTAGCAGCAGGGCCTGGCGATTGACTGGCGTGATTCGCTTGAGCTGATCCTGCGCCGCGACTTCGTGCAGGCCACCGCTTTCGCGTTCTTCGGCCACTTCCATGTACGCGCTCGACCACAGCTTGTTGAAGGCGGCGTAGAGCGGCACTCGACCGCCCTTGAGCGAATTGGCGAGCGCTTCGTCGGCCAAAGCGGCCTCCAACGTCGCCTTGACGAACGCATCGCCGGTGCTCTGGGAGCCGGTGAGGGCGCGGGCGTAACGGCGTAGAAATGGGAGATGTGCGGCTACTTCAGCGCCGATGGACATAGGACCCCTTCCCGGAAAGTCAGGTGTGTAGGTAACGGCTAAACCGCCGTCCGGTTCCGCCGAGTGGAGGCGAAAAAGCGAACCGCCAATCTATCGGTTGGCCGCGGCGATTCAAGGCCGGGGCTCCTCGCCAGCCGGCGATGCAAAAAAAATTCGCGCCGCGGGAACCGCAGGACGGTCTGCTCATTATCGCTATGTCACCGCCGAGACCCCCCCTCCCGTCCAAGCGGCTGGTGATACGATCCCGAAAGGCCTCCGCGCCCAGTGCGCGGAGGCCTTTTTTCTTTCCCCAGATCGCGAAAGCGTCAGCCTTTGCCGGCGCGCAGCCGTGCGAAAAGACCGCGCCGCTCCGGTCCGCACAGCGCGGCGACAAGGGTGGCCGGGTCGTAAGGCTTCTCGAAAATCAGGCCCATGTCCGCGATCTCGTCGGGAATGTCCTGCGGCGCCGCGGTCGAAAAGGCGATCCGCGGACGGCGGGTTCCGATGAGGTCCGTCAGTTCCGCCAGGGCCCAGCCATCATTGCGGTCGGCCAGGTGAATGTCGATTATGATCGCGTCGGGCCACTGGCGTTCGAGTTCGGCGATGGCCGCTTCCATGCTCGGGCAAATGACCGCCTCCCCGGCGCATCCGGCGCGAAGCGCGTCCTCGAGCGCCAAGGCAAGCAACGCGTCGTCTTCGACGATCAACACGCGGCCGAGCGCCGGCTTGCTGGTATGGCGCGGCTTGCGATCCATGCGATGGCTCCGGCTGACCGCGGACGTTCATCGGCCGCCGCTTGCGGAAAACGGGGCGGCCCTGTGCCGGGTTCCCGCGGCGACTACAGCGCCTTTCGGTAGATCCGGTATTCCTTGTTGACCTTGCTGTCGATCGCGTCGGCGATTGCCACCATGCCCTTGTTGTCCTCCAGGATCCAGCCGATCTCGCCGCGCTGGGCGCCGTAGTGGCGGGTGGCGTTGCGGCGGATGTATTCGATCATCATGAAGGCCAACTGGCTGGCGAGGCGCGAATTCTGCAGCTTCTTTTTCACCCCCATCAGCGGCACCCGGAACGAGTGCGCGCGGGGATGGCGCAGCCACAGCAGCATCTTGATCCAGCCGAACGGCAGCAGCTTGCCGCCGATCTCTTTGATCGGCTCGTTGGCGTCGGGCCAGGTCAGCATGAATGCCACCGGCTCGCCGTCGAGCTCGGCAATCATGTTGATGTCCGGCTTGATCAGCGGCACCATCTTCTTGCCCGCGTATTTCGCCTCTTTTTCCGTGAACGGGACGAAGCCCCAATTGTCGGACCAGGCATCGTTGAGGATGTCGATGACAATCGCCGCCTCTCGGTCGAACTGCTTGACGTCGGCCGAGCGGATGCGGATGCGCGGGTTCTTCTCGCCCGCAGCGACGATCCGCTCGATCAGCGGCGGGAACGGGCCGGTGACGTCGAGATCGTAGGTCAGCAGGGTCTTTTCCGGCGCGTAGCCGGCGCTTTCGATCCAGGCCTGATAGGCCGGATTGTCGTGACCCATCATCACGGTCGGCGGATGATCATGGCCTTTGACGAGCAGGCCCGGCTCTTCCCAGATCGACATGCTGATCGGCGCCAGGACGCAGTCCATGCCTTGCCCGCGCAGCCAGTCCTCGGCGGTGGCGATCAGCGCGTGCGCGGTCGTCTCATCCACCGCCTCGAGCAGGCCCCATTGGCCGCAGCCGGGTCCGAAGCCTTTCTCCGGCGGCTGGGTCAGCGCCAGTTCGTCGATGTGCGCCGAGATGCGGCCGACCACCTCGTCGCCCCGGCGGGCGAGGAAGAACTGATGCCGGGCATGATCGAAAAATGGGTTCTTCCCCGGAGTGAGCAGTTCGACTTCTTCGCTGCGCAGCTGCGGCACGAAGTTGGGGTCGTCGGCGTTGAGCCGGTATTTCAGGTCCACGAAAGCATTGAAGTCGCGCTTGCCCGAGACCGGGGCAACTCTTACCTTGGTGTCGGACATGCCAATCCCGCCGTTGTTCAGACGCGGTTAGCCCTGTGTGCGCTTGTTGCGCGATGTCAAGGCGAGCCTAGCCGGGAGTGCCCACGAACGGCAACGGATGCGGCGGAATGCGGAACTGGATACAATGACGGCCACTCGAGCTTTGGACCCGGCGATGCCGGACGTCGGCGCCCCGGCCAGGCGCGTCCACGCCGAGATTCCCGACGACAAGGCGATGATGCGCGCCGCGGCGGAGCTGACGCGCGACATCGGCGAAGCGCGGCCGGCGATCTACTGGCCGGACATGGTCGGATCGGCGGCGATCGGCTATGCCGCTCTGGCCGGTGCGATCCTCCTGCACTCGGCGTGGCTGGCGATCGCCTGTGGGCTGATTGCCGTGCTGGCGCTCTACCGTGCGCTGCTGTTCATCCATGAAATCTCGCATCTCCACCGCAACGCGCTGCCGGGATTCCGCACGGCCTGGAACGTGCTGGTCGGCATTCCGATGCTGACGCCCTCGTTCATGTACGAGGCGGTGCACACGCTGCATCATGCGCGCACGCGCTACGGCACCGCCGAGGATCCGGAATACCTGCCGCTGGCGCTGATGAAGCCGTGGTCGCTGCCGGCCTTCATCGCCATCGCCTTGCTCGCACCGCCGGCGCTCGTGGTCCGCTTCGCGTTGCTGACGCCGCTGGGGGTGATCTTTCCGGGGCTGCGCCGGTTCGTGTGGGAACGGTTTTCGGCCTTGGCGATCAATCCGGCCTTTCGCCGCCGTCCGGCCGAGGGCGAGATGAAGCGGCGTTTCTTCTGGCAGGAAGTCGGCGCCAGCGCCTGGGCCATGGTGCTGGTGGCGAGCGTGTTCGTGCTCGGCTGGCATCCGCTACTGGTGGCGCTGGCGGTGTTCTCGCTCGTCGCCCTTCTCAATCAGCTGCGCACGCTCGTCGCGCATCTGTGGGAGAACGACGGTGAGGCCATGACGGTGACCGCGCAATACCTCGATTCGGTCAACGTCCCGCCGCCCTCGCCGTTCGCGGGGCTGTGGGCCCCGGTAGGCCTGCGCTATCACGCTCTGCATCACCTGATGCCGAGCCTGCCCTATCATTCGCTCGGCGAGGCGCACCGCCGCCTGCGCGTCCACCTCGAGGTCGGTACGACGTTCTGGCAAGCCAATCACAAGGGCATGGCTCCGCTGCTGGCGCGGATCGCGCGCAGCACCATGGCGCGGCGGTAGCCCAAACGGAAAGCGGCTCCCGCACCCGCGTGCGAGAGCCGCCGATCCGCAGCGAACTGCGGCCAAACCAACCTTACGGATTCGTCGAGGTCGTGGTGGTGGTTGTGGTAGTATCCACCGAAGTGTCGGTGTCGGTCGCACCTGTCGTGTCGGTCGAGGTGGCCTCGCCCATCGCGCTCGTATCGGCCGGCGCCGGGGTGGCGTACGTATCGGTCGTCGCCATCGTCGTGTCGGTCGTGGTCGCGTCGTCGGCATCGTTGCCGCAGGCGCTCAGGCCGAGCACGGCGGTGCCGGCCAGCGCGACGAGAAACAGCTTCTTCATCCCATCACTCCTTCATTGGGGCTTTGAACGCATGACGCGCCGCAGGCGGCCCCCTTATCGCCTCGCGGCGGTGTTATTTCGTGGTCGTCTGCACTGTGGTGTCGCCACTGTGCATCGTGGCGCTGACCCCGTTAGGGCCGACGTTCACAGTGTTGCCCGGGCTCGGGGCCGGCGTTTCTACCACGTCGGTTTCGGTCGGCCCCGGCACGGGCACCGCCGTGGTGGTGTCGATAACCGTCGTGTCGGTTTCGGTTGCGGTGGTGGCGGCGTTGTCCGCGTCGGCATTGTCGGCGTCGTTGTCGCATGCTGCCAAAGCGAGCGACGCGGCGCAGGCAAATGCGCAAAGAGCAAGCGTTTTCATCCGAAAGTCTCCCTCGGCGTTGCCCGCAAAGACGCGCGGCACCGCGCCCCGGTTCCCGAAAAAGGCAAAAATATGGCGTGGAGGTCTATTCCTCGGTGCGGATCAGCACCGTCTCGCCGACGAGGAAGAACAGCAGGAACGGCGCCCAGGCGGCGAGCAGCGGCGGATAGCCGCCGAAGCTGCCCATCGCCAGCGCGGCGTTGTCGACCACGAAATAGGCGAAGCCAAGGCCCATGCCGATCACTGCGCGGGCGAACAGCTGGCCCGAGCGGGCGAGGCCGAAGCCGGCGACCGCACCGAGCAGCGGCATCAGCACCGCCGAGAGCGGGCCGGCGATCTTGTGCCACCATTTGCCCTTGACCTCGGCGGTGCGCCGGCCGGCTTCGTCGAGCGCCTTGATCGAGCGCGACAACTGCGCCAACGGCTCGGCGTCGGGATCGACCTTGCCCAGCGCCACCTGGTCCAGCGTGAGGCTCTTCGCGACCACCACTGGCCCGTTCGCCTGGCTCGACGTCGCCGTACGGACGTCGAAAATCTTCGGCGAATCGAGCCGCCAACCGGGGTTGGCCCAAACTGCGGTATCGCTGCGCAGTTCGCGCTGGATCATCCCCTGCGGGTCGCGCTGATAGAACGTGACGTTGCGCATCCGGGTGGCCGGCCCGATCCCGCTGACGATGGCGGCCTCAAGGATATCGTCCCCCGAGGTGAAGTACTGATTGCTGCGGACGTGGCGTTCCGGCGGGATCGGCCCGTAATCGACTGCCTGCCACGAGCTGAGCGTGGCGGTGGCGCGGGTGACGACGCGTTCGTTGAACGAAAAGGAAACGAGCGCGACCACCGCGGCGGCAAGGATCAGCGGAGCGAGGATCTGGTGCGCCGACAGCCCAGCCGCCTTCATCGCGATCACTTCGCTGTTCTGATTGAAGGTGGCGAGGGTGATGATCGTCGCCAGCAGCACCGAATAGGGCAGGAACTCGGCGACCAACTGGGGCACGCGCAGCGCGACGTAGTGGAGCAGCTGCGCCTGCCCGTTGCCGGGATAGGCGAGCACGTCGGCGCTGTGCGACAGCAAGTCGAGCATCATCAGCACCAGTACCAGCATCACCAGCACCGCGAAGATGCGGGTGAGGAAGGTCTTGGCGAGATACCAGGTCAGCGTCCGCGAGGGGAAGAAGTCAAACAGCATCGGCCGCTCCCACGGGGACGATGCCGCGCGCCCGGTCGCGCCGTTGCCATAGCCGCTTCAGCTGTTTGGTGATCTTGGCGTAGGCCGATTTCGAGCGCGCCGATCGCCTGACCGCCCGGAACGAAGGCAACCCGGTAGAACATCCACACGATCAGCGCTGCAAAGACCACGAACGGTCCCCACAGCGCGAGATAGGGACTTACCCGCCCGAGCTCGGCGATCGACTGCCCGTACTCGTTCACCTTGTGATAGGCGACGACCAGCACGATCGAGACGAACACCCCAAGGGCGGAGGTCGAGCGTTTCGGCGGAATGGCCAACGCCACCGCGAGCAGCGGCAGCAGCAGCATCATCACCACCTCGACCATTCGATAGTTGAAATTGGCCTGGTTGCCGGTGCGTTCGGCCTTGGGCGTTTCCGAGTTCCAGCCGAGCTTGAGCAATTCGGGGATGATGTACTCGCGGGCCTCGTTGCCGCGGGCGCGGAAGTGTTCGATCGCCGGCAGGTCGATCGGCAAGTCGTGCTGCGTGAAGCTCAACACGCGCGGCTGTTCGCCGGGCCGCGTCTGCACGATCGTCCCGTTGAGCAGGCGCAGGATGATCGTATTCCGGTTGTCGGGCGCGGACAGGAACGTCCCCTCGCTGGCCGAGATCGACAACACCTGCCCGTTCTTGTCGGCGACGCGAGCGAAGATGCCAACCAGACGCCGCCCCTCGTCAAGGCTCTTCTCGATTCTCAGCGCCATGCGGTTTTTCAGCGTGGTGAACTCTCCGACCTTAATCGAGGCCCCGAGCGCGCCCGAACGAATCTGAAATTGCTGCTCCACATAGGCATAGCGCGCCAGCGGCTGGAGATAGCCGACAATGGCGAAATTCACGCCCACCAGCACGAGCGTGATGAGATATGGCACGCGCAGCAGGCGCACATAGCTCCAACCAGTCGCGCGCAGTACGTCGAGCTCGCTCGAGGTGGCGAGTTTACGGAAGGCCAGCAGGATGCCGAGCATCAGCCCGAGCGGAATCGCCAGCCCGGCGTATTCCGGAAACAGGTTGACCAGCATCTTGAACACCACCCCGATGGGGCCGCCGTTGACCGAGACGTACTCGAACAGCTTGAGCATCTTGTCGAGGATCAGCAGCGATGCGGCGAGGCAGAACACCGCCACCATCGGCACCAGCACGAGCCGGAAGATGTAACGGTCGGTGGAGGTAATGAATTTCAAGCGGCGTGTCGCGATCGGTCGGGTGGCAGGCGGGCGAGGCTATAACCGCCTAATCCGCGCAGGTCATTCCCGCAATGCGCCAGCCGAGCGAAGGTTCAAGCCTTTTCCAGCGTGCATTGCAGCGGGTGCTGGTTCTGCCGGGCGAAGTCCATCACCTGATTGACCTTGGTTTCGGCCACTTCGTAGGGAAAAACGCCGCACACGCCGACGCCCTTCTGGTGGACGTGGAGCATCACCCGGGTCGCCTGCTCGAGGTCCATGCGGAAGAACCGCTTGAGGCACATGACCACGAATTCCATCGGCGTGTAGTCGTCGTTGAGCATCAGCACCTTGTACTGGCTTGGCTTCTTGGGCTTGGCGCGGGTGCGGGTGGCGATGCCGACCTGGCCCTGGCCCTCGCGCACGCCGATCCCCGAATCGTCGTCGTCTCCCGCCTGCAGGGGGGGGGCAAAGGACGGACGGGAGGTGTGATTCAAACTCATTTCGACCCGAAAGATATCGTATCGCGCCGCCCTGCGGCAAGATGTCCGGCCACGCAAAAGGTTAACGCCCCATTCTTGTCTCGGAATGGAAAAACGGGCCGGACGGAAAGTTCCGTCCGGCCCGCTCGTCTGGCCGGCAATGGGAGAGGAGAGATGCCGGCGGAAGTCGGCGCCGTCAGGCGGTCTTGGCGATCTTTTCGGCGGCGAGGCTGAGGCGGCCGGAGATCGGCGCCAAGGCCTCGCTGGCGAGCTTGACCAGCGCGTCGGTGTTCTTGGAGCCGTAGGCGACCATCGCATCGAAGTTGCGGCGGGCGAGTTTGCCTTGCAGCTGGAACAGCTCGGCCGGGCTCTTCACGGCGGCGAATTCCTTCATGTCGGCGGTGAAGATCTCGTAAGCCGACTTGGCTTCCTCGACGTAGCTCTTCGACAGGTCCTGAACGCCGGCGGCATAGAGCTTGCCGCTCTCGATGACGGCTTCGACGTTGCCCTTGGCGAACTCGGTCATCTCGGCAGCGAGCTCGGCGCTCTTGTCGTAGGCGGCTTTCGCCTGGGTCTGCGCGTCGCCGATCGCATCGGCGAACGGCTTGGTGAAATCGGTGCTCTTGGCAGTGGCCATGATCTTGTCCTTCAATTCGGTAATGGTTGGAATGGGAGTATCGGCGGGGGCGGGCCGGATCGTGTTGCCGGGTGTCCGCCGGGGCCTTGAACTTTTCCTGCTTGTCGCGGGCGCCGGCTTCTTGGTGGCCGGCTTGGTTGCCTTCTTCGCCGGGGCTTTCGGCGCGGGCGGCTCGTTTGCCGCCGGCACTTCGACCGAGGCTTCGTTCGTCATCGGTTGGTCCATGATGACGAGCGCAGCCTCGGCCTCGGCTGAGGTGGGGGCTGGCTTGGGCCGGACGGGCTTGGCCGCGGCCGTCGCAGCGGCATAAGCCTCTTCGGCGTCTTTCGCGGCTTTGTCGCCAGGCTCGGCCATCGTCCTTGCTTCCTCGAAGCAGACCGCCGCTGGCGACGGTCTTGTTGCAGTGCACAAAATAGCCACCGCAAGTGCGAAGTCAAGCGATATTTGTGCAGTGCAGCAATGCCGTCAGAATATGATCTGCGGATAAAGCTCAGCGCATGGCGACGTAACGGCCCGGCGCGTCCTCGATCACCGGATCGCCGCGCCCGCCGGGCTTGCGCTTGCTGGTGACTTTCACTCTCGTCGCGTCGAAGGCTTCCAGCCACGCGAGCCAGTCGGGCCACCAGCTGCCCTTGTGCTCCTCGGCGCCGGCGACGAAGGCTCCGAGCGAGCCGGCCGGGGCCGCGTTGGTCCAGTACTGGTACTTGCGCGCGGCGGGCGGATTGACCACGCCGGCGATGTGGCCGCTGCCGGCGAGGACGAAGCGCGTCGGGCCGGAGAAGTGTTCGGTCAGGCGCCAGACGCTTTCGGGCGGGGCGATGTGGTCCTCGCGGCCGGCCTGGATATAGGCTGGGGTTTCCACCAAGTGCAGGTCGATCGGGGTGCCGTCGGCGGATAGCGCGTCGGGGCGGACCAGCTTGTTGTCGCGGTAGAGGTCCTTGAGGTAGCTCTCGTGCCACTTCGCCGGCAGATTGGCGACATCGCCGTTCCAGTGGAGCAGGTCGAACGCCGGGTAATCCTCGCCGAGCAGGTAGTAATTGACCACGTAGTTCCAGATCAGGTCGGCGCCGCGCAGCATGTTGAAGGTCGCCGCCATGTAGCGCCCGTCGAGATAACCGCCCTGGCTGGCCTGGCGGATCAGCTCGAGCTGGGTATCGCCGACGAAGTGCTTGAGGTCGCCGGCCCGCTCGAAATCGACCTGGGCGGTGAGAAACGTGGCGCTCTTCACCTTGTCCGCCTGGCCGCGCCGGGCGAGGATGGCCAATGTCGCCGCGAGCGTGGTCCCGGCGACGCAATAGCCGACCGCATGCACCGCCGCCACGCCGAGCCGCTTTCGGACGACGTCGATCGTTTCGATCTGCGCGCGGACGTAATCGTCCCAAGTGACGTGGGCGAGGCTTTCGTCGGCCGAGCGCCAGCTGACGATGAACACCGTCAGCCCCTGTTCGACCGCCCATTTGACGAAGCTTTTCTTTGGGTTGAGGTCGAGGATGTAGAAGCGGTTGATCCACGGCGGGAAGATCACCAGCGGCACTTCCAGCACCTCGTCCGTCGCCGGCGAATACTGGAGCAACTGGTAGAGCGGTGTTTCGTGAACCACCTTGCCGGGGGTGCAGGCGATGTTTTCGCCCAGCTTGAAGCCGCTGGCGTCGGTGTGGGTCAACTGGCCTTTCTCAAGATCGGCGGAGAGCCGCTCCATGCCGCGGATCAGGTTCGCCCCATGGGTCTCGAGCGTGCGTTCGAGCACCACCGGGTTGGTCAGCGGAAAGTTCGCCGGGCTCAGCGCGTCGAGCACGCTCTTGAGCGCAAAGCGCAATTGCTCGCGCTCGTGCTGGTCGAGCCCGCCGACCTCGTCGATCATCTCGCTCAGCCGCTCGGCCAGCAGCAGGTAGGTCTGGTGGATCAGCGCGAACACCGGCTGTTCGCGCCACGCGGGGTCGGCGAAGCGCGGGTCGTGGCGCGGCAGGTCGGGCTCGGCCTTTGGCGGCTCGGCGGTCATCTCGCCGTCAGGGCCGATGCCGTACTGCTCGAGCACGTCCTGCCACAGCTGCAACCCCTCGCGCCACAACTGCTGCTGGCGCTCGGGATCGAGCAGCGGGATCTGCTTGTACCAGGCCTGCATCAGACCCAACCACTCCGCCGGGTCGGCGAGGAACGCCACGGGCGCCTCGGGCAGGCTCTCCTGCTGGTGGAAATCGAGCCACATCGCTTGCAGCCGCTGCGCGGCCTCGCCCCATTCAGCCACCGCCGCCTCGCCCGGTAGGCTGGCGGAGACGAGCTGCCGCGCCGCTTGGCTCTGCGCCCGCAGCATCTCGGCAAAAATGTCTGGTGTCTCGGTATCGCCGGCCATGGCCGCAAGGTAAGGACGAAATTTTGCGGTTGCGAGCAATCAATTGCACGGGCCGCGCGATTCCGTCACAATTGTCGGCCCGGCGCGGCATGGGGCCGCGCCCAACACAAGCCCGAGGTCATGGATACCGAGTTCTACCGCATCAAGCGCCTGCCGCCCTACGTCATCGCCGAAGTCAATGCGATGCGCCACGCGGCACGCCAGGCGGGGCGCGACATCATTGACCTCGGGATGGGCAATCCGGACCTGCCGCCGCCGCAGCACGTAATCGACAAGCTGTGCGAAGTCGCGCAGAAGCCCGATGCCCACGGCTATTCGCAGTCGAAAGGCATCCCCGGGCTGCGCCGCGCCCAGGCGAACTATTACGGCCGCCGCTTCGGGGTCGAGCTCGACCCGGAGCGCGAAGTGGTGGTCACGCTGGGCTCGAAGGAAGGGCTCGCCAGCCTCGCTACCGCCATCACCGCGCCCGGCGACGTGGTGCTGGCGCCGAACCCGAGTTATCCGATCCACACCTTCGGCTTCATGGTCGCCGGGGCGGCGATCCGGGCCGTGCCGACGACGCCCGACGCGCAGTACTGGGAAGCGCTCGATCGGGCGATGCGCTTCACCGTTCCCCGGCCGAGCGTATTGGTGGTCAACTTCCCGTCCAACCCCACCGCCGAGGTGGTCGACCTCGCGTTTTACGAGAAGCTGGTCGCCTGGGCGAAAGAGAACCGGATCTGGGTCATTTCGGACCTCGCCTATTCGGAGCTCTATTTCGACGGCAAACCGACGCCCTCGATCCTGCAGGTGCCCGGCGCCAAGGATGTCGCGGTCGAGTTCACCTCGCTTTCCAAGACCTTCTCGATGGCCGGCTGGCGGATCGGTTTCTGCGTCGGCAATCGCGAGCTGATCTCCGCGCTCACCCGGGTGAAATCGTATCTCGATTACGGCGCCTTCACCCCGATCCAGGCGGCCGCCTGCGCCGCGCTCAATGGGCCGCAGGACGTGGTCGACCGCAATCGCGAGCTGTACCAGAAGCGGCGCGACGTGATGGTCGAGGCGTTCGGCCGCGCCGGGTGGCAAATTCCGCCGCCGCCGGCCTCGATGTTCGCGTGGGTGCCGCTGCCGCCGGCGCTGAAGCACATGGGCAGCCTCGAGTTCGCCAAGCAGCTGCTGACCCACGCCGAAGTGGCGGTGGCGCCGGGCGTCGGCTTCGGCGAGCTGGGCGAGGGCTTCGTTCGCATCGCCATGGTCGAGAACGAGCAGCGCCTGCGCCAGGCGGCGCGCAACGTGAAGCGGTACCTGCAGCAGATGGGGGTCAACACCACCGCCGCCTGACCGCCGATTGCCTCCGATGCGGGTGATTCGGGACTTGCGCGCGCGGCGTTAAGCTGTTGCGATGCCCGGCCATAGGGAAGGGGCATCGCAGTGACGACCTTCGGATGGGTGGCGCCGAGGCGCGACCCGCCATGGCAGTGGGACTTGCAGCGTTTTGGTTGGACGCTGTGCCCCGGCGAGGATGGGCGCCGCGCCGAATGCCGCCATGTTCTGCTGGTCGATGCCCGCGATCTGACCCGGGAGCAGCGCGAAGGCATGGCCGCGGCCGATCGGCCGGCCTGGCGGCTGCTGATGCTGGGGATCGAGCATCCGGCCGAGCGCGCGGCGCTGCTAACCCTGGGCTGTGCCGAGGCGCTGCCGGCGGCGATCGGGTTGCGCGAATTGGAGGCGCGCGCCCGTCGGGTAGAGGAAATGTTCGGCATGCTGCCGCGCTGGCGCACCGTCGGCCCGCTGACGCTCGACCTGTTCCACCGCGACGCGCGCCGCGGCGGGCGCTGGCTGGCGTTGCACCCGCGCGAGTTCGGCGTGCTGTGGCGCCTCGCCGACGCGCCGGGCAAGCGGGTCACCCGTTCGCAGCTGCTGCGCGATGTCTGGCGCCTCAACCACGAGCCCGAAACCAACAGCGTCGAGGTCCACGTCTCGCGCCTGCGCAGCAAGCTCGCCGAATTCGGCTGCGGGGGACTGGTGGCGACCCACCCGCGCGGCGGCTATCGCCTGAAGGACGCGCCGCCCTTCATGCTCGGCGCCGCCGTTCCCGAGGAGGACGCGCTCGACGGCTATCTGCGCGAGCACCAGCTGTGCTGTGCTCCCGCCGAGCCGGAGTGCCACGACGGATAAGCGCTGGCGCCCCGGCGAATGGCGGGTTACGCTCGCCGGACAAAGACAACAAGAGAGGTTGCCCATGGCCGCTGATGCGGATTCCCGCACGCTCGACGTGACTCATTTCTTCGAGCGCAGCGGGATCACCCGATTCCATGTGTGGTTGCTGGTGATCTCCTCGTTCGTGACTCTGTTCGACGGGCTCGATTTCTCGCTGATCTCGTTCACGCTGCCTTACCTGCGCGACTCCCTCCACCTCGACGACGCGATGATGGGCCTGGTCACGTCGGCCGCGTTCCTCGGGCAGATGATCGGCTCGCTCGCCGGATCCTATGTCGCCGACGTCTTCGGTCGCCGTCCGGTGATCATCTGGTGCACGACCGTCGGCGCGCTGCTGACCTTCATTACCGGGTTCGCCGGGGGCCCATGGACGATTATCGTCCTGCGGTTCCTCGGCGGCCTCGCCATCGGCGGGCTGCTGGCGCCGGCTTGGTCGCTCAACATCGAATCGATGCCCTCCGGCAAGAAGGCCACCGCGGTGACGATCATCATGCTCGGCTTCAGCATCGGCGGCGCGGCGGCGGGACAGGTGACCAACCTCTTGGCGCCGCAGCACGGCTGGCAGGCGGTGTTCTTCGCCTGCGGTGTGGGGACGGGCGTGCTGGCGCTGATCCTGCTGTTCACCTTGCCCGAATCTGCCCGCTGGATGGTCGCGCGGGGTCACGAGGCGGCCGTGGTGATGCCGGTCCTCAGCCGCTTCAACCCTGGCCTGGAGATCGATCGCTACACCGATCTCATCGTCTCCGACGAGCATCGAGTCGAGTTCGTCACGGATTCGAAGCAGGGGCTCATCTCAAGAGGCGTGACGAACTTCCTGCGCACGATGGGCCAACTGTTCCGCGGCGCCCTGGCGTTCATCACCCCGGTGATCTGGTTCACCTATTTCTGCTCTTCGTTCGCGATATACATGCGCGTGAGCTTCAGCGTCGTGTTCCTGGAGATGCTCGGCGTGAACCGGATCGAGGGTACCAACATCGGCTCGATCGGCGGCCTCGTCGGCGCCGTCGGCGGGGTGCTGCTGCTGATGTTGACCGAGAAGCGCGGGCCCGCCTGGATTGCCCTCGCGCCGCTGATCGGCGTTCCGGCGATGCTCGCTGTCGGCTGGGGCCTCACCGGCGGCCCGTGGTTCATCCCGGTGATCCTGCTCGGCACGATCATGGTCGGCGTAGGCCATGCCGCGGTGATTTCGATGACCAGCCTCTACTATCCGAGCGCGGTGCGCTCGACGGCCGGCGGTTGGGCGAGCTTCATGGCCAAATTCGCCGCGGTCGCCGCGCCGCTGGTCGGCGCCGCGTGGTTCCTGCACGACCGGCAAGCGGTGCTGAACGGCTACGCCTTCACCGGTTACTGCCTCGCCGGCGTGGTGGTCGGCGTCCTCGCTCTCGCGCTGTTCGCCCGCCGCCTCCAGGCCGAACGCGCGCTCGAACCGGCGACCGCCTGAGGAGAGGACCATGACGCTACGCAGCCTCGCCGCCAATTCCCCCGGCCGCCGCGCCAACTGGCGCGCGCTGGGCCTCAGCAAGGAGGACATGGAAAAGCCCAAGATCGCCGTTGTGAACAGCTCAAGCGAGCTGGCGATCTGCTACGCCCACCTCGACGGCATTGCGAAAATCGTGAAGGAGGAGATCCGCGCCGCCGGGGCGATCCCGTTCGAGGTGCGCACCGCCGCCCCGTCGGACTTCATCACTGGCGCCAACAAGGCCGGCAGCTACATCCTCGCCGGACGCGACATCATCGCCAACGACATCGAGGTTCAGGTCGAGGCGGCGCTGCTCGACGGGATGATTTGCCTGACCAGCTGCGACAAGACCCCGCCCGGCCACCTGATGGCCGCCGCGCGGCTCAACATCCCCACGATCCTGGTGATCGGCGGTTACCAGCCCGCGGGCGAGATCGACGGCGAGCCGGTCGACGTCGAGGACGTCTGGTCGGGCTCGGTCGGCGAGCGCTTCGGCGCCAAGCCCAAGTTCCCGGTGTGGGAGATGACCGAGCACGCGATCATGGGCCCGGGCGTGTGCGCCGGGATGGCCACCGCCAACACCATGCATTCGACCGTCGAGGCGCTCGGCATGTGCCTGCCCGGCCACGCCCCGGTGCGCGCCAACAGCCCGAAGATGCAGGCCAACGCCCGCGCCGCGGCGCGGCGGATCGTCGAGATGGTGCAGGAGGATCTGAAACCGCGCGATATCCTGACGCCCGGCGCATTCAAGAACGCCGTCGCCACGGTGCTCGCCGTCTCCGGCTCGATCAATGCCATCAAGCACCTCCAGGCGACCGCGATCGAGGCGCAGAACGGGGTCGACGTGTTCGCGCTGTGGGAGGAGATGAGCGACGTGCCGGTGCTCTCCGCCGTGCGCCCGACCGGCGAAGTGCGGATCGAGCAGTTCGAGGATGCCGGCGGGGCCCGCGCCATCCTCAAGCGCCTCGAAAGCCGGATCGACACCTCGGCGCTGACCTGCACCGGCAAGACACTGGCCGAGAACCTGGCAGGCTACGAAATCCCCGGCCCGGACGTGATTCGCCCGCTGACCGACCCCGTCGGCCCCGGCCCATCGATCGCCATCCTCAAGGGCAGCTTCGCCGACACCGCGGTGGTCCGCCTCGGCATCCGCGACGGCAGCCGGCCGGAAGAGTTCACCGGCCCGGCGCGGGTGTTCGAAAGCACCGCCGAGACGATGCAGGCGATCGAGGACGGGGTGGTCCAGCCCGGCGACGTGGTCGTCGCCCGCAACCAGGGGCTCAAAGGCGGCCCGGCGATGGGCGGCAGCGCCAGCGTAATTCTGTTCGCGCTCGACGCCGCCGGCCTGGCCAAGACCACCGCCTTCGTCACCGACGGCCAGCTCTCGGGCCTGTGCCTCAAAGGCCTCACCGTTGCCGAAGTCCACCCCGAAGCCGCGACCGGCGGCCCGATCGGCAAGATCCGCGACGGCGATGTAATCACCATCAGCGTGGCCAACCGTTCGATCGACGTCGACGTCCCGGCCGAAGAACTGGCCCGGCGCAACGGCCCCGGTTGGAAGACTCCGGCGACCGGCTACCTCGACACCTTCCGCCACGACGTGCGCGACATGTCGACCGGCGGCGTGCTGGTGCCGGCGAAGGAGTAGGCCGATGCAGTTCGCCAAGCAGTTGCGCGACCGCGTGATGCTCGGCGAAATCACCTGCAGCGTGCGCATCTGGCAGCGGCCGCGCGTGAAGACCGGCGGCCGCTATCGCCTCGGCCCAGGCGAGATTCACGTCACGTCGGTGCGCGAGATCGAATGGGAACGGATCACCCCCGAACTCGCGCGTCGCTCGGGATTCGACAGCGTGGAGGACCTCCTGTCGGTGGCAAAGCACGGGCCGGGGGACAACGTGTACCTGGTGGAGTTCGAGTTCCACGAGCCGCCGGCGATCTAAGCCCTCCCCCGTTGTGCTGCGCACAGCTGCGCTTCCAGGGGAGAGGGTTGGGAGAGGGGGAGTCCATTTCAGCCCCTCTCCCTCCGCCCCTGCGGGGCTCCTCCCTCTCAGACGAGCGGGAAGGTGTCACCGGCAGCGCAGGTCGCTGTTGTTCTGGTCGACCGACTTGCCGATCAGGGCGCCGATCGCGCCGCCGATCAGGGTGCCGGCCACCCGGTTGTGGCCGCCGTCGATCACGTTGCCGAGCGCCGCGCCGCCAATTCCGCCGATCACCAAGCCGGTCGTGCCGTCGCTGCGCTTGCAGTAATAGCGGCCGTCGGACCCGCGATAGACTTCGTCGTTCGGCCCCAGGCGGCGTTCGTAGCCCGGCTCTTCGCGGTAATAGCGCGAGGCGTCGTAGTCGGTGGCATAGCGGTCGCGGTCGTTGTAGCCGTAGCGGTCGTTGTTGCGATACCAGCGGATGTTGCGGTTGAGGTCGTCGAGCCGCCGCTCGAGGTCGTTCGCCTGCCCCCGTAGATAATCCAGCTGCGATTGCGCCCGGCGTGCCTCGTCGCGGTCGAGAGTCCCGTCGGCGCGCCCGCGGTCGATCCGCTGTTGCAGCCAGGCAATCCGCGCCTGCAATCCGTCGGGCGCGCCGCGCCAGTAGTCGTCATCGCGATCGCGCTGGTAGGAACCGTAGGGCTGCGCGGAAACGGTGCCGGTGATGCCGACAAGCGCCAAAGCGGCGGCGGCAAAGACAATCGGGGTCCTCACTTCAATTTCTCCTGTGAACGACACGGCAGAGTGGCACCGTTCAACGTCGGGCGGTGGTTTGCCCGCCCGGCCAAATGCGCCGGCAAACCCGGCTGGTGCAGGAATGGCGCGTTCGCGCGCGGGGATCAAGCGTCCGCTGCGGCCGCTCACCAGCGCCGGTAGAATCCGCCGCGGAACAGCCGCAGCACCAGCAGCAGGACGATCGCGCCGACCACCGACCACAGCACGGTCATCACCGAGATCTGGCCCGTGAGGAACGAGGGCCCGCCGAAGATGAAGCTGGCGATCAGGGCGCCGAGGAAGCCGATCACCATGTCGAAGATCAGCCCGCCGCCGCCGCCAACGACTACGCTCGCCAGCCATCCGACGAGGATGCCGACGAGAAGCATGATGACTATACCCATGTTAAGCTCTCCTTCGCCGGCCAAGACGCGCGACGAGGGTGGTGGTTCCAAATCCTCCCCGAGCAAGGTCGAGGAGGACTGAAAAACCATTTTCCTATTCGTGCGAAATCTGGCTTACCCTGCGGAATGAAGCGCGTCCGACCAATCAGGCCTATTTCATTCGCGACCCACTGCGAATCCGCTGCAAAGCGACAGCTTGGGGCACAAGGCGACGTTTCGCGCTAGGCAAAGCGACGTTTTCGCGCGAAAGGTGACACTTTGGTCATCCAAAGTGACAGAATCCGCCTTTTCGCCCTGGGCCGTGTGCGGTGTGTGTGGCGTGTGTCAACTTCGGCTATTCGGCAGGCACCGAATCGGCCTCCCTCCGTGCCTTCGCCACCGCCGCATCGTCGCTCAGGTGCGCGCCCTGCGAGCGCAGGATCGCCCGCACCTCGTCGACATCGACCTCGCGCGGCTGCACGCCGCGGTTGGCCGCCACCGCCGCGCCGACGCCCGCCGCGTGACCGGTCAGCCAGCATTGCGGGATTTCGCGCATGAAGCCGTGGCTGTTGGCGTCGCAGCTGATGTGCCGCCCCGCCGCGAGAAGGCCGTCGAGCGCCCGAGGGACGAGGCTGCCGTAGGGCACCGAGACCACCGGGAACTTGGGGCTGATCGAGGGGCTGATGCCGACCTCGTCGGGCCGCGCGCCGCCGACCGGCCAGTCCTTGCGCTCGATGCGGCTGACTCCGGCGAGCCGCCGCGTGTGGCGCACGCCCAATTGGCTCGCGCTCTGCAAGGGGTAGGCGTTCTCGAACCCCGGAGCGTTGTCGCGGAAGAACCGGGTGTGCCCTTCCATCAGCCGATGGCTGCGGATCTCGACTTCGGTCATGTCGTCCGGGTCGAGCGCCGAGAGGCCCGACTGGCGCGGGCCCAGCCACATCGCGATGTCGGGCCGCCAGGTGACGTAAGGCGTCTGGAAGAAGCCGAGCTCTTCTCGGCCGCGCTCGATCAACTGCTTGAGCTGCTCGGGGTAGAGCGTCTTCCAGTTGATCCAGCGGTTCATGTCGACCCCGCCAGCGACCCAGGCGGTGTTCATCGAGTGGTGGACGTCGCCTTCCTCGATGTCGGTGTCGAACTCGGCCCCGGCGCGGGCGAACATGTCGCCGTCGCCGCTGGTGTCGACCACCACCTTGGCCAGCAGCGCCTGGCGCCCGGCCTTGCTTTCGAACACCACGCCCTTCGCTACGCCGCCCTCGACGATCGGCCGCGCGGCCCAGGCGTGGAACACCAGCCGCACGCCGGCGGCGAGCAGCATTTCCTGGTTGTTCAATTTCATCCGCTCGGGATCGAGCGTCGGCGCCCACTGGACGATGCCGTGGAACGCGGTGGTGCGGTTCTGCCAATAATTGACCTTGAGCGCGTCGGTCTGCCCCCAGTCCTCGCGCGGCGGCCCGGCGACCGCCTCGGGCGGCATCCGCTCGATGAACTCGCGGGCGAAGCCCTGGATCACGTGGTTGCCTTGCCAGTCGGTCATCCGGTCGATCCACATGACGAGGCCGCCGGTCGAAAGCCCGCCGAGATGGTTGTAGCGCTCGACCAGCGTCACGTCGGCGCCCGCTTTCGCCGCCGCCCACGCCGCCGCGCAGCCGGCCGGCCCGCCGCCGATCACCGCCACGTCGCACTGGTGATAGACGTCGATCTCGCGCGCATCCTCCACGATCACCCCGCCGCGAGTGGGCGGCGGCAGGGTATGCCGGGTGCTCTCGAAAATGTCCGAGCCGAGGAACCGCTCCTCGCTATGCCCGGCGATCCGCTGCATTTTCACGTCTTTGTTGTCGGCCACTCCGCTCTCCTGTTCGTCGAGGGTGCTATGCCTTCAAACCGGGCGAGGCAACCCGCGCCGCCCGCTTTCGCATTGCGCCGCCGACGGCCATTCGCTAGGTGCCCCGTTCCGTTCCGAGGCCCGATGGCGGAGTGGTTACGCAGAGGACTGCAAATCCTTGCACGCCGGTTCGATTCCGGCTCGGGCCTCCACTCCCCTGCCATGCCGGATGACCTGCGATGAGCGGCACTACGACAGCTCCGAGCGCGGCCACGGTCCGTCGGCCGTACGTCGTCGCGGCGATCATGCTCGCTTCGTTCATGATCGCCATTGAGGCGACCATCGTCGCCACCGCGATGCCGCAGATCGTCCGCTATATCGGCGGCCTCAGACTCTATTCGTGGGTCTTCTCCTCGTTCCTGCTGACCCAGTGCGCGACCACCGTGTTGTTCGGCAAGCTGGCCGACCTCTACGGCCGCAAGCACGTGCTGCTGGTCGGCATCGCCATCTTCCTCGCCGGGTCGATCGGCTGCGGCTTCGCGGGGTCGATGCCGACCTTGATCGCCTTCCGCCTCGTCCAGGGGCTCGGCGCGGGCGCGATCCAGCCGGTGACGATGACCGTCGTCGGCGACCTCTACCCGGCGCACGAGCGCGGCAAGGTGCAGGGCTGGCTGGCGAGCGTGTGGGGCGCCTCGTCGATCGTCGGCCCGCTCGCCGGCGGGCTGATCATCCAGCACGTCAGCTGGGCGTGGATCTTCTGGATCAACGTGCCGGTGGGTTTGGCCGCGGCGGCAGGCTTCGCGCTGTTCCTGCGCGAGGATATCGCGCACCGCCGACGCAGCATCGACGTGGCCGGCGCGGCGCTGTTCACGCTCGCCGTCGCCGCCTTCATGCTACTGCTGACCGAGGCCGGCGCGGCGCGCGCCGCCGTTTTGCTGTGGGCCGCGGTCGTGTGCCTGGTCGCCGGGGTGCTGCTGGTCCGCCAGGAGAGGCGTGCGGCCGACCCGATGATCGCCTTTTCGCTGTGGGCCCGCCGGGTGATGGCGACGACCAACTCCGCCAGCCTGTTCAGCGGCGCGGCGATGATCGGCCTGACCACCTTCCTGCCGATGTACGTCCAGGTGGTGATGGGCCGCTCGCCGCTGATCGCCGGATTCATGCTGACGGCGATGGTGCTCGGCTGGCCGATCGCCGCGACGCTCGGCGCGCGCAACTTTCACCGCTTCGGGCTGCGCCCGATCCTGATTGCCGGCGGGGTGCTGATCGCGCTCGGCGCGGTGCCGTTCGTGGTCCTCACCCCGGCGATGTCGCCCTACGTCGCCGGGTTCGGCTCGCTGGTCCTGGGGTTCGGTCTCGGGTTCTTCAGCACGGCCTCGATCGTCATCGTCCAGGACAGCGTCGGCTGGTCGGAACGCGGGGTGGCGACCGCCTCCTATGTGTTCGCCCGCAATCTCGGCAGCGCGCTCGGTGCCGCGGCGCTCGGCGGCTTGCTCAACTGGCGGCTGGCGCGCGGCGGCTCTGGCTCGCTCGACCAGATTCAGCGCGCGCTCGCCGGCGGCGCCTCGGCCAACCTGGCGGCCAGCCGGGACGCGCTGGCGCAGGGCCTGCACTGGACCTTCTGGGGCGTTGGCGTGGTCGCCGTCGCCACCTTGGCGCTGTCGTTGCTGGTCCCCCACGTCGAAGTGAAGGGCCGGCCCGAATAGGCGGCGCTCAGAGCACCATCAGGTCGTGCGCGAAAATCACCTCACCTGAAAAATGCTTGCGCGCCGCGGCGATCCACATGCCATCGGTCACGCCCGGAGCGAGCGCCACGGTGTGCGCCAGCACCAGCGTCTTGACGCCAGCCTCTTGCGCGATCCGTCCGGCGTCCTCGACCTTGGTATGCGAGCCGAGCACGTGGGCCATCAGTTTCTGCGGGTCGCCGGCGATGCCCGAGCCGGGAGCGCGATTGTCCGGCCGTGCGTCGCCGTTCAGCGCCGGCACGGTGGAGCGAGCGCCCGGTCCGGGATAGATCGCCTCGTGCACCAGCACGTCGGCGCCCTTGGCAAGCTGCGCGATGCTCTCCATCGGCGTGGTGTCGCCCGAAAAGGCGATCGAGCGGCCGGGCGTGTCGAAGCGATAGCCGAACGCAGGGACCACCGGCGGGTGGTGCCCCAGCGCGCAGGAGACGGTGACGGTGCCATCGGTCATGACATGTCCGGGGGCGGTGAGCTCGGTGGCGTTGACCGGAGCCATCGGCGCATGCCCGATGTCGGCCAGCCAGATATCGACATCGGGCTTGAGTGCCTTGAGATAGGCCTTCGTCATCATCTTGAGCGGCGGCGGGCCGTAGATGTCGAGCGGTCGGTTGAGCCCGGCGTACCACGCGAAATAAATCAACGTGCCGAGCTCGATATTATGATCGGGATGGTGATGGGTGATGAACAAGTTGCGGATGTCGGGCAGCTTGAGCCCGGCGCGAACCAGCTGTTCGCTGGCGCCGTAGCCGCAGTCGATCACGTACACGCGGTCGCCGATCACCACCGCGTAGCACGTCTGGTATTGCGCGCCGCCGACGCTCGGCCCGGCGCGCGAGCCGAGGATGTAGAGTTTGGTGTCGCTTTCGGGCGTTGCCCGGGCAGCCGCCGAAACGCCCAGCGATGCTGCAGCCGAAACCGCGCCCGCGGTCCGCAGAAGACCGCGGCGGTCGATCGTCCAGTCCTGTCCCACTATTTGCTACCCTTCCTTTGTCCGCCCCCGAGGCGGCGAAGGTGAATCCATCTCTCCCTTGGCGGCGAACGATGATGGGCCAGCCCGCGCTTGTCAATCGGACCGTCGCCGTCGGCGGGGATTGCGGCCGCCCGCCAAGCCGATTAAGGGGCGCGCCTGTGCCGCTTTAGCTCAGTTGGTAGAGCACCTCATTCGTAATGAGGGGGTCACTGGTTCGAGTCCAGTAAGCGGCACCACCCACTCGCAAAACCGGCCGACTTCGCCGGTGTCGACGGGGCGGCGCCCCTGAACTGCGCAGTTCTGCGCCTTTCCGCACGTCGAACATTCTGCGTGAGGTCGTGAGACCAGGGACATTCTGCTGATGAGCGGGATTTCAGGGCCTCGTCTCAGGAGGGCCCTTCCCAGACCTCACGGCAGGAGAGGATCAACCGATGCCGAGCGCAGATTGCTGGCCAACCCAGCTACAGGGAAGGCTGGTGCTGAGCAGCGACTTTGCGGTCAGCGTCGGCGGCTGGCGTCCCTCAAGCATGGCATGGACTATGTCGGGCGCGAGCCAGGAGAGACGGAGCAACCGACCAAGCCGCTTTCGGCACCGTCCGGTCGATGTCGCAATCTCTGCGATGGTCTGATCGGGCGCAGTGAGGAGCTCGTCCCTGACGGCCATCGCTTCGCGAAGCAACGCAACAACGGCTTCGTCACGCTCGCCCTGCGATCCATCGCTGATTACCAGCTTCACTTCCTTGCCCTTGCGGACGCGACAGACCGGACCCGTCAGTGACGGGAGTCGATCGATGTCGATCTCAACTCCGAGAAGCTCCCCGAACCCGGAAGGAGACAAGCTGATCTCAACGATGGTGTCAGCGACCCCGACGCGCTCGATGAGCGTCGGTACCTTGGTTCGCCGATGGTAGTTGCTGGTTCGTAGCCGCCCGGCAGTATGCCGAGACAAGTCGAGCGCAATCGACAACTTGCCAGCATCTTCCGATCCGACGATGCGGCGGATCGAAGCCGGGTCTTCAAGGAACCTGGCGAGCCTGTCGACGATGCACTTCTCGATATCATGGGCCGGCAGTCTCCACGCGGGAGCCTCTTTCGAGGCTTCCGATGCGTGAGTGATGTAATAGCGATACCGTTTACCCTTCTTGACGGTGTGGCTTGGACTCATCTTCCGTCCGAGGCCATCAACGATGATGCCGGCAAGCAGACTCGCTTCCTGCGCATTGCGATGGAACTTGCGATTGACCCTGTTCTCCTCGATCACGTGGCTAACCCGCTCCCACAGGTCGGCGTCGATGATGGCCCGGTGCTCACCGGGCCACGCCTTGCCCTTGTGGACCATCTCGCCCCGATAGATGCGGTTGTTGAGCAGGTGGAACAGCGCACCGCGCGTGAACGGCACGCCGCCCCGAACCGAGCCATCCTTATAGACCCGCCGCTTTGTCCGGGTGCCCCGCTCGCGAAGCTCGTCGAGCAACTGCTGCCCTGACCCAAGCTCGGCATATCGCTCGAAGATGTGCCGTACGGTGGCGGCCTCCTCCTCGTTGATGACAAGCCTGCGGTCCTTCACCTCATAACCCAGCGGCACCGGGCCACCCATCCAGATGCCCTTCTTCTTCGAGGCGGCAATCTTGTCGCGAATGCGCTCGCCGGTGACCTCGCGTTCGAACTGGGCGAAGGACAGCAGTACGTTGAGCATCAGCCGCCCCATGCTGGTCGTGGTGTTGAACGACTGGGTGACCGAGACGAAGCTCGCGTCTCCCCTCTCGAGGACATCGACGATGCGTGAGAAGTCGGACAGGCTGCGGGTCAGGCGGTCGATCTTGTAGAGAACGATCACGTCGATCCTTCCAGCCGCGGCATCGTCGAGCAGCCGCTGGAGGGCAGGGCGGTCCATGGTTCCACCCGAGAACCCGCCATCGTCATATCGTTCCCTGACCTGGGTCCAGCCTTCATGACGCTGGCTCGCGATGTAGGCCGCGCAGGCGTCGAACTGCGCATCGAGGCTGTTGAACTCCTGCTCGAGTCCCTCCTCGGTCGACTTGCGGGTGTAGATCGCGCAGCGGATCAGTCCCCGCCGTTCAACGGATTTCGGGTCAGCCATGAATTGGTCTCCGATCGAGTCCGAAGAAGCGGGGTCCTGACCAGTTGGTGCCGGTCACCTTGCGTGCGATCGCTGAGAGCGAAGCATAGGGCTGGTCCTCGTAGAGGAAGCCGCACTCGGTGACTTCGACCGAGACGGTCCTGCCGTTCCACGATCGGACGAGGCGAGTGCCTGGCTTGATCGACGGTCCACTATCGGGAGCCGCTCTCAAGGCTGTCATTGACGATCGCGAAAGACCGCCGTGCGCCTTTTCCTGCAGACGATAGGCGATGCCCATCTTCAGCAACTCTGCGGAAATCCGGGGAGCGGGCAAGCCGTATGCCCGCTCCCATTCCTGTCTCAGCGCAGCCGGCTTCATGTCAGCCAGTGCTGCGAGACGTTCGTCGAGCTTCGCCACGGCTCAGGCGCTTGCAACGATCGAGTAGCGGCTGACGCCGTCGACCTTGCTCCGCTCGATCGTGTGACCCTTCTTCTTCAGGCCGGTCATCGCCGCTCGGGCCGTGTGCGGGAGCCAGCCGGTTGCCGCGACCAAATCCTCGAGCGTCGCGCCGTTCTTCCGCTTCAACAGGGCGATCACCTGCTCGCTCTTGGTCTCGGGCTTGGGCGCGTTCATTGTCTTGGTTTGCTGGGTCATGGGTGGTTCTCCTTCTCCGGAGCGGCACCGTGCCGCTCCCACCACCCGGAGCCCCGATCGAGCGTGTCGCCGGGGCGGCAGCCGAGCTTGCCGGCCGCGATTCAGTGACGACAGCAATGCTCTGTTTGCGGGAGAAGTCGAATGGATTTTGGTGCGATTTCGAGCGGCCGCTAAGCGCCAAAATCGGCCATTTCGGCTTTCGGCAGATCATTCCAGAAGGGGTCATCCAAATGGCCGCTCAACGCGCCAAGGCTGAACAGCACGGGTGCATTGAACCAGTTTCATCGTCCTCAAAAGGTCGAAGGACATATGGGGTGGCCTTCTAGAAACCACCCTCTGCGTCTCTGAAGCTAATCGCTATGTTGCAGCGCTCTACCGAGCTATGAATAATCGCAATGCAGACTAACCACGAAATTCCCCTCAACCGCCGCTTTCGACGCGCTACTGAAGATGACGAGCGGCCGTTTCGCGGATTGTTCGGAGGTGGTTTCAACCTCTACCCAACTTGGCCTGATCTGCTTGGAATGCGCCGTGTGGTGATCCTGGCGGAAGCCGGTAGCGGCAAGTCGACCGAGTTCAAAACCCAGTGCGCCGCGCTCAAAGCCGCCGGGAAGTTCGCCTTTTCGGCAAGTGTCCGCGACGTGGCACAGGCGGGACTGGCGACCGCGCTCGTGCCGGCAGAGCGCGCGCGCCTCGCCACATGGCAGGCGGACGAGGGGGCCGAATGCTGGCTGTTCGTCGATTCCGTCGACGAGGCGCGCGAACAGGGCCTCCATTTCGACACCGCCGCGCGGATGCTGGCCGACGAGATCGCCGGCTACGAAGAGCGCACACACATCTACATCTCGGGGCGCTTCACCGACTGGGATGCAACTGCCGACCGCGTTTCGATGGAGAAGTGGTTGGCGATGCCCGAGCCGCCGCCGCCTTTGGCGCCCGACTTCGAGACCGAAGTCCGCAACACGCTCCACAATAAGGAGCGGTCTGCGCCGGTTGATCCGAAGGATCCGATCGCCGTGCTGGTGCTGGAGCCGCTCGAGCGCGCCCAGGTGCGGCGGTTCGCAGAGGGCAGTGGCATCACCGATGTCGATGCGTTCCTCGCTGCTGTCGACCATGGCAATCTGTGGTCCTTCGCCGCGCGGCCACTCGATCTCGGTTGGATGGTCGATTATTGGCGCGCGCACGCGCGGCTCGGCACGCTCCGCCAGATGATTGAAGTGAGTCTAAGCGTGCGCCTGCTCGATCCGGATCTGACGCGACGGCGCCGCGACCCGATCGACGCGAAGAACGCCGGCCGCGCCCTGGATCGGATCGGCGCGAGCTTCCTTTTCTGCGGGAAGGATTCGCTGAGGATTCCAACGAGCGGCCTCGATCTCGCCCCAGCAGAAAATGCGATGCCGCTCGAGGTCATCCTGCCGGACTGGGGGGACGGCAACCGGCTGTTGCTGCTCGGCCGCCCGGTCTTCGATCCGGCGACGCTCGGGCGCGCGCGGCTGCACAATGACAATGAAGGTACATTGCGCTGCTATCTCGCGGCGCGATGGCTAAACGAGCGGCTACGGCAGAATTGCCCGATTCAGACCGTCTTCGACCTCCTGTTCGCCGACCTGTACGGCTATCGCCTGGTCCGCCCCGATATGGTCGAGACCTCGGCTTGGCTCGCCGGCGAGAATGCGGCGGTCGCCGATGAACTGATCTCGCGCGCGCCGTTCAACCTCGTCCGGCATGGCGATCCCGGCTCGCTGCCGATCCCGATACGGGTGCGCGCGTTCGGCGCCGCCCTGGCGCAGGTCGAGACGATCGACCGCGAAAAGCTCTGGTTTCTCGACGACAGTCTGCGGCGGTTCGCCGATCCGGCGCTCGACCCGCATATTCCCGATTGGTGGGCGAAGGCGTCGGGGAACGAGGAAGCGCAGCATCTGATCCTACGGCTGATCTGGCATGGCAAGCAGCGCGGCGGCATCGACATCGCGCGAACCGCCGCGTTCGACGGAACCGCCGACGAGATCACCCAACTACTCGGCGTTCGAGCGTTGGTAGCGCTTGGCGATTCCGCCGATCAGGAACGCTTGGCGCGCTACATCATCGACAACGGCAACACGCTCCCACGATCCCTCGTGCTGGAAGGCCTGGCCGCGCTGTTTCCAGCGCATTTCACCGTCACTGAGTTCTTCGCGCTGATCGATCAGGTTGGGGTCAAGGCGGACGATGGCCTAAAGTCTGTCCTGCCGATCGATGGCGAGATCGTGGACGAGATTTCGACGCCCGAACTGCTCCGCGCCTTTATCAACTCGATTGTCGCGCGGTCAGGCGACTTCACCGGCGACGGCCAAGATCATCCGTTTCGCGAAGCATTTTCGCAGATCGCTGCTGTCGCGGCGATCAAACTGCTGCAATGGCACCCGGACGATATTCCCAATACCGTTACCGACCTCGTCTTGCTGATGCACGAGACGAGCCGGTATTCGGGCGTGGACAACGAGTTCCGCCAGCTCGGCAAATTGTTCGAGGCTTCGCCCGGGCGGCGCCGATCCTCATTCTGGCGCGCGATCGAGCGGTTGCGCACGCATCCCTACGTGACCGACGCCGACAATCTCAACATCTGGTTCGTCCAGCATCTCGGCTGGCCGGTGACGCCCACCACAGACGACCTCGCCTGGCTGATCCCCGACATTGGCGATCGCACTGAGGCGCGCGACCGCATGGTAGCGCTACGCGGTGCGCATACGATGTGGCGCCAGTTCGGCGAGGATCCCGAGGTGGCCGAGCGGATCGTGCACGCCGCAGCCGAAGACCCGGCATCGGCGGCCCAGCTTGCGCTCTGGCGTAATCCGCCACCCGATCCCCCCGAGCATGTCGCGCAAATGGCGCGCTTCGAGGAATCCCGCAAACGCAACGAAGCCCTGGCCGAAGAACGCGACAAGAGCTGGATCAATCTCGTCGCCGAGCTACGGGCCGATCCGAGCGTGTTCGATCATCTCTCGCCGCAGACCGAGGGATCCGTTAACTCCCGGCTGTTCCACCTGTGGCAGTTCGTGACCTGGCGGACGCATTCGCGCAGCCGGCATTCGATCGACAGTCTCGACATGGTTGCGCCGATCTTCGGCCCGGAGCTGACCCGACGTTTCGGCGAGGCGCTAATCGCTTTCGCCTATAACCGCATGCCCTTCACGCTGTCCGAAGACGCGATCGAGCGGCGGCGCGTGACAAATTTCGACATCATGGCGCTTGGCGGGCTGTCACTTGCCGCCGCGACCATTCCCAATTGGGTCGGGACGCTCAGCCCCCACCAGGCGGCGCAAGCCGCGCAGCTGGCACTCATCGAACTCAACGGCTTTCCGGACTATCTGACCGCGCTGGCGGCCGTGTATCCCGAGGCGGTTCGCGCGGCCTTGCTCCGCGGCCTGACGAATCAGCTCGCCGCCGCTGATCCGAACGGTCACGGTGTACTGGACCGGCTCGAATATGCCGATCATTCGCTTGGCCAGCTCATCGTTTCCGATCTCGTCCGCCATCTTGAGGGCCACCCCGAGTCAATGCGGTGATGCTTGAGAAGGTGGCGACTGCGCTGCTGCGCGCCATGCCGATTGCTGCGGACGGATTTTACGAGACGATCGGGCGTCGCGTGACGGAGACGCAGGACCCCGACGCCGCCGCATATTATATCCTCATCTTGTTCGGGCTGGAGGGCGACAGCGCGGTGGACGCGCTGCGCGCGAAGATGAGCGCGCTCGATCCTGCCGGGCAGGCCACCTTGTGCTCCACCTTACTGCCCCGACTGGTCGGCAGCCGCTTCAATCGAGACGTCACCTCGCCGACCGAGCTCTCGGTGGCCCGGCTCGAACAGTTGCTCATCATGGCGTTCGAGGGCGTGCGGCCGAGCGAAGATGTCGAGCGCCCCAGCGGCGAAGTCTATTCGCCGGACGTCCGCGACCACGCGCAGGATGCGCGCAATTGATCTTCGACCGGCTTATTAAGATCCCCGGCGAGGCGACCCATGCGGCGTTGAAGCGGCTCGAACAGATTCCCGACTTTCCGATCCGGCCGGACTGGATGCGCATTCACGCGCTCCGCCGTGCCGAAGGCGATGCCGTGCTACCGCCCTGGGCGCCGGAAGATGTGATGACGTTTGAGCGAACTTTGGATCATCCTCCCATTACCACGGCCGATCTGCAACTTCTCGCGCGCCGGCGCATCGAAGACATTCAGCACGATCTCATCAACGGCAAGTTCACGCAGGGCGACACGTTGCAGCTGCTTCCGGACGAGAATTCGGTCCAGCGCTGGATCGCGACCCAGTTTGAGGCGCGTCAGAAGGAGGCGTACACGGTCCAGCGCGAGACGCATTATGCCGACGATAAAGAACCGGACATTACCCTGATCAGCCGCCATAGCGGGGTCGAGCTGCCGATCGAGATCAAGGTCGCCGACGGGATGAGCATCAAGGAACTCGAGGCGGCGCTGGTGACGCAGCTTTGCGGTCAATATCTCCGGCACGCCCCGACGCGGCACGGCATCTTGCTTCTAGTCCACCAACAGGCGCGAGAAGTGGGTGGCTGCTTGAAGACGGCGAGACGTTCATCTCCTATGAAGCGGTGCTCGAGCGGTTGCACAATCTCGCTCGCACCATCCGCGAGCAATCGGCCATGGGCCCGCAGCCACTCGTCGAAACCTGCGACGTTTCCCGAGTTGTTTCACCGGGCGAGAAGAAGCGGGCGACACGCGCCAAGCGGGGTACTGCTAACGGCAAGAAACCCTCCCGTTAGCCGACGGTGAGCTACCCAGCATGATTCTCCAACAGCTGACCGACCGCTG
>CAWEQI010000001.1:0-1009118 GCA_963811255.1 uncultured Alphaproteobacteria bacterium | reverse complement strand
AGGTCGGTCATTCAGTCGACTCGCGGGAGGCCCCGAAAAGCTGCCATGCATCTGGCTAGAGGTTAGGAGTGCCGAGTTGAGGCCTGTTTCTCTAGGAGCAGCCCGGACTAACTGATGTTGTTGACCCCATTACGAGACAGCTGATTAGCTGATGGTGATGCCGACATACAGCCTCCGCTTCGAAGATGATGGCCAAGGCGAACCGAAGACCATTCGCTTCGACGGCGCCGACCCGCACGAAGCCTTCCGGCTACTGCAAGACGAAGCACCCGCCCGAGAGGTGAGCATCTGGGAAGGTGACAAGAAGCTGGCAGTCGTCAGACGCGGGGGCCAGGGTGTGTGGGCGCTGCTCTAGCAGGCGGAGGAGTATGGATCGGGGGGATTTCGGCAGGCATGAAGCCGAACTGTTGGCCGCGGCCGCGGCCACGGACGTGGCTCAATACCGGGAGCGCGCTGCCCACGATCGCCGCCTTGCGGAACACGAGACGTTGCCGGGACCTCGCCAAATGCGGCTTCGCTCCGCCGAGCGATGGGAAAGGCTGGCGAAGGCATTCGAACAAGTGGCGCACCTCGATCGCAGTGAGCCGGAAACAAGTTCGGAAGCTCCACGCCCGCATGAGATTTGATCCAAGATGCTTGCGCTGAGGGAGATTGTTACGGTGATTTGGATTTGAGCAATTTCAGGAATGAACGGTGGTATGGCGCTTTACCTCCAGGAGCCGCCCCTCCCTCCCGTCCAACCGGCTCAGGCCCCGCTTCGGCGGGGCTTTTTCTTGGGCAGCACCAGTCGATGGGAGCGGGTAATAGGGCGCGCTTGCGCTCGTTGGCTTGAGCTTCTCGTCGAATGTGCTCGGCGCAGCCGCGCAAGAAGAAGCTCGTCCTTGCACCGTCGACGCCGTCGTTTGCATCCGCTCGGCCGCATCCGTTGGTACTTCGGACCGTTGTCGTCCCCGGCTGCGCTGAGGTGGGGTGTACCAGCGGTGAGACGTGGAAAGGACTCCAACAGAGTCCGTTCGATTCGTATGCCGCTCAGAGGCGGGGCAGCCCCGTCACGGAAACGCGCTAAGCCCCGGACCAGCAAGTAAACTGCTTCGACCCACTCAGCGCCAGTGGCGTTTCGGTCTTCGAGGATCGGCGACGTGAGCCTGCGCGCCAGGAGACCGCACCAATGACCACTCTACCTCGTCGCCGCTCCCACCTGTCGTCCCTTGGCAGGTGGACCAGACACCTCATGATCGCACCAGCCGCGCTGGCGCTTGTCGCCGCTACCAGCCCCGCCACGAGGAGCGAGGTGGACTGGGCTCACTACGGCAACAGTCTTCACAACGATCGCTACCAAAACCTCGACCAGATTACGCCCGGCAGCGTCGGCCGACTGAAGCCCGCGTGGACGTTCCACACCGGAGACGTGAAGGTGAAGGAGTCCTTCGAGGCCTCGCCTATCATGGTGGGCGGCACGCTGTTCGTGCCCACCGGCACCGACAAGGTGTTCGCGCTTGATGCTGCGACCGGCCGCCAAAGTTGGATGTACAAGCCGAAGCTTCTCGCGCCCCCGAGCAAACTCTCGGTATGCTGCGGGCTCGACAACCGCGGTGTCGCCTACGGCGATGGCAAGATCTTCCTCGGCCGGCTCGACGGTGTGCTGGTGGCGCTGGACGCGCGGACCGGCAAGGTCGACTGGCAAACCAGGATTGCCGATTGGAAGAAGGGCTACTCGATCACGATGGCCCCGCAGTTCGCCGACGGGAAGGTTATCGTAGGGGTATCCGGCGGCGAGTACGCCATCGAGGGCCGGGTGACGGCGGTGGACGCGAGCAGCGGCCGCACTGCGTGGACTTTCAATACGGTAAAGCCGGATACCTGGGCTGGCGATTCGTGGAAGAACGGTGGCGTGCCGGTTTGGGGTAATCCCTCCATCGATCCCCAGCTTGGGCTCGTTTACGTCGTGACGGGCAACGCATCACCCGATTTCAATGGATCGAAGCGCGCTGGTGCGGATCTTTATTCCGCCTCCGACGTCGCCCTCAACCTTAATACCGGAAAGGTTCGATGGGCATTCCAGGAAGTGCACCACGACATCTGGGATTATGACGGCCCGAGCCCGGCGATGCTGTTTGACGTGAGAACCGCGAGAGGCACAGTCCCGGCGCTCGGCCATTGCGGCAAGGGCGGCCAATACTTCATTCTCGACCGCCGGACTGGCCGACCGGTGTTCCCGGTCAGGGAGCGCCGTGTGCCGGCAGGCCCGGCATGGCAGCATGCCTGGCCGACGCAGCCGTTCTCCTCAGTCGAGCCGCTGACGCCAATTGGCGTCCAGAACCCGCCGAGCGGCTACGGATATGACTACAAGGGCTATTTCACGCCGCCGACCAATCCCGACGAGGTCGAGCAGCCCGGAACGGAGGCCGGCTGCGAATGGCCCCCCGCGGCGTTCAGCCCGCGCACCGGCTACATCTATTATGGCGCCAGGTACGAGCCCACGGGCTTCCTTGGTCATCCCGGCGCCGTGAAGAGCCCCAACGACACGAAGAAGGATACCGGATCGGCGTTCGTTCGGCCGATTCAGGGTGTCGATTACTGGGGCTACTTCGGCGCGACCGACAGCCGGACCGGCAAGATCGTGTGGAAGCACAAGCTCGATCAGGCGCCGCTCACCGGGGCTGCAGTCGCGGGCGACCTGGTGTTCTATGGCGAGACCAACGGCAAGGTGCACGCAGCCGATGCGCAGACCGGAAAGGTGCTCTGGACGTTCGACACGCCCAAGCAGGTGAAGGGGGCGGGCGGTGCCGATGGTGCCTGGAGCGTCTATCGTGCGAACGGCCGCGAATACGTGGTGAGCGTCTTCGGCGGCAGTGCAATGGAACGGCACCTCGACGAGGATTCACCGGTCGGGGATACTGTCGTCGCTTTTGCGCTGCCGGCTCGATAGCCGACATTTCGCTCGATGAACGGAGCATCGAAGGCGGCTCTAGGTGAGCATTTCGCCAAAATCCCCTGACAACCGCCGGTCAGCTGTCGACGATTCCATTTGGCTGAGCGCCATTCCTGGTCGTCAGCCGAGTTCGGGCCGCTGACCGAGAGGGGACATGGGCAGCATGACAATTCCTCCCTCGGGTCATCTCGATAGAGAAGTGATATGGGCTACTTAGAATTCGACGGTAGCCATACGACTGTCAGCCGCCTGACAGCACATAACGTAGGTGCGGTTGATTGGAACTGTATACCCTTGGCAAATCGGCTTGATCGCGGCAAAATCGGGCTCAATTATCGGTGCGGGACGAAAAATCCCGCGGGAGGGGGATCATCGTCATGCGCACGCAGCCTCGCCTGCTTCTTCTTCGCTGGCTTCTTCCGGTAAGCCTTTTTTTCGGGATCGGAGTCACCGCCGATGCCCAGGAGAGCCCCGGTCACTCACAAGCGCAGGAAGGCTCGGCGCCGGTTGCGATGAAGGAACTGCGCTGGTCCGATCCGGCGTCGTGGTCGGACGGCAAGGTGCCCGGCGCCGGCGATGCGGTGACCATCGCCAAGGGCAAGGCCATCGTCCTCGACGTCAGTCCGCCGTGGCTGCGCAGCCTGACGATCGCCGGCAAGCTGAGCTTTTCGGATGCTCATGACCTCGCGCTGACGACCGATTGGATCTATCTGCCCGGCGGCGAACTCGACATCGGCAGCGAGGCCAAGCCCTACACGCATAAAGCGACGATCACCCTGACCGACAAGGTCCCGGGCGAAGACATCAACACGATGGGCGACCGCGGCATCATGATGCTGAAGGGAACCCTCAGCCTACATGGCGACCGCACCCACAGCTGGACCAAGCTCGCCCAGACCGCCAAGGCCGGCACCAGCACGATCCAGGTCCTCGACGCCGGCGGCTGGCACAAGGGCGACACGATCGTGCTCGCCTCGACCGACTACGATCCCCACCAGGCGGAAGAGCGGACTATCGCTGTCGTCAGCGGCAACGCGATCACGCTCGATAAGCCGCTCAAATACATGCATTACGGCCAGATCACCGACGGCGTCGACGAGCGCGGCGAAGTCGGCATGCTGAGCCGCAACATCAAGATCCAGTCCTCGCCGGATTCCGAGAAAACCTATTTCGGCGGGCACATCATGGCGATGGCCGGCTCGACGATGCATGTCTCGGGCATCGAGCTTTATCACATGGGCCAGTACATGCACCTGGCCCGCTATCCGATCCACTGGCACCTCTTGGGCGACGCGCCGGGGCAATATATCCAGGACTCGGCGATCCACGACACCTACAGCCGCTGCGTCACCGTGCACGGCACCAATGACGTGCGGGTGCAGAACAACGTCACCTACAACACCGTCGGCCACTGCTTCTTCCTCGAGGACGCGGTCGAAACCGGCAACCAGTTCATCCACAACCTGGCCATCCTGACCAAGTGCCACCCCGACGGGAAGCCATGCGAGCCGACCAATCTGGCGCTGGCTCATCAATCTCCGGCGGGCCAGAAGGCCAAGAACATCCTCATCCCGTCGGACAACACGGCGGCGAGCTTCTGGATCACCAATCCCGACAACTCATACGTGGACAACGTCGCCGCGGGCTCCGAATCGACCGGTTTCTGGATCGCCTTGCCGCAGCACCCCACGGGTCTGCATCACGACGACAACTATTGGCCCCGCCGGATGCGGTTGGGTGAATTCAAGGGCAACACGTCGCATTCCAATTTCGACGGGTTGATGTTCGACCGTGGTCCCAATCAGGACGGCACATTCAATGTCGGCGGCGCGGGTCACATCGCCTATGCCGATCCGACCAACCCGAAGAGCCAGGTGCTCGTATCGGTCATTAACGACTACACCGGTTACAAGAACCGCAACAATGCCATTTGGGGCCGCGGCGAGGACCACCTGTTCACCCATCTGAAGCTGGCCGACAACGCGATCGGCTTCACCCACGCGGCCGGCGATCCCGGTGCCGCCCCTTACACCTCGCGGGTGGTCGATTCGCTGTTCGTTGGCGAAACCGACAATATCGGCAATCCCGAGACGCCGGCCGAAAAGGCCTATGGCCGCAGCCTGCCGAAGCCCGATACCCCGGATTACCCGATCCGCGGCTATGAGTTCTACGATTACCGCCACGACGTGGTGAACGACACCTTCGTGAATTACCAGCCCAACGCCACCCGCAATGCGGGCGCGATCTCCTGGCTGCTCTTCACCAGCTTCGGCATGAGCACCGAGAACTCGGTCGAGGGCCTGAAGCTCGTCAACGCCAAGCCGGTCTATTTCCCGCCGGTCGAGCGCCGCTGGGCAGAGGATTTCGGCAGCCGTTCCGCCTATCGCAGCGCGACGATTTACGACAAGGATGGCTCGCTCAGCGGAATTCCCAACAGCTATGTCGTGATCGACAACGGCATCGCCGACGATGAAAAGGATTGCACGATCAAGCCGAACTGGGGCGCCGCCGTGTGTCAGGGAGACATGGGCCGCTTCAACATCGCCGGCAACTTCGATCCTTTCGGGCGGCGCCCCGATACCGATCCAGTCGTCCTCAGCCGCGACGGCAAGACCTTCGTATACAACGGGGAAACCACGGTTCCCAGCGGCGCCGAGCTGAGAGTGGAGACAGCCAGGAAGGACTTGTCCCTTTCCTTGCGGCAAATGAACCAAGGTTCCTTCGTGATCCTCGATCTTCCCGGCTTTGCCACCGCCGCCAGCGGCACGCAGCAGGGCAGCCTGGCAGCGCTGCGGGCTGCGAAGAGCACGTCCTATTTCAAGGACGGCGACACGCTATGGGTCAAGCTGGTGGTCGAAGATGCCGTCCCTCAGGGCCCCGTCGTCGTGCGGGTCGGCAATCTGCGCGCTCAGGCCACGATCGATGTGAGCAAGCAGGGTGCGGTCGCGACGGCTTTGCCGGATAAAACAGGGGGGCATGTTTAATGAGAAGCGAGAGGGAACGGGGCAGCCGCCTCTCGAAACCGGTAAGCGCCGCAATCAAGGTCTCAATCGTCTTTGCCGGCGTGGCCTGCGCGACAACTGCGCAGGCGGAATGCAGTCGTCCGGTGCTCGAGAAACTGACCGACACCTATGTGAAGGCGCAAACGGAGGGAGAACCCGCCCTGCTGCCGCTCGTGAAGGGCGCGTCCTATGCTGAGAACGACAAGGTCATGGATATCGGCAAGGGCGTGCTGGCCGGAGCCCTGAAGCTCGATTTCACCCGCAGCTTTCATGACACGACCCAGTGCGCGACCTTCACCGAGCTGGTGGCGGCCAGCGACCCGCATCCGTACGTGATCCTCACGCGCATCGAAGCGACCGGGGACGGCAAGGTGTCGAAGATGGAGTCGATTGTGACCGACAAGGGGGATTGGATGTTCGGAGCATCCGACTACCTCGCCGTCACTCGCAACCAGAAGTGGGGCGAGATCCCGAGTGACAAACGCGACACGCGAGCCGTCATGCAGGCGGCGGCCGACGCCTACCTCGACAATTGGGGCAACCCGACGCTCCCGGTGCCGGAAGGCACGCCCTGCGCCCGGCTCGAAGGCCGCATAGACACAGGGACCCGCAATCCCGAGGGCAACACCTGCACGATGGGGGCATTCCCGCAGAAGCTCAAAGTGACCAATCGTCGCTACGTCATCGACGAGAACTACGGCGCTGTCATCGTCTTCCACAACTTCCCCTGGCTCGATGCCGGATTGCCAGTCGACCCGGGAACCCAGTCCGGCCAAATGTTTCGGGTCGAGGGTGGAAAGATCCGCTACATCCACGAGCTGACGGTTTGCTCGACGCCCGAATGTGGGAGGATGAGGCCGGGAGGGCCAGGAAAGTGACCGGAACCCAAAGGGCCCCGGCTAAGCGCGAACAAAGGGACTGACTTCGCGTTTCGACCCTCATCGGCCGCAGCCTCGGTCTCAGCCAACGGTTCGATTCGAGCGGAAGGCGGACCGGCCACTATCCAATGCCAGCGTCCAAGAAGGACTGTCTGCTACCGGCCAGCCCGCGCTACTCCGCAATCGCACGAGAACGGTCCGTTCGGGCCTAGGTAGGTGGTGCCGAGTGAGCAAGCTCTGGCGCCCATCGCTGGGGAACGAGGCCGCACACTTTGTTGCTGTCGAACCATTGCCAATGTTGCGCAAGCGTATGACCCTTTCGCGAGTACCAGATTTCGCTGTAAAGATTTCCGACATTTGCCGTTGCGCCGGCAGCAGCCCAGATGCATTAGATGCGTGTGCTCGAGTCCCACTCGCCTCTTGCGCAACGCCTTTCCGCTCACGTTGAGCTGAGCGCCGCCGACGCCAACCTGATCCGAGCCGCTACCAGCAAAGCAGTCCGCACGGCCGCCGCGCATCACGATGTCGTCCGCGAAGGCGACATCCCCCGGTCGGTCAAGGCAATCCTCAATGGGTGGGCGATACGCTACAAGCAGTTGCCCGACGGCCGCCGGCAAATCCTGGCGCTGATGATCCCCGGCGACATCGGCGGCGGCAACGCGTTCGTCGGCGACGCGATGGATCATTCGATCTGCGCGCTGACGACGCTGCGCTATGCCGAGGTGTCGCAAGCCGATTTCGACACGCTGGTGGAAAGCTCGCCGCGCATTGCCAAGGCACTGTGGTGGAACTCGCTGGTGATGGTCTCGATCCAGCGCGAATGGACCACCAACATCGGCCAGCGCCAGGCCTACGAGCGAATCGCGCACCTGCTGTGCGAGACCTTCGCCCGTCTGCAGGCGGTCGGCCTGACCCGCGGCGACACCTGCGATTTCCCGCTGACCCAGACCGACATCGCCGACGCGACCGGCCTGACCGCGGTGCACGTGAACCGCATGATCCAGGCGCTGCGCCACGACGGGCTGATCGAGCTCCGCGACAAGCGGCTGACGATCCGCGATTCGGCCAGGCTGCGCCAGGTGGCGATGTTCAACCCGGCTTACCTGCACCTCGACGAGGGAAGGTCCGCGTCGGCGACTTCGCCTGGCCCGACCCTCTACGCCTGATCTCAGGATTTCGACGGGCGGGTGGACCTCGTTTGCGGCAAATGCGCCAGCAGCGTCGCAAGTCTGAGGCTGAAGCTCGGTGAACCACAAGCGATTCGAGGCGGTCTCGCGCACCACCACTCTACGGGGCTCAAAGGGGAGGCCGGGTGACATGGCGCCATGGCTTAGGTCGCATGCCCAGGTTTGGCGCGACCTTCTCGGTCATCTGCGGGAACTGAGCTGTCATGCCAGTCTTCCATGGTCGTAGGTGCGCACAAGGGCCGAGTCGAAGATGCTTTCCTTCGGCCCCACCTTGGAGTGGCTACCTCACGCTCGGCCGCCTTCACTTAGGTGAGTGAAACGGGGGGGGGGGATTGCAGTACGCGCTCCTACCCCGCTGACAGACGGAGAGTGTCATGCCCCACTACTTCTTTCATTTGTTCGACGACGCTGCGACGTTCGACGAGGAGGGGGCGGAGCTAGCGAATGTTGAAGCTGCGCGGGTCGCCGGGATACAGCAGGCCCGACACATGGCCGCAGACGAAGTTTTGCACGGCAGGCTCCATCTCAGCCACTGGATCGAGATCGCCGACCAGCACGGGGACATCCTTCACACGATACCGTTCGGCCGTGCATTTGAGATCGTGGAGTAGAGGCCACGAAGGTCAGCATGGGCCGTCCACATTGGAAGCTCATTCGTTGCGGCCCCATGGTGAGGAAAGTGAGTCGACCGCCGAAGAAAAGTAGCGCGTCGACAAATGTCCGTTAGCAAGAGCCCTCTGACCAAAAGCGGCCCAGCCGCTATCGGCCAAACAAAGCGGTCGCATCTGGAATTGGCGTCGATGTCCGTTTTCCACCCGTTTCGGCCATCCAGACTGGGGCCGGGAATGGCCGACTGCCGACGGTCTGCTCATGGGCCAAGGTGCGCGAATGGCGGACCGACAGCTATCCTCCGCACGATTTCGTGCTCAACGGCAGGAACGGGTGGGGAGCAGACGTTAGCTATCGCCTCTGTTTGCTTTCAGCTCATACCATTGTCTCAACGCCTCGATGCCCCGTGCGCTGGTCATCACGCTGAACACGTTTTCGGGGGGCTCGCGATGCCGCCAGTTTGCTTGGTTTCCGATGCAGGTGATAGCTGCCTGACGAGGAAGCTCCTGCATTTCGCCACCAAACTCTCCCACATAGACATGGATGTGACCTCGCTCGATGGCATCCGTCAGCAGCGGAACGAGGGCGCTAATCGAGCCGTTCAGCTCCCACAATCCATAGTCGTCGTCGCCAACGTCGTTCAGCAGGGCTGCTTCCTCGTCGGTCAGCGGGGCTGCGGTCATTCGACAACAGTGGCAGCTGTAGGTAACGGCAGCAATGGGTCGCTTGCGGCTCGTCCGCTACGCGTGGAAAGCAGTCACTTTACTAATGAGTCGCTCAGCGGCACTCCAGCGCCGGAAACCCGATCCGCTTGATCTCGTTTCATTGGCCTGGCGTCGATCGGCCGAATTGGGAATCAACTTTATTGGTTCTTTACCTGCTGCCAAACAGCCTGAGCGCTGGGGGGCAGCTTGTCCATGTGCTTCAGGAACAGCGCAATCGTCCAAATCTGGCGATCGCTTAGCGCATGTTTCCAAGACGGCATGCCAGTGAGCCGAATGCCGTGCTTGATCTTCCAGTATGAAACGCCGTCTGGATCGTCTTCCACGCCGTCGGTCGCGAATTGCGGCGGCGAGGGATAGAGACCCTTCGCGATGGCTGAGGCTCCGGCGTCGCCCGTCGCAGTGCCGTGGCATATGGCACAATGCTGACCGTAAAGGCGGACACCACTTAGGAGGTTACCGTCCATCAGCGGCACCGGGTTCGGTCCCTTGGGAGCACCTCTTTGCAGAGTCGCACCCAGTGAGGTGCTTGCCGCCCATAACTAGAAGCCGCCCGGCTTGGCGTCCGCGTTTGCCGGCACGAGACCGCTGCGAAGCACCAGGTATCCGGCAACTACCACGACGACGACCGTGGCGACGACGCCAATCAGGAAATTGCGCATACCAGCATTAATCCCACGTTCGATCCCCGCCGGCGCTTTACACGCTTGGTGGCCCCATCGGTTCCGTATCGATGGCACCCGCGAGGCTCAAGCGCCCGCTGGGCGGAGGATCCTCTGCACCTGTCGCGGTCAGTTCCTGAACGCGCCAATACGGTGGTGTTCAGCAGTCGCTCCCGCCGTCCTCCGTAGGCTCCCTTATCCGCTCGATCCGAGTCGAACTGGTGACCGGACCGCAGGAACAGGAGAACTGATATGAAGACGAAGATAATCGCAGCGCTCGTTGGAGCCACCGTGCTCGCCGGCGCGCCGGCAGCCGCGTCAGCCCAGAGCTATTGGAGCACCCAATATCGCAATTCTTACAACGGCTACGGAGGCTATTCGAACTCCTACGACTGGGATCGCTACCAGGATCGGCGGAGCGCGCGGGAAGCCCGCGAGCGTTGGCAGCAACGACAACGCTGGGAGCAGCGCCAGCGCTGGGAAGAACAGCGCCGTTGGCAGGAGCAGCGTTATTGGCAACAGCGTCAGTGGCAGGAACGGCACCACTGGAGGCGGCATCGTGACGACGAGATGATGACTAATCTGGCCCAAGGTTCACTCGTCTTGCCATGCACCTAGAGCTGCGCCGGTGGGACCTTAGCCGGACCCACCGGTTGTGCTTACCGCCGACGTCTGTCCAACCGAACACGCGCACCTCTGGGAAGTCCGCAATGGGTCGGAAGCGGACGTCCGGGGTCCTGTCGATGGACGGCTGGAACAGAGGCGGAACAAATCGCTTGCGCCGAATGGGCCAGCGAGCGTTTGGGGCGCGGATGGGCTGGGACCGCCAGAAAACCTGTCACATCTCATACGCGACGGCCTGGCGCTCCGCTTGACTTGTGAATGCGGGCACGCCGCGCCGCTCGATCCGTTTGCGCTGCGGTCGCGCATTTGGATGCGCCGCAAGAGCGACGTACTCGCCGATCTGCAAGAGAGCCTTCGCTGTAGCGCGTGCGGCGGAAAGAGCTTCCGTTACGAACTCGTGCCCGCCAACACCGACCTTTCCAATGTGTCGCCGAATAACCCGTCGATGGATCTGGTGGTGAAACTGGCCGAGCTGTTCCGCGTGCGGGTCGCCGATCTCGTCGGCGAGAACCCCGATGCCGACGATCAGCCGGCCGAGATGGTGGCCATGTTCCGCGACCTGAAGAGCTTGAACGAGGACGACCGCGAGACCATCAAGCTCATGATGGAGTCATTGAAGAAGCGGCGGGAACAGGCAGGTTGACGCTTAGCCGGATAGAGCTCGATGGCGTCGGCTCACCCTCCGCGCTCGCAGCACGGATTCACGAACTCGATCCCGAACTGCCGCTCGACTTCTCGATTGAAGTCCTGTGTCGGCGGCTCGACATTCAGGGCATCGAGGAGGAGGCCGTTACCTCATTCGCCGCCATGCTGCTCATGCACCCCGACAAGGCGTGGGGCTCGATCATGGTAGCCAAGGGCACGTCAGCCCGGCGCCGGCGGTTCTCGATCGGGCACGAGCTTGGGCACTTTCTGATGCCGAGCCATCGGCCGCGCGAAGGTATGCGGTTCGCGTGCTCGCATGCAGACCTCCGTCTCGAGAACACGCGCGAAGCAGATCGAGCAAAGAGGATGGAGGTCGAGGCCAATCGTTTCGCCGCCCGCCTGCTCATGCCCCCGGACCGGATTCGTGCAAACCTCAGGAGCCGCCAGCCCGATCTCTGCGAGGTCGTGCGTCTCGCCGACGAGTTCGATGTCAGCAAGGCAGCGATGGCGCGCAGCTACGTCGATGCGCACCGGGAGGACCTGGCGCTCGTCGTCGTTCGGAACGGCCGCATCGAGCAGGCGCATCGACCGGACGATTTCCCATGGATCGAGCCGAGCATCGGAGACCCAGTTCCCCAGGAATCGATTGCCTGCAACCACCGGCTTTTGCCGGGTCAGAATACGGCCATGGAGGAATGCGACCCCGAGACCTGGCTTGGCCCTGCTGGAGTCCGCAAGGCCGAGGTGCTGAGCGAGCAGGTGCTTGCGCAGCGGGACGGCTGGGCCATGGTTCTGCTCCACGCGGAGCTGACCGAGCGGCATTAGCCGGCGATGACGCTCGCACGGGGCGCCGTGCCTGTTGCGGAGACCGGTTCGCTGATCTACGCGTGACCGTTCCCTGTTAGCGGCATTTCTGTTCCCTGTTCCGCAGGATAAATTCCCTGTTCCTCGCGTAGGGAATTTGTGGCACGAAATGCCAGAATTCTGCGGTTTTCAGAGACGCGATAGGCCCTAAATCGGGGAAAAAATTGTGATTTCCCTGTAAATACCCTGCATAACAGGGAAATCGGGGCGAGACCGGTTGGCTCTGGACTGCGTCGCGCACCAGCCCTTTCCGCAGAAACCCGGCGGATGCGGCGGAAAGTGGTTTCGATGTTCGCCAATTTCAGCGGATGGGGGCATAATCGAGATGACCATGCCACGCATCGACTGATCGCAACGCGACCTTGGTGAGCGCGAATGGCGACGCACAATGCTACCGACGTGGACTCCCGTCTGATCGAGTCCCAACTGAGCTACAGCACTGTCGCGATCGTCCTGCACTGGCTGCTGGCGCTGGCCCTGGCGTTCCAGATCGCGCTCGGCTTTGCCATGCCTCACCGCGGGCCATACAGTTTCGCGCCAATGCAGCTGCACAAGTCGGTCGGGATCGCCATCTTGCTGCTGACGCTTATCCGCCTCGCTTGGCGGCTCGTCCGCCGGCCGCCCGAGGCCCTCGATGAAGGCTGGACTGCGCTGGCGGCCCGGATCGTGCATTGGGGGTTCTACGCCGTGCTGGTGCTTGGGCCGATCAGCGGATGGATCATCGTCTCGACCGCGCGCCTGCACGTGCCGACCGTGCTGTTCGGCGTGCTGCCATGGCCGCACCTGCCGTTGCCGCCAGGGCTGGACCGGCCGATGGAGGAAGTTCACGAGACGTTGGCGTGGATCGCCATCGCGCTGTTTGTGCTCCACGTCGCCGGAGCGCTGCGGCACCAGTTCCTGCTGCGCGATCCTGTAATTCAGCGAATGGCGCCCGCCGGCTCGGTGGCGGCGGCCATGGTGCTGCTGGTCGCGACGATCGCGATTTATTTCGCTGCCGGCTCATACGTGTCGCAGAAGTATCTAGTGCCGGCGATGGCGGAATTTCGTGCCACGCGAGCACGCGAGGCGGCTCCCGGCACCCCTCCGGCCACGGCCGCCGCGACGCCGAGCGTCGACGAGGCTTCACCCACGCCTGAACCGGTTGCCCTCGCCACGCCGGAGGCGGCGAGGTCGCCGATCGATTGGACGATTGCGGGCGGCAAGCGGCTGGCCTTCTCGGTCGCGAACGGCGGCACGCCGGTCGAAGGCCGTTTCAAGGACTGGAGTGGCGCGATCGAGATGGACCCCGACCAACCCGAGACCGCAGACATCCGCATCACCGTCAAGCTCGCCAGCGCCTCGGTGGGTGACGCCACCCGGGATGCGATGTTGCAGGGCGCCGAGTTCTTTGCCAGCGCGAGTGACCCCACGGCGACCTGGCGCTCGACAAAGGTCACCCAGACCGGTCCAGGCCGCTACCGCGCCAGTGGCACGCTGACGATGAGGGGTAAGAGCCGCCCCCAGGCGATCGCCTTTACGCTAACCGGCAAGAACCTGGAGCGTCATGTCGTGGGTAGCGCAAGCATCGACCGCACGGCGTTCGGCATCGGCAGCGGCGAGGCAGGCGAAAGCCTCGGCAAGACCGTGGCGCTCAGCTTCTCGTTCGATGCCAAAAGGAAGGCCCCCTAGCGCACCGGCTTGATGGTTCACTCGCGGGCTTGCGAGCGGTCGCGCGCGAAGCGAGAAGTCTCCTACCGCCGCCGGCTGCTCACTTGTTCTCCTTGATGATCTTCTCGACCATCGCCTTCTGGTCGGGATACCAATAGTCGAGGTGGCAGCTCTCGCAGACGCCGTCGAGGCTTTCGATGATCGGGCCGGCCTTGGCGGCGTCGTGCGCATTCGCCGCTTTCGCGAGGTCGCTCATCGTCGCCGCCAGGTTCTCGGCGTGATCGCGCAGGCCTTGCGGGTTCTTGTCGATCTCGGCCTGGACCTCGGCCGCGCTGTGGCCGCCCGGTACCCCCGAATCGGAGATCTTGACGCCCGGCTTGGTGACCACGATCGGGTCCATCTGAGCGATCTGCTGCGCGCCTTCCTGCACCGCCGTCGCCTCTTGCGAGAGCTGGGTCCACATCGCGTCGGTCATCTTCGCGGGATCGATTCCGCCTTTGTCGCCCACCGCCGGATTGGTCACGTCCCAGATCTCGTCGGCGTGCTTGTCGACTTCGTTCTTCATCACCTCGTGAAAGGTCGGCCCGGCCTGCGCCGGCTGTTCGTTCTGTTTGGTCTTCTGCGAGCAGGCGGCGACCAGGGCAATGGCCGGCAGGGCCAGGAACACGGTCTTGTTCATCGTTGCAGACATCCCCTCGATATTCGTCGCCAATTGCGCTCTTGAGGTCCGGCGTTCGGCCTGTCGTTGAGCGGTGTCAACGAAGGCGGCAGGTTAATTACGGTAACGGGGCCGTTACGCCAAGTTACATGAGCGCGACCACAGCGCCCGCCAGCCGTTCGACTTCCGATGCGGCGTGGCTGACCAGCAGCGTCGGCAGTCGCAGCTCGTCGCGAATGCGTTCGATCAGGCGGAGCAGTTCCTCGACTCTCGCGGGATCGAGCGAGGTGAGCGGCTCGTCCAGCAGCAGGAAGCGTGGCGCCGAGAGCAGCGCCCGGCCGATGGCGACCCGCTTGGCCTCGCCGCCGGAGAGCGTCGCCGGATAGCGCCTGGCGAGGTGGGCGATGCCCAGAAACTCGCACACCTCGTCGCGGCTCATCCAGTGGGCCTCGCGGCGCTCGCCGTAAGCGAGATTGGCGGCGACGGTCCGGTGCGGGAACAGCCGCAGGTCCTGGAACACGTAGCCGGCGCGGCGGCGCTCGGGGGGCAGGTCGATTGCCGCCGCGCTGTCGAACAGCGTGGTTCCGCCGATGCGGATATGGCCGGCGAGCGGCTGCCGCAGCCCGGCGATGCAGTCGAGCAGCGTGGTCTTGCCGACCCCCGAGGGGCCGGTGATCGCCACCAGCCCGGCATCGCTGACGATCGCGATATCGTGCGTCCGTTCGCCGGCGCGGTAGCTGAGGGCAATGTCAAAGGACATGCGCGCGCCGGCCGTGCGAGCGGCGGACCAGGATTTCCGAAGCGAGTAGTGCGGCCACCGAGAGCAGCACCGAGATGATGGCCAGCCGGGTGACGGCGGCTTCGGCCCCGGGCACCTGCAGGTCGGTGTAGATCGCCAGCGGGAGCGTGCGCGTCTGGCCGGGGATGTTCGAGGCGAAAGTGATCGTCGCGCCGAATTCGCCCAGCGAGCGGGCGAAGCCGAGCATCGTCCCGGCCATCACGCCCGGCAAGCTGAGCGGCAATGTTATGGTGCGGAAGGCGCGCCACGGCGTCGCGCCGAGTGTTCGCGCCGCGCCGACCAGCCGCCGGTCGACCGCTTCGATCGACAGCCGCATCGCCCGCACCATCAGCGGCAGGGCCATCACTGCCGCGGCGAGCGCCGCGCCGGTCCAGCGGAACACCAGGATCAGCCCGAAGGTCCGCTCGAGCCAATGCCCGAGCGGCCCGGTGCGGCCGAACAGCAGCAGCAGGATCCAACCCGTGACCACCGGCGGCAGCACCAGCGGCAGGTGCACCGCCGCGTCGAGCACCACTCGGCCCGGGAAGCGCCGGCGGGCGAGGAGCCAGGCGAGCGCGTAAGCGAACGGCAGCGTCAGGGCGACCGCTACCACGCTGACCTTGAGCGACAGCGCGACGATGCCCCACTCGGCCGCGGTCGGCCAGGTCACGGCGCGGTGCCGAAGCCGAAACGGGCGAAGATCGCCCGGCCCTTTGGAGACTCGAGAAAGGCCTCGAACGGGCCGGCCTGGGGATTGGTCGAGCCGGCGAGGATCGCCACGGGGTAGCGGATCGGCGGATGACTGTCGGCGGAAAAGGTCGCCAGCACCCGCACCGATTTCGAGGCCGCGGCGTCGGTCGCATAGACGATGCCAAGCGGCGCTTCGCCGCTTTCGACCAGCGCCAGCGCCGCGCGGACGTTCTGCGCCCGGGCCACCCTGGGCGCCAGCGCAGTCCACACGCCCAGGTGCTCGAGCGCGGCCTTCCCGTACTTGCCCGCGGGCACCGCATCCGGATCGGCCATCGCGAGATCGCCCTTGCCGAGGGCGGCCTCGAAGCTGGCGGCGCTCGACAGGTCTACCGCCGCCGGGCTCGCCCTGGGAGCGATCAGCACGATACTGTTGCTGAGCAGATCGTGCCGGGTTCCCGCCCGAATCGAGCCCGCCTTCTCGACGGTGTCCATCCAGTCTTCGTCGGCCGACAGGAACAGGTCGGCCGGCGCTCCGCGCTCGATCTGGCGGGCGAGGGCGGAAGAGCCGGCGAACGACAGCGTCGGGCGCGGGTGCCCGCGGCCGGCCCAGGCGTCCGCTTCCGCTTGCAGCGCCTCCTGCAGGCTCGCCGCGCCGAGCACCACCAGCGGTTGCGGCGCGGAGGACTTCGGTGCGCAGGCGGCGAGACAAGCGAGGGCGACTGGGGCTAGGGTGCGCGCGAGAAGCTGGCGAAACATGCGCGGGCTATATCTTGCGATATATAGCTGGTCCAGTGTGCGTGGAGCAGGAATTCGATGAAGGTGAAGCTCAAGCTGCAGCTCTATTGCGGCGAGGAAATCGCCATGGGGCCAGGCAAGGCGGCGCTGCTGCAGGCGATCGCGCGGACCGGCTCGATCTCCGCTGCAGGGCGTGAGCTGGGCATGAGCTATCGCCGCGCCTGGGTGCTGGTCGACACGATGAACCGCTGCTTCGCCGAGCCGCTGGTGGAGGCGCACTCCGGGTCCGGGGCGCGGGTCACCGCGGCAGGCGAGGCTGCGCTGGCCGACTACCTGGAGCTGGTGCGGCGGTCTCGGCATGCGGCTGCCGGGACCGCGTTCGAGCGGCTGGAGAGTGCGATCAGGAGCGAGCCGAAGCCTTCCTAGTCTTGCCCTTCTTGCGGGCGTGGCCGAAGACCCACACCGCGACGGTCGCGCCGGCAATCGCTCCGGCCACGTTGCTGGCCAACTCCGCCGAGAAGATCGCCGTACGACCCCACGGTCCCCGCAGCAGCGCGGCGAACGGGACCATCACCAGCAGAACCCGTCCCCACGCCAGCCCGAGCGCTGTCGGTGCGCGGTCGATCGCATTGAGGCCGCCGTTGATCATGATCAGCACGCCGAACCCCGCGTAACCCCATACGGAAATCGCCAGGTAATCCATCAGCGCCTGGATCACCGCCGGATCGCGGCTGAACAGGCTGGCGAACCAATGCCGGTTCAGGAACAGCACCAGCGCCGCGGTCAGGCCGTAGACGAGGCAGTAGCCCCCGGCCTCGAGCAGCGCCCGCCGCGTTCGCCCGAACGCTTCAGCGCCCCAGTTCTGGCCGACGATTGCGCCGATCGAACCTGAAAGGCCAAGCAGCGGGACCTCGGCAAAGGTTTCGAGCCGTCCGCCGGCGCCGAACCCGGCCACAGCCGACTTGCCGAAGTGCGCCAGCAAGGACGTGAGGATGGCGAGGCCGATCGGGTTGATCGCGTTCGACAGGCTCGCCGGCCCTGCGACCTGGCCCAGAGCCTTGGCTCGCTCGCGCCATCCGCGGTGCTTGAGACAAGCGAAGGAAAAGGTGATGCGGGTCGTCTGCAGCAGCACGAAGCCGGCGGTCACGCCGACGATCCAGCCGACGATGTCCGCGTAAACCGCCCCGGCGATGCCGAATGCCGGTAAGCCGAAGTTGCCGTCGATCAGCACCGGGTCGAGCGCCCCGTCGAGGATCGCCAGCACCAGCAGAATCGCCATGCTGCGCGCGGCCGCCCCTTGGCCGCGCAGCGCGCCGTTGATACCCATCGCGGTGAGCAGCACCGGAAAGCCGAGAGCGTAGGGCGTAATGTAGGCGTCGATCAGCGGCAGCAGGCTCTTGGGCGCTTGCAGCAGACGAAAAAGCGGCATGCGCAGCAGGAACAGTGTGGCGCCGATGACGATGCCGACCGCCAGACCGAGGACGATGCCGACGTTACCTGCCTGCCGCGCCTCGCCCAAATCGCCCGCGCCCAGAGCCCGCGATACGACCGAGCTGACGCCGGCGATCACGCCGACGCCGAGGCTGGCGAGGGCGGTCGTGACCGGGAAGACGAAGCTGATCGCCGCGAGCTCGTCCTTGCCCAGATGGCCGACGAAATAGGCGTCGATCAGCCCGACCGACATAATCGCCGCCACGCCGACCACGGTCGGCGCGGTCTGCTTGACGAGATGGCCGGCTATCGAACCGTGAGCGAGTTTGGCGGCGTCGGCCATCGCCGAGCCAACGCGCGGGCTCGCGGAGCGTTTCGTGTCAGGGAGCGATCAGCACCTTGCATTGGTGGGTGCGGTGCTTGAGCTGCTCGAAGACCTTCGGCGTCTCGTCGAGGGCGATGGTGTCGGTTATCAGCAGGCGCGGCTCGATCGCCCCTTCGGCGAGCGCGTCGAGCGAGGCGCGGTACTCCGGGACGGTGAAGAAGGCGCTGGTCACCAGGCGCACTTCCTTCGACAGCATGGCGAAGCTGTTGAAGGTGTCCGGCCGAGTGCACAGGCCGAGCAGCAGGATCGTGCCGCGCGGACGGACCTGGCTCACCGCCTGCTCGATCAGCCCGGGAATGCCGACGCATTCGAACACGATGTCGGCCTTGCCGCCGAGGCCGCGCTCGGCGCTGCCGATGGGGTCGGCCGGATCGACCACGAAAACGTCGGCGCCCATCTCCAGCGCCCGTTGCTCCTGGAAATGGGCGACGTCCTGCACCGCCACCTTCGCCGCGCCCACCCGCCTGGCCCAGAACGCGACCGCGAGGCCGATCGGCCCGGCGCCGAGCACCAGCACCTTGTCGCCCTTCTGCAAGCCCGAGAGATTGACCCCGTGCAGCGCCACGGCGAGCGGCTCAATGATCGCCCCATCCGCGAGCGACACGTCGGCTGGCAGCCTGACGCACTGGTTCGGGCGGGTGAGCGCGTATTCGGCATAGCCGCCGCCCTGCAGGCCGAAGTGCTCGCACCATTGCACCTCGCCCTTGCGGCAGTGTTCGCACCGGCCGCAGCTCATCAGCGGGATCACCGAGACGAGATCGCCGGTCTTCATTCCACTGACGTCTTTGCCGAAGCCGACGACTTCGCCGGCGAACTCATGGCCGAGCACGTCTCCGTGCTCGCAGCCGTAGGCCGCATCCTCGGTCATGTGCAGATCGCTGCCGCAGATACCGCAGCGGCCGACTTTCACCACCACCTGGCCCTCGCCGGGTGTCGGATCGGGCAAATTCTCGAAGGCGAGGGGCGTGTGCAGGGCCTGAAAAGTGACGGCTTTCATGCGCTGCCCTTAGCCGATGATCCGAAGGAAGGGGAGGGGGCCTCGCCGGGCCAAACCTTTGCCGGGCGTTAACCCTTTTCCGCTACCGCGGGCGCCATGGACACTTGCGCCCGCCGCTCGCTCGCCCGCGCCTCGCCGATGCTCGCCGGAGCGTTTACCGCGCTCGCCTTGGCCGCACTCCCGTTCCCTGCTCTGTTCGCCAAGGACGGACCAGCGCCGTTCACCGTGGTCGAGACCGGCAAGGGCTACGACAAGCTCCAATCGGCGATCGATGCGATCGGCGACGGCAAGGGCACCATCGCCATCGCTCCGGGCGACTACCGCCAATGCGCGGTGCAGGACGCTGGCGACATCGCCTATCTCGCTACCGAGCCCGGCTCGGCGATCTTCGACGGCGTCGCCTGCGAAGGCAAGGCGGCGCTGGTGCTGCGCGGCCGCGCGGCCGAGGTCTCGGGGCTGATCTTCCAGGGCATCCATGTGGACGACTTCAACGGCGCCGGCATCCGCCTCGAGCACGGCGACCTGACGGTGGCGCAAAGCTGGTTTCGCGACAGCCAGGAGGGCATTCTGACCGGCGACGATCCGCATGGGCTGTTGGTGGTCGACCGTTCGACCTTCACCCGCCTCGGCGCCTGCGAGGGCTCGGGCGGCTGTGCCCATTCGATTTACACCGGCGATTACGGCCAGGTGCGGGTGACCCGCAGCCGCTTCGAGGAAGGCCGCGGCGGCCACTACCTGAAGAGCCGCGCCGCACGGGTCGACGTCGCCAGCTGTAGCTTCGACGATTCGGACGGCAGGGGCACCAACTACATGATCGATCTGCCCGACGGCGCGACCGGGCAGATCAGCAACAACTGGTTCGTCCAGGGCAAGGACAAGGAAAACTATTCGGCCTTCATCGCCGTCTCGGCCGAGCACAAGGACCATTCGAGCGCCGGGCTGACGGTGGTCGGCAACGATGCGCGCTTCGCGCCGGGCATCACCCGCACCAGCACGTTCGTGGCCGACTGGTCGGGCGACCCGCTGAAGATCGGCGAGAACAAGCTCGGCACCGGCCTCAAGCGTTTCGAGGAGCGCTGATCAGCGCCTTTCACGCAAAGGCGCGAAGCCGCGAAGGCCAACAAGACCGAATCGACGAGAGGGACGTTTTCGCGTCTTCGCTCCAGACGCTCACGGCAGCAGGTGGCCCGCCCGGTCGCGTTTGGTGGCGAGATAGCGGGTGTTGTGCGGGTTCGTGGGAAGCCGGTGGGGCACGCGTTCGGTGACGTTCACACCGGCGGCTTCGAACGCCGCGACCTTGGCGGGGTTGTTGGTCATCAGACGGATTTGACCGATGCCGAGCAACTCGAGCATACGCGCGGCGACGGGGAAGTCGCGCGCTTCGGCGGGCAGGCCGAGGCGCTGGTTGGCTTCGAGCGTGTCGAAGCCCTGATCCTGCAGGCGATAGGCCCTCAGCTTGTTAATCAGGCCGATGCCGCGGCCCTCCTGGCGCAAGTACAGCAGCACGCCCCAGCCGCCTTGTGCCGCTTCCCCGGCCATCGCCGCGATCGCTGCATCGAGCTGCGGGCCGCAGTCGCACTTTAGGCTGCCGAACATGTCGCCGGTCAGGCATTCGGAATGGAGCCGCACGAGTGGCAGGCGATCGGCGGTTTGCGCGCCGACGATCAGCGCGACGTGCTCGCGCATGTCGTCGGCGCTTCGGAAAGCGACGATCTCGGCCTGCTCTTGGGCGGCGATCGGCAGGTGCGCGCGGGTGGCAATCGCAAGTTTGTGAACGTCGCGCAGCCCGGCGACGTCATCCACCTCGAGCGCCACCGGTTCACTCGGCGGCTCGGGGGCGACGAGAAACGCCGGCAGGATCCCGGCGTAAAGCGCCAGCTCCATCGCCGCCTCGGCCTCGGCGCGCCACGGCAGCGCGTCGGCGCGGAACGGGCCCTTGAGCGGCGCGGCAAGGTCGAGCGCCGGGTCGGCGATCGGCCGCGCGGCGGCGAGGTCGAGCGGTTCGGCGGCGCGGATCAGCACCGGTGCATGCGGATCGGCCGCCTCGCGCTGGTTGGCGAGCTTGAGCGTCGCCGCCCGGGCCGCGGAAATCAGGGCAAGGTGCGAGGAAGCCTGACGATCCGGAGCGGTTTCGACCGGCAACAGAGCCGGCGCCTTGCCGATTACGAGGGGCCAGCCGTGGCGCAAGGCGTCGACCGCCTGCGCCGCGCGGCGGGACGGGGAGGCCGCGGTCAGAGCGCGAACTCCGTCACCAGCGGCACATGGTCCGACGGCTGCTCCCAGTCGCGAGTTTCCTCGATCACCCGGTGGGCCTTGGCGTGCGCGGTAAGTTCGGCGCTGCACCACATGTGATCCAGCCGCCGCCCCTGGTCCTTCTTGCGCCAGTATGCGCGATAGCTCCACCAGCTGTAGCAGCGGCCGGGTGGCGGGATGTGTTCGCGGGCGATGTCGACCCAGCCGTGCGCCTGCTGGAATCGGCCGAGCGTTTCGACCTCCACCGGCGTGTGGCTGACGACCTTGAGCAGCGCCTTGTGATCGTAAACGTCGCATTCGAGCGGGGCGATGTTGAAGTCGCCGACGATCAGCGTCGGGCGGTCGAGCCGTTCGGCCCAGCGGGTCATTCGGCCAAGGAAGTCGAGCTTCTGGCCGAACTTGGGATTGCGCTCGCGATCGGGAATGTCGCCCCCGGCGGGAATGTAGACGTTCTCGAGCACCAGCCCTTTCGCTGGCCCGAGCAGCTCGACGCCGAGGTGGCGCGCCTCGCCGTTGTCTTGCCAGTCGTGCCGGTCGAGTTCGCGAAAGGGGATTCGGCTGATCGTCGCCACACCGTGATAGCCCTTCTGCCCATGCACCGCCTGGTGCGTGTAGCCGAGCGCGGCGAAGGCCTTGGCCGGAAACTGGTGCGCCTGGCACTTGATCTCCTGCAGGCACAGCACGTCGGGCGCCTGCTCACCGAGCAAGCGCTCGACCTGGGCGAGGCGCAGGCGCACCGAATTGATGTTCCAACTGGCGATCGTGACCATGGGCTTCGGATAGGGACGGCGCGAGGGCTCGGCAAGTCAGTCCCCCTCCCGCTTGCGGGAGGGGTTAGGGGAGGGCGAGTGCGCGAGTGGTGGCCAATCCCTCCCTCGGCCCCTCCCGCAGGCGAGAGGGGCAAAAAGAAAACCCCCGTCGCGGGGGCATTGCGACGGGGGTTCGTCTTGAGCGTTCGTCACGCTTTACAAGCCGGGCGCTTTGCGAGGCAAGGGCAACAGGGGGGAAACCCGCCTCCGCCCGACTTGTGATCATTCATTACGTCGATCCGGCTTGCTGCGCAATGAATGGAACCGCACAATTTGCCGCATATGAGGGGCAAATTGCGGTCAAACCGTTCATCAATGGCGATGGGACGTGGGGCGCGGATCCCGGTACCTGAATTCGTTGTCCGACACGGCCATTCCGTACTGCTGGTTCGACAGACGCACCGTGGTCCGCTGGTTCTGCGCATCGAGCGCCACCCAGCTCGACAGTTCAAGCCCCCCGGGTGCGGCGGCGTCCTTGACGAAGATCAGCGTGATCACGCCGTATTCGGGCCGCTTCGAATCCTTCACCTGGATGCTGTAGACGTTCGGATTTCCGGTGGGGATCACGCTGCCGTACTTCTTCACGTCGCGCTTGGGGTTGAGCAGCGCACCAAGCGGCGAGTTGCCGATCGGCCAGCGCTTCACCTGGTCCACATCGTAGTCGACAAACGTCAGCGCATGCCCATCGGAGACGAGCAGTTGATTGACGCCCTTTTCGTATTGGAAGCGGATCTTGCCAGGGCGTTTCAGCGTCAGCACGCCAGTGACCGTGTTGCCGTTACGGTCGGTCTGGCTAAAATCGGCCTTCATCGTCGAGATCGCGCGCAAGGCCGCGGTCGCCTGGTCGAGTTCCTCGTCATCGCTGATCGCGGCAGCCGGGGTTACCGGCGCAATCAGCGCGACGGGCAGGGCAAATGCGAGCGCGGTCGCGATGGCGCTGCGCAGCGGTTTCGCAGTGTAATCAGACAAGGCTTTCATGCTCCCGAGGCTAGGTACGGGGCATTGAACCGCCTCTGAACCCGGATTGTTCCGGCGGTTAAGGTTCGCCGCAGCGGCGTTACTTGATCTTGCCTTCCTTGAACTCGACGTGCTTCCTGGCGATCGGGTCGTACTTGCGGAAGCTCATCTTCTCGGTCGTGTTGCGCGGGTTCTTCTTGGTCACGTAGAAGAAGCCGGTGTCGGCGGTCGAGTTGAGGCGGATCTTGATGGTTGCGGGCTTCGCCATGGTCGTCGTCCAAACTGATCGGTGAGGGCACCCAAAAACGCAATTGGGCCCCGAAACAACACAGGCGACGCGCATGGCGCCGCCCATCCGGGCGCGCCTCTGCGGCACGGGGGGCGAAAAGTCAAGCGAGAGCGGCGCTCAGGAGTAGTCTTCCTCGCTTGTGCCCAGGAGCCAGTTAATTTGCCGCAGCTGCTCCTGCAATTCGGCGTAGACAGAACGGTAATCCGGAGGGCCGCCCCCCTCCCGGTCGGCAACGTTGTTCACGGCAGTGACCCGAAAATACAACTCGTCCAACTGTTTGATGATTCTGGCGCGGGCGGCGACGAGCTGCTCGTGCAGTGATCGGTCCTTCGCTTCCGCCATGTCGCCCCTCCAGCTAACCACACGCCACTACCAGTCCACCTTGCCACGGTTGGCCTTGATGGTGCCGCGCGCCTTCTTGGACTTGATCCTTTTTTCCTTGTTGGCGCGGTTGACGCGGGTCTTGGCCCGCTTCTTCGGCTCGACTTGCGCCTGCTCGAGCAATCCGGCGAGGCGGGCGCGGGCATCCTCGCGGTTGGCTTCCTGGCTGCGGTGCTTGCGCGCGGTGAGGACGATCTCGCCGCTGGCGGTCATCCGGCTGCCGGCAAGCTTCTTGAGGCGCTGAAACACCGGCGGCGGCAGGCGCAGCGCAAACACGTCGAGCCGCAGCTGGACCGCCGTCGCGACCTTGTTGACGTTCTGCCCGCCGGGCCCCGACGAGGCGATGAAGCTCTCCTCGGCGAGGTCCAGCGCGCGGGCGACAAGGTCCTCATACATGGCCGAAGCCCAGGGCGACGAAATCGGCCGGCAGCGGCGCCGTCGCCACGATGGCGCCCTTGCCTTCGCGCGGCAGTTCGAGGCCGGCGGCGTGGAGCATCGTCCGCGGGGCCCCCTGGCTGTCGCCGTACACCGGATCGCCGACGATCGGCACACTCAGCCCGCTCGCCGCGTGAACGCGGAGTTGGTGCGTGCGGCCGGTTTCGGGGACGAATTCGACCAGCGCGCGGCCGCCGTGCTCCGCGAGCACGCGCCAGTGGCTGACCGCCGGCTTGCCTTTCCTGGCCGGGATCATCCGCCAGCCCTTCTCCGGGCTGCTGATCTTGCTCAGCGCCAGTTCCACCGTGCCTTCCTTGTCCTTCGGCACACCGGCCAGGATCGCGAGATAGCGTTTGCCGACCAGCCGCTTCTCGAACGCCGCGGCGAAGCGCTTGAGAGCCTTGGGGTTGCGCGCCAGCAGCAGGCAACCGGAGGTGTCGGTGTCCAGCCGATGCACCGGCACGGGCGGGCGCTGGAAGCCGAGCTTGAGCTCGTCGAGGTGATCCGCCAGCGAAGGACCGCCGGCGCGCGGGCGGTCGATCGGCAGGCCGGCGGGCTTGTCGATCACCAGCGCTTCGGCGTCCTCGAAGAGGATCGGGATGTGCATGATTTCGTTTCACCTTTTTTCGTACGGCGCACGAATCCAGGCTGGCCAGCGAAGTTCACACACCTGCCACCACTCCGACGGTATCCACGCGCGCCCACGCCACCGTGAAGTTTACACGAGCGCCACGCCTGTGACACTGGCCTGACCGTCCCAAAGTTCACACACCTGGAACACTTGGAACACGGTCCAGGGAAGAATTCCGATCCCCGCGAAGGTCACACCCGCCGCACAACGCTGACAGTGTTATGCGTGATGTTGCGGTGTCCTCGCGGTGCAGCATTGGCTTCTCCTGAGCGGAACAAAGAACGAACACATGTTCATACGCATTTTGCCGCGAGTAGGAAAATGGTTTTTCGCACGGGCGCCGGCGCCACCAATTTCGTGCATGAGTCGCACCCGACCGCGAAGCCTCGCGCGGCGATTCAGGATCGAAGTGCCGCGGCGATGCGCCGCATCGCTTCTTCGAGCACCGCCTCATCGGCGGCGAAGCTGATGCGGAAGCCGTCCTGGCCGCCGAACGCGCTAGCGGCGACGACGGCGACGCCGTGTTCGAGCAGGTGCAGCGCCAGCGCCTTGTCGTCGCCGAAACGGCCGATTAGCGGCGCGGCGTCGACGAAGACGTAGAAGGCGCCTTCGGGCACCGGGCACGACAGGCCCGGAATGGCGTTCACCGCCGCCACCACCAGGTCGCGGCGGGCGCGGAAGCGGTTGCGCCATTGGGCGAGGAAGTCCTGCGGGCCTTCGAACGCGGCGACCGCGGCGGCCTGGCTGATCGACGCGGGGTTGCCGCTGGAGTTGCTCTGCAGCCGGCCCATCCCCTCGATCAGCCAGGTGGGGCCGGTGGCGACGCCGATGCGGAAGCCGGTCATCGCGTGGCTCTTGGACACGCCCGAGACTGTGCAGATGCGCGCGGAGAGGTCGGGGCAAAGCGCGGCGAGGGTGGCGTGCGGCGCGCCGGTGTAGATCAGCGGGGCGTAGATGTCGTCGCTAAGCACCAGGACGTGCGGGTGGCGGCGCAGCACGTCGGCGACGCCGCGCAGCAGGTCCGCCGGATAGACGGCGCCGGTCGGGTTGCCGGGGCTGTTGAGCAGCAGCCAGCGCGTGCGCTCGGTGATCAGCACTTCAAGGGCGGCGGGATCGAAGTGGAAGCCATCGCGCGCATGCGTCACCAGCGGCACCACACGCCCGCCGCAGAAGCGGACCATTTGCGGGTAGCTGACCCACCACGGCGCCGGCACGATCACCTCGTCGCTTGCGCCAACCGTCGCCGCGAGCGCCTCGAAGATCGCCTGTTTGCCGCCGGCGGTGACGATGATGCATTGCGGGTCGGCCGCAAGACCAAGGTCGCGCTCGAAGTGCAGCGCGGCGGCACGCTTGAGGCGAGCGGTGCCGGTGACCGGGGTGTACTTGGTATCGCCGGCGTCGAGCGCCGCCTTGGCCGCGGCGATGACGTGCGGCGGAGTGGCGAAATCCGGCTCGCCGACGGAGAGCGAAATGATGTCGCGGCCCTGCTCGCGCAGCTCGGTGGCGCGGTCGGTCATCGCGGTGGTCGGCGAGGCTTCGATCCGTTCGAGCGCAGGCGAGAGGCGGGGCGTGCTCACGGCTGCAGCTTCGCGGCGATCAGCCCGCGGGTGGCGTTGCCGATGAGGAACCCGTCGGCGAGGTCCTCCAGGGTCAACTCCGCCTCTTCGGCGCGGCCTTCATCGAGCAGGTGGCGGCGCAGCACCCCCGGCAGCAGGCCGAGCGAGGCCGCCGGGGTCAGCAGCTTGTCGCCGCGTTCGACGAACAGGTTGGTGAAGCTGCCCTCCGTCACCAGACCGTCGTCGCGCACGAACAGCGCCTCGTACGCGCCGCTGTCCTTCGCCGCCGCCAGCGCCGCGTCGTAGAACCCGCGATCGGTCGACTTGTGGCGCAGCCGCCAGTCGTTGGCGACGACCGGCAGGGAAAGGGCGACGCAGGCGATCGGCTGCTCGGCCGGCGGCGGCAGCGGACCCGTTTCGAGCGCGATTTCGCCGCTGCGGGCCAGCAGCAGACGCACCTTGGCCGGCCTGTCGAGCTCGAAGCACAGGGCCTGGATTCGGTTGCGGGTTTCGTGGCGGTCGAACGCAAATCCGAGCTCGGCGGCACTTGTCTTCAGCCGTTCGAGGTGCAGCTCGAGCAGCTCGATACCGGCTTGGGGATCGAAGCGCATTGTCTCGATCAGGTCGTGGCCACCGGCCGCCTCGCGCACGAACCCGGCCTTGATCAGGCATTCGCGCCACTCGCCCATGCCGTCGCTGTCGGCAACGATCGCCCCGCCGACGCCGAGCACCGCGCGGTGCTTGTCATTCTCGCCGGGGGTCAGGCGGATGGTGCGGATGGCGACGTTGAACGCCGCCTCATCATCCGGCCCGATGCGGCCGATGGCCCCGCAATACGGCCCGCGCGCGTCGCGTTCGACCTGGTCGATCAGCTCCATCGCGCGGATCTTCGGCGCGCCGGTGATCGAGCCGCACGGGAACAGCGCCTTGGCCATGGCGATCGCGCCCTGGCCTTCGCGCAGCGTGGCGTGCACGGTCGAAACCATCGTGTGGACGGTGGGATAGCTCTCGACTTCGAACGGGTTCTCGACCCGCACGCTGCCGGCCTCGGCGACGCGGCTGAGATCGTTGCGCAGCAGGTCGACGATCATCAGGTTCTCGGCCTTGTCCTTGACCGAGCCGGCGAGCTCGGCGGCCAGCGCGGCGTCTTCCTCGGCGGTGCGCCCGCGCGGGCGGGTGCCTTTCATCGGCTTGGTCTTGGCGGCGCCTCGCTTGAGCGAGAAGAACAGCTCCGGGCTGAACGACAGCAGCCAGTGCGAGCCGTCGAACACCAGCCCGCCATAGCCGGCCTGCGCCGCCGGGCGGATCGCGGCGTAGAGCGCCACCGGGTCGCCGCGCGCGGCGCCGGCGAGGCGGAAGGTCAGGTTCGCCTGGTAGATGTCGCCGGCGCGGATCGCCTCCTGCAGCCGCTCGAAGGCGGCGAGGTAAGCGCCGGTCGAGATCTGCGGGTCGAGCGGGCCGATCGATGCGGGGCCGCTGCGGGAGCGTCCGGCGAGCCATTGCGGCACGTCGGCGGCGGGGATCGTCCGCGGCTGATCGAACAGGCCGAACCACACCAGCGGGCCCTCGGCGCCGGTGCGCTCGGCGGCCAGCGGCAGAAGGCGCGCTTCGAGCGCGAGACCGGCCTCGTAGGCGATGTAGCCCGCCAGCGTGCCGCCGCTCTCGAGCCGCGCCGCTTCCGCCGCTTCGAGCACCCGCTCCACGTCCTCAGGCGTGCGCGCGACGAATACCGCGCGCGGGTGCTCGAACAGATGCGCATCGACCGCGCCCTCGCTACGCGCATCGTCAAGCAGGATGAAGGGCTCGCCGGCGGCCATGGGGAAACCGCTCTAGCTGCAATTTGCGCGAAGTCTATCGCCGGTCTCGGGCGGGGCGATGGCAACCCTGGGCCCGGGTCAAGTGCGGAACTTGTGACCCTAGCGCCGAGCCCGCAGCCAGTGGTGCAGCGCCGAGCGGAGGCGGGGATAGCTTTGCAGGCGTTCCCTGAGCGCGGCGGCGGCCTGGTCGATCGGCTTTTGCTGATCGGCCGGCAGCGTCGCGCGCAGGGCTTGCAGCTTGCCGATCATCGCCGGGTCGACCGAGGTTCCGACCAGCCGGCGATAGAACGTCGAACGTCCGGAATCGTCGACCAGCGATTCGACCTTGGCGCGGTGGGCGATGGTGAAATCGTAGGCCAGGTCAGGGTTGGCCGCGGCGACCCTGGTGATGATGCCGGAACTGGTCGTGCCAGCCTTGCCGGTGACGGCGAAATCGAGCGCCTTCTGCGCCAGCGCCTTGTCCTTCGCGGCGCCGAGCAGCTCGTAATAGGTCGCCCGCTCGGCCGGGCTCTTGGTCTGCCGGGCGAGGTCCATCAGCAGCTGCCAGTCGGCCGGGGTGGCGTTGCGCGCGACGATGTCGAGCCAGGTGGTCTTGAGCGGTCCATCCAGGGCATGAGGATTGCTGCGCAGCCTGTCGAAGCGCCTGCGCGCCTGCTCCAGCACCGTCGCGTCGCCGATCTTGCCGAGCGTGGAAAGGAGCGCCGAGCGCAGGTTGGCATCGACCAGCGGCTCGCCGGGGCGCGGATCGTAGCCGACCGCCTGGAGCCGCGGCAGCCACAGCTTGCGGACCACGGCGACGAACGCGGTCCTGTCGGCGGTGCTTTGCAGCACGTCGTACAGCCCGTTCCAGCGCTCGACCGCGTTCTGCGCGACCCGCGGATTGGCGTTTTCGGGGATCGCCGCCAGCATGTCGAATGCCGGCGCGCCGGGCTCGTAACCGGCGGCGGCGAGCGAGAGGTTGTCGCGCACCAGCCCGATCTGGTCGATCGGCTTGAGCCGCGGCAGCGCGGCGGTGAGCTGCTTCAGCATCGCCGGAGCGTAGAGCGTGCGGAAGTAGCCGAGCTGGCCGCCGTTGACGATCACCGGACCGCAACCCGGCAGGGTCAGCGAAGCCGAGCCATCGAGGACCGTGCGGACCGGCTTGGCGTCACCCGCATCGACCAGCAGCGGCACGTGCCAGCGTAGCGGATGGGCGGCGGCCTGCTGCATCCGATCGCGGCTGTATTGGCCTTGCGTCAGCGACAGCGTGGTTTGCCCGTTGCGGCAAGCCGCCTCGGCCTTGACCAGCGGAACGCCGGGTTGAAGCGTGAAGTCGTGAGCGATCGTGGTCAGCCCCGGCACGCCGGCGGCTTCGACCGCCCGCCACAGGTCGTCGGTCTTGGCGTTGGCGTACTTGTGCGCGGCGATGTAGGCGCGGATGCCGTTGCGCCAGGTGTCGGCGCCGGCATAGGCCTCGAGCATCGCCAGCACCGCTTCGCCCTTCGAATAAGTGATGGCGTCGAACGTCTGATCGATCTGCTCGACCGTGCGGACGTGCTGCACGATCGGGTGGGTGGTCTGGAAGCTGTCGAGGGCCATCGCCCTCTCGCGGCCGTCGACGCGGCCGAGCAGCGGATACCACTCGGGATGGAACCGGTCGGTCGCCTTGGTGGCCATCCAGCTGGCGAAGCCTTCGTTGAGCCAGATGTCGTCCCACCAGTCCATCGTCACCAGGTCGCCGAACCACTGGTGGGCCATTTCGTGCGCCTGATCTTCGAACACCCGCTCCTTCTGCGCCGGGCTGGTGATTGCGGGATCGACCAACAGGTAGCGGTTGAAGGTGAAGATCGCGCCCCAGTTCTCCATCGCGGCGAAGAACTGCGACTGGCCGGGGCCGGCGACGTTGTCGAGCTTGGGCAGCGGAAACGGCTGAGCGAAGTAGTCGTCGTAGTAGCCGAGCACCTGAGCCATCGAATCGAGCGCGAAGCGGCCTTCCTCGCCGCTGCCGGCGGGGGCGACGACGCCCGCTTCGACCCCGCCGGGCCCAGGTTTCGCGATCCGTTCGAATGGGCCGGTGGCGAAGAACAGCAGATAGCTCGACATCTTCGGCGTCGGCTCGAAATAGACGTGTTTGAGGCCGTCGCCTTCGGGCACGCTCCTGGCGATCGGCATGTTGCTGACCGCCATCCGGTCGGCCGGGACGACGGCGGACAGCTCGAACGTCGCCTTGTAGGCCGGTTCGTCGAATTCGGGCGCGAAGCGGCGGCCGTCGGGCGCCTCGAACTGGGTGAACAGGCTGCGCACGGTCTGGCCGGTGCGCTTGTCGGGATAGTCGAGCGCGAACAGGCCGTTGGCCTGGGTGTTGATCTTGCCGCTGTAGGCAACGTCGAGCCGGTACAGGCCCGGCGCGAGCGGTTGGGCCGCCACGAAGCGCACCTGCTGGGCGGCGGGATCGAGGTGCGCGGTGAGCTCGATCGCCGCGCCGTTGCCCGTCGCCGGCGTGAGGCTGGCCGAGGCTATCGACAGCTCGTTGGCGTTGAGCGTGAGCGCGTCGCTCGGCTGGTAGATCCGCAGCGTCACGCTTTCGGTGCCGGTGAAGGTCAGCTTCTGCGCGTTCGGACGGATGTCGATCCGGTAATCCAACGGCCGGGCGTTGCGCGGCAGGTTGCTGGTTATCGAAGCGGGAAGCGGACCTTCGGCCGGGCCGGCAGGCGCCGGCTGGGCCGCGACAACGCTGGCGCAGCCCGCGAGCAACAGCGCCGCGGTGGCGGAAATGGCAATACGCATGGCGAACCCTGACTGGATTGAGCGAAACCGCCTAGCAACAGGGGCTTCGCGGCGCGATGCCGCTTGTCGATGAGACTCAACGCTTCGTCGGTAGCCGCAGTTCCACCCTCAGGCCGCCCTCGGGGCGATTGGCCAGCACCAGCCGTCCGCCATGCTGTTCGGCGATGGCGCGGGCGATCGCGAGGCCGAGGCCGGCGCCGCCGGTCGCGCGGTTGCGAGAGCCTTCGCCGCGGGTGAACGGCTCGACCATGCGGGCGAGTTCGGCTTGGGGAATCCCCGGCCCGCGGTCTTCGACCGCGATCACCGCCTCGGCCCCTTCGCGGCGCAGCGAGACGTCTGCCTTGCCGCCATAGCGCAAGGCGTTGCCGATCAGGTTGCGCAGCGCCCGACGCAGCCAGGTGGCGCGGAGCGGCAAGGCGATGCGCGGGCCCGGTTCGAACGTCACCGGCTCGTCCATGTCCTCGTATTCCTCGACCACCGAGGAGACCAGCGCGGTGAGGTCGGTGGTCTCGAGCGGGTCGGTCGGACGGCCGACACGGGCCAGCGAGAGGATGTCGTCGAGCGTGCGGGCGATGTCCTCGATGGTCGCCGCCATGCGCTGGCGCTCGGCGTCGTCCTCGATCGATTCGATGCGCACGCGCAGCGCCGCCAGCGGGGTCTTGAGATCATGCCCGATAGCGCCGAGCATGACATCCTTTTCGTCGAGCAGCGCGGCAATGCGCGCTTCCATGGCGTTGTGCGCGGCGATCAGCCGGCGGGTGTCCTCGGGGCCGCTGGGCTCGAGCTGGTCGTCGGTTTCGCGGGTTTCAGCGAAGGTCTCGAGCCGCCGGGTGAGGGCGGCGAGAGGCTGGGTGATCCGCCGCAGCAGCAGCGCCAGCAAGCCGACCAGGATGACGTATAGCAGCAGCGTCTGCATGATCAGCGTGACGAGTGCGCGCGGCTCGGGGCCCTCCAGCGGAACCCGCGCGACGGTCCAATCCGCCTCGCCCGGGCGCTTGAGGCCGGCGACGATCTCTTCCTTCCTCCAGTCAGGCCGGCTGCGGAGGCTGGAGCGGATGCGCATCACGTAAGCGTCGTCCGCAATCTTGCGTTCGGTGACGACGAGTTGCGCCGGCGTGACGCCTTGCCCCGTGAGCACGGAGCGCAGCAGCGCCTCGCGGCGGGTGTCGATGGTCTCGCCGGGCCGGAGCGGATTGTCCGGCGTATGCTCGACCCGCAGGCGGCGCGATTGCTGCTCGCCGTTGCGCAATTTCTGGCGGATGTCGAATTGCGGCTGCGCCACGAGCTGGAAGGCGAGATTGTTGGCGTAGCCCATTTCCCTGCGCTGCTGGATCCCGCGATAGAGCAGCACGGCGGAAATGCCCTGGGCGACGAACAGGGCGACGGCCACCGCCATCAGCATCTGCCCGAGCAGGCTCTTCGGCAGGACGCGGCGCACGGGTCAGTCTTTTTCAGGCGGCAGGCGGTGGACGTCGGCGGCCAGGCGATAGCCACCGCCCCACACCGTCTGGATCAGCTTGGGATCGCGGCTGTCTTCTTCCATCTTGCGGCGCAAGCGGCTGACCTGGTTGTCGACCGCGCGGTCGAACAGGTGCGCCTCGCGGCCTTGGACCATGTCGAGCAGCCGGTCCCGGTCGAGCACCTGGCGCGGATGGCTGAGGAACGCGACCAGCAGGCGGAACTCGGCCGAGGAAATCGGCACCACGGTTCCGTGGGGGTCGGTCAGCTTGCGCTTCAGCGGATCGAGCTTCCAGCCGTCGAATTCGTACAGCGCGTCTTCTTCGGCGGCCGGAGCCGCCTTGCTCGCGCGGCGCAGCACCGAGCGGATGCGGGCGACCAGCTCGCGTGGCTCGAACGGCTTGGGCACGTAGTCGTCGGCGCCGATCTCAAGTCCGACGATGCGGTCCATCGCCTCACCCTTGGCGGTGAGCATGATCACCGGCAGGTTCTTGCTCTCGCTGAGATGGCGGCACAGCGACAGTCCGTCTTCGCCCGGCATCATGATGTCGAGCAGCACCAGGTCGGGGGTTTCCTCGAGCAGCGCCGAGCGGGCCTTGGCGGCGTCTTCCGCCTGACGAACGACGAACCCCTGGCGAGTGAGGTACTCGGCCAGGGGCTCGCGCAGGCTCGGTTCGTCGTCGACGAGCAACAGTCGGGTCGGCGCTGCGTCGGTCATGCTTGTGGCGCCCCCCTCTTGCCGGCTCAGCTGTCGCGTGCCTGGCGGCGAGACTGCCATTGCCGGCGCATGTTGTCACGCGCGGCCTTGGCTTCGTCGCGCGTCACCGTGCCATCGTGGTTGGCGTCGAGCCGATCGAAGCGCTGCAGCACCGCGCCTTCGAACTCGGCCTTGCTGATCGCGCCGTCGTGATTCGCATCGGCCATCCGGAATAGGCGGCCGGGACCGGCGAAGCGGCGCCCAAACCCGTTCAGGGCCATCCGGTGCTCGCCGCGACGGCTTTCCGCCTTGCCGCGATCTCCGAAGCGATCCTTGTGGGCCTGATCGAACCGGGCGTGCGCGGCGGTAAACTCGGTGTAGCTGACCTGGCCGTCGTGATCGGTGTCGGCGCGGTCGAAGCGGGCTTTCCGGCGCGCTTCCCGGTCGGCCTGGTCGAGCTTGCCGTCGTGATTGGCGTCGAGCTTGTCGAACGCCCGGCTGGCCCGCTGCTCGACGGCGGCGCGGGTCATGTCCTGCTGCGGCGCAGGAGCCGCCTGGGCGTAGGCGACGCCGCCGGTGGCGAGCACCGCCGCGCCGGCGATCAGGGAGAGAGTCAGTTTACGCATGTCGATACTCCGTCTGGGGGTCGGATAGAGCGACGGATTACCCCGGAAAGGGGGAGAAGGTCCGTGGGATACCCGCCGCTCACGATCCCCGGTTTACACGGGCAATGTCGCAGGGATTTGCCCGGGCGGAGGGAAAGTGTCTTAATTTGTCGCGCCGCGGAGGCGGCGTTCACCCGGCCGAAATCAGCGCGGGCGGTTCTGCGTTCCGACGCCGGCGGTGATGAACAGGCCGGTCGCCTCGCCGGAAATATCGGCGGTGTGCCACACGCCCGGCGGATTGATCGCGTATTCGCCGGGCCCGAGCGTGACCGTCTCGACCCGGCCGTCGGGGAACTTCTGCGACAGGCGCATCTCGCCGGACAGGCACACGACGACCTCGTCGCCGGCCGGGTGCATTTCCCAGCTCGGCCAATCGTCGGTAAAGCGGAATTGCGAGACAAGGCGGCCTTCGGCGCCATCGTCGGCGTGGCGGCGGCCGTAGTCCATGTACCAGTCCATCGCCCGCTCGTCGCGCGGGAACTCGGGCTGCGCCACCGCCGTGGCGCCCTTGCCGAGATGGATCGGGTGGCTCTCGAGCGAGCGAGCGGTCATAGCGGCTGACAGGCCTCCTCGAGCCACGCCAGGTCCGCGCCTTCGAGCTGCGGCGCGAGCACGTCGATCACGCGGGCGTGATAGCCATTCCACCACTCGATTTCCGCCTCGCTGAGCATGTCCCGGTCGACGAGGGTCTTATCGATCGGCACCAGCGTCAGCGTTTCGAAGCCGAGCCAGTCGCCTTCCATTCCGGGGATCTCGCGCTTCTCGACCAGCACCAGGTTCTCGATGCGGATGCCGAACTCGCCGGGCTTGTAGTACCCGGGCTCGTTGGAGAGGATCATCCCGGCCATCAGCTCCTGGTCGGTGCCGGCCTGGCCGCCGCGCGGCTTGGCGATGCGCTGCGGGCCTTCGTGGACCGCGAGGAAGCTGCCAACGCCGTGACCGGTGCCGTGGGCGTAATCGACGCCGGCCTGCCACAGAAACTGGCGCGCGAGGGTGTCGAGCTGGGCCCCGCTGGTGCCTTGCGGAAAGGTCTGCACGGCGAGCGCAATGTGGCCTTTCAGGACGCGGGTGAAGCGATCGCGCTGCTCCTGCGACGGCTCGCCGGGGCCGATCCACACGGTGCGGGTGATGTCGGTCGTCCCGTCGACATACTGCGCGCCGGAATCGACCAGGTAAATGCTTCCCGGCGCGATCGGCAGGTTGCTGTCCTCGTCCACATGGTAGTGCGGGATCGCCGCGTGCGGACCGGCGGCGGAGATGGTGTCGAACGACAGGTCGCGCAGCAGTCCCGTCTGCTCGCGGAAGCCCTGCAGTTGCGCGGCAGCGCTCAGCTCGGTCTCGCCGCCTTGCGGGGCGGTTTCGCTCAACCAGCGGAGGAACTTGACTTCTGCCGCGCCGTCGCGCGCCTGGGCGTCGCGCTGGCCCTGCTGCTCGCGCGGATTCTTGGTCGCCTTGGGCAGGATCGTCGGATCGCGCACAGCGACCGGTTTGCCTCCCGCCTTCTCGAGCGCCCGGAAGATCGCCGCGACGCCGAAGTTGGCATCGACCGCCACGCGCTTGCCGGCAAGCTCGCCTAGGGCTGCTTCGAACTCGGTCCGCGGGCGGATCGTCACCGCGTTGCCGAGATGCTGAGTCAGCTCGGCGGTGACCTTTTCGGGCGCAATGAACAGCTCGGCGGTGCCGTCGTCGTGCGCGATCACGTAACTCAACGCCACCGGCGTGCGATCGACGTCGGCCCCGCGGATATTGAGCAGCCAGGCAATCGAATCCAGCGCGCTGATCACCGCCGCGTCGTATTGGTTGGCTTTGAGCCAGTCGGCGACTTCGGCTCGCTTGTCGGCGCTCGAGCGGCCGGCGAAGTCGTCGGACTGGACCATTGCGGGAGCAGTCGAGGGCTCCGGCCGGTCCCCCCACACCGCATCGACCGGGTTGCTGTCGACCGCAACCAGCTCGCCGTTCCTCGCTTCGAGCGCCCTGGCGACCGCTTCGGCCCAGCCTTGCGAGTGCAGCCACGGATCGAAGCCGATTGTCGCCCCCTCGGGTGCGTTGGCCGCGAGCCATTCGGCCGGGCTGGTCTGCGGCACCGATTGGTATTCGAACAAGCGCTCGTCGACCTGCTCGCGGACCTGCACGGTGTAGCGCCCGTCAACGAAGATCGCCGCCTTGTCCTTCAGCACCACCGCGGTCCCCGCCGAGCCGCCGAAGCCGGTCAGCCACGCCAGTCGCTGGGCATAGGCGCCGACGTATTCGCTCATGTGCTCGTCGGAAATCGGCACGACGAAGCCGTCGAGCCCGCGCCGGGCGAGTTCCTTGCGCAGCGCGTCGAGGCGGGCTTCGTGGGTCTGCATCAGCATGGTCTTGCGGTCCTTTCCCGCGCAACATAGGGCCGCGCGATGGCCGATACCACTCCCCCCGAACCGATCGCTACGCCGCCCGTCGCGGCGAAGAAGCCCTCCACCGTCACCCATCATGGCGTCACCGTGATCGACGATTACGCCTGGCTGCGCGATCCCAAGTACCCCAGGGTCAAGGACAAGAAGGTCCTCGCCCACCTCGACGCCGAGAACGCCTGGTTCGAGGCGCGGATGAAGCCGCACGAGGGCACGGTCGAGGCGCTGTTCAAGGAGATGCGCGCGCGAATCAAGGAAGCCGACAAGTCGGTGCCGCAGAAGGACGGCGATTACCTGTATTGGATCGAGTTCGAGGAAGGCGCCGAGTACAAGAAATGGTGGCGCCGCCGGATCGGCGCCAAGGACGACGGCAGCGCGGACGAGCTGATCCTCGACGAGCCGGCGCTGGCCGAGGGCAAGGACTACTTCCGCCTTGGGGCGATGTCGGTGAGCAAGGACGGCAAGCTGCTGGCCTATTCTGTCGATGACAACGGCTCGGAACGCTACACCGCCAGGATCAAGGACCTGGCGAGCGGCGAGCACTTGCCCGACGAAATCCCCGGTACGCTTTCGGCGTTGCTGTGGGTCGCCGGCGACAAGGGGTTGGTCTATTCGCTGGCCAACGAGAACTGGCGGACCGACAACGCGCGGTTGCACTGGCTGGGGCAGCCGGTGAAGCAGGACGTCGAGCTGTTCCACGAGGCCGACGAGGGTTTCCGCGTGTCGGCCGGGCTCTCCGCCGCCGAGGACTGGATCGTCATCGGCACCGGTGACCACGAGACAAGCGAGGCATGGCTGGTCCCGGCCGCCGAGCCGCTGACCCCGCCGAAGATGGTCCGAGCGCGGCAGAAGGGCGTCGAATACGATGTCGACGTGCGTCCGACCGCCGAGGGCCCGGCGCTGTTCATCCACGCCAACGACAGCCACGAGAACTTCCGCCTGGCGACCGCATCGTTCGACCGTCCCGATCATTGGCAGACGCTGATTGCCGGATCGGACGAATTCTATCTGACCGGTTTCGAGCTGTTCAAAGACTTCTACGTCGTCGACGGGCGGGTGCGCGGTCTCGACCGGATCGAGATCCGTTACTACGACCAACCGGGCAGGATCGAGGCGGTCGAGTTTCCCGAGGCTAGCTACTCCGCCGCGCTCGGCAACAATCCGGAATTCGATCAGACCGTGCTGCGGCTCACTTACGAGAGCATGGTCAGCCCTGCGAGCACTTACGATTACGACGTCGCCAGGCGCGAGCTGAAGCTGCTCAAGGTGCAGGAGATCCGTTCCGGCTACGATCGCGAGCTGTACGCGACCGAGCGGCTGGAGATCGCCGCGCGCGACGGGACTTCGATTCCGGTGAGCGTGATGTACCGGAAGGACCGCAAGTCGCCCGGTTCTTTGCACCTATACGGTTATGGCGCTTACGGTATCGCGATCCCGCCGGCGTTCTCGACCACGCGCCTGAGCCTGGTTGACCGCGGGTTCGCCTACGCCATCGCCCACATTCGCGGCGGCGACGATCTCGGGCGGGCGTGGTACAAGGCGGGCAAGCTGGCCCAGCGGACCAACGCCTTCACCGATTTCGTCGACGTGGCCCAGGGGCTCATCGCCAAGGGCTTCACCGAGGCCGGGCGAATCAGCATCTCGGGCGGCTCGGCCGGCGGCGAGCTGATGGGCGCGGTGATCAATTCGAATCCCGAGCTGTGGGGCGCGGTGGTCGCGCACGTGCCGTTCGTCGACGTGCTGGCGACGATGCTGGACGCTTCGCTGCCGCTGACGCCCGGCGAGTGGCCCGAATGGGGCAACCCGATCGAGGATGCCGCCGCGTTCGAGCTGATCCGCTCGTACTCGCCGTACGACAACGTGCGCGCGCAGGCCTATCCGCCGCTGCTGGTCACCGCCGGGCTGAACGACCCGCGGGTGACCTATTGGGAGCCGGCCAAATGGGTGGCCAAGCTGCGCGAGCTGAAGACCAACGACAGCGAGCTGCTGCTCAAGACCAACATGGGCGCCGGGCACGGCGGCAAGTCGGGGCGGTTCCAGAGCCTGCACGAGACGGCCGAGGAGTTCGCCTTCATCCTGTGGCAGATGGGGGTCCCGCTCAGGCCTCAAGCAGAGAAGCGATAGGCCGGCAAAGGGTGAGCTCTCCCACGAGCGGCGCCGGTTTCGAGCGGCGCACCACGTTCCGCGGCGCGGACGGTAAGCTGCTGGTCAGCGCCCTCACCAGTTGGGCGATGATCGACCGCGCCACGGGCCGGGTCATGCGCGTGCCGCGAGAGGTGGCGGCGCAGTTCCTGCCCGCATAGCTCAAGGAGCCCTAGGCCGCGGCCTTACGCCGCTCTCGCTTGCGCGGCGTGAACAGCTTGAGGCGTTCGCTCATGCTGCGATTGCGGCCGGCCTGCTTGGCTTCGTAGAGCAGTTGGTCGGCGCGCTCGTACAGCTCGGCAAAGCCGGCGTTGGGCATGGCGTCTCGCGGAACTTCTATCAACCCCATGCTGGCGGTGACGACGCGTTCGAGGCCTTCGACTTGCGCAGCGACCCGCGTGGGGATCGCCTGCCGGCGCCGTTCGGCATTCTCGAGCGCGTCGACGCCCCGCAGCAGAAGGAGGAATTCCTCCCCGCCCATGCGGAAGACGAGCGCGTCGTTGCCCGGCTCGAGAGCGGTCGCGACGACGCGCAGCACTTTGTCGCCGATGCCGTGCCCGTAAACGTCGTTGACGGCCTTGAAATGGTCGAGGTCGATCACGGCCAAGGTCGTGAAGCCGGCCGCGCGAAGCTGCGCAAATCGGTCCTCGATCACCCGCCGGTTGAACAGCCCGGTCAGGGCGTCCCGTTCGGAAAGGCCCTCCATGATGCGCGCTTCGTTCTGCGCGCGGTCGCGCTCGTCCTTGATGGTCATGAAACGATCGGCGACGCCGAGGGTGGTCGCCAGCACTTCGACCACGCAGCCGGCGTAGAACAGCATCATCGCATCGTCCGACGGAATCGACGGGAGCAGGCCGCTGACCAGCCGGACGACGCACACTACCGTCAGCGGCGCCCAGCCGATCGCCTGGTAGCGCGCCGCGCGGCTGCCGCGGCGCAGCGCGTCGGCCAACGCCCCCATGTAAAGGGCGAGCACCGGAATGTACGCCAGGTAATACAGATCCGACTGGACCGGGCGCAGCGCGAAGGGGAAGCTTGCATGCAAGGTGCTGGCCAGCACCGCCAAGCCGGCCGCCAGCGGCAGCGCACGGCGCAGGCGCGGGTGAAGCTTGTCGGGCTCGATGAAGGTGCGGGCGAACATCCCGGCGGCGCCGACCGAAAGGCCGAACAGCAGCGTGTTCATTGCGCTCAGCGTCATCACCGGCCAGTCGCCGAGGTAGAACGCGAGGCCCGAGCTGATCAGAATGGTCAACAGCAGCGACACCGCCAGCGCCGAATGCCACAGCACGAACCGCTCGCGCAGGATGCGGTAGAAGGCGACGTTGAACATCAGCGGCAGCAGCAGCATGCCGCATAGCCCGGCGAGCACCAGCAGCAGGCGGCGGCCGTAGAGGCGGTCGTGGGCGTTGGCGGGAACCAGTTGCGCCTGCTCCAGCGTCATCCGATGGGTCGGTCGGTCGAAGGCGACGAACACCTGGCGTGTGGGCGCATCGGCGAGCGGGAGAACGGCGCGGATATAGCCGCCCCTGCGCGAGGTCTGCAGGTCGCCGGGTCCGAAGTCGGCGGTGCGCCGGGTTCCGTCCGCCGCGATCAGGAGAATATGAACGCCTTTGAGGGCGGCGCGGCGGGTTTCGAGATAGGTCGGCTGTTCGGCTTGCCGGGGCAGGTCGAAGCGGACGATGACCCGTTGCGGGGCGATCGAATGGCTGCTTGCGCCGCAGGTCCAGCGCGCGGGTGCGGCGGCGATGGCGGCGAGGGATTCGTCGAGCGTACCGTCGGCGAAGCAGCGCGTGACCCGGAGCGCGGCGTTGCTTGCCGCTGGAGTCGCCGCAGGCGGCTGCGCGGCAGCGGCGGCCGCGCAGAGCAGCACAGCGGCGGCAAGTAGCCACCTCGCCGCAAATTCGAACGCCTTCTTGAACATTGCCCGCTTTCCTTACCGGGCAAGCGTTGAGTCGCGGTTAAGGGCCGGCCGTCGGACACTACACAAGCGCCTTCGGCAGCGGCAGCAACTCGTAGCCGAGCTCCTCGGCCACCGCCGGATAAGTGACGCGGTGATCGTACACGTTGAGCCCCTGGGCGAGGTGCGGATCGGTGCGCATCGCTTCCTTCCAGCCGAGATCGGCGATCCGCAGCGCGTGCGGCAGAGTGACGTTGTTGAGCGCATAAGTGCTGGTGCGGCTGACCGCGCCGGGCATGTTGGCGACGCAGTAATGGACCACCCCGTCCACCACGAACGTCGGGTCGTCGTGCGTGGTCGGATGGCTGGTCTCGAAACAGCCGCCCTGGTCGATCGCCACGTCGACCAACACCGCGCCGGTCTTCATGCACTTGAGCATCTCGGCGGTGACCAGCTTGGGCGCGGCGGCGCCGGGGATCAGCACCGCGCCGACGATCAGGTCGGCCTCGCAGACCGATTCCTCGAGGTTGGCCTGGTTGGAAAAGCGGGTCTTGGCCGAAGCCTCGAAGTGGTTGCCGATCCGTTCGAGCACTTCCGGGCTGCGATCCATGATCGTCACGTCGGCGCCGAGGCCGACGGCCATCTGCGCGGCGTTGAAGCCGACCACCCCGCCGCCGATGACGATCACCTTGCCCGGCATCACCCCCGGCACACCGCCGAGCAGCACCCCGCGCCCGCCGTGCGCTTTTTCGAGCGCGGTGGCGCCGGCCTGGATGCTCATCCGCCCGGCGACCTGGCTCATCGGCTTGAGCAGCGGCAAGGCGCCGCCGGGGCCGGTGACGGTCTCGTAAGCGATCGCGGTGGCGCCCGACTTGACCAGGTCGGCGGTCTGCTCGGGATCGGGCGCGAGATGGAGGTAGGTGTAGAGGATCTGCCCCTCGCGCAGCATCGCGCGCTCGTGCGGCTGCGGCTCCTTGACCTTCACGATCATCTCGCACTCGGCGAAGAGGATTTCCGGGTCGGGGCGGATCTCGGCCCCGGCGGCCTCGTACTCGAGATCGGTCGCGCCGATGCCGAGCCCGGCCTCGCTCTCGACCCATACCTCGTGGCCGTGGGCGACCAGTTCCTTGGCGCTCTCCGGCGTCAGCCCGACGCGGTATTCGCGGTTCTTGATTTCCTTCGGGCAGCCGATGCGCATCGCCGAGTCTCCTGTCAGGCGCGGCCGTTACAAGTGAAACCGGTTAGGCGCAACGGCGGTGGTTCCGCAGGACGCAGAATGCCTGGGGCGCGAGTGTCGCGGATCGGAGCCGGGTAGGAAAGCGGAATTGGCGGGCGGCACGCGATTGGAGGATTTGGGGGGCGGGGGCAACGGTGGGGTATTCTGTACGGTGGGGTATTCTGTACCTCCGTCAAGCGGCAGGCCTGAGCCGACTTGGCTCCGCTGCCGAAGCCCCGAGGTTTGAATTTGTCACCGTGCCCCCGAGTCACATCTGCTTTGCGTCAGTCTTGGTCGTTCAAAGTTTTGTCGTCCTGTCTTCAAACCGGTCGCCCATTGATGTGCTCACTTTGGAGCAGTGAATGCGACGATTGCGGTCGATGCACGCCCGCTCGCCTTCTCATCCTCCCCGCCGAGGCCCGCACCGAAGCCACCCTGTCGGCCGTGCCGATCGCTTTCAGCCCCTGCGCGAGGAGGTCGAGCGCATCTTCCATTGGGTGCATGATCGTTATCGGGTAAGGGCCCAAGAGCCGAAGGCCCGCTGTTGGAGGCTAGGACGGCAAATGCCAACTTGACCCAGTGACGATCCGTAGATCGCTTGAAGTGTGAGATCGTCAGCCGACGAGTCTTTCCTGAAGGACTTCTGCCACGTCGAGACCCCAAGACGGAACCTTGCCGTCTCGCATGAAAAACAGCCGGCGATATTCCTCTTTCAGGAAGTGCGCGGTGCGGCCCATCTTGAGCACTTGCGTGTCGCCGCCGAACCAGCTGTTCGAACGGATATAAAACGCCTTCCCCTCACCCATATCGCCGATACAAAAAACGATCGGCTTGAGCGGTCGGACCTCACTCTCCTCCAGATGGTCGAGATCGGCTGCAATACGTCGCGCCGCTATATCGGCGGTCTGGTGTCCAATAGCGCCAAGCTTGGGCACGACGACAGCCGCGCAGTCACCGACGGCAAAGACCTCCGTGCGATCGGGATTGCGCATCGTCAGGTCGGTCTTGATGAACCCCGCGCTGTCGGCGATCGGCAAGCCTTTGAGGAAATCGTGCGGGACCCAGTCAGGGAATATGATGGAGAATTCGGCCGGGATCTGCTTGCCGCTCGCCAGTTCGACCCCGTCCGCAGTGAGTTCGAACAATATCCTTGCCTTTGTCGACATAGCCGAAGCCCATGCCGCCGGCGATTTGGAGCAGCTTGTGCACGACCTCTTCGCCCGCGTCCTCGGCGATTAGGTCAGCTGGGGTGAACACGGTCACCTTCTCGGGGCCGCCCATGTCGTGGTGTTTGAGCCACGTGGCCATCGATAGCATGACCTCGACCGGAGGTCCCTCGCAGGCTGCAAGCGCGCGCGGTATCGAGCCGCCGGGGTAAGGGACAAGCCCGTCAGCACCATCCCCTTGATGGAATCGGGCAGAGCCGATGGCAATCGGTCCGCCGCGATAATCGTGTTTGAGGTAATGCCGCAGGCGATTGGCGTGATAGATGTCACCGACCGTGAAGCCGTGCTCGGCGAAGCCTTCGATCGCATCGTAAGCGAGCCGGCTGCCAAGGGCGAACACCAGGTAGTCGTAGCCGATCTCTTCCTGCTCGGCGCCAGGACGCTCATTGGGTATGAACCTCACACGCTTGCCTTCAAGATCGATGGAATCGACCTCGCCGTGGATGAACGGGACATCGTCCTTGGCGAGCACCTCGGGTAGATCCATCCGCTGTCTAAGCGAAGGATCCCGATCCTCGAAAACGTCTCCGGGGATATTCGGGATGAACAGAAGGTAGCTCTTCCGGTCGAGGACGGTGATCTCGACTGCATCGCCGCAATGGGAACGCAAGTTTTGTGCCGTTGCCAAGCCAGCGAAGTTTCCTCCCAGGACAAGGATGTGAGGCTTCTTCTTGGATGTCATGCGTGAACTCCGTTATCCCCGCCTTCAAGAACCGGCGAATAGAGCAATGTGCAACGTGCGCTTGCGGCGAAGTGGCGGTGCTTCAAGGCACGAGCTCTTGCATTCGCAAGAAGGGAGCATCTCATGCGATGGTAGCCTCTGTCGCAATTCCCACCCTCCGCCCGAGAGTTCCGTTGAAGTCCGTCGCCGCCGCGACCGTGTTTGAAATGGTGCCGAACTTGCGGACGTTGGTGTGAAGCAGGTCTAGGCGATGATCATCCTCGTCGGTGTCGACGAGGATCTCATAATCGATTGAGATGATCTTGGGTGGATTGTCCTGTCGCGCGGCGCGAAGGGTTACCTCCACGCCGCGCAGCTGGAACTGCAGAATCGGGGTAACCCGCTCGATCCCCTTGATCATGCAGGCCGCGACTGCCGCCAGCAGCAGCTCGGCGGGGTTGAAGGCATCCTCGCGTCCTTGCACGTCGGTATCGAGAACGATCTCGGCTGCCTTGGTGTTGGCGACGCTGCCATGGCGATCGACCCGCCGGGCTTTGACAGAGTAGTTTAGCATTGGCGGTTCGCCTCCTCGCGTGGCATGGGGCCAAGTGCGCGCCGCCGAAACTCGTATCTTTCCGGAATCAGGTTGCCCGCTTGCCGAGGTCTAGGCTGACTCGTACCAGCCGCGCGAACGCTTCACGATCGCCACGACCGACAGCATGACCGGGACCTCGACCAGAACGCCCACGACCGTCGCCAGCGCGGCGCCCGAGTTCAGGCCGAACAGCGAGATCGCCGCGGCGACGGCCAACTCGAAGAAATTGGAAGCGCCGATCAGGGCAGCCGGAGCGGCGACGCACCACGCGACGCCAAATCGTCTGGCTAGCCAATATGCCATCCCGGCGTTGAAGTAGACCTGGACGAGGATCGGTATGGCTAGCAGCACGATCACCAGCGGTTGGGCCAGGATTTGCTTTCCCTGAAAGGCAAAGAGCAGGACCAGAGTGGTGAGCAGGGCGACCAGCGAAACAGGTGAGAGAGCGACGAGGAGCTTCTGCAGCCTAGGCTGCCCTCCGGCACCGAGCACCGCTCGTCTGACGAACTGAGCGATGATCACCGGCACGACGATGTAAAGCACGACGGACAACAGCAGCGTGTTCCACGGCACGGCGATCGATGCGACGCCAAGCAGGAGCCCGACCAGCGGCGCGAATGCGAAGACCATGATCACATCATTGAGGGCAACCTGCGACAGCGTGTAGTTGGGTTCGCCGTTGCACAGGTTCGACCATACGAACACCATCGCGGTGCAAGGGGCAGCGGCGAGTAGGATGAGGCCCGCTATATAGCTGTCGATCTGCCCCGCGGGCAGCAATGGCCTGAACAGCCAGCCGACGAACGCAGTGCCGAGCAGAGCCATTGAGAACGGCTTGACTGCCCAGTTGATAAACAGCGTCACGCCGACACCGCGCGCGTGCCGCCACACCTGGCCCATCGCGGCGAAATCGATCTTGAGCAGCATCGGGATGATCATCAACCAGATCAGCACCGCCACCGGCAGGTTGACGCTCGCAACCTGAGCCGCCGCGACAAACCGGAACACGCGTGGGACAGCGGCACCGAGCGCGATTCCGGCGACGATACACAACGCCACCCACAGCGACAGATATCGCTCGAAGACCGTCATCGCCGGACGTGAGCCCGGCGCGGAATCGGCATGTGATGCCAAGTTCAGGCCTCGGCTTTGAAACTTGTCGTGGCGCCGGGTCCGCTGCCGATCTCGCGCAGTTTAGAACGCAGAGCCAGTTGATCGATGCTCCGCATCGGCAATGACAGCAGAAGTGAAATGCGATTGCGCAGGTAGCGAAGCGCCTGTTCGAACGCTTCGCGCTGCCCCTCGCCCTCAACCGCTGCCGGGTCCTCGATGCCCCAGTGCACCGTGGTCGGCCGGCCCGGCCAGACGGGGCACGTCTCTCCTGCCGCGTTGTCGCAAACTGTGATGACGAGATCGACTTCCGGCGCTCCCGGCGCCGCGAACTCGCTCCAGCTCTTCGACCTTAGCCCCTCGGTCGGAAGCCCCTGGCGACGCAGCGCTTCCAACGCCATTGGATGCGGTTCGTCCTTGGGGTGGCTTCCGGCCGAGAAGGCGCGGAAGCGGCCTTCGGCCATGTGATTGAGCAAGGCTTCCGCGATGATCGAACGCGCCGAGTTGCCCGTGCAGAGGAACAGAACGTCGCAGGGCTTGTCGTTCGATGCATCAGCCACGGCAGTTGATCTTCCTCGTTGGCATTGGCGGGGCGCAGCAGGCGCCCGCCGCGGCGTTATCCGATTCGAGCCTGTCGAGCTCGGGGGACGCGCCGTAGTTCACCGCTTCGCCCGTCGTGTAGAAGGTCTCCCAGACGACCCCTTGGGGATCGGCAATCCAGCTCTTCTCAGATCTGGCGTAGCAGCACGTCGTGGCGCCTTCTTCCAGCACCGGCCGATCCGCGGCCATGAGGCGACCATAGACCTCGGCGAGTTCGCCTTCGCATTCCACCTGGATGCCGAGATGCTCGATGCCGCGCGCGTTGTGCTGCCCGACGGAGATCGCGAAGTTCACCCTCGGGTCCTCGAGCATCCACTTCGCATAGTCGGACTTGGTGACGGTCGGTTCGGTCCCGAACAGGGTCGAATAGAACCGAATCGACTGGTCGATGTCTTCGACACCGACGTGGACATGCATGCGCTTCACGCTTCTTCCTTTTCGGCTTGGCTGACGCAGGCGGAGATAGGCTCGCAGGCCCCGCTTCCTTCGCAGCAGTTTTCCATGAGAAAGCCGACCAATGCGTTCATTGCCGCGTAGTCGGCGCGGTATATGATCGAACGGTGTTGCCGCTCCTGGGTAACCAAACCCGCCCGCCTGAGCTGACTGAGATGGAACGAGAGTGAGCTGTTCGGGATGTCCAGGGCCTCGGCGATCGCCCCCGCAGGCATTCCACTATCGCCGGCCCGTACGAGCAGACGGAACACCGCCAGACGGTGGTCGTGCGCAAGAGCGCTCAGGGCATCGATGGCGGCTGGCGAATCCAAATAAAACTCATTTCATCTAGGATCGAAATGATGATTGGTAACCGCCCTGTCAACTCATTTCGGAAATACTCGAAACAAAGCGACAAGAAGCTGCCCGCGGGGTAGGTCGGCGCGGCCCTCTTGATGTGTGGTAATAGCCAACCTCGCGCCGGTGCGTCGGGGACATGGCGAGTCCGCTTCAGCGATGCCGCGGCTCAGGAGCGGCCGGTCTGGTGTCGGCCATTTCGCGCTGTCCACTCCCGATTCCAGCGAATGTGCGCCAGTCCGCGGCTAGACTGGCGCACCGGACGGAAACCCATCTAGGTTTCCGGGTGGGCTCCGCGCGGGATCGCCGCCATTCCCACCACCCGCGCTCGATCCGCCCCACGGTGCGGCGTCTCCCGCGGTCCCCGCGCTTATCGGGTCCGGGTCCCCATCACGCCGCCTTCTGGATTTCTGCGATCTTCTGAAATTCGCTGAGTAGAGCTGAGTGATGCCGCGCCAGATGGCGCACGACCTTCGCGTTCTCGAGCAGGCTGGAAATATAAGCCGTGGCGAGAACCAGATCGAGATGATCGGCACCGTAGGTCTGCTCGATCGCCCTGAACTCCCGATCGAGCCTCTCCGCTTCGTCGCTCATGACCTCCATCTGCTCGGTAGAAAGCCCGAGATTCGATTGGCGCTTGCCCTCGACGAGCTGGTCGGCCGGTGTCGCCGCGACGATCGACTTGGCATAACCCGTCGAGTAGCGGTTCATCGCCACCATCATCTCGGTCGCCGCGATCTGCCGCATTGGCTTCAGCTTGCGCAGCTGGACGAACGCGTTGAGGGGCACGTGCTTGTCGCGCAGCAGGTTGGCAGTTTCCTCGCAGATGCCGACGAGCAGATTCCGTTTGGCCCGGATGGGAATGTCAACACCGGCCACTTCGATCGGGTCGATCCCGCGGTGCAAGCGGCGTTGCCCTATCTTCGGCCCGGGACGCGGATCGTCAACACGATCGAACACAACTGGCGCATCGCGGCCTCCTACAATGGATCGCTGAGCGACAAAGTCGACGATTTCTTCAACATCGCCTGGAGCCATTCCGGAAACCGCCTCCAGACAAGCGGCCAATATGCCGATCCATACAGCCTGCTCAACGCCACGCTGGGGGTGCGGGTGGATCACTTCGAGCTGGCGCTTTACGGCGAAAACCTGACCGACGAACGCGGTCCGACGATCGTTTTCGGGGCGACGCCCAATTCCGGAGCGGGGCCGACGCCGCGCACGATCGGATTGCGCTTGCGGGCGAATTTCCAGTGAGGCCCTTTGGCCGCTAAATTATGGCCAAGGCGAGAGATATGCCGGGGCAAGGGAAACCGGCAAAAACGACCAAAGGAGCAAGTTCATGAAAGCGCTGATCGTTTCAATCGCAGCTCTCGGCGCTCTCACTCTTTCCGCCCCGGCCACCGCGGCGGGGGAGATGAGTCTCAAGGCCGGCGCCGCGAAAGTCGACGTCACGCCGCCGGCCGACAAGCTTCCGAAGAATTTTCGCGGCATTCTCGATCACGTCTTCGCCCGTGCGATCGTGATCGACAACGGCACGTCGAAGGCGGCGCTGGTCACGCTCGATGCGGGTGCGATACCTCCGCCCTTGTGGAAGGCGGTCAGCGAGCGCGTCGCCGCCACCTTCCACATCCCCGCCACCAATCTGCTTCTGACGGCGACGCACACTCACAGCGTACCCTTCGGCGGCAGCACCGTGATCGACTATGAGGATGGAGCGGTCGAGGCCGTGAAGGAGGCGCTCGCGAAGCTGCAGCCGGCGGCAATGAGCTACGGAACCGGCGTTTCGTACATCAACGTCAACCGCAACATCATCGACCCCAAGACCCACCGCTGGTGGGAGGGCCCGAATTACGATGGTCCGTCGGACAAGACCGTCGCCGTCGTCGAGTTCAAGGCGAGCGACGGAAAGCCGATCGGCGTCTATTACAACTACGGCGTCCACGGAGTGATCACCGGCACGCTCGACATGCTGAGCGGCGACATCCAGGGCGCCACCTCGCGCTACATCGAGGAATCGCTCGGCGACGATGCGGTAGCGGTCTACTCGAACGGGCCCGCGGGCGACCAGAACCCGATCTACTTCAACCAGACCTACGAGTTGCGTGACATCCGCATCAAGGACTACGCCAAGCGAGGGCAGGACATAAGCAATGCGATGCCGCCGGGCGGCGAAGGCCTCGACCGGAGCAATCCCCGCGTGCAGTTGCTGATGAACCAGCAGAAGCAGATGATCCTCTCGATGGGCCAGATGCTGGGCGAGGAAGTGCTCCACGTGATGCGTGCCAACATGGAGCGGCCGGTAAAGGACGCCGTCATCAAGGGATTGAGCGAGAACGTGACCTGCCCCGGGCGTACCCGCACGGACAGCGGCCGGGCCGGCTATCCGGGACACTATGTCGATGGCGAGCCGGTCAACATCCGCCTGAGCCTGCTGCGCATCGGCGACACCGCCATCGGTGGAGTCGACGCAGAGATCTTCACCGATATCGGCCTGCGGTTCAAACGCGAATCCCCGCTCAAGCACACGATGATGACGACGCTGACCAACGGCATGGCCAACAGCGGATACATCCCCAACGACGCGGCCTTCGGCTACGAGACGTTCGAAGTGCTATCCTCGCGCCTCAAACCCGGATGCGCCGAGACGGCGATCGACGAAGGGCTCATCGACATGATCGAAAAGACACAGCCCGATCCCCGCGGGAGCTGACGTTTGCGTCGGTCACGTCTCGCCCGCGATGCTCACGTGAGGAGGTGAACGCGACCATGACATCCGTTATGAAGAGGGCCTTCTCGGCGCTGTGTGCGTTGGCACTTATGGCGCAGTCCGCGACCGGCGCGCAGGAGCCGAAAGCCCTTCCCGACGGCACGGTGCAGCTCGACGGCGTGCAGGTCCCCCTTTCCGACCTGCTCAGCCCCGAGGCCAGGGCGTTACTGCGCTCGCTGATCCTGGACCACCCGTTCGCAGGCGGGCCGAGCGCGGCCGAAGATCTGAAGGGTTATCGCGCGCGGCAGGACCAGATCATGGAAACCTTCCTGGCGCCGATGCGCAAGCGCTACAAGGTGGACGTCGCCGAACGGTCAATTGGCGGCGTCTTCACTCAGGTCGTGACGCCCGAAGACGGTATCGCGCCGGAAAACAGGCAGCGCATTCTGATCAACGTGCACGGCGGCGGCTTCATCTCGGGCTCGCGCACCGCTTCGCTGGTAGAATCGATCCCGCTCGCCGCGATCATGCGCATCAAAGTCATCTCGATTGATTATCGAATGGGCCCGGAGGCGCAGTTCCCGGCGGCCAGCGAGGATGTCGCATCGGTCTATCGCGAGTTGCTGAAGACCTACTCGCCGCAGCACATGGTGCTCTACGGTTGCTCCGCGGGAGGCATTCTCACCGGACAGTCGATCGCTTGGTTTCAGGCGCACAATCTGCCCAATCCGGCTGCCATCGGCGTATTCTGTGCCTCGCTCGGTCAACTCGTCGCCGGGGATTCCGGACATCTCGCCGGCGTTCTCACCAATGGACCCAGCCCCCCACGCGCCGCTCCGGCCAAGCCCGCGCCGCGCCTGCCGGGCTACATGGACACGGCCAAGACAGACGACCCGCTTGCCTTTCCGCTGGTCTCGCCGGCCGTGCTCGCCAAATTCCCGCCGACGCTGTTCATATCGGGCACCCGCTCGATGGAATTCAGCGCCGCGCTCAACTCGCACGACGCCCTCGATCGAGCCGGCGTGGAGACTCGCTTTTTCGGCTGGGACGCGATGTTCCACGGGTTCTTCTACGACAGCGAATTGCCCGAGTCGCGAGACGCCTATCGCGTGATGGCCGAGTTCTTCGAGGACCACCTTGCGAAATGACAGCGGTCGGCTCGCGAGCAAGCGCGAGTCCGATACTTCAGCGGGGGCCGGTGCCCTCCGTGGCGGTCGCCTGCTCTCGCCGAGCCTGATCGGCCAGCGCGAGAGCACCACGGGGGCCCGTGTCCTCGCGCAGACCGGCGAGGCGAACGATTCCGTCGATCGAACGACTGTCTACCGCCGGCAGGTAACCTGACAATCGTGCCAGCGTCGCGCGGTTGATCAGTGGCAGGAGAAACGGACGGCTGGTGACCACCGATCCGCCGAACAGGACCGCCGTCGCGGCCGTCGTCAGCAGCAAGGTGGCCACGAGCTCGGCGAGGTCCGCGGCGACATCATTCCAGCGCAAATCCGCGTCGGAGATGGCCGCTGGATCGCAGCCGAAGCGCGCTGCCAGTGCGGGCCCGGACACCAGCCCTTCGATGCAGTCGCCATGGAAACGGCAGACGCCGGGGAAACCGTCGCCGGCCGGCCTTCTCGCCCGGATGTGACCGACTTCGGGTGCATCGCGCCGTGCACCGGTTTTCCGTCGATCAGCAAGCCGCCGCCGACGCCGGTTCCGACGGTGATGTACCACAGGTTGGGGTGCCCCTGGCCGGCGCCCCAGCGATATTCGGCAAGGGCGGCGCCGTTCACGTCGGTATCGATCGTCCACGGGCATGCGAGCCCGGCGCTCAGGGCGCCAGCGACGTCCGCGCCGGTCCAGCGTGCCTTGGGCGTCTTGTGCAGTCGGCCGAACGCCGGCGAATTCCGGCGCAGCTCGAGTGGACCGAACGAGGCTATTCCGAGGGCAGACAGCGGCGCCTCGCTGTTCCAGGTTGTAAGGCTCGCCCACGCCCTCTCGAGCGTCTCCGCCGGAGTGGTTGTCGGGATCGTCTGCTGCTTGACTACTGTTCCGTCGCTGGCGAGCACCACGATTGTCTTCGTGCCCCCGAGTTCGACGCCCGCCAAGCGAACCGGCGACGTCATGTCTCGCTGTGCAGCCGCGTGCTGGCGCCGTCCAGGTCGAGTCTGAGAAACGGCGCAAAGCGCTCAGTGTGGCCGTGGAGGCAATTGAAGCCGCAGAGGGAGAGCGCTTGACCTGATTGCTGTGATCAGGTTCGCGCCACTCAGCCCGAGCATCCCAGAACGCTCCCAGCGGGGTCCAGAAGCGCCTCAAAATGCTGTGTTGGATGGTCCCCAGATCGAGGCACCCTCGGGGCTTCCAGCAGGGCTCACCACCGCGCAATCTATCGCAAAAGTACCTCGCGAAGCACAACGGCGTCGTTGTGACGCTCGTCGTGGGCCGAGTAGACCAGAGTGACTTGACGCTCGCGGGCCAGGCTCCGCAACTCATCGAGCAGGCTGGAATGCTGCTTCAACTCGGCTTCGTAACGCCGCCTGAACTCTGGCCAGCGCTCCGGATCGTGAGCGAACCACTTTCGCAGATCGGTGCTGGGCGCCAGTTCCTTGACCCACCGATCGAGTGCAGCCTTCTGCTTGGTGATACCCCGCGGCCAGAGCCGATCGACAAGAATCCGTACGCCGTCCTTTGGCGAAGCGTCTTCGTAGGCGCGCTTCAGCGCAACATTTTCCGGTGGGACTTTTCTCGTCATCAGGAATCCGTGCGCCCGTGTTGCCACGCGGCCCGCCGGGGCTTCATCTGCGCTGCCCGCGAGTCGGTTTCTCCATTCTACCCTTCGGTTTGTGTGACTCGCCAGCGACATAGCGCCACCGCCCCCTCGCACGTGCGACAGCGTCCCGAACGGCAACTCCTGGCTAAACCGCCTCAGTCCGTCGATCTTACCGCCGACGAACAGGGACACCTCGACGATCCGCCGGCTCTGCGGATAGGCGACGGCTGGTCGCCCGCAAACTTCGGCACCATCGCCGCCGCCGCCAGTATTCAAGACCATGGCCGAAGACTCCTCCCGCATCGTCGTCATTGCCGGGCTGGTCGGCGATGTGCTGATTGCGGCGACCAAGGGCGTCGCGGCGGTGCTTTCGGGCAGTTCGGCGATGGTCAGCGAAGCCCTTCACTCGGTCGCCGACAGCAGCACCGAGCTGCTGTTGCTCTACGGCCGCCATCGCGCCGAGCAGCCGCCCGACGAGATTCACCCGTTGGGCCACGCCCGCGAGCTGTACTTCTGGTCGTTCGTCGTTTCGCTGCTCATCTTCGCGCTTGGCGCGGGGGCCTCGGTCTACGAAGGTGTCAGTCACCTGCTCCATCCGGAACCGCTGACCCACTTGTGGATCAACTACATCGTCTATGGCTGCTCGGCCGTTTTCGAGGCGGGGAGCTGGATCTTCGCCTGGCGGGCGTTCCGCAAGGTGATGGGCGAGCGCGGCATTCTCGCGACGGTGCGGGCGAGCAAGGATCCGCCGCTGTTCATGGTCATGTTCGTCGACACGGCAGGCCTCGTCGGCATCGCCGTCGCCGCCCTCGCCACCTTCCTTGCCGCGCAGTTCGACGCGCCGTGGATCGACGGCGCCGGCTCGATCTGCATCGGCAGCATCCTCGGCGCGGGCGCCATCCTGCTGGCCAGCGAGACCAAGGGGCTGCTCGTCGGCGAGAGGGCTAGCAAGGCGCTTCGCGAGGGGCTGAAGAAGTTCAGCCTCGAGGACGACCGGGTGAAGCGGATCGACGCCCTGCTCACGAGCCAGCTCGGGCCCGACCAGGTGGTCGCCAATGTCGGCGTTGTCTTCCGCGACGACTTGCGGACACCCGAAATCGAACGGCTGATTGCCCATATGGAAGAGGAGTTGCAGAGGCAGTACCCTCAGCTCGTGAAGGTCTTCGTGCGGCCGCAGCCGAGTCCGATGGACACCCGGAAAGAGAACTGCCCCGGTTGAGCAGGGCACTCGAGGCGCGATTTCCCTGCCGCCCCGCAGTCATGGCGACAGCGGACCGCCGGTTCATTCGTGCGGCGGCATGCCGTAGGGCAGCTCCGCGCTAAACCGCCGCAGCCCCTCGATCTTGCCGCCGACGAAATGAAACACTTCTACGATCCGCAGGCTGTGCGGATAGGCGGCGGGGTTGGGCATCCTGGCGCCGTTCGGGCCGGCGAACTGGCGCGGAGTGGCGGGGATGTCCTCGAACACGCGCACCGCGACGAGACCGCGCGCCTCGTCCACCGCGAGCACCTGGCGGTCGCGCCAGCGGGCGATCCATTGCAGCGAATTGCGCTCGATCGGGGCGCGGCAGGCGCCGAGCGGCTGGCCGTTGACGATCCACCGGCACGCGGAGGTGAGGTCGGCCGGGGCCTTGCCGTCATGTGCGTTGAGCGCGGCGTAGAAGCCGGCGACGCCCTTGAGCATCGCCGCGCGGGGGGTGCGCTGGGCAGCGGGGAGCACCGGATAGGGCGGGATTGCGCTCGGCTCGGCCCACGGGAAGCCGTATTCCTTGCGGCGGATTTCCGCCTCGATCCCGCCGACTTTCTGGCCGTCTGAGGCGATGGTCATCACCGCCCAGGCGGGCTGGCCGTGCTCCTCAATCTGGCCGAGCCATACCGCCTTGCCGGTCTGCGAGTCGGCGATGATCAGCGGATGCGGGTCGATCGCGGTCACCGTCGCCCAGGTGCCTTCGCCGACGCGCATTCCGACCGAGTTCTCGGCATAGCCGACCTTCGGCGCCCAGTTGACCTGCTGCCAGTGGTTGCCGACGTAGGCGTGCATAACCGCCTCGGCCTCGGCCGTCAGGCAGGCGGCGTCGCATGATTTCGGCTGCGGCGGGTAATGCGGCGGCACCGAGGGCGGGCCGCGGAACGGGTTGTGCATGAAATAGGGCACGTAAGTGAACACCGCCTCGATCCGGCTGATCTTGCCGTCGCGGATGCGGAAAGCTTCGAGCAGGGTGATCGAATTGGGCCACTTGAGCGCGGTCTTCATCTCGCGCCCGTTGGTGAGCTTGTAGCGGTCGAACTCGTTCGCGTGATCGAAGAAGCCGCGCGCCACCGCCACCCCGCGCACCGGGTCGATAATGAAGAAATCGCGGCGGATGCGCTTGTTGATCTTATAGAGGCCGAGTTTGAACTGGTTCTCGCACCCGGCCATGATCGCCGCCGCGCCGCCGCCGCCGTTCTTCGGCGCGGCGGTGGTCGAGATGCCGTTCTCCAGCCGGGCGCAATCGTCGGTGAACTGGGTCAGCACCTGCCCGTCGTTCAATTCGACGGTGCTGAAGTAGCCGTCGGCGATCGACAGCATGCGCTCGCGCGGGCGGCGCTCGGCTTCGGGCAGGACCTCGTTGAAGGCAGGGTCGTGGTGCATGTGCGTAACGTCGCCGAACGGGGCGGGCAGCGCGGTCTTGCGGTCGACCACCGCTTCGATCTGGTCGATCGCGCCTGCGCCGTTCACGTGGACGCGGACGGCGTAGATCACCGGGTTGTCGTTCTCCTTGATCGAGCCGAACCAGGCGGCGTTGCCGGTCAGCGGATCGGCGGCGGTGAGGCCGGTGGCGTCGGCGCCGTCGATCGTTGCCCACAGCCCCTGCCCCACCGGCAGGAGCACGTCGTTTTCAGCATAGCGCACGTTCTTCGCGAGCCCGGCCTGCTTCGGATTGCGCGCGGCGAGGGCGTGCATGAAGTCCTCGACCCGGCCGATCAGGCAGTCGTGGTCGCACTTGGGCGCGATCACCGCGCTCGCTTCGCCCGCCGCCTGGGCGAGCGCCGGGGTTGGGGCGAGGGCGAGGGCGAAGGTCGCCAGCGCGACGAGGCGGCCGATCCTCACTGCCGCTTCACCAGGTCCATGAAGTTGGGCTGGTAATCGTCCTGCGCGCGCTTGATCAGGTAGGCGTGGATGTCGTTCGCTTGCTGCTCGGTCAGCTTGCCGGCGAACTTGGGCATGCCCTTGCTCTCGCGTTCGCCGCCGAGAACGATGTTGAGGAAGTCGGCGTGGACCTCCTTCGTCAGGTGGCGCAAGTCCTTGACCCCGCCGACCGCAGCCGGGCCGTGGCACATCGCGCAGTTCTGGGTGTAGAGCGCTTCGCCGCGGGCGACCGCGGCTGGATCCTGCTCCGCGCGCGGCGGCGCGGGGATCGCGCTCGAAGGCGGCGCCGGCGGCAGGGTCACGCCCTTGGCGTCGAGTGCGAACACCATCAGCCGCGCCGGGGCGTAGCTGAACGGGGTGCCGTCGGGGTTGGTCAGCTTGGAGACGATCGCGCTGTTCCAGCCGACGTTGACCGCGATGTATTGCTTGCCGTTCACCTCGTACGTGATCGGCCCGCTCACCGGCACGCTGCCGACCGGCAGCTCCCACAGCTTCTCGCCGGTGTCCGCGCGATAGATCGCCAGGGTCTTGTTGATCGTGCCTTCGACCAAGAGGTTGCCCGCGGTCACCATCGTTCCGCCGCTGCCGGCGTGGGGATAGGGGATGCGGAACGCTTCCCTCTGCTGCACCGGATCCCACGCCAGCATGTAGCCCTTCTCGCGGTTGGCGGCTTCCTCGCGCAGCTTCTTGCGCAGCTCGGGATCGTTGGCGTAGCCCTGGTTGATGGTGGTCTTGCCGAGCACGAACTTGAACTGGTCGTCGGGCACCACCGATTCGACCATGTAGCCTTCCATCATCGGGAAATAGACGAGGCCCGTCAGCGGGCTGTAGCTCATCGGAGGCCAGCTGTGCCCGCCGCCCGATCCGGGGGTGATCAGGTGCGGGGTGATCTGCGGCGGGGCGTCGGGATAGAGGATGGGGCGGCCGGTCTTGGGATCGACCCCCTTGGCCCAGTTCATCGGCATGTAAGGCTTGGCGCTCAGGAGCTTACCGGTCTTGCGGTCGATGACGTAGAAGATGCCGTCCTTCGGGGCGTGCATGATCACGTCGTGCTTCTGGCCGCCGATGGTCAGCGTCGCCATGATCATCGGCGCTGTGCAGTCGTAGTCCCACTGCTCGGCGGGGATTTCCTGGTAGTGCCACTTGTACTGCCCGGTGCGGGCGTCGACCGCGACGATCGAGCACAGGAACAGGTTGTCGCCCTTGCCGGCGCTGCGGAACTTGTGCGGGTGGGGCGATCCGTTACCGGTGCCGAAATAGACCGTGTCGAGCTTGGGATCGTAGGCGATCGCGTCCCAATCGTTGCCGCCGCCGCCGTATTTCCACCACGGCCCGGCCCAGGTCTTCTGCGCCATCTTGGCGACACTGTCGGAGGCCGCGTGGTCGAGGCGGCCGGGCTGCGGCGGGACGATCCAGAAGGTCCACACGTGTTTGCCGGTGTCGGCGTTCCACGCGGTGATGTAGCCGCGCGCGCCCAGGTCGCCGCCGCCGTTGCCGATCACCACCAGGCCGTCGGCAATGCGCGGGGCGCCGGTGATCGTGATCGGCTGGCCCTTGTCGAGCACGGTGTTCGCGGTCCACACCGGCTTGCCGGTCTTGGCGTCGAGCGCGATCAGCCGCCCGTCGAGCGTGCCGATGATGATCTTGCCGTGCCACGCGGCAACCCCGCGGCTCACCGGGCCGCAGCAGATCCAGCTCGTGACGGAGGGATCGATCTTCGGGTCATAGGTCCACAGCTTCTTTCCGGTCACCGCGTCGTAAGCGGTGGTCACGTCCCAGGCGGAGATGTTGTACAGCACCCCGTCGATCTCGAGCGGGGTCGCCTCGACGCCGCGATAGGTGTGGAGGTCGTCGTACCACAGCAGCCCGAGCCGGCCGACGTTCTTGTCGTTGATCTGCTTGAGCGGGCTGAAGCGCTGCTCGGCCCAACCGCCGCCGTGGGTGATCCAGTCCTTACCGGGGCCGTAGGCGGCGGTGAGCCGCGCCTGAGTAACGTCGGCCGGCGGCGTCGGCGCGCTGGCGTGGACCAGCGCCGTGGCGAGCAGCGCGAAGGCGAAAGTGGCAAGGCCGAGCGCCTTGCGGGTGAGAAGCCGTGTCATCCCCGTCCCGAACCGTTGTTTGCCGGCAGTTGTGCCGGGTGCGGGCGCGAATGTGAAGGCTGAACCTAACGATCGTGACGATTATTGCCTCGCCGCCCCTTTCCTCGCGCGCCTGCCGCTCTATGGTGGAGCCGTGAAAAAAAGCGGGAGAGGGCCGCGAATGAAGCTTGGCAGCGCCGTGCTTGCGGGAGTTGCGACGATCGCCTGCGCCGGCTCGGCAGCGGCCGCGCCAAAGGACGTCACCATCGAAGGCAGCCGGGTCTTTCCCGAAAGCATCGCCGCGGACGCGGCCGGCAATCTCTATGCCAGCAGCCTCAACGGTGTGATCTATCGCGCGCCCGCCGGCAGCGACAAGGCCGTTGCCTGGATCAGACCCGACGGGACGAACAGGCTGCTGTGGACGATGGGCGTTCTGGCCGACGACCGCTCGAGCACGCTATGGGTCTGCTCGACCCCAGCGGCGTTCCTCGATCCACCGAAGACCGGCGATGCCGCGGTGGTGGCGTTCGACCTCAGGACCGGCGCTTTCAAGGCGAGATACGTCCTGCCTAGGCCGGCCGGTGACAAGGCGCCGCCGAGCGCCACCTGCAACGACGTCGCCGTGTCGCGGTCCGGCAAAGTATACGTGACCGAAACCGCCGGCGGCCGGCTGTTCAGCATCGTGCCGGGAGCGAGCACGGTCACGCTCGAAACGCAGGACCCGTTGCTCGTCGGAGTCGAAGGGGCGGCCTTCTCGGCCGACAACACGCTCTATCTCAACAATACCCGCCAAAACACGCTGCTGCGCGTGAACCGCACGCCCAGTGGCGGCTTCGCTAGCCTGGCCCGGCTGACCCCTTCGATCCGACTCGACGGACCCGACGGGCTGCGCCCCTACAAGGGCAACGCGTTCCTTCAGGCGGAAACCGGCGGCGCGGGGCGCGCCGACCTGGTGACGATTACTGGCAACAAGGCAACCATCGCCGTCATTGCCCAGGGCACCGGCTCGGCCGGCATCGCCCACATCGGCAACGTCGTCTACACCGCTGCGGGCAAGATCGGATACCTGTTCGATCCCAAGCTCAAGGGGCAGGACCCCGGCACATTCGTGATCAAGGCGACCCCGATCGGAGCGATGAAATGAGAGCGGCATTCCTGCTCCTGCCCCTGACCACCTTGGCGCTGATCCCGCAGGCCGCCCGCGCCGAATCCGCCGCCGATGCGAGGGCCAACGCCGAGATCGATGCGCTGACGCTGCGGGTCGAGAAGCTCGAAGGGGTGCGCGCCGTCAAGAAGCTGCAGCGCGCGTTCGGCTACTACGTCGATCGTGGCCTGTGGCAGCAAGCGGCCGACCTGTTCGCTGACGACGGCACGATCGAGATCGGGCTCGACGGGGTCTACGTCGGCAAGCAGCGGATTCACGATTATCTCGAAAAGCTCGGCGGAGGGCAGCCCGGCCTGGTCTACGGCCAGCTCAACGAATTCGTCACCCTTCAGCCGGAGATCGACGTTGCCGCCGACGGCCGTAGCGCGAAGGCCCGCTGGCGCGACCTCGGCATGCTCGGGCAATACAAGAAGCACGCCGAATGGCGCGACGGGATCTACGAAAATACCTATCAGAAAGGCGCCGACGGCGTCTGGCGGATTCAGTCGCTGCACCTCTACGTCAACTTCGTCGCGCCGTACGAGAAGGGCTGGGCGCGATTGCAGCCGGGCGAGGGGCTCAAGCGCACCCAGGCGTCGATCGACTTCCCGCCCGACCGTCCGCCGACAGTGGTCTACAAGCCGTTCCCCGATACGTTCGTGCCGCCGTTTCATGCGGCGAATCCGGTGAGCGGCAAGCCGGTCGAGACGCCGAAATGATGCGCCCGCTGCACCACGCCTTCACGGCCGCCCTGACGCTGTGCGCGCTCGCTCAGCCCCTTTGTGCACACGCTCAAACGGTCGAACAGCGCATCGCCGCCTATCGACACCGCGTCGAATTGCTCGAGGATCAGGATGCGATCGAGAACCTGCAGGCGACCTTCGGCTATTATTTCGACAAGGGACTGTGGGGCCAGGCCGCCGATCTATTTAGCAAGAACGGCAGCTTCGAATACGGCCAGCGCGGGGTCTACATCGGCATTCCGCACATCCGCCGGGCGATGCTGCTGTTCGGCCCTCACGGGCTCGCTGCCGGGCACCTCAACAATCACATGCAATTACAGGCTGTCATCACCGTCGCCGAGGACGGCAAGAGCGCCAAGGCGCGTTGGCAGGGGATGGTCATGCTCGCCCGCCCCGGCGGCGACGGCCAGTGGGGCGTCGGCGTCTATGAGAATGAATACGTAAAAGAATCAGGCGTCTGGAAGATCGCCAAGCTGCACTTCTATCTCACCGCGAAGACCGAATACGACCTCGGCTGGACCAAGTCGGCGATCCCGATGGCGGGCGAAAGCGCGCTGTTCCCGCCCGACAAGCCGCCAACCGAAGTCTACCGCGCCTATCCCGGCGCCTACATCCCGCCGTTCGATTACAAGAACCCGGTCACCGGCAAGTCGCTCGCCGACATCCCCGAGCCGCCGGACGACGTGGTGGGGAGAAAGTGATGCTAAGACACGCTTTTGTCGCCGCCGCGCTCGCTCTCATCGCCGGCCCCGCCGCCGCGCAGGACGCGCCGGCCCAGACCCCCGAGCAGCGCCTCGACGCGCTCGACAAGCGGATCACCCGGCTCGAAGACATGAACCAGGTCGAGAAGGTCCAGCGCGCTTACGGCTACTTCGTAGACAAGGGCCAGTGGACCCAGCTTGCGGACCTGTTCGCCGACGACGCCACGCTGGAGATCGGCGGCAAGGGCGTGTTTCTCGGCAAAAAACGCGTGCTCGAATACATGCAGACCGCGTTCGGGCCCGACGGCACGCACGAAGGCCTGCTGATCAACCACATGCAGTTCCAGCCGATCGTCGACATCTCGCCCGACGGCAAGACCGCCTGGGTGCGTAGCCGCGCGTTCGTAATGAGCAACGGCGGCTGGGGCCTGCCGCTGTACGAGGACCAGTTCACCAAGCAGGACGGGGTGTGGAAGTTCAGCCGCGAGAGCGGCCCCTTCACGATGTATACCAGCTGGAAGGGCTGGGGACACGACGCGCTCAACAACACTTGGCCCGACAAGTTCGACCCACCGCCCGACCTGCCGCCGACGACTGTCTACCTGACCTATCCGTCGTACTGGATCGTGCCGTTCCACTACCCCAACCCGGTGACCGGCAAGCCCTTCCCGGTCGAGCCGGTCGGCGCCTACCACCGCCCGCCGGGGACGCCTGAGCAGGAGCGCTCGCGCGAGGTCGGCAAGCTCGCCGACGGCACCCAGCCGATCGCCGAGCCGCCGAGGGATTAAGAGTTGGTTCCCGAGAATCGGAAAGCGGGCGCCGTGCAAGGCGCCCGCTCCCGATCGCTTGCGCGGGCGTTCGGTCAGACGACCGCGGGGCTGACGAGAACGACGCCGAGCAAGGCACCGCTCATCGAAGCCGCCAGGAACGCCGCGGCCGCGCGAGTGACAAGGTTGGCCATCTTTCTTCCCCTGCTAATGGACAGCGCGGAGGCTGCCGGACGGCCGCCAAATGGTGCGCCGCCGCAAATTGTGCAAGTGCGAAGAAGTGCTCATGTGTTGCAGAAACCGCAATGCCGGCGCCAACGTGGCACCCTCATCGCCTGTCGTACTACGAAAAAGGCGCCCCGGATTGCTCCGGAGCGCCTTCGTCATGCGCGAGTTGGTGCTTCAGAAGATCCGCGCGGCAGTTTCCGCCGGAGCGTCGAGCAGCCTTTCGAGCTCGTCATCAACCCTGAGGATGGTCACCGAGGCACCAGCCATCTCGAGGCTGGTGCAGTATTCGCCGACATAGTTGCGGACGATCTTGTAGCCCGCCTTCTCGGCGCGGTCGTGCACGCGGGCGTAGAGCACGTAAAGCTCGGTGATCGGCGTGCCGCCGAGGCCGTTGACCATGATAGCAACTTTATCGCCCGAGTTGAACGGGATGTCCTGGCTGACCGCGTCGAACAGCTCGTCGGCGATGTCGTTGGCGCTCTTGATCTTCTCGCGGCGGCGGCCGGGTTCGCCGTGAATGCCGACGCCGACTTCCATCTCGTCGTCACCGATGTCGAAGATCGGCGTGCCCTTGGCCGGCGGGATGCAGCTGGTCAGCGCCACGCCCATCGTGCGGACGTTATTGTTGACCTTGTCGGCGATGGCATGGACCTCGTCGAGGCTCTTGCCCTGCTCGGCGGCAGCGCCGCAGCACTTGATAACGAAGAAGTTGCCGGCGACGCCGCGGCGGCCGACGGTGTAGAGGCTGTCCTTCACCGCAACGTCGTCGTTGATGATGAACTGCTTCAATTTGATGCCCTCGGCCTCGGCCATTTCGCAGGCCATGTCCCAGCTCATCCGGTCGCCTTGGTAGTTATTGACCAGCACCAGCGTGCCGGCGTCCGACGCGCAGGCCTTGATCGTCTCGTAGCAGGCGTCGACCGGCGGGGCGGCGAACACCGCGCCCTGGCAGGCGCCGGTGAGCATGCCGGGCCCGACCGCCATCACGTGTGCCGGCTCGTGGCCGGAGCCGGAGCCCTGGACGATCGAGACCTTGCCGTTGTCCGGCCCGCTCTTGCGGGTGATCATCTGAAATTCGGGGGTGAAGCTGAGCAGGTCAGGGTTGGCATCCGCAATGCCCTGCATGAACTGGGGCACGAACTGGGCGGGATCGTTGACGAACTTCTTCATGGGATGGTCCTCTCCGTGGATGGGCTAGTGATCAGGCGGTGGCCTTGGCGACTTCGGGTGCCGTGGGCGTACGCTCGACGCCGCATTGCTTGCACCAGTCCTGCAGGATGGTGGCGATGGCGACGATGCCCGGGTCGGGCGTATTGGCGCTGCGCTCGCCGACCTGGCTGGCGCGGCCGCGGTGGGCGACCAGGTCGCGGGTTTCGTCGACCGCCTTGTCGGCCGCTTCGGCGCAATCCTTCAGCGCCGCGCACAGATCGGTGTCGCCGGCCTCGACGTGCTTCTGCAGCGTCTCGTGCACCGGGATCAGTGCGTCGAGCAGGGTCTTGTCGCCGCGCTGGGCGCCGCCGCGGGCCTGGATGCCCTCGATCGCCGCGCCGACCATCTCGGTCAGCTCGGGCAGAGTGACCGCTTCCTTGCCGCGGGTCAGCATCGCCGCCTTCATGAACCCGGTGCCCCAGATCGGGCCCGAGCTGCCGCCGACGTGCTTGGAGACGATCATTGAGATCTTCAGCAGCATCGCGCCGATGTTGCTCTTGTCGATCCCGTCCCACTCGTTCTGGATCGCGCGGAAGCCGGTCGCGAGCGAGTTGCCGAAGTCGCCGTCGCCGGCGAGCCCGTCGAGGTCGGAGAAATAGAGCTCGTTGCGTCAGCACCGTATCGGCGGTGGTCTGGATCGCCTGCTCGATCTTGGCTTGCGAAATCTCGGCCATTCTTTCCTCTCTCCTCAGGCCGCCGCGTGCTCGGCGGCCAGCTCGCCGAGGTCGGCGAGCGTGACGTTGACGTTGGGTGCGTCGCCGAGCTCGGGCACGACCCGGTCGGCTTCGCTGAAATCCTCGTCTATCGTATAGGTGCTGGTGGTGATCAGGCACGGTAGCCCGGCACCCTTGGCGGCGAGCAGGCCGTTGCGGCTGTCCTCGATCACCACGCACTCACTGACCGGCAATTCGAGCGACATCTTGGCCAGCTCGTAGATCTCGGGATCGGGCTTCTTGCGCGCGACCACGTCGCCGGCATGGACGAAGCCGAACTCGGCCTTGCGGTCGGGGCCGAACAGGTCGAGCACCGCGTCGATGAACAGCGGGTTCGAAGTGGTGCACACGCCGAGCCGGACGTCGGCGGCGAGCGCCTCGTCGACCAGCCTGACGATCCCCGGGCGCAGCGGCAGTGCCCCTTCGGCGACCAGTCCGGCGGTGATCTCGGTCTTGGCCTTGTGCAGCGCCTTGATCAGCGCATCCTGGCTACCGAATTGGGCGATCTGGTCCTCGGGCCAGCCGAACTCGTCGAAATAGGCCCGCATGCGTTCCTTGCCGCCGGCGACCTGGAGCAGCTTGCCGTAGAGCGGCACGTCCCATTCGGCGTCGATGCCGAACTGCGCGAAGGCGCGGTTGAAGCCGACGCGGTGACCGTCGCGCTCGGTGTCGACCAGCACCCCGTCGCAATCGAAGATGATCGCCTTGAGCATTCCTCCCGCGCGCTCCCTCAGGCGGCTTCTTTGAGCGAGGCGAGGAACGGCTCGGCGCGGTTCTCGCCGCCGAACTTGGCGATGAAGCTCGCAAACAGCAGCTTGCACGCCTGGTACTGCGCGTCGATCACCCGCAGCGGCTCGAAGTCCTTCGGGTTCTCGGCATGGTAGTTGACGAAGCTCTCGACGAACACGTGCTTGAGGTTGGTCGAGATGTTCACCTTGGCTGCGCCGCGGGCGATCGCCTTGGCGAACACCTCATCGCTGAGGCCGGTGCCGCCGTGGAGCGCCATCGGCGTGTGGGTGCGCTTGTTGATCGCCTCGATGCGGTCGAAGTCGACTTTCGGCTCGCCGTGGTAGAAGCCGTGCGCGGTGCCGACCGCGCAGGCGAAGGCGCTGAGGTCGAGCGCAGCGCAGAAGCGCTCGGCGTCGGCCGGATCGGTCAGCACCGATTCGTCCTCGCCGACGACCATGTCGTCCTCGACGCCCATGATCTGGCCGAGCTCGGCTTCCATCCCGACGCCGTATTTCTCGGCGATCTCGCGCACGCGTTTCGACATCTCGAGATTGTCCTCGAACGGCAGCTCGGAGGCGTCGATCATGATCGAGGTCCAGCCGCTCCGGGCGCATTCCTCGATCATCGCCAGATCCTTGCAGTGGTCGAGATGCAGCACCACCGGCACCGGCGAATCCTCGGCCACCGTGCGCACCCAGCTGACGATTTCCTTATGGCTCCAGTACTTTATCGTCTTGGCGCTGGTCTGGCAGATCACCGGCGCGTTCAGTTCCTCGGCGGCGGCGACCATGGCTTTGGTGGTGCCGTAGTCGACCAGGTTGAAGGCGGCGACGGCATAGCCGTTGTCCATTGCGTCGCGCAGCAACGGCTTCATGTTGACCAGCGGCATTCAGTGCTCCCTGTCATAGACTCTCACGCGGCCGGATAGCGCCGCAAGTCGCTGGGGGCCAGCCTAGACGAGCGGGCGAATTCTGTCTTGGATTCCGCACCGCCGCCGAGGAGAGCGCCCGCAATCTCCGGACGATGGACAAGCAGATGCCGCAGCCGCTTGGGCTACGGCATCCACGTGTCGCTGGTGGCCGCCCGCCGATGAAGCGGGAAGCCGCTTACTGCTCGCCCTTGGCGCGCTTCTGGGCCGCCTCGACCGCTTCGGTGGTCGGGTTGCCGAGCGACAGCTGGTGGCCGTCGGGGAAGCTGATCTCGGCCGCGCTGGCGCGGGTGTCGCCGTCGCGCGCCTGGAAGGCCTGGACGATGATGTGGGTGCCGGCCGGCAGCGAGTTTCTGTTCCAGCCGCGCCGCAGCAGCGCGCTCGGGGCGCCGCCTTCCACCCGCCAGTGCTGGATCTGCCCGGTCTTGGGATCCTTCACCGCGATGTGGATCCACGAGTGCGGGTTGACCCACTCGAACTTCTCGACCGTGCCGTCGAGCTTGACCGGCTTGTCGCGGTCGAACTCGGCCGCAAACGAGTGGTGGGCCAGCGCGGGGACCGCCGTGCTCACCGCCAGCACGCCGCCGACGGCGGCCATGTGCCAGGATTTCATGCGCATCTTGTCAATACTCCTTCGTGACTCAATTCAGCTTGCTGGGTGCATCCCTCACTTCTTGTCGAGACCCAGGCGTTCCCGCGCCTTCTGGTCCATCGTGTCGTACAGATCGCCGTAAAGGTGCATTTCGGCAAACGGCACGCACTTGAATTCGAGGATTTGGGCGTTCGGTTCGACGCGACGATAGAGGATCATGTGGATCGTCCACGGCTTGGTGAAGGTGCTCGGATCGTCGATCTTCGCGGTGTAGTCCATGTGATCGTGGTCGATCAGCTTGAACCGCTCGGTGACCGTGGCGTTGTTCGTCAGAAAGTCCCCGGTCCGGTCCATCCAGCTCTCGCCGTTCTGGGCGAGGGTGGTGACCACCAGCGTGTTGCCTTCCCACTTGCCGTAGGAGGTACCCATCCAGGTATCGATCGGCGGCACGCCGATCGGGCCCATCTGAATCACGCGGTTGGCCGAATCGTACTCGTAGGCCATCAGGATGTCGCCGCCGCCCTGGATGATCTGGAACGGCAAGCCGCGGGCGTAGGTCGCGCGCGGAATGCCGGGCAGATAGCAGTTGGCCTCCGGATCCTTCGCCGGCCCGGCCTTCATGTTTTCGTCGGCAATCTTCTTCGCCTCCGGCTTGTAGGGGATCATGCCGCCTTCGACGAAGCCGAGGCTGGCCGGGATCGCCGCCAGAGCGCCGAGTTCACGCTCCGACTTCGGGCCCGGCGAAGTCTCGGCCGAGTGCGGCTCGAGTCCGTTGTCGGCGCCGCTGATCGCCTGCCAGATGCCGTTGAGATTGGGGTGCCCCCCGATGGTCGCGGGTTGGGGCATCGAATGCCCCGCCGACGCCCGCGCCGGGGCTTTCGCCGACGCCGTTTGCACCGCGGCGCTCGTCCCCGCGAGGAGAACGGCCACCGCTGCCCATGTACCGAATTTGCCCATCCCAAAATTCCCTCTTTCTGAACCGACTGTTTCCCTATCAGCGAACCGCATAAGCGACAATCGTGCCGCCTGCGTTGATCGCGACGTATTGCGTGCCGTTGCGGCCCCGATAGCTGATCGGGTTGGCGTTGGCGTTGGCCGTCAATTGGGCTTCCCACAGCTCCTTGCCGGTGCTGGCGTCGAAGGCGCGGAACCGCTTGTCGTTGGTGGCGCCGACGAAGACCAGGCCGCCGGCGGTCACCGTCGGGCCGGCGTTGCCGGCGTTGCCGGTGAGCTGCTTGCCCTTAGGCAAAGCCTCGGTCAGCCCGAGCGGAACGGCCCACTTGATCTTGCCGGTGTTGGCGTCGACCGCGGTCAGCGTGTTCCACGGCGGCTTGTAACAGGGCGCCTGCGGCCCGACGGGGTGGCCCTTGTCGTCGTACTTGCCCGAGATCGGCGCCGAGAACGAGAAGAACGGCCCTTTGCCGTTGACGCTAGCGCGGTCGTACGGCTGGTTGGTATTGTTGGCGTCGAAGCTGTAGCTCTTGGTGGTGTTCTTGCGCTCGACCCAGCCCACCAGCGACGTGTTCGAGACGTTGGCGTAGACGATGCCGGTGTGCGGATTGACCGCCATGCCGCCCCAGTTCACCCCACCGGTGCCGCCCGGCAGCTGAATGGTCGATTTCGGCGGCGCCCCGTCGCGATGATAGAAGAATGGCGTGAACGGACCGTAGTTCAGGTAGCCACCCGCCTTGTCCCACATCTCGCGGCAGGCCTTGGCGTGCTCGGGCGTGGTGTCTTCGGCCGTGACGATGTCGTCGTAAGTGAAGGAGTTGCGGGCGAGCGGCGGCGTGATCCGCGGGAACGGCTGAGTTGGGCTGTACCATTCGCCCGGCACGTCGCCCTTGGGCACCGGCCGCTCGTCGATCGGCAAGGCCGCTTTGCCGGTCACGCGGTTGAGCTCGTAGAACAGGCCGGACTTCGGCACCTGAGCGATGACCGGCTCGCTCTTGCCGTTGTGCTTGGCCATGAACAGCAGCCCGCCGTTGGGCATGTCGGTGTCCCACAGGTCGTGGTGCACCGTTTGGAAGTGCCACAGGTACTTGCCGGTCAGCGCATCGACCGCGACGATCGAGTTGCCGAACAGGTTGTCGCCCGGCCGGTCGCCGCCCCAGTAGTTGGCCGCGGGGTTGCCGATCGGCAGATAGGCGATGCCGCGCTGGGCGTCGATCGGCACCGACGCAGCCCACAGGTTCGTCCCGCCCCGGCCCTTCCAGCCGTTGCCCCAGGTGTCGTGGCCCAGCTGGCCCGGCAGTGGAACGGTCTGGAACTCCCACAGCATTTTGCCGGTGCGAACGTCGTAAGCGCGCGGATTCGCGGGGGTGGCGGTGATCGGGTTCTCGAGCGACGCGGCGCCAATGATTGCGACGTCCTTGTAGATCGTCGGCGCGCCGCCATAGGATGGGTCGATCGCCACCGCGCCGCCGTCGCCGAAGCCCGCCGCCGGCTTACCGGTCTTGGCATCGATCGCGACGAGCTTGTCGCCGGCGATCACCAGCAAGCGCGGATCGAGCTTGCCGTCGCCCGGCCAGTAGCCGAGGCCCCGGGCCGAGAAGCCGCGACCGCGGCCGCTGGTGCCGGGAGCGGCGCCGGCCGGCGCGGCGGGTTCGTACGACCACACTTCCTTCCCGGTATCGCCGTCGAGCGCGACCACCCGGTTGCCGGCGGGGAAATACATGATTCCGTCCACCACCACCGGCGCGGCGGTGTTCGAGGCCTTCATCGGATAGGACCACTTCAGCGCCAGCTGCGAGACGTTCGATTTGTTGATCTGGTCCAGCGGTGAGAAGCGCGTCGCGGCGAGATCGTGGTTGACCGTGCGCCAATCGCCGTCGGGCGCAGCCTTTTGCGCCATGACGGCCGCGGGCGCCGCAAACGCCAAGATTGCCGCCACTCCGAGGCTTTTCGCACCGCGCATTCGAGATCCCCTCCGTTGCCTTCCGACCTGTCGCGGCTTCGCACCGCTGTCAATTGACTTTGTCCCGTTTACGCAGGATGGGCGGCTTTGACAACGGTTTGTCGCCAGCGCGGCCTCCAGCTCTTTCCAGAGAGGCGCGATGAGCCGGCGGATCTCGCGTCCGGGTGTGGCCGTCGCGGCTTTCCTCGTGCGATCTCCCAACCTCTTCAACAGCGCAAAGCCGGCTCGGCGATTCGCGCGGAATTCGAGGGTAGAATAAGAAAGGTACCGGCGATCGAGATGGCTCAACCGCAATTCGCCCGGCCGTCGCCGCTCGGCGCAACGGGAAGACATCGCCGCTGCCCGCCCCCGCATGGCGCGGCGCAATTTGTCCCCGGCGGCGCGGCGGCGTGATGGTCCTCCGGGCTTCCCAATCCGGACTTTGTCAATTATGGGGCTTGGCTAATTCGATCCGCCGCGCTAGCTGGCCTGACAAAAGTACGAGGCCCTGTAACCGCTGTAACGGCTGCGGTTACGGTAATTAACTCGGCAAGGCTGCCGCTTTTGGACAGGTCCGTAAGGCCCGGAGTGCGCCGGGCCGGGATTGGGGAAGAGGGTTCCTGATGGAAGACATGTTATTCAACTTTGGAGAGTGGCTGCGCTCGACGTTCCTCTCCCAAACCTCGCTGAACATCACCGATTGGTCGCTAAGCAACTGGCTCGACACCCACTTCTGGGCGATCCCGATCTTGCAGGTGATCCATATCCTTGCGCTCGCAACGGGATTCGGGGCGGTGCTGATGATCGATTTGCGGGTCTTCGGTTTCGCCGGGATGGATCGGACCTTCGCCGAAACCGAGCGCCGCTACGTGCGGTGGATCTGGTGGTCGCTGCTGGTTCTGCTGATCACCGGGATCGGCATGACCATCGCCGAGCCGGTGCGCGAGCTGCTCAATCCGATCTTCTGGATCAAGATTCCGACGGTCATCTTCGCAGTGTTCGTCAGCCTGTGGTTTCACAACCGCGTGATGCGCCGCCTGGCCGGCGGCGGCAGGCCGGGTCCAGGGACCAAGGCCGGCGCCGTGTTCGTCGTCCTGCTGTGGATTTTCATCATGTTCTGCGGTCGCTGGATCGCATACGCGCCGACGTAGGGGACACTTTCAATGGATCCGACCTCCAACAATATCTGGGACAAGATCGAGTACTCGCACCTCGGCCAGACGATCGCCGAGTCGACCTGGATGTTCCCGACCTTCGAATCGCTGCACGTGATCTTTCTGGTCACCGTGCTGGGGACGGTGTTCATCGTCGATCTGCGGATGCTCGGGTGGACCTCGAACAAGTTCGCCGTCACCGCCGTCGCCAAGGACACGCTGCCGTGGACCTGGGCCGCCTTCGTCGGCGCGGCGATCACCGGCACCCTGCTGTGGATCAGCAAGGCGCACGATTACATGAACAACCCGTGGTTCATCGCCAAGATGTCCGCGATGGCGCTGGCCGGGCTCAACATGATGTACTTCCACTTCATCACCTGGCGCACCGTCGAGCACTGGGATCGCGACGCGACGATGCCGGCGGCAGTCAAGGTCGCCGCGGCGCTGTCGATCGTATTCTGGATTTGCGTGACCTTCTTCGGCCGCGCGATCGGCTTCACGCTCGGCATCTTCGGCAGCTGACGCCCCGGTCAGAGTCAACACGAGAGGCCGCCCCGCGGGGCGGCCTTTCTATTTCGTATCGTCCGGCAGCGCGAACACGTAGACCGCCGAACTTGTGACCGAGGGCAGCTGCGTCTCGGGAATCACGTCGGGAATGCCGAGCGACAGCGGGTTGCCGACGCCGGTGACCATTGCGATGTACTGCTTGCCGTCCACCTCGTAGGTGATCGCCGAGGCGTTGGGCACGCCGGTGACGCCGGTGCTCCACAGCTGCTTGCCGGTCACCTGATCGTAAGCGACGAAGTGGCGGTCCATCCACCCGGTGAACAGCAGCCCGCCCGCGGTGGTCAGGACACCCATGTCGGGGGTCTGCCGGCGGCGCACTTCCCACAGCTTCTTGCCGCTTTGAAAGTCGATCGCCTGAAGGACGCCGTAGTTGCCGTCGCCGTGCGGAGGCGGGGCGTAGACTGCGTTGACCCCGGTGGTGAGGAAGCCGGGCCCTTTGGCGGGGGTGAGATCGGTGCACACGTCGCGCGCGACGACGAAGAAGTGCTTCGTCTCCGGATTCCACGAGGTGGGTATCCAATTGCGACCGCCACCGCCGTGCGGGCACATGAACACCGGCCCCTTGTCGCGGCCGGGAATCTTGTCGGGCTTGACGTGCTTGTCCCCGGTCACCGGATCGATCCGGTCGATGTAATCCTGCAGCCCCATGTCGTAGGTCTTGATATACTTGCCGCTCTTCGCGTCGAGCGCGTCGAACAGGCCGCTCTTGCCGCCGGTGATCACCACCCGGGTCGGCTTCCCGTCGACGGTGAGCGTGCCGATCACGCGGTCGAACACCCAGTCGAGGTCGTACTGGTCGTTCCTGTTGTGCTGGTAATACCATACGAGTTTGCCGGTCCGCGGCTCGAACGCGAGCGTGCTCTCGGTGAACAGCGCGTCGTTGTTCATTCCCGGCTTGCGGTCGCGCAGCGGGGCGGTGTCGTAAGTGTTGCCGACGCCCCACAGCGCCAGATGGTTGGCCGGATCGTAGCTGCCGCTGGTCCACACCGACCCGCCCTTGCGCTGGTCGCCGGGCTCGCCGTTCCAGGTATCGCCGCCGAGTTGGCCGGGCTTGGCGACCGTGTCGAAGCTCCACAGCTTCTTGCCGGTCTCCGCATCGACCGCGACGATCAGTCCGCCGCCGGCGGTGTTGTTGGCGAACCCCTGCATGATCACACCGTCGGCGGCCAGGGGACCGCCGGGAATGCGCATGCCCTTGCGGTCGGTCAGCAGAACATCCCACACCGGCCGTCCGGTCTTGGCGTCGAGCGCGACCATGTGGTTGTCGCTGGTCGCGGCGTAGAGCTTGTCGCCATAGAGGGCGATCGTCTTCCTCGAATTGAGCCGGGTGCCCTTGGGCAAGTCGCGCTGGTAACGCCACAACTGCCGCCCGCTCGCCGCATCGAAGGCGAACACGTTGTCGCCATAGCCGAACACGTACAGCACGCCGTCGTGCACCAGCGGCTCGTTCATGTTGTCGCCGGGCGGCAGCGCCTGGGCCCAGGCGATCGTCAGCTTGCCGACGTTGGACGTGTCAATCTGCTTGAGCGGCGAATAGCCGCGGCCGAGGTGGCTGCGCCGCCACGCCGGCCATTCGCCGGGCGGCGGGTTGTCGAGTTCGGCCTCGGTCACCGGGGTGAAATGGGCGAAGCGATCCGGGATCTTCGGCCCGGGCGGCAGCGGATAGACCCGGGTGGAAAGGCCGCCGACGCCTTGCTCGCTACTGGCGCCCTTCGGCGCGGCGGGGAACGACACCCGCGCCAGTTGCGCCGTGTCGGGCGGCAGCGCGGCGCCCGCGGTGCCGCCGTTGGCCTGCAGAATCATCGCCGCCAGATTGGCGTACGTCGCCGGGGACAGCCCGCCGGCGTTTCCCGGGGGCATCGACGAATGAATGTAGTCGTAAAGCTTGGACAGCGGCTGCCCGCCCCACTTGCCGAGGAACGCGGGGCCCGTGAGCGGCGGGGCGAACTCGCCGTCGTTCAGGTTGGCGCCATGGCACGAAGCGCAGGTCTGCGCATAGGCCTCGTGGCCGGCCTGGACCTGCGCCGCGAAACCGCCGCCGCCGTTTTGCGCCAAGGCCGCTCCGCCGACCGCGAGCAGCGCCGCCGACGAAAGCAGCAGGAGCGGCAGGCGCCGCCTCCCGTTAGACAGCGCCATACCTCTCCTCCCCCTTCGTATCGTCAGCTTACTTGACCGGCTTGATCCCGAGCGGCCCGGCCACGTCGCGGTTGAACAGCGCCTCGTAAAGCTCGTGCTGCGCCGGAGTCATCGTATCGCCCGGATGCGAGTTGACGTCGAGCAGGAAGGCCTGGTTTTCCTTCAGCTTCGTCACCTGCGGCCAGTTCGGCAGGCCGGGCCCGTTGGGATTGCCGGTCTTGGCGAAGTTGGTCCAGTAGCTCGACATCTGGTCGGCCAGCTTGATGTCGGGCGGACTCTTGCTGGCCGCTCCCGGCGAACTGGGATCGGGCACCTCGCGCGGCTTGTCGAGGTTGTTGAACACATACGCCAGTTCCGATGCATGGGTCGCGCCCCCGCTCGGCTTGCCCGGTGCGGCCGGCGGCTTGTGCACGAACTGGTAGAGATAGGCGGGTTCGCCGATCTTTGCCTGATCTTCGGCGTAGTGATGCATGAACCAGGCGATGCCGTCGGTGAACGGGCGGGTCGAGAACGCTTCGGCCTCGGCGTCGGTGGTCGCCGGGTAGGCCTTGAGACCCAGGTCGGCGAGATCTTTCCAGCGCTGCGCGGCGCCGGCTTTCCACTTCTCCACCGTCATCGGCCCGCCGCGCCCGAAAGCGAAGCTGCCGCCCTCGTTGCCGTTCGAGCCGACCAGCACGGGGACCTTGTTCTGCCTGCCTTGCGCGAAGGTGATCGATTCGTCTTCGGGGATGATCCACCCGTCGACGATGATCCCCTGCGCCCGGCCGAGCTTGGCCGCCACTTGATCGGCCGGCAAGGTCTGCAGGTCGGCCAGGCTGTGCAGCCCGGCCTTGTCCATCGCTTCGGCGGTGCGCTTCTCGGCTTCCTCGCGAGTGACCATCTTGGTGGCGGTAAGCCCGGCCCAAGCGCCGCTTTCCGAGATTGCCTTGTTGAACAGCCCCTTGGCGACCGGCGAGCCGACCAGCGCGGCGGAAATGCACGCCCCTGCCGACTGGCCGAAGATCGTCACGTTGTTGGGATCGCCGCCGAACGCGGCGATATTCGCCTTGACCCACTTCAGCGCGGCGATGCCGTCCGACAGCGCCTGGTTGCCCGAGGCGTGATGCGGCGATTGCGCGTCCAGTTCGGGCGACGAGAGGAACCCGAAAGGCCCGACGCGGTAGTTCAGCGAGACAACGATCACGCCCTTCTGCGCGAGATGGCTGCCGTTGGCGAACGGCATCGAACCGCCACCCTCGGCATAGGCGCCGCCATAGAACCACACCATCACCGGCAGCTTGGCGCCGGCGCTCTTGGCCGGGGTCCACACGTTGAGGTTGAGGCAGTCTTCGCTCATTTTGGGCGAGTCCGGCATGTCGACCGCCTGGTTGACGCCGATCGGTCGGTTCTTGCCCGAAGGCTGGATGCAGGCGTCGCCCCATTTGCTGGCGTCGCGCACGCCGGTCCACGGCTGCGGAGGCTGGGCGGGCTCGAACCGCAGCGGCCCGACGGGCGGCGCGGCGAACGGAATGCCCTTGAACACCGTGACCCCCGGCGCTTGGGCGGCGGTGCCCTGCACCAGCCCCTGCTGCGTCTTGACCGGCTGCATCATCGCATCGGCGGCCAGCGCGGGGCTGGCGCCGAGCGCCGCGACGCCAGCCGCAAGGGCCAGCGCCAGCGGTGCAGCGGCTGTCCGCAACCTCGCTGCCGTCACTGCGGCGCTCCGTTCTCGGCGACCTTCTCGCCCAGTTCGGCCCGCTTGGGATCGCCGATTTCGCTCGGCGTCAGCCCCCGCTGGGTGCGCGACGAGTTGATGTAGTTACGCACCTGCACGTCGCCTTCGAAGCAAGCGTATTCAAAGAACTGGTACTTCGAGTTGCGGAACCAAGGCTCGCGCACGGTGAAGGGCGCGGTGAACACCTTCGGGTCCGAATAGGTCATCTCGTACATGATCTCGTTCGGGCCGGTCATCGTCAGCCGCTCGACCACCTTGGCTTCGGTGCTGGTCGGGATGGTGTTGTTCGGCGGCACGCCGATGGTCGCCATGTTGAGCGGCGAAGGCCCGCGGGCGATGTTGTCGCCGGTGACGCTGTCGCCGGGCTTGATGTTGGTGGTTTCGATCACCAGCGTGTTATCGCCGTCCCAGTAGCCGAGCGACTGGCCGAACCAGGTGCGGACGCTGTCCGGCCAGCGGGTCTTGAGCAGCTGCTGGAACGCGGCCTTGTTGGGCGCCACCGGGATGACCCGCGAATCGTGGATCATCTCGAGATCGATCACGACATAGCCGGGGCTCTGCTTGATGCGGATGCCGTTGTTGTAGCGGAACGGCAGCATCGAACCCGGGAACCCGCGGGTCACGCAGCGGTCCCAGGTGTCGAAATCGCTGACCCAGTCGAACGGCTGGCCGTTGACCCAACTCGAGCGGCCGTTCTTGTACAGCGCTTCGGCCCACGGAGTCATCGCCGGCAGCTTGCCGTCGGCCGGGGAGACCAGCAGCGCGGTCTGGCTGCCCGCGGCATCGGATTCGACCCAGTGGCCCATGCCGATCTTACCCTGCTTGGCCTCTTCCTCGTAGCGCTTGAGCGATCCCTGGCGCTGCTTCTCGCGCGCGTTCAGCTCGCTCTGGTTGAGATAGAACCGGTTGCCGTACTGCGGCCCCCGCTGGAACGGGATGCTGGCGATGCTGTCGATCGGCCACATGCCGGTGAAATCCGGAGAGCCCCATTCGGTCTTCTTGGGGTGATAGTTCTTCGGGATCGGCAACAGCTTGGTCGGGTCGGGCACGGCGACCGGGGCTTCGCCTTCCGGCGCCACCTCTCCCTTGGCGGCGGCGGGCGCCTTTTGCTGCGCCGGCAGCGCGGTGAAGCCGACGCCGGCGCTGGCGAGCAGCACCGATGCGGCGGTTAGTCGAAGCGTGGTCTTGCGGAAATTCATTGGGAGCTCTCCCTCTCTTTCGCGCGCTGGGCGCGAGACGCTGAAATGTAGTTGCGGATTTGCACGTCGCCTTCGGTGCATGCGTACTCAAACATACCGTATTTGTCGTCGCGCTGCCACTCCAGCCGGGCGGACCACGGCTGGGTGAACACGACGGGGTCGGTCCAGGTCATGTCGTAGACGATCGAATTCGGGCCGGTCATCGTGAACCGCTCGACCATCCTGGCCTGGCTGCTCACCGGGGTATCGTTCTCCGGCGGCGAGCCGGTGGTGCCGATGTTGGTCGCCGAGGGGCCGGGCTTGAAGTTGGTCGTCTCGACCACCAGCGTGTTGCCGTTTTCCCAATGGCCGCGGCTCTCGCCCATCCATTGCTGGATCTGCCGCGGGATCGGCGTCTTGCCGTCGGTCGGGATGATCCGCGTTTCATGGATCATCTCGAGCTGCAGCGCCACGAGACCCGGCGCCTGGTAGATGTGGATCCCATTGTTGTACATGAACGGGAACATCGAGGCCGGCAGACCGCGGGTGATGCAGCGGTCCCAGCTGTCGAAATCGCTCGTCCAGTCGAAGTCCTGGCCGCGCCGCCAGGTCGAATGCATCGCCGCCGAGCGCCGCTTGCCTTCCTCGGTGAAGGCCGGCAGCCGCCCGTTCGCCGGGCTGGTGATCCAGCTTGTCCGGCGGTTGGCGGTGCCGACTTCGGCCCAGTGGCCGATGCCGATCTTGTTCTGGCCGAGTTCGCTCTGATACCGATTGTGCAGCTGCTCGACCATCTTGTTGCGCTCGGCGAACTCGGCGTCGGTCAACAGCTGGCGATTCCCGTATTTGGGATCCCGCTGCAGCGGGGTGCGGTCGTTGATCTTGTCGAGCGGCCAGCCGCCGGTGAAGTCGGGCTCGCCCCATTCGGTCTTTTTCGGCTTGTAGCCGTTCTGCGCCGGCGGCAGCTTGGTCAAGTCGGGCGTCGCCGCCTTCGGCTGTTGGGCGCACACGGGCGCGCCGCCGGCGAACGTGCAGGCGGCGGCAACGAACAGGGCAAGGCCCCCGCGGCGGGTCATTTTCCGTCGGGCAGCGCGAAAGCGACGTAACGGTTCGGCCCGGGCTTGGGCTGGCCGAGCTTGGGCGGAAACAGCCCATCTCCGCCGACCGGAAAGACGATGTATTCCTTGCCCCCCGCCTCGTAGACCGCGGGCACACCCTCGCTCGCCGCATCGAGCTGGTGCTGCCACAGCACCTTGCCGGTCATCTCGTCGCGGGCGCGGACCATGCGGTCGGACGAGGTGCCGACGAACACCAGCCCGCCGGCCGTCGCCACCGGGCCGCCGCGCGGCGCGGTGCTGCCGGTGTCGTGGATGCCCTTTTGCGCCAGCATCATCACTTCGCCGTCGGGCAGGCTCCACAGCTTCTTGCCGGTGTCGAGGTCATAGCCGGTGATCAGCGACCACGGCGGGTTGATCGCAGGCAGACCGTTCGACTGCAGCAGGAAATTGACGTTGGAATAGTACGGTTTCACGTCGCCGCCGCCGTTGGGCATGGCGGCTTCCTGCTGCGCCAGCTTGTCGCCGGTGTTGAGGTACAGCTTGTCGAGCGTCGGCATCTGCTTGGAGACGACGAAGAACATGTGCTTTTGCGGATCGACCGCCGAGCTGCCCCAGTTGGCGCCACCGTTGTGCCCGGGCATCGAGATCGATCCCTCGAGGCTCGGCGGGGTGTAGGGGCCGTCGTTGCGCACGGTCTTGAACATCTCGTGCAGCTTGGCCTTGTCCTCGTCCGAGATGTACGGGTTGATCATGTCCTCGGTGAACTTGCGGCGGGCGAACGGCTTGGGCAGCGTCGGGATCGGCTGCGTCGGCCAGGCCTGCTCGCCCGGCACGTTGGACTTGGGCACCGGCGTCTCGACGATCGGCCATACCGGCTTGCCGGTGCGCCGGTCGAACACGTAGACCTGGCCGAACTTGGTCGCCTGGATCACGACCGGGATGTCCTTGCCATCCTTGTGGATGGTCATCAGCTTGGGCGCCTGCGGGAGGTCGTAATCCCATAGGTCGTGGTGGACGAGCTGGTAGCTCCACAGCCGCTTGCCGGTCTCGGCGTCGATCGCCAGCAGCGAGTTGGCGAAGAGGTCCTTGCCCTTGCGGTTGCCGCCGTAGAAATCGTAGCGCGCGGTGCCGGTCGGGATGTACATGATCCCGGTGTTGGTATCGAGCGTGGACTCGTTCCAGTTGTGGACCCCGCCGACCTTCTCGTGACCCTTGGCCGGCCAGGTGTCGTAGCCGTACTCACCCTTCTCGGGCACGGTGTGGAACACCCATTTCAGCTTGCCGGTGAGCACGTCGTAGGCGTGGATGTCGGCCGGAGCGCCGGCGTAGTCGTAAGCCGCCGCCGGCAGCGAGATGATGATCGTGTTCTTGTAGATCCGCCCGGGGTTGTTGGTCTGCAGCGGGCGGTCGGGAACCTTGCTCGGCTCGAGCCCGGTGCGGATATCGACCTGCCCGTTGGTGCCGAAGCTGCCGATCACATCGCCGTTGTCGGCATTGATCGCCGTCAGCATGCCGTTGTTGATGAAATAGAGCCGATGGTCGGTGCCGTCGGCGCTCTGCCAATAATTGATGCCGCGGTCGCCGATGCGGCCCTGGTACTCGTGAACCCACTTTGGCTGTCCGGTGGCTGGGTCGAGCGCGATCAGCTTGCTGCCGTTGACCAGGTACAGCGTGTTCCGGATCTTGATAGGGTTGAAGTGCGGCGCCGGGCCGGGGCCGGTCTCGTAAGTCCAGGCCACCTGCAGCTTGTCGACATTGCCGGTGTTGACCTGGTCGAGCGACGAATACTGCGACGAATCAGCCCCGCCGAGGTAGGATTCCCAGTCCTTGTAGTCGAAATGAGTCGCGGTCGATGCCCGCGGCGACTTGGCCGCCGCCGGCGTTGCGGCGGCGCCCGCGATGGCGAGTACGGCTGCTATCGCCGGCATCAGCCGGCCCGCGCGGCGCGCGCGCGCACGACTTGTATCGAAGGTTGCCTTGCGTTGAATTTTCACACCCGTTCTCCCGTAGCCCGAAAGCCTAGCCGAGAATCGTCCGCGGCAACAAGGGTGGAAAATGCGATAAATTGACAAAATCCGAAAAATGTCGGTCGGCGCGGGCGCCTCGCAAGAGGGCGGCGGTATGGCCGCGGCACCCTTCCGGCGGGTCGAATCTGCCCGACACGCGCGGCTTTCATCCGCTCCGCGACGCCGCCGCGAGCGTGGACATTGTCCGGCGAAGCTGCCGCCCCGCTGACCGCTCCATTCAACTTTGCTTCAGGGCCTGCCGGCTAGTGTGCGATTGACTTTGGCGGCAGGCGCAAGCAAGGGCCCCGCCCAGACCGGACAGAATCAACAAACGGAGCGGAACAGGTGAGCAAGGGCAATTCCTCGCGGACGATCATGACCTCGGCGTTAGGCGCCCTGGCGCTGACGGCGGGCCTCGCCGCGGGCGTCGGCGGTCTCGCCTCCCGCGCCCACGCCGAAGACGCCAAGGCCACCGACAAGATCTCGACCGGCCGCGACCTGTTCAACACCTGGTCGTGCGGCGCCTGTCACACGCTGAGCGACGCCGGGGCTTCGGGATCGGTCGGACCGGATCTCGACAATCCCAACCTGACGCACGACCAGATCGTCACCCGCGTCGAGAACGGCGGAGGCCCCATGCCCAGCTTCGCCGGGCAGATTTCCGACAAGGACATCGGCAAGCTCGCCGACTACATCGTCGCCGTGAACCACAAGGGCGGCAAGGATTCGTCCGCAGCCAGCGCCGCTTCGGGCGCCGGCAAGTAGCCTGTCGCCCTAAGCGCTCCCTTCTCCCACTGGTGGGAGAAGGATCGCCTTCGGACCAATTCTTTGGTGTCTAATTCCCCGCCGGCTGCGCCCGCGGCGGGCGGCTGCCTGCGCCCAATTCGGCGTAATAGTTGGTCACCCCGTCGGGATCGTTGAGCCAGACGGTGATCAGGTTGAACCCCTTGAGCTTGTTGAGCGGGGTTTCGACCGCGATGTGCCGCGCCTTGGCCTTGGCGTCGACCAGCGGCGAATCGCTGACCACGTACTGGATGCCGGCGCTGCCGTTGTCCGGGTGCGCGTCGTTGCCTGCGTGATAGAGGTACAGCGTCGTCTCGCCGCGCTGGAACGGGTACTTGGTGATCCCCAGCAGCTTGTCCTTGACCGGCGGCAGCTCGGGCAGGCCGACGAACGTGCGATAGAAGTCGCGGCTGCGATCGAGATTCGACGCGTTGATGCCGACGCCGACACCGTCGTTCGAACCGTCCTTGGCGCCTGGTTTGATCACCAGCTCGATCGGGAACCCGCCGGGGTCGTTGACCAGCGCGGCCTCGGTCCCGTCGCCCTGCTTGATGAACTTCGGCGCGGCGAACCCCGCGGCGGTGAAGCGGTCGATCACCGTCTGCTTGTCGGGATAGGTGAGCTCGAAATAGCGGATGCCGGTGCCGCCCTTGATGCCGCCTTCGAGGTCGTACTTGCGGTTGCCCTGCTGCCCGGCGGAAAGCTTGATCTGGCCATGACCGACGCCGGTCAGCAGCATCTTCTGGGTCGCGGTGAGCTGGATCGGGCTCAGCGACTTCAGCGCCAGCGCCTGGGTGTAGAACTTGACCATCGCGTCAGTCTTGTCGCGCGGGAAGCGGCGGAACACGTTGGCCGCCGGGGTGGTGAACAGGTTGCCGGTCGAGCTCATTAGCTGCTCATGGCTCAACTGACCGGGCTTGTAGGCCAGGTCGTCGGCGCTGTTCATCACCGCCCCTTCGGGCGTCGTGATCCGCCCCTGCGGCGGCCGCGCCGGCTGTGCCGCCGCGCAGGCGCCGATGGCAAGCGTCGCTGCGCCGAGCAGCCCGATGGCAAAGCGTCCCATTGCAAATTCTCTCCCGTCACTGAGGTAGCGCGAAGGCGACCAGCGATTCATTGTTGGCCGGTTTGCCATCCGCCGTCCGGCTCGCCGGCGCAAGGCTCGATCCGGCGGCCATCACCGCGACATACTGCCGCCCGTCCTTGCCCTTATAGCTCACAGGGATGGTCAGCGGCGCATAGTCGAGCTGCTTCTGCCACAGGACCTTGCCGGTCTTCGCATCGAACGCGCGGAAATAGCGGTCGGCCGTCGCGCCGATGAACACTAGGCCCCCGGCGGTGACGATCGGCCCGCCCGAACCGTTGTTGGCGCCGGTGTCCTGCTTGCCCTTGGGCAAGTCGGGGCTGGTGCCGAGGCGGCTGGCCCACAGGATATTGCCGGTGTTGGCGTCGACCGCGAGCAGCCGCCCCCATGGCGGCTTGATGCACGGCAGGGTGACCTTGCGCCCGTCGGGCGCGGTGAAGCTGGCGTTGAACCCGGAATAGGCGCCGGGCCCGATCAGGCTGCCGCGATCGTAGGGCTGCGTCGAATGCTCGTCGCCGCGGCCATAGCTCTTGGTCGGGTCGCGCTTCTCGATCCAGCCGATCGAGCCGCCTTCGGTGGTGTTGACGTAGACGACACCCTTGGTCGGGTCGGCCGCCTCGCCGCCCCACACCACGCCGCCATTATGCGGCATGTTGATCGAGCTGAACGGCTTTCCGTTGACCATCTTCTTCATGAAGAACGGGGTGAAGCTGCCGTGGTTGAAGAACGTGCCGCCATAGCTGTCGAGCAGCGCGTGGCACGCGGCGACGTGCTCCGGCGTGGTGTCCTTCGCGGTGACGATATCGGACGGCGTCCAGCTGCCGCGGTTCAGTTGCGGCGGCTTCACCGGCACCGGCTGGGTCGGGCTGTACCATTCGCCGGGCACGTCGGCCTTGGCCACCGGGCGCTCGATCACGCCGAACACCGGCTTTCCGGTCTCGCGGTTGAGGATGTACATGAAGCCGGGTTTGCCGGTTTCCGCGAGGGCGGGAATGGTCTTGCCGTCCTTGTGGATATCAAACAGCACCGGGGGCGAGGGCAGGTCCCAGTCCCACAGGTCGTGGTGGATCGTCTGGAAATGCCACTTGTACTTGCCGGTCTCGGCATCGACCGCGACGATCGAGTTGCCGAACAAGTTCGCCCCCGGCCGGCCGCCGCCGTAGTAGTTCGGGCTCGGCCCACCGATGGTCATGTAGATGGTGTCGGTCTTGGGATCGGCGGTGGTGTACCAGATCCACATGTTGGTGCCCGAGCGGCCCTTCCAGCCGTCGTTGAGCCAGGTTTCGTGGCCGACCTCGCCCGGCCGCGGCACGGTGTGGAATTGCCACAGCTTCTTGCCGGTCCGCGCGTCGTAGGCGCGGCTGTCGCCCGAGGCGCCGAGCGGCATTTCCGCCGTCTGCGCGCCGACGACGAGCACGTTGTGATAGACCGTCGGCGGGTACGGATAAGGCGTGCCGTCGATCTTAGACACGCCGCCCACGCCGTAGGTCGGATCGACTTCGCCGGTCTTCGGATCGAGCGCGGTGATTTCCGACCCGGTCGAATAGAAGATCCGCGGGCCCAGTTTGCCGTCGCCGGGCCAGTAGCTCACGCCGCGGCGCACCAGCCCCTTTACCGAATGGCGCCACAACTCCTTGCCGGTATCGGCCTGAAGCGCGACCACCGCATTGCCGACCGGAAAGTACATCACGTCGTCGATCACGATCGGCACCGTCCCACCGAGCACCGCCGCGCCACCGTCCGGCCGCAGGCGAAAGCTCCACGCCTGCTGCAGCTTGTCGACGTTGGTGGTGTCGATCTGCCTCAGCGGCGAATAGCGGTCGCCCGACAGGCTGCGAGCATACATCGGCCAGTCGCCGGACGCCGGCGTGTCGCCCGACTGCGCCAGCGCTGCCGCGGGCAAGGCGAGCGCGGTCAGAATCGTGGCAAGACGGCGGCGCATGGAAATCTCCCCTTCCGTGATGGCGAGTAGGCTAGCGGGTGGATCGACGCGGGACAAGATAGTTCACCTTGGAAATGGTTTATCGAGTGAACGATTTGTGCAGCCGCTCTTGCGCTCGTCGCCGTTGCGCCCTCAAATTCATCGGGAATGACTGACACAGGCACCCGCTTCGCCGCGCACACAGGCCGGCGGCCGCGTTGGGGCATGCTGCTGCTCGTCTTGCTGTTCCATATCCTGGTCGTTGCAGGTCTGGTGCGGGCATTCGCGCCCAAGTTCGCCGCTTCGGTGGTCGAGCAGGCGAGCTCGCTGGTGACGGTGACCATCACAAATCCGCCGCCCGCGCCGGCTCGACCCACGCCGAAGGCCCGCGAGGGCGGCGCAGCCGAGCCGGGCCGCAAGGCCACGCCCAAGGCCGTCACTGCGCCCCGGATTCCACGCCCGCCGACGACGTCGGTCCCGCGCGCGTCGTCGAGCGGCATCGCCGCCTCATCCGGCGCGCGCGATCAGGGTCAAGGTACAGGCGCGGGCGGCGAAGGCCTCGGCACCGGCGCCGGACGGAGCGGCGGCGGGATCGGCGGCATTCCGGTGACCAAACCGATCAAGATCGCCGGCGACATCGACAACGCGCGCGATTACCCGACCCCGCCGGGTGGGCGGCAGATTCGCATCGGCCATTCGGTAACGATCGCCATGACCGTCGGCGTGGACGGTCGCGCGCACGACTGCCGGGTAATATCGTCGAGTCCCGGATCCTGTGGCTGACCGAATCACCTGCGAGCTGGCGGTAAAGCGCTTCCGCTTCAAACCGGCGACCGATGCGAACGGCCACCCGGTCCCGGCAACCTATGGCTGGCGCCAGAGCTGGTTTACGCGCTAGGCCGAGGCGGATCGATTCTGCGCGGGAGCCAGCATGTCCAAAATTGTCCCGGTGGTGCTGTGCGGCGGCAGTGGCACGCGGCTGTGGCCGCGCAGCCGCAAGCACAAGCCCAAGCCGTTCCTGCCGCTGATCGGCGAGCGGACAATGTTCGAGGCGACGCTCGGCCGCTGCGGCGACGCCGAGCAGTTCGCACCGCCGGTGATCGTCACCGGCACCGCGCATCTCGCGCATGTCGAGGAGCAGGCGAAGGACTTTCCCGGCGCGGCGGTGATCGTCGAGCCCGAGGCGAAGAACACCGCCGCGGCTATCGCACTCGCCGCCGCCCGGTTGGATCGGGACGCGGTAATGCTGGTCTGCCCCAGCGACCACCACATCGCCGACGAGCCCGCCTTCCGCGCCGCCGCCGCCGCCGCCGCTACGCTCGCCGCCGAGGACTGGCTGGTGGCCTTCGGCATCACCCCGACGGCACCGGAGACCGGCTACGGCTACATCAAGCGCGGCGAGCCGCTCGACGGCGGCTTTCGCATCGAGCGCTTCGTCGAGAAGCCCGATCTCGCCAACGCGCAGGCGTTCCTCGCCGACGGCGGCTACAGCTGGAACGGCGGCATTTTCGCCTTTCGCGCCGGATTCTTTCTCGCCGAGCTTGCGCGCCACCGCCCGGCGTTGGCCGAAGCGGTGTGGGCGTCGGTCGCGGCAGGGCGTGAGGACGGCTCGCGCTTTCATCCGGACGCCGCCGCTTTCGCCGGGATCGAGCCTGAATCGGTCGACTATGCGGTGATGGAGGAAACCGACCGCGCGGCGATGGTCCCGGCGTCGATGGGCTGGTCCGACATCGGTAGCTGGGCGGCGCTGCGGGAGGCGACCGACTGCGACCACGACGGCAACTCAGTGCGCGGGCGGGCGGAGCTGGTCGGCTGTGCGGGCGTGTTCGTCGATACCGACGGGCCACGGGTTTCGGTCATCGGCCTGAGCGACGTGGCCATCGTCGTCGACGGCGACGAGGTGCTGGTGACGACGATGGAAGGCGCGCAGCAGGTCGGCAAGCTCGCCGGCGCGGCCAAGCAGTAGGCGGCGGGGCGATGGACAAACCGCTGATCGTCCAGACCATCCAACTGGCGCTGACGCCGGTGTTCATGCTGGTGGCGATCGGCAACATCATGAACATCCTCTCGACCCGCCTCGCCCGCATCGTCGACCGCAGCCGGGTGCTGCAACAGCGCCATCCGGAGACCAGCGGCCCCGAGCACGACTCGATCGTTCGCGAGATTCGCCTGGTGGATCGGCGGATTCACCTGATTGGCCGGGCAATCCTGTGGCTGGTGATCGCCAGCTTGTGCGTTGGCGTGACGGTGGTGCTGCTGTTCATCGAGGATTTCGCCGGCGTTGCGCTGAAGCCGGTCGTCGCCACCACCTTCATTGCCGCCGTGGCGCTGCTGCTGGGCGCGCTGTTGCTGTTCCTGCGCGAAACCCGCGAGGCGACCGCGGCGCTGCGGATTCCCGAGATGTACCTGGAGCTGGAGCGGAAGCTTTAGTCTTTCGGTGGCGCCAGCAGCTGCTGGCCCGTCTGCTGGATTGCCCCCTGGACGAGCGGCTCCACGAAGCTCAGCGCCGGAGGCAGGACCATGTCCAGGACGATCTGGGTTTCCTCGATTTCGACTGTGCCGCTCAGTTCCTGGCCCATGGCGCGGACGATCATCGCCATGGTGTCGTCGTCGGGCCAGCTTGTTTCCACTTGGGCCATGCCGCCGGGAAACTGGTCGCCCATCTTGTGGCTGTTGGTGCGCAGCCGCTCGCGCGCGGTGGCCTTGCCGAGATTGTGGGGAATGGCGACACGCATCAGGGGTTCGTCTCCGGGGCGGGCTCGTCGACCCCAACATCGTCTGGGCCGTACTTGTAATCGAGGTAGCGGGTGCGCACGGCGAGGTCGTCGAGCGCGCCGGCGGCGAGCTGGCGGGTAACGTGATCGATCTCGTGGCTGATCTTGCCGAGGCTCTCGACGATCTGCTCGTCGGGGGTCGAACCCGCGCGCTTTTCGCCGCGCAAGTGCTTGGGGATGCGGCGGTAGGCGTCGACCATTCCGGGCAGCGTTTCACCGACCAACTTGCGCGTCTCCTGCGCCGCCGGGAGGCTCGGATCGACCGTCTCCAACTGCAGCCCGAGCGCGTCGAGCTGGGTGCCGATCTTGTCGACCAGCGTCACCGCCGGCGGCGGTAGCGCGGGGCGCTGGCTTTCGAGCCACAGTTCGGTGCGCGCGACCATGTGGCGCACGTCGCCGGTGTTGAGGTCGGCGCGCCGGGGCACCCGCACCTTGGGGAAGTTGGCGAACAGGAACGTCGCCACGACGATCGCCAGGAAGGCGATCATCAGCCCGCCGAAGCCGATCCCGCCGATGACGACGCCGGTGACCATGGCCGCGAGAATGATCGCCGCCATCGAGCCGGCGATAAGCTTGATCCGCTGCATCAGGTTCTGCTGCCGCAGCTCGGCCGAGCCGCGGCCGATCGGCGGTTGCTTGCGCCGTCCGCCGGCCCGCTGGAACTCCAGCGAGCGCCGGGCCTCGGCCATGATCTTGTCGCTTTGCTGGGCTTCGCCGGTCATCAGCTCTCCACGCTGAGCAGCGAGGGCGCGCCCGCATCCTGCACCGCCTTGGCCTGCCCTTCGGCGCGGGCGATGTAGCCTTTCGACTTCTCGACCTCGCTCGACAGCGCATCGACCGTCTGCTTCATGGTCTCGAGCGCCTTGACCTTGAAGCTGTCGACCTCGTCCATCGTGTCGTAGATGTTCTGGAACGCACGCTGCAGCGTCTCGAGCGGGATCGTGCTTGCCGCCGCCTGTTCGTGGATCTTGGCCGTCTGATCGCGCAGCAGCTTGCCGGTCGAATCGATGATGTCCGAGGTCGTCTGGTTCAACGAGGTGATCTGCTGCAGCACCAGCCGCTGGTTGGTCATCGCCTGGGCGACCGTCACCGCCGTACGCAGCGCGGCGACCGTGGTGGTGCTCGCCCGATCCACGCCCTTGACCAGCTCGACGTTGTTCTTCTTGACCAGGTCGAGCGCGAGATAGCCCTGCACGCTGACCGCGGTCTGCGTCAGCAGGTCCTGGGTCCGCTGGCGGACGTAGAACAGCGCGCTCTCGCGGATCGCCTTGGCCTTGGCCGGATCGGTCGCGTCGAGATCGGCGGCGGCGTCCTCGAGCTTCTGGTCCAGCGTCTTGGCGATGTGGACCATCTGCTCCAGATTGCCCATCGCTTCCCACAGCTTCTGCCGTTCGACGTCGATCGCGGCGTTGTCCATCAAGAGCTCGTCCTTGCCGCTGGCGAGGTGGGTGAGGATCGACTGGATGTGCCCTTGGGCCGACTGGTAGCTTTCGAAATAGCGCTTCAGCGAATTGCCGAACGGGATGATCCCGAGAATTTTGCGCCCCTTCGACAGCTTGCCCTTCTTGCCGGGGTCGAGATCCTCGATCGTCCGGCGCAACTCGGCAAGATTGGCGCCGACGCCGCTGTCCTTGTCCATCGCTCGCACCGGCCGGTCGAGGAAGCGGTTCGACATCCCCGCCGACTGGGCGATCTCCTTACGCCCCATGTTGGTGATCTGATCGACCTTTTTGCCGAATTCGGGAGAATTGGCGTCGAGCGCGACCAGCTCGGACACGAAACCGTCGACCTTCTCGTCGAGCCTAGACCGCTTTTCGGCATCGATAGGCACCAGCCCGGCGGCCTTCTCCGCCGAAACGGCGGGCACCGGTTCGGGCGGAGTCAGCTTGAGGTCGGTCGAGGTTTCGGTCGCTGTCTGTGGGGTGTCGGCCATAAAAATGGGTCTCCGGTCGCTCGCCAACTGTATTAGTAGCACAAGACACGTGTTTCAAGTCGCGCAGTATGGCGGCGTGGAGCTGTGCGACAAAGCCCTTTTGCATCGCCGCGCGGCTGCGGTTAAGCCGCATGGGAACGAGTTGCGGAGGCATATGGCCACCACGGCACCCGAGCAGACGGCCGAGCAGGAGGCGGAACAGGCGGCCGCCGAACGGCCACACGACTTCAGGCATGTCGTCGCCAGCTGGCGCGGGTGGTGGCGTCGCGCGGTGGTCGGCACGGTCAACCAGTCCGAGGTGATCGCCGCCCGGCGCGAGGACTGCGAGATTTCCGCGCGCTACCTGTTCATGCTGGCGATGAGCGCGGGCATCGCCATTCTCGGGCTGCTGTTGTCCTCGCCGGCGGTGGTGATCGGCGCGATGCTGCTGTCGCCGCTGATGGGACCGACCATCGGTCTCGGCTTCGCGCTCGCGACCGGCGATTACCAGTGGATGAAGCGGGCCGCGTTCTCGCTGCTCGTCGGCATCGCGCTCTCGGTTCTGCTGTGCGCGGTGATGGTGGCGCTGTCGCCGTTGCAGACCGTCACGCCCGAAATCGCCGCCCGCACCCGGCCGAACCTGTTCGATCTCGGCGTGGCGCTGTTCGCGGCGCTCGCCGGCTCCTATGCGATGATCCGCGGGCGCGAAGGGACCATCGTCGGGGTCGCCATCGCCATCGCCCTCACCCCGCCGCTGGCGGTGATCGGCTTCGGCCTGGCGACGCTCAACTGGACGGTGCTGACCGGTTCGCTGGGGCTGTTCTTCACCAACCTCATGACGATTGCGCTGACCGCGGCGATCATGGCCCGGCTTTACGGCTTCCGCACCACGCTGTCCGAAAAGCACACGCTGGTGCAGAACCTGCTGATCGCCGTCGCGCTGGTAGCCCTGGCGATTCCGCTGGGGCTGGCGCTATGGCGCGTCGCCGCCGAGGCGAACGACACGCGCTCGGCCAACAGCGCGGTGCTCGACGCCTTCAACGGCAAAGCGCGAATTTCCCAGATGGACGTCGAATTCCCGCCGGGAGTCGTCCAGGTCACCGCCACCGTGCTGACGCCCGAGCTCAGGCCGGATGCCGAATTGGTCATCGCCCACGCCCTGGAACGGAGCCTCGGCAAGCCGGCGCACGTCAAGCTGACCCAGTACCAGGTCGGCACCAGCGCCTTCGCCGCCGAGCAGGCGCAACTGCAGGCCGCCCAGGCGAAGGAGCAAGCCGACCTGGCTCACGCCGACACGCTCGCCGACCGTTTGGCGCTGATCGCCGGGGTGAGCACCAGCGACGTGCTGGTCGACCGCGAGCGGCGCACGGCCACCGTCGCCGCGCGCGAGCTCGACGGCGCCAGCCTGGCCGCTTACCGCGAGCTCGAGCGGCGCATATCGGCCGGCGAGCCCGAGTGGACCATCCGCCTGCGCCCGCCGGCGCGGCCGCTGCCGAGCATCGAGTTCGCCGACGGCAAGCCGACCGACGACGGCGCCAAGGCGCTCGACCTGATCGCCTGGGCGGGGCAGCGGGTGCCCGCGCCGATCGTCCTCAGCGGTCCGGCCGACGAGGTCGATTTCGCCGCTGCCGCGCTCGCCCCCAAGGGTGTCGCGATACGCAAGGAGCCGGGCGGCAAAGGGCCGGTCACCGCCAAATGGGGCGCGCCGGAGGCTTAGGCGTCAAGCCGCCAGCTTGAACGGCTCGATTTCGCCCGACAGGTAGAGCTTCTTTGCCTTGGCGCGGCTGAGCTTGCCCGAGCTGGTCCGCGGCAGCGTGCGCGGCGGGACCAGTTCGACCACGCAGTTCATACCGGTGATCGAGCGGACCTTGTCGCGGATTTGGTCGTGCAGCCGCACCCGTTCCTCGGGATCGGATACCCGACAATGGACCAGCACCGCAGGCACTTCCTCGCCGTTTTCGGTCTCGACCGAGAACGCGGCGATGTCACCCTGATGGAAGCCCGGCAGCTGCTCCACGGCCCATTCGATGTCCTGCGGCCAGTGGTTCTTGCCGTTGATGATGATCATGTCCTTCGCCCGGCCGACGATGAACAGGTAGCCTTGCGCCATGTAGCCCATGTCGCCGGTGTCCAGCCACCCGTCGACCAGGCATTCGGCGGTCGCCTCGGCGTCGCGATAATAGGAATGCATCACGCTCGGGCCCCGGCACCACACTTTGCCGATCATGTGGTCGCCGCGCGCTGCGCCGTCCTCGCCGCGAATCTCGACTTCCATGTCGAGCACCGGCTTACCGCAGTTGACGATAGCCCGATAGCGCGCCGGGCGGCTGAGGTCGCGCGGGCGGCCGGAGAGGCGCTCTTCCTCGACCAGCTCGACCCGGATGCCTTCGCCCGGCGGCATGAGGGTGACGGCCAGCGTCGCTTCCGCGAGGCCGTAGCTCGGGACGAAGGAGTTGGCCTTGAACCCCGCGGCGGCGAAAGCGTTGACGAAGCTCTGCATCACGTCGGGTCGGATCATGTCGGCGCCGTTGCCGGCAAGCCGCCAGCGCGACAGGTCGAACCGCTCGGCGACCGCCGACTGGCTGGAAATCCGCCGCGCGCAGATGTCGTAGCCAAACGTCGGCGAATAGCTGAGCGTCGTCTCCTCGTTGCGGCTGATCAGGTCGAGCCAGGCGAGCGGCCGACGGGCGAAATCCTCGGTCCTCAGGTAATCGGTCGAGACCTGATTGGCGATCGGCGACAGCAGGCAGCCGACCAGGCCCATGTCGTGATACCACGGCAGCCAACTGACGCAGCGATCCCCCTCGACCAGCTTCATGCCGATAGCGTGCCCGCGCAGGTTGTTGAGCAGCGCCCGGTGGGTGACGGCGACGCCGTGCGGGAAGCGGGTCGAGCCGCTCGAATACTGCAGGTAGCAGATGTCGTCGGCGTTGACCCGCGGAAGCGAGGCATCGCCGGTGGGTAGCGCGGCGAATTGCTCGAAGCCGAGCCCGTCGCAGCCCTGCCGCTCGGACGCCGCGCGGGCCATGTCGGCGATTTCCTCGGGATAGACCAGGAGCGACGGGTCGGCGCTCTCCAGCTGCGAAGCCAGCTGGTCGATATAGCTTTCCTTGCCGCCGAAGCTGGTCGGCAGCGGCAATGGCACCGGCCAGGCGCCAGCGTAGATCGCGCCGCAGAACAGGGCCGCGAACTCCGGGCACGTCTGCGCCGCGAGCGCTACGCGGTCACCCGGGTTGATCCCGCGGGCGATCAGCCGCCGGGCCATCGCCAACGCATCCTCGCGCAGCTCGGCGAAGGGATAGGCGCGGGTGAGATTACCGCGCGGATCGTGGAAATTGAGGCCGCGCTCGCTTTGCGCGGCATAGTCCAGCGCTTCGCCGAAGGTGGCGAAATCGGAGAACCTGCGCGGCAGGGCGCACCGGTTGGGCGTCGGCGTCATTGGGCGTCGTTGTCCATGTCTATCGCGCGCAAATACCCGTTCTCTTTTGTCCTGTCGCGCGCTTCCGGCGCGGCGGGTGAACGGAGCATGAGCGGCCGAAAACCTCTCCCTGCTCCCGACACGGCCTTTCCCTCTTGAGCCGGACTGTGGCACGAATAAGGCGGATGAGCGAGCGAATGTCATCGACAGGACAACGCAAGGGGCGCCCAAAGCCGCTGAATCCGACGCTTTTGGAGGAGATAGCGCTGGCTTACGTGGCGCGATTTTCCACCACCGCGGCAAAGCTCGAGCGCTATTTGAGGCGCAAATTGCGCGAGCGCGGATGGTCCGGAGACGGCGAACCGCCGGTCGGCAGCCTCGTGCAGCGGTACGTCGAAGCGGGTTATGTCGACGATGAAGGGTTCGCCCGCGGCAAGGCCTCCAGCCTTCTGCGCCGGGGCTACGGCGGACGGCGCGTGTCGCAGGCGCTACGCGAAGCCGGCGTCGCCGAACACCTGCGCGAAACGATGCGCCCGGGCGAGGCGGCGGCGAAGCGGGCGGCGCTGACACTCGCCCGCAAGCGCCGTTTCGGCCCGTTCGGCGCCACACCGCCGGATAAGCCGTTGCGTGAAAAGCAGATCGCGGCGATGCTGCGCGCGGGCCACACGCTCGACAACGCGCGCGAAATCGTCGATGCCGCGAGCATCGCCGAGGCCGAGCAGTGGGCCGCCGAAGCAGCCGACGAGACGGAGAGTTGATGAGATGCGCTGGACCCTGCCGACGATCCTCGCCTGCTTTGCGCTGGCCGCCGCCTGCACCCCACAGGCCGCTACGCCGGCGTCACCCGCCGATCAGGCCGCCCCTGCGGGACGCCCCAACGCGGGGCTCGATGTGATTCCGCTGACCATCAGTCAAAACGGCAACACCCACACCTTCCGCGTCGAGGTCGCTCGGACGGAGGCACAACAGGAAACAGGCCTCATGTTCCGCGCCAAGATGGGCAAGGACGAGGGAATGCTGTTCCCGAGCGACCGACCGGCGGAGCGCAGCTTCTGGATGAAGAACACCGAAATCCCGCTCGACATCGTGTTCATCGGCCCCGATTACCGGGTCAGCAACATCGCCGCCAATGCCGTTCCCTACTCGCTCGAGCCGATCAACTCGGCCGGAGCGGCGATTGCCGTTCTCGAACTGAACGGCGGACGCGCCGCGCAATTGGGCTTCACCCCGGGCGCGCGGGTCAGCTGGTGATCGCCCGCTTGCCACTGCCCCGCTTCAACGGCTAACGGCGCGACCATGGGACTCCTCTCGAAGATGTTCACCTGGTGGAACGGCGATACCATCGGCACATGGCTGTCGACCCGGCTCCACGGCGAATACGTCGGCACCGACGCGCAAGGGAACAAGTATTACCGCTCGAAGCACAAGACCCGTCCCGACGGGCCGCTCAAGGGGCGCGAGCACCGTTGGGTGATCTACAACGGCGCCAACGATGCCAGCCGAGTGCCACCCGAATGGCACGGGTGGCTGCATCATTCGTACGACGAGCTGCCGCAGAGCCATCTGCCGCCGCCGAAGATCTGGGAGGTCGATTACACGCCGAATCCCACCGGCACCGCCGCCGCCTATCGCCCGCAGGGCGCGCTCGAGCGCGGCGGAAGGCGCGCCGCGGCGACCGGCGATTACGAAGCCTGGTCGCCGGAATCCTGACCATGCGCGCTCGCGGCGCCTGCACGTTGGCCTGTCTGGCGCTGGCCGTGGGGCTCGCGGGCTGCCGCAACAACGAGCCACCCAAGCCGAAGCCGGTCGAGACGACGATCCCCAAGGGACTGCTGCAGAACGAGGCTCCGGTCGCCGAGACCGGCAACACCGTCGGCACACCGATGAAGGACCGGGTGGCGACGCTCGGCCTCCTCAACAAGCGCAACAACATCTCGCAGGATCTGGTGATGAAGCCCGGGCAGGTGCGCCGCGTCGGCAACGTCATCGTCCGCCTGCAGGCGTGCGAGAAGACGGCGCCGTGGGAAGCCACTCCCGAGGAAGGCGCGTTCGTCCAGGTGTGGGTTTACGAACGGCCGGACGTGAACACCAAGATGGCCTGGCACAAGATCTTCTCGGGGTGGCTGTTCAAGAATTCGCCGAGTGTTAATGTGGTCGAACACCCGGTCTACGACGTGTGGGTCAAGAGCTGCGCGATGAGCTTCCCGGGCGACGAAGCGCCGGCCTCGAGCAGCAGCGCGAAGCCTTCCGCCAGCCCCACGCCCGCGCCGAGCCCCAGCGCCGCTCCCGGCCCCGCTGCCTGAGCGCGCGCCAGCCGCTCGCAATACTCGTCCTGACCGATTTCGACCGCGCCGAGCGAAGCGAGATGCTCGGTCATGAACTGGCAGTCGAGCAGTTCCATGCGCGCGAATCGCATCGCCGCCACCAGCCAGGCAAGCGCCAGCTTGGAGGCGTTGTCAGCCCGGCTGAACATGCTCTCGCCGCAGAACACCCGGTCGAAGCCGACGCCGTAGAGCCCGCCGACCAGCTCATCGCCGTCCCACACCTCGATCGAATGGGCGTGGCCGGCGGCGTGCATCGCGCGATAGCTCGCCTCGATCCGGCGGCTGATCCAGGTCTCCGGATGATCCGGGCGCGGCTCGGCGCAGGCGGCGATGACCCCGGCGAAGTCCTCGTTGCACGAGACACGGTAGCGGTCGCGCCGCAGCAGCTTGGCCAGCGAGCGCGAGCAGCGGAAGCGTTCGAGCGGAATGATCGCCCGCCGCCGCGGCTCAACGTAAAAGATCTCCGGGTCCTCGCGCCCGTCGGCCATCGGGAAGATGCCGCTGCGATAGGCCAGCAGCAGCATCTCGGGGGGAATAGTGGGGACGGCGGGCGCGTGCATCGTGCGGGTTGTATAGCATCTTCGCCTTGCTCGCGCCTTGCCATAAGCGAAAGCGTTAAGTAGAGCGCGCGTCCGCCTGCAGGGGTGTAGCTCAGCTGGTAGAGCATCGGTCTCCAAAACCGAGGGCCACGGGTTCGAATCCTGCCACTCCTGCCACCCTAGCGCGCTGATTTGTGTGGATTTTTTCAAAACGCCCAGCTGGCTTCATTTGCCAGTTGGGCGTTTGGTTGGGCGCTTCCTTCTCCGTTCGAGTTTCCGGATAGCGCTCGTGGCAAGCGCTGCGTCGCGCTTGAAGTAGTGCGAGTTGAGGATCGCCTCCACGTCTTTGAGGCTGTGACCGGTCACAGTCGCAATCTCAGGAACCGAGCATCCGAACTCGGCCACAGCGCATCACCACGGTCCCTCGTAAATCGTGAAAGGTGACGCCTTCTACACCTGCCTCGTCGCTATTCTTTTAATTTGTGCTGAACCCACCCTCTACCAATATCTCCTCTGCTATTCACCAGTATCCGGGCTTCATGGATGTAGTCTTTTCCCTCCGCCCGCTGCAGCTCAGCTTTGGCTTCATCGAGCCGCTGTTTCAAATCCTTGCCAACAGGAATGGCTACCCGAGCGCTGCCTTTGCTCTGCTTCAGCCGAATGTGCTTCCCGTCGTACGCTGACCACGTAAGCTCCAACAGGTCCCCCTTCCGCTCGCCCGTTTGGAGGGCAAGTTGCAGAGCAATCTGGAAGCCCTTCGGCGCTTTCGCCATAAAGTTCTCTTCTTGCTCTGACGTCCAGACCTTGTCCCGCCGTGTGCCACGGTACATCAGAGCCACACGATCCAATGGGTTCGCCGGCACGTCTCCGCGATCGTACCCCCAGGAAATAATCCGCTGGAGGACTTTGATCGCGATGTCGGCTTGGCGTGGTGCGTTTTGCCCCAATTTGTCTCGCCATTTGAAAAAATCAGACCGGACGCTTCGGTCAGATAGAGCCGATATCGGGAACTCGGAGAACGCCGCCTCGATGCGTTTGATCTGGTACCTGTACGTTCTCTGCGTCTTCGGCTTCAGTTTGCCGAAATCAGAGGAGGCCACATACTCGTCGATCAGCCACTGAAGCGTCTTCTTCTTCGGCGATCGCCTCGCGTCGGCGTGTGCCGCAACGTAGCTGGCGTGGAACTCTGGAGAGTTCGGGCTCGCCTTTGAGCGGAGGGCCGCCCTTCCAAGCGTAGTGGTATGTGACCTCCTCGCCGCTCGCTAAGCGCTTCTTTACCCGATTAATGCCTTTAAGCCGAACGCGCATCTCGGCGTGCCCTCCACGCGTCCAACTCGCTGACGCCTTGCGGAAGTTCGGCTGCGTTCGGATGCACGAGTACTATTCTTCCGTCGGACCCGATCTCCGTCCGCACAATTTCTAAGTGGCAGCGTCGTGCTGCGTTGATCGCGCGAACAACGTCGGACTGCCTGAAGTGACCTGGTGCTCGTCTCATGGTTTGACTCCCCCTGAGGTAAGTAACAGTTGCGTTCACCAGAAGTCGTTGGCGGAATAAAAGTTCCGACAACCAGTGGATGTTACTACTGGTAGCTGCATGTTACTTTGGCTATACGCCATCGTTATTGCGTAGACGTGGCGTTGACTAAGTTGTTGCCATTCTTCTTGACCCGGGAGCTTACTTCAGGGTGGATGAAGCGTCTTCCAGGTTACGTTGTCTTTGAACCCATCGCTCAACCTCATCTCGACGGAACATAAGCGGTCGAGCACGACCCACTGGTGAGGGGAATCCGGCGTGTTTTCGAAGCATAGCCACCTGCGGTTGCTTCAGGCCAAACTCGACAAGGATACCCTTCAGACTGATTACGTCGTTGAAGCGAAAACTCGCCCGAGGCTTCGTCTCGTCGTTCGCGGCAAATGGCATGGCCGACTTGGGTCGAAGTGTGCTTTCGACCGCTGTTGCCGCAACAAATGAGGCGAGTGCTTCACAAAGGTCTCGGAGAAGCTGCACGTGAGGCTCAAGCGGGACGGAGCGCGGAGGAAAGCTCATGTCACTCCCCTGTCTTGACCAGAGAGCGGCGAAAGACGCGGTCGAGGAAAGCGGCGACCTTTGCCCATTCCTGACCCGCGCGACCTCCTTGCAAGGCTTTCCCTCGGACTTCTTCGAGCAGCTGCTCTCGCTCGACATAGGTCGCGACCATTCGGTATTCTTCGCGAAGATGGAGCGGACCAGTTTCCGCCAGCCGGCGCAGTTGGTGGAGGTTTCGGCCTCCCTTTAGGCGATTGGCTCGATCGCTGATCACCCGGACGTTCCCAGGCACATATCCTCGCTCAGGAACGATTCGGTCGAGAGAGGGCGAGGACGCTGAACGCTGGCCGCGCAGTTCAATGACGAGCCCGAGAGCCGGACAAGTCTGCGGAATGTTGATCGAATCCTTTGCGATCATGAACGGAAGTCCGCGATCCCGCGCGCGCTTACGTGCCCGCTCCCAAATCGGTCGCGCCGGCATCTCGTGGCGACGACGACGAAGGTACGCGCGCATGTATGCTGCGTTGCACTCGCGGCACGTGCGGCGTTTCTTGGGCTTGCCGTGGCGCGAACAACGGGGAAAAAGAGCTTCGACAGTCTTCATAGCAACCAACCTCCATTCTCGAGTCGTTGGTGCTATATTGCAAATTAGGTGCTAACTATCAACTACAAAGCACATCAGTGGTTTTAACGGGGGCGCAGCTTCGAGCGGCAAGGGGGCTCTTGAACCTGTCTGTGGCAGAGCTTTCAGAGCGGACAGGGCTTGCCGTGAACACGATCCGCAGAGCCGAGGGAACCAACGGCCCACCGCCCATCACAGCCGCGAATGCGAATTTGCTGATCAGCGTATTTGAACAGGGCGGAGTTCTCTTCATACCGCCTGATGACCTCGGACCCGGCGTAAGGCTCAAGGCTGCCGACGCGGCTCCGATGCAATCTCGCCGTATAGACTCGCGGACATCCTGAACCGGATTATTTCGCTGACCCCAGCGGAAGCTGGTCGGCTGCACTTAGCGCTTCTTCAGCATCGTCCTTGAGTTGCGCCGCGAGCTTCCGTGGCAATTTCTTTAGCTTCCGACCCGCCAGGTAGTCTTCCACACGCTCGATCAGAGCCGATTGCTTGATTCCGCTATCGGCGAGCTTGTCGGCGAACTTCCGCCCGGGATGAAGGACGTCCCAGGGAGATTTGTATTGGTCCTTTCTCCGCCTTCCCGGGTCTTTGTTGCCGAAACCATCGATCGCCCTGTTCCACACGGGTTTGAACGTTTCGATGAGCATGTTCTCGCCCAATGGGATCCACACATCGTCCACGACTAAATAGCGAAAGTGAAAATCAGCAAGGTCGAGATTGTCCACTTCGTCAATCGAAGTCGCGTGCTGCCGGAGACGGTCAGCTAGCGCCGAGCCTTTCGAAGCGTCCTTAGTCAGACCGCCCTTTCGCCCGCCTTTTGGAATTGCCTTTCCGATGTAAATCGGTTGCCCGAAGTGCTCATCGAGATTCCGTGCAGCGATCGGCGCGTAGGGTGCGAATGATCCAGTGTAGTAGATCACATAGACGCCAGCGCCGGCTATCGATCCAACATCTGCAAGAGGACGAACTTCTCCACTCAACAGTTCGCCTTCGATGCTCCTTGCGATGTTGAGTTTGTCGAGAGGGTTGTAAGGGCCACCTACACTCGGCGGCGTCATCTGCCTGGTTCCAATCTCTTTGCCACATCGCCGGCAATGACTGCCGCGAGCTTCACGGGCACGGCATTGCCAAGTTGGCGCATTGTTTCTGTCCAGGACCCGTGGAACTTGTAATCGCGTGGGAAGGTCTGAAGCTCGGCGCTCTCCCTGACAGTGAAGTATCGAACCGAACCGTTGGGCCGAAGAAGCATGTTCTCCCCCCCGGGGACGCCGTGAACCCCCGCCTTCAAAGTCTTGGCGGGCTCATCGAGCGGACTCCCCGTGTGGCCGGGATAGCTGCGCGCGCCCGGTTGAAAACGATGGTTGAGCAGCTTGCTCGCAGCCGTCGGATGAAGTTCAGGGTCCGGAATATCCGACAGAGCTTCCCGAACGGTTCGCCAGGCTTGCTTCGGCGTGCCTTCAGCAACACCACCGATCTTCCGAAGCGCCCTTGCCCTTGCCTGAAAGCGAGGACTGATCACCCGATCACGCTTTGCGACTGCATTTCGGTCCCAATACTCACCGGTCACAACCTGATCCCAAACGAGCGCATCGAGGCTGTGCGTCTCGTCTGGAAAGCTCCACTCGATCCCGAGGTCGGACCGGAATCCGACGAAGAATACGCGCTCGCGCCGCTGGGGAACGCCATAGTCAGCTGCGTTCCGCAGGCGCATCACGAGACGATACTCGGGACCGCTTTTGTTGCCTGTGTGGTGCCTTTCCAGACGCGTAAGATGGTCGGGCCAATCCTCGTCATACTCACGCTTCACCGAAGGATACTGGAGCTGTAACTGAATGTAGCCGACGTAGCTCGTGAACGTCTCCCGCGTGAGGCCCTTCACGTTTTCGAAGATAAAGGCCCTCGGGCGTGTTTCGCGAACGGCGCGGACAGCTTGCGACCACAGGTCACGCGCGTCGTTGTGTGCACGGTGAAGTCCCCCAAGAGAAAATGGCTGGCAGGGAGGCCCTCCCGACACGAGATCGATCTTTCCTCTCAGGTCCTTGAAGCCAACTTCGTTCACATCTCCGTGGACGACAGGCCAACCTTGGACAACTTCAACTTTCCGCGCTTGGTTCTCCCGAATGGTCTCAACACAGTAATCGTCCCATTCAACGACCTTGGCCGGGTGAAAACCTGCCTGCGTCGCGCCGATGCCGAGGCCACCCGCGCCAGCAAAAAGCTCCACCGATCTCATCTTTCCCCCAAGAACTCAGTGATCATCCGTTCCACCTGATCCTAGTCACTCAGCTGGCACTCCCATACCTCTAACACACGCCATCCCTTGGACAACAGGCGGTCACGATTTCGAGCATCACGGGCGGCGTTCGCACCAAGCTTTTCTTGCCAGAAGTCTGTCTTCGATTTGGGCAGCCGAGCCAGCTTACAATTCGGCTTTGAGTGGCGATGCCAAAAGCAACCGTGGACGAAAATGACAGCCTTGCGACCGCGAAATACCAGGTCCGGTTTCCCCGGGAGGTCGGGGCCGTGCAGACGGTAACGATAGCCAAGACGGTGGACGATCCGGCGCACAATCAGCTCCGGCACCGTGTCTTTGTGGCGAACACGCGACATGCGTTCGCTTCGTTGAGCGGGAGTTAGTGGATCAGCCATTCACTGCCGCCCGGCGTCCAACTGCCGTTGCCGTCGGCCGGGGGCCAATCTCTTACGGGGCACAGGCTTTGGCTGCCGGATCGCGCCACGACATCAAGCGACGAAGATGTCATCGCTTAGCGCCCTCGTTCCTGGAGGCTCGGCGGCGAGCCCCCGATCCAACCCTGCAAGTAGCCAGCAAGCAGTGTCGCTGCGGCGCCTGCGGTAAGTGCGATCAGCCACGAAACCACACTAGGCGCAAGCCGCGAGAAGAGACCCTGCGGCCGTTTTCTGAGGTATATTGCCGCCATCGGTAGGTAACGTGAGTGCAGCCAATTCATGACGAATATGATGGCAAGCACGCCGACCATGAAAATGGCCCGCTCTCGAAAGTTCGCCAGACTGGGGAGAAACACGAAGGCAGCGAGCAGGAGTAGTTGGTTAAACCCGATGCCGATCCGTCTTATGTTCGTTGCATAGCTGCGCTCGAATGGTCGAATACTTCGCTTAAGCCGTTCGAGCATTCCGAGGACCCAAGCCTCGTCGGCTCCTTGAGTCATTGCAGTATTCAACTGCGGACCGAACTCCACCGAAATGACCCGGTTCACGCCGCTTCCCTCGGGCTCAGATGCGAAGAGTTTAAGGACCGCTGCCTTGTCCAGATTGAAGGCCATAGCCTTGAAGTCGGGCAAAAATCGCGACTGTTCGGTTCCGGCGACTACGGTCACGACGACTTTGGCATTTTTGAATTCACGCTGGATGTCGTCGGCCAAAGACGTGACCTGTTCCCGGTCGACCTGAATAGCCCCGAACGTGTGTCGGGCCGTATGCGTTGCTCGGGCGTGGCCTCAGCTGCGGGTTCAACAGCTTGACCCTGCTGCTGTGGAAACAGAAGGAACACGCCGGCTGTCCCGAGATCAGTCTGCCACTGACCTTCCAAATTTCCCTTGGCATTCAGCGTGGCCGTCGCTTGCAGAGGCGCGTACTGCTCGCCCTCCGCTTGCGGCTGACCTGTGAAGGTGAGTTCCTTGCCATCGAAGGAGCCGGTGAGCGAATAGACTACGACGCCTAAGTCATTGTCGTTGAAGTGGAGCGTGCCTGTAAGGGCAGCGTCTTCTCCTTCAAATTTGACGAAAGCTTTGCCAGTGTTCGTGCCCGCAACACCACCGGCCCAATAGCGTCCTAGCGCCATGTCGGCGCGAGCTTATCAACCCGCATTCCCACCGCCTCCAGACATCACAAGCGAAAGACCACCCGCTGGCGAGGGAGTTGGTGTGCCTCCGCTCGTCATCACGCCGTAAATGAGTGCACTGACCTCTGCTGCCGGCAGCGCAAGATCGTCGGCAATGACCTGGAACGTCTTTCTTTCGGCCCAAAGCAGCTTGAGAAGCTTTTCCCAAACCATCGATTTCTCACGCTCAATGCTGGCGGGTTCGTTCTTGTGAAACCCTTCTCGGGCGATTTGAATGCACAAATCGCGGTTTCTCCAGTCGCTCGTTATGCCGATCTTGTGGAGGCGATAATTCAGAGCCGCCAGAGACACCTTCCACCGGCGTTTCATCCTAATGAGTTGATCCAACGAATAAACATCAGTGACGTGGGCCAAGACGTCGGCGCGAGGCATCAGGAAAGCGGACGCAAACCGATTGGCCTGGTCTTCTGCTTCGCGCCCGCTTGTATTGCCGTCTTGGTGCAACACGAGATGCCCGAGTTCATGTGCCGCATCGAACCGACTGCTCTCAGCGCTCTTTATAGTGTTGAGAAACACGAAGGGCGTTTCATCTCGCCAAAGCGAAAATGCGTTAACGCGCACGGAGTTTTCTGCGAGCGAAAAGACCCGAACGCCGTGCGATTCTAGCAGATGAAGCATGTTCGAGATCGGCTGCTCGCCCAGTCCCCAGTCAGCTCTAAGCGCGCGGGCGGCACTTTCCGGATCGAGCAAGTGAAGATCGGGCACCGACACTTCCGGAAGCGAGAATTGATTCTCCATCCAATCGGAAACGAGGAATCCCAGCGCGCCGGCGGAAAGAGCAGCATCGCGAATCGCAGCGCTCATGGCTGTCTGACTGCGGAAACTGACCAGATTGGCGTCGGGGAGGTCGAGATCACGGCCGTAAAAGAACGGCAGCGGGAATCCGAGTGCGTCGGCGCACGTATTCACAGTCTCATCGGTCGGTGTGGTCAGACCTTTCTCCCACCGCGAAACCGTGTGTTAGTCACCCCGACGAGTTCCGCGAATCCTTTCTGGTTCAGCAACCGCCTTTTTCGAGCGGCGCTGAGTCGCGCGGGATTGAATGGCATGACTACTTGCGGGCGACCGGAATATCGAACTCGACAACCTCGCCGTCAGGCTTTTGGCTCCTGACGGGGTCGATGCCCGCTCCGTCGCCTCCCAAGATGATAATCCGCTTGCTGAATCCCGTAAAAAAGCCGCCCTCAATGCCGATTGGGCACGAGATTTCTGCCCTCAATTCCTCGCCTTCAGAATAGACGCAGACATACCACGAGACGGTGCCCTGCTCCGCGTCAGCCGCTTTTGGGAAAGCCACAACATTCGCGGCGTGTTCCATAAATTCGAAAACACCTTGGTTCGACAACACGATGCGATCAGTTGCAGCTCCCTTCTTCGAACGATTCTGCGGAAAGCGATCCTCGGCGTCGATACCGGTACCGTCGTCCGTGTTCGACACGAGAAGCCGAACACCCAATTTGCGGTTCACCACGGAACTGACTTGCCCCGTCTCGTCGCGCTCCCAATCGGGGAAGCGCTTGTCGTGGACAGTCACCTCACGCGACCGGCGAATGCCCATCCGCCAGGCAGACCACCCGGCCGCGCCGGGAGGGTCGTTTTCGGTGGCGTCCGCCCTTGCGCCCGCCATCGCATGCACGATCTCCAGCACCTGCTCGTCGGAGAGGCCGATCCTCTCCAGTTCGTTCTGAACTTCCAGCGGCTTAGTGATGATCGCCGTTTTCATGTAAGCCCCCGCGTTCATTTTTTCTGCCTCATATGTGGCGGAAAAAATGAACACGGTCAACCCTGTTCGCGCGGTGAGCCCTCACGGCGATTTCTCGTCGATGATCCGTCCGGTCAACGTTCCTCCACGCAGCGTGAAGTTTGAGTATCCGCCGCGTGAGGCCGCGCCTCCACCTCAGAGTTGATGATAAGTGCCACTGACGTGAACGTTACCCTCCACAGAGGCCTCCACACAGGCCGATTTCGGTGCCGGAGGGGACAATTTTAGTTGGGAGATTTTATCTATCCCATTGAATTGTAAGAGGGGGATTTGACCCCGGTTGGGAAAATTTCCGTTAGTTTTCAAGGGTTGTCATCAGACTCCAAAACCGAGGGCCACGGGTTCGAATCCTGTCACCCCTGCCATTCTTGTTTTTCGCTGGCGCTTGCGGTCCGCTGGTCGCGGCCCGAACCACGCTGCCACTTACCCCTCCCTCGTCATCCCCGCGAAAGCGGGGATGACCTGATGCCGCTCGCCTCGGCGGTGCTGCTGGGGCTCGTCTGGAGCCGCGGCAGCGCGGTGGATGCTGCGGCACAAAAATATCGGCCCGAGGCGGGAACTCCGGCGCAAAACCTGCCCCGAAGCGGGACGCAGGCGCCACACCCGCTCGACTTTCGCCGGCCCAACCGGAACCCAAGCCCCGGCCGCTCATTGTGCGCGGCGACGGGACTTATGGTTGAGGAGCAGCCAATGTCGAGCCTGAGCTATCGCAGCAGCCGCCCTGATTCCTGGGTTCAGCCCCGTCCCCATCAGGACGCCTCGCTTCGCTACCTGAAGCATGGTCCGATCCAGCCGATGGAGGAACCGGGCTTTCTCTCGCGCCTGTTCGGGCGCTACTGAGGATCAGCGGCAAGAAATCGAACGAGAGGCCGGCCCCGCGGAGCCGGCCTCTTTCGTTGAAATTGCGGCGCTCTGGCAGCCCGTGAGCCGACCCTTGCCATGCCCCGAGCGCGTCGCTATCTGGGGCGCGGCTTCCGACATCGGAGTTTCAGCGCCCTTTCCCGGTCACCCTCGACCGGGGCGGCGATGAGCCCATGGCCGAAGCGATGCAACGCGAAGGCAACAGGCGAGACGGAGAATCATGGCCAAGACCAGCCCCGGCGAATTCATCCGCCAGGTCCAGGCGGAAATGCGCAAGGTCGTGTGGCCGACGCGGCAGGAGACCACGACCACGGCGATCTTCGTTGCGATCATGATGACGCTGCTGGCGGTGTTCTTCCTCGGCATCGATTCGGTGTTCGGCGCGGTCGTCAACTGGCTGCTCAAGATCGCCTGAGCGCCCCCCACGCTAACGGAAAGAGACCATGGCCCGCTGGTACATCATCCACGCCTATTCGGGATTCGAGAACAAGGTCCGCGATTCGATCATCGCCGAGGCCGAGCGGATGGGCCTGTCCGAAGCGGTCGAACAGGTCGAGGTGCCGACCGAGACGGTGACCGAGATCAAGCGCGGCAAGAAGGTCCAGGTCGAGCGCAAGTTTATGCCCGGCTACGTGCTCGCGAAGCTCAAGCTGACCGACGACGTTTACCATATGGTCAAGAACACCCCGAAGGTGACCGGCTTCCTCGGCGCCGGGGGCAAGCCGCAGCCGATCTCCGAACGCGAAGCGGCGCGCTATTTCGGCGGCGTGGAAGAAGCCAAAGCCGCGCCCAAGCGCGAGATCCACGTCGATTACGAGATCGGCGATCAGGTCAAGGTCAACGCCGGCCCGTTCGCCAGCTTCAACGGCGTGGTCGAGGAGCTGGATTACGAGAAGCAGCGGGTCAAGGTCAGCGTCTCGATCTTCGGCCGCGCGACACCGGTGGAACTGGGCTTCGAAGAGGTCGAGCTGGTCAAATAGGCGGGTCGCCGTCGGTCAGGGCGGTCACAGCGCGCGATCGATGGCGCCGGCATCGAGCAAGGGAGCCGCATCCCCTCCGGTCAGGCCGAGCACTTCCGCCAGCCGCTCGAGACCCGCGAGCACCATCGCCTGTTCCCACGGCGGCAGGGCCGCGAAGTTCTCGCTGAAGCGGGCCTGCAGCAGATCGGGGGCGGATTCGATCGCTTCCCGCCCGGCGTCCGTCACGGCCAGGTAGATGCGCCGCTTGTCGTCCTCGCCGCGGTGGCGGGTGACGAGACCGGCCGCCGCCAGACGGTCGCAGATGTTGGTGATCGTCGCCTGCGAAAAGCGCACTGCCGCGGCCAACTCGGTCGGGCTGGTTTCACCGCGCTCGCCAACCTCCTGCAGGACCAGGAGCTGCGAGGGCGTCAGGCCGGTCGCGGCGGCAAGCTGCCGATTGCTCAAATCGGCCGCGCGCAGCACACGCCGCAGCGCCCGCAGCGCGGGAATGGTCAAGCCCTGATCCATCGTTCCCTTCGCTAACGCGCGCGCGGGCGCGCGCCAAGCGGATAAACGCGACCTTAACATATTTCCGATTTGGAAGGGCTTAGCCCGAAAGGTCGAAGGATATAGGGCAAAATCAACTCAGACGGGGTTGCGAAGTTCCTCGATACCCTTACATAGCGGCGCATAACGAGCCCCGGAGATATGAGCTACCGAGGAAATTAGATATTTCACTTTCAGAACTAAAATTACCCGAACAGGACGAACAGAGGGCCCCCGAACAGCACGATCCGCAAGCGCCAGACCGGCGCGAGGCGCTGGTGCTGCGCATTCCGCGCCCCGAGGACGGCCCGCGCGTCTCGGCTCTGATCGCCGCGTCGCCGCCGCTCGATGTCAACTCGGCCTACTGCAATCTGCTGCAGTGCAGCGACTTCGCCGATACCTGCGTGCTGGCGGAACGCGGCGACGAGCTGCTCGGCTGGATTTCCGGCTATCGGCCGCCCGCCGCGCCCGAATGCCTGTTCGTATGGCAGGTGGCGGTCGCCGCAGCGGCGCGCGGCGAGGGCCTCGCCGGCAAGATGCTCGACGAGCTGATCGCCCGGCCCGCCGCAGCCGGCGCGACCGCCCTCACCACCACCATTACCGAGGACAACGCGGCGTCGTGGGGCCTGTTCGAGGCCTTTGCCCGCCGCCACGGGGCCAAGCTGGATCGCTCGCCCCGCTTCGAGCGCGACAGGCACTTCGCCGGCGCGCACGACACCGAATGGGAAGCGCGCATCGCGCCGCTGCCGACATTTTCACAATAGACCAGGGAGCCTCTAATGACTCTTTCACCCAAACCGAGCGCCACGGCGCCCGAAACCGAGATTTACGATCGCCGCGAATCATCCGTACGCAGCTACTGCGTCTCGATGCCGCGGCAGTTCGATCGCGCCGAGGGCGTGTGGCTCCATGACGACAACGGCGGCCGCTACCTCGATTTCCTGTCCGGCTGCTCCTCGCTCAACTACGGGCACAACCACCCGATCCTGAAGCAGGCGCTGCTCGACTACATCGCCGGCGACGGGATCACTCACGGGCTCGACCTGCACACGCAGGCCAAGGCCGAGTTCCTCGAAGCGCTCGAGGACGTGATCCTCAAGCCGCGCGGGCTCGATTACCGGGCGATGTTCACCGGCCCGACCGGCACCAACGCGGTCGAGGCGGCGATCAAGCTCGCCCGCAAGGTCACCGGCCGCGAGCTGGTAATCGCCTTCACCAACGGCTTCCACGGGATGACCCTGGGCGCGCTCGCCTGCACCGGCAATGCTGGCAAGCGCGGCGGCGCGGGCGTACCGCTGAACCATGTCAGTCACGAGCCCTACGACGGCTATTTCGGCCCCGAGGTCGACACCGCCGAGCTGCTCGACCAGCGGCTGTCGGATCCCTCCAGCGGGCTCGATGCCCCGGCGGCGATCCTGCTTGAGACCGTGCAGGGCGAAGGCGGGCTCAACGCCGCCTCGCCCGAGTGGCTGCGGTCGATCGCGAAGATCGCCAAGAAACACGGCGCGCTGCTGATCGTCGACGACATCCAGGCGGGCTGCGGCCGCACCGGCACGTTCTTCAGCTTCGAAGAGGTGGGCATCGAGCCCGACATCGTCACCCTGGCGAAATCGCTTTCGGGCATGGGCCTACCGTTTGCGCTGACCCTGTTCCGCCCCGAACTCGACGTGTGGAGCCCCGGCGAGCACAACGGCACCTTCCGCGGCAACAACCATGCGTTCGTCACCGCGGCGGCGGCGCTGCGCCACTTCTGGACCACCGACGCCTTCCAAGACGATGTGCAGCGGCGCGGCGAGATGCTCGCCCGGCGGCTCGAGCGCATGGCCCGCAAGCATAAGCTCACGACCCGCGGCCGCGGGATGATGCGCGGCATCGACGTCGGCTCGGGCGAAACCGCCGCGGCGATCACCGAAGCCTGCTTCGCCGAAGGGCTGATCATCGAAACCAGCGGCGCGCACAGACGAGATCGTCAAGGTGCTCGCCCCGCTGACGATCGACGACGACCTGCTCGCCGCCGGGCTCGACATCGTCGAGCAGGCGCTGGCCGACGAACTCTCGCCGACATTCGGCGTCGCGGCCTGACCCACACGAATTCAAGGACTTACAAACATGATCATTCGCAAGCTCAAGGAAATCCGCAAGGGCGAGAGCAACGTCAAGTCGGACGGGTGGGAAAGCGCCCGCCTGCTCCTCGCCGACGACGGCATGGGCTTCTCGTTTCACCTGACCAAGCTCTACGCCGGCAGCGAACTCAAGTTTCACTACAAGCATCACCTCGAGGCCGTGATGGTGCTCAAGGGCACCGGCACGATCGAGGATCTCGGCAGCGGCGAAACGCACGAGCTGCGGCCGGGCGTGCTTTACGCGCTCAACGAGAACGACGAGCACATCGTCCGCCCGGAGACCGACATCCTCACCGCCTGCGTGTTCAATCCGCCGGTGACGGGGCGCGAGGTGCACGGCGAAGACGGCGCCTACCCCGCCCCCGAGACGATGCGAGAACGCGCCTCCGCAGGCTGACCAACCCACAGGGGCAACCATGCAAGACATATATCCCACCCGCCACGCGGCAGAGGTTCAGCTTCTGCCGCGGCACGATCCGGTCGCCTACAACGCCTGGACGTCGGGCGCGTCGCTGGGCGCGGACCAGATCGAGCGCTTTCAGCAAGACGGCTTCCTGGTGATCGAGGACCTGTTCGACGAACGCGAAGTCGGCGCGCTCCAGGACGAGCTAGGCCGGCTGCTCGGCGATCCTTCCTCGCTGCAGCGCGAGACGGTCATCACCGAGCCGGGCAACGACGAGATCCGTTCGATCTTTGCGGTTCACGAACAGAGCCGCCTCATCGCCCGCCTCGCGGCCGACGAGCGGCTCGCCGGCATCGCCGGGCACCTGCTCGGCGACGAGGTCTACATCCACCAGTCGCGGCTCAACTATAAGCCGGGCTTCAAGGGCAAGGAGTTCTACTGGCACTCCGACTTCGAGACCTGGCACGCCGAGGACGGCATGCCGCGAATGCGCGCGCTGTCGATGTCGATCCTGCTGGCCGACAACACCGCCAACAATGGCCCATTGATGCTGATCCCGGGATCGCACCAGGTCTACGTCAGCTGCGTCGGCGAGACGCCGAAGGACCACTATCTCCATTCGCTCAAGAAGCAGGAATACGGCGTCCCGGACGAACAGAGCCTGGCCGAGCTGGCGTACGAGAGAGGCATCGTCGCCCCGACCGGCAAGCCGGGAACGGTGATCCTGTTCGATTGCAACACCATGCACGGCTCGAACGGCAACATCACGCCGTTCCCCAGAGCCAACGTGTTCCTCGTTTACAACGCCGTCTCGAACCGGCTGCAGGCGCCGTTTGCCGCGCCCGAACCGCGTCCGGAATTCATCGGCGCCCGCAAGCCGGTTCCGCTGCGCTGCGTAGCCGGCCCGCTCACGGGAGAAATCGCATGACAGAGCATACAGTCGAGAAGATCGGCGGCACTTCGATGACCGCCACCGCAACGCTGTTCGACAACGTCCTGATCGGCGGCCGCCGCGGGGCCGAGCTGTACAACCGCATCTTCGTCGTCTCCGCGTTCGGCGGGATGACCGACCTGCTGCTCGAGCACAAGAAAACCGGCGAACCGGGCGTCTACGCGCATTTCGTGCGCAACGAGCCCGACTGGCGCATGGCGCTCGAGCGCGTGCGCGAGGCGATGCACGCGCGCAACGAAAGCATGTTCGCCCGCGGCGCCAGCCTGCGCGAAGCCAACCGTTTCGTCGATGAACGGGTCGAGGCGCTGAATGCCTGCCTCGGCGATCTGGATCAGCTGCGCAGCCATGGCCGCTTCTGCGTCAAGGAGCAGCTGGTGACCGTGCGCGAGATGCTCGCCGGACTGGGTGAAGCGCACAGCGCCCATTCGACCGCGCTGCTGCTGCGCGATCGCGGCGTCAATGCTCAGTTCGTGGACCTCACGCTATGGTCGCACGACGACATGGTCAGCCTCGACGAACGGATTCGCGGCGCGCTAGAGCCGATCGACCTCGCGACCCAGATGCCGATAGTCACCGGTTATGCGGGCTGCGAAGGCGGGATGGTGCGGCGTTATGCCCGCGGCTACTCCGAGATGACCTTTTCGCGGATTGCGGTGCTGACCAACGCGCGCGCGGCGATCATCCACAAGGAGTTCCACCTTTCCAGCGCCGATCCCAAGCTCGTCGGGGTCGCCAAGGCGCGCAAGATCGGCCGGACCAATTACGACGTCGCCGATCAGCTGGCGAACCTGGGGATGGAGGCGATCCACCCACGCGCCGGCCGCGGTCTGCGCCAGGCGGAGATCCCGCTGTGCGTGCGCAACACGTTCGACCGCGAGGACGAGGGCACCCTGATCTGCGGCAACTACGTTTCCGACAAGCCGCGAGTGGAAATGGTCACCGGCTTGCGCGAGCTGCACGCGTTGCAGTTCTTCGAACAGGACATGGTCGGCGAGAAGGGTTTCGACGCCGGCATCCTCGAGGTGCTGACGCGCCACAAGCCGTGGATCGTCAGCAAGTCGTCCAACGCCAACACGATCACCCATTACCTGTCCGGCAATGCCGAAGGGCTCCCGCGGATCGTCGACGATCTGGAGGAGCGGTTTCCGGGCGCCTCGATATCGGTCCAGCCGATGGCGATGGTCTCGGCGATCGGCAGCGACATTTCCGAGCCGGGGCTGGTCCCGCGGGCGCTGAAGGCGCTCGAAGACGCGGACGTCACGGTGTTCGCGATGCAGCACCAGATCCGCAACGTCGACGTGCAATTCATCGTCGGCCGCGAGGATTTCGAAAGGGCGACGCGGGCGCTGCATGCGGCGCTGGTGGAACAGAATGCCGATGCATCAAGTCCGCGCGCCGCGGCCTAGGGTCCTTGCCGGCGGGAACCATGCCGTCGCTCCGGCGTGAACCCGTGTGCTGAGCGCGATAGCCCCCGTCCGCAGCCTGCTGCTCGCCATCTTCATGCTGATGGCGGGCAGCGGCTTCATGGCCACACTGATCGCCGTCCGCCTCGAACGGGCGGGCGCCGGCGCACTGGTCGTCGGAGCTGTGGGCACCGCCTATTTCGTCGGCCTCGTCGTTGGCTCGCTGAAAGCCGGAAGCGTCGTCTGGCGCGTGGGCCATATCCGCGCCTTTGCGGCCTTCGTGTCGCTGTTCTCGGCCAGTACGCTGAGCTACGCGATCTATCGCAATCCGGTGCTGTGGAGCGGCCTGCGCCTGATCGACGGCTTCTGCGTCGCGGGTGTCTACATCTGTCTCGAGAGCTGGCTCAACGAGCGGGCGGAAAGCGCCGCCCGCGGCACGGTGCTGGCTGGCTACATGATCGCGCTCTACGTCGGCCAGGCGCTCGGGCAGTACCTGCTGAACCTGAGCGACGCGAAGCCTTCACTGCCCTTCGTGGTCGCCTCGATCCTGATCTCGCTGGCCGCGATTCCCGTTGCGCTGACCCGCATCGTCGCGCCGCCGATCGAGCGCAGCGAGGCCTTGCCGGTGCGCGCGCTCTACGCCGTTTCGCCCCTCGGGACGATCGGCGCCACGGTGACCGGGCTGATGCTCGGCGCGTTTTACGCGCTGGGCGCCGTCTACGCCCGGCGCCTAGGCATGAATCTCTCGGCCGTCGCGGTGTTCATGAGCGTAGTGATCTTCGGCGGCGTGGCGCTGCAGTGGCCGCTGGGGCTGCTCTCCGACCGTTTCGACCGGCGGCGGGTGATCGTCGCCGCGTTCGCCGGAACGCTCGCGGCCGGGATCGGCATCGTCCTCGTCGACACCCCTGGTTGGCCGCTGCTCGCTTTCGGCGCGGCCTTCGGCGGCCTGAGCTTTGCGCTCTATCCGCTGTGCGTGGCCCATGCCAACGACCGTCTGCCGGCGGAGCAGCGGGTGTCGGCCAGCGGCAGCCTGGTGCTGGCCTACTCGGCCGGAGCGGCCGCGGGACCGCTTGCGGGTGCCGCGGTTATGACTTTCGCCGGCGCCGCAGGCCTGTTCGTATTCATCGCCGCCTGCGCCGGTGGCGCGCTGCTGTTCGGGCTGTGGCGGCAGGCGACGGCGCTGCCGGTGCCCGCCGAAGCGCAGCAAACCTATCAGATCCTGCCGCGGACTACCCCGATGGCGGCCGAACTCGACCCCGTCGGACCTGACCAACCCCTGGAGGCCACATGACCGACCCTTCGCCTGCCCATCATATCGGCGAGGACGTGCCGATCGGCCATCCCGAAGCCGTCCCGCCGCCGGTGCTCCACCGCGCGATCGCCGCGTCGGCGCTGGGCAACGCCACCGAATGGTTCGACTACGGCATCTACGCCTACGGGGTCAGCTACATCTCGGACGCGCTGTTTCCCGGCGCAGCCGGCGAAGCGACGCTGTTCGCGCTGGCGACATTCGCCATCTCGTTCCTGGTCCGTCCGCTCGGCGGGCTGTTCTGGGGCCCGCTCGGCGACCGCTATGGCCGCAAGACGATCTTGGCGATGACCATCTTGATGATGGCCGCGGCGACCGTCGGCGTCGGGCTGATCCCGTCCTACGACACGATCGGCGTCTGGGCGCCCGCGGTCCTCGTCGTGCTGCGCATGATTCAGGGCTTCTCGACCGGCGGCGAATATGGCGGCGCGGCCACTTTCATGGCCGAGTATTCCCCCGACGACAAACGCGGGCAATACGGCAGCTTCCTCGAATTCGGCACCCTCTCGGGCTTCTCGCTCGGCGCCCTTCTGATGCTCGGCTTTTCGCTCCTGCTCGGCGACGGTGCGATGCACGGCTGGGGCTGGCGGCTGCCGTTCTTCGTCGCCGCGCCGCTGGGCCTGGTCGGCTCCTACTTGCGCACACGCATGGAGGACACGCCGATCTTCCGCGAGATCGAGGCGCATCATGAGCAGGAGCCCGCCGCCTCGACCGAGCTGCGCGACCTGGTGACCCGCTATTGGCGGCCGATGCTGACGATGGGCGGTTTGGTGATCGCGCTCAATGTCGTCAATTATACGCTGCTCAGCTACATGCCGACGTATCTCCAGCGCCGCCTCGGCCTGTCAACCGACGCCGCGCTGGTGGTGCCGATCGTCGGCATGTTGTTCATGATGCTGTTCGTGCCGTTCGCCGGCGCGCTGTCCGACCGCGTCGGGCGCAAGCCTATGTGGTGGGTTTCGCTCGGCGGGCTGTTCGTCGCGGTGGTGCCGCTCTACCTGCTGATGGCCACGAGCTTCCTCGGCGCCATCGTCGGCTTCGCGCTGCTCGGGCTGCTCTACGTGCCGCAGCTGGCGACCATCTCGGCGACGTTCCCGGCGATGTTCCCGACGCATGTGCGGTTTGCCGGGTTCGCCATCTCCTACAACATCGCCACCTCGCTGTTCGGCGGCACCGCGCCTGCCTTCAACAGCTGGCTCATCGGTGTGACCGGCAACGAATTGATGCCGGCCTATGTCATGATGATCGCTTGCGCCGTCGGCGCCGTCGCCTTGCGCTGGACACCGGAAACCGCCGGCCAATCGTTGCGCGGGACAGCCATGCCAGGCGGCCGCGCGGGGTCGTAGGCGCGAGCTGGCGCGCGCAAAATGTGACGCCGGCGGCTTCTCTTGTCCGGCGCGGCCGCTATTCCGCCGCGATCGACAGGATCGAGTGCGCGTAGTCGCGGCTTCCGAGGCCGCCGTTGAAGATGTCGCGCTCCTCGATCCACGCTTGCGATTGCTCGAACGTCTCGCGCGAATAGGGTTCGAACACGATCCGCTCGCCCGGCCCCCAGCGGCCGGTGTCCATCTGTTCGTGGAAGCGGACCGGGAATTCCCGCTTGTAATAATGGGTGTACTGCTCGGGTCGGAGGTCGATGTCGTGCTGCGCGCGGCGCAGCGCGGCGAAGTACTTCTTCACGTCGCCCGCATCGGAGCCTTCGCGGACCATCGAGGCCATCATGAACGTGCTGTCGATGATCTTGCGGAAGCCGAGCTGCTCGAGAAAGTAGTACGGCCCGCTGAACAGCGAGGCGGCGGGGATCTGGCGGTCGATCAACAGCTCGAGGCGGCTGAACAGCATCCCGTCGGCGAACGACAGATTGATTTCCTCGCGCGGCAGGTAGGTCTCCAGCGCCTGGATCGTCGCATAGTGGCTGCCCGACTGGTAGCCGACCGAGATCGGCACCCCGGCAAGGTCGCGCGGGTGCTTTATATCGCTCTCGGGCGGCACGAAGATCGCGCACGGGCTGACCGAATAGGCGTCGGCGTAAAGCAGGCCGTGGCCGGACGAGGCAGCGACGTTGACCGTCCAGTGGCAGGCGCAACTGACGTCTCCTTCGCGGCCCTGCTCGAAGCTCTGGAAGGCGCCGAACTTGTCGCCTTGCTGGTGGTTCTTCGCGTCCTTCGAATCGAACGTCTCGCGAAACTCGTAATCGAGCCCCTCGTCGGCGAAATAGCCCTTCTCCTCGGCGACCCACTCGTGAAGCCGGAAGTGCGGCTGAATGACGAACTTTGACATCAGAAATTCCTCTCTCGGGTTTGTCTTAGCAACAGGTGGGCGCGTCCGCTTCGCTGACGCGGCGGGCGCGGATCATCTTGACGTGCTCGTCCATCAGCCGCCGCGCCGCCGCGGCGTCGCGTGACTCGATGACGTCAACCAGCTGCCGGTGAACGTCGAGGATATGCCGGGCGACGGCATCGGTCAGCGTGCGGTTCTGTGCCGGCCACGAGACGTGCTGCAGGCTCAGCAACTGCGCGACCAGCACACGGTTGTGCGACGCTTCGGCGACAGCCACGTGAAAACGCATGCACGAGCGAGTATAGGCGGCGTCATCCTCGATCGTCGCTTCGTGCTCGGCAAGCAGCTCGCGCAGCTTCGCCAGGTCCTCGGCGGTCGCATTCTCCGCTGCCAGCTCGGCCGCGGTGGTTTCGATCGCCCGCTGCGCGTCCATCATCTCGCGCACGCTCACGCCGGCGAGATTGAGCTGCACCGCCAGCGCCTCGGCGAACAGCGCCGGATTGCCGCGGGCGATGCGCGCCCCGCCGCCGGCGCCGACCTTGATCTCGACCACGCCCAGTGCCTGCAGCGTGCGCAGCGCGTCGCGGGCGACGATCCGGCTCGCCCCGGCGCGCTCGGCGATGTCCTTTTCGGTGCCGAGAAAGTCGCCCGGCTTGAGCCGCTTGTCGAACAACGCCTCGCGCACCTCCTCGACGATGCGAGACGACAGCGTCGCCGCCGGGCGCGCCGGCTCCAGCGCCCATGGGTCCTGAGGCTTGCGGAAGGGAACGACAGCCATCGCGACTCGCCTCTAGCGGATCGGCTGAACATGATAAAGATATTATCTTTTAGCCGTGCTGCCGCGGAACCACCCGCTTGGCCAGGCGCTTATCGAACACAAAGGAGAATCCCATGATCGGCAAGATTATCGGCGCCGTGGCCGGCGCATCGGTGGCGGAACAGACCCACAGCGTGAGCGGACCGCTCGGCGCGGTGCTCGGCGCCGGCGCGGTGGCGATGGTCAAGCGGCTGAGCATCCCGACGCTGCTCGTCGTCGGCGCGGGCGGCTACGCGCTCAAGAAATGGCAGGACAGCCGCGAGGCGGACAAGGCCAAGCGCAAGAGCTTCGAGACGCCGCCGCAGGCTGCTGCAGCCTGACCGCTACCGATCCGGATCGAGCCCGGCGTCGGCCTCGACCACCTTCGCCATCTCGGTGAAGTCGGCGTCGTCGCCGTAGGCCGCCAGCGTCCGGTCGAGCAGCGCGGCAAGGCGTTCGCCGGTGGGCAGCGGCACGCCCATCGCCTGCGCCTCGGCGAGCGCCAGGCGGGTGTCCTTGAGGCTGAGTTGGGCCAAGAAGCCGAAATCGAACGTCCGCGGCAGCACGGCGCGCGGCCACTTGTCGCGGGTCGCCGAGTTGGCCCCGGTGCCGGCATTGAGCACTTCGATCATCCGCGCCGGGTCGAGCCCGGCCTTGATCCCGAGCGTCATCGCCTCGGCGGTCGTGGCGATCGCCGCCAGGCTGAGCAGGTTGTTCGCCAGCTTGGCCACCTGCCCCGCGCCGGGCGTCTCGTCCATGTAGAACGGCTTGCCAATGCATCGCAGCAGCGGCTCGAGTTCTGGATAAAGCGCCTCTGGGCCCCCGACCATGATCGCCAGCGTCCCCTGCTCGGCCCCGCGGATGCCGCCCGAGACCGGGGCATCGAAGCTGGCGACGTGCTTGAGCGCCAGCCTGTCGTGCAGCTCCTGCGCCAATTGCGGGCCGGAAGTCGACAGGTCGCACAGGATGCGCGGGGCCTTGACCGACACCACGTCGAGCGCCGCCTGGCGGACGATCGCCGGGGTCGGCAGGCTCATGAAGACGATCTCGCACTGCTCGCCGAGCGCCGCGGCCGATCCGGCCGCCTCCGCGCCCTTCGCCACCAGCGCCTCGACCGCCGCGGGCGAGACGTCATGCACCAGCAGGCGGTCCACGTGCCCGATCAGGTTGCTCGCCATCGGCCCGCCCATGCGGCCCAGGCCCAGGAATCCGACTGTGGTCATTGCGTCTCCGAAATCGGCGTCCGTGGCGGCAGGTCGACGCGCGCGATGTCGTCCTTAGCGGGAAAGCACTTGAGCACCAGCGGATCGTGGCCGGGGATCAGGTGGTCGAGCGAGCCGCCGGCCAGTTGAAGCGCCCGCTGTTGGGCGCGACGGTATTCGGCCTCGTCGACGAAAATCGGGAAGGGGAGCTGGCGGGTCACGTTGGCGTAGAGGTGCGCTGCGTCGCTGGCGAGAACCACCGTCCCGCGCTCGGTCTCGCAGCACACCACCTGCAAACCCGCGGTGTGGCCGGGGCACACCCGCAGCGCGACGCCGGGTGCGAACTCGTCGTCGCCGTCGTGGAACACCACGTGGTCGGCATAGAGTTTTCGAATCAGCTGCGCGATCGGCTCGCCATCGAACGGTGCGCGAGTCGCCTGGTCGCACACGTGGCGGCTAGTGGCGAAGGCCAGCTCCGCGTCCTGCACGTGGAATTTCGCGTTGGGGAACACTCCCAGGGAACCCGCGTGGTCGTAATGCAGATGCGTGAGGATCACGTCCTCGACCGACAAGCGATCGATCCCCGCGCCGCGCAACCCCTCGACCACCGGGCGGGTGATGATCCGCCCGCGCGCCGCCGCCGCGGCCTCGCCGAACCCGGTGTCGACGATTACCGGCGGATGCCCCTCGCGATGGATCGCCCAGACGAAATAATCGAGCGGCATCGGCAGGTCGTGGTCGTCGACCGGTTGCGTGAAATTCGCCGCCGCCGTGCGCTCGTGCCGCGCGTAGCGGATCGCATCGATGCGGGTGACGGGCGCGGTCATGGGGCGAATCTACACCCGATGGGCCGCTTTGCGAACGAGTCCGCCGGCTTTGCAAACATGGTTAACGACGAACGCCTGCGACGCGGAAAAATTGCAGAAACGGCTCAATTCTGCGGGAAACAGCATGGTTAACTCAAGCAAAGTTGAGCTTGACCGGCTGGCGGATCGGCCCGTGGCCGACGGTGGTCATCCACGGCTCGTAAGGCCCGGCAAGCTCGATCGACTCCACCTGGGCCACGATTGCGCCGAGCAGCGCGCTCGCTTCCATCTGCGCCAGCACCCGGCCGACGCAGCCGTGAACGCCGTAGCCCCAGCCGAGCGAGTGCCGGGTGTCGCGCTCGAGCCGGTAGTCGTCGGGCGCCTCCCAATAGCGCGGATCGCGGTTGGCGGCAGCGAACATCAGCCCGACCTTGCTGCCGGCGGGCACCAGGTAGCCGCCGATCTCGACGTCGCGGGTCGCCATGCGGCCCGCCATTCGGCTGGGCGAATCCCAGCGCAGCGATTCGTCGAACGCCGCGCGTACCTTCTTCGGTTCGGCGCGCAGCTTTTCGTACTCGCCGGGGAACAGCGCCCAGGCGCGTAAGGCGTTGGCCATGGTAATGAAGGTGGTGTCGGCCCCGGCGCTGAGCACCGTCTGCAGCAGCAGCTTGGCTTCGGGCAGCGTCACCTGGCCGCGGTCCGACGCGGCATAGATCGTCTCGCCGATCCCCTCAGGATCGAGCGCCGAGCGTTCGCACTGGGTCTCGAGCCACTCGATCACCGCCGAGTAATCGTATTGCATCGCCTGGTCGAACAGCTCGCCGGGCGGGCCCATCGTCGCCCAGACCATCTCGGAAAAGCCGTGCATGTGCTCGCGACCTTCCTCGGGCAAGCCAAGGATGTCGGGTAGGACCTGGAAGACGTAGGCCTGGGTCACGTCGGACACGGCATCGACCGTGTCCTCGCCCCGCAGCCGATCGAGCAGCGCTTTCGCCCGCTCCTCGAAGATGCCCTTGACCCGCTCGAGCGCGCGCGGGCTCAGCGCGTCGGCAATCACCTTGCGCACCTGGGTGTGGCGCGGCGGATCGTCCGTCAGGAGGATTTCCGGGCGCGGGCTGGTCGGATCGTGCCACGGGCGGCTGGTGCTGGAAAACGTCTTCCAGTCGAGCAGCCCGCTGGTCACGTGTTCGTGGCGGGCGATCATCACCGTGCCGTCTTGCAGCCGAACGGCGGGGGCGAATTCGCGCAGCGCATCGTCGACCTCGCGCGCATTCCGCACCGCCTCGGGGGTGAAGATGTCGAGCGGGTATTCGGGGATCTCCTTGCTCAAAGCCCGAGCCCCCGGAACCACACGTTGCCGTCCGCGCCGGTCTCGATGTGCCCGGCGGTCGGCTCGAAGAAATGCGCGCCGATCACCAGCACGCCGCTGTCCTTGCATTGGTCGACGAAGCCCATCCGCGTCTGCCGGCCGGCATCCTTGTCCATGTCGAACGTGGCCGCGCGGTGCGGCATCGCGCATTGCATCGGGTGGTGCATCAGGTCGCCGGTGATCACCGCATCCTCGCCGTTCGAGCTGATCCGCACGTGGATGTGCCCGGGGGTGTGGCCGTGGCTCGGCTCGCAGCGGATGCCCCATGACTCGCCGCTCGCGAGCTGGTGATCGGTGTCGATGAAGTCGGCCATCCCGGCGCTGACGATCGGGTCGACGCATTCGACCAAGTGGTTGTCGGAATGATGCCCATCGTGGCGGATGGTATCCTGCCAGGCCTGGTATTCCTTGCGCCCGAACAAATACCGCGCGTTAGGGAAGGTGGGCTTGAACTCGCCGGTCTGCGGGTCCTTGTAGGTGTTCCAGCCGACATGGTCGAAGTGCAGGTGGGTGCAGAACACGGTGTCGACCTCATCGCGAGTGACGCCGAGCGATTCGAGATCCTCCAGGAACCCCTCGGGCAGATCGCAGAACACGTCGAAATCCCGCTCCCGCCCGGCGCCGATGCACGAATCGACCACGATCGTCCGCCCCGGCGCCTGCACCACGAAACCCTGGAAGTTCATCCGCTGCCGGCCGTCGGGCGTGGCGTAGTGCGGGTGCAGCCAGTCCATGGCGATCACCTCTTCGGCGGTCGTCTCGGGCATGGTCATCTGGATGTTGTCCTGGAAGTCCCACACCTCGACGATGCGCGACACCGTGACATCGCCGATTGTCCAGCTCTTCACGTGTTCTTTTGCCATGGTTGTCCTTCTTACAAGGTTCTCGCAGAGGGCGCCGAGGAAGTAGAGAGCGCAGAGATTGCGAGTGCGCGGCGAAGCCGCGCGGGCCTGCCCTCCGCGGACCCTGCTCCCTCCGCGATCTCTGCGAGAACCGGCATCCTCACGCCGCCTGCCCCACCTTCGGCTTGTACCGCGCCACGCTCTCGGGCGGCAGCTCGGCGGCGGGTAGCGGGGTCTTGCCGAGGATGAAATCGGCCGCGCGTTCGCCGATCATCACGCACGGCGCGTTGGTGTTGCCGCCGACGATGCGCGGCATCACCGAAGCGTCGGCGATCGTCAGGCCGTCGATGCCGCGAAACCTGAGCTGCGGATCGACCACCGAATCCGCGTCCGAGCCCATCCGGCAGGTGCCGACCGGGTGGTGGACGGTGTAGCCGGTCTCGCGGATATAGGTGTCGAACTGTTCGTCGCTGGTGCACTCCGGCCCCGGCGCGACCTCGACGCCGTCGTATTCGGCGAACGCCTCGGTGGCGAACGCGCGGCGGGCGATTTTCAGCGCGCGAATCAGCGGCTGGACGTCGTCCGGGTGCTCGAGCAAGTGCGGATCGATCAGCGGCGCGGCGGTCGGTTCGGGGCTGGCGAGCCTCAGGGTGCCGCGGCTCTTGGGATAGAGGTTGACAGGGCTGATCGCGTAGCCGTGACCGACCGGGAACGGGATCTTCGGGTGCGTCAGCCGCTTGGCCGGCTGGAACACGAACTGCACGTCGGGCTTGTCGAGCCCCGGATCGGTCCGCAGGAAGGCGACGCTTTCGAACACGTTTCCGGCGAGCGGACCGGTGCGGGTGACGATGTACTGAACCAGGTGCACGAAGTCGCGCGGCAGCACCCGCCACGAGAGGCCGTAGCTGGTCGGGTTCCACGTCTCCATGTGCATCGGGCTAGCCGGGTGGTCGTGGTAATTCGAACCGACGCCTTGCACATCTCTTACAACGTCGATGCCCATCTCTTGCAGGTGGCTTGCAGGTCCGATGCCGCTCAGCATCAGCAGCTGCGGCGTCTGCACCGAGCCGGCGGAAAGCACGACCTGGTGCCGCGCGCGAATCGTGCGGCCGTCGGTCAGCTCGACGCCGACCGCGCGCCCATCCTCGACCAGCACCCGCGCCACATGGGCGCCGGTCTGCAGGTGGATGTTGCCGCGCGCCATCGCCGGCTTGAGCATCGCACCGGCGGTGGTCTCGCGCCGGCCGTCGCGGATCAGGCCCTGGCGGCGGCCGTAGCCTTCGGAGTTGGCGCCGTTGAAGTCCGGGCAGGCGGGGAACTGCAGGTCCGCCAGCGCCTCCATGAACGCGTAGTTGAGCCGGTTGGGATTGGGCACCAGCTTGACGTTGACCGGGCCGTGCGTGCCGTGAAACACGCTCTCGGGAAAATCCTCGTTGTGCTCGGTGCGGGTGAAGTAGGGCAGCACTTCGGCGTAGGACCAGCCGGTGCAGCCCATGTCGGACCAGTCGTCGTAATCGGTCGGGTGGCCGCGGAAATAGACCATGCCGTTGATCGAGCCCGAGCCGCCGACCACCCGCCCGCGCGGCACCGGGATTTGCCGCCCGGCCATGCCCGGCTGCGGCACCGTGGCGAAGCGCCAGTTGGTCGCCTTGCGCTGGATCGCCGCGGCGACGAAGCTCGGGATATGGATGAACGGATGGGTGTCGGGCCCGCCGGCCTCGATCACGCAAGTCGTGCGATCCGCCCGCTCCCCCAGCCGCGCCGCCACGCAGGCGCCGCTCGAGCCCGCGCCGACCACGACATAATCGAATTCCGCTGCGTCCATGCTCGTCTCCCGCGAGCCACTGTGCGAGGGGATGGGGGGGTTGGCAAGGTGGAACGCGGGTTAGACGCTCGCGACACCCGATTTGCTTGGCCTGCTCCGTATCCATGCTGTCGTTGCAGGATGCCAGAGCAGGATCAATTGAGCGAGGGTCAGGCCGAACCCTATGATAGCGCCAAGGATCAAAACTGTGCGCGTTCTCGACAGCTCTATCGAAGGCTGTGCCCACGATCCAGTGTACGCCAACGCAAGAACTACGATGCCAAACCCCAGAGCTGCCATGATGGTCAAAGCGATGCGAGCGCGAGAACTCCGGCGCCGCGTCACCTTCAGCACCAGCCAAAACACGATGCCCAACGACAGAAGACTTCCGATCAGATCGGAGTCGAACTTGATGCCTCCGAAAATCACATTGCCCGCGATCATCAAGATGCTGATCGTCTCAAGCGCCGACACTGTTGTTGGCGGTTTGGGCGCTGCGTCCGTCGTCATTTACTCCCCTCCCCATCGTACTTGATCGCCTGCGCCGCCGCGCCACTCAGGATAAACCCGATTGGCCGCTCGGCTTCCTCGGTCAGGTGGCCGATCAGGCCGGCGCTGCGGCACAGCAGGCCGATGCCTTTGAGCGCCGCCAGCGGGAAGCCGATGTCGAGCATGATCGAGGGGATCGCGGCGTTGACGTTGATGGGGAGGTCGCGGCCGATCGTCTCGGGCAGCGCGGCCTTGAGCGCGCGCATCATCGCCACGTGCTCGCCGGAAACGCCGCGTTCGTCGGCCATTGCGAGCAGGCGGTTGGCGCGCGGGTCGCCGCCGGAATGCTGCGGGTGGCCGAAGCCGGGCACGGCCTTGGTGTGCTGACGCCACAGCGTGATCTGCCGCACCGCGACATCATGCAAGTCGTCGCCGGTCTCGCGCGCGTCGGCAACGCATTTGGCGTAGAACTGCCCGGCGATCTCGGCGCTGCCCAGCACCACCGAGCCGCAGCCGAGCAGCCCGGCGGCGACCGCGCCCTGCAGCGCCTCGGGCGCGGCGGCATAGGTCATCCGCGCGGCGACCACGCTCGGCACCAGCCCGTGCTCAGCTAGCGCCACCAGCACCGCGTTTGTGAAGAAGGTCTGGTTTTCGTTGGGCATTTCGCCCGTGACCAGCAGCCAAAAATAGCTGGTGAAGTCGATCTGCCCCATCAACTCATCCACCAGGTCGCGCCCGCGCACGGTGATGTGGGTCGCGTCCGAGGTGCAGATTGCGGTGTACGGCGCGTCCTGCTTGCCGATGCGCATTTGGGTCTCCCTTGTCTTGACGGCTGCTTTGGACCGCCGGCGTCGGGCTTGTCCAAAATTATTTCGCGCAGAGAACGCAGAGGAGCAGAGAGCGCAGAGAAATTTGGGCGAGCGCGGCTCTTGCCCGCGAAGCGGGCTTCACATCCGACGTAGAAAATTCAGCCCGCTGCGCGGGAATGAGCAAACACCAGCGTTTCGTGCTATATCTCTGAGATCTCTGCTCCTCCGCGGTCTCTGCGCGAACCCCCCTTCTTCTTTCGGCGGCCCCGCACACAAAGGTGTCTCGACTTCGCTCGACACGAACGGCTAGGGGCCGAAGGACGAGACGAGGGAGACGTATGGCCAAGCCGCTCACAGGCATTCGCGTGCTCGACATGGGCACTTTCATCACCGGCCCGGCCGCGGCGATGCTGCTGGCGGACCTCGGGGCCGAGGTGATCAAGGTGGAGCAGCCGGGCACCGGCGATCCGTTCCGCGCGTTCAATGGCGACCTCTATTCGCCGCACTTCCAGACCTACAACCGCAACAAGAAGTCGATCGAGCTCAACACCAAGGACGAAGCCGACCTCGCCAAATTCGACGCGCTGGTGAAGACGGCCGACGTGTTCATCCAGAACTTCCGCCCGGGCGTCGCCGAGCGGCTGAAAGTTAACGCCGAGCGGCTGCAGGCCATCAACCCGCGGCTGGTCTATGCCGACATCTCCGGCTTCGGCAACGAAGGCCCGCACAAGGACCGGCCGGCGTTCGACACGGTGGCTCAAGCCAGTGCCGGGTTCCTGCGCCTGCTGGTCAACCCCGAGCACCCGCGGGTGGTCGGCCCGGCGATCGCCGATGCGGTGACCGGGTTCTACGCCGCGCTCGGCGTCATGGCGGCACTCTACGAGCGGGAAAAGACCGGCAAGGGGCGCCACGTCGAGACGAGCATGTTCGAGGCGATGTGCCACTTCAATCTCGACGACTTCACCCATTATCTCGCGGTCGACCAGATCATGGGGCCCTATTCGCGCCCGCACGTTTCACAGTCCTACGTGTTCGAGTGCGCCGACGGCGGGTGGATTGCGCTGCATATGTCGAGCCCGCCCAAGTTCTGGGAGAACCTGGCGACGGCGATGGGCGTGCCCGACATGCTCGAGCGGCCCGAGTTCGAGAGCCGCCCGGCGCGGATCGCCAATTACGAGAAGGTAATCGAATTCCTCGCCCCGATCTTCAAGTCGAACACCCGCGCCTATTGGGACGAGCGGCTGACCGAGCTGGAAGTGCCGCATTCGCCGATCCTCAACTCGAAGGAAGTGCTCGAAGGCGAGCTCGGTCAGTTCCACCGGATCATGGCCGAGACCGAAGGCCCGCGCGGAAAATTCCGTACGATCCGGAACCCACTGCACTTCGACGGCGAAATCGAGCGCGACGTCACCGCCCCGCCCGAGCTGGGGGCGGACAACGCGGAGTATCTTGGAGGTAAGGGGTAGCGGACCACCCTCATTATCGTCACCCTGAACTTGTTTCAGGGTCCATCGTCCCTCAAGCGCGGACGCTGAAAGGGTGCGTGGCCTCGACGGCACCGCCTGCTTGAGAGTTCCCGTCGCGGCCGAGACATGGATGCTGAAACAAGTTCAGCATGACGAAGCAGGGAGATGGGGCGGCGGAGGGCGGATTCGCGAATGAATTGCCACGCGCGACGGCTTTGCTAGACTACGCCCAACCGCGGCGCTTACGGAATCGGCGCCGCCAAGGGAGAGAGTTATGACCGACAAGCTGCCCAGCCGCCTGCACCACACCGCCTATGTCACCAAGGACATGGAGAAGACCCGCCACTTCTACGAGGACATCCTCGGCCTGCCGCTGGTCGCCACCTGGTGCGAGACCGATTTCCTGTTCGGCAAGGACCGCACCTATTGCCATTGCTTCTTCGGCATCGGCGACGGCGGCGCGCTGGCGTTCTTCCAGTTCGCCGACAAGGAAGACGAAGAGCTGTTCGTCCCCGATATCCCGCAAACGCCGTTCGTTCACCTGGCGCTCAAGGTCGACAAGGAAACGCAGAAGGAACTCGAGGCGCGGATCGAGAAGGCGGGGCTCGAACCGCCGCAGACTTACGTGCTCGAGCACGGCTACTGCCGCTCGGTCTACGCGGTCGATCCCAACGGCATGACTGTCGAATTCACCTGCGACGATCCGCGTGCCGCCGCCGGCGACGAGGAGCGCAAGGCCAATGCCCATGCCGAGCTCAAGCGCTGGCTCGGCGGCGATCACACCAGCAACAACACCTTCCGCCACGCCGAAGCGGCGGAGTAACAAACCGCAACGCCCCCATTCCCCCTCCCCGGCGGGGAGGGGTTAGGGGTGGGGGAGCGCGGTCGAAGGTCGCGCATCCACCGCCAGCGGGGGAGCACCCCCACCCAACCCTCCCCCCTCAAGGGAGAGGGCTTTCGAGAGGTCCACTCCATGCCGCAGCTCCCCCTCCTCCCGACCTCCCTCGTCGGCTCCTACGCCCAGCCCGACTGGCTGATCGACCGCGAGAAGCTCGGCGGCCGCTTCCCGCCGCGCACGCGGATGAAGGAGCTGTGGCGAGTGTCGGAAGAGTACCTCGATCAGGCGTGGGACGACGCGACGATCTACGCCATCGCGGAGCAGGAGCGCGCCGGGCTCGACATCATCACCGACGGCGAAATGCGCCGCGAGAGCTATTCGAACCGCTTCGCCACCGCGCTCGACGGCGTGGACATGGACAACAACGGCACCGCATTGGATCGCAGCGGCGAGCCGGTGCCGGTGCCGCGGGTGGTCGGGCCGATCAGCCGGCGCCACGCGGTGCAGGTGCGCGACGTGCAGTTCCTGCGCGAGCACGCCAGCCCGGACAAGGCGATCAAGATCACCGTGCCCGGCCCGTTCACGATGAGCCAGCAGGCGCAGGACGACTACTACAACGATCCCGAAGCGCTCGCGGTGGCCTATGCCGGCGCGGTCAACGAAGAGATCAAGGACCTGTTCGCCGCCGGGGCCGACGTGGTCCAGCTCGACGAGCCTTACATGCAGGCGCGCCCGGACAAGGCGCGGGCCTATGGCTTGAAGGCGCTCGAACGGGCGCTCGAAGGGGTCAAGGGCACCACCGCGCTACACATCTGCTTCGGCTACGCCCACCTGATCCACGAACGGCCGGCGGGCTACAACTTCCTGCCGGAGCTGGCCGACAGCGACGTGATGCAGATCTCGATCGAGACCGCGCAATCGAACCTCGACTGTTCGATTCTGGAATCGTTGCCCGGCAAAACCATCATTCTCGGCGTGCTGGACCTCTCGACTCACGCGGTCGAAGAGCCGGAGACCGTCGCCGCCCGCATCCGCAAGGCGCTGCCGCACGTGGAGGCTAAGCGAATCATCGTCGCGCCCGACTGCGGTCTCAAGTACCTCCCGCGCGAGGTCGCCTTCGGCAAGATGAAGGCGATGGCCGACGGCGCGAAGATCGTCCGCGCCGAGCTGAGCTAATGGCCTTCAGGACCACCCACACCGGCAGCTTGCCCCGGCCGGATTACCTGCTCAAGCTGATGTTCGCCCGCGAGAGCGGCGAGGTGGTCGATGAGGCCAAACTCGAGGAAGCGATCGAGCGCGCCACGGCCTACGTGGTCGACCGGCAAAAGCGGGCCGGGATCACCGTCATCAACGACGGCGAGATGTCGAAGCCGAGCTACGCCACCTATATCAAGCACCGCCTGTCGGGCTTCGGCGGCGAGGCCGGGCAGTACGAGTTCGAAGACTTGGAAGCGTTCCCCGGCGCCAAGGCGCAAGTGTTCGGCAACCGCGGTCGGGCCAAGCGCAGCGCCCCGGCGTGCACCGGCCCGATCGAGGTGATCGACATGGACGCCCCGCGCGAGGACGCCGAACGGCTCCAGCGGCTCGCCGCCGGCCACGAAACCTTCATGTCCGCCGCCAGCCCCGGGGTGACCGCGCTGTTCTTCCCCAACCAATACTACGCCAGCGACGAGGAATACGTCTTCGCCCTCGCCGAGGGCCTGCGCCATGAATACGAGACCATCGCCAAGGCCGGCATAACGCTGCAAGTCGATTGCCCCGATCTTGCGATGGGCCGCCACGTGCAGTTCACCGGGCTCTCCACCGCCGAGTTCCGCAAGCGCATCGGCATGAACGTCGCCGCGCTCAATCACGCGCTGCAAAGCATCCCCGCCGAACAGCTGCGGATGCACTTGTGCTGGGGCAATTACCCCGGGCCGCACACCCATGACGTGCCGCTCGGGCAGATCGCCGACATCGTCTGGCAGGCCAAGCCGCAGACGGTGCTGATCGAGGGCGCCAACCCGCGCCACGCGCACGAGTTCGCCTTTTTCGCCGAGCACAAGCTGCCCGAGGGCAAGATTCTCTGTCCCGGGATGATCGAGCCGCAGAGCCCCTACGTCGAGCACCCCGAGCTGATCGCGCAAAGGATCGGCCGCTACGCCGACCTGCTCGGCGCCGAGCGGATCATGGCCGGCGTCGACTGCGGCTTTTCGGTCCACGCCGGCAGCAACAGCGTCGACGCCGAGGTGGTCTGGGCCAAGCTCGCCGCGCTGGCCGAGGGCGCCGAGCTCGCCGGCACACGGTACACCTGAGATCCGCCGGAGCGAAAACGGCGTCGCTTTCGGGGCCGGTTTGTGGCACTATCGCGTTGTCCGACAACCGATTCTTGGGAGAGGAATCATGCGGGACTTGCTACTTGCCTTCGCCGTCCTGGCGGTCGCGTCCCCGACGGCGGCGGCCGCCGCCGGCGCCTGCCCCGAAAAGGCCACCGCCGATGTCGTCACCGCCCTCGGCGAGCCGGCCGCGACGCTGTCCGACAGCCAGGCGATCTATCAACCGGCGGGGGCCGCCGTGCTGGGTATGCCGGTAGGCTACGTGCTGGTGGTCAAGGGGGCCGCAGGCGCCATCCAGGAGATCGATTACCGCTTGCAGGGCGTCACGCGAAGCTACAGCCAACCGTACCCGAAGGCGGTGCTGCAGGCGTTCGACAAGGCCTATCCCGGCGTCGGGTGCAGCACCGGAAGGGTCACCGCATGCGCTCAGGTTTACGACACACGCAAAGCCCCGGCGGGAGCGCTGGAAGACGCCCGCATTAGCGATCCCGGACTCGACGATGTCCAGGCCAAGGCCGGCGCGCCGGTGCTGCAGACAATCAAGGCCGACTACGCGAACCCGGACTCCGGGCCCGTGTTCCTGATGTGCCTCTACGACGACAAAGGCTGAGCGCAACGCTGGCAAGCTTGCCCCGCGCCCGCTAATCGGGTCTCCGGCGGGCGTGGCGGAATGGTAGACGCCGGGGACTTAAAATCCCCTGAGCTTTGCTCGTGCCGGTTCGAGTCCGGCCGCCCGCACTTCACCGCCGCGGCTCAGGCCCCGGCGTCTCCGGAGAACGCATCGGCTCCCAGCGCCCGGTAAAGCTCCACCCGGTTCTCCAGCAGCGCGGCGCGCACCGCCACTTCCTGTCGCCGCGCCGTATACAGGCTGCGTTGGGCGACGAGGTTGGCCAGGAAGCTGTCGATTCCCCCGCGATAACGCCGTTCGGTGAGCTGCGCAGTGTCCGCCGCGGCCAGGGTATTGGCGTGGGCGGCCCGCAGGCGGTCGCCGATGGTTCCGCTCACCGCCAGCACGTCGGAGACTTCGCGGAACGCCGTCTGGATCGCCTTCTCGTAGGTCGCCAGGGCGGCATCGCGCTGCGCCTCGCTGACGGCGACGTTCGCCCGCCGTCCGCCGGCATCGAAAATGGCGTAGGAAGCGTCGGCGCCCGCGGTGGCGGTGAACGCTCCGCCGGTAAACAACGACGTCAGGGCCTTGCTCGCCAGGCCGAGCAGACCGGTCAGCGAAATGCGCGGGAACAGCTCGGCGCGCGCGACCCCGATGTCGGCGTTGGCCGCCTTGAGCCGATGCTCCGCCTGCTCGACGTCGGGCCGCCGCAACAGCACGTCGGAGCTGGTGCCGGGTGAAAGAGCGGCGAATTCTCGATCGATCTGCGCCAGGCCGTCAGGCAGCAGCGCGGGATCGAACGGAGCCCCGACCAGCAGCCGGATCAGGTTCTTGTCCTGTGCCAAGGCGCTTGTCTGCTGGGCGAGGTCTTCCTCGGCTGTATCGAGCACCTGCTCCGCCTGGCTCAGGTCGGTGCGCGGGGCGATGCCGCCTTCCAGGCGCAAGCGGGTCAGTTGGACCGCCTTGCGGGCGTTGGCCGCGGTATCCTCGGCAATCGCCATCAGGTCGCGGTCGGCGGCGTAGGCGATCCAGGCGTTGGCGAGATCGGCCACCAGACCGATCCGAACCGTCCGTGCGTCGGCCTCGCTGGCGAGCGCCCGCTCGCGCTGGGCGGCGGTGGCGTTGGCGAGTTGCCCGAACAGGTCGAGTTCGAAGGCGGAAACGCCGCCCTGCAGGGCAAAGTTCGTTCCCGCGCCCCTGACATGGGTGACCGACGCGTTGGCGTCGACCTCGGGGAACTGGGCCGAGCGGGTGACGCGGACTTGCGCCCGCGCCGCGGCCACGTTCGCCGCGGCGATTCGCAGGTCGCGGTTGTTGGCGAGCGCCTGGGCGAGCAGCGCCTGCAGCCGGGCGTCGCGGAACAGGTCGCGATAGGACACCGACGGCAGCCCTCCCTCGGCCGGCGCCGGATAGGCCCGCCCTTGCGGAAACGCCGGCGGAACCGGCGCGGCGGGCCGCTGATAGGGCGGCGCGAGCGAACAGCCGGCAAGCGCGGTGGCCGCCAACGCTGCGGCGATCCGCCTCATGCCGGCTGCTCTTCGTCGCGGCGCCGGCGCCAGCGCTCGCGAACGGCGGTCAGCGCATCGCGCGTGCTCCGCCGGACGAGGACGAAGAACAGCGGGATGTAGAAGATCGCCAGCAGCGAGGCGGTGAGCATCCCGCCGACCACCGAAGTGCCGATGGCGATCCGGCTGTTGGCTCCCGGCCCGGTCGACAGCGCCAGCGGCAGCACGCCGAAGATGAACGCGAAGCTGGTCATCAGGATCGGCCGCAGCCGGATGCGGGCCGCCTTCACCGCGGCTTCGATCACCCGCGCGCCCTTCTTTTCCTCGCGCTCGGCGAACTCGATCATCAGGATCGAGTTCTTGGCCGCAAGGCCCATCGTCGTCAGCAAGCCGATCTGCAGGAACACGTCGTTCTGAAGCCCGCGCAGGGTCACCGCGAACACCGCGCCGACCAGGCCGAGCGGGATCACCAGCAGCACCGCGACCGGGATGGTCCAGCTTTCGTAGAGCGCCGCCAGGCACAGGAACACCACCAGCAGCGACAGCGCGTAGAGCAGCGGCGCGCGGCCGGAAGAGAGGCGCTCTTCGTACGAACTTCCCGACCAGGCGACGCTGGTGCCGGGAATCTTCGCCGCCAGCGCTTCCATCTCGTCCATCGCGTCGCCCGAGCTGTAGCCCGGCGCCGCCTGGCCCGAGAACGAGAACGCCGGCACTCCGCCGAAACGGCTGGTGGTCGTCGGCGTCATCGACCAGCCGATCTTGGCGAAGGCGGAGAACGGCGCCATCTCGCCGTCCTTGGAGCGGACGTACCATTGCGAAAGGTCGGCCGGGCTCGCCCGGTAGGGGGCATCGCCCTGGACGTAGACCCGCTTCACGCGCCCCTTGTCGATGAAATCGTTGACGTAACGCCCGCCCCAGGCGGTCGCGAGCGTCGCGTTCACGTCGGCGGGCGACAGACCGTAGGCGCTCAGGCGCTGGGTATCGATGTCGATCTTGAGTGTCGGCGCATCGGGGAGGTCGCCCAGCCGAACCTGCTGCAGCTTGGGATCGGCGTTCGCCATCGCCAGCAGCTTGTCCCGCGCCTCGGCGAACTTGGCGCGGCTCATGCCGCTGGAGTTCTGCAGCTGCATGCTGAAGCCGGAGGTGTCGCCGAGACCGCGAACGGCGCCCGGCACGAGCGTGAACACCTGCGCGTCGCGCAAGCCGCGAAACGCGGCGGTCGCCCGCTGGGCGATCGCGTCGGCGGTGTTGGCCTTGCCCTTGCGCTGATCCCATGGCTTCAGCGTCACGAAAGCCTCGCCGGTGTTCTGCCCCGCGGCGGTCCCGCCCCCGCCGCCGGCGACGAGGAACATCGTGCCGACGTTGTTCTTCTCCTCCGTCGTCAGATATTTCTGGACGATGTCGCGGACCTGCACCGTGCGGGTCTGCGTCGCCCCGGCCGGCAGGCGCCACTGGACCATCACCCGGCCTTCGTCCTCGGTCGGCAGGAAGCCGCTGGGAAGGCGGACGAACAGTCCGATCAGCAGCGCCACCACCAGTGCGTAGATGAGGAGGAACAGCCACTTGCGGTCGACCACCTTCTCGACGTTGGCGGTGTAGCGCAGGATCGAGTCCGTTGAACGTCCGATTGAACCACGCCTGCGCCCGGTGGACGCCGGCCGCGGCGGCTGGCAACCGGCGGGCGAAAGCTCCCGGACGCTCTTCCTCCTCGTGGGTCCGCTTGGCCTTGAGCACGGTAGAGGTGATCGCCGGGCTGAGGATCAGCGCCACCAGCACCGACAACGTCATCGCCGAGATGATCGTCACGCGAAAACTGGCGATAGATCACGCCCGTCGAGCCGCCGAAGAAAGCCATCGGCAGGAACACCGCCGAAAGCACCAGCGCGATGGCGAACAACGCGACCTGCAATTCCCCCATGGAGATGATCGTCGCGTCTTTCGCGCTCATGCCCGGATTCTCGTGCAGCAGGCGCTCGACGTTCTCGACCACCACGATCGCGTCGTCGACCAGCAGGCCGATCGACAGCACCAGGCCGAACAGGGTGAGCGTGTTGATTGTGTAGCCGAAGATATAAAACGCCGCGAAGGTGCCGAGCAGCACCACCGGCACGGCGATCCCCGGCACCAGCAGGGCGCGCCAGTTCTGCAGGAACACGAACATCACGATGACCACCAGCACGATCGCCTCGAGCAGCGACTTCTCGACCTCCCACACCGACAGCCGGATGAAGGCGCTCGAATCGTTGGCGTAGGCGTAGGTCAGCCCGTCCGGCATGTTCCGCGCCAGCTGGTCCATCTTCGCCTTCACCAGATCGGCCGTTCGCAGCGCGTCGGCCCCGGGGGTGAGCGAAATCGCCATACCGGCGCCGGGATGGCCGTTGACGCCGAGAATGATGTTGTAGCTCTCGGCCCCGATCTCGACCCGCGCGACGTCCTTGATCCGCACGCTCGAACCGTCGGGCAGCGTCTTCAGCACGATGTCGCCGAACTGCTCCGGCGTCTGCAGCTTGGACCTGGCCGTGACGGTCGCGTTGAGCAGTTGCCCCGGCGGCGCCGGCAGGCCGCCGACATCGCCCGCGGCGACTTCGGTGTTCTGGCTGCCGATCGCCGCGATCACGTCGCTCGGCATCAGCTGGAAGGCGGCCAGGCGCTGCGGATTGAGCCAGATGCGCATCGCGTGGGGCGAGCCGAACACGTTGACGTCGCCGACTCCCGGCACGCGGGAGAGGGGGTCCTGGATGTTCGAGCTCAGGTAATCCGACACGTCCTGGTAGGACCGCGTGTCGGTGGTGTCGTAAACGGCCACCAGCAGCAGCTGATCGGCGTTGGACTTGGTGACCCGGACGCCCTGGGCCTGCACTTCGGCCGGTAGGCGCGAGATCGCCGCCTGAATCTTGTTCTGCACCTGGACCTGGGCGATGTCCGGATCGGTCCCCTTGGCGAACACGGCGCTGATGCTCGCCTGCCCGCGCGAGCTCGATTGCGAGCTGAAATAGAGCAACCCGTCGAGCCCGGTCAGTTCCTGCTCGAGGATTTGCGTGACGCTGTTCTCGATCGTCTCGGCATTGGCTCCGGGATAGCTCGCGCGGATGTTGACCTGCACCGGCGCGATGTCGGGATATTGCTCGATCGGCAGCGACCGCAGCGCGCCGATCCCGCCCAGCATCACGACGATCGCCAGAACCCAGGCGAAGATCGGCCGGTTGATGAAAATCCGTGACATCGCCGCTCAGCCCGGAGGCTTCCCGCCGGGCTTGCCGCCGCCGGGCGGCGCGCCGACTTTCTCCGGAGCGTTCTGCGGCACCGGCCGCACTTTGGTGCCCTGTTTGACGTTGGCCAGGCCTTGCGTGATGACCTTGTCCCCCGGCTGCAGGCCGGAGGTGACGATCCAGTTCGTGCCCAGGGTCTTGTCGGCGACGATCTTGCGCCGCTCCGCGGTGTTGTCCTTGCCGACGATGTACACGAACGGCGACCCGTCGAAATCGCGCTGCACCGCGGGCTGCGGGATCAGGAAGGCGTTCGGCTGCATCGCCTGGTCGAATACCGCCTTCACGAACATGCCCGGCAGCAGCAGCCCCTTGGGATTGGGAAAGCTCGCCCGCAGGGTCACGGTCCCGGTGTTCTGATCGACCGAGATCTCCGAGAACTGAACCTTGCCCGGGTAGGCGTAGTCGCTGCCGTCCTCGAGCTTGAGATGCACGGTGGTGCTGCCCGGAGCGACATCGCCGCGCTGCAGCGCCTGGCGGAGCGACGTCAGCTCGGCGGCCGATTCCTGCATGTCGACGTGGATCGGATCGAGCCGCTGGATCACGGCGAGCGGATCGCTCTGGTTGGCGTTGACCAGCGCGCCGACGGTGAACAGCGAACGGCCGATCCGCCCGCTGATCGGCGCCGGGACCGTCGTGTGCCTGAGGTTGATGCGCGCGGTGTCGAGCGCCGCGGCGTTCTGGGCGACGGCGGCCTTGGCTTCGCGCGCCTGCGCGAGAGCGTCGGTGTAATCCTGCTGCGAGACCGCCTGGGCCTCGGCCAGGGGCTTGTAGCGCTCGGCCTTGGCCACCGCCGCGGCTTCCGTGGCGCGAGCGCTTTCGAGATTGGCCTCGGCCTGGTTGGCTGCAGCGCGGTAGAGGCTCGGGTCGATCCGGTAGAGCGGCTGCCCGGCATGGACATAGGCGCCCTCGGCGAACAGCCGCCGCTGGATCAGGCCGGTGACTTGCGGGCGCACCTCGCTCGTCTCGTAAGCGACCGTGCGGCCCCCGAGCGTCACCGACAGCGGCACGGTGCTCGCCTGGGCCACATAGAAGCCGACCTGCGGCGGCGGGCGCTTGAAATCCTTGTCGCCACCGGAGCAGGCGGCGAGTGCGCACAGAAGAACGAGGAGGCCACCACGGCGGATGGCCGACGGCCAACGGACCATTGAATTGAGAACCCTCACGTCGGACGAGAGACTGCCGAGCCTTTCCGGGAACCGTGGCGCTTGCGCAAGGACGACGGCGGCGGGTGCGACAATTTTTGACAAATTATCTGCTCCGCCGTGATCGTCCGGGCCGCCCGCGCTGCGGACCCCCGAAAGAATTGTTCGGGCGGCCCGCCGCGGAACCGCCGTTCTTCGGCCCTATACCTGCCTCGGTAAAAGGGCGCCCCGGCGGGACGCCCGTTGCGGCTCTGGCGCACCCGACAGGATTCGAACCTGTGACCTCTGCCTTCGGAGGGCTTTAATAGGGCATTGAGCGCAAAGGGTTTTTCTTAGTTATCAGCAACTTAAGTGTCGCTGCGTGTCGCTGTTTGTCGCCTGAATCGGCTACCGAGTGTCCCAAATTTGTCCCAAAATCGGGGGCAGAATCTCCGGCTGCAAGGCCCGGTTTTCTGCGCCTTTTTGAGGCTGATGAAAGCGTGTCATTTTAGATTTTGCTGCTGAGAATCCCAAGCCTCCAGAGCGATGAGACTTATTTTTCATGAATGTTGCGTCCTGAGAACCACTTTTCATGAGGTAGAATCAAAATTCACGAAGGCCGGGCCGAAAAGGTCTGACTATGGGGTCAAAGTTCGGCGAGCGCCGGTTCGAGCAGCCTCAGCCGGCCGGCGATTGCCGCTGTGACACTATCATGGACCGCACCGTGAAAATCGTCCGGCATCTGGCCGAGCGCACGCGCCGGGGCCTTGTCCGCATTGTCCAGCACGTCGGTTATGACCTGCTTCATGATGGTTGGGCCGATCCCGGCCCTTTTGCCGGTTTCAACGAAATGGCGCCCGGCGATGTCGAGGATGCGATATCTGGGCCGTTTGCCGATGGACATGGCAAGCTTGTATTTCCCGTGCGGAATTTGGCGGGCATCGAAGGGCGGCTGGGCGGTGAGCACGTCATAGAATGGCGTGAGCTGGAAGCCGCCGCCCGGATTCAGAAAGACGCTGAAATTCTTGGCATGGCCGTCGGTTGCGCCGATCAGCCAGAAAAGAATCTGGGCTTTGAAAAAGGCGGCCTGGTCGCTGACCGGCTCATCGCTTGCCTTCAGTAAAGATACGATATCGACAATTCCGGGGCCGTTGACATGCCCTTCCACGGTTGCCTGATATTTGCGTGAGGGCGGAACGCCGAGCGCCTGGCAGCAGTCTTCCTGCGGCAGGCGGAGCAGCCGCCCACCGGATTGCCACTGTCGGTCAAAGCGCTCCACGACCAGAACCCGGCGCTCGCCGAAGGTGACGATCTCCGTGTGGTTGACCGACAGGCCGAAGGCCTCCATCAGCTTCAGGCAGTAGTGCTCATTATCGACGCTTGCCTCCATGTCGATAGTGCCGAAGGCGGTCGGTATCTGGCCGATCTGCGGCTTCAGGATGTGGGTGGTCGGCGTGGTGCCGATTGGACGTAGCCATTGGCCGTTGTGGTAGAGCAGCGCGGTCTTTTCCTGCGCGCCTGCGACCGAAATCCGGAATTCATGCTCCGGGTCGATGCCGAGCGGCGTGCCGCCCAGATCGGCAAGTATATTTTCAATGTCCGCGTCGGAAACCGGAACGCCGCGAATTTCCTGCCTTGTATCGGGAGCGATCATCGTCGGGCAGGAATTGCATGGCCCCTACACAGTCCCGGCCAATTTGTTCCAGCAGGCTGTAGGCGTCCGTACCGGCGGCGCCGGTGCGCTCGGCGACTTTTTCCTGATGGCCGGCTTGTCCGGGAGCAGGTTTTCGAAAACCGCCACGACCGGCGCGCCGCGATAGGCGGCTTTGCGCAGGGGCAGCGAGAGCGAGACGGCAAAGCGATGTTCCCATGCGAGCCACTCGGCATCGTACTGAAATGCGACGGCCCCGCTTGCCTCCTTCTCCAGCCGGCCTGCGAGCCGGTTGTTGATGAAGACGTTTAGCGGAGCATGTGTCTTGCGGCGCGGCATGTCAGAATATGTCGCCTATCGATTTTTTCGGCCCCCTGGTGCGCGGGGCGAATTGGATTTCCATTTCGAGCGCGGCGAGAAGGCCGAAGATGGTTTCGAGCTTCGTCCCCTCTTTTCCGTTCTCGACGTGGGATATGGTTTTCTGTCCCGTCCCGGCGAGGTCGGCGAGGTCCTGTTGCGAAAGCCCTCTGCGCACCCGCTCGTTGTGAATGAGCGTGCCGAGTTGCTTTGCTGATCTGACCATCTGGCTCATATTGGCCTCCATAATTAGATTATACCCTGAACGGTATAAATTTGCAATATACCTTGAAGGGAATAATCCTGCCTTATACCCTCAAAGGCATAAGTAAGTTTTATGCCTCCTAGGGTATAAGGCGGTTGGGCAGCTCACTGAAATGCGGGCGGATTAGACATTCTGCGACTGGGCCAGATCATAGCTGGTGCTGCGCCCGCCTGCCGCACCGCGCACAAGGATGCCCTTGTCCATCAAGTCGGCAATGTCTCGGGAAGCGGTATCCTGTGAGCACTTCGCCAGCTTCGCCCACTTCGAAGATGTGAGCTTGCCTTCGAATCCATCGAGCAGCCGGTTCAGGACATGGCGCTGGCGGTCGTTCAGCGGCTGATCCTTGATCGCCTCCCAGAACTGCGCTTTGGCAAGCACCGCGCCCAAGGTTTCCTCGGCCCGGTCGAACGCGCGATCGAGACATTCGAGAAACCACTGGAGCCAGGGCGTGATGTCGAGGCCGCCCTTCTGGGTCGCTTCGAGCATATCGTAGTAGCGGTTGCGCTCGGCCCTTATCTGCGAGGACATCGAGTAAAATCGCTGCGGGCTGGCTTCCGAACGCGCTAGCGCGAGATCGGCGATGGCACGGGCGATACGGCCGTTGCCATCCTCGAACGGATGAACGGTGACAAACCACAGATGCGCGATCCCGGCGGCGAGCACCGGATCGACTGTCTTGTCGCGCTCAAACCATGACAGGAAGGCAGCCATTTCATCGGGAACGCGCGGCGCTGCCGGTGCCTGATAGTGGACGCGCTCGCGCCCAATCGGACCGGAGACCACCTGCATCGGCCCGTCCGCATCGTCGCGCCAGCCGCCGACGATGATCTTGCTCATGCCGCTGCGCCCGGTCGGAAACAGCGATGCGTGCCAGGCGAACAGACGCTCTTGATCCAGGGGCTTGGCATAGTTCTGCGTGGCGTCGAGCATCATTTCGACGACGCCTTCGACGTTGCGGTCGGCAGGCACGAGACCGGCCACGTCCATGCCAAGTCGTCTGGCTATGGATGAGCGGACCTGATCCTCGTCGAGCTTTTCGCCTTCGATATCGCTGGATTTGATGACATCATCGGTCAGCGTGCGCAGGACCGCTTCCTCGCGCAGCTTGAAGCCGAGCGCTTCCATCCGGCCGATCAAGCGCCCTTGCCGGTGGCGCACTTGCGCAAGGCTGGCGGCAAGGACATCGTCCTGCCATTCAAAATCCGGCCATTCCTTGCGTTGGTGAATGTAGCTCATAATCTCCGCACCTTCTGCGGAGATTATATCTGATATTCTCCGCAAAGCGCAAGCTTATTCTCCGCATATTATGCGGAGAATAATGGCTCTAACCTCCGCATCGCATCTGACCTTGATTGGAAGCGAAGGTCCTTTGCGTTACGCTGCCTCCTCGAAGGCAACCACATGACTGACCAGCTGCACCCTATTATCCTCTATTTCCGTACCCGGCCTTCCGAGGAGAAGGCCTCGAAAAAGGCGATGAAGCAACAAAGATATGTTGCCAGCAAGCTGGCGCGCTATCCCGTCGCCGGAGAATTCACCGAAATCGAAACAGCCGAGCCGGACAATGGCTGGCGCGAAGAAAGGCCGGAACTCGCCAAGGCCTGTGAACTGGCCGTGGCAACAAAACGCGAGCACGATGATGTCTTTCTGATCTTATTGAGAATGGATGGCATTGGCCGTGGAGACGATTTCCAATCACCCGGCTGGGCGCACACACTGCTGAACAAAGAGGGAGTTAGCGTCCGAAAATTCTGCACCTCGGCGGAGGATGCTGAAGAGGCATTCGCAGAAGCAAACGAAGACCTTTCGCAGCTCACCGGCGCGGCGTACAAACGGATCAAAGCGCAGCAGGTAAAGAAGGAAAAGATTTGCGCGCCTGACGATGCGCCGGACGGCCTGTCAGCCTTCGTGGACATCGACTTCAAAAACCGGGTCGCCCACCTCTTTCTGTGCAATTGCACACCCAAAACCGTCAAAGGAATTGTCCGCAGGCAGCCAGCCGCCTGGTCCGAGAGATTCAAGGTCAAGTCCGGACGCTGCGTCCACTTGGAAACGTTCTATCAGGGCTGGTGGTGGAGCGGCTATGAACTGTCATGGCGCTTCGAATTTGAGGGAAAACGCGAAGGCGAGGTCAAGCAGCTGGTCATACCCGGTGACAGATTTAAGCATCGCTGGCGCGAACTAATCGACTGTCCCGAGCAGACCGACCCATCGAGCTGACGTTCTGCGTCCTTGCAGAAATCCTTGCTGTCGATCCTGTGCATCTATGAACTTTTACGAAAGCGCGCTTAGTTCATCCCTCGGCCGCCGGGTCCTTTCGGCCGCCGCGATTTGCGCTCGAACTGCTCCGTCCGCTTCTTCCATTGCGGCTTGCGAGCATCCTCGTCGCCGTCATCCTCGCCGCCCTCGGTGGAGCCGGCAAGCGCGTTGAACTCCTGCCGCAGCTCGCCCGAATCGAATTCGCGCTTGCGCCAGAAGCCCTGAACCTTGGCGGCCTCGCCAAACTCTTGGCGCGCGGCGGCCCGCAATCCCTCTTGCCGCCGGGCGAGCTGAAGCAGCGCCTGCGTCAGCGATTCCTGCTCGCGCTTTTCGGCAGCCGCAAGGCTGCGCTTGCGCCGCTCGATTTCCAGCTTCTCGCGCTCATGACGGCGGCGCAGCGCGTCTTTTTCCAGCGCATGCCGCTCGCGCGGATCAAGATGGGTTAGCTTCTGGATCGGACCGAGCACCGAGCGCAGCGCGGGCGTGCGCTCGATAAGATCGGCGACGGCGCTGCGCACACGGAACACAAAGCCACGCTTTTCGGACTCCTGTGCCGCATGCAGCGCAAGTTTTTCCGACGCATGCCGGGTGAGCGCCGCCTGTTCCTGCTGTGTGGCGGCCAGCCGCCGCGCCGCCTGCACTCTCGCCAGCGCCTGCCGGCGCACCTCTTCGACTTTCCGCCGCGCATCCTGCGCATTGCCGGCAACGCCCTCGGCCGATCCTTGCGCCTGCTGCTGGGCAACATCGCGGATCAGCGCCTTTGCCTGCTCGACGCTCGGTAGGTCGTCTTCCTTCAGCGCGGCGAGCTTGCGGCGGATGTCCCTGGCGCTGTGATCCTTGACGTAGCGGGTGAGGCTGTGAGGGTCGCCGAACCGGTCAACGACGACAAAGCCGCGCCGGTCGCCTTTGGCGAGCACGTAGCCCTTTTGCGCCAGCGCCGCCCGGAACGACTCTGCGCTGTCGGACTGGTCGTAGGCGGCGGTGATTTCATCGCGGCGCTGCTCGGGGGTGATGCCGGTCTCTTTGTCCTGCGCGTTTTCGGCAAGGTTCGGCTCCGAGCTTCTCCTTTTTGAAGCGCTGCTTTTTCTCCCAGGCCTTGAAGCCCGGCGGCAGCTCGAGGCCGAATTTGCGGGCCAGCTCGCACGCCAAGATCCACAGCTTGCGCCGATCGTGGGCGAGCTGGATCGCCCGCATTTTCTCGATATCGATCCGCGACCAGACGACATGGCAATGCTCGCGCCCGTCCTTGATATGAAAGACGACGGCGCGCGGCTGATCTGCAAGGCCGAGGCTGTCCTCGATGGCGCGATGGCCTCGTGATATTGCTCGCGGGTCAGCTTCGCGGACGGGCTGATCGACAGGCTGTAGAGCGGCTTCTTCGCTTTGGTGCCTGACGCGACGGCCTCGAATTCGGCGAAGGCGCCGTGCAGATCGTCGGCCACGGTGCCGTGGACTTCGGCGATCTCGACGCGCTCGTTGTCAAAGATTTTGATCAGATGGATGGCGAGATCGGCGCCGTTGGCCGCGCTGGCTGCCCTTGAGGATCATGGCTCGCGCCCCAGGGCCTCGAACAGCGCGACACGCATGTCGGCAATATCACGGTGGGCGGCGGCGATTTCGGCTTTGACGGTCTCGGATTCGCCCTCGGCGGCTGCCGCAGCGCTGGTTGGCGGGCCGAGCTGACCGAGAAGCTGCGCGGCGGCCTCGCGGTTCACGAGGGCCGGCGCGATGCGCGCAGCGGCGTCTGGTCGAGAACAGCAAAGCGAATGAGGCGGCAACGGAAACACCGGCACGGTCGGCCTGCTCTTTGATCAGCGCGGCTTCCGGGTCGTTGAAGCGCGCCTTCAGGGTGATGTCGCGCTCCGTTTGTCGCTGCCGCTACGCGCCATGGCTCCTTTCCTTTGCATCGGGTGCAGGGCCGATTTCCTGCTCGCGATCCAACGTCGAAATGTTGGTCGATGGAGTTCCAAGTGGGAGAGCCGAAGTCTCCCCTTGGTCGCCGTTCAGGGTGCGAAAGGGGGAGTCCTGGTCGATGGTGCGAAGGGGAGCGGAAGCCCCTCGTCAGGTTTCCAAAGGGCACGAAGGCTCTTCGGTCGTGATGCACGACCAAATCGCTGCTTCGGCGTGACCAATGGCCCTATGCCCCTTCAGTCCAAAAGAGCCGGGGATGGAACGGGGCCGGCTTTTGAGCCCCCTTCCCAAGATGGCGCGGGGACCCCGCGCACATCTTGTATCAGCTCTGAACGACCATCTTTCTATTATGCGGGATGAGGGGAAGGTAGGTCAAAACCTGGTCATTTGCACCGCAGCAAAAAACAACTTCCACTATCTGCAGAAGCTACCGCGATTTGGTCCATTGGTCAACTTCTGGACACGGCCTCTTCAACAGATGATTTGTCATCGGCGCGTTCGAATTCGACGCCAAATGTCCGCTCCCAGACCGGCAACGGATAGGACTTGCCTTCTGCACTTCCGCCGAACAGCAATCGATAGAGTGGCGGTTCCAGGGCATCGCCTTCCAGCCGGGCATTCTCACCAACGGCAGAACGCAGAACATAGCAGCGCATATGGAGGTAGTTGCGCAGCAGCAGGATATAGGAAAGCTGCCGCTCGAACCCGCTGATATAAGGCAGCGCGATCCCCCTGTAGAGATGGCGCTCGGCCTCGGTCATTATAGTCTCAAAGGCGTCGGGACGCTGATAGACGGGATGCGGATCGCGCCCGAAATTGAACTCGGCCTCTTCGGCATCAACAGAACCCTTACTGTATCGGTCAGCGTCAGATTTGCATACGCAAATTTGCCGTCCTCATCGAAACGGACTGGCATCGCTGGCGATGCCCCGGCCGTGATAGTGCCCCGCCAAATGCGAACAGTCCCCGACCTCGGTGAGATCGGCACCGAGAAAGGTTTTCAGCGCATTCGCGAGGTCGTCCTCGGCCGGCGGCGGCGCGACGCTCATCAGGAAATTCATGCAGTGATCGACCAGTGCATCGTCAGTGCGGTGGGTCGCGGCGATAAAGCGCTGCAATGATTTGAGCGGCACGCGGTCGGGATTGGCATCGCCGATGGATTCGGCGATCCGCAATTGTAGCGTCGGCACGCCGACGCTGTGATCGTCCTTGTAGCGCAGCAGGAGACGGCGAATGCGTTCGCGTTCGCTGTCATCGTAAGCGGGTCTGCGCTCTGTCACCTTGACCAGTTCCTGTCCACGACCGGGCCGCACCTTCTCGCGCATCCTTTGCGGCAACAGCGCGGCCTTGCTCCGCGCCCAGCCTAGCAAAGGACAGCGCCATGTGGATCTTTTTGCCGTTCTCGCGATCTATCTGATCGCCCTGTGCAACTGGCGCATGGGGCAGCCGCGCATGGGCACTTACGGCTCGGCGCACTGTGCAATGTCTGGACGTTGTTCAAAAATGGCCTGTTCAAGCCCAAGGGCCTGATCGTCGGCGACTGGCGCGGCCTGCTGCCGGTCCACTATCAGCAGACCCACGCCATTACTTTCGGCTCCACCGGCGCCGGCAAGGGCACGACGGCGGTGCTGCCCAATCTTCTCTCCTACGACTGGATCCTCCTGCTCGATCCGGGCGGCGAAAACAGCGCCATCGCCGCGAAGCGCTGGCGCGAATTCAGGCTTCGAATTCCGCTGCATCAATTTCTTCGGCATGCACGAAGAAGCCCCCTGGGAACTGCCCCGCACGGCTTCAACCCGCTCGACCTGCTCGATGCGGATAGTCCGAGCTTTGCTGCAGACGCCCTCGTGCTCGCCGAGATGCTGATCCGGCGCAGCGGCAATGAGAGCGGCAGCAGCGCCTTTTTCAAGAACACCGCGACTGCGCACCTTCGCGACTTCATCGTCCACTGCAAGATGGCTCAGCCGCCGGCACGGCAGAATCTCGCAACGGTCTTTCACTATCTGCATTCGGATGCGGACGAATGGGACGCACTGCTCTCGGCGATGATGCAAAACCCCGCCTGCGGGAAACTGCCAACGGCTCGGCGCGATCGACATGGCGCGGCGCGAAAGCCAGGCCGAAGCCGAATTCTCCGCCGTCATGTCCACCATGCAGGAGGATATGAGCTGGCTCGTCGATCCCACGGTGCGCGATTATGTCTCGCGCAGCGATGTCGATTTCGCGCTGCTCAAAGGTCTGACGCCAGGCCAGCGCGGCGGCGTCATCAGCGTCGTCATGCCGCTGGACACATAAGAGCCACGCGGCGATCTCGCGCCTTGCGCTGGCCTGCCCGTTGCTCACGCTTCAGCGCAGCCCGCTGGCGAGCGGCAAGTCCTGTTCCTGATCGACGAAGCGGCCTCCTCGGCAAGCTCGCGCTCCCACCGACTGGCTGGCAACGCTGCGCAAATACAACGCCATGATGTGGCCGATCTTCCAGAATATCGGCCAGCTCGTCGATCTCTACGGCAAGGGCTGGCAGACGATCGTCGCCAACTGCGGCCTGCTTCAAATTCTCGGGATCGGCCACGACCTTGAAACCGCCGAACATACCGAGCGGCTGCTTGGCAAGTGCACGGTGCGACATTGACGCTATGGATAGCAACGCTCCATCGGTTACCCTCGCGCTCGCTGATGACGGCAATTTGCGCGCCGGCTCGGGACAACGGACCAGATTGCGCTGATCGGCAATTTACCGGCGATCTGCCTGGAAAAGACGCCCTACTGGAAGCGTCCCGAACTCGCCGGCACCTATCACCCGAACCCCTATTTCACCGGCAAGGCCAGCCGCCCGTCATGGCTTCGACGCTGCGCGCGAAAATCTACTACGCGCACGTCTGGTTCATGGCGCCGTACCCCGTCGCCGCGATGATCCTCGCCGCGCCGCTGCTCTATTGCGCGTTCGCAGCGGACCACCGCCTTGGTGGGTCGGATCGTTCTTCGCCATCTGCCTCGTCCTGTACCTGCTGGCGGTCATGGCGCCGGATAAGCTGCTCGATCTCTTCGATGCGATTTCTGCGGTCGCCAGCCTCGCGGCCAAAGTCCTCGTCACTGCAATCGGGGCAGCTGCGCTGGCATTTGGTCGGCACTTCGCTGGGCGCTGCCGCGCGCGGCGCGGGCCATCTGGCTTGGCCTTTCATTCCTTACTTCCTGGCCGCCGAGCTGCGGCATCCAACGCCAGAAGATGAAGAAGACGCCGACGATGATCATCATCAAGACGGCGATGGCGCCGGCCATGAGGACGATGATGATCTCTACCGCGCGGCGCTGACGCTGCTCGGACTTGCGGACGGCTTCACCAGGGACGCGCTCGATGCGGCCTAGAAGGCCGCGATCCGCAAAACCACCCCGACGCTGGCGGCTGCGTCGCCGACGCGCAGGCGGTGAACATGGCGCGCAGCCTGCTGCGCGACCGGCTGCGCGGCCTGAGCGATATCCTGTCCAATCCGTGGCCAGGACGGGGGCGGCGCATCCTTCCATGATCGGCTTCAGAAAAAAGGAGCCCATCCTGCTTCGATCAGGAAAAGCCACGGTCCCGCCAAGGCCTCAAACGGCGCAATCGGCCGGGCGCTGTCGCGTCTGCGCGAACAGCGCCAGCGCCGCACCGCGCGCATCGGCTTCATCGTGATGCGACCGGCAGCCGTGACGGGCTGGGAAGAGGCGCAGACCGTTCAGGGCCGCATGTTCCAGGCGGTCTCGGACATCGGCAGAGTCGCGGTGCGGCTCGTGCATTTTGGCGGCAATCATATGTCCGACCATGGCTGGAACAGTAATGCCGCTGGCCTTGCCGCCGCCATGGCGGCGGTGCGCTGTCAGAGCGGCCTGACCCAGATCATTCCCTCGCTGCAATGCTTTGTCGATGGCGATCGCGCCGAGGCTGTCATTCTCGTCGGCGATGCCTTCGAAGAGGAAGCGGTCGAGGCGTTTCAGCTGCTGCCGTTCCTCAACGCCGCAGGCACCCGCATTTTTGCCTTTTTCGAAGGCGACAACCGGGCGGCAGAAGCCGTCTTTCGCCGCCTTGCCGAAGAAACCGGCGGGCGGTTCGCCCGGCTCGGCGAAAACTGCCGCTCGGCGATCTGTGCGAGGGCGTTGCCCTGCTCGCGGCCGGCGGCAGCCGCGCCGTCGATAAGCTCAAGAACGACAAGGCCCGCCAGCTGCTGCTGGGCGGCCCGGCTAGCCGAGCTCAAGAGGAGAATACTGATGCCAGGTAAACCCACGATGCGGCCGGACGCGCCTTCAGCGGAACGCCAGCGACAAAGGAAAGCGCGCCCGAAGTGCCCGAGCGCATTGGCAGCACGCGCCCGTTCCGGCTTTCAAGCCGGGCGGCGGCTGGAGCGCACAGCGCGATCAGGTTGAGCAGTCGGCCCGCGAACAGAACGAAGCGCAGAAAGCCAAGGCCAAATGGGCGGCACGCTCGCCGCGCAAGGGCAAGCGCCTCGGCGCCGGCTTCAGCAAGGCGTCGGGCTGAGCCCGACGCGACCTATCAGGAGACATGCAATGACAGTCCAATCCATGGCGCAAAGCCCGCTCTTTACCGAGCTGGAACAGCACAGCGATGAAGCGCTGGGACGCCTCGTCGAGCGCGCGCGCGAAATCCTCGCCGCCCGCGAAGAGCAGCGCAAGAAGTCCGCCGTCGAAGAAATCCGGCGCATCGCGAAAGAGCATGGCCTCGATATCGCGGTGAAGAAACCGGGCCGCAAGCGCGGCCGTCCGCCGAAGGCGGCGGCCGCCGGTTGAACGCGAGCGATACCGAAAGCCAGGGGCTATAACGACACGACGTAGACTTCGACCGCATCTTCGAGCTCTTCCTCGGTCAGTTCGCTCTTCACACGCGGCGTTTCGATCGGGGCCTTGTATTCCATGTGCAGCGCAAGCGCTTCGCGGTAATTGACCTTGGCTTCCTCGATTGTCTTGCCGCGAGAAACGCAGCCGGGAATGTCCGGAACATCGACCCAGTAATCGGTCCCTTCGACCTTGCGAATGACGGCGACGTAATCGGCCATGGCTGCCTCCTCGCTTAAATCTAGCGGCCTCGGCCGCGCGTTTGAACCAAAAAAAGGAAAGAGCGCTTACGCGCTCTCCCCCTCTTCGGCTTGTTGACCTCCGGCCCGCAGAACGATGCGGCCGGTCGTTACCGGGACCAGGTCGAGCTGGAGCGTAAAGCCTTCGCCGTCCTTGTGATCCCATGCGGCGCCGATCCGCGTCCAGGGCGCCTTCTCGCGATCGGGAACGTGATATGCGATCAGGGCCGGTGCCTTCTTCTCTTCTGTCTTCTTCGTGTAGTTACGTGCCATTGGTCTTCTCCTTTTCAAGTCGTTTCAAGATGACCAGGGGCGATACGACCGGGCAAAGCGGCGCAAAGCACCGCCAGGGGAACGGGCAACACGGCCCTTCGCCAAGGCTTCGGGCCGCAGGCGGGAGGGGTGGTGCGGGCAGCCCGTTGCATCGCGGACGCGCTCGGTCCAGGTGTTGGCGTGATCGTCGAGAAAAACACGGCCGGAAACAGGAGAACGGATATTAATGCGAACCAGACACGTCAGACAATGCCACGCGCAAAAGCCGCCTCGCAAAGACCTGCACCCAGGAACCTTCCCGGTCCCCAGCCACGCACGCGGGGGGAAACATCCGGGCCATCCCCCTCGCCGCGCTCGAACAGAGCGGGCAAATCATCCGGACGCTCGCGCACGGAACGACCATCAGACAATGTTTTGCCCTCCCCCGCAGGGAAAAGCAGAGGGCAACGATGCTGAGAGGAAATAGAGAGAAAAGCCAGGCGAATAGCCCACCTCTCAGGCCACCCGCCTTTCCCGGTAGCGGGGCTCGAGTGCAACAAGTTGCCCCTTGAAGCTCGCGCTCGACATAGGAGGCGACGACTTTTGCCGCGAATTCATCGGGCAGAAGCCCGGCCTCGGGATCGGCATGGATGCCGATGAAGCTGCGATAGCCGGTCGGGCTCAGGAAGGGCCTGTCGAGTCGACCGCATGCGCCTCAAAGCCCGGCCAGAACCGAAGCCCTGGCCCGATGCCGAACATGCCCTCGAGCACGATGCGCACCTCATGCCGGCGAGACTCGATGACGAAGCTCCCGCACTGGCCCCAGAGCGGAACGCCCCGGGCTGCGGCTGCGCTCTCCGCTCCAGCACACAGCCCGGTGCGTCCGGCCCCGCAAGAATGCCGGGCTCACCGCCATTGAGTTTGCGGCGGCAAGTCGGCGCGCTTCAGCGCGCAGACGCATGGTCTCATCGACATTGGCCGCGAGCATCGCGGCGTGATGCTGGCGCAGGAGAAAGCGGTAGAAGGGCACGCCTCTTCCATCGTCGCCGGAAGATGGGCGGTTTCCCGCTCGAATTTCCGGGCCCGGTTGTCGGTTTCGGCTCTGCGCAACAGCGCTGTCGAAGCCGAGCTGGTCGGCTGGCTGCGCTCATGCCGCACCTCCCGCCGCAGAAGGCGGCCTGATCGAGCGCCTGCGGATCTTCGGTGATCGCGCCGCGTTCCAGGCGGCGCGCGCATAGACCGAGATCGTATGCCGGCTCGAGAAATGCAGGTCGCGCTCGACCGGCAGGCCGAGCCGGCCGCGCACGATTCGAGCTCGGAAATCCGCACGCTGCCAAGTTCGGGGCAGCCCATGCCGAGATCGCACAGGCCGAAGGCGATATCCGGATCGTCGGGATCGAGCTCGGTCAGCAGCCAGGTGCAGGCCGCATCGGGGGTGAAGAGTTTGACGACGGGCAGGAAGTCGGGCTCGGCACTCGCCCTGTTCGTCGCGTTCCTGCGCGGTTGCGCCGTTGCGCAACAGCTGGTCGCGGATGGATGTGGTCAAGAGTTTCATGTGCGTCTCCTTTCGCTTTCGAGGTTTCTCAAGACGCGGGAGACGAAGGCCGGGCGAATGAGCCGGCCGGTCATGCCCAACACGGGCCGGCATCAGGCGACGGAGTGGTGCGGGCAGCGCATTGACCGGGCGGCGCGCCCGGCCATAATGCGTCAATCTTGAGAAACCGGGCCGAAGGAGTCATGAAAGCAGGCGAAGACCATGACCGGCGATTGCCGCGCAGCGCCTACCGCCGACAGGATGAATGCTTAGGAAGGGATTCTATCGTATGTGGGACGATCTGGAACGCGAGCGCCCCGCCGACGCCAACCTCCGCGTCTGGCTCGAAGAGGCGGAAAGCAGGTTCCGGCAGCGCATCGAAGCCATCGTGGTCGGGGTTCATGCGAGCCGCCTGGCCACGGCCGCACCCGAGCCGGACGAGAATGTCGTGCTCACCCGCGAGCAAGGGCTTGCCAAACTCGATGCGGATTTCGCTTCCGGGCACGGGGTTCTCGACTGCTTCCCGGTTTATGCCTGGACAAAATCATGGGTGTTTTTCGTGCACGAGTATGACGGCGCCACCAAGCTTGCCTGGGTGCCCCGCAATCCGGTGGCCTGCACACCGAAATTCAGCGGTGACAAGAGCGAAGACAGCGACTGAAGCATGCGCCCCGCTTGGCGGGCAAAGCCGTCGCCGATCGAAGTTTCCTCCATCTGTGGTTAGTGCGGCCAGGGCCGACCGCCTTCCAGTCCCGAGACTGGCAGGCGGGCGCTCCATAGGCGCAAGCGTAAAGCTCCTCCACTGGCGTTGCGGCCCGTACCGGTGCGCCCTGAGCGCCCGCCTGCCTTCGTCCGCGGTGCAAGAAAGGCTCGGATCGACCGGGCCTTCGAAAAACCACGGAGGACAACATGATTACGATCCGCTCGACATTCACCCGCGCCGCAGGCGGCACGCTCGCTTTCAGCTTCAGTCTCGGCCTCGACTGGCACTGGCTGGTGCTTCTCGCCATCGCCATCTGCGATGATCGTCAGCGCAGCGAAAAGGCAAAGCGCCGCAAGCGCGACACGGTCGCCGCGATGACGCCACGGGCAAAAGCCCCTACGCCATAAGGCGATGCGCCGGGCGCACCTGACCGCCCGGCGCATGATCTCGCGCGCAAAATGATTAGTGCTGGTGCTGCTCGGCGGCCTTCTCAAGAAGCGCCTGCGTGGTTTCGGTACTCGCCCGAAGATGGCGGGTCATGGCCTCCTCGGGGTTCACGCCGTCCTTCGGCATTACCATGCAATTCGAGGGAAGGCTGCCCGTCTCCCGCCCCGTGGCATGCGCGGCGGCGAGCGCTTCGTTGGCGAGCACGGTAAACAGGGCATCGGCACAGGCCGGACAGCCATCGACGTAAGGCACGAGAAGCTCGAAGGCATTTTCGATCAGCCCGCGCGCCAGTTCTCGCCCATCGATCACACCGTCTTCCTTCGGCGCTATGTTGAATGAGATTTGCAGCATTGTTTGTCCTTTCCGGTGGTCGGGTTCGCTTCCCTTGAGCTGCTCTGACCCTACCCACTGGCCTGGCCGGTTTCCTGGACACGGGCTGGACATCAATGCGCGCCGGCTGACCGGCGCCGCCATGTTTGCGAGGCGCGGGCGCTCCCCGCGCCGAGCGCAAAAAATTCACAGCCCAAACAGCCGCGCCCGCTAGAGAAGCGGGCGCGGCGAATTTTCCGCTCCCCGCTCCACCCCTGCTGTTCCTGCAAAGAGCCCAGCAGGCTCGGCTCGTGATAGCGCCCCGCGGCGGTGCGCTCCGCCGCCGGGCGGCAATCCTGCTTGAGCGCGAACAAGGCCGGCTGCTGCGGCTGCGCCGCCTTCCACGCCTCAAGCTGCTCGCGCCGCGCCGCAATCAGGACGCGCCAGCTATAGGCGCGCCCATCGATGATGATGGTGTCGGGCGGCTTCATCGCCGCCTCCTCCACCGGCTGCGGCTGCAAGCCAGTGAGGAAATCGGCGGCGCGCTGCGCATGGCTGGCGGCGGTGAAGATCGCCCGCTTGTCGTTCTTCAGGACCTTGAGCCATGAGCCGATATAGGCGGCGTGGTCCTCGCGCGGCTCCGGCGTCAGGTCGAGATCGGCGGACAGGAAGGCGCGCCAAGCTCGGCGACAAGTTCCTCCATCGCGTAGCCTTCATCGCCCCAGCGCTTGCGCCCGAATTCGCGCTCAAGGCGCGAGGGGTGGCGCGTCCAGTGGGTGCATTCATGGGCCAGCGTGGCGTAATAGCTTTCGGCATCGCGGAAGGTCTCGAACGGCGGCATCTGCACGTGGTCTGTCGGCCATGGTGTAGATAGGCCTGATTGCCGCCGTGCCGGATGTCGGCGCCGGTCGCGGCGAAGAACGCTTCCGCATGGTCGATGCGCTGCACGGGATCGAGCCGCGGTTCGGCCGTCGCGTAGAATGCGCGGGCAAGCCTTCGATCTGCTCGACATTGAAGACGGTGTAGCCCTTCATGAACGGGATTTCGCGCTCGTGCTCCTCGCCGGTCGTCTCGTCGGTCTCGGTCTGCGGATGACGGTCGGCATAGACGACAAGGCTGCCCTTCTCGCCCTTGCGGACATGGGCGCCCAGTTCCTGCGCCTGCCTGAAGGTCATCCAGATCGGCGCGGCGTAGCCTTTCGCCATCGCCTGCCGACCACAGCATCAGGACGTTGATTCCCTGATAGGGCATGCCGTTAGACGCAGCGGCCGCGTGATGCGCCCGGCGGCATGCTCGGCGTTCCACGGCTTGAGCCAAGGCCGCACGCCCTGCTCCAGCTCGGCGACGATCGCGTCGGTGATCCGCTCATAAACATCCTCTTTCATTGGCTTTCTCCTAGTTTCAAGCGGTTGCGCAGCGCTGCTGCTGCAACCCGACTAGGCCCGCGCCAATGAGCGGGGGGAATGCGGTCAGGGCTGAAAACCGGAAGGGTGGTGCGGCCCGCAGCCGAGGGGAGGACACGGCCCTGGTTTTCACGCCAGCGCTTGGCCTTGACGGCAGGGGGCGGCAGCCCCGGATCAAAAAGAAAAAGGGTTGCACGGGCGGAAACGCCCGTTCCTTCAGGCGCTCCTTTCGTGGTCGCCATACGCGAGGGATCGAAGCCGAAAGGCCGAACACCTGCGGAACTTGCGGGGTTCGGTTCACGAGAGCCCGGCCCGAAGGGACTCGCCAGACTGAAACCAGCCCCCTATTGAGAAGGCAGGCAGTGGCCGACAGAGGTTAGGCCTGGCTACTTTTCCTCTTGATCGACACCGATTTTTTGGGCTCCGCATACATCGCACTGAGCAACGTATTCGCCGTTCTCACCCTCGCCTGGTCGCCAAGTCACGGTGATCTTGAAGGATCCACACCGTCCACACTGCTCGGGAGCATGTGCAAGCGACCGAAGGACAAGCATCGTTAACTCATCGACGATGCCCTCAGTTGAAGCGAGTGCAAGTCTGGCATCGTCCCGTGTCGCGTTTTTGGCGTGCGTCAGCCAATTTACGAGCTGCCAACCCTTCTTGCAGACAGCATTGAGGTATCCTCTTACATACTCGGCTGATGCTCCCGCTGCTCGCGCTCCGATCACCTGTTCAGCCCAAGCTTGAAAATCTGATGTCTTTGGAGGGTCGGCCAAATCTGCGAGCATTCCTGCGTCGATGATTTCTCGGACAAACGTCGTCAGCACTTCACGGCACAACATACCGACAGCCTGAAATTCTTCAGCTTCATCAGCAGCGTCGAAGGCTTCCTGAGCTTGAAGGATTTTTCGGGATGTGACCAGCAGCATCTCTGATGACGTGTCATCTTGCTTCAGCTCACGGTTTGCATGGACCCGCGCCATCAGCCCAATATGGAATGACAAGGTATAATCTAGGCTCGGCATCAGCTCCTGAGAGTAAAGATTGGTCGGCGATGATATGACCCACCACCGATTTAGATTCGTGTGGACATCCCAAACATCGTAATCATCACCATAAACCCGCTCGGTTTTGACTTTTTCAGCGTGTTCCACTCGCTCTTCAGGGGTGTCGGTCGCTCGCTCTTCCTCGCTTTGGCCTTCTCTCTTCTTGTTGCATTGCCACTCCACGTAGTCGATAATTTCTTGCACCTCATGCTCGTTCTGGCCAAGGATCAGGTCTAGTAACTGAGTCTTTTCGAGCGGCGGGGGCACGACGCATTCGTCTTCCTCGCCCTCTGGCGGCAATTCCTTTTTCATCCGAACATTTTACCAGCTGGCGGTGGGCGTCGCCACCTAAAGCTCAAAGCTGTGGTGAGGGCATCCGTGGGATCGTGAGGGAATAGATTTGACGTGCGATCAACCGAAGCGGTTTCGGGGAGCCTACTACCGGTCGAAGATCGGATTGGAAAATCACGGTTCAAGGATTGTGCGGGAAAAGCCCGTAGCGGCCCTGATGGGGGTTCTTCGTAAATACGATCACATTCCCGCCCTGCTCTACAAACGCAGGCGGATGCTCGTTCTCGATGATTATGATTTGCGCGTTCGCCTTCAAGCCCAGGAGGTACTCGTAGAATCTTTCCTTCAGGTCAGTGCCACTGAGATCGTCCTCGTCACCCTCGGGCTTCCAATATGCAAGCAATGGGGAATCGAGAACGAGGAAACCTGGATGCGGCAAGTCGTGCTCAAGACAAAATTCAAGCATGCCGATCGAAACCGCGGCATGCGTAATTGCGCGTAATCCCTTTCCTGAGCTGCCTCTAGGCTTTCCGGCTATCTGGAAGTCCTTCGTAGTTTCATCGAAGAACACGCGGTCCGCGTTTGGATAATGCCATTCACGGAGAATACGCTCTACAGTCTGTGAAAAGTCATCGAGCGTCACTTTGGGGATGATCGTGCGGGTCTCGGTGCCACTGTCATCGCCTCCGTCTGGGTCCTCCAGCTCTTCTTTCTGCTGAACAAGACGGCCAAGCCGGGTAAATTGCTCCAGAGCGACTTTCACATCTGCCCGCTTCGAAATGAGATCGTCAAATGTCGTTCGCGCACTCGAAACGGACGGTGAGGCAACTTTAACAAGCTCGCTATCGACCTCCTGATATTGCTCGATGAATCCAGGAAGAACCGAGTTAATGCTACCTTCTTCGGCTTCCAGCGAATCCAATGTGTCGCTCAATTCGCGCCTAAGTCGCTTGATCTTCTCCATCTCGACGCCAGCGGCAAGGACAACCTGCTCTGTGTTCCCGTCGCAGTCGTCATCAAGATGCTGACTTTGTGGAGCAGCGCCGCAGAGCGGGCAGGCCTTCTTGTCAAGATGCACGAAGAGCGATCCCGACTCATAAATGGCTTCCAGCCTCTTGAGGTCACTTTGATAGTGCTCATCGAGCAGAGAAAACCTGCCGGTTAATTCACCGATTTCCTGAAGGCGTGCACGCCGTTGCTGAACTTCCTTGGCGAACGCACCGCGTCGCTGCAGTAGTTCGTCCAGTGTCGTCTGCACACTTACGAGAGAATTTCGCTGCTCGTCGATACTGCCATTAAGTTTTTCGAGCTGATCGTCGAGTTCTGCGTGGTCGAGCCCAGCCTCGTCAATCTCCTCCTGCAATTCGAGAATCATTTGATCCAGCAGATCGATCTTTCCCGAGACAAATTCCCGCCTCACTGTTGCCTCGCGCGTGCCGACTAGCGCGCTATCGTCCGTCCCAGTTATAAGAAGCTTGAATGCCGCATATTCGGGTGTCGCCTGGACGAACTGACCGGAAAGAAAAGGCGACGATCTTCTCTGAATTTCCTGCTCGCTCACGACCGCAAGTCGTGCGAGGTCACGAAAGCTCAAGGTTCTCGTGGCCCCCGCCTTGTTCCTCCTCAGAAGCTTTTCATCGAGGTCCAAACGTTCGAGCAGGGCGTGCGAAAGTGTGTCACTGCGAGCAGCGCTATGCTTTTCGCGAAGCACTTTCGGTTTTGTCTCTGGCGTTCCGTCGAAAAGTTGCTCTTCGAAGGCTGAGAAGTTTCCGCCCTCAATGCTGCGCTCGAGACCCAAGGGCGGCCAGCCGTCGCTTTCGACAAGCAGGCGAACCCGATCATAGCCGGCTCGTTCAGACACGTCTCGCGGCGTCTCTCCGCCGCCGAGCATGAAGTCGATCGTGTCAACGATATAGGATTTTCCGGTTTCGGATGCTCCGCAAACGACATTCAGCCCCGGCTCGAATGTTACGCTAGCAGGCGGTCGCTTAGGCCCGAGAAATGCCAGATGACTGATGCGGAGACTGCTCATGCCGGCAGCTCCAATTGCTGGCCGCTATCCATCGGCAAGAATTCGACGGTCCAGGCTTCAAACAAGCCCTTGGTAACTCCAACAAGCTCCTCCGCAGTCATGTCATCAAATGTGGCAATGACCCAGTCAGCCCTCTCCTTCACTCCCTGTATATACGTTGAAGTGAGGTTCGCGAGGAACGCGCCAGCGGCATCTTCAGCGACATACTGGAAGCCTTCGGCGTCTATCTGGCGCGTCACCAAGCCCGCGCTCATCATCAACAGCAATCCACGATCTACGAGATCACGGCGCACGAGAAGTTCATTGGAGCGAAGTGGAAGAGCCGGGTGCAGGCTCGGCGGCCCATTTGCATCGGCCGAATGGACGGTGAGATAATCATACTGAACCAGGCGATGGAGGTCATGACCGTTTGGATAGGCAGCTGCGAGGACCGCGAGCGCTCTCACGCCGGTTTCCAGCGCGCTATTAAACGGGATCGCGGACTGATGGCGGGAAGTATCAGGCATCCGGGTTCACCCACGTAAGCCGATCCTCATTTGCGAGCTGGCGGCAAACGCCTTGCTTATCGGCGACGCGCGTCACGCTGGCGAGGCCATTTCCACCCACGTCGAGCGAGCCAGCCGTTATGATTGCAGAGCGTAAGCGTTCCAGCCCATTGGGATGGGCGCCTTCGCATACGTCGATGACGCCATTGAAAACGTCGTTCTGAAGGGATTCGAACGTACCGAGCGGAGTGCGATCTCGCGCAAAATTCCGCAGAGCTTCTGCGCTGTAAAAAAGGACGCGCTGGCGGTCATAGTGCCCCGCCAGTTTTTGGTCATCGGCGACGTCATCGATGGTCTGCACCGGTTTCCCGACATGCTCTCCATAAGCGTCGAGAATCTTTTTCAGATAGATGCTTTCATGCTCGGACGGATCACCAGGCGGCAACGGCACGTCCCCTCGCGCTGGAAGCCCTCCTCCAAAGCGAGGGGCATGAAAGACGGTTTCCGCATGTTCGGCAATAAGCTCGACGCTGGAACGATCGGAGAAAATTCCAAAGTCAAAGGCCTGAACGTAGGCGAGAAGCTCCCCTTCTAAAGGTGCCGAGATTCCCTTACCAAGCTTCCCGGCACATTGTTTGTCCCAGCGTTTAAGAATTTCTGTCTTAAACCGATCCGCGTCCTTCAGCCATCGCCCCACTGTGATGCCGACGCCTCGCGGAGCGACGAAGACGTGGGAATTCGGAACGCGACAGGCCTGATTGAATGGGGGCGTCTTCAAAAATGAGTGGTAGATGATCTTGCCAACCTCAGCGCAGACATCTTCAGGGGTAAGAGGATGGTCGTAGTGCTTGCATTGGTAGCTGTCCCAATCCTCAGAAAAGCCCTTCTCGCTTGTGAAAGCCACGACATCGAGACCGAGATCACCGGGACCCGAGTATCTGCGGATGGAGTGGTAGGCTCCCTTGTCCTTGTGGAATGAAAGCCATTCCTCGGTGAATTGCTCCCAATCATCGGGCGACATGACTTCAAGAAGCCGCACGGGAGGGACCGGAATTCCCGAAACAACTTGAGCGGCTGTCGGAACCTGAACTTTCTGTTGCGGATCGATGTCCGAGAAGTCTTCGTCGCTGCTCATGGCCGATCCGCTGCCCCTTCCGTCCCCTGCCTCACCTCGCGCAGCGCCCTGTTGAAGAAATGCCGGGTCGCTTTGTCGCGCGCTTCAGCATCCGTCAGCACGATGTTCCGCATCTCGTTGTCGCGCTGGAACATGCGGATCGCGCCCTGGAAGAACGCTTGCGAGAAGGCGGCGTAGACCACGTCGGGCGGGTTGTTGCGCAGCATCTCCGTCATGTCCTCGTCCATGATTTCGCGGTTCACCTGCTCGAAGCGGATCATGTCGGCTTCGGTGAACTCCGTGCCGTGGCGCTCGTTGAACGCCTTGACGATCTCCGACAGCTCCTTCTTCTCGTCCTCGGTGTAGGGCTTCGCGCCGAACTCGCTGATCGCCTTCGAGCGCGGTCGCTGTCGCCCGGCGACAGCGAGGCGCTGCCCTGCTCCTTCTGCTCCACCTTGAATGCCTGCAGGCGCAGCATGTCGTCGGTGATCTCGATCTCCGGCGGCACTTCGCGGTTGGGCAGCAGGCGCGACAAGCCAGGCGGCATACGAGTAGAGCTTCTCCAGCCCGGTATCCTCGAGCCTCATCACCTGCGCGATGAAGCTGTAGAAGCGCATGTAGCTCCTGCAGGAGCTGCCGGAACTCCTCCTGCCGGCCCTCGTCCTCCTCGGCCTCGAAACGCGCAACGGCCTGCTCGGACAAGCCCTTCAAGCCGGGCGCGGTCGCCGCCGTCAAGCGGCCCCTTGTAGAAGGTCTGCGCAAACCGCTCGATCTCGTCCTTGTCGAGATAGCCGAACTTGAACAGACGCGCCTTCAAGATCGTAGACCTGGTTGGGGTCGGACTTCGCCTCGAGCGCCGTGACCTCGTAGTACGGCCGGAACGCGTCCTGGATGTCCTCGATCGTGTTCTGGAAGTCGAGGATGTAGGTCCGCTCCTTGCCCGGCCTGCGTGCGGTTCAGGCGCGAAAGCGTCTGCACGGCCTGCAAGCCGGCCAGCTTGCGGTCGACATACATCGCGCAGAGCTTCGGCTGGTCGAAGCCGGTCTGATACTTCTCGGCGACGATGAGGATCTGATACTGCTCGGGATAGGCGTGCCGTCCGGCTTGAAGCCGTCGAACCGCCCCGGCAGCTCGGTTTCGGAGAAGCCGTTCAGCTCGGCTTCGGTATAGGTCTCGCCGTCGACGTCCAGCTCGCCGGAGAACGCGACGAGCGCCTTCAGGTCGGCGTAGCCCTGCTCCTTGATGTAGTCGCGCACGCCGAAATAGTAGCGCAGGGCATGCTCGCGGCTCTGCGTGACGATCATCGCCTTCGCCTGCCCGCCCAGCTCGCCCATCACATGGCGGCGGAAGTGCTCGACGATCACCTCGACCTTCTGGCCGATGGCGGTCGGGTGCAGCGAGGCGTAGCGGGCGACCTTGCGCTGCCGCGCCGGCCGCTCGAGCTCGGGATCGTCCTCGATGGCCTTTTCAAGCTCGTAGTAGGCCTTGTAGGTCATGTAGTTCTGGAGCACGTCGAGGATGAAGCCTTCCTCGATCGCCTGGCGCATCGAGTAGAGGTGGAAGGGATGCGGCAGTCCGTCCGGCCCGTTGACGCCGAAGCGCTCCAGCGTCACGTTGCGCGGCGTCGCCGTGAAGGCGAAGAAGCTGATGTTCGGCCTGCGGCCCGCGCGCTTCTGGTAGGCGGCGATCATGTCCTCGATATCGTCGCTCGCTGTCGCCTCGCGCGTCAGCGCGTCGGTCATCGCCTGCGCGGACTTGCCGGACTGGCTGCAATGCGCCTCGTCGACGATCACGGCGAAGCTGCGCGTCCCCTGCCCCGAAATCTCCTTGCAGATGCTCGGTCGAGAACTTCTGGATCGTCGTGACGATGATCCGCGCGCCCTTGGCGATCGCCTCCTTCAGCTGGCGTGACGTGCCGTCGATCTTCTTCACCACGCCCTTGGTCTGCTCGAACTGCGAGACCGTGCTCTGCAGCTGCCGGTCGAGCACGATGCGGTCGGTGACGATGATCGCCGTGTCGAAGACCGGCTGGTCGTGCGTCGTCATGCAGATTGATCGCCTGGTGGGCGAGCCAGCCGATCGTGTTCGACTTGCCCGACCCGGCCGAGTGCTGGATCAGGTAGTTCTGGCCCGGCCCGATTCGCCCGCGCGTGCGCGATCATCTTGCGCACCGCGTCGAGCTGCTGGAAGCGCGGGAAGATCATCACTCTCTGCTTCCCGTCGCTTCTCCAGGTGCATGAACCGCCCGATGACGTCGAGCAGCACGTCGCGCGAGAAGATCGCCTCGCCCCATTCGCCGGACCGGTAGAGATAGGCGACGCGGAACTCGCCCTGCGACGTCCGGGTTGCCGGCGCCGCCATCGCGTCCCCGGTTGAACGGCAGGAACCGCGTCCTGCCGTTCGGCAAGGCGCGTCGTCATCGACACGTTGTCTTCGTCGAGCGCGAAATGGACGAGCGCGCCGCGCTTGAAGGTCAGAAGCGGCTCGCCGGCCGGCGAGCGGTCGGTCCGGTACTGCCGCTCGGCATGGCGGAAGGTCGAGCCGGTCAGGAGGTTCTTGACCTCCATCGTCGCGACCGGCAGGCCGTTGACGAACAGCACGACATCGAGCCGATTGCCGTGCTTGCTCGCTGTACTCGACCTCCTTCATCACCGAGAGGATGTTCGCCTCGTACTCGGCGACGCGCTTCGGCTCCAGCCCGCTGGCGGGCCGGAAATAGCAAAGCGAGAACTTGATGCCGGGAACGATCTTGATGCCTTGCCGCAGCACGTCGAGCAGTCCGCGATCCTTCAGCGCCTTTTCGAGCTGCGTGAAGAAGGTGTCCTCGGCGAAGCCGGTGTAGTGCGCGACAAGCTTCTCCCATTCCTCGGGCTGCGTGTCCTGCACGAAGCGCAGCACCAGCGCCTTGTCCATCGCGAGCGGCCGATCGTAGTCCGCCTTCGGATCGCGCCGCTCATAGCCCTCGCCGCAACGAGCTGTCGATTAGGTGATCCTGAAGGACCTGTTCCTTGTGAAGGCTATCGACCGAAACCGTTATGCGCTCATCGCCTCCTCGATCTGATCCAGGCGGCGGTCGGTCTGCCCCTGCTTGCCCCAGGTCGTCACGTCGATCTGGCCGGTGACGGCAGCCGTGATCAGAGCATCGCGGAACTCGCGCAACAACGTCTCGGCACGTTCATTCTTTCGGAGAAGCTCGTCTTCCCGCTGTGTACTTGAAGAAAGCTCCTGGAGCAGGGCATCCTGGGTCTTGAGTGGCGGGATTGGTAAGCGCATGTCTAGAAAAGCGTCTGGATACAAGCGCAGACGGGAGGAGTGAATCCCCTTGCTGCGTCTGGTCGCTTCGGCAACAAAAGGCTTCGAGCGAACCATCAGGTCAACGAATTCGTGCCTGAGTGCATCTGAAATCAATATGTACACGCCGTATGATGGACTAATGAGGCCATGTTGAGCTGACGCCCATAGCGCCCATCCATGCCCACATCGTGTTAATGATAAGATCGCCGGGCGCGACGAGTTTATAGCCCTCGTTGCTCTCCGCCATGAACATGTTGACGTCCTTTTCAGAACGCTTCGTCACGCCAGTGATATGTGAAACAGTCAGGAGCTCTTCCTCTCCTGTATCGCTCCATTTCTGAACTCTCTCGAAGTGAACCTTTGCTCGTTCTGCTCGCCACCCATCTGGCAAAAATTCGAGCCAATGGGCGTCACCCGTTGTCCCGGAAATCGCTTTGGCCATAAGAGCCAAGCGTCTCTCAACAACAAGCTCCGCAAATTGCGATCTTTTCTTGATCAGTTGATCGATGCGGGCGGCCTCGCGGTCGAGAAAATCAGCAATGGCCCTTTGAGTGTCGATATCAGGTATCCAAACCTTATTCTGACAAGCTTTCCTTTTTGATATGGCGCATGGTGCTTCCATGCGCGTCGCAGCTGCCCACCTTGGGGCATGCGCTTTAATGACGTAGAAGAGATACTTCTTGATTGCGTTATTTTTCGGCAATGACTTTGAAGATGTGCTGATTTAAAATGGCATCGCCGCGATCCCAAAGGAAGGAATCAACGGTGGCAGACCATGAGAACAGGAGGTCACCGTCGCGAATAAGTGAGACCGCGATTGATTACGCCCTCGAAGTAGTTATCAAACGGCTTGCCCGTGAGCTGAGCAATCCGAAGGATAGGAAGCCCGGTATCTCCCCAATCAGATGGCTTGAATGCTGCGCCATTCAAGATCGCGCAGCATGTTTGATAGGCATCATCACGCCGCCACCTCCTTCAGCAGCCCGGCAATCTCCGCCTCCAGCGCCTTCAGCTCGGCGTCGATCTCTTCCAGCGGGCGCGGCGGCACGTATCTGTAGAAGTAGCGGTTGAAGTTGATCTCGTAGCCGACGCGGCCGACGCTCGCCGTCGCTGCGCATCGCGGTAGCTCTCGTCCACCCAGGCATCGGGCACGAAGGGCGTGACCTCGCGCGCGACGTAGTCCCGCCAGTCCTCGTCCAGCGGCACCAGCTCGTGGTCGCGCAGCTCGGTGTCGGGCTCGGGATTGCCGTCCTTGTCGGTGCAGATCTCGGCGTCCTCGTCGCGCTCGGACAGGGCGGACAGGATCGCCTTCTTGACCGGCGCGCCGACCTTGACGCCCGCGGCCTTGAGCGCCTTGGTCAGCGCCTTCTCGAAGGCGTCGCGGTTCGTGAAGAGCTGTCGCCGGCATGCCGAGCAGCACGCCTCAGATCGTCTTCGCGCTCATCCTCGTCCAGCTTCTGGAACGGCTTCTCGTCGCGCAGCCGCTCGATCCGCTCGTCGCTCGACCTGGAAGTTCAGCCGCAGCGGCCGCTCGACGCGGATTTCGCGATAGCCGAAATCGGTGGTGTCGAAGATCTTCGAGACCTCGACTCGCCGCCCTCGCCGTTCAGCATGTCGGCATAGATGCGCACGATCTCGTCGCGCGCCTCGTCGGGGATCTCGCGGCGCTTGGAGCCGAGCGACTTGCGCATCGACTTCCAGAACCGCTCGCCGCTGGCGTCGATCAGCTGCACCTTGCCGCGCCGGCGCGTCTGGCTTGCGGTTGGTCAGCAGCCAGACATAGGTCTGGATGCCGGTGTTGTAGAAGAGGTCGGTCGGCAGGGCGATGATCGCCTCGACCCAGTCGTTCTCCAGCATCCAGCGGCGGATTTCGCTCTCGCCGGACCCGGCGCCGCCGGTGAAGAGCGGCGAGCCGTTCATGACGATGCCGATGCGCGAGCCGGCCTCGTCGTCGCGCATCTTCGAGATCATGTGCTGGAGGAACAGGAGCTGCCCGTCCGAGATGCGCGGCAGCCCGCGCCGAAGCGGCCGTCGAGGCCCATCGTCTCGGCCTCGTCCTTGATCGGGTCCTGATACTTCTTCCAGTCGACGCCGTAGGGCGGATTGGAGAGCATGTAGTGGAAGCGCTTGCCCTCGTGCGCGTCCTGGGTCAGCGTGTTGCCGAAGGCGATCTGCTCGGGGTCGTGGCCGGTCACCAGCATGTCGGACTTGCAGATCGCGAAGGACTCGCCGTTCAGCTCCTGCCCGAACAGCTCGACGCGGATCGACGGGTTGAACGCCTTCAGCGCCTCTTCGGTGAGCGCCAGCATGCCGCCGGTGCCGCAGGCCGGGTCATAGACCTGCCGGATGATGCCGCGGCCGGTCAGCTTGGCGTCGTCGTTGGCGATCAGCAGATCGACGATCAGGCGGATGACCTCGCGCGGCGTGAAGTGCTCACCGGCCGTCTCGTTCGAGATTTCCGAGAAGCGGCGGATCAGCTCCTCGAACAGGTAGCCCATCTCGATGTTGGAGACCGCGTCGGGGTGCAGGTCGATCTGGGTGAAGCGCTCGAAGACCTGCCAGAGGATGCCGCCGTCGTTCAGCCGCTTCAGCTGGTCGGTGAACAGGAACTTGTCGAGGAAGATGTCGCGGACGTTGCCGCGAGAACTTGGTGATGTAGTCGATCAGGTTCTGGTGGAGCTGGCCGGGGTCCTGCCCCTTCAGCGTGGCGAAGGTGAAGCGCGACAGGTTGTAGACCTTGACGTTGCCGCCGGCGGCGCCGAACAGGATCATGTCGCGCGTCGCATCGTCCACCCCGTTGCCGGCAGGGTCTTCGCGGCCTTCGAGGACGGCGTCCTTGGTCTCCTCCAGGATGCAGTCGAGGCGGCGCAGCACGACGAACGGCAGGACGACCTTGCCATACTCGGACTGCTTGAAGTCGCCGCGCAGGATTTCCGCGATGGACCAGACGAACGAACTGAGATTCTGAACTTTAGGCGTATCGTGCGGCAATGCCCCCTCCTGCTACCCCGAACCTATCAACCTCCCGGCCGCCCTCCATGTGAAGGCCGACCGGTAGGCATCGGCGCCTTTGATCCCGAATTATGCTCGGCAACGTAGGCGCGCATGAACTCACGAAGCACTTGGGCCGCCGGTTTGTCATCCGCTTGGCAAGCCTCTAGGAACTGCTCACGCAGCTCCCGCTGAACCCTGATCCGGAGACCCACGTCCTTCATAGCGCAGCAGTGTAACCAATGGATACACGTATGGGTAGGAGAAATTTCCCTTTTTCCAGTAGGGCGATCGCCCTACAAGCTTTGGAGTGGCTGGAGCGGCCGAGGTATTTCCATAATTTTTGACACAAGCTCGCCACAAGCTGGGTCGGGGCAAAACGGAGAATGGCGGATTTCTGCGGGTTCTGGCGAGGAGTGATTTTGCGGCAAAACGAGACTTTCTAGCCTCCGATTTTCCAATAATCACTGCCTAACCTATTGATTTTATTATGGCGCGCCCGGCAGGACTCGAACCTGCAACCTACTGCTTAGAAGGCAGTCTAAAATCGTTGTATTCTGCGACTTACCGAGATTCTCGCCACAGATTTGCCACACGATTTCAGACTGGATTCCCTGGATGATGCTGATTTTGTCAGCATCTTGGTATTCAGCCCGCTCTATGAGGTGGCCATAGACATTGAGCGTCGTGGTGATGTTGGTATGGCCCATGAGCTTCTGAATCCGCTTGAGATTGATCCGACGCTCAATGAGCATCGAGGCGTAAAAATGGCGTAGGTCATAGGGCGCGAATTTCGGGCGTTCGATTTTCTTGCCGTCCACCTCCTCAGTGACCATGAGACCGGCCTCTTCACATGCCGCCCCAAAGCCGAGCTTGCGCCAGTTGGTGATCGACTGCCATCTGCCGCTCCCGGTGGGAAAGACAAGATCATGCTCGTTCGCGGTCGCCACCTTGTCCGCATAGTGAATGACCATGTCGGCCGTATCCGGACTGATGTCGATCCAGCGCCAGCCGGCAGGCGTCTTGGTCACGGAAATGCGGCTACCGCTCCGCTCGATGGCCCGGTCGACCTTCACCTCGGCACGGGCGACGTTAAATCTGGGCAATGCGAGATACTCGCCGGGGCGCATACCACTATCTCCGGCTAGATAGAGCATCGGGCGGTAACGCGCCCATGCTCTGGCGATCTGACGGTTCTTGGAATTGGCGAGGCGATCGGCCGCCGCGAGCAGCGCCTGAAACTCAGCGACGGTCGGAGGTGTCACAGGCTGCTTGTAGCGCGAGCCGCTGGTGATGTTGATGCCGGAGGCGACATTCGCGGAGACATGCCCGCGCAGGGCCATCTCGCTCAGGACGGAATGAAAATAGGTGAGCGTTTTGCGGGCGACATATCTTGAAGGGCAGTTTGTCATCAGCCAGGATCGAAACTCGACCACGTCCGGCGGCTGAAGCTCGCGAAGCTCATGCGACCAGTTGTAGGCTTTCATGAAGCCCGCGAAATACCGGTAGTTCTTCAGGGTGTAGGTGGTCACCGGCTCGTTCCCGTCCGTGCCCTCCTTCTCGCAGATGTCGAGCCAGCGATCGATGGCGGCGGGAACGGTGCGGATTGCAAGATCAACGTTTCGTGCCGAGGCAGACTGCGCTTTCCCGCTTTCAACGAACTGCAGCGCCTCGCGCCGCGTCGGAAATGTCACGTACGCGTAGCCTGATTTTGTTGATTTGCTTGGGTATCTTACTTGGTAATTCGTACCTTTCTTGCCTACCCGCTTCCTAATATCTGACATTGTTCCTATTTTGTACTACAGACTCTGTCAAATCAAGCAATCTATTCATTGTCCGCGATACTTATTCTCAGCTTCAATCTGCAGTTCCCGATAGATTTTCACCAATGTGCCCTTTTCGATCTTCAAGCGTCCATCGATGGGATCGACAAAAAACGGCAGCTTCCGGCTGCCGTTCGGCCCCCTGTCGGCGGCGCGCTTCATCTGCCGCTCGTTCAGATCGACGCCCATATCAGCGAGCACCTCGCGTGCCTGGTCGAGGTCCACATAGCATGGGATCGGCGCCGGCCCGCTCATAGGTCGTAATCCTTGCACGCCGGGCGGTAGTGGTGGGTATCAAGATAATTCACCGGCCCGCCGGTGGGGCGACGCACCCTGACCTCCTCACCGTACTCGTTGGTCGCGAACAGACGCAGGCGCGGTGATTTGACGTACTGGATATTGTAAACGTCACGCAGGGCGTGCACGTCCTGGATTAGCGCTTGCAACAGTTCATCGATACTAATTGTCCCTAGCTGACGATAACTGATCGTCAGGCCCTTTGAATTGCTGTCATCCCCTTTAATCGTCATTGCGCAATTACCACAAAAGTTTCATGTCTAATCCTATAATTGTATTTTACATATTTCTTTCTTAAGAATCTTTTAACCTATATTAGGAAACTCTGACCTAGCGCCATCTACGGCGCATGCCTTTTTCAACATCTTCACTCTTGAGTTGAAGGTGTCCAATCCGTGGCCAAGACGGAAATGCGCTCGCACGTCACCTTGGCGACGTTATGCACGGCAAGGCGAACTCAGGACATGGCATCAAGCTGCTGCTCGACTACCCGGCGGCGGCAGAGGCGCTTTCGATGACGCGCGGGGCACTGCGCGATCTCGTCTACAAGGGACGCGGGCCGGTCGTCACCAAGATCGGCAACCGCACCTTCTTCGCGATCAAGGATTTGGAAGACTTCGTCGCGGCTCATCGCGAACCGGCGCTTCGCTAGCGCCGTTTGCGGGGCTTCCGCCTTCCCAACTTGGCCAGCTCATCGGCGAGATGGCCGGGACGCAGGTTGGCATAGCGCTTCAGGCTCTTCGGGTCTTTGTGCCCGGAGAGCGTCATCACGGCAGTATCTGACCAGCCCGCCTCGAACAGCGACGAGACGCGCTCATGCCGCGTGTCGTGAAAACGGAAGTGCTCAAGGCCTGCCTTCTTACGGGCACGAGCGAAGGCCTGCCTGAACGCGTTCGGGCTCATCGGGAAGACGCGGCCATCCTCGCAACGGGAAAGCGCCTTCAGAACCTTGATGGCGCGGGGAGAAAGGGGCACGGTGTGATCGATCACCTTCTCCGGATTGCGGCTGTTCTTGACCCCGCGAAAGATCACACGCCGCCCGGCCAAATCGACATCCTTCCATTCGAGGTTGAGCAGGCTGCCGCGCCGCCCGCCGGTTTCAAAGCCAAGCTCGACGAAAGCCCGTAGCCAGGGATTGCGTGCGTCGTCGCAGGCCTCCAGCAGCTGGGCGATCTCTTCGGCGCTCAGGCGCACGTCGCGCTCGTCGTTGACGGCGGGCCGGGCCACGTCCTCGGTGTTTACCGGGTTGATGAGCAGGCCGAGCCGACGCTTGCGGTAATCGATCACGCGTTTGAGCATCGTCAGCTCGCGCTTCACCGTTCCCGGCGAGAGGCGCTTGCCGCTCTTGTTCTTCTGCGCCAGCCGCTTGTCGCGATAGGCCTCGAATTGCTCGGGGGTCAGATTGGCGACGGCATGCGCGCATAACTCGGGCTCTTCGCGCATGAAGCGCTCCAGGCGCAGCCGCTCGGTGATGCGGGAAGCCTCGCCGGGCCGCTTGTCCGTCACTTCGCGCATGTAGAGGTCGATCAGGTCGCCGAACGTCATGCGCTGGGCACCGGAGCGATCGACGAAATGCCCGGCGGCCATCTCGCTTTCGACGGTATAGGCCCAATCCTCAGCGAGTTTCTTGGTGCGAAAGGTGCCGGATTGCGCAGGCCAGCCCTTGCGGCGAATCTTTACCTGCCACTGTCCGTTGGTGCGTTTGGTGATGGACGCCATTGTCCCAAGCTCAGATCGAGTGTCCCAAAATTGTCCCAAACGCTATAAACCAAGTTGGCGCCAAATCAAAGCTTGGCGCTAAGCTCATGACTTTCTAGGAGAAAAATGGCGCACCCGACAGGATTCGAACCTGTGACCTCTGCCTTCGGAGGGCAGCGCTCTATCCAGCTGAGCTACGGGTGCCGATGCGGGCGCGAGCCCTAGCAGTGCGGCCGGGTAGCGCCAAGCCGGTTATTTCCCCGCCTTGTCGTCGGCCGCCGGCGGGCCAAACGGATCGCCGGTGTTGTCCAGCCCGAGGGTCATCGAAGGCCGACCCTCCGCATCGGAGGCGTCGTGGTTGTTCTCCTGGCACACGTATTCACGCATCGTCCAGTCGCGGTGCCGCGTCCAGATGTGATTGATCGTGTAGGGCTCTTTGAGCGTCGCCGGATCCGTCAGCGTGACCGTGCCGACGAGCGTATTCGGGTCCTCGAGCCGATAGGTCTCGTGGATGGTCATCTTCTCGCTCGGATGGACGCCGTCGGTGAAGGTGATTTCGGGGGTCAGGCCGACGGTGTCGACCACCAGCGTGTCGCCGTCCCAGTGGCCGATCGAGGTGCCGTTGAACTGGGGATCGGGGTCGGTCGGCAGGGCGCGGCCGTCCATGTAGATGCGCCGCACCTGGCTTTCGGTCTCGATCACCTGGGTCACCCGCCCCGGCGTGAACAGCCACTCGATCGGATAGGGCATCGAGAGGATGACCGGCATTCCCGGCGGCACGCAATTGGCCAGCTGGTTTTGCAGGTTCTCGCCCTTCTTTTTGCCGGCCTGATAGGCGTCGTACAGCTTCTGCGCCGCAGGCGTCAGGTCGGGCTTGGGCGGCGGCACGAACTTGCCGCTCTTGGACCGCCTGAAGGTCGGCTGCCACACGCCGCTCCAGTCGGGCAGCTTGGCCAGCGCCGCCCATTGCGCCGCCGTCGGCGCCTTGATCTCGGTCTTGTTGAACGGCGTGCCCTGCGCCAGCAACGGCGCGGCCGCGCCGGCCGCCAGTGCCGCAAGCATGAGTGAAATGCGCATTGACCCGTCCCTCCCCCATCGCCGCGCCCTCTGCGCGGCCGGCCCGCTTGCCAGGCAAGCGGGCGAATTCGCTCGAGCCGCGGCCGCTTAGGGCTTCGGCGGCCCGGGCAGCTGGCGGATCGTCGTGCCGTCGGGCTTGGTCACGGTGACGTCGAAGCCGCCCTTGCGCGTGTCGCGCAGCGGATAATAGGTGATGTTGATCTTCTCGCCCGGCTTGAGCGTGTCCTTGTCCCAGCCGTTGCGGACCAGGTGGTTCGGGCTCATGCCTTCGAACGCCCAGCGCGTGCCGCTGGCGTCATGGACGTAGAGGAACGTGTGCGGATTGGTCCACACCCACCGTTCGACGGTGACGTTGTCCATCTTCTTCTCGTTGCCCCAGTCGAACATCGCGGTCGAGTGGTGGGCGAGCGCGGGTGCGGCAAGGGCGACGAGCCCCAGGGCACTGGCGAGAGCGATTCGGTGTGTTGACTTCGACATGATCCTCTCCATAGCCGCAGGCGAATGAACCGTGCCTGAGCGTGCATACCCCTATTTGCCAGATTCAAATGGACAGAATCAACAAGAATCGATCCCCTGCTTGACTTTGTCCGCGCAACCGCCGCACTCTCGGGCCTTGGAGAGAGATCGTCCGGAGGGACCAATGCAAATTCATCGCCGCGCCGCGCGGCTCGTCTTGAGTGTCGCCGTGGTCGCGCTGGCCACCGCCGCATCCGCCCAGAAGCCGGCCGCGGACCCGAATTTCGTGCCCAAGCGGGCGACCGCCTACAGCGAAGTGACCAAGTGGCCCGACTGGAGCGGGGTGTGGAGCCCCGACTGGTCGACCCTGTTCGGCCCCGGCGCCCGCGCCGCCCCGACCGACCTGACGCCCGAGGCGCAGGCCAAGCTCGACGCTTTCAACGCCGCCAAGAAGAAGGGCGAGCACCAGCAGAACGCCTCCGCCAACTGCCTGCCGGTCGGCATGCCGCAACTCATGCGCCAGCCCTATCCGATCGAGTTCATCTACTCGCCCGGGCGGGTGACGCTGTTCGCCGAAACCTACAGCCAGGCGCGCCGCATCTACCTCAACACCGATTTTCCCAAGGACCCGGAGAACCTGTTCAACGGCAACTCGATCGGCCACTGGGAAGGCGATACGCTGGTGGTCGACACGATCGGCTTCTCTCCGGAGACCGACATCGCCGCCGGGGTGCCGCACAACGACAAGATGAAGATCCACGAGCGGATCCATAAGGTCTCGCCGACCCGGATCGTGATCGACACCACGATCACCGATCCCGGCGTGCTGTCGAAGCCGTTCACGTACAGCCAGGCCTACGACAAGAAGCCCGGCTGGCACATCCGCGAATACGTCTGCGAGGAGAACGATCGGGATTCGGCCGATGCCGAAGGCCGCGCGCACCTCGATCTCGGGCTCGACAGCAACGGCGACGATCCGTTCGGCGCGCCGCCCCCCGACGACAAGGGCCAGGACGCGAAGGGCAAGTAAGCCGCGATCCCCGCGCGCCGCTAACCAATTGGCAAGCGCGCGCGGGTTAGAGCGGCGGCGATGAACGCCATCCCGCCCACCATGACGCCGCCCGGCTCGCCACCGCGCGCGCCCTTCGGCCAGTCCGCCCCGAGCGCATCGAGCCGCAAGTGGGCGGCTCTGCAGGACGCGGCCAACGTCGTCGCCGGTCTTGCCGGGCTCGAGCCCGAGCGGACCACGCCGGAAATCCGCGACTTCCCGGCGCTGATCCGCGACGCCGCCCCGTGGCGGCGCGAGCTGGCCGAGCGCGGGATCGACGACATGGCGGCGATGATGGAACCGGGCATCGCCGCGCTGCTGGGCGTCAACGCCCGCGGCGCCGATCCGCGCGCCGCCGCCCTCGCGCTGTGGCGCGAGTTCACTCAGGCGCGCGCCGCGGTGCTCGCCCTGCTGCCGCCGAGCGGCGCGATGGGCCCGCGCCGCAGCGCCTGACCGCCGTTTCGGCGCTTGACGCAGTTCCCGCTCTGTTCCAACGATCGGCGATGGCCGAATCGCCCACGCCCATTCTCGTCGTCGAGGAATTCGACCGTCGCGCCCAGGCGGTCGCGCGCGGCATCTGCCGGCTGTTCGCGCGCAACGACATCTGGGCGCTGACGGAGATGCCGCTCAGGAACGGCCGCCGCGCCGACCTGATGGGCCTCGACGCCAGGGGGCACGTCGTCATCGTCGAGATCAAGACCGCCCGCGGCGACTTGCTCGGCGACGCCAAGTGGCCCGACTATCTCGACTTCTGCGACCGGTTCTACTGGGGCCTGCCGCCCGAGCTCGACCGCGCCTGCCTCGAAGGGGCGGACTTCCGGCCGGAGTGCTGCGGGGTGATCGTGGCCGACGAATACGACGCCGAGATCGTCCGCCCGGCGCCGACCCAGCCGCTCGCCGCCGCCCGCCGCAAGGCCGAGATCGAGCGCCTCGCCCGCGCCGGCCTGCGCCGCCTGGTCACCGGCGCCGATCCCGAATGCGGCGGTTGGGGCCGCCTCGCGGGTTAGTCCACGGATTGCAGTCCTGTCCCGCGCGCCCGTGGTTTCCGCCGCACAGTTCGTCGCAAGTCGGGAAACCGGCGCGTCAATCGGACATTGATCGGCAAACATCCGGAGCCACTCGCCAGATGAACGACCGTATGATTGCCACCGTGCGCTCACGCATTGACCGCTGCCGCCGCTTGGCGGCCGAAACCATGGACGATCGCACATCCAAAATCCTTCGCGACATGGCGAACGAGGGCGAGGCCGATCTTGCCCGCATGCTCGCCGAGCAGGAAGCCGAACCGGCCCCCGGCGAACGTCTGGACCGCTCTGGCGGCGAATTACGCCAACGGCAGCACGATCGGCGCCACTAGCGGGGGCGAACTCAAGCTCGGGCTCATTCGGCGGCCTTGGAGACCGCTTCCCCACCATCGAGAAAGATCGCTTCGACCGGCTGGCCGAACACGCGCGCGATGCGGAAGGCGAGGGGCAGGCTGGGGTCGTGCTTGCCGACCTCGATCGCGTTGATCGTCTGCCGCGAGACGTCGACCCGTTCGGCGAGTTCGGCCTGCGACATGCGCCGCTCGGCCCTGAGGACGCGCAGCCGGTTATCCACGGAGCATCCTCGTCGCCCGGGCCACGCCGAACGAGTAACCGAGGCACAGCGCCGTCAGCGCGAGGGCCAGCCCCCAGACCGGCGAAGCGCCGAGCGGGATGATCGTCATGAACGTCGTGCCGACCGCCATCGCCGCGCCGGCACCCGCGCCGAGGCTCTGAAGATGGATCATCCGCACCAGCTCGTCGGCTTCGCGCAGGAACCTGAGGTGCGCGCGCAAGGCGAAAAAGCCGGGCGCCAGCGGCAGCGCCGCCAACGCCCACGCCAGCGGCGACGGCGGAGCGAGGAACGTCAGCATCGCATTCACGCCGATGAAGCACACACCCCAGACCGCGCTCCACGAAGAGGCCGCCCGACTGTTGCGCCGGTCCTGCGCCCTGAGGCCGCCCTGCCAGCACCACGGCTTGAGCCACCAGAATGCGCCGCCCGCCTGCGGACCCGCCCCGGCGCTCATTTCCGGCTCCAATGAAAGAAGCCCACCATCCAGATCACCACCAGCCATAGCCAGGCCTTGGGCGCGTCGATGCGGGCTTGCAGAAGTCCCGAAGCGATGATCGCCGCGGCGCACAGCAAGCTCCACACAATGAGAGCCTTCTTTGGGCGCGCTGTCGAAACATCGGTCATGTCAAGCTCCTTTGTCTGTGTGACAAGTTACCTTTACAACCTTCCATGTACGGTGTCCTCGACACTCTGTCAAGTTGGCTAGACATTCCATACATGGCGAAGCAGCCTGACTCGTCTAGACAAGTCGAACCTGACAGGTCGGCCGATGATTTATCCGCGGCGCTCTGAATGACCCCGTCAAACTCAAGACGATCGCCGTGGCGGTCTTGGTGTTCTTCAGCTTTAAGGCGGGAGACTGGGTAATTGGTAACTTTGATTGCTCCGGCGCTTTCCGAAGACGATTACAAATGGAAATTTCGGCTAGGTGCCAACCCGCCGATAGGTGAGGCGCTTGGCAGCGATGCCTTTCAGGGCAATGTCGGCGCTCCAGACCATCGATGCCGAGTGCCGAACGGTTGGAACGGCGGAAGTCGAACTCCTATTCAGAGACCCTTATTTCACTGCGCAAGCTCGCTGTTCCGCAGCGGGCGCCTCTGCTACGCGGTCGCGCATGGCGTCCGTCCTTCTTTCGGCGCTGGCGATGACCGCGATCGTGGCGCTGCGCTACCTGGCAACCAGCGGCGCGTTCGCCTGGGCGACGGCGCGCACGCGGCCGGGCCTCTACGGCGGGCTGACCCCGCAAATCCGCCGCGAGATCGGCTGGTCGCTGGTCTCGGCGGCGATCTACGGCGTGCCGGCGGGGATCGTCGCCTGGGGCTGGGCCGCGCGCGGCTGGACGCAGGTCTACATCGGCTGGCGCGATTACCCGCTGTGGTGGCTGCCGGGCTCGGTGCTGGCCTACCTCGTGCTGCACGACACCTGGTTCTACTGGACTCACCGCTGGCTCCATCGCCCACGCTGGTTTCGCCTCGCCCATGCCGTGCATCACGCCAGCCGGCCGCCGACCGCCTGGGCGGCGATGAGCTTCCATCCGCTCGAGGCGCTGCTTGGCGCCATGGTGATTCCGGTGCTGGTGTTGGCTGTGCCGATCCATGCCGCCATGCTCGGCCTGGTGCTGGCGGTGATGACGCTGATGGGCGTGACCAACCACATGGGCTGGGAGCTGTTTCCGCAGGCCTGGCTCCGCTCGCCGGCCGGCGGGTGGCTGATCACCGCCAGCCACCACCAGCGCCACCACCAGGCGTATCGCTGCAATTATGGGCTCTATTTCCGCTGGTGGGACCGGCTGTGCGGCACCGACGGGGGCCTGGCGCCGCCCGATGCGCTGGCGTCACGGCGCTGCGCCGCATGCGGGGGCCGACAGGCGGCGTGACGTCACGCCCGCTTTCGCGTCACTTTCCGGGTTGGTTTAACGGTTAATTTACCACGCGAGGCCAGAACGCTCCGGTGACTGACAACCGGGGGCAGGCCCTATGGACACCTTGAGGGGCAATTTCGACGCGCTGGACGATTCGCACGGCTCCATGCCGGGCGAGGACGACGCCGGCCGCGAAGCGCCGTCCGCCTCGATCGGCCAGGACGAACGGCGCATGCAGGTGCGCGCCTACAACCATTGGGCGAGCCTGCTGGAAGACCGCAATTTCCCCGCGATCGACGCGCTCGAACCCACCGAGCTGCCCGACTTCGGCCCCTATTCGGTGCTGCTCGACTTCACCGCCGGGATCGACAATCCCGGGGTCACCTATCTGGGCGACAAGCTGGCGGCCGAGTGCGACATCGCCGTCGAACAGTTGCGCACGCTGGCCGACGTGCCGCCGCGCTCGCTGCTCAGCCGCATCACCGACCATTACATGCAGATCCTCGCCAATCAGGCGCCGATCGGGTTCGAGGCCGAATTCGTCAACCAGCGCGGGGCGACGATCCTCTATCGCGGCATCCTGCTGCCGTTCTCGACCGACGACGAGACGATCGACTTCATCTACGGCGTGATCAACTGGAAGGAGCTGGCCGACCAGCACACCTCCGACGAATTGCTGTTGCAGGTCGATCAGGCGCTCGAGCAGAAGCCGGAAAGCCTGCCTCAGCGCGCCGACGACGCGCCGCTGACCGACTGGGCCGACGGGCCGGGCGCGACCGCCGCCAACGACCTCGACGACGAGCCGCTTGAGCCGGCGGCCGAGGACGCCGAGCCGTTCGGCTCGTCGGGCGACGATTCCGAATTCGCCGCCGACGACGAGCCGTTCACCGACGAGGCCGAGGGCCTGCCGGCTTTCTCCGGCCGCGCCGAGGACTATCTCGACGACGAGAGCTACGACGAAGAGGGCGAGGACGAAGACGAGGGCGACGACGCGTTGCCGCGTCCGAAATTCGGTTCGCTGATGTCGATCGGCGCCGGCCGCGCTGCCCCCGCCGCCGACGATGACGACTTCGACCTCTCCGGCTATGCCGCCGACGAGGCGGAGGAAGAGGCGGTTGGGGAGCTGCCCGGCTATCCCGCCGGGGACCGCGACGACCTCGAGTTGGCCGGCTACGCCGCCGAAGACACTTACGCCGCCGAAGAGACTGGCGAAACGGACACGTCCGACCTCTCGGAGGCCGAAGCCGACGCGCCGCTCGCGTCCGAGGCCGACGACGATGAAGGCGCGGCGGTTGCCGAAGCGGACGCCGATTTCGAATACGCCGATGACGCCGTGATGGCGCTCGACGGCTTCGAGCTCGATGGCAGCGACGACAGCGAAGCCGCCGGCGGGGTCGTGCTCGGCGATTTCGATCCGGCGGACATGGCCCTCGGCGACTGGCTCGCAGCGGCCCGCGAGATGGCCGTCCAGGCGCGGACCAGCGAGGACCGCACCCGCAACGCGCTCTACGAGGCGATCGGGCGGGCCTACGACTTCTCGCTCGCCGCCGCCGAGAACCCGGCCGATTTCGAGGAGCTGGTGGCCGATTCGGGGCTCACCGTGCAGGACCGCGCGCCGATGACCCCGGTGGTCAAGCTGGTGTTCGGCGCCGACTACGACAAGACGCGCATTACCGAATACGCCGCCGCGCTGGGTCACGCGCACCGGCTGCAGTTGCCGCGCGGCTCGCTCGGCGATTACCTGCGCGGGGCCGAAGGCGGCTTGAAGGGGGTCGTGCGGGCCGAACGCCGGCTGCGGCGCGAGGAGAGCGGCAAGCCCGATCCGGCGGCCGACACCCGCGAGCTGCTGGCCGAGAAGCTGCGCCAGATGCCGGCGGTCGAGCTGGCCGAGATCGCGCCCTACGGCAGCGAATTCGCCCTCGTCATGATCCGCCGCACCGAAATGGGCGAAGTGGCGCTTCTGGGCGAAGTGCCCGAAGATGCCAAATTGCTAGAAAAAGCCGCCCAAAAACTCCTCGGCTGACAAGACGCAGCCAACCGGTCCTGTCGGCGGCGTTGCTGTTCCGCCGTGCTTCGCGTTCGTATACAAGGTGCCTTCGGGTGCCCGCCTTCAGCCGCGGTTCAGCCCGTGGGAGCATAGCTGACGCCTCGATGCGCCTTCTCGCCCGCTCGCTCGCTATCTTTGCAGCCCTGGCGCTCGTTGCGCAGCCGATTGCCGCGCAGAACCGGGGCATAAGCATCCTGCGCGACGCCGAAACCGAACGGCTGCTCAAAGACATGGTCAACCCGCTGGTCGAGGCCGCCGGGATGCCGAAGGACTCCGTCGACGTAGTGGTCGTCAACGATCCGTCGATCAATGCCTTCACCGCCGGAGGAGAGGTGATCTACGTCAACTCCGGCCTGATCAACGCCGCCGACAACGCCGATCAGGTGCAAGGGGTGATGGCCCACGAGCTCGGTCATATCGTCGGCGGACACGCGATCAGCGGCCAGGGCTACGACCGCGCAGGCAAGATCACGCTGCTCTCGCTGCTGGTGGGTGTCGCCGCGGCGCTGGCCGGTTCGGGCGATGCGGCCATGGGAGCGATCTCGATGGGACAGCAGGCGGCCTATGGCTCGCTGCTCTCGTTCAGCCGGGGACAGGAAGCGAGCGCCGACGCCGCCGGCGCGCGGTTCCTGTCGAAGGCCGGCATTTCCGGGCGCGGCAGCATCCAGTTCTTCGAGAAGCTGCAGAACATGGAATTTCGCTACGGCTATCCGCACAACGAGGAAGCCACCTTTGCCAGCAGCCACCCGCTGACGGGCGATCGGATCGCCACGTTGCGCGACGTGTACGAGAAAGACCCGGCTTGGAACGCGAAGACCGACCCCAAGCTGGAAGCTCGCTTCCAGCTCGCCAAGGCGAAGCTTTACGGCTATCTCGCCGATCCCGCCGACACTTTGCGGCATTATCCGCCCTATATGACAAGCGAACCGGCGCGCTATGCCCGGGTTTATGCCTATCACAAGGAGTCGAAGCTCGGCGACGCCTTGCGCGAAGCCGACGCCCTGTTGGCCGACGATCCGAGCAACCCCTATTTCCTGGAAATCAAAGGGCAGGTGCTGCTCGAATCCGGCAAAGCCGAAGAGGCGCTCGCCCCCTTGCGCAAGGCGACCGAGCTGACTGGCAACAACCCGCTGATCGCCAGCACATTCGGCCTCGCGCTGGTCAATACGGAAGACAACTCGCACCTCGACGAAGCCGAAACGGTGCTGCGTGCGGCGGTCGCCCGAGACCGCGAGAACCCGATGGCGTGGTATGAACTGGGGCTGGTCTACGGCGCCAAGGGCGATATCGCGCGCGCCAACCTCGCCAGCGCCGAACAGCAGATCATGAGCGACGATGCCGCCCAGGCCTTGCGCAGCGCGATGACCGCCGAGGCCGGCCTGACCAAGGACTCGCCGGATTGGATCCGGGCCCAGGACATCTCGATGCAAGCGCGCGCGCAGCTTGAACGCAAGAAGGACCGCAAGTAAGTCGGTTCGACATGCGTTGGCTCGCCACAATCCTGCTTGCCTTGGTCGGCGGTTTCGCCGGGGCCGCTGCGTGGAACTATTCGGGTCTCGGCGGCGATGCCACCCGCGATTATCTCTACGCGCACCCGGAAGTTCTGCCTGAGGCCATAAACCGCTATCAGGCGCAGCAGCGCCAGGCGCAGCTCGCCCCGGTCAAGGCGCAGCTCGAAATGCCCTTCCCGGGCGCCGTGTTGGGCAATCCGAAGGGCAAGGTCACACTGGTCGAGTTCAGCGACTACGCCTGCACATATTGTCGGCAGAGCGTCGCCGACGTGAAGCAGCTGATCGCCGCCAATCCCGACTTGCGAGTGGTGGTTCGCGAGTACCCGATCCTGCGCCCGGAAAGCGCGGATGCCGCCCGCATGGCGCTCGCCGCCGCCGAGCAGGGCAAGTACGCAGCCTATCACGACGCAATGTACCGCCTCGGCCCACCGAGCAAGCAGACCATCGACCAGGCCGCCACGGAGGCGGGAGTCGACCTCGCCGCGGCCGACAAGGCGATCGCCAGCGGCGTGTTCGATTCGTTCCTCAGGTCGAACGTCGCGCTCGCCGGCCGCATCGGCATCGACGGCACGCCGGGCTGGGTAATCGGCAATCGGATCATCGATGGAGCCGTGGGTCAAGCAACGCTCAGCCAAGCGATCGAGGAGGCGCGACGATCCTGAAGGCGCTCGCCTCGCTCGTCCGACGGCCGTCGGACCAGGACCCGGCCATTCCAATGCCAACCTCCGGGACCGGGACCATCGCGATGCTCCCCTTCCGACCGGTGCCGTTCTTCGCCGATAAGAACCGCGCCTTCTGGAACCTGCAGTTCATCGGCTGGGGCGGCGCGCTGCTGCTGCGCTCGATCACCAACATCGCCAACGGAAATCCACCCGCGTTCCTGGTGCTAACCCTGATTGCCACGATCACGGGCTTTTCGATCAGCCTGATCCTGTCGGTGATTTACGGCAAGCTGATCAGCCAACGGCCGCTGGTCACCTGGGGGGTAACTGCGCTGGTGCTGGCTGTCGCCGTCGGTGTCGCCGCCCTGATCGACAGCTGGACGATCAGCCTGTGGCGCGGCGATAGCGACCGCAGCTTCGCCACCCTCGTGCTCGGCGTGTTCTACCTGGACATGACCCTGCTCGGAGCCTGGTCGGCGCTGTACTACGCGATCAACTACTACCTGCAGGTCGAGCAGCAGGCCGTTCGGCTCGAACGGCTCGAGGCCCAAGCGACCAGCGCTCAGCTGGCGATGCTGCGCTACCAGCTCAATCCGCACTTCCTGTTCAACACCCTGAATTCGATCAGTACGCTGGTGCTGCTCAAGCAGACGGAACCGGCCAATGCGATGCTCACCCGCCTGTCGGGGTTCCTGCGACACACCTTGGTCACCCAGCCCGGAGGCAAGGTGACCATCGCCCAGGAGGTCGAGACGCTGAAGCTCTATCTCGACATCGAGCGAATGCGTTTCGAGGAGCGCCTGCGCACCGTGTTCAGCATCGACCCGGCGGCGGCCGACGCCCTGATTCCATCGTTCCTGCTCCAGCCGCTGGTCGAAAACGCGGTCAAATACGCCGTGTCGCCGCAGGAGGAAGGCGCCCGGATAAGCCTGTCGGCGCAACTCGTCGGCCCGCGCGTCCGCCTGACCGTCTCCGATACCGGACCGGGATTGCGCGGACGCGCCGCTCGCGCGACGTTGCCCGGCGCAATGGCAGGCGGCGGTAACCACCCGGTTTCGACAGGCGTCGGTCTCGCCAATATCCGGGATCGCCTGGCGCAAGCCTATGGCGACGATCATGTGTTCGATATCCGCACCCCGCCCGAAGGCGGTTTTACGGTGGTGATCGAAATTCCTTACGAGCAACAGGCCACTCCCGAACGCACATCCGCCGCGCTCGAGAAACCCTCTGCCCCGCCAACCGTTACCCCCGCGTCGGCCGCGCGGCCCTTGGGACTTGATGCATGACCATTCGAACTATCATCGTCGATGACGAAAAGCTGGCCATTCAGGGCCTGGAGCTCAGGCTCGAAAAATTCCCCGACGTGGAAGTGATCGGAACTTGCGCCAACGGGCGCGAGGCGATCCGGAAGATCAAGACCGAGAAGCCGGACCTCGTGTTCCTCGACGTGCAGATGCCCGGCTTCGATGGCTTTTCGGTGGTTAAGGGCGTGATGGAGATCGAGCCGCCGCTGTTCGTCTTCGTCACCGCCTACGAAGAGCACGCGATCCGGGCGTTCGAGGCCAACGCGGTCAATTACCTGATGAAGCCGGTCGACGAGGATAAGCTGGCCGACACGCTCGAGCGGGTGCGCACCCGGCTCGCCGAAAAGCGCTCGGCCGAGGAAGCCGAAAAATTGAAGGACGTGCTCGCCGAAGTCGCGCCGGAGGCGATGGAGGCGATGCCTTCGGAGGAGGAAACCGCCGGCCGCTACGAAAAGCTGATAAACGTCAAGGATCGTGGGCAGATCTTCCGCGTCGATGTCGACACGATCGAGCACATCGAGGCCGCCGGCGACTACATGTGCATCTACACCGGCGACAATTCGCTGATCCTGCGCGAGACGATGAAGGACCTCGAACGCCGGCTCGACCCGCGGGTGTTTCAGCGCGTGCACCGCTCGACGATCGTCAACCTCGACCAGGTCCGCCAGGTCAAGCCGCACACCAACGGGGAATGTTTCCTGGTGCTCGATTCCGGCGCCGAAGTGAAGGTCAGCCGCTCCTACAGGGACGTGGTGGCCCGGTTCGTGCATTAACCCCTTGATCCGCTCGCCCTCAGCTTGTCGAAGGGCCGTTCTTCCTTCTAGTGCCGCACCGGAAGAAGGAGCTGCCCTTCGACAAGCTCAGGACGAACGGCATTTGGTGTGAGTTTCCAGCTCGAAAATTTCGATCTCGACCGCTTCGTCCGCCTGACGCTGGACGAGGATCTCGGTGTCGGTGTTCCCGGCGGAGGGCACGACGTCACGGCGGAGGCGGTTATCCCGGCCGATGCGCGCTTTTCCGGGACAATGGACTGCCGTGACGCCATCGTCGTAGCGGGACTGCCGATCGCCGCAGCGTTCTTCCGCGCGTTCGATCCGGCGATCGAAATTGCCGTGCTGGCCGACGAAGGGGGGGAAGTGGAACCCGGCGCCGTCTTGATGCGGCTTTCGGGGCAGGCGCGGGCGATGCTCACGGCCGAGCGCAGCGCGCTCAACACCGTGCAGCATCTTTCCGGCATAGCCACGCTCACCCGGCGCTACGTGCAGGCGATGGGCGAGACCGGTTGTATCCTGCTCGACACGCGCAAGACCCTCCCCGGTCTGCGCGTACTCGAAAAGTACGCCACCCGCATGGGCGGAGCGCAGAACCACCGGATGGGCCTGTGGGACGCGGCGATGATCAAGGACAACCATGTGCTCGTCGTCGGCAGCGTCGGCCAAGCGGTGGCGCGCGCGCGGAATGCCGGCGTCGGCCGGATCGTCTGCGAGATCGACCGGCTCGAGCAGATCGAGCCGGCGATCGCCGCAGGCGCCACCCATGTGCTGCTCGACAACATGAGCCCGGCAATGCTGCGCGAGGCTGTCGCCCTGGTCGCCGGACGGGTGGCTACCGAAGCCTCTGGCGGAGTGACCCTCGAGACGATCGGCGCGATCGCCGCGACCGGAGTCGATTTCGTCTCGGTCGGACGGCTGACGCAAAGCGCCCCGGCGGCGGACATCGGACTCGATTTCACGCCGGCCTGACGATTGCCAACACGCCGGGCTTGCGGCACTACCGGCAAATCAAGGGGAGGCGCTCAATGAAACCCGCCACGATCGGCCGCTTCGACCTGTTCTACCTCGCCTGGATTGGGCTGACGGTCGTCGACTTCTTTCTGCAGCGCGATGCCTACAACGCCCAGGTGAGCGACGCGGCTACCGGGACCGGGTTCATACCGGGCTCGGGCTTCGTCATCGGCGTGTTCGTCGTCTGGACGCTGTTCCTCGTGTTGCTGTGGTGGCTGGTGTCGCGCAAGCGGTCAGTCGTCGCCAAATGGATCGTCGTCGCGCTCGCCGTCGTCAACTTCGTTTCCGTGCCGAGCCTTCTGCGGAGCGCATTGAGCCCGCCCGCGATCGTTTCCTGGCTCATCCTGGTGGTATCCGTGGTTGCCGCCCTAAGCCTCTTTGGGGCCGGGGCGAAGGCGTGGTTCGCCGGCAATGTCCCAGCCGAGCCTGCCACCGGCGACTGACGCGCGTTAGCGCTTAGCGGCGAAGAAACCGCGCAGCAGCGCCGCCGCTTCGCTCTCACCGATGCCCCCGTAAACCTCGGGACGATGGAGGCACTGCGGCTGGTCCAATACCCGCGCGCCGTGCTCGACCGCACCGCCCTTGGGATCGGCGGCGCCGTAATAGAGCCGGGCGATCCGCGCCTGAGCAATAGCGCCCGCACACATGGCGCAGGGCTCGAGCGTGACCCACAGGTCGCAGTTCTCGAGCCGCTCGTTGCCGAGCGCCTCGGCGGCGGCGCGGATCGCCAGGATCTCGGCGTGCGCGGTGGGATCGTGCAGCCCGCGCGGGCGGTTGCAGCCCTCGCCGAGGATCGCCCCGTCGCGGGAAATCACCGCGCCGACCGGCACTTCACCCGCTGTCTGGCCGAGGCGCGCCAACTCAAGCGCGCGCAGCATCGGCGGGGGCAGCGGCCAGACGGTCATCCCGTTCCCGCTACCCTTGCCGCGGCGGGGCCGCAATGCCGCGCGGATGCTTGACCGAATCCCGCTCCCCCGCTATGCGCGCCGCTTTCCCGGACACCCTCCGTTTACGAGACGAGACCAACCATGTCGCGCATCTGCGAATTGACCGGCAAGAGCCGCCAGGTCGGCCACAACGTGAGCCACGCGAACAACAAGACCAAGCGGGTATTCCTGCCGAACCTGCAGAACGTGACTCTGCTGAGCGAGAAGCTTGAGAAGAGCTTCAAATTCCGCGTCTCGACTCACGGCCTGCGCTCGGTCGAGCACAACGGCGGTCTCGACAACTGGCTGCTCAAGACCTCCGACGACAAGCTCAGCGCCCGCGCCCTCAAGGTCAAGCGGGAGCTCAAGAAGGCCGCGGCGGCCGTAAGCTAAGGTCAGTCGCGTGGCGCGCCGCCGCCGCTGGCGGTGAGCGCCATTTCAGTTCGAGCAGCAAGGTCCACTGGTACGGCGCCTGGTTGTCGTCCCAGATCAGCCATAGCGTCGCCCCGACGGCCTCGGGCACGATCGCCAGCCCTTCGTGGTTGTCGCGCGGGACGGCTTCCGCGGGCGCCTTGCGCATCGGCGAACCTCGCCAACAAAGACCCGGTGCGATAAGCAGCGCGAGGAGAGGGGTCGTGGCCAATGAGCGGAAGGCGAAGCTGCCCTGGCCTCAGCTGCCATAGCCGAGCCGCTTGAGCCACGGTTCGAGCAAGGGCAGCACCGGCGCGAGCTTGTCCTCGTATCGCCGCCACCGGCCGACCGCCCGCGTGTAGAGGGGCTGACCGATTTGAGCATAACTGGCCGTGCGCACCGGCCCGCGTTTGGCCGCGCTCGCGCGATGATCGAGCACACTCGCGCGCCAGTCGAGCCCGAGGAACCCCGCCAAGCGGCGAATGACGGCTTCGGCATCCTCAATCATCGTTTCGTAGCGAATCGTCTCAACGGTCAGAGGAAGCAGCTGTCGCGCTCGTTCCCAGCAGTTGAAGACCGAATCGTAGGTCCGAGCTGCCTCGTGAAGGTCGGTGAAGCTGCGCATGGCGAAGTTGGGCGTGAAGTTCGCCATAAAGCAGCTGAGAACGACATCGCATGGGTGGCGCTCGATCAAGACGATCCGGGCATCGGGAAAAAGCCGGTGAATCAGTGGCATTTGCGCCATGTGCAGCGGGTTCTTGTCGACCAGCCAGCGGCCTTCGAGCGGGAGCCCCTGGGCGGCGGCGCGGGCGAAGTAATCGGCCCTGGCGGCGGCCAGCGCGGCAGCGTCGGCGCTCTCCTCCAGACCGGGAAAGGCCACCGCCGCCTCGGCCAGCATCCGCGCCTCCTCGAATACCGCGAGTTCGGGAAAGCCCGACAGGAAGGTGTCGAGCAAGGTCGTGCCGGAGCGAGGGAAGCCGACGATGAACACGGGATCGGGCATGCCGTCCTCCGGCAGCTCGACGGGCGGCGGCGCGGACATGGCGGCGGTCCGTTGCTCGATCGTCTGCCGGTACGTCGGCCCTTCGGGCGGCGGGTGATTGGCCTCGACTTCCTGATTCATTTCGCAATACAGGGCGAAGGCTTCGTCGGCCTTGCCCAGCCGGTCGGCGATTTCGGCCTTGAGCTGCGCCCGGCGCAGCGCGCTGATCGTGTCGGGAACGCGCGCGGCGAGCGCCTCGGCTTCGGCGAAGCGATCTTCCCGCCTGAGCAGCCACGCGCGCAGGAAATTGAGCTCGGGCTCATTCAGCCCGCGCCGCTCGGCATCGGCGATCAGCGCGCGCAGGTCGTCCAGGCGATTGAGGTTTTCATAGAGCAGGCCCAGTTCGACATGCGCGGGGCCGACGCGGTCCTCGGCGCGCGCCAGGGGGCGTAACACCTCGACGGCGCTTTCGGCCTGGTCCGCGGCGGCGAGGGAGAGCCCGTACTCGAGCGCGACCGCCTCGTGATCGGGAAACCGCCGCCGCGCTTCCTCCATCGTCTGCAGCCGTCCGCTGCGGTTGTCCTGCCTCATGAGAAGCTCGGAAAGGTTGAGGAACACCTCGGGCCCGCCGCCGCAGTTGACCGCGCGCTGGAAAGCCTCCCTGGCCGCTTCGGCCTCGCCGGTTGTTCGCAGCGCATTGCCCAGATTGTTCCACAGCTCGAACTCGCCGGGCCTCGCAGTGAGCAACTGCCGGTAGAGCGGAACCGCTTCGGCTGCGCGGCCTTCTTCCTGGAGCAAGTAGGCCAGCAAATGGACCGCGCGCGGGCTCCCGGCGTGCCCTTCCAGCACCGAGAGCGCTTCGCCCTTGCGGTCCTGCCCGGCGAGCAGCGTCGCGAGATTGCTGCGCGCTGCGGCGTCGGCGGGCGTGACCGCGAGCTGGCGCCGGAGCAGCCTTTCCGCGTCGCCCTCGTCGCGCAGCTGCAAGGCGATCAGCGCCGCCATTCCGAGAAGCGCAGGGTGCTCGGGATAGCGGGCGAGCCCTTCCCTCGCCCGCTCGCGCGCGGCCGCGAACGCGGAGCCGCGCAACGCCGCGGCGGCCTCGGCCAGGTAGTGTTCGGGAGTCACGTCCGGTCGTTATCCTGCGGAAGGGCGATGTCGAAGGCGACGGTCATCCGTTCGCCGCTGCCGAAGCGGCGCGTACCGTGCCACGTGACCGAGGGGAAGAGCGCAAGCGTGCCGACCTTCGGCTCGACCCAACGGAACGGTTCGAGATCGGGCGCCAGCTCGCGATTCTCGCCGAACGCGAGCCAGCCGGCGCGTCCGTCATGGCCCCCGCTCTCGCCGGTCTCACGCGGCAGGGCGACGTAGAATGCCGAGCTGAACCAGCCTTGGGGATGGATATGGTCCACATGGAAGCCTTCGTCGACCAGCCGAACCGACCAGGCACCGGCAATCCGCAGCGGCTCACGCCGTGCGATCAGCGTCGGATGGCCGGAAACCGGCGCCGGAAGCTGCGCGACATGCTCGCTAACCGCCGCGAGCAGCGCCTGGCGCAAGCGGCGAATCGGCTCCTCGTTGCGGATCAGCAGGTTGCCGTCGGTCTGCGAACCGCCGCGCACCGACTGGTCGATGTGCTGGCCGCTCCGGCGGTGGAGGCCGCGCAGGCACTCGGCGAGCTCGGTCATATCGCCCAGCTCGCCGGCGATATCGTACGTGCCGATCAGCCGCTCGTCGCCTTCGAGCCATTCCCAGCGCGGATCGCCGGTCAGCCGCCAGGCGAGCGCGCGGTAGGCCCACAAGGTGCGCAGGTCGCCCGAAAACCGGCCGTCAAGCAGCGCGGCGCACTGGTCGTGGCGCCCCAAACGAAGGAGGTTGCGCGCTTCCCAGGCAACGTCCAACGCGTCGGTTGCCGGCGGCAGCCGCGCGAACATCTCCTGCGCTACGTCTCCCTGTCCGAGCTCGGCGGTGCAAGCGGCCTGCAGCCGGCGCAGCGCCACATCGCCGGGAACGGCCGCGAGCGCGCCCGCGGCGAGGTCGCGAGCGCGCACGAAGTCGCGAGCGTGCATCGACATGGCGATGGCCTGCCGGGTCAGCGCCGGCTCGCCCGGATAGGCTTGCAGCGCCGCGTCGATCGTCGCCATCGGGTTCTCGTCCGGTGCGGAGATCGCCGTCAGATTCGCATAGGCGGCATGGCCTTCCAGCCATCCTGGGGCCTTGGCGAGCAGCTCGGCAAGATCCTCGCGCGCCTGGCACCCCTCGCCTGCGGCCAGCTGTGCTGCTGCACGCCCCAGCCTCACCGATCCGTCGACCGGCGCGAGCGCGACGGCGTGATCGAACAGCGCGACCGCTTCGCCGCCGCCCTCGAGCGTCGTGCGCGCAACGCTGTGCGTCAGAAGCGGGTCGTCGGGGCGCAATTCGCAGGCCCGCGCGAACGCCCGCGCCGCCTGTGCGCTGTCGCCAAGCCCGCGATGAGCGAGACCGAGCATCTGCCATAGGCCGGCGTGCGCCTTGTGCCGCCCCGCGACGAGCGGGACGAGGCGAGCGCGAACCGCCTCGTGGCAGCCGTGAGCATCCGCGGCAACCGCTGCGCGATACAGCACATTGGCATCATCGTCCGGCGCGCGGGCCAGCTCTGCCAGGATTTCGGTTCGCGAAGCCATTGCCGTCGCCGAGGCTAATAGCAAAGAGCTCGGATGAGAACCGCCAAGCCCTCCGCTTCATGGGAGGAGGTTCGGATCTGCAAGCCCCCGCCCGTCCGATATGCCCCCTTCCGTCAACGAGAGGGGCGAAGGTCTCGTCCGCGGGCAAGAAAAAGGGCCGCTCCGATGAAACGGAGCGGCCCCTTTTTCTCAGTCGGACTGGCGATCGCTCGCCAAGCCAGCGGCGCTTAGCCGCGTTCGCCCTGCGGGGCGACAGCCGGCGGAGGCGGAGGCGCCGGCGGAGCAGCCTCAGGCGGCGGAGGCGGGGGCGGGGGCGGCGGAGGCGGCGGAGCCGCTTCCGGCAGCGCAACCGGCGGCGGCGCCGACGGAGTCCTGCCTCCAGCGAAGTCGATCGTCACGCCGGCGAAGATGTAGCGACCGAGCGCGTCGTAGACCTGCGAGAAGGTATTGCCGTTGCAGAACCCGGCCGGGCAGGCGGGCGACGCGACCAGCGGCGGCTCCTTGTCGAGGATGTTGTTCGCGCCCAGACGGAACTTGAAGGTGTCGTTCAGCCTGTAGGTCAACGCCAAGTCGAAGTAGCTGACCGATGGAATGTGCGCGTTGAACGCCTGCACCGAACCGCTGAGCTGCGGCTGGGAGCTGCTGGTGTCCTCGTCAACCCCGCCGAAGTAGCGCCAGCGAACCGAGGCGCCGAGACCGGACCTGTGGTCGAACGTCACGCGCAACTGGTGGCGCCAGGTCGGATTGGGCGTGCCGCACTGCGCGCCGTAGTACCCGGCACAGTCGTACGAACCACCGACGCCCGGATCGGTTACGAGAGTATCGAGCCAGGTGCCGACGAAGTTGGCACTGAGACGGCCGAGATTGCCGATCTGACGGCTATACACCGCGGTGAAGTCGACGCCGGTGGTCTTGTAACTACCGATGTTCTGCGTCGTATCGACCACGTAGCCGCTCGGCGTGCGCCAAAGCGATCCCGACCCGTCCCGATGGATCAAACCACAGAAGAACGGATCGGCGGTGGTGGTGCACTGCTGCATGATCGTGTCGGCGCCAATGCCCTGAATCGCACCTTTGACCTTGATGTCGAACCAATCGGCGGTGAGGGCGAATCCGGGAATAAACCGCGGCTGGAGGACGACGCCGGCCGTCCAGGTGTCGGCGATTTCCGGATCCAGCGCCGCGTTGCCCCCGGTGTAGCCATTGTACTGGGCCGCCGGGTTCGGCGCGACCACCTGGCCGACCGAGAGGCCCTGAGCCAGACAGCCGGTATCAGCCGACGTGATCGGGCCATGCGGATTGGCGGTCGTGCCGGCACAGAGATCGGTCGATCCGTCGAGCTGCACACGGTTCGGAGCAAAGAAATCCTGCAGCGTCGGCGCCCGGACAGCCCGGTTGTAACCGCCACGGAAGCGGATGTCCCGAACCGGCGCGAGCTCGCCCTGGATCTTGTAGGTGTCGGTGCTGAAGGTGTTTCCCGTCGAGACGGTATAGCTCGAGTGGCGATAGCCGGCGGTCAGGGACGCATCGTAAATGAAGTTGTCCTGCACCAGCGGGATACGGGTTTCTCCGAAGAACTCCCACACGTGGAACGCGCCCTTCACCGGGAGCGTCGCCGCACCCTGGCCGGCGAGATCGCCGGTCTGGAACTCGGTATCCGATTTGAAGTCGAGCGTTTCCTTACGGTACTCGGTGCCCACCGCCAGCGAGACGCCATCGTTGGCCCACGGGAACTTGATGCCGTATGGCGTCAGGTCGCCGGTCAATGCAGCGCTGGCCACCTGCTCGGTGTTGATGCCGCGGGTGAAGCCCGGTGCCTGGACATAATTCAGGGCTGCCTGGGTAACCCCGCCCGGAGCCAGGATGTCCCACGGGACGCAGTTCGGATCCGTACCGTTGAGGACCGAGCGACACACCGGCTGGCCGCTAGTCGGATCGGTGACCACATCGAGCGCGCGGGTGATACGCGTGACGGAGAAGTCGTTGAGATACGTCTCGGCGAAATTTGTCCGCCCATACTGGTAATACGCGTCGTAATTCCAGTTCGGTCCCAGGTCGCCCTTCATTCCGATCACACCGCGATATTCGATGTGCTGCAGATCATCCTGCCGGCCGCCGCCTTCTACGTTGCGACGCAGGATCTGGGCAAAGCCACGGTGATAAGTGCGCCAGTCGTCGGATCGATGAAGTTGAAGGGCGCCTCGTAAGTGCCCGTCGGCGTGCCGTCCGGGTTGAGAATTGGCGAGTTACCGACCACGTCAAAGGCGCGAGCCGGATCCGGGCTGACCAGCAGGTTCTCGTTGTCGCAGACGATCGATAGCTGCTGGGCGCTCAGAAGCGGATTGTCGCAGTTAATCGAGAGCGTGTTTCCGAAATCGCCCGACGGGGCGATCTGGGCGACCGTGCGGTCGTCCATGAACATCACCTCGAGGTACGGCTTCAGCGCCGGCGAAATGTCGTAGTGAGCGAACAAGCCGGCCGTGTAACGCTCGTCCGGACGCATCAGGTGATTGAGCGGCGCGTAGTTGTAGAGCGTATAGTTGTTCTCGAAGGTGCGACCGCTGCCGACCTGATAAACCGTCGAGGTGAAAGAGTTGGCAATGCCGTTCGGCATGTCGCCGTTCGGCCCGCCACCGGTGAGATCGGTCGGATTGCCGAAGCTGTCGTAGATGACGAAAGTGCCGGGAGGCGAAGTGAACGAACCACCGCAGTGGACGCCGGTCGAACTCGCGCTCAGCGCGCACGAGCTGTAGTCGCGCGCACCCTGAAGCACGGCATTGACCTTGCGGTAGCCGGCATAGGCGGTGACGTGACCGCGGTCGTCGTCGAACCCGGCGCCGAACGACACGGTGGTGTCGACCGTGCCGCCGTCCCACTTGTGGTCGGTCGGATAAGCGAAGCTTCTCGCATTGAGCGCATCGATGACGTCGCTGCGGGTGCCGTTACCGTGATCGTAGATCGAATACTGTCCGTCGACCTTGAAGCCTTCGAAATCCGTATCCATGATGAAGTTGACGACGCCGGCGACCGCGTCGGCGCCGTAAACCGCTGAAGCGCCGCCGGTCAGCACGTCGACACGCTTGATCATCGAGCCGGGAATAATGTTGATGTCGGCGGCCGAAGTGCTCGGGTCGCCCGGAACGACGCGGCGGCCGTTGACCAGGACCAGCGTGCGCTCGGAGCCGAGTCCGCGCAGGTTAAGCGTGGCGGTCCCGGTCGCACCGTTGGCGATCGTGCCGCCCTGCCCGGCGAACACCTGCGGCAGCGAGTTGACCAGATCCTCGACCCGGGTGGTGCCGGTGTTGGCCACTTCCTCCGCATTGACGACGGTGACCGGGCTGGCCGCCGAGAGCTGCGGCGTCGCCAGGCGCGAACCGGTGACGATGATCGGGCCCGTGGACGGGCACGTGGCGTTGATGTCGATCGTGCTGCCGTCGGGGCAGGTCTTGGTGGTCGCGGGCGGCGCCGCCGGCGCGTTGTCTTGCGCCAAGGCCGGCACGGCCGTCAGCGCGATGCCGATCGCGAGCGAGGCGGAGCCCGCCTTCAAAATGGAGGATTTCTTCATGGTCGAGATAGCCCTTTTGCCCTCAAAATACGGGAACCCAACTCCCGCTTCCGCCCGGTTGGATGCGACGCGATATGCGCGCTCCCAGCCCAGGATGGGCGACGCCTGAGGCAACGGGGTGGCCCTGTAAAGGTGCGGTTCAGCCGGGCTGGGCAGTTTTGTTTCGGCTGTAACCTCTGTGCAACACTTCCCAGTCCGCTGAATTCCTTGCGCTTCTCAGCCGTTCGCGCCATGAAGTTGCGCCACGGAGTGGAAATCGGAACAGATCATGCGTATCGCCATCCTTGCCATCCTGTTGGCGACCGGCGCGTTGGCGCCGTCGCCGACATTCGCGCGGGACGACAAGCCTGCGAATACACCGCCCGAGGTTGTCAATCAGCTGTTCGCTTGCCGGGCGATCGCCGATACGGCCGAGCGAGTCGCGTGCTATGACGGCAAGGTCGACGCGCTGCAGGCGGCGATGCGCGACAAGCAGGTGGTCGTCACCGATGCGGCGAAGCTGCGGCAGGCCCGCCGAGGATTGTTCGGCCTCTCGGCCGGAGACCTCGTGCCTGGGGGCGGCGATGCGCCACTCGACCAGATCGAGGGCGCCGTGGCCACGGCCCGGATCAACCGCGACCAACAATGGCAATTTACGCTCGATAATGGCGCCGTGTGGCAGCAGATCAGCCTCGGCCGGCTCCTGTTCGATCCCAAGCACGGCAGCAAGGTGCGCATCTGGAAAGGCGCGCTCGGCATTTACTTTGCGAGTATCGACGGCCAGCGATCGATAAAGGTGCGCCGGGAACGGTAGGCGGGCTGCCGATCAGCCCTTCGGGCCGGCGAACAGCAGCGGATCGAGCCGCGATCCGCGCCACATCAAGCTCCAGTGCAGGTGCGGCCCGGTCGCCCGCCCGGTCATCCCGACATAAGCGATCACCTGCCCTTGGTGGACCGTGTCGCCGACTTTCACCGCCAGCTTGGAGCAATGCAGGAAGGCGCTGTTGAGCCCGGCTCCGTGGTCCACCATCAGCAGGTGCCCTTCGAGCGAGAACGGCTGCTCGGCGGCGAGCACCACCACGCCCTCGGCCGGGGCGACGATCGGCGTGCCGGCGGCGGCGGCGATGTCGATGCCCGAGTGGTAGGCGCCCGCTTGGCCGCCCCGATAGATCCGCTGCGAGCCGAACTTGCCGGAGATGCGGCCCATCACCGGCCAGATGAAATGCTGCTCCCAGCCATCGGCGTGCGATTGCACCGCGCGGGCGGCGGCGATCTGCGCCAGCTCGGGCTTGCGGATGGCGAGGAACTCTTCCGTTGTCCGGCCTTGGGTGAGCGGCGTGTCGACATGCTCGATGTCCCACTGGCGCCGGGCGACGGTCAGCGGCGCGGCGACGGTTCGCCCGTTCGCCAGTTGCGCCACCAGCATCGCCGAAGGGCCCGCATCGCGATCGAACGCGGCGAAGAACCGGCCTCTCCGGTCGAGCACCAGCGGCTGCTCGTCGAGCCGCGCGGACACGGTGCCGGCGGGCGCCCGGCCGCGGATCCAGCCGCCCTGGGTCAGCTCTCCGGAATAGGTGAACGCGTTGTGCTGTCGCGGCTTCGGCAGCGGGTCCGATTGGCGCGGCGGCAGCGCGGCCGAGGCGGCGCAGCCGGCGAGCGCGATCAGGCCCGCCGCCGCGAAACGCCAGGGGTTCATGCCCCGTCGGTCAAGCGGCTCGCGGCGATCTCCGGACTGGCGTAGGCTTCCTGCCGCTCGACCGACCAGTAACGCAACTGCTCAAGCGGAATCGGCTCGCCGGTGACGGCGCAGAGGACGAAATGTCCCGGCTTGATCACCCGGAAGCTGTTGGGGCCGAACAGCAGCGTCGCGGCGCGATTGGCGGAGTTCATCAGCATGGATGCGCCTTAGCAAGTTCGGCTCAGCCGAACAAATCATCCTGCGCCGGGCGTTTCCTGGCTGCGGCGGGGCGCGATTTCGCCGGCGCGGTGCCGGGCACGACATCGAGCTGGCCATCCCGGAAGCGCAAGCTAAGTGCGACTTCGCGGCCGGCTTCCGCCGCCGTGGTCAACGTGCGGCCGCCGCTGTCGGTCACCCGGGCATAACCGCGCTGAAGAACCGAGTCCGGGTCGAGCGAGCGCATCACCCGCTCGAGCGCCGCCAGCCGCTCGCGTGCATTGCGCCAGTTCGAGAGCAGCAGCGGCACCGAGAGCCGCGCGCCGTCGGCCTGCAGGCGCTCGCGCGCTTTCGCCGCGCGGTCCGCCAGCCCGCGGCGCTGGCGTTCGGCGGCGTCGTCGAGCTTCTGCGCTTTCTGGGCGACCAGCGTCTCGGGCCGCGGGATCCGTAGCAGCCGCGCGTCGAGCCGCTCGCGCCCGAGCGTCAGCGGCCGGTGCGCGCACTTGCGCAGGCGCAGGCCGAACTCGTCGAGTGTGCCGGCGAGCTCGCGCAGCACCGGCACCGCAATTTCGGCCGCGGCGGTTGGCGTCGGCGCGCGGCGGTCGGCGGCATGATCGGCCAGAGTGGTATCGGTCTCGTGACCGACCGCGCTGATCACCGGGATCGGCGAGCCGGCGATGGCGCGAACGACGACCTCCTCGTTGAAGCCCCACAAGTCCTCGATCGATCCGCCGCCGCGGGCCACGATCAGCAGGTCGGGGCGCGGAATCGGCCCATCGAGCGCCAGCTCGGCGAACCCGCGCAGAGCCGCAGCGATCTGCTCGGCCGAACCCTGCCCCTGGACCAGCACCGGCCAGACCAGCACCCGGCTGGGGAAGCGGTCGGCCAGGCGGTGGAGGATGTCGCGGATCACCGCCCCGGTGGGCGAGGTGACCACGCCGATTACCGCGGGGACGAACGGCAGCGGCCGCTTGCGTCCGGCGGCGAACAGCCCTTCGGCCTCCAGCCGCCGACGGGTCTTCTCGAGCAGCGCCAGCAGCGCGCCTTCACCGGCGATCTCCAGCCGATCGATGACGATCTGGTATTTCGAGCGCCCCGGGTACGTGGTCAGCTTGCCCGAGGCGACGACCTCGAGCCCGTCCTCCGGCACGAACCCGAGCCTCTGCACGCCGCCGCGCCACATCACCCCGTCGATCACCGCGCCTTCGTCCTTCAGGCAGCAGTACAGGTGGCCCGAGGCGGCGCGCTTCACGCCCGACAGCTCGCCGCGCAGCTTGACGTAGCCGAAGCGGTCCTCGACCGTCCGCTTGAGCAGGTTCGAAATCTCGGTGATCGTCAGCGGCGCGGCGTTGTCCCCGGCGACCCTCTTGGCTACCAGCCCGCCATCGCCGTCGTCGGTATCGATTGGAGTTTCGCCGGGCATGAACATCCTCTTGCTGGGGTCGGGCGGGCGCGAACATGCGCTGGCGTGGAAGCTAGCGCAATCCCGCTTCATCGCCGAAGAGGGCGGCACGCTCTACGCCAGCCCCGGCAATCCCGGCATCGCCGAGCACGCCGAACTTGTCGAACTCGAGCTCGCCGACCACGCGGCGGTGGGCGAGTTTTGCGCCGCCAACGGCGTCGACTTCGTAGTCGTCGGCCCCGAGGCGCCTCTGGTCGACGGCCTGGCGGATTCGCTGCGCGCCCAAGGTATCGCCGTGTTCGGGCCCTCCAAGGCGGCGGCGCAGCTCGAAGGCAGCAAGGGCTTCACCAAGGATTTGTGCGCCCGCGCCGCAATCCCCACCGCCGGTTACGTCCGCACCGCCTCGCTTGAGGAGGCGAAGGTGGCGCTGGCCCGGTTCGAGCGGCCTTACGTGCTCAAGGCCGACGGACTGGCCGCCGGCAAGGGCGTGGTCATCGCCGGCACCCGCGCCGAGGCCGAAGCCGCCCTGGCGGAGATGTTCGGCGGAGCGTTCGGGGAAGCCGGTGCCGAAGTCGTGATCGAGGAGTTCATGGAGGGCGAGGAAGCGAGCTACTTCGCGATCACAGACGGGGCGATCATCATGCCGTTCGGCGGCGCGCAGGACCACAAGCGCGTCGGCGAAGGCGACACCGGGCCGAACACCGGCGGCATGGGCGCATACAGCCCTGCGCCGATCCTCACGCCGCAGGTCCGCGGCGAGGCGATCCAGCGGATCATCGGCCCGGCGGTGCGTGCGCTGGCCGATGCCGGCACGCCTTACCTCGGCGTGCTCTACGCCGGGCTGATGCTGACCGCCGACGGGCCCAAGCTGGTCGAGTTCAACTGCCGTTTCGGCGATCCCGAATGCCAGGTGCTGATGATGCGGTTGGAGAGCGATCTCGGCGAATATCTCTATGCCTGCGCCACCAACGCCCTCTCGGCGCTGCCGCCGGCAAAGTTCTCCGACGACACTGCGCTGACCGTGGTGATGGCCGCGAACGGCTATCCCGGAACGCCGGAAAAGGGCGGCGAGATAAAGGGAATAGCTGAGGCCGAGGCAGGGGGGGCCAAGGTTTTCCAGGCCGGGACCGCGCGCCGTAACGGAAAGCTGGTCGCCACCGGCGGGCGTGTGCTCAACGTGACACAGCGGGGCCCCACCGTCGCCGAAGCGCAGCGCAAGGCCTACGCCGCAGTGGACACGATCGAATTTCCGAGCGGCTTCTGCCGCCGCGACATCGGCTGGCGCGAACTGGCGCGGCGGAAAAAGTGTTAGGCGCCGATCAGGTCCCGCACCGCCCACAGCGGCAGGTACGGCCGGGCGAGCGCCTTGTCGACCGCATAAGGCCACCAGCCGGGGCCGAACGGATAGTACAGCCGCACCGCCACGCCGAGCTTTGCCGCCATCGCCATCGTCCGCCGCCGCGGCAGCCCGCGCAGCTGCTCGAGCTCGCATGGCGTGCCGGCGTCGAGCAGAACTCGCAGCGCCGCTTCGGCGAGGGCGGGATCGTGAGTCGCCACGCCGACGGTCGCACTGCGGCCGGCGAGGATTCTCGCTAGTTCGAGATAGGCGGCAGTGCAGTCGGGCGGATCGCCGGCCGGGTCGGCCCATTCGCCCTTGACTAGGCGCACGCGGCACGGGCCCTCGCGCAGGCGCCGGGCGTCCTCAGGGCTGCGCCGCCAGCGGGCCGGAAGGGCCACCCCCGCGCCGACCGTTTCGGCGAGACCCAGCGTGCGCGTGGCGCTCGGCTCGGTAAGGGAATCGAACACCGGCGGCAGGCCGGCATCGGCGACCCGCCGCACCAGCGCTGCGTCGAACGCCAGCGCCGGGGCCTTGAGCGCGAGCAGCGCGTCGCAGCCGCCCTCCGCCAGCGCCCCGGCCAGCTCGATATAGACCTCCGCCACCGCCTCTGCGGATGACGCGCCGGAATGGAAATAGCCGGCGGTGATCGTCACCCCGGCGCGCGACAGGCGTAGACAAGTGCGCGCGGCGTCCCCCGCCGACTGCCCGGCGACGTGCCGCTCGATCAGTCCGGGGAGAGCGTAGCGCGCCTCGCGCAGACGGGCCTTGAAGGGCAGGTTCACATCGCCCTCCGGCGCAATCGGGAGCGCGCCCAGGCAAGCCCGTCGCTAAACATCGCGGCCAGCCCGGCGCCGCTGTAGGGATAGGTTCGCACCCGCACGCATGAGTGCACCTCACGGGTCCACAAGTCGGCGATCCAGGCTTCGGCGTCGCCCATCAGCTCGAACCCGGTCAGCCCGCGCTCGGCCGAATCGCGCAAGGCGTGGAGCATCAGCAACGTTCCCGGCGAGCCGCGCGCATAGGCCTCGTCGTAGCCGATCTTGTAAAGCCAGTAGCGTCCGGCCCATTCGACTGCGAGCTGCATCGCCACCGCGCGCCCGTCGATCCGCAGGAAGGCGATTCGCCCCTCGCCGCGCTCGCAGGCCGCGCCCAGATAGCGGCGGAAGAACGCCTCCTTGGTCGGGTCACAGGCGATCGCGGTTCCCGCAGCTCGCTTCCAACTGCTTGCCTCGACCGCGATCGCCTCGTCGAATAACGCGTCGAACGCCTCGGCCGTGGGCGCGAGCATCTCGCAGCGCACCTCGCCGAAGTCCGCCGCACGGCGGGCGGCCCGGCGAAAATCGGAGCGGCGGCGGGAGGAAAAGCGGCTTTCCGGTTCGCGCCACTCCGGATCGAGCGCGATCGTCGGGCACGGCGTCGCCGGGCGGACCGACACCCAGCCTCGCCCGGCGATAGCTGTCTTCAGCGCCGCGACGATCGCCGAGCCGGCCGGGATGCGCGCCAACTCGAGCGGCCGGCCATCGGCGACGAGACGCTGCGCCAGCCGCTTCGCCGCCGCGGCATCGCGACACAGCGCGTCACCCGGTTCGAACACTTCCGCCGCACCGGGGATGCGCCAGCGCGCGAAGCGGCCACCATCGCGGCACAGCGGTAGCAGCGCCTCCAACCCGTCGGCGCCGGCCGCTTCGAACAGACGCAGCGGCGAGCCGGCAAGCAGGGTTTCCGCCAGCGCGGCGACGAAGTGCGCGCTCTGGGTCGGCAGCATGGCGCAACCCTCGAGCCGTTCCCAGCCGAGCGCCAGCGCCGCCAGCCCGTCGGGCCGGCGAATGTCCTCCACCGGGGCGTTGATCGGCGACTGATACAGGTTAGGAACCCTCCGGCGCTACGAATACGCCGGAAGTCCTAAGAAAGCGCCAATCTGCACGCCCGGTCAGCCGAGCTTTTGCGCCACCAGCGCCTGCAAGTCCTCCTCGGGCCGGGCGCCGTAGTGGGAGATGATCTCGGCGGCGCAGATCGCCCCCAGCCTGAGGCAGTGCTCGAGGCTCTCCGCGCGAGCATGGCCGAACAGGAAACCGGCGGCGAACAGGTCGCCGGCGCCGGTGGTGTCGACCACCTCGGCAATCGGCTCGGCCGGCACTTCGGCGCGCTCGCCGGCGGCGAGCGCCACCGCGCCCTTTTCGCTCCGGGTGACCACCAGCACCGGCACTTGCGGTGCCAGTTGCGCCAGGCCGACCTCGAAATCCTCGGTGCCGGCGAGCGCCGCCAGTTCGTGCTCGTTGGCGAACAGGATATCGATTGCCCGCTCGGCCAGCAGAGCGCGAAAATCGTCGCGATGACGGGCGATGACGAACGCGTCGGACAGCGTGAAGGCGACCTGGCGCCCGGCATCGCGCGCCGCAGCGATCGCCCGGCGCATCGCCCGGCGCGGCTGCTCCGGGTCCCACAGGTAGCCCTCGAGATAGAGCACCCTGGCCGCGGCGATGTCCGCCAGGTCGAGCGCCTCGACGGGGAGGAACTGCGTCGCCCCGAGATAAGTGTTCATCGTCCGCTGGCCGTCGGGAGTGACGAAGATCAGACAGCGGGCGGTCGGCGGTTCGCCGGGGCGCGCGGGCGTGGCGAAATGAACGCCGGCGGCGCGGATATCGTGACCGAAGATTGCCCCCAGCTCGTCGTCGGCGACCTGGCCGACGAACGCGGCCTTGCCGCCGAGCGCGGCGAGCCCGGCGACGGTGTTGGCCGCCGAACCGCCGGAGATCTCGCGCGCCGGGCCCATCGCTTCGTAAAGCGTCGCCGCCCCGTCGGCCTCGATCAGCGTCATCCCCCCCTTGCGCATGCCGTACTCGTCAAGCAGCGTGTCCTCGCACGGGGCGACTACATCGACGATGGCGTTGCCGATGGCGAGGACGTCGAAGCGGGTATCGGTCATGGGGTCTCCTGTCGTTGCGGCGATGCGGCTTAGCGGCGGATCGTGCCGCGGCCAAGCACGGCCGAGCGCTTCGGCACGCGGGCGCGATTGACTTGCGTCTGCGCCCCCTGCACTTCTGGCGAGGGATGGCTAGCATGACGATATCGCCATTCGGCGCCTGCGGCGGCCCTGTGCGGCGTCACGGCATCCTGCTGCTGCTGCCGCTGGTCGCGGGGTGCGCCGCCGTGCCGCCCTCGTCCACGCCCGCGCCGCAGCGGCACGCGAGGACGCACCGGCCGGCGGTGCCGAGCCGCCCTGTCCCGCAGCCGTTCCGCGTGCCGCAGGTCGAGCAGGGCGCGGGGCTCGACAGCGTGATCGAGAAGGACGCCGCCACACTGACCCGCGAATTCGGCCCGCCGCGTCTCAACGTCCACGAAGGGGACATGCACAAGCTGCAGTTCGCCGGCGCACCATGCGTGCTCGACGTGTTCCTCTATCCGCTGCGCCCCGGTGGGGAGCCGGTCGCCACCTCGGTCGATGCCCGGCGCGAGAGCGATGGCCGCAGCGTCGACCAGGCTGCCTGCATCGCCGCGCTGATAAATCGCCAGTAACCGCGATTTAAGGATATTGCCGCATGATCCCCGCAATCAGGGGACCTGCGCCTATGAGCATCCATTTCGCTGAAATCGCCCGCCAGGCCGCGGCCGACGGCGCCATTACGCCCGAAGAGATCCTCGCCCTGCGCCGCGACGGCTGGGGCGACGGCAGGATCTTGCCCGAGGAAGCCGACGCGATCTTCGCCATCAACGACGCGCTCGCCGAGCGCCCTGCCCAATGGTGCGATTTCTTCGTCGAGGCGATCGGCGAATACGTCCTCAACACTTGGGAGCCGCACGGCTACGTCACCGCCGAGCAGGCCGATTGGCTGATCGGCAAGGTGTCGGCCGACGGCCAGCTCGACAGCCTGGTCGAGCTCGAGCTGCTGCTGCGGGTGCTCGAACGGGCCTCGAACGTGCCCGACAAGCTGAAGGCTTTCGTGCTCGACCAAATCGAGCGCGCAGTGATGACAGGAACCGGGCCGACCCGCGATGGCGGTGAGCTGTCCGATACCTGCATCACCGAGGGCGAATGCCGCGTGCTGCGGCGGGCGATCTTCGCCGCCGGCGGCGATCGCCCGGCAGCGGTCAGCAAACGCGAGGCCGAGATGCTCTATCGCATCAAGGACGCGACGCTGAAGGCCGACAACAGCCCCGAATGGAAGCGGCTGTTCGTCCAGGGCGTGGCCAACTTCCTGATGGGCTTCGCGGCGCGCAACGCCCAGCTCAGCCGCGACCGCGCCGCCGAGCTCGAATTGTTCATGAACGACGCCAAACCCCACCGCGGCGGCTTTTTCGGCCAGATGTTCAGGAGCGGCACGAGCGGCTTCGACGAAGCGCTCGCCGCCAAGGCAGGCGCGCCGAGCCGCGAGGAGCAGGTCGAGGAAGAGCACCTAGTCACCGTGGACGAAAGCGGCTGGCTTGATACCCATATCCAGGCCAACGGCGGCCCGGACGAATACGACCGCGCGCTGCTCGACTTCATCGCCGAGGAAACCGGCACGGTGTGATCAGTCGAGCGGGGCTTCGGCTCCGCCTTCGAGTGGCACGGGCCCGCGCGGCGGAACCGCCGGCACGGGCACGCCTGCCTCGGGCGGCTTGCGTTTACGGCCGAAGGGCGCCTTATCGCGTATCCGGCGCCGCGCCATTGCCAATCTGCGAAGACTTTCCAGCCCGCTCATCTGTCTTCATACCGTGAAACTCTCGCCGCAGCCACAGGCGCCCTTGGCGTTGGGGTTGTCGAACACGAACCCGGCGGCGAAGTCGTCGACTTTCCAGTCCATCGTGCTGCCGACGAGATAGAGCACGCTGGCGCCGTCGATGTAGAACGTGCCGCCGGGGGTGACGATCTTTTCGTCGAACGGAGCTTCCTCGGTCACGTAATCGACCGAATAGGCGAGGCCGGAGCAGCCGCGCCGCGGGGTCGACAGCTTGACGCCGACCGCGCCTTCGGGCGCCTTGGCCATCAGCTCGGCGACGCGCGCCTCGGCGGCGGGCGTCAGCGCCACGGCGGCGGGGCGTTGGCGGAGTGTGGTTTCGGTCATGCCAGTTTCTTCTCCCAGAACTGGGCAGTCCCAGCGCCGGGATCAAGGGCGTAGTTGGCGTAGCCGAGCGAACGGTAGAGTGCCTGCGCCGGTTGGTTGCCGCTCAGCACCTCGAGCGTGACCTTGCACGCGCCGCGCCGGGCGGCCTCGGCTTCGACGCCCGCGAACAACGCCTTGCCGATGCCCCGGCCGCGCTGGTCGGGGAGAACGACGAGGTCATGGACGTTGACCAGCGGTCGCGCGGCGAAAGTCGAAAAGCCGGTGAAGCAATTGGCGAGACCCGCAGGCCGGCCGTCGATTCGGGCGATTAGCGAGAACGCGCCGGGGTGCTCGGCCAGCGCCGGCACCAGACGCTCGCGCACGTCCTCGCTCAGCGGCGCGCCGCCGCCCATCGGATCGCGGGCATAGGCGCCGAGCAGCAGCAGCAGGTCCGCCGCGTCGAGCGCATCGCCGTAATCGGCCACCTCGACCGTCAGTTCCGGGGCGAGCGTGCTCACAGCATTCCCAGTTCGAGCCGCGCTTCGTCGCTCATCAGGTTGGGCCCCCACGGCGGGTCCCACACCAAGTTGACCTCGGCATCGCGCACGCCGGGCACCGCACAGGCGCGCATCTCGACTTCGCCGGGCATCGATTCGGCGACCGGACAATGCGGGGTAGTCAGCGTCATTGTGATGGCGACGTCACCCTCGTCGGTGACGTCGACGCCATAGATCAACCCGAGGTCGTAGATGTTGACCGGGATTTCCGGGTCGTAGATCTCGCGCAGCGCGTCGATCACCCGCTCGTACAGATCGCCGCCGGGTTCGCCCAGCGATGTGGCCGAAGGCTGCTGGGCGAGGAAGCCTTCGAGGTAATCCTTCTTGCGCTCGAGCTTCTCGCCCGCGCTCTCCTCGACGGCGTCATCGACCCGCGCCCGCGGCGGCGGCGTGACGCCGCCCACTTCCTCGACGGTGAAGGGCTTGCCTTCCTCGTTCATCCGAAAATCCTCTTGGTCCTGTCGATCCCGCGCAGCAACGCGGCGATGTCGTCCTCGTCGCTGTAAAGCCCGAAGCTGGCGCGGGCGGTGGCGTCCACGCCTAGGTGCTCCATCAGCGGCTGCGCGCAGTGGTGCCCGGCGCGAATGGCGACGTCCTCCTCGTCCAATATGGTGCCAAGATCGTGCGGGTGAACCCCGCGGATGGCGAAACTGACGATTCCGGCGCTGTCGTCGGGGCCGAACAGGGTGACGTCGTTCATGCCGCGCAAGGCTTCGCGGGTTTGCGCCACCAGCCGCGCCTCGTGCGCCTGAATGGCGTCAAGCCCGATGGCGGCGACGTAATCGCACGCCGCGCCGAGCCCGATCGCCTCGACGATCGCCGGGGTGCCGGCCTCGAACCGCTGCGGCGGGGGCGCGAAGGTGGTCTTCTCGAACGTCACGCGGTCGATCATCGCCCCGCCGCCCTGCCAGGGGGGCATGGCGTCGAGCAGCTCGTGCCGTCCCCACAGCGCGCCGATCCCCGTCGGACCATAGAGCTTGTGACCGGAAAAGGCATAGAAGTCGCAATCGAGCGCGGCGACGTCGACCGCCATCCGCGGCACCGCCTGGCATCCGTCGAGCAGGAGCTTGGCGCCGACCGAATGCGCGAGGTCGGCAGCCCGGCGCGCGTCGAGCACCGAGCCGAGCACGTTCGACACATGCGCGAAGGCGACCATCGTGTGCTCCGGCGTCAGCATCCGCTCGGCGGCATCGAGGTCGATCCGGCCGTCATCGGTCAGCGGACAGACGTCGATGGGCCATCCGGCGAGCTGCCAGGGCACGATGTTCGAATGGTGCTCGAGCGTCGACAGCAGCACGCGCCCCTTCTCGGGATAGGAGTAGGCGACCAGGTTGATCGCCTCGGTCGCCCCGCGGGTGAACACCACCTCGTCCTCGCGCCCGCCGATAAACGCCGCCACCCGCCGCCGCGCCGCCTCGTAACCGAGCGTCATCTCGGCCGAGCGGGTGTACACGCCGCGGTGGACGGTGGCGTAATCGGCGCCGATCGCCTTGCCGACGGCATCGATCACCGCTTGCGGCTTCTGGGCGGTGGCGGCGCTGTCGAGGTAATGCCACGGCTTGCCTTCGGCGGTGACGAGGCCGGGGAAGTCCGCTTTGCGGGTCATGGCGGCAACGGTGCTCATACCGCCTCCCCCAGCACCTTGAGCGCGGCTTCGAGCATCGTTTCCTGCTCGCCCTCGTCCTCAAGCGCCGCGAAGGCATCGGCGACGAACGCGCGGACCAGCAGCTTGCGGGCGACCTCGGGCGGAAGCCCGCGCGCGGCCATGTAGAAGCGCTCGTCCTCGTCCATCTCGCCGATCGCCGCGCCGTGGGCGCACTTGACGTCGTCGGCGTAGATTTCCAGCTCGGGCTTGGCGTTCGCCGAGGCGCCGCGCTCCAGCAGCAGCCCCTTGAAGTCCTGCGCCGCGTCGGTCTTCTGGGCATCGCGCGCGACGTCGATCCGGCCGAGGAAATTGCCCGTCGCGCCGCCCCAATGAACGCTGCGCACCACCTGGCGGCTGGTCGCCTCGGGCTCGGCGTGCTCGACGCGGGTGACGAATTCGCGGGTGGCCTCGCCGCCGCCGATGGTCACCCCGCCGAACTCGAAATGCGCGCCGCGCGCCAGCGTGACGACCACCTCGAGCCGGCAGTAATCGCCGCCGGCGTTGACCGCGAACAGCTCCGCCCGCGCGCCTTCACCGACCGTCAGCCGCACCCGGTGCAGCTCGGGCCCGGCGCCATTGAGCACCAGGCACTTGCGCCGAGACTCGCCAGGCGCCAGCTCGATCTCTTTCCACGCGCCGAACGCCTCGGGCGCCAATGCCTCCAGTGCCGAGAAATCGGCGTAGCGCCACTCCTCCTGCTTGGAAGTGGGCCGAAGGGTCGCGACTTCGCTCACGCTACCGCCCCGTAACCCTCGTGCTCGAGCTCGAGCGCCAGCTCGGGGCCGCCGCTCTTCACGATCCGGCCCTTGACCATCACGTGCACCCGGTCGGGCCGGACGTATTCGAGCAGCCGCTGGTAATGGGTGATCAGCAGCACGCCCTTGTCCGGCCGGCGCATGATCGCGTTGATTCCTTCGCCGACCACGCGCAGCGCATCGATGTCGAGCCCCGAATTGGTCTCGTCGAGCACCGCGAAGGCGGGGTCGAGAATGCCCATCTGGACCATCTCGGCGCGCTTCTTCTCGCCGCCCGAAAAGCCGACGTTCACCGGGCGCTTGAGCATCTCCATGTCGAACCTGAGCAGCGAGGCCTTCTCGCGCGCCAGCTTGAGGAACTCGCCACCCGACAGCGGCTCCTCCCTCCGCGCCTTCCTCTGCGCGTTGAGCGCCTCGCGCAGGAACTGCACGTTCGACACGCCCGGGAATCTCGACCGGGTACTGGAAGCCGAGGAACAGCCCGGCGGCGGCGCGCTCGTGCGGTTCGAGGGCCAGCAGGTCCTGCCCCTCGAAGGTCACCGAGCCCTCGGTCACCTCGTATCCCGGCCGCCCGCCAAGGACATAGGCGAGCGTCGACTTGCCGGCCCCATTGGGCCCCATGATCGCATGCACCTCGCCCGCGTTCACGGCGAGCGAGACGCCGTTGAGGATCGGCGTCCCGGCGACGGTGGCGTGAAGGTTAGTGATTTGAAGCATGATCAAAGCTGTCTGTTTTTCCGGAGCGCAAGGTAACTGAGGAGGGCCACCACGATCGGCGGACCGTAAATCATGGCAAAGTAGGCCGGTACGAACTCGCCCTGCTGGAACCCGTTGAGTTGCAGGCCGCCATCTCCAAAGGCCAAAATTAGACAAACCGCCCAGACCCCGAAAACGACGCCCGCGCTTGCTGCCACGAAGAACCGAACAAGGCTCACCCCACGCTCCCCTCAAGCGAAATCCCCAGCAGCTTCTGCGCCTCCACCGCAAACTCCATCGGCAGCTGCTGCAGCACTTCCTTGGCGAAGCCGTTGACGATCAGCGCCACCGCTTCCTCCTGCCCGAGCCCGCGCTGCATCGCGTAGAACAGCTGGTCGTCGCTGATCTTGCTGGTGGTTGCCTCGTGCTCGATCTGCGCGGTCGGGTTCCTGACCTCGATGTAGGGCACGGTGTGCGCGCCGCACTCGTGCCCGAGCAGCAGCGAATCGCACTGGGTGAAGTTGCGCACCCCGTCGGCATTGGCGGCGACGCGGACCAGGCCGCGGTAAGTGTTGTTCGATCTTGCCCGCGCTGATGCCCTTGGAGATGATCGTCGAGCGGCTGCCCTTGCCGTTGTGGATCATCTTGGTGCCGGTGTCGGCCTGCTGGAAATTGTTGGTCACCGCCACCGAATAGAACTCGCCGACCGAATCCTGCCCGTTGAGCACGCAGCTCGGGTACTTCCAGGTCACCGCGCTGCCGGTCTCGACCTGGGTCCACGAAATCTTGCGCCGCGCGCCCTGGCACAGCCCGCGCTTGGTGACGAAGTTGTAGATCCCGCCCTTGCCCTCGGCATTGCCGGGGTACCAGTTCTGCACCGTCGAATATTTGATCTCGGCATCCTCGAGCGCGACCAGCTCGACCACCGCGGCGTGGAGCTGGTTCTCGTCGCGCATCGGCGCGGTGCAGCCTTCGAGGTAGCTGACGTAGCTGCCCTTCTCGGCGACGATCAGCGTGCGCTCGAACTGGCCGGTGTTCTCGGCGTTGATGCGGAAATAGGTCGAAAGCTCCATCGGGCAGCGCACGCCCTCGGGGATCCACACGAAGGTGCCGTCGGAGAACACCGCGCTGTTGAGCGTGGCGAAGAAGTTGTCGCGCTGCGGCACCACCCGGCCGAGCCACTTCTTCACCAGCTCGGGATGCTCGCGGATCGCCTCGCTGATCGAGAGGAAGATCACCCCGGCCTTCTTCAGCTCCTCGCGGAAGGTGGTGGCGACGCTGACCGAATCGAACACCGCATCGACCGCGACCTTGCGCGCGCCTTCGACCCCGGCGAGGACCTTCTGCTCCTCCAGCGGAATGCCGAGCTTTTCATACGTCCGGCGAATCTCCGGATCGAGATCGTCGAGGCTCTGCAGCTTGGGCTTCTTCTTGGGCGCCGCGTAATAATAGGCGTTCTGGTAATCGATCGGGGGGATCTGCAGCTTGGCCCAGTCGGGCGGCGTCATGTCCAACCACAGGCGATAGGCCTTGAGCCGCCAGTCGAGCATCCACTCGGGCTCGCCCTTCTTCGCCGAGATGAAGCGGATGGTCTCCTCGGTCAGCCCCTTGGGCGCGAACTCGGTCTCGATCACGCTCGACCAGCCGTGCTCGTACTCGGCCGCCCTCGCGGCGGCCTCGCGCGCGGCGCGATCCTGGATGTCGACGTCTTCGCTCATGCCAGTTCCCTTGCGGCGGCCAGTTGCGTGAGCGGGATGCCCGCCAGCGCCCCGCGCATCGCCTGATTGACCACGCCCCAGTGCGGCTGGACACAGCAGGCGCCTTCGAGCGCGCAATCGTGCCGGCCGTGCTCGACGCAAGATGTCAGCGCGATCGGCCCTTCGACCGCCTCGACGATGTCGGCCAAGGTGATCGCCGCCGCCGGGCGAGCCAGCTGCAGACCCCCGCCGCCGCCGCGGATCGAACGCAAGAGGCCGGCCCGGCCGAGCAGAGCGACGACCTTGTGCACGGTCGGCAACGGCAGGCCCGTCTCGTCCGCCAGGTCCGCCGCCGAGACGCGCGCGCCGCCGCAATGGCGCGCGGCGGCGCTCATCGTGACGACGGCATAATCGGCCATGCTCGACAGGCGCATGTGCGGACGGGTTCCTCTAATTGGAGCGATTCGCTCCAATTCACTTAGGCGGCGTGGCTTGCATTTCAATGGAAAATGCCTGTTGCGAGTCGTTCGCGCGCCCTCACAACCGCGTCAGCCAAAAAGAAGGGCGGCGCCGCAAGCGGAGCCGCCCTGCAAAGTCGAGAACTCGCGCATCGCTGCGCCAGCCCTTCGGGTCGCACCTGTCACCTACGATAGCGCTATCGAACTGGCTTGTAGAAAAACGACAACGCCGGCGAATCTTAATGCATGTTACACTTATGAACGGGCGGCGCGGCAATCGACAGTCCGGCGTCGCGCTGCCATACGCCCCGGCGATGCTCTACCGCCTGGTCCGCCCCGCGCTGTTCGTCCTCGACGCCGAACGCGCGCATGGGCTGGCGCTGACCGCGCTGAAGCTGTTTCCGGCGGCCGCGCCGCCGGTGGCGGGGCCGCTAGCGACCGAGGTCGCCGGGCTGGCCTTTCCCAACCCGCTCGGCATGGCGGCGGGGTTCGACAAGGACGGCGAGGCGCCCGATGCGCTGCTCGGGCTCGGCTTCGGCTTTGCCGAGGTCGGCTCGATCACCCCACTGCCGCAGCCCGGCAATCCGCGGCCCCGGCTGTTCCGCCTCGCCGAGGACCGCGCGGTGATCAACCGCATGGGCTTCAACAATCGCGGCGCGCAAGACGCGATGCGCCGGCTGGCGTCACGGCAGCGTCGCGGGATCGTCGGCATCAACATCGGCGCGAACAAGGATTCGCCCGATCGGATCGCCGATTACGCCGCGATGAGCCGTCTCCTGGCCCCGCTGGCAAGCTATCTTGCCGTCAATGTATCGAGCCCCAACACGCCCGGCCTGCGCGCGCTACACGACGAAGCCGCGCTGACCGGCCTGCTCGACGCGGTGCTGGAGGCGCGCGGAGCCGAAGGGCCGCCCAGATCGGATACTGCGGCAGGCCCCCAGCCTGCCGGTCCTCCGATCTTCCTGAAGGTCGCGCCCGATCTCGAACCGGCCGACATCGATGCGATCGCCCGCATCGCTATCGACAAGCGCCTCGGCGCGCTGATCGTCGGAAACACGACCGTCTCGCGCCCACCGCTCCGCTCGCGCCATGCCGGCGAACTCGGCGGCCTCTCGGGCGAGCCTCTCAAGCCCCTTGCGCTCCAGCGCCTGCGCGATTTCCGCACGGCGACCGGCGGCGCCATCCCGCTGGTCGGCGTCGGCGGCATCGCCAGCGCCGAGGACGCATGGGCCCGCATCCGCGCCGGCGCCAGCCTGGTCCAACTCTACACCGCGATGGTGTACGAGGGCCCCGGCATCGCCCGCCGGATCGTCCGCGGCCTCGAAGCCCTGATGCGCCGCGACGGCTTCGCCTCGGTTGCCGAAGCGGTCGGCAGCGAATAGCAGCACCGGCATGTCGCTCCGTACCCTGACGCTCCTCGCCGCGCCGCTGCTCCTGCTCCAGGGCTGCGCCACCGTCCCTCCCAGCGAAGCGAGCGGTCCGCCGGCCGCCGGCAAGCCCGTTCGTTCGCCGGCGCCCGCGACAGGCATGGTCTCCGCCGCAGACCCCCGCGCCGCGGCGGCCGGGGTCGCGATCCTACGCGAGGGCGGCGACGCGACCGACGCGGCGATCGCCACGATGCTCGCGCTAAATGTGGTCGAGCCGCAGAATTCGGGTATCGGCGGCGGGCTGTTCTGGGTCCGTCACGACGGCAAGAGCGGCGCGTTCGAGAGCGTCGACGGGCGCGAGACCGCGCCGCAGGCCGCCGGCCCCGACTGGTTCCTCGGCCCCGACGGCAAGCCGCTACCGTTCCGCCAGCTGTTCGTCGGCGGCAAGAGCGCTGGCGTCCCCGGCGCCGTGGCGGCGATGGCGCTGGCCCACAAGCGCCACGGCAAGCTGCCGTGGGCCATGCTGTTCGAACCGGCGATCCGCCTCGCGCGCGACGGCTTCAAGGTGACGCCGCGGCTGCATAATGGGCTTGAGTTCGCCGGGCGCAATCTCACCGGCGCGGCCAAGGACGTGTTTCTTCCCGGCGGAGAGCCGCCAGCGATCGGCTCGACATTGCGCCAGCCGGCACTGGCCGCCACGCTCGAAAAGCTCGCTCAACAGGGGCCCGAGGCGTTCTATCGAGGGGACAACCCGAAGCAGATCGCCGCGGCGCTCGATTCCGCCCCCGTCAGCCCCTCGAAAATGACCGCTGCCGAGATCGAGAGCTATCGGGCGAAAATGCGGCCGCCCGTCTGCGGCACTTATCGCCATTATCGCATCTGCGGGATGGGTCCGCCGTCTTCGGGCGGGATCACCGTGCTGATGATCCTCAAGCAGCTCGAGCGCTTCGACATGGCGAAGCTGGGGCGCAATTCGCCGGTCGCCTGGCATCTGCTCGCCGAATCCGAGCGCCTCGCCTACGCCGACCGCGACGCCTACATTGCCGACACCGACTTCGTCAGCGTGCCCATCTCCGGCCTGCTCGATCCGAAGTACATCGCCCAACGCTCGGCGCTAATCGATCCGCAGCACACGCTCGGCGCCTATCAGCCCGGCCATCCGGCCGGCGCGCCCGCCAAAGTCGAAGCAGTGCCGCAGAACGACCAGGGCACCACCGACTTGGCGGTGGCCGACGCGGCGGGCGACGTCGTCGAGGTGACCACCACGATCAACGGGTATTTCGGCTCGGGAATTTCCGTCGGCGGCTACATGATCAACAACGAGATGCCCGACTTCGATCATGTGCCGGTCAAAGACGGTTACCTAACCGTCAACCGGGTCGAGGGAGGCAAGCGCCCGCGCAGCTCGATGGCACCGACGATCGTCTACGGCCCCGACGGCAAGGTCCGGGTGGCGATCGGCGCCGCCGGCGGAGCGACGATCATCTGCCAGGTGGCCAAGGCGCTGGTCGGCATCATCGACTGGCACATGAGCGCGCAGGACGCGATCGCCATGGGCCTGCTCTACGCGCCCGGCAAGCAAGGCACGCTCGAGCAGGGCACCGATCTCGCCAAGATGCTGCCGCAACTCCAGGCGCTCGGCGAGGACCTGCACGTCGCTCCGCTCGGGCTCAAGGCCAACGCCATCGAGAAGGTGAACGGCCGCTGGGTCGGCGCCGCCGATCCGCGCAGCGAAGGCGTTGCGATGGACGTCGCCGGCCATGTGACGCAGATCGAACGGCGCGAAAACGACCTCAACGGCGTCCACGAATAGCCGCCCGCTTGCCGCCGCCGTCGCGCGGCCCTAATCCTCCATTGGGGGAGGAGAGCGGACCGCGTGCAGATCGCCGACTTCGACGCTTGCGACAATCTCGTCGAGCTATTCCTCAAGCGTGCCGACGAGCGGGGCGAGAAGCCGTTCCTCAGCGCCAAGCGCTATGGAGAATGGCGCTCGCTCAGCTGGCGCGAGGCCGTCGAACGGGTCTGCCTGCTGGCCGAAGCCCTCCGCCGCCTCGGCATCGAGACCGGCGACCGCGTCGTGCTGGTCTCCGAAAATCGCCCCGAGTGGGCGCTGGCCGACCTCGCCATCATGGCCGCGGGCGCCATCACCACCCCCGCGTACACCACCAACACCGAAGGCGATCACGCCCACGTGCTCGGCAACTCGGGCGCCAAGGCGGCGATCGTCTCCGACGGCAAGCTGGCCAAACCGTTGCTGCCGGCAGTCACCCGCACCGGCATCGCCGAACACGTGATCGGAATAGAGCCGCTGCGCTGTGGGCAAAGCGAATTCCAGTGTCACGTCTGGTCGGACCTGCTGGCCGGCGACGCCACCGCCGCCCGCCGGGCGGTCGAAGCGCACATCGCCGCCATCGGCCGGCGCGACCCGGCGTGCATCATCTACACCAGCGGCACTAGCGGCGCGCCGCGCGGAGTGCTGCTGTCGCACGGCGCCATCCTCCGTAACGTCGCCGGCGCCGCCGAAGTCCTCGCCGGCGATTTTGGCTGGGGCGACGAGCGGTTCCTCTCGTTCCTCCCCTTGAGCCACGCGCTCGAGCATACCGGGGGGCTGTTCCTGCCGATCGGCCTCGGGGCGGAAATCTGGTACGCCGAAGGCCTCGACAAGCTCGGCAGCAACATCGAGGAAGCGAAGCCGACCTTCATGGTCGTCGTCCCGCGTCTGTTCGAGGTGCTGCGCGCCCGAATCGTCCGGCAGATCGAGAAAAACGGCAAGTTCGCCAACTTCCTGCTCGACCGCGCCCTCTCGCTTGCCGAGCGCCGCGCCGCGGGAGAGAGGCGACTGCTCGACTGGCCGATCGAGACCCTGCTCGACCTCACCCTGCGGCCGAAAATCCGCGCCCGATTCGGCGGGCGGATCAAGGCGCTGGTGTCCGGCGGCGCCCCGCTCAACCCCGAAGTCGGCGCGTTCTTCGAATCGCTCGGACTGGTCACGCTCCAAGGCTACGGCCAGACCGAAGCCGCGCCGGTGGTGAGCGTCAACTACCCTTCGGCGGGGATCAAGCTCGACACCGTCGGCCCTCCGCTACGCGGCGTCGAGGTGCGCATCGCCGACGATGGCGAAATCCTCGTCCGCGGCGAGCTGGTCATGCTCGGCTACTGGCGCAACGAGGAAGAGACCGCCAAGGCGATCCGCGACGGGTGGCTGCACACCGGCGACATCGGCTATCTCGACCAGGCCGGCCGGATCATCATCACCGACCGCAAGAAAGACATCATCGTCAGCGACAAGGGCGACAACATCGCCCCGCAGAAGCTCGAAGGCATGCTGACCCTGCAGCCGGAGATCGCCCAGGCGATGGTCAGCGGCGACAAGCGGCCCTACCTCGTCGCACTGATCGTGCCCGACGCCGAGTGGACCTTCGACTGGGCCAAGGCCAACGGCGAGCCGTTCGACATGTGCGCGCTGCAGCAGCTCCCCGCCTTCCGCAGTGCGATCCGCGCGGCGATCGACCGGGTTAACGGAGGCCTGTCCGTCATCGAAAAGATCCGCCGCTTCGCCTTCGCCGACGAACCGTTCGCGATCGACAACGGCATGATGACCCCGAGCCTAAAAATCCGCCGCGGCCCGATCCGCGACCGCTATGGCGACCGCCTAGCGGCGTTGTACAAGGATTAGGCGGGCTCGGCCTCGACCTTCTCCGGATAGAAGCACGGCTCGCGGTCGGACCAGCCGGGCGCGGTGGCGGCGGCTTCGCTCAGCGATTGCAGCAGCACCTTGCGCCGCCCGGGGCGGATTTGCGGCAGCGCGGCGGCCGAGCAGAATGCAGCCGGCAGCCACGGCCGCGCCCTGGCGCCGAGCAGCCGCTCATAGAGGAAGCGGTAGGCCGAAAAGCTTTCGATCTGCTCGAGCGCCAGATCCTGCGCGGTCACCCGCATCAGCGGCCCCATGAACGCCTCGAGCCCTTCCATCGTGGTTTCGCACGGCACCGCATCGCGCAGCGCCTTGAGCTCGCGATAGGCCAGGTACTGCCCGCGGATCGCCGCGTCCTTGTCCTTGCCCCTGACGCCCCACGACTTGAACGCGTCGCCGCGGCCGAGCCCGATATCAAGACTGCGTTCGATGAAGCGCTGCTCGCATTCGGAAAAGCTGGCGAACTCGCGCAGCTCGGCGATGGTCAGCGATGCGGTCCCGGCCTTGGCCATCGGGATGCCCCCCGTGTGGTTCAGGGCGAATGTCACCGACTTTGGTTAGCGTCAGGTAAACGTGCGCGAAAAATTAAAGTCCTCCCCGGTACGAGGAAGGGGACCGTACGAAGCAATGGTGGAGCGGGCTCGCCACAAGCGCGGCACCTGGCCTACAGCCCCCGCCGTGATTCGCCTTCGGCGTCTACCGCCTCCCCGTCCCCAGGAAGGATTTCAGATCAACCCCGCCAGCGGACTGCTCGGATCGGCATATTTCCGCGTCGTCATCCGCCCCGCGCGATAAGCCTCGCGCCCCGCTTCGACCGCCAGCTTCATCGCCCGGGCCATACGGATCGGGTCCTTGGCTTCGGCGATGGCGGTGTTCATCAGCACGCCGTCGCAGCCGAGCTCCATCGCCACCGCGGCGTCGCTCGCCGTGCCGACGCCCGCATCGACCAGCACCGGCACCTTCGCGCCCTCGACGATCAGGCGGATGGTCACCCGGTTCTGGATGCCGAGTCCGCTGCCGATCGGCGCGCCGAGCGGCATGATCGCCACCGCGCCGGCGTCCTCCAGCTGCTTGGCGGCGATCGGGTCGTCGACGCAATAGACCATCGGCTTGAAGCCCTCGCCGGCGAGCGTCTCGGTCGCCTTCAGCGTCTCGCGCATGTCGGGATAGAGCGTCCGCGCCTCTCCCAGCACTTCCAGCTTGACCAGCTCCCAGCCGCCCGCCTCGCGCGCCAGCCGCAATGTGCGGACCGCTTCGTCGGCGGTGAAGCAGCCGGCGGTGTTGGGCAGGTAGGTGACCTTTTTCGGGTCGATGAAGTCCATCAGCACCGGCTGGCTCGGATCGGAAATGTTCACCCGCCGCACCGCCACGGTGACGATCTCGGCCCCGCTCGCCTCGACCGCCGCGGCGTTCTCGGCGAAGTCCTTGTACTTCCCGGTGCCGACGATCAGACGGCTGCGGAAGGTCTTGCCGGCGACGCTCCAGGTATCCTCGTCCACTTTCGCCGAACGATCGCCGCCGCCGACGAAGGTGACGATCTCGAGTACGTCCCCGTCGGTCAGCGGCGCTTCGCCGAGCGTCGAGCGCGGAACGATCACACCGTTCCTTTCGACCGCGACCTTCTCGGGCTTCAATTCGAGTTCGCGAACCAGCGCGGCGATGGTCGCGGCGGAGCTACGGCGCGGTTCGCCGTTGACGGTAAGGGAAAGTAAGGCGGTCATCACGGCCCACGCGATAGCGCCTGTTGAGCGGGGCGCAAGGCGCAGTGATCCGCGGAATTCCCCGATCCTTCGCGTAAGGCGCCAAAGCCCGCTTCGCCCGCAGTTCGATCCAGATCGCCGCTTGGCGGAGGGTGATGCTTCGGGCCTTTGCGCCTTCGCGCGAATCAATCGGCCCATCGCAGCAGACTTGCGATTTGTCGCGCCCGCGCGCAGAGAATTGCCGCAAATGGTTGCGACGGCAGGGAATATGGCTTCGGTGAAGCCCGAAGAGATGGCGCAGGCGCGCCCGCGGGCGGTTGCCCGCTGGCTGTTCGTCGTCGCCGGCATGATCGTGCTGATGGTCGTCGTCGGCGGGATTACCCGGCTGACCGAGTCCGGCCTGTCGATCACCCGCTGGGATCCGATCACCGGCGTCGTGCCGCCGCTGACTCAGGGCCAGTGGCAGGCCGAATTCGATCATTACCGGCAGATCGACCAGTATGCGGCGATCCACGCCGGGATGACCCTCGCCCAGTTCAAGGGCATCTTCTTCTGGGAGTACTCCCACCGCCTTCTCGGACGGCTGATCGGGCTGGTGTTCGCCGTCCCGCTGGTGTGGTTCTGGATTCGCGGCGCGATCCCGCGCGGCTACCACTGGCGGCTGGTCGCGCTGCTGGCGCTCGGCGGACTGCAGGGGGTATTCGGTTGGCTGATGGTCCGTTCGGGCCTGCAGCCGGGAATGGTTGAGGTGGCGCCCGGGTGGCTGGCGACCCACCTGCTCACCGCCTTGTTCACCATGGCGGCGATCGTCTGGACCGCGCTCGACCTGCTGGCGCTCGACGCCGATCCGGCCGCGCGTCCGGCGCGGCTGACCGGTTTCGGGACGCTGGTCGGCCTCGTGCTGGCGATTCAGTTGCTTTACGGCGCGCTGATGGCCGGCTTGCGCGCCGGACTGGTGACCAACGAATGGCCGCTGATGAACGGCGCTTTCTGGCCCGGGCCGACGTTCACTCACGAAAGCCTCGGCCACGCAATGTTCGCCGACCCGGCGATCGTCCATTTCATCCATCGCTGGTGGGCCTGGGTCACGGTCGCCGCGCTGGTGTGGCTGGCGCGCAAGGTCCGCCGGCCCGAGCGCCGCGCCTCGGTCGCGATCCACATCGCGTTCGGAACGCAGATCATCCTCGGCATCGCGGTGGTCATGGCAGGGGTGCCGATCTGGCTGGCCGCGCTGCACCAGTTCGTCGGCTCGTTGTTGGTCGTCGCGACCGTGTGGGGCATTCACGTCCTCGGCAGGCGCACCGCATGACCGCGGCGCTGATCTGGAGCCCGTTCGAGAGCGAGGACGCCGCCGCCGAGGCCGCCTCGCGGCTGCTCGACGAAGGCCTGATCGCCTGCGCCAACGTTATCCCCGGCCTGCGCTCGCTCTACGTCTGGCAGGGCGAGCGCGGCGAGGCGCACGAATGCGGCGTGCTGTTCAAGACCACCGAGGGCCTGCTCGAGCGAGCGATCGCCCGCCTGGCGGCGATCCACCCGTACGAGACGCCGGCGATCACCGGCTGGCGCGCCGACGCCGCCGCCCCGGCGACCGCCCGCTGGCTTGGGGAGCTGGTCTGATGGCCGCGCATCCGGTCAAGCTGGCCAGCGATCGCCGCACGGTGCTGCGCTTGGCAATGGCCGCCGCCGTGGCGCCTGCCTTCGCCGGTCGGGCGCGCGCGACTACCGCGTCCGGCGGCGGGCGCCTCGCTCCGCCGGGCGGGCCGATGACCTTCACCCGGCGACTGGTTCGCAGTCTGCCGGACGGCAACAGTCTGATCGTCGGCCGCAGCTTCGCCGTGCGTTTTGCGCCTATGGGCGCCGGCTAGTCGGTCTCCGGGGAGCAGGTCGGCGTCTCGGTCGATTTCCCCGAGCGACTGGCGCCGCTCGCGGCGCTCGAGCGGCAGCGCCAGGAGACAGGGCTGTTCCCGCTGCGGCTCGATCGCCAGGGCCGGATCGTCGGCGAGGCCGCTCCGCGGCCATCGCGCGAGATCGACCAGGCGGTGGCGATCGTCACTCGCCAACTCGGCAAATTGGACTTCTCCGCCAGCGATCGCGGTGAGCTCGAGGCATTCGTCCGCGCGGTGCACGAGGCCGGGGCGAAGATGAGCGCGGCGCCGCCCGGCGATCTGTTTGCGCCGGCGGCCCCTTCGACCCATGCCGAGCGGGCGCTGACCCTGCCCGGCGGCGAGGAGGGCCTGATCCAGGTCACCTTCACCGCGTTGGCCGACCCGACGACCGGCCTGATGCGCCAGGCGCGACGCGATATTGTGACCACCATTTCCGACGACAGCCGCCTCACGCGGGAGGACTGGACGCTCGCCCCCATCTGACTCGGTGGTATTATTTTACCTCTCCGCAAACCCGCGGAATCGCTTGACTTGCGGCCTCTCCCCGCACAAATGCCGCGCTCCGCGCCGGCCGACCCGAATCGCCGCCGCGCCTGTGTTTCGTCAGTTAAGGTACCCCAGCCATGAAGGCGCTCAGCAAGCAAACCCGGTCGATCAAACCGGCCGAGGTCGACAAGAAGTGGCACCTGATCGATGCCGACGGTCTCGTCGTCGGCCGCCTCGCGGTGATTGTCGCCAACCTCCTGCGCGGCAAGCATAAGCCGAGCTTCACACCGCACGTCGATTGCGGCGACCACGTCGTGGTGATCAACGCCGACAAGGTCCGCTTCACCGGCAACAAGACCGGGGTGAAGACCTATTACAAGCACACCGGCTATCCCGGCGGCATCAAGGGCGTGACCGCCGAGAAGGTGCTCGAAGGCCGCTTCCCCGAGCGGGTGCTGGAAAAGGCGGTCGAGCGGATGATCCCGCGCGGCCCGCTCGGCCGCGCCCAGATGCGCGCGCTGCACCTCTACGCCGGCGCCGAGCATCCGCACGCGGGCACCCAGCCGCAGCCGCTCGATGTCGCTTCGATGAACCGCAAGAACAAGGTTGCCAAATGATGGCCGACGAAAAGACCACCGTCTCCGATCTCGCCGATCTCAAGGACGTCACCGGCGAAGCTCCCGCCGCCGAGGGCGCCGAAACCACCGCCCCGGCAACGCCCGCCGCGCCGTTGCGCGAAAAGCAGGTCGATGCGCAGGGCCGCGCCTACGCGACCGGCCGGCGCAAGGACGCCGTCGCCCGCGTGTGGCTCAAGCCGGGCAGCGGCAAGGTGGTGGTCAACGGCCGCGAGCAGGAAGTCTATTTCGCCCGCCCGACCCTGCGCCTGGTGATCAACCAGCCGTTCCAGGTCGCCGCCCGCGAAGGGCAGTACGACGTCGTCGCCACGGTCAAGGGCGGCGGACTCTCGGGCCAGGCCGGCGCGGTCAAGCACGGCATCAGCCAGGCGCTGGCCAAGTTCGAGCCCGAGCTGCGCGGCGCGGTCAAGGCCGCCGGCTTCCTCACCCGCGACGCCCGCGTGGTCGAGCGCAAGAAGTACGGCAAGGCCAAGGCCCGCCGCAGCTTCCAGTTCTCGAAGCGCTGAGGCGCCGACCACCTGACAAGCAAGGGGCGGTCCTGCGGGGCCGCCCTTTTCGCATCGGCCATTCCGCTCACCGCAGCGGCTGACGGCTGCGGTCCTTCATCAGGTACAGCGCGCCGAGCGAGAGCGCCGCGCCGACCATCAGGTACGCCGAGGCCGCCAAGTGGTATCCGGTCGCGCCGATCAGCGCGGTGGCGATCAGCGGCGCAGTCCCGCCGCCGATGCCGAGGCCGATGTTGAAGGCGAGCGAATAGCCCGACAGGCGGAAATGCGACGGGAACAGCTCGGCCAACATCGCCGGCGCGGTGCCCATGATCATCCCCAGGAACACGGCAAAAGCGAATTGCGCGGCGAGGAACTGCCCCAGCCCCGGGCCCTCGGACAGCTGGAACAACCCGATCGCGCTGAAGAAGATCAGCGCAAACGCCAGCATTAGCATGGAGCGGCGGCGGATTGCGAAGTCGGTGAGCCAGCCGGCCAGCGGGATGGCGACGATCGCAACCGCCTCGGAGGCGGTGTTCACCGCCAGCGCCGAAGCTTCGCCTATGGCGCCGAAGCGGTTGGCGTACACCGGCAGGAAAACCAGCGTCAGGTAATCGGCGACGCCGTAGCCCCAGGTGAACACCATCGCCAGGATCATCTGCCGAGGCGCTTGGGAGAAGGCCTGCTTGAGCGGCAGTTCGTGCTCCTCTTCGTCGACCGGGCCCGGTTCGTAGCCGGTTCGCTTGAGTCGGCTGCGCATCCAGTACGCCATGATCGCCAGCAGGCCGCCGCCAACGAACGGCACCCGCCAGATCCACGGCAATTCGGGATGCGAGCTCGCCAGTGCCACCGTGATGCTCGCGAGACCGGCGGCCAGAAGGTAGCCGGCGGTCGAGCCGATGTTGGCAAAGCTGCCGGCGAATCCCCGTCGGTGCCCCGGTGCCGTTTCGACCAGGTACGAGACCGAACCTGTGAACTCGCCGCCAACGGAGAAGCCCTGGAACACCCGGACGACGAGCAGCAGGATAGGCGCCCAGATGCCGACCTGCTCGTAAGTCGGCAGGAAGCCGATCAGCGTGGTCGCCGCACCCATCATCACCACCGACAGGATCAGCACCGGTTGCCGGCCGATGCGGTCGCCCAGATGGCCGAAAACCGCGCCGCCGATCGGGCGAACGGCAAAGCCGATCGCAAAGCCGCCATAGGCGCCGAGCAGAGAGGCGACCGGATTGTCCGACGGAAAGAAGCGGTCGCCGATGACCGAGGCAAGATAGCCGTAAAGCCCGAAATCGTACCATTCGAGCACGTTGCCGATCATCCCGGCGGCCACGCTGCGCGCTGACAGCTTCTTGATCTTGTTGATCGCGTGCAGGTTCGCCTGCGGACGGGTTGCGGTAGCCAATGGGCTCTCCTTCGGTTGCTCGCGGGCGCGCCGCGAGTTCTCGCCACCCCGGACAGTGAGTTGCCGCGACCTTCTGCCAACGGCCCTCACACCACCTAGTTTCCGGGTAAGGAGCCTTGGCCGGCCTCTGCCTAACGCCGGGGAAGCGAAACCGACAACGCCCTGCGGCATTCTGCAGACGGCTCAGCAAGATTACCACACCGTTCGGCCGAACAGGGACGACGGCCAATTTCTTGCGGAGACGATCGCCAAAGAGCTCAAAGCTAGGATCTTCGAAGTGTGGCATTGGTTATTCGCTCACACCAACATCGTCGGGGCGGTCCTGAGCTTTTTGATGCTGGTGGTCTGGGTGACCTACCTCCAACTTTTGCTGATTCAGTTCCGGGCCGCCTGGCGATCATCGATTTTCATCACTCGCGCGGCCGGGCGGGGCATGCGCAGCCGCTGTCTGGTAACCAACATGAGCAGTCAGCCGATCTACGTGACCAGCCTGATCGGCACGCTTCACGTCGGCGAGCGGCGGATCGAACTGGCGCTGACCGATCTTCGGGACCTCCCGGAGGATCTCGGCAGCGACCCTCGCTCGAGAATGGCGCAAGGCAGTCTCGACACCGGCGACTATCTCAATATCGGCCATTTCGACGAGATCATCGGCATCATGCTCGAGGCCAACAACGAGGAAGCGATAGCGATCGCCGACGTGCGCCAACTCGACCTCACCGTCGTCGCGCTGTACGCGAGGGAAGACTTGCCGGTCGGCGCCAGCCGCAGCTTCTCGTTCCAGCAAAGCTACGCCAATGGAAGAAAGGTCCAGCCCCTGGGCGTCGCCACAGAGCAGATAACCGACCGCCGCCGGCGCCGCGAATTGTTGCGGCAAGTCGAACGGCACATGTGAGCCGAACGCCTATCGGAACCACTCGACCATGGAAGGGCAAATGGCTGCGCGTCCCGCCGTGATGGACTGACCCATCCCGTCCCGCTTGCATCGAAGAAGCCGGTCCGGATGATCTTCGGCATGATACTGCTCGCCTCCCTCGAACAGACGATCGTTTCGAGCGCGCTGCCGACGATCGTCGGGACTTCGGCGGTTTGGAGCACCTCAGCTGGATTCTCACCGCCGGTGGAGCAGCCTGGCTGACGACGGCGAGTCAGTAGACCGGCGGATCGACCCGCGGGACCGTGTGCACCGGCGCCACCGGCTCGTCCGGCTTGCGTGGGGGTAGCGCATCTTCGGGCACCTGCTTGACCTGCATGTCTTCGGTTGGCACGTCGTCGATGTTGCGCACGCAAACCTCGACTCGTTCGCCGTCCCAGGTCAGTTCGTTGAAGCTCTGCGGGGTCGAGCGGATGCGCTGCGATAAGCGTGCCGGCGCCGATCATCCGCACCGGGCCATTGGGCGTCTCGCTAACAATGTCGAACGCGTCGTGGACGTGTCCGCTGAGCGTCGCCAGCACGTTTCGCTTCGCCAGCTCGGCCAGCGCGTGATCGCCGCCGCGGGTCCAGGCCTTGCCGTGGGTACCGGCCTCGACCAGCGGATGGTGGCAGGCGACCAGCACCTTCGTGCCGCGCGGCAGCCGGTCGATGATCGTCAGCGTGTGGTCGAGCGCGCGGTCGGTGACCCAGCCGTGCGACCATGGCCAGCGCGGCTGCCAGCGGCGGACGGTCTTGAGCGGGACGATCGCCAGGCCCGGCAGGTCGACTTCGCACTCGATCAACTGCTTGATTTCGCGGAAGCGGCGATAGGGCTGGGTGAAGCGTTCGACGAGATTGAAATAGGGCAGGTCGTGATTGCCGACTTCGACCGTCACCGGCACGTCGAGCGAGCGGATCCAGTGGCACGCGGCGGCGAACTCGCGCGGCCGCGCCCGCATCGTCAGGTCGCCGGTGATGGCGACGGCCGCCGGGCGCTTTTCGGCAATCTCCTGCATGACCCAATCGAGCGAGCGGTCGTCCTCGAGCCCGAAATGGATATCCGAGATGTGGAACAGAAGGGTCTTAGAGGCCATCGGTTTCGGTCGCTAGCAGGTCGACCGCGCAGGGGACCAGCGTGAAAACCGCCTCGGCCGGGCATTCGGCCGCTTCCCCGTCGAGCAGGATCGCGAACGGCTCGCCGGTGCTGCTCGCCAGGGTGACCTGCTGCGTCGAGCCCAGATCGTCATGCGGCCCTTCGCGAAAGCGGCGCCGCAACACCGCCCAGCTCTCCTCCAAGTATTCACCGGGACTCGCCGCGCGGAAGCCGCTGACGTGGATGCCCTGATCGGTCGGCGTCAGCATGATTAGCGGATAATCGCGTGGTTCACCGCAATCCGGCTCGCGGCAGGTGATGCCCGGCGCCCTGAACGTGGCCCCTAGCGCGTGCGCCGCGTGCGCCGCGGCGCCCGCCAAGTCCGCCTGGCGCATCGCCTCGCGCACGTCGTGCCAGCTAGTCCCGGGCCCGGCGAGAAGGTCGGCCAGCGCGGTGCCCGCGGTGCAGCGGATCACGCCCGGCCGCACGCGCTCGGCTTCGCCCGCGGCGGCGAGGGGGATAACCTCCTCCATGACCCGATCGCCGTGCAGCCGGTGATAGAGCAGGTTCATGGTCCCGCCCGGGAGCACGAGCACCGCCCCGTCCCAGCCTGCGAGCGCGCGGATCACTGCATTGGCGGTGCCGTCGCCGGTGAACACCGCGACCATCCCGATGCCCGCCTGCTCGAGCCACGCGGCGTTCGGCAGCGGCTGAGCGGGAAACGAGACGATTCGGTCGATCGCGAGACCATTGTCCTGGCAGCAGCGCTTGACCTTGGCGATGGCGTCCCGGTCATTGCTGCCGCTGGCGTCGTTGACCACCAGCCAGATTGGTTGCGCCGCCATCATGGGATAAGAAAGCGCCGCTCTGCGCGCCCGGTTCCGGTTAAACCCGCCGCGTCAGGATAAGCCAGGCGGCGACGCCGTTCAGGATCGTGTAGCCGAAGTAGGCCCAGGCCCACAGCGAATTGCCGCTGCCGACCAGCAGCATCGCCCCGAGAAGCACGGCGAATTCGGCGCCCAGGCTCGCGCGCGGGCCGAGCATGTTCATGAACGGCATCCGGCCGAGCAGCGGATGGCCGCTTTCGAGGACCGCCTTGTGCAGTGTGAAATTCACGACACCGAACAGGAAGGTGAAGAACAGCGCCGCCATCGCCGCCCCTATCTGGGGTGGCGCGGCCGTTTTGCCAGTCGGCGTTTCGACGGCCGCGGAAGGCAGTTCGTCGGCAGCGGAAATCCCTGGTCGAAACAGGCGATTGGCTGGTCGAGCGCCGGGCGGCTACGGCCGTAGGCATTGCTACTTCTCCTCATGCGCCACGGTCCTCCCCCAGCCCTCACGGACCGTGGCGCGACCATGGAAGGAGAATTTCGATGAACATCCGCACCCTCGCCCTGGCCGCCGCGCTTTCGACGGTCTCAGTGACCGCCTTCGCCACAGCGCCGAGCGTGGAGGTCAAGTACGCCGACCTTGACCTGACGACGCCGCAAGGCATGGCCGAGCTCGACAACCGGATCGACGCCGCCGCGCGGCGGGTCTGCGGCCTTGACGACGTGGTCACCGGCACCAAACTGCCGTCGAGCGCCGCCAAGAGGTGCTACGAACAGGCGCGCCAGAAGGTGAAGGAACAAGTCGCAGCGATCGTCGAGAGCAAGCGGAGGGGCTGAGCACCACCCCAAAACACAGGGCTCCGCGGGCCACCGCGGAGCCCTGTTCCGTTTCAGCGGCCCGCCATCGCCTTCACCTTGCGCAGATAGGTGCGCCCGATGCGCAGCGCTTCGCCGTCGTCGAGCTCGGCCGACCAGACGCCGAGGCCCTCGTGGCGCAGGCGGCGGATCCCGTCGCGCCGCAGGATCGTCGAGCGGTGTATGCGGATGAACTTTTCCGGATTCAGCCTCGCTTCGAGCCCGGCGATCGTCTGCAGCAGCAGATAGCTGCGCTCACCCACGTGAAGCCGGACGTAGTCGCGCTCGGCGTCGATCCGCTCGACCTGGTCGGCTTCGATCCGCAGCAGCTCGGAGCGATGCGGGACCCAGAATTCCTCGAGCCATTGCCCGCCGCCCGCTTGCCGCGATCCCCGGCGCGCCATCGCCCGGGCGACCGCGCGCTCGAGTCGTTCGCGCCCGACCGGCTTGAGCACGTAGTCGATCGCGTCGAGGTCGAACGCCTCGACCGCGAAATCCTCGTGCGCGGTGACGAAGATCACCGCCGGCGGCTGCTCCGCCCGGCCGAGTTCGCGAGCGACGGCGAGGCCGTCCATGCCGGGCATCGTCATGTCGAGCAGGACCAGATCCGGTTCGTGTTTTCCGGAAAGCCGCAAGGCCGAGGCACCGTCGGCGGCCGAGCCGACCACCGTCAGGTCCGCAATCTCGCCGCACAGCACCTGCATCCGCTCGATCGCCAGCGGCTCGTCGTCGACGATCAGGGTGCGCAGCGGCGCGGCGCTCGAATTGGTCATGCGGCATGCCTCGCTTCGCCGATCAGCGGCAGACGGATGTGAGTCGCATAGCCGGTCGAGGTCGGCCCGGAGACCACGCTGGCCTCGTTGCCGAAACGGGCGGTGAGCCGCTCCTCGACATTCCCGAGGCCGATGCCGAAACCGGGCCGCGAAGCTCCCTTGCCCGCCCCGTCGTCGGCGACGGTGACCACCAGGCGGCCGTATTCCTCGCGCGCCGAAAGCGTGATCGTCACCTTGCGCGAGGCCGGGGCGACCGCGTGCCTGACCGAATTCTCGACGATCGGCTGCAGGATCATCCCCGGGACCAGCGCCCCCGCGAGCGCTTCGGGCAATTCGTACTCGGCCTTCAACCGGTCGGGAAAACGCACGGTCTCGATGTCGAGGTAGAGCCGCTGGAGCGCAAATTCCTCGCGCAGCGGCACGTCGGCGGTCGGATCGTCGGCCAGGCTCCGGCGGTAGAAGGTCGAGATCGTCTGGATCATCCGCTCGGCCGCGGCGGTCTTGCCGGTCAGCACCAGCGCGGAGAGCGAGTTCAGCGTGTTGAACAGAAAGTGCGGATTGACCTGATAGCGCAGCGACCTCAGCTCGGCGGCCTTGGCGGCGCGGCGGAACGCACCCTCGCGCCGCTCGGCCACGCGCGCCTTCTCACCGGCCAGAAGCGCCAGGTACAGGGCGCACCAGGCGAGCGACATGAAATAGCGCCCGAAGGCGACCTCTTCGAGACTTTCCCAGGCGCTTTGGCGGTCGATCGTCACCGCCCGCGTGGTTCCCGCGGGGGTGGGTATCGGAACGTCGACCAGCAAATCGCCCGAGGCGTCGCGGCGCACCACCAGGCCTTCCTGCGCGGCCTTGCGGCTTTGCACGCGCAACTCGAGCGGGGCGAAAGCCATCTCGTTGGCCTCGGCGAGCATCAGGGCGACCGGGATCGACAACAGCAGCGCGGCGGCGATCTTCACCCACAACGGCCGCGCGTCGAACAGCCGCAGCACCAGCCACAGCCCGACGACGATGGCCACGCCGGCGAGGCTGGCGACGGCCCGGCGCCAGAGCATTTCCTGCTCGAAACCGAGATCGAGCAGCTCGGAACGGACCGTCACCAGCAGAAAGTAGGTCAGCCACAAGCCGACGATCGAGGCGAGCACCGTCTTGAACGGCACGTGCGCGGGTTGCGGCTCGAGAAGCTCGTTCTCCATCGACCTGCTTTACCCTGCGCGGCTACCCGACCGCCAGCGCCGATGTCGAACGCCATCGACGCTTGGTCGAATCGCCGATCGGATGTCGCCCGCCCGTCCGGCACCGCCATTTGGCACACCAAACCGGGGGTAATGTGGAATTGAAGTTCCCGAACTTCCGCCTTTCATTTCAAAATCTTGCCAGCGACGCCAAGCGCTTCCGACGTAACTTTCCGTTTCTCGGCCGATGGCGCCATCCAAACTCTTCGGGGACGAACAAAGCACGAACCTGTGCTTGTAGGAAAGCGGATTCGGCTCAGGCGTTCGCCAACAAACGTTCGCGCACGATTTTGTCGCGCCATTCGGCGGGCGCCAGCGTGTGGACGTTGTTACCGTGGCTATCCACCGCGACCGTCACCGGCATGTCCTGCACGGTGAATTCGTAGATCGCCTCCATGCCGAGGTCTTCGAAGGCGACCACCTTCGCCTGCTTGACCGCGCGCGAGACGAGATAGGCCGCCCCGCCGACCGCCATCAGATAGGCGACCTTGTGCCGGGCGATTTCGCCGACCGCGCCCTGGCCGCGTTCGGCCTTGCCGATCATCGCCAGCAGCCCAAGCTCGAGCATCATGTCGGTGAAGCTGTCCATCCGGGTGGCGGTGGTCGGGCCGGCCGGGCCGACCACTTCGCCCATCACCGGATCGACCGGGCCGACGTAATAGATCGCCCGGCCCTTGAAGCTGACCGGCAATTCCTCGCCCTTGTCGAGCATGTCCCTGATCCGCTTGTGCGCTGCATCGCGGCCGGTGAGCATCGCCCCGCTGAGCAGCAACCGGTCGCCGGCTTTCCAGCTCGCCACTTCCTCCGGCGTGAGCCCGTCAAGGTTGACGCGCCTGGCGGACTTGTCCGGCTTCCAGTGGACCTCGGGCCACTGGTCGAGCCCGGGCGATTCGAGATAGCTCGGGCCGGAGCCGTCGAGCGTGAAATGGGCGTGGCGCGTCGCCGCGCAGTTGGGGATCATCGCCACCGGCTTGTTGGCCGCATGGCACGGCCAGTCGAGGATCTTGACGTCGAGCACCGTCGCCAGGCCGCCGAGCCCTTGCGCGCCGATGCCGAGCGCATTGACCTTGTCGAAGATCTCGATCCGCAGCCGCTCGATGTCGGTCGCTGGGCCGCGCGCTTTCAACTGAGCCATGTCGATCGGCTCCATCAGGCTCAGCTTGGCGAGCTTGACGCAATGCTCGGCGGTGCCGCCGATGCCGATCCCGAGCATCCCCGGCGGACACCAGCCGGCGCCCATCTGCGGAACCATTTCGAGCACCCAATCGACGATGTTGTCGCTCGGGTTCATCATCTTGAACTTGGACTTGGCCTCGCTGCCGCCGCCCTTGGCGGCGACGTCGATCGACACCGTGTTGCCCGGCACCATCTCGACCGACAGCACGCACGGCGTGTTGTCGCGGGTGTTGCGGCGGGTGAACGCCGGATCGGCCAGGATCGAGGCGCGCAGCTTGTTCTCCGGCAGCGTGTAGGCACGGCGGACGCCTTCGTCGACGACCTCCTGCAGGCTGCGGTCCGATTCCAGGCGGCAGTCCTGCCCCCACTTCACGAACACGTTGGCGATGCCGGTGTCCTGGCAGATCGGCCGGTGGCCTTCGGCGCACATCCGGCTGTTGGTGAGGATTTGCGCGATCGCGTCCTTCGCCGCCAGCCCCTGCTCCGCCTCGTACGCCGCGCCGAGCGCGCGGATGTAATCCATCGGATGGTAGTAGGAGATGAATTGCAGCGCATCGGCCACGCTGTCGATCAGATCCTCCTCGCGGATCGTCACCATGTCGCTCATCGACCCAGCCCTCCTGCCCGTCGAAAGGGCGACCCATACGCCGGCCGCCCCGCTAGTCAAACATCGCGGCGGCTCGGCAACAGGCGTTTGCCTGCAATAATTTGCGACAACGCCCACCATTGCCCGCAGCCGCGCCAGGGCTTAAGGCCCCCGCGACAGGACCCAGAAGAGACGCGCCCACGTGACTATCGTTGAGGACCGCCCGCAGGCCGGCGGACAGGCCGCCGCCCGCAAGGCGATGATCGACAGCCAACTGCGCACCAGCGGCATCAACGCCCAGTTCGCGCTCTCGCGCATGGGAACCGTGGCGCGTGAGGACTTCGTGCCCGCTACCGCCCGCGGCGTCGCTTACGTCGACCGGGCGATCGCGCTCGGCAACGGCCGCTATCTCGCCGCCCCGGTCGTCCAGGGATTGATGCTGCAGGAAGCGCGGCCGAGCGCGGCCGACAAGGCGCTGCTGGTCGATGGCGGCAGCGGCTATCTCGCCGAATTGGTGCGGCCGCTGGTCGGCTCGCTCGAAGTGGTTTCGCCAGCCAACGCCGTCGCCGTCTCGCGCAAGCGGGGCGATTTCACGCTGCTGATGATCGACGGCGCGATCGAGCACTTGCCCGACACTCTGGTGCGGCGCCTCGCCGAAGGGGCGCGGGTGGTCACCGGATTGCTCCGCAACGGCCTCACCCGGCTGGCGGTGGGCCGCAAGGCGGCGGGCGAGGTCGGGCTGTTGCCGCTGGCCGAAGTCGGCATCCCGGTACTGCCGGAGTTCGCCGCCAAGAAGGAATGGAGCTTCTGATCGTGCGGCGGAGGGGATGGCAGATCGGGTGCCTTGCCGGCGCGTGCCTTGCGGCAGCGGCGCCGGCGCACGCCGACACGCTGAAAGACGCGCTCAACGCCGCCTATCGCACCAACCCGACCCTCGAGGGAGCGCGAGCGCAGCAGCGCGCGACCGACGAGAACGTGCCGATCCAGAAGTCCGCCGCCCTGCCGTCGCTCAGCGCTAACGGCACCTACACCGAATACCTGAAGCAGAGCTCCGGATCGTTCTCCTCGCAAGCCCGTTCGGCGAACGGCACCCTCAATCTGACGGTGCCGATCTACGAAGGCGGAGCGACCAAGAACGGCATTCGCGCGGCCGAGACCCGCGACCTGGCGGGACGAGCCACCTTGCGCGGCAGCGAAAGCTCGCTGTTCAGCCAGGTGGTCGGCGCCTACATGGACGTGATCCTGGATGAAGCGGTCGTCGGCCTCAACGCCAACAACGTCCATGTGCTGCGGGTCAACCTCGAATCGACCCAGGACCAGTTTCAGATCGGGCAGCTGACGCGCACCGACGTCGCCCAGTCGCAATCGCGGCTGGCGCTCGCCGAGGGGGACCTGCGGACCGCGCAAGCGAACCTGATTTCCGCCCGCGAGCGCTACGTGCAACTGGTCGGCAAAGCGCCGACGGACCTCGAGCCGCCGCCGCCGCTGCCGGGGCTTCCGAACACGGTCCCCGACGCGGTCAAGGACGCGCTGCAGAACAATCCGGACCTGATCGCGGCGCAGGAGAATGCCGACGCCGCCGGGTTCGACATCGAGGCGGCGGGGGCGGCTCGCCTGCCGAAGGTTGAACTGTTCGCCACCGGCAACGCGACCGACAATCTCGGCAGCCTGTCGTCGAGCTTGCTCCCGCTCAACATTCCGGAGTTGCAGACCACCGCTCAGGCGGGCGCACGGATCACCATTCCGCTGTACCAGGGCGGGCGCCCCGCGGCGCAGGAGCGGCAGGCGCAGGATCGCGCCTCGCAGGCGCTCGAGCAGGTCGTCGCCACCGAACGCAGCGTGGTCCAGCAGGTGCGCGCGGCCTACGCCTCGTGGCAGGCGGCGCAGGCGATCATCACCTCGAGCCAGACCGCCGTCTCCGCCGCCCAACTGAGCCTGGAGGGCACGCGCGCGGAGCAGAGCGTCGGCACTCGCCAGATCATCGACGTGCTCAACGCCGAACAGGAACTGCTGCAGGCGCAGGTCCAGCTGGTCACCGCCCGCCGCAACGCCTACGTCGCCGGATTCACCCTGCTGGCCGCGATGGGCCGGGCGGAAGCGCGCGACCTCGGGCTCGACGCCGACGGGCCGCTGTACGACCCCGTCGCCAACTACGATCGGGTGAAGAACAAGTTCAATGACTGGTCGTTCGATCCCGATCCGGTGACGCAATCGACGCGCACCGTTGACATCCCCCCGCAGGACGCGGAAATTCCCCCGGAGCAGGAACAGGCGAGCGCACCGCAGGCGGATACGGGACAGTGAGGCAGGACGGCGAGCCTTCGGTCGAGGAAATCCTCGAATCGATCAAGAAGGTGATTGCGCGCGACAACCGCGAAACCGCCCAGATCGAGCGCAGCCGCCGAGAGTCCGCCGGTGTCGGCGCGGAAATCTTCGCCGCCTCGGATGACGACGGCGACGAAGAAGTACTCGAGCTCGACGAAGCCGACGCGCTGGCAAAGTCCGACAAGCCGGCCGACGGCCTCACAACCGAGCGCGCGGCGGGGGCGATGCGCGAATTGCTCGCCGCGCTGGCCATGCTGGCGGAGCCGGGGGCGGCGCCGCAGATCGTCCGCTCGGGCGAAACCTCGCTCGAAGGCTTGGTCCGCGAGCTGTTGCGGCCGATGCTGGCACAGTGGCTGGAGACCAACCTGCCGCCGATCGTCGACCGCCTGGTCCAGGCCGAGATCGCCCGCATCGCCGGCAAGAAGGGCTGATTTCCCAATTCCACCTACCGAATCTACCGAGCTTGCCCGGGCCGAGGCCGCATTGGCCAAGATCGGCGGCGAAAGTATTCGGCGGCATATCTTCCTGTGCTGCATGTCGGAAAAGGGCGAGTGCTGCCGCCGCGAGGTCGGCGAGCGTTCATGGAAATACCTCAAGCGCCGCCTTAAGCAGCTCGGCTTGGCGGGAGCCGGCGGCGTTCAGCGGACCAAGGCCGATTGCCTGCAAATCTGCGCCGCCGGCCCGATCGCGGTCGTCTGGCCCGACCGGGTCTGGTACCACAGCTGCACCGAGGAGGTCCTCGAACGGATCATCCAGGAACACCTGATCGGCGGTGTGCCGGTCGAGGAGTACCGACTCAGGGCCAGCGGTTAGCCTCGTCGCCTTCGTCGTTGACCGGATCGGAGACCGATTCGTCGTGTCCGGTGCCGCTCGACAGGAACACCAGCCCCATCAGCACCGACATCAGCATCATCGTCGCGCCGATGCCGAGCGCGGTGGCGATCACGAAATGGATCGAGACGATCGCCCCGAGCGCGTAAAGCGCCCCGAGCGCGGCGGCGATGACCAACAGCGTCAGCGCCGACATGATTCGCATCAGCCGGCGGTAGTTCGCCCAGGCGTGCGCGGCCTTGTCGGGTTCGTCGAGCGGAGAACGATGGGGCACGAACGCCACATGGCGATCCACGCCCAGTCGCGCAACGCCTCAGCGAGGATGATTCGCGCCGAATCGCCGTTTGTGGCACAAGGGGTCGCACAAGAAAGGGAGAGTGTCATGGACATTGCCCGACTGATCGCCGCCCGCGACCCTGCCGAGATCGTCACTTGCCCGGCCGGCGCCACCGTGCGCCAGGCGGTCAAGCTGCTCGCCGAAAAGCGTATCGGCGCGCTGCCGGTGCTGAGCGGTGGCCAGGTGGCCGGAATCTTCTCCGAACGCGATGTGCTCTATCGCCTCGCTGCCGAAGGCGAGCATTGCCTGGAGCGGCAGGTGGGCGAAGTGATGACTTCGCCGCCGGTGACCATTGCGCCGGACACCAGCTTCACCGACGCCCTTGCGCTGATGACACGCCGGCGAATCCGCCACCTGCCGGTGATGCGCGGCGGCGCGATGATCGCCTTCATTTCGATCGGCGACATCGTCAAAGCGCGGACCGAAGAGATCAGCGCCGAAGCCGAGCATATGCGGCAATACATCCAGACGGCTTAGGCAGACGGCTTGAGCGCGGCCGTCACCGTGCCTACATCGGCGGCATGACCACCGCGCTCACTCTGACGCCCGCCGCCGCCGAGCGCGTCGGCTGGATTGCCCAGCGCCAGGGCAAGTCGCCGATCCTGCGCCTGACGGTCGAAGGCGGCGGCTGTTCGGGGTTCCAGTACAAGTTCGATCTCACGGACGCCGCCGACACCGACGATTTGGTGAGCGAAACCGACGGGGTGCGGCTGGTGGTCGATCCGGTCAGCTTCGATCTCGTTGCCGGCAGCACGGTCGACTTCGTCGAATCGCTGGGCGGCGCGGCGTTCAAGGTCGAAAACCCCAACGCCACCGCCGGATGCGGGTGCGGTTCCAGTTTCGGGATTTGATCTCCTCCCTCCGTTCGTCCTGAGCTTGTCGAAGAACGGCTTTTTCTTCTAGCGCGGCGCTGAAACAAAGAACGGCCCTTCGACAGGCTCAGGGCGAACGGGTTAGGGGTGCCGTGCCATGAAGATCGCCAGCTTCAACATCAACGGAATCCGGGCCCGGCGTGAGCGCCTGATCGAATGGCTCGAAGAGACGCGCCCGGCGGTCGCCTGCCTGCAGGAAATCAAGTGTCAGGATGCCGATTTCCCGGCCGAGGCGTTCGAAAAGATCGGCTACCGCGCCGCGTGGCACGGACAGAAGGGCTTCAACGGCGTCGCCATCCTGGCCGACGGCGAAGATCCGCTGGAGGTCGAGCACGGATTGCCCGGCGATCCCGACGACGAGCAGGCGCGGTTCATCGAGGCCGATATTCGCAATGTCCGGGTGGTGAATCTCTATCTACCCAACGGCAATCCCCAGCCGGGGCCGAAGTTCGAATACAAGCTCGCCTGGATGGCGCGCTTGCGCACGCGCCTGCGCGAGCTCCTGGCCCGCGAACGGCCGACGGTGGTGGTCGGCGACTTCAACGTCATTCCCGAGGACCGCGACGTGTGGTCACCGGCAGCGATGGCGCACGACGCGCTGATGCAGCCCGAATCGCGCGCCGCCTATGCCCGTATCCTGGGCGACGGCTGGACCGATGCGCTGGCTACGCTCAATCCGCGCGGCGGGGTGTGGACCTACTGGGACTACCAGGCCGGCGCCTGGCAGCGCGACCACGGCTTTCGCATCGACCACCTGCTGCTGTCGCCCGAAGCGGCCGACCGGTTCGTGACCGCCGGCGTCGACAAGGACTACCGCGGGCGGGAGAAAGCCAGCGACCACGCCCCGGTGTGGATCGAGATCGCCGATAGCGCGCCGGAAGGCCGGGCTCAGCGATAGAAAATGTGCGTGTCGATCTGCGCCAGCTCGACCTTGTGGTGTGCCCACCGCGGATTGACGTAGGTCGCGTGGAAATAGAGCGCGTCGGCGGCCTTGCTTTGCCACAGATTTTGTTGCGCGATTTCGGCGATGGCGACGGCCCGCTGCCAGGCGTCCGAGCTTTCATCGGCCGTCGGAATTCGCCCATGATGCACGAACGAGAACTGCGCCCGCTGCGTGATCACGTCGCAATAGCTGTCCGGGTAGATATCCGACTTGGCGCGGTTGATGACGACCTCGGCGACCGCCAGCTGGCCGTCGATCGGCTCGCCGCGCGCCTCGAAATAGACCGCCTGGGCGAGACACTTCATATCGGCGGTCAGCCCGGTGTCAGCCGGCACCGGCATGTCGCCGATCAGTTGCAGCAGCGAATCCGCGTGAATCGGCGCAGCGCTAGCATCTGCGGAGTCTGCGTCGGCCGCGGCGCTCTGCTGCGTCGTCGGATCGAGATCGGTTCCCTGCGAAATCCATTCGCGGCCGCTCTGGCCTGCGGCCGGAACGGAAGAAGGGGCATTGATCGTGCTCGTCCCGTCGGCGGGAGCGATTCCCGTCAGGATGGGCACCGGAGTTCCCGGAGGCGGCAAGCTGGCCACCACGTTCGGAGCCGAGGCTTGCGCCCATGCGCCGCTCGGCGTGGTGCCAAGTACGGCCGTAAACACCATCGCGGCGGCGGTCACCGCGCCGCGGAAGCTCAAAAATGACATTGATCCCGTTACTCAAGGCGGTGAGCGCCTGCGCAGGCTAGCGATCGCTTGTCAGTTGGCGCGATCTTCCGGCCTGCCGGCCACTCCCCGTCTGGCGTCTGATGTCCTTCGGCCTAAACGCCGTCCGAGCATCCCCGCTGTGGAAGCCGGAGCCCCTTTTCGCACTCGCAGCATGGAGTCAACTTCGGGTTCCCGTTGAAGCGATGAACCGTTCTGCATCCGGGATATCCAGTTCCACGATCCATAAATCGCTGTCCTGGCGCTTGCGGCGGTCAAGGTAGTCTTGAAATTCTACAGGATTTCCAGGATCCTGCGTCTTCGTCAGTGTCCAAGCGCGGGTTCCGTCCGGGCGCGGCATGCGCTCGTAGGCGCGGCAGTTTTGCCCTTGTTCGCAGCAGGTTACCAGCAAAGTGCCGGCATCTCGCTCGCCCTTGGCGATGACCGTGGCGAATCCCCCGGCGGCCTCGACAGCCCGCAGCAGACCGTTGACCTCGATGTGGGCCGGGAGCCGAGGTTCCATCGCTAGGCTGACTGCCCGGTTCGATAGCCGGACAAGCTCGACAGCGGAATGCGCGAGCGCATGAAAGTGCCGGTGCCGCGGCCGATCTCGTCGCCTTCCTCGTCGATCAGGTTGGCTTCGGCGACGAACACCCTGCGGCGGCCGCTGATCCAGCGCCCTTCGGCGACCACCCGGCCGCTGCGGATCGGCTTGGTGAAGTGCAGGTTGAAACGCGGTCGTCAGCAGAAAACGATCGGTGACCAGCGAGTTGGCCGCATAGAACGCCGCGTCGTCGAGCATCTTGAAATAGATCGTCCCATGCGCTGCATGCGCCGCGTGGTGCACGCGTTGGTCGACCGCAAAGTCGATTCGCGAGTGGCCTTCGCCGGTGATCGTCAGCCGCGATTCGAATAGCGCGTTGACCGGGGCCGAGGCATAGAGCGCCTCAAGCGCGGCGTAATGCAGCGCTGCCCCGCTTGCGTCCGCCGTCGGGCCTGTAGAGGTCCTAGGCGGCGTCGCGGTCGGCGGCATTGGCGAGCAGGCCGTAGAGCGCCTCGGCGTCGGGCGCTTCGCTCAGGGCGTCGTGGACCCGTTCGTCGCGCACCAGGCGGGAGATCGCCGCCAGCGCGTGGAGATGGCCGACGCCGCTGGTCTCCGGCGAGACGAGGCCGAATACGAGATCGACCGGCATGCCGTCGGCGGCGGCGTAGTCGACCGGCTCCTCCAGCTTGAGCAGCGCAGCGACGGGTCGCCTGAGACCGTCGACCCGGGCATGGGGAATCGCCACCCCGCGCCCGAATCCGGTGCTGCCCAGGCTTTCGCGCTCCTGCAGGCGCTCGAGCACCGTCGCGGCATCGAGGCCGTAGCTGGCGGCGAATCGGTTGGCGAGAAGCTCGAGGATCGATTGCTTGGACTTGGCCGCGACAAGCTCCACGGCCGTGGGATTGAGCAGGAAGTGAGCGTTCATTGAATATCCGAATAAGTCTCTGAGACGGCTTTCAAACACGAACACGGGTGCAACGCCCACTGTCAGCAAAAGCGGTCCAAATTAAGGCGGGAATGCGGCCCATGCGGCCACGTCAGGACGGTTCGACCCAGCCGATCGAGCCGTCGTCGCGGCGGTAGACCATATTGTGGCGTCCCGTTCCAGCGTTTTTGAAGAACAGCGCGGGCGTATGCCTCAGGTCGAGCAGCATCACCGCGTCGGACACGCTGACTTCGGGAACATCGGTGCGCGTCTCGGCGATCACCGGCAACGCTTCCGGCGGCTCTTCGGCTTCGGGCTCGGCAGGCGCGAACACCGTGTAAGCGGCGTCCTCCTGCTGCACCGCGTGCGTCGCCTGCTCGTGCCGATCCTTGAGCCGTCGCTTGTAGCGCCGCAGTTGTTTTTCGATCTTGTCGGCCGCCTGCTCGAGCGACTGGTGCACGTCGTGCGACTCGGCGTGAGACTTGAGCATCAGGCCGTTGTTGACGTGCATCACGATGTCGCAGGCGAAGGCGCTCGTCGGCGCCTTGCCGAAGGTGACCTGCGACGACATCGCGCGGCTGAAGTACTTGTCGACGATTCCATTGAGACGCTCGGCGGCGTGCGTCTGCAGCGCCGCACCGGTTTCCATCTGGTGACCGGACACGCGGATATCCATATGCCTGGGGCCTCCTATGTGCTTGATCCACTCGCTCGGGAGCGCCGCGTTCAGCTAGTCCAGAGCGGGGATTCCAACGTTTCGACAAAGGCTTTGTGCCGCGCCAGCTCCTCGGCGCTGGCAGCATGGGGGCGGGGTGGGCGGAATTCGCGGCGGAGGGGGACGACGCGCACGATTTCGATCGATTCCTCGGGCCGCTCGGCGGCCAGTTCCAGGCCGATCTGCAGGCCGCCGGTCAATTCGACATAGACCTGAGCGAGCAGTTCGGCGTCGAGCAGCGCGCCGTGCTTGACGCGATGGCTGCGATCGATGCCGTAGCGGGTGCACAGCGCGTCGAGCGAGTGCTTGGCGCCGGGGTGCCGCCGGCGCGCAATGGCCAGAGTGTCGACCATGCGCTCAAACGCCACTTCCGGGTGCCCACAGGCACCCAGTTCGCAGTTGAGAAAGCCGAAGTCGAACTGGGCGTTGTGCGCCACCAGCGGCGAATCGGCGAGGAACTCGAGCAGGTCGAGCACCGCCTCGTGAAACCGCGGCTTGTCGGCGAGGAACGCGTCCGACAGCCCGTGGACCTGCTCGGCTTCGAGCGGCATCGGCCGGTCGGGGTTGAAATAGGCATGGTAGCTGCGCCCGGTGGGCACGCGGTTGACCAGCTCGATGCAGCCGATCTCGACCATCCGATCGCCCGCCCTGCGGGTCGAGGCCGGTGGTTTCGGTATCGAACACGATCTCCCGCATCGGCCCATCTATCGCCTCGCGACGCGCGGCTGGCAAGAGGCCGATCAGCGGTGCGTCAGCTTCTCCACCAGCAAGCGGACCTCGGCTTCGGTCTCCCCCGGCGGGCGCCCCGTGTCGATCACGTAATCAGCCTTGGCGCGCTTGTCGGCGTCGGACATCTGCAGCGCGAGGATTTTGGCGAATCGCTGGTCGGTCATACCTTCGCGGGCGAGCACCCGGGCCCGCTGCACCTCGGTCGGGGCGGAAACGACCGCCACCCGATCGACTTCGTCGATCCCGCCTTTCTCGAACAGCAGAGGAATGTCGAACACGACAAGCGGCGCATCGGCATGCTTGCGGAGGAACGCCTCGCGCGCCCAACGCACCGCTGGATGGACGATGGTCTCGAGCCGCTCGAGCGCCGCGGCGTCGCCGAACACCCGTGCGCCCAGGGCCGCTCGATCGACCCCCTCCGGACCTGTCGTTCCCGGAAATGCGGATTCGATCGGCTGTACAAGCGCTCCGTCACGACCTTGCAATTGCCGGACAACGGCATCGGCATCGAACACCGGCACGCCGAGCTTCTCGAACATCGCCGCCACGGTCGACTTGCCCATGCCGATCGAGCCGGTGAGGCCGAGGACCAGCGGATGTTTCACGAGATGAGGATCCGCCGCAGCTCGGCATCGCCGTGCTCGCGCGGCGGCGCGACGCCGAAGAATTTCTCGAACGCGACCGCCGCCTGGCCGATCAGCATCGCCAGTCCGTCGATCGTGCGGAACCCGGCCGCGCGGGCCGCCTTGAGGAAATCGGTGTCCACCGGATGGGTGATGATGTCGTAGACCACGCTACCGGGCGGCGCGTGGCTGAAGTCGAACTTGAGCGGCGGCTGCCCGGCCATTCCCAGTGGGCTGGCGTTGACGATCAGGTCGAAGCAGCCCTGGCGGTCGTCGAACGCGAAATCCGTTGGGTCCGCGAAATGGGCGAGATCGACGGCATGATGCTCGCCCTGCGGATCGATTTCGTCGAGCAAGGCGCGCGCCTTGGCCGGATCGCGCCCGGCGAGGACGATCGTCACCCCTTCGTCGGCCAGCGCCGCGACAATCGCCCGCGCCGCACCGCCGGTGCCGAGCACGCGGGCCATGCGGAACAGGTGAGGCTCGGCCAGATACGACCGCAACGGCTCGAGGAACCCCGCTCCATCAGTGTTGCTGCCGATCAGCATTCCGTTGCGTCGCCGGGTGACGGTATTGACGGCGCCGATCAGTTCGGCGCCGATCTCGAGCCGGTCGAGCAAGGGCACGATCGCCTGCTTGTGCGGCATCGTCACGTTGCAACCGCGCCAGTCCAAATCGTCGCGCCGCTCGGTCAGGTAATCGGCTAAGCCTTCCGCAGCGACGTGGCAGGCGTGGTATTCGGCGCCGAGGCCGAGCTGGCGCAGCCAGTGCGTGTGGATCGCCGGCGATTTCGACTGGGCGATCGGATCGCCGATCACCTCCGCATAGGGCGTCACGCCGGCAGTTCCTCGAGCTCGCGCAGCGCGCCGAGCACCGGCAACAGCGGCATGCCGAGGACGGTGAATATGTCGCCCTCGATGCTCTCGAACAGCTGCGGCCCGAGCGCCTCAATGCGGAACACGCCCACGCACTGGGCGACCTCGGGCCACTCGGCGACGAGATACCGCTCGATGAAATCGTCGGACAGCGCGCGCACCTTCAGCACCGCCTTGGCCACGTGGCTCCAGCGCAGATGGCCACCGACCGCGATCGCCGCGGCCGAATGCAGCGCCATCGTCTTGCCGGAGAAGAACCGCAAGTGCTCGGCCGCCTGCGCTCGGCTCGCCGGCTTGTCGAATCGCACGCCTCCGACCGAGACCACCGAATCGCTGCCGAGCACCGGCAATCCCGCTCCGTCAACCGACAGCGCCTTGGCTTCGGCGAGGATACGCGCAACGGTCGCCGGATCAGCCTCGCCGAGCCCGGCTTCGAGCGCCCGCTCGTCGATCGCGGCCGGCCGCACGTCGAACTCGACCCCGGCGGCGCCCAGCATCGTCCGCCGCGACGCGCTTTTTGAGGCGAGCACGATCATATTGGCTTGAGCCCGGCGACGGCTTTTTCCGGCTGCTCCGGCCGCTCTCCGAGCAGGCGCATGACCGCCGCCGCGGTTTCCTCTATCGAGCGGCGGGTGACGTCGATCACCGGCCAGCCGTGGTCGGCGAACATCCGCCGGGCGAAAGCCAGTTCGCGGGCGACCTTCTCCTCGTCGACATAGGCCGTTTCGGTCGTCTGGTTGAGAGCCAGCAAGCGGTTCCGGCGGATCTCGATCAGCCGCTTGGGCGCCGTCGTCAGCCCGACAACCAGCGGCCGGCGCAGCTCGAACAGGATCGGCGGGGGCGGGCTTTCGACCACCAGCGGGATATTGGCGACCTTGTAGCCCCGGTTGGCGAGATAGATGCTGGTCGGGGTCTTCGAGGTGCGCGAGACGCCGGCGAGGACGATGTCGGCCTCCTCCCAATCCTCGGCCCCCACGCCGTCGTCGTGAGCGATGGTGAACTGGATCGCGTCGACACGTTCGAAATAGGCCTCGTCCATGGCGTGCTGGCGCCCGGGGCGGCCCTTGGGATGCTCGCCCAAACGGTCCTCGAGCGCGGCGGTGACGGCATCGAGTACCGGCACGTGCGGCAGGCCGAGCACCCGACAACGCTCCTCCAGCCGCAGCCGGATCTCGTCGTTGACCAGCGTGTGCAACACCAGCCCCGGGCTGGCGGCCAGCTCGCCGACGATCCTGTCGAGGTGATGCTGGCTGCGCACCATCGGCCAGAAATGGCGGATCACTTCGGCATGATCGAACTGCGCCAGCGCCGCCTTGGCGATCATCTCCAGCGTCTCGCCGGTCGAGTCCGAAAGGAGATGGAGATGCAGGCGGGTCATGTGGACAACACCCGGCATAAACCACGGGAGACAGTGGCGGACAAGTTCGGCATCGCATTCCGTGCCCGCTACCTGGCACGCCGCCCGCAGCGTTGCGGACATGGGGACGGGGTTCTCGACAGGTTGGGGATAGCGGGGAGAAGCAGCGCTTGACGCGCCGTCGTCAGGAGTCGCGCAAGTTCCGCCCCTGTTCAGCCCGGCAAAAATCGGGCAGGGCGTGCCAATCCCCGCAATCCACAGGGCCAACAGACTCCAGAATCCTCTTTAAATTATATTATTTGTTTGGATTGGACCTTCTCGATGCCCGGCCTGCTTCTTGAAACCCTGCGCGGAAAAACCGGTTCCCGGCGACCGGTGTGGCTGATGCGCCAGGCGGGGCGCTACCTTCCCGAATACCGCGAGTTGCGGGCCCGGAAAGGCGGCTTCCTCGAGCTGGTTTACGACAGCGAGGCCGCGGCGGAGATCACTCTGCAGCCGGTCCGCCGGTTCGGCTTCGACGGGGCGATCCTGTTCTCGGACATCCTCATCGTGCCTTACGCGATGGGTCAGGATCTGGCGTTCCTCGCCGGCGAAGGCCCGCGGCTGTCGCCCCCGCTGGTCGACGGGGGCCTGGAGGCGCTTGAGGGCGCTCCTGAGCGCCTTCAGCCGATCTATCGCACCGTGGAGCTCGTTCGCCGGCAGCTCGGGCCTGAAACGACGCTGCTCGGTTTTGCCGGCAGTCCGTGGACCGTCGCCACTTACATGATCGCCGGCGAGGGCAGCCGCGATCATCACCTCACCCGCGCGCTGGCCTATCGCGATCCCGGCGCATTCCAGGCGCTCATCGAGGCCATCGTCGCCGTGACGATCGAATACCTCTCGGGCCAGATCGCCGCTGGCGCCGAGGCGGTGCAGCTGTTCGACAGCTGGGCCGGCAGCCTTGCCCCGGACCCGTTCGAGCGCTGGGTGGTCGCGCCAACCTCGGCCATCGCCGACGCGATTCGGTCGCGCCATCCGGGCGTGCCGGTGATCGGTTTTCCCAAGGGCGCCGGCGCGAAACTGGCCGGCTATGCCCGCGAGACCGGAGTTGATGCCATCGGGCTCGACGAGACGATCGATCCCGCCTGGGCGATGCGCGAGCTGCCCGAGGGTATGCCCGTGCAGGGCAACCTCGATCCGCTGCTGCTGCTCGCCGGCGGCGATGAACTCGAGCATCAGACGCGCTGGATTCTCGAGGCTTTCGCCGAACGCCCTCACGTGTTCAATCTCGGCCACGGGATCGACAAGGAGACGCCGATCGCTCATGTCGAGCGGCTGCTGAAAATCGTTCGCGCCGAGGGGTGACGCGCGCCGCCCCATTCCCTACATCGCCACAATGGATGCACTCGCGATGCTCTACCCCTGGCTCAAAGCCGGCCACATCATCTTCGTCATATTCTGGGTCGCCGGCCTGTTCATGCTGCCGCGCTATTTCGTCTACCACCAGGAAACCCCCGTCGGCTCGCCCGAGGCGGCAGCCTGGGTCGAGCGCGAGCGGCGGCTGCTCAAGATCATCCTGTTGCCCTCGATCATCGCCGTGTGGGCTTTCGGCATCGCGCTGGCCAGCATCACCGACGCCTGGAACACAGGGTGGCTCGGCACCAAGCTCGTTCTGGTGCTGGTGCTGTCGGGCTACCACGGCTGGCTGGCCGCCTATGGCAAGAAGCTCGCCAGGGGAGAGCGGCCGCTCGAAGCCCGGACGTTGCGCATGCTCAACGAGGTTCCTGGGATCGTCGTCGCGCTGATCGTGGTGCTGGTGGTCGTCAAACCGTTCTGATTTGCGCCGGGCGGTGCTGCATCTCCGCCGATTGCGAATTGACGGCCCGCGGGGCGCAGCTTATTTCAAGCTTACCGGCTGAGGCCGCCGTCCGAGCGGCCGGGTCAGCTTTCCCCAAGCCTGCCCTGCGTTGATCGAAGGGCCCATACCGACCCGCCGGCTCCCTCCAAATACCGGAATACCGACAACATGCATCTGAAAGAACTGAAGAAAAGGGCGCCGGCCGAACTGGTCGAGATGGCCGAGGAGTACGACATCGAAGGCGCCAGCACGATGCGCCGGCAGGACCTGATGTTCGCCATCCTCAAGGAAGTGGCGGACGAAGGCGAGGAAATCGTCGGCCAGGGCACGATCGAGGTGCTGCAGGACGGCTTCGGCTTCCTGCGCAGCCCGGAGGCGAACTATCTCGCCGGGCCGGATGACATCTACGTCTCGCCCAACCAGGTCCGCAAATGGGGCCTGAGAACCGGCGACACCGTCGAAGGCGAAATCCGCGCGCCCAAGGACGGCGAGCGCTATTTCGCGCTGACCAAGATTACCACCGTCAACTACGACGATCCCGACGCCGTCCGTCATCGCACCAATTTCGACAACCTGACGCCGCTTTATCCCGACGAGCGGCTCAATCTCGACACCAAGGACCCGACGGTGAAGGACAAGTCGGCCCGGGTGATCGATCTGATCGCTCCGCAGGGGAAGGGCCAGCGCGCGCTGATCGTCGCCCCGCCGCGGACCGGCAAGACCGTGCTGATGCAGAACATCGCCAAGGCGATCACCGACAACCACCCCGAGGTGTTCCTGCTGGTGCTGCTGGTTGACGAGCGGCCCGAGGAAGTCACCGACATGCAGCGCTCGGTCAATGGCGAGGTGATCTCCTCGACGTTCGACGAGCCCGCCAGCCGCCATGTGCAGGTGGCCGAGATGGTGATCGAGAAGGCCAAGCGGCTGGTCGAGCACAAGAAGGACGTGGTCATCCTGCTCGATTCGATCACTCGCCTCGGCCGCGCCTACAACACGGTGGTGCCGAGTTCGGGCAAGGTATTGACCGGCGGCGTCGACGCCAACGCCCTGCAGCGGCCCAAGCGTTTCTTCGGCGCCGCGCGGAACATCGAGGAAGGCGGCAGCCTGTCGATCATCGCCACCGCGCTGATCGATACCGGCAGCCGGATGGACGAGGTGATCTTCGAAGAGTTTAAGGGTACCGGCAACAGCGAAATCGTCCTCGACCGCAAAGTCGCCGACAAGCGCATCTTCCCGGCGCTCGACGTCGGCAAGAGCGGCACCCGCAAGGAAGAGCTGCTGGTTCCCAAGGACCAGCTCAGCAAGATGTGGGTCCTGCGCCGAATCCTGATGCAGATGGGCACCGTCGACGCGATGGAATTCCTCCTCGACAAGATGAAGGATTCCAAGACCAACGAGGACTTCTTCGCGACGATGAACCAGTAGCCGGGCTATGCCTTAGCCTGCTGGCGCGAAGCTGTCCGCCCGCGCCGCAGTCCAATGTCGGGCGTACTGCGTCTCCCCGGGCGCTTCGAGCAGTTCGCCGGGCTCAAGGAAGTCGTAGAACCGGTCGATGCTGTCGGAGCGAACCGCGTTGAGCCGCTCGCTTACGTGGCACGGCAGCAGCTCCGATGGCGAGTTCAGCCCCATGGCGACGACCATCTCGCGCAGGCCCATCAGCGTCTGGCGCTGAAAGCGGGCGACCCGCTCGGCCTTGTCGGCGACCACCAGCCCGCGCTGGCGGGTGGCGTCCTGGGTGGCGACGCCGGTCGGGCAGGTATCGGTGTGGCAGCGCATCGACTGCACGCAGCCGAGCGAGAACATGAACGCCCGCGCGGCGTTGCACCAGTCGGCGCCGAGCGCCAGGTTCATCGCCAAGCCGGCGCCGGAATGGATCTTGCCGGCCGCGGCGATCCTGACCTCGTCCTTGAGCCGGCAGCCGACCAGCGCGTTCCTGACCATGATCAGCCCCTCGCGCAGCGGCATGCCCATGCGGTTCGACAACTCCACCGGCGCCGCGCCGGTGCCGCCCTCGGCACCGTCGACGGTGACGAAATCGAGCCTGATGCCCGTTTCGAGCATCGCCTTGGCGAGGGCGAACACCTCGTGCGGCTGACCGACGCAGAACTTGACTCCGACCGGCTTGCCGCCGGACATCTCGCGCAGGCTGGCGGCCCATTCGAGCAGCTCGATCGGGGTCGAGAAGGTCGAATGGGCCGCGGGGGAGATGCAGTCCTTGCCTTGCGCCACTCCGCGGGTCGCGGCAATCTCTGCGGTGACCTTGGCCTCCGGCAGCACCCCGCCATGCCCCGGCTTCGCGCCCTGGCTGAGCTTGATCTCTACCATCTTGACCTGGTCGATCTGCGCAAGATCGCGGAACCGCGCGGGATCGAACGAGCCGTGCGCGCCGCAGCAGCTGAAATAGCCGCTGCCGATCTCCCACACCAGGTCGCCGCCATGCGCGCGGTGATAGCGCGACAGCCCGCCTTCGCCGGTGTCGTGGTAGAATCCGCCCATCGCCGCACCCTTGTTGAGCGCCATGATCGCGTTGGCCGACAGCGAGCCGAAGCTCATTGCCGAGATGTTCAGCAGCGCGGCGGAATAGGGCTTCTCGCATTGAGACGAGCCGACCTCGACCCGCCACGCCTCCGGCGCTTCCGGGTTCGGCTTCATCGAATGGCCGAGCCACTCGTACTCGTCGGAATAGACGTCGAGTGCGGTGCCGAACGGGTGCGCGTCGAGCTGGCCCTTGGCGCGGGCGTAGACCAACGCCCGCTCGTCGTGGTTGAACGGCCGACCGTCGAGGTCGCTCTCGAGCAGGTAGCTCCTAAGGTAGGGCCGCAGGTCCTCCATGCCCCAGCGGATCCGCGCAACCAGCGGGTAGTTGCGCCGCAAGGTGTGGTGGTCCTGGAAGAAATCGTAGACGGCGATCGCCAGCAGCGGCAACCACAGGACCAGCGACCAGCGGGCGGGCGGCCACCACGTTGCCGCCAGCGCCAGCAGCACGAGCAACACCGGCGCGAAGAACCGACCGGACAGGTTAGCCGTGCCCCGCCACGGCGCCAGGTTGCGCATCAGGCGAGGTGCTCGGCGAAGAACTCCTTGGTGCGACGGTCGGCGAGCTGCGCGCCTTGTTCGTCGCGCCGGGTGCCGAACTCGGTGGCGAAGCCGTGGTCGAGCCCCTCGTAGTCGTACAGCGTCACCTTGGGCTGATCGTCGAGCCCTTCGTGCATCGCCTTCTGCGCCTCGGGCGGTACGAAATGATCGCCGGTCGGGATGTGCAGCAGCAGCGGCTTGGCGATGGCGTGTTTCTCGCGCAGCAGATCGGGTATGCCGACCGCGTAGTAGCCGACGCTGGCGTCGGCATCGGTCCGCGCCGCGGTCATGTAGGCGAGCCGCCCGCCGAGGCAGTAGCCGACCACTCCCACCTTGGCGCACCCTTCTGATTCTCTTGCGTATTTGATCGCCGCTTCGAGATCACGTACACCGCCGTCCTGGTCGAACTTGCCCATCATTGCGAGCGCCTTCTGAAACTGCTCGGGGATGTCGGGGTCGAGTTCGACGTTCGGCTCCAGACGCCAGAAGAGGTCGGGCGCCAGAGCCAGGTAGCCGTCCTCGGCGAGCTTGTCGCTCTTGCGGCGGATGCCGGCGTTGACCCCGAAGATCTCCTGAATCACGACGATTGCGGCGCGCGGCTTGCCGGCCGGACGCGCCAGGTAGCAATCGAAGTGGTCGCTCCCGTCGAGGGTGGAAATGCTGACGGTCTCGCTCATATAGGATCCTCCCGCGTGTGGCTGTCGGCCATACGCTACGTATCGGCGCGCGTTCCGCAAGGGGAGGGGCGCTGCATGATGGCGAAAGGCCAGGACAATGAAGATCAATATCGAGATCGACTGCTCGCCCGACGAGGCGCGCCGGTTCATGGGCCTGCCCGACGTCGAGAAGGCCAACGCGGTTTACATCGACACCATCGCCAAGGCGATGAAGGGCGTCTCGAACGCCGACCAGCTCGAGCAATACGCCAAGCAGCTCGCGCCGATGGGGCAGATGGGGCTCAAGGTATTCCAGAGCTTCATGGAAGGCGCCGGCAAGGCCAACATGGGCTCGCGCGGCAGCGAGGCGCCCAAGGCCGACGAATAGGGCCGGGCGGGCGCTCATGGAGACGATTTTCGCGCTTTCCAGCGGCGCGCCGCCGGCGGCGATCGCGGTGGTGCGAATCAGCGGCCCCCAGGCCGGCGAGGCGCTGAGCCGGCTGGCTGGCAGATTGCCTCGCCCGCGCGAGGCCAAGCTCGCCAGCCTGCGCGCGGCCGACCGCTCACTGCTCGATCAGGCGCTGGTGCTGTGGTTTCCCGGCCCGAACTCTGAGACCGGCGAGGATTGCGCCGAACTGCAGCTTCACGGCGGCCGCGCGATCGTCGACGCGATTTACGCGGAGCTTCGCAAAATCAGCGGGTTACGTCTCGCCGAACCGGGCGAGTTCACCCGCCGCGCCTTCGCCAACGGCCAGATCGACTTGCTGCAGGTCGAAGGCTTGGCCGATCTCGTCTCGGCTGAGACCGAACTGCAACGCCGGGCCGCGCTGGGGATCGCCGGCGGCTCGCTGTCGCGCAAGGTCGAGGGTTGGCGCGAGCGATTGTTGGCGCTGTCGGCCCGGGTCGAGGCGGCGCTCGATTTCGAGGACGAGGGCGACGTCGCCGGGCTCGATTCGGCTTTTTCGCGCGCTCTCGCGCACCTGTCGGCCGAGTTGCAGCAGGCGCTTGCCGCGCCGGCCGCCGAAGCGCTGCGCGAGGGCTATCGGGTTGCGCTAGCGGGTCCACCGAACGCAGGAAAATCCACTCTGTTCAATGTTTTGGTCGAGAGCGAGGCAGCCATCACGACCCCGCTGGCCGGCACCACTCGCGATATCCTGCAGCGCCCAGTGGCGATCGCCGGGTTGCCGTTCACTTTCGTCGATATGGCCGGTCTGCGCGACGAAGCCGGCGATGTCGTCGAGAGCATCGGCATCGCCCGTGCGCGGCAGGAAATCGCCGCCGCCGATTGCGTGCTATGGCTCGGCCCGGAAGGGGAGGGGCCGGAGGGGGCTTGGGAAATCGAGCCGCGCTGCGACCTCGCCGACCGCACCCGCAAGCGCGCGCCGGCGCACTGCGTCTCTGCCGTCAGCGGCGAAGGCCTTGACGAATTGAAGCGCGCCCTGGTCGAGCACGCCCGCGCGGCGATGCCCAAACCGGGAGAGCTGGCGCTCGGCCGCCGTCAACGCGAGCTGATCCAAGCAGCGGCCGACGCCCTCGCCGACGGTGCCGCGCGCGTTGACCCGGTGATCGTCGCCGAACACTTGCGCACCGCCCGCGTGGCCTTCGATCGGCTCACCGGCCGCGCCGCCACCGAGGACATGCTCGACGCCCTGTTCGGCCGATTCTGCATCGGCAAGTGAGTGTTTCACGTGAAACGCCACCGAACCTTTGACCCCTGGCCGGGCGAGTCCTATCGGGCGGTTCATGCGTGAATTCGATGTCATTGTCGTAGGCGGCGGCCATGCCGGGTGCGAGGCGGCCGCGGCCGCGGCGCGCATGGGTGCGCGCGCGGCGTTGGTGACGTTCGACCTGAACACCGTCGGGGCGATGAGCTGCAATCCGGCGATCGGCGGGCTCGGCAAGGGGCATCTGGTGCGCGAGGTCGACGCCTTCGACGGGCTGATCGGCCGCGCAGCCGACGCCGCGGCGATCCACTACCGGATGCTCAACCGCTCGAAGGGCAGTGCGGTATGGGGGCCGCGGGTGCAGGCCGATCGCGCGCTGTTCAAGGCGGCGATCCAGCGGATGCTCGCGGCGCACCACGGGCTCGAGGTTATCGAGGGCGAAGCAGCGGAACTGATCCTGTCCGGCGGCAAAGTGGGCGGCCTGCGCCTCGGCGACGGCGGTGAATTGCGCGGCGCGGCGGTGGTGCTGTGTACCGGCACCTTCTTGGGCGGACGGCTGTTTCGCGGCGAAGAGCGCTTCGACGGCGGCCGGATCGGCGAGAACTCGGCGCAGCGGCTCGCGGCACAGCTGCGCGGCGCCGACTTGCCGATGGTCCGGCTCAAGACCGGCACGCCGCCGCGTCTCGACGGGCGGACGATCGACTGGGCGCGGCTCGCGGAGCAGCCGTCCGACGCCGAACCGTGGACCATGTCGCCGCTCACGCCGGCGCGCGCCAACCCGCAGCTGTTCTGCGCGATCACACGGACCGACGAGCGCAGTCATGACATCATTCGCACCAACCTTCACCGCTCGCCGCTGTTCACCGGGGCGATTGCGGCGGCGGGGCCGCGCTATTGCCCGTCGATCGAAGACAAGATCCACCGCTTCGCCGACCGCGATGGACACCAGGTGTTCCTCGAACCCGAGGGCCTGGCGACGCACCTGATCTATCCCAACGGCATCAGCACCTCGCTGCCCGCCGATGTGCAACTCGCCATGCTGCGGACGATGCCGGGGCTCGAACAGGTCGTGATGGCGATCCCTGGTTATGCGGTCGAATACGACCACATCGATCCGCGCGCGCTCACCCGTGGGCTCGAATTGCGCGCACTGCCCGGGCTTTACTGCGCCGGGCAGATCAACGGCACGACCGGCTACGAGGAAGCCGCGGCGCAAGGGCTGATCGCGGGCATGCACGCCGCGGCCGCGGTGCTCGGCCGCGAGCCGGCGACGCTCGACCGGGCCAACTCCTATATGGGGGTGATGGTCGACGACCTGACGCTGCACGGCGTCAGCGAACCGTATCGCATGCTCACCGCCCGCGCCGAGTACCGCCTGCGCCTGCGCGCCAACAACGCCACCACGCGTCTGACCCCGCTGGCGATCGCCGCCGGTTGCGTCGGCGACGCGCGGCGCCGGTGGTTTGAGCGGCGGGCGAGTAAGCGCGAATCGTGGGGGAGGGCGCTGGCGCGAGAAATTGCCGCCAGTGAGCTGGCCGACGCCGGACTCGCCGTGCGGCGGGACGCCGGGCGCAAGACCGCTGCGGAATGGCTGCGCTTCGATCTCGAGCTGGAAGAGCTTGCGCCCTGGATCGGCCCCGAGGTGGCGTTCGGCAGCGAACTGGCCATCGAACTGGCGGAAGATGCGGTCTATGCCCCGTATGTCGAGCGCCAGGACGGCGAATTGCGCGACATGCGCGCCAGCGCGGCCGTCCCGCTCGCCCACCTCGCGTTTGCCGCGGTGCCGGGTCTGTCGCGCGAGATGGTCGAACGGCTCGAGGCGGCGCGTCCGGCCACGCTCGCCGATGCCGGGCGCATTCGCGGGATCACCCCGGCGGCGCTGGCGGCGATCCTCGTCCACGCCAAGCGGAGCGCCCAGGCGGCATGATCCTCGTCGATGAAGAGCAGGCGCGCGCCTTTTGCGCCGGGCTGACCGACTCCGCCGGAAGGGCCCGTCTCGATCGGCTCGCGGCGATGCTCGTTGCGGAAAATGCGCGGCAAAACCTCGTCGCCAAGACCAGCGAGGGCGCGATCTGGCAGCGTCATCTGGCCGATAGCGCCCAACTGCTGACCCACGTTTCCGGCTTCGGCAGACCTTCGGTTTCACGTGAAAGCGAAGCTCTGCCGAAGAGAGAAACATCGCCGTGGCTCGATCTCGGTACGGGGGCAGGCTTTCCCGGTCTGGTGATCGCCGCGATGCGCCCCGAGTGGGAGGTCGTTCTTGTCGAATCCCGGAAGAGGCGAGTCGATTGGCTGACGCGGGCCGCGGGTGAGCTCGGGCTGCAAAAATGCCGCGTCGAAGGCCGGCGGCTCGAACATGTGGAAAGCTTTCCCGCGGCCGTTATCTCTGCGCGAGCCTTCGCTCCGCTGGTTAAACTCCTCGCCTTGTCCGCCCGTTTTTCCACACGCGATACCTTATGGCTGTTGCCCAAGGGGCGCTCGGCAGGGCAGGAAGTGTCCGGCCTTCCTCCGCCCGTGGCGCGAATGTTTCACGTGGAACACTCGGTCACAGACGCGGAAGCGGGCCTGGTCATTGGCACGGGACAACCGGCAAGCGCATGATTTCTATCGCGATCGCCAATCAGAAGGGCGGGGTGGGCAAGACCACCACGGCGATCAATATCGCCACCGCGATGGCGGCGACCGGGTGGAAGACGCTGCTGCTCGACCTCGACCCGCAAGGCAATGCTTCGACCGGGCTCGGAATCCCCAGCGCGCATCGCACTCAGACCAGCTACGATCTCCTGGTCGAAGGACTGTCGGTCGACGAATGCACGTTTCCGACCTCGATCCCCAACCTCGACCTGCTCCCGGCAACCGTCGACCTCAGCGGCGCCGAACTCGAGCTGGTCGCCGAGGAGGATCGCGCCGGACGCCTGAGGACAGCGCTTGCCGGCCACCGCGGGCACGACATCTGCTTCATCGACTGCCCGCCGTCGCTCGGCCTGCTGACCCTGAACGCGCTCACCGCGGCCGACACATTGCTCGTGCCCCTGCAATGCGAGTTCTTTGCGCTAGAAGGATTAAGTCAGCTATTACAGACGGTTGAGCGCGTCCAGGGGCGCTTCAACGCCGACCTCGGAATCATCGGCATCGCCCTGACGATGTTCGACCGCCGCAACCGTCTGACCGATCAGGTCGCCGACGACGTCCGCGAATGCCTCGGCGGACTGGTGTTCGAAGCGGTCATCCCGCGCAACGTCCGTCTGTCCGAGGCGCCGAGCCATGGGCTGCCGGCGCTGGTCTACGACACCACGTGTGCCGGCAGCCGCGCCTACATGGCCCTGGCTCGCGAGCTGATCGGCCGCCTGCCGCAGGAAAGGAAAGCCGCATGAGCGCTCAGGAAGACACCGCCGCCCGCGGGGCGCCGCGCCGCAAGCTCGGCAAGGGCCTCGGCGCGCTGCTCGGCGAAGCCCGCCGCGAAGAACCCTTGGTGCAGCCCGCGAGTGAAGAGGAGGCGACAGGGCCAGGCTTGCCGGCGCTCTCGGAGGGGCTTGCTCGGCTGTCCGTGACGGCGATCGAACCCCATCCGCATCAACCCCGCCGCCATTTCGATGAGGAGGCGCTCGCGGAACTCGCCCGCTCGATCGGCAAGCGTGGGGTCATTCAGCCGGTCATCGTCCGTCCCCTGCAAGATGGTCATTTTCAACTGATCGCCGGCGAGCGCCGCTGGCGCGCCGCGCAGCAGGCGCAACTTCATGAGATTCCTGCGCTTATCCGGAATCTCGATGACGATGATGCAATGATCGTGGCGCTCGTCGAAAACGTCCAGCGCGAGGATCTCAATCCGGTCGAGGAAGCGCGGGCGTATCGCAGCCTCGCCGAAAGTCTCCCGCCCTCCTCGATTGCCAGCTTGATCGGCAAGTCGCGCAGCCACGTGGTCAATATGCAGCGTTTGCTCGAATTGCCCGAGCGCGTGCTCGAACACCTCGCCGGCGGTCGACTCGACATGGGGCATGCCCGGGCGCTGATCGGCCATCCCGAAGCCGAAGCCTTGGCCGATCGCGTCGCCACCGAGCGCCTTTCCGTGCGCGAGGTCGAGAAGCTGGTGCGCCGTGACAAGGTCTCGGCTGGCCGGCGGCAGGCCCGCCCGCCGCGGGATTCGGCGCAGGATGCCGACATCGCCGCGGTGCAGAACCATCTCGAGGAGTTCCTCGGGCTCAACGTGCGGATCGCGACCGATGCCGATCCGCGCTCGGGTGCGGTGACGATTCGTTATCGGACGCTCGACCAGCTCGATCTGATTTGTCAGCGGCTCACCGGCGCATCTATTTGAGCATTAATGCTTTCACGGCCGAACTCCTTAAGGGAAAACCCCTAGTCGTTAACCAAGCTCACCCACCAAGCCTGAACAAACCTGCGCGTAAGTCCGACCACGGACGCGGCCGAGTTGGGCCCGTTCGGCGAGTGCGCATCACTCGCGGGACAAGATACGCTTGGAAGGGACCAGATCATGAGCAAACTTCTACGTTACGCTGCCGCGGGTGCCGCTGTGGCTTCGCTGGGTATGGCGTCGGGCGCGCAGGCGGCGACGTCGGCGACGGCCAACGCCAAGGCCACCATTCTCACCGCGCTGTCGGTTGCCGTCGATTCGACCGCAAACACACTCGACTTCGGCACGATCGCGCCGACCGCAACCGCAGCGAACGTGGTCGTCGGGCCCAACGGTTCGCTGACCGGCGGCTGTCCCGCCGGGCTGCTTTGTAGCGGCACCACGGCAGCGCCGGCCTTCAATATCACCGGGGCCCCGAGTGCCACTGTTTACGTGACATTTGCCAATGCGTCGGAGACGTTGACCAGCGGCGCAAATACGATGAGCGTCAGTGGCTTCACGACCAACCTGCCGAGCGACACCGCGACGCTCGACGGCGCCGGAGCGGGTACATTCTCCGTGGGCGGATCGCTGGCGGTCGGTGCCAACCAGGCGGCCGGCAGCTACACCGGCACCCTGACAGTCCAGGTCGCCTACAACTGATCGATCCGGCCAGCGGCGCCATCGCGCGCGCAGAGGTCACTCACTTCCGCCCCCGCGCCAAAGCGCGGGGGCGGTTTTTCTTCATCCGCCAACTCCCTCTAGGGTTTACGCCGAATTAACCGTGATCCCCTAACCCGCCGCTGACGACTACGCGTTTTCCCTTACGGAAGGCGCCCACGGAAGGGATCTGCCATGATGCGCCGCAAGTGCCCATCTTTTCATGTATTCGCCAAAACCACATTGACCAGCCTGGCCGCGGTCGCGCTGTTCGAACCGAGCACCGGCTTGGCGCAGGGCGACCTCCTGATCGCTCCGACCCGCCTCGTCCTCGACGGACATCGCGGCGGGGAAGTGATCCTGTCGAACATCGGCAACGTGCCGGAGACCTACCGCGTCACCCTCGAGCTGCGGCGAATGGACGAAAACGGCGATCTCGAACCGGTCGCGAAAGCTGACGCCAACGCGACGGAAAAGGCCGCCCTGGCGATGATCCGCTATGCTCCGCGGCGCGTCACGCTGCCGCCGTCGCAACCGCAGGCCGTCCGCATCAGCGTTCGCCCCGGCGCCCACCTTCCCGACGGGGAATACCGCGTGCACATGGCCTTCGCCGCGCTGCCGAAGGTCCATCCCGTCGCCAAAGCGGCCCCCGCCGATCAGAGCGGCGTTTCGATCAACCTCATTCCGATCTACGGGATTGTCATGCCAATCATCGTCCGCAAGGGCGAGCTGACGGTCAAGGCGGCGCTGGCCAACCCGCGCATCGTCCACGGTCCCAAGCGAGACGACTTTGCGGTCGACATGACCCGCTCGGGCAACGAGTCGGTTTACGGCGATCTGCTGGTCTACCCCAGGGGCGCCAAGGATCCGGTGTTCGTTGCGCGCGGGATCGGCGTCTACCCCGAGATAAACGTGCGCCACGCCGCGTTCGCGATCACCCCGGAGCAGGAGGCAAAGATGAAGGGCCCCGTGCATATCGAGTATCGCGAGCCGAGTGAGAACGGCGCCGGCGTGATTGCGTCGATCGATACGGTTCTGGGTTAGGGCGCCGCCGAAGAAGACGGGCAGGCAACCATGCTGCCGTTCCGCAACCTGGGTCGCAAGGCCGTCGCGCTAGCCGCGGCGGCCTTGCTCGCGTCGGGGTTCGGCAGCCAAGCCCCTGCGCAAGCTGCTGGCGTCAAGGCGCCAACCGAAGACGACCAGGTCATCCTGCAGCTTCAGGTGAAGAAGTACCGCCTGCGCAACGACTTGCGCGGATATCAACTGCCCAACGGTGGTGTGTGCGTCGATCTGGGCGACGTGATCCTGGCGCTCGACCTGCCGGTTAGGCTCGACAAGAAGTCGCGCCGCGCAACTGGCTGGCTGTTCCGGGAGGATCAGACCTTCACGCTCGATCGCGACAAAAATACGGTACAAATCATGAACAAAGAGCAGGCCCTGCAGCCCGACGACATCTACGACACGCCCGAGGGATGGTGCATCGATACGAAAACTCTCGGCAGGTGGTTCGGCGTGACACTGACGCCGAATCTGTACGAGGCGGTGGTCCAGCTCGACAGCGAAACGCCGCTGCCGTTCATCCAAGCGATCGAGCGGAAAAGTCGTGCGGCGCGACTTCGCACGCAGAAAACCTTCGATCTCGCCCATCTCCCGCAAGCGAATGTGCCCTACCGGGCGTGGCGCACGCCATCGGTCGATGTCATCGCGGATTTCGGGTTTGCGCACGCCAGCAGCGGCGGCAGCGAGCTGCGCGGCCGCTATCAGGTTTACGCCAGCGGCGAAATCGCCGGGGCCAGTGTCGATGCCCGGCTGGCGTCCGATTCCCAGGGCGCACCTGATACCTTGCGGGTGAGGGCCTATCGCAACGATCCGCGGGGGCGCCTGCTCGGGCCGCTCAAGGCGACCCAGGCCGCCGTCGGCGACGTCGAGCTCTATTCCGGCAATTTGGCGGGCGCCGGCGGTGTCGGCCGCGGCGCGTTCGTCAGCAACCGTCCGCTGAACCGCTCGACCAGCTTCGGCAAGACCGTCCTCCGGGGCGAACTGCCGACCGGCTGGGACGCCGAACTTTACCGTAACGGGCAGTTGCTCGGCTTTCAGAGCGACACGCCCGACGGCCGCTACGAATTCCATGTCGACCTGGTTTACGGCAACAACGACCTCCAAGTCGTTCTGTACGGTCCGCAGGGGCAGATCCGGCGCGAAAAGCAGACGATCCCGGTGGGCTATGGCGCGGTCGCGCCTGGTAAGCTCGAATATTGGGCCGGCGTGATCCAGCAGAACCGCGACCTGATCAATTTCCATGGCCCGCCAAGTCCGCTTGACGGCGGCTGGCAGTACGGCTTCGGAACCCAGTACGGCCTCGACGAGCGAACGGTTGTCGGGGCCACCACCGAATCATTGATGTTCGAAGGGCGGCGGCGCAATTACGCCGAACTCGACGTCCAGCGGGCGTTGGGACCGATGCTGCTCGACCTGACGGCGGCGCAGGAAGTCGGCGCCGGGCGAGCCTATCGGGTCACGGGGCTCGGCCGGATCGGCAAGCTTAACATCACCGCGGACACGTTCTTCCTCGACGGCACCTTCGCCAGCGGCGAGATGCCGGACGGAGAACGGTCCGAACAAAACCTCGAGGTCGAGGACATCCTTGGTTCCGGGCGCCGGATCTTTCCGGTCGCCTTCGGATTCAAGCGGACAGTCCACACCGACGGGCGAAAAGTTAACGAATGGTTAGCGCGGGCCGGCCTGGTGCTGCCTCGCGTCATGCTGACGGCGATAATCACCAATCACACCGTTTCGGGCGGATCGCCCGACGATGCGGAAGGCACCAGTCTGGGATTACTCGCCGACGCTCATGTCCTTGGCTTTTTGATGCGGGCGAACGCGAGCTATCGCATCACCGGCCTTCACGAGGGATTCGACAGTGCGCAGTTGACCATCGAGAAAACCCTCAGCGACCGCTCCGACCTGCGGGCCGACATTCAGTACAATTCGCAGCGGCGCCTTGCCACCTTCCAGGCCGGTTACGTCAGGCAGTTCCGCCGGCTGGCGCTGAATGTCGGCGCCACGGCCGACACCCACGGTTCGGTGGGCGCCACTTTGGGCGTGACTTTCAGCTTCAGCCCCGATCCGTTCGGGCATGGGGTGCGCTTCTCCAACAACAAGCTTGCCGAGCGCGGCGAGGCGGCCGTGTCGGTGTTCCTCGACAAAAACGGCGACGGCATCCGTTCGCCCGGCGAAGAACCGCTGCCGGGCGTCGGCGTTACCGCGGGTCAATACGGCACCGCCGAACCGACCGACAAGCAGGGGCACGCCGTCGTCGAAGATCTCAATCCCTACCAGAAAGTGGCCATTGGGGTGGACGAGTCGACCCTGCCCGATCCGTTCCTGGTGCCGGTCAGGAAGGCCATCGTGGTGACCCCGAGGCCCGGGGTTCCGGCCAAGATCGAGATCGCGGTCGCCCCCACCGGCGAAATCGAAGGTGAAGTCCACGGGCTCGAGGATACTCCCGTCGCCGGTGTCGGGCTCGAGCTGGTCGATGAAGCCGGCAATGTCGCCGCGACCACGCTCACCGAGTACGACGGCTATTTCCTGTTCGAGCAGGTGCCTTACGGCCACTACACCGTGCGGCTTTCCGCCGGCAGCGCCCGGGCGCTCGGCGTCGTGCGCGAAATCGGCGAGGCGGCGGCGCTGTCGCAGGACAAGACCGATGTCGAGCTCGGCGTGATCCGCCTGCAGGCGAACCGGGTCGCCGACGCGGCGATGCCCACCGGGCCGCCGGTCGGAAGCTCGCCCTGAGGCGAGCCCGCCGCCGCATCACTTGGCGGTGCGGACGGCCTTCCCCTTCGTCGGCTTTGTCGTCTTCGTGTACTTCACATGTGGCGCGGCCTTGACGTACTTGGTCGGCGTGCGAACCGGCACGGTCTTGCTCTCGACGACCTTCTCCCTGACCACCTTCTCGTGGACGATGTCCCGTTCGTGGCGGATCGGGGCGGAATAGCGGTAGCGGGTCTCGATCGGCACCGGCACCCACGTCACCGGCGGGTAAGGATAGGCCGCGCAGCCGCAGGGCGCGGGGCCCGAACGGTACTGATAGCCGTAGCCGTACCCATAGGCTGCATCGGGTCCGCGCCACGCCATCGGTCCGCGGAGGCCCGGTCCCGGTGGATAGGGTGCGGCTTCGGGCGGAAAGGCTCCCGGAGGAAGACGATGCGCAAAGGGTGCACCGGCGCCATCCGGTCCGTGCCAATTGCGGTCCGATGGACCCGCAACCCGCCCTTGGCGGTAGCCCGGTGCCTGCGGATCGGCCCAGCCGGGCGGCGGGGCGGGCGGCTGCGCGCCGGGCGACGGAGGCGGAGGGCTGTCTTGCGCCATCGCGGGCGCGGCGATGGCCGCCAGGGCGGTTGCGGCAAGCAAGGCGAGGCAGTGGCGCGTCATCGGCGGGTCCCCTGTTCGAATCGTCGGTCGCGTTAACCCGAAAGCTACCACCGCGATTCGCCCGCAACCAAAGCTCGCGCGTGCCGTGTCCCGAATCGGGTCGCTCACAGACGATCGGCGAGTCTTTGCGCGAGGCGTTCGATCCCGGCCTGATCGTCGGCGTCGAATCGCCCTTGCCGCGGCGCGTCGAGGTCGATCACCGCGACCACCCCGCCGTCGCGCCGCACCGGCACGACCAGTTCCGAGCGGCTGTCGGCGTCGCAGGCGATATGGCCGGGAAAGGCCTGGACGTCGGCGACCAGCTGGCTCTCGCCAGTGGCCGCGGCCGTGCCGCAGACTCCCTGCCCGAACGGGATGCGGATGCACGCCGGCTTGCCGCAGAACGGTCCCAGCACCAGCTCTCCGCCGACCGCGCGATAAAACCCGGCCCAGTTGAGCCCGGGCACCAGCTGCCACAGCAGCGCGGCGATGTTGGCCATGTTGGCGATGCCGTCGCTCTCGCCCGCGGTCAGCGCATCGGCCGCGTCGACGAGGTCGCGGTAGAACTCCGGCTTGGGCTGGTCGGGATCGACGGTGAAGGCGTGCATCGGCCGATGCGCTACGCGGCGCGCGCCATTGCCGCAAGCGCGCGCCTCGCCTATCCAGCCCGCATGGCCATTCTCAAGAAAATCGGCATCACGCTGGCGGTGCTGATCCTCGTCCTCGCCGTCGGCGCCTGGTGGGCGCTGCGTGGCGATTATGCTGAATTCTCCGTCGCCGACGTCTCGGGGACCGACCCCAAGCTCGACGATCCCGATCCGGAAACTATCCCCACGGTCGATGTCGCGACGCCGGTTGGATGGGGAGCCAACGAAGTTCCTGCCGCCGCCCCGGGACTGAAGGTGACGCGCTTCGCCAGCGGGCTGCAGCATCCGCGGATCATCTACACGATGCCCAACGGCGATATCCTGGTCTCAGAAGGCAACGCGCCCGAGCGGATCGTCGCCGGCGGCTGGCTGACCAACCTCGTCGCCGGGTTCCTGTTCCGCAAGGCCGGAGCCGACGTGCCCTCGCCCAACAAGCTGGTGCTGCTGCGCGATGCCAACGGCGACGGCGTGGCCGAGACCACGGCGGTGCTGCGCAGCGACCTCAATTCGCCCGGCGGCATCGCCTGGGCCGACGGCAAGCTCTACGTCGCCGACACCGACGCGGTGCTCCGCTACGACTACAAGCCGGGCGATACGACCCTGGCGGGCACGCCGACCAAGATCATGGACCTGCCCGCCGGCGGCAACCACTGGATGCGCAATCTGCTGCTCAGTCCGGACAACGCGGAGCTCTATGTCACGGTTGGTTCGGCCTCGAACATCGGCGAAGGCGGAATGGACAAGGAGCAGGGCCGCGCGGCGATTTACGAGATCGACCTCAAGACCGGGAGCCACCGGATGTACGGCGCCGGCATGCGCAACCCCAACGGACTGGCGTGGAACCCGTGGAGCCAGGAGCTGTGGACCACGGTCAACGAGCGCGACCAGCTCGGCTCGGACCTGCCGCCCGATTACCTGACCAACGTCCCGATCGGTGTGCAGTACGGCTGGCCGTGGCTCTATTGGGGCGACAAGGTCGACCAGCGCGTGAAGGCGCCGATGCCCGAGTTCCTGGACTCGTACACCCGCCGGCCCGAATACGCGCTCGGCCCGCACACCGCCGCGCTCGGGCTGGCGTTCACCCAGGGCGGGACCATCATGGGCGACGCGTTCGCGCATGGCGCGTTCATCGCCCGCCACGGCTCGTGGGATCGCAAGCCGCCGTCGGGCTATGACGTCGTCTATGTCCCGTTCGACAAGCTCGGCAACCCGACCGGCAAGCCAGTGACGGTGCTCAAGAGCTTTCTCGACGGCGACGGCAAAACCCATGGGCGCCCGACCTGGGTCGCCTGGGACAAGACCGGGGCGTTACTGGTCAGCGACGACACCGCAGGCATCGTCTGGCGAGTCACCGCTCCCGGCGCCAAGCCCGCTGCGGCGCCGCAGCCGGACACCGGCGAGAGCCTGCCGCCGCAGCGCGAACTCACCGGCAATCCGGCCGACGCGTTCAAGCACCCGCCGCCCGATCTCCAACCGGGCGCGCTGCTGCAGTCGGGCGGGCTGTCGACCAAGAACACCCCGGCCGGACAGTAAGCGCCTAGATCCGCTTGCCCGCGCGACCCGCCAGGTCCACGATGTAGTGCCAGGCCACGCGGCCGGAGCGGGCGCCGCGTCGCTTGGCCCACTCCAGCGCGTCGGCTTCGTCCCACGCGAGGCCATGCTCGGCGGCGTAGCCGCGGACGATGTCGAGGTATTCGTCCTGCGAGCAGGCGTGGAAGCCGAGCGCCAGGCCGAAGCGGTCGGCCAGCGCCAGCCGGTCGTCGACCGCGTCGCGCGGATTGAGCGGATCGTCTTGCTCGGACGTCTGCCGCGGGACGATCACGCGCCGGTTCGAGGTGACCGCGAGGCGCACATTCGCCGGCCGTGCCTCGATCCCGCCCTCGAGCCAGCTGCGCAAGTGCCGCGGACCGTGAGTGTCGTCGTCGGCGAACCCGAGATCGTCGATGTAGACCAGGAAATTGCGTTCCGCTCCGCCAAGCTCCGCAAACAGTGCGGGCAGCGTGTCGAGCGAATCGGTTCCCGCCTGAAGCAGCGCCAGCGATCGCGGATTCCGCTCCTGCGCCGCCAGCACCGCCGCGCGGACCAGCGCCGATTTTCCCATCCCGCGCGCGCCCCACAGCAGCATGTCGTGCGCCGCTTGGCCTGCGGCCAGCCGGGCGACGTTCTCGCAGACGGTCGCCTTCTGCCGGTCGATGCCCTTGAGCAGCGCCAGCGGCGGCGCCTCGATTCGCGCGATCGGCCGCGCCTCCCGACCGGTCCAGAGATACGCCGATGCGCCGAGCCAATCGGCTTCGGCTTGCGGCTCGGGCGCGAGCCGCTGCAGGGCATCGGCGATTCGGCTTAGCGGATCGTTCGGGTCGACCATCGCCGGTGCCTCGCCGGCGGCCTTGCCCGCGTCAAGCTTTGCCTTACAAGCGGCACCGGGCTGGGAGGGAAAGACGATGAGGCACGGATGGACTCGGCGCTGTCTGACCGGCGTGGCGGCGACCGTGGCGGTGTTGGCGGCAGGGCCGATGGCGGCGGCGCCGAGCGTCTATCCAACCGGCACGACGATCTATCAGCCCGACAAGGCGTGGAACGGCTTCACCGTCCTGTCGCCACTCGGCACGCGGGCGGTGATCGTGCTCGACATGGATGGCCGCGTGGTCAAGCGGTGGGGCGCTTTCGACGTTTCCGCCGGCGGCCCGGCGCGTGTGCTCCCCGGCGGGGTGGTGGTCGCCTCGCAAGGCAACCTGGCAGGGCACCTGGAAAACGATGCGCTGGTCGCCGAGGATTTCGCCGGCAACGAGCTGTGGCGCTTCGACCATGCCGAGAAGGTGGATTTGGGCGGCAAGCCGGTGTGGAGCGCCCGCCAGCATCACGATTGGCAGTTCAGCAGCTTTCCCGGCGGCGCCTACTCGCCGCTGTTCTCGCCCAAGCTGGCCGGTTCGACGAAGCTGCTGCTGACCCATTCGGCCCATACCGATCCGGCAATCGCCAAGGTGCCTCTCGACGACGACAAGCTCATCGAGCTCGCTCCCGACGGCACCGTCACCTGGCAGTGGCGCGTCGGCGACCACATCGACGAATTCGGCTTCACGCCGGCGGCGCGGGCGGCGATCAGGCGCAACGGCACACGGCCCGGTTACGACTGGTTCCATATGAACTCGGCCGCCTATGTCGGGCCGAACAAGTGGTTCGACGCCGGCGACAAGCGGTTCGATCCCCGCAACGTCATCATCTCCAGCCGCGCGGCGAGCGTGATCGCGATCGTCGCAAGAGACGGCAAGATCGTCTGGCAGCTGGGGCCGGATTCGACAGCCTCAGCGGCAGGGCGGGCGCTCGGACAGATCATTGGTCAGCACGACGTGACGATGATTCCCGAAGGGCTTCCCGGAGCGGGCGACCTGCTGCTGTTCGATAACGGCGGGTGGAGCGGCTACGGCGATCCTAGTCCGGTCTCGCCGACGGGCAATTCGATCTATCAGCGCGCGGGGTCGCGCGTGCTGGAGATCGATCCGGTGGCGATGAAGCTGGTGTGGTCGTACGCCGCGCCCGGCTTCTACAGCTTCAACATCGGCTCGGCCCAGCGCCTGCCCAACGGCAATACACTGATCGACGAAGGCGCCACCGGGCGGGTGTTCGAAGTCACGCCCGACAAGCGGATCGTCTGGGAATACCTGGCGCCTCCGGGCGAGGGGCCGCGGCATTCGAACGCCGTCTATCGCGCCTATCGCATCCCGTACGCATGGCTGCCGCAGGTGCCGAAGCCTCAGGAAGTGCCGATTACCCCGCCCGATCCGGCCAGCTTCCATGTGCCGGGAGCGCCGCAAGGATAGCGTCTGGGCGCCGGCGCGTGTAGCGCGCTGGCGATGATGCTGGCTGCCTATGATGCCGGAATTGCCCGTGCCGCCGAGATCCTGCGCGATGGCGGCCTCGTCGCCCTGCCGACGGAGACGGTCTACGGCCTCGCCGCACGGGCCGACAGCGAGGCGGCGATCGCGGCCATCTACCGCGCCAAGGGGCGGCCGGACTTCAATCCGCTGATCGTCCACGTCGCGAGCCGCGCGCAAGCCGAACGGCTGGCGCTGTTCGACGACCGCGCACGCCTCCTGGCCGAGCGCTTCTGGCCCGGCCCCCTGACGCTGGTGCTGCCGTTGCGCGAAAGGGCTCCGGTCGCGCCGGCGGTCACCGCCGGCCTGCCGACCATCGCCGTGCGCCAGCCGGCGCATCCGCTCATGCAGGCGGTGCTGGCCAAGGCCGGAGTGCCGCTCGCCGCGCCTTCGGCCAACCGCAGCGGGGGCATCAGCCCGACCACGGCGGCGCATGTGCTGGCCTCCTTCGGAGAGGAGGCGCCCCCGGTGCTCGACGGCGGCGCTTGCGAGCGCGGCCTCGAATTGACCATCGTCGCCTTGCGCGAGGGCGGTTGGCAGTTGCTCCGTCCCGGTCCTATCGCCGAATCCGCCGTGGCGGCGCTGTTGGGCGACGCCATGCCGGTCGAATCCGGCCGCATCGACGCGCCCGGCCAGCTCGCGCGTCACTATTCTCCGGGCAAGCCGATCCGGCTCGGCGCGACGACGGCGGAGGCAGACGAATTCCTGATCGGCTTCGGCGGCATCAGTGGCGATTGCTCGCTTTCGCCGAGCGGCGATCTCGCCGAGGCGGCGGCGCGGCTCTATGCTTGCCTGCACGAGGCGGCTCGGTCTGGCCGTGCGCGGATCGCCGTCGCGCCGATCCCGGACCAAGGCCTCGGCGCGGCGATCAGCGACCGCCTGCGCCGCGCCGCCGCCTAGCGGTCGGGCTCCGCCGGCACGGTCGGTTGCAGCACCTGGATTTCGGCATAGGTTCGCGGCGCCGCCCGGCAGCCTCGCTCGTCGCCGTTGACGCAGGCTTTGGTCTGTTTGGCATACTCGCGCTCGAGCTTGCCGAGCTTTTCTTCCCGCTTGCGCAGCTCGCGGCCGCGGTTGCGATCGGCTTCGGACTGGCTGGTGGTGGCGAGATCGACGCCCTTGCTGGCGACCTTCACCGGCGCGGTGGCGACATCCCACGCCGTCCTGGCGACGCACCCCGGCAACGCGAGCGTCGCCCCGGCGATGATCGGCCAAAGATAGCTTCGCATCCGCGGTCCTCCTCGCCCGGCGGATAGGTAACGGGAGATTGCCTGCCGGTGAACTGGCCTGCCGCTAGCTTCGATCGGGGCAGGTCACGTTCCCGCTGCCGATGGTCGAGACGGTGCAATGCGCAGAGCCGCCGATTGTCACGTCACCGCTGCCGATCGTCGACACCTGGGCGTCGTCGTTGACGGTGAGTTCGGCATCGCCCGAACCGGCGACCGAAAACCGCGCATCGTCGACCGCCAGTTCCCCGATCTCCATCTTGCCGGATCCGGCCACATTGGCGGCGAACTGCCGTCCGCTGACCTTGTCGATCGTCATGGCGCCCGATCCGACGAACGAGGCTGCCGAAAGCTGCGGCAGCGTCACCTTGAAGGTGACGTGGCCTCTCTCCGGCCATGGCCATCCCCACCAGGCGCCATGCTTCGGCTCGATCTTCAACGCGCCGCCGTCGGCCGTCACCTGGTAGCGGTCGAGCGTGTCGGCATTGCCAGCGCCATGGACCGCAAAGCGCGGACCTACCGAGACGACGACCTGGTCCGCTCCGACCGCCGAGATCCGTTCGAAACCCGCCACTTCGTAGGTGCGCTGGCCGCTCGCGTCGGTGACGGCGGCCGGGCTGTCTTCCTCCTGCGCCGTCGCGATCATGCCGCCGAGGCCGACGGCAATGCCGAGCGAACACAGCAGCACCAGCTTGCGCGTGCCGCTTGCGCTCCGGCGGCGCAGGCCGGGCGGTTCAGGCGGCCTGGTCGACATTCTCGCCGCCGTCTTCGCATACCAGGTGGCCCGAGCCCATCGTCTTGACCTGGCACCGTGCGCGCCCGCGGACGGTCACGTTACCCGACCCCATGATGTTGGCGTCGACGGTGCCGTCCGAAGCGAACGTCGCATCGCCCGACCCGGCGACATTGATGCTCGCCTTGCCCGCCTTCAGCGCCCCCATCTTGGCGGTGCCGCTGCCCATCACGTTCAGCTCGAGGCTGTCGACCGAGCCGGCCGCCGACAAGCTGCCCGAGCCGGCGAGGTTCACTTCCATTTTCGCTGCGGCGACGCTCGGCAGGTCGAGCGCGCCCGAGCCGAGCACGTTGATCTCGGGCCGGTCGGACACCGAGGCCGCGGTCATCTTGCCCGATCCGGCCAGGGTCAGCTTGGACGGCGCCGGCATGGTGACGATCACCGTCGCCGTGCCGCTGTCGTTCCAGTGCGACCTGTCGCGCAGGATGCCGAGCGAGCTGTCGTCGAGCACGAAGCGCATCCGCTCCCTGGCTTCGTCGCTGCCCTCGACCCTGATAGAGAGCTTCTCGCCGTCGCGGATGTCGACCTTGTCGGGGCCGAGCAGGACCACCTCGCTCGGCGCCTCGCCGGACAGATCGAGTTCCGACAGCGGCACGCCCTGCTTGCCGTTGAGCTTGACGTCGGCGTCGCTGCAGCCGGCGAGGCTGCCGGCGATCGCCAGCGCGACTACCGGGGCGGCGGCCTTGAGCATGTGCTTGAAACCCATCGGCGGAGCTCCTCCAATACGTGTGTTAGCGTGGTAATACACGAGCGGAGCGACCGGCTCAATGATGTTTGTCGAGCGGCTGAAGGCGTTGGCCGACGAGAAAAGGGCCGCCCGGTTGCCCGGACGGCCCTCGCTGGTGATTACGTTGGACGCGACCTCAGGCGTCTTCGGTGTTGTCGTAATACTGCGGCGCGTGCTTGCGCAGCACGCCGAGGATCTTCTCGAGTGCGGTCGGCTCGTCGGTTTTCTCCATCGCCGCCAGCTCGCGCGCGAGGCGGCTCGAGGCGGCTTCGAAGATCTGCCGTTCGGAATAGCTCTGCTCGGGCTGGTCTTCCGGGCGGAACAGGTCGCGGGTCACTTCGGCGATCGACACCAGGTCGCCCGAATTGATCTTGGCCTCGTATTCCTGGGCGCGGCGCGACCACATGGTGCGCTTGACCTTCGGCTTGCCCTTGAGCGTTTCCATCGCTTCCTTGAGGGTCTTGTCGCTCGACAGCTTGCGCATGCCGATCGATTCGACCTTGTTGACCGGCACGCGCAGCGTCATCCGCTCCTTTTCAAAGCGCAGCACGTAAAGTTCCAGCTGCATGCCGGCGATTTCTTCCTTCTGCAGCTCGATCACACGGCCGACGCCGTGCTTGGGGTAAACGACATAATCGCCGACGTCGAAAGCGGGCGCACTCGCAGCCATCAAGTATTTCCTTTCTGCGGCAGGACTAGCCCAAGCGCCAGCAAGTGCACGGCCGCGCGACCCGTTCGGGCGACCCGTCCTGCGTTGCGAAAGCGTTGGGTGGGGGCTCCTGCTTATCCAGTTCGCTGCCGGTTGGCATTTTTTCCGCGGCAGTTGGATTATTGTGTAGCAGATTCGCAACAAAATTGCCAGCCCCATGGCCGCAGGGCCCTGCAAGGCTTTAATGCATGTGAGTTTCTTCCGGGTGGTGCGGACTCTCAGGCCTCTCCCTGGCGCGCTCGCGGGCCGACCAGTTGAGCTCGGCACCGAACAGCAGGACGTACGCGCCGAGCCACAACCAGGTGAGCAGGACGACGACCGCGCTCAACGGACCGTAGGTCGCGTCGTAGTTGCCCCAGTTGTTGATGTAGACGGTAAAGCCGAGCGTCAGCAGCACCCAACACACGCCGCAGAACACCGAGCCGGGCGAGACCCATTGCCAGCGCGGCTCGGCCCCGTCCGGCGCGTAGCGGTAAAGCGTTGCCGCGGCGGCCATACCTGCGAGCAGGAGCACGACGTAAGTCGCGATGTGGTAAAGCAAGACCGAACCGGAACCGACGCCGGGCACGAACGAGCCTAGAAAGGTCAGCACGAAGATCGCCCCGACGATCACCCCGCCGGCGACGAGGGCGATCAGCGTCAGCAGCAGCGCGATGCCGGTGAGCTTGAGAATGCCCCGGTTGTCCTCGCGTTCGTAGGCCATCCCGAGCGCGGCGATGATCCCGCCGGCGCCGTTGCGCGCCCAGAACAATGCGAGGCCGAAAGCGATGGCTAGCCCCAGCCCGGACTTGTTCTTCGATTGCGAGACAACCGCCTTCATTGCCTGGCCGATCAGGTCGGCCGCCGAATGCGGCAGCACGGTTGTCAGCGCCCCCACTTGCCTGACCACCGTCGCCGGATCGGTGGCGAGGCCATAGATCATCACGGCCGCGGCGAGCAGGGGGACGATGGCGACGAAGATGTAGAACCCGACCCCCGCGGAAACGAGCGCGAGGTTGTCCTCGAAGCTTTCCTTCGCGGCATCCGTGAAGACCGGCTTGAGATCGCCGAGCGAGAGATCGAACAGCGACGGCGAACCGTCGGACTCGGGTGGACGTTGTTGGCCGGGCACACCCTCGTTACGGCTGCGGAGCGATTTTGTGCCGGTTACGGCGTGTCAATCGCCTTCGCCCGGCTCGGGCGAGAAGTACTTGTCGAACTTGCCTTCCTCGCCCTTGTGCGCGTCGGCGTCGGCCGGCGGATCCTTCTTTTCGGTGATGTTGGGCCACTCGGCCGAATACTGGGTGTTGAGCTCGAGCCATTTCTCGAGCCCGCCTTCGGTGTCGGGCAGGATCGCTTCGGCCGGGCACTCGGGCTCGCACACGCCGCAGTCGATGCATTCGCTGGGATTGATCACCAGCATGGTCTCGCCTTCGTAAAAGCAATCGACCGGGCAGACCTCGACGCAGTCGGTGTACTTGCACTTGATGCAGGCGTCGGTGACGACGTAGGTCATGGCTGCGCGTGTCCTTCCTCTGGCGCGGTTTCGCCGCCTGCTATGGCGATTGCGCCTGAACCGTCAAGCTCACCGTCAAGCGGGCGGTAGCAGCCGCGCGCCTCCCCTGCCGGGCCGCGCCGCTTCGGCAAAACAAGAATTTCTATCGGCAGAACACGCGAGCGCAGCGGCAGCGTCAGCACGTCGCCGATCGCGACCGGCTGGTCCTGGCGCGTAACCCGCTCGCCGTTGCGGCGGATATGGCCCTCGGCGATCCACCGCTGGGCGGCTCCGCGGGTTTTCGCGAAGCGCAAGTAGCAGAGGAGCCGGTCGAGCCGCATTCAGCTCAGCAGCTCGGTCAGGCCGGCGAAGGCACCGCTGGAGGCGGCGGGACGCGCGGGGGACCGGCGCGGTGTGCGATCCTTGCGCGGCGGTCGCCAGGTCCACATGACCGGTGCCGGCGGTCCGAACGCACCTTCGGCGAGCGCCCGCGCGCGACTTGGCCGAAACCCTGCGCCGCGCATCAGGTGGACGAGATTGTCGAACGCCAGCCCCATCGAAGTCGCCAGCGCGGAATCGAGCCGGAACGATCGTCCGCCCGCGGTAACCCGCTGCTCATGAGCGGCGCGGAACAGCTTCTCGGCCAGATCGACACGAATAGCCTGGCTGCCCGTCCGGCGATAACCGGCCGGAAGGTGCCTGGAGCCGGCAACGACCGCGTCCATCGCCGCATGCGCCGGGCGTCGATCGACGCCGAGGGCGTTCAGCAACGCGCGCGGCGCCGGCTTGAGCAGGGCCGGCACGAACACGTCGAGCGCGCCGATGGTGACGCCGAGACGGCGCAGCAGGGGACGCTTCTCCTTGGGGATCACCGCCAGTCCGGCGCTCTCGCGCGGCACCGTCCCGCCCGCCTCGGCCAGTGTCAGCAGCAGCGCGCGGACCTCGGGCCCGGCGGCCGGATCGAGCGCCGCGTCTTCGATCGTGCGCAGCGGCGCGAGCGGAGCGAGGGCTTCGGCGAACCACAGGTCGAGCGCTTCGGCGAGCTGCGCGCGGTGCGCCGGTTCGAGGACGGCGAGCTCTCTCGCCAGCACCAGCCGCAGCCGGGCGAGCGCTTTGCCGCCTTCGATCGTCGCGACCAGCTGATCGCCGCGCATCACCTTGCCGTCGGCGATGTCCAGGTCGCCCAGTTCGCTCGCCACCAGCCGCTGGGCCTTCTCACCCAGCAGCCGCGGCAAGTGCTTTTCCGCCGCCGCCAGCATCAGCTTGCGCTCCTCGCTGCCGGCCAGCGCATCGACCACGAAGCGGAAGCCCTCGAGATGGCCGATCCGCTCGCCCTCGACCGTCACATGGCCGTGATCGTCCAGCGCCACCCGCAGCAGCGTGGGGTCCTTGCCAAGCGATTTCATCAGCACCGCCGTACGGCGATTGACGAACCGCTCGGTCAGCCGCTGGTGCAAGGCATCCGACAGCCGCGCCTCGGCGGCGCGGGCGCGGGCGGCCATCTCGTCGCGGGCCAGCACCCAGTCGGGCCGCTGGCAGATATAGGCCCAGCTGCGGATCGCGGCGATGCGGCCCTGCAGCGTGTCGATGTCGCCCTGGGTGCGGTCGAGGTCGGCGATCCGCGCGGCGACGAAGTCGGCGCCGAGATAGCCTTCACGTAAGTCCTGCCATAGCCGGGCGACGAAACGCGCGTGGGTGTCCGGTCCATGCTGCCGGAAGTCGGGCAACTGGCACGCTTCCCACAGCCGGCGGACCAGCGCGGGCGTCGTGACGTCGCCCACGATCGCCGAATCCTCGGCCAGCTTCTTGAGCACCGCCAGGTCGATCGCTTCGGGCGCCGGTGCGAGTTGCGGCACGCGCGGCCCGGCTTCGAGATCGGCGATCAACTTGGCGATGCTGTCGAACCGCGGCTCGGCTTCGCGCCAGAACAGCTGCGTCAGCGGGGCGAAACGGTGCTCCTCAATCGCGTAGATCTCGTCCTCGCTGAACTCGGCGCCGCCCCCGCTCTTGCCGCCCGCCAGCGTGCCGAACGTCCCATCCTGGTGATGCCGGCCGGCGCGCCCGGCGATTTGCGCCATCTCCGCCGGCGTGAGCCGCCGCTGGCGCCGTCCGTCGTATTTGGACAGCGAGGCGAACGCGACGTGGGTGACGTCAAGGTTCAGCCCCATGCCGATCGCATCGGTGGCGACGATGTAGTCGACCTCGCCCGACTGGAACAATTCGACCTGGCGGTTGCGCGTTTCGGGGCTGAGCGCTCCCATCACCACCGCCGCGCCGCCGCGGAAGCGGCGCAGCATCTCGGCCATCGCGTAGACCTGCTCGGCCGAAAACGCGACCAGCGCCGAACGCGGCGGCAGGCGGCTCAATTTGGCCGAGCCGGCGTGAGTCAGCGTGGAGAAGCGCGGCCGATCCTCGATGTTCGCGCGCGGCACCAGGCCGCGGACGATCGGTTCGAGCGTGGCCGAGCCGAGCAGCATCGTCTCCTCCCGCCCGCGGGCGTTGAGCAGCCGGTCGGTGAAGATGTGCCCGCGCTCGGGATCGGCCGCGAGCTGCGCTTCGTCGAGCGCCACGAAGGCCTTGCCGCCGCCATCGCGGGGCATGGCTTCGGCGGTGCACAGCAGGTAACGCGCGCCTTCCGGTTCGATCCGCTCCTCGCCGGTGATCAGCGCGACCTCGCCGTCGCCCTTTATCGCGCGGACCTTGTCGTACACCTCGCGCGCCAGCAGCCGCAGCGGGAAACCGATCGCGCCGCTCGAATGGCCGCACAGGCGCTCGATCGCGAGGTGGGTCTTGCCGGTGTTGGTCGGGCCGAGCACGGCGCGCACGCGGCTGTCGATGTTGAACGCGTTCACTACGCCGGAGAATGTGGCCGCTCGGCGCATCCTCTGCAACCCTCGGCAACGGTTCGGCGCAAGGAGGACTCGGCTCGCCGGATTAACGGCAAATTTACTTTGTCCGCCCATCTCCTTTGACTCACAAAGGCCATCGGATGGATCCGCACCGCTTCGCTGCAATCGGCGAACGGCTGGGCGGGAGGGGCGCTTGTTCAAGGATCGCGACAGCGACATACCGCAGCATCGGCTGCACGGCGGCGCCGTCGCCCTGTCGCACGCGCAAATCCTCGGCGATCCGGCGCCCGTGCGGCTGGTTCGCTTCAACTCCTTCGTCGAACGCTACGAACAGTGGCGCCAGCATGCCTCGATCGTTCTTTCGGGAATCGACTTCGCGCCCGACCTGGCGCGCGACATCGGCTCGGGGCGCTGGTTTCGGGGCGTGGCGACCCTGTTCGGCCTGGCCGCGCTGGCCGTCGCCGGCTGGCCCAGCTTCGCGCCGTTGCAGGCCGCGCCGGCGATGCGGATCGACGATAGCGCGCGGGACGAGTTCCGCAGCCAGATGATCATGCCGCTGGCGCTCGGCGGCGACAGCGGCCGGCACATGGCCGCCACCCCGGCGGTCGTCAGGCTGGCGGACGCCCCCGAACGCCCGCGGGTCGAGCTGGTGGCCACCCTGTCGAGCGGCGACAGCTTCGCCCGGATGCTCGAGCGCGCCGGTGTCGCCGCCGCCGAAGCCGAGCACGTTTCCGATATGATCGCGGGAACGATGCCGCTCGGCGACATCGATCCCGGCACGCAAGTCGACGTCACGCTCGGCCGCCGCGCCTCGCCCGACCTTCCGCGCCCGCTCGATTCGCTGAGCTTCCGCGCACGCTTCGACCTGCAGCTCGCCGTCGAGCGCGTCGGCGGACACTTGCAGCTCGCTCCCCATCCGATCCGGGTCGACACCACGCCGCTGCGCATTCGCGGCACCGTCGGCGCGAGCCTCTACCGGTCCGCCCGCGCCGCCGGCGCGCCCGCCGGCGCCATTCAGCAATACCTGAGGGCGATGGACGAGGAGATGGACCTCGACACGATCTCCGCCGACGACCAGTTCGACATGATCGTCGCCTACAAGCGCGCCGCCACCGGCGAAGCCGAAGCCGGCCAGCTGCTCTACGCCGGGCTGAGCCACGACGGCAAACCGCGCAAGCAGCTGCTGCGCTGGGGGCCGGATGGGACTTTCTTCGAAGCGTCCGGCACCGGCGAGATGCGTCAGGGCCTGATGCGCCCGGTGCCGGGTTGGGAGACTTCGGGTTACGGCATGCGCCACCATCCGATCCTCGGATATTCCCGCATGCACCGCGGGATCGATCTCCACGCCGCCTACGGCTCGCCGATTCACGCGGCCGCTGACGGGGTGGTCACGTTCGTCGGCCGCCACGGCGGGCACGGCAACTTCGTCAAGCTCGACAACGGCGGTGGCCTGGGAACGGGCTACGCCCACATGAGCCGCTTCGCGGTGACTCGCGGCGAGCACGTCCATCGCGGGCAAGTGATCGGCTACGTCGGCTCGACCGGCCTTTCGACCGGCCCGCACGTGCATTTCGAGGTCTACAAGAACGGCCAGACGGTCAATCCGGACAGCGTCAAGTACGTCAGGCGCGCCCAGCTTAGCGGCACCCAGCTCGCTGCGTTCCATGCCATGCTGAACAACCTCAAGCAGGTCGAGCCGGGCGCCGCGCTGGCGCCGCTCGCGCCCGATCCGACGCTGGCCGACGCGCCGGTGCGCGAAATCGACCGCGCCGAGCACAAGCAGGCGATCTGACCCAAGCCCCACCCCTTGGAGGAGGGGATGCCAATTGCAGCCCAGGCCGATTTGCGGCAGGAGCGCCGGCATGACCGGCAGCTATCCCGCCACCCGCCTGCGCCGCCCCCGCGCCGCCGCCTGGAGCCGCGCGCTGCATCGGGAAACCGTGCTCACGCCGGCCGACCTGATCTGGCCCCTGTTCGTCACTGAGGGGCACGGCGTGGAAGAGCCAGTCGCATCGCTGCCCGGCGTCTCGCGCTGGTCGCTCGACGGCATCGCCGCCCGGGCGAAGGAGGCGGTTGCGCTCGGAATTCCCTGCCTGGCGCTGTTCCCCAACACGCCGCGCGAACTGCGCTCCGACGACGGGAAGGAAGCGCTCAATTCAGGCAATCTGATGTGCCGCGCGGTCCGGGCGATTCGCGACGCCTGCGGCAACGACATCGGCATCCTGACCGACGTCGCGCTCGATCCCTATACCAGCCACGGGCAGGACGGGCTGCTCGACGCCTCGGGCTACGTGGTCAACGACGACACGGTGGCGGTGCTGGTCGACCAGGCGCTCAACCAGGCCGAGGCCGGCGCCGACATCATCGCCCCCTCGGACATGATGGACGGGCGGGTCAAGGCGATCCGCATGGCGCTGGAGATGGCTGGCCACGTCAACGTGCAGATCATGAGCTACGCCGCCAAGTATGCCAGCGCGTTCTACGGCCCGTTCCGCGACGCAGTCGGCTCGGGCGGGCTCCTGAAGGGCGACAAGAAATCGTACCAGATGGACCCGGCCAACGCCGAGGAAGCGCTGCGCGAGGTCGAATTCGACCTGGCCGAAGGGGCCGACAGCGTGATGGTCAAGCCGGGCCTGCCGTACCTCGACATCGTCCGCCGGGTGAAGGAGCGCTTCGAAGTCCCGGTGTTCGCCTACCAGGTGAGCGGCGAGTACGCGATGCTTGAGTCCGCCGCCGCGGCCGGCGCGGGCGAGCGCGAGCCGCTGGTGCTCGAAACGCTGATGGCCTTCAAGCGCGCCGGCTGCGCGGGCGTGCTGACCTATCACGCCCCGCTCGCCGCGCGCCTGCTCGGTGGCTGAGATCGTCCTTGAGACCGAGCGGTTGGCGCTGCGGCGTTGGCGCGCCGGCGACGTCGACTTGTGGCTCGAGCATCTCAACACGCCCGAAGTGAAAGCCCGCCTCGGCGGCCCGCAATCGCCTGAGGTGGTGGCGGAAAAGTTTGCCAGGATGGAGCAGGCGTGGGCCGACGATGGGTTCGCGTTCCTCGCCGTCGACCGCCGCGAAGACGGCCTGTTCGTCGGCACCGCCGGGATCGGCCGCATCGCCAACGCCGGGGCGCCGGACAGCTTGCGCAACCAGGTCCAGATCGGCTGGCAGCTGCGCCGTGATTGCTGGGGCCGCGGCTATGCGTCCGAAGCAGCCAGGGCGGTGCTGGCCTGGGGCTTCGACGGCCTCGGCCTGCCGGCGATCTACGCCCAGACCTCTGAAAGCAACCCGGCCTCGTGGCGGATCATGGAGAAGCTTGGCATGGAGCGGCTCGCCGCGCTCGATTACGACGCCCCGGACTTCCCGCCGGAGGATAACCCGACCAAGGTCTATGGCCTGACGCGCGAAGCCTGGGCGGTCGCGGCGAAGGCCAGCGCCCATGCCTGAATTCCGCCTCGAAACCGAACGCCTGGTGCTGCGCGACTGGCGCGAGGAAGACTGGGAACCGTTCTTCCGCCACACCAACACCCCGGCGGTGATGCGCTGGCTCGGCGGACTGCTCGACACGGGGGCGCAGGCCAAGATGCGCGAGCGCCTGCCGCTCGTGGCGCAGGAGCACGGCCATTGCTTCTGGGTCGTCGAGCGCAAGCCCGACGGCGGGCACCTCGCCGGCGAACTGCTCGGCTTCTGCGGCCTCAAGCGGGCGAACATGGCGGGCGGGCCAATGGGCGATTTCGAAGTCGGCTGGCGCCTGCGCGAGGACGCCTGGGGAAAAGGTTATGCCAGGGAAGCGGCGATCGCTTCGCTCGATGCCGGCTTCGAGCAGTTCGCCGCGCCGAATATCATTGCCCTGACCATCGCCGAGAATACCGCGAGCTGGGGGTTGATGGAACGGCTCGGGATGCGGCGGCGCGAAGACCTCGATTTCAGGTGCCCCGATTTCCTGCCCGACAAGACGCTGATCGTGTACTCGATCGATCGCGCGGAGTGGCAGGGAATCCGCGAGCGGGAGGCGGCCTGATGGCGAGCTTCCGCCTCGAAACCGAGCGTCTGATCCTGCGCGACTGGCGCGACAGCGACCGCGCCCCGTTCGCTGCGATGAACGCCGATGCCGAAGTGATGCGCTATTTCCCGACTGTTCAGTCGCGTGAGCAGAGCGACGCGTCCGTGGATCGGATAGCCGCGCATTTCGAGCAGTACGGGTTCGGCCTGTTCGCGCTTCAAGAGAAGGACGGCCGGGCGTTCGTCGGCTTCACGGGCTTTCAGACCGTCACGGTCGAATCTCCGATCAAGGGCGAACTCGAGATCGGCTGGCGCCTCGCCCGTGCCTGGTGGCGGCGCGGCCTTGCTTTCGAAGCGGCCTCCGCTTGCCTCGAGTGGATCGGCCGCAAGGGGACCATGGCGCGGATCGTCTCGATGACGGCCGCGGTCAACGCGCCGAGCAGGGGCCTGATGGAAAAGCTCGGCCTGACCCACCGGCCCGAATTCGATTTCGATCATCCGCAGATCGAGCCTTCGTCGCCGCTCGCGCGGCACGTGGTCTATTGCCAGGAGCTTCAGCCGTGACTCCCGCCGAGCGCTTCCCGTGGGCGACAATCCTGGCGTTCGAGGGCAAGACGCCGCAGATCGACGAAACCGCGTTCGTCGCCCCCGGCGCGCGGATCATCGGCGACGTTGCGATCGGGCCGCAGGCGAGCGTCTGGTACAACTGCGTGCTGCGCGGCGACATTCACCGGATCGTCGTCGGCGCGCGCTCGAACGTGCAGGACGGCAGCGTCTTCCACGTCGAAGGCCCGCGGCCGGACACCGACGGCTGCCCGACGATCGTCGGCGAGGACTCCGTGATCGGCCACATGGCGGTAGTCCACGGTTGCACGCTGGAGGACCGCGCGTTCGTCGGCATGGGCGCGGTGGCGATGGACGATGGCCGGATCGGCGAAGGCGCCATGCTCGCCGCGGGCGCGCTGCTGAGCCCCGGCAAGCACATCCCGCCGCGCGAAATTTGGGTCGGCCGGCCGGCCAGGTTCCTTCGGATGCAGGACGAGGCGCAAGTCGAGAAGGTCCGCTTCCAGACCGAGCGCTACTGCCGCCTCGCCGAGCGGCACATGGCGATGCTGCGTGGCCAGGCCGAAAGCTGAACTGCCTCCTGCCGCCGCGATCCGCGCGCTGGCCGACGGCGAGGGCCGCCTGGCGCTGCGGGTCACGCCCGGCGCCCGCAGCGAAACGATCGAGATCGGCGACGACGGCCTGCTGGTGAAGGTTCGCGCCAAGCCGCAGGACGGCGCGGCCAATGACGCGGTCCTGGCGCTGCTCGCCCAGGCGCTGGGGGTGGCGACGTCACGGCTTCGCTTGTTGCGCGGCGCAACTGCCCGCTCGAAGCTCATCCAGTTGTCGTGAGCGCCGGCCAGATCGGCACGCTGATCACGGCCTTGGCAATCGTGCTGTCGGCGCTGGTGCCATAGCCTTTGCCGATCCCGGCATTGAAGTCCCACGTGCCGAGCGAAAAGTCGGCGGCGAGGAAAGTCGTGTGCTCCTGGTGGTTGACGCCGAAGGAATCGAACCCTCCCAGACCGTTGTAGCTTTCGAGGCCGAGCATCAGCCTGGGCGTGACCTTGTAACCCACCTTGGTCGCCAGCTGGAACGCGGCCGGCGCATGCACTGGGCCCGAGATGACGAAATCGAAGTTGCCATTGGCCGCCAGCACCCAGCGCTCGTTGCGCCACCCGGCGATCGCCTTGAGTTCTCCGTTCCACGGATTCTCGTCGACGCGGTGGGAAACGCGGCCGATTTCCAGGTTGGTGCCCCAGTAAAAGCCCGTGTCCTTATGCGGCGCGAGCCACTTGATGCGTATCTTGGCCCCGTCGACGCGGAACACGCCGTCGCTGGCGATTGTCGTCAGCGGCAGGTAGGCGCCCAGTTCGAAACCCCCGCCGAGCCCGAGCGACCACTCGGGCGTGATCCGCCAGCGGTGGAGCGAGGATTCCGCGCCCGGGTAGTCGGGCGTGCCGTCGCCCTCGAGCACGTCGTTCACATGCACGTCGAGGCCGACCTCGCCCGGTCCGTTGAGCTCGTCCATGTAGACCTGGATTTCCTCGTCGGCCGCCTGTGCCGGCGCGGAAGCCAGGAGGAGACCGCCGATGGAGACCAGCGCAAGCGCCGCTTTCGAGCTTCGCACCACGCCTCTCCCCGACCCGCTGCAACCGGACCCAACAATATCCCCGCGGTGCCGGCGGTCAATCGCGGACCAGCGCCCGCAGCGCCTCGATCCGGTCGGCTTCCTCGGCCGGCTTGTCCCAGCGGATGCGGCTGATCCGCGGGAAGCGCATGGCGAGACCCGACTTGTGGCGCTTCGACGCGTGGACCGAATTGAACGCCACCTCGAACACCAGGCTCTTGTCGGTCTCGCGCACCGGGCCGAACTTGTTGACGGTGTGGTTGCGCACGTATCGGTCGATTTCCTTCAGCTCCTCGTCGGTGAAGCCGAAATAAGCCTTGCCCACCGGCAGCAGATCGGCGCCTTCATCCGGATCGCCGTCCCAGCAGCCGAAGGTGTAATCAGAATAGAAGCTGCTGCGCTTGCCGTTGCCCCGCTGGGCGTACATCAGCACGCAATCGACCAGCAGCGGGTCGCGCTTCCACTTGTACCACAGCCCGGCCTTGCGCCCGGCGACGTAGGGGCTGTCGCGCCGCTTGAGCATCAGCCCCTCGATCGCCGCGTCGCGCGCGTTGCCGCGGATCTCGGCCAGGTGCTCGAAATGATCGGCCTCGACGACCGGCGAAAGATCGAACTGCTCGGGCGGCAGCCGCGGCATCAGCGCTTCCAGAGCGGCCCGACGGTCGGCCCACGGCAGCTCGCGCAAGTCCTCGCCTTCGAGGATCAGCACGTCGTAGAGCCGCACGAACGCCGGGAATTCGGCGAGCATCTTCGCGCTCACCGTCTTGCGCCCGAGCCGCTGCTGCAGCGCGTTGAAGCTCGCCGCGCCGCCCTGCTCACCGCCCTGATGCGAGCCGCGCACCAGCAGCTCGCCGTCGAGCACCGCGGGAAAGGTCAGCGCCTCGGGAATTTCGGGAAAGGAGCCGGAAATATCGTCGCCGGTGCGCGAATAGAGCCGGGTCTCGCCGCCGGCGCGGACCACTTGCACCCTGATCCCGTCCCACTTCCACTCGGCGACGTAGTCGTCGAGGTCCACCACGGTATCGTCGAGTGAATGCGCGAGCATGAACGGGCGAAACACCGGCTGATCTTCGATCCGCGGCGGCGGCGCGCCCTCGGCGGCCCAGGCGAACAGCGCCGCATACGGCGGCTGCAGCCCGTGCCAATACTCCTCCACTTCCTCCAGTTGGACGTCGAACGCCTGCGCGAACGCGGTCTTGGCGAGCCGCGCGGATATGCCGATGCGCATGCCGCCCGTCGCCAGCTTGATCAGCGCGTAGCGCCCGGTCGCATCGAGCCGATCGAGCAGCCGGGGCAGCTCCGACATGGCAGTCATCCGGGTCATTTGCCGAAGTTTTTCAACAGTTTCGCTTACGCTCGGCGGCGCCATGGCGTCGCCTTCGGGCTCCGGCCACAGCAGGCTCGCCGTTTCCGCGGTGTCGCCGACGAAATCGCGGCTCAGCGTCCACAGCACCGGATCGACGCGCTCCATCATCAGCCCCCAGATCGTGCTCCCCTTGACCGCCGCGAAGCCCAGTTCCCCGGTCAGCGCCGCCAGCGCCCAGCCGCGCTCGGGATCCGGCGTCTCCTTCAGGTACTCGGCGATCAGCCGCAGCTTCTCGTTGCGGCTGCGGGTATAGACCAATGCATCGACGAGGGCGGCGAACTCTTCCATCAGCGGATTAATCGGAGCGTATTCCCTGCGCCGCAGACAGGGAATGGTTGGTTCGCGCAGAGGACGCAGAGGAGCAGAGAGCGCAGGGAATCCGTACCAGAACCTTCGTCTCTGCGTCCTCGGCTCCTCGGCGCTCTCTGCGCGAAGCCCTTTGTCCTGCGCCTTCGGCGCGAGCACGCCTTCGGACCGCGCGCTGTCCCCTCAATCATCCTCGTCCTCATATCCGACCAGCGCCAGCGCCCGCGCTCGGCGCTGGTGGAGCTGGCACCAGCGCAGCAGCGCTTCTTCGCGGCCGTGGGTGATCCAGGTCTCGGCCGGGTTCACCTCCTCGATCGTGCGGGTCAGCTCGCCCCAGTCGGCGTGGTCGGAGATGACCAGCGGCAGCTCGACGTTGCGCTGGCGGGCCCGCTGGCGCACCCGCATCCAGCCCGAAGCCATCGCGGTGATCGGCTCGGGCAGGCGGCGGCTCCAGCGGTCGTTGAGCGCGCCGGGCGGGCACAGCACGATCGCACCACGCATCTGGTCTTTCGAATGATCGGCGACCAGTCGCAGCTCCCCGAGATCGACGCCGAAATCTTCGTACAGCCGGCACATCCGCTCCATCGCGCCGTGAAGATAGATCGGCTCGCCATGCCCGGCGGCGCGCAGCTCGGCGATCAGCCGCTGCGCCTTGCCCAGCGCATAGGCGCCGACGAGGACGCAGCGATCGGGATGATCGGCGAGCGCTTTCAACAGCTTGCCGATCTCCTGCGCCACCGGCGGATGGCAGAACACCGGCAGTCCGAAGGTCGCCTCGGTGACGAACACATCACAAGGGATTACCTCGAAAGGGGGGCAGGTCGGATCGGCATGCCGCTTGAAATCGCCGGTGACCACCACCCGCTCGCCGGCATGCTCGAGCAGAATCTGCGCCGAGCCGAGCACGTGCCCGGCGGGGATGAACGTCGCCTCGACCCCGCCGCCGAGCTCGACGCTCTCGCCATATTCGACCGGGGCCGCGCCGTCGCGCGTCTGGTAGCGCAGGTCCATGATCGCCAGCGTCGCCGGCGTGGCGATCGTCTCGCCATGCCCGCCGCGCGCGTGATCGGCGTGACCGTGCGTGACCAGCGCCCGCGCGACCGGCTCGGAAGGATCGATCCAGCAATCCGCCGGCGCGACATGGATGCCGTGCGGTTCGGCGCGGATCCATGCGAAATCGGCGGGCATGGCTCACAAATGAGCGCAAACCCGCCGAGTTTCCAGGGCCAGTTACTCCTCGCCGCCCTTGCCGGCCGGGCCCTCGCCCGCCTGCGCCTCGGGCTTCTTCTTCGCTTCGGCCGGCTTCTTCGGCTTGCGCCGCTTGGCCTTCGGCGGTGCCGGGGTCAGTTCGAACGCCAGTTCGCCGCCCTTGACGCTGACGTGGACTTCGCCGCCGCCCGCCAGCTTGCCGAACAGCAGTTCTTCGGCGAGCGGCTGCTTGACCTTCTCCTGGATCAGCCGGGCCATCGGCCGGGCGCCCATCAGCTTGTCGTAGCCGCGCTCGGCCAGCCAGTCGCGCGCATCGCGAATCGAACTGGATGTGCACGTTCTGATCGGCCAGCTGCAGCTCGAGTTCGAGGATGAACTTGTCGACCACCCGGCTGACCGTCTCGCCCCCGAGATAGCCGAACGGCACGATCGCATCGAGCCGGTTGCGGAACTCGGGGGTGAACATCTTGGTCACCGCTTCCTCGCTCGCCTCGACCTTGTTGGTCGCCCCGAAGCCGATGCTCTGGCGCGCCATGTCGGCGGCGCCGGCATTGGTCGTCATGATCAGCACGACGTTGCGGAAATCGACCGTCTTGCCGTGGTGATCGGTCAGCTTGCCGTGGTCCATCACCTGCAGCAGGATGTTGAACAGGTCGGGGTGGGCCTTCTCGATCTCGTCCAGCAGCAGCACGCAATGCGGGTGCTGGTCGACCGCGTCGGTCAACAGGCCGCCCTGGTCGTATCCGACATAGCCCGGAGGCGCGCCGATCAGCCGGCTGACGCTGTGGCGTTCCATGTATTCGGACATGTCGAAGCGCTTCAGCTCGATGCCCATGATGCTGGCGAGCTGGCGGGCGACTTCGGTCTTGCCGACGCCGGTCGGGCCGGTGAACAGGAAGCTGCCGATCGGCTTGTCGGCCTCGCGCAGCCCGGCGCGGCTGAGCTTCATCGCCGTCGCCAGTCGCTCGATCGCCTCGTCCTGGCCGAACACCACCCGCTTCAATTCTTTGCCGAGGTTTTCGAGCGCCTTCTTGTCGTCGCTCGAGACGGTTTTCGGCGGAATGCGCGCCATCGTCGCGATCACCGCTTCGATTTCCTTGGCGGTGATCTTCTTCTTGCGCTTGCTCGGCGGCACCAGCATCTGCATCGCGCCGACTTCGTCGATCACGTCGATCGCCTTGTCGGGCAGCTTGCGGTCGTTGATGTAACGGCTCGACAGCTCGACCGCGGTCTTGATCGCGTCGGGCGTGTAGCTGACCTTGTGGTGCTCCTCGAACGCCGAGCGCAGGCCCTTGAGGATCTTGATCGTGTCCTCGACCGTCGGCTCGTTGACGTCGACCTTCTGGAACCGGCGCAGCAGCGCGCGGTCCTTTTCAAAGTGGTTGCGGAATTCCTTGTAGGTGGTCGAGCCGATGCAGCGGATGGTGCCGCTGCCGAGCGCCGGCTTCAACAGGTTCGAGGCGTCCATCGCCCCGCCGCTGGTCGCGCCGGCGCCGATCACCGTGTGAATCTCGTCGATGAACAGCACCGCCTCGGGCATCTTTTCGAGCTCGGCGACGACCTGCTTCAGGCGCTCCTCGAAGTCGCCGCGATAGCGGGTGCCGGCGAGCAGCGCGCCCATGTCGAGCGAGAAGATCACCGCATCCTGCAGCACGTCGGGCACGTCGCCCTCGACGATCTTGCGCGCCAGCCCCTCGGCGATGGCGGTCTTGCCGACGCCGGGCTCGCCCACGTAGAGCGGGTTGTTCTTCGACCGGCGGCACAGCACCTGGATCGTCCGGTCGACTTCGGCCCCGCGGCCGATCAGCGGATCGACCTTGCCGTCGAGCGCCTTCTGGTTGAGGTTGATGCAGAACTGGTCGAGCGCGGAATCCTTCTTGCCCTTCTCGGGCTTTTCCTCGCTCTTCTCGCTCGGCGCCTCGGTGCCCTGCGGCGTGCGGGTATCGAGCTGCTTACCGCCCTTGCCGATGCCGTGGCTGATGTAGCTGACCGCGTCGAGCCGGCTCATGTCCTGCTGCTGCAGGAAGTAAACCGCGTAGCTGTCGCGTTCGGAGAACAGCGCGACCAGCACGTTGGCTCCGGTGACGGTGTCCTTGCCGCTCGATTGCACGTGCAGGATGGCGCGCTGGATGACCCGCTGGAAGCCGGCGGTCGGCTGCGGGTCGCTGTCGTCCTCGGTCTTGAGCGACTGGTACTCCTGGTCGAGGTACTGGCGCACGACGCCGGCGAGCTCGTCGGTATCGACGCCGCAGGCGGTCATCACCTCGACGGCGTCGGGGTCGTCGACCAGCGCGAGTAGGAGGTGCTCCAGAGTGGCGTATTCGTGGCTGCGGTCGGTCGCGTTCTGCAGCGCGCCGTGCAGGGTTTTCTCGAGGCTCTGGGCGAAACTAGGCATAATCAAGTGTCCAGGTGGTAGTGATACGATCCAATGGTTGAGACTTTGGCAATGCGGCGATGAACCGCGCTGGAATGCCGTGGTCGGCTGCCGGCAATATGGGAGCGCCCCGAAGCGAATGCGAGGGGGCGCGGGCCATCAGTCGGTCTCTCGGGGTCGGAACAGCGCGTCGGCGGCCTGCCTGTGATCGGCCGCCTTGGCATAGTGCGCCTTGATCCGGGCAATCTCGGCTTCGAGCTGCGCGATGCGCGCGGTCAGCTCATCCTGCGAATAGGTGTCGAGGCTCTCTTTCGCCAGCTGGCTGGCGGCGTCGCCGCGCGGGCGCGGGAGGTCGTCCTCGTCCATTGTTCGCCAAGCATCGCAACGCGCGCCGGTTGCTGTCAATAAGCACCGTCGTTAGGGCTGTGGACGTGGTGATGATGCAACAGGGGCCAAAGCGGTGGATTTGCCTGACCGAATGACCGCGATCACCATCGCCGCACCCGGCGGACCGGAGGTGCTCCAGCCGCAGGAGATCGCGCTGCCGCGGCCGGGCCGCGGGCAGGTGCTGGTCCGCGTCGCCTTTGCCGGGGTCAACCGGCCCGACGTGCTCCAGCGGCTGGGCCGCTATCCGCCGCCGGAAGGCGCCTCGCCCGTCCCCGGGCTGGAGATCGCCGGCGAAATCGTTGTGTTGGGAGATGACGTCGAGGACAAGTCGCTGGGGCGCAAGGTCTGCGCGCTGGTGACCGGCGGCGGTTACGCCGAGTACTGTGTGGCCGACGCCCGCCATTGCCTGCCGGTTCCCGAAGCGCTGTCGCTGGCCGAGGCGGCGGCGATGCCCGAGACGCTGTTCACCGTGTGGCACAACGTGTTCGAGCGCGGCTACGCCCGCGAGGGCGAGACGCTGCTGGTCCACGGCGGCACCAGCGGCATCGGCTCGATGGCAATCAAGCTCGGCAAGCTGTTCGGCCTGACGGTGATCGTCACCTGCGGCACCGACGGCAAATGCGAAGCCGCGCTCGAGCTCGGCGCCGACCACGCCATCAATTACAAGACCGACGATTTCGTCGAACAAGTCAACGCGCTCACCGGCGGCCACGGCGCCGAGCTCATCCTCGACATGGTTGCCGGCGACTACACCCAGCGCAACCTGACCTGCCTTGCGGTCAGCGGCCGGCTGGTGACCATCGCCGTACTCGGGGGCGCGCAGGCGACGATCAACATGGCCGGTCTGATGGTCAAGCGGCAGACGATTACCGGCTCGACCCTGCGCGCCCGCTCCGACGCGTTCAAGGCCGCGCTCGCCGACGAGATTGGCCGGATGGTCTGGCCCCTGGTGCAGGCTGGCGAGCTACGCCCGGAGATGGACAGCGAGTTCGCCTTGCGCGATGCGGCGGCGGCGCACCGGCGGATGGAGTCGGGCGAGCATATCGGCAAGATCGTCCTCGACCTGGAGGCCCAATGAATTCGAACGTCTTGCCGCGAATCGACCGCGCGGCGCTTTACGGCCATGCCGAGGCCTATCTCGAGGCGCTGGGCAAACGCGATCCCTCGCGCCTGCCGTGGGCCGACCGGGTCACATTTACCGAAAACAACGTCCAGCTGGCGATCGGCGACGGCACGTGGAATACCGCGAGCGGCCGGCGCGACTACGACCTCAAGATGGCCGATCCCGCGACCGGCCAGGTCGCCTGGTTCGGCGTCATCGAGGAGCACGGCCATCCGGCGATCGTGGCGCTGCGCCTGAAGATCGAGCGCGAACGAATCGCCGAGGTCGAGGCGATCGTCACCCGCAAGGTCGAAAACAGCCCCTTCCCGAGCATCGATACCTACGTCACGCCGCGCCCGTTGATGCTCGCCGATGTCCCGCCCGCCCAGCGCACCCCGCGCGAGCGGATGATCGCGCTAGCCGACGGCTACTTCGACACGCTGCAATTGAACGACGGCAAGCTGTTCACCCACTTCACCGACGATTGCGAGCGGATTGAAAACGGCTTGCAGACCACTCACAATGGCGATGCCTTCCCCGACTACCCGATCGCCGCGTTCGGTTGCCGCGAACAGTTTGAAAAAGGGCAATATTTCTACGACGACCGGCTGCGCGCTCGCCGCTTCCCGCTGGTCGACGAGGCAAAGGGCTTGGTGCTCGCCGGCGGCTTCATCGACCATATGGGCAAGACCGTCGAGTTCGCCTGGACCGACGGCACGCCGGCGAAAAGCTTCTACCACTTTCCGCACACGTACTGCCTGCTCGAGGCATTCAAGATCGTCGATGGGGCGATCGCCGGGGTCGAGGCGGTGTTCATCGACGTGCCCTATCACATGCCGTCGCCATGGTTGGAAAACCGGGGGATCGGCCGCGAGGAGAGATAAATGCGCTTCGGGATCTTCGATCATATCGACGCCAACGGGATGGCCATCGGCGAGCAGTACGCCCAGCGCCTGCGACTGGTGGAACTGTATGAGAAGCTTGGATTTTATTGCTACCACCTGACCGAGCACCACGCGACCGATCTCGGCATGGCCTCCTCGCCCTCGGTGTTCCTCGCCGCTGCCTCGCAGCACACCAGCACGATCAAGCTGGGGACGCTGGTTTACCTGCTGCCGCTGCACCATCCGGTGCGGCTGCTGGAGGAGATCGGCATGCTCGACCAGCTGACCGGCGGGCGCTTTCAGCTCGGCGTCGGCCGCGGCGGGCAGCCGGCCGAACACTCGCGCTTCGGTCTTGCCGAAGAGGACCTCGGGCCAATGTTCGAGGAAGCGCTCGACATCATTCAGCAAGGGCTCGCCGGCGAGCTGAAGGCGCACAAGGGCAAGTACTACGACCTGCCGGACGTGCCGCTGCGCATCCGTCCGGTACAAAAACCGCATCCGCCGATCTGGTACGGCACCGGATCGAGCCACCGCAACGCCTGGGCCGCCGAGCACGACGTCAACCTGCTGTGCCTGATCCCCAATGCACGCTCGCGCGAGGTGTTCGACGATTATCGCGAGAAGCTCGCCGCGCGCGGCAAGAGTGAGCCGAATATCGGCCTGGCCCGTCAGCTGATCGTCGCCCCGACCGATGCCGAGGCCGAGCGCGTCGCCGAGCGGGCGTGGCAGCCGTTCGTCGAATTGTTCAACTGGCTGGTCAATTGTCTCGGGCGCCCGGCGTTTCCGATCGCGCAAACCTTCTCCGGCGCGGTGGACATGGGTCTCGCCTTTGCCGGTTCGCCCGCTTCGGTGCGCGATTTCGTCGCCCGCGCGCGCGACGAGGCGGGCGCGAACTACCTTGCGCTGGAAGTGGCGTTCGGCGACATCAGCGAGCAGGAAGCCGGGCAAACCGCCGAGCTGTTCGCGCGGGAGGTGATGCCGGCGTTCCAGGAGTGAGAGTATGGACCGCCTCATCCTCCACGAGGACCCGCGCAGCGGCAATTGCTACAAGATTCGCCTGACCGCGGCGCTGCTCGGTCTGCCGCTGGAGCGCAAGGAGTACGACATCCTCAATGGTGAGACGCGTACGCCCGAATTCCTCGCCAACGTGAACTCCAACGGCCGCATACCCGTTCTTCAGGTCGGCGACCGGTTTCTGCCCGAAAGCAACGCCGCGTGCTTCTATCTCGGCGAAGGCACCGATCTGATGCCCGGCGATGCCTTCGCCCGTGCTGACATGCTGCGCTGGATGTTTTTCGAACAGTACCATCACGAGCCGAACATCGCGACGCTGCGCTTCTGGCTCGCCTATCTCGGTGAGGCCGAGCTTACGCCGCAGCAGCGCGCGCAAATTCCCGCCAAGCGCATCGCCGGCGAGGACGCGCTGGCGCTGATGGACCGGCATCTGGAAGGGCGTGAATGGTTCGTCGGCGACGGCTGCACGCTGGCCGACGTGTCGCTCTATGCCTACACCCACGTCGCCGAGGCTGGCGGCTTCCGCCTGCACGACTATCGCAACGTATGCGGCTGGCTCGATCGGGTGGCGGCGCTGCCCGCATATGTGCCGATGGAGTGACTCGAAACGGTCATATATGTCGCCGAACAGACCCGGAACTGTGAATCGGCTGTAACAATTCGCCGCCATAGGTGGGCTCGGCAATGCAAAGGGTCGAGCCAATGGCGCAAGCCTTCGACGAGGGCCTCCTCGACAACCCACGAGGGCTGGTGTCTGCTTTCCCGGGGCACCGTTTCGCGCCGCCGCAGATTGCCGAGCCGTCGCCCGAGGGGCGCCGGAAGTTCCGCACGATCTGGATTAGCGACGTCCACCTTGGGACCAAGGGTTGCAACGCCGAGCTGCTGATCGATTTTCTCGACAGCACCGACAGCGAGACGATGTACCTCGTCGGCGACATCATCGACGGCTGGCGCCTGAGGAAGAAGCTCTACTGGCCGGCGGCGCACAACGACATCGTCTGGCGCATTCTCAAGCGCGCCAAGCGCGGCACTCGCATCGTCTACGTGCCGGGCAATCACGACGAGGTCTTTCGCCAGTTCGCGGGGATGAATTTCGGCGGCGTCCACATCGAACGCGCCGCGGTGCACGCCACCGCCGACGGGCGCCGGCTGCTGGTCATGCACGGCGACGAGTTCGACGCGGTGATGCTCGCCCACCGCTGGCTCGCCTTCGTCGGCGACGCGCTCTACTTGCTGGTGATGGGGCTCAACCGCTGGCTCAACGCGGTGCGCAGCCGGCTCGGTCTGCCGTATTGGTCGCTCAGCAAGATGGCCAAGCACAAGGTCAAGAACGCGGTCGAGTTCATCTCCCGCTTCGAGGAAGTGGTCGCCCGTGCGGCAGCGGCGCGCGGGGTGGACGGGGTGGTCTGCGGCCATATCCACACGGCCGAAATGCGCGAAATGGCTGAAGTTGCATATTACAACGACGGCGACTGGGTAGAAAGCTGCACCGCGCTGGTCGAGCACTTCGACGGGCGGATGGAAATCCTCCACTGGCCCGACGAGATGGCCCGCCGCGACCGCCAGCGCCGCGCGGCCGAAGCGACGGCGTCGAGGCTGGCCGCCGCCTGATGCGCATCGCCCTGATCAGCGACGCCTGGCTGCCGCAAGTCAACGGCGTTGTCCGCACGCTGACGGCGATTACCGGCGAGTTGGCGCGCCGAGGCCACACCGTCGCGGTGATCTCGCCAGAGCAGTTTCCCACGGTCGCCTGCCCGACCTATCCGGAAATTCGCCTGGCGATGATTCGTGCGCGAACGATCGGCGAGCGAATCGAGGCCTTCGCGCCCGACGCGGTCCACATCGCCACCGAAGGGCCGCTCGGCCGCGCCGGCCGGGCCCATTGCCTTGCGGTCCGGCGGCCGTTCACCACGGCCTTTCACACCCACTTTCCGGATTACCTCGCCCGCCGGACCGGATTGGCGCCGGCGCTGTTCTGGCCCTATTTCCGGCGTTTCCATCGTCCGTCTGCCGGCATCATGGTGGCGACGGAGACCTTGCGCAGCCAGCTTTCCGCGCACGGGCTCGGACCGTTGCACTTGTGGAGCCGGGGCGTCGACCTCTCGCGCTTCCGCCCCGATGTCGCGCATCCGGGCCTGTTCTTCGGATTGCCGCGCCCGATCCAGCTTTACGTCGGCCGCGTCGCTCCGGAAAAGAACATCGAAGCGTTCCTCGCTAACGCTCACCCCGGCTCGAAAGTCGTGGTTGGCGACGGCCCGGCGCTCGGGCGGCTGCAGGCCGAGTTTCTCGACGCGCGCTTCCTCGGACGCAAGACCGGCGAAGCGCTCGCCGCCTGCTACGCCGCAGCCGACGTGTTTGTGTTCCCCAGCCGCACCGACACCTTCGGCCTGGTGATGCTGGAGGCGCTCGCCTGCGGGACGCCGATCGCTGGCTTCCCGGTGCCGGGCCCCGCTGACGTCCTCGACTCCCGCAGCGGAGCGATGGCCGAGCGGATCGAGGACGCAATCGCCGCGGCGCTGGCGCTCGAGCGCGAGGATTGCCTCGCCCGGGCGCGGGCCTTCAGCTGGCAAGCCAGCGCCGACCAGTTCCTCGCCGCGCTGGTCCCGGGCGAGGGCGCCTGCGAGTCGCGCACACGAGTCATGCCGCAGGCCGCCTGATTCCCTTTGCCCGCCGGACTTGCTTGCCGCGACGGCAGCGATGGCCTACATGATCCGTCACGCGGCCGTCCCGAGAGGGGCGGCCCATCTATTTTTAGCCGGAGAGAAACCCGTGGCCCAGCCCACTCCCCTGATGCCCCATGCGACCGCTTCGTGGCTGGTCGACAACACCTCGCTCAGCTTCGAGCAGATCGCCGAATTCTGTGGCCTGCATATCCTCGAGGTGCAGGCGATGGCCGACGATCTCGCCAGCTCGAAGTACACCGGGCGCGATCCGGTGCACTCGGGCGAGCTGACGCACGAGGAGATCGAGCGCGGCCAGGCGGACCCGAAGTACAGCCTCAAGATGCAGCGCGCCCCGGTCGGCGTCAGCCGCACCAAGGGCCCGCGCTACACGCCGGTTTCCAAGCGGCAGGACAAGCCCGACGGGATCGCCTGGATCATCCGCAATCACCCGGAAATCTCCGATGCGCAGATCGGCAAGCTGATCGGCACTACCCGCAACACCATCAATGCGATCCGCGAACGGACCCACTGGAACATTCAGAACATCCAGCCCAAGGACCCGGTGACCCTCGGCCTGTGCTCCCAGCGCGAGCTCGATGCGGCGGTCGCCCGCGCGGCCAAGCGGGTCGCTCCGGCCGAGAGCGAAGAAGAACAGGCCGCGCCCGCCGACCGGCGCGACGATCGCGAAAGGCTGATCGAGGAACTGCGCGCCGAGCGCGAAGCCGCCGCCAAGGCCGCGGCCGAAGCGGCGCAGGAAGCCGAGGCCGAGGCCTGGCTCGAAGCCAAGCGGGCGGCCGAAGCGGGCGAGGAAAACGCCTGAGCGTCAGCCGGCGAGCGTCAGCCGCGGCTCGCCGTCGTCCTTTTTCTCGGACTGCGCCGGCGCCGCAGCCGTCGGCGGAACAGCCGCCTTGGCCTCTGGCTTTGCCGTATCGTGGGCGAAGCGACCCTCGACGCGTGCGCCCTGCTCAATCGTCAGCGTGTCGTAGTGTACTTCGCCTTCGATCAGCGCGGTTTTCAGGATCACCAGCTCGCGCACATTGATTGTGCCTTTGACACGGCCGGACATTCGCGCGGTCTGCGCCTCGATGGCGCCCTCGATTCGGCTTGTCTCGCCCTGCACCAGCGAAGCGCAGGCGATATCGCCTTCGACCGTACCGTCGACATGCAGGTCGGCTGAGGCCGACAGGTCGCCCTTGATGGTGACGTCGGCGCCGATCACGGAAAAGGTGGAGTTGTTGCTAGCCACGGGCCGGGGTGCTCCTACTGCTGCTGGCGAGAGTTCCTCGGGCTTCTTCGAGAACATGGGGGGCATTCTCCAGGAACGGGCGCGGATTGACCGCGCGGTCATTGATGCGCACCTCGAAGTGCAGGTGCGGACCGGTCGAACGGCCGGTGCTGCCGATCTGCCCGATCACGTCACCTGCGTGCACCTTTTCGCCGACGTTGGCCATGGTCTTCGACATGTGCGCGTAGCGCGTCATCAAACCGTTGCCGTGGCTGATCTGCACGACGTTGCCATAGCCGTGGATCTGTCCGACGAAGCTCACCGTTCCGTCGGCAGCGGCATAGATCGGCGAGCCGTAGGCGCCGCGGAAGTCGAGCCCAGGGTGAAACGCGCCGCCGCCGGTGAACGGATCGGCGCGGTAGCCGAAGCCGGACGTGATCTCGTCGCTGTCTACGGGTACGAAATGCGGCACCCCGTCGAGGCCGTCTTCGAGGGCGTCCATCCGTGCGAGGCTCAGGCCGAGCCTTTCGAACCGCGGATCGGTCGATCCGTCGCTGCTGGTGGACAGCGTCTCGAGCGGACCGCCCTGCGCGGTCTGCATCGAGGCCAGGATCGCTTTCGGATCGAGCCCGAGCTTCAGCAGCGCCGCCTGGTCTCGCTTGGAGCGTCGGTCGGCGTACCGGGTGAGATTCTCGACGAAGGCCAATTGGCGCGCTTCGATGCGGGCCAGGCCGGCCGCTTCGGGCACCGCCACGCTGACCTTCTTGACCATCTTGCTCGCTTCGCCGCGGCTGTCGGACACGGTTTCGTCCGGCCGCACGTCGTCGGGCAGCATCGGCAGAATCTGGTCGATGAAGTCCTGCCGCCGCTTGAGATCGTCGGCGACCTTGCCGATGTTGCTGCGATAGGCGTTGACCCGGCCTTCGGCCTTGGCCACTTTCGCTTCCCGGCTAAGCAAGTCGGCCCTGTGGTACTGCATCAGCCCCATTATCGCCATCGTACCACCCCACGCGAGCAGCAGCGCCAGCGCGCAAGCTGCGACGAGCATCTGCATCCTCGAGGTGAGCGTGACGAAGCGGACGTGCCCGCGCGAGCGCATGAAGAATTCGCGATCCGGAAACCAGCCTTGCAGGCGGCCACGCATCGCGGCGACACTTATCATTATCCCGGTGACCCCCGCGTCCCGTTATTGAAATCGCAACCGCGGTAGCCGTGCATTTGTTAATGACAAATCTGTGCAGCCGTGCAGGAGGGCGAACCGAGCCCTAAACGGGACGAGCCGTTGCGGAACCGCGAGGGAATCCTACTTGCGCCGGGAACCTGTGCCGGACGGCACACACGCAAGCCGTGCGACTCCGCCTGACAGTCGCAAACTCCGGTGCTAGAGCAGCGTGATGTCGACTGTTGCCGAGCCTGCCCTGGATGCCGAGACGCTCGTCGCCGACCTCGCTCGCGCGGGGCGCAAGGCGCAGCGCGTGCTGGCGCGGATGGACGATCCGGCGAAGGCCGCAGCGTTGCGCTCGGCCGCCGTGGCGCTGCGCCGGCACGGTGAGCGAATTCTCGCGGCCAATGCTCGCGATGTTGCCGCTGGCGAAACGCGCGGGCTGTCGCAGGCGATGCTCGACCGGCTCCGGCTGGACGAGACTCGGCTCGAGGGCATCGCCGCCGCGGTCGAGGCGGTGGCGGCGCTGCCCGATCCGGTCGGCGAGGTGATTTCGCACACTACCGTGCCGAGCGGACTGGATCTGACGCGCGTGCGGATTCCGATCGGCTTGATCGGGATCATCTACGAAAGCCGGCCCAACGTGACTGCCGACGCGGCTGCGTTGTGCGTCCGCGCCGGCAACGCGGTGCTGCTGCGCGGCGGCAGCGAGGCGGTCCATTCGAACCGCGCGATCCAAGCCGCGCTCGCCGAGGGGCTGGGCGAAGGCGGCGTTCCGGCCGAGGCCGTCCAACTGATGCCAACACAGGACCGGGAGGCGGTCGGGGCGATGCTGCGGGCGGCCGGGCTGATCGACATGATCGTGCCGCGCGGCGGCAAGAGCCTGGTCGAGCGGGTGCAGAACGACGCCCGCGTGCCGGTGCTCGCGCACCTCGATGGCATCTGCCACACCTATGTCCACGCCGCCGCCGACCACGAGATGGCGGTCGAGGTGGCGCTCAACGCCAAGATGCGCCGCACCGGCATCTGCGGAGCGATGGAGTCGCTGCTGCTCGATGCCAGTTTGCCGGCGAGCCACGACGTGGTCGAGGCGCTGCTCGATGCCGGCTGCGAGTTGCGCGGCGACAAGCGGGCGCAGGCGATCGATCCGCGCATCAAGCCGGCAAGCGCGAACGATTGGGACACCGAATATCTCGATGCGGTGCTCTCGGTCGCGGTGGTCGACGGCCTCGACGCCGCGCTCGACCATATTGCCCGTCATTCCTCCGGTCACACCGACGCGATCGTCACCAGCGATGCGGCCGCCGCCGAACGCTTCCTCGCCGAAGTCGACAGCGCCATCGTGATGGTCAACGCCAGCACCCAGTTCGCCGACGGCGGCGAATTCGGCCTCGGCGCGGAAATCGGCATCGCCACTGGGCGTCTGCACGCCCGCGGCCCGGTCGCGCTCGAAGGGCTGACGACATATAAATGGGTCGTCCGCGGCACCGGGCAAACGCGCCCCTGAAGGAACCCTTGAACGACTCCGCCGCTCGTCCCTAAGGGGCTCGGGACCACAAGGAGACCCCCCATGCGCTACAACCGCCTCGGCAATTCCGGCCTGATCGTGTCCGAACTGTGCCTCGGGGCCATGACCTTCGGCACCCGGGCCAGTCGCTTCGGCCATGTCCATGGCCTCGACCAGGACGCCGCGACCGCGCTGGTCAAGCAGGCGTTCGATGCCGGGGTGAACTTCATCGACACGGCCAATGTGTATACGGAGGGGCAATCCGAGGAGTTCGTCGGCGGGGCTTTGAAGGCGCTCGGCCTGCCGCGCTCCCAGACGGTCATCGCCACCAAGGCGACCGGCGGGATGGGCTCCGGCAAGAACGAATCCGGCTTTTCGCGCAAACACCTGCTCGACCAGATCGACGCCAGCCTGGCGCGGCTGCAGCTCGACTACGTCGATCTCTACCAGATTCACGCGTGGGACCCGCACACGCCGATGGAAGAAGCGCTGCGCGCGCTGGAGGACGTCGTCCGCTCCGGCCGGGCGCGCTACGTCGGCGTGTCGAACTGGGCGGCGTGGCAGATCATGAAGGGGCTCGGCATTCAGCAGCGGCGCGGGTGGGACACATTCGTCAGCCTGCAGGCTTACTACACCGTTGCCGGGCGCGACCTTGAGCGCGAACTCGGTCCGCTGCTCGAGAGCGAAGGGGTCGGGCTGATGGTGTGGAGTCCGCTCGCCGGCGGGCTGCTGTCGGGCAAGTACAGCCTCAACACCGACGGCGAGCTCGAAGGTGAAGGCCGCCGCGCCAGCTTCGATTTTCCGGTGGTCGACAAGCAGCGGGCCATGCAGGTGGTCGACGCAATGCGCCCGATGGCCGAGGCGAAAGGCGTCTCCGTCGCTGGGATCGCCTTGGCCTGGCTGCTCTACCAGGAGGTCGTCTCGACGGTGATCGTCGGCGCCAAGCGCGAGAACCAACTGGCCGAGAACCTCGCGGCTACCGATATCGAGCTCACCGCCGATGAGCTGGCGCAGCTTGACGAGCTGAGCGCCTTGCCGCGCGAATACCCCGGCTGGATGTTCGCCATGCAGGGCCAGTATTTCGCCGACAAGGTCTCGCCGCGGCGCAAAGCGGAGTGACACGCAAGCGGTGACTCGCTCCGGTCCGCTCACCGGGCTGCCCAAAGTCGGTTTGTTGGGCGGCAGCTTCAACCCGGCGCACGGGGCGCACCGCAAGATTTCGCTCGCGGCGATCGAAGACCTCGGTCTCGACGAGGTGTGGTGGCTCGTCTCCCCCGGCAATCCGCTCAAGCCGGACAAGGGCATGGCGCCGCTCGCCGTCCGTGTCCGCTCGGCCCGCGCCGAAGCGCGCCGCGCGCCGATCCGCGTCAGCGCGATCGAGCGCGAGCTCGGCACGCGCTATACCATCGACACCCTGCGCGCGCTCAAGCGGCGCTATCCCAAGCGGCGCTTCGTCTGGCTGATGGGGGCCGACAATCTCGCCCAATTGCACTTGTGGAAAGACTGGCGGCGGATCGCCGCCGAGATGCCGATTGCGGTCGTCGCCCGTCCCGGCTATGATCGGCGTGCCCTCGCGAGCCCCGCGATGGCCTGGCTGCGGCGCTTCCGGTTGCCCGCCGCCTGTTTGAAAAACCGGCAGGAATGGAGCGCCCCGGCGCTGATCGAATTGCGTTTCGACCCTGATCCGCGCTCGGCGACGGCTTTGCGCCAGGCGGATCCGGACTGGGCCTGTCGGGTGACCGGCCCGCCGCCCCGCGACGCGGTGACGCATTCGCTTATTCCCGATCCCGCAGGTCCGGCCTCTGCATGATGCGAGCCGCATCTGCGCCGGCCATTCCAAGCTTCAGGAGCATCAACTGCTGCGATGACACCAGCGCAAGCTGCGCCGGCGCCTGCCGGCTCTTCGAACCCCGCCCTTATGGGTAAATCTCCCTCTTCTCCCCTTGGCGAAACCGCGCGTCTCCATGCGCTGATCCTCGACAGCCTCGAGGACGATCAGGCGATCGATGTCATATCGATTCCGCTGGAGGGGAAATCGAGCATCGCCGATTACATGGTGATCGCCTCGGGCCGCTCGACCCGCCAGGTCGCGGCGATCGCCGGCAAGCTCGCCGAGCGGCTCAAGGCAGCCGGGTTCGGCTCGCCGCGGATCGAGGGCCTACCTGCCGCCGACTGGGTGCTGATCGACGCCGGCGACGTTGTCGTCCACCTGTTCCGCCCGGAAGTGCGCAGCTTCTACAACCTCGAGCGGATGTGGGGCTTCGGAGAAGAACCGGCCGCGGTGGCAGGGAACGTCTGATTTCTCCTCCGGCAAAGCCGGAAGGGGATTCGTTAGGCCGCTCGCGCCGTCTAGCCTAAGCCGATGCTGCTGCACGTGATCGCCCGCGGAAAAATCGCTCGCTCGCCCGAGGCAGAGCTGGTCGATCGCTATTCCAAACGAATCGCGTGGCCGCTCAGGCTCACCGAGCTGCCCGAGAGCGGCGGACGCATTCCCGAGCCGCAGACGCCGTTCCGCACGGTGCTGCTCGATGAGCGCGGCAAGAACCCGACGTCGGAGGAATTCGCCAAGCAGCTCGAAAGCTGGCGCGACGGCGGCATTCGCGAGGTCCGATTCATGATCGGTGCCGCCGACGGGCACCCCGACGCCGAGCGCGAGGCAGCGGACCTGCTGGTCGCTTTCGGAGCCGCCACCTGGCCGCACCTGTTGGCGCGGGCGATGCTGCTGGAGCAGCTGTTCCGCGCCACCAGCATTCTTGCCGGCCATCCCTATCATCGGGCAGGGTAGCTTTCGTGAAGCGTTCGCTCGTCCTGCTTGCCGCATCGGCGCTGGCCGGCTCCGGCGCGGCGGCGCTGCAAGCCCCGCTGTATCAGGACCCGGCGAAAACCCGCGCCGCTTTGGCTCAGGCCCTGGCCGAACAGCAGGCTGCCGAGGCGCGCAGCCGGGACTTGCAGGCCCAGGCGGCGCGGGCGGTCGAAGCGGCCGACAAGACCGCCAAGCAGGCGGCGGCGGTTGCCGCGAGCATCCAGCAGGCGGAAGCCGGCATCGCCGCGGCCGAGGCGCGCATCGCCCTGGTCGACCGCCAGCGGGCCACGCTGCGCGCCGAACTGGGCGCCGAGCAGGAGCCGCTCGTTCGCCTGACCGCCGCGTTGCAACGGTTCTCCCGCCGCCCGCTGGCGCTGTCGGTGCTGCGACCGGGCTCCGTGCGGGAGACGGTTTATGCCCGTGCGCTGCTGGCGAGCGCGGCGCCGATCGTCCGCCGGCGGACGGCCGACCTGCGGGCGCAACTCGCCCGCAGCCGGCAATTGCGCCATCAGGCCGCGCAGCTGGCGGGCTCGCTGCGCGACGAGACGCAGACCCTGACCCAGCGCCAGCAACAGCTCGCCGCGCTCGAAACCCGCCAGCGGCTCGCCTCGCGCGAGGCCAGTGGCAGCGCCGCGCGCGAATCCGAGCACGCCCTGGCGCTGGGCGAGCAAGCGCGCGATCTCGATTCCCTCGTTGGCGAGCTCGACCGCGCCGGCGAGCTGCGCCGCAAGCTCGCCGCGTTGCCGGGGCCGGTCCTGCGCCCGCCGCGCCCCGAGGACGCCCACCTCGCGGCCGCGCCCGCCCCCGCCGCCGGCCAGGCGAGCGGCGCCGGCCCGCCGCCCAAGCCGTACCTGCTGCCGGCCGCCGGGCGGACGATCGCCGGGTTCGGCGCGGCCGAAGACGCCGGCACCAGCCGCGGTATCACGCTCGCGCCGCGGCCGGGGGCGGAGATTGTCGCCCCTGCGGCCGGCCGGGTGGTCTTTGCCGGTCCCTACCGCGGGTACGGCCGGATCGTGATCATCGATCACGACGGCGGCTGGACCAGCCTGGTGACCGGACTGGCGCGGCTCGACGTCCGGGTAGGCGACCGGCTGGTCGGCGGCAGCCCGCTCGGCGTCGCCGGTCAAGGCCAGCCGACGATCTCGCTCGAATTGAGGCGTGAGGGGCAGGCGGTCAATCCGCTGCAATACGTGCGCTGAGAAGCCTCATCTGGCGTTAACCCGCCACACGCGATAAAACAGGCGAAAGACGAGGATTTTTGGATGAAGTTTGCCCCCCACTTGCGCGCGCTGGCCCTGCTGACCTCGGTCGCGTTGCTGCCGGCGGCCACCGCGGGCTACGCTCAGGTCGACAGCCGGATATCGCCCGAATTCGCCAAGTTCTTCGCCGTCTACGAACGAATCAAGGCGGACTACGTCGAGCCGGTCGACGACCATAAGCTGATCAAGGGAGCGATCGACGGCATGCTGGCCGCGCTCGATCCCCATTCCGACTACCTCGAAGGCGCCAGCTTCCAGCGGCTGACGACGATGATCGACGGCAATTATCAGGGTCTCGGCATCTCGGTGCAGATGGACGAAGGCGCGGTGAAGGTCGTCTCCCCATTCAAGGGCAGCCCGGCCGAGAAGGCCGGGATCAAGGCTGGCGACTACATCACCCGCGTCAACGGCAAGCTGATCTACGGCACCGACATCGACGACGCGGTCGAGCAGATGCGCGGCCCCGCCGGCAGCACCGTGCGCCTGTCGATCGTCCGCGAAGGGCGCGACGAGCCGTTCGATGTCACCGTCAAGCGCGGGGTGATCGAGCTCCAGCCGGTCACCTCCGAGCTGAAGGACGGCAACATCGGCTACATCAGCGTCAACGAATTCAGCAAGAATGTCGGCAAGGACGTCAATGCCGCGGTCAAGGCGCTGAAGGCCAAGGCCGGCGGCCATCTCGCCGGGATCGTGCTCGACTTGCGGAGCAATCCCGGCGGCTCGCTCGACGAGGCGGTGGCGCTGTCGGATCTGTTCCTCACTCACGGCCAGATCGTCTCTCAGCGCGGCCGCAACCGCGAGGACACCGTCTATTACGACGCCGAGAGCGTCTATCCCGGCGACGCCGCCCCCGGAACGCCGATCATCGTCCTGATCGACGAAGGCACCGCTTCGGCCAGCGAAATCGTCGCCGGGGCGCTGCAGGACCAGCACCGCGCGCTGATCATGGGCGAGCGCAGCTTCGGCAAGGGCAGCGTGCAGTCGCTGCTGCCGCTCGGCAAGGACAGCGCGCTCAAGCTGACCACCGCGCGCTATTACACTCCGTCGGGCCGGTCGGTGCAGGAAGGCGGCATTCGGCCGGACATCAAGGTGCCGCAGCTGAGCGACCCCGACGAGGCTCTGCGGGCGAAATACGCCTATCGCGAAAGCGACCTGAAGCGCCACCTGGTCAACGAGGCGGCGCTGAAGGACGCCGATCTCGAATCCGACGCCAAGAAGGACCCGCGCTTCACCGCGACCGCCGAGCAGCTCAAGAAGGAAGGCATCGACGACTTCCAGCTGCACTACGCGATCGAGACTCTCGAGCACACCGCTCACATCCAGACGGCACAGCGCTGAGGACCGTGCGGATGGGCCCTTCGGACAGGCTGGCGCAGCAGCTCGCGGTGGCGGTGCCCGCCTTGCTGCTGGGCGGCGCCTATATCGGGCAATACGTGTTCGGGCTGTTCCCGTGCGAGATGTGCTGGTGGCAGCGCTACGCCCATTTCGCGGCCCTGGCGCTGGCGCTGATTTCCACCGTCGTTCCGCCGAAGCGCCTGTGGGTCCTGCTCGCCGGGATCGCCATCCTGGTGGCGGGGCTGCTCGGCGGCTACCATGCGGGCGTCGAGTATCACTGGTGGGAAGGGCTGACGACTTGCAGCAGCACGGCCGCCGGCCACTCGCTCGAAGACATCATGAACGCGCCGCTGATCCGCTGCGACGTCGCGCAGTGGACGCTGTTCGGGATTTCGCTCGCCGGGTTCAATTTCCTGATCTCGACCACCGCGGCGGTCGTCATTTTCGTCCTCCTCGCAAGGAAATCGCCATGGCCGACGACCGCTCGCGGATGATCCGGGTCGACCAGGCCGGCGAATACGGCGCCACCCGCATCTACGCCGGGCAGATCGCGGTGATGGGCGACCGCGGCCCGCAGTCACCGGAAATCCGGGCGATGGCCGAGCAGGAAGCGGCGCATCTCGCCAGTTTCGACGCCCTGATGGCGCGCCGCGGAACCCGGCCGACAGCGCTGCAGCCGTTCTGGTCGGCGGCCGGCTACGCGCTTGGCGCGGCGACGGCGTTGCTCGGGCCGGAAGCGGCGATGGCCTGCACCGCCGCGGTCGAGGAGGAAATCGATCGCCACTACACGCGGCAGCTCGCATGAGCTCGGGCAGGCCGAAGGGACCGCAGACGAGGACCCCGAGCTCGCGGGGATGATTGCCGCATTCCGCGACGACGAGCGGGCGCATCGCGACGCCGCCCTGGCCGCCGGAGCCGAGCGCGCCCCGGGCTATCCGTTGCTCTCGGCGGCGATCCGCCTCGGCTGCCGTGCGGCGATCCGCCTCGCCGAGAGGATTTGACGGGGAACAACGTCCGTGCGCAGAACGCTTCACTAGGGGTTCACCGAATGGTGAGTTCATTCGCGATGCCGCACATGGCGGTTTCGCATCGAAGGACAAGGCCGATGAAACGCCCAGATCTGGGTCTAGCTGCCCTCTCTCTTGCCGTGCTGGCCGCATCGCTGGCGCCGGCGCCCGCCGCCGCGCAGGGCGCCGACGAACCCAAGGTCAATCAGCTGATCATCTACGGCGATGACAAGTGCCCGCCGTCCACCGATCAGGAAATCACCGTGTGCGCACGGCTGGACGAGAGCGAGCGATACCGCATTCCCCAGGACCTGCGCCAGCTCAGCGGCCCCGAAAACGAGGCCTGGGCCAACAAGGTCAAGTCGTTCGAGGCGGTCGGCAATTTCGGTCCGCTGTCGTGCACGCCGGTCGGCGCCGGGGGCGAGCTGGGCTGCACCGAGAAGATGATCGCGGCGGCCTATGCGGAGAAGGCCAACTCCAGCAGCATCCGCTTCAACGAGCTGATCGCCAAGGCGCGCCAGAAGCGGCTGGCGAATATCAACGAGGAGGCCGCGGCCACCCAGGCGCGCGTCGATGCGATCGGCAAGGAGCAGAAGCGGCTCGAGGCGCAGGGCGTTCCCCCCGCCGAGGCGGCCGCCCAGGCGGAACAGATCGTCGCCGATCGCGAAGCCCAAGCACCGCCGCCCAAGCCGTAACATCGTAAGCGCGCGATTAAGGAAAATCGGCTAGGCCGCGCCGGATGAGCGGCCGCAAGCGCATCCTCACGGTATTCGGCACCCGGCCGGAAGCGATCAAGCTGTTCCCGCTGGTCCACGCGCTCGCCGCGGACGAGCGGTTTTGCAGCCGGGTGTGCGTCAGCGCGCAGCACCGGGCTATGCTCGACCAGGTCCTGGCGATCGCGGGGATCGCGCCCGACCACGATCTCGACCTGATGCAGCCCGACCAGTCGCTCGACGCGCTGACCGCCGGGCTGCTCACCGGACTCGGCCGGGTGATGGACGAGGAGCGGCCGGACTGGGTCGTCGTCCAGGGCGACACCGCGACGGCCATGACCGCGGCGATCGCTGCCTATTACCGCAAGATCCCGGTCGCCCATGTCGAGGCGGGCCTGCAGGAGCGGCAACATTCATCACCCGTGGCCGGAAGAGGTCAACCGCAAGGTCATCGGCACGATCGCCGCGCTGCATTGCGCGCCGACGGAAACCGCGGCCGCGGCCTTGCGTCGCGAGAACGTCGATCCGGCGACGATCCACGTCACCGGCAACACCGTGATCGACGCGCTGCAGTGGATCACCGCGAACATCGCCGAACGTCCCGAACTGGCCGCCGGACTGGCCGAGCTGGAGCGGCGCTTTGCCGGCAAGCGGATCGTCGGCGTCACCACGCACCGGCGCGAGAACTTCGGCGAGGGCATGGAGGCGATAGCCGAGGCGATCCGCCGCCTCGCCGAGAGGCCGGACGTGGCGCTGATCTTCCCGGTCCACCTCAACCCCAACGTTCGTTCCGTCATGAGCGAACGGCTCGGCGGGCTCGACAACGTCGCGCTGATCGAACCGCTCGACTACCCGCACTTCGCCCGGCTGCTCGACATCTCGGCCCTGATGCTGACCGACAGCGGCGGGGTGCAGGAGGAGGCGCCGGCGCTCGGCAAGCCGGTGCTGGTGATGCGCGAGACGACCGAAAGGCCCGAGGGCGTGGAGGCGGGCACCGCGAAGCTCGTCGGCACCGACGCCGACCGGATCGTCGCCGAGGCCGAGCGTCTGCTCGACGACGAGGCCGCCTATGCGGCGATGGCCCGCGCGCACAATCCGTTCGGCGACGGCCACAGCGCCGCGCGCATCGCCGAGCTGCTTGCTTCGTCCTGAAACGGGACGAACGGTTCGCTGCGCACCGAACGTTACCCGTTCCTTCACCCTTTTCGGCGAGAGCTGCGGCCGGATTTACGGGCGAAAAGGGCATTCATGCGCGGCGAGAACCTTCCCCGGGTCAGCGTTATCGGACTCGGCTATATCGGACTTCCAACGGCGGCGGTGATCGCCCGGGCGGGGATGCCGGTGCACGGCGTCGACGTCAGCCAGGCGGTGGTCGACACGATCAACCGCGGCGAAATTCACATCGAGGAAGTCGATCTCGACGGGCTGGTGCAGGGCGTCGTCCAGCGCGGCCTGCTGCGCGCCGGCACCGAGGTCGAGCCGGCCGAGGTGTTCGTCATCGCCGTGCCGACCCCGTTCCACAAGGATGGCCAGCACACCCCCGATGTGTCCTATGTCCTCGCCGCCGCGGCGAGCGTGGCGAAAGTGCTCAAGCCGGGCGACACGGTGATCCTCGAATCGACCTCGCCGGTCGGCACCACCGAGCAGCTGCGCGACGCGATCGCCGCCGAACGCCGCGACCTCGCACTGCCCGGCCTCGTCGACGGCACGCCCGACGTGGCCATCGCCTATTGCCCCGAGCGCGTGTTGCCCGGCCGCATTCTCGAAGAGCTGACCAACAACGATCGCTCGATCGGCGGGATCACCCCGCGTTGCGCGCGCAAGGCGCTGTCCTTCTACAAGCGCTTCGTGCGCGGGACCTGCGTCACCACCGACGCCCGCTCGGCGGAAATGACCAAGCTGGTCGAGAACGCCTACCGCGACGTCAACATCGCCTTCGCCAACGAGCTGTCGATCGTCGCCGATGCGATGGACCTCGACGTGTGGGAGGTGATCCGCCTCGCCAACCGCCACCCGCGGGTCAACATCCTCTCGCCCGGCCCCGGCGTCGGCGGCCACTGCATCGCCGTCGATCCGTGGTTCATCGTCCACGGCGCGCCCGCAGCAGACGCCGCTCATCCGCACCGCGCGCGGCGTCAACGACGGCAAGATCCACCATGTGATCGCCCGCGCCAGCGCGCTGGTCGAGGCCCATCCGCAGGCGCAGGTCGCCTGCCTCGGCCTCGCCTTCAAAGCCAACATCGACGATTTCCGCGAAAGCCCCGCGCGGCTGGTGGCGGCGACCCTCGCCCGCCGCTTCGGCGAGCGCATCCGCATCGTCGAGCCCTACGCCGCGGATCTGCCGCGCGAGTTCGAAGGCACCGGCGCCACCCGGATCGACATCGACACCGCGCTGGAGGACTGCGGCGTGCTGATCGTGCTGGTCGATCACGACGTGTTCAAGTCGGTTCCGCTCGCCGAACGGGCCGGCAAGATCGTCTACGACACCCGCGGCATCTGGCCCGACCAGCCGGCCGCAGGCAGCGAAATCGTGGAGCTCAAGCGGGCCGGATAGGAGGTCTCAGACCCCGTGGTAATCCCGGTACCAGCGCACGAACGCCGGCACGCCCTCCTCGATTGAGGTTCGCGGCTGAAATCCCAGATCGCGCTGGATGGCATCGATGTCGGCATAGGTTCGCTGCACGTCGCCCGGCTGCATCGGCAGCATCTCCATCTCGGCTTTGCGGCCGCATGCCTGTTCGAGCAGGCCGATCACTTTCATCAGCGGCTCGGAGCGGTGATTGCCGATGTTGTACAGCGCGTGCGGCTTGGTGCTGCCGCCGGCCTTCTCCTTGCCGTCGTCGGCCGGCGGATTGTCGAGGCAGGCGACGACGCCGCTGACGATATCGTCGATGTAGGTGAAGTCGCGCTCCATGTCGCCGTGGTTGAACACCGGGATCGGCTCGCCGGCGAGGATCTTCTGCGTGAAGATCCACATCATCATGTCCGGCCGGCCCCACGGCCCATAGACGGTGAAAAACCGCAGGCCCGTCAGCGGCAGCCGGTAAAGATGGGCGTAGGTCTCGCTCATCAGTTCGTCCGCCTTCTTGGTCGCGGCGTAGAGCGACAGCGGATGGTCGACGCGATCCTCGACCGCGAACGGCAGCTTGGCATTGCCGCCGTAGACCGACGAAGAGCTGGCATAGACCATGTGCTCGACCCCGCGGTGCCGCGCGAGTTCGAGCAGATTGAGGTGGCCGATCAGGTTTGAGTGACCATAAGCGTGCGGGTTTTCGATCGAATAGCGCACGCCCGCCTGCGCGCCGAGATGGACGATTCGATCGAACGGAAGAGCCTCAAGCGCGCGCTGGAGCCCGCCCCAATCTGCGAAGTCCTGCTGCACGAAGGTGAAGCGGTCGCCGCCCGCGCGGATCGCAGCCGGTCGCGCTTGAGCTGGACTGCGTAATAATCGTTAAGATCGTCGATCCCGATCACCGCATCGCCGCGCGCGACGAGGCGTTCGGCGAGCGCCGCGCCGATAAAGCCTGCGGCTCCGGTGATCAGAACGCGCATAAGGGACACTCATGAGACATGCTGAGGCGGATGACTTGGCGCGGTGGTCCTGTAGAGTCCAGTGACGATGCTCATCCGGCGACGGAGGCGCCTCTTCAGAGGCTGCGAAGAGTGATGCGTGCGATGCGGATCAGGGCAGCGCGGCGGCCTTCGTTCACGGTGAAGGACAACTGAAGATTGCCATAGGCACAGCCTCCGGAAGAGAACGAGGCATCCCCCTTCTTTTCACCCGGGCCTAGGCGGATGTCGGCCAGCTGGGTGCTCGGATCGTCTGCACATAGCAACGCAAGCTCGAGAGCAGCGTTGTCGGGGACGGGCTCGGCCATTTCGATGGTGAGATCTTGTGAGCCGTGGAGGCTCGCGATCCGGTCCGCCGCAATGCCGAAGGAGCCTGGCTGAGCGTCGATCTCGAGCGTCCCCGAGTCCGGCCGCACATGGGCGGCTGCCGTTCCCTTCGAATACAACGTCCAGCCGAGCGGATCGCCCTGATCTGTGGTGACGAACTGACCCGCAGCGAGCGCACTTTTCGCTGGTCTCGATGTCCGGATCGAGCGCGGCCAGGCGGAAAAGCGTATCGAACTGCTTGGTCTGCTTGAGGTTGCCATAGAGAACGCGGCGCTCATTTTCGGGAAGCTGATCGAGCGGGATTCCGGTTTCCGTCAGGAACGAAGCCGCATTGGCGATCCCCACCGGATTGCGGACGAATTCGTGCCAGAAATCGTCTTCCCATTCCGGCTGCTGTTTCAGCAGCGTCCCGAGAGGGGCAAAGCTCGCAGGGTGGGCGAGGGCCTCGACGACCGGCTTCATGGTTACGCTGCGGACGCGGGGCATGGTGCGCAGCGCATGATCGAACGACGCCAGCATGGCATCGGTGTTGCCAAGCTCGCCGTAATCCTGCGCCAGCCACAGGTCGGTCATGCTGTCGCGCTTGCTGATTTGCTCGGCGATCCGCATGACTTGGCGAGCCCGCTCTTTGTCGTCCTGCACCATGCTGCCCAGCGCGATCGTGCGCAGCGACGACACATCCAGGGGATTGACCGCGTACGCGGCTTTGGCCTCGGCGATGAGTTGATCGGAAAGCCGGGGCATCTCGCCCTGTTGCACCTGGGCTTGGTGACTCGCCAGTTCGTCTCTGAAGTCGCGCTCGGCCAGCAATGACAGCATATGCCCGTTCAGGCCGAACCATCCGGAGTGAGCCGCCGGGTCGATTGCCGGCGCGCCGACTCCTGACGCGGCATTGACGAACGCCAGAAACGCGATGGCAAAGCCGACGGGCAACAACGCGATACGGACAAGACGGCTCATCTGTTGCCTGTGCGCACCAGAGGTCAGGCGGCTGCCGCCTCGTCTGTCTTGCCATAGCCATAGCCGTAGCCATAACCATAACCGTAGCCGTAGCTGTCGTTTCGCTGATCGAGCTTGGTCACGATCGCGCCCAGGATATGGCCCCTTGCATCCCGCAGCCGGTCGATCGAGGAAGCGAGCTGCCGCATCCGCACTCGGTTGGCTTCGATGACGTAGACGACCCCTTCGACTTGCGAGGCGAGCACCGGCGCGTCGGCGATCCCGAGCACCGGCGGCGCGTCGATCACGACGTGGTCGAACTGGCCGGCAAGCGCCGCGATCAGGGCGCTCGTTCGTTCGCTGGCGATCAGCTCGCCCGGGTTCGGCGGAATGGTGCCCGCTGTCAGCACCGAGAGGCCGGGACGCGCATTGGAACTGGATGAGTTCCGGCAGGTCGGAATTGCCGGTCAGGAAGTTCGTCACTCCCTTGCGGTTCGGGAGCCCAAGCCGCTCTCCGACGGTGGGATTGCGCAGGTCGAAGTCGACCAGCACTGTCTTGCGGCCGCTGCGTGCGAGCCGGCTCGCCAGCGCATACGAGGAACTCGTCTTCCCTTCGCTCGGGATGGTGCTGGTCAACAAAACCGTGCGGGGGAAGCCGTGGGTCGTCGAAAGGTCGAGCATGGTGCCGATCGACAGATAAGCTTCCGATGTCGGGCTCTTGGGATCGTTGAGTTCCTCGACGACTTCGTCGCTTTCCACGCGCGGCGTGGCGCCGAGCAGCGGCACGCCCAGCACGCTCTTCACGTCGGCCGGATCGCGCAGGCTGCGGTCGATCTGCTCGCGGGCGAACAGGTACCCAGCGGCGATCGCGGCGCCGGCCAGCAGGCCCAGGGCAAGGTTGAGCGGAAGAATCGGGCTCGAGGGCTTATCGGGGATTTCGGGGGCGTCGATGAGTTGCGCCTTGCTCGGTTCGACCCCGGCAACGCCGATGTCTTTGTAACGTTGCAACAGGCCGTTGTAGAGTTCGCGATTGGTGTCTACCTCGCGCTTCAGGATGTTGTACTGAATCGTGGCGCGCTCTTCGTTGCGATAGTGATCCTTCATTTCATTCACTTGTGCGATGAGCGCCTTTTCCTGATCCACGGCGGCGTTGTATTGGCGTTGCAGATCGCTTTTGATGCGGCCTTCGGCTGCGGCGATTTCGCGGTCGAGTTCCGCCACCTGGTTGGCGAGTTCCACGGCCGGCGGGTAGCCGCTGTCGAACTGGGTCAGCATCTTGGCTTCCTCGGCCGCCGCCTGCGCGCGTTGCGCGCGCAACTGCGTCAAGGTCGGATCGTCCTTCTCCGACGGACCGGCGCGCAACGCGCTCTCGGCGGCGATCCGGGTGGCGCGAGCGTTGACGAATTGTGCGCTCATGGCGGCGAGATTGTTGGCGACGAGCGTTCCGGCCGCCGTTTCGTTGCCGTTGGCATCGGTGCTCGGTAAATTGAAGATGTCGCTGTGCGACGCATAGGCGACGAACTGTCGCTCCGAATCCTCCAGCTTCTGACGCAATTGGCCGATCTGTTGCTGCAGGAATTTGCGCGCGTCGTCGCTCGCCGAGTATTGCCGCTCTATGCCGGCGGCGATGAACTCGTTCACCCACGCCGTCGCTATTTTCGCCGACAGGGCGGGCGACGGACTCGAAAAATGAATGTCGACCAGGCTTGATCCTCTGATCGGGTTGATGCTCACATGGTCAAGCAAAACCTCGCCGATCGCCTGCACCGCCTGGCTTGGCGAGCCTTTGGTAATATCTTCGTCGTCGGAGAGATCGAACGCGTCCAGGAATTGCTGATCCGAGGCTAGGTTCAGCGAACGCGCCACCCGTTCGGCCAGGCTGGCCGATTGCAGCAGCGAATACTGAGTCTGGTAGAACTCGTCGTACTCGAGCGTCGTGCCCGAAGGCTCGATGCCTTGCACGTCGGATACGTTCTCGGTCACGCGGTTGACCTGGACCCGCGCGGTCGAGGTATATTGCGGCGTCATCAGCAAGGTCACGACGAGGGCCAAGATCAGGCAGGCGGCGACAATTCCCGCGACAATGAAGCGGTTGAGCCAGACAACGCGCCAAATCTCATGCAATGGCGAAGGTTCGAGCGCTTCGTCGTCGCCGCCGTCCGCGGATTCGGCAAAGGCCCGGGGAGTATCCGGGTTGCCCGTGAATTCGGCGTCGGGCTGGATGCGAGCGGGGTCGGCCATATCGGTCATTGAGTCGGGTTCTGCTTCGATTGGTGAGAAATATCAATTTGTTCTGATGAGATAGATCAGCGGAGTCGTGATCAGGCTCACGAAAGGCCCGACCATCTGCAGCGTTCGCCGCACCTCGTCCTCGCCGACGACAATCTTATCGCCGGGATAGATCTTGGGATCGGCGTAATTGCCGTAGCTGATGGCCTTCAGGTTGTAGAGGCCGACATAATGCTGATTTCCGACGTCGCGGAAGACGAGCACGACCGAGCTCCGCGCATAATCGCTCTTTCCCCGCTAGCCAGCGCGACGGCCTGAGTCAGCGTTATATCTCGGGCGATGGGTAGAGGCCGGGCTTGTTCACCTCGCCACCTACGGTCACGATGTTGCTCGCTTCCGTGACGAGATTGACGCTCACCCGGGGGTCGCGAACATGATTTTCACGCATCCTCGTTTCGAGCACGCGAGCCAGTTGCGTAGTGGTCAATCCGGCGGCCGACACCGAGCCGGCTAGCGGGTAGGCGATCATGCCCTGCCCATCCACCACCACCTGGTCACGTCGAAGGTCCGGCAGGCCGTCAACTTCGATGCTGATGGTGTCGAGCGGACCGAGCGCATAGACATACTTGCCGTCCGGCCCCAGGCCGTCAGGCGGGGGCAATTCGTTCTGTGGGGCTTGTTCGATGTTTGGCGCCATGGCAATGTGGGGCGTCCCCCCGCAGCCGCCGACGGCAAGCAGCGCCGCGGCCATGCATACTCTACGCATCATAATAAAATTGTTCCCGAATTTTTGAACGCGCGGACGCAAAACCAGAGTTCCTTATCCCGCCCCGCTTTGCCCGCCCGGCATCCTCGGAGCGGAGCGAGGGGCGGTGCTAAGCGTGCTTGCCCACGCGGTCAAGCTGGCGACCAGCATGGCTGCCAGCGGTGTACGCAACGGATAGTCGACCAGGCTGGCCGCCAGCCACAGCGCCATGGAGCCACCGAGAAAATGGCGGCGGCCCGCCGGCTCGTGGAGACCGCCCCAGTCGCCAGACCGAGCCGAGCCAGAACAGCGCAGCCAGCAAGATCGCCAGCGCCGGCAGCCCGCCTTCGATGACGATCTGTAGGAGATCGTCGTGCGCCTGGTTCATGTAATGCGACGACAGCATGCCTGAAGGCTCGTAGAGATTGAACGTTCTCGAACGAGCCGAACCCCGATCCGAAGGGCAGGAAGTCAGCGCCATCTGCTTGAAAAGTGGCAGGTATTGCCACCGCAGTCCCTCTGCGACGTCGGCCGTGAATAGACGGGACAGAGCCGTTGTCCGGTTGGATACAGCCAACACACCAAAGACGAACAGCAACGGCGCGATCATGATCGCGATCGTAGCCCCCGCGACAAGCTTTGCCCGACTCCCCGCGTGCTGAATAACTTTCCCGCGTTGCAGGGGCGCGAAAAAGCAGCCAGCCGCACAAGGTCAACGTCGGGACGCTCAACAGCAAGCCGGCGCGCGAGCCGGTCAGGACCAGGAGCGGGAACACCGCCAGTATCGTTGCCAGGGCGGCGCCGATCGCGGCTGTCGCCGATAGACGACGCGGATTGGCCGTGGTTGCAAGCCAACTGGCGGTGAGCATCAGCCAAAGCAGCATCGTCCCTTGGTGATTCCCGTCGGCAAAGAGCCCGGTCGCATAACCGTCATTCGTGACGCGATAGAATTGCAGATCGCTGCCGCCGATCGCCTGGAGAAAACCGAGAAAGGCGGCGAACAGAAGCAATTGCCGCAAGCATCGGAACAACGAGTTGCCGTCTGTCGGGCGCCTGTATGGCCACGAGAGCGATCGCCGCCAGCGGCACGAACAGGGCGAAAAATGTGTTCCATGTCCGAGCGGGATCAAGGCTGATCGGACGGGCAACGCCGCCGATCCCTACAAGTGCGGAGGCCTGCGCCACTGTCGCGCGATGCGGAAGAGAGGTCCAGATCGCGGCCGGCAGTGGCACGAGTTGCAGCAGCGCAAGCAGCATCAGCGACGCCCCGATCAGCAGGGGGATTTCACTTCCCTGAATTGATTGCCGGCTCCGACCAGCAACGCATAGCCACAAAGCAGCACCGCGGCCGGCCGGAGGATCAGAAGCGACAACGGATCTGGGTCGCGCGCTTCCGCCCGTCAAAGCGGCCAGCAACACGAAGCCGACGAAGGCGATGAAACGCGCGCGATCCGAGACAAACGCCGCGCGCAATTTCAGATACCAAGCCCACCCGCCTTGCGCGCCTTGCGTCGGCGCCGGGCGGAAAAAGGTGGCGGTTGTTGAAACTGCATAATTCTCCGGCCTGATACGTCTCGTGTCACCCTGTGGGCAAGCCCCTCGCTTGGTCGCAAGCCCGCCGCAGCCGCAGTCCCCTAGCAGCTTTTCCCGCGATGCAATGCCGTTAAACTGGGGCCCGGCAACAATATTTGCGCTAGATGGCCGATCAGCGCGACACCCTGCCAACGCTTCGAGCCGCCCATCGTGCACGATTTCGCGTTCTTGGCTACCTTGCGAAGGGCTCTATGAGTGATCGAATTGTGGAGAGTTGAAGAGTTGAAGTTGATTGCGCCGTTGTTCGCGCCACGGGCAGCGCGCAGCTCGACGCCGGTCGATGCGCCGGGGTAATTGTGGTCTGCCTCCGCTGAAATGAGGCTTTTAGGGCAGACAATCCTGATTTTGATGCGTAGGAGGCGCTTGCCAACCGCCCCAAGACGAATTGGGCCAGTCTAGACCTCCCAAGAAGTCGCTGGGCGGCCACAAACTGATGATATTCATGCGGAAACGTTGACGGAGGAAATATGAGGGTTTTCGTCCTTGGCGGGCATGGTTTTTGCGGCTGGCCGACGAGCCTTCATTTGTCGCCGCGCGGGTACGACGTGACAATCATCGACAATCTCTCCCGCCGAAAGATCGATATTGAATTGGGGGTCGAATTGCTCACCCCGATCGCGCCGATGGATCATCGGCTCGAAGCGTGGAAGGAGGTCGCCGACAAGGAAATTGCTTTCCACGACTTCGACATTTCGGAGAACTACCATCGGCTCCTGACGCTCATTCAGGACGAGGATCCCGACGCCATCATTCATTTCGCCGAGCAGCGCGCGGCGCCCTACTCGATGAAGTCGAGCTGGCACAACGCTACACCGTCGATAACAATCTCAATGCGACCAATAATCTGTTCGCCGCCGTGGTCGAAGCGAAGACCGACGCTCATATCGTTCATCTCGGCACGATGGGCGTTTATGGATATGGCACGGCCGGGATGAAGATTCCCGAAGGCTATTTGACGGTCAAGGTCGACACCGGCGGATAAAGTGGTCGGGCAGGAGATCCTCTTTCCGGCCAATCCCGGCAGCATCTACCACTGACGAAGACTCAGGATCAGTTGCTTTTCGCCTATTATAATAAGAACGACCGGGTGCGGGTTACCGATCTTCACCAAGGGATCATTTGGGGCACGCAGACGGCGGAGACAGAGCAAAGACGAGCGCCTTATCAATCGGTTCGATTACGACGGCGATTACGGGACGGTGCTCAATCGTTTCTTGATGCAGGCTGCGATCGGCTACCCCGCTTTCGATCCACGGCAGTGGCAGGCAAACGCGCGCATTCATCAATATTCAGGATACCGTTCAGCTGCATCGAACTGGCCATCGTCAATCCGCCTCAGAGAGGCGAGCGTGTGCGCATCTTCAATCAGATGACCGAGACGTTCCGGCTTCGTCGATCTGGCCCAGAAATGATCACAGTCCATGACCAACGCCAAGATCGCGCACGTCGAAAATCCGCGCAAAGAGGCCGATGAAAACGACCTTGGGTCGTCGCGAACGAAGGCCTGCTTGGGCTCGGCTTGGAACCGGTTACGCTCAGCGACGGGCTGATGACGGAAGTCAGTGACATCGCGAAGAAGTATGCGAATCGCTGCGATAAATCGCGGATTCCCTGCGTCTCGAAGTGGAGATAAGCGCCAGGGGCGCCAGTCGCTATGGGCATCAACACCTCAACGGTGATTGCGCACGAAGAGCGGGCTCGGCAACTCAACCATGAGTTCGCGGGGTTGACCGCGCCCCAAATCCTGGGGCGGCTGCTCCGAGGGGGCGTCGCCGGGCGCGTGGCAGTCATCTCGTCGTTCGGCGCCGAGGCTGCTTTCCTTTTCAAGCTCGTCGCGGATAAGGACCAGGCAACGCCACTCATGTTTCTCGACACGCGCAAGCACTTTTCGGAAACGCTCCCCGCTACGTCGACGACCTGATGGACCAATTGGGCATGACCACGCTTCTCCAGCCTAGCCCCAGGCTCCGGCGCGTCTCGAACTCGAAGATGCGGAGGGAACGCTGCACGCCAGCGACGGCGACCGCTGCTGCTACATCCGCAACTTCCTGCCGATGATCGGCGTGCTCAAGAGCTACGATTGCGTGCTCACCGGACGCAAGCGTTTTCGAGACCGGCGCGCGCGCGCGGATCGACATGGTCGAGGTGCTCGAGAGCTGCTGGTTGCGGGTGAATCCGTTTGCCGAATGGACGCGCGAGCAGGTGCTCGATTTCCTCAAGGCGAACGAGCTTCTGGAGCATCCGTTGGTCAGTCAGGGCTACGGCTCGATCGGCTGTGAGCCGTGCACCGCCGCGAGCGAGGACTACCGCGCCGGCCGCTGGGCCGGGTCGGACAAGACCGAGTGTGGGATTCACATCACCGAAGAGGGGCGCATCGTCCCTGTGAACAGGGACAAAGCAGAATGAGCCAGCGGCCGCTGTGGCACATCATCACTACCGTCTATAAACGGGCCCCCGGCGGCGATGCGGTCCACACCACATTTTTGCTCGTGCGCTGGCAGGCGAACGTGCAAGGTGAAAGTCACCATCGCCATTGAGGACAAAAAGTGCGGGGCTCGCCTGCTGGGTAGCGCCGGGGTCTTCCGCGACGAACCTTGCCTCGTCCTCGTCGATGGTCTTCGCCACTATCGCGGTGCCTGGCTTCGGCAGCTCGCCGCACTCATGCTATGGATCGCCTGCCCTGACGACATCACCTACATTTGAGAGCCCGGTCGCAGTAATCGGCGCCCCAGGATCATAGAGCTTTGCGAAGGCGAGGTTCTCGACGAAAGTCACTCGTTGGGCTCGGCGTCCTGTAACCGCCCCCACTCGCCAGCTTCTCTCCTGTCTACTGGTGGCAGGGGTGATCGTGGGGTGATATGGGTAGCTGCGACGCCGCGGCAAGTTTAAGATGGACGAGTCTCATCCCCCGGACTGGACCTTCGCGGTTGCGCCGCTCCCCACTATCCGGGTGCTCTATTGCCGGGGTGTTGAACTCCCGTCGCGGTCGGGCCTTGCGTTCCTTAGCTCACCGCCGCAGCCTCCCTCGGCTACCATATCCCCGCGCCTTTGTCCAGTTGCGCTGCGGGGGGATACACGGTAGGAGAATGTATGGCTCTGCCGTCGGATTTCGAGGATGCCAAATGGCTGTCGCCGCTTCAGTTTGAAGCGGCTTGTCGGCAGGGTTCTCGCAAGTTCCAAGGCGAGATACCGTGACCTGTTCCGGCCCGGCGGTTTCGCCAAGTCGATCGAGGAGCTGAGCCGCACGCCGCATATTGGCAAGTTGCTGCGCCAATTCATCGCCCCTCATTCAACCCAAGCGCCCTCAGGGATTGGCAATGTGGCATAGTTGCCGGGCAGGACACGACGCCTGCTTCCCAGCACGCCCTTGAACAGCGCGGCAGAACAGGGCAATCCTGTTTCCGATGCAGGCAACGCGGCCCAGAAGAAAAGCAACGCGCCGCGCGGCTCAGTCTGACCTATGGGCCAGCCTTCTCTTGTTGCCGATCCTCGTGCCGACCCTGCTTTCAGCGCTGGTGCCGGACGTGGAAACGCTCCCTTGGGGGCTTTTGCTGATCCCGCTCTTTGCGCGCCACGCCCGCCGTTCGATGCTGGTGCTTTTCTCCGCCCATCTCGTCGTGCTGTTGACCATTATCCTGTTTACGGGCGAGCAGCATTTTGTTGTTCCGTTACTGAAACTGGAAAACTGGGCGGTGGGCTTCTTCTTCGCATCGGAATTCCTGGTGCGGCGGATGGCCGATTCGGCGCGGCTGATCTTCTGGCCCCTGCTGGCAATCGGGGCGATCCAGTGGCTTCCGTCGTTATACGCCTTTATCTCACCGCTGATCGAGCTTCTGTTCTCGCGCGTCTTTGCCAATGCCTACGGCAGTTATCGGGGCGTGTCATTGCTCTACACCGAACCCGCCCGCGCCGGATATTATGTCTTCTGTCTCTATTTTCTGATCCGCAGCGGTTTGACCCGGCCGATTCGCTTCCTGCCCGCGATCACACTCGGCGTCCTGTTCGTCCTTTGCACCAGCACGACATCGGTTTTCTTCGCCTGTTGTGTCCTGCTTCTGGAGGCCGGCCCTGTAACCCGAACAATCTGGCGCTACGAAAGGACGTTCATTGTTGTGGCAGTTCCAGTCTTCGGCCTTCTGCTGGTGGTCCTGTTTTTTTCGTTCGTGATGAACAACCCCAAAGTAGCGTTCATCTTATCGGGGCGTGGCCTTTCGGGGATATTCTATAACCTCTCGCTCGCCAGCGGGGGGCGGGCAACCGCCTTCGCGACGATGGCTCAGGAGGTCATCGCGTGGCCCATCGGACATTTGTTCCAAGGCGAAGCACACAATAGCCAGGTCTGGTTTAGCTCGATGCTTTTCAGGGGCTACCGGATGCGGTATTCGTCGATCCCGGTGTCGGGCATGATGGTGCAAATGTACATCATCGGGGTGGTGCCGGTGCTGCTGATGCTGTGGCTTGCATGGACACGGCAAAAGGCTTTTCAGTGCGCCGTCGTCGCGACCGCCTTTCTATTCTACTCGCCGCCGGGCGATAGCATGCTCTTCATTCTGCTCGCCGTTATCCGCTATGCTCCCCCGCCACTCGCGCACCGCCGAAAAGCTGAAAAATCCCCGGGCTATCTTACCGTCTCTCGTTCAACCTGAGTGCCCACTGCCTCACAGCTACGAGACGCGCGGTGTTATCGGGTGCATAGAGACGGACTTCGCCTTGGGGAGAACCGCCTGGATGAATTCCATCCTCAGCCATTCGCGCAGCTCCTTTCGGCCACAAGGGTGTCTGCCCGGCTTGCTTCCAAAACCGCAAGAATGCCTTGCGGATGAAAGGGCGAACGCCTGGGCGCGCGTGCCTGCCGTGAACTCATCATTCGACAAGCGCACGTTGCCGTGTCGCCATATCGCATCGATCTTAGCCTCGTTCAACCGCGCGGGAGGTTATGCCAGCGACTTGCCTTGGTGGCCTCGGGAGGCAAAGCGAAATCCCGTCTTCCCAGCGCGATCTGGACAATGATTGCTGCCGTGCGCAGCATAACGCCGATGTCATTCACGAAATTGGCTTGTTCGAGGTAGGCGCGCTCGATCGCAAGCTTCGCTGGCAACACTTGCCGTGCGTAACTGCCTTCCGGATCCGCGGGATCGAGAAGGGTTTCGCCATGAGTGTAACCGAAGATCGCGCCGGGGCTGGTAATGCCCGGCCGCACCTGCAGCGTATCCATCATCCAGGCTTGGTAATAGCGCTCTACGATGGCGATCGCTTCGGGCCGAGGGCCGACCAGGCTCATGTCGCCCTTCAGCACGTTCCAGAGCTGCGGCAGTTCGTCGATCTTCATCAGGCGTAGAAGGCGTCCGAACGTAAACACGCGCGCATCGCTCGGGGCGGTAATTTCTGGTCCGCGCTCCGGCAGGACGTGCATAGTGCGCAGCTTCGCCATTGCGAAGGGCCGGCCGCCCTTGCCCATCCTTTCGCCCCAGAATAGCACCCGGCCGGGCGAACTGATGGCGATCCCGCCCATCGCCAGCAGCAGCACGGGAAAAGTGCAAATCAGCAGAACGAGCGAAACCGTGATGTCGAGCGCGCGCTTGGCCATGCTCAGGCGCCAAGCAGCTCGGTCAACGCGGCAACAACATAATCCTGCTCGGCCTCGTCCATCGCCGGGAACAGCGGCAAGCTGACGCAGCTCTTGCCGATCGCCTCGGCATTGGGAAACGCACCGGCCTGCAGGCCACAGCTCTCCTGCCAATAGCTCATCCGGTGAAGTGGCGTGTAATGCACCGAGACGCCGATACCTCGCTTCTGGAGGCCGAAGATCAGCTCGTCGCGTCCGATCGGTGCGTTCTCGGCCAGGCGAACGATGTAGAGATGGCGGCTATGGAGGTCGTCCGGATGTCCTGCACTTGGCAGGTGCAAGGGGAGATCGACCAGAAACCGGTCGTACCGGCGGCAGAGTGCCTCGCGCGCATCGCGAAACTCGTGCAGTCGCTTGAGCTGGTGAAGCCCGATCGCGGCGGCGATGTCGGTCAGGTTGTACTTGAAGCCAGGCGCGACGATGTCGTAGCGCCAGTTGGCCCTTACATCGCTGAAGCGGTCGAAGACGTCGCGATTGATGCCGTGCAGGCGCATCTGGCGAGCGCGTTCGGCGACGCCGTGGTTCCGTGTGACCAGCATCCCGCCTTCGCCGGTGGTCATCGTCTTGTTGGCATAGAAGCTGAAAGCGGTGGCGTCGGCGCCGCAGTTGCCGATAGTCTGCCCCCGGTGGCGCGCCGGCAGCGCATGCGCGGCGTCGTCGAGCACCTTGATGCCGTGCTGGCGAGCGAGATCGACGATCGCAGTCATATCACACGGGAGCCCGGCGAAATGAACCGGCATCACCGCCTTGGTCGCCGCAGTGATGGCGACATCGAAATCGCTCGCGCGCATGTTGAAGGTTCCCGGATCGCAATCGACGAACACCGGTGTTGCCCCGAGGTAACGATGACCTCCGCCGTGGCGGTGAAGGTGTAGGTCGGAACAACGACCTCGTGGCCGGAGCAGCGCCGATCGCCTCGAGCGCGAGATGCATCGCCGCCGTAGCGCTGTTCACCGCCACCGCCTCGACCGCGCCGCCGATCTCCGCGGCGAATTCATCTTCGAAACGGCGCGTCTTGGACCCGGTTGTCAGCCATCCCTTCTCTAAGCAATCCACCACCTCGGCGGGAATCTCCTCCGCGCCGATTGAAGGACGAAAAAACGGAACGCCCTGGCCGCTCATTGCACCCTCGCCGTTGCGCCATAACCAAGCCGTTCTAGGGCGGGTCTGGCGATCGTTATCAATTGCTCCTTCTGCCCTTCGGACAAGGCGTACTCCCATTTGCTGTCAGTTCGCGTGTCAACCCTTTGGCTATGGCGGGATCAGACCGAGTGGCGTTTTCGTGCCTTCTAGGTCGCAGAATTCGGCCACTTTGCGCAAAGCATCGGTCCCGGAAACGAGTTGCTCGTAACGAATTCGAATTTGCCGCGGCGATGCAATCGTCGCCAGCTCTTCGAGTGCCGGGTTCGGAGCTGGAACCCCCCACCCTCGTGGCGCAGGAGTTGCTCAACAAGGTCGAGTTCCGTCTCCACGTCAGCCTCAATACCCGGGTATCGCGGATCCCATACCCTCCCGCAGCTTTGGCCTGCGGCGAGACCTTTGGCTAAGTTGGCGGCGAACCCATTGAAGCGTAAGCAACGTTGCGCAGCGGCAAGCCACGCAGCTTCGCCGACAGACGACGATAGCTCAGCGGTAGCACCGCCATTGACGCATCGCACTTTCGGTCACCGCACGGCCGTCACACACCAGATGAACGAACTTCGCCTCGGGGAATGCTGCTGCCAGCGAAGGCCACGCGCAAAGTCGATCCAACTGTCTTCTCGAACACTACGCGCTCGCTACGCGGTGGCACCTTTGCCAACCGATGATAATAAACCGAATGAATTGGCGTTTCCGCTCGGACAGCAAGGACACGGGCAAAGCGTGGTACCGAGGATGCGCTTTTTCCCAGCCATAGCGCCAGAGACCATAGTTGATGTCATTAAGGCACTTTGACAGCGTTGGGTGCCGTTGCGAGGATATCGCGGAGGTATTTCGTTCCCGATCTGGCGGCACGATGATGATAACGGGTTTTGTCATAGCTGATGCGCCTCCGCTTAGATATGGTGTGCACGCGGATCCCGCCCCACTTATATTGAAAGGGGCGCGGTTCCGACCATCAATTTGACGAGAGCTTTTTTTCTTCAGACGTATTGGTAATCTGGAAGTCGATCGAAATGGACATTGCTCCGCCACTGGCGCGATCGCAGTGTGTCGCTGTCACGAGTTCAATCGCCTCGGGCCGTTCGATCGCATCTCCACGTGGTTATTGCAGGGGAAATCGAAGATAGAGCTTTCTTCGGCGATCGTCCCGCTGTTGCTGGCAGCGCCAGAAGGCGTGCATCTGCGGGTCATTGAAATGGTGCAAGCCGAAGTGCTTGAGATCGCGCATCAGCCCCGACCCGATTGCCGACCAGCCCATACCATCGGAAAATCACCAGTTCCGGTGACGATCGTCGATCCGCAAGCGTAGTACATTGAGGATTTCGACAAGAGGATAACCCCCATGCCGTGCGGGGATCTTGAAGTTCAGTTGCCGAAAATCGTAAAGACGTTTCATTGTCAATGCGGCCTTGATCGCGGAAAATCTCGCGGCGCGACAATCAGAATTCCAGCATAGAGCATCCTTCTTAGAGGATGATGCCTTCAGCAAGGGCGAAGAACACCGAAGTTACCGGCACGGTCGAACTGGTTCACGGCAAGTGCGATCAAACAGGCAAGGCCAAAGACAGCCAGGCCGCTTGCGACGGTCAGGAAATCGCCTCTGTTGCCACACCTCGGGCTAGAAGTAGCCGCATATAGTTTCTCTCGGACGCTACGCAAAAGTAGGAACGTCAGTCAGTGCTAGCACCGTCACAAGAGAGACGCTGGACAGATAGGCCGCGTGGACCACCGGGATCGAGAAGGCGATAAGCAACAGTGTCGCAATCACGACGCTTAGACCAATGGAAATTTGAATAATCGCCCGATTGAGCTTCTTCAAGTCGGAACCATCTGAGTGGAGAGATATACACTATCCTGGGAAAAACTATACCCCAAAGGTTTGAAAAAACAAATTCCCCGTTAGGATCAGGCGGTGCAACAGCGCAAATTGCGCCAGGAAGGCGGCCGGATACGAAAGCAACAGAAATCAATATAGGCGCCTGTCCGAACAACACAGAAAGCCCATTTGTTAATATAGAATGCATAAGAGCTTCTTAGATGTACGAGAGCTGTGCGCACTGGAACCCGCCACACAGATTGTGGGCGCATCTCCGTTCTGATCCATGCTCCGATGAACAGCACGATAGCCGAAACGGCCCACGGCAACGCGGCTGTTGTTGTCCAAGTGTTTGGTGGAGCGAAAACTGCAACGGTGAGAATTTGCGCGGCACTCGCCAGAATATTGACTTTTGCTAGATCAACGAACCGTACCTCTTCCCTGAACCGCCACTCGCCGGCCAGTGCACGTCCCATGAGGAAAACTATGAAGGACAGAGTTATCCCCAACGGGGTATGAAGGCGACTTGTCAGCACCCACCCCAGCGGCAGAGCAATGACAGCGCTGAGTAACAACCGAACTTTGGTGATTTCCGCCTGGATTTCTCCTGCTGGCCGGTTCCGATGAGCCACCAGCTTAACGCCATAAAAGCCCAAGCCCAGATCGGCCAATAGCCATGCCGTCATCGTGTAGGACAGGGCAATTAGAATGACGCCAGTTGCCATTCTCCCAAGAAAAGGCATGTAAACCAACAACAGCGCAAAGGGTCCGATGCGCAGCAAATTTCAGATATAAGCTCCAGAGCCAAACCTTACGAAGCGGCGGTGGCTGTGTTTCCGACATAGGGTCAACTTTAGGATAAAGGGTTAGTTAAAAGGAGCTTCCAGAACTTCGTTGATGATCCGGCAAAGCGTTCTTGCCGAGGCCTCGGCCGTATAGCCACGCGGGATCAGCTCTCTGCGCCCCTGCGCAGCTCGTCTAAAAGGTCTCGTTCATCCCACAGGCGACGTACGGCTGCGGCAAAGTCGTCTGGGCGACCCATCCCACGGTCAGACCCGCACCAAGTTCGTTGATGAGATCGCGTACCGCACTGTCTTCTCCCACATAGAGAACCGGCCGCTTTGCTCCGAGATAGTCAAAGACTTTATTCCCCAGAATGGCACTAGAAAACTTTCCCAGACTAGCAGGGTAGATACCGTAATCAGCCGCGCGGCAGACAGCCATCACATCTTGTTTGTTGACGCGCCCCGGAAAGGTCGCATTGAGATTGTGCGTCACAGCATATTCGCGGAACTCATCGAGACGTTGGCCGTCCCCCAAAAACACGAAGCCAAAACGGCGGTCATTGGCCAGGGCTTGCGCCCCTTTGAGTACCTCTTCAACGGGAAACGCATAGCCAAGCGTGCCGGAATAAACCCCGATCATACAGGTGTCCGGTGACAACTCTGTCTCGAGACGATCGCGCCAATGTACGACTGCCTCGGCGGAGGGTTCGTCGAAGTTGTCATATCCGATCGGAGCGACAGTAATCCGTTCAATGTCTACGCCACGCGCCGCCAGGGCCGGTTTGTAACGAGGCGAATTGGTCAAAACTGCGTCCGCGCGCTGCAGAAAAAATGTCTCTGTGCGACGAAGGATGGCCAGCACTTTACTGTTCTTAAGATATCCGACTTCTTCGGCGGTCTCAAAAGGAAGGTCCCGGACGTCTGCGATAAACCGCGCCCCGCGCAAGGCGCTGGTGAGCCAGGCAATGCCTAGCGTCGTGATCGGAAGTCCCATGGACAGAACCAAATCCGGTTTCGGCGTCCGGAGCCCCAGCCGAAGCTGTCTTGGAACGGCCGATAGATAATAACGTGCACGTTTTGCGATGCTCGAACGATCGTTGTCCAACACGTCAACCATATTCACGTCCACACCGTCGGGCAGGCCCGCATAGGTGCCCGGCGTGACCGGCTTGGCCGTTACGGGATCGATTGCCGGAATGATGACAGAGACCTTGAAGCTCTCCGCCATATGTTTGGCTTGATGCCATGAGCGCGCGCCCGCTGACCCGTGCGGGCCCCGCAGGTGGTTGCTGAAGTACAATATTAGCGGGGCGCGAGAAGCGTATGGTGTTCCGCTTGGCCCATCCGCTCGTGTTCCTACCCTCTTTTGACGCATAGGACTTTCAATGGGTTAGCATGATCCCAATATATCTGAACCATTTCTCGGATCTTCCACAAAATCTTCGCCAAGTGCAAACCCTGAGCCGGACACCGATCATGTTGCGACATGTTTGCGATGTGCAGTGCTTTCCCGTCGGCCTCTCACATTGAGGGGGACTCCGGTCACGTTGAGGGGGACTCCGGTCAAGGCCTCATTCCCATGTTCGCTCCGTTTCGCATTTCGTCTCAGTATCTGAACCCGGCGGCGATGGCCAAACGAGTTCGCTCACCACTCCAAGCTTACATGCGGTCGCTGCTCGTGTCAGCTGCACCAAGACCCCTCGGTCGTCGGGCGAGGCTCAGGAGGGCCGGACCATTCTTTCGCGATGCCATCTTAAGCCATTGAGGCTGCCGGCCGCCCAACTATATCGGCCGGGATTGCCTTCACCGGCACGCGCTCACGACCATGATCACCTACACCTTCCTTCGGTGCCGCCGTCTCAGGTAGGGCGTGGACTAGGCGGACGGGCGCGCAATCCTAATTGCTTTCGCGCGGCCGCCTCCACTCGCTGCTCACATCGCCGGCGAGCGCTCAAACCAAACGGTCTCCCGCAATCCCCGGGGCAGTTCACGAACGCGAAAGAGTGCATGGGTACGCAGAAGTCCACTTGCAAATGAGTTATGACCATGGAACGCCTGATCCGACTTGTGGTGATACTGCTGCTTTCCGCGACGCAACCGGCCTCGGGGCAGGGGGAGCCATTGTTCGGTTCGTCGCATCGTCCCGAGGTTCTGATGTGGCAAGTTTCGCCCAAGACTTCCGAATCAGATCTCGCCTATCTAGCGTCTAGGGGCGTTACTCTAACCCAGTCCTTCGGTATCTGGAACTCGACCGACGATGAGATTGGGACGTACCTGATCGCGCTGCACAAAGTCGGCATGCGAGCCGTCATCTATCTCAATAAAGAGCCGAATTTCGCAAACTCATGCGAATTTTCGGATCGGGCACTGAAGTTTGTCGAACAAAACAAGGGAAATCCAACCATTGCAGCATGGCTTATCCTAGACGAACCTGCCTTGCACAAGATCAGTAAGGCATGTCAGCGCAAACTGTATAGAACGATTAAGAACATAGATTACAACCACTTGGTCATGCAGAGCATAAGTATGCACACACGCGAAGATTTCGATACGTACTTCACGGAGGATGCATTTGATATCCTTGGCATTTATTCCTATGTAAACCCTCACCCGGCAGAGCGTCAGAAGGATCAGCTTGATCTGCTGCGGAAGTATCGAACCTACGATTATCCCGTCATTGTTATTTTGCGCGCCTTCAACGCGCCAACCCGCCCTTTGCGAGCGGATATGACCCCGGGTAGCCTTTGCGAACAATACCGGTTTCTAGTTGAGGATAGCGGAATCACGCACAACTTTGGATTTTATGGGTGGGAATTGTCCAAGATGAAGGGCATTAAGCAGGTGCCTTATATCCGAAAGCAATTCGATGATTTTATGTCGTGGTATCAGGGACGCATTAGAGGAGATACAGGTGCTGCGTGCGGCTATTGGAGGGACTAACGCTTGGTTTCCGCGGTTGATTAACAGTGACGACGCGTTTGGGATCGCCGCCCGGACGGAAGGCCTGGTTTGTGATTGTGTTCGGCGAAATAGCGGTTGATGGTGGCGCTGGGGTCGACGACGGAATGAAAGACGCCATGTCTCATCGTCGCCGAGAGAGCTTGGCGAAAACGAATCCCCGATCCGCCGCCTCAACCAGGCTTCCCAGCGGTCCGGCATGCAATCCTCGCCGCATTCGCCCAGCCGCCACCCCTCTGCTGCCATATTGCCGGGTGACGTGACCCCTGACTTTCCTCAAGTTTCGATTAGAGTCCGGCCCTGATGGAAGGACGGACGATGAAGCGAATGAGGTTTACCGAAGAGCAGATCATCGGGGTTTTGTAGGAGATCAAGGCTGGCGCGACGACCGCCGATTTGGCGAGGTAGCACGGGGTATCGGCGGCGGCGATCTACAACGGGAAGGTCAGGTATGGCGGGCTGGAATTGTCGGAGGTGAAGCGTCTGCGGTCGCTTCAGGATGAGAACGCGAAGCTCAAGCGGTTGCTGGCCGATGCGATGCTGGACAACGCGGGCCTGAAGAACCCGTGGGGCATTGTGTCGCCGATCCGGAGCGTCACCCATCCCACCGACGCCAAGCTGATGCTCATGGTGATCGGCCTTGGCGAGCGCCATGGTATCGAACTGCGCCAGTCCTATGTGTCTCGGGCATTATACGACGCGGAATTCACTGCTCCCTGGTTCCGCGAGCCGTGTTTGCGATGGGATTATCGTAAATGGCTGAAGCCGAGATCGATGCCTTAACTGGCGAGCTTCTCGATCTCTGACATCTGTTGCTGCGTGTATTCCGGCACGAGACTCCTAAGGATGTCCAACACTTCCTGGCGGGTCTCGCATTTTTCGATTCTTTCGATCAATCCATGCAATTCCTCGCCATTCAGGAAATCCTCATGCGCCATCACGATCATAGGATGGTCGGTGCGGTTGGGGTTTGAGCCGATCAACAGCTCCTCATAGAGCTTTTCGCCAGGTCGCAAACCGATCTCGACGATCTCGATGTCGCCAGTGGGATCGCTCTCATCCCTCACGGACAGCCCAGACAACTGGATCATCGATCGTGCGAGATCGTAAATCTTGACCGGCTTGCCCATGTCAAGCACGAACACTTCGCCCCCGCGCGCCATGCCGCTGGCTTGGATCACAAGCTGCGCGGCCTCCGGAATGGTCATGAAGAAGCGCGTCACTTCACGGTGGGTGAGCGTGACGGGCCCGCCTGCTTCGATCTGTCGCTTGAAAAGCGGGACCACCGATCCGCTCGAACCGAGCACATTGCCAAACCGCACTAACGAATAGCGCCCTTGCGAGCGGGCTGCCGCGAATTGCACGATCTGTTCCGCGCCCCGCTTGCTCGCGCCCATGACATTACTCGGCCGCACGGCCTTGTCGGTGCTGATCAGGATGAAATCCTTCACGTTCGCGGCACGGCAAGCCTTAACCAGCTCGAATGTACCGAGTACGTTATTACGCACGGCTTCAATAGCATTGGCCTCAACCAACGGCACGTGCTTATAGGCAGCAGCATGGAATACCGTGTCCGGGTGCCACGCATCGAAAGTCTTGTGCAACAGCTTGGCATTGGTAATCGATCCCAGCACCGGCACGATTTCAACATGCGACATCTGCTGCTGCTCGCAGCGATCACGGAGCTCCTTTTCGACCTGATAAAGTGAGAACTCGGACATATCGAACAGGACGAGACGCCTGGCCCCGATCTGCAAGACCTGGCGGCACAACTCGCTTCCGATAGATCCTCCGGCGCCGGTCACGAGCACGGTCTTGCCAACGACGGTCCGTCCAAGAAGGATTTCGTTGGGTTTGACGACGTCCCTGCTGAGTAGATCGTCGATCTGAATTTCGCGCAAGTCGCTGATGGATACCTTGCCCTCCACCAGCGCTCCCATATTCGGCAAAGTCCGGACATGCAGCTTGAATTGGCGCAGTTCGTCGATGATTTCCTTCTTGCGCAGTCTCGACGCGCGCGGCATTGCGAGGAGCACCGTCCCAATCATCCGCGTCCTGACTATCTCTTCCAGCCGACTGCTATGATAAATCGGCACTCCGTCGAGACGCTGGCGGTCGAGCCGACGGTCATCGTCGACGAAGGCCACGGGCAGAAGGCTTGGTTCATGTCGAAGGGCCAAAGCAAGCTGCTGGCCGGCAGACCCGGCTCCATAAATCAACACGCGCGATACGGCCTTCGAGGACGTGCCGGGCACGATGACATCCATAACCACATAGCGCAGAAACATTCGACTACTGGCCGCCAGACCGAAAAAAAGGATCGGGTGAAGGAGCGCGATGGTCCGCGGGATGCCGTGGACACTCCGCAGCATGAAGGCCGCCGCCAACGGAATGGCATAGACCGCCGCAGCGAGGGCGAGGTGAAAGATCGTTCGCGACCCGGCGAAACGGAAGATCGTCGAGTAGGCGCCGGCCAAATAGAAGATCGGGATTAAAAGCGGAACCGCCACCGCCGCGAATATGAGCGGCGGCCCTATCGGAAACGACATGGCGCCGAACTCGTAGCGAAAAAGCCAAGAAGATCGAAACAACGCACAGGACCGCATCGATCGTGAACATGATCACGCGTTTGCGCCAGCGTTCGAGCCCGAGCATCGATTCGACCAACGAAGTGGACCGTTTTTGCAAGGCATGCTTTGCCCTGGTCGTCATGCCATCCATCGACTCACCCGCTCCTCTATGATTTCAAACCTTGCCGGATTTGAATTTCTTAGGGCGCCCTTTCGATTCCGCCGATCACCGTACGCACGGGTGTCGGAGACGACACTCCTGCTAGGAAGCCGAGGCCAAGCGGCCGTCTCTCAGATGCGCGAGAAGGAAACCGCAAGAAGACGCAGGCTATGCTCCCGACGCCGCTCGTGCTCAGCGCGGCGCATGCCTGCGAGAAGCGCCTGTGTCTACTTCATCGTTCCGCCTATCGACCCTTTCGAGGGGCCGCGCGGCGGCCCGTCGATGCCCTGACATTTACGGGGCACCCTTCAACTGAACGAAGCGGCTCCACCCCGGAAAGTAGCGGTAAGCGAATGTCCACCGCACCGCTGCCTGTCCGCCTAGAAACTATGATCTTCGCACAACCCTTTTTACTAGACCAAGGGTGCGGGACCTGCGAAGGTTCGACCGCTTCCGAATGGCCCTGTCGTTTTTCCGATGGAGCATAATTTCCTTCGGCCGACAAGTCTATTGGGATCGGGCCGGCTGCAATTCCAATAGGCTACGTGGTGCGGCCGGCGGGTCGCGCCGACTTCACACCAACGAAATATCCGGCGCGTCCTCCTGCTTCAGCGTCTCGGGCGCGCGGTCCGTCACGGTTTGCCGGCCTACATTGGTGGACTTGATTGGCCTTCGGGCTGAACGAGTACGAAAATCAGTGCGACGCTGCGCATGCTCGGCGCGCCGAACCGCCCTTGTGTTCGGTTAGCTTGCGCTCGAATCTGGCATGTTGCGGTCGATGCGGCTGTAATCGCGCTCGTGGTCGCCGCGGATCGTCAAAGACGAGTTTGAGCGAATGTCAGGGTGTCAACTCGGGTCGGAATGGTACCGAGCAACAAAAAAGAGCAGGCAAGAGAGCGATCTATTCGGGAGATTGGCCGTCTTTCCGACGGGCCTGCAACAACTCCAACTGGTTCATTGTGGAGGAAATTTGGTTCGTCAACATCGTCTGGTATCGGCCAATTAGGAGTTGCTGTCCCAAGCTTAGAGATGGGGAGCCTCCCCCGTATGGATGTGCTGCAATCTCGTATTGCTGGTCGAGTTCTCGACGCTCGGCTTCGATCAGGCGCCTTTCTCGCCAAAACAAATTGGCCAATCGCTCGACGAGCAGACACTCACGCTCCCCTTCGGGGTTCAGCTCGTTCCATAGAGCTTCAAGCAATGCATCGTAGCGCTCGAAATTTTCTGAATGGGTGGTGACGTCGTCGCACAGCACCCCATGCCGCACCGCATTCTGGCGACTGACAGCTTTTCCTTCGGGGGTTCGAGGGCCGGTGCTCCTCTGTGCGTTCCTGCGATTGGCTGCAATTTGGCGATCGGATGTCATTTCCGAAGCCTATGCGACGGGCTGCACCCACGCAATTCTTGAATTTCCAAACGAACCCAATTTTCGAGGCGATGTGCGTGGGGCGCCGAACGCGAGCGCCCGCGCTACGCTTTCCTTACGCGCCTAAACCAGCGCGATATCCGGCGCGTCCTCCTGCTTCATCCCCACCAGGTGATAGCCCGCGTCGACGTGGTGCACCTCGCCGGTGACGCCGGTCGCGAGGTCGGAGAGCATGTACAGCCCGGCCCCGCCGACGTCCTCGATCGTCACGTTGCGCCGCAGCGGTGAGTTCAGCTCGTTCCACTTGAGGATGTAGCGGAAGTCGCCGATCCCGCTCGCCGCCAGCGTCTTGATCGGCCCGGCGCTGATCGCGTTGACGCGGATGTTTTCCGGGCCGAGGTCGTTCGCCAGATAGCGCACGCTGGTCTCGAGCGCGGCCTTGGCCACGCCCATCACGTTGTAATGCGGCACGACCTTCTCGGCGCCGTAGTAGGTCAACGTCAGGACCGAGCCGCCATTCGGCATCATGCGCCGCGCCCGCTGGGTCACGGCGACCAGCGAGTAGGCCGAGATGTTCATCGTCATCTGGAAGTTGTCGAGCGTGGTGTCGTAGAACTTCCCGCGCAACTGGCTCTTGTCGGAAAAGCCGATCGCGTGGACCACGAAATCGATCGTCTCCCAGCGCTCCCTGGAGCTTGGCGAAGGCGTCGTCGAGCGAGGCCATGTCGGCCACGTCGCAATCGAAGGTGAAGTCGCTGCCGAGTTGCTCCGCGAGCGGGATCACGCGCTTGCCGAGCGCTTCCCCCTGGTAGGAAAAGGCCATCTCTGCCCCGTGCTCGCGCAGCTTCTGGGCGATTCCCCAGGCGAGCGATTTCTCGTTCGCCAACCCCATGATGAGCCCGCGTTTGCCGTCCATCAGCCCGCTCATGCGGTGCTCTCCTCCTGTTCTTCGCTGATCGTCGTTCGGTGGCACCGCGTCCGCGCGGCGGCGATTGTCGGCCTGGCCGATCACGTCCTGCTCCTCCTCGGGCGTTTCGGCCAGCGCGGCGTTGAGCTCGGCGCCCATAACCATCCCTAAGCCGACGAGCCAGAAAAAGAAAAGCGCGATCATGACCCCGGCGAGCGCGCCGTAGGTGAGATTGTACTTGAAAACCAACCGCAGCAGCGGCGGCAGCACCAGCGCCACCAGGATCCACCAGCAGGTGACCAGCAGCGCGCCCGGCCATTTGGGATAGCGCGGCCGGCGATAGGCGTAAGGCGTCAGCGTGTAGAACAGCAGGTACAACGAGCCGTAGAGGCCGAAGGCCGGCACCAGGCGCGACAGCGACAGCGATCCGAGCCAGTGGCCGAACTGCGGGAAATAGGCGTCGATCACCTCCTGCACGGCGCCGATCACCACTTGCGCGACCAGGCTCAGCATCAGCAGGATCACCGCGACGATGATGATCCCGGTCGAGAACAGCCGGTATTTCCAGAAGGCGGAGGTCGCTTCGGTGCCATAGGCGCGGCGCAGGATATCGCGGATCGTCTCGATCAGGCTGCCGACGGTCCACAGCCCGACCAGCCCGCCGGCCCATAGCAGCCATCCGGTGCGCGCCTGGATGACGCTGCGCGCGACCGGGCCGATCACGTCGCCGACCACCGGCGGCAGGGCATAGAGCACCGCGTTGATCGAGGTGGCGCGCTGGCTTTGCTCGCCGACCAGCGAGAACAGCGCCGCGGCGGTGATGAAGAACGGGAAGATCGCCAGCACCGACATGTAGGCCAGGTTGCCGGCGTGGATGAAACCGTCGTTGTACGTGCCGATGAAGATGCGCTTGATCACCGAACGGATGCGCTTGCCGGGGGCGACCGCCTCGGAGACCTGCTCCTGAAACCCGGCCATGTGCCGCAGCGCGGCCTTGCGCCGCCCTTCGGGGGTCAGGTCTTCGACGGGCGGGCCGTGCTTGTCCTGGTCTGGCAAGGTCGGAGCCATCGCGCCCGTTTTCTAACAGCCGGGCGCGCGCTGTCGAGTTGCCGGTGTGGAAGGCGCCCGGCGGGTCAAACGCCGAGCTTCGCGCGCACGTTCCGACTGTCCTTCCAGCCGTCGAGCTTCTCGGCGAGTTGCGAAACGTCGTCGGGCAGCTCGATCTCGAGCGTCACCAGCTGGTCGCCGCGGCCGCCGCCCTTGCGGGTGAAGCCCTTGCCCTTGAGGCGCAGGACCTTGCCCGAGCCCGAACCGGGTGCGACGGTGAGCATCACCGCGCCGTCGGCGGTCGGCGCCTTGACCTTGGCCCCTTTGATCGCTTCGTCGAGCGTGATCGGCAGCTCGAGCCGCACGTCGTCGCCCTCGCGGCGGAAGAACGGGTGCGGCTCGATCATGATCGTCACCAGCGCGTCGCCGTTGCCGGCCGGTCCCGGCTCGCCCTTGCCGGACAGGCGCATCTGCGTGCCGTCCTCGACGCCGGCCGGGAGCTTGAGGTCGATGGTCTTGCCGTCGGCCAGCGTGATCCGCTGGGCCTTGAGTGTGGCGGCATCGGTGAACGGCACGCGCAGGCGGTACTGCACGTTGGCGCCCTTGCGCGGCGGCGGGGGCCGGCGATGGCCGCCCGCGCCGCCCATTCCGGCCGCGCCGCCGCGGTTGCCGAACAGCCCCTCGAAGAGATCGCCGATGTCGAGGCCCTCGGCCCCGCCGAAACCCTCGAAATCCTGCGCCGAAAAGCCGCGCGCGCCGCCGGCGCCCTGGCGGAAGCCGCCGAAGCCGCCGCCTCCGCCCATCCCGAACGGCATCGCCGGGTTGCCCTCGGCGTCGATCTCGCCGCGGTCGAACTGCGCGCGCTTGTCCTTGTCGGACAGCAGGTCGTAGGCCTTGGTGACGTCGGAGAAGCGCTCGGCCGCCTTGGGATTGTCGTTGTTGCGGTCCGGATGGAGTTCCTTGGCGAGCTTGCGATAGGCGGACTTGATGTCCTTCTCGGTCGCGTTGCGCGCCACGCCCAGGGTCGAGTACGGATCGGCCATGGCGTGTTAGCTAGGTGCAACAGTGCGTGCGTGCAAGCAGCGCTTTCCTACTCCGCTTGCGGAGTCTAGGGCTGGGACATGACGGCGCCGCTCCATCCGTCGGGGTCTTCGTAAGGGTGACGCGTTCGCGCGCAAGGCGACACTTTGGCCTGGACCCTGTCAGAGTTGTCAACTTCGTCAGGGAAACGCCGTGAAAGCTGAACAGGACGCGATCCCCGACTCGGACCCGTTCGAGCTGTTCGATTCGTGGTTCGCCGAGGCGCAGGCGAGCGAGCCGAACGACGCCAACGCCATGGCGCTGGCCACGGCGACGCAAGGAGGGCGTCCGTCGGTGCGGATGGTGCTGCTGAAGGGCCACGGACCGGACGGATTCGTGTTCTACACCAACGCCGAAAGCCGCAAGGGGCGCGAGATCGCGCAGAATCCCTATGCGGCGCTGCTGTTCCACTGGAAGAGCCTGCGCCGGCAAGTGCGCATCGAAGGGCCGCTGAGCGAAGTGACTCGGGCGCCGAGGCCGACGCCTATTTCCACTCGCGTCCGCGGGTCTCGCAGCTCGGCTCGGCCGCATCCGACCAGTCGCGGCCGCTGGATTCGCGGCAGACCTATCTCGATCGCGTCGAGCAGCTCGCCGTCCGCTACGAAGACCAAGAAATCCCGCGGCCGCCGCACTGGACCGGGTTCCGCCTCGCGCCCGAGCGAATCGAGTTCTGGCTCGACCGCCCGAACCGCCTGCACGAACGGCGCCTGTTCGCGCGCGAGAACCACGGCTGGGCCAGCACGTTGCTTTACCCATGACCGACGATCTCGCCGCCCGCGCCAAGCTCACCCGCAGCGCCGCGTTCGCCTCGATCGCGATGGCGACGGTTCTGTCGGCGCTGAAAATCTGGGCCGTGATCCAGTCCGGATTCGACCGCCATGCTCGGCAGCCTCGCCGACACCGCGCTCGACCTCGTCGCCAGCATCGCCACGCTGACCGGCGTGTGGATCGCGGCGCAGCCGGCGGACGAAGAGCACCGCTTCGGCCACGGCAAGGCCGAAGCGCTGGCGGCGATGTTCCAGGTGGTGCTGATTTCGCTTTCCGCCGCGGGCCTTGCCTGGCGGGCGATCAGCGAACTGCTCGCCGGCAGCCGGGTGGCCGCGGCGACCGGCGGCATCGTGGTTTCGCTGATCGCGATCGCCGGCACCTTCGTGCTGCTGTGGTGGCAGCGGCACGTGATCCGCCAGACCGGCAGCGTCGCGATCAAGACCGACAACGTCCATTACAAGTCCGATCTGTTCCTCAACGTCGCCGTGATCGCCGCGCTGGTGCTCGACCACTATCTCGGCTTCGCCGGCGCCGATCCGCTGTTCGGCCTGGCGATCGCCGTGTGGCTCGCCTGGGGCGCCTGGCACGCCTCGTCGGAGGCGATCAACAACCTGATGGACCGCGAATGGCCCGACGAGAAGCGCGAGCAGTTCCTCGCCACCCTCGCCAGGCATCCCGAGCTGAGGGGCGTGCACGACCTGCGCACCCGGACCAGCGGCACGCACGATTTCGTGCAGTTCCATGCGATGGTGAACGGCGACATGACCGTCGCCGAGGCCCATCGGGTGATGGACGAGCTCGAAGAGCGGATCGAGCGCGAATTTCCCGGCGTCGAGGTGCTGATCCATCCCGATCCCGAAGGGCTGGTCAACGAAACCGGCACCGCCGCCGAGGAGCTGCTGCCGGGGCTGGCGGACCGGCACGCATGAAGCTCCCGTATTGGCACGTCGATGCTTTCGCCTCGCGGCCGTTCGCCGGCAACCAGGCCGCGGTGATGCCGCTCGACGAATGGCTGGCCGACGGCACGCTGCAGGCGATCGCCGAGGAGAACATGTTCGCCGAGACCGCGTTCGTCGTCCGCGACGAAACCGGCGCGGCCGATTGGGAGCTGCGCTGGTTCACGCCGGCGTGCGAGGTCCGGCTGTGCGGCCACGCTACGTTGGCCTCGGGTCACGTCCTGCTCGGCCGCGACGGCGGCGAACGCGTGACCTTCCGCACGCGCAAGGCGGGGCTCCTCCAGGTGCGGCGGATGGCGAGCGGCGGCTATGAGCTGGCGCTGCCGGCGATCCCGACCGAGCCAAGCGACTGGCCGGAAGCCGTCGCGTTGCTCGGCGCCCGTCCGAGGGAAGTCTGGCTCAATCCCGAACGGTACGGCATCTACCTGTTCGGCAGCGAAGCCGAGGTGCGCGCGCTCGACCCCGACCTCAAGAGCCTCGCCGCGCTTGGCGACGATCAATTCATCTGCACCGCGCCGGGCGAGCGAACCGACGTCGTCAGCCGGGTATTCGTCCCCGGCGGTGGGGTCGACGAGGACAGCGTCACCGGCTCCGCCCATGCGGCGCTGACGCCGTTCTGGGCCGCGCGGCTGGGCCGCGACAGCTTCACCGCGCACCAGGCCTCGCGCCGCGGCGGCGATCTCACCTGTCGGCTGGAAGGCAATCAGGCATGGCTCGGCGGGGACATGCGTGACCGTGGTCGAGGGAACTTTCTACCTCGAAGGATAGAGTGCGGCGACGTCGGCGAGCGCCTGTTGCAGCGCCGGGATCTGCGGTTCGTCGGTCTTGCCGAGCCGGACGATCGTCAGGTGCTCCGAGGGGATCACGATAACGAACTGGCCCTGATGACCGATCGCCGCGAACGCGTCCTTCGGCCCCTGCGCGGCGAACAGGACATTGCGCTTGGTGTGGGAGGGCCGGTTGAGCCAGGTCATGGCCCCATAGTCGGGCGCCCGCGGGCTCGGGCTGGTCATGAACTCGACCCATGCGCGGGGCACCAGCTGCGCGCCGCCCACCGAGCCCTTGTGCCGCAGCATCTCGCCAAATCTCGCCCAATCCCGCGCGGTCGCCCAGATCATGCTGCCGCCGATCATCGTCCCCGCCGCGTCGTATTCCGGTGTGAACGACGGCGCGCCGAGCGGCTCGGAGAAGCGCGAATGGAAGAAGTCCGCCATCGCCCGCTGCCGGGCATCGGGCGTGCCACCCGGCGCCAGCACGCGCGCGGCGATGTCGGCCAGGATCACGCCGGTTGACGTCGAGTAATTGAACACCCGCCCGGGCTCGTGCGCCAGTGGCTGGGCCTCCGCCCACGCCGCCATGTCGTCGCGCCCGTCGCGAAACAGCATCCGCACTTCGTCCGAATCGTAGATCGGGGCGCTGTTCTCCTTGTGCCGCAGCCCCGAGCGCATCTGCAGCAGCTGCCGCAGCGTGATCTCGCCGCGAGGGTCGCCGGGGCGTTGCCAGGCGGGAATCGGCGGCGAGTTGTCGAGCCGCAGCCGGCCCTCGGCGACGAGGGCGCCGATCAGCACAGCGGTCACCGTCTTCGACATCGACCAGCCGAGAAATTTCGTGCGAGGCCCGTAACCGTTTTCGTAGCGCTCGGCGGCGACCGCGCCGTCATGCAGCACCAGCACCGCGCGCGTTTCGCCGACGTCGTCGCGGGAGAACAGCGCATCGACCGCACGCGCGAGCTTTTCGCGCGGCGCGCCAGGGTTTTGACTCACGGCCTTGAGCGCCGCCGGCGACAGCGGCGATGCGGACGGCGCGGCGTCGCCGCAGCCCGCCAGCAACAGGGCTGGCAGCAGAACAATGGCAAGGCTAGGGATGGGGCGGCGCGGCATCGGCGCCGCTTCCATCTCCCAGGCAGGAGCGCATGGCAACCTCCCGACGCAGGGCCGTTCACAGGCGGCCGACATTGCTCAAGGTGACGGTAGGGGCGGTGCTCGTCGCCGCCGCGCTCGGCTGGTTGTACCGCGCCCCTCTATACGGCTACGCCGACACCGGCGCCGCCGTCGGCGCGCGCATCGCCTGCTCGTGCCGCTACATCGCCGGACGATCGCTCAACGACTGCGAGAAGGACTTCGAGCCGAAGATGGAAGTCGTCTTCCTCAGCGAGGACAAGGGCACCCGCAGCGTGACTGGCTACGTGCCCCTGATCGCCAGCGAAACCGCCCGCTATCGCCCCGGCTACGGCTGCGTACTTGACCCTTCGCGGGAATGAGGCGCCCGCGGGAACGTCGTCTGCGGGCGCCGGTTCCTTGTTCATGCCGCTCGTCGCGTTCGGGCGCAGCAACGGGGATTCATGCTCGCGAGACTTTATCAGACGATCCGCCGTAGCTTCTCGGAGTTCCTTGCCGTTCCTTTCGCCGAAGTCGCCGCCTTTGTAGTTCTGGCGGGACTGGTGAGCTGGTTCGACATTTCCGCCGGTCCGCGCGCGCACTGGAGCGGTTGGCGCAAGTTTCTCGACGCGTTCGTCGGCGATCCCCAGCAGGCCACCAGCCTTATGTCCACCGTCGCCACGAGCCTGGTGACGATGAGTTCGATAACGTTCTCGATCCTTCTTCTCGCCGTCCAGCAAAGCTCGGCGGCACTGACCAACCAGATCGTCGATCAGTACATGCGCCGGCGCACGAACCAGGTATTCTTCGGTTTCTTCGTCGGATCGGCCCTGTTTGCGCTCACCTGCCTCGGGCTCGCACGGCATACCGCGGTGCCGGTTCTGTCAACGACGCTATGCCTGATCCTGGCGGTGCTCTGCCTGGGTTTGCTGGTGGTGCTGATCTACTCGACGCTGGATCAGACGCGCCCCTCCTCGATCATTGCCACCATCCATGATTCCACGGTCCATGCCCGCAAGAGGCAGCTGAACCACATCTCCCGCATCAGCTCGCAGCCGATTGCGCTGCCGGAGGGGCAGACGATAACGGGCGAGCGGTACGGCTACATTGTCTCGATTGACTACGGCGCACTGCTCGATCTGACCGAAGCGCAGCCGGGACGGGTGATCGCCATCGAACAGCCGCTCGGGTCGCCGGTCTACAAAGGTCAGAGGATTGCCACGGTCTCGCCGGGTCACGCGCTCGACGAGCGCCAGGTGGCGGCGGTACGGCGCGCCATCCGCATCGGCCGCCGCCGCGAGCTGCTGATCGACCCGATGTTCGGGGTCGACCAGCTTGGCAACATCGCCTGGACTGCCGTCTCCACGGCCAAGTCCAATCCCGCTGCGGGGCTCGTGGCGATTCACGCGCTGAACGACCTTCTGTATCGTTGGGGGCGCGGCGGTGCGCTGGTCTGCCGGCCAGGCGAGGGCGCAAGAGTGTTCTGCCGGGACACACTCATGGACCATCTCGCCCGCGCCTACGAATCGCTGATGGTCGTGGCCTCGGAATCGATGCAGCAACAGAGCCTCGCCGAAGTGAGCAAAGGGATTGCCCGCAGTTTCGGCGCGTTGCCGGGCGAAATGCAGGACAAGCTCGAACGGGCGGTTCTCGGCAGCCTCTCGGCGCTCGGCGATCATGTTCCCACGACGATTCTCGAGCTCGAAATCAATCGGCTCGAGGAAACGTTCCGCGACAGCGGACGCCAGCAAGCCGCCGACGAAGTCGCCAGCGCATGGAATGCGCTCGCCCGGTCGCGGGGCACGCTCCATTCGCGTGCCGATCGGGTGCCGGAGGGTTGACGTCAGCCCGGCCGCGTCTGTTCGATCCACCCGCCGCCAACCACCCGCTCGCCGGCGTAGAGCACCGCCGCCTGGCCCGGGGCGACGCCGTACTCGGGCTGCGCAAAACGGATTGTCGCCGCCGCGCCGCCGCCGAGCGAACCTTCGAGCGTGATCGGCACCGGCTTGGCCAGCGAGCGGACTTTGGCGGTCAGCGGCCCGTCGGGCAGCGGGCCGATGCGGTTGGTCTCGACGATCCGCGCCGCGCCTACCGCCAGCAGGCGCTTCGGCCCCACCCGCACTTCTGCCGCCTCGGCATCGATGCCGACGACATACAGCGGCTCGGGTTGGCCGCCGATTTCCAGACCGCGGCGCTGGCCGACGGTGAAATGGATCACCCCCGCGTGTTCGCCCAGCGTCTCGCCGCTCTCGGCGTGGACGATCCGGCCCGGCCGGCTTCCCTCGGGCCGCAGCGACTTGACGATCCGGGCATAGTCCCCGTCGGGCACGAAGCAGATGTCCTGGCTGTCCGGCTTGCCGGCGACCGCGAGGCCGAACTCCGCCGCGATCCGGCGGACCTCATCCTTCGGCAGCCCGCCGAGCGGGAAGCGCAAGTAATCGAGCTGCGTTTCGGTTGTCGCGTAGAGGAAATAGGACTGGTCGCGCGCCGGATCGCGGGCGCGCCACAGCTCGGGGCCGGCAGCCCCCGCCACGCGCCGAACGTAATGGCCGGTCGCCAGGCAATCGGCGCCAAGCTCGCGCGCCATCCGCAGCAGGTCGGTGAACTTCGGGCCCCATGTTGCAGCGGATGCACGGGATCGGCGTGCGCCCGGCGAGGTATTCGTCGGCGAACCGCTCGACGACGTCCTGGCGAAAGGCGCTCTCGTGGTCGAAGACGTAATGCGCGAAGCCCAGCCGGTCGGCCACCGTCCGCGCGTCGCGAATATCGTCGCCGGCGCAGCACGCGCCCTTGCGTCCGTTGGCGGCGCCGTAGTCATAGAGCTGCAGCGTGATGCCGATCACCTCGGCCCCGCTGTGCGCGGCCAGCGCGGCGACGACCGAGCTGTCGACCCCGCCGGACATGGCGACGACGATCCGGCAGTCGCCGGCGGCGCGCGGCAGGTCGAACAGCGCGGCAGGGCGCTCGAGACAATCGGTGGCGGGCATGGCGCGGCGGCCCTTACACCGCTCGCCGCACCCCGGCAAACGCCGTGGCCGCCCGTTTACCGGGCCTAACGCAGGGTAAATCGCCGCTTTACCCGATCTTGACGCTTGCTGCGCTAGGACCGTCGGCATGTTCGAACGCAAGCTGACTCGCGACGGCGCCCTTATGCCGCTCGATCTTGCCGATGCCGGCCAGGAGGGGCTGCGTGCCGTCCAGTGGACCGATCTGGTCGCCAAGTTCGATGCTGTTCGCGAACTGCGGGCCGAGCTCGGTGCAGGCGAAGTTGGCGGCGGCGCCAGTTTCGATCCCGATTCGGCGCGGCATATCGCCGAAATAGGGGCCGGCAAACAGGACATTAACTTTGATGATTTAGCCAATGGCAAAGCCGCCGGCGGCATCAGTCGCTCCGCGAACGGCGCCGCGAGCGACGACCCGAGGTAAGGTAATGATCGAGAATCAGAAAATCCGTCCCGCGCAGGTGATCGGCCCTCTCGGGGAGCCGCTGACCGTCGACGACTTGCCGTCGCCCCAGACCAAGCGTTGGGTGGTGCGGCGCAAGGCCGAGGTCGTGGCGGCGGTTAATGGCGGCCTGCTGACGATCGACGAGGTGCTCGAGCGTTACAACCTCACGCTCGAGGAATTTGCTTCCTGGCAGCGGGCGGTGGACCGTTCGGGCATGCAGGGCCTGCGTGTCACGCGCATCCAGCATTATCGCGATCTCTACGAACGCCAGCTCAAGTACTGACGTGCTGCCGGCGCCCCCGGCGCCTGTCCTCCTCGCTTCCTCCGTGTCGCTCCATCCGGCGCTCTCGCCGGGAACGCATTATCCTGCGTCAGGTTTATCCGATGACAGCGCGCGCATGCGCAGCAGGATAACAGGAGACAGCAAATGGGCTGGATTATCGCAATCATCGTCGGCGGCATCGCCGGCTGGCTGGCGAGCATGGTGATGGCTCGCGATGCCTCGATGGGCATCTTTTGGAACATCGTCGTCGGCATCGTCGGCGCGGTCATCGGCGGCTGGATCGCCGCGGCGGCCGGGGTCGGCACCGCCACCTGGGTCGCTTGGTTCATTTTCGCGATCATCGGCGCCATCGTGCTGTTGGCGATCGTCAATCTGTTCCAGCGCGGCCGCGTGCGATAGATCTTAGCGCAACGCGAATGATGGACTTTGGAGGCGGGCCCGCGGCGACGCGGGCCCGCCGTCGTTCTACTTTACGACAAATTATTACTCGTCGGCCCATATGTGCTTTTGATAGAAGCTCCGATTGCGTGCCGCGGTTCGCGCGCCTATGCGCCCGTGGCATGATGCCGCCTCTTCTATACGGTCGGCCGTTAACTGTGATATGGGCCGCCCCGCGGCGGAAACAGCGGGATTCTGACGCCGATGAACTACGAGACGACCATGGCGGATCTGGGCAGCACGCCTGACACGTTCGTCGAACAGATCGAGATCGACGACGACGGCGTCCGCACGCGCCGCCGCCGGGTTCTCGTCGTCGTCGCCATCGCGGCGGTTCTGGTTGCGCTTGCGGCATGGCTGATGATGCGCGGCTCGGGCGCCGACGACACCCTTTCGCCCAGCGCCGAAAGCGCTCCGCCGACCGTTACCGTGATCCAGCCCGGCCAGACGAGTGTCACCAACGTCATCAACGCCACCGGCACGCTTTCCGCCCGCCATCAGATCCCGGTCGGCGTGGTCGGCGAGGGCGGCAGGGTCGTCTCCGTGCCGGTCGAAGTCGGCGATTGGGTCGACAAGGGCCAGGTGCTTGCGGTGGTGGACCGCTCGGTGCAGAGCCAGCAGACCACGGGCGCGGCGGCGCAGATCAAGGTCGCCAAGGCCAACGCCGAACTGGCGCAGTCCAACCTCGATCGCGGTCTCAAGCTGGTGGATCGCGGCTTCATCTCCAAAGCCCAGATCGATCAGCTGACCGCGACCCGCGACGCCGCCGTGGCTCAGGTTAAGGTGGCCGAGGCGGCCTATCGCGAACGGCTGGCGCGCAATGCCCAGCTCAACGTGGTTGCCCCGGTCTCGGGGCTGATCCTTCAGCGCAACGTCGAGGTCGGCCAGGTCATTTCGCCCGGCTCGCAGGCGCCGTTCACGATGGCCGAGGGAGGCCGGATGGAGCTCCTCGCCAAGGTCGGTGAAAGCGACCTCGGGTCGATGTCGGTCGGTGCGAGCGCCAAGGTCAGCCCGGTGGGAACCGACAAGGTGTTCATCGGCCGCATCTGGAAGAAGGAACCGACCATCGACCCGACCACCCGGCAAGGCACCGCCCGGATCGCGCTGCCGTACGATCCGGCGATTCATCCGGGCGGTTTCGCTTCGGCCGAGATCAACGGCGCCACGGTGCTCGCCCCGCTGCTGCCGCAAAGCGCGATCATGTCGGATGAGAAGAGCAGCTACGTCTACGTGGTCGACAAGGACAACAAGGTCGAACGGCGCGACGTGAAGACCGGCACGGTGACCGACCAGGGCACCGCGGTCGTCTCGGGGCTCACCGGAAACGAGCGCATCGTCGCCCGCGCGGGCGGGTTCCTCAACCCCGGCGACAAGGTGCGGCCCGTCCTTTCGAAGGGCGAAGAAAACCCGAACACCCCATGAATTTCCGCAATCTGTCCGCGTGGTCGATCCGCAACCCGATCGTCCCGATCGTCTTTTTCATCGGCCTGACGCTGGCCGGACTGGTGGCGTTCAACCGGATGGACGTCAACAACGAGCCGGATATCGACTTTCCGGCCGTGAGCGTGTTCATCAGCGAGCCCGGCGCCGCGCCGACCGAAATCGAGACTCAGATCACTCAGAAGGTCGAGGCGGCGATTCGTTCGGTCAACGGCGTGGACGAAATTCAGTCGACCGCCAGCGAGGGCAGCAATCAGACGACGGTCCAGTTCGTCATCGGCACCGACGCCGACAACGCTGTCAACGAGGTCAAGAACGCGATCGACCAGATTCGCGGCGACTTGCCCAACGGCATCCTCGAGCCGCGGGTGACGAAGATCAACGTCGGCGGCGGTGGTCCGATCGGCTATTTCGCGGTCTCCGCCGACGACATGACGATGGAGCAGCTCAGCTGGTTCATCGACGACACCATCTCGCGCCGGCTGCTGGGCATAGAGGGCATGGCGCAAGTCAGCCGTTCGGGCGGCGTCGACCGTGAAATCCGCGTGGTGCTGGACCCGGCCAAGATGCAGGCGCTCGGCGTCACCGCCGACGAGGTGAACTCGGCCCTGCGGGCGGTGAATACCAACGCGGCGGGCGGGAGCGCCCAGATCGCCGGATCGCGCCAGTCGGTGCGCGTGCTCGGCAACGCCGCCAACGCGCTCGACCTGTCGAAAACCCAGATCAATCTCGGTGGCGGCCGCACCATTCAGCTCAGCCAGGTCGGAACGGTTTACGACGGCTATTCCGAGCAGACCTCGATCGCCAAGATGAAGGGGCGGCAGGTCGTCACCTTCTTCATTCGGCGGGCGAAGGATGCGTCCGACGTCACGGTTTACGACGCGGCGATCAAGGAGCTGAAGGCGATCCAGGCCGAGAACCCCGGAATCCACATCAACCAGCTCTACACCAGCGTCGATTACACCAAACAGCAATACGAAACCTCGATGGAGGCGATGATCGAGGGTGCGATCCTCGCCGTGGTGGTGGTGTTCCTGTTCCTGCGCGACTGGCGGGCGACGATCATCGCCGCGCTGGCCATCCCGCTGTCGGCCATTCCGACCTTCTGGTTCATGGAACTGATGGGGTTCACCCTCAACGAGCTGTCGCTGCTGGCGCTGAGCCTCGTCGCCGGTGTTCTGGTCGACGATGCGATCGTCGAGATCGAGAACATCGTCAGACACATGCGCATGGGCAAGAGCGCGTACCAGGCGGCGATCGACGCCGCCGACGAGATCGGCCTGGCGGTGGTCGCCACCAGCCTGTCGATCGTCGCCGTATTCCTGCCCGTAGGGCTGATGCCGGGGATTACCGGCCAGTATTTCAAGAATTTCGGCCTTACCGTCGTCGCCGCGGTGCTGATGAGCCTGGCCGTTGCGCGGATGATCACCCCGATGGTCGCGGCCTATTTCCTTCAGGCCAAGGGCCACCAGGCGCACGGCGAGGGGCGGCTGATGGATCGTTACATGGCGATCCTCAAGTGGACGCTCAACACCGACAAGGTCGAAGCCTACCAGGCGCGGCGCGAGCCGGTGCCGTCGCAGAGCTGGTACGGGGTGGTCGAAGCCGGTTTCGCGCTGCTCTACATCGTCATCGGATATCTGTTTGCGCGCGTACGGCGGCCAGGTGCTCGGGCTGCACGGCGCCTTGCCGAAGATCGGACTGTTCGCGCTCGGTCTGGTGGTCGTGCGCCTGCTGACGGGCCCGATCGCCGGTCTCATCGGCCCGCGCTTCGCCGAGTGGCACCTTTACTACCGGCACCTCGTCCGCTCGCGTTATCGCGACCATCGCGCATGGATGTTCGGCGTCGGCGTGGCGGCGCTGATGCTGACCGCAGGGCTGCTCTACGGCATGCCCAAGCAGTTCCAGCCGACCACCGACGAGGACACCAGCCGGGTGAATATCCAGATGGTGCCGGGGACCACCATCGAGCAGACCGAAGCCGTGGCCGACCGGGTCACCGCGATCCTCGAGGCCCAGCATGCCGAGGTCCAGCGGGTGCTTGAAAGCATCAAGGAGGGGCAGGCGACGCTGTTCACGGTGCTCAAGGACGACCGCCCGCTGAAGAGCTTCAAATGGGAACGGCGGATGACTCCGGTCCTGGACAAGGTCCCCGACGCGCGGGTCACTTTCCAGTCGCGCAACGGCGGCGGCGGGAGCAACCGCGACATTTCGATCATGCTGACGGGCTCGGATCCGGCCGTGCTCAATCGCACGGCCCAGACGCTCGTCCATCAGATGGCCAGCGTTCATGGCGCCGTGGCGCCGCGCATCGAGGCGGACCTGCAGCGTCCCGAACTGGTGATCGTGCCCCGTCTCGATCTGGCGGCGCAGCTCGGCGTGACGACCAGCGCGCTAAGCCAGGCGATCCGCATCGCCACATTGGGCGAAATCGACCAGAACGCGGCCAAATTCTCGCTCTCGGACCGGCAAATTCCGATCCGGGTCGTGCTGGGCAAGACATCGCGCGAGAACATCGCCACCATCCAGAACCTGCCGGTGCCCACGGCCACGGGCGGTTCGGTGCCGTTGCAGCGGGTGGCCGAGATCCGCTTCGGCGAGGGGCCGACGCAGATTCAACGCTTCAACCAGGCGCGGCGCGTGATTGTCGGCGCCGATCTCGCGCCGGGCGCCGTCAGCGGACCGGTGATGGACGCCATCAAGGCGCTGCCGATCATGAAGCACCTGCCGCCGGGCGTCTCCAACAAGCCGGTCGGCGACGCGAAGTGGCAGGGCGAACTGGTGCAGAACTTCATCATCGCGGTGATCAGCGGCATTCTGATGGTGTTCGCGGTGCTGGTGCTGCTCTATCGCCGCTTCGTCTCTCCGCTGGTCAACATGACCTCGCTGCTGCTGGCGCCGCTCGGCGGCCTGCTGGCGCTGGCGATCACCGGCTACATCGGCGCGCAGCATCACCCGCAACCGATCTCGATCGCGGTCTACATCGGCTTGCTGATGCTGCTCGGCATCGTCGCCAAGAACTCGATCCTGCTGATCGACTTCGCGATCGAGGAGATGTCCTCCGGCGTGCCCAAGCGGCAGGCGATCATCGATGCCGGGCACAAGCGGGCCCAGCCGATCCTGATGACCACCGTGGCGATGACCGCCGGCATGGTGCCGACCGCGATTTCGCTGTCGGGCGATGCCGCTTGGCGCTCGTCGATGGGCACAACGGTGATCGGTGGCCTGTTGCTCTCGACCATGCTCACGCTGCTGATCGTCCCGGCCGGCTTCAGCCTCGCCGACGGGCTCGAGAAGCGCCTCGGCCCGTGGCTGCGCCACAAGGTCCTGACCTATCGCCCGGAGCATCGCCACGGGCCCTCCACGGAGGGTTATCCGGCCGAGTGAGCCGGGGCCTCGCATGACTCGCCGGAGCGCTCTTCCGGTGTCGATCAGAGCCCCGCTCCCGCCCGACCGCGCGCGGCGGATGCGGCGCGCGGCGACCGGCCTGCTGGTCGCGATGGCCGCGCTGTTCGCGCTCGCCCGCGTGATGGCGGGAACGAGCCCGGCGTGGGACTGGGTCCTGGCCTTTTCGGAAGCGGCGCTGGTTGGCGGCCTGGCCGACTGGTTCGCGGTGACCGCGCTGTTCCGCCATCCGCTCGGCGTGCCGATCCCGCACACCGCGATCATTCCCGAGAACAAGGACCGCATCGCCGATTCGATGGCGCGGTTCCTGCAGGCGAACTTCCTCACGCCCGCGGTGGTGGCGCGGCGCATGCGGGCGATGAACCTGGCCCGCGCGCTCGGCGACTTTCTCGCTCGGCCGGACGGCGGCGAGCTGTCGCGCATCGGCAGCGGGGCGGGAGAACTGGCGGCCGACGTGCTCGAATTGCTCGATCCCGAGCGGCTCGGCGGCCAGGTCAGGGCGGGCCTGCTGCATCAGCTCCAGCGGCTCGACGTCTCCCCGTTGCTGGGCCAGATGCTGGCCGCGGCGATTGCCGATAAGCGCCATCTGCCGCTGCTCGATGCGCTGATCCGCTGGGCCGGGCTCACGCTCGAGGACAACGAGGAGATGGTCCGGCAGATCATCCACGAGCGGGCCAACGCGGTGCTGCGTTGGACCGGGCTCGACGAGCGGGTGGCCAGCTCCGTGCTCGACGGGCTCTACCGCCTGCTCGCCGAAGTGCTGGTCGATCCCGAGCATCCGTTGCGGCACAAGATCGAACAGGGGCTAGAACAGCTCGCCGACGACCTGCAGCACGACGAGGCCATGCGCGCGAAGGTCGAGGCGATGAAGCGCGACCTGCTGGCCAACCCGGCGCTCGGCCAATGGTGGATGGGCGTGTGGGAGCGGCTGCGGCAGGGGCTGATCGCTGCCGCGCGCGAACCCTCGGGCAGCCTCGGCGGCCCCGTCGCCGGCATGCTCGCCGAGCTGGGAGAGGCGTTGCGGGAGGACGCGGCGCTGCAGCACCAGGTCAACCGCTTCGCCCGGCGCACGGCCGTCGGCGTGGCGACGCGTTACGGCGGGCAGATCGTTCAGCTGGTGTCGGAGACGGTGCGCCGCTGGGACGCTCGCACGGTGACCGACCGGATCGAGCGCGCGGTGGGCCGCGACCTGCAGTTCATCCGCGTCAACGGGACGCTCGTCGGCGGCCTCGTCGGCGTGCTGATCCACGGGCTCAACCTGCTGTTGTGACCGCGGACGGGTGACGCCTTAGCGTTTGCCGAAGCCCCCCTTCATCGGCGGACCGAGCATCATCGGGCTCCCGACCCAATAGCCCGCCATCGGCTGACCGTCGGCGTCCTTCGCGGGCGTGAACTTGGCGTTGGCCATCAGGCTCTTGCAGATCTTGTCGTTGGTCGGGGCGTCGAGCGTCGCCCATAGGCAGGCATGGCCGAAGGCGGTCCGTCCGGCATAGGCGGAGCAAACCGTGAGCAACTTGCCGCTGGGCGTCAGGCCGCCTGCTTGACCTCCGCGACGATCTTGCGCGCCGCATCGCCCAGGTCCTCGGCCGGGATGATCGGCAGGCCCGAATTGGCGAGGATGGCCTTGCCCTCGTCGACGTTGGTCCCCTCCAGCCGCACCACCAGCGGCACGTCGAGCGCCACTTCCTTCGCCGCGGCGACGATGCCTTCGGCGATCGTGTCGCAGCGCATGATACCGCCGAAGATGTTGACCAGGATGCCCTTCACCGCCGGGTCCGACAGGATGATCTTGAACGCCGCGGTGACCTTCTCCTTGCTGGCGCCGCCGCCGACGTCGAGGAAGTTCGCCGGGAACGCTCCGTTGAGCTTGATGATGTCCATCGTCGCCATGGCGAGACCGGCGCCGTTGACCATGCAGCCGATGTTGCCGTCGAGCTTGATGTAGGCGAGATCGTGCTTGCCGGCCTCGACCTCCATCGGGTCTTCCTCGGTTTCGTCGCGCATCGCCTCGACCTCGGGGTGGCGGAACAGCGCGTTGGAGTCGAAGCTCATCTTGGTGTCGAGCACCAGCAGTTCGCCGCCTTTGGTTTCGACCAGCGGGTTGATCTCGAGCATCGAGCAGTCGAGTGCCACGAACGCCTCGTAGAGCTGTCGGCTGAGCTTTTGCGCCGCCTTGGCGAGATCGCCCTTGAGCTTGAGCGCAAAGGCCGCCGCGCGGCCGTGATGCGGCATGAACCCGGTTGCCGGGTCGATGGTGACGGTGGCGATCTTCTCCGGCGTCTCATGAGCGACGTCCTCGATGCTCATGCCGCCTTCGGTCGAGACGACCATCGCGACGCGGCCGCTGCCCCGGTCGACCAGGAAGGCCAGATAATACTCGTCGGCGATGTCCACGCCGTCGGTGACGTACAGCCGGTTGACCTGCTTGCCCGCCGGCCCGGTCTGCACGGTCACCAGCGTGTTGCCGAGCATCTCTCTGGCGTTTGCCTCGACCTCCGCGACCGAATGCGCCAGCCGCACGCCGCCTTGGGCGCTGTCCGGCAATTCCTTGAACTTGCCCTTGCCGCGCCCGCCGGCATGAATCTGCGCCTTCACCACATAGAGCGGCCCGGGCAGCTTCTTGGCCGCGGCAACGGCGTCCTGGACGCTGGGCGCCGGATAGCCGGCCGGTACGCCGACGCCGAATTTCGCAAGCAGTTCCTTGGCCTGGTATTCGTGGATGTTCATCGCTGCCTTCGCTCTGGCGGAAAGGGTTGCCGGCCGCATAGCACCTCGCGCCGCCCTTGCAATGCGTTCGGCTCGCGTCCACCTGCCACCCCCGATGATCGACCGCGAGCGCCTCGAAACGATCTGCCGCGAGGCCGGGCAGATCGCCCTGCGCCAGTGGCCCGGCCACGGGCATGCGCTGGAAAGCTGGGAAAAGACGCCGGGCAGCCCGGTATGCACGGCCGACCTCGCGGTCGATGCCTTCCTCAAGCGCGAACTCGCGGCGCTGCTGCCGGCCGCCGGCTGGCTTTCGGAGGAGACGGTCGACGATCCCGAACGGCTCGACAAAGGCCTGTGCTGGCTGGTCGATCCGATCGACGGCACGCGCGATTTCATCCGCGGGCGCGCCGGCTGGGCGGTTTCGGTGGCGCTGATCAGCGAAGGCAGGCCGCTGATCGGCACCCTCGTCGCCCCGGCGCGCGATGAGACGTGGTGCGCGATCGCCGGACAAGGCGCCTGGCGCAACGACGAACGGCTCCAGGCGAGCACCCGCGCGAGGCTACCCGGCGCGCGCGTCCCGGCGGATTCGCTGCCGAAAGAAGACCGGGACCTGACGACGGTCGCCAAGCCCAATTCGATCGCGCTCAGGATCGCCATGGTCGCCGCCGACGAGGCGGACCTCGTCGCCACCTTGCGCTGGGGCTTCGAATGGGATGTCGCCGCCGCCGCCCTGATCGCCCGCGAAGCCGGCGCCGCGGTGACCGACGCCTTCGGCCAGCCGCTCGCCTACAACAAGCGCGACCCGCGCGCCTTCGGCCTGCTGGTCAGCGCGCCGGCCATCCATCGCGCAGCGGTCGAGCGGCTGGCGGCGCGGGCAAGCGAGTACGTCAAGCGCGGGAAGTAATAAGGGGCCGGCCCTGGCGGACCGGCCCCTCTCCGCTCGCTGTGCGGAACGGGTGCGCTTACTGGCCGCGGCGGGCGGCCTCGACGTCGGCTTGCGAGACCGGCACCACCTTGATCTCGACCCGGCGGTTGAGCGGCTCGGGCACGTTGTCGCCGGTTGGGACCTTGAGCACCGTCTCGCCGAACCCCTGCCAGCGCATGCGGGTCGAGGCGACGCCGCGGCTGATCAGGTAATTGGCCACCGCCCGGGCGCGTTCTTCGGACAGGCGCTGGTTGCTGGCGGTCGAGCCGACGGTGTCGGTGTAGCCGTACACGTCGACCAGGCTGTTGGGATATTGCACTAGGCTCTGGGCGACCTCGTCGAGCGTGGCCTGGAACGATGGGCTGATCGTCGCGCTGCCGGTGGCGAAGGTCACGTCGGGCAGGTTGACCAGGAACGCGTTGCCGTTGTCGGTCGGGGTGATGTCCACCCCGGCGCCGGCGGTCTGCTCCTTCAACTGCTTGATCTGCTGGTCCATCTTGTAGCCGACCGCCCCGCCGGCGACTCCGCCGATCCCGGCGCCGATGATCCGCGCGGTCTTGCCGCCGATCAGACCGCCCAGCAGATAGCCGGCCGCGGCACCGCCCGCCGCGCCGATCGCGGTGCGCGAAGCGACCTTGTGGCCGGTGTTGGGATTGGTCACGCAGGCGGACACGCCGAGCAGGGAGACGGAGGCGAGAGTGGCGAGGATCATCCGAGATTTTGGCATGCTTTCAATCACCTTTGCTGTTCAAACGAAAAACGGCAGAGCAAAGCCTCGTCGGCCTCGCGCCACCGTACCACGGGTTCAACGTATTTTCGGCATCGCCGTTCCGCATCCGGCGCTTCGCGCGGCCTCACAATTCTGCTAGCCGGAGCGGCACCGATGTCTCCGTTCCCCTGGTTCGACCTTGCCATCCTCGCCGGGCTGATCCTCGTCAACGGGGTGTTTTCGATGTCCGAGCTGGCGATCGTCTCGGCCCGCACCTCGCGCCTGAAGATGGCGGCGGAGAAGGGCAGCGGCGCAGCTAGGACGGCGCTGACCCTGGCCGCCGAACCGGGCAAGTTCCTCGCCACGGTCCAGATCGGCATAACCCTGGTTGCCATCATCTCCGGCGCTTTCTCCGGCGCGACGATGGGCGGGCCGGTGGCCGAGCGGCTGCAGGCGCTCGGGGTCGCCGCGCAGTCGGCCGAGACGTCTCGGCTATGTTCTGGTCATCGGGCTGACGACCTTCTTCAGCCTGGTCATTGGCGAGCTGGTGCCCAAGCAGCTCGCGCTGCGCGCCGCGGTGCCGATCGCGCTGGTGATGGCGCGGCCGATGGCGCTGTTCGCCCGCATCGCCGCGCCGATCGTATGGCTACTCGACACCTCCTCGGCGCTGCTCCTCAGCCTCATCGGGGTTCACCACCGCGGCGACCACCGGCTGACCGCCGAGGAGCTGCAGATGATCTTCGCCGAGGCGACCCGCAGCGGGGTGATCGAGGAAGAGGAGCGGGCGATCCTCTCGGGCGTCATGCGCCTCGGCGAGCGCCCGGTGCGCGAGCTGATGACGCCGCGCACCGAAATCGACTGGGTCGAGCTCGGGGCGGACGAAGCGGACATCCGCGAGGCCATCGCCCGCTCGCCGCATTCGCTGCTGCCGGTGGCCGACGGGTCGGTCGACAAAGTGCTCGGGGTGGTCAAAGTGCGCGAAGTGCTGGCCCAGTTGCTGTCCGGCCGCGCGGTGCGCCTCCAGCGGCTGATGAAGAAGGCGCCGGTCGTCCCCGACCAGCTCGACGCGATGGACGCGCTGCGCATCCTGCAGAGCTCGGGGCTGGGGATGGCGATGGTGCACGACGAATACGGCCACCTCGACGGGATCGTCACCCCCGCCGACCTGCTCACCGCGATGGTCGGCGCTTTCGCCAGCCTGCAGGACGAAGGCGAGGAGCCCGAGCTGGTCGAGCGCGAGGACGGCAGCCTGCTGATCTCCGGGGCGATGGGCGCCGACGCGATGGCCGAGCGTCTGGCGCTCGATCTGCCGGAGGACCGCGAATTCGCCACCGCCGCCGGCTACGTGCTGTTCATGCTCAAGCGCCTGCCGCTCGAAGGCGAGCACTTCACCGACCAGGGCTGGCGCTTCGAGGTGATCGATATGGACGGGAGGAAGATCGATAAATTGCTGGTGAGCGAGGAATAGCTTTTGCTTTTCGAGCGCCCATCCGGGCGCTCGTCCTCGGCGCTGTTCCCTGCGCTACGCTACGGGGCGCCTGCGGGCGCGCGTTCGCGCTTGCGGGCTGCTAGTCACAGCCCGAACCATTCCAGGCCAACAAGTCTAGCGCTGAGACGGTCCGCGACCAGCGGACCGCAAGGCCGAATGGCCGCCCGCAGCTGCCCCGTAGCGTAGCGGAGGGAATAGCAGCGAGGATCGCACGCCCGGATGGGCGTGCGAAGAACAAAAGATCACCCCGGAATGGCCGCGCTCGCCACCTGGCTGCTGGTATTGTCCGGCGCCTTGAGGATCGCCTGGGTGGCGTCGCCCTTGTCGACGGTGTGCGTGGCCGGGTCGCCGACGGTCGAGCGGATGCCTTCGTCGGCGGCGCCGGCGTGTTGCAGCAGGCTGGTCTCGGTGGCGCTGCGCGGAGCGGGGCCGCCGAACAGCGCGTCGAGCGCCTGCTGAGCGGCAGTGCCTTGCGCCGGGCGCGGCGCCCCGGGCTTGGGCGGCACGAGAGCGAAGTCGGGCGGAACCGACAGCGGCGCCTCGCGCTGGACGGCGAACTCGTTCGGACTGCTGCGGCTGCCGAGGCCGCCGTGGGCGCACGCCGAGAGTCCGGCCATGCCGGCGAGAGCCAGGATCAAACGGAAAATCGTGCGCATCAAGGGGTCTCCGCGGGTTGCTCCGCCTCAGGGGTTTCGGGGGGCTCGCTGTGGGCCGGGCTTTGGATTGGCGTCTGCGTTTCGAGGGGTTTCTCGCGCATGAACAGCGATCGGGCAAGGATTATCAGCACGCCGATGGTGATGCAGGCGTCGGCGACGTTGAACACCAGGAACGGGCGGAAATTGCCGAAGTGCAGGTCGGCATAGTCGAGCACGTAGCCGAAGCGGACCCGGTCGCGGATGTTGCCGATCGCGCCGCCCAGCACCAGACCGAGCGCGACGATGTCGCCAAGGCGCTTCTCGCGCAGCATCCACACCGTCACCGCCAGCGCGATCAGCGCCGTTACCACCACCAGCCCCCAGCGCATTTCCTGCGATTTGGCGGTGAACATGCCGAGCGAGACGCCGAAGTTGTGCGTGCGGGTGAGGGCGAAGATCGGCAGCAGCTCGATCGTGTCGCCCCGGCGCATCGCCAGCGGCCCGGCGATAAGCCATTTGACGGTCTGGTCGAGCCCGAAGATCAGCATTGCGATCAGGAAGCCGAGCAGGCGGTTGCGCCAGACGGGTCTCATGCGGGCTGGTCCATTTCCTGCACCACCTCGGCGCAGCGGGCGCACAGGCCGCCGTCCTCGGGCACTTCGGGCAGCAGCCGCCAGCAGCGGCCGCACTTGTGGTCGTCGGACGGGCGCACGCCGACTCGGTCGTCGGTGCCCCGCGAAACCGTGGCGCTGATGAACAGTTCGGCGAGCAAATCATCGCTCACGCGCTCGGGCACCGCGCTGGCGGGCACCACCACCTCGGCCTCGAGGCTCGAGCGGACCAGCTTGTCGCGCCGCAGCGGCTCGATCGCCTCGGTCACCTGTTCGCGTAGGCCGCGCAGATCGCGCCAGCGCGTTCGGTCCACCTCGGCGGGGGGCACCTCGGGCCACTCCAGCAGGTGCACGCTGCCGGCATCGGGGTAGCGCGTGCCCCACACTTCCTCGGCGGTGAACACCAGCACCGGCGCGGCGTAGCGGATCAGCGCGTGGAACAGCGTGTCGAGCACGGTGCGGCAGGCGCGGCGGCGCGGGTCGTCCGGCGCGTCGCAGTAGAGCGAATCCTTGCGGATATCGAAATAGAAGGCCGACAGGTCCTCGTTGCAGAAGTCGACCAGCGCGCGGGTGTAGGCGTTGAAGTCGAATTCGGCGACCGCGGTGCGCAGCGTCGCATCGAGTTCGCCGAGCAGCGCAAGAATGTAGCGCTCCAGCTCGGGCATTTCCCCGACCGGCAGCCGCTCGCTCTCGGCGAAGCCGCCAAGCGCGCCGAGCAAGTAGCGGAAGGTGTTGCGCAGCTTGCGGTACTGGTCGGAAACGCCCTTAAGGATTTCGTCGCCGATGCGGTGATCCTCGGTGTAATCGACGCTCAGCGCCCACAGCCGGATGATGTCGGCGCCGTAGGTCTCCATCACCTTGAGCGGATCGACGGTGTTGCCCTTGGATTTGGACATCTTCTCGCCGCGCTGGTCCATCGTGAAGCCGTGGGTCAGCACCGCCTCGTAGGGCGCGCGACCGCGAGTGGCGCAGGATTCGAGCAGCGAGGACTGGAACCAACCGCGATGCTGGTCGGAGCCTTCGAGATAGAGGTCGGCCGGCCACTTGAGGTCGGGCCAGCGCCCGCTTTCGAGCACGAACGCGTGGGTCGAGCCCGAATCGAACCACACGTCGAGGATGTCGACGACCCGCTCGTAATCCTCGGCCCTGTAGTCGTTACCGAGCAGCGCCTGCGCGTTTGCGTCGCTCCACGCATCGACCCCCTGCTCGCGCACCGCAGCGACGATCCGCGCGTTGACTTCGGGATCGACCAGGTACTCGCCATCCTGCTTGTTCACGAACAGCGTGATCGGCACGCCCCACGCGCGCTGGCGGCTGAGCACCCAGTCGGGCCGCCCGGCGACCATGCGCCGATGCGGTTGCGGCCCTTCTCGGGCACGAAGCGCACGCGGTCGATCTCGGCCATGGCGATGCCCGCGCAAGGTGCGGTTCTCGCCCTGCTCGGAGCGGATCGCTTCCTCGACGTCGCACAGCGGGATCTGCCGGTTGAGCGGATGGTCCATCGGCACGAACCACTGCGGCGTGCAGCGGAAGATCACCTTGGCCTTGCTGCGCCACGAGTGCGGGTAGGAGTGGCGGTAATCGGTCGAAGCGGCGAGCAGCGCGCCCGCTTCGCGCAAGTCAGAGCAGATCGGCCCGTCGGGCGCGTTGAACTTGGGGTTGATGACGCTCATCGAGCGCTCGTCGGTGCGCGGCAGCCACAGCCAATTGTCGCGATAGCGCCCGTCGGCCTCGACCGCGAACTGCGGCAGCAGCCCGTAGTGGCGGCACAGCTCGAAATCGTCCTCGCCGTGATCGGGCGCCATGTGGACCAGCCCGGTGCCGCTGTCGGTGGTGACGAACTCGCCCGGCAGCAGGGGCCGCGGCTCGGCGAAGAACCCGCCGAGGCGGTGCATCGGGTGGCGGGCGACGGTGCCGGCGAGGTCGGAGCCTTTGAAGCGTTGTGACCTCGGCATCGACACGGACGAATTGGCCCGTCGATCGTTGGCCTTGAGCCGAGCAGAGGGCGTCCACCAGATCACTTGCGACAACGTAGCGACAGCATTCCCGAGAAGTTCAGCTCGATACGGTATCCTTGCAGTCTCGACCTCGCAGTGAAGGCGAGAACGTACTCAACCTCCGGCCCATAGGCGATCGCCTGGTTCACCGGGATCGTCCACGGCGTGGTCGTCCAGATCACCGCGTAGGCGCCGACCAGCTCGGGGATCGGGCTCTCGACGATCTCGAACGCCACGTCGATCTGCGTCGAGACGATGTCCTCGTACTCGACCTCGGCCTCGGCCAGCGCGGTCTTTTCGACCGGGCTCCACATCACCGGCTTGGCGCCGCGGTAGAGCTGCCCGCTCTCGGCGAACTTGAGCAGTTCGGCGACGATCGTCGCCTCGCTGTCGAACTGCATCGTCAGGTAGGGATGCTCCCAGTCGCCGCCGATGCCGAGGCGCTTCAATTGCTCGCGCTGCACGTCGACCCAGTGCTGGGCGTAGGCGCGGCATTCGGCGCGGAATTCCTTCGCCGGGACCTCGTCCTTGTTGCAGCTTCTTCTTGCGGTACTCTTCCTCGACCTTCCACTCGATCGGCAGGCCGTGGCAGTCCCACCCGGGCACGTAGGGCGCGTCCTTGCCGAGCAGCGTCTGCGTGCGCACGACCATGTCCTTGAGCACGTGGTTGAGCGCGTGGCCGATGTGCATGTCGCCGTTGGCGTAAGGCGGGCCGTCATGCAGGATGAATTTTTCGCCGCCCCCTGCGGCTGGCGCGGACCTGCTCGTAAAGCCCCTCGGCCTCCCAGCGCGCGAGAATGCCCGGCTCCTTCTGCGGGAAGGCCGGCTTTCATCGGGAAGTCGGTCTTCGGCAGGAAGACCGTCGGACGGTAGTCGCGCGGTTCGGACATCAGGCGCGCGCCTTAGCGGGGGCGGGCGCGGGGCGCAATTTGTTCGCGCAGAGGCGCAGAGAGAGAAAGGCTCGTCGTACGCAAAGGCGCGAGAGAACGGTTATCGCCGCCAGCCGCACATGTTTGCGACGATGCCCCGATCCGACGATACACCCGGTTCGCCAATGTGTCACCCGCCGCCCAAGCGAAAATCGCCGGGGAATACGTTTTGGCCAAAAAGGTGACACTTCGCAAATGTGTCACCCGGGTTTCAGCCGGAACAGCGCGTAACGGCGTTTCGCGAGCAAGCTCGCGGCCGCGCGCAATCCTTCGCCATCTGCGCCTTCAGCTCATCGACGCCGTCGAACTTCATCTCCGGCCGCAGGAAGCGGATCAGCGCGACTTCGATTGCCTGCCCGTAGACTCGCCGGTCGAAGTCGAAGAAATAGGGCTCGAGCAGCTCCTTCGGCGGGTCGAACGTCGGCCGGATGCCCAGGCTGGCGGCGCCCTTCAGCTCCTCGCCGGTCGACAGCATCCGTCCAGTCACCGCGTAGATGCCGAACCGCGGGCGCAGATAGGGACCGAACTCCATGTTGGCCGTGGGATAGCCGATCGCCCGCCCGCGCTTGTCGCCGTGGATCACCTCGCCGCGGATGGCGAACGGGCGGGTCAGCAGCCGCGCCGCTTCCGCGCAGTCGCCGGCCTTGAGCGCGTCGCGGATGCGGCTCGAGGAGACCGGCCGGCCGCCGTCCATCACTGGACCGACCGCGCGCGCCTCGATCCCGCACGCCGCGCCGGTCTCGCGCAACACCGCAAGGTTGCCGCCGCGGCCCTTGCCGAAGGTGAAGTCCTCGCCGGTGACCACGCCGCACGCGCCGATGTGCTGGCCCAGCAGCCGGACCACGAAGTCCTCCGCCGTCGTGCCGGCCAGCTCCCCGTCGAAGTGGAACACCAGCATCGCCTCCGCCCCGGCCTGGGCGAACAGCTCCTCGCGCTGGTCGAGGGTGGTCAGGCGGAACGCCGGCACGTGCGGCGCGAAGTGGCGCACCGGGTGCGGATCGAACGTGGCGACGATCGCCGGGCGACCCTGCTCCCAGGCCCACTCGACCGCCTCGCGCACCACCGCCTGGTGGCCGAGGTGAAACCCGTCGAAGTTGCCCAACGCGACGATCCCGCCGCGCAAGTCCTTCGGAATCGGCTGCCGGTGATCGAGGCGGATCAGTCGGCGTTCCAGCGTCACGAAGCTGTGCGCCGGCCACTTGCTCGTCGGCGGGGCGCTCCTCGCGCGAGACTTCGACCCACTCGCTGCCCGGGTACGTCATCACCACGTCGCCCGGCGTGTCCTCGTGGACCTCGGTCAGCTCGATCCGCGTCGCCCACGGCAGGAACAGCTCGTATATCTCCGCCCCGCCGATCACGCTCACGTCGCCTTCGCCGGCGAGGGCCAGCGCCTCTTCGGGCGAATGGACGACTTCCGCGCCGGGCGCCGACCATTCGCGGTTGCGGGTCAGCACGATGTGCCGCCGGCCCTTGAGCGGTTCGGCCAAGCTCTCGAAGGTCTTGCGGCCCATGATCATCGGCGTGCCGGTGGTGTGGGCGACGAAGCGCTTGAGGTCTTCGCGGATGCGCCACGGCACCTTGCCGTCGCGGGCGATCACGCCGTTGTCGGCCCGCGCGACCACGTACACGACCTCGCGCGGCTTGCTCACCAGCCGAGCCTCGTCACATGGCCCATCTTACGCCCTTCGCGCGCCTCGCCCTTGCCGTAGAGGTGCAGGTGGGCCTCCGGTTCGGCGAGAATTTCCGCCGCGCGTTCCACCTCGCGGCCGAGCAGGTTCTCCATTTCGACCCGCGGGGCAATCGTGCGGGTGTCGCCCAGCGGCAGGCCGCACACCGCGCGCACGTGGTTCTCGAACTGGCTGACGACCGCGCCCTCGATCGTCCAGTGGCCCGAATTGTGCACCCGCGGGGCCATTTCGTTGAATACCGGCCCGGCGTCGGTGGCGAAGAATTCGCACGCCAGCACGCCGACGTAGCCGAGCGCTTCGGCGATCCGTCCGGCCAGCTCGCGCGCGGCGGGCACCTGCTCGTCCACCGCCGCCGGAGCCGGCAGGCTGGAGGTCGCCAGGACGCCGCCCTTGTGGGTGTTGCACGGGCTGTCCCAGAAGCGCACCTCGCCGTCGCCGCCGCGCACCAGGATGACCGAGAACTCGGCCGAGAAGTGAACGAAGCCTTCGTAGATCATGTTGCTCGCCGGCAGCCGCAGCCCCTCGGCATCGCGTGCGGACTCGATGCGCCACTGGCCCTTGCCGTCGTAGCCCTCGCGGCGGGTCTTGAGGATACCCGGCGCGCCGATCCGCTCGACCGCCCGCAGCAGGTCGTCGGCCGAATCCACGGTCGCATAGGGGGCGGTGCGCCCGCCGCAATTCTCGGCGAAGGCCTTCTCGTGCAGCCGGTCCTGCGCGGTCTCGAGCGCGCGCACCGGCGGCCACAGCTTGCCCGGAGGGACGAGCGCGAGCGGGCCCGCCGGCACGTTCTCGAACTCGTACGTCACGACATCGCATTCGGCGGCGAAATTGCCGAGTGCGTTGCGGTCGAACCACGGTGCGCTGGTGAAAGCTGCGCACACTTCGGCCGCGCCGCTGTCGGCATTCGGATCGTAGGCGTGGCAGCGATAGCCGAGCTGCGCCGCGGCCACCGCCAGCATGCGCCCGAGCTGCCCGCCGCCGAGGATGCCGATGGTGCTGCCGGGAGGGATCATTCGCTTGTGGGTTTCTCGCCCACCGCATCGGTCCGCGCCGCGCGCCACGCCTGCAGGCGCTGCGACAGCGGCTCGTCGGACAGCGCCAGGATCGAAGCGGCGAGAATGCCGGCGTTGGTTGCGCCCGCTTCGCCGATCGCCAGCGTCCCGGTCGGCACCCCGGCCGGCATCTGCACGATCGACAGCAGGCTATCCAGGCCCTTGAGCGCCTTCGATTCGACCGGCACGCCGAGCACCGGCAGGTGGGTCAGCGAGGAGAGCATGCCCGGCAAATGGGCCGCGCCGCCGGCCCCGGCGACGATCACCTTGAACCCGGCGTTCGCCGCGCCCTTGGCAAAGGCGTACATTCGCTCGGGCGTGCGGTGGGCCGAGACGATCCGCGCCTCGTATGCGACGCCCAGCTCGTCGAGCACCGCGGCGGCGCACTTCATGGTCGCCCAGTCGGACTGGCTGCCCATGACGATGGCGACTTGTGGGGCGACTGGTGCGGACATCCTATCGCTCCTTCAGATAATGGCGCTCGCCCGGTTTCATGCTCTCGTCGAACTCGTAGACGATCGGCTCGCCGGTGGGAATCTCCAGCGCCGGAATGTCCTCGTCGGAAATGTGCGAGAGATGCTTCACCAAGGCGCGCAGGCTGTTGCCGTGGGCCGAAATCAACACGGTCTTGCCGCTCGCCAGCACCGGACGGATAGTGCTTTCCCAATAGGGCAGCACCCGCTCGATGGTCAGTTTCAGGCTTTCGGTGCGCGGCACCTCGACGCCCGCGTAGCGCGGATCGCCGGACACGTCGTATTCGCTGCCCCGGTCCTGCACCGGCGGCGGCACGTCGAAGCTGCGGCGCCACAGGTGCACTTGCTCCTTGCCATGCTGCTCGGCCGTCTCCGCCTTGTTCAGCCCCGTCAGGCCGCCATAGTGCCGCTCGTTCAGCCGCCAGTGCTTGGTCTCGGGGATCCACAGCCGATGACAGGCGTCGAGCGCCAGGTGCAGCGTGCGGATCGCGCGCACCTGGACGGAGGTGAAGGCGACATCGGGCAGCAGGCCGGTCTCCGCCAGCAGCTCGCCTGCGGCGATCGCCTCGGCGACGCCCTTCTCGGTCAGGTCCACGTCCCACCAGCCGGTGAAGCGGTTCTCCAGGTTCCACTGGCTCTGGCCGTGGCGGACGAGAATCAGCGTGGGCAAGGAAAGCGCTCCTCAGGGCAATCGGGAGCACTCGCCCCTAGCTATTCGGCCCCTCTTTGGGAAGAGTTGCCTTGCCATCGACCTTCGCTCGCGAGTCCATTTCGCGGCTTTGCGCCTTGCGGCGCCTGAGGTTCTCGCGCAGCTTGGCGGCGAGCCGCTCCTCGCGCGTCGGCTTGTCCTTCGGTTCGCTCATCGCGGTTGCGTGCCGCAGCGTGGCGTGCTTGACAAGCGGGTGGCTCGGGCTAAGGCGCCGCCGTCCCGACAGGCTGCTGTAGCTCAGTGGTAGAGCGCACCCTTGGTAAGGGTGAGGTCGAGAGTTCAATCCTCTCCAGCAGCACCATTCAGTCCACATTTTCCGGCTGGCACCGGGGAGCCGCGGACTGACCAGAAACTCGTCCCCGAATATCAGCGACTTATCCGCTCTCGGTTTGGTGGGCCGCAAACAGAGACGATTTTGGCGCGCCGGCCGGGCGAGTATCCGCGCCATATCTCTGAAGGGCGAAAACGCTGGCACCGGTTGCTGATGCAAGGTCGTGAGCGGGGAAGGCTACTCAGGCGAACCCGAGAAATTCACGCTGCGCAGTCCAGTCGAGGGGGACATCTCCGCAGCGCAAAAGGTAGCGGCCAGTGAGATGCGGCGGCTGGCGGCCTTCGAGAATTTCGGAGACGATGTCGGGGGAGAGCCAGGCAAGCCGCGCCAGCCTGTTCAGATGGCGCCTGCTGTAATCCGAGACGATCTTGCGTTCCCGACCTTCGACAAGATAGTCGCGCGCGGCGAAGGCCTGGCCCATGAGCTTGACCAGAATGGGGTCGGGCAATGTTGCTGGCGACCTGTCGTCGGGAGCCACAGCGATCTTCATCTCGTGGCCTCGGCGGACAAGAGTCGCCGGGACGCTGATTGCTGTGGGCGCAGGATCAGCGGGGCAAGTGAAGGTGACGTCAACCGAGTTGCTTCTTCAGCTGAACGCTCCGTTTGCAGTTTGATCAACGCTTCGCGCTGTTCGATCGTAGAGCCATCGCGCAGCATCCCGGCCATGGCGCGGTTTATTTCGCTGCGGCTCGTCCACTCGGCCGGGTCGGTGATGCCAGAGGCCGTCGGCTGCTCGAGACGGCGGGCGATCGCTTCGACGACGATGGGATCGATCTCACCGGTCGGGAAGCGCCAGATCTTGTCGCGGTCCTCGCCGGGCCCGATTCGGGTGACGTAATAGCAATAGGTCTTTGCACCCTTCTTGCCGCGGCTGGGCGACATCGGCTTTCCATCTGGATCGGTCAGCATCCCGGTCAAGAGGCTGGGTCGGCTTGTCCTCTTGCCCACCACCTTCTCATGATTGTTGCGCTTCAGGTTTTCCTGCACGGCGTCGAAAGTGGCCCTGTCCATGATGGCTTCATGCTCGCCATCGTGGACCAGGTCCTTGTGGCGGATCTTGCCAATGTAGATGGGATTTTTGAGCATCAGGCCCAGCGCACCCCGGCCGAAGCAGACATTGCCGATGACACGTCCGTCGGCCAGAACCCGTCTGCGAGTGCGATATCCGTCGCGCGCCAGATCGTCGACGAGCATGGGGATCGACCTGAGTTCCAGATAGCGCTCGAAGATGTGGCGCACGGCTTCGGCTTCGGCTGGTTCGATCAGCAGCTTGCGCTGCTCCACGCGATAACCAAGGGGAACGGCGCCGCCCATCCACATGCCTTTCTTCTTCGACGCCGCGATCTTGTCGCGAATGCGTTCGCCGGTGACCTCGCGTTCGAACTGGGCGAAGGAGAGCAGGACATTGAGTGTCAGCCGTCCCATGCTGCTGGTCGTGTTGAAGGCTTGTGTAACGCTGACGAAAGACGCGCCGCGCGCATCGAGCTTTTCGACGATCTTGGCAAAGTCGGCCAGACTCCGGGTCAGGCGGTCGACCTTGTAGACGACGATCACATCGATCTTGCCGGCCTCGACGTCACCGAGCAACTGGCTGAGGGCGGGCCGGTCCATGTTGCCGCCGGACCAGCCGCCATCGTCATAGTGTTCGGCAATTGCCTCCCACCCTTCACCGGCCTGGCTCAGGATATATGCGGCGCAGGCCTCGCGTTGCGCGTCGAGGCTGTTGAAATCCTGCTCCAGACCTTCCTCGGTCGATTTCCTCGTATAAATCGCACAGCGCTTTCGATCAGCCATCGGTCTTCACCAGACCGAAAAAGCGGGGTCCCGACCAGTGCGCACCGGTGATCGCGCGGGCGATCTGGCTGAGGCTGCGATAGGATCGGCCTTCATGTTCGAACCCGTCGGCAAGGACCAGGACCTGGTGCACCGTGCCATGCCAGCTGCGGATCAATCGGGTGCCGGGCTTGAGTTTCGCAGGGCTGAGGTTGCCAGCCTCGCCGCCCTGCTCCAGCCGTGTGACGATCCTGTCGAGTTCGCGCCTCGTGAATGATGCGAGTTTGCCGAACCGGCGCTCCTGCATCTTGTACGCGACACCGCGGCGCAGCAGGTCAGGCGCGATGTCCGGAGCGGGGGAACGATATTGCTCACGCCATGCCGCCCGCAATTGCGCGGGCGACATGGTCTCGAGCCGCTCCAGCGTGAGGCCGGTCATGACGAAGCAACCGCATCCGACCCTATCCGATAGGCCGTTTTGCCATCGGACCTCTCCTGCTTGGTCAGCTCGCCATCGGACTTGCGAACGCCGGTCAGGAATGCCCTGCAGCTATGCGGCTTCCAGCCGGTGGCCTGGATGATCTCGTCAATTGTCGCGCCGCGTTCACGGCGCAAAAGGAGCCTGACGGCACCTGACTTCGTCTGGCGTGACGTACTGCTTTTGGTCATCTCGGGTCTCCTCTTGCGTGGCCGGAGAATCCGGCCGCTGCACTGACCCGAGCCGCGGGATCCTGAGGACCAGGCGGCCTGCGCACCTGCTTGAGGCGCACGAGCAGCAATGCTCGATTTCATTGGGAAGTCGAGGGGAAAGCCCGAACAGGCGTGGAACCGGCGGGAAGGACGTTTGCCTGATCAGAGGGTGGCGGCCGCTTGGCGCCATATTCGGTCATTCAGCGATCATGCCAGAACGCAAGAAATCGGTCGTGCACTGGCGTCGCCATCGAGTTACATGGCCGTCTGGATGTTGGCGGTCAGGAACTAGCGGGATCACCGTTGACGGGGCCGGCGAGCGGCGGCCACACGCCGGGCCCGTTGAACTGCAGTCGCTCCAGCACTTCGCTCGGAGTAGGTTTATCGTCCTCTGACCCGTATTCGATACGCTCGGCATCTTTGTCGTGCGTGATCAGCGCCATTGCCTGGATGAGGTAGAGGACTAAGCGGCCGACCGAATAGAAGCGATGGATGCGGCAACGCCCGGCCTGTTTGCCTTCCCAGGCCCAGTCCTCGTGGCTGGGCGCCTCGTCGCCGCCATGAAACAGGAAGTTGCGGAACTCGCGCGCGAGTTCGGCGGCGGCGATCAACGATGTGTCACCGTATTTCGCGACGACCCGTTCGCAGCGGTCGTCCATGAGACCGCCGGTGCGGCAGTGCCACATGGCGAGATGTACGAGGTTGGAGGTGCCGAGCAGACGATCGGTCAGGCCTGGCCTCGCTTCGAGCAGGCGGCGCCCGCGCTCCCCGAACCGCCTTTCTTTGGCAAGCCGGCGTAACTCATCCGGTGCCGTTCGCGACACCGCCGCCTCGTATGCCTGCCAAAGGAAGTTGAAAATGGTCGCGGCTGCGACATACTTCGACGCCATCTCGCTCTGGCCGTTCTCGTAATCGATGGTCACCTCACAAAGCGCGAAGACCATCGTATCGACGACGAAGCCCGTGTCCGCCTCGACGTCGTCGATGCTAGCGGCCATGCGCAGTGCGTACAGCACGCTGGCCCATGGTGCCTGGTCGAGAAAAGCGAGTTCCTCCTCGTGCAATCGGGACAGAACGCGGTGGACCTCGGCGATATGCATACGGAACGAAAGGAGCCGCCCACGTGGGCAGTTTAGGTGGCCACAGTTGCGGCCGAGCCTTGCCACTTCAGATCCGATCCCTGCGCTGCCGTGACTCGATGTCCCTGATCTTCACTGTGCCCTCCCCCAATCATCCGGTGCGGCTGCCCAGGATCCAATCCTCCCATCAAGAACCGCCAGCCGATTCGCTGTCAGAGATGATGCAGATCGGTCCCGCCGCCACGCATTCTTACTCCCGCGATGAGCAAGCATCACCACTTGGCAATACATTTCAAGGAGGCATTGGGATCGGACTATTTCGATTGACGTGGTGACCCAGTGCCGCGTGGCTCCCTGCCACCACGTTGATTTACCCGCACTGCCGATTGGCGAAGGAGCTTCGAGCAGAAACATTGTGATGGCAAATCTCGGCGACCGCAATGTCGACCTGTTCGTCGTCGCCGGCCCCCTGGCGTGATAGAGTATCCTGTACAAACGAATCAGAAGAGGACCATCGCTGTGCCGCGATCCGGCCTCACCGGGCGAACAGTTCACGCTCCTGATGAGGCCGCGATCACGGCAGAAGTTCGCGCGCTGGCCGACCTTGATCTGACCGAATTGCGCTGGCCGCGCGGGGCCGCTGCACTAGCGCGATGAACAAGGAGCCTTGGCTCAAGCTCGGGTTCGCTGTGCTCCTGGTCCTCGGTCTGGCGGCACTGTGGCAGATGTTCGAGTTTGCCTGGAATGCGCTCGCCACGGTTTTCTAGTGCCTGCGGCGACAAGCCCAGACGAGCGAGGACAGGCTGGTGATGAGGGTGGCGAGTGCGGTGAGCCACAGCGGATCGGCGAGGTACATGGGGGAGGCGACTCCATCGTTGGAGTTGGACCACATAACCAAATTGGCACGTGTAGGAAAATGGATTCTGCGGTTCAGGTTTGTCAAGGCGGTCGATTTAACATAAGATCACTTGGGCAATTCCGGATCGGCGATGAAAGGCGGTGCGCCAGTCGGCGGCAAGCTGGCGCACAGAGCGGAGACCCCTGTGGGTCGCCGGGTGGGCTCCGGGCGGGTTCGCCGCCATTCCCACCATCCGCGCTTGATCCGCCCCGCAGTGCGGCGTCTCCCGCGGTCCCCGCGCTTATCGGGTCCGGGTCATATCAAGCCGCCTTTTGCAACTCGGCGATCTTCTGGAATTCACTCAGCAGGGCCGAATGATGCCGCGCGAGATGACGCACGACTTTCGCGTTCTCGAGCAGGCTGGAAATGTACGCCGTTGCCAGAACCAGATCGAGATGATCGGTGCCGTAGGTTTGTTCGATCGCCCTGAACTCCCGGTCGAGCCTTTCCGCTTCGTCGCTCATTATGTCCATCTGCTCGGAAGAAAGTCCAAGGTGTGGCTGACGCTTCCCTTCGACGAGTTGATCGGCCGGTGTCGCCGCGACGATCGACTTGGCATAGCCGGTTGAATAGCGGTTCATCGCCACCATCATTTCCGCGGCGGCGATCTGGCGCATCGGCTTCAGCTTGCGCAGCTGAACGAATGCGTTGAGCGGCACATGCTTGTCCCGCAGCAGATTAGCGGTTTCCTCGCAGATGCCGACGAGCAGATTGCGCTTCGCCCGGATGTTTCCGACGTTGACGTTGAGCGCGCGAGCCAGTCTTTCCTCGGAGAGGCCCTGCTTGACCGCCTTCAGGATCATCCGATGTTCCTGAATGATCGCAAGCCGGCTGACCCGGCGATTGTAGGTGAACGCCTCATCTTCGGTCGCGACCAGGCAGACAACCTCGGGGATGCCCTGCGCCAGGAGAATATCGAGCCGCAGGTGTCCGTCGAGGAGGCGGAAACGTCCGCTGTCCAGCGGATCCCTGACGACTACCGGCGGCTCAATGATGCCGACCTCACGTATGGAGGCGGCGATCTGACCGTATTTGATGGACTTGCGGATTTCCGGGCGGACCTCTCGCATGGGCAGAATGTCGGTGACCGCAATTCGCAAGGTCGTATCCTCGAAAGCCCGGATCACGGATTCGGCTTTTCGCGCCATCAGAAGGTCCCTTCGAGTTCCGGATGGAGGCGGCCGGCGAGATTCTGTGGCAGCGTATCAAGGTCTTCCTCTTCGAGGAGCGCAATGAACTGATCGTCCTCGCCGAGCCGGCGGATCGCCTCGATGATGAACAGCAGGCGGTCGCGAGTTGCCTGCGCGCGCTGGATCAGCGAGCGCTTCCGCTCGGCGTCTTCCTGGTAGGCCTTGACCAGCGCATCAGCCGAGAGGCTTTCGCGAGGACGAGCCGCCGACGCGCGCAGTCCTTTGCCTCGACGCCTTCTGGTCTCTATAATCTTGCGCGCAAGAAGCAGTCTGCGGCCCTTGAGCAGGCCCCGCTCGTAGGCGCTGGTAAGCGCAGCCTGGACATCCTGGTCTGGAGCTTCGGCGATATCGACGGCGACGCTAAGGGGAATGATACCGCTCTCGACCGAACGCAGAAGACGTTGCTCCCCTTTCTCGATGAGACGTGAAACACCCGACACGTACTCGTAGGTGAGGCCGGTCTTGCGCGCGATATCGGCCAGCGAATAACCGCGCTCCTGCATGCCCCGGATGTCCTGCAACAGGTCGAGTGCCTTGTGCTGCCTTCGCGCGCAGTTCTCGACGAGACTCGCGACAAGGCAATCCTCGCGATCGGCGGCGACGACGATCGCCGGCACTTCGGCTTGCCCAAGTGCAATGTACGCTTCGAGCCGGCCCTGTCCACAAACCAGGTCGTAGTATGGGCCATCGGCCTCCGCGCGTCGCGTGACTGTAATCGGCCGCTTGAGGCCGATCTTGGCGATGTTGTCGACGATCTCCTTGAAGTTGCGCTTGTTGCGCATGCGGGGGTTGAGGACAGTGATCTGCTCGACCGGAATGATCTCGACACGCTGGGCGGGGAGGGCGTTCATCACGCAGCTTCACGAAACCGCGTGCGTGCTGCCATCTGGAAAAACGGCGCCAGGCTATCGAACCGATACGCGTCGAGGGAGAGGCCATTGTAGTCGGCGAGCCGCAGAACGGCTTCGCGCATGTCGAGGCGGGGCAGCAAATAGTAGTCCTTCGGCTCCTCGTTTCCCGCGTCCATTCGCACCGCGACCGTCAGGTCAGGCCTGAGCCACGCATCGAGCCGCAGCTTCCAGCGTCTTGAACCCGCAGCCGTCTGGAAGCAGCGGACGATCACGACCGAAGCGGTAAACTCGCGATTGATCCTCAGGAGATCGGTTGCGAGATCGCGCACCACCGAACCGCCGATCTCGATGATGCCATCGATGACCGACTGAACGATACCCGGGTGCATTGCCCGCAACTTACGTTTGGTCTCGAGGTAGCGGTAATCATGGTCGGGCGCGAAGCCGACGAGCGTATAGGCGCGAAGAAGGCTGCCGAAGCGCGAGCGGAAAGAGCTGCTCGACGGGCAATTCTCGGTCTCGTCGATGATCAGGCCCGAGAGATAGCCGTTGCGTTCGAGGATCTGCCCTAGAAGCTCGAGCATCTGCTCATTCGAGAGCCGCGCGCTGCGCTCGCGGATGATCGCCTGAGCGGCATCGAACAGGTCCGGCGCAACGATGCCGGCGAAGACGGCATCTGCCCGAACCCAGTCATCCGGGTCGTTTCGGACGTGTGCACCCTTCAGCTTGCAGGACGTCCGCGCCCAGACGTTGTTGCCGATGTACTTCTCGTTGATCAGCAGCTGGTGAACAGTGCCGCGGGTCCATGGTCGGCCGAGGTCCGTTGCAAGCCCCCGGCGATTGAGCTCTTCAGCGATCTCGCTCTCACTCCGGCCGAGATCGACGAATTGCTGATAGACTTCGCGCACAACCGCGACCTCGTCGTCGGGGCCAGGCACGAGGATAACGCGATCGGTCGCTATGCTCTTGTGCTCGCCGGATCCGAGGAGACCCTTCTGCTCGCCCGCCTGGTCGACGAGCATGCGCCTGAGGCCGTAACCTGCGGGCCCGCCCTGGCGGAAGCCGAGGCGTATGAGGTTGGCCTGGCCGGCGAACACCTTGACCGACAGCTCGCGGCTGTACTCGCCGGCCATTGCGCGTTTGACAGTCTTGATGATCGAGGAACCGATGCTTCCATCGTTCTCGAACTGCTCGGCGCAGTAGTGGACTTGCACGCCGGCGCGGCGGCAGCGCAGCTCGTACGAGGCGGCCTCGTCCGGGTCCTGGAAGCGGCCCCAGCGGCTGACGTCATAGACAAGAAGCGCGCTGAAATCGGCATTTCCTGATTCCACGTCCTGCAGCAGCATCTGCAAAGCATGGCGTCCGTCGATGTTGAGGCCACTCTTGCCTTCGTCAGCGTAGGTGCGGACGATCTTATAGCCGCGCTGCTCGGCGTAACTGCGGATCGCGTTCGCCTGATTGTCGGTCGAGTACTTCTGATGCTCGGTCGACATGCGGACGTATTCCGCTGCTCGAAGCTTTGGGGGATCCGCCGGGGGTTCGGCGGTCACTGTCTCCAGCCATTTGATGACCATTTCGGCCTCGAGCGGGTCTGTAGCGTCAATGCTGCGAAGCCCCCCATTTACAACATCGGAGGCCGAAGCATGGTTCGTAATACCGCAAGTCAACTTCGGGATTCACCTTTTGTTTTGCCGGATTCGATGTTGGCCGAGCAAATCGGCGAAGCGCTTCGTGATGAACTCGGGGCAAGTCGCCGGGCGACCAAGACGCTGATGCGGTGGACCGGAGTAAGCGACACGACGGCGCGGTCGTGGCTGCAGGGGCGCGTCAGCCCTAGCGGATTGCACCTCCTCGCGCTTGCTGCCTGTTCATCGCCCGTGATGCTCGTGGTGCTGCGCCTGACGGGCCATGCCGACCTCGAGGTCGGGCTCAACGTTCGTGAAATCGAAGCCCGGCTGGAGTTAGCCCTCGCCCATGTGCAGGCGATCCGGTCGCTCTAGCGACTGGCTGACGCTGGACGGCGTACAGTGGCCGGAAGCCGATGGTCAGCTATTTGGCGCGCACTGGGAAGCGGCCCTTCGTTCATCTTTCGGGGCGGTCACCGCTCCCGACCAGTAGCAGTCGCTGCCGATACAGCCTAGTATTCACAATCTCGCGACTAGGAGTCGCTCCCATGGTTCGCGTTCTCGGCATCGATCACCTCGCCATTCGCGTATCCGACCTTGCGCGCTCAAAGCAGTTCTACGACCGGCTGCTGACCTTCCTGGGCTTCGAGCGCGAATGGGAGTTCGGTCAAGTCGTCGGCTGGAACAATTGGAGCACTATGTTCTGGATCACGCAGGCAGACGCTGGCGGGCTGCGGCACCCTCACCGCACCGGCGACATCGGCTATCATCATTACGCCTTCGAACTGGAGAGCGCAGCACAAGTTGATGGGCTCAATTACTTTCTGCTGGAGGAAGGCGTCGATATCGTCGACCCCCCGACTGCCTATCCCAGCTATGGTGAGGGCTACTATGCTGTCTTCTTTCTTGATCCCGACGGCCTCAAGCTTGAGGCCATGAACTTCGCCGAAAAGGAAAAGCGCCGGGCGAGGCTGGCGCTAGTGGTAAGCCGCCGAGTGGTCCGCTCAGCTAAGTGCCAGCGGGAAACAAGGCGGCAATCTTCCAGCCCATTGTCACTGTTCGCCTGTTATTAAAGGCGAGGAAAACGGAGTTCACGCATGACATCGAAGCCTCACATCCTTGTCCTCGGAGGAAACTTCGCTGGCTTGGCAACGGCACAAAACCTGCGCTCCCATTGCGGTGACGCGGTCGATATCACTGTCATCGACCGGAAAACTTACCTGCTGTTCATCCCGAACATCCCCGGAGACGTTTTCGAGGACCGGGATCCTTCGCTGAGACAGCGGATGGATCTACCCGAAGTGCTCGCCAAGGACGACATCCCATTCATCCACGGCGAGGTCGATTCCATCGATCTCGACGGCAGGCGCGTGCGGTTCACGCCCAATGAGCGCCCCGGCGCCGAGCAGGAAGAGATCGGCTACGACTACCTGGTGTTCGCCCTTGGCAGCCGACTCGCTTACGATGCGATCGAAGGCTTCGCCGAGCACGGCTTCACGGTCGGCGACATCTATCACGCCAATCGCCTGCGGCACTACCTCAAGCACGACTATCGCGGCGGACCGATCGCGGTCGGCTCTGCGCGATTCCATCAAGGGGACGGTGCTGACGGGCTTATCCCCTACTCCGGCGGGTCGATCCCCCGCGCGCTTGCAGCATGCGAGGGACCACCAGTCGAGGTCATGCTGTCAATGGCCACCTGGCTCAAGCAGCACGACATGGGCGGCCCGGACAAGGTGACTGTGTTCACCCCAGCCGACCTTATCGCCGAGGACGCCGGCGAAGAGGTCGTGCACAAGCTGCTCGAAATTGCCGGCGGCATGGGCTTCGGCTATGTTGACAAGGGCAAGGACATCCTTCGACTGACGGCGGACGGAGTTGAACTCGCGAGCGGCCAGCAGATTCCGGCCGAATTCTCCATCATATTCCCTGACTGGGTTCCGCACGATTTCCTTAAGGGCTTGCCGGTCGCCGACAGCGCGGGATTCATCAAGACCGACCTGACGATGCGCAATCCCGATCGCGCGGAGGTGTTTGCAGTCGGCGACTGCGCGGCTGTCGTCGTGCCCAAGCTTGGTGCCATTGGACATCAGACTGCCAACATAGCGGCGCGGCGTCTTGCGGCCGATCTAGGCCATCTGCCCGAGAGTGAGGTCGAACCCCTCAAGCCGGTCGTCTACTGTATCGGCGACATGGGCGAAGGGAAGGCGTTCTACATCCGCTCGAACAGCTGGTTCGGCGGCGACACACAAGTTCTAAAGATGGGCCGGACTGCGCACTTCTTGAAAGAGGAATACCGCCGACTGTTCTTCATGCGCGACGGAAAGGTGCCCTCCTGGGGGCTGGACGTAGCCGAAGTGTTGCAGGAAAAGATCGTCGGCTGAGGACGACCGCATCATCTCTCCGCTCCGGGTACGACCTCGTGAGAGTAAACCCTCGTCCGGCTCCGCCGCGCCGTTAGGCTGTGTGCTCCCGGTGGTCATGCGAAAATTGGATGACAAATACTGAAAACCGCAAGCCGACGATAGAGTTATATTGAGAGATCGCGGCCAACTCTTCGCTGCAAGCTGGTCCTGCCCCCCACTCGGATAGGCAGCCGTCAGCCTCAGCGTGCGGCGATCGCACCAAGACGATGACTGAAGGGTGGTGCAGCGTCTCGCCAGGCGAGATGTCGCAAAACAACACCCGGCCAGAATCGGCAAGATGCCCTCGACCTTCAAAACGCCTTCAAACTGGTGCACGTCCACCTGGACATGGAGCCTGCCCTCGAACTCGAAGCCGATGACCGCGCCTCCTGGGCGAGCGCGCGTCAGCATGCCCAAAACCTTGCTCGGCTCGTCCATCGAGGATGAAGAGGCTGGTTGCCTATGACCTCGACGGCACTCTTGCCGAAAGCAAGCAGCCGATCGAACCCGAAACCGCCGCTTTGCTGGCGCGCCTCACCAAGGTCGCGGTGGTGGCGGTCATTTCTGGAGGCGACTGGCCGCAATTCGAGCAGCAAATCGTAGGCAACCTGCCCGGCGACACGGATCGAGAGCGGATGTTTCTACTCCCAGCGTCCGGCACCAAGCTCTATCGCTATCGAGGCCGCTGGGAGCAGGTCTATGCCGAGATATTCACCAGCGAGGAACGAACGCGCATTCTTGACGCCCTCGCATTGTCAGTGTCGGAGCAAGACCTCGCCGCGCCGCGTATCTGGGGCGAGCGGATCGAAGACCGCGGCAGCCAGATCACCTTTTCCGGCCTCGGTCAGCAGGCGCCGTTGGACGCCAAACAGGCATGGGATCCGGACTTCGTCAAACGCAAACGGCTTCAGGCGGCGCTCGTCCCTTTGCTTCCCGAATTCGAGGTCCGCATAGGCGGATCGACATCGGTCGACATCACGCGCAGGGGTATCGACAAGGCTTATGGCCTGGCCAAGCTCGCCACCGCCTCGGGGATTGCCGCCACTGAGATGATCTTTATCGGCGACGCCCTCTATCCGGGTGGGAACGACTATGCGGTTCATGAGGCAGGTATCGACACGATCGCCATCCGCGACGTGCTCGAGACCAGACGTGTCAGCGAGGCGATCGTCCTGTGCCTGGGTAATGCGCCCTGTCATTCCTGATTGCGGCGTCAGGCCGTGGCGGCCTTCCCGGCCAGGAGCGGGGAGGCGGTGGGATCGAATATGCGATACGCCAGCAGCTTCACGCCGTCGTTCACGAAGAACCAGGCGAGCGCATAGCCCCAGACGAACGCCGCCCAGCCCCAGCCCAGCGGGGTCATGAACAGACCGTAAACCGCAATCAGGGTCGCCACCAGCTGCGTGCCGAGCACGGCACCCCACAAGATGCGCGCCGGCCGTATCGACCAGAACGGCCCGCGCGTTCGGGTCAGGAAGATCGTGAGATGTCCTGCCACCGAGAGCTTCAGATACATCAGCGTTTGGATGTGGGCGCGGTCGAGACCGAACACGCGCTCGGCCAGATAGAACAAGCCGAATGCGGCCAAGACACCGATGAGCCCCAGTACCGTGGAGATGCCCAGCACCAGGCGCATGTTCCAGGCTTCGGGGCTGTCCTTGTAATGAACATTGTCGTACGCGATCGAAAGGATCGCGCCGTCGTTCAGCAGAACCAGCATCACGATCATCACCGCGGTCAACGGGTAGAAATTGAAGACCAGGATCGCGAGCGTCATGAAGAACAGGACGCGCAGCGTCTCGGCGATCCGGTAGATCGCATAGCTGTTCATTCGCTGAAAGATCTTCCGGCTTTCCTTGATCGCGTCGATGATCACCGACAACCCGGGTGTCATCAGCACAATGTCAGCCGCCGCGCGCGCAGCGTCCGTCGCGCTCGAAACGGCAATGCCGCAGTCGGCCTTCTTCAGCGCTGGTGCGTCATTCACCCCATCGCCCGTCATCCCGACGATGTGGCCGCGCTTTTGCAGAACGTCCACGATGTGGAACTTGTGCTCCGGAAAGACTTGGGCGAAGCCGTCGGCGTCTTCGATCGACTTGGTCTCTGCCGCGGATTCGTGATGCTTGGCGTCGCCCAGGCCGCTGGCGTCGAGAATATTTGTCCCCATTCCCAGTTTCTTGGCGGTTTCGAGCGCGATCGCCAGTGCATCGCCCGTCACCATCTTGATCCGCACGCCCATTCCCCGCGCGGTCGCAATGGTGGCCTTGGCATCGTCGCGCGGCGGATCGAACAGCGGCAGCACGCCCTGGAGCTGCCATTTGCCATCCCCATCGGTGCGCGCCACGCCCAGCGAACGAAAGCCACGCGCGGCGAATTCGTTGACCGCCTTGTCGGCGGCGGATTTCACCTTCGCGGCGTTGGCCGACAATTTCAGGATCACCTGCGGCGCGCCCTTCGTGACCTTGAATTCCTTGCCATCCCCACTCTTCACGGTGGCTTCGGTGCGCTTGTGCACGGGATCGAAAGGCTGGAAATGGCTCACATGAAAGGGCTTCAATGCCTGATCGTTCTTCAGGCCGCCCAGAACGGCCAGGTCGATGGCGTCCTTGTTATCGTCACGCGAGGCCAATGCGGCATAGAGGATCACCTGTTCGGCTGGTACGCCGTCAACGCTGAACGGTTCGCCCAGCGTCAGCTTGTTCTGGGTCAGCGTTCCGGTCTTGTCCGCGCAAAGGACGTCCACGCCCGCCAATTCCTCAATCGCGGCCAACCGGGTGACGATCGCCTGCTTGCCGGCCAGCAAGCGCGCGCCGACCGCCATGGTTACCGAGAGCACGGTCGGCATCGCGACGGGAATCGCCGCCACCGTCAATACCAGGGCGAACTGCAGCGTCGTCAGGATCGGATCGCCGCGAAAAAGCGCGACGGTGATGATCACCGCAACCAGCCCCACCGCCAGGACGATCAGGTAATCGCCGATCTTGAGGACGGCTCGCTGGAAATGGCTGACGGTGTGCGCTTCCTGCACCAGTTCGGCCGTCTTGCCGAAATAGGTGTGCGTGCCGGTCGCGTAGACCAATGCGCCGATCTCGCCCTGGCGAACGATCGAGCCGGAAAACACGGCATCGCCGGGCTTGCGCGAGGCGGGCAGTGATTCTCCCGTCAGCGCGGACTGATCCACTTCGATGGCGTCGCCATCCAGCAAACGCGCATCCGCCGGCACGATGTCGCCCAGGCGCAAGCGAATAACGTCGCCCGGCACCAGTTTACGAGCCGGCGGGTTGAGCCACTTGCCGCCCCGTTTAACGCGGGCCTTGATCGCCAGCGTAGCCTTCAACGCTGCGATGGCATTACCCGCCTGATGCTCTTCCCAAAAGCCGACGGCGGCATTGGCCAGAAGCAGAGTCAGGATGATCGCAAGGTCCGGCCAGTGCCGAGCAATCGCCGAGAGGATGACCGCGGCTTCGATCATCCATGGGATGGGGCCCCAGAAATAAGAGAGGAATTTCAGGATTTCGTTGGTCTTCTTTTCCTCGATCACATTGGGGCCGTATTGAGTTAGCCGATTGGCGGCTTCGGCCTGGGTGAGGCCATCCACGGAGAAGCCCAGTTCCTTCTCCACCTCCGCCATGGGCCGAGACTTCAGATCGTCCTTAGCACCGCTCTTCGATCCCGGCTTCGGCGCGGGATGATCGCGTCGGGTGGTTTGCGAAATCATGGCTTACCTGTCCTTCTGTCCGCTCAACGCGGGACGAATGAGCGCCAGTGTGTGCTGCACCATCATCGGTTTTTCCTGGGTAGGATCACCCAGACCGAAGCGGCGCTATCCGGCGCGAAAATGCGCAGTCCACCGGCAGCGCTCGCGTGCTTGTCCAGACTCGCGCCATGCCAGGCCAAATTGCGGCACAGGGCGGCGAGTAGCGGGACGAAATTCTCCCCGATACTCGCGGTGAACACCAGAGCGTTGAGCCAGACTGGACACGACAGCGTAGACAGCGACAGATTTGGTCATAGTATGGAGGAAACGCACCACCGCAGCAATTGCCCAGGGATCGCCACTCTCCTGCAGCACGGACATGTCGCTGAGTGCAGGGATTGTGCGAGGGCTCTATCACGGTCGACGAGCCAGGAAAGCCCGTAGCTCTGGGTGGATCTGCACAACACCCGTGAAGCGCGCGCCGCAATCACAACGCATAAGCCAACCCGATAGTGACGCTGAATTGATTGGAGTTGCCCCGGTTCGCCACGATTGGCGACTTCGCGAAATCGCCCAGCAACCGCTGATAACCGAGCTTCGCCCCCACCGCGAAGCCCTTTCTCAGATCGCCATTCAGCGAAACTGCGCCGCCCAGACCAAAGCCAGCGCTCTTTACGCCCCCGCTTGGCCGATAGTATGGCAGTCCGCTGGACGCACTCGCATCGTGGTCGACGCCAAAATAATGGCGGGCGTAGCCTGCCCCCACGACATCAAATCCTGCCGACGCGGAGACCAGCACTGACTTTGAGAGCGGCGCCGTATAGGCGACCGAGGGTGAGACAATGAAGCTCTTGTAGACCGACCCAAGATCATGGGCCATCGAAACCTGCACCGTCAATGAGTTGAAGCGCGACGTCAGAATGCCTGTTCGGTTGAAGCCGAGCACGATTCCGCTCTCTGCCGCTATTCCGGATTTACCGATGAGCGCGACAACCGGATCGTGCGATGTTCCGGTGCGATTCAAATTGAGATTGATGAATGGGGCGGCGATGAACTTGAATTTCGTGCCGCGATATTCGGGCACCAGATCGACTCCCAGCGAGTTGCCTTGCCAGACAATCGCGTGGCCACGGAACCGCCCGGTGGCGCCTGCGACGGGCGCCAGGATATAATCGTTCGATCCCTCGTAATCGCTCGCCACTGCTGCACCCACGACCAGCGTTAGCCGATCGGGCGCGACGCCTTCTCCGCCGCTTTCGGTATCGGGCAAATCAGGCACCACGACGAAGGGGGGAGGGATAATGGGCGCGGGCAGAACCCTGGCGGGTACCACCACCTGTGCGGCAGCGGGCGTAACCGTGCCCATCGCGAGCACAATTGCGGCCAACCCGCACAAGTGATTCTGGCTGGGAACAGAGGGCATATTTATCGCTTTCCGCCCGCCCTCACCCTGGGCGGGCGTGTGCACCTCGGGATCAGCGGACGATCACCCATGCGCCATCTGGCTGAAGGCAAGCCCTGCCGTCACGATAGCGGTCGTTGGGTCCCAGGTAATCGAGCGATTGGCGGAAATCGGCGCAACGAAAGCCGTTCGGGTCGTAGACATAGCGGATGACACGGAATGTTCCGGCATGGCCATTCCCCGGATTGCGCCAGCCGTAATCGTAGTTGACGCGCCCGTCGTTGAACGCGCTCGAATAGGCCCGGTAGGCATAACTGCGATCCTCGCAATCCATGTGGTTGGTCAGCGCGGCGCCGGCGGTTCCGCCGACGATGAGGCCGGCAATGGTCGCCTGCGTGCGATCGTGGCCTGCGACCGAGTTGCCGAGGAGGGCGCCGATCAGCGCGCCGGCAAGGACCCCGGCCGGATCGGGACCGGTGCGGCATTCGCGATAATAGATGTCGTCGTCGTAGCTGTAGGTGCGCTGGTAGCCCCTGTCCCATAGCCGAGTGCGATCCTCCCAGTAGACCGGAGCAGAGATTACTCCGGTCGCGATCAGGACAAGGAAGAAGTTGTTGTTGTCGTCGCGATACCAGCGATAGCCGCGCGGCGGTTTCCTCAGGCTGTAGTATTGCCAATTGTTCACCGCATAGCGATCTTGCCGATACTGCTGCGGTAGCCGCTTGCCGCGTGTCCAGCTTCTTGCCAATTGGTTCGCCCGCTGCTGCTCGGCCCGCTGTTGGGCTGTGCGCTGCTCGATGGACCGTTGCTGGTTCGCCTGCTGCTGGGCGATGCGCTGCTGATTGGCTCGCTGTTGCGCCTGCTGCTGGGCCGTGCGCTGCTGGTTGGCGCGCTGCTGCGCCTGTTGCTGCGCCTGTTGCTGCGCCGTGCGCTGCTGATTGGCGCGCTGCTGCGCCTGCTGCTGGGCCGTGCGCTGCTGGTTGGCCCGTTGCTGCGCCTGCTGCTGGGCCGTGCGCTGCTGGTTGGCTCGCTGTTGGTCGATCTGCTGCTGGGCTCTACGCTGCTGGTTCGCACGCTGCTGAGCCGCTTGCTGCTGGTTGGCCTGCTGCTGGTTCGTGCGCTGCTGGGCTGAGCGCTGCTGCGCCGTGCGCTGCTGGTTGGTCTGTTGCTGGGCCGTGCGCTGCTGACCCGCCTGTGGCTTCTGTTTGTCCTGCTTCTGCTTGTCAGGCTTGCCACTCTGACTCTGGCCGTCTGACGGGGATTGCTGAGCGATGGCCGCAGTGCCGCTCAAAAGCGATATGACCAATAAGGGTGCGAGTAGCTTCTTCATCATCTATCTCCTGGCGGGAGGCCGGGATGACGCATGATCCCTCGGCCGTCGGCGCTCGCCATTCATGAAGGCGGCCAATCCCAGATAATCATGAATGTCCCTCACGGCGGGCGCCGGGTATTGAGAAATCTACGTAGGCCGATGGCGCCGGCGGTATCGCGGACCGCAAGCTCGGTCAGTTCGCGACCCATTGCAGCATTATAACTCTACACCCGAATTCATACGGGGTAGCGGGGATAATCGTGTTAAGAAGACGAGTGCCTCTGGAGTCGGAGGACGATCCCGATGGACGAGTGGATCTGCCGAGAGAACATCAAGCTGTTCAAATCACAGCTCAAAGATGCGACAGGCGTGCGCAGGACTATGCTTATTCGCCTGCTAGACGTGGAGGAGGCGAAACTTCGCGCCATCGTTGCCTAGCCGATTCTTGACGCCTTCTTCATCGTCGCAGCATTCGACATTGCTGCGGCAGCCACGTCTCTATTGCTTTAGCGGGGCAAAGCCGAATTGATGGGGCCGTTCGCTCGAAATGGCGTAAAGCGAATGCGGGAGGACGAGCGGGCCGATGTCGGCTCAGCTGAAATTCGTCCCCGAAGAACCGGATTGGCCCGCGCATCCGCGGGCCCGGCGGCCAGCCCACTAAGGGGGCCTGCCATGAACGAACAAAGCCTGCCCGAAGCCATCCCTGCCGCGACTCTCGCGCAGGCCCTCATCCGCGCCTCTTACGCGCCGGTGCTGTTGCTCGATTCCGGGCTGCGCATCGCCGGCGCCAGCGAGAGCTTCTGCAGCGCCTTCGGCTTCGCGCCCGGCGACCTGCAGGGAACCTCGCTCGCCGCGCTCGGCGGGGGGGAATGGAACGCGCGCCAGCTGCGCTCGCTGCTCAAGGCGACGTTCGCCGGCACCGCCGAGGTCGATGCCTACGAAATGGACCTCCTGCGCAGCGGGCATCCGACGGCGCGGATCGTGGTCAACGCTCACCTGCTGGATTACGACCAGAGCGCCCCGCTGGTGGTCCTCACCGTCAGCGACGTCACTTCCGCCCGGCTGGCCGAGCGGATCAAGGACGACCTCGTGCGGCAAAAGGAAGTGCTGCTGCAGGAGCTGCAGCATCGCGTCGCCAACAGCTTGCAGATCATCGCCAGCGTGCTGATGCAAAGCGCGCGGCGGGTGCAGTCCGAAGAAACTCGGACCCACTTGCGTAACGCCCAGCATCGGGTGCTGTCGATCGCCACGCTGCAGCGCCAGCTCGCCGTGGCGAGCGACGACCGGGTGCAGTTGCGGCCCTATTTTCAGGGATTGTGCGAGAGCATCGGCGCCTCGATGATCGACGACGAGGGGCAGATCCTGCTCCATGCCGACGCCGACGGCAGCTCGGTCACCGCAAACGTGGCGACCAGCCTCGGGCTGATCGTCACCGAGCTGGTGATCAACGCCCTCAAGCATGCCTTCCCCAACCGCGAAGAGGGTGGGGACATCGCGGTCGATTACCGGGCGAAGGGAAACGGCTTCGCGCTGACGGTGGAAGACAACGGCGTCGGCATCGGCGCAAGCGACGAGCCGATAACGCCGGGACTGGGGACTGGCATCGTCGATGCCCTCGCCAAGCAGCTCGGCGCCACCGTCGAAACGAGTGACCGCGCGCCTGGAACCCGCGTCAAAGTGGTGCGGAAGAACTAGCCGCGACCGTGGCCACTCGCGGCGGACTGACTTATATTACGCGATCGCCATTGCAGGCCGATGTCGCGGCCCCATCTACGGCTCAGCTACCTGTCGCGATCGACGGTCTCGGGCATCGACGCAAGATGCCGCCTCCTTCCATTACGCCGCTTAGCCCGCGCCCCAGCGGCCGCTTCCGGTTGCCGGCGCTCAAGGAAGGAATTTGCCATGGCCCTTTTCGGCAAGATCAACTCGTATAACAGCGCCAACGGAACCGGCACCATCGCGCCCGAGCACGGCGGCGACATGCTGCCCTTCCGCAAGACCGACCTGCGCCAACAGAGTTCTGAGCCCAAGCCCGAACAGCGCTACGGCTACGAAATGAAGTCCGGCGACAACGGCAAGAAGTGGGCCGTCAGGCTGGAACTCCAGCCGGCCTAATTTCAGGTTTGGAGCACCGCCGGGGCTATAGTCTCCGGCAGGTGCTTCTCGCCGTTCCCTCACTCCACCTTCGGAGCAGCGCCGCGGCGTTGGAAGCCATTCGCCGTGGCACATCGAGAAGCTTGGAGCGCTCAATTTATCGGGCAGCTCAGTTCGGCGGCCGATCTAGCCTGATCGAGGCGCGACAATTCCAACCCCAAGGAAGCAGACATGTCCGAAGGTAGCACAGAGCTTGGAAACCAGAGAGACGAACGGCGTTGCCGAACGAGCATCAAGCGTCTGCGAGCTGCGCGGACAACGGCAGTGCCCGGCGCATTCCGGACCACCATCGACGAGATGATTGTCGTCGAGCATGAACGTCTTCGCGCAGTACTGGATTTCGAGAGGTGAGGAAATCGCGCGAAGCGAGCTCCCGCTTATCCGAATTGCGCTTGCGTGTGATGGCATGGTCCCCACATTGAGGTTATCGCATCGATCACTGGGCGCCATGCGACTGAGAGTTAGCTGCTCCCGCTCACGCGGAGATGCACATGACCAACACTTTTCCCAAGCATGGAAGATTCAGCGCGTTCCGATCGGCTGCGACCGGGGCAGATGACGCTGCAGCCTTGACCGCTGGCGAGGATCGCCGCGGGACTGTCGAAACCACCCACCTGGAGCGACGAGTGCTCGCGCACGAACGCATTCTACAGTCTCTTATCTCTCACCTTGCCGAAGCAGACCCGGCAGTCTTGTCCCGGCTGAAGCTCGCCTTCGGCAAAGGGCACAACCTCGGAGATTACGAGCAGGACTATACGTCCACCGAGCACTACGGCGACCATTTCATCCGTACCGTCGAAGCAATGGCCGGACCCGACGACAGTCCGGGCGCGCCGTCACGCGCCACTGCACCTGGAGACAAGCAATGAGCACGCAGTCCGCCTCGCTCGCGCGGGAGCGCTCTCGGGCGACGAGCGAAGAACGAATGGTCCTCGCGCTGGAGATGATCGCTGATCAGCTCGGGCTGATCGCCGAAAGCCTGGCAATCCAGGAAGGCGGCGAAGTGCGCAGGGCTTTGGAGCATGCACGGACAACTGCCGGCGATCGTCGAGCCGGAGACCGATGGGAGAATGAGGGAGGTCCGGCCAAATCCGATTAAGACGCGCGTACGGGTTTCGTGCAGAGTACCAGCGGGTTGGCTCGTGACGGTTTGTCCCGCTTTGCCATAAGCCTCTGGCCTGCGAAAACTCCTCAGTTTCCCGAGGCCGGTCGATGCCGACCTATAGCCGCTCCTCATGGCTTGGCATGCTAGTCTGTGGCTCCAATGGAGGACTGCCGTGGCCAACGAGAGACAGAAGCAGCAACACCGCTTGAGCACGGATGAGGCTGAATTGCTTCGTCAGTTGCGAGCGGCTCGGCGCAAGCAGCGAATACATGGTGGCCCGAGGAGTGAGACCAGCCTCACCCCTGGTCAGCGGATTGCCGACACTGTCGCGGCGGCAATGGGGTCATGGCGCTTCATCATCATCCAGACCACACTGTTGGTTTTCTGGATCGGATTGAACGTCACCGCCTACGTCCAGCGCTGGGACCCTTATCCGTTCATTCTTCTCAATCTGGCCCTGTCGTTCCAAGCCGCTTACGCAGCCCCATTCATCATGATGAGCCAGAACCGGCAGCAGGATGTGGATCGCAAGGAGGCCGCGGCGGACTACCAGATCAACATCAAAGCCGAGCTGGAAATCGAACTGCTCCACCAGAAGCTCGACGAATTGCGCGAAAATGAGGTTCTGTCGCTGACCGCCGCGGTGAAATCGCTTTCGGCTCTGCTCGAGAGCCGCGGCAACACACCGTGAGCTTCCGCAAAGCGATGAACCTAGGTGGCGGCGGGGTTGGGCGCATCGCATTCTAGAGCGAGGTGCCCGCATGGAGGGGGCGGGTTGGTTTGAGCGGAAGCTAGGGCTACGCGCATCTTGCCGCCGCCTCATGGCGCTCAGCCAGCACTTCCCAGCAGTCTGCCGAGGACTCAAGCGAGCGGCGGACGTTTGGAAGCAGCTCCTTTTGTGCGCGCTTCCGCTGCTCGACTGCCAGCATGCGGTAGCGCTCAAACGGTGCGGTCTCTGGCTGCAACTGGGCCAACCGACACTCCTTCGTAAACGCGATGGAGACGCGTCTGCCTCAGCAACGCACGCTGCGACGATGAAGAACGATACAAGAATTGGCTTATGCTACCAAGGTGCGAAGCTTAGCCTCCTCCATGTTAAGGCGCTTGGTAATTGTCCCGATGAATTAGCTGCCAAGATCATTGGCCCCTGCAAGGCCGAAGAGATAAGGTCTTTCGCCGGAAGTGGGTGTTTCAAGTTCGACACGGAGCGTGCCCAAAGTCGGCCGATTCAGGGCCCCGACAATGTTGAGCAACGTTGACTTCCGGCTACTCGCCCGACGCCGCCGGCGGGAGCAGCATCACGTAATTGGGCCATCCTACCGGCGTCGCACCCGAAGTGCCCCGCAATGAACCTGCCATCAGATGAATTGACTGACGTTTCCCGGGCGATTTTTCCATCTGAACAGGGCCCGGCGACCAGGCCCATCCGTTAATCCTGTTGTGGCTTGCCTCGCGCGGCGAAGATGGCGCCAGGAAAGCGCGACAATCAGACTAGATGGGCGTTTCCGGCATTCCGCGATCCGGCTCGTCGATATCGGGCGGACACGGCTCGACCTCCGGCGGGCAGGGAACGAACTTTTCCGGCTCCGGCGGACGCACGCCGGGTGGCGACTGCGGCATGATGCGGTTGGGCTTCTCGGGCGGCACGGTAGCCATGGTCAATCTCACGATCAGGGTCCTTGCCGGCGGCGAGGGACGGGGGAACGCCGCCGGCAAGGGTTCGCCAAGATCAGCCGATGGCGATCTTCTTGACGCGGCTCTGCGCCGTCTTGTCCTTCTTCAGCGTCAGCTTGAGCACGCCACTGGCGTATTTCGCCTTAATCGCGTCGGGGTCGACATCGGCCGGCAGCGTCAGCTGGCGCTTGAACGAGCCGTAGCTGCGCTCGCTCACCAGGTAGCCGTCGGTCTTCTCCTCGGATTCCTGACGCTTTTCGCCCGAGATCGTCATCACGCCGTCGGCGGTTTCGATGTCGATGTCCTTCTCTTCCATGCCCGGGATCTCAAGCGAAAGCTCATAGCGGTCCTTCTTGTCGGTCAGCTCCATCGCCGGCACGACATCGGGAAGACCCGCGAAGGCGAAGATGCTGCGCGACGGCCGCGCGAAACTGAAATCGTCGAACAGCCGGTCGACCTCGTCGCGCAGGCGGGTGAAGACGGCCGGCACCGTCGGCACGGTGGCTTCGGTGCGGGTCTTGGCGGGAAGTGTGGTCTGCTCGGTCACTGGGGGTCTCCTTGGCAAGTTCGGCGGCCAGATTCGGAGTTCGAACTGCAAGCCGCTTGGAGCTTAGCGGACGAGAAGGCGAAATCGGGAAACTTACGGAAGCCGCTCAGGCGACCGGTTCGCTCGACCACAGCGCGCGGATGCCTTTGCGCAAGGCGCCCTGAACCTTGGCGATTTCGCCCGCCGAGACGTGCTTTTCCAGCACCGCGAAGTCCACCGCCGTGGCGATCTTGGGGGCGACGCCGCGGCTGTCCTCGAGCCGCTTGGCAACCGCCGCAAGGAACTCTTCCTCACCGGCGAAGTCGCGCGGCTGCTTCGACGGCTCATAATGGTCGTAATAGCCGCCTCGCAAGAGCAAAGGCAGCTGCGCGCCGAGGTGGGCAGCAAGGTCCGGCTGCAACTGGTCCCTCAGCGCCTGCAGAACAGTGGTCAGGACCTTCCAGGCAAGCTTGCGGTCGGGGCCGACATAGGCCTCGATCTCGCCCAGCCAGACGTTGGTGGTGTGGATCGTGTGGTCGAACACGTCGAGTCCGGTGGTGCTCATGGCATGTCTCCTTAGCGAACCGCAACCGGCTCCGGCTCGGCAGCGATGGCCGCGATCACGTCGTCGGTCATGTGGTGGACGAGGTCCTTGGCAATCTCGGCCAACAGGCCCGTTCGCGTGTGGCGGCCCCAGTGCTTGCGCAGCGTGCCCAGCGTGCGCGGCGGCGCCAGGACGACGATGCCGGCGTCGCTGGCCGACGCGGCGCGCTCGAGCAACCCGGCGGCGTGGATCGCGAAGCGATCCTCGTCCTGCTGGTGCCAGTCGGTCTCGTTATAGCTGCTGCGTCGAGCCCCTATGCTCGAGAAGCTCCGTCCTGGCCGGTCGCTGCCCTGCTCGCCCGTTGCGGCGTGCGATTGCTGCTCGTGCAGCACCGTCTCGAGGACCGGATATGTCTCGTCGCCCTCGTTCCTGAACAGCAGCAGTTTCTCGCCGTCGGCGACCAGAACCAGCGTCTTGTGTGGGATCTTCATGCGAACCTTTCGCGCAGTGTAGAAGCCCTTGTGCGGCAACGCCCATTCCCGTCGCTATTGCGAAACTTACGGAGCAGCCGGAATGATTCGTTATGGGAACTAGAATGGGTTAAAACCGTCCTCTGGATGGCATCCGCGGGCGGCGTGGATGGATCCACGGCGGGAGCGCTGCTCATGGCGCACGACGATTTCATTTTCCTGGGGAACATCGAGCGGTTCGAGCGAAAGCTCAAGGACTTGCGCAGCGACGGCGAGTGCAAGGTCCTGACGGAGTTGCTTGCAGAAGAGCGCCGGCGCCTGGAGGCAGCTCGGCTCGCGAGAAGCTGAGACGATCCGCGGCCGTTTCACAAACGTCACCTGCGACGTCCCCCGATCCGTTGTGCCCATGAGGCACAATTGTCTTGGGGACGCCGGAAGCTCGGTCAACCGATCATCGCGGGGCCGCGGACCAGGACCGCTTCCGAAGAGACCGGTCCAAGACGACGCCATCACTCCTGACTGACAAGGCAAGGGCTACAAGGCTTGGGGCGGTCTCGCCCATGCGTAATGTGACGGAGCCGGCTTCCGGAACATTCCCAAGTACTGCGTCGCCCCCATCTGGCTTTGTCCGCTTTCGGGCGACCGATCGATGCCGACCAAGGACCGACATGGGCGCGGAGCGGACCTTCGAATCAGGAAGCCCGCGCACTCGAGCTCGCTCATCGCCGCTGATGCTCGTGGTGTTGCGGCTGACTGGCCATGCCGATCTTCAGGTCGGGCTCAAAGTTCGTGAAATCGAGCCCGGCTGGAGCTCGCGCATGCGCACCTTCAGGCGATCCGCTCACTGTAGCTGCCGGCAGGCGCCGCACCAGGCGCCGCGCGGGGCTCGGTCCATGTGAAGAGGCGACCAAGCGTTCGTTCAGGCGGGCTGCCGCCGGTCGGCCCGGGGTCAGTCGAGAAGCTCGCCGATCGTAATGCCCAGGCACCGCGCGATGCTGTCGACCACGGTGATCGTGGGATTACGGGCACCCCGCTCGATGTCGCTCAGATAGGTTCGATGAATGCCGGCGAGATCAGCGCAAGCCTCCTGCGAAAGCGCGCGCTCACGGCGCAGCCTGCGCAGATTCCGGGCCAACCGCTGGCGCACGTCTTCCATCGCCGGAGAGACACTGCGATGAAGCCGATCGGTCTACAGACGATGAGTGACATTCGTCTTGACTTCGGGGCGCCGGGAAGCCTGATGCAAGCCCTGAGCAGCACAGGTGGTGGTGGTTTTCCAATGCCTATCGGCGATCAGCGGGTGGCAAGGCTCTTCTCGGGAAAGATCGGCGAGCTGTTGGTCGAGCTGGAGCTTACCGTGCAGGGCTGGCACGTCGAGCGGCTCGACGGGGCCGCGAAAGCCGCCAACGGCGATCTCATCGCGATCAGGGGCCGCTGCCGCGCCGTCATCCAGGTGAAGACAAACGGCACGCAGAAGCACCGGGCGTTTCTCGGCTATGCCAACCGGTATCTCGAAGGTGGTGGCAGCTTCTTCAATGCGAGGTCGGCGGTGATCGAGACCGACGTGGTGGTCTCCGTCACTGGCGGGCACCGGGACCCGGAGTTCTATGTGTTCACGACGGAAGAGGCTGAGGAGTTCGCTCAAGCCGAGGCTGCGACCTGGTACGGCACACCGAAGCGCGACGGCTCAAAGCGTTCGCCCACGTTTCCGGTCTCCCCGAGGACCGACCGGCTGGCGGCCTACCGCGACCGCTGGGACAAGCTCGAGGCGGGAGTAGCCGGGGGTGCCTGAGTTTACCGAATCCGCCACGGTATGGTTTTCGCGGATTGCACCCCCTACTGGAAATGACACCGATCAGAGGCCAGAGCTCCACCGGGTGATCGCGGCTGCAAAGCCGCCGATCAGGGTCGTGGTGGTCCCGGGCTGAAGGCGTACTCCTGCTACAGATCCGCGTCGCGCTCGGATATATTCACTACCACCGTCGTCCCGAATTCCCCGGCATCCACTGCCTTCATCAGGCTGAGGAGCATCGCGCCAGCCTTCTTGTCACCGCGAAGAGCGTCGGCGAAGACGCGGCGCATGAACGCTTGCCCCTTCGAAACCTCCCACCGTTTGCCGTCTTCAACGACAGTAATCTTTTCGGCGGAGATGCGTTTGAGCTCATCCTGCAGCGTCGGCTTCTTCTTCTTGCGACCGCCTGACGGATTGCCAGATTTCCCCTTCTGCCAGCGCGTGTGGAAGGGCGGCTTGCCATGCCCGACGTCATAATCCCGCTTACTCATGGTTTTCACTCCCTTTGCAGTCCATGTTGGCTGCACGCTCCGCCGACATTTCGGCGAACGTACGACCGGTGGCGACATGCACGGCGGCTTCGCCGCTGTGCCGCTCGAATCGGCGAATGGCGGTGTCGACATGCACCGGGTCGAGTTCCATGCCGTAAGCGCGACGCCCGATGCGCTCGGCGGCAATAATTGTGGTGCCCGAGCCGATGAACGGATCGAGGACGATGTCTCCCCGCGCGGTGACATCGAGGATCGCGTCGGCTATCATCCGGGCGGGCTTTGGAGTCGCGTGGAGTTGCAGCAGATCGCCCTCGTCAGAGTGACGGAAGGTGCCGATGGCGGGGTATTGCCAGACGTTGCTGCGGTTGCGGCCATTGCGGCCCAGCTCGACGTTATTCCGGTGCCGACCCTGCCCCGCCTTCCAGACGAAGATCATTTCGTGCTGGGATCTGTACAGCGAGCCCATCCCGGCTCGGTCCTTTGACCACACGCACACATTCTTGAGCTCTGAAAACACCGCATCACCGGCGGTCTGCATCTCACCGAGGTGGGGCCAATCGATAAAGATGTAATGCAGCGATCCGGGCTTGCTGTGGTTCGCGAGATGTCGGAAGGCGGTCCCGAGAAAGGCAGTGAATTCCGCCCTGCTCATCTCCCCCGACGCCATTGGGAACTCGGCATGGCGGATCTTGCCGAGACCGGACACGTGACCGTTCACCCTTTGGTTGTACGGGAAGTCGCTGCACGTCATGGCGGCCTTCTTTCCGTCCATCAGCCGCAGCCAGTTTCCGGCATCGAGAGCGTCGCCGCACAGCAGCCGATGCCGGCCGAGCTGCCACAGGTCGCCGATTTCGTTCACGACAGGGCCCTGAACGGGCTCGATGTCGGCATCATCGGGATCTTCATCGCCATCGTCAGCGAGACCTTCGAAGCGCAGGTCGATCTCACCCATGGTGAAGCCGGTCGCCTCGATATCGAAGTCGAGGTCGACCTCGGCGAGAAGCTGGAGGTTTTCGGCCAGCAGCCTCTCGTCCCATGTCGACAGGTCGGTCAGCCGGTTGTCGGCGATCATCAGCGCCCGCTTTTGGTTCTCGTCGAGGTGCTCGACGCGGACCACCGGGACTTCGGCGAGGCCGATCTTCCTTGCGGCCTCGACCCGCGCGTCGCCGGCAATCAGGATGTTGTTCTCATCCGCAATCACCGGCGCCACGAAACCGAACGCCTCGATCGATTTGGCAAGCGCGTTGATCTGGCGCGTGTTGTGGACCCGCGGGTTGTGGTCAGCCGATTTCAGGCTCCCCGTGAGCACATAATCGATCTGCAGCCTGAGATTGGAGAAGTGTTGTTCGTAACGCATGGTAACCGTCCTTTTGAATGTAAAACATCACCTATTAGAACACTCTCCCGGCTTGCCCGCCGGCCTGCCTCCTTTCCCTTACCTGCGGCCTGGCTTGATGTCGGGCGCTTCAAGCGCCCAAGCCACCCACTGGAGCATCAATCGCTTGAGCGGCAGCAAGCGGCGGGGCGGCTCGCCCTTATAGCGCTCGACGGGCTCGAAAACGGGCAGATCCTCGCTTGCTTCTTCCACGCTGACCCAATCCATCTGGCCCCACCTGTCGCTGCGGCGATCGTGCAGGCGGAGCCCGGGGTCATTGTCGAGCATGACTTTCTCTTCGCCACGGCTCTTGACCCAGCTCTGAGTGAGCGCCTGTTCGGGGAGGTCCAGCCACGCCTGCGCATAGTGCTCACGCATGTCTTCCCGCCGCTCGACGAGCACCGCGGCGATGTCCTTTGGCCGAAATCCAAGATCGAGCGCCGTTACGGCAAGGCCGAGTTCGACGAGATCATGAAAGTCGTAGCGGATACGATTGCCCGGACCGCTGGCCTGCGCAGCCGAAGCGGGCGGTATACCAAGCATCCGCAAGTAGCGAACCTGGTCCCTGAGTGCCCGATTGGGCTCACGTCCGTAGCTGATTGCCCAGAGAACCTGGCCCAGGCTAAGATCGAGATCGGGCAAGCGCTGAGGCATATCGTATCCATCGGATGATAAATTACACTTAAATCTTTCGGGGCGCTTCTGTCAAGTGGGGCCTCGGCAGGGGCGGCCGCCGGATCTCGGTTTGGCGCCTGCACGAGGGAACTGCTCGGCCGTTACGTCCGCCGCAGCCGGTCAGACCAGCGGGGCTTCGACGTTTCTGCTCGACGGCCGCCAGGCAACGTGTTCTAGCGATCGCTCGGTTGGTAAAGGGGGGAAGGCTGATGAGGTGCGTGCATTCGATTGTCGTGAGCGTGGGCCTGGTGGCAGCGCTGGCAGCGTGTAGCCAGAGCAAGAGCGAGTCGGCCACGGCTCCGACGAACTCCCCCAGCCCGAGCACCCAGGCAACAGCTGGTGTGCAACCCCAGATCGTGGCCGGACAGATCAAGTCGGCGACCACAACGCAGCTGACGATTACGAGCCAGGGCAAGACCGAGACGGTCGACCTGACGCCGCAAACGGTGATCATGGCCGCTCACAAGGGGACGGTCGCCGACATCAAGCCGGGCAGTTTCATCGGCACGACCAATGTTCCTTCCGGCGACGGAACGGGAAGCTCCACCGAGGTCCACATCTTCCCGCCGGGCGTCAAGATGGGCGAAGGCGATCGCCCGATGCCAGCGGCGGCGGGGAGCGGCACCGCCTCGCGCATGACCAACGGAACGGTATCGTCCGCCAGCCCGGCTACAGGCGGCTCGCGGATGACCAACGGCGCGGTGGGATCCGTCTCCGGGGGCGCCGGGGGCGTGGAGATGGACGTCACTTACCAAGGCGGGAATCGTCACATAGTGGTTTCGCCGAAGACGCCGGTGCAGGTGATGACCCTCGCATCCCCCAGGCAACTGACGAAAGGCACTGCTGTCGTCCTCGGGGTCGTGCCTGGCGCCGGCGAAAGCAAGACGGCGACGTTCGTCAACATCCAGTCATAAGTCGCCTCACCGCCGGATTTTCAGGTCTTCCGGCGGCGGTTCCGCCAGCTGAATATCCGGCCGGCTGCGTTCCCTGAACCGGCGTGGAAGTTCCCTGCTGGCGTGATATAAATTCCCTGCTCGCTCGCCAGGGAATTCGTCTCTCAAAGTGATGGAATTCTAATGACTTGAGCCGGGTCAGGTCGACATGCCGACCGCCCAAATCGCGGAAATTCCCTGCAAATTCCCTGCTAGGCAGGGAATTTGGGCTTGAGACGGGTCTCATCCGGACTTCGTCGCGCACCATTTCTTGTGGCCTATCGCTCCGCTGCTTGAGGCCGGTTTTTCCGTCTATCGCTTCGCTACTTGAGGTGGCTGGGCGCCGCACAGCCACGTCAGCTCGGCGTATCTGCCCGCACGTCAGCCCATTCCGGATGGCGGCGAAACGCGGCTTCGACGTAGCTGCATTGCGGCTCGATGGTGAAGCCCTCTCGCCGGGCATCCTCGATCAGCGCGTCGAGCAGCTTCGCGGCGATGCCCCGGCCGCGCCCCTCGGGCGGCACGAACGTATGGTCGGCGATGCGCGCCTCTCCGCGCGCCTTCCAGGTGAGGAACGCCTTGCGGTCCGTCCCCGGCACATGCGCGGAATAGCTGCCGTGGCTGGTTTCGTCGTGGCGCATGATCTCGATCGTTTCGGACATTGTCCAAGCTCTCCTGCTTGCGTCGAACGGACGGCTTGGCCATGGCGTTCCCCATGCAGTTCCTGTCCGACAACGCGGCCGGCGTCCATCCCCGGGTGTGGGCGGCGATGCAGGCGGCCGACGCGGCCGATTCGCCGTATGACGGTGACGCGCTGTCGCAGCGGATGGATGAAGCGTTCTCCAGTCTGTTCGAGCGCGAGGTCGCCGCGCTGTGGGTCGCCACCGGCACCGCCGCCAATTGCCTGGCGCTGGCGACGATGGTCCAGCCGCACGGCGGCGTGGTCTGCCATTACGAGGCGCACATCGAAAACGACGAAGGCGGTGCGCCGGGGTTCTACCTGCACGGCGCCAAGCTGGTCCTCGCCGGCGGCGAGCACGCCAAGCTCTCGCCTGCTACCATTGCGCCGGTGCTCGATTCGATCCGCGACGACGTCCATCAGGTCCAACCGCATGCGCTCTCGCTGACGCAGGCGAGCGAATACGGCTGCGTCTATCGCCCGGCCGAGCTGGCGGAGATCGGCGCGCTGGCGAAGGCGCGCGGCCTCGGCCTGCACGTGGACGGCGCACGCTTTGCGAACGCGGTTGCCTTCCTCGGTCGTCCGCCCGCCGAAGTGGCCGGGCCGGCCGATGCGCTCAGCTTCGGATGCGTCAAGAACGGCGGGCTCGGCGCCGAGGCGATCGTGTTCTTCGACCCGGCGCTGGCCGACCTCGCCCGCTATCGTCGCAAGCGCGCCGGGCACCTGCAATCGAAAGGCCGCTTCCTCGCCGCGCAAGTGCTGGCCCTGATCGAGAACGGGCTGTGGCTGGACAACGCCCGCGCCGCCAATGCCGCCGCGCAGGCGATCGCCGCCGGCGCGGGCGAGCGCCTGCTGCATCCGGTCGAGGCCAACGAGGTGTTCCTCGCCTGCACCGCCGCCGAGCGCGAGGCGTTGCGTGGCCAGGGCTTCGGCTTTTACGACTGGGGACCCGACGCGGCCCGCTTCGTCGCAGCCTGGGATACCCGTGCAGAAGATGCCGAGGCCGTTGGGAGGGCGATCGCCGCGCTGTGATCGGTTACGACAGACCCCATGCCCTGCTGAGGCCGGAAATCGCCATTCCGTTCGCGCTGGTGGCGCTGATCTGGGGCTCGACCTGGCTGATCATCAAGGACCAGCTCGCCGCCGCCCCGCCGAGCTGGTCGGTCACCTATCGTTTCGCCATCGCCTGCGCGGGGATGTTCGCTCTCGCGGCGCTGACCAAGGACCGCCGCGGCTTCACCATGACGCTGGGCGCGCACCTGACGGCGGTGGCGATCGGGCTGGCGCAGTTCTTCGTCAACTTCAACCTGGTCTATCGCGCCGAACTGCACCTGACCTCGGGCATCGTCGCGGTGCTCTATGGGCTGCTGATGGTGCCCAATGCGGTGCTCGGGCTGGTCTTCCTCGGCGTGCCGCTCAGGCCGCGGTTCCTGTTCGGGTCGGCGATCGGATTGGCCGGCATCGCCCTGCTGCTGCTCAACGAGAGCCGGGTCGCCGCGCCGACCGGCCAGGTCTGGCTCGGTGTCCTCTTCGCCGGGCTGGGCATCCTCTCGGCCTCCGCTGCGAACGTAATGCAGGCCAGCTATGTAGCCCGCAAGCCGCCGCTGCTGCTGCTGCTCGCCTGGGCGATGCTGTGGGGGACGCTCGCCGATGCGGTGTTTGCCTGGAGTTTCGCTGGGCCGCCGCTGTTCCCGCACGCGCTGTCCTACTGGTGGCGAGTCGCCTACCTCGGCGTGATCGGCTCGGTGATCACGTTCCCGCTCTACTTCGGGCTGATCCGCGACCTCGGCCCGGGCCGGGCGGCCTACAACGGCGTGGTCGTGCCGGTGGTGGCGATGGCCTTCTCGACGGTGTTCGAGGGCTATCGCTGGACCGGCCTGGCGATCGCCGGTTCGGTGCTGGCGCTGATCGGCATGATCGTTGCGCTCAGGGCGCGGGACGTCTGAAAATATCGCGCAGCCCGGCGCGGTAGTCGGCAAAACGCGGCTCCCAGCCGAGCACCCGCTTCGCCTTGCCGTTGGCGACGCGGCGGTTCTCGGCATAGAATGCCTGCGCCTGCGGCGAGAGGCCCGCTTCGTCGAGCCTCTGCATCGGCGGCGCTGCGGTGCCGAGCAGGCGGCAGGCTTCCTCGATCACTGCGTTTTGGCTGGCTGGGCAATCGTCGGCGAGGTTGTACGCGCCCGGCGGCGCGTTGAGCGCGGCAATCACCCCAGCGGCGAGATCGTCGACGTGGATGCGGCTGAACACCTGGCCCGGATTGGCGATCCGATGTGCTTTGCCTTCGCGGATGCGCTCGAACGCGCTGCGGTCCGGACCGTAAATCCCCGGCAGCCGGAACACCCGCGCACCGCGGGCGAGCCATTGCCGGTCGCACGTCGCGCGCGCGGTGCGCCGCCCGGCGCCGATCGGCGCGCTCTCGTCCACCCACGCACCGCCGGTGTCGCCGTAAACGCCGGTGGACGAGAGATAGCCGAGCCAGGCATGCCCGAGCGCATCGCCATAGCGGGTCAGCACCGGGTCTTCGTCTCCAGCGGGAGGGACGGACGAAAGCACGTGAGTCGCCCGGCGGAGTGCCGCACGCATGGCGTCATCGCCTTCGAATGCGACGCCGCCATCGCGCCCGGTCCCTTCGACCGTCCAGCCCACCCGCTCCAACGAACGCTTGATCCGCTTCGCAGAATAGCCAAGTCCGAATATGAACAAGCGTGCCACAATCGCGTTCTACCCCGATAACCCTCAGCAGGAAGACTCGAACGCCTTATGGATGTTGTCCGCAACCCCGCCGACCCGCACGACAACCCGGACATGGCCGACGCCGCGCCCGAGCCGAAGGAGCCGCCGCTGATACGGCGCGAGGACTATCGGCCGTTCCCCTGGCTGGTGCCCGAAGTCCGCCTCGACTTTCGCCTTGGTCTCGAAAATACGCGGATCAAATCCACCCTCACCGTCCACCGCAACGCCAAGGCGGAGCGCAGTCCAATGATCCGCCTCAACGGCGACGGCTTGACCCCGCTCGAGGTGCTGGTCGACGGCGAGGCGATCAATTCCTGGTCGATGGACGGCGACGATCTGATGATCCCGCTGCAAGACGACAATCACCTGATCGAGGTCACCAACGAGGTCGATCCGGCGGCCAACAGCCAGCTGATGGGCCTCTACGCCTCGAACGACATGCTGTGCACCCAGTGCGAGGCCGAAGGATTCCGCCGGATCACCTTCTTCCCCGACCGGCCGGACGTGCTCTCTACCTACACCGTGCGCATGGAGGCGCCGAAGGCCGAGTTCCCGGTGCTGCTGTCGAACGGCAACCTTGTCGATAGCGGCGAAGGCGAGGGCAAGCACTGGGCCGAATGGCACGATCCGTGGCCCAAGCCGTCTTATCTGTTCGCGCTTGTCGCCAGCGACCTCGTCGCGCGGCGGGATAGCTTCACGACGCTGAGCGGGCGCCAGGTCGATCTGGCGATCTGGGTCCGTGAGGGCGACCTCGACCGCACCGAACACGCGATGCAATCGCTCAAGCACGCGATGAAATGGGACGAGCAGACCTTCGGCCGCGAGTACGACCTCGACGTGTTCAACATCGTCGCGGTGAGCGATTTCAACATGGGGGCGATGGAGAACAAGAGCCTCAACATCTTCAACACCAAGTATGTCCTCGCCGACGTCGAAACCGCGACCGACGGCGATTACGAGGGCATCGAAGGCGTTATCGGCCACGAGTATTTCCACAACTGGTCGGGCGACCGGGTGACCTGCCGCGACTGGTTCCAGCTGAGCCTCAAGGAGGGCTTCACCGTGCTGCGCGACCAGCTGTTCAGCGCCGACATGGGCAGCGAGCCGGTCAAGCGGATCGAGGACGTGCGCATCCTGCGTTCGGTGCAATTCCCCGAGGATTCGGGCCCGCTGGCGCACCCGATCCGCCCCGACAGCTATCGGGAAATCTCGAACTTCTACACCGCGACCGTGTACAACAAGGGCGCCGAGGTCATCCGCATGATGCGCACGATGGCCGGACCCGAGCGTTTCCGACAGGGCACCGACCTCTATTTCGCCAGCCACGACGGCGAGGCGGCGACGTGCGAGGACTTCGTCCGCTCGATCGAGCAGGGCGCGGGGCTCGACTTGAAGCAGTTCCGCCTGTGGTATGCGCAGGCGGGCACGCCGAAAGTCTCCGTAAAGCTCGATCATGCCGGCGACACCGCAACCTTGCATCTGGCGCAGAGCGTGCCGCCGACTCCCGGCCAGCCCGACAAGAAGCCGATGCCGATTCCGCTCAAGCTCGCGCTGTTCGACCGGAAAACCGGCAAACACCATGGTGAACAACTGGTTACCTTGAATGAAGCTCAACAAAGCTTCAGCTTTTCTGGGTTCGCCGAACCGCCGGTGCTGTCGATCAATCGCGACTTCTCCGCCCCGGTGGCGATCGAGCGCGAAGTGGCAAACGAGGACCTGGTGTTTCTCGCCGAGCACGACGACGATCCGTTCGCCCGCTACGAGGCGATGCAGGACCTGGTGGTCCGGCATCTGTGCGGACTGCTCGGCGGTTCGCTCGACGAGGGCGCCCGCGACGCCGGTCGCAAGGCCATCGGCAGCGCCTTTTCCGCCGTTCTCGGCGACGCCGGACTCGACGACCTGATGCGCGGCGAGCTGCTGATCCTGCCGGGCGAGAGCTATCTCGCCGAGCAGATGCTGGTCGCCGATCCGGCGGCGATCCACGCCGAGCGTGAGGGGCTCAAGGCCTGGCTCGGGGAGACGCTCGAAGGGCAATTCGTCGCCCTGCACGAGCGGGCGAAGGCCGTGTCCGGCGGCGCCTCGGCAGAGGCCAAGGGCGCGCGCAAGGTGAAGAGCCAGGCGCTGGTCTATCTCGCCGCCGGCGACCCCGAGCGCGCCGCCCGCTTGGCCGCCGCGCAGTACGATGCGGCCGACACCATGACCGACCGCCAGGGCGCTCTGATGGTGCTCGCTGGCCTGCAGGCGCCGGAGCGCGAGGCGAAGCTGGCCGACTTCTACCAGCGCTTCAAAGGCAACGCGCTGGTGATCGACAAGTGGTTCGCGCTGCAATCGAGTTCGCTGCATCCGGATGTGCTCGAACAGGTCAAGGCACTGGCCGTTCATCCTGACTTCACCCTCAAAAATCCCAATCGCGTGCGCTCGCTGTACATGCCGTTCACCGGCACGGCCCAAGGCTTCCATTCGGCGGGCGGTGAGGGCTACCGGATGATCGCCGACCTGATCCTCGCGCTCGATCCGCTCAACCCGCAGACCGCGGCCCGCTTCGTGCCGCCGCTCGGCCGCTGGCGGCGGATCGAGCCCGGGCGGGCGGCGCTGATGCGCGGCGAGCTCGAACGGATCGCCGCCGCGCCCAAGCTGTCGCGTGACACGTATGAGCAAGTGACCCGCAGTCTTGGCTGATCCCGGTCTTCGCCCGGATGACGGCGTCGAGGTCATCCGCTCGAAGGCGCTGGGCGCGATGCCGCACGGGTTCCTCGGCCGGCGCGGCGGCGTGTCGGAGGGCGTGGTCGCAGGCTTGAACGTCGGCCACGGCGCGGGCGACGACGCCGAGGCGGTGGCGGAGAACCGCCGCCGCGCCGTCGCCGCGGTGCTGCCTGGCGCGGCGCTGACGACCGTGTACCAGGTCCACTCTGCCGATGCGGTGACCGTAGTGCGTCCGTGGCCCCAAGCCGAGCGCCCGCGCGCCGATGCCATGGCGACCGATCGGCCGGGTGTGCTGCTCGGCATCGTCACCGCCGACTGCGCGCCGGTGCTGCTCGCCGATGCAGCGGCCGGCGTGGTCGGCGCGGCGCATGCCGGCTGGCGCGGAGCGCACGGCGGTGTGATCGAGGCCGTGGTCGGCGAAATGGTCGGGCTCGGCGCGCTGCGCGAGCGGATCGTCGCCGCGGTCGGCCCGGCGATCGCCCAGCCGAGCTACGAGGTGGACGACGCCTTCCGCGCCCGCTTTTCCGAGGCCGACGAGCCGTTCTTCGCCCGCGGGCGGTCCGGTCGTTGGCAGTTCGACCTCGAAGGTTACGCTGCCGCGCGGCTGGCGCGGGCCGGTGTGGAAAAGGTCGAGCGGCTGGGCCTCGACACTTATCCCGATACCGCGCGGTTCTACTCCTACAGGCGGGCGACCCACCGCGGTGAAGCCAACTACGGCCGACAGATTTCCCTCATCGGTCTGCCGCTTTAGGCCAATTGAGCGGATCGTCACAAAGCGGCCAAAATGCCTGTTGGCATCATCGGCAGCGTCGTCTATCAGCCGCGCCAAGTCGCCGGCCCGCTGGGATCGTGGATCGCGCGGCGCATCGGATTTCCGGCCCCGCTGGTTCTTGCGGGGCTGCAGGCAAGGCAGGATCATGGCGAGTATAACTGGCACCGCGGATTCCGAGACGCTGGGCACAGGAGACGGCGTTCGCCGCAGAGACTTCATCAACATCGCCGCCGTCAGCGCCGCCGGTGTCGGCGGGATCGCCACCCTGGTGCCGCTGATCAGCCAGATGGCGCCGTCGAAGGACGTGCTCGCCGAAAGCACCACCGAGGTCGACCTCACCGGCATCAAGCCTGGCCAGGGGATCAAGGCGGTGTACCGCAAACAGCCGCTGTTCGTGCACAACATGACGCCCAAGGAAATCGCCGAAGTCAACGCGGTGCCGATGTCGGAGCTCCGCGATCCGCAAACGCTCGACGAGCGCGTCAGCCAGGGCCATCTTCCGTGGCTGGTCATGATCGGCGTCTGCACCCATCTCGGCTGCATTCCGCTCGGCATCGACGAGGGCGATCCCAAGGGCCAGTTCGACGGGTACTTCTGCCCGTGCCACGGTTCGCAATACGATGCCGCGGGGCGGATCCGCAAAGGACCAGCCCCAAAGAACCTAGTGGTCCCGGACTATAAGTTCGAGAGCCCCACAAAGATCCTGGTCGGCTGAGGGAGATAGAAAGACCATGAGTTTCCCCTGGGCCCGGCATTACGAACCCAAGGCGCCGTTCATGCGCTGGATGGACGAGAAGCTGCCGCTGCCGCGGCTCGTCTATAACGCCATCGGCGCCGGCTATCCGGTGCCGCGCAACCTCAATTACTGGTGGAATTTCGGCGTGCTCGCCGGCTTCTGCCTCGGAATGCAGATCATCACCGGGGTCATCCTGGCGATGCACTATGCGCCCAACGCCACCGTCGCGTTCGATTCGACCGAACACATCATGCGCGACGTCAACTGGGGGTGGCTGCTGCGTTATGCCCACGCCAACGGCGCGTCGGCGTTCTTCGTGGTGCTCTACATCCACATCTTCCGCGGCTTCTTCTACGGCTCGTACAAGGCCCCGCGCGAGATGGTCTGGCTGCTCGGCGTGGTGATCTTTCTGCTGACCATGGCGACCGCCTTCATGGGCTACGTGCTGCCGTGGGGGCAGATGAGCTTCTGGGGCGCCAAGGTCATCACCGGGCTGTTCAGCGCCATCCCATTCGTCGGCGAGCCGCTGCAGATCTGGCTGCTCGGCGGCTATGTACCCGACAACGCGGCACTCAACCGCTTCTTCTCGCTGCACTTCCTGCTGCCGTTCGTGATCGCCGGGTTCGTCATCCTGCACATCTGGGCGCTGCACATTCCCGGCTCGTCGAATCCGACCGGAGTCGAGGTAAAGGACGAAAGCGACACCGTGCCGTTCCACCCGTACTACACCGCCAAGGACGGCTTCGGGCTCGGCGTGTTCCTGATCGTCTACTGCCTGTTCGTGTTCTTCATGCCCAACGCACTGGGTCACGCGGACAACTATATCCCGGCCAATTTCACTTCGACCCCGGCCGAGATCACCCCCGAATGGTACTTCTGGCCCTATTACGCGATCCTGCGCTCGTTCACCGTCGCGCTCCACGTGCCGTTCACCAACATTACCATCATCGACGCTAAGCTGCTCGGTGTGACGGCGATGTTCAGTTCGATCCTGCTGTGGTTCTTCCTGCCGTGGCTCGATCGTTCGCCGATCCGCTCGGGGCATTACCGCCCGATGTTCCGCAAGTATTTCTGGCTGCTGGTGATCGACCTGCTGGTGCTCGGCTATTGCGGCGGCAAACCGGCGGTCGAACCTTACGTCATGACCGCCCAGATCGCCACGGCGTACTACTTCCTGCACTTCCTCGTGATTCTGCCGCTGGTCTCGGCGTTCGAGCGGCCCGAGCCGCTGCCGTTTTCCATCACCGAGGCGGTGCTGGGATCCGACAAGAAGGCCGTGCTCGGCGAAAACACCACTCCGGCGACGTGAGCGGACGGATTTAGGGGAAAGACAGGTATCATGGTCCGTATCATCGGCTTCTTCGTCGGACTGTTCTTCGCGGTCATGGTGCTGTGGGCGTTCGGCACCGGGCTGTACAACCAGATCTACTCGCCGCCGGCGAAGCTGGCCTCCAGCGTGTTCCATCTTCCGCCGCGCGAGCTGCACCTGTCGAGCGACGGCTGGTTCGGCCACTGGGGCCCGCAGGACTATCGGCAGATGCAGCGCGGCTTCCAGGTGTACAAGGAAGTATGCTCGGCCTGCCATTCGCTGCGTCACGTGGCTTTCCGCGACCTGACCGAGATCGGCTACAGCCCGGCCGAGGTGAAGGCCATCGCTGCGGGGTTTATGGTGCCGGGCATCGACAAGGACACCGGCGAGACGATCATGCGCCCGGGCACGCCGACCGATTACTTCCCCAAGCCGTTCCCGAACGACATCGCCGCGCGCGCCGCGAATCATAACGCGGTGCCGCCGGACCTGTCGCTGATCACCAAGGCGCGCGACGGCGGCGCGGCCTATGTCTATTCGCTGATCACCGGGTTCCAGCCGATTCCGGCGGCGCTCAAGAAACAGTTCCCCGACTTCGAGACCCCGCCGGGCCTGTATTTCAACCCCTACTTCGCCAACCTCAACCTGGCGATGCCGCCGCCGCTGACGAGCGAAGGCCAGGTGCAGTACAAGGACGGCACCAAGCCGACGGTGGACCAGATGGCCAAGGACGTCGCCGCGTTCCTCGTCTGGACCGCCGAGCCTTCGCTGGCGAAGCGACATCAGACCGGCTGGGTCGTGCTCTTCTTCCTGATCTTCGCGACATTGCTCGCCTATCTTGCCAAAAAGCAGGTCTGGGCGGCGGAGCACGAGGTCGAGGAAGTTGAAGCGGAGCAGCGCAAGGCGGCGTGACCGCAGGCCGTTCGCTGCCGGGGCGCCGGTGAGCCCGGACGCCATCAAAGCGCTAGTGCGGACGGTGCCGGACTTTCCGGCGCCCGGCATCCTTTTCCGCGATATCACCACGCTGATTTCGCACCCGGAGGGGTTTTCGGCGACGATCGATCACCTGGTCGAAGCCGCAGCGCCGGCTCAGGCATCCGCGGTGGCCGGGATCGAGGCGCGCGGCTTCCTGTTCGGCGCGGCGATTGCCGCCCGGCTCGGCCTCGGCTTCGTGCCGCTGCGCAAGCCCGGCAAGCTGCCGGTGCCTGCCATCGGCGTCGACTATGCGCTGGAATACGGGCAGGCGCGGCTCGAACTCGATCCGACGCTCGTCGAGCGTGGCGAGCCCGTGCTGCTGGTCGACGACCTGCTGGCGACGGGCGGCACCGCGCTCGCTGGCGCCGAGTTGCTAAGTCAGGCGGGCGCGCGGGTCGACCGAGCTCTGTTCGTTATCGACTTGCCCGAGCTCGGCGGCGGCGCAAAGTTGCGCAACGCTGGCGTCGAGCCGTGGTCGCTGATTGCCTTCGAAGGGTACTGAGCGCGCTTGACGCCGCGCCGCGCTTGGTGGCAAGCGCGCCCTCTGCCACGGACGCGGGTATAGCTTAGTGGTAAAGCACCAGCCTTCCAAGCTGGCTATGCGGGTTCGATTCCCGCTACCCGCTCCACCTTCCCGATCGAGAACCCTCGGAACCGGACCGGGGAACGTGCCGTTGCCAAACGGGAGCAACGGCAGGAGCAAGGCATGGAGCCGATCGGTCGCAAGCGCTGGGCGATCGCCGAAGGATATATCCCCGGCGAAAGCTCGTTCGACACACGTGAGCTGATCTCGCACGAGGCCGCGTGCATCCTCAACGCTGGCGACGAGGACGCGCATGTTGCGATCACCGTATTCTTCAAGGACCGCGAGCCAGCCGGGCCGTACCAGGTCACCGTCGCCGCCCGCCGGACGCTGCACCTACGCTTCAACGACCTCGAAGACCCCGAGCCGGTGCCGCGGGACACGCCCTATTCGTCGGTGATCGAAGCCGATGTGCCGATCGTCGTCCAGCACACCCGCCTCGATTCGCGCAAATCCGAGATCGCGCTGCTCTCGACGGTGGCTTTCGCGGGCGCCTGAGCCCCAGCCGCTTGCAACTGCCGTCCGATTCGCCAAGATAGCGCAACGGACCGGGGAGGGCGGCAATGACCGAAAGAAGCAAAGATTCGCGATCCAGCGCAGGCCTCCGCCGGCGCGAATTCATCGGTGTGGCGACGCTCGGCGCGGGTGTCGCCGTGGCGGGGCTGCCCGTTGCGGCGACGGCGAAAGACGGCTCCAGCCCACAGGTCGATTTTCCGGCCGACCCGCGCACTTTCGGCGGCGGGCCGCCGAGCACCAACAACCGCGCCGAGATGGACCTTTACGACTGCGAGGTCGAAGGCCGGCTGCCGGCCGACCTCGACGGCGTGTTCTACCGCGTCGGCCCCGATCCGCAGTATCCCAAACCGCCGCAGTATTCGCATGACATCCCGTTCGACGGCGAAGGCCATGTCTCGATGTTCCGCATCAAGGACGGGCATGTCGATTACCGCACCCGCTACGCCCGCACGCAGCGCTGGAAGGCGCAGCACGAGGCGCGCCGCAGCCTGTTCGGGATGTACCGCAACCCGTTCACCGACGATCCCAGCGTCAAGGGGCTGAGCCGCGGCACGGCCAACACCCAGCTGTTCGTCCATCACAAGAAGCTGCTGGTGTTCAAGGAGGACAGTCCGCCGGTCTACATGGACCCGTGGACGCTCGAGACGAAGGACGATTACTACACCTTCGGCGGCAAGCTCGGCAGCCAGACCCACACCGCGCATCCCAAGATCGATCCGCTGACCGGCGAATACGTCAGCTTCGGCTACGAAGCGACCGGTCTCGCCAGCAAGGACGTCCACGTGTTCAGCGCCGACCGCAACGGCAACGTCAACTGGGGCGTGACGGTGCAAGCGCCCTATGCGGCGATGATGCACGATTTCGCCGTCACTCAGCGGCACGTGGTGCTGATGGTCACGCAAATGGCGGCCAACATGGCGCAGATGAAGGCTGGCGGCGTGCACTTCGCCTACGATTCGACGCTTCCGGTTTACATCGGCGTGCTGCGCCGCAGCGGCGACGGCAAGGATATCCGCTGGTTCAGGGGCGCCAACCTGTTCTGCACCCATGTGATGGGCGCCTGGTCCGAAGGCGACAAGGTCACGCTCGACATGGACGGGGGCGAGACGAACCAGTTTCCGTTCTTCCCCAACGTGCATGAGCCGTTCGACCCGGTGAAGGCGCAGGGCCGCCTGCGCCGCTTCACCATCGACCTGACGAGCAAGAGCAACGACCGCTACCAGGTCGAGACGCTCTATCCGCAGGTCACCGGCGTGCTCTCGCGGCAGGACGACCGCCATCACACGCTGCCCTACCGCTGGGGCTACCTCAATGCCGTCGGGCCGAACGGCGGCTGGGCGATTTTCGACCACCAGGAGAAGAGCGTGCAGATGGTTCGCGTGCCGGACTACTCGCTGTCGGAGATGACCTTCGTCCCCCGGAGGAAGGACGCGCCCGAGGGCGACGGGTACCTGATCGGCATCGGCAGCAGCATGAAGGAAGCGGGCCGCTCCGACTTGATCCTGGTCGATACCAAGGACGTCGCGGCCGGGCCGGTGGCGCGGGTGAAGATGCCGTTCAAGGTGGTCGGCCAAGTGCACGGCTTCTGGGCCGGCGCTTACGATCTGCCTGCCGCCTGAGCCGCGCATGATCCGCAAAGTTCTTGCCCGCGCTATAGCGCTGGCCTCCGCCCTGCTGCTTACCGCGGCCGGACAGCCGCCGTCGGCGGACTGGCCGATGGTCGGCCGCACGCTCGACGAGCAGCACTACAGTCCGTTGACCCAGATCAACGCGTCGAACGTCAAGCAGCTCGGCCTCGCCTGGTATGCCGACATCGACACCGAGCGCGGCATGGAAGCGACCCCGCTCGAAATTGGCGGCGTGCTCTACAACGTGCAGCCGTGGAACATCGTCACCGCCTACGACGCGACCAACGGCAAGGTGCTGTGGCGCTACGATCCGCAAGTGCCGCTGCGCTTCGGCCGCCTCGCCTGCTGCGATATCGTCTCGCGCGGTCTCGCCGCTTACGACGGCAAGATCTACGTCGCGACGCTCGACGGGCGGCTGATCGCGCTCGATGCGAAAACCGGCAAGCCGCTGTGGTCGGTGCTGACGGTCGACCACTCGAAGAACTACACGATCACCGGCGCGCCGCGGGTCTATGCCGGGAAGGTGCTGATCGGCAACGGCGGCGCCGAGATGGACGTGCGCGGTTATGTCACCGCGTACGACGCCGAGACCGGCAAACAGGACTGGCGCTTCTACACCGTGCCCGGCGATCCGGCGAAAATGCCCGAAGGCGCGGCGTCGGACAGTGTCATGCCGATGGCCGCCAAGACCTGGACGGGCGAATGGTGGAAGACGGGCGGCGGCGGCACCGCGTGGGACAGCTTCGCCTACGATCCCAAGCTGCATCTGGTTTACGTCGGGGTCGGCAACGGCGGGCCCTGGGCGCAGCGTTGGCGCAGCCCCGGCGGCGGCGACAACCTGTTCCTCGCCTCGATCGTGGCGCTGAACGTCGATACCGGCCACTACGTCTGGCATTACCAGACCACCCCGGGCGAGGAATGGGACTACACCGCCACCCAGCCGATGATCCTCGCCGACCTCAAGATCGGCGGCAAACTGCGCCAGGTCATCATGCAGGCGCCGAAGAACGGGTTCTTCTATGTGCTCGACCGCAAGACCGGCGAGCTGCTCAGCGCCAAGACCACGGTGCCGATCAACTGGGCCAGCGGGATCGACATGAAGACTGGCCGCCCGATCCAGAATCCGGCGGTGCGCTACGGCAAGGTCCCGACCATGGTCTCGCCCGGCGCCGGCGGGGCGCACAACTTCAACCCGATGGCCTACAGCCCGCTGACTCACCTGGTCTACCTGCCGGTGAGCGAGACCTACATGGCCTATTCCGCGGCCGACAGCTTCGATCCGGGGCATCCGGGGCTCGGCACCAGCTTCACCGGCTACGACGCCGAGCGCAAAAAGATCACCGCCTATGCCGACGCCCATTCGCGCGGCTGGCTGTCGGCGCGCGACCCGGTGACGGAGAAGGAAGTCTGGCGCACGCCCGACGAGCAGAAGGGCAGCGGCGGCGTGCTCGCGACCGCCGGCAACCTGGTGCTCCAAGGCAACATCAACACCACTTTCGCCGCCTACCGCGCCGACACCGGCGAGAAGGTGTGGCAGATGCCGGTGCAGCAAGTGCCGATCGCCGCGCCGATCACCTACATGGTCGACGGGGTGCAATACATCGCCGTCAATGCCGGTTGGGGCGGCGGCCTCGCCCACGTCGAGCGCTCGAACTATTCGAAGCTGTTCATCGGCAAGCCGCGCCTGTTGGTGTTCAAGCTCGGCGGCACGGCGAAACTGCCGCCCCTGCCCAAGGAATCGATGGCGGTGCCCGAGCTGTCGCCGCCGCCCAAGCTGACCGCCTCGGCCGACGTGGTGGCCCAGGGCGAGCAACTTTACGCCGCGCATTGCGCGTTGTGCCACGGCGCCGAGGCGCGCGGCGGGGTCAAGGACCTTAGGCATATGTCGCCGCAGACCCACGCCGATTTCCTCGCCATCGTCCTCGGCGGCAAGCGCGCGGCGAACGGCATGGCCAGCTTCGCCGACACGCTTTCGCCGGACCAGGCCAAAGCGATTCATCAGTATCTGATCGCGCGGGCGAACCAGGATTGGGGCGGCACGAATTAGATTGACCGCCCTATCGTTTCGCGCGAAACTATGCTCGCCCGCCGGGGTCCGCCCCGGCCGAGCCGTGGGAGAGCGCCCGGTTTCACCGCCGGGCCGCCGAAGGAGCAACCGCCCCGGAATCTCTCAGGCGAAAGAACCGCGGTTCGGTAAAGCGGGCACTCTGGAAAGCGCCCTCCTGCGCCAAGGCTTCGGAGGGCCACCGAAGGTGTAAGCCCGGATTCGCTCCCGGGCCAGGCTCTCAGGTTTCCCGACAGAGGGGGCGATGGAGAACAAGGCCCACGGGCGGGCGTTGCCATCGTAGCGGGACGATTGATGAGCGAAGACGCCGAAGCCGAAGACCTCGCGACGCTGCCGCTCGACGCCTGGCATCGAGCGCATGGCGCGCGGATGGTGCCGTTCGCCGGCTACGAGATGCCGCTGCAGTACGAGGGCATCCTCGCCGAGCACGAATGGACCCGCACTCATGCCGGCCTGTTCGACGTCAGTCACATGGGCCAGCTGCTGGTCAGCGGCGAGGGCGCGGCCGATGCGCTCCAGGCGCTGCTGCCGACGGACGTCGCCTCTCTGAAGCCGGGCCGCATCCGCTATTCGCTGCTGCTGGCCGAAAACGGCGGAATCCTCGACGACCTGATGATCTCCAACGCCACGCCGTGGATCGAAGGCGACGAGGAGGCCGGCACGAAGGGACACCGGGGCGAGCCGCGCTATTACCTCGTCGTCAACGGCGCCACCAAGCGGGACGATGTCGCCTACTTGCGCGAGCGCCTGCCGGAGGGCGTCACTCTCACCCACCTGGAGGACCGCGCGCTGCTGGCGCTGCAAGGCCCCGAGGCCGCCGCGGCGCTCGAACGCGTCATGCGCGGCGTGACCGGAGAACTTGGCTTCATGCAGGCGGTGGAATACGATTTCGGCGAGCTTCACCTCGGCATTGCCCGCTCGGGGTACACCGGCGAAGACGGCTTCGAGATCTCCGTCGCCGCCGACCAGGTCGAGCAGTTGGTCGACCGCCTGTGCGCGGAGATCGAGGTCAAGCCGGCCGGCCTCGGCGCGCGCGATTCGCTGAGGCTCGAAGCGGGCCTCCCGCTCTATGGCCATGACCTTTCGCCCGAAACCGACCCGGTCAGCGCCGGTCTCGAATTCGCCATCAGCAAGGCGCGACGGAAGTCCGGCGGCTTCCCCGGCGCCGAACGCATCCGCGAGTTGCTCGCCGACGGTACGCCCACCCGCCGCGTCGGTCTCGCGCTCGACGGCCGCATGGCCGCGCGCGAAGGGGCGCCGGTCTTCGCGGGCGAGAAACAGGTCGGAACGGTCACTTCGGGCGGCTTTTCGCCCACGCTCGGCCACCCGGTCGCGATGGCCTATGTCGCCAGCAAGTCATCGTCCGCCGGCACCGGGCTCGAGGTCGAGATCCGCGGCAAGCGCCTGCCCGCGCGCGTCGTGCCGCTGCCGTTCGTCCCGCACCGCTATCACCGCCAAGGAGTCGCCTGAGATGCCGCGTTACTTCACCGAGGATCACGAATGGATCGAGGTCGAGGGCGACAGCGCCACGATCGGCATCACCGACTACGCCCAGCAGCAACTGGGCGACATCGTCTTCGTCGAAGTGCCCGCCGCCGGAACCAGGCTCGCCAAGGGCAAGGAAGCCGCGGTGGTCGAAAGCGTCAAGGCGGCGAGCGACGTCTATTCGCCGGTCAGCGGGACCGTGACCGAGGGCAATTCGGCGCTCGAGGACGATCCCGCCTTGGTCAACACCGCGCCCGAAGGCGACGGCTGGTTCTTCAAACTGACGGTGGCCAACAAGAACGAACTCGACGGGCTGATGGACGAAGCGAAGTACAAGGACTTTGTAGCTTCCCTCTAAGGATCTTCGATGCGTTACCTACCCCTGACGGATGCCGACCGCCCGGCGATGCTCGACGTCGTCGGTGTGGATACGATTGACGCCTTGTTCGCCGACGTTCCGGCCGAGCATTACCTTGAGGGGCCGATTGAGGGCCTGCCGCCGCATGCCAGCGAAATGGCGGTCGAGCGGCATATGGCGAAGCTTGCGGCGCAGAACCTCTCGGCCGGCGAAGCGCCGTTCTTCCTCGGCGCGGGGGCCTATCGCCACCACATTCCGGCGAGCGTCGATCACCTGATTCAGCGCGGCGAGTTCCTCACCAGCTACACGCCCTACCAGCCCGAGATCGCCCAGGGCACATTGCAGGTGCTGTTCGAGTTCCAGACCCAGGTCGCCCGGCTGTTCGGCTGCGCGGTCGCCAACGCCAGCCTATACGACGGCTCGACCGCGTGCTGGGAAGCGGCGGCCATGGCCGGGCGGGTAACCAAGCGCGACAAGGTGCTGCTGTCGAGTGGTCTGCATCCGCATTATGTCTCGACGGTCAAGACGATGGGACGGTTCAACGGCGACACGGTCGAATACGCCGAACCGACGCTGACGGCCGAGACCGACTTCGCCGCGCTGGCCAAAGCGGTCGATGGCGAAACCGGCTGCGTGGTCGTGCAGTACCCAGACATCTTCGGCCGCATCGGCGACATGTCCGCGCTCGCCGACGCCTGCCATGCCGCCGGCGCGCTGCTGGTGGCGGTGGTTACCGAGCCGGTCGCGCTCGGCGCCTTGAAGTCGCCCGGCGAGATGGGCGCCGATATCGTCGTCGGCGAGGGGCAGGCGCTCGGCGTCGGGCTGCAGTTCGGCGGGCCGTACCTCGGCCTGTTCGCGGTCCGCGATCCGAGGCACGTGCGGCAGATGCCCGGGCGGCTGTGCGGTGCGACCGTCGATGCCGAGGGCAAGCGCGGATTCGTCCTCACTCTCTCGACCCGCGAGCAGCACATCCGCCGTGAGAAGGCGACCAGCAACATCTGCACCAACTCGGGCCTGTGCGCGCTGGCGTTCTCGATTCACCTGACGCTGCTCGGCGAAAAGGGCCTGCGCGCGCTGGCGGCCGAGAACCACCGCCTCGCCTGCCTCGCCGCCGACCGGCTGGCCAGGGTGCCCGGAGTGGAGGTGCTCAATGAGAGCTTCTTCAACGAGTTCACGATCATCGTGCCAGGAGACGCTCGCGAGCTCGTCCGCGATCTCGCCGATAAGAGCGTGCTCGCCGGCGTCTCGCTCGGGCGATTGTATCCCGATGGAGACCGCCGAGAGCACGGCCTCATCGTCGCGGTAACGGAAACTGTCAGCGAGGAGGACATCGAAGCCTTGGCCTCGGCGCTGCAGGAGGCGCTGGCATGAATGCGCCCACTGCCAGCGGCTGGAAGCCCGGCAGCCCCGAAGCGCCGGAAGGCGTATCCGGCGTCGAGACCGTCACCGGCAACCGCGGGCTGATGCTCGAGGAGCCGCTGATCTTCGAGATTGGCCGCAGCGGCAATTGCGGAGTCGATTTGCCCGCGCCGCCCGGCGACATCAGCCGCCTCGGCGGGCTCGCCCGTTCCGAGCCGATCGGCCTGCCCGGTCTGTCCGAGCCGGAGACGGTGCGCCATTACACCCGCCTCAGCCGGCAGAATTACGCGATCGACTGCGGCATCTTCCCGCTCGGCAGCTGCACGATGAAGCACAACCCGCGGCTCAACGAGAAGGTCGCCCGGCTGCCCGGCTTCGCCGACCTCCACCCGCTGCAGCCCGAGCCCACGGTGCAGGGCGCGCTGGCGGTAATCGACGAACTGGCGCATTGGCTGATGACGCTGACCGGCATGCATGCGGTAGCGATGAGTCCCAAGGCCGGCGCTCACGGTGAGCTGTGCGGCATCCTTTGCATCCGCGCCGCGCTCGAAGCGCGCGGCGATGCGCGTTCGGTGATCCTGGTTCCCGAAAGCGCCCATGGCACCAACCCGGCCACCGCTGCCTTCGCCGGCTATGCCGTCGAAAGCATTCCCGCCAATGCCGAAGGCCGAGTCGATCTCGCCGCGCTCAAGGCGCGCCTTGGCCCCGATGTCGCCGGGGTGATGATCACCAACCCCAACACCTGTGGGCTGTTTGAGCGCGAGATGAAGGCGATCTCCGATGCGGTCCACGCCGCCGGCGCGCTGGTCTATTGCGACGGGGCCAACCTCAACGCGATCCTCGGCCGCGTGCGCCCGGGGGACCTCGGCGTCGACGCGATGCACATCAACCTGCACAAGACCTTCTCCACCCCGCATGGCGGCGGCGGGCCGGGCTCGGGCCCGGTGGTGCTGAGCGAGGCGCTAGCCCCGTTCGCGCCGCTGCCGTTCGTCCGCAAGGCCACTGGCGGCTTCGAGCTGATCGAGGAAGAGGACGGCGAGGCTGCCGCGCCGGAGAGCTTCGGCCGGATGGCCGCGTTCCATGGGCAGATGGGCATGTTCACTCGCGCGCTGGCCTACATCCTGAGCCATGGCGCCGACGGCCTGCGCCAGGTCTCGGGCGACGCGGTGCTCAATGCGAACTACGTGCTGCGCCGCTGCCAGGACGTGCTCGATGCGCCGTTCGCCGGCACCGGCCCATGTATGCATGAGGCGCTGTTCAGCGACGAAGGCTTCGCCGAAGGTATCGCCACGCTCGATCTCGCCAAGGCGCTGATCGACGAAGGCTTTCACCCGATGACGATGTACTTCCCGCTTGTGGTCCACGGGGCGATGCTGATCGAGCCGACCGAGTGCGAGAGCAAGGCGAGCCTCGACCAGTTCGTGCTCGCGCTGCGCAGCATCGCCGAGCGGGCGCGGGCGGGCGACCAGGGCCTGCACCAGGCCCCGCAACTCGCCCCGAGACGACGGCTGGACGAGACGCTGGCAGCCAGGAAGCCTATCCTCGCGTTCGAAGGTTGAAATCCCTCTCCCCGCGGGGGAGCGGTAAGGAGTGGGGGAGCGAGGCCGCAGGCCTCGCGTCCACCGCCAGCGGAGGGAGCACTCCCACCCAGCCCTCCCCCTCGAGGGGGAGGGCTTTCGGCCTCAAAGCTTGCTCGTCAGCTCGGGCACGATCTGGAACAGGTCGCCGACCAGGCCGATGTCGGCGACCTGGAAGATCGGCGCGTCGGCGTCCTTGTTGATCGCGACTATGGTTTTCGAATCCTTCATCCCGGCGAGGTGCTGGATCGCGCCCGAGATGCCGATGGCGATATAGACCTCCGGCGCGACGATCTTGCCGGTCTGGCCGACCTGGTAATCGTTCGGCACATACCCGGCGTCGACCGCCGCGCGGCTGGCACCGATCGCCGCGCCGAGCTTGTCGGCCAGTGGGGTGATCAGCTGCTCGAAGGTGTCGGCGTCCTTCAGCGCGCGGCCGCCCGAAACCACCACCCCGGCGCTGGTCAGTTCGGGTCGCTCGCTCTCCTCGGCCTCGAGCGAGACGAAGCGGGAAAGCCCGGCATCGCCAGGCCCGGAAACGTCCTCGATGCTCGCCGAGCCGCCCTCGGCGGCGGCCTTGTCGAACGCGGTGCCGCGTACGGTGATCACCAGCTTGGCGTCGCTGCTTTCGACGGTGGCGATGGCGTTGCCGGCGTAAATCGGCCGCGTGAACGCGCGCTCGCCCTCGACCGAGAGGATGTCGCTGACCTGCATCACGTCGAGCAGCGCCGCGACGCGCGGGGCGATGTTCTTGCCGGTGGTGGTCGCCGGCGCGACGAAGGCGTCGTGCTCGTCCATCAATTGCGTCACCAAAGGCGCGAGGTTCTCGGCCAGCTGGTGCTCGTAGGCAGCATCGTCGGCGAGGTGGACCTTGCCGACGCCGGCGATCCTGGCGGCGGCTTCGGCCACGTCGCGGCAATCCTTGCCGGCGACGAGCAGGTGCACTTGGCCTAGCTTCGAGGCCGCGGTGACGGTGGCGAGCGTCGCGTCCTTCAAGTGCCGGTTGTCGTGTTCGGCGAGTACGAGGGTCTTCATCAGGCGACTCCCAGCGCTTTGAGTTTGGCGACCAGTTCGTCGACTGAGTCGATCTTGATTCCGGCCTGCCGCACCGGCGGTTCGGAGACGTTGGTGACCTTCAGCCGCGGCGCGGTATCGACGCCGTAATCGGCCGGCGTCTTCGTCGCCAGTGGTTTGGACTTCGCCTTCATGATGTTCGGCAGCGAGGCATAGCGCGGCTCGTTCAGGCGCAAGTCTGTGGTCACCACCGCCGGCAGCTTGAGAGACACGGTCTCCAGGCCGCCATCCACTTCGCGCGTCACCTGCACATCGTCGCCGGACACTTCGACCTTGCTGGCGAACGTCCCCTGCGGGCGGCCCCACAGCGCGGCGAGCATCTGGCCGGTCTGGTTCGAATCGTCGTCGATCGCCTGCTTGCCCATCAGCACCATCCCGGGCTGCTCCTCGTCCGCGATCGCCTTGAGAATCTTCGCCACCGCGAGCGGCTCGACCTCGTCGTCGGTCTGCACCAGGATCGCCCGGTCGGCCCCCATCGCGAGCGCGGTGCGCAAGGTCTCCTGCGCCTTGGCGGGGCCGATGCTGACGGCGACGATCTCGCTCGCCGCGCCCTTTTCCTTCAGGCGGATGGCTTCCTCGACGGCGATCTCGTCGAACGGGTTCATGCTCATCTTGACGTTGGCGAGGTCGACGCCGCTGCCGTCGGGCTTGACCCGCGGGCGCACGTTGTAATCGATCACCCGCTTGACGGGCACGAGGATCTTCATGGGCACTCCTTACTAGTCCAGTTCGAGGATCACCTGGTCGACCGCCAGGCTGTCCCCTTCCTTTGCGCGCAGCTCCTTGACCGTTCCGGCCTTCTGCGCGCGCAGGATGTTTTCCATCTTCATCGCCTCGACCGTCGCCAGCGGCTGGCCGGGCTCGACCTGGTCGCCCTCGCCCACCTGCAGGGTCACCAGCAGGCCGGGCATCGGGCAGATCAGGTACTTCGAAAGGTCGGGCGGGACCTTCTCGAGCATGTGCTGCGCCAGCGGCGCGATCCGCGCCGGCAGCACCAGCGCCCGGTGCGTGGCGCCGTGGGTGGTGATCGTCCAGCGCACGCCCGCCTTGTGGACGATCAGCCCCAGCCGCGCGTTCCCGCCCGTGGCAGTCGCCTTCACATCGCCCGGCCGCCAGTCGCAATGGCCTTCGACGCGGTGGCCGTCGACGATGGCGTGGCCCTCGCCGAGGGTGACGGCGTAATCGGCGCCGTCCATCTTCACGACCCAGTCGCTCGTGTTCGGCGGCGCGCCGTCGAGCTTGCCGCTGGTGCGGGCGGCGCGGGCGCGGCTCGAGCACTCGATCCCTGCCGCGATCGCTGCGATGGCGCGCAGCGTCTCCTCGCTCGCCTCGGCGCCGTGGAAGCCCTCGGGCCACTCCTCGGCGATGAACCCGGTTGTCAGCGCGCCGGCAAGGAAGCGCGGGTGCTGCATGATTGCGTTGAGGAAATCGACGTTGTGGCCGAGCCCTTCGATGCGAAATTCGTCCAGCGCCTCCACCTGCAGCGCCGCTGCCTCGTCGCGCGTCGGCGCCCAGGTGACGAGCTTGGCGATCATCGGATCGTAGAACATGCTGACCTCGCCGCCCTCGGCGACGCCGTCGTCGAGACGGATGTACGGCCCCCCTCCCGCCTGCGGGAGGGGTTGGGGGTGGGATTGGCCACCATCGGCCGACTCACCTTCCCCTGATCCCTCCCGCAAGCGGGAGGGGAAGGGCGCCTGGTGCAATTTTGCCTGAGGCGGCTCATACCGCACCAACCGCCCGGTGCTCGGCAGGAAGTGGCGATAGGGGTCCTCAGCATAAACCCGGTTCTCGATCGCCCAGCCGTTTATGCCCACGTCGGCCTGCCCGAAAGCGAGCTTCTCGCCCGCGGCGACGCGGATCATCTGCTCGACCAGGTCGATGCCGGTGATCGCCTCGGTCACCGGGTGCTCGACTTGCAGCCGGGTGTTCATTTCGAGGAAGTAGAAGCTCTCGCCGGTGGGGTCGGCGCCCGAAACGATCAACTCGACCGTGCCCGCGCTGTAATACCCGACCGCCTGCGCCAGCGCGACCGCCTGCTCGCCCATCGCCTGCCGCATCCTGGGCGTGACGAACGGCGATGGCGCTTCCTCGACCACCTTCTGGTGGCGCCGCTGAATGCTGCATTCGCGTTCGTTGAGATAGAGAATGGTGCCGTGCTTGTCGCCGAGCAGCTGAATCTCGATGTGGCGCGGGTCCTCGATGAACTTCTCGATGAACACGCGGTCGTCGCCGAACGAGTTCAGCCCCTCGCGCTTGGTGGCCTCGAACCCCTCGCGCACGTCCTGCTCCGACCACGCGAGGCGCATGCCCTTGCCGCCGCCGCCGGCGCTGGCCTTCATCATCACCGGATAGCCGATCTCGCCGGCGATCTTCACGGCATGCTCGGTGTCGGCAATCTCGCCGAGAAAGCCGGGGACGACGTTGACCCCGGCGGCCTGCGCCAGCTTCTTGCTCTCGATCTTGTCGCCCATCGCCGCGATGGCACTCGCCGGGGGTCCGATGAAGGGGATCCCCGCGGCCTCCAGCGCCTCGACGAAGCTCGCCCGCTCGGAGAGGAAGCCGTAGCCCGGATGCACCGCCTCGGCCCCGGTCGCCTGGCACGCGGCGATGATCTTCTCGGGCACCAGATAGCTCTCGGCCGCCGGCGCCGGGCCGATCGGCACCGCCTCGTCCGCCAGCCGCACGAACGGCGCGCGCGCATCGGCATCGGAATAGACCGCGACCGTCGCGATCCCCATGCGCCGCGCGGTGCGGATCACCCGGCAGGCGATTTCGCCACGATTGGCGATGAGGATTTTACTGAACAACCTACCGCCCCCCAAACTCGTCACCCTGAACTTGTTTCAGGGTCCATCGTGCCCCACGCACGGACGGAGCAGGCGGAGAAATGGATGCTGAAACGAGTTCAGCATGACGGAGGAAGGAAACGGAGAGCAATTTGGAGAACATCAGCGACGCCACAGCAGCCATATGCAGCACAGCAGGAACGGGAAGGTGAGCAACAATGTGCCATAAGCGATTGCGGTGGCGTACCTGCATACTTCTGGCGGGGGCGGGCCGTCGTAAACGCCGCACCTATTCAGGACGGTATTGAACAACAAGAAATCCACGCCAAGACCCAAGGGAATGGAAGCGAAGAGAGAGATCGCAACTTGGCGTTCCGACGGACGCTTCACTCCGCCGCCTCCGCGCAGCCGCACGCCCGCATCGGCTCCTCGCCCGTCAGCGCCGTCAGGCCGAGCTTGGCGAACAGCGCGGCGTCCTCGTCGTCACCGGCGTTCGGCGCCGTCAGCAGCTTGTCGCCGGTGAAGATCGAGTTCGCTCCGGCGAGGAAGCACAGCGCTTGGGTCGCCTCGCTCATGCTCTCGCGCCCGGCGGAGAGGCGCACCATGGAGAGCGGCATGGTGATCCGCGCCGCCGCCACCGTGCGGACGAACTCGATGTCGTCGATCTTCGCCAGCGGCGTGTCGGCCAGCATGTCGCCGAGCACGGTGCCCTTGACCGGCACCAGCGCGTTGACCGGCACGCTCTCGGGATGGCGCTCCAGCGTCGCCAGCGTGTGGATGAAGCCGACGCGGTCCTCGCGCGTTTCGCCCATGCCGACGATCCCGCCCGAGCAGACGTTGATCCCCGCCGCACGGACGTTCTCCAGCGTCTCCAACCGGTCCTCGTACTTGCGAGTGGTGATGACCCGCTCGTAGTATTCGGGGCCGGTGTCGATGTTGTGGTTGTAGTAGTCGAGCCCCGCTTCGGCGAGCTGATCGGCCTGCGCGGGGGTCAGCATGCCGAGCGTCATGCAGGTTTCCAGCCCCATCGCCCGCACGCCCTTCACGATCTCGACGATCGCCGGCATGTCACGGTCCTTCGGGTTGCGCCAGGCGGCGCCCATGCAGAAGCGCTGGCTGCCGGCGTCCTTCGCCCGCGCCGCCGATTGCAACACCGCGCGCACGTCCATCAGCTTGGTCGCCTCGACCCCGCTGTCGGCATGGGCGCTCTGCGAGCAGTAACCGCAATCCTCAGGGCAGCCGCCAGTCTTGATGCTGAGCAATGTGCACAGCTGCACCTCGCCCGCCGCGTGATGCGCGCGGTGGACCTCGGCCGCGCGGAACACCAGCTCGGTGAAGGGCAGGTCGAAGAGGGCGGCGATCTCGTCCCGCGTCCAATCGGTCTTCACATCGTCATGCTGAACTTGTTTCAGCATCCATTTCTCCTTTCGAGCGGCTCTTCGTGGGGCGGAATGGACCCTGGAAGCGAAGCTGCGCTTGCGCAACCAAGTTCAGGGTGACGGGAAGGGGGAAGGTGCAGGCGCGCGGCATAGGCCTGTAGCGCTGGCGCGAAGTGAGCCGCGCCGCGTCGCTCAGCTTCCGGTCGAGGAAGCGTCGCGACCGACTCCGCCATGCGCGCCACGTTCTCCGGCGACAGGCTGCCTAGTGGCGCGACATAGACGCCGATGGTGAACACGATCGCGCCGGTCTCCGGCAGCTTGCGCAGCGTCTGCCGCTCGGAGCGGACGAACAGCGTCTCGCCGGCGTTTTCGGCCGTGATGTGGGCGAAGGCACGTTCCGCCGGCTCCGCCTCCCAGCGCAGGGCATCGGTTGGCGCGATGAACCAGTTGCAGCGGCCGTAGATGGCGCCGGGCTTGAGCTTGGCCATGAACCGGTCGACACCGCTTGAAAGTTGCTCCTCATAGCCGTGGATCGGCGCGTGCAGCGCGGTGAGCGGGCGGCCGAGCTTGTCCGCCGGGCGCCAGTCGGTCGGAAAGGCGACCGCCGCGCCGACGAGACGGTAGATGTCCTCGTCCGGGCGGCGGATGAGCAGGCACATGTCCTCCCACGCCGCCCGCGCCGCGCCTTCAAGGCCGCCCGTCGTGCCGAGCATCGGCGCCAGTTCTTTGCCAGGTGCGTCGGCTTCCGGCATGAGCTTCACCGCCTCGGGGAAAGCATCGAAGCCGGCGTTGCGCACGGCGAGGTCCGGCTCAGGCTGCAGCCACTCGTCCTCGTCGAGCGCCGAGAGTCCGATCTTCAACGCCCCACCGCCACGCGCCCGCAGCAGCAACTCGTCGACCGAAAAGCCGAGCTTCATTCCGCCGTCTCCGCCAGCGGGGGCATGTTGTGGCCGAGCAGACGCAAGAGGTCGGCGGCGCATTCGACGACGTTCGAGCCGGGGCCGTAGATGCCCTGCACCCCGGCCTCGCGCAGGAAATCGTAGTCCTGCGGCGGGATCACCCCGCCGGCGACGACCTTGATATCGGCTCGGCCCGCCTCGCGCAGCGCGGCGATCAGCTCGGGGATCAGCGTCTTGTGCCCCGCGGCGAGACTGCTCGCCCCGACCGCGTCGACGTTTTCGGCAATGGCCATCTCGGCCGTTTCGCGCGGTGTCTGGAACAGCGGCCCGGCGATCACCTCGAAGCCCATGTCGGCAAAGGCGCTGGCGATCACGTTGGCGCCGCGGTCGTGGCCGTCCTGGCCCATCTTGGCGACCATGATCCTGGGGGTGTGGCCGAGTTGTCGCCCGACCGCCTGCACCCCCTCGACGACTTGCCGATAGCGCGCGTCGCCGGTGTACGCCTCCGAGTACACGCCCTTCACCGGCGTCGGCGTGGTGCCGTAGCGGCCGAACGCCGTTTCCATCGCCGCCGATATTTCGCCGAGCGTGGCGTTTTGGCGGGCGCACTCGACGGCGAGCGCCAGCAGGTTGGTCGCTGGCGGCTTGTTTTTGAGTTCGGCGAGCGCCGAAGGCGGCAGCGGCACGCCGCGTTCGTCGCGGCCTTCGTCGGCCGAGTCTTTCGCGCCCGCCGGAAGCGAAGGTTTCGCCGCCAGCTCGGCCAGAGCCTGCAGCGCCGCCTGGCAGGCCGCCTCATCGCGACTGGCGCGGGCCCTGGCGATGCGGGCGATCTGACCCTCGCGCACCTTGTGGTTGTCGATGTCGAGCGTTTCGATGCGGGCGTGCTCGTCGAGCGGGTACTTGTTGACCCCGATGACGACGTCCTCGCCGCGGTCGACCCGCGCCTGCCTGGCGGCGGCGGCTTCCTCGATCATCCGCTTGGGCATGCCGCTGGCGACCGCCTCGGTCATGCCGCCGAGTTCATCCACCTGTTCGATAAGATGGCGCGCCTCCTCGACCAGCTTCGCGGTCAGCGCCTCGACGTAGTACGAGCCGCCGAGCGGATCGGCGACGTGGGTGATCCCCGTTTCTTCCTGCAGCACCAGCTGCGTGTTGCGGGCGATACGGGCGGAGAAATCGGTCGGCAGCGCCAGTGCCTCGTCGAGCGCATTGGTGTGCAGGCTCTGCGTGCCGCCGAGCACCGCCGCCAGCGCCTCGATCGTGGTGCGAATGACGTTGTTGTAGGGGTCCTGCTCCTGCAGGCTGACCCCGCTGGTCTGGCAATGGGTGCGCAGCATCTTCGACTTGTCGTTCTCCGCGCCCAGCCCTTCCATCACTTCGCACCACAGCGTGCGCGCGGCGCGCAGCTTGGCCACTTCCATGAACAAGTTCATGCCGATGCCGAAGAAGAAGGAGAGGCGCGGGGCGAAATCGTCGAGCTTCAGGCCCGCGGCCATCGCCCGTTTCGCGTATTCCTTGCCGTCGGCGATGGTGAAGGCGAGTTCCTGCACCGCCGTCGCCCCCGCCTCGTGCATGTGATAGCCCGAGATCGAGATCGAGTTGAACCTGGGCATGTTGGCCGCGCAGTAGGCGATGATGTCGCTGACGATCCGCATGCTCGGCTCGGGCGGGTAGATGTAGGTGTTGCGGACCATGAACTCTTTGAGGATGTCGTTCTGGATGGTCCCGCTGAGCTTGTCCTGCGCGACGCCCTGCTTCTTGGCGGCGACGATGTAGAACGCCATCACCGGGATCACCGCGCCGTTCATCGTCATCGACACGCTCATTGTGTCGAGCGGGATGCCCGAGAAGAGGATCTCCATGTCCTCGACAGTGTCGATCGCCACCCCGGCCTTGCCGACGTCGCCGATCACCCGCGGATGATCGCTGTCGTAGCCGCGGTGAGTGGCGAGATCGAACGCGACCGACAGGCCTTTCTGCCCGGCGGCGAGGTTGCGGCGATAGAAGGCGTTCGATTCCTCGGCGGTCGAGAACCCCGCGTATTGGCGGATGGTCCACGGCCGGCCGGCGTACATGCTGGCGTAGGGGCCGCGGGTGAACGGCGGGAAGCCCGGCAGCCCGGGCCCGGCGATCGGCGCGTCGTTGGCAGTGTAGAGTGGCAGAATCGCGAACCCTTCGGGCACGTGCCAGGTCAGGTCGCGGCCCTTGACCTCCGCTTCGGCGCGCGCCGCCCAGTCGTCCCTGGTCGCCTTGTCGGCCATCAGCGCGGCGTTTCCATGATCTCGGTGAGCACGCCGGCCATGTCCTTCGGGTGGACGAAGAAGATCGGCGTGCCATGCGCGCCGATGCGGGTAGGGCCGAGGATACGCTTGCCCATTGCTTCGAACTCGGAGCGAGCGGCCTCAATCTCCGGCACCTCGAAGCACAAGTGATGCTGACCGCCGAGCGGGTTCTTGGCGAGGAAGCTGCTGACCGGGCTTCCGTCCGACAGCGGCGCCAGCAGCTCGACCTGGGTCCCGCCATTGGGCGTATCGACGAAGCAAACCCGCACGCCCTGCTCGGGCATGTCGAACGGATCGCCCACCTCGCTCGCGCCCATCGTCTCGCGCCAGAACGCGCGCGCGACCTGCATGTCGGGCACGGCGACGCCGACGTGATTGAGACGACCGAGCTTCATGGCGTGGCGAACCTCACAAACTGGTTTCGTGCGCAACTACTCAAAGGCGGGCGCGCGGACAAGCCAAACACCCGATTCGCGCGCGCTTCAAGCGGCGGAAGGGTTGACCGCCATGTTGTCGATCAGCCGCGTCCCGCCGATTCGCGCGGCGATCAGCAGACGCGCCGGTCGATCGCCCAGCTGCCCGAGGGGGGTCAGGCTCTCGGCGTCGCACAGCTCGACGTAATCAACGCTGGCGAAGCCGCCCTCGGTCAGCGCCCGGTGGAGCGCCAGCAACTCGGCGGAGACCTGCGCTCCGCCCTCGATCCGCTCGATCGCCTCGCGCATCGCTTGCGGCAGCACGGCGGCGCGCCGGCGATCCTCGGGCGAGAGGTAACGGTTGCGGCTCGACAGCGCCAACCCGTCCGCCTCGCGCACCGTTGGCACGCCGTGGATCGCCTCGGCGCGCGGCTGCGTCAGGTCGAGGTCGCGCGCCATCCGGCGGATCACGGAGAGCTGCTGCCAGTCCTTCTCGCCGAACACCGCCAGGTTGGGCCGCACCTGGTTGAACAGCTTGCAGACGACCGTCGCCACGCCGTCGAAATGCCCCGGGCGCATGGCGCCGCACAGTCCTTCGCTGACGCCGCGCACCGAAACGGTGGTTGCGAACCCCTCAGGGTAGACGTCCTCGACCGAGGGCGCCCACAGCAAGTCCGCGCCTTCCGCTTCGAGCAGCCGCGAATCCTCGGCCATCTGCCGGGGATAGGAATCGAGATCCTCGGTGGGCCCGAACTGGGTCGGGTTGACGAAGATCGACACCACCACCGAAGCCGCTCGCGCCTGCGCGTCACGCACCAGCGCGAGGTGGCCCTCGTGCAGCGCGCCCATCGTCGGGACCAGCGCCATCGGCCCGCGCGCGCGAAGCGTGTCCACAGCTTCGCGCAGGTCCGGCAGGCGGTTGATGGTTTGCATGGGCGCACCCCTTGGATAAGAGCGTCAGATGCGCGCCCTAGCCGCCGCGCCGCCGCAGAGAAAGCCCGCCCGCACGTGCCCAAGCCCCCGCATCGCATCGTCTTCGCCAACGAGAAGGGCGGCACCGGCAAGTCGACCACCGCGGTGCACGTGGCGGTGGCGCTGGCCTATCGGGGCGCCAAGGTTGCCGCGGTCGATCTCGATCCGCGCCAGCGCACCCTCTACCGCTACTTCGAGAACCGCGCCGAGACCGAGCGGCGGCGCGATATTTCCCTCCCCGGGGCGAGCTTCGAGGTTTTCGAAGGGGGTTCGACGGACGAGCTCGAAGCCGCCGTCGAGCGGCTAGCCGCGGGCGATCTCACCGGCCGCGCCGATTTCCTCATTTTCGACACGCCCGGGCGCGACGACCCGCTCGCCCGCCACGCCGCCACGCGAGCCGACACGCTGGTTACGCCGATGAACGACAGCTTCGTCGATTTCGACCTCATCGGCCAGGTCGACGCCGAGACCTTCAAGGTTCGCCGCCTGTCGTTCTACGCCGAACTGATCTTCGAGGCGCGCAAGACGAGGGCGATGAAGGACCGGCGTGAAATGGATTGGGTCGTCGTGCGCAACCGTGTCCATCACATCGATGCCCGCAACCAGCGGCGGATCGACGACGCGCTCAACGAACTCAGCAAGCGGGTCGGCTTTCGCGTCGCTCAAGGCCTGAGCGAGCGAGTCATCTACCGCGAGCTGTTTCCCTCCGGGCTGACGCTGCTCGACAAGGGTCAACTCGGCGAACTCGGGACGAGTCACCTGGTGGCGCGGCAGGAACTACGAGAATTGGTGGCCAAGCTCCATTTGCCCGGCTTCTCCAGCCAGGCCGAGGCGGCCTGAGCGATGGCCAAGCTGATCGTTCTGCTCGGCATCTTGGCTGTCGTCTGGAAATGGACGACCGGCCGCTGGCCGTGGGAGCCGAAGGTCACCGCCCGCCAGCAGGCGCTGATCCGCGCGCGCCGCCTGCTTGGCGTCCAGGCCAGCGCCAGTCGATCGGAAATAATCGAGGCGCACAGGCGTTTGCTTGCCATGGTCCACCCGGATCGCGGCGGGACCAACGAGCAGGTGCACGAGGCGAACGCCGCGCGCGACCTGCTGTTGACCGGCGCGCCCGAGCATTAAAGGAAGCCCTATGAGTCATCGCTTCGATCCGTCGGTCCTGCGCGAATACGATATCCGCGGCGTCATCGGCGAAACCCTGGGTCCGGACGATGCCCGGGCCATCGGCCGCGGCTTTGCCACGCTGCTGCGTCGGGCGGGCGGGACAAAGGTCGCCGTCGGTTACGACGGGCGGGTGAGCTCGCCTATGCTCGAGCACGCGCTGATCGAGGGCCTCAACGCGAGCGGGTGCGACGTCGTGCGGATTGGCCTCGGCCCCACGCCGATGCTCTACTACGCCACAGCTTCAACCGAGGAGCTGGATAGCGGCATTCAGATAACTGGCAGCCATAATCCCGCCAATTACAATGGCTTCAAGATGGTGTTTCAGCATCGGCCGTTTTTCGGGGACGATATCCTGACGGTCGGCCGGCTTGCGGAAAAGGGCGATTGGCTCGACGGCACCGGGACCGTCGAGACGCGCGAAATCCTGCAGGAGTACGTCGATCGTCTGCTGGTCGGCCTCGACGGCATTCCGGCCGATCGGCTGTCTGGACTTAAGGTCGGCTGGGATGCGGGCAACGGCGCGGCGGGGCCCGCGCTCGAGGCGCTTGCGGCGCGGCTGCCTGGGCAGCATTACACGCTCTACACCAAGGTAGACGGCAACTTTCCCAACCATCATCCCGATCCCACCGTTCCCGCGAACCTTGAGGATCTTCGCAAACTTGTCGCCGAGAAGACCCTCGACTTCGGAATCGCTTTCGACGGCGACGGCGACCGGATCGGCGCGATCGACGGCGAAGGCCGCATCATATGGGGCGACCAGTTGCTGATGATCTATGCGGAAGACCTGTTAAGAAATCGCCCTGGGTCAACGATAATTGCCGATGTGAAGGCCAGCCAGGCGTTGTTCGACCGGGTCGCCGAACTCGGCGGCAAGCCGCTGATGTGGAAGACCGGGCACAGCCTGATCAAGTCCAAGATGAAGGAAACTCATGCGCCGCTTGCCGGCGAAATGAGTGGGCACATCTTCTTTGCCGACAGCTATTACGGCTACGACGACGCCCTTTACGCGGCCGTGCGGCTGATCGCCGCTTCCGCGCGGCTCGGCAAATCGGTTACCGAACTGCGCGGCGCGATGCCGCAGCTGGTGAACACCCCTGAGATGCGCTTCCAGGTCGACGAAAGCCGCAAGTTCGCCGCGATCAAGGAGATCAAGCAGCGAGTGGAAGAGAGCGGCGTTCAGGTCGACGAAACCGACGGCGTGCGGGTCACCACCAAGGACGGCTGGTGGCTGCTGCGCGCCTCGAATACCCAGGACGTGCTCGTTGCCCGGGCCGAGAGCCACACACAGGAAGGGCTCGACAGGTTGCTGAAGCAGATCGACGAGCAGCTCGCCGCCTCGGGGCTGAAGCGGGGAGATCAGGCGGGGCACTGACCCCACGAAAAGGGGGCACCGAAGCGCCCCCTGTCGATCGAACGGCGCGGGACGACCACGCCTTGGTCTTTTCCGGCGTCTTTGCTTGCGGCTCGTTGCGGTCCTACACCGACTTTTCCTGCACCCGCAGGTTGTTCTGCACGTGCTTCACGCCCGAAACGTCGTCGGCGCAGTCTTCGGCGCGGCGCTTTTGCAGCTTGGTGGAGACGGTGCCGTCGAGCGTCACCTCGCCATCCTTGACGGTGACCGTGACATCGCGCGCATCGACCGCCCAATCCTCCGTCAGGTCGTCGTTGACGTCCTCGCGAATGCGCTCGTCGGAGCGGGTGTAGTTCGAAGGCCCGCGGCCGGTGTGATCCATTCGGCGCCGGCGGGCGGCGTCCTCGTCGCCGAACCAGCTGGCGACTTCGTCGCCCGCGCGGTCCCACCAGCCACGATCTCTGCGGTCATAGCCGCGCTGGTATCCGCGTCCGGTTCGGTAGCCGGTCGTCGGGCCGTAGCCGTACATTTCGCCGGTACCGTAGCCGCCGTAATTCCCCCAGCCGCCGAAGCCGCCATAGCCGGGGTAGCCGTACGCTCCATAATCGCCGTAGGCGCCGAAGTTGCGGCCGACACGCGAGTTGTAGTCGCGCCCGTTCTGGTCGTTCATGTTGAAGTAGTCGCCGCGCCAGCCGGGCGCCGTCTCGTAGCGGGCGGGGCCATAGTTGTACTCGCCCTCGCCGCGGTAGTCGCGGTTTTGACGGGAATAGCCGGACCCGCCCTCGCCGTAGCGGGTGTTTCGGTCCCAACCGGCTTCGTAGTCGGCTCGCTGCTGTCCATAGTCGGTGCGGCGATAGGGCTCGTCCATCTGACCACGATCGTAGTCGTTGTAGGCCCAGTCGGGTTCGCCGGGCGAGAACTGTTCCTGCTGCCGCCAGCTGCGGTCGTCCCGGTCGTTCGAGTCCTCATAGCGGTTGCGGCGGTTGTAGCGGTTGCGATCGGCCATGGTCGTCTCCTGTGATGGATTCGAAGGGCGCAACGCCGCGCGCGGCGTCGCCCCGTGCTGTAGTGGAAACGGATTGGAGAACAGGTGGTTGCGCAGCCGGGCGCACGCCGATGCCGTCTTGGCGTCTTGCGGGTGGCGCTTGCGGCTGCGACATCTCCGGCCGTGGCCCAAGAACTCCCGATTCCACCCGAAATCGCCGGCTGGTTCGCCGGCCGCGGCTGGCGCCTGCGGCGGCATCAGGCGGCGATGCTGGCGGCGAGCGATGCCGGGCGTCACGCACTGCTCGTCGCCGACACCGGGGCGGGCAAGACGCTCGCCGGCTTTCTCCCCACTCTGGCCGATTTCACGCCCTCGCGGCTCGCCGGGCGCTCGCCGCCGGAGGGGCTGCACACGCTCTACGTCTCGCCGCTCAAGGCGCTCGCCTACGACGTGCAGCGCAACCTGGTGACGCCGGTTGAGGAGCTGGGCCTGCCGATTCGCATCGAGAGCCGCACCGGTGATACCCCGGGCGAGCGCAAGAAGCGCCAGCGGGCGCGCCCACCGCACGTGCTGCTGACCACGCCCGAATTGCTCTCGCTGCTGCTCAGCTATCCCGACAGCTTCGAATTGTTCAGCGGGCTCAAGCGAATCGTGATCGACGAAGTTCACGCGTTCGCCACCGGCAAGCGCGGCGACCTGCTGGCGCTGTCGCTTTCACGCTTGCAGGCGATCGCGCCTGGGATGCAGCGGGCGGCGCTGTCCGCCACCGTCGCTTATCCCGCGCGCTTCCGCGAATGGCTGGCGCCGTGGGGCGAGATCGATGCGGTCGAGCTGGTCGAAGGCGAGAAGGGGGCGCCGCCCGCGGTCGAAATTCTCCTTCCCGAAGAGGCCAGCGTGCCGTGGGGCGGCCACGCGGCGTTGTGGGCGATTCCGCAGCTTTACGAGATCATCAAGCGCAACAAGACGACGCTGATCTTCGCCAACACCCGCTTCCTCGCCGAACTCATTTTTGAGCAGCTGTGGGACGTGAACGACGACACGCTGCCGATCGGCATTCACCACGGCTCGCTGTCTAAAGAGGCGCGGCGCAAGGTCGAAGGGGCGATGGCCCGCGGCGAATTGCGGGCGCTGGTCGCCACCGCCAGCCTCGATCTCGGGGTCGACTGGGGCGACATCGATTGCGTGGTGCAGATGGGCGCGCCCAAGGGTTCGAGCCGGCTGCTCCAGCGAATTGGCCGGGCGAATCACCGGCTCGACCAGCCGAGCCGGGCGATTCTAGTCCCGGGCAACCGGTTCGAGTTCCTCGAGGCGCAGGCAGCGAAGGACGCGGTGGACGCCGGCGAGCGGGACGGCGAGAATTTTCGGCCCGGCGGGCTGGATGTGCTGGCGCAGCATGTGATGGCCTGCGCTTGCGCGGCGCCCTTCAACGAGCAAGCGTTGCTCCAGGAAATCCGTTCGAGTCTGACCTATGCGTGGGTCGAAGAGGATACCTGGGAACGTGTTCTGCAGTTCGTCGCCACTGGCGGCTATGCGCTGGAAGCCTACGACAAGTTCAAGCGCATCGTGCGCGACCCGGACGGCACCTGGCGCCTGACGCATCCAGAGCACGCTCAGCGGCACCGGATGAACGCCGGGATCATCGTCGATGCCGAGATGATCGAAATTCGCTTCCGCAACGGCCGCTCGCTGGGCAGAGTCGAGGAGCAGTTCGCCGCCTCGCTCAGTCCTGGCGACACGATCCGTTTTGCCGGCATGGACCTCGAAATCGAGGCGCTGCGGGATCTCGAGCTGATCGTCCGCGCGGCCAAGCGCTCGGGGACGATCCCGAGCTACCTCGGGTTGCGCCTGCCATTGACCACGCACTTGGCCGAGCGCGTGCGGGCGATGCTGGTTGACCGCGCCGGCTGGGCGCGTTTCCCGGACGACGTGCGCGAATGGCTCGAGGTGCAGGACTGGCGCTCGCGGATGCCGGGGCCGGACAGCCTGCTGGTCGAAAGCTTCCCGCATGGCGGGCGGCACTACACCGCCTATTACACCTTCACTGGGTGGAACGCGAACCAGTCGCTCGGCATGCTGATCACCAAGCGGATGGAGGAGCTCGGGCTGATGCCCGGCGGCTTCGTCGCCAACGATTATTCTCTGGCGGTGTGGGGCCTGAAGCCGGTGACCGATCCGCGGCCGCTGCTATCGCCCGATATTCTGACCCACGAGTTCGTCGCCTGGGTCGAAGATTCGCACCTGCTGCGCCGGGCGTTTCGCGAAGTGGCGGTAATCTCGGGTCTGGTCGAGCGGCAGCATCCGGGCAAGCGTAAGAGCGGAAAACAGGTCACCTTCTCGACCGACCTGATCTACGACGTGCTGCGCAAGTACGAGCCCGACCATGTGCTGATCGAGGCCGCCTGGGCCGATGCGCGGGCGCGGATGACCGACGTTGGCCGCCTCGCCGACCTGCTCGACAGCGCGGCCGAAAGGCTGGTCCACGTCGAGCTCGAGCGGGTCAGCCCGCTGGCCGTGCCGGTGATGGTGATGATCGGCCGCGAGAGCTTGCCGCAGGGGGCCGTGGACGACGAACTGTTGCTCGAGGCGGAGACGCTGGCAGGAACAGCGATGCGGGGCGAACCTGAACCGGAAGACGACTGCGAGTGAAGATGCCGCTGGACCTGACGCAAAAGCAAAGGGGCGGATCGCTCCGCCCCTCCGCTCATCCGGTTTGTAGTACTTGCTATCCCGCGTTGACGGTCGGGTTCCACGCCCCCGCCTTGCCGAACTCGCGATACTGCTCGTTACCGACGAAGCCGAACTTGGTGACACCCGAGCCCTTGATGATGTTCAGCACCTGGGCCGCGAGGTCGTAGCTCGCGTTGGCTTCGGGCTCGAACTGCAGCTCCGGCTCAACCGGCAGCTTCAGCGTCGCCTGCAGGTTGGCGACGAGCTGGTTGTCGTTGATTGGCATGCCGTTCCACAGGATCTGGTTGGTTGCGGCGGTCAAGACGATCTTGTTCTTGTCCGTCTTGATGTTGTTGGTCGGATTGGCGCTCGGCGTCGGCAGGTCAATGTTGACCGAGTTCGTCACCGGCGGAAGCGTCATGATCAGCATGATCAGCAGCACGAGCATGACGTCGATCAACGGCGTCACGTTCATCTCGATCATCGGCGAACCGTCGTCCTTGCCGCCTGACATTGCCATTGTGGGTTACTCCTGAATCTGCGTGCCCGGCGCCGATCAACGGTAGACCGGCTTGGGATTGGAAATGAAGCCGATGGTCGGATAGCCGGCCGCCTGCACGTTGTAGACTGTCCCGGCGATGCAGCGCCACGGGGCGTTCACGTCGCCGCGCAGGATAACTTCGGGGATCTTGTCGGGGTTCGCCTTGATCGCCTCGGCCCCGCCGGCGCGCTTCACGATCGCGTCGAGCCGCTTGAAGGCTTTATTCTCCAGTTCCGACGAATTGACCGGAGTGACATTGTCGAAGTACACCCGGCACTCGCCGTTGAGCGACGCGCCTTGGAAACCGGGTTGGCCTGGGCTGCGTCCGGCATCATCGGTGGTGCTGACAGTGATCAGCAGGTTCTCCACCTTGTCCTTCGATTCGGACGACTTGAACACCGGGATATGCAGCTTCTCGACCGTCTGCAGGGTGATCGGAACCGTGATCAGGAAGACGATCAGAAGCACCAGCATCACGTCGGTGAGCGGAACCACGTTGATGTCTGACATCGCCGTATCGTCGGATCCGCCAGTTGAAATGGCCATTTATCTCTTCCTATCTCAATTCATTCGGTGCGGGGCGGGCGGCCCGCATGCCGGAGCCCGCCCCGCCAGACCGATCAGGCCTTCGGCGCCGAAGCGGGGGCCGTGGTCCGGGCCGCTTGCTGGGTCGAGGTCTTGGTGATCACTGCCGGCTTCACCGCGCCGCGCGAAGTCAGGTTCGCCAGGATGTCGGTGGCGAACGCGGCGAGCAGCTCGGCGATGCGCTTGTTGCGGTTCTGCAGGTAGTTGTAGGCGAACACCGACGGCACCGCGACCAGCAGGCCGAAGGCGGTCATGATCAGCGCCTCGCCGACTGGGCCGGCGACCTTGTCGATCGACCCTGAACCGGCGACGGCGATGCCGATCATCGCGCGGTAGATGCCGATGACGGTGCCGAGCAGGCCGACGAACGGCGCGGTGGCGCCGACGGTGGCGAGGAACGGCAGCCCGCCGGCCAACTTGGCGTTGATCGAGGCTTCCGAACGGGCGAGCGAGCCGTGCAGCCAGTCGTGCGCCTCGAGCGTATCGGTCATTTTGGTGTGCTGCGCTTCGGCGGCCAGCGCGTCGTCGACCAGTTGGCGCCAAGCGCTGTTCTTATCGAGCTTGGTCGCGCCTTCGCCCAGCGAATTGGCGCGCCAGAAGCTGGTGCGAACATTGCGGTACTGGCGGAAGATGCGGTTCTGCTCCAGCCATTTGACGATAAGGATGTAGAACGAGCCGACCGACATGATGCCGAGGACGACAAGGATGAAGATGGTGATGGCGCCGCCCTGCTGAATGGCAGGGCCGATGCCGAAATTGGCGGCTGGCGCTGCGTTGGACGCGGCGGCAAGGGTGTCAATGAGCATGCGGGTATTCCTCTCTAGAGACTTTCAAAGCGAAGTTATTGAAGCCGGTATGTGATGGTGGTCGAATAGGAGCTGGAAATCGGATCTCCCGCGGCATTGAGCGCCGGATTGAACTCGGCATACCGTTTCATCCCCTCGCAAGCAGCTCTATCGAGATCACGCGAACCGCTCGAGCGGGTTACCGAGCACGAACCGACGCGGCCGTCAGGGGTGACGGTTACGCTCACGCCAACCGAACCCTCGACACCTTCGTCCAGCGCACGGGCGGGATAGTTTTCCTGAATTCGGCTCGCCCAGCGACTCTGATTCTTTGTGCTGACCCCACGCGCTTGCGACGGCGGCGGCGGCGGCGCCGGAGGGGGCACCTGCAGCACGGGCGGGGCCGGCGGCGGAATGTTCGGCTGCACCTGAATCTGCGGCGGGGCGACGTTGATGCTGATCGGCGGCGGCGGCGCGACCGGCGGGGGTGGCGCGTTGGTCGGCGGCGGCGGCGGCGGAGTCTTCGGCGGCGGCGGCGGCGGTTCGTTGACGTTCACCGTCGTCACGTGCTCGACGACCTTCTTGTAAGCCTCGTAGGCAAGGCCGGTGACCATCGCATAGATGGCCGCGACGTGAATCAGGATTACGAGAATTATGGCGACAACCCGGTTACCGCTCATTTGTTGGTCAGCGTAAGCCATCCAGCAGCATCACTCCGTTTCGATCCATCCGCCGGGAACAAGCCCGGCAAGGCCTCCGTTGCCCACAAGGAATCCCCTGACAGGCGCGGAAAGCCTTTGTCCAATCTGAGGGCCTCGGGCAGAGTGGGGCGCACCTTTCCTGCTGCCGGCAAGGCCCGCACCCCGCGCTGTGTTTCTGTTGTCCACAGGGTGCAGTCCGGCGCAGCCTTAGCGGCGAAGGCTGGCGTGGGCAAACGCTTTATCGGTTAACGGCGGATTCATGGCCGGGGGCCATGCACTTGTTCCGCGAAAAGAGCATTGGGCGGCGCTGGCCGTTGCCGACGGAGATGACGATGACGGAATTCGGGCGCGCGGCGCCTTCGACCTGGCTGCGCGGGCTCGGCTTGTCGCTGGCCCTGGCGGGCTGCGCCTTATCCCAGCAGGCGAGCGCGCAAGCACCGGCAACCGCGGCCGCATCGCAGGCGCCGACTTATGCCGATCTCGTCAGCCTGACCGAACCTTCGTCGGTCGTCGCCCAAGTCACCGTCAAGGAGCAGGCGACCGTTCCGCCCGAGCGCGCACCCGGCCTCGCGCCCGGGCGCGCACGGCTGTATTTGGAGGCGCGGACCCAAGGCGTCATCAAAGGCTCCAGCCCGCTGGGCGAATCGATTGCCTACTTGGCCGACGTGCCGCTCGACGCCAAGGGCAAGCCGCCCAAGCTGAAGAAGCAGACGTTCATCGTCTTCGCCGATCCGGTGCCCGGCCATCCCGGCGAACTGCAGCTGGTCGAACCGGACGCGCAGCTGCCGGCCGATCCGACGCTGGCGGCGCGGGTGCGCACGGTGGCCGAGCAGCTCGTTGCGCCGGACGCGCCACCGCACGTCACCGGGGTCAAGGACGTAATCTCGATTGCCGGCAACCTTGCCGGCGAATTGGAGACGCAGATGTCGATCGAGACGGCCGATGGCGCGCCGGGCTCGCTGACGGTGATCCGCCGGCCGAACGAGGCTCCGAGGTGGGGCGTGTCCTGGACCGAGATCGTCGACCAGTCGGCCAAACCGCCCGCCCCGGGCACGCTCGCTTGGTACCGCCTCGCCTGCTTCCTCCCGCGCCAGCTCAAGCCGGACGACTTCCTGCAGGCCGACGCCGCCGGGCGGCAGCGGGCGCAGGCGGATTACCAGTTCATTCTAGACAGCCTCGGCCCCTGCCTGCGCACGCGCCACTAGCCAAGGCAGCCCCTTGGCCCTAACGGCCGGCGCGTCTCCATTGCAGGGCAGGGGAATGGCCGAACCACTTCGCATAGCATTGGCCGGGCTTGGCACCGTAGGCGCCGGGCTCGTCCGCCTGATCGAGATGAACGGGGCGCTGATTGAGCGCCGCGCGGGGCGGCCGGTGCGGATCGTAGCGGTTTCGGCGCGCGACCGCACGAAGGACCGCGGCGTCGATATCTCGCCATACTTATGGGAAGACGACATGACCGCATTGGCCGGGCGCGCCGATGTAGATGTCGTGGTCGAGCTGGTCGGCGGCGCCGATGGACCGGCGCTGACCACCGCGCGCAACGCGCTCAGGGCCGGCAAGGCGCTGGTCACCGCCAACAAGGCGATGGTGGCGCATCACGGGATGGAGCTGGCCGAACTCGCCGAGAGCCGCGGCGTGGCGCTCAAGTTCGAAGCCGCGGTGGCGGGCGGCATCCCGGTCGTCAAGGGTCTGCGGGAAGGCGCCGCGGCCAACAGGATCGAACGAATCTATGGGATTCTCAACGGCACCTGCAATTACATCCTTTCGACCATGGAAGCGAGCGGGCGCGAGTTCGCCGACGTGCTCGCCGAGGCGCAGGCGCTCGGTTACGCCGAGGCCGATCCTACATTCGACGTCGAGGGCGTCGATGCGGCGCACAAGCTGGCGATCCTCGCCGCCATCGCCTTCGGCGCGCGAATCGACTTTCCGGCGATCGATGTCGGCGGCATCGCCCGCGTGCGTGCGGCCGATATCGCCCAGGCGGCGGCGCTCGGCTATCGCATCCGTCTGCTCGGGATCGCCGATTGCGCGGAGGACAGCCGCTCGGCCAAGGATGCGCTGTTTCAGCGCGTGCAGCCTTATCTGGTGCCGGTGCACCATCCCCTGGCGGCGGTCGAAGGGCCGACGAATGCGGTGGTCGCCGAAGGCAATTTTTCGGGCCGGCTGCTGTTCGAGGGAGCCGGCGCCGGCGACGGTCCGACGGCGAGCGCGGTGGCTGCGGATATCATCGACATTGCCCGAGGCGACATCGGTGCGCCGTTTTCGATTCCCGCAGCCGATCTCGAAGCACGGGAGCCTGCCGACGCCGGGCACCGCACCAATCGGGCATATCTGCGCTTCACCGTCGCCGACCGCCCCGGCGTCCTCGCCGAGATCGCCACCGCGATGCGCGACGGCGGCGTGTCGATCGAGAGCCTGATTCAGCAGGGCCGGCCCGAGGAAGGCGGCGAGGTGCTGATAGCGATGGTCACCCACGAAGGCGCCGAGGCCAAAGTGGCCGAAGCGCTGCGGTTGCTGAAAGGGTCCGAGAGCCTGACCGAGCCCCCGCTGGTGATGCGCCTGCTCGGCTAAGGCGTCGGGATCTCGCCCCTGCTCATTTTGTCCGCGTCGGAGCCCTTGGGCGGCTCGGGAATGGCCTTGACGTCGATGATCAGCGCCGGCGGCTTCGGGCAGGGCGGAATGAAGCAGCCGCGCACCACAATGGTGCCGCCGTTCGGCAGCATGGTCACCGCTGGCGCGCGCGGCACTCCGCCGTCGTCCGGAGCGCCGTTGTCGACATCCGACGGGACGTACTGCTTCGTCGGGTCTTCGCGCTGGCGGCAGACGACGATTTCGTTGCCGCTTTGCACGGTGCGCCCGGTTGGACACGACTTCGTCTTGGGCGGCGTGACCGAATAGAGCTTGTCGGCATTGGTCAGTGCCTGATCGGCGCTGAGCGTCGGGGGCGGGTTCACGGCGGCTGCTGCGGCGGCCAACAGCATGCTCGACATCGCCCGCCCTTTCGCCCAATGCTCGTGCGCGAGACACGCCCGGAGGACTGAATTCGCTATGAACGAGAGCGCCGTCAACGCCAGTCATGTTCTCGACCGCGTGCTGGTGCTGGAGATGGTCCGCGTCACCGAAGCCGCCGCGGTGGCCGCCTCGAAGCTGGTCGGCCGTGGCGACGAGAAGGCTGCCGACCACGCCGCCGTCGAAGCGATGCGCGAGGCGTTCGATCTGCTCGAAATCGACGGGACGGTGGTGATCGGCGAAGGCGAGCGCGACGAGGCGCCGATGCTCTATATCGGCGAGAAAGTCGGCGGGGCGCCGGGCCGGGGGCCGAAAATCGACATCGCGCTCGACCCGCTCGAAGGCACGACGATCACGGCCAAGGCAGGGCCGAATGCCCTGGCCGTCCTGGCGGCGGCGGAAGAAGGTTGCCTGCTCAACGCGCCCGACGTGTACATGGAAAAGCTCGCCGTCGGGCCGGGCTATCCCGAGGGCGTGATCGACTTGGGCAAGAGCGCGAGCGAGAATGTCCGGGCGGTTGCCGCGGCCAAGGGAGTAAAGCCGGCCGAGATCATCGTCTGCGTGCTCGACCGCCCGCGCCACGCCGAGCTGATCGCCGAGCTGCGCGGCCTCGGCTGCGGCATCCAGCTGATCCCCGACGGCGACGTCGCCGGAGTGATCGCAGTGACCGATCCCGACACTACGGTCGACCTCTACATGGGCTCGGGCGGCGCGCCCGAAGGGGTGCTCGCGGCAGCGGCGCTGCGCTGCGTGGGCGGCCAGTTCAACGGCCGGCTTGTCTTCCGTAACGACGACGAGAGGGCACGTGCCCGCAAGTGGGGCATCGACGACCTCGATCGAATCTATCTGCTCGACGACCTGGCCAAGGGCGACTGCATCTTCGCCGCGACGGGCGTCACCGACGGTTCTTTGCTGCAAGGCGTCAAACGGCTCAAGAACGGCTGCATGACGACGGACAGCGTGGTCATGCGCGCGAGTTCGGGAACGGTGCGCTGGGTGAAAGGCGAGCACCGCTGCCATTGAACGGGAAAAGCCCTCCTGCCGCTGTTGCAATACGATGACGCTCGGCTAATCCCGCCCCAGGCGAGTCCGGCGGCATTACAGGAGCACCCCGCGCGATGAAGATCATGGCCGGCAATTCGAACCTGCCGCTCGCTCGCGCGATCGCCGCCTATCTCGAGATGCCGCTGACCGACGCCAGCGTGCGCCGCTTCGCCGACGAAGAGATTTTCATCGAGATCCACGAGAACGTGCGCGGGCAGGACATGTTCGTCGTCCAATCGACCAGCTATCCGGCCAATGACAACCTCATGGAGCTGCTGATCTGCACCGATGCGCTGCGCCGCGCGTCGGCGCGCCGCATCACTGCAGTCATTCCGTATTTTGGCTACGCCAGACAGGATCGGAAGGCGGGTTCCCGCACGCCGATCTCCGCCAAGCTGGTCGCCAACCTGATCACCGAGGCGGGGGCCGACCGGGTGCTTTCGGTCGATCTCCACGCCGGCCAGATCCAAGGGTTCTTCGATATTCCGACCGACAATCTCTACGCCGCGCCGGTGATGGCGGCCGACATCCAGGCGCGTTACGGCGACAAGGACCTGATGGTCGTATCGCCCGATGTCGGTGGCGTGGTCCGCGCCCGGGCGCTAGCCAAGCGGCTCGACAACGCCCCGCTGGCGATCGTCGACAAGCGACGCGAGCGGCCCGGCGAATCCGAGGTGATGAACATCATCGGCAACGTTAAGGGGCGGCACTGCATCCTGGTCGACGATATCGTCGATTCGGGCGGCACGCTGTGCAACGCGGCGCAGGCGCTGATCGACGCCGGGGCCAAATCGGCCGCAGCCTATATTACGCATGGCGTGCTCTCGGGCGGCGCGGTGGCGCGGGTCAACGGCTCGGCGTTGACCGAGCTGGTGATCACCGACACGATCCTGCCGACCGACGCGGCCAAGGAATCGGAACAGATCCGCGTGCTGCCGATCGCGCCGCTGATCGGCGAAGCGGTGCGCCGGATCGCCGACGAGAGCAGCGTTTCCTCGCTGTTCGACTGATTTGAACCTTTCCGCCGAAATTGCCCTCGCTCACCGCCTCGCCGACGCTGCGCGGGCAGTGATCATGCCGCATTTCCGCGCCGGGATCGATCACGAGCGCAAGGCCGACGCGACGCCGGTGACGCTGGCCGACCGCGCGGCGGAAGAGGCGATGCGGCGGATCCTCACCGCCGAAGTGCCGCAGGACGGAATTGTCGGCGAAGAGTTGGGCTCCAGCGAGGGGCGCTCGGGCCGGCAATGGGTGCTCGATCCAATCGACGGGACGACCGCCTTCCTCGCCGGCCGGGCGACCTTCGGCACGCTGATCGCGCTCTTGGTCGAGGGCTTTCCGGTGCTCGGGGTAATCGATCAGCCGGTACTCGCCGAACGCTGGCTCGGCGCTGCCGGAGAGCCAACGACGCTTAATGGCAAAGCGGCATCGACCCGGGCGTGCCCACAGCTGTCGCATGCCGCCCTCGCCACCACCGGACCGCAGCACTTCAGCCACGAGGAAGGCGACGTGTTCATGGCGCTGGCCCAGGCGACCGATCACAAGCGAATGATCATGGGCGGCGACTGCTACAACTATGCGATGCTCGCCTCGGGCTATCTCGACATTGTTTGCGAGGCCGGACTCAAGCTGCACGACTTCGCCGCCCTGGTGCCGGTGGTCGAAGGCGCCGGCGGGACGATGTGCGACTGGAATGGAGAACCGCTCCACGCGGGCTCCGACGGTCATGTGCTGGCGCTCGGCGACCCGGCGCGGCTCGACGACGTGCTCGAGGCGATGAGCGGTCATGCGCACCATCACCACCACTGAGTCCGCTTGCGTTTTGCCCTGCATCCGACTAGGGGCGCCTCCTTCACCGACACGTAATCATCTGCCGGTCTGGCCGAAAGGGCTGCCAGGGCTGGCACGGACGTGTCCCCGCAAGGAGACGAAAATGCCCAAGCTGAAGACCAAGAGCGGTGTGAAGAAACGCTTCAAGATCACCGCCAGCGGCAAGGTCAAGCACGGGGTCGCCGGCAAGCGCCACCGCCTGATCAGCCACAATGCGAAGTACATCCGCCAGAACCGCGGCACCACCGTGATCTCCGACGCCGACGCGAAGACGATCAAGAAGTGGGCGCCCTACGGGCTCGATTGAGGAGGTACTAGAGCATGTCACGCATCAAACGCGGCACCACCACCCGCGCCAAGCACAAGCGGATCCTCGAGCAGGCTAAGGGCTTTCGCGGCCGCCGCAAGAACACCATCCGCGTCGCCCGCCAGGCGGTCGAGAAGGCCGGGCAATACGCCTATCGCGACCGCAAGGTGAAGAAGCGCAGCTTCCGCGCGCTGTGGATTCAGCGAATCAACGCTGCCGTCCGCGCCGAGGGCCTGAGCTATTCGCAATTCATTCACGGCGCCAAGCTCGCCGGGATCGAGCTCGACCGGAAGGTGATGGCCGACCTGGCGATGAACGAAGGCGCGGCCTTCGCGGCGATCATCCAGCAGGCAAAGGCCGCTTTGCCGGCCTGACGAAGCCGAATTCGTGAGCCAAATGGACGCGCGCGGCTACAGCCGCCCGCGTCCTTTCTCTTTGGAAAATTGTATCAATCTCCCCGTGATGCTCGCCGCGCGCGGAATGTGTGTTAAACATTCCGACGGGACGGGGGCGCTTGCGCACGGGAAGCGCGGCGCCGCACGCAGCGGGGGGGGGGTGCCAGACAATGAGCGCGAATTTCGCGATCGATGTGCGCTATTACCGCCTGTCCGAACCGCTGCAGCCTTTCTTCACCGCCCTTTACGCCTTCGAGTACGACTGCGGTGCCGGGCCGCCGATTGAGGACTGGCTGCATCCCGAATGGTCGCAGATGCGCTTTGTGTGGGGCGACCCGCCGCAAGCGTGCGTCGGCCCAGGAGCACTGAATGAACAGTGGCCATTCGTCGCCAGCGGGCCGACCAGCCGCTCGATTCACTTTAAGCTGACCAAGGGCAAGTCGTGGGGCCTCGGTCTGCAGCCCGCCGGCTGGGCCAAGTTCGCCGATGGGCCGGCGTCGGCGGTGGCCGACATGACGGTCGATGGATCGACCCACCCGGCGTTTGCGCTGTTCGCGCCGATCCAGCGGATGCTTGGGGAGGAAGAACCCGATTGCGACGGCTTCGCGGCGCAGATCAACGACTACCTCATGCAGCACATCGGCCGACCTGGGCAACGGGTCGATCTTGTGCTTGCCTGCCACGAAGCGCTGCGGGACCCGGATCTCGCCAGTGTCGCCGAACTGGGGCGGCGTGTGGGTCTGCAATTGCGCTCGCTCGAGCGACTGTGTTCGCGCCATTTCGGGTTCGCGCCGAAGGTCTTGCTGCGCCGCCAGCGATTTCTCCGCAGTCTGGCCGGCTACACCCTCGCCGCCAAGGGTAGTTGGAGTGCGGCGATCGACGGGCAATACCACGATCAGGCGCATTTTGTGCGCGACTTCCGCGCCTTCATGGGCATGACGCCGAGCGAATACGCCGAACGGCCGCATCCGATCATCGGCCGGACCATGGCGCAAAGCATGGCCGATCACGGCATCGCCCCGCAGACCGACTTGCCGACCATCCTGCGCTATCCCGCCGACGGTTCGCCCGCCGATTAGGGCTTGGGCGCGGGCCCCTCCCTCGCTAACAGGCCCGCCGACGATGGACGATTACGCAACCCTTGAAAGCGCGGCCCGCGAACGGATCGCGGCGGCGAGCGACCTCGCCGCGCTGGAGGCGCTGCGCATCGAATATCTCGGCAAGCAGGGCAGCGTTTCGGCCCTGCTCAAGACGCTTGGCGCGATGGCGCCCGACGAACGGCAGGAGAAAGCGCCGAAAATCCAGGCTCTTCGGCAGTCGGTGGTCGACGCGATCGACGCGCGCAAGGCGGCGATGGAAGCCGCCGAGCTCGAGGCGCGACTGGCGAGCGAAACGCTCGACCTCACGTTGCCGGCTTCGGAGACGCCGAAAGGCTCGGTCCACCCGGTGAGCCAGGTGATGGACGAACTGGCCGAAATCTTTGCCGATCTGGGCTTCGCCGTCGCCACCGGGCCAGAGATCGAGGACGAGTGGCACAACTTCACGGCGCTCAACATGCCCGAAAGCCACCCGGCGCGGGCGATGCACGACACCTTCTATTTCCCGGATCAAGCGGGTGCACAAAAGGACACAGCGGGCGCTCAACCGCACCGGATGCTGCTCAGGACGCATACCAGCCCCGTCCAGGTGCGCACGATGGTGAGCCAAGGCGCGCCGGTGCGGATCATTGCCCCGGGCCGGGTGTATCGTTCGGATTCGGATGCCACGCACACGCCGATGTTCCACCAGGTTGAAGGGCTGGTGATCGACCGCGGGATCCATCTCGGGCACCTGAAGTGGACGCTCGAGACGTTCCTGAAGGCGTTCTTCGAGCGCGACGACATCGTGCTGCGGCTGCGGCCGAGCTATTTCCCGTTCACCGAGCCTTCGGTCGAGGCTGATGTTGGATTCGCTTTGGAGAATGGCCGCCGCGTTCTCGGCGGGTCGGGCGATGCGCCGGGGCACGGCTGGATGGAGCTGCTCGGCAGCGGTATGGTCAATCGCCGGGTGATCGAAATGTCGGGGCTCGATCCCGACGAGTGGCAGGGCTTCGCCTTCGGCGTCGGCGTCGACCGCCTGGCGATGCTCAAGTACGGCATGGACGACCTGCGGGCCTTCTTCGACGGGGACGTGCGCTGGCTCAGGCACTACGGCTTCAGCCCGTTCGACCAGCCGACGCTCAGCGCCGGGGTGGGAGCGCGGGCATGAAGTTCTCGCTCGAATGGCTGAAGGTGTTTCTCGAGACCGAGGCTTCGGCGGCGGAGATCGCCGCCGCGCTCAACCGCATCGGCCTCGAGGTTGAGGGGCTGGAGGACCCGGTGGAAAAGCTCGCCGGCTTCCAGGTCGCCGAGGTGCTGACCGCCAAGCCGCACCCCAACGCCGACAAGCTGCAGGTCCTCACCGTCGCCACCGGCGCAGGCGAGCCGCTCCAGGTCGTCTGCGGCGCACCCAACGCGCGCGCGGGGATGAAGGGCGTGCTCGGGCTACCCGGTGCAGTGGTCCCGGCAAACGGGATGGAGCTGCGCAAGAGCGCGATCCGCGGGGCCGAGAGCAACGGCATGATGTGCTCGGTCCGCGAGCTGCAGCTCGGCGACGAGCACGAGGGGATCATCGAACTCCCGGCCGACGCGCCGGTCGGCGAGGGGTTCGCCAACTACCAGGGCATGAGCCCTGTGTTCGACGTGGCGATCACGCCGAACCGGCCCGACTGCATGGGTGTCGAGGGCATCGCCCGCGATCTCGCCGCAGCGGGGGTCGGCACATTCAAACCCTACCGTGTCGAGCCGACGGAAGGCGGCTTCCCGTGTCCGGTCGAAATCCGCACCGACGACCCCGAGGGCTGCCCGGCGTTCTACGGCCGGGTCATCAGCGGAGTCGCAAACGGCCCCTCGCCGCCATGGATGCAGCAGCGGCTGATCGCGGCGGGACAGCGGCCGATCAGCGCGCTGGTCGACATCACCAATTACCTGATGCTTGCGTTCGGACGGCCGGCGCACGCTTACGACGTGGCCAAGCTGCACGGCGCGCTCGTCGCACGGCGGGCGAAGGATGGCGAACAGGTGCTCGCGCTGAACGAGAAGACCTACACGCTCGACAGTCAGATGACGGTGATCGCCGACGAACGCGAGGTGCATGACATCGCCGGGATCATGGGCGGCGAGCATTCGGGCGTTTCCGCCGAAACCACCGAGGTGCTGCTGGAGATCGCCTATTTCGATCCCGAGCGGATCGGCCGCACCGGGCAGCGCCTCGGCCTCGCCAGCGATGCGCGCACGCGCTTCGAGCGCGGGGTCGATCCGGCGTTCCTTGACGAGGGGCTCGACCTGCTCACGGCCATGATCCTGACGATCTGCGGCGGCGAGGCATCGGATGTGCTTCGCGCGGGTTCGCCGCCGAGCAAGCCCACGGTGATCGAGTACGACCCCGGTCTTGCCGAGCGGCTCGGCGGCATCGCGATTTCCGAAGAGGAGCAGCGGCGCACGCTGACCGCGCTCGATTTCCGTGTATCGCCGGATTGGCGCGTCACCGCGCCTTTGCGCCGGCACGACATCGAAGGGCCGGCCGACATCGTCGAGGAGGTGGTCCGCATCCACGGGCTCGACGCAATCGACAGCGTACCGCTGTCGCGCGAGGAGGGCGTCGCCCGACCGACCGCGACGCCCGAGCAGGCGCTCGAACGCAAGCTCCGCCGCGCCGCCGCTGCTCTTGGGCTGAACGAGGCGGTGACCTGGTCGTTCGTTTCGCAAGCCGAAGCGGACGCGGCCGGCGGCGGCCCATGGGTTCTGGAAAACCCGATTAGTGAAGAGATGAAGGTGATGCGTCCGTCGCTCCTGCCGGGGCTGCTGTCGGCCATGCGGCGCAATCTCGACCGCGGCGCCTCCTCGGTGCGGCTGTTCGAGATCGGCCGGCGCTACCTGGCGGACGGCGAGCATCCGACGCTGGTCTGCGTCCTCGCTGGCGAGCGCGCGCCGCGCTCGTGGCAAGGCGGCAAGGCGCAGCCGTTCGACGCGTTCGACGCCAAGGCGATCGCTCTCGGTCTGCTCGAAGCTGCCGGCGCGCCGGTCGACAAGCTGCAGGTCATGGGTGAAGCGGGCGCGGTGTACCACCCTGGACAGTCGGCGACCTTGCGCCTCGGCCCGAAGAACCAATTGGCGAGTTTCGGGATGATCCATCCGAACACCCTCAAGGCGTTCGATATCGATGGTCCGGTGGCTGCCCTCGGCATCCATCTCGACGCCATTCCGGCGAAGAAGGACGGAGGCTCGTTCGCACGCGCGCCTTACAACCCGCCCGCGTTGCAGGCGGTCGAGCGCGATTTCGCCTTCCTGGTCGACGTCGCGCTACCCGCCGGCGACTTGCTGCGGGCGGTCAGGGGGGCGGACAAGGCGAACATCGCCGATGCGCGGGTGTTTGACCTGTTCGAGGGCAAGGGCGTGCCCGAGGGCAAGAAGTCGCTGGCGATCGAAGTCACGCTGCAGCCGACGGAGACAAGCTACACCGAAGCCGACCTGAAAGCGATTTCCGAGCGGATCGTTGCCGCGGCTGCGAAAGTAGGCGCGGAGTTGCGCCACTAAATTCCCCTCCCGCTTGCCGGAGGGGTTAGGGGTGGGCATATGGCGACCATTCCCTGCATCGACAGGCCCATCCCCCTGCCCTTCCCGCCAGCGGGAGGGGAGTTGAACGGACACGACCGCTAACCGCCGATGACCTCCAACCGCCGCACTTTTGCGATCATCTCGCACCCCGACGCGGGCAAGACCACGCTGACCGAGAAGCTGCTGCTGCAAGGCGGCGCGATTCACCTGGCCGGCGAGGTCAAGGCGCGCGGGGCGGCGCGGCGGGCGCGCTCCGACTGGATGAAGATCGAGCAGCAGCGCGGCATTTCGGTGACCAGCTCGGTGATGACCTTCGAGAAGGACGGCGTTACCTTCAACCTGCTCGACACCCCGGGGCACGAGGATTTTTCCGAAGACACCTACCGCACCCTGACTGCGGTGGATTCGGCGATTATGGTGCTCGACGCGGCCAAGGGCATAGAGCCGCAGACCAGGAAGCTGTTCGAGGTCTGTCGGCTGCGTAGCGTGCCGATCATCACGTTCGTCAACAAGGTGGACCGCGAGGGAAAGTCGGCCTTCGAGCTGCTCGACGAAGTGGCCGACACGCTGGCGCTCGACGTCAGCCCGCAAAGCTGGCCGGTCGGGATGGGCGGCACGTTCGAAGGCGTGCTCGAGTTCGCCAGCGGCTGCGTGAGCCGGCCCGAAGGACCGAGCAGGGAATTCCTCGGGCGGCGCGACTGCGATGCGACGTTGCCCGGCGACATCGCCGAGGAAGCCGAGCTGGCGCAGGTCGGCTATCCCGAATTCGATGCCGAGGCCTATCGCCACGGCGATCTCACGCCGGTGTTCTTCGGTTCGGCCCTGAAGAACTTCGGTGTCGCCGAACTGATCGAGGCAATCGCCCAATATGCCCCGCCGCCGCGCCCGCAGCCGAGCGAGGACGGGCCGGTCAGCCCGGAGCGCGACGAGGTCACCGGGTTCGTGTTCAAGGTCCAGGCCAACATGGACCCGCAGCACCGCGACCGCATCGCCTTCATGCGGATGGTCAGCGGCACCTTCAGGCGCGGCATGAAGCTAACTCCGAGCGGACTGGGCAAACCGATTGCGGTCCATTCGCCGATCCTGTTCTTCGCCCAGGACCGCGAGATCGCCGATACCGCCGAGGCCGGCGACATCATCGGCATCCCCAACCACGGCACGCTGCGGGTCGGCGACACGCTGAGCGAGAAGAACGACGTGCGCTTCACGGGCCTGCCGAATTTCGCCCCTGAAATCCTCCGCCGCGTGCGGCTGAATGATCCGACCAAGACCAAGCAGCTGCGGAAGGCGCTCGACGATCTCAGTGAGGAAGGCGTGATCCAGGTGTTCTATCCCGAGATTGGTGCGCAGTGGATCGTCGGGGTGGTCGGACAGCTCCAGCTCGACGTTCTCGTCAGCCGGCTGGCGGCGGAATACAAGGTCGAGGCCGAGCTGGAGGCGGCGCCGTTCGCCACCGCGCGTTGGCTGAAGGGCTCGCCAGCAGCGCTCACCGGTTTCGCCGAGTTCAACCGCGCCAACCTTGCCAAAGATCGGGACGGCGATCCGGTATTCATGGCCAAGAGTGCGTGGGATGTCGGCTATCAGCAGGAAAAGAACCCCGAGCTGACCTTCTCGGCCACCAAAGAGCGGTGATGGGAGCGTCGAAGCGAGGTTTGCGTTAGGAAGCCGCGTGCAGCTCACATTCGCCAGCTACAACATCCACAAGGCGGTTGGCCTCGACGGCCGGCGCGACCCCGAGCGGATTCTCGCCGTTCTGCACGAACTCGGCGCGGATGTGGTGGCCCTGCAGGAAGTCGACCGGCGGTTCGGGCGGCGCGAATCGGTGCTCCCGCGTCAGGCGTTGGAGGAGCACGGCTGGTGCGCGGCGCCTTGCCGAACGCGCGCGGAGAGCATCGGCTGGCACGGCAACGCCATCCTCGTGCGGCGCGGGATCGAGATTGCCGATGCCGAGCCAATCGACCTGCCGCGGCTGGAGCCGCGCGGAGCGGTCTGCGCGCACCTGCTGGTCGAGAGAAGGCCGCTCCATGTGGTCGGGATGCACCTCGACCTTTCGGGCATCCGGCGAATGCATCAGATCCAGGCGGTTCAGGCGCACCTGAACGAGCGCAAGGGACCGGCGGTGCTGCTCGGCGACTTCAACGAATGGTCGCCGCGTGGGCGCGCCATCGCCGCTTTCGGCGACGGCTGGACGGTACTCGCGCCCGGGCGCAGCTTCCCGAGTCGCCGGCCGCTGGCCCAGCTCGACCGCATCGTCCACTCCCACGGCTGGCGCTGCGAGGAGGTGCGCGTCCACCACAGCGCGCTGGCCGCGGTCGCCTCCGACCACTTGCCGGTGACCGCGCGACTGACATTGACTGCCCAAAAATGAGGCAGGCCCTCCCGGCGCGGCCACCGGCGCAAGGCGGTGGCGACGCCTAAGTCACGGAAATGCTGCGCCGCAGCATGGTTTGGCATCCTTATTGCTACGCGAGCCCCGGCCGGGATCGAACCGGCAAGCTAGAGGGGTTCGGGATGAAGTTCATCATCGCCATCATCAAGCCGTTCAAGCTCGACGAGGTCCGCGAGGCGCTGGGCGCCATCGGCATCGCCGGCATGACGGTGACCGAGGTCAAGGGCTTCGGGCGTCAGAAGGGCCAGACTGAAATCTACCGCGGGGCGGAATACTCCACCAACATGCTGCCCAAGGTGAAGCTGGAAATCGCCGCCAGCGATGCGTTGGCCCCGCAAGTGGTCGAGACGATTGGCCAAGCCGCCAGCACCAACAGCATCGGCGACGGGAAGATCTTCGTGCTCGACCTCGCCTCGGCCACGCGCATCCGCACCGGCGAAACCGGCGACACGGCGCTCTAAGCAACATGAAGGGTACCACCATGATCCGCAGACTTCTATGCGGCGCCGGCCTGTTCGGCGCCTCGATGCTCGTAGCCACCGCCGCGTGGGCGCAGGACGCCGCGGCGGCAGCCGCGCCAACCGTCGACAAGGGCGATACGGCGTGGATGATGACATCCTCGCTGCTCGTGTTGATGATGATCGTGCCGGGCTTGGCGCTGTTTTACGGCGGGCTCGTCCGAACCAAGAACATGCTCTCGGTGATGACCCAGGTGGGCGCGGTCGGTGCGCTGGCGATGCTGATCTGGGTCGGCTGGGGTTATTCAATGGCGTTCGGCGACGACTTCACGGGTCCGATCAGCAACTTCATCTCCAACTTCCACAAGGCATTCCTAATGAACGTCGGCCCGGACACCACCGCGGCCACCTTCACCCAGGGAGTAGCGATCCCCGAGTACGTCTTCGTGTGCTTCCAGATGACCTTCGCCGCGATCACCGTCGCGCTAGTGCTGGGATCGGTCGTGGAGCGGATGAAATTCTCGGCCGTGATGGTGTTCGGCACCGTGTGGCTGACGATCGTCTATTTCCCGATCGCGCATATGGTGTGGGCCGGTAGCGGGCTGTTCTTCAAGATGGGAGCACTCGATTTCGCCGGCGGCACTGTGGTGCACATCAATTCGGGTATCTCGGCGCTCGTCGCCTGCCTCATTCTCGGCAAGCGGGTCGGTTTCCCAAACGAACCTATGCCACCGCACTCGCTGACGATGACCGGCATCGGCACCGGCCTGCTGTGGGTCGGCTGGTTCGGGTTCAACGCCGGCTCGGCGCTGGAAGCCAACGGTTCGGCCTCGCTGGCGATGATGAACACCTTTGTCGGCACCGCGGCCGGTGGGCTCGCCTGGATGCTCGCCGAGAAATTGGCCGGTCACAAGTCGTCCGCGCTGGGCTTCTGCTCGGGCATCGTGGTGGGCCTTGTCGCGGTCACTCCGGCTGCGGGCAATTCGGGCCCGATCGGAGCCATTGTGCTTTGCTCGATCGCGGCCTTCGTCTGCTACTTCGCCGTGACGAAGCTGAAGCCAGCTCTCGGCTACGACGACGCGCTCGACACGTTCGGCGTGCACGGCGTGGGGGGGATGGTCGGCGCGCTGGGCACCGGTATCGTCTATGCCGATTACCTGGGCGGCCCAAGCGGCACCGATTTCAACATGGCACACCAGCTGTGGGTCCAGTTGCTGACGGTCGCGACGACGATCGCATGGGCGACCGTCGGGACCGTCGTCTCGATCTACATCGCCAAGGCCCTCACAGGTCTGCGCGTCAGCAAGGAAGTCGAGATCGAAGGCCTCGACATCGGCGAACATGGCGAGCGAGCCTACAACATGGGCACCACCGGCATGTACGTGACGCCGGCCGAAGCGGAAGCGCGCAGCCTCTCCGCCAGCTGGGAGCGTGCCACCGCCGGATAGAATTGGCGGGGTCGGGACTCCTCTTCTCCCCCGGCCCCGCCTCCCGACGTTCCTCCTGCGAACGCATACCTTCAAGGGCCGGAGCCAGCCGCTCCGGCCCCTTTTTCCGCCACCGCTGAGACCGCCTCAATCTCGCGAACGAGCGGCGAGCGCCTCCATCGCCGGGCGAACGGGCGCCACGTCGTAGCCAGCCGCGGCCGCCGCGGCGGCTATCGCGGCCGGGTCTTCGCCCAGGGAGGCTTGCGCGAGGGCCCACAGCAGTGTCGAACGAGTGCCGGTCCGGCAATAGGCGAGGACCTTGCCCTCGGCTCTGGCCATCGCATCGCCCATCGCGCGCACCTGCGCCTCGCCGAATCCGTCGCGGCCGATCGGGATAGCGGCGTAGTCCAGTCCGGCAGCTCGCGCGGAAGTTTCGATCGCGGGACCCGGGATCTGGTCTTCCGCTTCGCCTTCGGGCCGGTTGTTGACAATTAGGCTCACCCCTTCGGCCTTCGCAGCTTCGATATCATCGAGCGTCAGTTGCGGGCTGGCCAGCACGCTTCCCGACAATTTACGAAAGTCGCTCATGCAATCGTTTTCCTTCTCGCTCAGTCGCGTGCGGTCTCAGCGCGAGACGCGAGACACTTCGGTGAACCGGCTGTCTGCTCGAGCGCCGAGTGCCAGATTGGCGAATGCCGAGACTGCTCCATAGTCATGCAACGTTAAATCGTTCGCACAAGCCATATTTTGCGCTATAAGCCTTCGGCGATAATGCGGGGGGAGCGCCTCCGTAGACCGTTCGACGCGACTTTCGTCCACGCGGCCGGACGTGAAATGAGGGCGAAACGAAGGTGCGTTCGTTAGATGGGTTACGATAAAGGGCGTCGCGGCCGGGGACGCGACAAGCGGGATGGTTTCGGCGAAGAGGGCTTCGATCCGTTCCATGATGGGGGGCCGCCACAATTCGGCGGCAATGACCGGTTCGGCGGTGGCGATCGCTACTCCGACGACCGCGGGGGCGGTTTCGGCGGTCCGCGTGGCGGTGGCGGCGGTGGTTTCCGGGGCGGCGGGGGCGGTGGTCCGCGCGGCGGCGGCATGCCGGCGCAGGTCGTCGGCACCGGCCAGGGCAAGGTGAAGTTCTTCAACGCCCACAAGGGATTCGGCTTCATCCAGCGCGATGAGGGCGGCGAGGACGTGTTCGTCCACATCAGCCAGGTCGAACGCGCGGGTCTCGAAGGCCTGGCCGAAGGTCAGGAGCTGCAGTTCAATCTGGTCGACCGCGGCGGGAAGATCTCCGCCGCCGACCTGCAGGTGGTCGGCGATGTCATTCCCGTGCAGCAGAAGGGGCCGCAGCGGCAATTGACCGGTGAGAAGGCGACGGGGACCGTCAAGTTCTTCAACACCATGAAGGGATTCGGCTTCATCACCCGCGACGACGGCAAGGATGATGCGTTCGTCCACATCAGCGCGGTCGAGCGGTCCGGTTTGCCCGGGATCAACGAAGGCGACCGATTCGAGTTCGATCTCGAGGTCGACCGACGAGGAAAATACTCGGCGGTCAACCTTGTGCCCGTTCAGGGCTGACACGCCCGCGCAGCGCCCGGCGGTTTGACCGGGCCGACGCAAGTCCATAAACGGACGCGGATGGCGGCTCGCTGGGGCCGCCATTTGTCGTTCCGCCGGTACGAACTCGAATCAAGGACCTTCAGCGATGTCGATCACTCCGCTCATGCCCGTCTATCCCCGGTGCGACGTTCGGCCCGTTCGCGGCGAGCACTGCCACCTGATCGACGAGGACGGCACGCGCTATCTCGATTTCGCCGCGGGGATAGCGGTCAACCTGCTCGGCCATTCGCACCCCGGCCTGATCGGCGCGATCCAGCAGCAGGCGGCGACGCTGATGCACGTCTCCAATCTCTACGGCAGTCCGCAGGGTGAGGCGCTGGCCCAGCGGCTGGTCGATCTCACCTTTGCGGACACCGTCTTCTTCACCAATTCCGGAGCCGAGGCGGTCGAATGCGCGATCAAGACCGCGCGCGCCTATCATCAGTCGGCTGGCAACCACGAGAAATTCGAGCTGATCACCTTCAACAACGCCTTCCACGGGCGCACGATGGCGACGATCAGCGCGTCGAACCAGGACAAGATGCACAAGGGCTTCTCGCCACTGCTCTCGGGCTTCAAATACGTCGAGTTCAACGATCTCGATGGTGCCGAGGCGGCGATCGGCCCGCACACCGCCGGCTTCCTGGTCGAACCGATACAGGGCGAGGGCGGCATTCGGGTTGGCACGGAGGACTTCCTCCAGGGGCTGCGCCGGCTGGCCGACGAGAATGACCTGATGCTGGTACTCGATGAGGTGCAGTGCGGCATGGCCCGCACCGGCACGCTTTTCTTCTACGAGCAGGTGGGAATCGAGCCGGACATCATGGCCGTCGCCAAGGGCATCGGCGGCGGCTTCCCTCTGGGGGCCTGCCTCGCGACCGAGAAGGCCGCGCGCGGGATGACTTTCGGCACCCACGGTTCGACATATGGCGGCAATCCGCTGGCGATGGCGGCGGGGATGGCCGTGCTCGATGCGGTAGCGAACGCCGAGTTTCTCGCTCAGGTGCGCGAGAAGGGCGAGCGCATCCGCACACGGCTCGAGCAGTTCATCGGCAACTATCCCGAACTGTTCGAGGGCGTGCGCGGCGCCGGGCTGATGCTGGGGCTGAAGATGAAAGTCGAACCACGGCCGTTTATGCAGCACTTGCGCGACAAGCACCAACTGCTGACGGTCGCCGCGGGCGACCGGACTCTACGCGTGCTGCCGCCGCTGGTCATCGGCGACGCGGAAATCGACGAGTTTTTCGATAAGCTCTCGGCCGGCGCCGCCGACTACGACCCCGCGGAGGCCTGACGATGGCGACTCGGCACTTCCTCGACCTGTCGGACGCCGGTGGCGACTCGATCGCGGCGATGTTGAGCGATGCGATCGATCGCAAGACGGCGCGCGCGGGATGGCCGAAAGGCGAGCCCGACCCGGACCAGCCGCTCGCCGGACATGTGCTGGCGATGATTTTCGAGAAGAACTCGACGCGCACGCGCGTGAGCTTCGACATCGCCATCCGCCAGCTCGGCGGCACCTCACTGGTGCTCGATTCGGCCACTACCCAGCTCGGGCGCGGCGAGACGATCGCCGACACTGCCCGGGTACTCAGCCGGATGGTCGACGCGATCATGATCCGCACCGACGATCATGCGAAGATCGAGGAAATGGCTCGCCATGCGGCGGTGCCGGTGATCAACGGCCTCACTGACCGCTCGCACCCGTGCCAGATCGTCGCCGACCTGCTGACGGTAATCGAGCAGGGCAAGGCCTTGCCGGGGCTTGAGGTCGCGTGGCTCGGCGATGGCAACAACGTGCTGCACTCGATCCTCGAGGCCGCGGGGCTGATGAAGTTCAACGTGCGGGTAGGGACGCCCAAAGGATACGAGCCCGACGAGGAGTTCGTCGCTGTCGCTCGCGCCAATGGCGCGCAGGTGAAGCTGACCAACGATGCCGCTGAAGCCGTCGCGGGCGCCGACATCGTCGTCACCGACACCTGGGTGTCGATGGGCCAGGACCACACGCACAACAAGCTGGCCGCGATGGCGCCGTTCCAGGTGAACGACGCGCTAATGAGCGGAGCGAAGGCCGACGCCCGGTTTCTCCACTGTCTGCCCGCTCACGTCGGCGAGGAAGTCAGCGAGAGCGTCTTCGAAGGGCCGCAATCGGTCGCTTTCGAGGAAGCGGAAAATCGCATCCACGCGCAGAAATCAATCCTGCTGTGGTGTTTCGGCAAGCTCTGACCGGCTTCAAACAGGGGCGCTCGCCCCCATATCGTCGCTGATGACGAAGGAAATCGATAGTGGAGCCGAGACCGGCTTCGACCGCCTGCTGCAATTCACGCTGCCTGATCGGAACGCGCGCGGCCGCATCGTTCGGCTGGGGCCGGCGCTCGAGGAGATCCTTGCTGCCCATCCCTATCCGCCGGCGCTCAAGCATCTGCTGGGCGAAGCGCTGGTATTGACGGCGCTGATGGGGGCGCTGCTGAAGGACGACGGCCAGCTGACGCTTCAGGCGCAGGCAGATGACGGCATCGTCAGCTTGCTGGTGTGCGACTATCGCGGCGGTGAGCTTCGCGGCTATCTCCAGCATGACGAAGAGCGCTTTGCCGATCTTGGCGCCAGCACACCGCTGCGGGAGCTGTTCGGCACGGGTTTCCTAGCGATCACATTCGATCTTGCGACGAGTGGGCAGCGTTATCAGGGGGTCGTGCCGCTCGAAGGCGATTCGCTTTCGCACGCAGTCGAGCGCTATTTCGCCCAGAGCGAACAGGTGCCGACGCTGATTCGCACCGGCGTTCGCGGCGGTCATGGCGGCACCATCGCTGGCGGGCTCTTGGTCCAGCACCTGGCGGAGGGCGAAGAAGGCCGCGAGCGGTTGCACGTCCGCATGGACCATCCCCAATGGGAGCACGTCGTCGCGCTCGCCGGCACGCTGACCGAGGACGAACTGGTCGATCCCGAGCTGAGCCTCGAGGCGGTTGTCTGGCGGCTGTTTCACGAGGAGCGCGAGGTGCGCGTCCTGACGGGCGATGAAATCGCACGCGGCTGCCGCTGTTCGGTGGTGCATTTCGAGGAGGTCCTCGCCCGCTTTCCCAAGGAAGACCGCAACGACATGCGCGACGAGAACGGCATCATCCGCGTCGATTGCGCCTTCTGCTCGCGCGAGTTCCTGATCGAGGATTAAGGGCCGGACGCTTGCAGCAGGTCCGTGCGCGGCCTAGCGCCGCAGCATGGCCGGCGATGCTGACATGTCGGGGAAGGGACGCACCGCCGTGGTGCTGCTGTCGGGCGGGCTCGACTCGATGGTCGCCGCCGGCATTGCGCGCGAGCAAGGCTATTCCCTCTACGCGTTGACGATCGACTACAACCAGCGGCACCGGCGCGAGTTGCAATCCGCCGAAGGCATTGCCGAACGGCTCCGCGTGGTGCGTCACGTCGTGCTGCCGTTGGACTTGCGTCGCTTCGGCGGATCGGCCCTGACCGACGAGATCACGGTGCCGAAGGGGGGCGTTGGAGTGGGAATTCCGGTCACTTACGTGCCGGCTCGGAACCTCATCTTCCTGTCGCTTACGGTCGGCTTCGCCGAGGCCACGGGAGCGTCGGACATCTTCATCGGCGTCAACGCGCTCGACTATTCGGGCTATCCCGATTGCCGGCCCGAGTTCATCGCCAGCTTCACGGAAACGGCTCGACTGGCAACCAAGGCGGGCGTCGAGGGAGCCCCATACATGATCCATGCGCCGCTCCAGTTCATGACCAAGGCCGACATCGTGCGCGAAGCCGCCCGCCTGGGGCTTGACCCGGCGTGGAGCTGGTCCTGCTACGATCCATCGCGCGACGGCGCTGCGTGTGGGCAGTGCGACAGCTGCCGCTTTCGGCTCAAGGGATTTGCCGAAGCGGGGATGAAAGATCCGTTGGCCTATGCCCGCCTGCCGGAGATGGACGGATGATTGCGGGTCAGGCGCGTGGTCGGGATATGTCAGCTCGACGGGAAGATTCCCGCTGCGGTGAGTGCGTTGACCAGATCGGCAATGAAAGCGCGCGCTTCTGTGCAACTGCCGCCGCGACGGTTCGAACGCCGGCCGCGCCCCGGCCCGGCCGATCGCCAGCAGCCCGCTCGGCCCCTCGACCATCACCCGCCGCGCCTCGCCAAGCGAATCCGCCACCAGAGCGATCCGCGCCGTCGGGTCGCGCTCGGCAATCGAACGAACCCATTCGGCACCTGCTCGCGTCTTGCCATAACCGCGGCCGGCCATGATCAACCAGGTGTGCCAGGCGCCGGCGGGAGCGAGCTGCCCCTCGTGCGCCCAGACGTTCCAGTGCGGGCGCAGCGCCTTGCGTTCGGCCTTGTTCAGCTTGGCCAGGGTCTTGCGGCGGGCCTCGGGCTCCAGCGCGATCAGCTCGTCGACCCGCTTACGCACTCTCATCGCTATTATCCGGCTCGTCGAGCAGCTTCTCGTTGGCCAGCCGCCGCTGGCGCAGCCCTTCGAAGAATGCGTCGAGCGCCTCGACGGTCGCCTGTTCGTCCTCCTCGGCGGTCAGCGCCCGGCGCCGCTCCACGGTTTCGCGATGGGCGGCGAGCAGCCGCAGCGCGGCGCCGACGTCCATCTTGCGCTTCGGGTTCGGATCGCGGAGATAACAGAGCGCCTCCATCTCGAGATTGTCGTAGCCTTCGTGCAGCGCCTGCAGCCACCGCGCGGCGAACCTCGGATCGTCGCGCCGCAGGTCGAAGACGGTGTCGGCCGGCACGTTGGCGCGGAGCGCCGAGGCCGAAACGTTGGAGGTCTCCGCCAGCGCCGCGAAGAAGATCGGCCGCCAGCCGGCGTTGCGCGCCGGAACGATATCGGGCGCAGCCTCGTCGGCGCCCGCCGCGGCCTGCAGCCCGAGGGCGGTCTTCCACGCGTCGAAGAACAGGCGGTTCCTGCGCCGCTGGAAGTAGATCGAGCCGGGGCTGACGCCCGCCGCCTCGACCGCGCTCTTGACGAGCCCGCTCTCGCGCAACGCGGCGAGGAATTTGGGAATCCAGTCGGGGCCGGGAATCTCTTGATCGGTCATACGCAGTGTCCTTTCCGAAATGCGCCACGGCACCGACGAAAAAGGGCGGCCCCCTGGACCGCCCTTGCCGACTCGCACCATCGCGATGTTGCTGAGTTGTGCCATAACAGCGTGACGATGTCAAGCATAAAGTGCCAAATCGGTAAAAGCGGCCTCGGGATATCCAAACCAGGTCCCCCTCCCGCTTGCGGGAGGGGCTAGGGGTGGGTGCGCGGCCCGCAGGGGGGCGCTTGCGGCGGTTGCTGCACAGACCCACCCCCGCCCCCTCGCGCAGGCGGGAGGGGAGATTCAGCACCCATCGCCCGCCCCCGCTTGCCCCCGCTCGCCCGCTCGCCTAGGGCGCGCGAACCATGCTGCGCCGCCTGTACGATTGGGTCCTCGACAAGGCCGCGCATCCGTATGCCGCGTGGTGGCTGGCGTTCTTCGCTTTCGCCGACGGCGGGCTGTTCCCGTTCCCACCGCATCCGCTGCTCGCGCTGATGTGCCTGTCGCAGCCGAAGAAGGCGCTGCGCTACGCGGCGATCACCACCGTCGGATCGATCGCCGGCGGGGTGTTCGGCTATTTCGTCGGCCATTTCCTTTACGACACCGTCGGCCAGCAGCTGCTCGCGGCGCTCGGCCTGACGCGCAAGTTCCCCGTCGCCGCCTGCTATCTGCGCGCCTACGGGGTGATGATCGTCGTCCTCAAGGGCGCGACGCCGATCCCGTTCCTGCTGCTCTCGCTCACCGCCGGGTTCATCAATTTCTCGCTGCTCAAGTTCGTGCTCGCCAGCCTGGTCTCGCGCGGGGTGATCTTCTTCGGCATCGGCACCCTGTTCAAGCTGTTCGGCCCGCCGATCAAGACCTTCATCGACAAGTACTTCGCTTACATCGTCGTCGGCGTCCTCGTCGTCATCGCCGCCCTGTTCTACGTGGTCGACTTCGCCGGCAGCAGCCAGCACCCGGGCGACAAATGCTCGGTCGGCGCCGTCGCCAACCCCACCATCGCCTGATCCTCCCCGGGACGGGGAGGGGCCTATCCCCAGGATGGTGGAGGGGGCTCACCGCCCTCGCTTACCTCGCGAAATGGGAACGCTCGCACCCGCCGCTCATTCGCCCCAGGAAGGAGCACCGCCATGGCCCGCATCGCCGTGATCGTCGGCAGCCTGCGCCGCGAATTGTTCAACCGCCGCCTGGCCCACGCGCTGACCCGCCTGCCTGCCGCCGGCGGCAACCAGTTCACTTTCCCCGCAATCGGCGACCTGCCGCTGTACAACCAGGACAACGACGCCAACCCGCCGCCCGAGATGGTCCGCCTCAAGGACGAAATCCGCGCCGCGGACGGAATCATCTTCGTCACCCCGGAATACAATCGCGGCATCCCCGGCGTTCTCAAGAACGCGATCGACACCGCCTCACGCCCGCACGGCGACAGCGCCTGGGCCGGCAAGCTGGCCGGGGTGATCGGCACCTCGCAAGGCAAACCCGCCACCGCGATGGCCCAGCAGCACTTGCGCAACGTGCTCGCCTATCTCGACATGCCGACGCTCGGCCAGCCCGAGGCGTTCGTCCAGTGGACCGACGATCTCGTCACCCCCGAAGGCGACATCGGCGAGGGCAGCCGCGATTTCCTCGACGGCTGGATGCAGGCCTTCCTCGCCTGGGTGGCGAGATGGACGCCTTAGCTCTCGTCAGCCGGCGTCCACCAGGAAGAGCTCGCCGTCACTATCGAGGATGACCATGCGGCTGCCCGGGTCGGTGACTATCCCGACCGGGTGATCGATCGAGCCGTGATCGGGCGTGAAGTCCTCGGTGCGGATCTCGACTTCCGGGGCCTTGTGCACAGCGCCATCACTCAAGAACGAACTCTTTGCCGCCCAGATCTTTCCGGTCACGTCCGCAAACACCAACATGCCCTTCAAGCTCGCGTTCTGCCCCGGATATATCGCGCCGCCGATCACGCCTTGCCCGTCGCGCAGGCCGCTGCCGTGATCGTAAACGATGCTCGGCCCGGTCACCACTGCAGGCGGATCCTGCACCAATGCGACCGTGCCGGCCCAGGAGGGCCAGCCGAAATCCAGCGGCTTCTTGGTGACGTCGAAGCCGGTCACTTCCTCTTCGCCGGTTGCCGCCTGATCGAACAGGAAGGTCGTCGTCCCAGGATAGATTCCGCCGCCGCCGCCTGGATCGCGAACACCTTTGCCGACGACGTCGGCGGTAAAGCAGAACGAATAGATGCTGGCGCCGCAGTAAGGGTCCAAAACCACGCTCAGCAGCTTGCCGTAATCGGAACTGGCGTCCTGCGCCAGATGCCCGCCGGGATCGCCCAGCGCGGCATAGAGATAGCCGTCCTGACCCACGAAGAGAGCGCCCGTGGGATTGAGCGAAGCGCTCGGCGCGAGCAGAATCTGTCGTCGGTTCAGCGTCGACCCGCCTGGCGGGGGCACAAGTTGCAGATAGACGCCTTTCGTCGGGTCATCGATCATCGCGATGACGCCGAGATTGAAAAAACTCAGAGCCAGCACCCGTCCGGATTCGCCGGTGGCGAAGATTTGCCCGAAGTCGGTCTTGGCGCCCGTCGCCGGATCGATCAGCCACATCTGCCCACTCTGCTGAGCGACGAGAATGCCGTTGGTCGATGCATGGGAATAGGGTGTCATCACGGGATTCGTGCCGAGCCCGGTGACGATCCGCTTGACCGAGATGCCTTCGCGGTCGTTGGTCAGCGTCACCGCAATGTCCTGATCGGCAGAGCCGCCTCCAGCCGATGCCCTCAGCTTGACCTGGTAGACGTTATTACTGTCGGCGTCGGCGTAAAGATCGTAGTTCGGAGCGCTCTTGAACGTGAGTTCTCCGCTGGAGCTGATCGCAAACTTATCTGCGTCCGCTCCGCCCACCACGGCGTAGCTCACTTTCGCGCCGTTGGAGGCCGATGCCGAAACGGTCAGGACGGTTCCGGTCGAGTTCTCCCGCACGGTTGCGGCGGCTGGTGAGGAAATGGTGATTGTCGGCACCGGTGCCGGAGAGCCGCCGCCTCCAGAACCGCCGCCGCAACCTGAAGCGAGCAGCACACCCGCCACGACCGCGAATGTCCGCGGCAGTGCCGCAATCCTGATCGGTTGCATCTTTGGTCCCCCCCGAGATGCATAGGAGGTATCCTAGCCCTTGAAAATCCGCAAGTTCCGGCTCTCGGCTCTTCAGGCTGACCAGCACAATCGATCAGCGCTGTGGATGATCGCTGCCAAGGCACCCGCATTCATTTGACGGGAACCTTCGGGGTGTAACACATTTCCTCGCTGCGGTTCGTCCGGCAAGGAGGAAAGGCGTCGATGACGGCAAGCATCGGGGATCGGGATTTCGCCCGCCAGGTCGAGGGCTACGGCCTCACGACCGTGCAGATTCACTATTTCATGCCCGATCATCCGAGCCTGCTGCAGCTGTTCGTGATGCAGCAATACGACCTCGCCCCGCGCTTTCCCGAACTCGACCGTTTCCTCGATTACTGGCGCCGTGAAATCGAGGCGGTGCTGCATTCGGTCCAGGTCGCCCACAAGCACCTGATCGGCCCCGCAGAATGGCGCGCCATCGACGGGGTGATCACGATCAACTGAGCCCGCCGCTTAGCGGGAGTCCTGCCACTCCATCCAGAATGGCTCCAACTCGGGCGGGATGCCGCGCTCGAACGCCGCGTCGAGCGGGTACTGCGGCATCGCTTCGGCCACCGCATCGAGTACGACCAGCCCCTGTTCCCGGTCCTTGCGCCGCTCGAAGGGATTGCGCTTCTCCTGAGTCGAGAGCCACAGCTTGTGCAGCGCGAACCAGCGCGGGTCGGGCGCGACGATGCGGGCGGCGGTCGCGTCGCGGCAGGCGGTGACCTGATCGACCGGCCTGCCCAACAGCAGCCATTCCTGCTCGGGGAGGGGAATAGGCCGAGGGTCGTCCAACCTGCCGAGGGCGTGAGCGCGCGAGGGCGCGACCAGCAGCTCCACTTCGTAAGCCGCGGAATTGCGCGCCTGGAACGTGCGCTCGGTGTTGACGGTGAAGGTCGGGTCGACGGCCTTCAGCATCTCCCACACCGGCGCGCCGTCCGGTGGGGGCGCAACGCGGCCATGACGATTTATCCCACAATTCCTCCGAATGCGCAAAATGTGGGATAAATGCAGCTATGTTCGCGGATCAGATTATCCCCACCGCCTTGCCCGCTCGCTCGAACATCCCGAGGATCGTCTCGACTTCCTCGCTCGAATGCTCGGCGCACAGCGAGCACCTCAGCAGGGTCATCCCGGCGGGCGTCGCCGGGGGACGGGCGAGGTTGACGTACAGCCCCTCGTGCAGCAGCGCCTCCCACATCGCCGCGCCGCGCTCGAGGTCGGGCATGATCACCGCCACGATCGCGCTTTGCGGCTCTTTCGTGCCGAGCGTGAAACCCAGCTCGCGCAAGCCGCCGTGCAGCCGCTTCGAATTCTCCCACAAGTGCGCCCGCTTGTTGCTCCCATGCATCAGCTTGCGGATCGATGTCGCCGCGGTGGCGACCACGCTCGGCGGCAGGCTGGCGGTGAACACGTAAGGCCGGCAGACCAGCCGCAGGATTTCGAACTTCGGGTGGTTGGACACGCAGAAGCCGCCCACCGTGCCGACGCTCTTGGAGAACGTACCGATGATGAAATCGACGTCGTCGATCACGCCCTGCTCTTCGGCCACCCCCCTCCCATTCGGTCCGATGAAGCCCATCGAATGCGCCTCGTCGACCAGCACCATCGCGCCGTGCTCTTTCGAGATGCGGATCATCTCCTTGAGCGGCGCGACGTCGCCCAACATCGAATAGACGCCTTCGAGCACCACCAGCTTGCCGGCACCTTCGGGAATCCGCCGCAGCCGCTTTTCGAGCGCCTCGATATCGTTGTGCTTGAACGGCACGATCTCGGCGTTGCCCATCGCACAGCCGTCGTAGATCGAGGCGTGGCTGTCGATGTCGAGCACCACGTAATCGCCCTTGCCGGCGATGGTCGAAATAATTCCCAGGTTGGCCTGGTAGCCGGTCGAAAAGACCATCGCGTGGTCCATCGCGTAAAATTCGCGCAGCGCCTGCTCGACGTCCTTGTGCCCCTGGTAGGTGCCGTTGAGCACCCGGCTGCCGGTGGTGCCGGATCCGAACGCATCGAGCGCCTTTTTTCCGGCTTCGATCACGTCCGGATCGAACGTCATGCCCATGTAATTGTAGGTCCCGAGCAGGATCGTGTCGCGGCCGTTGCAGATCGCGCGGGTGGGGCTGAGCACCTTCTCCATCACGAGGCTGAACGGGTCCTCGACCCCGCTCGCCAGCAGCTCCTCGCGCTGGCGGATCAGCGGATCGAACTTGCTGAACAGGTCGCGCCGCTCCCCCGCCGGCGCGGGGCCGTCCGGCGGGACCGGGGCGTCGGGCTGGTTGATGCCTTCGCTCATCGCCACGCGTTCAGCCGGCCTGCAGCTTGCAGACGGCGTCGACCAGCTGCCCAAAGGTTTCGATCTCGGCTTGCTGGTTCATGCTGATGATGATGTCGAACTCGTCCTCGATCGCGGCGACGAAGTCCATTACCGTCAGGCTGTCGAACTCGAGATCGCCGGCAAAGGTGGTGTCCTCGGCGATGGCGATCCGCTTCTTGTTGAAGGGCTCGATCAGCGAGCGGATGCGGCTGTCGACTTGGGCACGATCCATCGGGGGAAGGTCCACTCCAGGTTGCTGCGCGGCGCTGTGCCACGCGATTGCGGCGGAAAAGCGGTTCGCACCCCCGCTTGTCAAGCGCCGGGCGTGATGGCAAGTCGGGAACCCGGGGAGAGAGCGCCATGAACGAGGTGGCTCAAGTCAGCACGAACGACACGGCTCCGACGGTTCCACCTGAGCCCTCGCCTTACCTGTCGAACGGGGTGCAGGCGCTGCGCACGGCCCAGCGGATTACGCTCGCTCTGTCGCAAATGGCCGACCAGAAGGCTTCGATTCTGATGGGCGCCACGTTCCTGGTGTTTTCGCTCTCGGTCAGCCGCGCGCTCGACGGGCATCTGCCGTGGTCGCTCGCCGTGCTGGCGGTATTCGCCTTTCTCAGCGCCATCCTGGCGGTGCTCGCCGTGATGCCTTCGCTGTCCCGCTCGGACGGAATCGAAAGTGAACCCAACCTGCTGTTCTTCGGTCATTTCGCGACCATGGACGAGGAGACATGGACTCTCGCGGTGCTCGAGCGGCTCAAATCCGACGAGGCGCTCTACCGCACGATGCTGCACGACATGTATCAGAACGGTCAGGTGCTGTTCCGGCGCAAATACCGCTATCTCGGCTACGCCTATCGCACCTTCATGGTTGGTCTGGTGATGACGCTCGGGGCGTTCGCCGTCGAACTGGCGACGGGCGACTGACCTGCCCGCCGTCAGGCGTGCAGTGGCAGCGGAGTCGGATTGGCATTGCCGCCGAGCAACCCCCGCACCGCATTCATGAACGGCGTGATCGAAACCGGCTTGGCCAGATAGCCTTCGGCGCCGACCTCGCGAATTCGCTCCTCGTCGCCCTTGCCCGCGTAGGCGGTGACGGCCAGCACCGGGATGTCGCACAGTGTCGAATCGCTCTTGAGCCCGGCAATCAGATCCAGCCCGGAGATGTCCTGCAACTGGATGTCCATGATCACCAGATTGGGGAAAAAAGCCTTGGCCCGCTCGATCGCTTCAGCTCCGTCGGCTACGGGTTCAACGGCGAAACCGCTAGCCTGCAATACGTCGCAGAACAGCTTGCGGTTCAAATCGTTGTCCTCGACAACGAGGATTCGCTTTGTCATTGCGCCCCCGATCCCCCTCCGCCCCCGGGAGGTTTGTGGACAGGTTTTAGCGCACTTGTGGATAACTGACAATTCTCAAGAATAATCAGTTCGTCGCTCCCGACCCATGCGGGCTTTCGCTCAGGGCGCTCGCCTGGGTGCTCACCGACGAGCGCCGCGCTCGCCGTTTCCTCGACCTGACCGGGCTCACGCCCGACCAGTTGCGGGCCGGAGTCGCTACGCGTGAGATCCAGCTTTCGGTGTTCGACTTCCTTTGCGCGCACGAGCCGGACCTCATCGCCGCCGCCGATTCGCTCGGCCTGGAGCCGGCGGCGATCGCCGCCGCGCGCGCGGAGTTGGCGCCATGAGCCGTCCTCTGGTGGTGACCGATTGCGACGAAGTCCTGCTGCACATGGTGCGCCATTTTCGCGACTGGCTGGACGAGCAGCACGGCATCGAATTCCAGCTTCACGGCAATCCTTTCGTCCACTCGATGCGACGCCGCGGAACCGGCGCTTCGGTCGAAGAGGCCGAGGTCTGGCGTCTCCTGCAGCTGTTCTTCGAAACCGAAATGCCGCGCCAAACCGCGGTTGAGGGCGCCGCGGCGGCGATCGCCGAACTCCAGCGAGAAGCCGACGTCGCCGTCCTCACCAATCTTGTCGACCGGTTCGGCGAGGCGCGGCGCGAGCAGTTGCGTGCGCACGGCATCGCCGCTCCGGTGTTCACCAACCAGGGGCCAAAGGGCGAGGCGGTGCGCCGCATCCTCGACGAGTTCGCTCCCTCGCGCGCGGTGTTCGTCGACGATCTCGCCCAGCATCACGCCAGCGTGGCGGACGTCCTGCCGGATGTTGCGCGGCTGCACTTCTGCGCCGAACCGGCTATCGCGCCGCACGTCCCCTGCGCGTTCGAGGCGGGCCATGCCCATGCCCGGATCGACACCTGGCGCGAGGCCTTGCCGTGGCTGCTCGAAACGTTGCATGGGAGAGGCGCATGACCATCGCCGCGCGCTTTGCCGAACTCGGCATCGTTCTTCCCGAACCCGCCGCCCCGGTCGCGAGCTACGTCCCCGTGGTCGTCGCCGGCGGGCTGGCGCACGTCTCCGGGCAGCTGCCGTTCATCGATGGCAAGCTGATGGTCGGCCGTCTGGGCGAGGATGTCGATCTCGAGCTCGGCGCCCGCGCGGCCCGCGCCTGCGGGCTGATGATCCTGGCCCAGCTCAATTCGGCGCTCGGCTCGCTCGACCGAGTCGAGCGGGTGGTCAAGCTCGGCGCGTTCGTCAATTCGGCCGCCGCCTTTACCGATCAGCCGAAGGTCGCCAACGGCGCGTCCGACCTCATGGTCGAGGTGTTCGGCGAGGCGGGGCGCCATGCTCGTGCCGCCGTCGGCGTGCCGGTGCTGCCGCTCGGCGCCGCGGTCGAGGTGGATGCAATCGTTGCCTTGGACCCAGTTTGATTCTCGGCCTTGATCGCTGGCTTGCCCCGGCGCCCGACCCGGCGCGGATCGGCTGGCTGAGCGGCCGCGACTACGCCCACCGCGGATTGCATGGCGGCGACATTCCGGAGAATTCCTTGTCGGCTTTCTCCGCCGCCGTTGCGCAGGGGATGGGCATCGAATGCGACGTCCAGCGGACGGCCGATGATCGCGCGGTCGTGTTTCACGACTGGGAGCTAGACCGGCTGACGGCGGAAGGCGGCCCCGTTTGCGGCCGGACCGCGGCGGTCCTGTCGCAGATCAGGCTCGGCGAAGGCAGCGACAGGATTCCGACGCTGCGCGATGTGCTCGGGCTGATTCGCGGCCGGACGCCCTTGCTGCTCGAACTCAAGACTCGTCGCGGCCGCCGCATCGCCCCGCTGTGCTTGGCCGTCCGCCGCGATCTCGAAGGATACGGCGGGGCGGTCGCGGTGATGAGCTTCGATCCGCGCGTCGGCGGATGGTTCCGCCGCCATGCGTCGCAAACAGTGCGCGGCCTGGTCGTCAGCGAGGAAGGCGCGCGGACGCTGTCCGGATCATACCGCCGGCACGACGCCTTGTGGCAAGCCAAGCCCGAGTTCCTCGCTTACGATGTACGCGACCTGCCGAGCCCTTTCGCTGCTGCGCAGCGCCGCCGCGGCCTCCCCGTCCTCACCTGGACGGTGCGTTCGGCGGCGCTGCGCCAGCGGGCAGCCGAGCACGCGGATGCGGCGATCTGCGAAGGCGAAGGTGTCGCGGAGCCCGCCTCCATCCTGTAAGCTCGCGATCATGGCCGATTCCGATCTCATCGCCCGCCTCGCGCCGGCGGTCGGCAGTCTTCCCGCCGAACAGTGGGATCGCCTGGCCGGCTCTGCCAACCCGTTCGTCAGCCACGCGTTTCTTAGCGCACTGGAGGATTCCGGCAGTGTCGGCCCGGGCACCGGCTGGAGCCCGGCGCCGCTGGTGATCGAGGATGGCCGCGGCACGCTTCGCGCCGCGCTACCCGCCTACATCAAGAGCCAGAGCCAGGGTGAATACGTGTTCGACCATGCCTGGGCCGACGCCTGGCACCGGGCCGGCGGGCACTACTATCCCAAGCTGCAGATCGCCGCACCGTTTACCCCAGCCACCGGGCCGCGGCTGTTGCTGGAGGACGAAGCCTACGCCGCTCCGCTGCTCCACGCCGCCGAGCGCCTGTGCGCCCAGCATGGCTTGTCCTCGGCCCACGCCACTTTCATCGAGCCTGCCCAGCGCCAGCTGTTCGAACGCGCCGGCTGGCTGCTCAGGAACGACATCCAGTTCCATTGGGAAAACCGCGGCTACGCCAGCTTCGACGATTTCCTCGGCGAGCTGTCGTCGCGCAAGCGCAAGGACCTGCGCAAGGAACGCCAGCGGGCGCAGGAGGGTGTCGAGATTCGTCACCTGACCGGCGCCGATCTCAGGCCCGAGCACTGGGAGTCCTTCTGGGCGTTCTACCAGGACACCGGCGCGCGCAAATGGGGGCGGCCTTACCTGACCCGGCGGGCCTTCGATCTGTTCGGCGAACGCCTGGCGGATCGCATCCTGTTGGTGCTCGCCTACGAAAGCGGCGAGCCGATTGCCGGGGCGCTCAACTTCATCGGTGGCGAGGCGCTTTACGGCCGCTACTGGGGCTGCACCCGCGACAAGCCGTTCCTGCACTTCGAACTGTGTTATTACCAGGCGATCGATGCCGCGATCGAGCGGGGCCTCAAACGGGTCGAAGCGGGTGCACAAGGGGGCCATAAGCTGGCCCGAGGCTACGAACCGGTGCGCACCTGGTCGGCCCACTGGATCGCTGATCCGGGCTTTCGCGAAGCGGTCGCCGATTTTCTCGAGCGCGAGCGCGAAGGGGTCGCGCAGGAGAGCCTCTACCTCGGAACCCGCACTCCGTTCAAACGGAGCTAATCAGGCGGCGCGGCGTTCCTCGGAAGCGAGCCATTGGCGCGCGCGCCGCTGGGCCTCGGCAATCTCGCGCGCGGTCATCTCGTCGGAGATGTCGGCGCGGCACCACGCCGCTTCCTCGTGCCCTTGCGAAGCGGCGAGGTTGAACCACTTGTGCGCTTCGACAAGATCGCAGGCGACGCCGTGGCTGCCGGTCGAAAAAGCGACTCCCAGGTCGAAATAGGCCGTGCTGCTGCCCTTTGCAGCCGCCGCCAGGCACCTGGCGATCAGCAGGTCGGCGGCCGTGGCCTCCTCACTGCGGACGGTCTCCACGTTCTCGATCCTGACCAGTTCCATGATCGGTCCCCCGTTTCGGCGGTCTCCCTCGGCCGCCGCTGATGGCGCAGTGATCGACCTGCGCGGTCAACAAATGGTTAATGCTGCGGCGAATTTCTTAACCATGCGCCGGCTGCGCGTTCGGCAAGGCTTAATGAGTCCGGTCCTAAACCTCGCCGCCATTGCCGCTTGTGCCCTCCCGGCGCTGCCCCTATAGGCCGCGCCATCCGGCTCAGGGCGGCGCTCGAGAGCGCGGCCGAGACTTCACGCAAGAGGCCGGGGTGGGACTGAGTTTGAATGCGGAGTGGCAGGATGGCGTCTGTGTTGGGTGACGACATCGACGTCCTCGCAAAGGCGAAACGGGCGCTCGACGCCGATTACACGCCCAGTGAAGACGAAGAATACATGTCGGAGCGGCAGCTCAACTATTTCAGGGTGCTGCTGCTCGAATGGAAGAAATCGATCCTGTCGGCTTCCGAATTCACGCTGCAATCGCTGCAGGACGGACCGATCCGCGAACCCGATCTCAACGACCGCGCGTCGAGCGAGACCGACTGGGGCATCGAGCTGCGCACCCGCGACCGCCAGCGCAAGCTGATCGCCAAGATCGACGCTGCGCTGCGCCGGATCGACGAGGGCGAATACGGCTGGTGCGAAGTGACCGGCGAACCGATTGGTATCAACCGGTTGATCGCCCGCCCGATCGCGACGATGACGGTCGAAGCCCAGCAGGCGCACGAGCGGCGGGAAAAGATTTCCCGCGAAGACTGACCCAAAGCGGGACAGGTTTGGCAAATTCTCGCGCGCATTAAACAATCGGAAACCACGTTGGGGGAGAAGGCGCGAGGCGTTATCAGAACGCGCGCCCGGGTTCTTGCCGGGGGGTATCCTGCACGCGGGGGAAACGACGCGATGAGCAATGTGGAGACCCGTCAGGTCGAGCGCGACAGCCTGCTGCTGCTCGCGCAGCTGCGGGTCGAGGGCGACGATGCCGAGTATACGGTGAAGGTGCGTAACCTGTCTGCGGGGGGGATGATGGCTGAAGGCAAGGCCCCCGCCGTTCGCGGGACTTTGGTGAGCGTGGCGCTGCGCAACATCGGCTGGGTCGACGGCGCGGTCGCCTGGAAGCAGGACGACCGCTTCGGCATCGCCTTCGCCGAGGAGATCGATCCCAAGCTGGCGCGCGCTACCGTCGCGGCCGGCGCGCCCGATCTGGCGAGCCCGCGCTTCACCCGTCCGCCGCTCGAAGCCCAGCCGCAAAACCTGCGCACGATCTGAACTTCCCCCCAGCCGAGCGAAGTCCTAGTCCTGTCGGCATGGCCGGACGGGTTCGATTTGCCATCGCCAGCATCGCGCTGCTCGCGCTCGCCGCTTGCGGCAAGGGCTCGGACGGTCCGTTGGCGGTCGGCATCATCGGCAGCAGCGCTTCCGCGTTCGGCGGCGGCCTGCAGCTGTCGCCAAGCGCCCGAGATATACGCTCGGCCACCGGAGCGGGGCTCGTCGCGCTCGACGCCCAGGGGGAGATTGAGCCAGCGCTCGCCGACCGCTGGATCGTCACCGACGACGGCCGCAGCTACATCTTCCGGCTGCGCGAAGGCGCCTGGCCCGACGGCACCGAGCTGACCGGCGAGAGCGCGCGCGCCGCGCTGCGCAGCGCGATCCGGGCGCAGCGCGGCACTTCGCTGGGGCTCGACCTGGCGAGGGTCAGCGAAATCCGCGCCATGGCGGCGCGCGTCGTCGAGATCGATCTCAGCTCGCCGATGCCGGACTTCCTGCGCTTGCTGGCTCAGCCGGAGCTGGCGCTGTCGCACCACGGCTTCGAGGCCGGTCCGATGGTGATGCAACGCCAGGGCAACAGCGCCGAACTGACCTTCAGGCCGCCGGAAGCGCGTGGCCTGCCGCGGGACCGCGACTGGCGTAAGCACGTCCGTCCGATCGACGTGCATGTGCTCGATGCCGCCCGGGCGATGGCGGCGTTCAACGAGGGCGCGGTCGACGTCGTGCTCGGCGGCACCCTGGGCTCATGGCCGCTGGCCAGGCCGGGGCCGCTCTCGTTGGGCAATGTGCGGGTCGACAACGCCATCGGGCTGTTCGGGCTGCAGGTCGAGCGCGACGACGGCTTCCTCGGCCAGCCCGAGAATCGAGAAGCGCTGGCGATGGCGATCGACCGCGCCGCGCTGCTGTCGCAGTTCAACATCGGCGGCTGGGTGCGGACCAACCGGATCGTCCCGGCGTCCATCGCATTCGGCAACGCACCCGAACGATGGGCCGGGCTGTCGCTCGAGCAGCGCCGGGCGACGGCAGCGAGCCGGGTCGCCGCCTGGCGCAACGGCGCCGGCAAAGGACAGGGGCCGAGGCTGAGGATCGCCCTCGCGCGGGAGCCCGGCCTGGACAGCTTGTTCACCGAACTCTCCGCCCAGTTGGATCAGGTCGGCGTTACCCTGGCGAGGGTTGCACCGGACAAGCCGGCGGACCTCGCGCTGACCGACCGGGTCGCGCGCTACGCTGAGCCGGTGTGGTTTCTGAACCAGTTCAATTGCTCGCTCAACCGGGGGTTATGCTCGAGCCTGGCCGACCAGGCCGTGGCCGACGCGCTCACGTTGCCCAACGGGGAAAGGACCGCGCTGCTCGGCCGCGCCGAGGCGATCCTGACCGCCGCTAACGTTTACATCCCGCTCGGCGCGCCATTGCGCTGGTCGATGGTGCGTAGCAGCGTCGACGGCTTCGCAGACAACCAGTGGGCGTTCCATCCCTTGCCTCCGATGGCGACAATCCCCAGATAAACTGCCATGAAAATCAGCGAGGTTTCGCCCGCCCGCCCGCAGCCGATGCGGGCGAGCTTGCCGATCGGCACGGACCCCGCCTCCATCCGCCAGCGGCTCGAGGCGATGGAGCGGCTGCTGGAGCACGGCTTCACCGTGCCCGGCATCCGTTACCAGTTCGGGCTCGATGCGTTGGTCGGGCTGATCCCGGTCGTCGGCGATTTCATCGGCGCTGCGCTCGGCTCGTACATCGTCTGGGAAGCGAGGAACCTCGGGTTGCCCAAGTGGAAACTGTGGCGGATGGCGGGCAACGTCGCCTTCGACACCGCGGTCGGGTTCGTGCCGGTGGCCGGCGACGCGCTCGATTTCGTGTTCCGCTCCAACAGCCGCAACCTGAAGATCGTCAAGCGCCACCTCGACAAGCATCATCCCGAGACGCGGGTGATCGAAGGGTAGTTTCATTCCCAACCGTTTCCGCCCTATAGCTTCGGCATGGGCGGGGACGTCACTTACGCGAGTTATCTCGACCTTGAGCGCCTCCTGTCGGCGCAGCACCCGGTGTCGGGGGCGCACGACGAGATGCTGTTCATCGTCGTCCACCAGGCGAGCGAGCTGTGGCTCAAGCTGTGCCTGCATGAGCTCACCGCGGCGCGCGACTTGATCGCCGCCGACGAGCTGCGCCCCGCCTTCAAGATGCTTTCGCGCGTCGCCCGCGTGCAGGAGCAGCTGATCGGCAACTGGGGCGTGCTGAGCACGATGACCCCGCACGATTATTCGCAAATCCGCCCGTTCCTCGGCACATCGAGCGGGTTTCAGAGCGCACAGTACCGGCTGATGGAATTCGTGCTCGGCGGGCGCGATCCGGAGATGGTGACGCTGCACGAGGCGACCCCCGAGGTCGCGGCGGAACTGCAAGCGGAACTGCAACGCCCGAGTCTCTACGACGAAGTCTTGCGCCTGCTCGCCCGGCGCGGCTTCGCCATTCCCGGCGAGGTGATCGAGCGCGGATTGCAACGACCGCACGAGAGTCATGCAATGATCGTCGAGGCGTGGGCGCAGGTTTATCGCGACCCCGAGCAGTACTGGGACCTCTATGAGCTGGCCGAGAAGCTGGTCGACCTCGAATACCACTTCCAGCGCTGGCGCTTCGGGCACTTGAAGACGGTCGAGCGGATCATCGGCTTCAAGCGCGGCACCGGCGGCACGGCCGGGGTGCCGTATCTCGAAAGCGTGCTCAAGAAGGACTTCTTTCCCGAACTGCTGGCCGTGCGGACGGAGATTTGATGGTGCGGATCAGGTGCAACGTGCATCTCCCCCTTCCGCTTGCGGGAGGGGTTAGGGGTGGGAATGACCACCACCCCTGCACTCACCCACCCCCGACCCCTCCCGCAAGCGGGAGGGGAGAATGGGCCGATCCCGTCATAGGCTATTCCATGGTCCTCGGTCGGGAGGGCTTGTGATGCCCTCCCTGGCCGAAGCGCGGGCGCTCGATGCGGCCGATCCCATTGCCGGGTACCGCAAGCAGTTCGCGTTGCCGCCCGGGGTGATCTACCTCGACGGCAATTCGCTCGGCGCGCTGCCGCTCGGCACCGCGGCGCGGCTCGGCGAAGTGGTCCGCAAGGAATGGGGCGAGGGGCTGGTCCGGAGCTGGAACGATGCGGACTGGATCGGGCTGCCGCGCCGCGTCGGGGCGATGATCGCGCCGCTGATCGGGGCGCGGGCGGGCGAGGTGATCGCCTGCGATTCGACCAGTGTGAACCTGTTCAAACTGATCGCTGCGGCGCTGGCGATGCGCGCGGGGCGCAAGGTCGTGCTGAGCGAGCCGGGCAACTTCCCGACCGACCTCTACTTGATCGCCGGGCTCGAGGCGCAGGGCCTCGCCGAGCGGCGGCTGACCGCGCGCGAGGAGCTGAAAGCGGCGCTGGACGACCGAGTCGCCGTGCTGCTGCTCACCCATGTGCACTACAAGACCGGCGCGATGCACGACATGGTTCGGCTGACGCAGGCCGCCCACGACGCCGGCGCGCTGGTGCTGTGGGACCTGTCGCACAGCGTCGGCGCGGTGCCAGTCGACTTGAACGGCTGCGACGCCGACCTTGCGGTCGGCTGCGGCTACAAGTACCTGAATGGCGGTCCTGGGGCGCCCGCATTTACCTATGTGGCACAGCGACACCACGACGTCGTCATGCAGCCGCTGACCGGCTGGATGGGCCACGCCGCGCCGTTCGCCTTCGGCGACGACTATGCCCCCGCACCGGGGATCGACCGGATGCTCACCGGCACCCCGCCGATCCTCGGGCTCGCCGCGCTTGAGGAGGGCGTGCGGCTAGTCGCCGAGATCGGCCTCGAACGGCTGGTCGCCAAGTCGCGCGCGCTGAGCGAATTCCTCCGCGCAGCGGTCGCCCAGGTCGCGCCCGGCCTGCCTTGCGTGAGCCCGGCGGACCGCGAGCGGCGCGGCAGCCAGCTCTCGTTCCGCCACCCGCAGGCCTACGCCGTCACCCAGGCGCTGATCGCCCGCGGCGTGATCGGCGACTTCCGCGAGCCCGATATCCTCCGCTTGGGGCTAGCCCCGGCCTACCTGCGCTTCGAGGACTGCTGGCACGCCGCCGAGGCGCTCGGCGAAGTGCTGGAGAGCGGCGAGTGGCAGCGGGCGGAGTTCACCGCGCGGGCGGCGGTGACCTGAGACGCTATTCGCTGGCAGCGAGGAACTGGCGGAAAAGCGGAAAGAGTTCGCGATAGGTAGGAGTCAAACTGTCGGAGTCAGTGTGCCGAGTTGCTCGCGCTTCGAAAAAGAGCTCGTTTCGAATTGCGTCCAGAGAATCGCGCCTTCGTGACTTGGCTGCCTGAGCACATGCTTCGAAGCTGCCGTAGTGCTTGTATCCATCGAAATTCATCGCGAACTCAAAGATCGCTTCGAAATCGTCCTTTGGCGGCAGATCTTCCAGGGTCATCGAATGAGCCTCCCGCCGTCGCCATTTAGGACTCTAGGTCCGCCGACGCGCTCCTCCTTCCTTCTAAGTTCGATCCAGAAACGTTCACGGGTGTTGAGCTCGGACTCGTCACAATTTTCGAGAACCGTCACTCTGGCGTGGCTTCCTTTCAGACTTGCCTCGTGCAGAAAGCGATGGATTTCGCGGAACCCGTCCGGTTTCGCCAATCGATAGGGCGCCCCCTTGATCAACTTTCGAACATTGTTCGGGTATTCGCGGATGCGTGACCGCAAGCGTTTCGACTTGCCGATGTAAACGGCCGATTGTTCAATGCGCCACTCGTAGATGCCCGGCTTCGTCAGATCGATTGAAGCCGGTAGATCAAGAGACCACCACTCCTCCGAGTTCGGTCGAATCCCGATGCCCAATCTCAGGCCTCCAGCTCGACATCCCAGTAAAGCCAATCCCGCCACGTCTCGTGCAAATAGTTCGGCGGGAAGCTCTTGCCGCGTTGCTGCAGTTGCCAGCTGGTCGGGCGGATCGGCTTGACCAGCGGGTGCATGTGCGCCTGGGCCGGGGTGCGGCCGCCCTTCTTCATGTTGCACGGGGCGCAGGCGGTGAGGATGTTCTCCCAGGTCGTGCGCCCGCCGAGCCGCCGCGGGATCACGTGGTCGAAGGTCAGGTGATGGGTGTCGCCGCAGTATTGGCAGCTGAAGCGGTCGCGCAGGAACAGGTTGAAGCGGGTGAACGCCGGGAATTCGCTCGGCTTCACGTATTGCCGCAGCGCGATCACGCTGGGGATCTGCATGTCGAGGTTCGGCGAATGGACCAGCCGCTCGTAGCTGGCGACGATGTCGACCCGCTCGAGGAATACCGCCTTGATCGCGGTCTGCCACGGCCACAGGCTCAGCGGGTAGTACGACAGCGGGGTGTAATCGGCATTGAGCACCAGCGCCGGGCAGCTTTCCAGCCGCCGGGTGGGGTCTTCCATCGCGCTGCGGAACGTCGCCGCGCGCTCGATCAGGTCCGCCTTGAACACCGGTTCGTCCTTCCTGATGGGGCGCTAGGGAGCATTTGCCGGTAAATGCGTCAAGCCCGTTACACCCGGCGCTTCCACAGCGGATTGGCAGGATTCCTTGGTTCTCACCCCCTCACCCGTTCGTCCTGAGCTTGTCGAAGGACCGCATTTCCTTCTGACGCAACGCCCAAAGGAAGAACTGCCCTTCGACAAGCTCAGGGCGAACGGAGTAGGCGGTGCGGATGGTGGTCACCCGCTTCGCCCCGAGCCCTAATGGGCCGCTGCATCTCGGCCACGCCTATTCGGCGATCGTCGCGCACGACCTGGCCCAAGGACGCTCAGGGGCGCGCGGCGGGCGCTTTCTGCTCAGGATCGAGGACATCGACGGCGCCCGCTCGCGGCCCGAGCTGGCGGACGAACTCCGCGCCGACCTCGGGTGGCTCGGGCTGCAATGGGAGGAGGTGCCGGCGCAATCGACCCGGCTCGCCCACTACGCCGCCACGGCCGAGCGCTTGCGCGAGGAGGGCTTGCTGTATCCCTGCCGCTGTACCCGCGCCGAAGTTGCCCAGGCCGCGAGCGAAACGGGCCCCGACGGCCCGGTCTATCCCGGCACTTGCAAGGGGGCGCACCTCGACGCGGGCGAGCCCGCCGCTTGGCGGCTCGACGTGGCCGAAGCGCTGCGGCGGACGGGGCCGCTCACCTGGCTCGACGAGCGCGCCGGGGAGCAGCGGGCGCGGCCGGAGCTGTTCGGGGACGTGGTGTTGGTGCGCAAGGAGGCCGCAACGCCGGCGAGCTATCACCTCGCAGTGACGATCGACGACGCGGCCGACGGCGTGACGCTGGTCACCCGCGGGACGGACCTGTTCCCGGCGACCCATGTCCATCGCCTGCTGCAGGCACTGCTCGATCTGCCGGTGCCGAGTTGGCACCATCACCCGCTGCTGCTCGACGACAGCGGTCAAAAGCTCGCCAAGCGCCGCGGTTCTCCGTCCCTTGCCGACCGCCGCCGGGCGGTCGAGGCCGGCCGGGCGCTGGCCGATTCCTTGCGCGCCGGGCGGTTCCCCGCTGGCATTACGCTGGGCAAGCCCCTATCTGCCGAACTCATGACCACCGTTCTCGTCATCCTGCTCGTCCTGGCGATGCTCTTCGTCGTCGTGTCCCTCGTGCGCGGCGTCATCGCGTTTCTGCAATCCTACCGGGCGGAAATCGACGGCACGGCGGATGCGGCTCACCAGAAGGAAATGCAACTCAAGCAGAACCGGATGATGATGAACCGCATCAAGTTCCAGGCGCTGGCGATCGTCATCGTCGCCATCCTGCTGATGCTGCATCACTGATCCGGCGCGGCGGCGCGTGGTAAAGCTCACCAAGATCTACACCCGCACCGGAGACGACGGCACGACCGGACTGGTCGACGGCTCGCGCGTGGCCAAGCACGACGCGCGCATGGCAGCGATCGGCGCGGTCGACGAGGCGAATTCGGCCCTCGGTCTCGCGCTGGTGACGCTCGACGGAGAGGCGGCAGCCGATGTCCGTCGGCTCCAGAACGATCTGTTCGATCTCGGCGCCGACCTGGCGACGCCCACATCGAATGAGGGGCGCAAGGACTTCACCCCGTCCGAGACGGTGCTGCGGATCGTCCCGGCGCAAGCCGAGTGGCTCGAAGGCCGGATCGATGCACTGAACCAAGGGCTCGAGCCGCTGCGCAGCTTCATTTTGCCCGGCGGTAGCGAGGCGGCGGCGCGCGTCCATGTCGCGCGCGGGGCGGTGCGCCGGGCCGAGCGGGCGATGACCGCGCTTGCCGCCGAGCAGCCGGTCAACCCGGCGGCGCTGGCGTTCGTCAACCGCCTGTCGGATTACCTGTTCGTGCTGGCGCGGGCGCTCAACGCCGGCGGCGCGGGCGATGTGCTGTGGGTGCCGGGCGCCAATCGCTGACGAGCGGGAATCTACGAATATCGTCGAACGGCCGCGTGGCCCAGAGGCCACGGGAACGCGGCGCGGTCGCCGCGGGTTTGCTGTGCAAAGGAGATTCGCGAATGCCTACCAGGAAGGACGAGCAGCTCGAGCAGGACAATTTCGCGCCCGAAACGCACAACGACGAGCAGGACGACGAACAGAACCAGGCGCAGGAAATCGCCGAGGAAGCGCGCAACAAGGACGGGGACTTCAGCCCGCTCGACAGCAGCAAGGTCCATGGCGGGATCGACGGCTCCGACGACGAGCAGGACACGATCGATCACATGCGCGACATGGAGCAGTCGGGCCGGATCGACATGGACGCCTACGCCGGCGAGGAGAACCTCGACGACAACGAGGACAAGTACGACGAGGACAACCGGGTCGACGACCTGCCGTCCGACGGGAGCTAAGGCTTTCTAGCCTTCGCGCAGCAGCCATAGCGCGGCGATCAGCACCAGCGCGCCGCAAGCGACCGACCACGCCACCCAGCGGATATTGGGCAGCGCCGGGGCGCGAATGGCGTGGGCCTTGAGGCGGTCGAACGTGGCGCAGGCGCGCCGCTCGGCGGTTACCGCGATCGTCGCCGCGAGCAGCATGAACAGAGTGGCGATCGCCTTCGCCAGCCAGGGCGGCTGGAACTGACCGAACAGCACATGGAAGGCGATGCCGATGCCGATCGCGCCGAACGCGGTTCGCATCCACCCGGCGAAGGTGCGTTCGGTCGCCTGCACCGTCCGGTCCTCGGCGAAGTCGGTGCGCAGCCCGGCCTCCTCGGTGCGCTCCTCGGCGAGTTCGACTCGGTCGGCCATGCCATGGCAACGCCGGCAGGCGGCGAAAGGTTCAATCGTTCGCCTGGCGCTTCAGTTCGTACAGCAGCTCGAGCGCCTGCTTCGGCGTGAGCGCGTCGACGTCGAGCTCCTGCAGCCGCTCGCGCAGTTCGTCGCATTGCTCCTCCTCGTGCTCGGCCGCGGCGGCGAACAGCGGCAGGTCGCCGAGCCCGGCGGCCAGGCCGCCCGTTTCGACGCGACCCTTCTCGAGCCGGTCGAGCACCGACTTGGCGCGGGCGACCACGTCTTTCGGCACCCCGGCCAGCTTGGCCACCGCCAGGCCGTAGCTGCGGTCAGCCGGTCCTTCGGCGAGTTCGTGCAGCAGCACCAGACTCGCCTTTCCATTCGCGCGCGCGGACGTGGTGCAGCGACAGCGCGTCGCACGTTTCGGCGAGGCGGGCCAGCTCGTGATAATGCGTCGCGAACAGGCAGCGGCAGCGGTTCCGCTCGTGGACCGCCTCGACCACCGCCCAGGCGAGCGCCAGCCCGTCATAGGTCGAAGTGCCGCGGCCGACCTCGTCGAGGATGACGAAGCTGCGCTCGGTGGCCTGCGCCAGGATCGCCGCGGTCTCGACCATCTCGACCATGAAGGTCGAGCGGCCGCGGGCGAGGTTGTCACTCGCGCCGACGCGGCTGAATAGCCGGTCGACCAGGCCGACTTTCGCCCGTGCCGCGGGGACGTAGCCGCCGGCCTGCGCCAGCAGCACGATGAGCGCGTTCTGCCGCAGGAACGTCGACTTGCCGCCCATGTTCGGCCCGCCGATCAGCCACAGCCGATCCTCGGCCCCGAGGGTGCAATCGTTGGCGACGAAGCGCTCGCCGGCCTGCGCCAGCGCCGCCTCGACCACCGGATGGCGCCCGCCCTCAATTTCGAGGCACGGCTCGTCGACGACGTCCGGCCGGCACCAGCCGCCCTCGGCCGCACGCTCGGCCTGCCCCGCGGCGACGTCGATCCGCGCCAGCGCGGCGGCGGTCGCGGCGATGCCCTCGCGCGCGGCAACGGCTTCGCCGACCAGCTCCTCGAAATGCTCCTCCTCGGCCGCCAGGGCATGCCCGCCCGCTTCGGCGATCCGGCTCGCCTCCTCGTGCAGCGAGAGCGAGTTGAAGCGCACCGCGCCAGCCATCGTCTGCCGGTGCGTGAAGCCGCTGTCGGGAGCCATCAGCGCGTCGCCATGCTTGGCGGGCACCTCGATGAAATAGCCGAGCACGCCGTTGTGCTTGATCTTGAGCGCGGCGATGCCAGTGTCGCTGCGATACTTCGCCTCGAGCCCGGCGATCGCCCGGCGCGAATTGGCCGAGGTGAGCCGCAGCTCGTCGAGCGCGGCGTCGTAGCCCTCGGCAATGAAGCCGCCCTGGCCGCGCTCGGTCGGCGGCGAGAGGACCAGCGCGCGCGAGAGCAGGTCGGTCAGTGCGCCGTGCCTGCCAAGCTTCGGCAGCAAGTCTTCGAGCAGCGCCGGGCGGTCGGGCTTTCCGGCCAGGTGATCGCGGACCCGCCGCGCTTCGGAAAGCCCGTCGCGCAATTGCCCGAGGTCGCGCGGGGATCCGCGCCCGGCGACCACCCGCCCGAGCGCGCGACCGATGTCGGGCAAGTGCCGCAGCACGTCGCGCAGGTCGGCGCGCAGCAGCGGATCGGCGTGGAACCATTGGACCAGCGCCAGACGCTCGGTGATCGCCGCCTTGTCGGTCAGCGGGGCCGACAAGTCCTCGGCGAGTTGGCGCGCCCCCGCGCCGGTGACGCAGCGGTCGACCGCCGCGAGCAGGCTGCCTGCGCGCCCACCGCCTTGCGTCTCGAGCACCTCGAGGCTGGCGCGGGTTGCCGCGTCCATCGCCAGTCGCGCGGCGCCGTCCTGCGCCACCGGCGGCAGCAGCAACGGCAATTTGCCGCGCCCGGCGTGGTCGAGATAGGCGACGAGGCCGCCCGCCGCGGCGAGCATCGGCCGGCTGAAGCGGCCGAACCCGTCGAGCGTGGCGACGCCGTGGACCGCCTTCAGCCGCGCCTCGCCCTCGTCGCTGGCGAAATCGTGGCGGGGCCGGAACGTTACGGACCCACCCCCGGCCCCTCCCGCAAGCGGGAGGGGAGGATCAGCGCGAGAAGTCCCCCTTCCACTTGCGGGAGCGGCTAGGGGTGGGTCCGTGTCTTCGGGAGCGACGACCTCGCTTGCCCCGATCCGCGCCAGCGCGGCGCCAAGCCCCTCCGGCGCGCATTCTTCCAGTTCCATCCGCCCGGTCGAGATGTCGCACGACGCGATCCCGCACACCCTGCGCACCTCGCATACCGCCGCCAGCACATTGGCGCGGCGCGGCTCGAGCAGAGCTTCCTCGGTCAGCGTTCCCGCGGTGACGAAACGGACGATGTCGCGCGCGACCAGCGCCTTCGAGCCGCCGCGCTTCTTCGCCTCCTCGGGGCTCTCGACCTGCTCGGCGATCGCCACCCGATAGCCGGCCTTGATCAGCCGCGCGAGGTAGCTTTCCGCCGCATGCACCGGCACGCCGCACATCGGGATCGGCTGGCCCTGGTGCTCGCCGCGGCTGGTCAGCGCGATGTCGAGAATCGCGCTCGCCGCCTTGGCGTCGTCGAAGAACAATTCGAAGAAATCGCCCATTCGATAGAACAGCAGACAGTCGCCCGCTTCTCGCTTGAGCGCGAGGTATTGCGCCATCATTGGGGTGGCGGAGCCGGCCATCGCCACGGGGGTAGCCGCCGCCCTTCCGATTCGGGAAGCTGGCGGGCCGAGCTTTCCCCTATCCCTTGGCCGCCGAGGTGGTTAGGAGACCCGAAAACGGACAAGGAGAGGGCGCTTGGCCGACGACAAGGCGAATTCCAGCTTCACCACGCGCGAGGCGCTGTTCTATCACGAAACCGGCCGGCCGGGGAAAATCGAGATCGTCCCCTCGAAGCCGGTCGCCACGCAACGCGACCTCAGCCTTGCCTATTCCCCCGGCGTGGCCGCCCCGGTCGAGGCGATCGCCAACGATCCGATGAAGGCGGCCGAATATACCGCCAAGGGCAATCTCGTCGCGGTGATCACCAACGGCACCGCGATCCTCGGCATGGGCAATCTCGGCGCGCTCGCCGCCAAGCCGGTGATGGAAGGCAAGGCGGTGCTGTTCAAGCGCTTCGCCGACGTCGACTCGATCGACATCGAGTTGGCCACCGAGGACCCGCAGGCGTTCATCGAGGCGGTCGCATTGATGGAGCCGAGCTTCGGCGGCATCAACCTCGAGGACATCGGCGCCCCGGCCTGCTTCATCATCGAGCAGGCCCTGCGCGAACGCATGAACATCCCGGTGATGCACGACGATCAGCACGGCACGGCGATTATTACCGCCGCCGGGCTGATCAACGCCTGCCATCTCACCGGCCGCGACCTCAAGGACGCCAAGGTGGTGGTCAACGGCGCCGGGGCCGCGGCGATCGCCTGCACCGCGCTGATCAAGGCGATGGGCGTGGCGAACGACCACGTCACCATGTGCGACCGAAAGGGCGTGATCTACCGCGGCCGCGACAACGTCGACCAGTGGAAGAGCGCCCACGCGATCGACACCGATGCGCGCACGCTGGAGGAAGCGCTGTCCGGGGCGGACGTGTTTCTCGGCCTCTCGGCCAAGGGCGCGCTCAAGCCCGAATGGGTCAAAACGATGGCCAAGCAGCCGATTATCTTCGCGATGGCCAATCCCGACCCGGAGATCACCCCCGATGATGCCAAGGCGGTGCGCGCGGATGCGATCGTCGCCACCGGCCGTTCGGATTATCCGAACCAGGTCAACAACGTGCTCGGTTTCCCGTTCATCTTCCGCGGCGCGCTCGACGTGCGCTCGACGGCGATCAACGAGGAGATGAAGATCGCTGCGGCGCGGGCGATCGCCGCGCTCGCCCGCGAGCGCGTGCCTGACGAGGTCGCTGCCGCCTATGGCGTCGATCGGCAGTTCGGCCGCGACTACATCATCCCCGCGCCGTTCGACCCACGGCTGCTCGAGACGGTCTCCTCGGCGGTCGCCAAGGCGGCGATGGATTCGGGCGTGGCGCAGAAGCCGATCGCCGATTTCGAGACCTATCGCATGAGCTTGCGCGCCCGGCTCAACCCGACCACTTCGATCCTCACCAATGTCTACGACGAGGCGCGGGAGGCACCCAAGCGGGTGGTTTTCGCCGAGGCCGAGGAGACGATCACCCTGCGCGCGGCGATCCAGTTGCGCGATTTCGGTTACGGCACCCCGGTGCTGGTCGGCCGCACCCAGGCGGTGAAGGACAAGCTGCGCGAGCTCGGCATCGCGGACCCCGACAGTTTCGAGATCCAGAACTCGCTCGACAGCGAACTCGTCCCGGCCATGGTCGAGTACCTCTATAACCGCCTTCAGCGGCGCGGCTATACCGAGCGCGACGTGCGCCGAATGGTCAACCAGGACCGCAATGTTTTCGCCAGCCTGCTGATGGCGCTCGGCCACGGCGATGCGATGATCTCGGGCCTCACCCGCACCTTCGCCCAGACGATGCGCGAGGTCAGCCGGGTGCTCGATCCCAAGCAGGGGATGCTGCCGTTCGGCATCCATCTGATGATCGGCAAGAACTACACCGTGTTCCTCGCCGACACGACGATAAACGAGCGGCCGAGCGCAGAGGGGCTGGCGCAGATCGCCCGCGAGACCGCTCGGGTCGCCCGCCGGCTCGGGCACGAGCCCCGCGTCGCCTTCCTCAGCTACTCCACGTTCGGCAATCCGCCGGGCCGATGGCTGGAGAACATCCGCGACGCGGTCGCCATCCTCGACCGCGAGGACCCCGGTTTCGAGTACGAAGGCGAGATGGCGCCCGACGCGGCGCTCAACCCGCAGGTGATGAAGCTCTATCCGTTCAGCCGCCTGTCGGCCCCGGCCAACGTGCTGGTGATGCCCGGTCTGCAATCGGCCAATCTGTCGGCCAAGCTGCTGCGCGAACTGGCCGGAAACGCGGTGATCGGGCCGATGCTGATCGGATTGGAGAAGCCGGTTCAGATCGCCCCGATGACTGCTTCGGCCTCCGACCTGCTGACGCTGGCCGTGCTGGCCAGCGCCGGGGTGGTGAGCTGATCAGGCCATCTCGCCGTCGTCGACATACGGCGACAGGTCGACGAAATAGCGCTTCGGCCGGGCCGGATCGATCAGCACCTTGATCTCGCGGCCTTTGAGCTGCTCGGTCGGGTCGACCCACACCGGGTCGCTCTTGAAGCTTTCGAGCTTGCCGGTCGCGGGGTCGGTCGCCTGGCACACCACCCGCCACGGGCTGCGGCCGTTGATCTGGGTGCCGGTGTCGAGATAGCAGTTGCTGAACTTCGCCGTCAGCGGAACGCCGCTGACCCGTAGTTGCGCCTCGATCCGCTGATGGCGAACATAGGTGACCAGCAAGGCGATGCCGATCGCGGCGAACAGGGTGCCGATGCCGCCGAACATCAGCACCGGGAAGTAGCGGTCCCAGAACCCGTCGATCATCGCCTGTTCGGGCGCCCACGGGGAATAGATGATGTCGACCGTCTCGCCGATCGAGTGGCTCGGCCGATTGCTGCCGACGCTGCTGCTGAACCGGTGCCGCCCGCCGCTGGCGTCGGTGAACGCGACCACCGGACGGTAAGTCCAGTCGCCATCCGAATCGCGGCTGCTGGCCATGTCGATCACGGTTCCGCGGGTGTGGACACCGTTGGCGGCGAGGCTCTGGTCCTGGTGGTAGAGCCAACCGCCGACGGCGGTCGTGAGCAAGCCGATTGCCGCGAAAATGCCGCCGATCCACAGCGCCGCCTTGCCCATTCCCCTTCTCCCCCGAATGCGCCCAGCGGCATAATTAGCACGTTTCGGCGCGTGGGGTCAGCGACCGTCGCATTTCGCCAGGAATGTGGCGGGCGCCGCGCGGAACGGGGCCTTGCGGGGGGCGTTGAATAGACGCGGGGAGGGGGCTTCAGGACAATCGAAAGGAAGTGCCATGTCCCGCTCGATCATAGCCGCAGTCGCGGGCATCGCAGCTGCGGCGCTCATTCCGCAAATGCCGGCCGTCGCCCAGGAACCGGGCATCGTCGTTTCCGCACCGCGTGTGCAGCCTGGTCCCTGGGAGCCGAAGAACACCGTCCGCCGGGACCACGTCGTTCGGGCGCACGTCTGGGTGTCAACCGCAGACCTGAATCTCCGTACCCGCTATGGCCAGTACGTGCTCGACCGGCGGCTGCAAATGGCGGCCTATCAGGCATGCAACGAGTTCCGCAGCGAGCTGGTTGGCGGTGTCGGCTCCATGCTCAACCCCGACCCCGGTGACTGCCGGCAGACCGCCTACCACAACGGCTTGCGCAGCGCGCGTTATCTGGTTTGGGACGCGCGCAGGGGCTGACCTACCAAGGGATTTCGTTCCCGTCATAAGCGACAAAGCGGTGACCTGGCCGGTGCTCGGCTTCGAGCACGTCGGCCAGACCCCGCACGCTTTGCTCGACCGACAGCGAAGCGCCGGGGCCGCCCATGTCCGTCCGGACCCAGCCGGGATGGAGCGACAGCACGGCAATGCCGCGCTCTTTGCCTTGCCGCTCTGAAATGCCGCGGGCGAGGATGTTCTGCGCCGCCTTGCTCATCCGATAGAGGTCGAAGCCGCCCGAGGACTCGGCGATCGAACCCATCCGCGAGGTCATGAACGCCAGCGTTCCGCCGTCGCGCAGCAGCGGCAGCATCGCCTTGCCCGCACGGGCCGGGCCGACGGCATTGGTCATCATCACCTGCGTGACCTCCTCGGTCGACGCTTGCTCGACCGCCTGGTGCTCGCCGCCCATGATCCCGGCGTTGACCAGCACCAGGTCGAGCGACCCCGGATCGATCCGGCGCGCCAGCGCTTGCAGCGAATCGTCGTCGGTGACGTCCGCCGTGACGACCTCGATCCCGTCCTTGCGCGCCGCTTCGGCCAGGCCCTTGCTCGACCGGCGCTCGCTGGCGAACACGTGCCACCCGCGCGCCGCCAGTTCCTGCGCCAGGCCGAGGCCGATGCCCCGCGAAGCTCCGATGATCAGCGCGCGCCGTCCGGCCATGGCGATCTCCCCTTGTCTATCTCGCGTTAGAGGCAACCTCTTGCGACCCGCCGAACATCTGCGGCATCGCCAGCGAATCCCAGCCGTAAACGTCGGGCAGGAAAACCACCCCGCCGGCGCCGTTCGGCTGCACGGTCAGATAGGTGATATAGACCGGCAGCGGGCTGGGTAGATCGAACTCCTTCTGCCGGTCGGACGCAGCTTGCGGCACGTGCCCGAACACCCAATCGGCGAAGCGGCGATAGTCGGCCAGGCGGATGCAGCCGTTGCTGAGGTGACGGTCGTCCTCGGCGAACAGCTCCTTGTGCGGCGTGTCGTGCAGGTAGATGCCGTAATCGTTGGGGATCTCGAACTTCATGTCGCCCATCGAGTTCCACGGCCCCGGCAGCTGGCGCACGAGCACGGTCGGCTGCTTCTTACCGCTGGCGATCTGCTTCCAGTCGACTGTCTTGGGATCGATGATCGGCGCGCCCGGCGACCAGTTGGCCAACACTTCGTAATGATAGTCCTGCAGATAGACGAGGCCCATCTCGCCGATCCGCTTGGCTGTGAGCGATCGGATCAGTTCGGGCGGCACGATCCAGTAGGGATGCACTTTCGCGTCTTGCATTAGGACGGCCATCATCGGCGTCTTGGTCTTCGGCATGCCGACCACCACCCGCATGCTGTCGACCGCCTTATCGTGGTCGAACAAGTAGGCCTCAGCGGCGCCCGCATCGACGACGATGTAGCGCCCGAAGGCGCCGGTCGCCGGCAGCCGCCAAGCCCGTTCCATGTTGATTGCGATGCGCCGCTCGTACCACGCCGCACCGAGGTTCAGCGAGGCGAGAGTGCCGCGGCCGACGATCCCGTCGACCGGGTCGAGCCCGTGCTCGCGTTGATAGCTGATCACCGCCCTCGTCAGCTCGCCGTCGAAGGTATCGCCCGGTGCCAGCCCCAGCCGCTCGCGCAGCAGGGCGACGCGCTTGCCGGTGGAGCCGAGCTTGAGCACCGGTCCGCCCGGCAGCTTGATCTGCGGCAGCGCGCCCCAGGTCGCGCGGTAGCGTTGGAGACCGCTGGCGAGCTGCTGAAAAATCGGGTTCGGCTGATGCTTGATGTCGCCCTTGAACAGGCGGGCCAGCCAGTTGCGCGGCTTCTGGTGCCTTCGGGCGACGGCGCTGAGGCCGGGGTCGACATAGACGAAGTCGATCCCCTGCTTGATGTTGCTCGGCACTGCGACCGGCTCGTCGCCCTTGGGCGGAGCGGATAATAGGGGGGCGGCCGCCAGCAGCGCGGCAGCGGCGACGATGAAACGTAGGGGGTTGCGCATAATTTTCGCGCCGCAAGCGCGGCGCTCTCCGATCGATCCTTTGCCGATTGAACGCGCTGCCGCGATTTCGGTTTCCCGGGGCTGAACGGAGGATCGCTACAGGCCCAGCTCGCGCAGCGCGCCCTCGATCGTTTCGCGCCCGGCGGATGGAGCGAACGGGAACGAGCGCAGGAACACCGCGGCGGTGAGGTCCGGGTCCTGCGCCCGGGCGCGGGCGATCCATTGCCGCGCGCTGTCGTCTCGCCCGGCCAGCCGGTCGCCGAGCGCAGCGATGACGGAGATGTGCTTGTGTGCCCCCGGCGAGCGGGCGGCCTGTTCGCCCAGCCGTGCGGCGCGCTCGTAATCGCCGCCCATCAGCGCGTTGAGCGAGCGCACGGCAATCATCGCGTAGCGCAAGGGATCGAGCGGGCTCAGCCGCAGCGCCAGCTCGGCATGCGGATCGCTGCTCGCCGGATCGCACTGCGTCATTTCCGCCCACGCCTTGGAATACACAGCCTGGGCGCAATTGGGGCTGAGGGCGATGCTCTCGCCCAGCCGTTCGAGGCTGGCCGCCATGTCGCCCTCGAGCCACAGCGACCGCCCTAGATTGAGATGCGCGAAGGGATCGAGTGGATCGCACAGCAGGGCCCGCTCGGCGAGCGTCCGAGCCTCGGCGGCGGATGCGGCGGGGTCGGAGGAATAAGGCAGGAAGGCATCCTGAAAGCGAGTGAACGACAGCCCGCTCAGCGCACGGGAGAAGTTCGGCGACTGCTCTAGCGCCCGTTCGAACAGCCCCGCCGCCCGGGCATTGTCGCTCCGGTTGAAGCGGAACATGTGATCGAGCCCGAGGTGGTAGGCGCCCCACGCATCGAGCGCCGCGTCGGGCGCGCCACGGGCCCGCTCGGCCTCGTCGCGGGCGATGCGCAGCTTGAGATTGGCGACGATTGCCGCGACGATTTCCCAGCGCAGATCGGCAAGCTCGTCGGCGCCGGCGGCGAAGCGCTCGGTCCATAGCAGCGCGCCGTCGCTCGTCCGCGACAGTTCGACGGCAACGGTGAAGCGGCCGCGGCTCTCCTCGACGCTGCCGGCGAGGCAGTAATCGACACCGAGCGCCCCGCCGACGTCACGGCAATCGACGTCGCGCCCGCGGAAGCGAAAGCTCGAGCCGCGGGCGATGACCAGCAGCCAGTGCAGCCGCGCGAGATCGGCGATCACTTCGTCGGCCAGCGCGTCCGCGATGATGGCCAGCGGCCCGGCGTCGCCCGCCGGGCGGAGCGGCAGCACGGCGATCGACGGCTGCCGCCCCGGCCGTGCCGGCGCGGCAGATTCGGCCAAGGCCCGCGCGTCGGCGACGAAGGCGATCTTGCCGACGAAGCGGAAACCCTTGCCATGGACGGTGCGGATCAGCCGCTGGGCTTCGCCGTCGTCGCCGATCGCCCGCCGCGCCGACTTGATCCGCGACGAGACCGCCGAATCGGACACAAAGCGCCCATGCCAGATACGCTCGACGATCTCGTCCTTGGTCACCAGCCGGTCGGGGTTGGCGGCAAGCAGGATCAGCAACTCGAGCACTTGCGGCTCGACCGCCTGCGCCACGCCGCCGGCCCGCAGCTCGAAGCGGCCGGGATCGAGTTCGAAGCGCTCGAACCGGTAGATCATGGCGCCCGCCGCGCGGAAATCCGGCTCATCTCCACGAAATCTCCATACCGGCTTCAAGCTCGGCGCGGCAGCCCTCGCTAGAGTGGTTGCAGGCCGGCCCGGTGGCTGGTCATAGCACAAGGAGGAGAGAACCATGCCCCTCGTCACCATCGACGTCATCAAGGACGTCTTCACCCCCGAAGAGAAAGGCGAAATGATTCGCGGCGTCACCGAGGCGATGATCGCCGTCGAGGGCGAAGCGTTGCGCGACAAGACCTGGGTCAAGATCAACGAGATCGCCCAGGGCGATTGGGCGATCGGCGGTCAACTGCTCGGCGCGGCCGACGTCCAGGCGCTGCAATCGGCGGCTTAGCCAATCCCCCTCCCGCTTGCGAGAGGGGCTAGGGGTGGGAATGATCACCGCAGTTGCGCTGATCCTCCCCAGACCTCTTCCGTAAAGGGGAGGGGAGAACAACGCTCTCACCTTCGCCGGTAGCGGAAATACCAAACCTCGTGACCTAGCTTCCGCGCCTTGGCCTCGTAACGCGTCTCGGGCCAGCCGCCGGGACGCTGCTGCCAGCTTTGACGCCCCTCGACCAGCCATTCGAACTGTTCGACGTGCCGCCGCATCACCATGAGCGCGTGGCGCAGGTAAACCGGCTGGTCGGTGCCGAAGCGGAATTCGCCGCCGGACTTCAGCTTGGCGGCGATGAGCTCGAGCGGGCCGTCGTTCATCATCCGCCGCTTGGCGTGGCGCGCCTTGGGCCACGGGTCCGGATGCAGCAGGTAGAGGAACGCCAGCGCGCCGTCCGGCACCCGCCGCAGCACTTGCAGCGCGTCGCCGTGGTGCAGGCGGACGTTGCCGAGCGGCGGGTGCGCGCCGTTGTCGCCGGCAATATGCACCAGCGCCTGGGCGACGCCGTTGACGAACGGCTCGGCGCCGATGAAGCCATGGCCGGGCAGCATGTCGGCCCGTTCGGCGAGATGCTCGCCGCCGCCGAAGCCGATCTCGAAATGCAGCGGGCAATCATGCCCGAACAGCCGCTCGGCGGTGACCGGGCCTTCATCGGGTACACTTACTCGCGGCAGCAAGGTGTCGAACAGCGCCTGCTGCCCTTTGCGCAAGGGTCGCCCTTGGCCGCGCCCATAAAGGCGGTTGAGCGTCGTCGGATCGCCGGATTTATGCGCGGTCATGAGGCGCGGCGCTAGAACCGGCGGGGCGCGGCTGTCCACCCCGCCTTGAGCGCTGCCCGCCGGTTGACCGTTGTTCGCGGCTCGTGGCAGGGCGGCGCAAGGAGGCCCTCAGCCCAATCATGTCGCTCCCCGTTCGGTCGTTGTCCGTTGTCTTGCGCTGGCTGACGTTCGCGGCTTTGCTGTTCGCTACCGCGCCGGCGCTGGCCCAGTACGACCCGCGGGCCGCTTTCGCGCCGTTCCCGATGGACGAGCCGGTGAACGTCTATCGCTCGGCGAACGGCTTGCCCGGCCCCCAATATTGGCAGAACCGCGCCGATTACGCGATCCACGCGACACTCGAACTCGAACCCCACCTCGCCGTCGCTCTCCGGCGACGAAGTCATCACTTACACCAACAACAGCCCCGGCGCGCTCGATGAGCTGTGGCTCCAGCTCGACCAGAACATCTACAAGGCTGACAGCCGCGCGGCGTTCGCCGGCGAGTTGCCGCGCGGCAGCTCGACAGATGGGATGGTGCTCGACAAAGTCGAGATCGAGCAGCACGGCAAGTTCGTCGCCGCGCCCTATCTGGTGAGCGACACGCGCATGCGCGTCACGCTCCCGGCGCCGCTCGCCGGCAAGGGCGCGAAGGCCCGCCTGCACATCGTCTGGCACTTCACCGTCCCCGGGGCATGGGGCGGGCGCATGGGCTGGACGAACGCCCAAGACGGGCCGATCTACGACATCGCCCAGTGGTATCCGCGGATGTGCGTCTACGACGACATTCGCGGCTGGGACACCGCGCCCTATCTGGGCCAGGAATTCTACCTCGAATTCGGCGACTTCGACTATTTTATCACCGTGCCCAGCAGCATGATCGTCGTGGGCAGCGGCGAATTGGTGAATCCGCAGGATGTGCTGACGGCGCGGCAGCGCGGGCGACTGGCGAAGGCCCGCGCGAGCGACGCGACGGTGATGATCCGCTCGCCGGTGGAAGTCCACGACCCCGCGACTCGCCCCAAGCAGGGCGGCACTCTCACCTGGCACTTCCGCATGGCCCACACCCGCGACGTAGCCTTCGCCGCTTCGCCGGCGTTCGTCTGGGACGCGGCGCGGATCAACCTGCCGGGCGGCCAATCGGCGCTGGCGATGTCGGTCTATCCGGCGGAAAGCGCCGGCCCGCAGGGCTGGGGCCGCTCGACCGAATACCTGAAGAACGCGGTCGAGAACTTCTCCCGCCGCTGGTCGCCTTATCCGTGGCCGGTGGCGGTCAACGTCGGTGGGCCGGTCAGCTCGATGGAATATCCCGCGCTCGCGTTCGACGATCTGAAGCACGAGGGCCGCACGCTGTTCCTCTATACCGCCCACGAGATCGGCCACAGCTGGTTTCCGATGACGGTCGGCTCCGACGAACGCCGCGACGCGTGGATGGACGAGGGCTTCAACACCTTCATCGACGTCTACGAATCGGACGATTTCAACCACGGCGAGTACGCGCCCAAGCACGATCCCGAATACGCTCCCGGCGGCGGCAATCCGCTCGACGAAATCGTGCCGCTGCTCGCGGATCCCGCCGCGCCGCCGATCAGGACCCAGGCGGATTCCATCCCTTCGAAATACGGGCATTCGGTCTCGTACTTCAAAACCGCGCTCGGGCTGGTGCTGCTGCGCGAGCAGATTCTCGGCCCGGAGCGGTTCGATCCCGCGTTTCGCCGCTACATCCGCACCTGGGCCTTCAAGCACCCCCGGCCGGACGACTTCTTCCGCGCCATGGACAGCGCCGCGGGCGAGGACCTGTCGTATTTCTGGCGCGGCTGGTTCGCCCATAACTGGTCGCTCGATCTGGCCGTGGATGCGATCGAGGCCGGCAAGGACGGCACCACGATCACCGTCGGCAGCCACGACAAGCTGGTGCTGCCGGCGACGCTCAGGATCGACTTCGCCGACGGCAGTCATCAGGATATTCGTCTGCCGGCGGAAAGCTGGATCAGGAATGCGTCGACCAGCGCGACCATTCCGCCCGGGAGAACGGTCGTCGGCGCGACCGTCGACCCGGACCACAAGCTGCCGGACAAGGATCGCTTCAACAACACCCGCAAGGCGCCCGGTCGTTGAAGCCGGCCATCTGACGAAGGACGAGGAGACCCAATGGGCTTGCTGGAACTGACCGCCGTCGTCGTCTCCGCCGTGCTCGGCTGGCAATCGGGGCGGCTCGGCCGGCGTGAACTCAAGGCGATCGCCATCATCGTGCTGGGGTGGACGGCGGTGACCACCGTCGCCTCGCTGCCCTACGTCAGCCTCGCGGGCCTCGTGACCGCGCTGGTCTTCCGCACGCTGCTGATCGCCGGCCCGTACACGATCGCCGCTCTCGCCAAGCGCCTCGGACGAGGGCGGCGCTGACTCGTCCCGGCGTCGGGGCAATTCAACGATTTCAATGAATTGATTCGTCATTTTCGCTTAGAAAGATTAATGCAAGGCTGCGGGATCGGTCTCAGCTTGGCGGCAGAAACAGGAAAAGGTCCCATGCGAGTCGGCGAAATCATGACTAGCTACGTCGTGACGGCATCCCCGCTTACGACACTTGAACAGACCGCGCGCTGGATGCGCGAGCACGACATCGGCGCGCTGCCGGTGGTCGCCGAAGGCAAGCTGGTGGGGATGATCAGCGACCGCGACATCGCCGTGCGCGGCGTTGCCGAGAATCGCGACGGGATGTTTTCGCGGATTTCCGACGTCATGACCGACGAGGTCTTCCATTGCCGCGAATACGAAAGTGTTGAGGCCGTTGCCGGGCGGATGGCCCGGCTGCAGGTCCACCGGCTGCCGGTGCTCGACGCTGACGACCGGCTGGTCGGCATTATTTCGCTGGGCGACGTCGCCCGCTGGGACAAGGAATCCGCCGCCCGCGCCCTGGGCGAGATCAGCCGCCCCGTGCTGAAGGTGGTCGCATGAGGAATACCTATCGCCTGAAATACGTCGACGACGGCTTCGGCGTCGCCAAGGAGATCGAGTTCGACGCGGCCAATTCGGCGCAGGCGTTGTACTTTGCGCAGAAGGAAACCCGCGGCCGCAGCGCCGAGCTGTGGCGCGACGGTTCGCGGCTGTGCACGCTGCGCCGCTCGCCCGGTGCGGCCGACCTGTGGGAGATCAACGCCGGGCTCTAGCGGCAAGAAGAAGGCCCGCTTCCTTCTCGGAAGCGGGCCGTAAGGGTCCCGTCCAGGGAAAAATCAGGAGAACGTCAGGCGGCTTCCGCCTCTTCGCCGGGATCGCGCAGCACATAGCCGCGGCCCCACACGGTTTCGATGTAGTTGTCCCCGCCGCAGGCGCTGGAAAGCTTCTTGCGCAGCTTGCAGATGAACACGTCGATGATCTTGAGCTCCGGCTCGTCCATGCCGCCGTAGAGATGATTGAGGAACATCTCCTTGGTCAGCGTGGTGCCCTTGCGGAGCGACAGGAGCTCCAGCATCGCATATTCCTTGCCGGTCAGGTGCACCCGAGCGCCGTCGACCTCGACCGTCTTGGCGTCGAGGTTGACCGCCAGCTTGCCGGTGCGGATGACCGATTGCGAATGGCCCTTCGAACGGCGCACAACCGCATGGATGCGGGCGACCAACTCGTCGCGATGGAACGGCTTGGTGACGTAATCGTCGGCGCCGAAGCCGAAGCTGCGGATCTTCGAATCCATCTCGGCGATGCCGGAAAGGATCAGCACCGGCGTCTGCACCTTGGCGACGCGCAGCTTCTTGAGCACGTCGTAACCATGCATGTCGGGCAGGTTGAGATCGAGCAGGATGATGTCGTAATCATACAGCTTGCCGAGGTCCAAGCCTTCCTCGCCGAGATCGGTCGAGTAGACGTTGAACCCCTCGGTGGTGAGCATGAGCTCGATCGCCTTGGCGGTGGTCGGCTCGTCCTCGATCAGCAGCACGCGCATCGCATTGCCCCCTTATGGCCCTTGGTAACCCTCCGCTAAGAGGTGTTGCCCGGTATTAACCACGCAAGGTCTCAACGAAAAAGGTTAATAAAAGGTGTAAAAGGTTAACGTCGGACCCGAGTCTTTTGTGCCACACATGTCAGGCGGGCTGGACGACAAGCGCTTCGGCGCCGATCCGGTCCGCTTCCCCTGCCTCGAGCAGTCGCAGCAGCGTGCGGCGCAGCAGGAACAGCGCCAGCGCGGCGGCAATCGGCAGCGCCGCGGTCAACAGGAAATACCGCCCGGGCCCGAGCGGTTCGTAGAATCGCCCGAGATAACCGAGCAGGAAGAAGCCCATCGCCGCGGCGGCGTTCGATACGGCGAACATTGTCCCGTTGACGCTAGCAGGAGCGTAGCGCGCGATCAGCGCCTTCGCCGGCGGATCCAGCCAGGCATACGACAGGTCGAGCACGAGGTAGAACCCGAACCAGCCGAGCAGCGGAACCTTGGGCAAGCCGCACAGCACCGACACCATCAGAAAGGCGAACGCGACCATCAGGTTCGCGATCATCAGCTTGCGGACGTCGTCCGGCTCGCGGTTCCGCCGCGCCAGCCGCGCCCACACCCGGTTGGCGACCAGCACGCCAAGGATGGTGAGAATGCCGTCGATCGTCCCGATCCAGGTGACCGGCATTTCGAATCCGCCGATGCGGCGGTCGACCGCCTTGTCCGCCCACACGTACATGATGCCGTAGGCCTGCTGCGCGGCGGCGTTGAACAGGATGCGCGGCAGGAAGCTGAGCACCAGCGCCCCCACGGCGGTCCATTGTCCGCGCGTGAGCGGCGGCGGACGGACTCCGCGCACCACCCGGTCGGGCGGCAGGCGCTTGCGGCCGGTGAGATAGACGGTCAGCCCCACCAGCATGCCGATCCCCGCGGCGGCGAAACCCCAGTGAAAGCCAACCTCCTCGCCCAGCGTGCCGACGATCATCGGGGCGGCTAGCGCGCCGACGTTGAGCGCCATCAGATAGACTCCGAAGGCGCGGGTGCGGCGCGCGTCGGTCGGTGAATAGAGCCCGCCGATCTGCGCCTGCAGGTTGCCGATGAAGCAGCCGCCGCCGCAGATCAGCAGCAGCAAGGCAAACAGGAACAGGTGCTCGCTGGCCATCGTCAGATGGCCCGCGCACATCAGCAGCGCGCCGATCGTCACCGTGCGGGTGCGGCCGAGGATTCGATCACCGAGCCAGGCGCCGGCCAGCGGCGTCAGCAGGATCAGGCCCGAATAGAGGCCGAAGGTCTGCGCCGCGAGCGCAAGATCGGTCATCGGGCCGAACAGCGCCGTGAGCACGGTGCGGTAGAGGCCGAGCCCGACGACCTTTTCGACATGCCCGGGAAGGAGCAGGTACTTGGTCATGTAGAGCATCAGCAGCGCCTGCATGCCGTAGAAGCTGAAGCGCTCCCACATCTCGGTCCCGGCGAGAAAGCCGAGCCCGGGTGGATGGCCGAAGAAAGCGGTGTCGCCGCCCGACGCCGGGCGCAAAACGCCGGTCGGATCGGCGATATTCTCACCGTGCAGCCCGGTCCCGGTTTCCGTCGTCGTCATGCAATCCCCCTCGCGGCGCGATCCGTGCCCGTCCCCTGCACCCGGTCTATCGCCAGTCGCTGCGTCGACAAGCGAATTTGCGGGCGGGTCAACTCGCCCGCGCGAGCTTCTTTTGCCGCCGGCGCTGGACCGAGGAACCGATGCCGATCGCTTCGCGATACTTGGCCACGGTCCGGCGGGCGAGGTCGAAACCCTTCTCGCGCAGCAGCTCGACCAGCTTGTCGTCGCTGAGGATGTCGCCGGGATCCTCGGCGTCGCACAGCGCGCGGATCTGCGCCTTGACCGCCTCGGCCGACACCGCGCGTTCGCCGTCCGCTGAGGCAACCCCACTGGTGAAGAAGTATTTCAGCTCGAACAGCCCGCGGTCGCAATGAAGGTACTTGTTGCTCGTCACCCGGCTGACGGTCGATTCGTGCATTTCGATCGCTTCGGCGACCGCGCGCAAGGTGAGCGGCTTGAGCAATGAGACGCCCTGCCTGAAGAACCCCTCCTGCTGCTTTACGATCTCGCTGGCGACCTTGAGGATCGTCTTCTGCCGCTGGTCGAGCGCCTTGATCAGCCAGTTGGCGTCGGCCAGCTTCTCGCCGAGCCACGACTTCGCCGCCTTGTCGTGGCACCCGCTGCGCAGCTCCACGTAGTAGCGCCGGTTGACGATCAGCCGCGGCAAGGTCGCTTCGTTGAGCGCGATGCTCCACGTGCCCTTCGGCCCCGGGCTGACGAGAATGTCGGGCACGACCGGCTCGCGCTCTCCGCCGCCGAACTTCAGGCCGGGCTTGGGATCGTAGCCGCGCAGCTCGGCGAGCATGTCGGCGAAGTCCTCGTCGTCGACGTCGCAGATCCGCTTGAGGCGGGCGAATTCGCCGCGCGCGACGAGGTCGAGATTGGCGATCAGCCGCTCCATGCACGGATCGTAGCGGTCCGCCTCCTTCGCCTGCAGCGCGAGGCATTCCGACAGGGTCCGCGCGCCCACCCCGGTCGGATCGAGCAACTGAACGACGGCCAGCGCCCGTTCGGCCTCGGCGAGCGTGGTCCCGAGATCCCCCGCCACGTCGCGCAACGGCACGGTGAGGTACCCGGCTTCGTCGAGCAGGCCGATGATGTGGCGGGCGACGAACTCGCATCGGCCGTCGGGCGCGGCGGCGCCGACCTGGCTCTCGAGATGCTCGGTGAGAGTCGGCTCGTCGTCGGCGCGTTCGGAAATGTCCGGCCAGTCGTCGTCCGAACCGCCGCTCGCCGGCTGCGCCGACCAGTCGCCGGTGTCGCGGTCGCGGTCGAGCGCTTCGGGATCGATGTCGAGCGGGGCATCGGCTTCGCCGCGTCCGCGCTCGATCAGCTGGTCTGCGGTGGGGTCGTCTGGCGCGTCCTCACGCACCTCGTCGGGCGTGGCCGAACGCTCGGCGCGCACCTCGCCCGCTTCGAGCAGGGGATTGGTTTCCAGCGCTTCGCCGATGAACGCCTCGATCTCGAGGTTCGACAGCGCCAGCAGCTTGATCGCCTGCTGCAGCTGCGGCGTCATCACCAGCGATTGCGACTGACGAAGGTCTAGGCGCGGACCCAGCGCCATTGCTTATCCTCTCGCGGCTGCGCCCATCACAGCGTGAAGCTCTCGCCCAGATAGAGCCGGCGCACGTTCTCGTCGGCGACGAGCTCTTCGGGACTGCCGGCGAACAGCACCTGGCCGCCGTAGATGATGCAGGCGCGATCGACGATATCGAGCGTCTCGCGCACGTTGTGATCGGTGATCAGCACGCCGATCCCGCGCCGCTTCAGGTCTTTGATCAAGTCGCGGATGTCGTTGATCGACAGCGGGTCGATGCCGGCGAACGGCTCGTCGAGCAGCATGATCGAGGGCTTGGCAGCCAGCGCGCGGGCGATTTCGCAGCGCCGCCGCTCGCCGCCCGACAGCGCCATCGCCGGGCTGTCGCGCAAGCCGGTCAGATGGAATTCCTCCAGCAGCCGGTCGAGCTCGGCGGCGCGAGTCGCCTTGTCCGGCTCGATCATCTCGAGCACGCAGGCGATGTTCTGGGCCACGGTCATGCCGCGAAAAATGCTGGTTTCCTGCGGCAGGTAACCGAGGCCGAGGATCGCCCGGCGGTACATCGGCAGGTTCGTGACATCGACGCCGTCCATCAGGATGCGTCCGGAATCCGGCCGCACCAGGCCCATGATCGAATAGAAGCAGGTCGTCTTGCCGGCGCCGTTGGGCCCGAGCAGGCCGAGCACTTCGCCCTTGCCGACGGTCAGCGAGATGTCGCTGAGAACGTTGCGCTTGTCGTAGCTCTTGGCGATCGACACGACTTCCAGGCCGCCTTGAGGAATTGGCGGCGCAGCGCGGGCGCTGGCCTCCGCCATGTCTTCGGCGAGGGCGGCGTTCTCGGCGACCGGATTGGTGACGTCGTTCATGATGCGCGATTTAACAACGGGAACCTTTGCTTGGAAGGCCGGTTGGCAAGATTCCTGCATGGTGTTTCGCAATTGCGTCAGGGTGAGGCGACTCATCCCCCTTGCCAGCGCCCCGCGGCTCTGGGATACCATCGGCGGGAAGGAGAGGTGCGCGACATGGCCAAGGCGCTGTGGGAATCCTCGACCGAGGAGGCCGCCAAGGGCGGCAAGCCGATCGACTGGAAGCGACGGATGAGCGACCACGTCGCTTATGCCCTGCTCGTCTACACCGGGCTGCAGATCTTCGTGACGATGGGCGCGCTCAAGACCGAACACGGCTCCATCCTGCCCTATTTCGCGCTCGTGCTGTTGGTGGTGGCGATCATTCCCGGGCTACGGCTGGTCGAGCGGCGGTGGGAGCGTCTGTCGGAAAGCGGCGCCCAGCCGCAAGAACTGGCCTCGCTGTTCAAGCGCGACCTCGCAGCCCTTTGGATCGCGGCGATCGGGCTTCCGCTGGTCGTCACCGGAATCCTCAAGCTGATCCTGCAGCTGTTCTGACCGCTCATGTCCCGGCGGGCGGATGAACGATCCCGAACGCCAGCGGACGCATTTCATCGAACGCTATTCGTCCGAGACTGCAACGTTGGGCGGAACCATCCTCGCCGCGACGCCCAGCGGGATAGCGGGTGCGCAAAAAACATTTTCCTACAGGCACCAGTTTGTGGCTTAAGCTTGGGATGGCCGAATCCAGCAGCCTTGCCCGAGTCAGCGCCGCAGCGACTGTGTCGCGCCTGATCCCCGAAAGGAAAGTGTCACCCGTCGCCCTAGGGGGGAATGGCGGATTTCCGGGAGTTTGCGAGATCGTGCGCGGGTGACACATGGCGAATGTGTCACCCGTTTTCGGCGGACGGGACGAAAGCTGTCAGGCCTTGGCCCGTTCGATCGCCTCGGTCACGATCCGGCGGGCTTCGGCGGCGTCGCCCCATTCGCCGACGCGGACCCACTTCTCCGCTTCGAGATCCTTGTAGTGTTTGAAGAAGTGCTCGATCTGCTGGAAGATGATCGACGGCAGGTCCTGCCGCTCGGCGACGTCCGAATAATACGGGAAGGTGGTGTCGATCGGCACGCAGATCAGCTTCTCGTCGCCGCCGTGCTCGTCCTCCAGCTTGAGCACCCCGATCGGCCGGGCGCGCACCACGCAGCCGGGAATGAACGGGCTGCGGGCAATCACCAGCGCGTCGAGCGGGTCACCGTCGGGGCTGAGGGTATGCGGCACGAAGCCGTAGTTCGCCGGGTAGCGCATCGGCGTGTGCAGGATGCGGTCGACGAACAGCGCACCGCTGGCCTTGTCGAACTCGTACTTCACCGGCTCGCCGCCGGTCGGCACCTCGATCACCACGTTGAGGTTGTCGGGCGGGTTGTCGCCGGCGGGAATCAGCTCGATACGCATAGCCCGCGCCGTAGGCTCGGAGAGTCGCAATGGCGAGGCGGGAATTGCGCTTTGCGGCGAAAAGGCGCAGATTGACTTTGACAATATCCGCGAGTCAGCGGTCGGAATGGAGAGTTGCAATGCATGTAGGCCTGGCCACCGGATTTGCTTACCAGGGCCGCGAGAGCGGCTCCGACGCGGAGTTCATCCGCGAGGAAATCGAGAACCTCGTCATGGCCGAGGATCTGGGGTTCGATTCGGTGTGGATCACCGAGCACCACTTCTCGACCTATTCGATGTCGAACGACCCGGTGCAGCTGCTGACCTACATCGCCGGCAAGACCCGCCACGTGAAGCTCGGCACGCAGTGCATCATCGTGCCGTGGCACAATCCCGTGCGCGTGGCCGAGGCGATCACCAACCTCGACATCCTCTCGAACGGCCGGGCTATCCTCGGCTTCGGCGGCGGCCTCGCCCAGCACGAGTTCGCCGGGCTCGGCATCGACCAGAACCAGAGCCGGGAGCGTTATAACGACGGGCTCGAGATGATCTGCACCGCACTCGAAACCGGCGTGATCGAGGGCAAGGGCGTCTTTTCGGACATTCCCAGGAGCACACTGCGCCCCGCCCCGATCAAGAGCTTCGAGGGGCGCAAGTTCTGCGGCTCGCTATCCGGCAACTCGATGTACACCGCCGCCAAAATGGGCTGCGGCAACATGGTGCTGATGCTGCCCCAGCGCGGCAAGGATGTCGCGCCCGACAAGTACACCGAAGTATGGAAGGAAGTGAACGGGGCCGATTCGAACCCGCCGCCGCCGATGTTGAGCGGCAACTTCTATGTCGACGAGAACGCCGACTATGCGGAAGAGCGCGGCCGCAAGTTCCTCGCCAACACGATGCGCGCGGCGATCAAGAACTACCACCTCGACACGCCGGGCGTGTTCCCGACCATCAAGGGCTACGAGCATTACGAGAAGATGGTTCTCGCCCCAGAGGCGATCGAGCCGTACGTGGAGGAATTCGCCAAGGGCGCGGTCACCGGCACCCCGCAGATGATCCTTGAGCGGATGTGGGAGCTGAAGGAAATCTTCAAGCCGCAGGGCTTCTTCCCGCATGTCTATTTCGGCGGCATGCCGACGGACGAGGCGCGCAAGAACATCCACCTGTTCGCCGAAAAGATCCTGCCCGAGCTCAAGAGCTGGGAAGCCGAGACCTCGATCGACGAGCGGTTCCTCGAAGCGGCGGAATGATTTCCTCCCCGGTGCAGGGAGGGGGACCGCGAGGAGCGCGGTGGATGGGACTCTCCACCTGGCGCAGCGCTTGTAGCGAGTCCCCTCCGTCAGCCGCTTCGCGTCTGCCACCTCCCCGTGCCGGGTAGGACGGCTATCCGCTGCCGCCGATCACGTTGATCGTGAAGGCGATCAGACCGATGCTGAAGATGTAGGCGGCGAAAGAGTGCAGCAACGCAATCCGGCGAATGCTGGTGGCGGTGATGTCGGTGTCGGAGGTCTGAAAGGTCATCCCAAGCGTGAAGGCGAAATAAAGAAAATCGCCGTAGCTCGGGGTTTTCGTAGCGGGGAACTCGATGCCGCCGGCGTCGCCGTCGGTTTCGTCGCTGTACGTGTAGAAGGCGTGCGCGTAGTGCAGCGCATAGACGCTGTTGGCGAACAGCCAGATCAGCAGCATCGTGCCGACCAGCTTGACGATCGAGGCCAGCTGCCCGTGGCGCGCTCCGTCAAGCTCGCCGGCGATCGCGGCCAGGGCGACGATCGTCACCAGGCTGGTGACGATCAGGATCAGCGGCCGGTTGGCGTCGTTCTTCGCCGCATGGTCGCGCATCGACTCGGGACTGCTGCCGCGTAGCAGCGGGATGAGCAAGGCGAGGAACACGAACGCGGCCCCGTCGAACGCCATGGCCGCCGCATCGCTCACGTTCGATCGGGGCCACACCCAGCGGTAGGCAAGGAAGCCGCCGACCAGCACAGCCAGAAAGACCAGGAACCGCCAGGGTGCGATCCTGTTGCCCACGCTCACCGCCTGGCGCGCCTCGCGGGTGGTCTCCGTCACATGCGCGGTTTAGCGGCGCGCAGGCGGTGCGGCGAGCGGCAAATCAGCCGTTGTTCCGCTCCGGCGTCTGCGGCGGCAACGGACCGGTTTTCGGCGCCAGCAGGCGGTCGAGCGGATGTTCGCCGGCGCTCACCGGTTCGATCCACGGGTAGCGCAGGCCGCCGTGATAATCGACCGGCACGGTCATGAACCGGTCGCCGCGCTTGATCAGCAGCTGGATCGGCTCCTTGCTATCCTTCGCCGCGGTGACCGCGTCCTTGATCACGTCGCGCGAGTAGGCCCTGCCGTTCACCGCCATCACCTGCGCGCCTTGCACAGCCCCGGCGTTGAACGCCGGGCTGTCCCACAGCGTCGAGAGGACCTTGCCGTCGTCGTCGAGCGTCAGGCCGAGCGAGTAACTGAGCGACGTCTGCTTGCGGGATTTGAGAATCCCGGCCTCGTATGGGTTCGGCATGTCCTTCCACACCAGCTTGTAGCCGCCCATCTCGATGCCCTTGAGCGGGGGCGGCTGGTCGGGACGGTACAACCGGGTCTTGAGGAAGGTCGCCCAGTCGTAGGGATATACGCTGTTCAGCGTCTTGACGATGTCGTCGAACCTGTACGTCAGCTGGCCGATGTCGCGCGGACCGACCCCGAAGAATGCCCGCGCGAAGTCGTCGAGGCCTTTCCGGCCATGGGTGCCCCGGCGGATGATCTGGTCCGCCTCGAGCCACACCAACATGCCTTCGTTGTAGTAGTCCTCGTTGCGCGAAAGGTCGCGGAACGGCTGCGGGCGGCGATAGTCGACGATCGGATCGTTGGTGGTATCCTCGACCGAGCGCCATTCGCGCCCCGCCTGCGTGCTGTAGAAGCCCGCCTGGTTGGCGATCTCGCCGAGGACGATGTTCTTGCGCTGGATGCCCGAGCGGGCGGCCAGTACGTCGCCCCAGAACTGGTCCTGCCCCTCGTAGACCCACAGCAGGCTGTCCTCCATCGGCTGGCGATAATCGGGCGTCCACAGATCGAACGGGCGGCGAAACTTGCCGTCCCAGCTGTGATTGAACTCATGGGCGATGACGTTGCGGTCCCAGTCCTTCGCCTTCCACTGGGTGAAGCTGTCCGGATCGAGCGAGCTTTCGTTCGATCGCTGGTGCTCGAGCCCGATGCCGCCGAGTTTGTCGCTCAAGGCCACGAGAAAATCGTAGTGATCGAAGTGCGGCGCGCCGTGCACCGCCAGCGCTTCGTCGACCAACTTCTTGAACGCCGCGAGGTGCTCCGGCGCAAGATCGAGATCCTTCGGCTCGTCGGCGACGGCGTCGAGACGGACGTTGTGCCCGAGATCCCACCGATGCGCATAGCGGCCAGCGTAGACCGGCGAATTGACCAGCTGCTCGAAGTCGACCTTCGACCAGGTGACCGCGGCGCCTTCCGGGCGCTGCCCGTCGAGGGCAGTGAACACTGTCCACCCGCGAGGAAAGGTCACCGTCGGTACGAAATCGATGTCCCGCACGTAATAGCCCGCGGGATACAGGCACATCTTGTCCCACTGCAGGTTGAGCATGTCGGGTGTCATCACCACGCGTCCTTCGCTGGACTGCAGCGGCGTGGTGTTGACGTAGGTGGCGGTCACCTCCTTCGCGTTAGCCGGAAGCGGGATGTGGAACGCGAACACTTCCAGCGGATCGCGGGTCCAGGCAAGTTCCTTGCCGTTCGCCTTGAAATGGACGTCGGCGACCAGGTTCATGTCGCCCCGCGGGCTGTGGTTGCCGGGGAGCCATTCGGGGAGCTGCAGGATCAGCTCCTTCTGCCCCGGCTGGACCGGCACCGCTTCGGTGATGCGGAACACCCGCCGGTCGGTATCGGTCGCATCGATCTTCAGATCGATTGTGCCGGGGAAAGGCACGTCGCGCGCGGCCGGCACGGTGACGGTCGGCAGGACCGCGGTCGGTTTCGAGCGCGGCACCGGCTGCGCGAGAGCGGCGGGTGCGGTTGTGAAAAGGAGGGCGGAAAGGAGCGTTGCGACCGCGGCTGGTAGTTTCATGGGCAACCGCCTGCTAGCTAGCGCGCTGTTTTGCAAGTCCTTTGCTTCGCCCGCTTTGCGAACGGCGGCATATGGATTAAGCGCCCGCGCACGATGGCAAATGTCGAAACGCCTCGCCCGATCCGCGGCACCCAGGACATCTTCGGACCGGAGGCCGAGGCGTTCGCCTATGTGGTCGAGACCTTCGAACGGATTCGCAAGCTTTACCGCTTCCGCCGGGTCGAGATGCCGGTGTTCGAGAAGACCGAAGTGTTCAGCCGCTCGCTCGGCGAGACCACCGACGTGGTCTCGAAGGAGATGTATTCCTTCGACGATCGCGGCGGGGAATCGCTCACCCTGCGGCCCGAGTTCACCGCCGGGATCGCCCGCGCCTATCTCACCGACGGCTGGCAGCAGCACGCGCCCCTCAAGGTGGCGACCCACGGCCCGCTGTTCCGTTACGAGCGGCCGCAGAAGGGCCGCTACCGCCAGTTTCACCAGATCGACGCCGAGATCATCGGCGCCGCCGAGCCGCAGGCCGATGTCGAGCTGCTGGCGATGGCCGACCAGTTGCTGAAGGAGCTCGGCATTGCCGAGGGCGTGACGCTGCAACTCAATACCCTCGGCGACGGCGAGAGCCGGGAGGGCTGGCGCGCCGCGCTGGTGGCCTACTTCCGCGCCCACCGCCACCAGCTGTCGGAGGACAGCCAGGAGCGCCTCGACCGCAACCCGCTGCGCATCCTCGACAGCAAGGACCCGCGCGACAAGCCGTTCGTCGCCGAGGCGCCGCAGATCGACGATTACCTGTCGGGCGAGGCGCAGGACTATTTCGGCAAGGTTTGCGAAGGACTAAAGGCCGCCGGCGTCGCCTGGACCCGCGCCTCGGCGCTGGTCCGCGGCCTCGACTACTACCGCCACACGGCGTTCGAGTTCGTCACCGATCGGCTCGGCGCGCAAGGGACGGTGCTGGGCGGCGGGCGCTACGACGGTTTGATCGAGACGCTCGGCGGCCCGCACACACCGGCGGTCGGCTGGGCGGCGGGGATCGAGCGGCTGGCGATGTTGGTGGGAGAGAAGAAGGAAGACGTTCTGGACGTGGCGATTGCGGTCGAAGATGACGGACTTGTAGCCATGGCTTCGGCGATCGGCGCCGAACTTCGGCGAGCCGGAGTTCTCGGTTGAGATAATCTCAACAGGATCGGCTCGGAAACGGTTCGACAAGGCCGGGAAGTTGGAGCCGGTTGTGCTAGCTTCCATGCAGCTTCGCGACGGTCAAGCAGCATACAGTCTTCGCGCATCGACTGAACACGCACGCAAAGATGACATCATCTCGTCCTTCGAGACGCATGTTTTCCAATGAGCCGCCCTACTCCTCGTCACCCTGAACTTGTTTCAGGGTCCATTTCTCGGCCCGCGCCGTTCGTGCGTGGCGCGCCATGGATGCTGAAACGAGTTCAGCATGACGAGCGTGGGGGAGCGGTTCGGTGACCATCCCCGAAGAGCGCCTGGCGCAGATTTCGCATCGGTTCGCCGAACTCGAGGCGCGGCTGGCTTCGGGGACGCTCGGGGCCGACGAGTTCGTCGCCGCGAGCCGCGATTATGCCGAGCTGGAACCGGTGGCGAAAGCGGCGGCGGAAGTGCGCGAGATGCGCGCCGAGATCGCCGAGCTGGCGGCGCTCACCGCCGACCCGGAGATGCGCGCGTTGGCCGACGAGGAGCTGCACGAGCTGCGCGAGAAGCTGCCGGAGGCCGAGCATCGCCTGGCCCTGGCCATGCTGCCGCGCGACAGCGCCGATGCGCGCCCGGCGATGCTCGAAATCCGCGCCGGCACCGGCGGCGACGAGGCGGCGCTGTTCGCCGCCGACCTGTTCCGCATGTACGAGGGCTATGCCGACGAGCAGGGCTGGAAAGTCGAGGTCATCAGCCTCAACGCCAACGACCTCGGCGGCTTCAAGGAGATCGTCGCCGAAGTGCGCGGCACCGGCGTCTTTGCCAAGCTCAAGTTCGAGAGCGGCGTCCACCGCGTCCAGCGCGTGCCGGTGACCGAAAGCGGCGGGCGCATCCACACTTCGGCGGCGACCGTCGCCGTGCTGCCCGAGCCGAGCGAGGTCGAAGTCGAAATCGACGATAAGGACTTGCGCATCGACATCTACCGCGCCTCGGGCGCCGGCGGGCAGCACGTCAACAAGACGGACAGCGCAGTGCGCATCACTCATCTGCCGACCGGCCTCGTCGTCGCCATGCAGGACGAGCGTAGCCAACACCGCAACCGCGCCAAGGCCATGGCCGTTCTGCGCGCGCGCCTCTACGAGAAGATGCGCGACGAGGCGCAGGGAGCGGAGGCCGAAGCGCGCAAGGCGATGGTCGGTTCGGGCGACCGTTCCGAACGCATCCGCACCTACAACTTCCCGCAAGGCCGGGTGACTGACCATCGCATCGGTCTCACGCTGCACAAGCTGCCGGAGGTGCTGTCCGGCCACGGTCTTGGCGAGCTGATAGATGCCCTGATCGCCGAAGACGAGGCCAAGCGCCTGGCGGCGATGGACGCATGACCACCGTTGCCGAAGCGCTGCGGGAGGCCGCGCGGCGGCTCCAGGCGGTCACCGACACCGGCCGGCTGGATGCCGAGGTGCTGATGGCGGAGACGCTCGGCATTTCGCGCTCGGACATGCTCTTGCGGCATATGGGCGACCCTGTCCCGGACCTGTTCGAAGCCTTGCTCGCGCGCCGCCTGCGCCACGAGCCGGTGGCCCAGATCATCGGCCGCAAGGAGTTCTACGGCCGCGACTTCCGCGTCTGCCGCGACGTGCTCACCCCACGCGCCGACAGCGAGGCCACGGTCGCTGCGGCGCTCGAAGCTTGCCCGCCGGATGCCCGCATTCTCGATTGCGGCACCGGATCGGGCGCGCTGCTGCTCACCTTGCTGGCCGAGCTGCCAAACGCCAGCGGGGTGGGGATCGACCGCTCGGCTGCCGCGCTGGCGGTGGCGTCCGACAACGCCGCGCGTCTCGGCCTGGCGGCGCGGGCGGAGATGCGCCTCGCCGACTGGGACGATCCGCGCTGGCGCGAAGGGCTGGGTCTGTTCGATTGCGTGGTCGCCAATCCGCCCTACGTCGAGGCGACGATCGATCTGCCGCCCTCGGTCCGCGATTATGAGCCCGCGGGCGCGCTGTTGGCCGGGGCCGACGGGCTCGACGCCTATCGCGCACTGGTTCCGCAATTGCCCGCGCTGCTCGCACCCAGCGGCATCGCGGTGCTCGAGATCGGCGCCACCCAGGCCGAGGCCGTGGCGCGGATCGCCGACGCCGCCGGCTTCGCGAGCCAGCTGCGCCGCGACCTCGGCGGGCGGCCGAGAGCGCTGGTCCTGCGATTAGGGGTTGTTTAATCGTATTCGAGGCATTACCTCTGGGGCAGACCAGCGGCCCATGGGCCCATTGCCCCGGGGCTGGTCGCACTCCATCATTTGCGTAAGGCGCAGCGACGAGAACGCTGCCGAGGTGTGCAGAGGTGGGGACCACGGAGCGTCAATCGGCGCCGTGGCGAGGGGTCATGACCGAACCGGGGGAATCCGGAAGGGTCGCAAGCAAGGAAGCGTATTCCCTTGAACAACAACCGCAGTAACAATCGCCGCCGCGGCCGCAGCAATCGTGGCCAGGGCGGAGGCAACCAGGGCAACCGGATCGACAGCCGCGCACGCGGCAACGCGCCCCAGTTGCTCGAAAAGTACAAAAAGCTGGCGCACGACGCCTCGCTCAACGGCGATCGGGTGCAGACCGAATACTACCTCCAGTTCGCCGACCACTATTTCCGCGTGATCGCCGACAACAAGGCGCAGAAGGAAGAACAGCGCGGCCGCCGCGACGATCGCGAGCAGGACGACGAGGGCGACGACGATAGCGAGGTCGAGGCCGGTTCGAACCGCCGCGACCGCAATCGCGGCCGCCGCGAGAATCGCGATGACGGGGATTCAGGCGAAAACCCCAATGTCCGCCACGGACAGGAGGGCGAAGAAGCTTCGCAGGAGGACGACGACAATCCGTTCACTCGCGAAATCCGCAAGCGCGGCGATAACCGCGGCCGCAAGCCCCGGGCAAACGGCGGCGGCGAGAACCGGGGCGGGGAAGCGGATGCCCTCGATCCTGCGAGCCTGCCACCGTCGATCGGCGCCGGCGACAAATCCGCCGACGCCGGCAGCGAGGAAAAACGCCCGCGCCGCCGCACCCGTCGCCCGCGCAGCGCGGATGGGGACGACGAGACGCTCGAAGCCGTCGGCTAACCCTTCGAGCCGATGGCTCGACGCCGCGCCGGTTGCTCGGCTAATGGGTAGCCGGTGACGGGCGCAGCGGGCCATCTCAAGACCATCTTCATGCGGCCGTGGTTCGCGGCTCTGCTGCTTGGCGCGCTCGCCGCCACGGGCTTTCAGCCGCTCGGCTTGTGGCCCCTGGCGCTGCTGGCGATCGGCGCCTTTCTGCTGCTGATCGAGCGGGCGCGCGGCTGGCGCAACGCGGCTTGGCTCGGATGGCTGTTCGGGCTCGGGCAGTTCACGTTCGGCAACGCCTGGATCGCGACCGCCTTCACCTATCAGGCGGCGATGCCGCCGGCCCTCGGCTGGGTCGCCGTGCCGCTGCTGTCGCTCTACCTGGCGGTCTACCCGGCCGTCGCGGCGGCTGGCACCAAGCTGATAGCGAGCGGCCGAAGCCGCGCCTCGCTGCTGCTCGCCTTCGCCGGCTGCTGGACGATCGCCGAATGGCTGCGCGGTTGGGTGTTCACCGGCTTTCCGTGGAACCCGTTCGGGGTTGTGCTGCTCGGGCCGTTCGATCGTCCCGGTTTGGCCGCGCTGGCGCCGTGGCTCGGGACTTACGCGCTCTCGGGACTGGCCGTGCTGATCGGCGGCGGGGTGGTGCTGGCGCTCGCCGAGCGCCGCTGGCTCCCGGCAGCCTTGGCCGCCGCGCTGGTCACCGCCGGAATGGCCTGGCCGGTCGGGTCGGGGTGCCGAAGGCGATCTGCGCTTCACCATCGTCCAGCCGAACCTATCGGAGGACCGGCTCAACGATCCGCGGCTCTACGAAGCGAATTTCCAGCGGATTGCCGGGCTGTCCGCGCCGACGCACCCGGGAACGCGGCGTCTGGTGCTGTGGCCCGAATCCGGCGTCCCCGATTACCTGCGCCCAGGGTATCCGCAGCGCTTCTATGACGAGACCACCGCCTTCGCGAATCCCAAGCTCGCCCGCGAGCGGATCGGCCGGGTGATTGGACAGGGCAGCCTTCTGCTGACTGGCGCGGTCGACCTCAAGCTGTCCAATGGCCGTGCAGTCGGAGCGTATAACGCCGTGACGGCGCTCGATTCCGCCGGCGACATCGTCGGCAGCTACGACAAGGCGCATCTGGTACCGTACGGCGAATACCTCGCGCTCAAATGGCTGCTCGAGCCGCTTGGCGCGCGGCGCCTGGTCGGCGGCTCGATCGATTTCATCCCCGGGCCCGGCCCGCGCACGCTCGACCTCGGCCCTTGGGGCAAGGCCGGGGTGCAGGTCTGCTACGAGATCGTCTTTTCCGGCCACGTGGTGGACCGAACGCATCGCCCGGACTATATCTTCAACGATTCCAACGACGGCTGGTTCGGCGCCTTCGGCCCACCGCAGCACCTCGCCCAGGCACGGCTGAGGGCGATCGAGGAAGCGCTGCCGATCCTGCGGGCGACGACCACCGGGATCAGCGCGGTGATCGATTCGCGCGGGGTCGTGCGCCAGTACCTGCCGCAGCACCAGGCCGCACGGATCGACGGCGTCGTGCCGCCTGCCGGTGCGCCGACCCTGTTCTCCCGCCTGGGCAACATTCTGCCGCTTGCCTGGGCCGTGCTAATTCTACTTCTCGGGCGCGTTGCCATCCGCAGGCGCGCCCGTTAGACCCGCGCGCGGTCCGCCCGGGCCGAGGGATTTTCCGAGAGGATCGATTACCCATGCGCAGCAGCTATCTGTTCACGTCTGAGAGTGTTTCGGAGGGACATCCGGACAAGGTTTCGGATCAGATTTCCGACGCCATCGTCGATTTGATGCTGTCGAAGGATCCGCAGTCGCGCGTGGCTTGCGAGACGATGACGACCACCCAGCGGGTGATCCTCGCCGGCGAAATCCGCTGCAAGCCGATGTACGACGAAAGCCGCGAGGACTGGGCGACCAACGGCTATTGGGCGCCTGGTGCGAAGGAAGAGATCGAGCGCACCGCGCGGCAGGTGGTCAAGGACATCGGTTACGAGCAAGCCGGCTTCCACTGGCAGACGCTCGAATTCTCGAACTATCTCCACGGCCAGTCGGCGCACATCGCGCAAGGGGTCGATGCCGCGGGCAACAAGGACGAAGGGGCCGGCGACCAGGGGATCATGTTCGGCTATGCCTGCAACGAGACGCCCGACCTGATGCCGGCGACGCTCGATTACAGCCACAAGATCCTCCAGCGGATGGCCGCCGACCGGCACTCGGGCGCGGCGCCGTTCCTCGAGCCCGACACCAAGAGCCAGGTCACGCTGCGCTTCGACAACGGCAAACCGGCCGCGGCGACCGCAATCGTCGTCTCGACCCAGCACGCCAAGGGCTACGACGAAGGGCCCGAGGAAGCCGAGCTGCACGCCTATGTGAAGGGCGTGATCGCCGACGTGCTCCCGCCCGAGCTGCTCTCTGACAAAACCGAGTACCACATCAACCCGACCGGCAGCTTTGAGATTGGCGGCCCCGACGGCGACGCCGGGCTCACCGGGCGCAAGATTATCGTCGATACCTATGGCGGCGCGGCGCCGCACGGCGGCGGCGCGTTCAGCGGCAAGGACCCGACCAAGGTCGACCGCTCGGCGGCCTACATCGCCCGCTATCTGGCCAAGAACATCGTCGCCGCGGGTCTCGCCAGCAAGTGCACGATCCAGCTCGCCTACGCGATCGGCGTATCGAAACCGTTGTCGCTGTACGTCGACACGCATGGAACCGGCACCGTGAGCGACGACAGCATCGAAGACGCGATCCGGTCGATCGACAAGCTCGGCGGCCTGACCCCGCGCGGCATCCGCGAGCACCTCGAACTCAACAAGCCGATTTATCGAAAGACCGCCGCCTACGGCCACTTCGGCCGCAAGCCGGAGGGGGACTTCTTCCCGTGGGAGCGGACCGATCTGGTCGATGACCTGAAGACGGCGCTCGGCTGACGCTTTCGACGAAAGGCAAGCGGCGCTCGTCCAGCGCCGAGGCCGCGGTTGCTCCGGCGCCGGTAACGGTTAGGGTGCGGCGTTCGCCGCAACCGCGGCTTCAGGGATTGGAACCGTGCTCGAAACCGATCGTCGAGGGCTTCTCGCCCTTTCCGCCGCCATACCCCTCACCGCCTCGGTTCCGGCGTTCGCCGCCGCCGTGGTCCAGGCCGCCCCTGGCGGCCAGCAGGCCGTGTGGGACCTGACCGATCTCTATCCCGACTGGGCGGCGTGGGACGCGGCGCGCAAAGGCGTGCTCGCCGCTCTGCCGCGATTGAAGGCGTACAAAGGCCATCTCGGCGATAGCGCCGAGGCGATGGCCAAGGCGCTCGCCGACATCTCCGACGTGCAGAAGACCGATGCCCGCATTTATGTTTATGCCGAGCTCGCCGGAGACGCCGATTTGCGAAATTCGCAGAACCAGGCCCGCCGCGGCCAGGCGCAGGACATGGATGCCGCGCTCGGCGAGGCAACCTCGTGGGTGGCCCCCGAGGTGCTCGCGCTCGGCAAAGACAAGGTCGAAAGCTTCATCGCGGCCAATCCCGTGCTCCGGAAGCGGTTCTATTTCGAGCTGCGCGACATCCTGCGCACCGCCGCGCATACGCTCGGCGCCCGGGGCGAAGCGCTCCTTGCGGCGGCCGCCGCTCCGCTCGAGGGGCCGGAGAACATTCGCGGGCAGATCGTCTCCGCGGATATTCCGTGGCCGACGGTGACGCTGTCCGACGGTCGCACGCAGCGGCTCGACGACCAGGGATACACGCTGACCCGCGACGCCCCCAACCGGGCGGACCGTAAGCTGGTGTTCGAAAAGTTCTTCAGCACCTACGGCGACTACAACCACTCGCTCGGCGCCGCCTATGCCGCCAAGATCAAGGGCGACGTGTTCCGCGCCAAGTCACGCGACTATCCCACCACGCTCGCCTACGCCCTCGACGGGCCGAACATTCCCGAGAGTGTGTACCGCACGCTGGTGCGGGAGACCGACGCCGGGCTGCCGCAGCTGCACCGCTATTTCGACTTGCGTCAGACAATGCTCGGCTTGCCCGACATCGGCTATTACGACATTTACCCCCCGCTGGTGCATCTCGACCGCAAGTTCACCTTGCCGGAGATGCGCACGATCGTGCTGCAGGCGCTGGCGCCGCTCGGTCCCGACTACGTCGCCGAGCTGGCCAAGGATACCGCCAAGAAGTGGATGGACCCCTCGCCGCGGCCGGGCAAGGCCTCGGGCGCGTACATGGAAGGCGGCGCCTACGACGTGCACCCGTATCTGCTGCTCAACCTCGGCAACGACTACGAGGGCATGACGACTTTCGCCCACGAATGGGGCCACGCGATGCACACGCTGCTCGCCAAGCAGGCGCAGCCGTTCGAACTATACAACTACGCCACGTTCATCGCCGAGATCGCCTCGACCTGCAACGAGACGCTGCTCGCCGAATACATGATCTCGCGGGCGAAAACCAAGCAAGAGAAGATCTTCTACCTCGGTCAGCGGCTCGAGAACCTGCGCGGCACGTTCTTTCGCCAGGTGCAGTTCGCCGAGTTCGAACTAAAGGCGCATGAGCTGGTCGAAAAGGGCGAGGGCGTCTCGGGCGAGAAGTTCAACGCCGTCTACATGGACATCCTGCGCCGCTACATGGGACCGAAGATGATCCTGCCGGATTACGTCGCCAACGAATGGTCCTACGTCCCGCACTTCTTCCGCTCGGACTTCTACTACGTGTATCAGTATGCCACCTCCATCACCGCCGGCACGTGGTTCGCGAAGTCGATCCTCGGCGGCGGCCAGGCGGAGCGTGAGAATTACCTCGACGTGCTGCGCGCCGGCGGCTCCGACTACCCGGTGGCGATCCTGCAGAAGGCCGGCCTCGATATGACGAAGCCCGAGCCCTACCGCCAGCTGGTCGCCGGGTTCGGCGAGATCATCAACCGGATCAAGGCGCTGCTCTAACCGTAGGGCGCCTCGCCGTCGCGCGGGGGGATTGCGCCGTGGCGGGTGAGGGTCCAGCCGGCGAGGCGCTGCGCTTGCAGCGCCGCTTCGGCGGGCGCCCCGCCGAGCAGGCGTGCGGCGAGATAGCCGGCGTTGAAGGCGTCTCCTGCACCGCTGGAATCGAGCACGCCCACGGCGGCCGGCGGGGCTTGCAGCTCGCCCGACGGCAGCAGGCATCCGCGCTCGCCCAGTTTGACCACGACCTCGCCGCATCCGAGCTCGCGCCATCGCTCGGCAATCCCGCACGCATCGCCGTTGGCGGACAGCTCTTGCTCGTCGTCCAGCGTGGGCAAGCCAACGTCGGCGCCGGCGATGGCCGCGTCCCGTGCGGCGACCGCTTGCTCCGGGCTCGCCCACAGGCGCGCGCGGTAATTGCCGTCGAATGCCACTCTGCCACCGTTGGCGCGCAGTTTCGCGGCGAGCCGCAGCAGCATTTCGCGGCCTTCCGGCGGGAGGATCGCCAGGGTGATGAGCGAGAAATAGAGCAGCTCGGCCCTCTCCGCCGTGGCCAGCGCGGCGTCGCTGTCGGGCAGGGCGAACATCTCCCGGGCGGCACTGGCCTCGCGCCAGTAGGTAAAGCTGCGCTCGCCGGCCGTGTCGGTGCTGATCGCGTAGAGCCCGCAATGCCGGCTCGGGTGGGTCAGCACGAGCGAGGTGTCGAGCCCTTCCGCCCACCACCGCCGGCGCAGATCGGCGCTGAACGGATCGCTCCCCAGCGCGCTGAGGAAGGCGACCCCATGCCCGAACCGCGTGAGGTGGATCGCGGTGTTGAGCACGTCGCCGCCGGTGCCGAGCCGCCAATCGCCGTCCTCCCGGCGCAGCTCGAGCATGCCCTCGCCGACGCAGACGACACGGCTCACCTCACCAGTTCCACATCGTCCCGTCGGCCAGGCGCGCGACCGGCAGGCACTTCGGGTCGTACGGGTATTTCGCCGCCAGCGCCTCGTCGATGCTCACCCCGTGGCCGGGGCTTTCGCCGCACAGCAGCTGGCCATCCTCGAACCGGTAATCGTGCGGGAACACCGCGTCGGTTTGCTCGGAGTGGCGCATGTATTCCTGAATGCCGAAGTTGGGCACCCAGGTGTCGAAGTGCAGCGCCGCGCCGAGGCACACCGGGCTCAGGTCGGTTGCCCCGTGGCTGCCGGTGCGCACCTGGTAGAGCGCGGCGAGGTCGGCGATCCGCCGCAAGTGCGTGATCCCTCCGGCGTGGACCACCGTGGTGCGGATGAAGTCGATCAGTTGCTCCTCGATGAGCTGCTGGCAGTCCCACACGGAGTTGAACACCTCGCCCACGGCGAGCGGGGTCGTGGTGTGCCGGCGGATGTGACGGAACGACTCCTGGTTCTCCGCCGGAGTCGGGTCCTCGATCCAGAACAGCCGGTGCGGCTCGAGTGCTTTGCCGAGCTGCGCCGCCTCGTTGGGGGTGAGCCGGTGGTGGACGTCGTGAAGCAGCTGCGGGCCGAAGCCGTAGGTCTCGCGCAGCCGGTCGAACAGCTTGGGCACGAAATCGAGGTACTTCGCGGTATCCCACACCGTCTCACTCGGCAGCCGCGCGTCGGCCGGCTCGTAATGCAGCTCACCGCGACCAACACCGTAGGCCTTGTCGATCCCCGGGATGCCGCTCTGCGCGCGCACCGCCTTGTAGCCCATCTCGAGATAGCGCCCGACCGCATCGATCGTCTCATCGCAATCGCGCCCGTTGGCATGGCCGTAAACCAACACCCGCTCGCGGCTCTTGCCGCCGAGCAGCTGGTAGAGCGGCATGCCGGCGAGCTTGCCCTTGATATCCCACAGCGCGGTGTCGACCGCGGCGATGGCGGTCATCGTCACCGGCCCGCGGCGCCAATAGGCCCCGCGGTAGAGGTATTGCCAGATATCCTCGATCCGCTGCGGATCGCAGCCGATCAGGCACGGGATCACGTGGTCGGAGAGATACGAAGCGACCGCCAACTCGCGCCCGTTGAGAGTCGCATCGCCGAGCCCGGTCACGCCTTCGTCGGTCTCGACCTTGAGAGTGACGAAGTTGCGGCCGGGGCAAGTGACAATGACTTTGGCCGATAGGATCTTCATGCGCGCAAGCCCCTGTGGCGGTAGCGCTACCACCTGCGGCAGGCACCGGCAAAAGGCAAGCGGGCGGAGGCGAGCTGCAGACGCGCAGTTTGGCGGCCCGTGAGACATCCCGGGGCACGCGCCATGAGTCGAGATGGGAAACGGCCGCGTGCTCCCGTTCCCGGAAATGGCAAACGAATTGTTAACCGGGACAACGTATTCGCCCCCTCAGGGAAATCACGTAGGGACCAGAGGGGACTGAAGATGACTTTGAAGCTAGTGCGCAAGCACGCCTCGCGTATCGTGGCCGCCGGCGCGGCGCTGGCGGGCGGGCTCACCGCCGGCCAGGCTTTCGCGGCCACCGATGGGACGATCGGCGCCACATCGACCGGGTCCGTGACGATTACCGCGTCCGTGCCCAACCGGGCTCTGATCAGCGATCTCAAGGACGTCGATCTCACCAATCACGATCCGGCCACGGCCGCCAGCAGTCCGCAGAGCGTGTGCGTGTGGAGCAACACGGCGACGCATGCCTACACCCTGACCGCGACCGGTAACGGAAGCGGGAGCGCCTTCACGCTTTCGAACGGCTCAGCCACCGTGCCGTACAGCGTTGAGTGGGCCGGCAGCAGCGGCCAGACCAGCGGCACTGCGCTCACCTCCGGCACCGCCTCGGCATCGCTGACGTCCGCAGCGCTCGACCCGACGTGCGGCGGTGGCGATTCGGCGAGCCTGATTGTCGGCATTTCGACCGCCGACCTCGGCACGATGGATGCCGGGAGCAACTACACCGGGGCGCTGACGCTGCTCGTGACTCCGCAGTAACGCTCTTGCGCAGGGGGAGGGGCCGACGCCCGCTCCGGGGTTCGCTCCGGAGCGGGCGTTTTTTCGTGAGCGAAAGCCGGCCGCTGAGAGCCCGATTGGGGGTAAGCCGCCGCCACGTCAGTTGTAGTTGAGCTGAAGCTCGAAGGTTCCGGTGTAGACGCCCGGCTGCTGATTGGCCGCGACGTGCAGCGTTCCGCCGGCGTAGAAGCTGTAGGAGCCATCCGCGTTGAGGATCAGGAAGCGGCGACTTCCTCCGCCGGTGCCGAGGTCCCACACGCCGGGTCCGGCCCCGAAGGTGAAATTGTCAAGCGCCATGGTCGCGCCACCCGGTCCGGTGAGGTCGATGCGGTCGCCGCTTGGCCCTTGAACGCGCAGCAGGAACAGGAACCTGACCGCGCCTTCGAACGTCGCGGCGCGGCAGTTCCCGGTGTGCACCAGACCGCCGGTGACCGTGCACTGCGCCGCGGCGGCGGAGGTCATGACAATCGTCCCGGCACTCCCTCGAGGAGCGATCGTGCCGAAGTCCATGTCATTGCCATCAATTAACGTGATCGGCGCATCGATCTGGGCACTCACCTGCGCCGAATCGACCGCCTGGGCATGGGCCGGTGCCGCCAGGGCCAACGCGACCGCCGAGCCAGTGAACGCGAAAACCTCGCGCAACCGCGGTTTGCGCGGCGAACGGATCGATCCCCCTCCCATCGCGCTCCGGTGTAGCTCCGACAGGGCGACATATGGTTAGAGATGATGGTTAACGGCGCGGCAGGATTCCGTCCACTTAGGATTTCATGCCGGCCGCAGCCGAGCGGAACGGCTGGCGGCGAAGGCCTGTCTGCGCGCCCCCTTGTCCTTCTGCGGCCGAGTTCCGGCTCCGCTAACGGGATGTTTACCTAATTCCTTCAACGTCGTTAACCATGAGCTATGGGGGGTCACTTATCCGGCGGCTTGGCGGAGTCGCTCTGCTTGCGGCGGTGCCGAATACGGCGGCGCACGCCGCCGGCGCCCGCGTCGGCGGGCTCGCCGACGTCGCGTTTGGCACGATCAACTCGCCGGTCGACCAGTCGAACAGCGAAAACGTCAGCATCTGCAGCTTCAAGGGCTGGGGCTCCACGCGCCCCTATTCGGTGCAGGCCACCGGCAGCGGCGCCGGAGGGGCCTTCACGCTGTCCTCGGGGGCGGCCACTCTCGCTTACGACGTCCAGTGGGCGGATTCGCCCAATCAGTCCGCCGGAACGATGCTGCAGCCCGGCGTAGCCTCAACGGGATTCGTCAATGCTGTGAGCCTGTTTCCTTGCTTCGGACAGCCCGACGACGCCAGCCTGATCGTGACCATCCGCGCGGCTCAGATCGCCACTGCGACGGCGGGCAGCTATACGGGCACGCTCCAGATCACCATCGTGCCGGAGTGACGCGGGGACGGCGATGGTCTTCGCGCGATCTTCCGGCGCCCGCGCTCGACGCCTGACGCTGTTCTGCACGGCGGTGGCGGCGGGCTGCTGGCCTCTCGCCGCTCAGGCGAACGATTCCGCAAGTCTGGCGATTTCGGCCGGCGAGCCCGAGGGCTTTTCCGATCTGACGGAAGAGCGCGTTCTGCTGGTCGACGTGTACTTCGGCGGGGTTCGCAAGGGCGAAACCAAGATCAGAGCCGCGCCCGGCGCGGTGACGCTGCTCGATCCCGCGGCGGCCGTTCGACTGCTTCCGGCGCTGGCGGACGCTGCCGCGGTGCAATCGGCCCTTTCGGCGGCCAGCCTGCCGGCGCACGCCCGGCTGGCCTGCGCCAGCACCTCCGATCCGGCAAAGTGCGGCCGGCTCACCCCTGAAGTCGCCGGCGTGATCTTCGACCGCGACCGGTTCCGGCTCGACATTTTCGTCAATCCGCGATTTCTGGCGGTGAGCGACGACGTCGGCGAGAAATACCTGCCGCCGCCGCAAAAGGGCCTGGCCGTGATCGATTCGGTCGGGGCGGTGTTTTCGGGCCGGCTCGATGGCGGCTCCAGCTACTACAACATTCAGGACGGCCTGCTGGTCGGAAGCGGCGAAGGCCGCCTTCGCGCGGACTTGTCCTACGCCAGCCAACTCGGCCTGGGGGCCGAACGCCTCGCGCTGGAGCTCGACCGCCCCGGCTTGCGTTACTCGGCGGGCGCGCTCTGGGCGCCCGGCGACGATATCAGCGGCCTGCGCAAGCTGATCGGGGTGGGTGTGGAAAGTCAGATCGATACGCGGCTCGACAAGGACGAACTTCGCGGCAGCCCGGTGGTCGTGTACCTCGATCAGCGCGCTCGGGTCGACATTGTGCGCGACGGGCGGGTTCTCGGTTCGGCGATCTACGAAGCCGGGAACCAGCAGGTCGACACCTCGAACCTGCCCGACGGATCATACGAAATCGTATTGCGGATCGAAGAACCGGGCCAGCCAACCCGCGAAGAGCGGCGGTTCTTCAGCAAGAGCCGTCGTATTCCCTCGCCGGGGCGAATGGATTTCTTCGCGTTCGCCGGGCTGCAGGTGCAGGACGTGGACAGAGGATCGCTGAGCCCATCGCAGCACCCATATGTCTCCGCCGGCGCCGTCCGTCGGCTCGGCCGCAACTGGGCGCTCGAAGGCGATCTCCAGGCGAGCGATGAAAGCGCCTCGGCGGAACTCGCGGCGACATGGCTCACGCCGCTGGTGCAAGTGCGCGCCGCGGCGGTCGCGGACCTGGACGGGACGCATGGCGGCATTTTGCAAGTCTCGTCGGCCGGATCGTCGCAGCTCAATTTCAACTTCGATATCCGGCGGATCGAGGCGAGCCGCGCCGATGCCGGCGCGGCCCGTCGGGCGGGCCCGGCGCTGCCGGCCGACCCTTCCGCCCGACCGCCGGTCTCCTTCACCGCGCTCGAACCGCTCGCCGTTGCCGGGAGCTACTCGCAAGTCGACGGCATCGTTTCGTACAGCCTAGCGAGCCTGCGTTTCCTCGGGACGTTTTCCTATCGCGACGACGACGCGGCGGAGCGCGCGCGCTACAGCATCGGGCCGTCGATCGAATGGGACGTGCTGCGCAAAGGGCCGTTCACGGTCACACTGCGCGGCGACATGACGGCGACCGAGCGCGGCAGTTCGGGCTTCGCCGGCGTCTCGCTGCGGCTGCTCGGCGGGCGGTCGAGCGTCACGGCTCTCGCCGGAGCGCGGGAATCGGACCTGACCGGCGATACTCTGGGGCAGGGCCCCGTGGCAGCCCTGTCGGGCGCCTGGAGCCCGAGCTTCGCCGGCGGGCAGATGGCGCTTGGCGCCGGCTACGAGCACCAGCCGAAGCAGGACGATCTGGTGCTTTCGTCCCAATTCCGCCACCGCCTGGGCTCGCTAACCGGCGATCTGGTGCACACCGACGGGCCTTCGGCCGCGACGACGCAATACAGCCTCGGCTTCCAGACCACCGTCGCGGCAGGTGCGGGCGCGGTGCAAGTCGCTGGCAAGACCAGCACGCAAAGCCTGATCGTCGTCCGCGTCGGCGGGGCGCATGCCGGCGATACGTTCGACGTGCTCGTCAACGATCAGCGGGTCGGCACCATCACGGGCGCGGCGCCGCTGACTCTCGCCATGCCGGCCTATCGCGCCTACCGTGTGCGCATTCGCCCGACCGGAAAGGACCTGCTCGCCTATGACAGCTCGCCGCGCGCCGTCAGCCTCTATCCCGGCACAGTGGCGAAACTCGACTGGAAGGTGGCCCCGGTCACCATCAAGTTCGGCCGGCTGATGGCGCCCGACGGCACCCCCGTGGCCGGCGCCTCGATCACCGGCAAGGGCGTCTGGAGCGAGACCGACGCCGATGGATATTTCCAGATCGAAGCGCCGGACGACGCTGCGCTGGCGGTGACGACGAAGGACGGCCGCTCGTTCGCCGCCACCCTGCCGGCGGGCCGCGCGACGGAGGGCATCGCCCGCCTCGGCGCCGTCGTCTGCTGCGGGCGCCCGGAGGTCAGGCTCGGCGCGCTCGACCCCTTGAATGGACCCGGAACGGAGGGACACGAATGAAACGCAGGACCCTTGCCGGCGCCGCGCTCGCTATCGCCGCGACGCTCGGCCTGGCCGGCTGGGCGCACGCCGAGATGGTGCTGAGCCAGGTGATCGTCGATCTGCAGCCGGGCGATCCGCCGCGGCAGGACATCGAGGTGTGGAACCACGGCAAGCAGCGGATGTACGTCTCGGCCGAGCCGTTCAGGATCGAGCACCCGGGCACGCCGCAGGAGACGCGGGTTTCCGCAGGCGAACCCGATGCCTCAGGCATCCTGGTCGCCCCGCAGCGGCTGGTGCTCGAGCCGGGCGAGCGGCGCACGATCCGCATCGCGGCGGTTGGCCCGCGCTCGGCCACCGACCGGGTCTATCGCGTGGCGATCAAGCCGGTGGTCGGCCCCATAACGGCGAACCGCAGCGCGCTCGAGGTGCTGGTCGGCTACGACGCCCTGGTGCTCGTCCGCCCGGCGCAATTCACCGGCGACGTCGTCGGCGAGCGCCAGGGCCGCACGCTGACGCTGCGGAACGCCGGCAACACCTCGCAGGAGCTGTTCCAGGGCCGGCAGTGCGACGCGAGCGGCAAGGATTGCCGCGAGCTGCCCGGCAAGCGCCTCTACGCCGGCGCGGTGTGGCAGCAGACGCTGCCGTTCGACACACCGGTGACCTACAAGGCCGCGATCGGCCCGACGGTGCGCCAGCGGACGTTCTGACGCGCTCCCGCGGCATTCGGAAGTTGGCCGAAATTGAGACCATAGGCCGGCGTCGCTGTCCGCTCTCCTGAGCGTTCGGCGCCGCCCGGCGGGGCGCGGAAGCTTAGCCAAACGGGAATATTGTGGGCCTATTCCTGAGCAACGGTCTTTGGGAAAGTGGATTTTTCACTGGCCGCCAAAGGCGGTCAGGCTTCCAATAATAACCTGTGCATGGCTTCGGCGAGATCCTCCTCACTGAACGGTTTGGGAAGCTGGGGCAACGACAGGTCGAGATCCTGGCTGGCGAATCCGGTGATGATCAGCACGGGCAGATCGCCGCGCTCGCTCCTGATCCGTTGCGCCAGCTGCGCGCCATTCATTTGCGGCATCGTGAAGTCGGTGACCACGACCTCGATATCGGGGTTGTCATGCAACTCGCGGAGCGCCTCTACGCCGTCAGCCGCTAGGACGACGGTATGGCCGAGCGCTTCAAGCATGTCCGCCGTGCCCATCCGTACGAGCGGCTCGTCGTCGACCAGTAGAACGGTGCGAGGGCTGACGCGGGTGGACTCGGGGCGCTTCGCCTGCGAGCAAGACTCGACCGCCTGGGGCGAAGCCGGAAGGTAGAGCTGGGCGCGCGTTCCCCCGCCGAGTTGGCTGGAGAGCACGAACGCCCCTTCGGACTGGCTGGCGAAGCCGTGAACCATGCTGAGCCCGAGGCCAGTGCCTTTGCCGGTCTCCTTGGTGGAAAAGAACGGCTCTATCGCCCTCTGCAGCGTGGCCTCGGACATTCCCGAGCCGTTGTCGCTGACCGATACACACACATAGCCGGCGGGTCGGGCGGCCAGCGAAGGTGGCACACTTTCGGCCTCCGCCGCCTCTATGACGATCTGTCCGCCGTCGGGCATCGCGTCGCGGGCATTGATGCACAGATTGAGCACCGCGAGCTCGAGCTGATTGGCGTCTGCCAGCACCGAAGGGAGCGAGGGGGGGACCTCGATGACCAGCTCGATCGTGGCGCCGACCGAGCTGGCGATCAGCTCACGCATTCCGTGCAGCAGCGCCGGCAGGTCCAGCGCGCGGGTTTCCAGCGTCTGCCGCCGGGCGAAACCGAGCATGCGGCTGACCAGCGTCTTGGCGCGCTCGGCGGACTGCACCGCCCGATCGATCGCCCGCGCCATGGCGGCATCGGAATCGCCGTAACGCCGGTCGAGGAGATCGAGCGCGCGGATGATCGGCATCAGCAGGTTGTTCATGTCGTGCGCCAGCCCGCCGGTCAGTTGCCCGAGCGTTTCCAGCTTCTGGGCCTCGCGCAACTGCGACGTGGCCGCTTCGCGCGCGGCGACGGCTTCCTCCACGCGCTGCTCGAGCGTGGCGTTGAGATCGCGCAGCGCGATCAGACGCGCCCGCGCCTCATATTGTCGCCGTCGGCCGCGAATTGCCGCGCGTGCCAAGCTGACCAGGGTGGTGGGGTGAAACGGCCGTTCCAGAAAAGTAACGTTGCCGAGCGTTTCGAGATGACGGGTCGCCGCGGGATTTCGCTCGATGCCGCCGCCGCGCACCGTCAGAAGGACAAACGGGAAGTCGGACCATTCCGGCTGCTGGTCGAGCCACTCCTTCAGCGCACGTAAGTCTTGCCCGACAAGGGCTTCCTCCGTGACCACAGCGAATCCCGCACCGCTGCGCAGCTCCGCCACGAGCTGCGGAATGCCCCCGCAGATGAGACTGGCAACGCCGGTCTCGCGCAGCATCTCGGCGGCGATCATCGCGTCACGGCCGTGAGGGGCCAGGATCAGCGCCCGCTCGGACAGATGGGGAATCACTCGGAAGGGTCGGCCAGCAGGTCGGCGGTCGTATCGGCCAGCGTCGGCACGCCGCGCAGGACCCCCTGGAAGCCAATCAGCGGCTCGCCCAGGGTGAATCCCTGCGAGCCGATGCGGTACTCGCGGATCGTATCCTCGTGCGTGCCGGTGCGCTTCTTGACGACCGAGATCGCCCGCCGCACGCGCCCGCGCGCCTCGAAATAGCGCAGGAGAATGACGGTGTCGGCGAGATAGGTCACGTCCACCGGCGTTTTCATGTCGCCCACGAGGCCGTGCTGGGCGACGGTCAGGAAGGTCGTCGCGCCCTGTCGGTTGAGGTACTGCAGTAGCTCGTGCATGTGCAGGACCAGCGCGTTCTCCTCCGGCATGGCCGCCTGGAAGCCATTCAGGCTGTCGACCACCACCGTGCGGACGCCGTGCTGTTCTACGCATTGCCGCACGCGCTGGGAGAACTCCCCGGGAGTCATCTCCGCGGCGTCGACCTGCTCGAGTACCAGCATGTCTTTGTCGATCATTGATTGAAGATCGATCCCGAGGCCCTTCGCCCGCTCTTTCAGCAGCCCGAGCTCCTCATCGAACACGAACATCGCGGCCGGTTCGCCGCGCGCCGCCGAGGCTTCGACGAAGGTCAGCGACAGCAGCGACTTGCCGGTGCCGGCGGGGCCGAGGATCAGCACGCTCGACCCACGCTCGACGCCGCCGCCGAGCAGCGCATTGAGCTCGGCGCTGTCGCTCGCGACGGCTTCGCGGGAGAAGCGGGTGTAGTGCTCCGAAGAGACGAGCCGCGGATAGACGCGCACGCCGCCGGTCTCGATCGTGAAATCGTGATAGCCCCCGCGAAAGCGCCGGCCGCGATACTTGACGATCCGCAGCCGGCGCCGCTCGGCGCCGTAGTCGCGGGCGAGCTCCTCGAGCAGGATCACGCCGTGGGCGACGCTGTGGACGGTGCGGTCGTTGGTTTCGCTGGTCAGGTCGTCGAGCATCAGCACGGTCGAATTCTGCCGCGCGAAATAGTGCTTGAGCGCCAGAATCTGCCGCCGATAGCGCAATGAGCTTTGCGCCAGCAGGCGGATTTCCGACAGGCTGTCGAGCACCACCCGGTCGGGCCTCGCCCGCTCGAACGCCTCGAAGATGCGCTTGGTCGTCTCGCCCAGCTCGAGATCGGAGGAGTACAGCAGGCTCTGCTGCTGCTCGTCGTCGAGCAGGTTCTCGGGCGGGACCAGCTCGTAGATTTCGACGCCCGCAAGATCCCACCCGTGCGAGGCGGCGCTGCTGCGCAGCTCGTCCTCGGTTTCCGACAGCGTGATGTACAGCGTCCGCTCGCCGCGCGCCGCGCCTTCGATCAGGAACTGCAAGGCGATGGTGGTCTTGCCGGTGCCGGGGCTGCCCTCGACCAGAAACACGCGCCCGCGGGAGAGCCCGCCGGTCAGGATGTCATCGAGGCCGCTGATCCCGGTCGATGCTTCGTCTTCTCTGCCCTCGCTCAACGCCAGCCCTTCCGCGCCACGATCGATGATAGTCCCATCCGCGCCGCGGTCGCGGGGCGACCGAAGCTCGCAGAGCTAAACCCACGTTATCGCGACTGGTTCCTCGCCGAGTGGCGCCCGGCCGAGGCGATACCGCGTTGACAAAGGGCGACAGGTGTCATCCTGGGCGGAAGGCGGCAAACCTCGGGAATCCGCCGTTTTCATCCGCACTGGAGAGGGTGACACATTCACGAGACCGGGGCGGCACCTCCTTTCCCGATCACCCCGGCGCGACGGCGACGCGCAGCGGGAACGCCTCGCGACCTCTCTCCCGACCGCCGCCCGCGCGGAAAGGGCCAGGGGACGGAACAAACCGTGATTCGCGTCCGCTATGCCTGAGCGAGGGGTTGTAGGAAAGTCGTTTCTTGTTGCCGGCCCGCCAGCGCGGGCGGGAGCCGCGGGGCGGAGCGGAACTTGAACTGCTCAGGCCCTGCCTGAGGGAGGGGGTTGTGGGGGTGTCCACTTCTTTTCTCGCCCCATGGATCAATCTCGGATCTCCCTCCGCGAAACCATTGAATTGTGCATGACGCCAATCTAGCCATTGCCGCCAATGGCAATTCGCGCTCGCTCAGACGACGTCGTCGAAGACCGGCTCATCGAGCTAGCGCCCAACACAACGCGAATCCCAGAGCGACTCTTGTTAGCTCACGCGAGAGGCGAGGTTGTATTCATTGCCGGAGCCGGCGTGTCTCTTCCAGCCGGGATGCCGGACTTTCGCGACCTTGTATTACAAGTCTATGAGCGTCTGGATGCCGCTGCGCATTCAGTCATGGCTGGCATTCCTCGAGATGCTCAGCTTTGCTGGTATCCTTCACGTTCATGGCTGCGTCAATCCGCGTGCCGAAGCCCATTCTGATCTCGTGCTGTCAGATAGGGATTTCGGGGAGTTCTACCTACGACGTCGCGTCGTTCCTGATCTAATCTATGATCTCGCTCGGCTCTTTCATATTGTGCTCGTTGGCTACAGCGCGAACGATCCACCAATGCGGTAGGCGCTTAAGTCGTAACACGCGCCAGTCGCTCGTATTTAGCATGATCGTAGAGTGCTTGGATGCTTTAAGAAGAAGGCGCCGCCCGGCAATTCCTTTTGTGAACGTGCAACAAGTCCTTCGTTCTGTTGAGGACGAGGTGCGGGCCCACGCCGCAAATGTGCTGCAACAATACCTTCGAGAAATACCCACCAAGAAGGGGCAAACTCGTGAAGGCCTCTTCGGCCGCGCAATATCGCCATTTCTTGAGAAGGTGTGGCCTCAGGAGCGTTCGCTCTCGACCCCCGGAGTCTCAAGGGCGTTTGCAGACTTACCAGCCACCTCCGGAAGTAGATTTGCGGAAGCGGTTCGCATGGTTAGCCGCTTTCTCGTTCCATTCGATGCATGGTCCAGCATGGAGTATGGCTTGAATGGCGACGCACTTGAGGAGCCCAACCTCGATTTGATCGACACCGAGGAAAAGGCGGCAGCGCTATTGGAGTTGTTAGCCGCAACAATTGGAACTGCCGAAGGTGCTGTCGTGCCCTACGATCTGTCTCCTATGCTAGAACACATTAGTAAGTTGTCGCCTAAGTGCGCAACGAGGCCGCAGTTCCGGCGTTTGGCCACGGCCAGCCGCGTCTAGTTTGCGAACGACGTCGACCGAAGGAACTGACTAACCTGCCTAAGCCGCCGCCCGCGCCGCCTTCTTGCGCTCGTGCGGATCGAGGTAGCGCTTCCTCAGCCGCACGCTCTGCGGGGTCACTTCGACCAGCTCGTCGTCCTGGATGTAGGCGATCGCCTGTTCGAGGGTCATCTTGCGCGGGGGGGTGAGGCGGATGCCTTCGTCCTTGCCGCTGGCGCGGAAGTTGGTCAGCTGCTTGGACTTGAGCGGATTGACCTCGAGGTCCTGCGGCTTGGCGTTTTCGCCGATCACCATGCCTTCGTAGAGCTTGTCGCCGGGGCTGACGAACAGCGTGCCGCGGTCCTCCAGCGCGTTCAATGCGTAGGCGACGGCCTCGCCCTGCTCCATGCTGATCAGCGCGCCGTTCATGCGGCCCTGGATCGGGCCCTTCCACGGGCCGTAGCGTTCGAACACCCGGTTCATCACCCCGGTGCCGCGGGTGTCGGAGAGGAACTCGCCGTGATAGCCGATCAGGCCGCGGCTGGGGGCGCTGAAGGTCAGCCGGGTCTTGCCGCCTCCGCCGCTGCGCATGTCGGTCATCTCGGCCTTGCGCGCGGCCATCTTGTCGATGACGGTGCCGGAGAACTCGTCGTCGACGTCGACCACCACGGTTTCGTAGGGCTCCTCGCGGCCGTTCGGCCCCTCGCGGAACAGGACGCGCGGGCGGCTGATACTGAGCTCGAAGCCTTCGCGGCGCATGGTCTCGATCAGCACGCCGAGCTGGAGCTCGCCGCGGCCGGCGACCTCGAAGGCGTCCTTGTCGTGGCTCTCGCTGACGCGGATGGCGACGTTGCCTTCGGCCTCGCGCTCGAGCCGGTCGCGGATCACCCGGCTCTGCACCTTGTCGCCCTCGCGCCCGGCGTAGGGGCTGTCGTTGACCGAGAAGGTCATGGCGAGGGTGGGCGGGTCGATCGGCTGGGCGGCGATCGGGGCGCTGACCGCGGGATCGCACAGGGTGTTCGACACGGTCGCCTCGGTCAGCCCCGCGATGGCGACGATGTCCCCTGCCTGGGCGTGGAGCACGGGGACGCGCTCGAGGCCCTGGAAGGCGAAGACCTTGGTGGCGCGGCCGGATTCGACGAGGTTGCCGGCGACGTCGAGCGCCTTGATCGGCATGCCGACTTCGAGCCGTCCGCTCTCGATGCGGCCGGTGAGGATGCGCCCCAAGAAGTTGTCGCGGTCGAGCAGGGTGGCGAGCATGGCGAAGTCGGCCTCGGGGTCGAGGCCTGGCTCGGGGACGTGGCTGACGATGGTCTTGAACAGCGGTGAGAGATCGCCCGAGCGGGCTTCCGGGTCCTCGCTGGCGTAACCGGCGCGGCCCGAAGCGTAGAGCGCGGGGAAGTCGAGCTGCTCGTCGGAGGCGTCGAGGTTGACGAACAGGTCGAACACCTCGTCGAGCACTTCATGCGGGCGCGCGTCGGGGCGGTCGATCTTGTTGACCACGACGATCGGCCTGAGGCCGAGGCCGAGCGCCTTGCCGGTAACGAACTTGGTCTGCGGCATCGGCCCTTCGGCGGCGTCGACCAGCAGGATCACCCCGTCGACCATGCTGAGGATGCGCTCGACCTCGGCGCCGAAATCGGCGTGGCCGGGGGTGTCCACGATGTTGATGTGGGTGCCGTGCCATTCGACGCTGGTGCACTTGGCGAGGATGGTGATGCCGCGCTCTTTCTCGAGGTCGTTCGAATCCATCGCCCGCTCCTCGACGCGCTGGTTGTCGCGGAAGGTGCCCGACTGGCGGAACAGCTGGTCGACGAGCGTGGTCTTGCCGTGATCGACGTGGGCGATGATCGCCACGTTGCGGAGGGACATGGGGCTAGCTTTCGGGAAGGCGGTTGCGGGGGCGCACATAGGGACTTTGCTGCGATGCAGCAAGGGGTTGGCGATGGACTCTGGCGGGGAACCGTGCATCATGCGGGGCAAAGCCATCCCTGGGGAGGACGTTCCGATGAAGACCTTGCTTGCCACCGCCGCCGCCACGCTTGCCGTGATCGCGCCGATGCCCGCCGCCGCGGCGATGCATGCGCTGAGCGATCCGGTTGTCGCCGCGCCGAATCCCGAGGCGCTGTTCACCAGCAAGGACCCCAAGCTCAACCGCAACAAGCAGGCGGCGCTGCACATCGAGAAGGAGCTGCTGCAGTGCCATCAGTGGAGCCGCGCGGGCGAGTGGCTGACCGACAAGTACATCCAGCACAATCCGATGGCGGCGAGCGGCCTCAAGGGCGTGGTCCATTATTTCATGGACGTCGCCAAGCAGAAGCCGACGCCGACGTGCGACAAGCTGACCCAGCCGATCGTCGCGGTGGTCGCAGAGGGGGATTACGTCACCGTGATGACCCAGCGCACGCTGCCGACGCCGGGGGACCCCGATGACAAGTACACCACCACCTGGTTCGACACCTGGCGGTTCGTGAACGGCAAGGCCGACGAGCACTGGGACCCGGCGACGCTGCCCGGCGCGCCGGCCTCGCCTTCGTCGAAGTAGGCGCGCGGGGCGATTGACCGCGCTTGCGTCAACGGGGGCCACGAGCTGGTCATCCAATCGAACTGAGTTTCGGGTCTGAGGCGACGGGGACCGAATCTCTCTGCGACTCGGAAAAGCACGATCCCGTCAGCCGGACAAACCGGGGCCTTGACGGCGAGCCGGCGGCCTCCGGCCCCCCATCTCTCGCGGCGTTAGCACCGGCGTGCCTTTGAAGCAGCCGATCGTGTAAGGATATTCGCGAGTCAGCACGTAGTGGTAGATCCGCGTGGGCTTGCCGTCCCACATCACCGTGCTCACGCGGCCGTGGCAGGCGTCAAGGTCGGCGTCGGTCTGTTCGTTGCCCTCGGCATCGTAGATGGAATAGATGCCGAAGCCGTCGAGCGCGTAGCCGATCAGCGTGTTTCGCTCGTTTTCGCCGGGCAGGCACGGGCTCGGCCCGTGATAATGATATTCGCCGCGTCCTTGCGGATGGCCATCGCACAAATCCTGCACTTCGTGTGCAACGGCATCGCGGCCGCCGTCGTCGAGCGCATTGAAGATCGCCACGCCGTTGAGCGCGACACCCACCATTCCCATCGGCACGCAGCTCGGCGTCGGCGCGGTCTCGGGATGGGCGGGCAGGGTCAGCGATACGGCCTGCGCGCCGATCGCGTTGGGGTTGGTATCGTAGCGATAGGCCGGATCGTCGGGCGCGATCGGGAAGCGGCCGGTCGGCGTCTTCACCGGCAGCGCATTCCCGCTGACGACGCGGCCCTCGCCGGTCAGCCGGATCGAGAATTGCGCCTGCGGCCAGGAGACCCGGCCCTGCACGTGCGGCTTCTGCGTCAGGTCCCAGGTCGTCCCATGAATCCAAGCGCCGGCATGGCGGGCGCCGCCGCCGCGCCCCGGCCCCATGCGGCACGCCATCACATAGCCGCGCTCCGGCGTCTGCGAGACATGACCGTCGCCGAGCGGCAGTTGGTGCACGTCGAGCGCGTCGTGGCGCGCCTGCGCCGCGGCTGCGGCCGGGATCGAGCAGAGCAGCAGAATCCAGCCAGGCGTCAATCGAGTCATGCGCGGGCCCTTTCGGTGTTGCGCGCTTGGAGGTCTGAGCGCGGCAATTGACTTTACCCTAAAATCCAATCCGTCACTTCATCATCGCTGGATGGGCACCGGAAAACCGCCCGTGGAACGCTGCCCTATTCTTTCCCTTGCTCGATCTTTTCAAGGTGGTGGCTGACGCGCATCAGCTTGCTGAGGCCCTTGACGTGCGCCGAGCCTTCGTAAAGCGAGGCGAGATAGGCGCGGTCGAAGTCGGTCAGCCCTTGCGGCGGCGACTGGTTTCCGGGGTGGAACAGGGTGAGGATCGAATCCGGCGCCGTCGCCCCGGTGGCATCGCGGGTGCGGGCGAAGGCGCGCATGATCGCGTAGTCGGACAGTTGCGAGAGGCTCTTGCCGACCGCCGCGCTGCGGTTGATCAGCACGACGACCTTGACGATGTGCTGCTCGGTCGCGGTCGAGATCAGCGACTGGCCACCCTCCATCCGCGCGGTCGGAATATCGGTCAGGTTCCGCCGCCTGGGTACGATCGCGCCGTTCTGCATGCGCCGCTCGACCACCGAATAGACCTTCACCGGCCCCGGCTCGTCCAGCAGTTCGCGGCGTTCGTCGGGCGTGAGCTCGATCGACAGCTCTTTCGTTCGCTTCTGAAACGCCTGCAGGTCGGCGCGGGCATCCTCGGTGAAGGCGAGGATCACGTTCGGCGCGCAATCGCCGTTGGCGGCGAGCGGAATGTGATAGTCCTCGGCCACTTGGCGCATGCGGCCGACGATCTGCTCGGCATAGGCCTGGGTCATGCCGATCACGCCGGGGCAGGCGCGATCATCGAACCGCGCCAGCGGCTCATCGCGCACATCGGTTTCGCGGGTCACCGCGCGCGCCTCCTGGGTGACCTGCTCGCGGGTGACCGGCTTTTTCTGGCCGGTGACGAGGATGTCCGATCTGTCGCCTGCGTCCGTGGTCGGATCGACGGCGTGTGCCGCCGGCGCATACGCGCCGAGCAGCGGCATTAGCAGCAGGGCGAGGCGGCACAGTCTCATCGGCTCAAGTCTAGGCGCCACATGCGCGGCAACAAGCGCGGATCGCCGGTTGCGACACTTTGACACGAAGCAGGGCGCAAAGCTGCGCTATCGCCCGCCTTGACGGAAAATGGCTGGACCTTGCGGCCATGCTCGGGGCATGGGGCGGGCCATGACCCAGAACGTGCTTGAAAAGCTCGCCGCCACCAATCCCGACTGCGAGATCTGGTGGGATTCCTCGCCGCTGATCTATCCCAGCTGGAAGGCCGAAACTCTGGCCAAGGCCCCTGCCGGCAAGGAAGCCGATTGGGACGCGCAGCTCACGCGCCTCTATGACAACGGCGCGATCCACGAGAGCGGCACGATGGGCTTTCGCGGGGTAACCACCAACCCGCCGCTGAGCCTGCAGGCGATTCAGCTCGATCCCGAGCTGTGGACCGCCGAGATCAAGAAGACGGCGAAGGACAATCCCGGGCTCGACGTCGAGGGCGTCTATTGGGCGATGTACCTCGATCTGGTGAAGAAGGGCGCCGCGGCGATCCGCCGGGTGTTCGAGACTTCCGGCGGCAAGTACGGCTTCCTCTCGGGCCAGGTCGATCCGCGCTTCGTCACCGACGGCGACAAGATGCTGGCAATGGGCTTGTCGATCGCCGCACAAGGGCCGAACGTGATGGTCAAGTTGCCCGGCTCGAAGCAGGGCTACGAAGTGCTCGAGGAGCTGACCGCGCGCGGGATCAGCACCAACAACACCACCAGCTTCACCGTTGCCCAGTACACCCGCTGCCGCGCCGCGGTGAGCGCCGGTCTGCTGCGGGCCAAGGCTGCGGGCGTGGACCTCACCACCTGGCGCAGCGTCATCACCCACATGTCGAGCCGGCTCGGGCAATTGGGTGACTGGAGCACCGAGGCCAAGGCGCGCGGAATCGAGCTTTCGCTACCCGAAATCCGCGACGGTGAAGAGGCGGTGCTCAAGCGCGCCTACTGGCACGGCAAGGAGATTGGCCACCCGTCGAAGATGCTGCAATGCTCGATGCGGGTGGAAAAGGACGAGCGGACGGGGAAGACCGTCAGCCGCCATATCGAGGACTTCGCCGGCAGCGACATGGTCTACACCTGCCCGCCGAGCTACATCGCCGGCCTGATGGCGGTCGAGGACGAGCTGGCGCCGTTCGACCCCAAGGCGATCGAGCGCGAGCCGAACAAGGCGAGCGTCGAGAAGCTCTTGAAGCTGCCGAGCTTCCGCCAGGCCTACGAATTCGACGGCATGACCCCCGACCAGTTCGCCCAGTTCGGCAGCTTCCAGGCCACCGCGGCGGAGTTTGCCAAGGCCACCCGGGCGACGGTCGATTTCGTGCGCATGACGCTGGAAGCGTGACCCGACCGCCGCTGCCGCCGTTCACCGCCGAAACCGCCGCGCAGAAGGTCCGCGCGGCGGAGGATGCGTGGAACCGGCGCGACCCGGAGACGGTCGCCCTCGCCTATTCGCCCGACAGCCGCTGGCGCAACCGCGACGAGTTCTTCACCGGGCGCGAGGCCATCGTCGCCTTCCTCCAGCGCAAATGGGCGAAGGAACTCGAATACCGGCTGATCAAGGAGCTGTGGGCGTTCGGCGGCAACCGTATCGCCGTGCGCTTCGCCTACGAATGGCGCGACGCCGCCGGGCAGTGGTTCCGCTCGTACGGCAACGAGAACTGGGAGTTCGACGCCGACGGCTACATGGCGGTGCGCCATGCCAGCATCAATGATCTGGTTATAGCCGAAGGAGACCGTCTGTATCGTTGGCCGAATGGCCCGCGACCTGCCGACCATCCCGGGTTGTCGCAATTGGGGCTTTGATCCGCGAGGGATAGTTTCCGCGGCTCAAGCGCTTATCTGCCGGCAACGGGCGAAGCGCATTGAAAACGGTCCTCCAGTTCCTGACGCAACTCCTGCTGGGCCTGACCGGCGCGGTCGGCTTCGCCGCGCTGATCGTCGGCGGTATCGCCGTGGCGTGCGGGTTCGGCCTGGTAAGCTGCGGCTATGGCTGGCGGCGGTGGCGGCACCGCCGGGATGGCAAGGGGCCGGAGGGACGGGGTTAGATTTGCACGATCCTCCCCTAAAAGGGGAGGATCGTTAAGCTCAGCCCGCGCTGCGGCGCTGCTTGTTGGAGCGGCGGCGGTTGGGGTTGCCCGAGGCCTTGTGCTGCCCGGCCTCGCCGTGGGGTTTGGCGTGGACCTTGCGCTTGTTGCGCGGGGGGAAGCGGCGGCGGCGTTCGGCGCTTTCCTCACGGCGTTCCTGGCGTTCGGCCTGGCGCTCGCCTGGGATTTTGGCGTTGACGATCTTCGCTTCGGCGGCGAGGCCTTCGGGGAGGGCGATTTCCTCGAGGTTGGCGCGGGTCAGCTTCCAGATATCGCGCAGGTAAGCCTTCTCGTCCGGCGCGCACAGCGAGATGGCGACGCCCGCGGCGCCGGCGCGGGCGGTGCGGCCGATGCGGTGGACGTATTGTTCGGCGACGTTGGGCAGCTCGAAGTTGATCACGTGGCTGACGCCGGAGACGTCGATCCCGCGCGCGGCGATGTCGGTGGCGACTAGGATGCGCGCCTCGCCCGAGCGGAAGGCGCCGAGCGCCTTCTCGCGCTGCGGCTGGCTCTTGTTGCCGTGGATCGCATTGGCGCGGATGCCCGACTGGGCAAGCTTCTTCACCACCCGGTCGGCGCCGTGCTTGGTGCGGGTGAAGATCAGCACGCGGTCCATCTGCTTCGCGGCGAAGCCGTCGCGCAGGAGGATCGTCAGCAGCGCCTGCTTTTCAGCGGCGTTGCACATCGCGATCTTCTGCTCGACCCGCTCGGCGGTGGTCGCCGCAGGGGCGACCGAGATTTGCGATGGCTCGGTAAGGTACTGGCTCGCCAGCTGGCGGATCGCCTTGGGCATGGTGGCGGAGAACAGCAGCGTTTGGCGCTTCTGCGGAAGCAGCTTCACGATCTGCCTGAGGGCGTGGATGAAGCCGAGGTCGAGCATCTGGTCGGCCTCGTCGAGGACGAGGATCTCGACCGCCGAGAGATCGATCGCGCGCTGGTCGGCGAGATCGACGAGGCGCCCCGGCGTGGCGACGCAGATGTCAACCCCGCGGGCCAGTTCCTGCTTGTTGCGCCCGACCGAGGTGCCGCCGAACACGGTGACGACCTTGAGGTGAGCGAAGCGGGCGTAGTCGCGGGCGCTCTGGGCGATCTGCCCGGCGAGCTCGCGCGTCGGCGCGAGGATGAGCATACGGCACGAGCGCGGCTTGGGCCGCTTGTCGGCGGCGACCAGGCGGTCGATCGACGGCAGCATGAACGCCGCGGTCTTGCCGGTGCCGGTCTGGGCGATGCCGAGCAGGTCGCGGCCGGTGAGGACGGTGGGGATCGCCTGGGCCTGGATCGGTGTCGGGGCGTCATAGCCCTTGACCGCAAGCGCCTGGACGACGGGCTGCGACAGCCCGAGTTCTTCGAATGTCATATAGGTTTTCGACTCACAAATGAGCGACAGCGCACGCGAATGGGCGCGCTGAAGCGGGTTCTGAACGACCCGCGTGAAAAGGGAAGCTCCGGGTTGGACCGAGGACGCGGCCGGGGCGATTTCTATCGCCAGTTCACGCTGCCAGGCGCCTCGATGGCGGCCAAGTGGGGGCGAACGGGCGGAAAGTCAAATGTATTCGGCGAAAAGGGTTAACGCGCCGAAAGATTTCAGTCGCTCCAATAGAGCCGGTCCGGATTGGTCACGAGCAGCTTGTGCTGCAGCTCGGCGGTCGGGGCGATGCGCGGGATCATATCGACGATGTGACCGTCGTCGGGCACCGCATTCTGCTGGTTGGGGTGCGGCCAGTCGGTGCCCCAGATGCAGCGGTCCGGGTAATCCGCGACCAGCGGGGCGACCGCCTCGGCGAACTTGTTCCACGGGTCGCCGGTGGGGTCGAGCCGGTCGGGGCAGGTCGGCTTGAAATTGATGTCCGGGCGGCTGTCGAGCAGGCGCCGGAACGCGCGCATGTCGGGGCCGTCGGGACCTTGCGTCACGTCCGGGCGGCCCATGTGATCGATCACCAGCGGCACGGGGATCGCGTCGATGAACGGGCGCAGCTCCTCGAGAATGTCGGCCTCGAAGTAGATTACCACGTGCCAGTCCTTCGGCAGCCGCCGCGCCACTTCCAGGAACTTGTCCTTCGGTGCGTTGTCGACCAGTCGCTTGAGGAAGTTGAAGCGCACGCCGCGCATGCCCCCTTCATGCAGCGCCTGAAGCTCCTCTTGTGAGACCGCGGGATCGACCACCGCCACGCCGCGGGCCTTGCCGTTCGATTTGGCGATGGCGTTCAGGGTCGCGCTGTTATCGCTGCCGTGACAGCTCGCCTGGACGATGACGTTGCGCGAGAAGCCGAGGAAATCGCGCAAGGCGAACAGCATTTCCGGCGTGGCGTCGGCCGGCAGGTACTTGGCCTTGGCGCTGAACGAGAACTGTGCCTCTGGCCCGAACACGTGGCAATGCGCGTCTACCGCGCCGGGCGGCGGCGTAAAGGTCGGCTTTGAGGAACTACGATGCCAGGAGACGATGCGTTCGGACACTTACTATCAACTCCGTTCGGGCCGAGCTTGTCGAAGCCCTGCTCTTTTCTTCGAGTGTGGCGCTGAAAGGCAAAACGGCCCTTCTTCAAGCCCAGGGCGAACGGTTCTTTCTTCTTTCGTCAAACGAACACCACCCCATCCATCAGCTTGCGTGCCGTTCGCAGCAGCGCGGCGGTTTCGACCTCGCCGGCATCGTTCACTTCGAGCACACAGCTCATTTCGCCAGAGGGGTGTTCGACCGAGAGGGTCTTGCGCTTGCCCTCGGGAATGTCGGCGACTTCGGCGGCGGGCGAGCCGGGGACGAGGCACGCGGTCGCCACGCTCACCGCGCCGAGCACGCCGATAGAAGCGTGCGCGCGGTGCGGGATGAAGCTGCGCACGGTGACCGCGCCGCCGTTGCGCGGGGGAGCGACGAGCATCATCTTGGGGACCGACTTCTGGCTCACGTCGCCGAGGTTCATCAGCGGGCCGGCCGTGAGGCGAACGCGCTCGATGCGGGCGCGGACGGGGGCGAAGGCTTCGGATTCGAGCTCGGCGCGGGTCTCGTAGCCGGTCGCGCCGACCTCTTCGGCCTTGAACACCACGCTCGGCATGCCGTTGTCGATCAGCGTGCAGCGCACGCCGTCGATGGCGTCGACCGGGTTGCCGGTGGGCAGCAGCGCGCCGCAGGTCGAACCGGCCGTGTCGCGGAATTCGAGCGGGATCGGCGCGTGCGTGCCGGGGACGCCGTCGATCCGCGCGTCGCCCGCGTAGTTGACCGTGCCGCCGGGCGTCTCGACGGTGGCGACCGCGACCTGGCCGGTGTTTTCCATGAAGATCGCCACCCGGGTCTCATCGCCGGTGGCGGCGACCAGTCCGCGCTCGATGGCGAACGGGCCGACCCCGGCGAGGATGTTGCCGCAGTTCTGCTGGTCGGTGACGATCGGCTGGTCGACGAACACCTGCAGGAACAGGTAATCGACGTCGATCCCCTCGCGCTCGCTCTTCCGGATCACCGCGACCTTGCTGGTCAGCGGGTCGGCCCCGCCCATCCCGTCGATCTGCCGCGGATCGGGGCTGCCCATCACTCTGAGCAGGAACGCGTCGCGCTCGCCGGTGTCGGGGGGCAGGTCGGAGGCGAGGAAGTAGCCGCCTTTCGACGTGCCGCCGCGCATCCACATGACCGGCGCGGAGGTCAGATCCACTTGAGCCCCATGTCGGTGAGCTTTTGGCGAAAGCCGTACATGTCGAGGCCGAGCACGCCGCTGGCGAGCTTCTCGCGCTTCTCGGTCTCGTTGGCCTCGCGGGCCTGGGCCTTTTCGAGCACTTTCGCCGCGTCCTCGCGCTTGACGACGCAGACGCCGTCGTCGTCGGCGACGATCACGTCACCCGGGCGGATGTAGGCCCCGGCGCAGACCACGTCGACATTGACGCTGCCGAGGCTGGCCTTGATCGTCCCCTGGGCGAAGATGCGCTTAGACCATACCGGGAAGTTCATCTCATGGAGGTCGCGCACGTCGCGCACGCCGGCGTCGATCACCAGGCCCTTGCAGCCGCGCGCCTGGGCGCTGGTGGCGAGCAGGTCGCCGAAATAGCCGTCTTCGCACGGGCTGGTCGGTGCAATCACCAGCACGTCGCCGTGCTGGAGCTGCTCGATCGCGGCGTGGACCATATAGTTGTCGCCCGGCGGCACGCTGATGGTCACCGCGCTCGCGCCGATCCGCGCGCCGGGGTAGATCGGGCGCATGTAGCTGGCGAGCAGCCCGGTGCGCCCGGCCGCTTCGTGCACGGTGGCGACACCGCACGCGCCGAGGGCCTCGACCACCGCCTTGTCCGCGCGCTCGATGTTCTGGACGACGACGCCTGCCATGGGTTCGACTCTCCTAGAAAATGCCGCCGCCCGGTGGACTGCTGGCGGCCTCCGCGTCAAGGGGATGCGATAGCGCTTCGGCAAACTTGTAAGCAACACTTACATTTTGTAAGCGACCGGCGACAAGAGGATGGCTGACTCGACCCCTTCACTTTCTGCGCCGCGCGTGGCGCTGATCGGCTTCGGCGAAGCCGGTGAGACGTTTGCCTGCGCGGCCGGCTGGCGCGGGGAAACGCGCGGCTGGGACGTGCTGGCCGAACGGCGCGCGGCGATGGAAAAATGCGGCGTCGAGACAGGCGACGGACCGGCGAGCGCGCTGGGCGACCGCGCGTTCATTCTCTCGCTGGTGACAGCCGATGCCGCGCTCGCCGCGGCCCGCGACTACGCTCCGCTGCTGCCCGAAGGCAGCTTGTGGTGCGACATGAACTCGGTCGCGCCTGAGACCAAGCGTGAGGCCGCCGCGGCGATCGAGGCCGCCGGTGGGCGCTACGTCGACGTGGCGGTGATGGCGCCGGTGAATCCCGGGAAGCTGGCGGTGCCGCTGCTCATCTCGGGGCCTCACGTCATGGCGGCGCAGCCGCTGCTGGCGGCGCTCGGCTTTTCCAATATCCGCAACGTGGGTGACGAGATCGGCCGCGCCTCGGCGATCAAGATGATCCGTTCGGTGATGGTTAAGGGGCTCGAGGCGCTGAGCGCCGAATGCGCCGCGGCGGCCGAGGCCGCGGGCGTGTTCGACGAAGTCATGGCTTCGCTCGATGCCAGCGAGAAGCACCAGCCATGGGCCGACAAGGTCGCCTACAATCGCGAGCGGATGGCGACCCATGGGCTTCGCCGCGCGGCGGAGATGGAAGAATCGGCCAAGACGCTGCAAGCGCTCGGCGTCGAGCCGGTGATGACTCGCGGCACCGTCCGGCTGCAACGCGAGGCGGCCGAGAACAACAAGACCAAGAAAGACCAAGCGGCATGAGCCTGATCATCGATTGCCACGGCCACTACACCACCGCCCCACCGCAGCACGACGAATGGCGCGAGGCGCAGAAGGCGGCGTTCAAGAGCGGCGGCACGCCGCCGCCGTATCCGGCGATCAGCGACGACGAGATCCGCGAGACGATCGAAAAGAACCAGCTGAAGCTGATCAAGGAGCGCGGGGCCGACGTCACGATCTTCAGCCCTCGCGCCAGCCGCATGGCGCACCATGTCGGCGACCAGGCGGTGAGCGCCGAATGGTCGCGCCGCTGCAACGACCTGATCTATCGCGTGACCGAACTGTTCCCCGAGACTTTCGCCGGGGTGTGCATGCTGCCGCAGAGCCCCAAGGCCGACCTCGCGGCCAGCGTCGTCGAGCTGAAGCGCTGCGTCGAGGAGCTAGGCTTCGTCGGCTGCAACCTCAATCCCGATCCGGGCGGCGGGCATTTCGAGCATCCGCCGCTGACGGACGAATACTGGTTCCCGATCTACGAGGCGATGTGCGAACTCGACGTGCCGGCGATGATCCACGTCTCCGGATCGTGCAATCCGGCGATGCACGCGACCGGCGGGTTCTATCTCGCGGCCGACACGGTCGCCTTCATGCAGCTGATGGAAGGCGATCTGTTTTCGCGCTTTCCAAAGCTGCGCTTCATCATCCCGCACGGCGGCGGCGCGGTGCCCTATCACTGGGGCCGCTATCGCGGGCTCGCCGACATGCTCAAGAAGCCGGCGCTCAGCGAATACATCATGACCAACGTGTTCTTCGACACCTGCGTCTATCACCAGCCGGGGATCGACCTGCTGGCCGACGTGATCGAAAACAAGAACATCCTGTTCGGCAGCGAGATGGTCGGCGCGGTGCGCGGGATCGACCCGGAGACCGGGCACTATTTCGACGACACCAAGCGTTACGTCGATGCGCTTGATATCTCGGACCATGAGAAGCACATGATCTTCGAGGGCAACGCGCGGATCGTCTATCCGCGGCTTGACGCCCAGTTGAAAGAGCGTGGATTGTGAGTGAAACCGACACCCCCGTCGTCGCCCAAGGCTTCGCCAAGTGCGAGAAGCCCGAGCGCTACATTCAGCAGCTCGTCAGCCACTGGGGCCACAAGATGGCGACCAGCTACGACGAGGGCGACGGGATGGGCGCGTTCCCGTTCTCCGACACCACCAGCGCGGTGATGACCGCGCGGCCCGAGGGAATCGCGATTACCCTGACCACCGCCGACAAGGACGAGAACGAGCGCATGCGCGGGGTGATCGAGCGCCATATCGACCGCTTCGCCTTCCGCGAGGCGCCGCTGACTTACGAATGGACCGACTGATGCCCGACAAGAAAGAGCGGATCGACATCCACAAGTACCTTGCCGAGTTCGACGACATTCCGGGCACCCGCGTGTTCACCGCGCAGCGGGCCCGCCAGGGCTATCAGTTGAACCAGTTCGCGATGAGCCTGATGAAGGAGGAAAACCGCAAGCGGTTTCTCGCCGACGAGAAGGCCTATCTGGACGAATGGCCGCTGACCGACGCGGCCAAGAAGGCGGTGTTGGCGCGCGACTACAACGCGATGATCGACGAGGGCGGGAACATCTATTTCCTGTCCAAGCTTTTCTCGACGGACAAGAAAAGCTTCCAGTTCGCCGCGGGGTCCATGACCGGGATGACGCAGGAAGAATACGCCGAAATGATGCTCAAGGGCGGCCGTTCGCCCGAAGGGCAGCGCTCGATCAAGGAAGGACGCTGACATGGCCCGCATAACCGCCGGCATCACCTCGAGCCACATTCCCGCGCTCGGCGCGGCGATGCAGACCGGCAAGACCGGCGACGATTACTGGCGCCCGGTGTTCCAGGGCTACGAGCCGATCCGCGAATGGATTGCCCGGCCCGAGAACATGCCCGACGTGGTGATCCTGGTCTACAACGACCACGCCTCCGCGTTCGACATGAACATCATCCCGACGTTTGCCATCGGCTGCGCCGAGCGCTTCAAGCCGGCCGACGAGGGCTGGGGCCCGCGGCCCGTGCCCGACGTGATCGGCCATCCCGACCTCGCCTGGCACATGGCGCAAAGCCTGATCCTCGACGAGTTCGACATGACCATCATGAACGATATGGACGTCGATCACGGCTGCACGGTGCCGCTGTCGATGATCTTCGGCGAGCCCGAGGAATGGCCGTGCCGGGTGATCCCGTTCCCGGTCAACGTCGTGACCTATCCGCCGCCGAGCGGGCGGCGCTGCTTCAATCTCGGCGACAGCATCAAGGCTGCGGTTGAGAGCTTCCCCGAGGACCTCAAGGTTCATGTGTGGGGCACCGGCGGGATGAGCCACCAGTTGCAGGGGCCGCGCGCCGGGCTGATCAACAAGCAGTTCGACCTCAACTTCATCGACCAGCTGATCAAGGACCCCGAAACGCTCAGCCGGATGCCGCACATCGAATACCTGCGCGAAGCCGGCAGCGAAGGCATCGAGCTGGTGATGTGGCTGATCATGCGCGGGGCGCTCGGCGACAAGGTCGAGGAACTCTATCGATTCTACCACATTCCGGCTTCGAACACCGCGCTCGGCGCGCTGATCCTCCAGCCGGAGGGCATCGGCGCCGAACCGCCGAGAGTGCGCGAGCAGGTGAACGCCTAGTTTCTCCCCTCCCGCTTGCGGGAGGGGCCGGGGGTGGGCTCATCCACTCCCCTCAGCACAGACCCACCCCTAACCCCTCCCGCAAGCGGGAGGGGGATTGAGAACAGGAGACCCAAATGCGCATTGCCCTCGCCGGCGCCGGCGCCTTCGGCGAAAAGCACCTCGACGGCCTGCAGAAGATCGACGGCGTGGAGATCGTCTCGATCATCTCGCGGCGCGCCGAGCAGGCGGCCGAGGTGGCCAAGAAATATGGCGCCAAGCATTCGGGGACCGACCTTAACGAAGCGCTCGAGCGCGACGACGTCGATGCGGTGATCCTGTGCACGCCGACGCAGATGCACGCCGAGCAGGCGATCGCCTGCATGGACGCGGGCAAGCACGTCGAGGTCGAGATCCCGCTGTCGGACAGCTGGGCCGAGGCCCAGGCGGTGCTAGACAAGCAGAAGGAAACCGGCCTCGTGTGCATGGTCGGGCATACCCGACGGTTCAATCCGAGCCACCAGTACGTGCACAACCGGATCGAGCGCGGCGAGTTCACCATCCAGGCGATGGACGTCGAGACGTTTTTTTTCCGCCGCAAGAACATGAACGCCAAGGGTGAGCCGCGCAGCTGGACCGACCATCTGCTGTGGCACCACGCCGCGCACACGGTGGACCTGTTCGCCTATCAGACCGGCAAGATCGTCAGCGCCAACGCCATCCAGGGACCGAAGAATCCCGAGCTCGGCATTGCGATGGACATGTCGATCCAGTTGAAGGCCGACACCGGCGCCATCTGCACGCTGGCGCTGAGCTTCAACAACGACGGGCCGCTGGGCACTTTCTTCCGCTACATCGGCGACACCGCCACCTACATCGCCCGCTACGACGATCTCGTCACCGGACGGGAAGAGCCGGTCGACCTCTCCGGCGTTGCCGTGTCGAACAACGGCATCGAGCTGCAGGACCGCGAGTTCATCTCGGCCATCCGCGAGGGCCGGGAGCCGAACAGCTCTGTCGCCTCGGTCATCGACTGCTATCGGGTGCTGGGCGAGCTGGCGGAGAGCCTTGAGGCGCAGGACGGCTGGTCCTGATCTACGCGATTGCGCTTGCCTAAGGGGCGAATTAACCGGAAACGGTTAACGAGGAGGCATAGGGGTCGCGGGGAGAGGAACCATGGCGAAGCTCGATTCGAGCCTGGCGGAAGCTGAACAGGTCTATCGCGAAATGCGCGCGCTGGCCGACAGCGGCGACACCGAGGGCAAGAAGAAGCTGGTGCAGCTGCGCAGCCGCTACGCGATGCTGATGCTCGACATCCTCCAGGCGCGCAAGACCGACGAGCGGATGTTGACCGACGCCGGTCTGGCCAAGGAGTTCGACAGCCGATTCTTCGAAATGCGCCAGACGCTGGCCAACCACCAGGCCAAGTGGCGGCTGCAGTCGATCGAGGAGGACACCTCCGGCTACATGACCTCCGCTGCGAGCCTCAACCGGGTGCAGGACGAATTCTATCACTGGGCGCGGGGCAAGTTCACGCGGCGCTGACTGGCGAAACGTCTCGCGCCGACAACAAGAAGGAAACGACGCGAGAATGTCTCGATTGATTGCCGGCAAAAACCTCAACCCCGTGGGCCTGGGGTGCATGAACGTTTCGTGGGCCTACGGCACGCCCCCCGGGCACGACGAATGCGTCGCGCTGCTGCAACAGGCGGTCGACCTCGGCTACAACCACTTCGACACCGCGCGGATCTACGGCGCGGGGCAGAACGAGGCGCTGTTGGGCGAGGCGCTCAAGGGCCGGCGCGACCAAGTGTTCCTCGCCAGCAAGACCGGCATCGTCGTGCAGGGCGCCAAGCGCGGAGTCGATTGCACCCCGAAGCATATCGCCGAGGACATCGACGAGAGCCTGCGGCTGCTCGGGACCGACCACATCGACCTCTACTACATGCACCGGTTCGACCCCAAGGTGCCGGTGGCGGACTCGGTCGGCGCGTTTGTGCGCGCGATCGAGGCGGGCAAGATCGGCGGATACGGGGTGTCCGAATGGTCGGCGGCGCACGTCCGCCAGGCGCACGCGGTGCATCCGGTCGCCGCGGTGCAGACCGAGTATTCGCTGTGGACCCGCAACGTCGAGCTGGGCGTGCTGCAGGCGTGCGAGGAGCTCGGTATCGCGCTGGTCGCGTTCAGCCCGCTGGGACGCGGGGCGCTGTGCGGAGTGATGACCGATCCCTCGGTGCTGGAGGACAAGGACTTGCGCACGAAGATGCCGCGCTTCCAGCCCGACAACTGGGCGCAGAACCTAATGCTGATCGAGCAGTTCGTGGTCCTGGCCGAGCAGGCTGGGGTGACCCCGGCGCAGCTGGCGCTCAAATGGGTGCTGTCGCGCGGGGAGAACGTGCATGTCATTCCCGGCACCACCAACCCGCAGCACCTCGCCGACAACGTTCAGGCGGCCGACATCGCGGTGAGCGATAGTGTGCTCGACGAGGCCGACCGGCTGATCAACCACGACACCGTCGCCGGGCACCGCTATCACGAAGCGATCCGCCCGACTATCGACACGGAGGAATTCGCCTGATGGCTGCCGAAGGGAATGTCCGCGCGGCAATCGGCTACACCGAGCGCACCGGAAAGAAACCGTACTTCTACGCCAACGCGCACGAGAAAGACTACGTGCCGCTCAAGCCGCGCGAAGTCGAGATCATCGACGCGCGGGCGGTCGAGACCGATCTCGACCGCGAGGGGTTCGTGCTGGTCAAGCACAAGAGCGCGGTCGAAGACCTGACCGACCTCGAGGCGGTGGCCAGGGTCCACAGCGGCGAGATCGCCGAGCTGCTCAAGCGGGTGACCGGCTGCGACCACGTCGAGATGATGCCGCGCGGCATCCTGCGCTTCTCCGAGCGGCTCGGCGAGAACGACAAGCACGATAATTCGCACCCGGCGCGCTTCGCCCATGTCGACGTGTCGAAGGAAGCCGCCGTCGTGGCGCGGGCCAAAGGCGCGCCGGAAGGCAAGACGGTGGTCCGCAGCGCGCAGTACAATGTCTGGCGGGCGCTATCCGGCGCGCCGCAGGACGTGCCGCTGGCGCTGTGCGCCTATCCCTCGATCCAGCCGGGCGACCTGATCGACTGCGAGGCGATCTTCGATCCGCCCGACGGCTCGCCCGAGTGGAGCTTCGGCAACTACGTGATCGAATACAACCCGGCGCACCGCTGGCACTACTATTCGAACATGCGCCCGGACGAAGCGATCGTGTTCAAGACCAGCGAGAGCGATCCCGAACGCGCGCAGTTGATGCCGCACGGGGCATTCGATAACCCGCTGGCGCCGCCCGATTCGCCCGCGCGGGTGAGCTTGGAAATGCGCGGGACCTGCTACTGGTTCGAATAGCCGAGCGCGGAATTCCGCACCAGACGATGGTAACTTCGCCTTAACGACGTCCGACAACGCGGCCTTAACCAGGCGCTGGCGATTCTATCACCCGCGCCGCTCGGGTCGGACGGTCCCAGGTCCCTTGATTGCCCGCCCGACGGCCGGAAACGAACAGCGAGGCGGCCCGCAACCGGGCCGCCTTTTTTGTTGCCTTACAGCGCCTTCGAATAGAGCGCCATCAGCCGGCTCCAGGCGCGCTCGGCCTCGGCCTTGTCGTAAACCGGCGAGTCCGGGACGGTCCAGCCGTGGTCGGCCTGATAGACCTCGACTTCGGCCGGGCGGCCGGCCTTGGCGGCCGCTTCCTTGATCTCTTCCTTGACCTCGGGCTTCTGCTTGTCGTCGCTGCGGGCGACGGCGATCAGGTAGCTCGCCTTGGTCCGGCCGAACTGCTTATGCGGGCTGTCGGGCTTGTCGGTGACCCAGAAGTTGCCGCCGTGGAACGAGGCCCCGGCCTTGACCCGGCTCGGCACCGCCGCCGCCGTGCGCACGGTCCACGAGCCGGTCATGCAGTAACCCTGCACGCCAATGCCTTTTGTGGTGTCGACCGACGGCTGCTTGTCGAGCCAGGCGACCACCGCCTTCGAAGCGGCTTCGATCGCCTCGGGGGTGTTGTGCGCCATCCACGGGCCGACCTTCTGGAAGCCGTTGTCCTTGCGGAAGGCGTCGAAGTCGGCGAACTGCGGCGCCGGCGTGTCCTGGTAATAGGGATTGGGCACGATCACCGAATAGCCGGCGCCGGCCAAGCGCCTTGCCATCTGCTTGAACGCGTCGCGCACGCCGGCAATGTCGGGCCACATGATCACGCCCGGGTGCTTGCCCTTGGCCGGATGGACCCAGAACGCGTCCATCGTCCCGCCGGGCGCGGGAAACTTGACCATTTCTTCGGCAAGGCCGTCGGCCGCCACCGCGGCGTTGATCGGCGCCGAGGCGGCGGCGAACGCGGCCAGCGCGCCGGCAGTGTTGAAATGGCGCCGGCTCACGCGGCCCATCTCGCTCAGGTCGTCCAGCTCACACATGATCTCTCTCCCAGTCCTGCCCGTCGCTGTGGAGAATAGCGGCGTAGCGGCGCGCGTCCAGCACTTGTGAGCCGGCCGAGCGTGACGCCAAACCGGGGGTAAAGTGGTTTTCGCGAAAGCAACGATCGTGGGCGCCCCCGGCCGCTCTCGCCGCAGCCGCATCGAGCCGGCGAAGAAGCCGCAAAAGCGCGGTATTGCTGGGCTTTCGCACCGCGCGGACGAACCTGCGGCGGCGCATCAGGATGTGGAACTCGCCGTGGTAGGCCCGTTCGGCCAGCTCCGAAGCCGTAACCTTCCGCTGGGGGACCGGCTCGCCGGTGTGCAAGGCAATAATGCTGTCCCAGGCGTGCGCCAGGCTCTCGGCGCCGGAGTGGCGCCGCAGCCGATAAGCCGCCATGCGGCTCATTCCCACCGCCCGCGCCGCCGCGGCGACCGAGCCGCTCTCCGCCAGCACGCCGATGAAGCGCGCCTGCCGCTCGGGCGTCCAGCCCCTTCGACTGCCTGCAGGGCAGGCGCTCAGGGCAGGCTCGCGGGGGCGCAGCGGCACCGGCAGGAACGGCGGCACGCGCTTCCACGCGGGCCAGCGGGAGTTGGATTCGGCCATGCCGGCGAATGTGGAACAAAAGGTGAAAATAGGAAAGTGGTTTTTCAATCTCCCCCAAGGCAAGTTGGGGGAGGATCGAAGGGCCCGCGCATGCCAGAGCGGCGGGTCGACGAGCGCTGGTGCCAGGCAGCGCCCGAAAGCGGATCGGCCGTGGAGCCTGGCTGCCGTTCGTTCGTTGCCCCTTGGTACCCTGTGGCATCCTTGCGGAGACTCTGAGATGAACTTGAATGAAGCACTGCCGACCGGCGCAATCGAATCGCTCGCCAGCAAGCTCGGCATCTCGCCGGACCAGGCTCAGCGTGGGGCCCATGCGCTGCTGCCGGCGATCCTCGGCGGCATGAAGCAGCATGCGCAGCGGAACGGCGCTCAGCCGTTGGCAAGCAAGATCGAGGCGCTCGGCGGTTCGCAGTTGGCGCACAACGTGATCAAGCCGCAGCCGACCGACACGGGGCTTGGCGACCAGATCCTCGAGCAGATCTTCGGCTCAAAGGACACCAGCCGGACTGTCGCGCAGCAGGCATCGCGAACCACGGGCCTTGGGCCGGAGCTGCTCAAGAAGATGCTGCCGATGCTGGCGATGCTCGTCGCGGGGCACCTGAGCCAGAAGTCCGGCGGACAGCCGGGCGGGCTGGGCGGGGTACTGGAATCGGCGCTCGGCCGGGAGCTGGAAGGCGCCGGCGCCGGCGGCGGGCTGGGCGGAATGCTCGGCTCGTTTCTCGGCGGGAAGAGTTAAAGCACTCGCCAGACCCACAGCTTGATCCCGGCGGCATAGCGCGCGCCGGAGCAGATGAAGATCGACTTGTTGAGCCAGTCGTACGGCCCCTCGGGGGCGATGAATTCGGGGACGGTGCGGAAGTAGTATTCGGCCGGGTCGACCTCCTCGCCGCGGCGCAGGCGGTCCATCACCTCGGGCGCGCCGTGGCGCAGGCCCTTGTTGCGGATCTGGATCAGCGCGCCGTCGTCGGTTTCGATGGCGTAGATCGCATCGGCGACGGTGACGCCGTCCGGGCGGGTGAGCTGCCAGTCGGCCGAATTGCCCATCAGCTTGCCGGAGATGCGTGGGCCTTTGACGTAGCCGCCGGCCCTGATCGGGATGATCCGCCGGGTGCCGTCGACCACCGGGCCGATCTCCCGCGGCGGCTCCAGCTCGCCGCCCGCTTCGTATACGAATTCCAGTTCGGGCTTGATCACGCGAGCTCTCCTGAAGTTTTCAGTGACCCGACAGGTGAAGGACCCTAGCGTGCCGCGCAAGCGAATCGCGCAACAAACGGCGCGCCACGACCTGAGAGGAGCAACAAAATGGCAGCGGACCTTTATGCGGACTACGTGATCGTCGGCGCGGGCAGCGCGGGCTGCGTGCTGGCGGCGCGGCTGACCGAGAGCGGCAAGCACAAGGTGGTGCTGCTCGAAGCCGGCGGCGACGACCGGCCGCTGAAGGAACCGGGCCAGATGTGGTCCAACCTGATGATCCACACCCCGATCGGCTTCGGCAAGACGCTCAACGATCCCAAGGTCAATTGGCTGTACGAAACCGAAGCCGATCCCGGCACCGGCAACCGAGCGCACAAGTGGCCCAAGGGCAAGGTGCTCGGCGGCTCGTCCTCCATCAATGGACTGCTCTATGTCCGTGGGCAGGCGGCCGATTACGACCACTGGGCGCAGATGGGCGCGCGCGGGTGGAGCTGGGACGAAGTGCTGCCGTACTTCATCAAGTCCGAGAACCAGGAGCGCGGGCAGATCGAGACCCACGGGGTCGGCGGGCCGCTCAACGTGTCCGATTTTCCCGAGAAGCACCCGGTCTCGGCGGCGCTGATCGAGGCCTGCGTCGAGGCCGGCATCCCCTATCGCGACGACCTCAACAACGGCGACCAGGAAGGCTGCACCTGGTTCCAGATGACGGCCAAGAACGGCAAGCGCAATTCGGCGGCGGTCGCCTATCTCCACCCGGCGATGAAGCGGCCCAACCTGCTGGTGGAGCTCAGGGCGATGACCACCCGCATCCTGTTCGATGGCAAGAAGGCGGTCGGGGTCGAATTCAAGCAGAACGGCGAGACCCGCAAGGTGATGGTCGGGCGCGAGGTGATCCTTGCTGCCGGATCGGTCGAAAGCCCCAAGCTGCTCGAGATCAGCGGCATCGGCCAGGGCGCGCTGCTGCAGGAGCTCGGCATTCCGGTGCTGCACGAATCGAAAATGGTCGGCGAGAACATGCAGGACCACGTCATGATCGGCTGCCAGGCGCGACTGAAGGAAGACTGGCACTCGATCAATTACCGCTCGACCGGGTTCAACCTGATCAAGGAAATCGCCAAGTACGGCATCAGCCGCACCGGCATCCTGAGCATGGCGGTGGCCCACGGCTGCGCGTTCGTGAAGAGCCGTCAGGAACTGGCCCACCCCGACGTGCAGATCCATATGATGGCCGCAAGCATGGACCTCGAAGTGCTGGCGACCACCCAGGGGCTGCAGCTGGAGAAGGAACCGGGCCTCGCCAGCAACCCGTGCCAGCTGCGCCCGGAATCGCGCGGCTCGGTCCATGCGAAATCGCCCGACGGGACGGTGACGCCCAGGATCGTGCCCAATTACCTGAGCGATCCGATCGACCAGGAGATGGCGGTCACCGAATTGAAGATCATCCGCAACATCTGGCAGCAGCCGGCGCTCGAGCCATACATGGCGGCGAAGGGCGATCCGTTCGGCGACAACGACCAGCAGATGCTCGAATACGCCAAAATCGCCAGCGGCACCGTGTACCACCCGGTCGGCACCGTCGCGATGGGCGACGAGCGCTATCCGGTGACGCCGGAGCTCAAGGTACGCGGGGTCGAGAATCTGAGGGTGATCGACGCCAGTGTGTTCCCCCGCATCACCAGCGGCAACACCAACGCGCCGACGATCATGATCGCCGAAAAGGGCGCGGAGATGGTGCTGAAGGACGCGAAGGAGACGGTGGCGGCGTAAGCGCCTTCAGAGGAGGACAAACGCAGCCGCGGCCGCGGCGGCACCGAGAACGAGCAAGCTCGCTGCCCAGACCAGCGTGCGAACGAGCCAGCTCCTTACCGCCTCGTCCTCGACGATTTCGACTTCCTCGTGAAGTTCGAGCACCTGGCCCATGCCCGCGCCGAAAGCCGGTTCGAGCCGCGGGAGCGTGATCTCCGAAGTCAGCGCCAGCTTCTCGCTGGCAAGGGCGAGGCGCTGGTCGGCAAGGTCGCCGTCGAGGCGTTGGGAATCGGGCAGGCCATGGGCGTCGCCTTCCGCCAGCAACTCAAGCTGCTTGTCGATCGCCACCAGCCGATCGATCTGCTCGAGCGCGCGGCGGCGGTTGCCGGACAGCACCGCCACCTGCAGCCGCGCCTGCGCCAGCCCGCTGGCGCGGACGAACTGCAAGTCGATCCGCGGATCGGCATCGGCTCGAAGAATGGATGAGCCGCCGGGGGCGGCGGATTGTGCGACCACGTGTTTCCTCCCGTCGCCCCCTGCCGAGGGGGCTTAAGCGCCGGAAGCGACGCGCGAAAATAGTGCTCCGACCAAACGGGAGCGGAACGGGACGAGTGGATGCGTTTCCCCGTCGGATCACGAATTGGGAGTGTGCGCGATCGCCTTGAAATAGGCGATCGTCTCGGGATCGACGTTGTCCGGCTGGACGGGCGGGTAATAGCTGAGCTTGACGATCACGGTGTCGGTCGCCGGGCTGACGTAGATGAATTGGCCGGCGAGGCCGACCGCGGCGTAGGCGCCGGGTTCGTCGTCGACCTGCCAGATCTGGTAGCCGTACCCCGGGAAGCCCTTGCCGGGGGGATTGCCCGTGGGCAGCATGGTCGTCGCCTGCTTCATCCAGCCAGCCGGCACCACCTGGGTGTCGCCGCGCTTGCCGCCGTGGAGCATCAACAAGCCGAGGCGGCCGTAGTCGCGCAGCGTGGCGTTGAAGCCCATGCCGCTGAGCGCGCGGCCGACGCCCGGCGGCCCGTCGGCCATCCAGAACGCGTCGGCCTGGGCCCCGAGCGGGCCCCACAGCTTGTCGCGGGTGAAATCCTCCAGCTTCTGACCCGTCGCGTTCTCCAGCACCCAACCGAGCACCATCGTGTTGAGGGTCGAGTAGTTGAACTTGCTGCCCGGCGGATCGGCCCTTTTCGTTTCCAGCGCGCCGGCGGCGAAGCGCATCTTGTTGAGCACGATCGCGTCCTGGTGGAGATGGCCGGCGAAGCTCGGATGCGCGCCGAAATCGTAGCGTTCCTGATAATCGATGCCGGATCGCATCTGCAGGATTTGGCGGATGGTCACGCCGTCGTAACCCGTGCCCTTGAGTTGCGGGATGTACTTGTCCGCCGGATCGTCGAGCGAAGCGATCTTGCCTTCGTCGAGGGCGATGCCGACCAGCAGCGCGGTGATCGTCTTGGCCATCGACATCGACAGGAACCGTGTCATCGCGTCGGAGCGGTTGCGGTAGTTCTCGAACATCACCTTGCCGTGGCGGATCACCAGCATCGCATTGGTGAAGGTCCGCTCGGCGAACTGCGGATAGGTGTAGCTCTTCCCGCCGAAGCTGTCCGCCGGCATCGTGAACCCGCTCGCACTCGGCAAGTCCCACACCGCGCCACTGCGAGGCACCGCGCGCGATTCGAACACCCGGTCGGTCTCGCGGAAGGTGAAGCTGTTCACCTTGGGGTTGAGCAGTTGCCAGCGCATCGCGATCACGGCCGGCGTCAGCGGGAAGGTCTTGCCGACGAAGCGGTCGGGCGGCGTCTGGCCGACGCTTTGCTGCTCCGGCGATGCCTCTGTCCGCTTCACGCACCCAGAGAGCGCCAGCGCGCTCAGCGCCAGGGCCACCGCGGCCCAGCCGGTTTTCCTCATGTTCTCTTCCCCGTTAGGCCTTCAGGCCGGTTCAAGCTCCTTCAGCCCCAGTTCCTCGCTCGGGGCGAAGTTGCCGTGAAGGCCGAAGCGCAGGCGGATCGGCACCTGGATGGTGGCGATCGGGCCTTTTTCGATGTCGAGCGCGTCGAACAGCAACAGGTCGCTGCGGTGCTGCTCGAGGCGGTTGCAAACCTGGACGATCCAGCCGTCGCCTTCGGGTGCGTCCTTTGAGCGCGGAATGAAACACGGTTCCTGCAAGGTGCTGGTCGGGCCGGCCCACCAATGGTGCTCGGCGCCGGTTTCGAGGTCCTTGAGGAACAGGCAGTTCATCGGTGCCCCGCCGGCGCTGCCGCCGACCTGCTCCATCGGGCGCTTGAAATCGACTTCGAGACCCCAGGTGTAGCGGTTTTTCTGACCCGTGAAGCGGTCGTCGATGCGCGGGAATTCGGAGAAGGTCTCGGTCAGCCGTTCGATGTGGTCGAATTCCTCGCCGTTGCTGGCAAGGTCGACCACCCAGTCGGTCAGGTGGGTGACCGATTCCTCCGGCTTGAACGGCGCCCCGTGCACGTCGGGGAAGAACGGGAAGAAGTTGTTCTTCGATTCCGGAGTGACGAAGTGGACCTTGGTGCCCTCCTGCCAGGCGTTCATCACATGGCTGGCGAAACAGTTGTCGCGCTTGAACCAGCGGATGTCATCCTGCTTCAGGTCCTCGCGCCGTGGGATCACGCCGAGATAGACCGGCATGGTCGTGTCGAAGCCGAAGTGCGGCAGCCCCTTTTCGAGCCGCTCCCACGATCCGATTGAAGGGACGATGTGCAGCACCAGGTAATCGGGCGTGATGCCGAAATCGTGCATCATGCAGTAGTAGGGGACCTTGAACCACTTCTCGCGGACCAGTTCGCCGTCGGGGCTGATCTCGTAATAAGTCACATCGTCGCTGCACAGGCCGCTGGCGGCATAGCCGATGGCGACCATGTTGCCGGTCTCGGGGTCGATCTTGGGATGCGCGGTGAAGGTCTGTCCGGTCATCTTGCCGCCGAACTTCTCGAACCCGTAAGTCTCCATCGTCGCCGGGTCCATCAGCAGCGCCGGGCTGTCCTCCTTCAAGGCCCACAGCTTGCCGCCGTAGAGCCAGGCGTTGGTGTTGGCGGTCGAGCGGATCTGCCCCTTGACGCTTTCGTCGTCGGTCAGCGGATTGCGGTAGGCGCCGAACAGCGCGTGGCCGGCCGCATGCTCGAGCTTCCACTTGTCGGTCTGGGCCCAGCGCTGGCGGAAGTCGCACCGGCCGTCGTGGAAATGGAAACGGGTGATCATCCCGTCGCCGTTGAAGGCGATGTCATCGCCGAGGCGCGGCGGGAACTGTGGATCGGGCTGGACGCGGAAGAACGCCCCGTCGAGCTCGGGCGGGATCGTGCCGGTGTACTGCAGGTCCTCGATGTCGGCCTCGATCCGGCTCGGGGTGTTGAAGCCGGTGAAGGCGGGGGTGTCGGGAAACTGTGACATGCTGGGCGTCCTCTCCTTGCGCGAGATTGTATGCTCCACTAACGATTAGGCAAGACGTTATACGGGGATGAGGGATACGGGGTGGCAGCGGCAACGGCATTGACCGAAGACAACGACAGCGACATCGGCGAGCTGGCGGACATCGTCGGCTTCCACATCCGCCTGGCTCACGTCGCGGTGTACCGCCACTTCACCGAAACCTTCGCCGATCTCGAACTGACGCAGAAGCAAGTCAGCGTGCTGTGGCTGGTCGCCGACCATCCGGGCATCTCCCAGATCGAGGTCGGCCAGCGGCTGCAGATGGATCGGGCGACGACGATGACGATCGTCAACCGCTTGCAGGAACGCGAATATCTGCGTCGCGAGCGCTCGACCAGCGACGCGCGCAAGCAGGCGCTGTTCCTGACCAGGGCGGGGCAGGCGGCGCTAACCACGGCCAAGGGCTGCATCGCCGACCACGAGGCCTGGCTGAAGAGCCGGTTCAGTTCGGACGAAGTCAAAAAACTGGTGGAAATGCTCGCGCGAATCCACGAATGATTGGCGCATTCGAGGAGAGGAATTGAGACCCATGGCCAGCACAGCTTCCGCGAACGATCCGCGGGCAATCGTCGACGACAACCCCATGAATGGACGGCAGTGGATCGTGATCGTGCTGATGATCGCGCTCAACGGCCTCGACGGCTTCGACTTGCTGTCGAGCGCGTTCGCCTCGCCGGGAATCGCCAAGGAGTGGGGCGTCGCCCGCGATGCGCTCGGGGTGGTTCTCTCGGCCGAGTTGATCGGCATGGGCTTCGGTTCGATCCTGCTGGGAAGCCTGGCCGACAAGATCGGCCGCAAGCTCGATATCCTGCTGTGCCTGGTGATTATGGCGATCGGCATGTTCATGGCCTACGCTTCGACCTCGGTTGAGATGCTGTTCGTCTGGCGCCTCATCACGGGCCTCGGCATCGGCGGCATGCTGGCGGCGACCAATGCCGTCACCGCCGAATCCTCCAGCCGTGAGAGCCGCAGCCTCGCCATGTCGCTCTACGTGATCGGCTATCCGGTCGGGGCGACGATCGGCGGCTTCGTCGCCCAGGGGTGGCTGCTGGTCGACTATAGCTGGCATTCGGTGTTCATGTTCGGCGCGGTCGTCACCGCGGTGATGATCCCGCTGACGATGCTACTGGTGCCCGAAACCCCGGCGTTCTACGCCGTGCGCCGCCCTGAAGGGGCGCTGGACAAGATCAACCGGTCGCTGCAGGTGTTCGGCAAGCGCGCGATCGCCGCGCTGCCGCCGCTCGCGCCGTCCGCGCCCAAGCCAAAGGTCACCGACATCCTAAGCAATGCCAAGCTGCGCCCGGTCACTCTGCTGCTGGCGTTCGGCTACATGTTCCACACGCTGACCTTCTACTTCATCCTCAAGTGGGCGGTGAAAGTCGTCGCCGACACCGGTATCGCCCCACCCGAGGCGGCGAGCGTGCTGACCTATGCCAACATCGGTGGTGCGGTCGGCGGCGGGCTGTTCGCCTTCCTGCTCAAGAAGTGGGACATCAAGGGGCCGACGATCCTCACCGCGGTGCTCGGCGCGGGCGCGGTGGCCGCGTTCGGGATCGGCTATCATTCGCTGTTCGCCTGGCGGACGGCGGGCTTCTTCTGCATGTTCTTCCTGAACGCCGCGATCGTCGGGTACTACGCCGCGTTCGCCCGCGGCTTCCCGGCCTACGCTCGCGCCACCGGCACCGGCTTCGCGCTAGGGGTCGGCCGGGCCGGCGCGGCGGGCTCGCCGATCATCGCCGGGCTGCTGTTCACCTGGCTCGGCAACGACCAGTTGTTCGCGGTCGCGCTGATCATGGCGCTCGGCTCGATCGTCGGCGCGGTGCTGGTGTGGCTGGTGCCCTTGCACGATCCCGACCGGGAGGACATGGGCCTCGAAGACATTCCCGCCGGCGAACCGCTGGCCGCCTAGGAGACCCTGCCGAATGAAGACCCGTGCCGCCGTCGCGTTCGAGGCGAAGAAGCCGCTCGAGATCGTCGAGGTCGATCTCGAGGGGCCGAAGGAAGGCGAGGTGCTGGTCGAGATCATGGCGACCGGTATCTGCCACACCGACGCCTACACGCTCGACGGATTCGATAGCGAAGGGATCTTCCCGTCGATCCTCGGCCACGAAGGGGCCGGAATCGTGCGCGAAGTCGGGCCGGGCGTCACCAGCGTCAAGCCCGGCGACCACGTGATCCCGCTGTACACCCCCGAATGCCGGCAGTGTAAGTCGTGCCTTTCGGGCAAGACCAACCTGTGCACCGCGATCCGCGCCACCCAGGGCAAGGGGCTGATGCCCGACGGCACCAGCCGTTTTTCCTACAAGGGTGAGACGATCTTCCACTACATGGGCTGTTCGACCTTCTCGAACTTCACCGTGCTGCCGGAGATCGCGGTCGCCAAGATCCGTGAGGACGCGCCGTTCAAGACCAGCTGCTACATCGGCTGCGGGGTGACCACCGGGGTCGGCGCGGCGGTCAACACAGCGAAAGTGCGCCCGGGCGACAACGTGGTGGTGTTCGGCCTCGGCGGGATTGGGCTCAACGTGATCCAGGGCGCCCGGCTCGCCGGCGCGAACAAGATCATCGGCATCGACATCAACCCCGAACGCGAGGAATGGGGCCGCAAGTTCGGCATGACCGAATTCCTCAACACCAAGGGGATGAGCCGCGACGAGATCGTCGCCAAGGTGGTCGAGATGACCGACGGCGGGGCCGATTATACGTTCGACGCGACCGGCAACACCGAGGTGATGCGCACCGCGCTCGAAGCGTGCCACCGCGGCTGGGGCACCAGCGTGATCATCGGCGTGGCCGAAGCCGGCAAGGAAATCGCCACCCGCCCGTTCCAGCTGGTCACCGGGCGCAACTGGCGCGGCACCGCGTTCGGCGGCGCGAAGGGCCGCACCGACGTGCCGAAGATCGTCGACTGGTACATGGACGGCAAGATCGAGATCGACCCGATGATCACCCACGTCCTCTCGCTCGAGGAAATCAACAAGGGCTTCGACCTGATGCATGCGGGCGAGAGCATTCGTTCGGTCGTGGTCTACTGATGAACGCGAAGGTGAGCCTGGCTGAGAAGCTCGGCGCTTTCTCCGAGCAGTGGGCGCCGCGGATCGTCGCGCGCTACAACGACAACGAAGTGCGGCTGGTCAAGGTCGCGGGCGAGTTCGTCTGGCACCAGCATGACGACACCGACGAGTTGTTCCTGGTGCTCGAAGGCGCGCTCGACATCGAAATGCGCGATCGCACCGTCTCGCTCGCGCCGGGCGAGCTGTTCGTCGTCCCGCGCCGAACCGAGCATCGGCCTTGCGCCCGCCACGGCGAGGCGAAGCTGCTGCTGATCGATCCCGCCGGCCTGCCCAACACCGGCGATGCCGCGACAGCCACGCTGGCGGTCAAAGCCTGAATTCCAGCAAGAAAGGACTCGAATGTTCACTCACGTCTTTCTCGGCTCCAACGACGTCGAGCGCAGCCGCAAGTTCTACGATCCGGTGATGGCCACGCTCGGCTATTCGAACGTCGCCCCGCCCGAGGCCGGGCGGCTGATCTATGCCGGGCCGCAGGGCACCTTCATCGTCGCCCCGCCGTACAACGGCGAGGCCGCGACAGTCTCCAACGGGCATACGCTCGGCTTCGCTGCCAAGGACGACGAGACCGTCGTCAAGTTCCACGAGGCCGGCCTCGCCAATGGCGGCACCGACGAAGGCGCGCCGGGCCCGCGCGAAGCGGCACCGAACAACTCGCACGGCGCCTACCTGCGCGATCCTGACGGCAACAAGATTTGCGCCTTCCATATGAGGCACTGAGAGAGGCGGGAGGGGCGGCGTGTACACGCACGTGATGGTTGGCACCAACGACCCCGACAAGGCGCGGGCGTTCTACGACGCCGCCTTCAAGGCGCTGGGGATCGCGGGGCAGCACACACCAAAGGGGGCGTTCTACGGCAGCCCCGAGACCGGCATGTTCGGCGTCACCACCCCGCGCGACGAGCAACCCGCGACGCACGCCAACGGTGGCACGATCGGCTTCAAGGCCAAGGACCGCGCGGCGGTCGACGCGTGGTACGCCGCGGGCTTGGCCAACGGCGGCACGGACGAGGGCCCGCCCGGCGAGCGCCCTTATGGCGACCCGCCGATCTACGGCGCCTACATGCGCGATCCCGACGGCAACAAGCTGTGCGCGTTCTGCCCGCCGGGGAAATGACCTGCGTGAGCGGTGAGTGCCCCTCCCGCTTGCGGGAGGGGCGATGATGGCATGACGGTCGGCCTTGCGCTGGTTCTGTGGGCCTGCTGGATCCTGCCGGTGCTGGTGGTGGCGCTGGTGCTCAAGTTCGCCGGGAAGACCGAACTGCACTGGCGCTGGTTCGCGGCCGCGGCGGTGGCGTACGGGCTGTACATGCTGGCCGGCTATCTGACGCTGCCGGCCGACATCGCGTCGCTTCCCGCGGAGTATCGCTGGTACAGCCGGCTGGCTCAGCTCGCGACGACCGGGACGATGATGGCGCTCGCCTGGAACCGCCATCCGCTGCTCACCGCCAAGGGCATGGCGCTCACGGTCCGGCAGAACCCCGGCTCCATCCTCTGGTCGATCCTGGGCATCGCGGCGCTGATCGCCGTCGGCCTGATCCGCAACCACCCGGATCTGGCGCATCCGAACTGGCCCCCGGCGCTCGGCTGGCTGTTCAATCTCACCTTGCGGGGGTTCGAGCCCGAGATGCTCTATCGGGGGCTCGAGCTGTCGCTTTTCGCCGTCGCGCTCGGGGGAACCAAAGAGGCGATCGGCTGGGGCGCGGTGATGTCGACGATGCTGTTTGGCCTTGGCCACGGTATCATCCCCTACAACGGCGGCATCGGCGTCAGCGTGCCGATGATCATCTATGCGGCGGCGGCGGGAGCCATCCTGACCGTCATACGCCTGCGGAGCGGCAGCCTGCTGTTCGGCGTCATCGGCCACAACCTGATCGGCTTCACCGAAAGGCTGGCCTAGGCTCAGCCTCGAGACTGGGCCTAGCCCGCCCGACCCGCTACGGTCGACGCATGGAACGCATCAGCGAATTGAAGTGCTTTGGCGGCAGCCAGGGCGTCTACACCCATCAGTCCACCGCCACCGGCACCCCGATGACCTTCCAGGTTTACATCCCCGAGCATAGTCCCGGCGAAAAGCTGCCGGTGCTCTGGTGGCTGTCGGGCCTCACCTGCACCCACGCCAACGCGATGGAGAAGCTCGAATACAAGCGCGCTTGTGCCGAGCACAGGATTATCCTCGTCGGGCCGGACACGAGCCCGCGCGGCGACGACCTGCCCGACGATCCGGCCTACGATTTCGGCAAGGGTGCCGGGTTCTACGTCGATGCCACGCAGGAGCCTTGGGCGGCGAACTTCAGGATGCGCACCTACGTCGAACAGGAGCTGCCGGCGCTGATCGCCGAAGCGTTTCCGGTCGATATGGAGCGGCAAGGCATCTCGGGCCATTCGATGGGCGGCCACGGCGCACTGACGGTCAGCCTGCGCAACCCTGGCCGGTTCCGCTCGACCAGCGCGTTCGCGCCCATCGTCAGCCCGATGAATAGCCCATGGGGGCAGAAGGCCTTGACCGGCTACCTCGGCGAGGACATGGCCGCCTGGCGTCAGTACGACGCCTGCGCGCTGATCAAGCAGGGCGCGCGGGTGCCGGAGCTGCTGATCGATCAGGGCCGGGCGGACCAGTTCCTCGATGAGCAGCTAAAGACACACTTGCTGGACGAAGCCTGCCGCAAGGCAGATATCGCCGCCGAGATACGGATGCACGAAGGCTACGATCATTCGTATTTCTTCGTGTCGAGCTTCATCGACGACCACATCGCCTGGCACGCAGAGAGGCTGAGAGGATGAGTACCAAGGAACACAAGATCGGCGAGATCGTCGCCGAGCATCACCGCCGCGAAGGGCCCTTGCTGCCGATCCTGCACGCCGTGCAGGAGGAGTTCGGCTGCGTCGATGCGGAGAGCGAGGTGCTGATCGCCAAGGGGCTCAATCTGAGCCGGGCCGACGTCCATGGAGTGGTCAGCTTCTACCACGACTTCACCGAAGCGCCCGAGACGCGCCCGATCGTGCAGCTCTGCCGCGCCGAGGCCTGCCAGGCGCGCGGGATCGAAGGCATGATGGATGCCGCCGGCGAAGCCGCCGGCGACCGGGTCAAGCTCGCCACGGTCTATTGCCTCGGGCTGTGCAGCTCGGGGCCGAGCGCGCGCGTCGGGGACCGGCTGCACGCCCGGCTCGATGCCCCGAAGCTCGCCACAATCATCGAGAACGCATGATGGCCGACAAGCAGACAGTCCGCATCTCCGACGACGCCCTCGCCCGCGCGCTCGGCGCCGACGAGCTCGCGACCGCCTTCGAGAAGAAGGGCTGCGCGGTCGAGCGCACCAGCAGCTGGGGCATGCAGTGGCTCGAACCGCTGGTCGAGATCGACGGGCAGGGCTGGGGGCCCGTCACGCTGGAGGACGTCGACGACATCCTTTCCGGCGAAGCCGACGAGATCGCCATCGGCGCCATCGAACAGCATCCCTTCATCGCCAAGCAGCAGCGGCTGACGTTCGCCCGCGCCGGCAAGACGCGGCCGCTGAGCCTGGAGGATTACGAAGCGACCGGCGGCTGGAGCGGCTTGAAGCGCGCGCGGAAGATCGGTTCGGCGCAAATCGTCGAGGAAGTGACGCAATCCGGCCTGCGCGGCCGCGGCGGGGCGGGCTTTCCGGCGGGGATTAAGTGGCAGACCGCCGCCAAGGCGCAAGCCGATCAGAAGTACATCGTGTGCAACGCCGACGAGGGCGATTCCGGCACTTTCGCCGACCGCATGCTGATGGAAGGCGATCCCTACATGCTGATCGAAGGCATGGCGATTGCCGGCGAGGCGGTCGGCGCCGACAAGGGCTACGTCTACATCCGCAGCGAATATCCCGACGCGATCGCCAAGATGGAAAAGGCGATCGAGCTTTCCGCCGGGATTGTCGCCCCGTTCGAGCTGGAAGTGCGCGTCGGTGCGGGCGCTTACGTCTGCGGCGAGGAGACCAGCCTGCTCGACAGCCTCGAAGGCAAGCGCGGCGAAGTCCGCGCCAAGCCGCCGCTACCGGCTATCGAGGGCCTGTTCGGCAAGCCGACGGTGATCAACAACGTGCTGACCCTCGCTGCCGTGCCGCACATCCTCGCCGAGGGCGGGGCGAGCCAATACGAGAAGCTTGGGCTCGCCCGTTCGAAGGGCACGATGCCGATCCAGCTGGCCGGTAACATCAAATACGGCGGCCTGTTCGAGACCGCCTTCGGCCTGACCTTGGGCGAGTTGGTCAACGAAATCGGCGGCGGCACCGAAAGCGGTCGCCCGGTCAAGGCGGTGCAGGTTGGTGGACCGCTCGGCGCCTATATCCACCCGGACGATTTCGCCATCCGCTTCGAATACGAGGAATACACCGCAGCCGACGCGCTGATCGGCCACGGCGGCATTGTGGTGTTCGACGACACCGCCGACATGGGCGCGATGGCCCGATTCGCGATGGAGTTCTGCGCCGCCGAATCCTGCGGCAAGTGCACCCCATGCCGGATCGGCGCGGTGCGCGGGGTCGAAATCATCGACCGCATCCGCGCCGGCGGCCGCGCCCCCGACCACGTCGAACGGATGGACGTGATGCACAACGCGCCGCGCCACGGCCGCAGCCAGGAGCAGGAGATTGGGCTGCTGACCGACTTGTGCGAGACGATGAAGTTCGGTTCGCTGTGCGCATTGGGCGGGTTCACCCCGTTCCCGGTGATGAGCGCGCTCAAGCACTGGCCGGAGGATTTCACCGGCAAAGCGCAGGCCGAGGCGGAGGCGGCGGAATAAATGTCCCACCCCTCCCCCGTTCACCCTGAGCTTGTCGAAGGGCCGTTCTTCCTTTCAGCGCCGCGCCCGAAGAAAAGGCGATCCTTCGACAAGCTCAGGACGAACGGTTCTGGGGGGCGGCCCCGCGCATGATCCTGGGCGTGGTTCTCGCAGGCGGGCAGTCGACGCGGTTCGGCAGCGACAAGGCGCTAGCCGAGCTCGGCGGGCGAACGCTGCTGGCGCGCGCGGTCGATGCGCTTGGGGGGTTTTGCGAATATGTCGTCGTCGCCGGCCGCGAGCTGGCGCCGGCGCCGTGCATCCCCGACTGGCCGGGCCCCAGGATGGGCCCGCTCGCAGGGATTGCCGCCGGGCTGCACCTGGCGCAGGACGAAGATTACGAAGCCGTGCTGACCTGTGGGGTGGATTCGGTTCATCTGCCTGAAAACCTGCTGCAAATACTCTCCCCGGCGCCGGCTTACCTGGCCGATCAGCCGGTCGTCGGGCTGTGGCCCGTGGGAGCCACCGCGACGCTCGAGCGTATCCTCGAAGGCGCCGGCCGGCATTCGATGCTCGCCTTCGCGGAAGCCTTGGGTGCGCGGGCCGTGAAAACGCAATCGCAATCTGCTAATATCAACACACCGGCGGACCTCGCCGCGATGGAGCAAAGTCATGGGTTATGAACGCCAGAAGGATTTCGGAACCCCCGAGTCCACGAGCACCGAGCAGGTGACGCTGACGATCGACGGGCGCGAGGTCACCGTGCCCGCCGGCACCAGCGTAATGCGTGCCGCGGTCGAGAGCGGCGGTGAGATCCCCAAACTGTGCGCCACCGACAACATGGCTTCGTTCGGTTCGTGCCGACTGTGCCTGGTCGAGATCGAAGGCGCCAAGGGCACGCCGGCCAGTTGCACCACCCCGGTCGCGCCGGGCATGGTCGTCCACACCCAGACCCCACGTCTCGAAAAGCTGCGTCGCGGTGTGATGGAGCTGTACATCTCCGACCATCCGCTCGATTGCCTGACCTGCACCGCCAACAACGATTGCGAGCTGCAGGACCAGGCGGCCGCCGTCGGCCTGCGCGACGTGCGCTACGGCTACGAGGGGGACAATCACCTCGCGCTTCCGACCGACCACTCGAATCCGTATTTCGATTTCGATCCCTCGAAGTGCATCGTGTGCAGCCGCTGCGTGCGCGCGTGTGACGAAGTCCAGGGCACGTTCGCGCTGACGATCGACGGGCGCGGTTTCGCCAGCAAGGTTTCCGCCGGACAGGACGAGGATAATTTCCTCAGCTCCGAATGCGTCAGCTGCGGTGCCTGCGTGCAAGCCTGCCCGACCGCCACCCTGCGCGAGAAGAGCGTCAAGGCGATCGGCCTGCCCGAGCGCTCGGTGGTGACCACTTGCGCCTATTGCGGCGTCGGCTGCACCTTCCGCGCCGAGATGCGCGGCGAGCAACTGGTGCGGATGATGCCGTGGAAAGACGGCAAGGCCAACCGCGGGCATTCCTGCGTCAAGGGCCGCTTCGCCTACGGCTATGCCAACCACAAGGACCGCATCCTCAACCCGATGGTCCGCGAGAGTATCGACCAACCGTGGCGCGAGGTCAGTTGGGACGAGGCGATCACCTACACCGCCGACAAGCTCAAGGCGATCCGCGACCGGCACGGCGCGACCGCGCTCGGCGGGATCACCTCGAGCCGCTGCACCAACGAGGAGACGTTCCTCGTCCAGAAACTGGTGCGCGCGACCTTCGGTTCTAACAACGTCGATACCTGCGCCCGCGTGTGCCACTCGCCGACCGGCTACGGCCTCAAGACCACCTTCGGCACCAGCGCCGGCACGCAGGACTTCGACAGCGTGATGGACGCCGACGTGATGATGGTCATCGGCGCCAACCCGACCGACGCCCATCCGGTGTTCGCATCGCGGATGAAGCGCCGCTTGCGCCAGGGCGCCAAGCTGATCGTCATCGACCCGCGGCGGATCGATCTCGTCAAATCGCCGCACATCGAGGCGGCGCACCACCTGCCGCTCCAGCCCGGCACCAACGTCGCCGTGCTCACCAGCCTGGCGCACGTGATCGTCACCGAAGGCCTCGCCAATGAAGACTTCATCCGCGAGCGCTGCGACTGGGACGAATACCAGGACTGGGCCCGCTTCGTCTCGGACGAAAAGCACAGCCCGGAATTCCTCGAAGCCGTCACCAAGGTCCCGGCCGAGACGGTGCGGGAGGCCGCGCGGCTTTATGCCACCGGCGGCAACGGGGCGATCTATTACGGCCTCGGCGTGACCGAGCACAGCCAGGGCTCCTCGGCGGTGATCGCGATCGCCAACCTGGCGATGTGCACCGGCAACATCGGCCGCCCGGGCGTCGGCGTGAACCCGCTGCGCGGGCAGAACAATGTGCAGGGCAGTTGCGACATGGGCAGCTTCCCGCATGAGCTGCCCGGCTATCGTCACATCCACGACGAGAGCGTGCGCGACCTGTTCGAGAAGGACTGGGGCGTTCCGCTAGATCCCGAGCCGGGCCTCAGGATCAACAACATGCTCGATGCCGCCTGCGACGGCAGCTTCCGGGCGATCTACATCCAGGGCGAGGACATCCTCCAGTCGGACCCCAACACCCAGCACGTTGCCGCCGGCCTCGAGGCGATGGAATGCGTGATCGTCCACGACCTGTTCCTGAACGAAACCGCCAATTACGCGCACGTGTTCCTGCCCGGCTCGACCTTCCTCGAAAAGGACGGCACTTTCACCAACGCCGAGCGCCGCATCCAGCCCGTCCGCAAGGTGATGGAGCCGGCCAACGGCTATGCCGACTGGGAAGTGACGCAGCTGCTGGCCAACGCGCTCGGCGCGAACTGGACCTACACCCATCCGAGCCAGGTGATCGACGAAATCGCCCGGCTGACGCCGAGTTTCGCCGGCCTCAACTGGGACAAGCTGCTCGAAATCGGCAGCGTGCAGTGGCCGGTCAACGAGAAGTTCCCCGAGGGCAGCCCGGTGATGCACGTCGAAGGCTTCGTGCGCGGCAAGGGCAAGTTCGTGGTCACCGAATACGTCCCGACCGACGAGAAAAGCGGCCCGCGCTATCCGCTGCTGCTGACCACCGGGCGGATTCTCACGCAATACAACGTCGGCGCGCAGACCCGGCGCACCGGCAACGTCGTCTGGCATGCCGAGGACGTGCTCGAGATGCACCCGGTCGACGCGGAGAACCGCGGCCTCAACACCGGCGACTGGGCACGGCTCGCCAGCCGCAAGGGCGAGACCACGCTCAAGGTGCTGGTCACCGACCGGGTGGCGCCCGGCGTGGTCTACACCACCTTCCACCACCCCGAGACGCAGGCGAACGTGGTCACCACCGACTTCTCCGACTGGGCGACCAATTGCCCCGAGTACAAGGTTACCGCGGTGCAGGTCACGCCGTCGAACGGGCCGACCGAGTGGCAGGAGGAGTACACCGAACTCAGCGAGCGTTCGCGCCGAATCGCCGACGTCACGACGATGGAGCCCGCCGAATGAGCTCGACGATCGAGACCCTGCGGCGCATGGCCGGCGACATCGCCCGCAACTTCGAGGCGATGGGCCACGACCAGGCGGTGCTGGCGACGGCCGACCATATCCACCAGTTCTGGGACCCGCGGATGAAGGCGGCCATCTTCGCCGACGATCATTCCAAGCTGATGCCGATCGCCCGCGAGGCGGTCGAGCACCTGGCCGAAAAAGGCCACCCGGGCTCGCAGACCCGCGCGACCAAGTTCAACGAGGTCGACGGCGTCGGCCGTTCGGATGCGGGGTGATCCTTCCCCCCTCCCGCTTGCGGGAGGGGTCGGGGGTGGGCCTGTCCACCACCCGAGCACACACCCACCCCTAGCCCCTCCCGTAAGCGGGAGGGGGACTTGAGCGAAGCCACCGAAATCCGATCCGACGGCACGCGCCGCGCCCTTACCCGCGATTGGGTGCCCGAAGTGCCGGTCGCGCTCGAGTTCAACGGCCTCAGTTACGCGGTGATGATGGCCACCCCAGCCGATCTCGAGGACTTCACCTGCGGTTTCGCACTGACCGAAGGGCTGGCGAAGGTCCCTGGCGACGTGACCGACATCGCCATCGCCGAAACCGACCTCGGCTGGATCGTTCGCGCGCAGTTGGCCGGCCTCGGCATCGAAAAGCTCACCGAACGCGTCCGCGCGCGAGTGGCGGAATCGAGTTGCGGGCTGTGCGGGATCGAGAATCTCGAGGCCGTGGCAAAATCCTTGCCCAAGGTCCCCGCCCATGCGGCGCTCGCCCCGCAGGCGATCTTCGTTGCCCTCGCGAGCTTGCGCGATCACCAGCCGCTGACCCGCGCCACGGGCGCCGCCCATGCGGCCGCCTTCTGCGACGATGCGGGTGCGATCCGCCTGGTGCGCGAGGACGTCGGCCGCCACAACGCGCTCGACAAGCTGGTCGGGGCGATGGCCGCCGCGAGCGAGGACGCAGCCGCCGGCTTCATCCTCTCGACCGCCCGCTGCTCCTATGAGATCGTCGAGAAGGCTGTCCGCGCCGGTGCCACTCGCCTCGTCACCGTCTCGCTGCCGACCAGCATGGCGGTCGAACGGTCGCGGGCCGCGGGGCTCAGCCTGTGGAGCCTGGCGCGCGACGACAGCGTGCTGCTGGTGAACGACGGCGGCGCTCAGGTGCCCTGATTGCGCGCCAGGCTTGCTTCCATCTTCGCGATCTGCTCGGGGGTCGCCTCGCCCTGGTACTTCGCCTTCCACTCCGCCATCGGCATGCCGTGGATCAGCTCGCGGGCGGCGGCCTTGTCGCCCTCGTAGCCGGCCTCGCGAATCCAGTCGGCGAGGCAGTTGCGGCAGAACCCCGCGAGGCCCATCAGGTCGATGTTCTCGGCGTCGTGGCGGTGGCGCAAATGGCGCACCAGGCGGCGGAACGCGGCGGCGGCGACCGGGTCGGGGATCGCGTCGAGCGGGTCGGCGGTGGCGGTCATAATGCAAGTGTCCTTGTGTTGTCGCGCGGCTCTGGCATAGGCCGTCGCCGATGGCAAAACGCGAAGCGCTCAAGCTTGGTCCGCGCGGCCGCAAGGTCAAGATTCTCGCCACGATCGGCCCCGCGAGCAAGGACCCCGACATGCTCCGCCGGCTGGTGCGCGCCGGGGTCGACGCGTTCCGCCTCAACATGAGCCACGGCGAGCACGACGACCACGCCCAGGCGATCGCCGCGATCCGCGCGCTGGAAAAGGAGTTGGGCCGCCCGATCGCCGTGCTGTGCGACCTGCAGGGGCCGAAGCTGCGCGTCGGCACCTTCGCGGGCGGCGAGGCGCGCATTGCGCACGGCGCCACTTTCACGCTCGACCGCAACGCAGCGCCGGGCGATGCCACTCGCGTGTTCCTGCCGCATCCCGAGTTGTTCGGCCTGCTCGAGACCGGCCACAGAATCCTGGTCAACGACGGCAAGATCCGCTTGCGGATAACCGACGCCGGGCCCGACGCGATCGTCACCACCGCCGAAGTCGGCGGAGTCATCTCCGACCGCAAGGGCGTCAACGTGCCCGATGTCGAAGTGCCGATCCCGGCGCTGACCGACAAGGACCGTCGCGACCTCGCCTTCGCGCTCGAGCACGACGCCGACTGGATCGGGCTGTCGTTCGTCCAGCGGCCCGACGACATTGCCGACGCGCGCAAGCTGATGGGCGGGAAGGGCTCGCTGTGCGCCAAGATCGAGAAACCCCAGGCGGTGCAACGGCTCGACGAAATCCTCGAGTTGGCCGACGGGGTGATGGTGGCCCGCGGCGATCTTGGGGTCGAGCTCAATCCCGAGGAAGTGCCGCCGCTGCAGAAACGCATCGTCTACGCCGCGCGCAGCCTCGGCAAGCCGGTGATCGTCGCCACGCAGATGCTCGAATCGATGATCGAAAGCCCAGCGCCGACCCGTGCCGAGGTGTCCGACGTCGCCAACGCGGTGTACGATGGGGCCGACGCGGTGATGCTCTCGGCCGAGACCGCCGCCGGCATGTGGCCCGAGGAAGCGGTCGCGATGATGGACCGCATCGCCGAGCGGGTCGAAAACGACGAGAGTTACGGCGCGCGCGTCCACTTCCATGAGACGGTGCCCGACCGGACCACCGCCGACGCGATCAGCCACGCGTGCATGACGGTCGCCGAGAATCTGCCGATCAAGACCGTAGTGGTGTTCACCGATTCGGGCTCGACCGCTCGGCGGGTCGCCCGCGAACGCCCGAAGACGCCGCTGCTGGTGCTCACGCCCTCGGTGCGGACCGCGCGGCGCGTGGCCTTGCTGTGGGGCGCGCAGCCGGTGGCGACGCGAGACATCGGCAGCTTCGAGGAGATGGTCGCCAAGGGCAAGCGCATGGCGCTGCGCCATGGCTTCGGCGAGGCCGGATCGCGCCTGATCATGATCGCCGGGGTGCCGTTCGGCGTCACCGGGGCGACCAACCTGCTGCATGTCGTCACCCTCAGCGGCGACGAGCTGGAGGGGTATTGAGCAGCCAGCGCTCGATTTTGGGTGACACTTTCGCCATGTGTCACCCGGGCCAGCCATCCTATTTTGTTGTGAATGCAATGAGTTGCATGAGAGGCTGACGGGTGACACTTTCCCGGGTGCCGCCGCCGCGGCCGTGTCGTTCTCCGGCTGCAAGCCGGCAGCCGACAATGGCTCGATGAAGTGCTGATGGTGAGGCACCATCAGAACATACCAGGAACACACGCGAGTAGGAAAGCAAATTCTGACGGTTCGCGAAGAGCTGCAGGCCCGCCAAACTAGCGTCTGTCCTGCGTAGATCGCGGTCGCGATGCTCTCGTCAGCCGCGCGCGTGCCTCGGCTTCTCCAATTAGCGGCAGCAGCGCCTTCATTTCGGGACCGGAGCCGCGTCCAGTCAGCGCCAGCCGCAGCGGATGGAACAGCGCCTTGCCCTTGCGTCCGGTGCTCGCCTTGAGGGCATCGGTGAGCGAGTGCCAGGGATCGTCCGACCAGCTCAGCGTGCGCGCCGCTTCCGCGGCGTAGGCGCGATCTTCCGGCGGCAGGTCCGGCGTCTCCACCGGACCCTTTACCACCTGCCACCACTCGGCCGTCTCGCCGACGTGCGCCAGGTTCGGGCGGATCGCCAGCCAGGCTTCCTCGTTCATGCCTTCGGGCAGTCGATCCTTCACCTCGGAATAGTTCATCTGGTGAACGATGGCCGCGTTCAACCTTTCCAGCTCGGCATCGTCGAAGCGGGCCGGCGCACGGCCGAACGTCGCGAGATCGAAGGTTTCGACCAGCCCGGCGCAATCGGCGATCGGTTCGACGGGAAGCGAGGTGCCGAGCCGCGCCAGCAGCGCCACCAGCGCCTCGGGTTCGATCCCGCGCTCGCGGAACGCGTCGCAGCCGAGCGAGCCGAGCCGCTTCGACAATTTGCCCTCGCTGCCGACCAGCAGCGCCTCATGAGCAAAGCGCGGCGGCTTTGCGCCGAGCGCGGTGAACATCTGGATTTGCAGCGCCGTGTTGGAGACGTGATCCTCGCCGCGCAGCACGTCGGTGACGCCCATCTCAATGTCATCGACCGCGCTTGGCAGCATGTACAGCCAGGACCCGTCGGCGCGGCGGATCACCGGGTCGGAGAGCTGCGCGGGATCGAAATGCTGATAGCCGCGAACGCCGTCGGTCCAGGCGATCGGCTCGTCATGGTCGAGCTTGAAGCGCCAGTGCGGGGCGATGCCTTCGGCTTCCTTCGCCGCGCGCTGCGCCTCGCTCAGCTTGAGCGCGGCGCGGTCGTAGAGCGGCGGCAGCCCGCGCCCGAGCAGGACCTTGCGCTTGAGTTCCAGCTCCTGCGCGCTTTCGTAGCACGGATAGACCCGGCCCTCGCTCCGCAGCCGTTCGATCGCCGCCCGGTAGCGGTCGAGCCGCGCCGACTGTCGTTCCTCACCATCGGGAGAGAGCCCGAGCCACGCCAGATCGGCGCGGATCGCCGCGACGAAGTCCTCGCGGCTGCGCTCGGCATCGGTGTCGTCGATCCGCAACAGGAACCGCCCGCCATGCTTCTTCGCCAGCAGCCAGTTGTGCAGAGCCGTGCGGAGATTGCCGACATGCAGCCGTCCGGTCGGCGAGGGGGCGAAGCGGGTGACGACGGTCATGACGCGCGCCCTAGCCGAGCCCGCGCGCCCTGGCGAGAGCCGCGCGTCAGGCGAGTTCCTTCAGCGCCGCCGGGTCGAAGTCGCGCAGTTCGTCGTTGCGGCCCTCGCGGACCTTGGCGACCCAGTTTGGGTCCGACAGCAGCGCGCGGCCGACCGCGATCAGGTCGAATTCGTCGCGTTCCATCCGCTCGACCAGCCCGTCGAGGCTCGAGCGTTCGGACGCTTGCCCGCTGAAGGCGCTGAAGAAGTCGTTCGACAGGCCCACCGAGCCGACGCTGATCGTCGGCACGCCGGTGACTTTCTTAGCCCAGCCGGCGAAGTTCAGGCCCGTTTCGCCGTCGATCTCGGGGAACTCGGGCTCCCAGAAGCGCCGCTGCGAGCAGTGCAGGATGTCGACTCCGGAGTCGACCAGCGGCTGCAGCCACTGCTCCAGCTCCCGCGGCGTGCTCGCGAGCCGCGCCTCGTAATGCTGCTGCTTCCATTGGCTGACGCGCAGGAGGATCGGAAACTCCGGACCGACCGCCGCGCGCATCTGCGCAATCACTTCGGCGGCGAAGCGCGAGCGTTCGGCGATGGTCGCGCCGCCCCACTTGTCGGTGCGCCGGTTGGTGCCCGGCCAGAAGAACTGATCGATGAGGTAGCCGTGAGCGCCGTGAATCTCGAGCGTGTCGAAGCCGAGCGCCTTCGCATCGGCGGCCGCTTGCGCGAACGCGGCGACGGTGTCGGCGATCGCCTCCTCGGTCATCGGCTCGCCGGCTGCCTTGTCGGGGCCGTTGAGGCCCGAGGGGCTGTCGAGCGGCCCGCGTTCGAAGCTCTCGTCGCTGGAGGGGACCGCGCCGGTGTGCCAGATTTGCGGACCCATCTTGCCGCCGGCGGCGTGCACGGCGTCGATCACCTGCTGCCAACCGCCGAGCGGTTCCTCACTGTGAAACAGCGGAATGTTCGGCAGATTACGAGAGGCGGGGCGGCGCACCACCGTCCCTTCCGACAGGATCAGCCCGACGCCGCCCTGGGCGCGCCGCGCGTAGTACTTGGCGTTGGGGCGCCCCGGCACGCCCTGCGGCGACATGTTGCGCGTCATCGGCGCCATGACGATGCGGTTGGGCAAGGAAAGCCTGGGCGAGGCGAACGGCTGGAACAGGACGGCGGTGTCTGTCATCGGGTGCTCCGTCGGAGAATGACATGGCTCAGTTGGGAAGCGGCCGGGCCGCGCTCAAGGCGGGTTTCACGCGGCAAAGAAAAACCCCGCCGGCTCGCGCCGGCGGGGTTGTTCGTGGCGGTGAAGCGCTGCGCTCACTCCTGTTCGAGGTCGCCCGCTTCGATTTCGACGCCCTCCGGCTGATCCTCGAGCGTCTCGTCGCTGTCCTGCAGGTATTCGCCGGCGTCGGCGTCGGTGCCGTGCGCCGGACCTTCGACATCGCCGAGCGGATCGTTGCCGATGTCGTCGGCCGGATCGCGCTCGAGCTCGGCGGCGCGCTCCTCGGCCGCCGAGTTGGCGGCGATGAGCGCTTCCTGCGCCTTCTTCCACGAGGCACGCAGCGCGGCATCGCGGTTGGTGGCGGTGAGCCTGAGCCGGTTCATGCCCGCGCCGGTGCCGGCGGGGATCAGGCGGCCGACGATCACGTTCTCCTTGAGGCCGATCAGCGTGTCCTTCTTCCCTTCGACCGCCGCCTGGGTGAGCACGCGGGTGGTTTCCTGGAAGCTGGCCGCCGAGATGAACGAGCGGGTCTGCAGCGAAGCCTTGGTGATGCCGAGCAGCACCGGGGTACCTTCGGCCGGCTTCTTGCCCTTGGGCAGCTTGGCATTGACCTCGTCCATCTCGGTGCGGTCGAGCTGTTCGCCCGGCAGCAGCGTGGTGTCGCCGCCGTCGGTGATCTCGACCTTCTGCAGCATCTGGCGAACGATCACCTCGATATGCTTGTCGTTGATCTTCACGCCCTGCAACCGGTAAACTTCCTGGATCTCGTTCACCAAGTACTCGGCGAGCGCTTCGATCCCGAGCACCTCGAGGATGTCGTGCGGATCGGGCGAGCCCGAGATCAGCGTGTCGCCCTTCTTGACGTGGTCGCCTTCCTGGACGTCGATGATCTTGGTCTTGGGGATCAGATACTCGACCGGATCGCCTTCTTCCGGCACGATCGCGATCTTGCGCTTGGCCTTGTAGTCGCGGACGAACTCCACCCGTCCGCTGATCTTGGCGATGATCGCGTTGTCCTTCGGCTTGCGCGCCTCGAACAGCTCCGCCACCCGCGGCAGACCGCCGGTGATGTCGCGGGTCTTGGCCGCCTCGCGGCTGGCGCGGGCGAGAATGTCGCCGGCTTCGACGTGCTGGCCGTCCTCGACCGAAAGCGCGGTGCCCGGAGCGAGCATATAGCGTGCCGCCTCGGTTTCCTCGCCCTTCTTGCCCCCCGATTCCTCGCCCAGCAGGGTGAGGCGAGGGCGCAGGTCCTCCTTCTTCGAGCGGCCGGTGGCGCGGTATTCGGTCACCACGCGCTGGGCGATGCCGGTGGCTTCGTCGACGCGCTCTTCCATCGTCTTGCCTTCGGCGAGGTCCTGATAACGGACCACGCCCGAAGTTTCGGTGATGATCGGCAGCGTGAACGGGTCCCACTCGGCCAGGCGCTGGCCTTCCTTGACCTTCTCGCCATCCTTGAACATCAGCACGGTACCGTAGGGCACGCGATGGATCGCCCGCTCGCGGCCCTCGGCATCGACGATGACCATCTCGCCGTTGCGGGCGAGCGACAGCCGGCGGCCGCGCTTGTCGGTGATCGTCGGCATGTCGCGGTAAACGACCTTGCCGTCGCTGATCGCTTCGAGGTGGCTGGTCTCGTTGACCTGCGCCGCACCGCCGATGTGGAACGTGCGCATGGTCAGCTGGGTGCCCGGCTCGCCGATCGACTGCGCGGCGATCACCCCGACCGCCTCGCCGATGTTGACCGGCGTGCCGCGGGCGAGATCGCGCCCGTAGCACTTGGCGCACACGCCCTGCTCGGCCTCGCACACCAGCGGTGAGCGGATTTTCGCCTGCTGCACCTCGGCGTCCTCGATCGCCTTGACCATGGTCTCGTCGAGCAGCGTGCCCGCCTTGACGATGACCTCGCCGGTCGCCGCGTTGACGATGTCGGCAGCCGTGGTGCGGCCGAGGATGCGCTCGCCGAGGCTGGCGATGACCGAGCCGCCCTGGATAATGGCGCGCATCTCCAGCGCGTTGTCGGTCTTGCAGTCCTCCTCAACGATCACGCAGTCCTGCGACACGTCGACCAGACGGCGGGTCAGGTACCCCGAGTTCGCCGTCTTGAGCGCGGTGTCGGCCAGGCCCTTGCGGGCGCCGTGGGTCGAGTTGAAGTACTCGAGGACGGTCAGGCCTTCCTTGAAGTTTGAGATGATCGGAGTTTCGATGATCTCGCCCGAAGGCTTGGCCATCAGCCCGCGCATGCCGGCGAGCTGCTTCATCTGCGCCGGCGAGCCGCGGGCGCCCGAATGGCTCATCATGTAGATCGAGTTGACCGGCGCCTCGCGCCCGTTCTCGTCTTTCGGGGTGGCGCGGATTTCGTCCATCATGGCGCTCGCCACCTGGTCGCCGCAGCGACTCCAGGCGTCGATCACCTTGTTGTACTTTTCCTGCTGGGTGATGAACCCGTCCTGGTACTGCTGCTCGTAGTCGGCCACCAGGGCCTTGGTCTGCTCGACCAGCTCGACCTTGGTGTCGGGGATGATCATGTCGTCCTTGCCGAAGCTGATCCCCGCCTTGCACGCCTGGCGGAATCCCAGCGCCATGATCGCGTCGGCGAACAGCACCGTGTCCTTCTGCCCGGTGAAGCGATAGACCTGGTCGATGACCTCGCCGATCTCCTTCTTGGTCAGCAGACGGTTGACCACCTCGAACGGCACCGTGTGGCTCTTCGGCAGGCATTCGCCGATCAGCATCCGGCCCGGGGTCGTCTCGACTCGGCTTCATGTACTCGTTGCCCTGCTCGTCGGTCTGCGGCACGCGAGTGGTGATCTTCGAGTGCAGCGTCACCGCGCCGACGTGGAGCGCTTGGTGGACCTCGTCGATGTCGGCGAGGATCTTGCCTTCGCCCGGCTCGCCCTCGCGGTCCATAGACAGGTAATAGAGCCCCAGCACCATGTCCTGCGAGGGCACGATGATCGGCTTGCCGTTGGCCGGCGAGAGGATGTTGTTGGTGCTCATCATCAGCACGCGCGCTTCCAGCTGGGCCTCGAGGCTCAGCGGCACGTGCACGGCCATCTGGTCGCCGTCGAAATCGGCGTTGAACGCGGCGCAGACCAGCGGGTGGAGCTGGATCGCCTTGCCCTCGATCAGCACCGGCTCGAACGCCTGGATGCCCAGGCGGTGGAGCGTCGGCGCGCGGTTGAGCAGCACCGGATGCTCGCGGATCACCTCGTCGAGGATGTCCCAGACTTCCTTGCGCTCCTTCTCGACCCACTTCTTGGCCTGCTTGAGCGTCATGCTGAGGCCCTTGGCGTCGAGCCGGGCGTAGATGAACGGCTTGAACAGCTCGAGCGCCATCTTCTTGGGCAGGCCGCACTGGTGCAGCTTCAGCTCCGGCCCGGTGACGATCACCGAGCGGCCCGAATAGTCGACCCGCTTGCCGAGCAGGTTCTGCCGGAAGCGGCCCTGCTTGCCCTTGAGCATGTCGCTGAGCGACTTCAGCGGACGCTTGTTGGCGCCGGTGATCACCCGGCCGCGGCGGCCGTTGTCGAACAGCGCATCGACCGCTTCCTGCAGCATGCGCTTTTCGTTGCGGACGATGATGTCCGGCGCGCGCAGCTCCATCAGCCGCTTGAGGCGATTGTTGCGGTTGATCACCCGGCGGTAGAGGTCGTTGAGGTCAGAGGTGGCGAAGCGGCCGCCGTCGAGCGGCACCAGCGGGCGCAGCTCGGGCGGAATGACCGGGATCACGTCGAGGATCATCCACTCCGGCTTGTTGCCGGATTCGATGAAGCTTTCGACGACCTTGAGGCGCTTGATGATCTTCTTCGGCTTGAGCGCGGACTTGGTCGTCGCGAGCTCTTCCATCAGCTGCTCTTTTTCGGACTCGAGATCGAGGTCCATCAGCATCAGCTTGACCGCCTCGGCGCCGATGCCGGCGGTGAACGCGTCCTCGCCGTATTCGTCCTGCGCGTCGAGCAGTTCGTCCTCGGTCAGGAGCTGGAACTTCTCGAGCGGGGTCAGGCCGGGCTCGGTGACGATGTAGCTCTCGAAATAAAGCACGCGCTCGAGCTGCTTGAGCTGCATGTCCAGCAGCAGGCCGATGCGGCTCGGCAGTGACTTCAGGAACCAGATGTGCGCCACCGGAGCGGCGAGCTCGATGTGGCCCATGCGTTCGCGGCGGACCTTGGTCACGGTCACCTCCACGCCGCACTTCTCGCACACCACGCCCTTGTACTTCATGCGCTTGTACTTGCCGCACAGGCACTCGTAGTCCTTCACCGGGCCGAAGATGCGCGCGCAGAACAGCCCGTCGCGCTCCGGCTTGAAGGTGCGGTAGTTGATCGTCTCCGGCTTCTTGATCTCGCCGAACGACCAGCTGCGGATGCGCTCGGGCGACGCGATGCCGATCTGGATCTCGTCGAAGGTTTCCGGCTTGGCGAGCTGGTTGGTGAATTTGGTCAGTTCGTTCATGTCTCGTGTCCCTTACGGGTGAATTCTGTTGGGGGCGGATGGGAGGGCGGCCGACACCGCAGCTCCCGTTATTCCGCCGCCTGCGGCCACTCGTCCTCTTCGCCGTCCTCGTCGGCGAGCGACTTCAGCTCGACGTTGAGGCCGAGGCTGCGCATTTCCTTGACCAGCACGTTGAAGCTCTCCGGGATGCCGGCCTCGAAGGTGTCGTCGCCCTTGACGATCGCCTCGTAGACCTTGGTCCGGCCGACGACGTCGTCGGACTTGACGGTGAGCATTTCCTGCAGCGTGTAGGCGGCGCCATAGGCTTGCAGCGCCCAGACCTCCATTTCGCCGAACCGCTGGCCGCCGAACTGCGCCTTGCCGCCCAGCGGCTGCTGGGTGACCAGCGAGTACGGGCCGATCGAGCGGGCGTGGATCTTGTCGTCCACGAGGTGGTGCAGCTTGAGCATGTACATGTAGCCCACGGTCACCTTGCGGTCGAACGCATCGCCGGTGCGGCCGTCGAACAGCGTCACCTGACCGGAGGTCGGCAGGCCGGCCTTCTCGAGCATCGCGGTCACGTCGGATTCCTTGGCGCCGTCGAACACCGGCGTGCCCATGGGAACACCGCTGGTCAGGTTGCCGGCCAGCTCGACGACTTCCTGCGTCGAACGGCTCTCGAGGTCGTCGTAATACTGCTCGCCGTAGATGTCCTTGAGCTTGTCGACGATCGCCGCCGGCGGCTTGCCGGCCGCCGGATCGGGGTTCTTGGCCCGCCAGTCATCGAGCGCCGCCTGGATCTGCTGGCCGAGGCCGCGCGCGGCGAGGCCGAGGTGGGTCTCGAAGATCTGCCCGACGTTCATCCGGCTCGGCACGCCGAGCGGGTTGAGCACCATGTCGACCGCGGTGCCGTCTTCCATGAACGGCATGTCCTCGACCGGCAGCACGCGGCTGATGATGCCCTTGTTGCCGTGGCGGCCGGCCATCTTGTCGCCGGTCTGCAGCTTGCGCTTCACCGCGACGAACACCTTGACCATCTTGAGCACGCCGGGGGCGAGCTCGTCGCCGCGTTCGAGCTTCTCCTTGCGGTCCTCGAACTTGTCCTCGATCGCCTTGATCGCCTCATCGTACTGGGCCTTCACCGCTTCGAGCTGGGCCTGCATCTTGTCGTCGGCCACGGCGAACTTGAACCATTCGTAGCGGTCGACGCTCTCGAGCACGTCCTCGTCGATCTTGACGCCCTTCTTGACGCCTTTCGGCGCTGCCGAAGCGGTCTGGCCGACGAGCATTTCGCGCAGCCGGTTGTAGGTCGCGCGGTTGAGGATCGCCCGCTCGTCTTCGGAATCCTTCTTGAGGTGTTCGATTTCCTCGTTCTGGATCGCCCGGGTGCGGTCGTCGATCTCGATGCCGTGGCGGTTGAACACCCTGACCTCGACGATCGTGCCGGAAACGCCCGGCGGCAGCCGGAGCGAGGTGTCGCGCACGTCGCTGGCCTTTTCGCCGAAGATCGCCCGCAGGAGCTTTTCCTCCGGGGTCATCGGGCTTTCGCCCTTGGGCGTGATCTTGCCGACCAGGATGTCGCCCGCGTGGACCTCGGCACCGATATAGACGATGCCCGCTTCGTCGAGGTTGCGCAGGGCCTCCTCGCCGACGTTGGGGATGTCGCGGGTGATGTCCTCCGGCCCGAGCTTGGTGTCGCGGGCCATGACCTCGAACTCCTCGATGTGGATCGAAGTGAACACGTCGTCCTTGACGATGCGCTCGGAGATCAGGATCGAATCCTCGTAGTTGTAGCCGTTCCACGGCATGAACGCGACGAGGGTGTTGCGCCCCAGTGCCAGCTCGCCGAGCTCGGTCGAGGGGCCGTCGGCGATGATGTCGCCGGCCTCGACCAGGTCGCCGACCTTCACCAGCGGGCGCTGGTTGATGCAGGTGTTCTGGTTCGAGCGCTGGAACTTCTGCAGGTTGTAGATGTCCACGCCGGGGTTGCCGGCATCGACCTCGCCCGAGGCGCGGATCACGATGCGGGTGGCGTCGACCTGGTCGACCACGCCCGAACGGGTCGCGGCGATCGCGGCGCCCGAATCGCGCGCCACGGTCTCTTCCATCCCGGTGCCGACGAACGGCGCCTCGGCCTTGACCAGCGGCACCGCCTGGCGCTGCATGTTCGAGCCCATCAGCGCGCGGTTGGCGTCGTCGTTCTCGAGGAACGGGATCAGCGACGCGGCGACCGAAACCAGCTGCTTGGGGGACACGTCCATCAGCGTGACCTGATCGCGCGGGGCGAGCACGAATTCGCCGTTCTGGCGAGCCGAGACGAGATCCTCGATGAACTTGCCGCTCTTGTCGGTATCGGCCGAGGCCTGGGCGACGGTGTGCCTCTGTTCTTCCATAGCCGAGAGGTAGGTCACCTCCGGCTCGACCTTGCTGTCCTTCACCGTGCGGTACGGCGTCTCGATGAAGCCATACTTGTTGACCCGGGCGAAGGTGGAGAGCGAGTTGATCAGGCCAATGTTGGGCCCTTCCGGGGTCTCGATCGGGCAGATACGGCCGTAATGCGTCGGGTGCACGTCGCGCACCTCGAAACCGGCCCGCTCGCGGGTGAGGCCGCCCGGACCGAGCGCCGAAACGCGGCGCTTGTGGGTGACTTCCGACAGCGGGTTTGTCTGGTCCATGAACTGGCTCAGCTGCGACGAGCCGAAGAACTCGCGCACCGCGGCCACCGCCGGCTTGGCGTTGATCAGGTCGTTGGGCATCACCGTCGAGACGTCGACGCTGCTCATCCGCTCCTTGACCGCGCGCTCCATACGCAGCAGGCCGATGCGGTACTGGTTCTCGAGCAGTTCGCCGACCGAACGCACGCGGCGGTTGCCGAGGTTGTCGATGTCGTCGACCTCGCCCTTGCCGTCTTTCAGGTCGACCAGCTCCTTGACCACCGCGAGGATGTCTTCCTTGCGCAGCGTGGTCACGGTGTCTTCGGCATCGAGGCCGAGGCGCATGTTGAGCTTGACGCGGCCGACCGCCGACAGGTCGTAGCGCTCGGGGTCGAAGAACAGGCCTTCGAACAGCGCTTCGGCGGTTTCCTTGGTCGGCGGCTCGCCCGGGCGCATCACCTTGTAGATCGCCTCGAGGCCTTCCTCGCGGTTCTCGGCCTTGTCGGCGGCCATCGTGTTGCGGATCCACGGACCGGTGTTGACGTGGTCGATGTCGAGCAGCTCGAGCTGGTCGATGCCGGCGGCGTCGAGCTTCTCGAGGTTCTCCAGCGAGACTTCGTCGCCGGCCTCGATCCAGATGCGGCCGGTCTTTTCGTCGATCAGGTCCCTGGCCGAATAGCGCCCGAAGATCTCCTCGGTCGGGATCAGCAGACTCTTGAGCCCGTCCTTCTCGGCCTTGTTGGCCGCGCGCGGGGAGACTTTCTGGCCGGCGGGGAAAACTTCCTCGCCGGTCTTGGCGTCGACCAGCGCGAAAGTCGGCTTGGTCCCGCGCCATTGTTCGGCGACGAACGGAATTTGCCAGCCGTCCTTGGCCCGCTTCCAAGTGACCGTGTCGTAGAAGTAGTCGAGGATCTGCTCGCTATCGAGGCCGAGAGCGTAGAGCAGCGAGGTGACCGGCAGCTTGCGCTTGCGGTCGATGCGGACGTTGACGATGTCCTTGGCATCGAACTCGAAATCGAGCCAGCTGCCACGGTAGGGGATCACGCGGGCGGCGAACAGGAACTTGCCCGAGGAGTGTGTCTTGCCGCGGTCGTGATCGAACAGCACGCCCGGCGAACGGTGCATCTGGCTGACGATGACGCGCTCGGTACCGTTGATGATGAAGGTGCCGTTCTCGGTCATGAGCGGCATGTCGCCCATGTAGACGTCCTGCTCCTTGATATCGAGCACGGAGCGGGTCTCGGTCTCGGTGTCGACCTCGAACACGATCAGCCGCAGCGTGACCTTCATCGGCGCGGCGAAGGTGATCCCGCGCTGGCGGCACTCGACGGTGTCGTACTTGGGATCCTCGAGCTCGTAGTGGACGAAGTCGAGCTCGGCGGTGCCGGCGAAGTCCCGGATCGGGAACACGCTGCGCAGGGTCTTCTCGAGGCCCGAAACATAGCCGATCGACTTGTCCGACCGCAGGAACTGCTCGTAGCTCTCGCGCTGGACCTCGATCAGGTTCGGCATCTGCACCACTTCGTGGATGTCGCCGAAGATCTTGCGGATGCGTTTCTTCTTGCTGGCGCCAACCCTGTTCTGGGGGGCCACCGGTGCCTTCGTCTTGTTCGCCATGGAAGAGGTTCGCCTCGTCAAATTGGGCCGGCTGATGCACGCCGGCGAGAATGTCGCTCGGGCGGGAGCAACCGCGAGACGCGGAAAGGCCGCAGCTTGGGCGCACCTCTTGGGTGACCGGACTGCAGCCTTGATCAGGTCTCACGGGAGGCCGGGCTTCCATCCTGCGGCGCACCCCCGCGTCAGGCGCGCCTTGCTCGAAGCATCCGGCTGGGGGCGCATATAGGTGGCGGCATACCTCCGGTCAACACTCGTAAGCACGCACGCTTTCGCAGGCCGCCACCTCGCTCGATATCGATATCGAGAAAATATCGTTTTTCGATATTATCGATTGACAATAAGCCGATGCTCAATTATCGAGTTTCGATATAGTTCATATCGGAGATCGAGAAATGTCCCGAATCCTGCAACACGCTGCCGCAGCCATCGCCGCCATCCTGCTGACTTTAGCCGGGCTGCTGGCGATCATCCCCGTACCACCTTCCGGTGCCGTGTCGGTCATGATCGTTCCGACCGTGGCCTGAGCCAGCCCGTCTGATCCGAAGGAGAGACTGTGATGAAACGTATCGTCAACGATCCGCTGCTGGCATTCGCCCGCGTCGTGCTGATGTTTTTCATCGTCGTGCTGGGCATTGCCTGCGCGGCCCTGGTGATCGCCGCCGCCGGGGTTGCGATTTTCCAGGGGCAGGTCTTCGCCCAACTGGCGGCGCAAGGCCAGCCCGCCAACGGCGAACTGATCCTCGCCCTGGTCCTCCTGCTATCGGCCGCTGCTGCGGTTGTCGGCTTGGCAATCTATCTATTGCTCCTGCTGCGCCGGATCGTGCTCAGCGTGAGCGAAGGCGACCCCTTCGTGCCGTCGAACGCAGATCGGCTCGCGCGGATGGCCTGGGTCACGCTGATCGGTGAAGCCGCTTCGGTCGCCGTTGCGGCGCTCGCCGTCTGGGTTCAGAAAATCGCGCCCGGGCTGTCGCAGAACCTCTCCGTCGACATCAATTTCGGCGGTGGAGGACTGTTGCTGATCCTGGTCCTGTTCATCCTCGCGCGCGTGTTCCGCAAGGGCGCGGAGATGCGTGCCGAACTGGAGGGGACCGTCTGATGCCGGTCACCGTCAAGCTCGACGACTTGCTCCACGAGCGGCGCATGACCCTGACCGAGCTCGCCGAACGGGTCGGGCTGACCCTCGCCAACCTGTCGATCCTCAAGACCGGCAAGGCCAGGGCGATCCGCTTCTCGACCCTTGAGGCGATCTGCCGCGAGCTCGGTTGCCAGCCGGGGGACTTGCTGGGATACGAGGAATAAGCGGTCAGGCTACCGTGAGAGGCACGTATCAGTTGACTCGCCAACCGAAAACGCTAGAGGCCCGCCCCTGACCGCCGGGCCTCGCGCTTTTCGGTCATCCGTCCGAGACAGCTGCTGTTGGTTTCCGACTTAATCTGCAGCCTAGACGGGGAAACGAGATTTCCGGCGGCGCCGCGGCGTCGCCCTCATGCGTTTCGGCGCGCTCCTTCCCCATCAGCGGACTCGCCCGTGTCGCTTCGGCGGTGCGGCAACGCAGCCGGCCGCCGCCTTGGGGCAACGCGGCCATAGTGAAGGAGTATGGCATGGATCGTTCGCAGAAAACCGAAGCGGTCGCCCAGCTCAACGCGGTCTTCAACGAGGCGGGCGTGGTGGTCGTCACCCGCAACCTCGGCCTGTCGGTGGCTCAGTCCACCGAGCTGCGCTCGAAGATGCGGGATGCCGGTGCGGCCTACAAGGTGGCGAAGAACCGCCTCGCCAGGCTCGCCCTGAAGGACACCGACTATGCCGGCATCGAGGATTACCTCACCGGCCCGACCGCGCTCGCCTATTCGGCGGACCCGGTCGCTGCCGCCAAGGCGGCGGTGGACTTCGCCAAGACCAACGACCGACTGGAAATCGTCGGCGGGTCGATGGGCAGCCAGCTGCTCGACGCCGAGGGGATCAAGGCGCTCGCCGCGATGCCCAGCCTCGACGAGCTGCGGGGCACGATCGTGGGCCTGATCAACGCGCCGGCGACCAAGGTCGCCCAGCTGGTCAACGCGCCCGCGGCCAAGCTCGCCCGCGTCTTCGGCGCCTATGGTGCAAAAGAGGCGGCGTAAGCGGTTTTTCCCAACGCGAATTCGCCCGGGCAGACCCCGGGTCCATCTAATCAGGAGTGAAAATCATGGCCGATATCGCCAAGCTTGTTGAAGACCTGTCGAAGCTGACCGTCATGGAAGCCGCCGAGCTTGCCAAGGCGCTGGAAGAGGAATGGGGCGTTTCCGCCGCGGCCGCCGTGGCCGTCGCCGCCCCGGCTGCCGGCGGCGCCGGTGGCGAAGCCGCCGCCGAGGAGAAGGACGAATTCGACGTCATCCTCACCGGCGACGGTGGCAAGAAGATCCAGGTGATCAAGGAAGTCCGCGCCATCACCGGCCTGGGCCTGACCGAAGCCAAGACGCTGGTCGAGAGCGCCCCCAAGGCGGTCAAGGAAGGCGTCAACAAGGCCGAGGCCGAAGAGATCAAGAAGAAGATCGAGGAAGCCGGCGGCACCGTCGAGCTGAAGTAACCTCGTTCGGCTTCAGCCGATCAAGCGAAAGGGCGGTGCCGAAAGGCGCCGCCCTTTTTTCGTCATCGGCGGTTCAGCTTCGTTGGATAGATTTTCGCCCGCGAGTCACAATCAACCAAGGAGGACGTTCCATGCGCTTCACGCGTACAGCCATCCTCGCCGGCGGAGCCGCGCTGCTGGTTGCCGGCACGGCCGCATTCGCCGCCGACAAGCTCCACACCATGAACGTGAACCTGCCCGACGGCTCGGTCGCGCACATCGAATACGTCGGCAAGGTCGCACCGAAGGTCATGGTGCAGCCCGCCGACCCGGTGCCGGTCGCGTTCATCGACCCGTTCGCCCAGTTCGATCGCATCGCCGCCGAGATGCAGGCCCAGCAGCAGGCGCTGATCCGGCAGGCGAACGCGCTCGAGCAGGCCGCCGCGCACGCGGGCGCGGGAGCCCCCGGAGCCCCGGGCGTGACGCTGGTCGGCGACTTGCCCGCCGGGACGCATTTCACCTACGTCTCGTCGACCACCGACGCGAACGGCTGCACCCGCACGGTCGAGTACAGCTCCGACGGCAAGAGCCAGCAGCCGAAGGTCACCAAGACCAGCGCCGGCAGCTGCGATGCCGCTGAGCCCGAGGCCGCGCCCGTTACGGCGAGCGCCGCCGCGCCTGCCCAGCCGCAGGCCCCCGGCGTCAAGGTCTGAGCCTGAACGGCTCCGCCTCCTCTTCTCTTCGCACGAAGGGGAGGCGGGGCCATTCTCCCATCTAGATCTCGCTGCCCGCCTCTGCCCAGTCGCGACGGCGCTCGGTGATGGTTTGTTCGCGTGCGGCGCGGATGTCGCCGGTCGCCTTTTGCCGCTCGAGCCGCTCCCTATCGTTCCTGCGGTAGTAGGACTCCGCGGCGTCGATATCCTCGACGCTGTCGCCGAGGTGTTGCAGTGCGGCGCGCGCCATCTGCACCGCCGATTCCATCACTTCGCGGATTGCGAAATCGACCTCGGCGCCGTGCAGGGCGACCAGGCTGCGGCGGTCGTAAGCGCGCACGAACAGCGCCGCCTTGGGGAACGCCTCGCGCACCGCGCGCAACAGATCGGCAGTGGGATCGTCGCCGTCCATGCAGAACAGGATCACGTCGGCCTCGGCCGCGCCGGCCTGGCGCAGCAGGTCGAGCCGGCGCCCGTCGCCGAAATAGACCCGCGCGCCAAACTCGCCGGCGACGTCGATCATCTCGGTGTCGGTGTCGATCAGCGTCACCGAAATGTCCGCGGCGAGCAGCATCTGCGCCACCGTCTGCCCGAAGCGGCCGTATCCGATCACCAGCGCCGCGGCGCCGTCGGCGCGCGGCCCCTCACGTTCTTCATCGCGCGCCGGCTCCTCGCGGATCCGCCACGTCGCCATCATCAGAAACGGCGTGGTGGCCATCGACAGCGTGACGATGGCGGTGAACAGGCTGGCCGCGCCGGGGGTGATCAGCAGGGCCTGCGACGCTCGGGTGAACAGCACAAAGCCGAACTCGCCGCCCTGGCTCAAGAGCAGGCCCAACGCGAGCGCTTGCCGCCAGCGCATCCGGCAGGCGAGGCCGAGGCCGCCGATCACCGCCGTTTTCACCGCGATCAGCGCCAGCGCCATGCCGATGACGAACAGCGGATTGGCGGCGATCACCGGCAAGTCGAGCAGCATGCCGACGGACAAGAAGAACAGCCCGAGCAGGATCGAGCGGAACGGCTCGAGGTCGGCCTCGATCTCGTGGCGGAACGGAGTATCGGCGAGCATCACTCCGGCGACGAACGCGCCGAGCGCGGTGGACAGGCCGAGCGCGTCCATCAGCGCCGCCGCGGCCACCACCACCGTCAGCCCGGCGACGATGAACATCTCGCGCTCGCCGAGCGTCGAAATCAGGCGGAACAGCGGCCGCACCAGGAAACGGCCGGCGACGATCAGCCCGGCGATCGCGGCGACGGTCATCAGCGCCATCTGCCAGCCGGGCGGACCGCCCTGGTCGGCGGGATTGCGGCTGAGCGCGGCGACGATCGTCAGCAGCGGGATGATCGACAGGTCCTGGAACAGCAGGATGGCGAACGCCCGCTCGCCGAACGGGCTCCTCAGCCGCCCGGCCGATTGCAGCATCGGCAGGACCTGCGCGGTCGACGACAGCGCCAGGGGAAGGCCGATCGCCAGCGCTGCCCCGGCACTCAGCCCGCTCAGCGCCAGCAGCACGCCGAACAGCGCCAGCCCGCATAGAACGACTTGCGCCAGCCCGAGCCCCAAGATGTCGTTCCTCAGCCGCCACAGCCGCGCCGGGCTGAGCTCGAGCCCGACGATAAACAGCAGCAGGGTGACGCCGAGCTGGGCGACTCCGATCATGTCGCCGGCGTTGCCGGCGAGCCCGAGGACATGCGGCCCGACCACCGCGCCGGCGACCAGCCAGCCCAGCGTCGCGCCGAGCCCTAAGCGGCGGAACAGCAGCACGAACGCCAGGCCGAAGCCCAGCAGCAGCACCCCGTCCCGCAGGATCGAGGCGCCGGTTTCAGCCATCGGCAGCGCTCAAAGCGTCTTCAGGTAGCGAATCACCGCCTCGCGCTGCTCTTCGTCCTTGAGCCCGGCGAAGCCCATCAGCGTGCCGGGGACGACGGCTTTCGGATCGGCCAGATAGCGGTCCAGCGTGGCGGCATTCCAGGTCAGCCCCGAATTCTTCATCGCCTGGCTGTACTGGAAGCCCGGCAGGGTCCCTGCCTTGCGGCCATAGACCCCCGCGAGCGAGGGGCCGATGATGGTCTTGCCCGGTGTGGTCGAGTGGCAGGCGGCGCACTGGTTGAACGCCTGCGGCGAAGCCGCGGCCGCGCCGGTCGCGGCCGCTTCCATGCCGCCGGTGCTTTTGCTCGGCTTGGCCGACGGGGTCGGCGTGGGGACCGGGCTCGGCGTGGCGGAAGGCGCCGCCGACGGCGCTTCAGTGGGCGCCGCCTCGGTCACGGGCGCTTCGGGCGCGACGCTCGCCGTCTCGGACGGGGCGACATCGGTCGCCTGCTCCGCCGGTTGGTTCGAGGATCCGCAAGCGGCGAGGGCGAAGGCAAGCGAGGCGGCGGCGAAACGCGAAATCATCGATGGCGTCCTTCATGGATGAAACCGGCGCGTTCCCTATCGCTCCCGCAGCAATCCGCAAGAGGCGATCATTTCAAGGCGAGCTCCAGCCGCACGCCCATCATGTCGATCCCGGGGTTCTGGTGCGGGTTGAACAGCCGCGCGTTGCTGATGTGGGTCCAGCTCGCCTCGATCGCCAGCTTGTCCGACAGCTTCGTGCCGAGCGCGATTTCCGGTTCGAACAGCACCGGGCTTCCGAGGTCGGTGCGCAGCCCGTTCGCGCCGACGCGAAGGCGCGGGGCGTTGTTCACGACCAGGCCGATCCCCGGTCGCACATAGACCGGCCCTTTGCCGAGCTTCCAGCTGAGCCCGGCGCCGGCGAAGCTGGTGTCGCCGTGCGTGTTCAGCGAGGCGATAACATACGGCGCCGGTTTGCCGATCGCTTTCAGCGCTTGCTGCCGTCCGAAGCGATAGCCCAGCTCGACATCCACGCCGCTTTCGCCGGTGTAGAGCGTGAACGGCGTGTCCACTCCGTGGTCGTAAACGCCGACGAACACCTCCTGCGCGGCGGCGGGCGTGGACATGAGGGCGAGCGGCAAGGCCGCGGCGAGCACGAGGAGTCGGGACATCGCTGCCCCTTGAGAGTGGCAAGCTTGCCGCAAGCTGAAGCGAAAGCGCGCACCGTCGGAAATGCCGCTTCCGCCGCCGCGGCCTCGGGCCTATCCGGGCCGGCTTTGCTTCGGCGTTGTGACCACCGATCCGATCCTCGAGCCCCCGCACCGCGGCGAAGGCTGGCGCGGCGAGATAGCCGCGACTCTGGCGCTTGCCTGGCCGCTGGTGCTCGCCAACCTGGCGCAGATGCTCGTCTATGCGGTCGACGTGATCTTCGTTGCCCGGCTCGGGCCGGAGGCGCTCGCCGCCTCGAGCCTTGCCGTTTCGCTGGTCGGCATCGTCACCTGGTCGCTGTCGGGCATGTCCGGCATGGTCGCGGCGCTGATCGCCGCGGAGCTGGGCCGCCGCCGCCACGCGGTGCGCGAAGTGCGGCGCTCGGTGCGGATGGGGCTGTGGCTGGCGGTGCTCTCCGGCCTCGCGGCGGTCGAGCTGATGCATTTCGGCGGGGGTATCATGCGCGTCACCGGGCAGGATCCCGCCGTCGCCGCCCGCTCGGCAGCGTTCCTGGCGGTGCTCAAGTGGACCATGGTGCCGATGCTGGTCGCCAATGTACTGCGCAACTTCGTCGCCGCACTCGGCCGGCCGATCTTCGCCACCGCCATCACCGTGCTGGCGATCGGCGTGGCGGTGCTTGGCAATTACGCGTTCGTGTTCGGGCACTTCGGCGCGCCTGCACTCGGCCTGCTCGGCTCGCCGCTGTCGAGCGTGCTCACCTCGCTATTCGCCGTCGCTGCCTATGCCGTGGCAATATCGAGCGATCGGCGGCTGCGGCGCTACCATGTGTTCGGCAACTGGTGGCGGCCTGAATGGAGCCGTTTCGCCGAGCTGTTGCGCAAGGGCGCGCCGGTGACGCTGACGATCCTCGCCGAGGCCGGTCTGTTTGGCGGCGCAGCGTTCCTGATGGGTCGCTTCGGGCCCGAACAGCTGGCCGGACACACCATCGCCATGCAACTTGCCGCTTTGGCCTTTCAGGTGCCGTTCGGTGTCGGGCAGGCGGCGACGATCCGCGTCGGCTACTTCTACGGCGCGCGCGACGCCGCGGCGATCGGCCGCGCCGGCTGGACCGCGCTCGCGCTCGGCATCGGCTTCATGGCTCTGACCGCGGGCCTGATGCTGTTTGCCCCACGCGCGATCATCCGCCTGTACGTCGATCCCGACGCGGCGCGAAATGCTGCGCTGGTTGGCTATGCGATGCGCTACATGATCGTGGCGGCCGCGTTCCAATTGTTCGATGGCACGCAGGTGGTCTCCGCCGGCGCCTTGCGCGGTTTGCAGGACACGCGGGTGCCGATGGGAATCGCGCTGTTCGGCTATTGGGTGCCGGGATTCGGCACGGCTATCGCGCTCGGCTTCTTTACGCCGCTGCAGGGCACCGGAGTGTGGCTCGGCTTTGCCGTGGGCCTCTTCGTCGTCGCCGTGCTGTTGCTCCAGCGCTGGGCGTGCCGCGCTCGTCTTGCGCTGCTACCGACTTGACGAAAAAAACTTTCTGAACGGGAGTTGACGCCCACTTGCGGCGTCCACATATGCGCGCCCGCTGGCACTCTCCTCCCTAGAGTGCCAATTGGGGTTCAACTACCGAAGAGAGGTCCAACATATGGCATTCCGTCCGCTGCACGATCGCGTGCTGGTCCGCCGCATCGAGGCCGATGAGAAGACGGCCGGCGGCATCATCATTCCCGATACGGCCAAGGAAAAGCCGCAGGAGGGCGAGATCGTCGCCGTCGGCACCGGCACCAAGGCCGAAGACGGCAAGGTCACCCCGCTCGATGTCAAGGCCGGCGACCGCATTCTGTTCGGCAAGTGGTCCGGCACCGAGGTCCGCCTCGACGGCGAAGAGCTGCTAATCATGAAGGAAAGCGACATCATGGGCGTGATCGGCTGAGCCGATCTTCTCCGCCATGAGCCTGTCAACTGTGTCAACTTTATAAGCGAAAGGTCCGCCAAATGGCTGCCAAGGACGTCAAATTCTCGCGCGACGCGCGCGAGCGCATTCTCAAGGGCGTGGACACGCTCGCCAACGCGGTGAAGGTCACCCTCGGCCCCAAGGGCCGCAACGTCGTGCTCGACAAGAGCTTCGGCGCGCCGCGGATCACCAAGGACGGCGTCACCGTCGCCAAGGAAATCGAGCTCAAGGACAAGTTCGAGAACATGGGCGCGCAGATGTTGCGCGAAGTGGCCTCGAAGACCAACGACGTTGCCGGTGACGGCACCACCACCGCCACGGTGCTGGCCCAGTCGATCGTCCGCGAAGGCATGAAGTCGGTCGCCGCCGGGATCAACCCGATGGACCTGAAGCGCGGCATCGACGTCGCGGTCGGCAAGGTCGTCGAGGACATCGCCAAGCGTTCCAAGGACGTCTCCGGCTCGAACGAGATCGCCCAGGTTGGGATCATCTCGGCCAACGGCGACCGCGAGGTCGGCGAGAAGATCGCCGAGGCGATGGACAAGGTCGGCAAGGAAGGCGTCATCACCGTCGAGGAAGCCAAGGGCCTCGAGTTCGAGCTCGACGTAGTCGAGGGCATGCAGTTCGACCGCGGCTACCTCAGCCCGTACTTCGTCACCAACCCCGAGAAGATGACCGTGGAGCTGGATAACCCGTATATCCTGATCCACGAGAAGAAGCTCTCGAATCTCCAGTCGATGCTGCCGATTCTCGAGGCGGTGGTGCAGAGCGGCCGCCCGCTGCTGATCATTGCCGAGGACATCGAGGGCGAGGCGCTGGCCACGCTGGTGGTCAACAAGCTGCGCGGCGGCCTCAAGGTCGCGGCGGTCAAGGCCCCGGGCTTCGGTGACCGGCGCAAGGCGATGCTGCAGGACATCTCGATCCTCACCAAAGGCGAGATGATTTCCGAAGACCTCGGCATCAAGCTCGAGAACGTCACCGTCGGCATGCTCGGCGAAGCCAAGCGCGTCACCATCGACAAGGACAACACCACGATCGTCGACGGCGCCGGCGATGCGGCCGACATCAAGGCCCGTGTTGAGCAGATCCGCGCTCAGATCGAGACTACCACCAGCGATTACGACCGCGAGAAGCTGCAGGAGCGGCTGGCCAAGCTGGCTGGCGGCGTGGCGGTGATCAAGGTCGGCGGTGCGTCCGAGGTCGAGGTCAAGGAGCGCAAGGACCGCGTCGACGACGCGCTTCACGCGACCCGCGCCGCGGTCGAGGAAGGCATCGTCCCGGGCGGCGGCGTCGCTCTGCTCTATGCCACCAAGGCGCTCGACGGCCTGACCGGCGAGAACGACGACCAGACCCGCGGGATCGACATCGTCCGCAAGGCGCTGCAGGCGCCGGTGCGGCAGATCGCCGAGAACGCCGGTTATGACGGCGCGGTGGTCGCCGGCAAGCTGATCGACGGCAAGGACGAGTCGATGGGCTTCAACGCCCAGACCGACGAGTACGAGGACCTGGTCAAGGCCGGCGTGATCGACCCGACCAAGGTCGTGCGCACCGCGCTGCAGGATGCGGCCTCGGTCGCCGGCCTGCTGATCACCACCGAAGCGGCGGTCAGCGAGATCCCGGAAGACAAGCCGGCCCCGGCGATGCCCGACATGGGCGGCATGGGCGGCGGCATGGGCTTCTAGGAAGGCCGCGCCGACAGGCACACGAGAAGGGCCGGAGGAGCGATCCTCCGGCCCTTTTCGTATGGTCAACGCTCCGGACTATTGCGAATGGTCGCCGCCGCCCGCCCCGCCAATGCGTCTCTTGAGCAAATTCCTCGGCACTTGCCGAGGTATCGCCCGTTGGTCGCTTGAACGGCCAGGAGGAGAGCATTCGATGAAAGTCCCGCACAACGCCCATGTCGCTCTGGTCGATGGCGAGCATTTCAGGTTGATGCGCAACACCGGCCCAATCTTCGAACCGAAGCTGGAGAAGGTCGCCGAACCGGAGCTGGAGGAAACCAATTATCGTGCCGGCGTGCGACACCAGGACGAAGCCAACCAGCGGACCGGCGGCAGCAGCACCAACCTGAACTCGCTCGCCCACGGCGCGGCGGCTGCGGAATGGCTCAACAAGAAGGCGCTGGCAGGCGAGATCGAGCAGCTGGTCGTCGTCGCCGATCCGCGCACGCTCGGCGAGATGCGGCAGCATTACCACAAAGTCCTGCGCGAGAAGATCGTTGCCGAGCTGTCCAAGGAGCTGACCTGGGAAGCGCCGCAACGGATCGCGGAGACGATCGCGGCGGCGTGACCCCGTGCTCCGCCGGCTCGCGCGTCTGCTGAGAGGAGGCCGGACAATGGCTACAGTGCTCGACGTTCAAGAATTGCGCGAAGCGATGGTCGAACGGCAGATCCGCCGCCGAGGCGTCGATTCGCCTTCCGTCCTGACCGCCTTCCGCGCCGTCCCGCGCGAGGCGTTCGTACCCGAATCGATGCGCGAGTTCGCCTATGAGGACGGCCCGCTGCCGATCGGCGAAGGGCAGACGATCAGTCAGCCCTATATCGTCGCGCTGATGATCGACGCGGCCGAGATACCGCCGGGCGGTAAGGTGCTCGAGGTCGGCGCCGGCTCGGGCTATGCCGCTGCGGTGATGTCGCGCATCGCCGGAGAGGTGTTCGCCATCGAGCGCCATGAGCCGCTGGCGCAAGCGGCGGCCCGGCGGATCGACGCGCTCGGCTACGATAACGTTTCGATCATCTGCGGCGACGGCAGCCTGGGCCTGCCCGACGAGGCGCCGTTCGACGCCATCCTCGTGGCCGCCGGCGGCGACCGCGTGCCCGAGCCGTTGAAGCGCCAGCTCAAGGTCGGCGGCAGGCTGGTCATCCCCGTCGGCGGCGAGGACATTCAGTCGCTGCTGTGCGTGATGCGGACGGGCGAGCACACCTGGACCGAGCAGGATCTCGGCGGGGTGCGCTTCGTGCCGCTGGTGGGCGCCCACGGTCGCTACGAGGACGGCAGCCGGGCCGCGGCCAACCACCAGCCGGCGCGCGCCAAGTCGCTACCGGAGGTGGTCGCCGAAGCGGCTGAGCCGCTGCCCGCGATCGACGACGAGGCTTTCGCCGCCGCGTTCGATCGCTTCGCCGACCGCAAGGTGGTGCTGCTCGGCGAAGGCAGCCACGGCACTCACGAATTCTACGCCGCGCGGGCGGCGATTACCCGCCGCTTCGTCGAAAAGCACGGCTTCACCATTGTCGCCGCCGAGGCCGACTGGCCGGACGCCGCGGTGCTTGACCGGCACATCCGCCACCAGCACCCCCGGTCCGGCGCGCAGCGGCCCTTCCTGCGCTTCCCGACGTGGATGTGGCGCAACCCGGTGATCGTGCAGCTGATGCACGACCTCCACGCGCTCAATCGCGGCCGGCCGGCCGAGGCGATGGCGGGGTTCTACGGGCTCGACATCTACAACATGTCGGGTTCGATCGAGGCGGTTTTGGCCTATCTCGACGAGCACGATCCCGAGGCCGCCCGCGTCGCCCGCGAGCGCTACGGCTGCCTGACGCCGTGGCAGGCCGAACCGGCGACCTATGGCCGCGCCGCACTGACCAAAGGCTACGCCGAATGCGAACAGCAAGTGGTCGCCGAATGTCGCGACCTGCTGCAGCGCGCGCTCAACGAGGACGGCGAAATGTTCGGTGCCGCGATGAATGCGCGCCTGGTGGCCTCGGCCGAGCGCTACTATCGCATCATGTACTACGGCGGGGCGGAAAGCTGGAACCTACGCGACAGCCACATGGCCGAAACGCTCGAGCACCTGCTCGAACACCGCGAGCCGGATTCGAAAGCGATCGTCTGGGCCCACAACAGCCATATCGGCGATGCCGGCGCGACCGAAATGGGCCGGGTGCGCGGCGAGCATAATATCGGCCAGTTGGTCCGCGAACGCTGGGGCGAGCGCGCCGCGCTGGTCGGCTTCGGCACTCACACCGGCACCGTCACCGCGGCGACCGACTGGGACGGCGATCACGAGACCAAGCGCGTGCTCCCCTCGCGCGGTGATTCCTACGAGCGCGTGTGCCACGACAGCGGCGTGCCGCGCTTCCTGCTCGACTTGACGCCGGGCCGCCACGAAGTGCTCCGCCGACGCTTGGCCGAGCCGCGGCTCGAGCGCTTCATCGGCGTGATCTACCGTCCCGAGACCGAGCGCTGGAGCCACTACAGCCAAGCGGTCCTGCCCGGCCAGTTCGACGCCTACGTTTGGTTCGACGAAACGCGCGCGCTCCAGCCGCTGCGGGCCCACGAGCCGCATGAAGGTGTCCCGGATACCTTCCCGTTCGGAGAGTGAATTGGGCTGTTCGGCGAATAGAATCGGTCCAAGTCCTGTGTTATTGGGCCGCTGCAGGGACCAAGGCTGACGGGAACATGGCGACCACCGGACCAGCACCGAGGCGGAGCTTCCTGCCGCCGGCGGAATACAAGGGCCAGAGCATTGCCGTTCGTTTCGGACGCCGGATCAGGGATCCGGTCAACGGCTGGCTGGCCAGGCAATCGCTGATCGGGGACGATCCGTTCGTCGATGCCGCGGAACTCCCGGGCCTGGTCGAGCTCGGCCGCCAGTGGCAGACGATCAGAGACGAGCTGCTTCCACTGCTGGCCGAACGCGACAAGATCCCCGCGTTTGGCGACATCTCGCCCGATCACCGGCGGATTGCCACCGACGAGAAGTGGAAGAGCTTTTTCCTTGAAGGCTACGGCTTTCGCTCGGACGAGAATTGCGCCCGCTGCCCCAGGACGATGGCCCTGCTCAGGCAAGTGCCGGGGGTGGTGGTGGCGTTCTTCTCGATCATGGAGCCCGGGACGCAGGTTCCGCCACATCGCGGGGTGACCAAGGCATGGTACAACTGCCATCTCGGACTGATCGTGCCGAATGGTAACGTGGGGATCGAAATCGCCGGGCGGCCTGTCGGCTGGCGCGAGGGCGAATGGCTGGTGTTCGACGAAACCAACCGGCACCGTGTATGGAACGAGACCGATGAAGCGCGCGTCGTGCTGTTCCTGCAGGTGCGCCGCCCGATGCGCTGGCGCGGGCGGCTGGCGGCCAGGGCGCTGTTTCAGATGATCCGTCACTCGAGCTTCGTGCAGGACGTTCGGCGCAGCCTGGGCGCGCGCTGAGCCCGGTTCTCCGCTCGCTCAAATCGCCGCGGCGCGACGGCAAACGTGACGAAATGACCTTTCACAGGGGTAAACGTGGGAACCGTCGCTCGACTCGTCCCTCGGTAGGGCTCGCTTCGTCGCTCGGAATATTGCAGGATTCCACGTATTTGCGTTAACCCTTCGGAAGGAATGGGCGGGTAGCAACAGGCATTATGATTTTCTCCAGGTTCGGCCAATTTGTCGCTCCGATGATCCTCGCATTGGCGACGGTGGTCCCGGCGCACGCAACCAACGGTGGGCTGGACGCGGAGTTCAACAGGGTCATCGGCAGCGACAGCACGCCGCGGGACTTCACCGCCAGGTACGACACCGCGCTCGACAAGCAGATCGAGCAACTGGCCGCCGACGATTTACGGGGGCGGATCGGTATCGCGGCGATCGACCTGACCACCGGCAAGCAAGTTTCGGTGCTCGGCAATCAGCGATTCCCGATGGCCAGCACCAGCAAGATCGCCATCGTCGCGACTTTCCTCGACGGCGTCGACCACGGCAAGTGGAGTCTCGACGACAAGTTCCCGATGATGATCACCCCGACGCGAGAAGGCCGCAGGCTGAGCGCGCGCGAGCTGATCGAGCTCGCCATCACCCGCAGCAACAACCAGGCGGCCGACGGGCTGTTGCGCGTGGTCGGCGGCCCGCAGGCGGTCGACGACTGGGTCCACCGCGCCGGCATCGTCGATTTCAGCCTCAACCGCGACATCTATACGCTTGTCCGCGAAGACGGCGCGATCGATCCGGCCCACCATATTGATAACCGCGATTCGGCCACCCCGCTGGCGATGGTTTCGCTGGTCAAGGGGATTTACGACGGCCGCTGGCTCAGCAAGTCGAGCCGCAATGTGCTGCTCGGCGCGATGGGCCGCTGCAAGACCGGTCCGCAGCGGATTCCAGGGCAGATGCCGGACGGCGTGGACGTGGCGCATAAGACCGGTTCGCTGTACGATACCTCGAGCGACGTCGGCGTCGTCACCGGCCCCGACGGCCACACCATCATCATGGCGATCTACGTCACCGGCGGCGGCAACAATCACAAGTACCGCTTCGAGAAGATCGGCACCATCGCCCGCGCGGTCTACGACGGCTATCAGGCGCAATGGCCGGCCCAATCGGGCCAAGTCTGGACCAGCGCCAGCTACGATCACGACGGCGCCGCTTCGGCTCCCTAAAGGACCCTTTTTGACATACAAAAAGGGCGCGGCCATTGCGACCGCGCCCTTTCTTGTTGCCTGACGTTCCGGCGATCAGTCGGCCGAAGTCGCCGCCGAGGAGGCGTCGTCGGTCGAGGTCGCGTCGGCCGCGGAAGTCTCGTCGGTCGCGGCAGCGGCATCGCTCGGCGCTTCGCTCACCGCGGCGCTGGCGTCGGGGTTGGCATTGGCGTCGGCCATCGCCGAATCCGACGATGCACTAGCGGCTTCGTCAGCCTTATTCGAGCAAGCGGCGACCGACAGGGCGGCACCGGCGATAGCGGCAGCGAAAACGATCTTGCGCATGTGTTGTGTGTCCTTGAACAGCGAGTAGGAAAGCGCGCCCTTGGAAATCCCCTCCGGCGCGCGAAACCGCCCCCGAAGGGTGAGTTCCGGAGCGGGGGAATAATGGCCGCATTGTGGCGGCGCAAGCGAATTGTGGCAGCCTGCCACAATTGCGTCGGCCGAAAACGAAAGCGGCTGACCTGTCTTTCGCGCCCTGCTAGGAGGGCGGCAAATGTCCGAAAAGCAGCATCTCTACTTGGTCGACGGATCGGCCTACATCTTCCGCGCCTACCATCGTCTGCCGCCGCTGACCAACCCGCAGGGGACGCCGGTCGGCGCGGTCTATGGCTACACCACGATGCTATGGAAGCTCGCCGAAGACCTGCACAAGGCCGATGGGCCGACGCATCTCGCGGTGATCCTCGACAAGGGATCGCACAGCTTCCGCAACGACCTCTACGACCAGTACAAGGCCAATCGGCCGGAGCCGCCCGAGGACCTCAAGCCGCAGTTCCCGCTGATTCGCGACGCCACCCGCGCGTTCAGCCTGTCGTGCATCGAGGAGGACGGGCTGGAAGCCGACGACCTGATCGCTTCCTATGCCAAGGAAGCCACCCGGCGCGGCTGGGACGTGACGATCGTCAGCTCGGACAAGGACCTGATGCAGCTGGTCGGAAAGTGCGGCGAGCCGCACGATGGGCGCGAAGGCGGCTGCATCGACATGCTCGACACGATGAAGAACCAGCGGATCGACATTCCCGAAGTGGTCGAGAAGTTCGGCGTCGGGCCGGAGAAGGTCGGCGACGTGCTCGCGCTGATGGGCGACAGCGTCGACAACGTGCCGGGCATCTTCGGTGTTGGACCCAAGACCGCCAGCAAGCTGATCCGGGATTACGGCTCGCTCGCCGCCGCGCTCGACGCCGCGCCCGACATGAAGCCGTCCAAGCTGCGCGAGCGGCTGATCGAAGGCCGCGCAATGGCCGAGCTCAGTCGCGTCCTCGTGCAGCTCAAGGACGATTGCCCGCTGCCGATGCCGCTGGAGGACTTCGCGCTCGACACGGTGCCCAAGGAACCGCTCGCAGCGTTCCTCTCGCAACACGGCTTCACCAGCCTGCTGCGGCGGCTCGAGGCGGGCGGCGGCAGCCCGTCACCGACCACCAACCTGAACCCGCCGAAACAGCAGACCGCCGGCGCCCCCGCCGCGCCCGGCGGCAACCGGCAGGACCTGCCGGAGATGCCGCCGGTCGACCGCTCGGCCTACGAATGCGTGCAGACGCTCGAGCGGCTCGATCACTGGATCGAGCGCGCCTTCGCCGCGCGCGCGGTGGCGATCGACACCGAAACCAGCAGCATCGACGCCATGCGCGCCGATCTGGCGGGGATCAGCCTCGCCCTGGGTCCGAACGACGCCTGTTATATCCCGCTCGGCCACGGCGGCAGCGACATGTTCGCCGAGCGGCCCGAGCAGGTCGACAAGGCCGCCGCCATCGCCGCGCTCAAGCCGCTGCTCGAAGACGATGCCGTTCTCAAGGTCGGGCAGAACGTCAAGTACGACATCAATATTCTGGCGCGGAACGGGATCGAGCTGAAGCCGGTCGACGACACGATGATCGTCAGCTTCGCGCTCGACGCCGGACGGTTGCTGGAGGGGATCGGCGGCGGGCACGGGATGGACGAGCTTTCCGAACGGCACCTCGGCCACACCACGCTGACCTTCAAGGACATCTGCGGCAGCGGCAAGAAACAGATTCCGTTCGGCGAAGTGCCGCTCGACCGCGCCACCGAGTACGCCGCCGAGGATGCCGACGTCACCTGGCGCTTGCACAAGGTGCTCAAGCCGCGCCTCGCCATCGAGCACGGCACGCGCATCTATGAACGCGTCGACCGGCCGCTGATCCCGGTGGTCGCGGCGATGGAGCGGCACGGGATCAAGGTCGACCGCCAGCGCCTGGCCAGGCTGTCCGAGGAATTCGCCCACGAGATCGCCCGCATCGAGCAGGAAATCTACGACTGCTGCGGCGAGCAGTTCACCGTCGGCAGTCCGCAGCAGCTGGGTCGCATCCTGTTCGACAAGCTGGGCTACAAGGGCGGCCGCAAAGGCAAGAGCGGGCAGTATTCGACCGACCAGGCGATACTCGAACGCCTCGCCGCGCAAGGCGCCGAGGTGGCGACGAAAGTGCTCGACTGGCGCCAGTTGAGCAAGCTCAAGAGCACCTACACCGATGCGCTGCAGGCGTGCATCAACCCGGCGACGGGCCGCGTGCACACCAGCTATTCGCTGGTCGGCGCGCAGACCGGACGCCTCAGCTCGACCGATCCCAACCTGCAGAACATCCCGATCCGCACCGAGATCGGCCGGCAGATCCGCGAGGCCTTCGTGCCCGAGGAGGGCAACGTTCTGCTCGCCGCCGACTATTCGCAGATCGAGCTGCGCCTCGCCGCGCATATGTGCGACGTGCCGCCGCTCAAGGAAGCGTTCGCGAATGGCGAGGACATTCATGCGCGCACGGCGCAGGAGATGTTCGGAACCGTCGACCGCGACACCCGCGCCCGCGCCAAGACGGTCAACTTCGCGATCCTCTACGGCATCAGCCGCTGGGGCCTCGGCTCCCGCCTCGGCATCGACCCGGACGAGGCGCAGGCGATTATCGACCGCTATTTCGAGCGCTTCCCCGGCATCCAGCGCTACATCGTCCACACGCTCGAGGTGGTCCGCGAGCGCGGCTATTCCGAGACGCTGTTCGGCCGCAAGACCTGGTTCCCGCGGATCGGCTCGACCCATCAGGCCGAGCGCCAGGGCAGCGAGCGCGCGGCAATCAACGCGCCGATCCAAGGCACCAGCGCCGACATCATCAAGCGGGCCATGGCGCGGATGATGCCGGCGCTCGCCGACGCCGGGCTCGGGCATGTAAAGATGCTGCTGCAGGTCCACGACGAGCTGGTGTTCGAGCTGCCCGAAGGCGACGTTGCCGCTGCCAGCCCGGTGATCGAACGGGTGATGGCCGAAGCGGCCCTTCCGGCGGTCGAACTCGAGGTCCCGCTCGGCGTCGAGATCGGCCATGGCGGAAGCTGGGACGCGGCGCACTAGGTGACATCCGGACTCTCCCACCCCTAGCCCCTCCCGCAAGCGGGAGGGGGATTTGGCTGCGCTTTGCTTCCGGAATGGCGCCGGAATTTCCCCTCCCACTTGCGGGAGGGGCCGGGGGGGCTGTCAACTCGCGCCCCCGCGGGGTTGAACCATCCGCCCCAGCCCCATAGTGCCCGCAGCATGACCGCGAAACTCGCAGCTTTTCGCGCCGGCGCGTTCGGCTGGACGTGGAATGTGGGCGTCGCGATCCTCGCTGCGCTCCTCGGCGTGGCGATCGCGCTGGCCGCGCATCGGATCATCTTCGGCATCCTCCGGCGGCTGACCCACGCCACCCGCAGCAAGGCCGATGACTACGTGATCAGCTGCCTCGAGCGGCCCGCACGCTGGTCGATGGCTGCGCTCGGGCTGGTGCTGGCGGCGCGTCATACGCCGCTGCTCGCCGGGCTGTGGGAGGAGGTTGCCGGGTTCGTGATGCCGGCGCTGGTCGGGTGGATCGCGCTGGCCCTGCTCAACGGGCTGGTCAAGGCCATGGAGGTCAAGGCCGATATCACCGTGGCCGACAATCTCGAGGCCCGCCGCCGGCGCACCCGACTGACGATTTTTCTGCGCATGGGCAGCTTCGTGATCGTGTTCCTCACCATCGGCATGATGCTGCTGTCGATCCCCGGCGTGAAGACGATCGGCGTGACGCTCATGGCCTCGGCGGGGCTTGCCGGGCTGGCGGTCGGCGCCGCGGCGCAGCCGGCGCTCAAGTCGCTGATCGCAGGCTTGCAGATGGCACTGACCGAACCGATCAACATCGACGACGTGGTCGTGATCGACGGTGAATGGGGCCGGATCGAGGATATCCGCACGACTTACGTCGTGGTCCGCATCTGGGACGAACGCCGGCTGATCGTGCCGATGACCCGGTTCCTCAACGAGACGGTCGAGAACTGGACCAAGAACACCTCTGAGCTGCTCGGCACGGTGTTCCTCTATCTCGACCCGCTGACCGACGTGGCCGCGATCCGCGCCGAGTTCGAGCGCCGGGTCAAGGCGCACAAGCTGTGGGACGGGATCGCGCAGTCGGTCCTGGTCACCGACACGAAGCCCGACTGCATCGTCGTGCGCCTGCTGATGAGCGCCCGCAACGGCAGCGAGGCGTGGACCCTGCGCTGCGACTTGCGCGAGGCGATGCTCGCCTGGATCCGCGAGAACCAGCCCCAGGCCATCGTCCGCCACCGGCTCGAGCCGGTCCAAGCGCTGACGGTGAAGCAGGATTCCATTGCCGTATAACCGACCCGGTATCGGCACTGGCATGATGAGCCCGACACGCTATGGCGTGAGCGCACGACCTTGCACACAAGCAACCCCCGGACCCGAATCATGAATCCAATCGAGAAGCGCGCCGCCGTTTCGCTGGCCGGCGTGTTCTCCGTCCGCCTGCTCGGCCTGTTCATGGTCTATCCGATCTTCGCCGACTATGCCCGGCGCCTGCCCGGCGCGACCGCTTCGACCATCGGCCTGGCGCTCGGCATCTACGGCCTGAGCCAGGGGCTGCTGCAAATACCCTTCGGCCTCGCCTCCGACCGGGTCGGACGCAAGCGGATGATCGTGATCGGCCTCGTGCTGTTCGCAGTCGGCAGCGTGATCGCCGCCGTCGCCGGGTCGATCTGGGGCATGGTGCTCGGTCGGGTGATCCAAGGCGCGGGCGCGGTCGGCTCGGTGATCCTCGCGCTGGTGGCCGACCTCACGGCGGAAGAGAACCGCACCAAGGCGATGGCGACGGTCGGCATCACGATCGGCTTCTCCTTCATGGTCGCGGTGGTCGCCGGGCCGATCCTGGCCAGCGCGGTCGGCTTGTCGGGCATCTTCTGGCTGATGGCGGTGCTGGCGCTGGCGGGGATCGCGATCACCCTGTTTGTCGTGCCCAAGCCCCCGACCGGCGGCATCCATCACCGCGATGCCGAAGCGGTGCCGGCCCTGCTCGGCAGCATGCTGCGGAACCCCGACCTGCTGCGACTCGATTTCAGCATCTTCGCGCTTCACGCGATCCTCACCGCCAGCTTCCTGGTCATGCCGACCCTGCTCGACAGCGCGCTCGGCATCACCACCCACGGTCAATGGCTGGTCTACTTGCCGGTTTTCGCGGTCTCAATCGTGGTGATGATCCCGGCGATCATCGTTGCGGAAAAATATCGCCGGATGAAACAGGTCGTCGTCGCTGCGGTCGCGGCGATGGCGGTTTCACAGTTCGCCCTGTTCTACGCTTCGGCCAACGCGATCGCGCTGCTCGCCGCCGTGACGATCTTCTTCGCCGGATTCAACATCATGGAGGCGAGCCTGCCCTCGCTGGTGACCAAGACGGCGCCCGCGGCGGCCAAGGGCACCGCGAGCGGTATCTATTCCAGCTCGCAATTCCTCGGCATCTTCTTCGGCGGACTGGTCGGCGGATGGGCCCATGACAGCTATGGCGACATGGGCGTGTTCGCGCTCTCGACAGCGATCGGCCTCGTCTGGCTTGTGGTGGTCGGGACCATGCGCCAGCCGCGCTATCTCTCGTCGCGTCTGCTCAGGATCGGCCGCGGAGTCAGCGCCGATACGCTTGCCGCCAGGCTGCTAAAGCTTCCCGGCGTCGCCGAAGCATTGGTCGTCGCCGAGGAAGGCGTCGCCTATCTCAAGGTCGATTCCCGCGCCTACGACCCCGAGGCGGCGCAGGTGCTGGCGCAGCCCGCTGAAGGCAAGGCAGACTGACAGGCGACACGGGCTTGTCGCCTACTGGTGCTTCTTCTCCCGCGTTGACTCCACCATCCCCTCGGTGATGAAGCCGATCGGGTTCACTTCCAACGCCTTGCGCTTCAACTCGCCTTTCATCTTGGCGTATTCGCTTTCCATCTGCTCGGTCACCGTCGGGCGGCTGTCGGCGAGGGCTTCGGCGAAGTCGGCGGCAGTCACTTCGGTTGCTTTCTCGCCGTCGCGGCGGATCGCCACCAAGCCGGCGCGGCGGACCACGTCCTCCAGGTCGGCGCCGGTGTAGCGGTTGGTCTGCGCGGCGATCGCGTCGAGATCGACGTCCTTGGCCAACGGCATGTTGCGGGTGTGAATGCCGAGGATCAGCCGCCGTCCCGGCTCGTCGGGCGGGCCGACATAGACCAGCTCGTCGAAACGCCCGGGCCGCAGCAGCGCCGGATCGACCAGCGCCGGGCGGTTGGTCGCGCCGATCACCACGATCGCGTTCAGCTCCTCCATCCCGTCCATCTCGGCGAGGATGGTGTTGACCACCCGGGCGGTGACTTGCGGCTCGGTTCCGCCGCCGCCGCCGCGCGAGGGCACCAGGCTGTCGATCTCGTCGATGAAGATCACGCACGGCGCCACCTGGCGCGCGCGGGCGAACATCCGGCTGATCTGCTGCTCGCTCTCGCCGTACCATTTCGAGAGCACGTCGGAGCTCTTCATCGAGATGAAGTTGGCCTCGGCCTCCTTGGCGACGGCCTTGGCCAGCAGGGTCTTGCCGGTGCCAGGCGGGCCGTAGAGCAGGAAGCCCTTGGCCGGGCGGATGCCGAGCCGGTCGAACGCCTCGGGATTGCGCAACGGCAGCTCGACGCCTTCGCGCAGTTTCTCCTCGGCGTCGTCGAGGCCGCCGATGTCGGCCCAGCCGACGGTCGGCTGCTGGACCATCACCTCGCGCATCGCGCTCGGCTGGACGCGCTTGAGGGCCTCGCGGAAGTCTTCTTTCTCGACCCGCAGCTCCTCGAGCACCTCGGGAGGGATGGTCCGCGCGTCGAGGTCGAGCCTGGGCATGATCCGCCGCACCGCCTCGATCGCCGCCTCGCGGGCGAGCGCGGCGATGTCGGCGCCGACGAAGCCGTGGGTGCTGCGGGCCAGTTCCTTGAGATCGACGCCCTGGCCGAGCGGCATCCCGCGGGTGTGGATGGACAGGATTTCGCGCCGGCCCTGCTCGTCGGGCACGCCGATAATGATCTCGCGGTCGAAGCGGCCGGGGCGGCGCAGCGCCTCGTCGATCGCTTCGGGCCGGTTGGTCGCGGCGATGACCACCAGATTCGAGCGCGTCTGGAGCCCGTCCATCAGCGTCAGCAGCTGGGCGACGAGGCGCTTTTCGGCTTCGCCCGTGACGTTGCCGCGCTTGGGGGCGATCGAATCGATCTCGTCGATGAAGATGATCGCCGGTGCGCTGCGCTCGGCCTGCTCGAACACCTCGCGCAGGCGCTTCTCGCTCTCGCCGTAGGCCGAGCCCATGATCTCCGGCCCATTGATGGTGAAGAACTGCGCGTCGCTTTCGTTCGCCACCGCCAGCGCCAGCCGGGTCTTGCCGGTGCCGGGCGGGCCGTGCAGCAGCACGCCCTTGGGCGGATCGACCCCGAGGCGGGTGAACAGCTCGGGATAGCGCAGCGGCAGCTCGACCATCTCGCGCAGCTGCTTGATGGTCTCGTCCATCCCGCCGACGTCGTCATAATTGATGACCCCGCGGCCGTCGCGCGGCTCCTCGAACTCCGCGCGCAGCTCGACTTCGGTGTTCTCGTCGATGTGGACCACGCCCTTGGGCACGGTCGAAACCACGGTCAGACGGATCTGCGTCAGCGCGTAGGCCGGGGCGTTGAACATCCGCCGCACTTCGGGCGGCATGTTCTGCACCGGCTGCTGGCCGTGAGTGGCGACGAGATCGCCGGCGACGAGCGGCTTCTCGAAGAACACCCGCTTGAGCGCCTCTGTCGGGCCGTGCAGCCGCATCTCGCGCTGGGCGGGGGCGAACACCACCCGCGTCGCCGGCTTACTCTCCGCGCGGCGGATGGTGACGTGCTCGCCGGAGGACGTGCCGGCGTTGGCCCGCTGCAGCCCGTCGAGACGGACGACTGCGAGCGTCTCGTCCTCGGGATAGCCGGGAATGGCGACCGCGGCGGTCAGCCGCTTGCCTTCGATCTCGATCGAATCGCCGTCGGTGATGCCGAGCGCCTGGAACGCCGACCGCGGCATCCGGGCGACGCCCTGGCCGCTTTCCTCCTGCCGGGCGGCGGCAACCTGCAGCCGGATGGTGCCTTGCTTCACTTGCTCCGCTACGTCAGCCATCGGCGCGCTCGCTCCCGGTTCTGGTGTTCTTGTCCGCCACAGCTAGGGTCGAGGATTGCCGATTGCAAACCCCGCTCGCGCGGCCGTCGCTTACGAGAATGCCTGCCGTCGTCGGGTGTTTCCGCGAGCGGGCAAGAAAAAGGCCCGGGCATCGCCACCCGGGCCCCTCCCGGGAGGGACAAAGAAAAGGCCTGAGCGTTGCCGTCCGGGCCCTCCCGGGAGGGACAAAGAAAAAGGCCTGAGCGTTGCCGTCCGGGCCCTCCCGGGAGGGACAAAGAAAAAGGCCCGAGCGTCGCCGCCCGGGCCTGAAGTTTTGGGAGAGGATGCCTGAAAGGCCCGCTTCATATGCTGCATATGCTCACATCTCGCAAGTGCGAAAAGAGCATTTTCTGTTGCAAGAAGTGCAAGCCAAGCCGCCGTTTCGCACTCTTGCGGGGCAATTCCAATGCCTTAGTACAGGGAGCCATCCGGTAAGAATCGCAACTATATTGCGCTGCGATAGCGTCTTGGGCCATGAATGGCCGCCCGGCTCCGGCAAATTGCGGCTTGCGCGTCTCGCGCCGCCGCCTAGGACGAGGGGCCGCGACCGCTGACGGCCGGATCGCCGGCCAAGGGAGACGTGCATGCAGAAACTCTATCCCGATGCCGCCGCCGCGCTCGACGGGCTGCTCCGCGACGGCATGCTGATCGCTGCCGGCGGGTTCGGCCTGTGCGGCATTCCCGAGCGCCTGCTCAATGCCATCCAGGCGAGTGGGGTCAAGGATCTCACGTTCGCCAGCAACAACGCCGGGATCGACAATGAAGGTATCGGCAAGCTGCTGCGCACTCGCCAGGTGAAGAAGATGATCGCCAGCTACGTCGGCGAGAACAAGGAGTTCGAGCGGCAATTCCTGTCCGGCGAGCTGGAGGTCGAGTTCTGCCCGCAAGGCACGCTCGCCGAACGCATGCGCGCCGCCGGCGCGGGCATCCCCGGGTTCTACACCAAGACCGGCGTCGGCACCCAGGTCGCCGAGGGCAAGGAGGTGAAACAGTTCAACGGCGAGGACTACATCCTCGAGCGCGGCATCTTCGCCGACCTCTCGATCGTGAAAGCCTACAAGGCCGACGAGACCGGCAACTGTGTGTTCCGCAAGACCGCGCGCAATTTCAACCTCCCCGCCGCCACCTGCGGCAGGGTGTGCGTCGTCGAGGTCGAGGAACTGGTCCCGGCGGGCGCGCTCGACCCCGACTGCATCCACCTGCCGAGCATCTACGTGCAGCGGATGATCGTCGGCGCGCCGTACGACAAGAAGATCGAATTCGTGACCACCCGCGAACGGGAGGCGGCCTGATGACCACCCACGACAACGTCGCCGAAGGCTGGAGCCGCGACCAGATGGCCGCCCGCGCGGCGCAGGAGCTGGAGGACGGCTATTACGTCAACCTCGGCATCGGCATCCCGACGCTGGTCGCCAACCACATTCCCGAAGGCATGGACGTCACCCTGCAGAGCGAAAACGGCATGCTCGGCATCGGGCCGTTCCCCTACCCCGACGAGGTCGACGCCGACCTGATCAACGCCGGCAAGCAGACCGTGAGCGAGCTGCCGCGCACGGTCTATTTCGACAGCGCGACCAGTTTCGCGATGATTCGCGGCGGGCACATCGACCTCGCCGTGCTCGGCGCGATGGAAGTCTCTGAAAAGGGCGACATCGCCAACTGGATGATCCCCGGCAAGTTGATCAAGGGCATGGGCGGGGCGATGGACCTGGTCGCGGGGGTCAAGAAGATCATCGTGGTGATGGAGCACGTCTCCAAGGCCGGCGAGCCCAAGTTCATGCCGGCGTGCAATCTGCCGCTGACCGGCACCAACGTGGTCGACATGATCATTACCGACCTCGCCGTGTTCCACCGCAAGGACCACCAGAGCCCGTTCGAGCTGATCGAATTGGCGCCGGGCGTTTCGGCGGAGGAAGTCGCCGCCAAGACCAGCGCGCATTACGTGCTCGGCCCAGATATTTCTTAGTTGGCGCAAACAATCGTCGGTTGGCTGCGCGCCGCCCACGTCTTACCTGTGGCGGCAACCGCGACGCAAAAGGAGCAACACCATGTCCATTCAGCTCGGCCAGACAGCCCCTGATTTCGAAGCCGATACCACTCAGGGGCCACATCCGATTTCATGAGTGGCTCGGCGACAGCTGGGGCGTGTTGTTCAGCCATCCCAAGGACTTCACTCCGGTGTGCACCACCGAACTCGGCGAAGTCGCCCGCCTGCGCCCCGAGTGGGACAAGCGCAACGTCAAGACCATCGGCCTGTCGGTCGATCCGGTCGAATTGCACAACCGGTGGGAAGGGGACATCGCCGAGACGCAAGGCTACGCGGTCGATTTCCCGATGATTGCCGATCCCGACGAAAAGGTGGCGAAGCTTTACGGTATGATCCACCCGGAGACAGACGCGACGATCACCGTCCGCTCGGTCTACGTGATCGACCCGAACAAGAAGGTCCGCCTGATCATCACCTATCCGCCGAGTACCGGCCGCAACTTCGCCGAGATCCTCCGCGCGATCGACAGCCTGCAGCTGACCGACGCCCAGAGCGTCGCCACGCCGGTCAATTGGGAGCTGGGCCAGCGGGTGGTCATCTCGCCCAAGCTGTCGGATGAGGAAGCGAAGAAGAAATTCCCGCAAGGGTTCGAGACCAAGAAGCCCTACCTGCGCCTGGTCGACCTGGACGCCGCGGCGAAGTAGCGCCAGCCCTCCCCGAGCTTGTCTCGTGTAGGGGACCACCCGTAGGGGGTTGGGAGGAGGGTCAGAGCTAACAGGGGAACGCTGCTGTAAGGTCTTTCCGAGCCATGCTTGGGAGCGGCCGAATGGCTGCTTTCCTATTCACGAAGTCTATGCTTTGTTCTCCGAACGTACCCCTCGGCCGATGCATGGCGGGAGGCCGAGACGCACGGAGGACAGGCTGACGGAGGGCTGGAAGGCGACCTTTTCGGACCGACAAAGTGACGATTCAGGCGCGCCAAGGCGACGCTTCCGCCGGCAAGGCGACGGATTGGTGCCGAAAGTGACAAAAAAGGGCGTGAAAGTGACAAAAGAGGGGACTTTCCCCGCTGGACGCTGTGGCGATTGTCAACTTCGTGTCTAATCGCCCGCGAATCGGGCCGGCGGGCCGGCGCGTACCCGGAGGGAGAGCAACCGAATGACGACACGCCGGGACGCCCCGCGGCTGGCGCTGGCTCTGCTCACCGCCGTCGCCACGGTCGGTTTCCTCGACCGGATCGTGATGAACGTGCTGGCGGTCCCGATCCAGATGGAGTTCCGCCTCAGCGACACCCAGGTCGGGATCCTCACCGGGCTCGCCTTCGCGATGCTCAACGTCACCCTGGGGATCGCCGTCGCGCGCTACGCAGAGCGCGGCCGACGGATGACGCTGATCGCCGTCGGCACCTTGCTGTGGTCGCTCGCCACCGCCGCCTGCGGGTTCGTCGGCAACTACGCCCAGTTGCTGCTCGCCCGCGTCGGCGTCGGCGTCGGCGAGGCGGTCGGGCTCCCGTCCAATCAGTCGGTGATCGCCGATTACTTCCCGCCGGAAAGGCGTGCCACGGCGATGAGCGTGCTGATGCTCGCGCCGCCGATTGGGGCGTTCGTCGGCGGCGCCGGCGGCGGCTGGGTGGGTCAGATGTTCGGCTGGCGCGACGCGTTCCTGATCGCCACCGTGCCCGGCGCGCTGCTGGCGATTGCGGCCTGGCTGTTTGTCGCCGAGCCGCCGCGCGGGCGTTACGACCGCGAAGCGAGCGGCACCGTGCCGTCGCTCGGGGCCGTGCTTAAGCGTCTCGTCGGCCTCAGGAGTGCGCGCCACCTGCTCGCCGGCTCGACCCTGGCCTCGCTGGTCGGCTTCGGGCTGAATGCCTTTCTGGTCTTCGTGCTGGTACGCAAGTTCGCCATGTCTCTCGCTGAGGCATCGTTGTGGTCGGCCCTGCTGGGCAGTCTGCCCGGGGCGATCGCGGTGTTCGGCGGCGGCAAGCTGGCCGACCGCTACGGGGCGGGGCGGCCGTCGTTGTACGCAGCGATCCCCGGGGGGTGCCTGATGATTGCGGCGCCGGTCTACATTTTCGGCATCACCCGCGACAGCGCACCGCTGCTGCTCGTGTTGGTGTTTGCCGCCGCGCTATTCCAGTACACCTATCTCGGCGTCACTTACGGCGTGTTCCAGAACCTGCTGCATTCGCGCATGCGCGCGACCGGCTCGGCCCTGCTCAACGCGATTTACGGTCTCGTCGGCCAGGGGCTCGGCACGGTGCTGGTCGGCGTGCTGAGCGACGGGCTTGCGCCGCGCTTCGGCCGCGCCGAGGGCCTCGCGTATGCGATGGCGATCACTGCGGCGCTCTACCTATGGGCCGGGGCGCATTACCTCCTCGCCGGGCGTCACGTCGGCGCGGACCTGAAGCGGGTGCGAAGCGGTGAAGAGTGAGCGCTCAGCCGTTACGACGATAAGGGACGAACTCGCCCATCACCATCGTCGCGCCGAGCATTCCGGTCGAGCGGTCGCGCAGCTGCGCCATGTCCTTGGAGCACAGTTCGCTGCTCCACAGCTTGAACACCGGCACGTCGCTCCAGGTGAGGAAATTCACCCCGGCGGGGCGGTTGACGTAGAGCGTGTCGCCGTCCTTGAACACCAGCGCGGTGCGGTCGATCACCTGCATCTCGCGCCGCTGCATCGGATCGAGGCACTGCACCGGCTTGCCGGCGGTGCGACCGTCGAGGATTTTGGCGAGCTTGGCTTCACCTTGCGTGGAGCGGTCCTTGGCGGCCGCCGCGGGAACGGCCGCGGCCAGCGCGCCGACGGCAAGTGCGGCAGGGATGAGCTTGCTGATTGTCATCTCTCTATCTCCCTCTGTTGCCCGATTGTGCCCCACGCGGGCTTAACTGCCGCTGACCGGGCGAAAGCCCTTGCCGACGGGCGGCAATCGGCTCTAAGGTAGCGCTAACATGATGCGCTGCCAAGGCGCAGGTGGGGAGGATCGAATGAACACTTCGCGGACCGGCGTGAACATGGCGCTGATTGCGGCGATCGTCGCCGTGGCGACCATCGGCGGGCTTCTGTTCGGTTACGACAGCGGCGCGGTCAACGGCACGCAGACGGGCCTGACGCAGGCCTTTCACCTGAGCTCGGGCGGTCTCGGCTTCACCGTCGGGTCGCTGCTCATCGGCTGTTTCGTGGGCGCCTTTTTCGCCGGGCGGCTGGCCGATGCGATGGGGCGGCGCAACGTGATGCGGCTGGCCGCGGTGCTGTTCTTCTTCGGCGCGCTGGTCCAGGGCTTCGCCCCGAGCCAGGTCGTGTTCGTGATCTCGCGCTTCTTCGGCGGCATGGCGGTGGGGGCGGCGAGCGTGCTCTCGCCCGCGTACATCTCCGAGGTCGCTCCCGCCCATATCCGCGGGCGCATGACGACGGTCCAGCAGATCATGATCATTGCCGGCCTGACCGCGTCAGCCTTCGCCAATTACTTCCTGCAACAGGCGGCGGGCAACGATTCCACCGCCGTGCTGGCGTTCGGGCTGGAGGCGTGGCGCTGGATGTTCCTCGCCCAGGCGGCGCCGGCGGCGGTGTTCCTCATCGCCCTGTTCTTCGTGCCCGAGAGCCCACGCTACCTGGTGGCCAGCGGTCGCCACGAGGAGGCGGAAAAGGTGCTCGTCAGCCTGTTCGGCGACACTATGGCGAAGGCCAAGCTGGGTGAAATCCGCGCGAGCTTCTCGACCGACCACCGCCCGCGCCTGTCCGACGTGACGGCAAAGGGCACATTGCTGCGCCCGATCGTCTGGGCCGGGCTGATCATTGCGGTCTTCCAGCAGCTCGTCGGCATCAACGTGATCTTCTACTACAGCGCCACATTGTGGCAGGCGGCCGGGTTCTCGGAATCGCAGGCGCTGCTGACGACGATGATCAACAACTCGATCTCGCTGGTCGCCTGCTTCGTGACCATCGGCCTGGTCGACAAGATCGGCCGCAAGCCGCTGCTGCTGATCGGCTCGGTCGGCATGGCGGTCACCCTGTTCGCGATGGCGTATGCCTTCTCGACCGGAACGCTGGAGGGAGAGACGCTCCATCTCCCCGGCGACATGGGCCACATCGCCGTCGGCTCGGCGCTCGCTTATTCGGCGCTGTTCAACATCAGCTGGGGCCCGGTGATGTGGGTCATGCTGGGCGAGATGTTCCCCAACCAGATCCGCGGCTCGGCGCTCGCGGTGGCCGGCTTCGCGCAGTGGTTTGCGAATTATCTCATCGTGCAGAGCTTCCCGCTCATGCTGGCGGGGATCGGCCTGTCGGCGAGCTATTCGTTCTACGGCATCTGCGCGGTGATCAGCTTCTTCCTTGTGCGCAAGTTCATTCACGAGACCAAGGGCAAGGAGCTCGAGGAGATGGAGGGCTGGGATCTGCCCTCCTCCGCCGGCGATGCCGAGGTGGTGACGGCGGAGCTGGGCTGAGCAAAAGAAGTCCTCCCCCGCAAGCGGGAGGGGAGATAGCGTGCCCGCATGACCGACGCACAGCCCCGCAGGACCCGCGTCGTCGTTCTCGGCGGCGGGACGGCCGGGTGGATGAGCGCGGCGGCGCTCGCTAGGCTGCTCGGACCGCTGGTCTCCGTCACTCTGGTCGAGAGCGAGGATATCGGGATCGTCGGCGTGGGCGAGGCGACGCTGCCGCACATTCGCGGCTTCGTCGAACGGCTCGGGATCGACGAGGCCGAATTCATGCAGGCGACCCACGCGACCTATAAGCTGGGCATCGACTTTCAGGACTTCGGCCGCATCGGCGAAAGTTACGTCCACCCGTTCGGCACCTTCGGGGAGGAGGCCGCCGGGGTGCCGTTCTGGCATTACTGGCTCGAGCTGCAGCGCCGCGGCATGGCCGAGCCGATCGGCCACTATTCGCTCGCCGTTACGGCCGCGTTGGCCAACAGGTTCCGCCCGCCGACGAGCGACGCCAGCCTGACCTCGACCTACGGCTACGCCTACCAGTTCGACGCCACCCTGTTCGGGCCGTTTCTGCGCCGGCACGCGATGACGAGGCTCGGCGTCGAGCGGATCGAGGGCAAGGTCCTCGAGGTGCGGCAGGATTCCGAAACCGGCGACGTCGCCGCGCTGGTGCTCGAAAGCGGGCAGAGCATCGAAGGCGACCTGTTCGTCGACTGCTCGGGCTTCCGCTCGCTGCTGCTCGGGCAGACGCTGGGGGAGGCATGGGAGGACTGGTCGCCGTGGCTCCCGTGCGACCGCGCCGCCGCGCTGCCCTGCACGCATGTGACCAAGGAGATTTCGCCCTACACCACCGCCGTCGCGCTGCCCGCCGGGTGGCGCTGGCGTATCCCGCTGCAGCACCGCATCGGCAACGGTTACGTGTTCGCCAGCGATTTCATCTCGGAAGACGAGGCCTGCGAAGCGATCCGAGGCGCAGTCGAAGGCGAAGCGCTAGCCGAGCCGCGGGTGCTGCGTTTCCGCGCCGGGCGGCGGCGCAATTCGTGGGTCAACAACGTGATCGGCGTCGGCTTATCGAGCGGCTTCCTCGAACCGCTCGAATCGACTTCGATTTACCTGTCGCAGATGGCGATCACTTATCTGATCGAGCTGTTCCCGCTCGGCGCGGCGATCGACCCGCGCGACCGCGATGAATTCAATCGCCTGGTCGACATGGAATACGACCGGGTGCGCGACTTCCTGATCCTGCACTACCACGCCACCGAGCGCGACGATTCGGAGTTCTGGAACCACGTCCGCACGATGCAGGTGCCCGACGCCCTCTCCGAAAAGATGGCGCTGTGGCGCGAGGCCGGACGGGTCGAGAAATACTCCGATGGGCTGTTCTTCGATGCCAGCTGGGTCGCGTTGTACCTGGGGCAGGGCGTGTGGCCCGAGCGGCACGACCCGCGTGCCGCCCTGCCGCAGCCGGAGCAGATCGCCCGGGCGATGGAGCGGCTGCGCGGCGCGGTGCTCGAGGAAGTCGCCGCGATGCCCGGACATCGCGCCTACCTCGCGGACAACGCGCGGCGGCTGGCGGCGGCGCCGTGAGCGAAGCGCGCGAGCTGCCGCGGCGGATCGTTGTCGCCGGTGACGGGCCGCTCGGCGTGCTTGCGGCCATCGCGCTGCGGCAGGCGCTGCCGAGCACAGAGGTGGTCGTGCTGGCGATCCCGCCCGACCCGGCAGCGTTCGCCGAGCGCATCGGCACCGCGCTGCCGTTCACCAACCGCCTGCACGACCGGCTCGGCATCGAGGAGGACTCGCTGGTCCGGCAGGCGGGGGCGAGTCACCGGCTGGTGATGCGGTATGCCGGCGGCGGCGGTCCCGGGCAGCAGGGTGCCGCCGGCTACGGCGCCGCGATCGACCCGGCGATGACCACCGCCTTCGCCCGCGAATGGGGCGGCGGGCCGCGCAATGCCCAAACCGGCGCCGCCCCGCGCAGCCTCGGGGAAGTGCTTGCCGCCGCCGGCCGCTTCGCTCCGCCTTCGGGCGAGGCGGATTCGCCGCTGGCCGAGCTCGACTATTGCCTGCGCTGGAACGTCGCGGCCTATCGCGGGCTGCTGATCGCGCGAGCGCAGCAGCTCGGCGTGGCCTACGAGCGCGGAACCGCGACGGCGGCCATACCCGACGGTGCGGGCGGTATCGCCGCCCTGGCGATCGAGGGCGCCGGCGAACTGCCCGCCGACCTGTTCGTCGATTGCAGCGGGTCGGGCGCGCTGCTGCTCGCCGAGCTGCCGCAGGTCAAATGGATCGGGTGGGACGCGCCGTTCGCCACTCGCGGGCTCGCCATCGCCGCGCCCGCCGCGCCGATACTGGCACTTGAAGACCGCGCGACGCTCACGCCACTCGGCTGGCGCTGGGAAATCGCCGGGCGCGACGGATGCCAAACCCTGCTGGCGATTTCCGACGGCGCATCCGAAGAGGCGATTGCCGGCGCGCTCGGCGCGGAACCGAACAGCATCGTCCCGTTCCTGCCCGGCAGGGTGGAGGCCTCGTGGGTAGGCAACGTCGTCGCGCTCGGCAACGCGGCGGCCCGGCTCGAGCCGCTTGGCGGAATCGCTCAGGACCTCGCCCACCGACAGCTCGCGCTGCTGCTCGAGCTGCTGCCCGGGCGCACGATAGAGCCCTCCGAACGGGCGGAATACAATCGCCGCGCCGGGCTGATGGCCGAGCGGGCGCGCGATTGGCTCGCCGCACACTACGCCGCGCCCGCCGCCGCCGCGCTGTTCCCAAGCCTGGTGCACTCGCCCGAGCTTGCGCGCACGCTCGACCAGTTCACCCGTCGCGGCAGGGTGCCGTTTACCGAAGAAGCGCCAATGCTGGTGCAGGAGTTCGGCGCAGTGCTGCAAGCCCTCGGCTATGCGCAGGGCAAGGGCGCGCTCACTGCCGCCGGCGGGCAGTCCGATGCGAACGCCGCCCGCGGGTTCGAAGCCAGGGCGCGGACAGCGTTGGCGACGACACCACCTTACGGCGAATGGATGCAGCGGCTGCTGGCCAGCTAGGTACGGCCGATCATCTGTTTGAGCATGTCGCGCAGGCCGGCGAACAAACCGGCGCTCGGCCGCCCCAGGATCCCCTTGGCGGCATCGGGCAGGTGCGCAGCGGGGTCGCCGTCCGCCTCGAACACGTAATGATCGAGCATCATTTTCCAGATTGCCCGATCGCCGGGCGGAAGATGGCGATAGGCGAGGATGGCATGCAGCAGCGCATCGTACGGCGGCGCAACCCCTTCGGGTGCATCGGTCCACCAGTAGTTTATCAGGATGCTGACCGGCTCGAGCGATTCGACCCCATGCCACCAGGCATAGGGAATGTAGAGCGCATCCCCCGGCGCGAGCTCCGCCTGCTGCGCGGCGGCGCAGGCGTCGCGGAATCCGGGATAGCGCTCGAGGTCGGGCGCGAACGGATCGACCATGCTCACCGGAGTGCCGGCCGGAGTCATTTCGAATGGGCCGGGATAGAGGTTGGCCAGCTGTTCGGGAGGGAACAGCGTGAACCGCCGCCGTCCGGCGACGCAGCAGGCCATGTTCTCCTTGATGTCGTAATGAGGAGCGACGCGGATGCGGTTGCCGATCCAGATGCGCGGGGGCACCCGGGGCAGCAGCGCAAGCCGGTTGGCCTCGGCGAACGCCGGCAACACTTGCGGCACGATCTCCGATTGCACCGCCATCGCCGGGGGCCGGTCCGCGGTCCGAGCGCCGAGCAGGTCGCGCAGGAAATCCTCGAGCTGCCCGCGCGCGCTGATGAAATTGAGACCGGTCAGGTCCGGGGTATAGAAGAAGCGCCCGTTCTCCTCCGGCCGCGCGGCGATGGCGCGGATCGTCCCGGCCGGCTCGCAACCCAGCAGGTAATCGACGATCGCTTCGTCGCTTTCGAGCGCCGCTGCGACCGCGGGCCAGTCGCGCACCAGCCCGCGCATGACCACCGGCTGGCGGGCCGGGCGAATCTCCTCGTGGAAACGCACGAAATCGACACCCGCGATCTCGCGGATCGGCTGCGGCGGCGGCAGCGCGGTCATGCTGTGAGCTGGAGCGAAACGTCGATTGCCGAGCCGTTTTGCGCGAGGAAGCGATCCTGATCCGGCATTTGCGCCGCGGCGTTGGCGACCACGCCGCGAATATGCGCGAGACGCTCGAGCGTGTCGCCGTCGGGGAGGATGTCGGCCACCGGATGATAGCCCCCGGCGGCGATGCCTTGCCCGACCAGCACCGACAGCCAGCTGGTTTCGGTGAACAGTTCGTTGTGCTCGCGGAACACCCGGCCCGACGAGCGGAACATCGCCAGCTTCTCCTTGAGACCATCGGGCGGATCGAGGTTGCGGCAGTAATCCCAGAACGGCGAATCGTCGCGCTCAGTGGCGCAATAGTGCAGCACCAGGAAATCGCGAATGTCGAGGTAGTCCTGCTCCGTTTCGGCGTTGAAACGATCGATTTCCGGGGCACCGAAAGCGCGGGTCGGGAATAACGCTAGGAGCCGCGCGATCCCTGCCTGAACCAGATGGATCGCCGTTGATTCGAGCGGTTCGAGGAAGCCGCCGGCCAGACCCAGGGCGACGACGTTCTTGTCCCACGCCCGCGTGCGGTGCCCCGCCGTGAAGCGCAAGCGGTTGGCTTCGGCAAGCGGCTCCCCGTCGAGATTGCCGAGCAGCAGCGAAATCGCTTCGTCGTCGCTCATGTGCGCCGAACAGTAGACGTGGCCATTGCCGATGCGGTGCTGCAGCGGAATGCGCCATTGCCAACCGGCGGCGCGCGCGGTCGAGCGGGTCAGCGTCTCGCGGTCGCCGGCGAGCGTGCAGGGGATCGCCACGGCCCGATCGCACGGCAGCCAATGGCTCCAGTCGGTGAAGGGAACGCCCAATTCCTGTCCGATCAGCAGCGCGCGGAAGCCGGAGCAGTCGATGAACAGCTCGCCCTCGACCCGCTGACCGCTCTCGAGCACCACCGCGGTGACAAAACCGCTCTCGCCGTCGCGCTCGACGCCGACGATGCGCCCTTCGGTGCGGATCACATCCTGCGCCTCGGCGCGCCGGCGTAGGAAACGGGCGTAGCGCCCGGCATCGAACTGGAAGGCATAGCCGAGCTTGCTCAGCGGGGACTTCGGGTTGTTCGCCGCCGGCCAGGCCATTCGGCCCTGCTTCCCCGCGACGGCGCCGATCGAGTATTCATCGAGCTTGCTGGTGTCGCCGAGCGTGCGACCCTTGAGCCAGAAGTGGTGGAACTCGATTCCCAGCATGTCGAGGCCGTGGTGGCCGAACGGGTGGACGTAGCGGTGACCTTGCCTCGTCCAGTCGACGAATTCGATCCCGAGCTTGTAGGTCGCATGGGTCTCGCGGACGAATTCGTTCTCGTCGATCCCAAGCATCGCGTTGAACAGCACGATTTGCGGGATCGTGGCCTCACCCACGCCGACCGTGCCGATCGCCTCGGATTCGACCAGCTCTATTTCCAGGCCGGGGAACGGGCCCATGATCTTCGATAGTGCCGCCGCCGCCATCCACCCGGCGGTGCCGCCGCCGACGATCACTATCTTGCGGATCGGCTCGGCAATCACGCAGCGACCTCCTCGCCGGACCAGGCGCCGGCGGCGCGCAGGAACTGCTCCTGGGTCGGCAGCGCCTCGACGACCTTGCGATAATCGGCGCGCATCGCCGCCATCGCCTGCGCGACCTTTGCCTCATCGAGCGAATCGGCAAGCGGCTCATAGATCTCGGGCCAGAGGTTTTGGCCGAGCATGACGGCGACCCAACTCGCCGTGCCGAACAATTCGGCATTTTCCCTAAAAACCCTCCCGTGCAGCCGCCACAACTCGATTTTGCGCGCCAGCCCTTCGGGAATCTCCATGTCTCGGACGTAGCGCCAGAACGGCGTGTCGCCGCGCTGGGTCATTTTGTAATGGAGGATTATGAAGTCGCGGACATCGTCGTAGAGTTCACCCATACCGCGATTGTATTCTTCGCGTTCGGCCGGGCTGATCGGCTTGCCGGGGAACAGCGCCAGCAGCCGCTGGATGCCGTTCTGAATCAGGTGGATGCTCGTCGATTCGAGCGGTTCGATGAAGCCCGAAGAGAGTCCGAGCGCGACCACGTTGCCGCTCCAGCTGTTCGTGCGCCGGCCGGCGGCGAAGCGGATCGTGCGGGGCTCGGCAAGCGCTTCTCCTCCGAGGTTGGCGAGCAGGATTCGCCGCGCCTCATCTTCTTCCATGAAGCGGCTCGAAAACACCTGACCGTTGCCCATCCGATGCTGCAGCGGGATGCGCCATTGCCACCCGGCGGCGCGCGCGGTGGAGCGGGTGTAGGGCTCTGCTGGACCGGTGAGCGCAGATGGAATCGCGATAGCCCGGTCGCACGGCAGCCAGTGGCTCCAGTCGTCCCACTCGGCTCCCGGCTGCTCGCCGATCAGCAACGCGCGAAAGCCCGAGCAATCGATGAACAGGTCCCCTTCTATTACCTCAGCGCCCTCGAGCTCGACGGCCGTCACATCGCCGCTCTCGCCATCCCGGTGAACCTTGACGACCTTCCCCTCCCGCCGCACGGCGCCTTGCCGTTCCGCCAGATTGCGCAGAAAGCGGGCATAAAGACTGGCGTCGAAGTGAAACGCATAGAACAGGCTCGAAAGCGCCGATTGCGCGCCCGGGGAAGGCCGACCGAAGCGTCCCAGCCTGGCCGCCAAGGCGCTGACGCAGAACTCGTCCAGGCTCGCCGGATCGCCCCCTCGCGCCACCTCCCTGAGCCACAACTGGTGAAACGAGATGCCGTTGATGTCGTGTCCGTAACTACCGAACGGATGAAAATAGCGGTCGCCGACCCGGCCCCAATCGACGAACTCGATGCCGAGCTTGAACGTACCCCGCGTGGCCTTGAGGAACACGTTCTCGTTGATGCCGAGCATCCGGTTGTAGGTGATGAGCGGCGGAATCGTTGCCTCGCCGACCCCTACGGTGCCGATCGCATCGGATTCGACGAGCACGATTTCTCGCCTGCCGTTGTTGAGAAAACGCGAGAAGGCGGCCGCCGCCATCCACCCGGCGGTGCCGCCGCCGACTATCACCACGCGGGCGATTTCGGTATCGCTACCGCGACGTCCGCCGCCCGCAGGCCGATTCATCGGCAACCCTCCGCCATATCTACATCGCCTCGCAGAGAGGCTCTTGCCAAAGTCGTTCTTAGCGCATAATCAGCGTGATTGAAAAAACAAAAGCCTGCCGAAAATTGGTAGCGCTAACATGGGGAGGAAACGCGTGGCCTGGTCACCAGACGATCGTCTTGCATGCGAGTCGGCGGGGATGAAGTGGCTGCGGCGCTCGCTGCGGAGCGGGGCGTCGTTGGCCGCCGTCGGGGCGCTGCTCGCGTCGGCCGGCGCTTTCGCGCAGGACAACACGGCGGCGAGCGCCACGCCAAACGCCGACGACACCACCCCAAATGCCGGCAACACTACGTCGAATGATCATGCGATCGTCGTTACCGGCATCCGCGCCAGCCTGGCCACGGCCCAGAACATCAAGCGCCAATCCGACACCGTGGTCGACGCGATCACCGCCCAGGACATCGGTGCGCTCCCCGACCGCTCCGTCACCGAAGCCCTGCAGCGCGTTCCCGGGGTCGAGATCAACCGCTTCGCCGGTTCGAACGATCCCGACCACTTCTCCGTCGAGGGGTCAGGCGTGGCGATCCGCGGCCTCACTTTCGTCCGCTCGGAGTTCAACGGGCGCAGCTCGTTCGCGGCGGGCGTCAACGGGCAGGCGCTCAATTTCGCCGACGTCCCGTCCGAACTGCTCGGCTCGGTGATCGTCTCGAAGAACTCCACCGCCGACATGATCGAAGGCGGGCTGGCCGGCACGGTCAATCTCAACACCCGCAAGCCGTTCGACAACAAGGGTTTCCACATCGCCTTCGACGCCGAGGCGAACTACGGCGACTTCCGGAAGAAGTGGACGCCGACGATTTCCGGCCTGCTCAGCGATACCTGGGAGACCAGCGGCGGCGGGACCTTCGGCGTGCTGGTCAGCGCATCCTATTCGCGGATCAAGAGCCGAGCCGACGGCGCGCAGATTTCCAACTTCCAGACGCGCGACAACACGCGGGTGGTGGCCTCGAACACCACCGATACCCTCGTCTGCCGCAATCCCTTACCGAGCGATACAGATACGATGACCCTACCGCCGGCGGGGTCCGACTGCGGCACGCCCGAAACGCCGGGCGCCGATGGCTTCGCCGATTACGCGGACGTTCGCTACGCTCCCATTGGCGGTCAGTTCCGTACGCAGGAATTCGATCGCAAGCGCGACGGCTTCTCGGCCTCGGCGCAGTTCGAAACGGCGGACCACGGAACGCTGATCACGGCCGAGTACATCCGCTCGCATGCGATCGGCAACTGGGGCGAACGCACGTTCGAAACCTCGTCCGATCTGTCGGACTACAACACCTATCCGCTCGGCTGCCAGCAGAACGCCAACGGCCCGATCTCGATCGACAGCTCCGGCCACCCGGCGCCGAACGCCTCGCAACAGGCGCGCGCGCAATGCCCGGTCGGTTCGTTCACGAACTACGTTTATGACGAGAACAACCTGTTCCAATCGGGTTACATCACTAATCCCAGCAACGGCTGGCGCGGGAACACCACCAGCCCGAACGATCCCTACGTGCCGATCGGCGGCATGCAGTCGGCGCTCGTTCGCCGGATGGTCCACGAAGATACCCTCAACCAGGACTGGAGTCTCAACTTCAAGTCCGACGTGAACGACCGGCTGACCGTGTGGGGCGATGCGCAATATGCCAAGTCGCATGTGCAGAACCTCGACTTTGGCATTTGGGGGTCGAACTTCACCGACCAGGAACTCGACCTGACCGGCAACCTGCCGGTGATCATCCCGCACAAGCCGAGCACCCTGGCCTACACTTGGTCGTCACCGAGTCCGCAATTGGCGGCGGCGACCGACCAAACCTACTTCACCGATCCTCACTTCCAGTTCTGGCGGTCGGCGATGGACCACATGGAGGACAGCACCGGCCGCCAGTGGGCGCTCAAGGGCGACGCCGAATACAAGTTCGACGACACCTCGTTCATCCGCAGCGTGAAGGCCGGCGCCCGCTATTCCGATGTCGACCAGACGGTCCGCTACACTACCTACAACTGGGGCATGTTGAGCGAAGTGTGGGGCGGCACCCGTCCGATCAACTTTGCCGACGTCCCGCAGGACCAGATCGCCTTCTACGATTTCCCGAACTTCTTCCGCGGCCAGGTGCCCGGACCTCCGGGCGCCTATTATTACACCGGCGATCTGATCAACAACTACTCCGGCGCGGTCGATTTCGCCCACAGCATCGAGGACATGTACAGCGCCCAGGGAGGCAGCTCGACCTGGAACCAACTGAGCGATCGTTCAGGCGTGGTTCCCGGGACGCCTTACCTGCCGTCCGAGATCCAGCCGGTCCACCAGAAGGATTTCGCCGCATACGCGATGCTCAATTTCGGCGGCGACCTGGGTACGGTGCGGCTTTCGGGCAACGTCGGCGTGCGGTGGGTTTCCACGCATCTCAACTCTTCGGGCGTGATCGGCATCGGCACGCAGCAGGCGCTCGGCATCGATCAGCCGTACGACAATATCACTCACATTGACCCAGTCACGGGCGATGTCGTCATCGATACTCCGGGACGCTGCGCTATCGCGAACCGGCCGTTCGGGACGCCATCGCGGCCCGGCGGTGTCTGCAACCTCGGCCCGGCAGGCTATGCGGCGCTGCAGAACTTCGTTGCCAACAGCACTCCTGTCGCCGAGACTGTAACCAACCACTACGACTACTTCCTGCCAAGCCTGAACCTCAAGTTCGGCATCACCGACGACATCATCCTCCGCTTCGCGGCCTCGAAGGTGCTCGCGCGGCCGGAGAACGGCTACATCCGCGACTATTTCACCGCCGGGCTCGACACCACCGGCAATCTCACGGCAACGGCTGGCGACCCGACCCTCAAGCCGGCGACCGCGTGGCAATTCGACGCCACCTTCGAATGGTATTTCGCCCGCGTCGGCTCACTGACGGTCGACGCGTTCTATAAAGACATCCACAACTTCTTCTATCAATCCGTCAGGACGGAGACGTTCACCAACGACCTTGGCGATACCCGGGACATCATCATTCGCGGTCCGGCGAACTACCACGGCCACGGCAAGATCAAGGGCTTCGAGGTCGCCTACCAGCAGACCTTCGACTTCCTGCCCGGACTGCTGTCCGGTTTCGGGGTGAGCGCCAACTATACTTACATCGACAGTTCGGGCCTGCCGAACAGCTTCCTCAATGGCGGCGGCGTCGCCAACACCTCGCCGGTGAAGCCGGGCAACCTGCCGCTCGAGCAATTGTCGAAGCACAACGTCAACGTCGCAGCGTTCTACGAGAAGGGGCCGCTAAGCGTCCGCTTCGCCTACAACTGGCGCTCGCGGTTCCTGCTCACGGCCTCGGACGTGATCATCCCCTACTTCTCGATCTTCAACGCCCCGACCGGGCAGCTGGACGGCTCCATCTTCTATAACATCACGTCGCACATAAAGGTCGGCGTCCAGGCGGTGAACCTGCTCAACGAGGTGACCAAGACCGAGCAGGCCTATACCGGCGATCCGGACAAGCTGGCGCCGCGCTCCTATTTCATGAACGACCGGCGCTTCTCATTCATCGTCAGGGGCAGCTTCTAGTCGACGCCGCGATTCTCCCTTTCGCGGCTCTCAACGCGCCGCCGTTCTCCGGAACGGCGGCGCTCTTGTTTTCAGGCGGTTTCGAAAGCGTGCGCCAGCGCCGTGCGCAGCGGGGTGGGACGATAATCATCGCCGTAAGGGCTGCCGCGCACCTCGAGATGATCGTCGCGCGGGGCGAAGCCCTGGAGCCAGTTGAAACGGTCGACCATGCCCCAGGCGAGTACGTCGCCGAGCTCCTCGTAGTCGAGCATCAGGTCGAAATAGCGCCGGGCGAAGTCGGCCACCCGCTCGTCGCGCACAGCGACATTCCTGGGCAACGCCTTATCCTTGACGTCGAACTCGGTGACCAGCAGCTTGTAGTCCATCGCCACCACCTCATCGAGGAAACGGCGCCACTCGACCTCGAGATAAGGCCCGACGCCGGTCGCGGGGTCGAGGCCGAACATCTCGATATGTGACTGCACGCCAAGCGCGTCGACCGGCGTGCCGCGCTTGCGGAAGCCCTCGAGCAGGCGCAGCACGTCGGCGCAATGCGCCCGGTGCGCCGGTTCCCAGCTCATGTAATCGTTGTAGACCAGCTGCGCGTCCGGCAGCTGTTCGCGCGCTGTGTGGAACGCGAGATCGATCACCGCGTTCGAACTGCCTAGCGCGCGGCTGAGGCTGGTCTCCATCGTGCCATGCGTGTCGTGATCGATCGCCTCGTTGACCACGTCGTAGCTATGGATCACGCCGCGGTAGCGGTCGGTCACCGTGCGGATGTGGGTGGTCAGCAGCCGCTCGGCCTCGCGCGCCGGATTGGCGCCGAAATCGTAATCGTTGAGCCACTTCGGAAACCACTTCGGTCGGTCCCACAACAGGGTATGCCCGCGGATCGCCAAGCCATGCGCCTGGGCCCAGCGGACGATCGCGTCCATGCCCGTGAAGTCGAACGTGTTCGGCCCCGGTCGACTCGCCTGCCACTTGAGCTCGTTCTCGGGCACGACGAGGCCGCACTCACCGGCGACGATCGCGGCATAGGCCGGATTGTGGATCGATCCGCCGCCCGGACGCGCGTTGATCGCGCTGCCGAAACGGCGGCCCGATCGCATCGCCAGTGCGTCGAGGAAGGGCACGGGGACCTTCGGCGCGCCAGCCGTCAACGCGGGCCGTGCCGCGGCGGCGATCGGCATCGCCGCCAACCCCGCCAGCGCCCCGCGCCGGGTCAGCGAAAGGCTCATACCGGCACAGGCTCCATCCGCGGCACCAGCAGGTGAATCACCGCGAACGCCAGCAAGTAGGCGACCCCGGCGTAGAGCACGATCGGAACGTAGGAGCCGGTCAGCTGCAGCGTCCACCCGGTCGCCTGGGCGATGAGGATTCCGCCGACGGCGCCCGCCGCCCCGCCCATCCCGGCGACGGTCGCCACCGCCCGGCGCGGGTACAGGTCGGAGATCATCGTGAAGATGTTCGACGAAAACGCCTGGTGTCCGGCGGTGCCGAGGCCGATCAGCAGCACGACCACGCCGGCGTTGCCGATGCTCGCCACGCTGACCAGCGGCAGCGCGCACAAGGCGGCGAGGAACAGCGTGGTCTTGCGCGCGCGATTGACGCTCCAGCCGCGCTGGATCAGGTGCGAGGAGAGCCAGCCGCCGGCGATCGAGCCGATGTCGGCCAGCAGATAGACGCCGATCAGCGCCGGGCCGATGGTCGCAAACACGCTGCCTTGCCCCTTCGGGAACAGGTCCATCTGCTGGGTCTTGGAAAAGAAGTCGGGCAGCCAAAACAAGAAGAGATACCAAACAGGATCGGTAAAGAACTTGCCGGCGATGAAGAACCACGCCTGCCGCTGGCCGAGCGCCGCCGCCCAGCCGAGCGGCCGGCCGGCGGCATCCTCGCCGTCTTGCGCGATGTGCGCGCGTTCGGCCTCGGTAATTCCGGCGTGGTCTTGCGGCAGGCGATAGAGCCGGAGCCAGGCCACCAGCACCGCCAGCCCGAGGAGACCGGTGGCGAGGAACGCCGCCCGCCAGCCCCAGATACCGGCGACCATGATGCCGACGATCGGCGTCAACAGCACGCCGACGTTGGCGCCGGCGTTGAGAATGCCGACGCCGAGCGCGCGCTCCCGGCGTGGGAACCACTCGGCGACCGATTTGACCGCCCCCGGGTAAGCAGCGCTTTCGGCGAGGCCCAGGGCGGCCCGGGCGAGGATGAAGGCGAGCACCGTGCGCGCGACCGCATGGAAAGCCGCGGCGACACTCCACAGCGCGATGGCCAGCGCCATGCCCGTGCGGGTGCCGACCCGATCGAGCCAGCGGCTGACGATCAGCAGACCGATGCCGTAGCTCGCCTGGAACGCGGTGACGATGTTGCCGTAATCGACCTCGCTCCAGCCCATGTCCTGCGAGATCAGCGGCTTGAGCACGCCGATCACCTGCCGGTCGACGTAATTGATGGTGATCACGCAGAACAACAGCGCGCAGATCGACCAGCGATAGCGACCGACCTTCTGTTGCGCGGATGCGAGAGGCGGGGCGGTGCTCATGCGACGACGAATTCCGCCGATTTGAGGCTGGCCGAGCTGTTGCCGACGTGGACCGCGACCGGGCCCGGCCCGTTCACTTCCTTCATCTGCCGGTCCCAGTAGGCCAGCTGCGCCGGGGTCAGCGTGAAGCGCACCGTGCGGCTCTCGCCCGGGGCCAGGGTGACGCGCTGAAACCCCTTGAGTTCGAGCACCGGCCGCGTCACCGGCACAGCGGTGCGAGTGATGTAGAGCTGGACCACTTCGTCGCCGGCGCGGCTGCCGGTGTTGGTAACGGTCGCTTCGATCTCGACCGGCCGGTTCGCCGCCACCCGGGTCGCCGAGAGCCGCGGCGCCGATATCTCGAACGTGGTGTAGCTGAGCCCGTGACCGAAGGGGAACAGCGGCGCTGTGTCCTCGAACAGGTAACCGCGCCGCGCGCTCGGTTTGTGATTATAGAACAGCGGGATCTGCCCGGCGCCGCGCACCACGCTGACCGGCAGCTTGGCGCCGGGATTTATCCGGCCGAGCAGCGCCTCGGCCATCGCGGTGCCGCCTTCCTGGCCGGGATACCAGCATTCGAGAATGGCATCGGCTTTGGCGACGACGTTGGGCCAGCTCGGCGGGCGCCCGTTGATCGCGCAAGCGACCAGCGGCTTGCCGAGCGCTGCGAGCGCATCGACGAGGTCGTTCTGCTCGCCGACGATGTCGAGATCGTCGCGGTCGCCCAAGTGGTTCCTGGCGAAGCCCTCCCGGCTCGTCTGCTCGGTGTCGCCGATGGCGAGGATGATGGTGTCGGCGGTCTTCGCAATTTCCACTGCTTCGGCGATCAGCGCCAGGTTGCGCTCGCGCGGGAACAGCTCGACATCGTTGACCGAGCGGTCGTCGCTGGTGGTGATGAATACGCCTTGCGCGGTGACGATATCGGCTTGCGGCGCGACCTGGCGCAACCCCTCGATCAGCGTCACCGTCTGTTTCGGCACGCTCGAATAGCCGCCGAGCCGGGCGATCGCGGCGTTGGGGCCGATCACCGCCAGCCGCCCCATCTTCGCCGGGTGGAGCGGCAGGGTGCCGTTCCTGTTGGTCAACAGGCACGGCGTCTTGCGCGCGGCTTCCAGCGCCAGTGCCCGCGCCGCGGCGTTGCCGGTGATCGCTTCGGTCTTGTCGGCATCGCCATAGGGATTCTCGAACAGCCCGGCGCGCATCTTGAGGGTCAGCACGCGGGCGCAGGCGCGGTCGATCAGCGCCGGGTCGACCGTGCCCGCGGCGACCTGCTCGGCGAGCGTCGCGTAGCACTGCCCGTCCGGCAGCTCGCTGTCGACACCCGCGGTCAGTGCCAGCCGCGCCGCCTCGGCATCGTCGGCGGCGACGTGGTGCAGCGAGACCAACTGGTCGACCCCGTTGTAGTCGCTCGAGACGATCCCGCCGAAGCCCCATTCGCCGCGCAGCACCTTGCCGAGCAGCCACACGCTCGAATGGTTGGGCACGCCGTCGATCTCGTTGTAGCTCGGCATCACCGCGCCGATCGCGGTGCGCTCGATCGCCGCGCGGAACGGCGGGAAGAAGCTTTCGCGCAACTCGCGCTCCGAGGCTTCCGACGGCCCGGCGTTGGTGCCGCTGTCGGGCTGACCGTGCCCGGTAAAATGCTTGAGCGTGGCATAGACATGACCGGGCGGCAGGCGCTCCGGCTTGCCCGGCCCCTGCAGCCCCTCGACCGCGGCGACCGCCATCTCGGACACGAGGTATGGGTCCTCGCCATAGGTTTCCTCAATCCGGCCCCAGCGCGGATCGCGGGCGATATCGACCACCGGCGAGAGCACGTAATGCACGCCCCGCGCGCGAACCTCGCCGGCGATGGTCGTCTGCACGCGGCGCATCAGGTCGGTATCGAAGGTGCCCGAAAGCGCGAGCGCCTGCGGGAACATCGTCGCCTGCGTCGCCATGTAGCCGTGGAGCGCTTCTTCGTGGACCAGCACCGGAATGCCGAGCCGGGTACCTTCGAGCGCCCATCTCTGCAGCGCATTGATGAACGCGACCGTCTGCCGCGGCGTGCGCCACTTGTCGGCCGAGCCACCCGAAGCCTGGCCGATCCCGGGAATGCCGCGCTTGTCCGACGGCCGCCCGAGCGCGCCGATGCCGTCGGGGAAATTGTCGCTCGCCTTGGCCGGATCGAAATCGAGGCCTGTCAGCATCATCCCCTTGCCGGCCCACACACCGCGCAGTTGGGCGATCTTCTCGGCCAGCGTCATCCGCGCGATGAGATCGGCGATCCGCGCCGGGATCGGCGCCCTGGCGTCCTTGTAAAGCGGCGGCCGGTCCTTCGCGAACGCCAGCGGAGCCTGCGCAACGGCCAGCGCGCCTGCGCTGCCGCCGGCGAGCAGGCGCAGAGCGTTGCGGCGGTTCACTGGGTCACCGTCAGCGTCGTCTCCTTGAGATCCTGCGAGTTCGGTCCGGCCATGATCTTGAATTTGCCCGGCTCGATCACCCGCTTCATCTTCCGGTTCCACAGCGCGAGGCTGTCGGGGCGGATGGCGATTTCGACCTGCTTCGTCTCGCCCGGCCGGAGCGTCACGCGCTTGAAGCCGCACAGCTCCTCGACCGGCCGGGTGACACTGCTGACTTCGTCGCGCAGGTAGACCTGCACCACCTCGTCGCCAGCCATCCTGCCGGTGTTGCTGACGGGTACGGTGACGCTGACGCCTTCGCCCGCCTTGATCGTGGGCGATGAAAGCACCGGCGCGCCGATGGCGAACGTGGTATAGCTGAGCCCGTAGCCGAACGGGTACAGCGGCGTGTCCTCGCTGAACAGATAGCCGCGATGCGCGCTCGGCTTGTAATCGTAGAACATCGGCAGCTGCCCGGCGTTGCGCGCCACCGTCACCGGCAGCTTGCCGCCGGGATTGACCCGCCCGAACAGCGCGTCGGCGATGGCCGTTCCCTGCTGCTCGCCGGCGTACCAGGTCTCGAGGATCGCATTGGCCTGCGCGGCGACGGTCGGATAGCTCGGCGGGCGACCGTTCACCAGCACCGCGACCACCGGCTTGCCGAGCGCCTTCAGGGCGTTGAACAGGTCGTTCTGCTGGCCGACCAAGTCGAGCGAGGCGCGGTCGCCGAGATGATTGGTCGCCCAGCCTTCGCGGCTCGTCTGTTCAGTGTCGCCGATAAACAGCAGGATGACGTCGGCTTTCTTCGCCACCTCCACCGCCTCGGCGATGCGCTGGGCATTCTTCGCCGGATCGCCGAGTTCGACTTTGTCGGCCCACCAGTCGTCGTTCTTGGTGATCACCACGCCTTTCGCGGTGACCACATTGGCGCGGTCGCCGACCAGCGCCCTGATCCCGGCGAGCGGCGAGACGGTGTGGCGTGGGATACCGTAATAGCCGCCGAGGTGCGCCTTGTCCGCGTTGGGACCGATCACCGCAATGGTCGGCTTGGCCGCGCCCGCCGGGGGCAAGGCCAGCGGCAAGGTGCCGTCGTTCTTCAGCAGCACCAGCGATTCCGCCGCCGCCTTGCGCGCCAGCGCCTGCGCCGCGGGGCCGTCGGATGTCTCCGCCGCGGCGAGGTCGGCCCATGGGTTCTCGAACAGCCCGGCGTTGAACTTCAGCGTCAGGATGTGCCGCACCGCGTCGTCGATTTCGCTCATCGGCACTTCGCCGGATTGCACCGCTTCCTTGAGGTGGACGTAGGCGTTGCCGGTCGGCAGGTCGATGTCCACGCCCGCCTTGAGCGCCAGCTCGGCCGCCGTCTTGAGGTCGGGCGCGATGTGGTGCAGCTCCATAAGTTGGGCGATCGCATAATAGTCGCTGACGATCGCGCCTTTGTAGCCCCACTCGCCGCGCAGCACGTCATGCAGCAGCCAGACGTTCGAGTGGCTCGGGATGCCGTCGATCTCGTTGTAGCTGGCCATCACCGCCTGGACACCGGTGCGCTTTATCGCCTGCTCGAACGGCGGGAAGAAGAACTCCCGCAAGGTGCGCTCGCCGAGCGGCGCGGGCCCGACGTTGGTGCCGCTCTCCGGCTGACCGTGCCCGGTCAGGTGCTTGAGCGTGGCGAACACATGGTTCGGCAACAATTTGGGACTAGAGCTGACGCCTTGCAGCCCCTCTACCGCGGCGACGCCCATTTCCCCGGCGAGGTAGGGATCTTCGCCGAAAGTCTCCTCGATCCTGCCCCAGCGCGGGTCGCGGGCGACGTCGACCACCGGCGAGAGCACTTCCTGCACTCCGCGCGGCCGCGCCTCGCTGGCGATCTCGGCATCGACCAGGCGCAGCAGGTCCGGGTCCCAAGTCGAGGCGAGGCCGATCGCCTGCGGGTAACTGGTCGCGTCCTTGACTGCGAGGCCGTGCAGCGCTTCCTCGTGAAACATCACCGGGATGCCGAGCCGGGTGTGCTCGCGGGCCCATTCCTGCACCGCGTTGACGTAAGCAACGCTCTGCTCGATGCTCCGCGGCGGCTCGACCCGGAGGCTGCCGGGACCGTGCTTGTCGGACGGGCGGGAGATTTCGCCGATGCCGTCGGGATGGGTCTTGGTCGCCTTTGCGGGATCGAAGTTGTAGCTGGAATCCTCGATATCGGTCTTGTTGTCCCACAGCGCGGTGATCTGGGCGATCTTGTCGTCGAGCGTCATCCGCCCGAGCAGGTCGGCGACGCGCTGCTGGGTCGGCAGCGCCGGGTTCCAGTACGGCGCATCGGCCATCGGCTTGGGCACATCGGGCATGGCAGCGGAAGGTGAGGGCTGCGCGTCGATCGGGCCGGAAACGGCGCCCGCGAGCGCCGCCAGGGCAATGCCCGTTGCCACTGTAACGGCCGCGATGCGGACCTTCATATGCGCTCTCCCACCCGCCGCATCTTGACTGCGCGGCCCTTCGTGATAGCGCTACCATGATTATGGGGAGAGGGCTTGTCAATCGCCTCGTGGCGCTCATCGTCGCCGGTGCGGCGCTGGCCCTGGCTGCGCCGGCGCAGGCCGAGGACGGTTACAAGCTGTGGCTGCGCTACGCGCCGCTCCAAGGCGCGGAACTGGCATCGCTCAAGGCTTTCGACCCTCGCGTGGCGATTGGCCCCGCCGACGCCGGAAAGCGCCCGGCGCTTGCGGCGGCGAGCCGCGAACTGACGATGGGTCTGAATTCGCTGCTCGGGGCTGCGACGCGTCCGGTCGGCAGCCATCCCGGCACCATCACGCTCGACTGTGCCCGGGCGCGCGGCGGCGAGGGAAGCTTCACGGTCAAGTCGCAAAGGCATGCAATCCGGATTTCGGGTCCAACCGACGTGAGTTGCCTCTACGGCGCCTTCGCCCTGCTGCGCGAACTCTCGCTCGGACACGATCCAACCACGATCAACCTCGATGAGCACCCGGCGATGTCGTTGCGCATGCTCGACCATTGGGACGACCCCGACGGCAGCGTCGAGCGCGGCTATTCGGGTCGCTCGATCTTCGACTGGTGGAAGTTGCCCCAGCATCTCGATCGGCGGTTGATCGACTATGCCCGCGCCGACGCCTCGATCGGCCTCAACGGCGCGGTGGTCAACAACGTCAACGCCAGCCCGCTGTTCCTCACCGACCGCTACGGCCCCAAGCTCAAGCGGGTGGCCGACGCCTGGCGGCCCTACGGCATCCGCCTCTATATCTCGGTGAACTTCGCGGCGCCGAAGGAGATCGGCGGACTGCCGACCGCCGACCCGCTCGATCCGGCGGTGCAAGCGTGGTGGAAGGCGCGCGCCGACGCGCTGTACGCGGCAATCCCCGACTTCGGCGGCTTCCTGGTCAAAGCCAATTCCGAAGGCGAGCCGGGGCCGCAGGATTACGGCCGCACCCATGCCGAGGGGGCCAACATGCTCGCCCGCGCGATCGGCAGCCGCGGCGTGGTGATCTGGCGGGCGTTCGTCTATTCGGCCGAGGACAAGACCGATCGGGCGATGCAGGCCTTCAACGAGTTCGTCCCGCTCGACGGCCAATTCGATTCCAACGTCATCCTCCAGGTCAAGAACGGCCCGATCGATTTCCAGCCGCGCGAGCCGTTCCATCCGCTGTTCGGGGCGATGCCGCACACCAAGGTGATGTTCGAGGGGCAGATCACCAAGGAATACCTCGGCCAAGCGACCCATCTCGTCTATCTCGCTCCGCTGTGGAAGGAAGTGCTCGACGCGCGGACCGGGCGCGGCGGCACGGTGGCGCAGACGATCGTCGGCATGGCCGGGGTCGCGAACACCGGCTCCGATCGCGACTGGTCGGGCTCGCACTTCAACCAGGCCAACTGGTACGCCTTCGGTCGGCTGGCGTGGGACCCGAGCCTATCGAGCGAGCAAATCGCCCGCGAGTGGGCGGCGCAGACTTTCAGCCGCGACCCTGAGTTCCTGGCCAAGCTCGTGCCGATGATGATCGCCAGCCGTCAGGCGGTGGTTGACTACATGACCCCGCTTGGCCTCGCGCACCAGATGGCGACCGGATCGCATTACGGCCCCGGTCCGTGGGTCTGCGATCTCAAGCGACCGGAGTGGAACCCGTGCTACTACAGCCGCGCCGACAAGCAGGGCATCGGCTTCGACCGCACGGCGAGCGGTAGCAACGCCCTGTCGCAATACGCCCCCTCGGTCGCCGCGCAGTGGGCCGATCCGAAGACGATGGACGAGGATTACCTGCTGTGGTTCCACCACTTGCCGTGGGACTTCCGCACCCAGTCGGGCCGCACCCTGTGGGACGAGTTGGTCCACCGTTACGACCGCGGCGTGGCCACCGTCGACATGATGGCGCAGACCTGGGCCTCGCTCAGGCCGTACGTCGATCCGGAGCGCTTCGCCGACACCGCCGATTACCTGCGCATCCAGCAACGCGAAGCTCGCTGGTGGCGCGACGCCTCGATCGCCTACTGGCAATCGGTCAACGGGCTGCCGCTCCCCGCCGGCGCCCGCCCGCCCGAGCATTCTCTCGCCTATTACGAATCGCTCTCCTTCCCCGAGGCGCCGGGCCAGTGATGCGCGGAAAAAAGCCTTTGTCCGGCCCGAACCGCGCCCTAAGAGCCTCGCGATGAGCAAGGCCGGCGATATCGCTACCCGTAGGACCGGGCGCCACAAGGGTGCGCCGACGATCTCCGACGTCGCCCGCCTCGCGAACTGCTCGCCGATGACCGTCAGCCGGGTGATCAACGGCGAGCGCAGCGTGCGCGAGGCGACGCGCCAGGCGGTGCTCGAAGCGATCCGCCAGCTGAACTATCAACCCAACCGCGCCGCCCGCCGACTCGCCGGCACCGACCAGGCGCGGATCGCGCTGCTTTATGCCAACCCCTCGGCCTCGTACCTGAGCGAACTGCTGATGGGCGGCCTCGAGCAGGCGAGCCTCAGCGACGTGCACCTGGTGGTCGAGCGCTGCGAGTTCGAGAAGGACGAGTTCGCGGTCGTCAAGCGCCTGGCCGAAAGCGGCATCGACGGGTTCCTGCTGCCTTCGCCGCTGTGCGACGAGCAGCCGCTGCTCGACTTGCTCAGCGAGCTTGATGTGAGTGCGGTGGCGATCGGTTCGGGGGTGGGGCCCAAGCACCATTCGGCGGTGATGATCGACGAATACCAGGCGGCCTACGACATGACCGAGCACATCATCAAGCTCGGCCACAAGAAGATCGGCTTCATCATCGGCAACCCGCATCAGACGGCCAGCGCCCAGCGGCTCGAGGGCTTTCAGGAGGCGATGGCCGCACATGGGCTGGAGGTGCCGCAAGGCTATCTGGCGCAAGGGCTGTTCAGCTACCGCTCGGGGCTCGATGCGGCAATGCGCCTGCTGACCCAGTCCGATCCGCCGAGTGCGATCTTCGCCTCAAATGACGACATGGCCGCGGCGACGGTCGCCGTGGCGCACCGGCTGCACCTTGATGTGCCGGTCGACGTCTCCGTGTGCGGCTTCGATGATACCGCCATCGCCAGCACGATCTGGCCCGAGCTGACCACTATCCGCCAGCCGATCGGTGAAATGTCGCGCAAGGCTATCGAACTGCTCAGCGCCGAGCTCAAGCAACGCCGCAACGGCGGCAAGCCCGAGCCGACCTACGTCAAGCTCGGCTATCAGCTGATCCGCCGCCAGTCGGACGCCGCGCCGACGCTTGCCAAACGCGCCGCCCGCGAGAAGGGCTGAGCCGTGTCGGGAGCGACCGACAAACGCCTGCGCTCGCGCGACTGGTTCGACAACGCCGAACGGTGGGACCAAACCGCGCTCTACCTCGAGCGGTTCATGAACTTCGGGATCACCCCGGAAGAGCTGCGCAGCGGCAAGCCGGTGATCGGCATCGCCCAGTCGGGCAGCGACCTCGTGCCGTGCAACCGCATTCACCTCGATCTCGCCGAGCGGGTCAAGGCCGGCATTCGCGACGCCGGCGGGATCCCGCTCGAATTCCCGGTCCACCCGATCTTCGAGAACTGCCGACGGCCTACCGCGGCGCTCGACCGCAACCTGCTTTACCTTGGCCTGGTCGAGGTGCTCAACGGCTATCCGCTGGATGGGGTGGTGCTGACCACCGGCTGCGACAAGACCACGCCGAGCCAGATCATGGCCGCGAGCACCGTCGACATCCCGGCTATCGTGCTCTCCGGCGGGCCGATGCTCGACGGCTGGCACGAAGGCGATCTCGTCGGCTCGGGCACGGTGATCTGGCGCAGCCGCCGCAAGCTTGCCGCGGGCGAGATCGACGAGGAGGAGTTCCTCCGCCGCGCGCTCGACAGCGCCCCGAGCCTGGGCCACTGCAACACGATGGGCACCGCGAGCACGATGAACGCGGTCGCCGAGGCGCTCGGCATGAGCCTGACCGGCTGCGCGGCGGTGCCGGCCCCGTACAAGGAGCGCGGCCAGTTCGCCTATCGCAGCGGGCGGCGGATCGTCGAGATGGTGCTCGAGGACCTCAGGCCGAGCCGGATTCTGACCCGCGAGGCGTTCCTCAACGCGATCGCCGCGGTCACCGCGCTCGGCGGCTCGTCGAATGCCCAGCCGCATATCGTGGCGATGGCGCGCCATGCCGGGATCGAGATCGCGCCCGAGGACTGGCGGCACGGCTACGCGCTGCCGCTGTTGGTCAACATGCAGCCGGCCGGGCAGTACCTCGGCGAGCGCTTCCACCGCGCTGGCGGGGTGCCCGCGGTGCTGTGGGAGCTGCTGCAGACGGGCAAGCTCCACGGCGAGTGCCTGACCTGCACCGGGCGGACCCTGGCCGAGAACCTCGCCGGGCGCGAAAGCCATGACCGCGAGATGATCCGCCCCTACGCCGAGCCGCTGCAGGACAAGGCCGGGTTCCTGGTGCTCAGCGGCAACCTGTTCGACTTCGCCATCCTCAAGACCAGCGTGATTTCCGAGGACTTCCGCCGCCGCTATCTCAGCCGCCTTGGACAGGAGGGCGTGTTCGAGGCGCGCGCGGTGGTGTTCGACGGTGGCGACGACTACCACGCGCGGATCAACGACCCGGCGCTGAACATCGACGAAGACTGCATCCTGGTCATGCGCGGCGCCGGAGTAATCGGCTGGCCGGGCAGCGCCGAGGTGGTCAACATGCAGCCGCCCGACGCGCTGATCCGGCGCGGCATCGAGTGGCTGCCGACGCTCGGCGACGGGCGTCAGTCGGGCACCAGCGACAGCCCCTCGATCCTCAACGCCAGCCCCGAAAGCGCCGCCGGCGGCGGCCTCGCCTGGCTGCAGGACGGCGACACGATCCGCGTCGACCTCAATGCCGGCACCTGCGACGCGCTGGTCGACGCAGCCGAGATCGCCCGCCGTCAGGCCGACCTGCCGCGACCGCCGATCCCGCCCTCCAACACCCCATGGGAAGAGCTGTACCGCGAAAAGACTGGCCAGCTCGGCGATGGCGGGGTGATGGATTTCGCGCTCAAGTACCGTGGCACCTCGGCCAAGCTGCCGCGGCACAATCACTGATCCGCGCCGAAGAGCGTCGGACGAGAAAGGCGTGCGATGAAGCGCGGTTATCGCTTCGCAATCGACAGGGGAGGGACCTTCACCGACGTCGTTGCCGAGACGCCGGACGGGCGCCTGGTCACGGCCAAGCTGCTGTCCGAAAACCCGCGGCACTACGAAGATGCCGCCAGCGAAGCGGTCCGGCGGATTCTCGCCGAACATGGCGCGGGCCCCATCGCCGAGGTCCGCATCGGCACGACGATCGCCACCAATGCCCTGCTCGAACGCACCGGAGAGCCGCTGGTGCTGGCAATCACCCGTGGCTTCGGCGATGCCCTGCGTATCGGCACCCAGGCACGGCCGCACATCTTCGCCCGGCATATCCAACTGCCGGCGCAACTTCCGGCGAAGGTGATCGAAATCGGCGAACGCATCGCGGCGCACGGGGAAATCCTGCGCCCGCTCGACGAGGCGGCGGCACGCGTGGCCCTCACGGAGGCGCGGGAAAGCGGCCTCAGGTCCGTCGCCATCGTGCTGATGCACGGCTGGCGCTACGCCGAGCATGAGGCGCGGTTGGCCGCGATCGCCCGCGAACTGGGTTTTTCGCAGATCAGCGCCAGCCACGAAGTCTCGCCGCTGATCCGGCTGGTCCCGCGCGGCGACACGACGGTGGTCGATTCGTACCTCTCGCCGGTCATTCGCCGCCACGTCGAGGCCCTCGAGGCGCGGCTTCCGGAAGCCCGCAACTTGCGCTTTATGCAGTCGAACGGCGGACTGGCCGATGCGCACGCGTTTCGCGGCAAGGACGCGATCCTCTCCGGGCCAGCGGGCGGAGTCGTCGGGATAGTCGCCGCCGCGCCAGCGGGATATCACCGGCTGATCGGCTTCGACATGGGCGGGACCTCGACCGACGTCGCCCACTACGCCGGCGAATTCGAGCTGACCGGCAACAGCACGGTCGCCGGCGTACGCGTGGCGGCGCCGATGATGAACATCCACACCATCGCCGCGGGCGGCGGCTCGATCTGCCGGTTCGACGGGGCCCGGTTCCGCGTCGGTCCTGCCAGCGCCGGCGCCGATCCAGGCCCGGCGTGCTATGGCAACGGCGGGCCGCTCACGGTGACCGACTGCAATCTGTTCCTCAGGCGAATCGATCCGGCCTTCTTCCCGCGTGTGTTCGGCCCCACGGGCGATCGGCCGCTCGACCCGGCGGCTTCGCGCGCGCGCCTCGAAGAGATCGCCGGCGCGCTTGACGAGCCGATGCCGCTCAAAGCGATCGCCGAAGGATTCCTGACGATCGCGGTCGACAGCATGGCCAACGCCATCCGCAAGATCACCACCGCGCGCGGCCACGACGTCTCGCGTTATGCGCTGGCCTGCTTCGGCGGTGCCGGCGGCCAGCACGCCTGCCGGGTGGCCGACGTCCTCGGTATCGAGACCGTGCTGCTGCACCCGTTCGCCGGCGTGCTGTCGGCGTTCGGGATCGGTCTGGCGCCGGTTCTGGCGATCCGCGAGATGAGCCTGCTGCAGCCGCTCGGCCAACCCTTTGACGAACCGCTCGGCGAACTGGAGACGGCGGCGCGGGAGGCGCTGGTCGAGCAAGATGTCGACCGGGAGCGGATTACGCTCCTTGGTCGCGCGCGGCTCCGCTTTGCCGGGAGCGACACGACGCTGACTCTGCCACTGGCCGACGCGGGCGCGATGGAAGCGGCCTTTCGCCGCGAGCACCGTCGTCGCTTTGGTTACTCGGATGAGGCTGAGGAGGTGATGGTCGAGGCGCTCAGCGTGGAAGCGCGCAGCGTCAGCGGCGGGATCGCGAAACCGTCCGCCGCTCCGCGTTCCACCGCCGAAGCGCCCCCGGCCGGGACCTGGCGCACGCTTCGCCGCGAGCAGATGGCCCCCGTCGGCACGATCGACGGCCCCGCCTTGATCATCGATCCCGGTTCGACCTGCGTGGTCGAACCGGGCTGGCGGGCGCGGCTGGCGGAGGAAGGCTCGCTGGTGCTCACCCGCGCCGAGCCGCTCGAAACCCGGCGCGCGGCCGGGACCGAGGCCGACCCGATCCGGCTCGAGCTGTTCAACAATCTGTTCATGGCGATCGCCGAGGAGATGGGCGTCGTTCTCGAGGCCACTGCCTCGTCGGTCAACATCAAGGAACGGCTCGATTTCTCGTGCGCCCTATTCGATGCCGAGGGCGCGCTGATCGCCAATGCGCCGCATATTCCGGTGCATCTCGGGTCGATGGGCGAGAGCATTCGTCGGGTGATCGACGTGCGCGGCGGTGGGGTGGACGGGCGCGGGATCCACCGTGGCGACGCCTACGTGCTGAATGATCCCTATCATGGCGGCACCCATCTGCCTGACATCACGGTAATCGTTCCGGTGTTTTACACGGAAGCCGCCACGGAGCCGGACGCCTTCGTCGCCGCGCGCGGCCACCACGCCGACGTCGGCGGCATCGCGCCCGGCTCGATGCCGCCCGACAGCCGGACGATCTACGAGGAGGGCGTGCTGCTCGACGATTTCCTGCTGGTCGACCAGGGCGTTTTCCGCGAGCGGGCGATCCGCGAAGCGCTGGCCTCAGGCAAGTGGCCCGCGCGCGACCCGGACCGCAATCTGTCAGACCTGCGGGCGCAGCTCGCCGCCTGCGCGCGCGGCGCCAGTCTGCTCGAACACGCGGCCGGCGAATACGGCACGGACGTGGTCGCCGCCTTCATGGACCATGTGCTGGCGAATGCCGAGGAATTGGTTCGCCGCCTGCTCGACCGGCTCGACGACGGTGAATTCGTTTATGAAATGGACAATGGCGCCGTGGTGCAAGTGGCAATCCGTATCGACCGCGCCAGCCGCTCGGCGGTGCTCGACTTCACCGGTACCAGCCCGCAACTCGCCGACAACTTCAACGCTCCCCGCTCGATCACCCGCGCCGCCGCGCTCTATTCGCTGCGCACGCTGATCGACGACCCGATCCCGATGAACGATGGCTGCCTGCGACCGGTCGAGCTGGTCATCCCGCCGGGCTCGATGCTCGATCCCGAATCGCCGGCCGCCGTCGTCGCCGGCAACGTCGAGACCAGCCAGGTCGTCACCGATGCGATCCTCGCCGCGACCGGGCTGCTGGCACCCGCCCAGGGCACGATGAACAACTTCACCTTCGGCGACGCGCAGCGGCAGTACTACGAGACGATCGCCGGCGGCTCCGGCGCCGGACCCGACCACGACGGCACGAGCGCGGTGCAAACGCACATGACCAACAGCCGCCTGACCGATCCCGAGATCCTCGAAACCCGCTTGCCGGTGCGGATCGAGCGCTTTGCCATCAGGCATGGATCGGGCGGCAACGGGCGCCATCGCGGGGGCGACGGGGTCGAGCGGCGCGTGACCTTCCTCGAACCGATGCGCGCGCGCATCCTCGCCGACCGCCGCCGGGTGCCGCCGCGCGGCATTTGCGGCGGTGGCGATGCGGCGCCGGGCGAAAACTGGGTCGAACGCGCCGATGGCCGGATCGACCCCCTCGGCGCGACCGGTGCGGCGGACATGGATCCGGGCGACACGTTCGTCATCCTCACGCCTGGCGGCGCCGGATACGGCCGTGCGTCGTGAAGACCTGCACCAGGGCCGACTGGATCGATGCTTCGCCCACACCTCTCCGGGCAGAGAGGGATTCTAAATCGCCGCCGAAATCCGCAGCGTCAGGCTCGCCGTGCAGCCGGGCGGGAGAATGATCGCTTCCGCCGGTGCGCGGCTGAACGCGTCCGGCGTGTGGCTGACCGGTTCGAGGCAGAGGGCGCTGCCGTCGGCCGGGGCGTAGAGGTGCAGGGCCGGCGCGCCGCGTGCTTTGAGGGTGACGGTGCCGAGATCGTCGCTCGCGTGCGCTGTGCCGCCCCAATCCGTAAAACAGTGGTCGATCGTCTGGCCGGGAAGACCGGCCCCCTCGGCCGAGTCTGCGAAGCGGTCGGGCGGGGCCACCGCGCCGGTCGGGATCAGGTCTTGGCCGACTTCCAGCATCCCGCTCGCGCCGAAGCTCAGACGGGATTCGGGGCGGCGGCGGACGTAGGGATGCAAGCCTAGGCCGCAGGGCATCGGCGTGTCGCCGCGGTTGGTCAGGTCGAGAGTGATCGCGCAGCCTTGGGAACCGAGCCGCACACGCTGCTCGGCGTCATAGGCCCACGGCCAGGCGGCGCCGCCGTCATAGCTGTGGCCGAGGGCACACTTGAAGCCGGCTTCGGCCGTAACCGCCCACGGCGCTCGCCAGCCGAAGCCGTGCAGGCAGTGCGGTTCGGGCGGGAAGTTCGCCGGCAGCTGGACCGTCCGGCCGTTCCAGGTGAAGCGGCCGTTGCGGATGCGATTGCACCAGGGGACCAGCGGGAAGCAGGCGGATTCGAGCGGGTCGGTCGATTGCTCGGGCATCGTCCGCAGCACCTCGATGCCGTTGCAGGTCAGCGCAGCGAGCGCACCGCCGATCTCGGGCCGCAGCTCAGCCTGCCACTCACCGGCGCGGAGGGTGAGGGTCACGGAGTTATCGGCAGCTCGAAGGTGGGCACCGGGATGGGCCGCGCGTCGTAGAGGTTGACCACCGGGCTATCGATCCAGGCATAGCGCACGCGGGTCGTCGGCTGGCCGTCGGTGAGAATGCGTAATGTATCGCCCGAGGCGGTGGCGGGAGCGTAGCGGCAGCTTTCCTGCCTCGCGCCGCACAGTTCGACGCCGATGGCGTGCCCGCTGCTCCAGGTGTGCAGGCCGCCATTGATGCCCGAGAAACTGACCACGATCATATCGCCCTCACGCTTCGCGGAACTCGGCAGCGGCAGCGCCTGGCCTTCGGCGGCCATCGCCAGCCGCAGGCCGACGTCGAGCTTGTCGAGCGGATGGAGGTTATTGTTCTCGCCGATATCGAGCGTCGGGATCAGCGCGGCGTTCCTGTCGGATGCGACCGCCTTGAATTCCTCGTTGCGGATTTCGGCCCAGTCGGAGGCGGTCGGGTGCTCCTCAACGGGGCCCCAGTTCGGCAACTGCACGACAAGCATCTTCGCGCCCGCGCCGAATTGCTGCCGCCAGCCGGCAAACAGCTGCGTGAGGCGCTCGGCGTAGCCGGGGATGCCAACGTCGCTTTCGCCCTGGTACCAGGCCACGCCAGTAAGCGGGGAATGGCCAAACGGGGCGATCATCCGGTTATACATCACCCCGATGCCGGCGATCCCGTCCCACGGGGATCGGGGCGGGTAATCGGTTACCGGACTGATCGAGTATTGCCAGCCGGTGCCGAGCGGTATGCTCGCGCCGCCGGTCACGGCGAACGAGAGCCGATCGGGCTTGCTCTCAAGCCCGCCGGCGCCATAGCTGTTGGTGACCAGCACCATTACCGTGTTGGCGCCCGGTTTGAGGTACGAAGCGGGGGTCTTGTAGAGCCGCTCGTCGCTCCAGCTCGAGGTGTTGCCCACAGGGCGGCCGTTGACGAAAGTCATGTCGGTGTCGTCGGCGACGCCGATGTCGAGCGTGCCGCCGGCCCTGGCCTGCGCGGGGGTGAGCGTGAACGTGCGGCGGAACCACACGTTGCCGTTGCCGTTCTCGGCCAGCCGCGTGCCCTTCCACTCGCCCCAGTCCGACAACTGCGGCACCGGCTTCCAGTCGAGCTTGTCGGGTTGGAGCCACGGCTGCGCGCCGCCCGCATGGCTGCGCCACCAGTCTTCCCAGGTCTTGGCGAACGCGGTCACCGCGCCGAGCGGGTCGGTGACCTCCTGGCGAAGCTGTGCCATCGCGGCCGGTCCGTAAAGCGCAAGACCCGCTTCGGGGGTTTCCCAAGCGCGGATTTGCGAGCCGCCCCAGTTCGAATGGATCGCCCCGATCGGGATTTTCAGATCCTTCCGCAGCTTTCGGGCCATGAAGTAGCAGGCGCCGGAGAAGTCCTTCACCGTGTCGGGCGAAGCCGCGGTCCAGGCGACTTTGCCGCCGAAGTCCTTCTGCGGTGTCAGCGCAGTCACCTTGGGGATCATCAGCAGCCGCAGGCCGTCGTCGTTCGACTGGCGGATCGCGAACTGCCCGCCGGCCGAGCGGCTGACCGGAAATTCCATGTTCGACTGTCCGCCGCACAGCCACACGTCGCCGACGACGAGATCCTTGACGGCGGTCGACGTGCCGTCGGCGCCGGTGACGGTGAGCGTGATGGGCTCGCTCGAGGCCGGGCGCGCGGGGAAAGTCACGGCGAATGCGCCATCCTTGGCTGCGGTGGCGGTCGCACTGGCGTTGCCAAGGGTGCTGCTGACCTTCTCGCCCGCTTTGGCCATGCCTTCCACCACCACCGGTCGGCCGCGCTGGATCACCGCATGGTCGGTCCACACCGGGCCGAGCGTCGGCGCGGCGGCGAGCGGGGCGGCGGCTAGCGTCAGGGCGAGCGCGATGGCAGACTTGATCACGATAGCTTGACCCTCGTTGCGGCGAACCCTGCGACCGGCGAATCGAACGCTAACAGGCTGCCGGCGAGCGGCTGCGCGGCGAGCTTGTCGGCGCTCAGCCCCGCGCGGGCGGAGGTGACGTAAATGGTCTTCATGTCCTCGCCGCCGAAGCACATCTTGGTGAGGTTCGAGGTCGGCATCGGTACGGTCACGTCGAGCCGCCCGTCGGGGGCGAAGCGGGCGACGCGGTCGCCGGCGTAGAGGCCGGTCCACAAGTAGCCCTCGCCGTCGCACACCGGACCGTCAGGGTAGGCGTCGGGGAAATGGATAGCGGTGTCGGCGAACAGCCGTGCCTTGCTGACGCCGCCGTCGTCGAGAAGATCGGCGACCATTATCGTCTTGCCGAGGGTGTCGGTGAAATAGATCGTCTGTCCGTCGGGGCTGACCGCCGGGCCATTGGTGATGGCGATATGGTCGGGGCCGAGCGGGAGGATCGTGCCGCGGTCGAAGACGTAGAACTTGCCAGTGTTTTCCTTCTCGCCGTCGTCCATCGTGCCCATCCAAACCCGGCCGCGGGTGTCGGTGCAGGCGTCGTTGTTGCGGTTGGTCTGTGGTTCTCCGGGTACGGTGGAGAGCTTGGCGAAGCGGTCGTGCTCGGGATCATAGGTGTAGAGCCCGTCCTTCAGCCCGCACAACAAGAGGCCGTTCTCGGCCGGGAGCACCCAGCCCACCTGCTCCGGGGCTTCGGCGCGGGCGTTGCTGCCGCTCGCCGGGTCGTAATGCCAGACGTGGCGCTGCTTGATATCGACGAACCAGATGACCTTGCGCTGGGCGTCCCATAGCGCGCCTTCGCCGAGCGTGCACTCGGTGCGGAGAACCTCGCGGACCTCGGCCTTCATCTCCATCCGGCGTCGACCCAGTAGTTGTGGGCGGTGCAGAAGCGGGCGTCGTCGCTCGCCAGGAACAGCGCCATCGCGGCGATGTCGTGCGGCTGGATGCGCCCTTCGAGGCACTGCTGGCGGACGATCTCGGCCTCGCCTTCCGGCGTGTACCACCGCATCTGCCGCGGGGTCTGCACGTTGCCGGGGACGATGGTGTTGACGCGGATGTTGTCACGCCCGAATTCACGGGCGAGGCTGCGGGTCAGGCCCTCAATCGCCGCCTTGGCGGTCTGGTACAGCGTCAGGTCGGGCAGTCCGAGGTGCCAGCTGATCGAGCCGAGGTTGACGATCGAGCCGCCGCCCGCTGACTTCATCGCCGGCAGCACCGCCTTGGCGGCGAAGAACTGGTGCTTCAGGTTCACTGCCATGCGCTCGTCCCAGTAGGCCGGGGTCACCTCGTCAATCGTGTGGCGATCGTCGTTGGCGGCGTTGTTGATCAGCACGTCGCAACCGCCGAGCTGGTCGATGATCGTGCCGATCTTCGCCCCGTAGTCGGCGCAGTCGCGGATGTCGCAGTGGACGAACAGCGGCGCGATCGCCGCGTCGGCAAGTTTGGCGACCAGCGCCTCGCTCGGTTCGTCCTGGATATCGACGAACGCCACCGCCGCGCCCTGGCGGGCGAAAGCCTCGACGATGCCCTCGCCGATTCCGGTGCCGCCGCCGCTGACGATGACGCGCTTGCCGGCGAGGCTGGGATAGATTGCGCCTTCGCCCACCGGTTTGATAATTCCCTCCGCCAAAGCGCCTAATCCCCTGTGTAAACGGTTTTTGTCTGAGTGTAGAATTCGACTGAGCCCCGCTCGCGCGGGCCGTAATGGTCGAGTGTCCGTGTAACCATGCCCTAAGCCCGTTCGACCAGCCCGCGCGCGGCGAGGTTGCGCATGAACGCGCCGATGCCGAGCTCCCACGGCGGTGCGTCGCGCGAGGTGGTGATGGTGTTGGTGAGCTTGCCCAGCCGGCGTGACGAAATGGTGACCGTGTCCCCGAGCTTATGAGTGAAGCCACCGCCGGGGGTGTCGCGGTCCTGCGTCGGGGCGAACAGCGTGCCGCAGAACAGCACGAACCCGTCGGGATAATGGTGTTCGCTCAGCGTCTGGGCGACGAGATCGAGCGGATCGCGGCTGATCTCCCTCATCTGGCTGCTGCCGTCGAGCCGATAACCATCCGACCCTTCGATTGTCAGGTCGACATTGGCGGTGCGCACATCGTCGATGGTGAAGTCGCCGCGGAACAGGCGGATGAACGGGCCGATCGCGCAGCTGGCGGTGTTGTCCTTGGCTTTCGACAAGAGCAGCGCCGAGCGGCCCTCGAAATCGCGCAGGTTGACGTCGTTGCCGAGAGTCGCGCCGACCACGTCTCCGCGCGGATCGACCGCCAGCACGACCTCCGGTTCGGGGTTGTTCCATGCCGAATCCGAGCGCACGCCGATGGCCGCCCCCGCGCCGACCGTCGAGAGCACCGGCGATTTCGAGAATACCTCGGCGTCGGGGCCGATCGCCACTTCGAGGTATTGCGACCACATGCCCTCGTCGATCAGCGTCTGCTTTAGCTCGGCGGCTTCGCGGCTGCCGGGCACGACCGCGCGAATTCCGGCGCCGACCTTGCTTTCCAGCATGTCGCGGATCTCAGCCGCCTTGCTCGCATCGCCGCGGGCGCGCTCCTCGATCACCCGCTCGATGGCCGAGACGGCGAAGGTTACGCCACAGGCCTTGACGCATTGCAGATCGACCGGCGAGAGCAGCGTCCATCCTTCGGGCAATTCTTGCTCGACGGGGCCGAGCTCCTCGCCGCCGCAGAATTGCCGGCGATCGATCGCCCCGGCCACGGTCGCGGCCTGCCGGGTCAGGTCGAACAGCCGGCCTCCGCGAATGACGATGACGCACGGACCGGCCGGAGACAGGGCGCGGCCGATGAACAGGCCGGACGCGTAATCCGGCGGCAGAATATCCTGCAGCGATTCGGCCATTCGCCGGTGCTTGCCCTCTCCTGTGATAGCGCTACCATAGGAGCGCGGATGATCAAGGGCAAGCCCCGTTCATCCCGTATGAGAGGATTTCACATGCGCGAAGCAGCGGCGGCCGTGGCCGCACTCCTGGCAGCGATTTCAGCCCCTTGCGCGGCAGCGCCGACGGCGCGTTTCGCCGAAGTGAGCTACGCGGCGCACGGCGTGCCGCCGATGCCCGCCGGCGATTATCGCAATCCGATCCTGCCGGGCTTCCAGCCCGACCCGTCGATCGTCCGCGTCGGCGCCGATTTCTACCTCGTCAACTCGACCTTCGGCTGGTTCCCGGGAATCCCGGTCTATCACAGCCGCGACCTGGTTCACTGGCGGCAGATCGGCAACGCGATCGACCGCCCGGGGATGCTGAACTTCAAAGGGCTCGGCGTCGAACGCGGCGTGTTCGCCCCTTCGATCACTTGGCACGACGGCACGTTCTACATCCTCAACACCTGCGTCGATTGCGGCGGCAATTATCTGATCACGGCGACTAATCCGGCCGGCCCGTGGTCGGACCCGGTGTGGTTCGGGTTTGACGGGATCGACTGTTCGCTGTTCATCGACGACGACGGCAGCGCGTGGATCGTCAACAACGGCGAGCCGCCGGAAAAACCACGCTACGATGGCCACCGGGCGATCTGGATTCAGCAATTCGACCTGAAGACGCTCAAGCTGACGGGCAAGCGCAAGGTGCTGGTCGACGGCGGCGTGCATCCCGACGACAAGCCGGTCTGGGCGGAAGGGCCGCATATCTACAAGCGCGCCGGGTGGTACTACCTGATGGCGGCCGAGGGCGGCACGGCCGAGAACCATTCGGAGACGATCTATCGCTCGCGCCGGCCCGATGGCCCGTACAGGCCCGGCCCCGTCAATCCGATCCTGACCCAGCGCGACTTGCCGCCGGATCGGCCGGACCGCGTCGAGGCGACCGGGCACGCCGATCTGGTGCGGCTGCCCGGCGGCCACTGGTGGGGCGTGTTCCTCGCCACGCGACCCTTCGCCGGACAGTCGACGCTGCTCGGGCGCGAGACCTGGCTGCTGCCGGTGAGCTGGCGCGACGGCTGGCCGCTGTTCCTCGCCCCCGGCACGCCGGTGCCGTGGGTGGTCAAGCGGCCGGCGCTGCCGACTTCGCCGGGGACCGACCGGGACCGCTGGACTGACGACTTCACGGAACGCACGCTCGGGCCCGAATGGCTGCGCCTGCGCAATCCAGGCCCGGTGAGGGATGACGCGTTGAAGGACGGCGATCTGCTGCTGTTCCCGAGCCATGACCCGGCGGGAAGCCTCGGCACGCCTTCGTTCTACGGCCGCCGTCTACGCCATCCGGACGCAACTATCACCACGACCGTCAGCTTCGCGCCCGAAGTTGAGGGTGACTTCGCGGGCCTGCTCGCGTTCATGGACGAGGCGCATTTCCTTGCTTTCGGCATTGAGGGGACCGGGCATGGCGAGCGCCTGGTGGTGCGGCGGCGTGCCGACGCCAAGCAGGACCAGCGCGGTGATGTCGTGGCGAGCTCGCCGCTGACCGCCGGCGAAAAGGTCGATCTGCGCATCGCCATCGACGAAGGCAACGCCGCGCTGACCTGGCGTAAGTCCGGCGGGCGCTGGCAGGTGCTTGCGCCGAAAGTCGATGTCGAACCGCTCGCTTCGGTCCATGCCGGCCTGTTCACCGGGCTTGTCGTCGGTCCTTATGCGCTGTCCGGCGATTAGAAAGCGCTACACCGGGCCGACGTCGATCACTCGCTGCGACTCCCTGGCGATGGGCGGTCATTTCTTCGGCAGGCCGACCGCGCCGCGCAGGCCGGGAAGCCATCGGTGCGCTTGGTGGTCGTACCACGGGAAGGTGTTGGTGTAGGCCCACTGACAAATGCCGACGCCGAGCGGGGCAAAGGCGTCGTGCACCGCGCGGGTGTATTGCACGCGCTGCTTGAGCGGGATGTATTTGTCGTAGGCGCCGCTCTCGCCCATGAACGGGACGAGGCCGGTGCGCTGGACATAGGCTTTTACCTTGGCGGTGTCGGTCTCCAGCCGCTCGGCATCGGCGGCGGTGCCATAAGTGCGGCCAACCTTCGGCGGGTTCGGCTTGACCCAGCCGGCGCCCTGATGCGTGAAGGCGAACGGCTCGTAATAGTGGAACGTCGGGTAGACGTTCGGGTCGTCGGGCAGTTCGAGCGTCGCCAGCGAATCGATCCCCGACCAGTCCTCGCCGCCGATGATCACCGGCCGCTGCGGATTGCTCGCACGGATGGCGGCCAGCGCGGGATCGAGCGTGGCGAGCAGGTTGGCGTTGGTCAGCTTGTCGTGCGGCTCGTTCTCGATCTCGAACCACAGATGCGCCGCCGGTCGATCGGCGAAATGCGCGGCGACCTGCTGCCAGATCGCCGCCAGTCTGACGCTGTTCGCCGCGGGATCGGCATCGAGCGCGTCGAAATGATGATCGTTGAGGATCACGTTGAGATGCGCGGCGAGCGCCTGGTCGACCACTTCGGTGACGCGGGCCATCCATGCCGGATCAATCGTGTAATCCGGCCCGTCGCCGGTCTTGTCCGACCAGCGCACCGGAATGCGCACGGTGGTGAACCCGGCATCGCGGATGCGAACGAAGTCGGCCGCCTCGATCCGCGCGCCGCCATGGGAGGTTTCGCTTTGCGCCTCGAGCTGGTCGCCCATGTTGATGCACGCGCCGACCGGTAGCGACTTTGGCGCTTCGGCGGCCGAAGCGGCGGTGGCGACCAGGGCGGCGACAAGGATCAGGCTTCGCACCGTCTCTCCTCAGAAATTGTCGGTGTAGCGGCAGAAGGCCGCACGCGGCTGGCCGGGGGCCATGGCGGTGCCGGTTTCGCCGAAGTCTATCTCGCGCGGGTGCGCCGGGTCCCAGCGTTGCCATTCGGGGCGCGGCGCGGTGCGCCCGGCCATGCCGTTGGGATTGCCGCTGACCGCGAGCGCGGCCCAGTAATCCTGCATCGCCACCCCGCCGGGCAGGGCCTTGCGTTCGAACACCCAGCCCAGCTCGTAGGCGTGGCGGGTCAGGCCGCCGTTTTCGCCGACGTCGAAGCTGTAGCGCCAGACCGGCCAGCCGTGGCTCGCGAGCAGGTCGGCGAGGCGGTCGGTCGGGCAGTGGAACTGGGCGTCGGACTCCATGCTCAAGGCTAGGTTTCCACGGCGCGGATCGGCGCTTTCGCCGCGGTAGGCGGCGAGCGCCTGGGGCCCGTTGGCGCCAAACCAGTAGCGCGCGAACTCGGCGAGATCGCCGCTGTCGTCGCCGGGGCCGAACTCCACCTTGTCGGTGCCGAGGATCACCGGCTTGGGCTTGTTCGCCGCTATCAGCTTGTCGGGCGCTTCGGGCAGCACCTTGCCGTCGATCGTCGTGCGCAGGAAGGTGAAGTTGGCGCCGCGCGTGGCCGGCTCCCCGAACGTCTCCTGCAGAGTGAGCAGCGCCACCGGAGAGGTCGCGCGCAGCTTGGCGAGATCGCCCGCCGCGTCGGCGCTTTTGGCGAACTGCTCGCCGAGCTTCTCGGCATCGGCGAGGCTGCGGTAAGGCATGCCGAAGCCGGGGGTGCCGCTTTCCATTATCGCCTTTTCGAACAGCCCCTGAGCGGCCGGAGCGGCGAGCAGCAGCGAAACGTCCTGCGACCCGGCGCTCTCGCCGACGATGGTGACATCGTCCGGATCGCCGCCGAAGCGAGCGATGTTGTCATGCACCCACTTGAGCGCGGCGATCTGATCCATCAGGCCGTAGTTGCCGCTGTGGCCGCGCTGCTCGGCCGACAGTTCGGGCGTCGAGAGGAAGCCGAGCACGCCGAGCCTGTACTGCACGCCGACCGCCACCATACCCTGCTGCGTCCAGTCGGAATCCGCCGGGCCGCTGGACGACCCGGAGCGGTTCGAACCGCCGTGGATCCATACCATCACCGGGCGCTTGCCCTTGAGCGAGGCGGTGCGGACGTCGAGCGTCAGACAATTCTCGCTCGCGTGGAGCCACTGCGCGCGGTTCCAGCCTTCGGAGTTCTGCAGGCAGGCCGGGCCGTTGCGCGTCGCGTCGCGCACGCCCTGCCAAAGCTTGACCGGCTGCGGTGCGCGCCAGCGCAATTGCCCGAGCGGCGGCGCCGCATAAGGAATGGCGCGGAACGCCAGGTCGCCGTCGGTGACGGATCCCCGCACTTCGCCGCCGGGAACGGCGACCACCGGCGCGGACGGTCCTTGCGCTGCGACCGTGGAGGAGGCCAGCAAGGCCGCCGAGAAGATTAGGTTCAGCCGCACGGCAGCACCTGCTCGGCGTCGCTGCCGAGGCGCACTTCGGAGAGCGAATAGTCGGCCGGCCCGGTCGTTTCGAAGATGAACGGCGCGGTGATCTTGCTCATCTCGGCGCCCTTTGCCGCGAAGCATTTGAGCGGCACGCCGTAACGGACGTAGTGGCCGTTCGCCGGCAGCTTGACCGGCACCGAGACGCCGCAAACGGAATCGTCGCAGCGTTGGGCCACGGCCATCCTCGCCGGCGCCTTGTCGAGCTTGAGCGTGAACAGCACCAGGACGTCGCCATTGGTCTCGCGGCTGAGGTCGAGCGGGTCGTGCGTCGAGACGGCCAGCGCCGCCCCGCCGTCCGCCACCTGCACCCGGCGCGCGCCTTCCTGCACCGCCGCGTTCACCGCGGTGATCTGCGCGCGCCCCCCGATCGCATCGGCCGGAACCGTGGTGATCCGCTTCTCGTCCTGCCGGTCGATGTTGCCCATGACCAGCGACCAGCTCGCCATCGGCACGCCGTTGGCGAAATAGACCCGCGCGTCGTGGGCATCGCTGGCGATCTCGGGCAGCGCCTTCCATGGCGTGTGCGGCGACTTGTAAGTGAGGCCGTAACCGAACGGGAACAGCGCGCCGTCGGCCATGCTCGGCGTCTTCGGCCAGGCGGCGGGCAGCTTGCCCTTGAAGTCGTAGCGCGGCCGGCCCGCGGCATCGCCGACCAGCACGTCCGCCAACCCTTCACCTTCGCTGCCCGGCAGCCATGCGACGACGAAAGCGTCGGCGGCGTTGAGCGCAGTGTTCACCTCGAGCGGGCGGCCGGTGATCATCACCGCGACCACCGGGATTCCCTCGGCCTTGAGCCGCTTCATCGTCGCGTACGGGCCGGTGAGGTCGGCATCGAGCGCCAGGGTCGACCGGTCGCCCTGGAATTCGGCGTAGGGCTTCTCGCCGAATACCACCACCGCCGCGTCGGGCCTCTGTGTGAAGCTGCCGTCAGGGGAGAGCTCCGCGCTGCCGCCGGCCGAAGTCACCGCCCGCCTGAGCCCCTGCCACAGCGACGTGCCGCCGGGGAACATCGCGTTGGTCAGCCCGGTGCCTTGCCAGCTGATCGTCCACCCACCCGATGCGCGCGAGATGTCGTCCGCGCCTTCGCCCGCGACCAGCAGGCGCCCGCCGGGCTTCAGGGGCAAGACGCCGTCGTTCTTGAGCAACACCAGCGATTCCCGCACCGCCTGACGGGCGATCGCGCGGTGCGCCGGCGAGCCGAGCACTTTCCAGTCGCCGGCCAGCGGTCGGCCCGACGGCTTGCCGGCGGTGAACACGCCGAGGCGAAACTTGACCCGCAGGATACGCGCCACCGCGTCGTCGATCCGGCTCATCGGGATTTCGCCCGCTTTCGCGCGCTTGAGCAGGTCCTCGTACAGCGGTCTCCAGCTGTCAGGCGCCATGTACATGTCGATTCCGGCCATCAGCGCCTGCGGGCACGAATTGTTGGTGCAGCCTTCCACCTGGCCGTGCGCATTCCAGTCGGAAACGACGAAGCCGCCGAAGCCCATCCGGTCCTTGAGCACGCCGGTGAGCAGGCTCTTGTTGCCGGTCATCTTGCGGCCCTGCCAGCTTGAGAAGCTGGCCATCACCGTGGCGACGCCGTTCTCGATCGCCGGGCCATAAGGCACGCCGTGGATGTCGCGCAGTTCCTGCTCGGAAATCTCCGCGTCGCCCTGGTCGACGCCGTTCTTCGTGCCGCCGTCGGCGAGGAAATGCTTGGTCGAGGCGATCACCTTGTCGCGCGCCAGCAAGTTCGGCTGGTCGGGCGGCCCCTGCAGTCCGCGGACCATTGCCCCGACATACGAGGCGACGAGCTTCGGGTCGGACGAGTAGCCTTCGTAGGCGCGGCCCCAGCGATAGTCCTGCGGCACCGTGACGGTCGGCGCGAAGGTCCATTCCTGCCCGGTGACGCGGATTTCCTGCGCGGTGGCGGCGCCGATCTTTTCGACCAGCGCCGGGTCGCGCATCGCGCCGAGGCCGATGTTATGCGGGAAGATGGTCGCGCCGATGATGTTGGAGTGCCCATGAACAGCATCGATGCCCCAGATCTCCGGGATGCCGACCCCGCCGTCGCTTGTGTCGACCGAGGCGAGGTAGAACGCGTCGGCGGTTTTGAGCCACTCGGGCGCCGGGGCGAAATCGTTGCCGTTCGGCCCGCTGTTGCCGCCGGTCAGGATCGAGCCGAGATGATACTTGTGCACGTCGGCCGGGGTGACGCAGCACAAGTCCGCCTGGATCAGCTGCCCCACTTTCTCCTCCAGCGTCATCCGGTGGATCAGGTCGGCGATCTTCGCCTCGACCTTGGGATCGCGCGGGACCGGGTAATGGTACTTGGGCCAGATTTCGGGGTGAGCGACGCCGTTGCCTTCGGCGTTTGCCGTGGCCTGCTTGTCGGCCGAAGCCGTGCAGCCGGCGAGCAGCGCGGCGGCGGCTGCGGCCAGGGCGAATCGAATCGATGCGGGCAACGGCCTCTCCCCCTCGTGCCGCACCCTTCCCGGATTTGTCGCGGCCTGCACGGCATGGTAGCGCTATCATGGCCCGATGCAAGAGTGCTGGGGGAAGGGAATGGAGCTGAAGGATTTCGCGTTCGATCGGCGCATGCTGCTCGCCGGCATCGGCGCCGCCGGAGTGGCCGCATGCACGGCAGCGCCGGCCGCGGGGAACGACCGCTACGTCCGCCGGGACGGCATGCGCTTCACCCGCGGCGGTCAGCCTTATCGCTTTGCCGGCGCGAACGCCTGGTATCTCGCCTGGCTCGGCAGCGCCGCTAGCTACGGCGACCGCGCGCGCCTGGGCCGCGAACTCGATCGGCTGCAGGCGATCGGCGTCGGCAACGTCCGCCTGCTCGCCGGGGCCGAGGAAAGCCCGGTCAGGAACAGCATCAAGCCGGGTTTCGAAGTGCAGGACGGCACGCCCAACACCGCGCTGCTCGAAGGCCTCGACCACGCGATGGCCGAACTCGCCAAGCGCGGCATGACCGCCGTGCTCTACCTGACCAACTTCTGGGAATGGTCGGGCGGGATGATGAGCCGGCTTTACTGGCAGACCGGCACATACACCAACAAGGACGATCCCGCCCGCCCGTGGCCGGCGTTCCCCGATGCTGTGAGCGCGTTCTACGCCAACGCCGCGGCGGTGAAGCGCTTCTTCGGCTACGTGCGGATGCTCGTCACCCGCACCAACAGCGTGACCGGCGTCGCCTATCGCGACGACCCCACGCTGATGGCCTGGCAACTCGCCAACGAGCCGCGCCCGGGCGTTTCGCCGGCGGTGATGCAGGCGATCCTGCCGGCCTATTACAAGTGGATCGACGACAGCGCCGCGCTGATCCGCTCGCTCGACCCGAACCATCTCGTCTCCCTCGGAATGGAAGGCACGGTCGCCACCGACGGCAACACCGCCATCGTCGCTCGCGCGCACCAGAACATCGATTATGTCACCGCCCACGTCTGGCCGCTCAACTGGGGCTGGGTCGACGGCAAGAACCTGGCCGGGACGTGGGGGGCGGGCAGGGCCAAGGTGGTCGACTATGTCGAGACTCACGTTCGCGTGGCTCGCCGGGCGGGCAAGCCGCTGGTGTTCGAAGAATTCGGCTTCCCGCGCGACGGCGAGCTGTACGATCCGAGCGTCCCGACAACCTTCCGCGAGCGCTATTACCGGCTGATCTACGGCGCCGCCGAGGCCAGCCTGGCCGCCGGCGGCCCTGTGCAGGGGACGAACTTCTGGGCCTGGACGGGCGAAGCCCGCGCGCAGCACCCGGACCACCGGTTCCATCCCGGCGACACGCAGTACATGGGCGATCCACCGCACGAGCCGCAAGGCTGGTACGGCGGCTTCGACAGCGACAAAGCGGTCAACGCCCTCGTCCGCGCACACGCGAAGGCCTTCGCAACCGTCTAACCCGTCAGGTCTTGCCTTTCAGCTCGGCCGTCAGTCGTTTGCGTGCCTGCTCCAGCTTCTTGGGGTCGGCGCCGAGCTTCACCGCGGCTTCCTCGAGCTTGTCGAGCAGCCGGCGATGGTGCGCCTCGGCCTCGCGCAGGCGCTGTTCGGCCTGGCGGCGATCGGTGATGTCGACGAAGCTCAGCACCACGCCGTCGATGCGGTCCTCGATCGTCCGATAGGGGCGGATGCGCATCATCAGCCAGCGTTGGTCGCGCGTCTCCACCTCGCTCTCGACCGGCTCGAGCGTTTGCAGGACTTTGTGCGCGTCGCCCTCGACTCTCTCGTAGGCGAGCTGATGGCTGAAGTCGGTGATCGGCCGGCCGACGTCGGCGTCGGTGATGCTGAACAGCTTCTCGATCGCCGGGGTCAGCATGCGGATGCGCAATTCCGAATCGAGGAACAGCGTGGCGATCTCGGTGGCGTAGATCAGGTTCTGCAGGTCCGAGTGCGCGTTGGCGACGTTGTCGAGCTTGTTCTTCAGCTCGGCATTAACCGTCTGCAGCTCCTCGTTGATCGACTGCAGCTCCTCCTTGCTGGTCTCCAGCTCCTCGGCGGTCGAGCGGTATTCCTCGTTGACCGACTGCAGCTCCTCGTTGGCGATGCGCAGCTCCTGAATCGAGCTTTCGTGCTCGCGGCGGCTGGCGCTGAGGCGTTCCTGCGCGGTCCGCAGTTCTTCCCGCAGATGGCGGATCTCGGCCGTGCCGCGGGCGGCGGTCACATCCTCGCCGAGATCGACCGGCTCGTGCGCTTCGCCGCCGTCCATGAAGGTGACCAGCGCCAGCGGCGCCTCCGTCGGCCCCTCCTCCGTCGGGGCGACATACATACATCGCTACCCGGTGATGGCCGCCGTTGAAGGCGACGTTGACCGGCAGGGTGATGGTCGATTCCCGGGCGCTGAACGCGCGGTGCAGCGCGCTTCTCAGCTCGGCCCGCAGCTCGGGGCGCACGAGGTCCGGCAGCTCCTGGCTCAGCGGCCCTTCGGGCGGCAGGATGAACCGCCCGGCGTTGGCCGACAGGTTGACGATGCGGTGCTCCTCGTCGACCAGCACGCTCGGCGGCGCGACCTTCTCGAGCGTGCCGGCGTGGGTGCCCATCGGCGACCGGTCGCGGCGCCCGTCGCGGCGCTGCGAGGGCAGGTCCATCCGGTGCTCGCGGGGCAGCTGACTGAGCAGCTCGAGCGAATTCTTGCTGCGCGGCTTGGCGGTGTAGATGCGGGCGTCGCGATCGTATGGCGCGAACAGCTCGGGCCGGGCGTCGGCGCTCTCGGCCGAGCCGAGGAACAGGTAACCGCCGGGCCGCAGCGAATAGTGGAATAGCGCCAGCAATTGCTGCTGCAGCTCGCGTTCGAGATAGATCAGCAGGTTGCGGCAGACCACCAGGTGCATGCGCATGAAGGGCGGGTCTTTCAGCGCGCTGTGGTGGGCGAACAGCACCGTGTCGCGCACTTCCTTGCGCACCCGGTAATGCTCGATTTCCTGGACGAAGAAGCGCTGCAGCCGGTCTTCGCTGAGGTCGGCCTCGATCGCCCGCGGATAGCGCCCCTCGCGGGCGGTGGCGAGCGCCCCGTCGTCGAGGTCGCTGGCGAAGATCTGGATGCTCGGGCTCGCCGCCTGCCGTTCCCTTTCTTCGAGCAGCAGGATGGCGAGCGAATAGGCTTCCTCGCCGGTGGCGCAGCCGACCGCCCACACGCGAATGGTGTCGTCGGAACTGCACATCTCGAACAAGGACGGGATCACCGTCTCTGCGAGCTTGGCGAACGCCATGGAGTCGCGGAAGAACGAAGTCACCGAAATCAGCAGGTCGGCGAACAGCTCCTGCGCTTCCTCCGGGTTCTCAGTGAGATACCTGACGTAAGCGGCGAGGCTGTCCTGCCGGGTCACCTGCATCCGCCGGCCGATCCGCCGGCGCACCGTCGCGCCCTTGTAGCTGGCGAAGTCGTGCCCGGTGCGGGCGCGGAGAAAGGCGACGATCCTGGCGACCTGCTGCTCGGCCTCTTCCTCGGCGGTCGCCACCAGCGCCCGCTTGCTGTGCAGCACTTCGGCGATCCGCTGGGTCAGCATCGCGACGGGCTCGACGAAATCGGCCACCCCGGTGGCGATGGCGCTGCGCGGCATCATCGGGAACTCGGCCTCCTGCGGGTCCTGCACCAGGATCACGCCGCCGGCTTCCTTCAGTCCGGGCGACGCCGACCGCCCCGTCGGAGCCGGCCCCGGTCAGGATCACGGCGATGCCGTCGCCGCGCGCCTCGGCGACCGATTCGAAGAACTTGTCGATCGGCGCGCGCAGACCGCGCGGCTCGGCGAAATCGCGCGACCGGATGCAGTCGCCTTCGATCACCAGCTCGCGGTCGGGGGCAATGACGTACACGCAATCCGGCTCGAGCTTGGGGGTGTCGGCCACCTGGTGCACTGGCATTTCGGTCGAGGCGGAGAGGATTTCGCTCAGCTTGCTAGTCGGGCGCGAGGTGGAGGATGACGACGTAGGCCATCCCCAGGTGTGGATCGACGTGGCCGAAGAACTGCTGCAGCGCCTTGATCCCACCGGCCGAGGCGCCAATCGCACAGACCGGCGTCGGCCCTTCGCCGCGGGCGATCGGTGGGTCTGTGTCCGGCATTCGGCTTCTCCGCATTCGGGCGGCCTTGGCGCGCAAGCGTGGCCCGCGCGGGCCGGAGCGAAATTACGCTGTAACGCAATTTATTGACCAGTGAACCATCGCCGACGATATTCGTTCATGCGGGGACAACGTCGCGTTGTTAGGACGGAGTCGAGATGGCCAAGTTTTTCTTTCACTTTTTCGACGGCGAATGCCGCTCCGACGACAACTCGGGCCTCGAGCTCCCCGGGACCGAGGAGGCTTATCTCGAAGCGGTCGCCGCCGCCCGCGCGATGTGGCCCGAACTGCTGACCGCGCGCTGCGACGCCAGCCGCTGCGCCTTTCTGGTTGATAGCGAGAACGGCGCCGAGCTGTTCCGACTCGACTTTTCGGAGCTGCTCGACGACTGCCGCCCGTCTGCCGTGAATCCGGCGCGTTCAAACGCAGTGCTCATCCGCCGGCTGGAAGAAACCCATCGCCGCGCGAGCACCGCCCGCTCCGACCTGCGCGCCTCGTTCGACGAGGTTTACAAAGCCCTAGGAGAATCGACCGCGCTGCTGGCGCGCATCTCGGCGTTCGAACGGCGGCACCTTCAGAGGCCCTAGCCTCGCCGTTGCAGGTGCAGGTAAGCCGGGCTGAACATCGCCACTTGGCGCAGCCTGGCCGGGTTGCGCAATTGCAGCCGTCGGTCGCGCAGCTCGACTAGGCCGTCGTGGCGCAGCGCCTGGATCATCCGGTTGACGTGCACCGGGGTCAGCCCGGTGGCGTCGGCGATGTCGGTCTGGGTCAGCGGAAAATCGCACGAATCGCCGCGGGTCAGCCCCATCGCATGGAGGCGGGCGAACGTCTCGCACAGCAGGTGGGCGATCCGCTCGTAAGCCTGGCGCCGGCCGATGTTGGTGGTCCATTCACGCTGGATCGAGACCATAACCAGCGAGTTCCACCACAGTGCCTTGGCGATGCGCGGCGAGCTTTCCACCAATGTATCGAAATCGGGTTGCGAGACCTCGGCGTAGCGCAGCGTCGTCAGCGCGCAGATCGAATGATCCATCGCGTCGCCGATGAACGCGTTGCCGCCGCCGATGTCGCCGGGGATCATCAGCGCGAGGATCTGCCGGCGGCCGTCGGGCAACTGCTTGTAACGCATCGCCCAGCCGTCGAGGATCACCTTGACCGAGCGCGGCACGTCGCCCTCTCGGACGATGTCGTGATGCGCCGCGCAGGTGCGGACCATCTTCGACGTGGCCGCGTGGATGAGGTTCACCTCGCCGGCGCTCAGTTCGACGTGCGTGACGAGAGGAGAGTGGATGGTCAACACACCCGAGTCCTGCGCCTTGCGCGCACCTGTTGCAAGATAATTTACGGGGCATTTCGAACTTAAAATCAAATAGTTACTAATGATGCTCAAACGAGTCCAAATGAGTAAGCGGAGCATTGCGTTGGCGTCGCCCGAAGATTGAACGGACATTTTAGCTTCGTGCGGTCGGCGCTCCTGTCCACCCTTGCCGGACCTCGCCGGAAGGAGGATAATCGGCCGTCTAACGCCTTTGCTGGAGTTCGCCCCGTGTCACGCCGCCGCCTCGCCCCGCTGCTCGCCGCCGCCGCGGCGCTGCTCGTCTCCGCTCCGGCCGCCGCGCAGGTGTTCGGCGGCGCCGATCGCGACGTACCGCTGGCGCGATTCCAGGACCCGCTGTGCCCGGGCGTGATCGGCATCAAGACCGAGCAGGCGCAGGACATCGTCGGCCTGATCCGCCAGAATGCGACCATGCTCGGCCTGCGCTTGGCCGATCCGCAGACCTGTCAGCCCAACGTGATCGTGGCGGTGATGGACGATCCGCGCGCCTTCCTCAAAGGTTTGATGGAACGGCGCCCATACTTGCTGCACGAGCTCGACAAGAGCCGGCGCGAGGCGCTGCTCGACGCACCCGGCCCGGTGCGCAGTTGGGCTCGAATCGAGGTGCGCACGCGCGACGGGCTGATGGTCCCCCGGCGTGAGAATCTGACCGACCTGCCCGAGTTTCATGAGCAGATGGCTCATTCGAAGATTTACAAGGCGACTCGCCGTGACATCATCTCGGCGATGGTGCTGATCGAGCCGTCGGCGGTCCGGGGCCTCTCGGTCACTCAGTTGGCCGACTATGCGACGATGCGAGCGCTGGCTGACCATTCCCCGGACAAGGTTCCCGCGCTCCACACCACCATCCTGCACCTGTTCGATGCCGGCGCGGACAAGCCCGGCGGGCTGACGCCGGCCGACTGGACCTTCCTGCGCACGCTCTATTCAACACCGTCGAACGACCCCGCGGCGATGACCCTGGCGATGGCCAACGATCGCATCGCCAAGGGCGAAGGCGCAGAGTAGCGGCAAAAAGCCCTCTCCCCTGAAGGGGAGAGGGCAAGGTGTGCATGCTCAGCCGCCGGGCGTCACCTTGAGTACCGCGCCGTCGGTTTCGTCGGTGGTCAGGTACAGCGCCCCGTCCGGCCCGACCTTGGCGTCGCGCAGCCGCTGCTTGAGGTCGCCGAGCAGGTACTCGGGATCGCCCGTTGGCATGCCGTCCTTGGTGGCGAACACCAGCAGGCCCTTGGTATAGCTCGGCAGCAGCAGGTCGCCCTCCCATGCGGGGAACTTGCTGCCGTGGTAGAACAGCGGATTGCCGGGGTTGAGCGAGGGCGGGCCGAAGTCGAGCACCGGGTCGGTCATCCCGGGCACGTTCTTGATCCCCTTGGCCGGCTCGCCGTTGTAGTGATGGCCCTGGGTGACGTCGATCCAGCCGTAGTTCTTGCCCTTTTCGATCAGGTTCAATTCGTCGCCGCCACGCGGACCGAACTCGGTTTCCCACATCTTGCCCGTGGCCGAGTTGATGGTCAGCCCCAGCGGATTGCGGTGGCCGGTGGTCCAGATCTCCGGCTTCCAGCCCGGCTTGCCGACGAACGGGTTGTCTTTGGGGATCGTGCCGTCGGCGTTGATGCGCATGATCTTGCCGAAGTCGTTGTCAGGGTGCTGGACCATCTCGCCGTAATTCCGGTCGCCGCTGGTGACGTAGAGCCTGCCGTCGCGCCCGAACAGCAGCCGCCCGCCCCAGCTGCCGTAAGCCGGGCCCTGGCCGCAGCAGCGCTTGGGCCACGGCTGCTTGCCGTACCACGCGTCGGCGATGAAGATGTCCTTCACGTCCTTGAGCTGGTCGGTGCCGTCCCAGGTCCCGCGCATCACCGCGAGCGTGGTTTGGTCGGAGTCCTTCGGGTCGGGTTTGACGTAGCTCAGATAGAGCCAGTGGTTGCTGGCGAAATGCGGGTCCAGCGCGATGTCGTACAGCCCGCCGATGCCGCTCGGGTTGATCGGCGGCAGCCCGGCGACGGCCACCGGATCGAGCTTGCCGTTGCGGATCACCCTGAGCCGACCGGCGCGCTCGGTCACTAGCATGGTGCCGTCGGGCAGGAAGGCGATCGACCATGGATGGTCGAGCCGATGGGCGACGACCTCGACATGGATCTTGCCCTTCTGCGTGACATAATCCCACGGACCCGTGCCGAGCGGCACGACCGGCGGCGGCCCGGCGCGCCGTTCGGGCGCTGGTGCCGGCGGTTTCGCCGGCGTGTTCTGCGCCGTGGCGCCGTGCGCCATCATCGTGCCGAGCGCCACGATCACCGCCGCGCCGAGAATCCGCGCCATCATTCGTTGCATTGCCCAACCCCCTCCCAAGTATGTTGATTCTGTCCGAACGGGGCGAGCCTAGGCACTCCGTCGATTGCGCACAATCGCCGATCCGCTTTTCCTTGCTCCGGCCCCCTCGCGCGCTACGATGCGGTTTGGGAACACGGGGAGGTTGGGATGGGACCGCTGCTGATTGCCATCGTCGTCGTCGCGATCATCTTCCTGATGATGGGCGTACGCGTCGTCCGCCAGGGGTACGTCTACACCATCGAGCGGCTCGGCAAGTACACGCTCGCCGCCGAGCCCGGGATGCACCTGATCGTGCCGTTCGTCGATCGTGTCGGCCAGAAGGTCAACATGATGGAGCAGGTGCTCGACATCCCCGGACAGGAGATCATCACCCGCGACAACGCGATGGTCGGGGTCGACGCGGTGGTGTTCTTCCAGGTGCTCGACGCCGGCAAGGCGGCTTACGAGGTGCATAACCTATTCGCCGCGATCATGGCGCTGACCACCACCAACCTGCGCACGGTGATGGGAAGCATGGACCTCGACGAGACGCTGTCGAAGCGCGACGAGATCAACGCCCGGTTGCTGAGCGTGGTCGACCACGCGACGTCGCCCTGGGGCGTCAAGATCACCCGCGTCGAGATCAAGGACATCCGTCCGCCGGTCGATATCTCCGAGGCGATGGCGCGGCAGATGAAGGCCGAGCGCCTGAAGCGTGCCGAGATCCTGGAGGCCGAGGGCGAGCGGGCCAGCCGCATTCTGCGCGCCGAGGGCGAGAAGCAGTCGGCAATCCTCTCCGCGGAGGGCAAGAAGGAAGCCGCCTTCCGCGACGCCGAGGCGCGCGAGCGCGCGGCCCAGGCCGAAGCCGAGGCGACCCGTTCGGTGTCCGAGGCGATCGCCCAGTCGGGCAACCAGGCGATCAACTACTTCATTGCCCAGGAGTACACGAAGGCGGTTGGCAAGTTCGCCACCAGTCCGAACGCCAAGACGATCCTGTTTCCGGTCGAGGCAACCCAGCTGATCGGCTCGCTCGGCGGGATCGGCGAGCTGGTTCGCGACGTGGTGATGAGCGGGGAAAGCGCGCCCGCCAAGCCGGCGGAGAAAGGCTCGGGCGCGCCGATCGAACTCGAACGCCGGCCGGCGGCGGTCAGCGTGCCGCGCAGCCAGCGCAAGTGACCCGGGGGCTCTGAGCGCCGATGGACTGGCTGGGCGGCCTCGACGCCCATTGGCTGTGGCTGACGCTCGGCGTGGTGCTCGCCGGGCTCGAGATGGTGGTGCCCGGGGTCAACCTGATTTGGTTCGCCATCGCGGCGCTGATCACCGGGGCGATGACTTCGCTGCTGCATTTGTCGCTGCCGCTGCAGGTGATCGATTTCGTGTTCCTGGCGCTGATCTGCGCCTACTCGGCGCGGCGCTTGCTGCGCGATTCGCCGATCGTCGGCGCCGATCCGCTAATGAACCGCCGCGGCGCGCGGATGGTGGGGGAGACGGCGGTGGTGGTCCAGGCGATCGAGCACGGCAGCGGCCGGGTCCACGTAGGCGACAGCGAATGGAACGTCCGCGGACCGGACGTCGCGGTCGGCAAGCGGGTGCGGATTACCGGCAGCGACGGGGCGACGTTGTTGGTCGAGCCGCTCGCCCTGCCGGCCCCGGAAGCGCCGCCGACCGCCTGATCAGTCGGGCGCGTTCTCGGCAGCGCGCGCCTCGCGCGGGTCCACCCGCGGCGTTTCGCGCACGGAGAAGCGCATGCCCGCCGGGCTCAGCGTTCCGCCGGGGCCGAGGCCCTTGTCGGCGAAGCGCCCGTGCTTGCGATAGCGGATCATGAACCGCTCGAGGAACAGCCCGAGCGGCTTGGGCGTGACCCCGAGCGCCTTCAGCCCCGGCAGCTTGCCCGAGGGCACGCTGCCGCGCTTGAGCATTTTCCACTGGTCGGAATTCATCGGCGAGAGCGGCATCATCGCGACGAACGCCGCCAGCGCGTCCGGAACGGCGAGAAAATGGCGCTTGCGGCCCTGCGCCTCGGCAATGCGCCGGTTGAGATCCAGCATCGTGATCGGCTCCGGCCCGGCGATCTCGTAGGTCTGGCCGCCAAGCCGCGCGGGATCGGCCAGCGCATTGGCGATCGCTTCGGCGGCATCGTCGACCCACAGCGGCTGTAACTTCGAGTTCGCGCCAAAAACCGGCACGGCCGGAAAGTCGGCAATGTAGCCGGCGAACAGGTTGAGGAACCTGTCGTCCTCGCCGAACAGCACCGAAGGCCGCACCACGGTGGCGCTCGGGAACGCCTCGCGGACCAGTTCCTCGCCGCGGCCCTTGGTCGCCGCATAGCCGCTGTCGGATTCGGGATCGGCGCCGATGGCCGAGACGTAGAGGAAGGCTTTCGCCCCGTTCGCCGCGGCTGCCTCCGCCGCCCAGCCGGCGCCGCGCGCCTGCAGCGCGGCGAGATCGCCGGTGAAGCTGCCGACCAGATACACGGCAGCGTCTGCGCCCTGCATTGCCGCCGCGACGCTGCTTCGGTCGGTCACGTTGCAGCGGGCGTATTGGATTTGGCCGAGGTTGGCCATCGGCCGCAGGCGGATGGCCCGCTCGGGATGGCGGTCGGCGATCCTCAGCCGCGCGCCGCGTTCGAACAGCTTCTCCGCCAGGTGCGCGCCGAGGAAACCGCTGCCGCCGATCAGCACCACCAGTTTGTTCTCGAGCGGTCGGTAGTTCGCCATGGCCCTGTCTGTTTGTTGGAATGCCGGGTGCGCCATGCCGCAACCCGCGCCGCGTCGCAAGGTGCGGGGCCGCCGCTATTTGGCGCCCTGCGGCAGAATCCGGTCGATCACCGCCCCGAGCCGGCCGTGGGACCAGGCCAGCGCTTGATACAGCCGCAGCCACAGGCGCGCCCAGCCGAGGTAGAGGCCGGGCGCATCGAAGGTCCGGGCAAGCCACATCATGCGATGGCTCCAGCGAGCGATCGCCGCCCGCGTGCGAAACACCAGCCGCCGGCGCAGGGCGGGGCTCCGCGACGCGGGGGCGACGCGCTTGCGCGGCCTGACCGGCCGGCGCTTCATCCATGACAGGCGGTACGCCAGCCCCTCCCGCCGATGCCGTAAGCCCGCCGCCTGCGTTTCGACGATGAACCCGGCATCGACCGACTTGAGGTCGAGGCGGCCGTCGGCGACCGCGCCTTCGAGCATCCGGTGCAGGGCCTTGCTGCGGGTCACGACCACGTTGGTCCCGCGCCCGTCGGACGCGTAGGGCTCGACCCAGGCGTCGCCGAAGGCAATGTCGGCGGTCTCGGCGACGACGTCGTCGCAGGCATCGCATGCCGGGTTCTGCAGGAAGCCGGCGCCCCAGTCGCCGTCGGCCAGGTGCCACCAGTCTTCGGCGACGCGGCCGCCGCCGGCTAGCTCGAGTTGCGCCCGGTACCAGTTCGCCGGCCGGGTCGCGTCCTTGACCCGGTAGTCGAGCGCGCGGACCTGTTCCAGCTCGGCGCCGAGCTGCCACGCGAAGCTCTGCACGAAGTGTGCGCTTTTCATGTGCCCGCAGAACAGCCCGAGCGTATGGGTGATGCGCTCGGCCAGCAGCGGATCGGTGCGGCGCAGCAGGTGCACCGCCTTGATGAAGCAGGGGATGCCGACGATGGCGTAGCGCCCTTCGGTGGCGCGGATTTCGCGCAGCACCCCGGACAGCTCGATCGGGTAGTAGCGCGACTTCGCGCCGGCAGCGATTTCCGCGGGGGAGCGCGATATCCCATAGGCGAAGAAGCGCCCGCTCGTGTCCGGATCGGCCGGCTTCACATGCGCGACGGCATCGGCCCCGCCGGTCCGCAGCAGCTCGCCCGCGACCCAGCTGACCATTCCGCCGGAGCTGCCCTGCGCGCGCCATTCGCCTTCGGCGACATGGCCGACCCAGGCGCTCTCGAAGCGTCCGATCCCGTCGTTCCGCTCCGCAGCCGCAGGAAACCGCTCCCCGGCCAGGACGTCTTCGTCGGCGGCCGCGGGCGAAAACGGGCAGGTCCGCGCCAGGGCTTCACTCGGCCGCCGCACCCACTGGCGCGGGCCGGCGGGCTTGAGATGGCCATGGGCGTCCCAGCGCATTTCGGCCTCGCCGGTTGCGGCGCAGGCGCCGCAACCGATGCACAGGCCCGAGCGGTTCATGGCATGCGGGCTGATCGACCGGACGCGCGGCTCAGGCGAGCGCGGCACGCAAGTACTCCCGCGACTGCCGGCGCGCTTCGCCCACGCGCTGGTAAACGTGCGGCGGCGGCGCGGCATCGAGCAGCTTTTCGAACGCCCCGAAATCGAGATCACGATTGGCGATTCGCTCGGGTATTCGCAGCATGTCGGTCAGGTCGCGCAACTTGTTGGAGCGGTATTCCGTCGTCGCCGCCACGAACGGCTTGCGGTTGGCCAGCGCGAACACGCAGCCGTGGAAATAGTTGGTGATCACCGCGCGGGCGTCGCGCATCAGGCGGGCGAATTCGAACGGGCCCGCTTCGAGCATCTGCTCGTCGGCGAAAGCGTTATGATAGCCGATGCTGCGCAGCCGCAGCCCACGGCGGGCGGCCCAGCGTTTCGCCGCGGCGGCAAACCACCCAGGGAAGCTGTGGCCGTAGATCAGCGCGAACGGCTCATCTTCGCCGGACGCCTCGGCCTCGATTTTCTCCGCGAACTGCAGGCATGGATCGAGCACCAGAGGCGGTTCGCGCCCGGTCGTGCCGTTGACCAGCCAATAGCTGTTGTGGTCGCGGACCGAGAGCGCGTCGAAGCCCTTCAGCCGGTCGGTCCAGTACTGGTCGAGCCCCCAATGGCACGAATAACTGCCGAAGCTGGCGGCGTAGGCCACCAGCCGGCGCGCCTCGAGGCCGTCGCCGTAAAACACGCGGGCGCCGCCATACCATGGATGGCTCAGGTTCCAGACTTCGTCGCTGCCGACCACGACCGTGTCGTAGCCGCCGATCCGCTCGGGCCGGTCGAGCGGAACGGGCGGCGACAGCGGCAGGCGGGCGAAAGCGTCGAGGAAACGGCGCACCTTCTCCGCATAGCCGCGCATGTCTTCGCGGGAGGAGCGCACCGGCAGCATCGGCTGGAACGCGCAGCGTGCCTCTGCGCGGGCCGCGCCGGCGCTGTGGTGATCGATCAATTCGGCGTCGAACCCGTGGTCGCACAGGCCTTCGACCATGCACCGGGCCTGCCAGTAGGACCCGTAGTTGATGCACTTGTGAAAGGTCAGGACACCGATTTTGCGCCGCTTGCTCATATCAGGAACAATCGGGCGGTCAGTGGGCCGTTCCCGGTGGCCGTTGGCGCCGCTCAATCGGGATCCGCGGCGGCGTTGGGATTGTCCCCGTCCTCGTCGGCCTGTTCCGGACCTTCATACCCCATGATAGACTGTCCGCCGGTGCCCATGTGTCCGCCGAAGTCTTCGTCCTGCTTCTTCGGCGATCGTTTCGGCTTCTCTCCCGTCGGCTGTGTCGGGCGAGGCTTCTTCTCGTCTTCCTTGGCGGTGGGCATCGCCTCGGTCGGTTCGCGTTCGTCGGCCATGGCCGGTCTCCTGTCAGACGCCGGTCTCGATCATCACCGGCGCGCGCGCGCCGCCGATCGCCTTGCGCTTCGGCCGGCTGTTGCGCTGCAGCTCTTCGGAGAACCACAGCAGTGTCTTGCTCAGGCCCTCGCGCAGCGAGGTTCGCGGACGCCAGTCGAGCAGCTCCCGGGCGCGGGCGATGTCGGGCCGCCGGCGGCGCGGATCGTCCTCCGGAAGCTCGCGGTGCTGAATGTCGATTTCCTCGCCGAGGAGATCCAGCAGCGTTTCGACCAGCTCGTTGATCGAGATTTCCTGCGGGTTGCCGATGTTCACCGGCAGGGGGTCGGGCGCGTCGATCTCGATCAGCCGCCTCAGCGCCGCCACCGTGTCGGCGACGTAGCAGAAGCTGCGCGTCTGGCTGCCGTCACCGTAGATCGTCAGCGGCTCGCCCGAGAGCGCCTGGCAGACCAGGTTGGAGATGACCCGGCCGTCGTCCAGCCGCATGTTCGGCCCATAGGTGTTGAAGATCCGCGCCACCCGCGCATCGACCCGGCCGGCGCGCAGGTAATCGAACGCCAGCGTCTCGGCCGCGCGTTTGCCTTCGTCGTAGCACGCCCGCGGACCGATGCAGCTGACGTTGCCGCGATAGCTCTCCGGCTGCGGATGCACTTCGGGATCTCCGTAGACCTCGCTCGTCGAGCTCAGCAGGAAGCGTGCGCCGGCCCTCTCGGCGAACCGCAGCAATTGCCCGGTGCCGATCACGTTGGTCAGCATCGTGTGCTCGGGATCGACCTGGTAGAGTGGCGGCGAGGCCGGGCAGGCGAGATTATAGACGCGGGTGAATTGGCTCGCGCGCCTGAGGATCGAGCGCGGCAGCGGCTTGGTGATGTCGCCTTCGATGAACTCGAAACCGTCGAGCCCTTCGAGCATCAGGATGTTGGCTTCGCGCGAGGTCTGCAGGTTGTCGAGGCATACCACCGGATTGCCGGCCTTGAGCAGGGCGCGGCACAAGTGCGAGCCGATGAAGCCCGCGCCTCCGGCGACAAGCGTCAATCCTTTGGCCTTGGTCATGCTAACGCTCTCCTGGTTTCAATGTTGCGACCCGGCCGAGCCGTGCTGGCAACGTCCAGCAGGTCGGACTCGAACTGTTGCGCACGGCATTCGGCGCTGTGGCGGGCGAGGACCGCGCGACGTGCGGCGGCGCCGAGCTTCTCGGTGGGCAGGAACAGTGCGGCCAGCACCTCCTCGGTCCGGTCGGCCAGGACGATTTCGCTGTCCGGTTGGAAGATCTCGTCGATGCCCGACCACCGGTCGGAAATGATCGCGGTGCCGCAAGCCCCCGCCTCGAACAGCCGCACCGACGGCGACCAGCCCGCTGAGATCATGTCGGCCCTGGTTACGTTGAGGGTGAAACGCGAGGCGGAATAGAACGCTGGATGTTCGGCGGGCGACAGATGCTCGATGCGCTCGACGTTGTCCGGCCAGTCGATCTCCGCCGGATACTGCGGCCCGGCGACGACGAAGCGTAGGTCCGGACGGGCGCGAGCGGGTTCGATCAGCAGCTTCTCGAGCGTCGGCTGGCGATCGGCGCTGTAGGTGCCGAGATACGAGAGGTCCCACCGTTTCGGCACATCGAGCGGACGGTAACGGCCGGTGTCCACCGAGCAGTACAGCGCCCGCGCCCAAGGCGCCCCGAGCTCACGTTCGAGCTGCGTCAGCGTCGGTCCGCCGGTGAACGAGAAGTAGATGTCGTACCCAGCGATCAGTTCGGGCGAGAGATACTCGCATTCGCCCTTGGCGAGGGCGGCGAGGGTCACCGGGGTGTCGATATCGTAGAAGCAGGTAGTCCCGCCTGCGTGGCGTTGCACCCATTCGCCGACGGCGATGCCGTCCGGCACATAGGAGCCGACCATCACCGCATCGGCGCCGGCCACTTCGTCGCGCCAGCGTTCCAGCCCAGCAAGGTCGCCGTAGTAGGCGAGATCGCAGAAATCCGGTTCGGTCAGGTCGCGGTTGGCCGCGTACCACGGCGCGTCGCGCTCGAGGAACAGCACCTCGTGGCCGCGCGCGGTGAAGGCGGAGAGCAGCGCGCGATAGGTCGTGGCGTGACCATTGCCCCACGACGATGACAGGCTGAGGCCGAGGACGACGAACTTCATGCCGCCACCTCGCGCCGTTCGGCGTGCACTTGCCGCAGCACCCGATCGACTTCGGCGGCGCGCAACTCGTAGGTGTGGTCGCGGCACACCCGGCGCAGCGCGGCTTCGCCGATCGCGCGGGCGCGCTCCGGGGTGAGGGTGGCGACAAGCTCCGTCACATCGTCACCATCGCGCGCGACGAGCACTTCCTTGTCGGGTTCGAGGAACAGCTCAATCCCTTCCCAGGCGTCGGTGATCAGGCATGCACCGGCGCCGGCCGCTTCGAACACCCGCGTCGCCGGCGAATAGCCGATCTCGGCCATCGAATCTCGGGCGACGTTGAGCACCGCCAGGGGGGTGCAGTTGAACGCGTTGTGCGAGGCCGTGCCGACGTGACCGATCGCGCGCACATTCGCGGGCATCGGCTTGTCGCCCCAGCCGTTGCCGCCGAGCAGGAAATTCCTTTCCGGGAGCGCGGCGGCGGGTTCGAGGAAGAACTGCTCGACGCGCGTTTCCCGGTCGGGCAGTCGATTGGCGAGGAATGCCAGGTCGCTGGCGAACGCCGCATCGGGCGGCACCGGATAGTGAGTGGTCGGGTCGAGCGCGTTGTAAATCGGCACGCACTCGCGCGCCCCGAAGCCGCGGTATGCCTCGATCACCGGTGGTCCGCCCCCGTAGGTGAACACCAGGTCGAAGCGCGGAACCGCCCGACGCAACGGATGCTCGGCGTCCGAGCGCATCGACGCCAGAGTCGCCGCCGCATCCACATCCCAGTAGATCGCCAACGCAGCGTCACGCGCCTCGCGCAGGACGCCTTCAGCGAGCTCGTCATCGAACACCCCGACGCCGCTCGCCTTGACCACCACGTCCGCGCGGCGCGCTTCGCTCAGCACCTCGCCCAGCGCGCCCGCCGTCGCCGGATAAACGACCGAGCGCGCCCAGTTCGGCGGATCGATGTCCAAATGCTGCTGACGGTTGAAAGCATCGGGCTCGTAAAAGGTGATCTCGTGCCCGCGCGCCGCCAGCGCCCGCAGGATACCGCGGTAATACGTCGCCGCGCCGTTCCAGTACGACGACAGCAGGCTGGAGCCGTAAAACGCGATCTTCATGCAACTTCCTTCGTTCGCTCTAGGGTGGCGAGTTGCCCGGCAATGGCGAGTAGCTCGTCGACGCGGTGGGCGCAGGTGTGGCGGGCGCGGATGGTCTCGATGCCGCTGGCGGCGAGGCTCGCGCGCAGCTCGCGATCGGCGGCGATGGACCGCAGGTGCCGCTCCATCTCGCGGCCGTCGTTCGCGACCAGGTAATCCTCGCCCGGGCGGAACAGCCCTTCGGCATCGTCCCATGGGGAGCAGACCAGCGGGATTCCGCAGGCGAGCGCCTCGAACACGCGGATGGTCGGTATTCCGGGGAGCGCGGTCGCGTAGTAGCGGCGCGGCACATGCACGGTGGCCAGGTGACGCGCGAAAATCTCCGGCGCCGCGGCATTCGGCGCCCAGCCATGATAGCGCGCGCCGAAGCGCCGCAACGTGTCGAGCGCCGTCTCGGGATAGCGCACACCGTAGATGTCGAGCGGCAACCCGGCACCGCCGGCTGGCCGGAAGAGAAACTGCTCGAGTTCTTCGCTCCGCTCGCCGTCGCCCCAGTTGCCAATCCACACCAGCCCTTCGCGCGCGCGCTCGCGTTCCGGCGGATGAAAGCGGCGCACGTCGGCGGCCTCATGCCAGGTCCACACCCGCTCGCCCCAGCCCCAGCGGCGATAAACCTCGGCCAGCGCCTCGCCGAAGGCAAGCGCGCCATCGTAACCCGACAGGTCATAAGCCCGCATTTCCTCAGGCGCGCTCACCGCCCGGTGGTGCGTGTCGTGGAACAGTAGCGTGAACGGGGCCCCGCGCTTGCGCAACGCGCCGAGACGGGCGATCAGCCGCGGCTCATTCCACTCGTGCACGATCACCAGGTCGGCGCCGTCGACCATTGTGGCCGGGTCCTCGCCTGGCGAGTAGCGCAGGGAGCTCAGCCGCGGATATTTCTCCCGCTACGCCGCCAGCCCCACGGGGCCATGATCGGCGATCAAGTTCTGCAGGCTCCACGAATTGGCCGGCTCGAACGCCCGCACGTCGTGTCCGCGCTCGATCAGCTCGTCGAGCACGCCGCGCAGGAAATGCGCGTTGCCGTGGTTCCAGCACGAGGTCAGCGAGTGAGTGAAGTAGGCAATCCTCATGCCGCGGCCTCCGCCGGCTGGAGGACCTGGGCATAGATGCGCTCCATCGCCTGGGCGGCGGCGGTCGGCGTGTAGCGATCCGCCCGCTCGGCAGCCGCCTGGCCGAGCGATGTCGCCTTTCCCTTGTTGTCCAGCACCGAGCCGATAGCGTCAGCGATGGCCACCGGATCGGCCGGATCGGCGAACAGCGCCGCGCCGCCCCACAGCTCGCGGAAGGGGGGGATGTCCGACAGCAACAGCGGACAGCCGGCGGCGGCGGCTTCCAGCACCGCCAGCCCAAACGGCTCGAATGTCGCCGCCGAGACGAACACCGGCCGTAGCCCCAGCAGAGTCGCCAGCTCGGCGGATTCGAGCCGCCCGAGAGCGCGCAGGTGGCGCGGCGAGAACTCCTCGCCGTGCGGCCCCCTGAGCGGCCCGGCCGCGAGGAACGGTTGCTGCATCAGCCCCGCCGCCTGGTCGAGCACGCCGGCGTTCTTCACGTCATCCCACAGGCGGCCGACTGTCAGCGCAGCGTTGATCCGCGATGCCGAACCTTCGCCGGTGGCAAGCGGTCGCCGGCCGTTATGGACCGCCAGCGGACGGGCGGGCAATTCATAGGCTCGCTGAATGATATCGGCGAAGCTCGCGCTGGGGGAGACGACGGCATCGGCGATCAGCAGGCCGCGGCGGGTCAGCTCGCGGTGCCAGCGATAGCTTTGCGGCAGCGGCTCGCGCCGCGCCGCCTGCCACCACGTGGCCAGGCAGCCGTGGGTCACGGCGACCACCGGCATCGCGAAATCGGCCGCCCCGGCGAGGCTCGGCATGTTGCAATGAACGACATCGGCGAGGCTGTCGGCGGCGAGGCGAGCAATGGCTTCGGCGGCCTCGCGGACCGGCTCCGGGCCGTGCGACAGCCAATCGAGCGGCAGCCCGGTTTCGACGAGTCGCAAGCCGGCGAACGCCTCGGCCTGCTCGCGCTGGATCGCGCTCGGTCTCGGTCCGAGAACGGCGAGGGTGACGCTGTGCCCGGCGGCGCCGAGCTCGGCGGCAAGGTCGGTGGCGTATTGCCACACGCCGCCGACGGCATCGGCGGTCATCAGGATCTGCAGCGGCCGGCTCACAGCGCCACCGTCGCTTGCGGCTTGCTGGGCATTACGGCGCGGCGCGGCTGCCGCTCTTGCTCGAGCCAGCGCGCCAGCTCGCGCAAGCCCTGCCGCCACGGCTTGCGCCGTCCCAGTCCGAGCGCGGCGTCGGCGGCCCGGGTATCGGCGACGAACCAGCGCTGGTCGCCAGGGCGCCAGTCGGCGAACTCGACGCGCGGGGCGCGGCCGGTGATGGCGCCGATTTCTTCGATCACCGTCAGCAGGCTCACGGCGTTGGCCGGTCCGCCGCCCCAGTTGAACGCGCGTCCGGAAACCCGGTCGATCCGCTCCAGCAAGGCGAGATAAGCGGCGCAAGTATCGCCGACGTGGCAAATGTCGCGCACCTGCTCGCCGTCGCCGAACAGCGTGATCGGCTCGCCGGCGAGCGCGCGGATCAGAAAATGCGCGACCCAGCCCTGGTCCTCGGTGCCCATCTGCCGCTCACCGTAGATGCAACTCATCCGCAGCACCGCCGCGCGCAGGCCGAAGCTGCGCGCATAGTCGAGCACGTACTGGTCGGCCGCGCCCTTGGAGCAGCCATAGGGCGTGTGGAAATCGAGCGGCCGCTGTTCGGAAACGCCGCACCGTGCCAGCTCCGGGTCGAGCGGCATGTAGCCGTCACGGCTGGGCCGCAGGCCGACGTCGGCGAGTTCGCCGTACACCTTGTTGGTCGAGGCGAAGATCACCGGCGCTTGCGGACGCCGCTCCCGCAGCGCCTCGAGCAGGTTGAGCGTGCCGAGGATGTTGACCTCGAGATCCTCGCGCGGGTTCACGATGCTGGTCGTCACCGCCACTTGCGCGGCGAGGTGGAACGCGGCGCTTATTCCGCGGACGGCGGCGTTTACTTTCGCCGCTTGACGCAGGTCGGCGATGACCGGCTCGATCAGAGCGCCGTGCTCGCGCGAAAGCCATTCGAGGTTGCGCTCGACTCCGGGCCGGGCGAGCGAATCGAGCACGCGCACGCGGCAGCCTTGGGCCGCCAGCCGATGCGCCAGGTTGCAGCCGATGAAGCCGGCGCCGCCGGTCACCAGGACGGTATCGCGCTTGGTGAGCCTCATGCCACCAGCCCGCGCGCTTCGAGTTCGTGGCGGGCGGTCTCGACACGGTCCTCGGCGGTCTGGCTGGCGACCCATTCGGCGAGGTCCGCCAGCCCATCGGCGAAATCCTCGCGCGCTTCGAAGCCGAGCGTGTCGCGCGCCAGCGTGGCGTCGCAGAAGCAATGGCGGATGTCGCCGGTGCGCGCCTTGCCGACGATCGCCGGCTCGATGCGGTTGCGGCCCATCGCCCGGGCAAGCGAATCGGCCACCTCGCGCACCGAGCGATCGCGGCCCGAGCCGACGTTGAACGTGCCGCCCGCCGCCTCCGGCAGTTCCAGCGCATCGGCGAAGGCTCGGGCGACGTCGCGCACGTGGACGAAGTCGCGGCGCTGCTCGCCGTCCTCGAAGATCAGCGGCGATTGGCCGTTCATCAGCCGCGAGGCGAAGATCGCCAGCACGCCGGTGTAAGGGTTGGAAAGTGCCTGCCCCGGGCCGTAGACGTTGAACAGCCGCAGGCACACGCTCTCGATGCCGTAGGGCTGGCCCATGATGTGCGTCGTGCGCTCCTGCACGTACTTGTTGAGCGCGTAGATCGATTGCAGGCTCGGTCGCTTCCATTCGGGCGTGGCGACGGGGACAAGCGGCCGGCCCTCATCGTCGAGGGGGTCCCAGGTCGCCTGCCCGTCGCGCACGATCCCGCGGACGGCGTCTTCCACCATCACGTCGTCCTCGGTGCGGTATAGGCCTTCGCCGTAGATGCTCATCGACGAAGCGGTGATCACGCGCCGGACGGGGTGGTCTATCAGCCGTTCGAACAGCACCGCGGTGCCGACATCGTTGGTCGAAGTGTAACGTTCGACCTCGTACATCGATTGGCCGACGCCGACTTCTGCGGCGAGATGAATCACACTGTCGACTCCGCGCAGCGCGCGGGCGACGGCTTCGCCGTCACGCACGTCGGCGCGGACAAATTCGACATCCGGTAAAGTAATGGGCTCGGCGGCCTTGCCGTGCACCTGCTCGATCAAACTGTCCAGGACGCGAACCCGATGGCCTCTTGTAAGCAACTCATGACAAACGGATTTACCGATAAAGCCGGCGCCGCCGGTAACCAGAACGCGTTCTACCATCGTTTCCCCTTCGCTCTTCTTAGCGTCTACTGGACCGGTTCGGACAATAGATAACTAAGGTTAGGCAGTATATACCTGTGTGTTAACCTAAGTTATTCTTGTGCTCTAAATCCGCTATTGCTGAGGGGAATGCTTCTTCATCATGTAAGTTCCCGGCTGTCATTCTCCTTCTTCAAGGTCTCGGAACAATTATCGTTCCCACGCTTTGTAGAAGCTGGTTCCCGCCGTTCGGCGCGAGCCGCCAACCGTTTGCTTCAAAAACGAGGGAGTCGCGGCTCATCCGTACGGCTAAGATTCTGCTGATCCGGCACCCGGCTCATGGTCACCTTGGCAACGCGCAATCCGGACGCCGCAAAGGCATCCCGCTCGCCGGCGCCGCTCGCGCTCGGCCCGCCGACGGAACGGTGGCCATGCTGACGCATTGCGACAGGGTACCCGCCGGGCCTGGGCTGTCGCTCGATCATGCAGCGAACCCCGGCCGCTTCGTCGTGGCCGACTCGGGAGAGAACATCGTCATCTTGAATGAGGGAACAGCATGAATGTCGCACGCGCCACGTTGAGGCATGGCCGGGACAGTGAGGCCGATAGCCTGAGCGTCCAGGTGGAAGCGCTCGCGCCGTGGTTCCAGAACATTGCCCTGGGTCACGGCATCACGACCGCGCCCGAGCACTTTCTGGGCGACTATCCGCGCTGCAAGTTCGAACGCTTCGCCGATGCGCTGCCCGAAGATCTCACCGGCAAGTCGGTGCTCGACATCGGCTGCAACGCCGGCTTCTACGCGATCGAGATGAAGAAGCGCGGCGCCGGGCGGGTGCTCGGCATCGACAGCGACGAACGCTATCTCGAGCAGGCGCGGCTGGTTTCCGACACGCTCGGTCTCCCCGACATCGAGTATCGCAAGCTGTCGGTCTACGACGTCGCCGCGCTCGGCGAAAAGTTCGATTGGGTGGTGTTCATGGGGGTGCTCTATCACCTACGCCATCCACTGCTCGCGCTCGACCTGGTGCGCGAGCACGTCGCCGGCGACATGATGCTGTTCCAGACGATGCAGCAGGGCACCGACGCGGTGCTGCAGGTCCCGCCCGACCACCCGTTTCACAAGCCGGGCACGCAACAGCCGCCCGATTATTTCGACAATCCGGCCTACCCTAAGATGCATTTCATCGAGCGCGAGTTCGCCCACGACTGGACCAACTGGTGGGCGCCGAACGCCGCCTGCACTCAGGCGATGCTGCGCGCCGCCGGATTCGCGATCGAGGCCCAGCCGGAATCCGAGGTTTACATCTGCCGGGTCGCGCCGGTGCCGTACGCGCAATACGGCCCCGCCGCGGTCTATCCGGCGCCAGCACCAAAGAAAGGGGGTGTCGCGTGATCGAAGCGGCGATGATCTGGAACGAGCCCAACAACAAGAGCCACTGGAACCCTGAACTCGATCCGGAGTGGTCGATCTACGCCGACACGGTGATCCGCGCCGGCAGCGCGATCGCCGAGATGAACCCGCAAGTGACCCGCGTGCTCGGCGGGATGTCGCCGATCGACCCGCTGTGGGTTCAGCGGATGCGCGGTCACGGCGCGCTCGAACAGGTCGACGTGGTCGCGGTGCACGGCTTCCCGCTCGACTGGAACCTGTGGCCGATCCACGAATGGCCCGAGCGGATCGCCGAAATCGAGGCCGTCGCGCCCGACAAGCCGATCTGGGCGACCGAAGTCGGCGTCGGCAGCTTCGGCGCCGAGGAAGTGCAGGTGTTCGGGCTCGACAAGACCGCCGAGTTGCTGCTCGGCCGGGTGCCCAACGTCTACTGGTACTCGCTGTTCGATCTGCCGCAGGAATGGGGCGCCGAAACGCGCCATCGCGAGGCCGAAGGGTCGAGCTACTATCGCCATTTCTACATGGGCCTGATCCGCGCCGACGGCACCCCCAAGCCGGCGCTCGAAAACTACCGCCGCTATGCCGATCGGCTGGGCCTGATGCAGTGGTTCCATTTCGAGGATCCGCGGCTCGACGAGGCGGTGCGGTGGTTGAAGGATCTTGGCGTGCGGAAAGTGCGCACGGGGCTCTCCTGGGCCGACAGCTTCCGCCCCGGCGCGATCGACTGGTTCGATCGGATGATGGAAGCGCTGGCCGATTTCGAGGTGCTGGTGACGTTCTGCTTCACCCCCGAGCATCTCGGGGTCGAGGCGCATCATACCAGCTGCGCGCGCGATCCGCAGCAGTTCGCCGATTTCTGCGCCTGGATGATCGACCGCTACGCTCCGGCCGCGCCGGAGAGGAAGCGGGCGCTCGCATGACCGCCCTCCAAGGCAAGCACCCGCCCGAGCCGCTGCCGGACGAGCGCGCCTGGGCGGCGCTCGAAGAATTCATCGCTGCCGATTGAGGGGCCATGACCGAACAGATGCAAGCGGCCGTGCTCACCGGCCCGCGACAATTCGCCGTCGAAACGGTGGCGCTGCCCGAGCCGGGCGAAGGCGAAGTGCGCGTGCGGCTGGAAGGCTGCGGCGTATGCGCCTCGAACCTGACTCCATGGGAAGGCCCGGAATGGATGCAGTTCCCCACGCCTCCCGGCGACCTCGGGCACGAAGGCTGGGGCGTGGTCGATGCGGTCGGCCTCGGCGTCGCCGGCCTGTCGCCCGGCGATCGGGTGGCTGCGCTGAGCTACCGCGCCTATGCCGAAGCCGACATCGCCAAGGCGGAGATGGTGGTGAAGCTCCCGCCCGAGCTCGACGGCCGCCCGTTTCCGGGCGAGCCGCTCGGCTGCGCCTTCAACATCTTCCGTCGCAGCGATGTCCGTGCGGGCCAGACGATAGCGATCGTCGGCATCGGCTTTCTCGGCGCGGTGCTGACCAAGCTGGCGAGCGACGCCGGCGCGCGGGTGCTAGCCATTTCGCGCCGGTCGGAGTCGCTCGACCTGGCGAAGCGCTATGGCGCCGCCGAGACGATTCGGATGGACGATCACTGGGCGATCATCGACAAGGTTAAGCACCTCACCGACGAGCGGATGTGTGAACGGGTGATCGAATGCGTCGGCAAGCAATGGCCGCTCGATCTCGCCGCCGAACTGGTCGGATTCGGCGGCAAGCTGGTCGTCGCCGGCTACCACCAGGACGGCCCGCGGCAGGTCAACATGCAGATGTGGAACTGGAAAGGCATCGACGTGATCAACGCCCACGAGCGCGATCCGGCGGTGCAGCTCCAAGGCGTGCGCGAAGCGGTCGAGGCGGTGGCGAGCGGCCGCCTCGACCCGGCACCGCTGTACACCGGCGAATTCCCGCTCGAGCGGCTTGGCGATGCGCTCGACGCCACTCGTGAGAAGCCCGGCGGCTTCGTCAAGGCCCTGGTGACATTCGCATGAGCCAGCCCCGCGTTGGCTTCCTCGGCACCGGCTGGATCGGGCGGCATCGGATGGAGGCGATCGTCGGCACCGAGGCAATCGAAGCCGTCGCTATCGCCGATCCCTCCTCCGAATGCGCGCAGGAGGCCGTGGAGCTGGCGCCGAACGCTGCGGTCCTGCCAAATCTTCCCGCGATGCTCGATCGTGGACTCGACGGTCTGGTTATCGCCACGCCGAGCGCTCTGCACGCCGAGCAAGCCATCGCGGCGCTTGAGCGGGGCGTGGCGGTGTTCTGCCAGAAGCCGCTCGGCCGCAACGCCGCTGAAGCGCGCGCGGTGGTCGAGGCCGCCCGGGCCGCCGACCGGCTGCTCGGCATCGATCTGTCGTACCGCCACACCGCCGCCACTCAAGCGATCGAGGGCCTGATCCGCTGCGGCGAACTGGGCGACGTGTTCGCCGTCGATCTCACCTTCCACAACGCCTATGGCCCGGACAAGCCGTGGTTCTACGACCGCGCGCAATCGGGCGGCGGGTGCGTCATCGACCTCGGCGTGCACCTGGTGGATCTGGCGTTGTGGCTGCTCGACTTTCCGCGTGTCGATGCCGTGACATCGCGCCTGTTCGCCGGCGGACAGCCGCTCTCGGCCAGCTCGAGCGAAGTCGAGGACTACGCCGTGGCGCGGCTTGATCTCGCCACCGGAGCGGCGGTGCGCCTGGCTTGTTCGTGGCGGCTGCAGGCGGGGCGGGATGCGGTGATCGAGGCGAGCTTCTACGGCACCCGCGGCGCCGTCGCGATCCGCAACGTGGCGGGAAGCTTCTACGATTTCGAGGCGCACCTGATGCGCGGCACTTCGAGCGAACTGCTTTCCGAACCGCCCGATGAATGGGGCGGCCGTGCCGCTGCCGCCTGGGCGCGGCGGCTGGCGGAGGATGCCAGCTTCGACGGCAAGGCTGCCGACCTGGTCACGGTGTCCGAGGTGCTCGACCGGATCTACGCCGCCGGCTGACGAGCGGCCCTTGCCAAGCGGCGCCCCAGGTTGCAGGAGTCGGTCGAACTAGTTTCACCTGAAAGGATTTCGCCATGCGCCAGATCGATCACCTGATAGCCGGAAGCACCGGCGGCGGAGCGAACGGACGCATGGGAGACGTGTTCGACCCTAACAGCGGCGCCGTGCAGGCGAAGGTCGCGTTCGGCGGCCAGGCCGAACTCGACAGCGCCGTCGCCGCGGCGAAAGCGGTCCAGCCCGGCTGGGCCGCGACCAACCCGCAGAAGCGCGCGCGGGTGATGTTTCGCTACAAGGAGCTGATCGAGGATCACATGCAGGAGCTCGCCGAATTGCTGTCGAGCGAGCACGGCAAAGTGATCGACGACGCCAGAGGCGACGTCCAGCGCGGGCTCGAGGTGATCGAATACGCCTGCGGCATCCCGCAGGTGCTCAAGGGCGAATACACCCAGGGCGCCGGTCCGGGCATCGACGTCTATTCGATGCGCCAGCCGCTCGGCATCGGCGCCGGGATCACCCCGTTCAACTTCCCGGCGATGATCCCGATGTGGATGTTCGGCATGGCGATCGCCGCCGGCAACGCCTTTATCCTGAAGCCGTCGGAACGCGACCCCTCGGTGCCGGTGCGCTTGGCCGAACTGTTCCGCGAAGCCGGCGCGCCCGAAGGGCTGCTGCAGGTGGTCCACGGCGACAAGGAAATGGTCGACGCGATCCTCGATCATCCCGGACATTGCCGCGGTCAGCTTCGTCGGCTCGTCCGACATCGCGCATTACGTTTACCAGCGCGGGGTCAAGGCCGGGAAGCGCGTGCAGGCGATGGGCGGGGCCAAGAACCACGGCATCGTCATGCCCGACGCCGACATGGACATGGTGGTGAACGACCTCGCCGGCGCGGCGTTCGGCAGCGCGGGCGAACGCTGCATGGCGCTGCCCGTGGCGGTCCCGGTCGGCGAGGAGACCGCCGAGCGGCTGCGCGAAAAGCTCATTCCCGCGATCAACGCCTTGCGGGTTGGCGTCTCGACCGATCCCGACGCCCATTACGGTCCGGTGGTCAGCGCGCAGCACAAGGCGCGCATCGAGGAGTGGATCGGCAAGGCCGAGGCCGAAGGCGGCGAAATCGTCGTCGACGGCCGCAACTTCAGCCTACAGGGCCATGAGAACGGTTTCTTCCTCGGCCCCACGCTGATCGACCACGTCACGCCCGAAATGGAGAGCTACCACAACGAAATCTTCGGCCCCGTGCTGCAGATCGTCCGCGCGAAGGACTTCGAGGAAGCGGTCATGCTTCCTTCGAAGCACCAGTACGGCAACGGCGTCGCCATCTTCACCCGCAACGGCCACGCCGCGCGCGAGTTCGCCGCGCGGGTCAACGTCGGCATGGTCGGCATCAACGTGCCGATCCCGGTGCCGGTCAGCTATCACACGTTCGGCGGCTGGAAGCGCAGCGCCTTCGGCGACACCAACCAGTACGGCACAGAAGGGCTGAAATTCTGGACCAAGGTCAAGACCGTCACCCAGCGCTGGCCGGATGGCTCGGTGACCGGCGAGAACGCTTTCGTGATTCCGACCATGGGATGATAGGTAGGCCGCTGAGCAAGACGGAGCGGGCATGAGCGAATACGACACCATCCTCGTCGAACAGCGCGATGCGGTGACGCTGGTCACGCTCAACCGCCCGCAGGCGCTCAACGCGCTCAACACCGCGGTGCTCGACGACCTGATCGCCGCCTTCGCCGCGTTCGAGGCCGACGGCACGCAGCGCTGCGCGGTGGTCACCGGCGCTGGTGAGAAGGCCTTTGCCGCCGGCGCGGACATCAAGGAAATGGCCGACAAGCCAATGGCCGAATTCTACCGGGAGGAATTCTTCGCCCGCTGGACCAGCGATTTCACGAACAAGATCAGGAAGCCGTGGATCGCCGCGGTGAATGGCTTCGCGCTCGGCGGCGGGTGCGAGCTGGCGATGATGGCCGATTTCATCATCGCCGCCGATAGCGCGAAGTTCGGCCAGCCGGAGATCAAGCTCGGCGTCTCGCCGGGAATGGGCGGCAGTCAGCGGCTGACCCGTGCGGTGGGCAAGGCCAAGGCGATGGAGATGGTCCTCACCGGGCGGATGATGGACGCAGCTGAAGCCGAGCGGTCGGGGCTGGTGGCGCGCGTCGTCCCCGCCGCCGACCTGCTCGACGAAGCCCTCAAGACTGCCGCGAGCATCGCCGCCATGCCGCCGCTCGCGGCGATGGTGAACAAGGAACTGGTCAACGCCGCGTTCGAACTCGGGCTCGGGCAAGGCATCCTGCACGAGCGCCGCCTGTTTCAGTTGTTGGCTGGCACCGAGGACAAGGCCGAGGGCATGCAGGCCTTCATCGAGAAGCGCGACGGCAAATGGAAGGGACGCTGAAGTCATGAAAATCGCCTTCATCGGTCTCGGCAACATGGGCGGCGGGATGGCGCCGAACCTTGTCAAGGCGGAGCACGAAGTCCGCGCGTTCGACTTGAGCGAGGAAGCGCTCGACAAGGCCCGCGCCAGCGGCTGCGAAACCGTCGGTTCGGTGCGCGAGGCGGTCGAGGGCGCCGAGGCGGTGGTGTCGATGCTGCCGAACGGCGCGATCGTTCGCCAGGTCTTCACCACCGACGTGCTCGGCTTCGCGCCGCAGGAGGCGATCCTGATCGATTGCTCGACGATCGACGTCGCCACCGCGCGCGAGGTCGAGCGGAGTGCCAACGACGCCGGCTACGAGATGGTCGATGCCCCGGTATCGGGCGGCATCGCCGCCGCCGCGGCGGGCTCGCTGACGTTCATGGTCGGCGGCTCGAAGCATGCGTTCAAGCGCGCTGAAGAGGTCTTGAAGGACATGGGCAAGGCGGTGATCCACGCCGGTGTCGCCGGCTCCGGCCAGGCGGCGAAGATCTGCAACAACATGATGCTGGCGATCCATATGATCGGCACCTGCGAGGGCTTCATCATGGCCGAGAAGCTGGGGCTCGATCCGCAGGTGTTCTACGATATCGCCTCGGTCAGTTCAGGCCAGAGCTGGTCGGTCACGTCGTACTGCCCGGTGCCCGGCGTCGGCCCGAAGACCCCGGCTGACAAAGCCTACGAGGGCGGCTTTGCCACCGCGCTGATGCTCAAGGACCTCAAGCTGGCGATGGAAGCGGCGGCGAGCGCCAACATCGACCCCAGGCTTGGCCGCCACGCCAAGGACATCTACCAGGCGTTCGACGAAGCCGGCAACGGCGCGCTGGATTTCTCCGCGATCATCAAGACCGTTTGACCGGCTGCGCAATCAGGCAGGTCCCGTCCGGATCGAACACCACGTCGTCGATCGAATGGGCGAGCGCGCATTGGCCGGGCTCGACCGGCTCGTCCTCGACGCATGTCGTGCCCTCGCGCGGAATCACCAGCAGGCAGCCGCGATAGCGCCGGGCGGTGGTCTCGTCGGGGATGCCGTCGACCCAGTCGAGGCAGAAATGCGGGCCGTTCACGAGCCGGGCGTCGGCGTGGTCCGGCAGCACCGTGTGGAAGGCCATGTCGTAAGGCTCGCCATTGGCCACGGCGACGCCGTCGTCGAGATGCAGCTCGCGCGGGCGGCCGTAGTCGTAGAGGCGGTAGGTGATATCGGAGTTCTGCTGCACCTCGATCACGCTCACCCCGCCGCCGATCGCGTGGACGGTGTTCGCCGGGATGTAGAAGAAGTCGCCCGGCTTGACCCGGTGCCAGGTCAGCATCCGCTCGATGCTGCCGTCCTGCGCCGCGGCGCGCATCGCCGCGTGATCGATAGGCCGGTCGAAGCCGATCCCGAGCACCGCCCCGGGCTCGGCGTCGATCACCACCCAGCATTCCGACTTGCCTTGGCGGCCGAGCCCCTTGGCCTCGGTCTGCGCATCTGTCGGGTGGACCTGGACCGACAGCTTCTCACTGGTGAAAATGTACTTCACCAGCAGCTGCGGCAGGTCCTGCGGCGGCTCGAACCAGATTTCCCCGATCCGCTTGCCTGCAGGCGCGGTGAACGGCGCGGGCAGCTTGTCGCGGCCCCAGGGTTTCTCGACGGTCTTGGTCTCGAGCAGCATGGCGTTCCAACGCCTCGCTTAGCGCATCAGGTCCAGCAAGTCCGCAATTGTCACAGTGGCGAAGCCGACCGCGCTGTCGGATATGCCGTAGGGGATCAGCAGCCGCTCGCCGACCTTGAGCACGCCGCAGGTGTAAACCACGTTGGGCACGTATCCCGAGCGGTCGGCATCGACCGCGGTCAGGATCGGTTGCTTGGCCCGGCCGATCACCTTGGAAGGATCGTCGCGGTCGAGCAGCGCGCAGCCGAGCGCGTACTTGCGCATCGCGCCGACACCGTGGGTGATCATCAGCCAGCCCTCGTCGGTCAACACCGGGCTGCCGCAATTGCCGATCTGGATGAACTCCCACGGGTACTTGGGCTCCATCAGCAGCTGGCCTTCGGAATTCCACCGGTCGAGCCGGTCGGACGTCAGCAGGAACAGGTTCTTGCCGTCCTGCCGCCCGAGCATCGCGTACTTTCCGCCGACTTTCTCCGGAAACAGCGCCATGCCCTTGTTGCGCCCGGCGCGGCCGACGATCGGCTCGAGCAGAAAGCGCCGGAAATCGAGCGTGCGCAGCAGCTCGGAGCGGATCGAGCGGCCGGAATAGGCGGTGTAGGTGCCGATCCACTCGTAATCGCCGCCGCCGTGATCGAAGCGCACCAGCCGCAAGTCCTCGACCCCGCCCGCCTGTTGCTCGGTGATCGGGAAGATCACCGAATTCGACAGGCTCGATTCCGGCTGGCGATGGACGACCACGCCGGCGTCGCTGTCGGTCAGGCTGGCGTCGTCGAGTTCGACCGAGGTCGCGAAGCTCGATTGCGGCCACAGGCTGAAGCTGCCGTCTGCGTTGGCGATGCCCTCGCGAAAGGCGATCGAGCTGATGTGCCCTTCGCCCACGGCCCGCAGGCTCAGCACGAAGCGGATCGAATCCTTGTCGAGCCCGCTCTGATCGGGGTGCGGCACGATTGACGGGTTCATCAAGGCCGCCGCGGCATAGGTGTACTCGTGGCAGAAATAGGCGCCGATCAGCCGCCGGCGCGCGGTCGAGAACTTCGCCGGATCGAGGCCGAGCTGCTCGGCGACTTCGGCGAAGCGCTCGTCGAACATCTGCTCGGTTTGCCAGTGGCGCTCGGCGAAGTCGGCGCGAATCTTGTCGTAGGCGTGCCGCGCTTCGCGTTCGCTCAGGCCGCTGATGTCGTCGACCAACTGCTGCGCCCGTCCGCCGGGCGCGTTCTTCGCCTGCCACCCGAGATGGAATGGCCTCAGGACGACGCGGGTGGGGTCGGCGTGAAGCCGGGTATCAAGAATGCGCAGCGGGCTCGGCGAGCCGTTGCGCGGGTTCTCCGGCTCTTCTTGCTCCGCTCGAATCGCTTTGCTTGCCACGGATCAGGCCTATCAGCGAATAGTAACCGAGTTGGAAGGCCAGGATCGATTCCGCCCCACAGTTTTCATTCGCTCCGCGCGGGTTGATCCCGTCGCGGCAGCGGCCGCTGGCGAGATCGGCCAGCGCCACCCCGCGGTCGTTGGCGCCGAAGAACCAGCGCCACGCGGCCAGCGCGTGATCCTGCCACACCGGATCGAGGGTCGCCCGCCAGGCGGCGGCCGCGGCCTCGATCGCCGCCTGCGCCTCGAGCGGCTGCTGGTCGTAAGGCAGGCTGGCGTGCGCATGCCCGAACGTGTCGGAGCCGATCGGGCGGAAATGGCCGCTCTCGGCGATCTGCCGCCCGGCGATCCAGGTCAGCGTGTCCAGGCCGGCTTCGAGGTAACGCTCGTCGTCGAGCGCCAGCCCGGCTTCGAGCAGCGCCTGCGACAGCCGCGGGTTGTCGTACCCGAGCATCGCCTCGAACCACGCCCAGTCGGGCCGCCGCGAAGCATCGAGCAGGCGGTGAAGGAAATCGCCGCCTCGCCGCAGGTACTCGCGCGACGCCCCATGGTCGGGCATCGCCCGCAGCAGGGCCGCCGCCCCCAGCATGGCGAAGGCGACCGCGCGCGGTGAACCTTCGGGCGAACAATGCGGCAGCGCCTGATCGTACAGCCGCTTGGCCCAGAACCGCAGCGACGGCTCGTCGGCGGTCTCGATCGTCTGGCCCAGCGCCCATAGCGTGCGGCCGTTGGCGTCGTCGGAGCCGACATCCTCGCACCAGCTGCGGTCGAAGCGCATGAAGTTGCGGAAGGCCCTCGCATCGGGGTTCCAAGCGTGCTGGATGAACGAGGCGTAGACCTGCCGCCAGCGGGTGCGTTCGCCGGGATCGATCCCCTCGGCGAGGTTCATCAGCATCAGCGCGCGCGCATTGTCGTCGAGGCAATAGCCGTGCAGTCGGTCAGGCACGATGCCGATCGCGTGCTGCAGCAGCCCTGTGGTGTCGCTCATCGCCACCACAGCGGCGATCGACGGCCCGGCGGCGAGCGGGGCCGGGCGGGCAAGCAGGGGGACCGCCGCATGTTCGATCAGCTCGGCGGCGCCGTCGGCGAAGCGCGGCCAGATCGTCTCGCGCCCGCGGGCATAGGCGCGGCGCTGCATCGCCGAGAGGCGCTGCGGATCGCCGAGCAGACCGTTGACGGCCTCGGCGATCGCCGCGCCCGAATGCGGCTCGACCAGCAAGCCGACGCCGTCGGCGAGCAGCTCGCGCGCGTGGAGGTACGGGGTCGAGACCACCGCCTTGCCCAGCGCCACCGCGTAGCTCAGCGTGCCCGAGGTCGATTGCTGCATGTTCGGGTAGGGCGTCAGGTAGATGTCGCACGCCTCGAGTTGGTCGAGCAGCTCGGCGGTCTCGAGGAAGCGGTTCTCCCACTCTATGTGCTCGGCGACACCGAGTTCGGCGGCGAGCGCCTGCAGCCGTTCGCGATAGGCCTCGCCCTCGGCGGCGACCAGGTTGGGGTGGGTCGCGCCGACGATCCGGTAGACCACCTCCGGGTGCCGCGCGACGATCGCCGGCAATGCCTCGATCGCAGTCTCCAGGCCCTTGCCGGGCCCGAGCAGGCCGAAAGTCGTCAGCACGGTGCGGCCGGTCAGGCCCAGCCGGGCCTTGAATTCCGCCTGGCGCCCGAACGGTCGGTCCGGTGCGCCGTGCGGCACGACCTCGAGGATCTCGTGCGGTGCGCCGTAATGCTCGGCCAGCAGGTCGCGCGAATGGCGGCTCATCACCATGATGCGGCTGGAGCGGGCGACGAGGTGGCGCATGATTTCGAGCTGCCGCGGCGAAGGCTCGCCGAGCACCGTGTGCGGCGTCAGGATCAGCGGCGCGGCGAGGCGATCGACGAAGTCGAGCACCATCTCCCCGTCCGGTCCGCCGAAGATGCCGTATTCGTGCTGCAGCCATACCGCGTCCACGCCGCTGGCGTTGATCCGCCGCGCCGCGTCGGCATAGTCGGCCGGGTCGTCATACCCCAGCGTCGCTTCGACGCCTTCGTAAGCGAGCGGCTGCCGCGGGTCGTCGAGCGCATAGACATCGACCGCGACCTCCGCATGATACTCCCCGAGCTTCTCGGCCACGTCGGCGGTGAAGGTGGCGATACCGCACTTGCGCGGCAGGTAGTTGCCGACCAGTGCGATCCGCCGGCCGGCCGTCGCCTTGGCCGGCGCGAGCGTGAAGATCGAGCGCACCGGATTGTCCTGGCCCGGCGGAGCAAGTCTTTCGATCGTCTGCGGTTCGATGGTCATCGTCGTCCCCGGCCAAAGGTTCCGATCACGCCTCGCGGATCGAGTTGTGCAATGCAACATAATTCATGCTGCAGCGCAAGAAAAGGGCTTCTGCGTTCGTCGATTGAACACGCACAAAAGGGTGTGGCGCGACCCGTCCTCGAGCTGCCATCCGTAAATCCCCGAAGGGCACGTTTGTTTCCGGCGATTACAGCCGCTTCGTCGCAAAATTTCGTGCGACGAACCGCCCGTCAGGCGGCGGCGTTGTGCGCTTCCTCGACGATCGAGGTGTCCCATTCGAGCGTGCCGAGATCGGCGCGGATGAACAGGCGAATCGCCGCGTAATCGCGCTCGGCCAGCTTGCTGACGAAGTCCGGGTCGCCGATCAGCGCGCGCCCGACCGCCACCAGGTCGAACTCGCCGGCGGTCAGCCGCGCCTCGAGATCGGCCACGGCTTCGGGCACGCGCGAACCGGGGTCCTTGCCCTCGATGAAGGTGGTCATCACGTCGGTGTCGAGCCCGACGCTGCCGACGGTGATCGTCGGCAGTCCGCTCAGCGCCTTGACCCAGCCGGCGAGATTGCGGCCGTCGCCGGCCCATTCCGCCTCCCAGAACCGCCGGGTCGAGCAATGCAGCACGTCGACCCCGGCCGCGCGCAGGGTCGTCCCCATCCGTTCGAGCTCGCCCGGGTCGGCCGCGACCCGGGCGCCGTAATCGACTTCCTTCCACTGCGAGAAGCGCAGCGAAATCAGGAAGTCGGGCCCGCATTCGTGGCGGATCGCGCTGACGATCTCGGCCGGGAAGCGCACCCGGTCGGCGATGTCGGGGCCGCCGTAGCCGTCCTCGCGAACGTTCGAGCCGTGCCACAGGAACTGGTCGAGCAGATAGCCGTGCGCGCAATGCACCTCGACCCCGGCGGCGCCGATATCGCGGGCGATGCAGGCCGAGCGGACGAAGCCTTCGCCGATCGCCTTCATCTCCTCGAGCGTCATCGCCCGCCCGTTGGCCTTGCCCGGATGCACCCGGCCCGACGGGCTGAGCGCCAGCCCGTCGTTGCGCACCGCGCCTTCGTGCCACAGCTGCAGCAGCATCTGCCCGCCGGCGTTCCTCACCGCGCCGACGCAGCGCGCCCAGGCGTCGCGGGTCGTCGGGGTGAGCCACGAGGCGTTCGGCTGCGCGGTGGCCGAAGGGTGATCGACCGCCGAACTTTCGCCGATGATCAGCGGCACGCCGCCCTCGGCGCGCCTCGCGTAGTAGGCGGCCAGCTCGGGCTTGGGCCGCCCATGTTCGCACATCCCGCGCTGCATCGCCGGCATCACGAAACGGTTGGCCAGCTCCAGCTTGCCCAGGCGAAAGGGCGTGAACAGCGGCGATAAGTCGGTCAACAAGGGTTCCTTTGGCTGGCCGCGCACGCCATAACCGCCCGCGCGATGGAACTCGACTATCAGGCTTACGAGCAGGTGTTCAACACCGGCGACGACGAAACGCTCGTTGCCCGCTTCTTCGCCCCAGACACCCGCATGGTCAGCGCCAACGGAACGCGCGAGGGCGCCGATGGGTTGCTGGAATTCCTCCGCTGGGCCCACGACGGGGTGCGCGAGGTGATGCGCCCGCAGACAGTGCTCAGCCGCGATGCGCTGCTGTTCGCCGAAGTCGACATGGATTTCCACGCGACGAAACACCGGCCGGATTTCCCGTTCGGCGAAATGCACCCGGGCGACCTGATCACGGTCAAGTTCTTCGTCACGTACCGGCTCAACGATGAAGGCAAGATCGCCGAGCTGAAATCGATGACCTGGCCGCCCGAACGCGGCGTCACCAAGCTCCCCCGCCTCGGATCGCACCCAAGCCAGTTGGCAGCGTTCCAGGCATACTCAGCGGCATTCTCGGGAGCCGAGTTCGAACGCTTCCCGCAGTTCTACACCGAAGACGTGGTGCTGCACCTGACCGGCTCGATCGGCGACATCCACGGCCGCGAGGGGATCGTCGAATTCTACCGCCCGATGTTCGAGCGAGTGCGCGAAACGGTGATCCCCGAGCACCTCGAAGTCGGCGACGAGCGGATCGTCTACGACGCCATCAGCCGCTTCACCGCCGTCGAGGACGCGCCCGATTTCGTCGTCGGCCCCTTGCGCAAGGGCGAATGGTACGATGTGCCCGTGCGCGTGGTCTACACCCTGCGCGACGGCCTCATCTGCGACATCCACGTCACCCGCCGCGGCGAGCGGACGTTCGGCGCGACATAATTTTTCTCGCGCAAAGTCTCTAATTCGCGATAAAATTCAGGCCGCCAGCGCCGGCTGCCCTCGCCACAGTAGCTCCGAGGTGACGAGCGGCGTGCCGTAGAGCAGGCGGCGTTCGGCGGGGTCGAAGCTCTCGCGCCGGTGGACGCAGCAGCGGTTGTCCCACAGCAGGATGTCGCCGGCCTGCCACTGGTGGAGGTAAGCGAAGTCTGGCTGGCCGATGTGGTCGTAGATCGCATCGAGCAGCTCGGCGCTGTCGGCCTTCGACAGGCCGGTGATGCGCGGCGCGGTGTCGATGTAGGCGAGAATCCGCCGGGCGCCGAGGAACAGGAACTTGCGGCCGGTCACCGCGTGGCGCTGGACCAGCGGGACCACGCGGAACAGCGTCTCGTCGGCGATATCGGCCTCGTCGAGTTCGCCGTCGAAATCGTTGACCCTGAGCGGGAAATGAATCGAGCGCCCCTCAACCCGGGCCCGCAGCCCGTCGGGCATTGCGTCATAGGCATCGCACAGGTTGGCAATCCCAGTGCGCCCGCCGGTCCGCGTCACCTCGACCCCGTGCAACGCGGTCGCCGGCGGCGGTGCGGCGTCGGTCCAGCGGTCCTGGTGCCAGCCCATTTCGTCGGCCCCGAACTGGCCCTTGTTCCGGCCGTCTTCCTCGATGTTCGAGACCAGCCGCAGCCCCTTGAACCCGTCGACGTCGACCGGCTCGTGATAACGCGAGGTGTCCGATCCGTCGGGCTCGCCGAACTGGCGGATGAAGGCAACATACTCGTCCGGCGTCAGCACCGACGAGCGGATCAGCAGTAGCTGCCGTTCGTGAAATTCGTCGGCCAGCGCCGCCAAAGTGGCCGGATCAAGCGGCGCGCGGGTGTCGAGCCCGGCGATTTCGCTGCCGAAGCGGTCCGTCAGCGGAGCGGAGGCGTATTTGACCATTGCCGTTCTCCCGCTCGGGACTTTGGCTCGGCGCATTGTCCTTGGCAAGGCGGGGCGCGGCGGGCATGGCGCGGCGTCCATGGAAGCATTCCTCACCTCGGCCGTGGTGGTCGCTCTCGCCGAGATCGGCGACAAGACGCAACTGCTCGCGATCGTGCTGACCGCCCGCTTTCGCAAGCCGTTGCCGATCATCCTGGGCATCCTGCTGGCGACGATCGGCAATCACCTGCTGGCCGCGCTGGTCGGCGCCACGGCGTCCGCCTGGCTGAAGGGCGAATGGTTCCGATACCTCGTTGCCGCCTCGTTCGTCGCAATGGGGCTGTGGACCCTGGTCCCCGACAAGCTCGACAGCGACGACGCGCCGGGCCCGCGCTTCGGACCATTCGTCGCCACGCTCGTGAGTTTCTTCTTCGTCGAAATGGGCGACAAGACGCAACTGGCGACGATTGCCCTTGCCGCCCGTTTCCAGGGCGTCTGGGCTGTGGCCGCGGGGACGACGGTGGGCATGATGCTGGCCAACGCGCCGGTCGTGCTACTCGGCGCCAGGCTGGTCGAACGCTTGCCGCTCAAGCCCATCCGCATCGCCGCCGCGTTGCTGTTCGTCGCCATCGGCGTGGTCATGCTGTGGCGCCTCGCCATCGGCTGAGCCCGATGGGACACCCGTGCGGCAAATGTGCTTTCCTATTTGTTCCTTTTCTGTTCTAATCTTCGGATGACCTTCCACTCCGGTTTGCGCGCTTATCGGGCGCCGGCTATCAAAGGAAAGTGTCACCCATCACCCTGCCGCGGAATGGCAGGATTTCCGCGGGTCTGCGGGGCCGAGGTCGGGTGACAGGTGCCGAAAGTGTCACCCTGTTTCGGCCTGCTCGCATTCCCGCATCGCCGTCAACTTGCCATTCACCCGCCCGCGCCTACATTGGCAGGCGAAAGGTAGACCTGTTTCATGAGCGACAACCGCGAGCCGGATAACAACGGCGGCAATCCCTGGATGAAGAGCCTGCTGGTGTGGGGTGGCATCTTCCTCGCCCTGCTGTTGGTCGTATCGATGTTCGGCGGTCCGCGCACCGCCGCCGGCAGCAACATGCAGTATTCCGATTTCCGCCAGAAGGTCGCCGAAGGCTCGGTCGAACTCGGTGCAGATCTCGAGCGACCAGATCACCGGCAAGCTCAAGAACGGGCAGACCTTCACCACCGTGCCGGTCGCCAACGACACCAGCCTCACCCAGCTGCTCGACCAGAACAACGTGCGTTACACCGGCGCGCCGAAGGACGAGCCCAACGTCCTGCTCTACATCCTCATCCAGTCGCTGCCGTTCGTGCTGATCCTCGGCGTGGCGTTCTTCGCCTTGCGCCAGGTGCAGAAAGGCGGCGGCTCGGGGGCGATGGGCTTCGGCAAATCAAAGGCCAAGATGCTGACCGAGAAGCAGGGGAGGGTGACCTTCGCCGACGTCGCCGGCATCGACGAAGCGCGCGAGGAGCTGGAGGAGATCGTCGAGTTCCTGAAAGACCCTCAGAGATTCTCCAAGCTTGGCGGACAGATACCCAAGGGCGCGCTGCTGGTCGGCTCGCCCGGCACCGGCAAGACCCTGCTCGCCCGCGCCATCGCCGGCGAAGCGGGCGTGCCGTTCTTCACCATCTCCGGCTCCGATTTCGTCGAGATGTTCGTCGGCGTCGGCGCATCCCGCGTGCGCGACATGTTCGAGCAGGCCAAGAAGAACGCCCCGTGCATCGTGTTCATCGACGAGATCGACGCGGTCGGCCGCCACCGCGGCCATGGGCTCGGCAATTCGAACGACGAGCGCGAACAGACCTTGAACCAATTGCTGGTCGAGATGGACGGCTTCGAGGCCAACGAGGGCATCATCATCATCGCCGCGACCAACCGGCCCGACGTGCTCGACCCGGCGCTGCTGCGCCCGGGCCGCTTCGACCGCCAGGTCGTTGTGCCGATCCCCGACATCGACGGGCGCGAGAAGATCCTCGCTGTGCATATGAAGAAGGTGCCGCTGGCGCCCGACGTCAACGCCCGCACCATCGCCCGCGGCACCCCCGGGTTCTCCGGCGCCGACCTTGCCAACCTCGTCAACGAAGCCGCCTTGCTGGCAGCGCGTCGCAACAAGCGCCTGGTGGCGATGCAGGAGTTCGAGGACGCAAAGGACAAGGTGATGATGGGCTCCGAACGGCGGAGCATGGTCATGACCGACGACGAGAAGAAGATGACCGCTTATCACGAGGCCGGCCATGCGCTCGTCTCGGTCAACGAGCCGGCGTCGGACCCGATCCACAAGGCGACGATCATCCCGCGCGGCCGGGCCCTCGGCATGGTCATGCGCCTGCCGGAGCGCGACAACTATTCGTACCACCGCGACAAGATGCACGCCAACCTGGCGGTGAGCATGGGCGGCCGCGTCGCCGAGGAGATCATCTTCGGTTACGACAAGGTCAGCTCGGGCGCCTCGTCGGACATCCACTACGCGACCGACCTCGCTCGGAACATGGTCACCAAGTGGGGCATGTCGGACAAGCTCGGCCCGCTGCAGTACGAGGAACAGCAGGAGGGCTACCTCGGCATGGGCGGCAGCCAGCGGACCTTCATGGCCGACGAGACCAACACCCTGATCGACACCGAGATCAAGAACCTGGTCGAGAACGCCTATCGGCGCGCCAGCGGGATCCTCAAGGCGCAGGAGGAGAAACTGCACCTGCTCGCCCAGGCGCTGCTCGAATACGAGACGCTGACCGGCGACGAGATCAAGGTGCTGCTCGAGACCGGCAAGATCGACCGGCCCGACGAGCCGCGCGGGCCCGTTATCGCCCGCCCGACGCAGGGCTCGGCGATCCCCAAGGCCGGCAAGCGGTTCTCGGGCGAGGGCGGCCCAGCCCCGCAAGGGGCCTGAGCCCCCCGCTAGTCGACCGCGCCGAGCAGCAGCAGGACGTCGACGAAGATGAACAGGATCCAGAAGATCAGGAAGCTCAGCACGCCCGTCCGCCACAGGGCGGAAAACCGCGACAGGCTGTAAGCGCCCTTCAACTGCTTGTAGATGTGGGTCAGCGGCACGACCGCGCCGAGCAGCAGCAGGATGCCGGTGCCGACGCCGAGCGCGCCGAGGAGGACGAGTGCGACGTAGAACAGCGTCATGAAGGCGAGCGAGTAGGTCACGAACACCGCGTGGTCATACGGTCCGAAGCGACGCCGCCAGGCGAACAGCAACCACACGAACGGGACAGACAGCGGAATTAGCAGCCACGAGAACTTGTAGCTGTTGGATTGCAGCTTGTAGGCCATCAGGCTGGGGTTGCGGTTCCATTTGTCGATCGCGTGATCGATGAAGGCGATATCGGAGTAATGGGCGGCGGTCTGCGCTTTCGTGGCCTGGCCTTCGGCCCGGACCAGCGCCCCGCCATTGCCGGAGTTCGGCTGCTCCTTGAGCTGCTTTTCCAGGCGGGCGATCTGCGCGTCCATGAACGGCGCCGCGAGGTCGCTGTCCGTCATGCCGGCGCGGGCTTGCTTGAGGTCGGCGAGGTCCTTCTTCAGCTTCGTCGGCTGGGCCTGCTCGCCCACGCGGTCGGGCGCCCGAATATCCGTCGGCGGGCTGATGCCGGCGAGCTGGAATACGGCGAACATCAGAAACACCGAGAACAGGAACAGCGCCATCGGGCTGACGAAACGCGCCCGCTCGCCGGCGATGTAGCGCCGGGTCAACTCGCCCGGCTGCCAAGCCAGCAGCGGCAGCGTGCGCCAGGTCTTGCCCTCGAAATGGAACACGCCGTGCAGCAGGTCGTGGAAGAAGGCGCCCATCGTGCGGTGGACGTGCGCGTGCTGCCCGCAGCTGTGGCAGTGGGGGCCGATCAGCTGCGTCCCGCAGTTGAGGCAGGCGCTCTCGTGGCTGTGCCCGTCCTGCCCTTCGCCCGCCTTCGGTTCGACCGCGCGCGCGAGCATGCCGCCCTCGACGATGCTGCCGACCGCTTCGATGCCTCCCGTCATGCGCCGATCCTAACGCCTGGCGCGGCGGGGGTCGAGGCTGTCCAACTCGGTTCTCAGCGGTCGCGCGGCGACTTGAGCTGCGCCCGATAGGCGAGCACATGCGCCAGCGGGGAATTGTAGAGAAACATCTCCTCTTCGGCGGTGAGCGCCTCGTCGCCGCGAACGGCCACGGCCTCTTCGGATCGCGCATGCGAGGCGAGCAGGTTCGCCGGGCCTGCCTCCCGCTCGGCCTCGGCGGTCGATCGGCCCGGCGCCGACCGCTTCCGCCCGGCCGCGATGTTGCCGATCGCCGCCGTCGGACGTTCGACGACCCCCAGCAACCGCGCCGTCGCAGACACCGCCTCCGCGCTGATCGGGCTCTCGAACGACAGCCCGCACATGTCATTCTCGCTCCACACGACGCGGCACATGACCTGCGTGGATTCCCACCTGAGCAGCGCGGCTTCCCCCTGCGCCGGCGGGTTGGCGATGCTGATCCGAGCGCCGGTCTGGGAAATGTCCCACAGCTGCCCGAAGCTCTCGTCGGTCAACGTCCGCAGACACGCGGTGCAAGTCGCCCGCGACCGCGTGGCGGAGCGGCGCTCGATGAGGAAAGGTCCGTTGTCCGGCTGAAATAGGCCCATCCGAGAATTAATCCGGCGGAAGGGTTAAGATGGGCCTGCGAAGCAGGATGAATTGGCCGGCAAGGATTGCGGCCGACCGCTAGGCCGGCACGCCCTCGACGATGCACATCGGCGATGTGGTCGGAATGATCCGCTCGAGTGTCCAGCCGTTGGCGTCGAAGAGCTGGCGGAACTCGGCCGCGGTGCGCTCCTTGCCGCCGGAAAAGACCATCATCATCATGTCGAGGAACTTGGTGGTCGAATATTCCGGCCCCTCGGGCACCACGGCATCGATCACCAGCAACTTGCCGCCCGGGTTCACCGCCGCACGGCAGGCGGAGAGGATTTGACCGGCCTTCTCGTCCGACCAGTCATGGATGATGCGCTTCATCAGGTAGGCATCGGCGCCCGGCGGCACGGCAGCGAACATGTCGCCGCCGACGATGGAGACCCGCTCGGTGAAGCGCTGGAGCGGCGTCTCGGTAATATCGGCAATCACCTGCGGCAGTTCCAGCAGAGTGGCGGTGAGGGAGGGCGCGCTTTCGAGGATTGCGGCGAGGAACAGCCCGTGACCGCCGGCGACTTCGACCAATGATCCGAAGGCGGAGAAATCGTAGGCTTGCAGGATTGCCGCGACCTCGGTGGTCGAGAACGAGGTCATCGCCCGGTTGAAGTTCAGCCCCGCTTCGGGATCGGACTGGAGGTATTCGAAGGCGCCCATGCCGAAGATCAGCTCGACCGCGCTCTCGCCGCTGAGGACCGAGCGGTGCATCGCCGCGAGGGTGCGGACGCGCCAGTCGTCGGACCAGTAGATCGCCAGGTCGCGCAGGGTCTCCGATGCATCGGCCCGCAGCAGGGCGGAAAGCTCGGTCTGTTCCCACGCACCTTGCGCGCCCTGCCGCAGCACGCCGACCGTCTCGGTCGCGCGCATCAGCCGATGGAGCAGGTCCGCCTTCGCCCCGGTCGCCTCGGCCAGGTCGAGCGCAGTCTTCGGGCCCTCGGCGACGAGGTCGGGAACGCCGAGCCGGGCGACGGCGGCGATGGCGGCGGCATAGACGGGGCCGTGCATCAGCCCCATCAGCCGTTCCGTCGGCGAGTGTCCCACCGCCGCGCCGAACGGCGTCATGTCAGATCGTCGAGCTGAATCTTGAGCCCGCGCTCGGCGGCTTTCATCGCCTCGCGCCGCAGCTGCTCGATCTTGAGCCGACCCGGAGGCGCCTCCTCTTTCGGCAGCGCGGCCATGATCGCGGCGTGGATTTCCTCGAAATCGGGGCCATGCTCGGGGTGAGTCAGGATCAGTCCACGCTGTTCGGTCATCCCGTTCAGAATCTTCTGACCGACGACGTAAGGGTCCATGCCCTCCTCGAACGCGGTGCCGAACTGTTCGAGCTCGCCTTCGCGCGCCGGGGCGAAACCGCTGTCCTTGAAGCTGTCGGGACGCTTGAGCGCGCTGGTCCAGGCGTTGGTCTTGGTCAGCGCCGGGCATACCAGCGAACAGCCGATGCCATGCGGCGCGAGGTTGTAGCGCAAGCTCTCGGTCAGGCCGCGGACGGCGAACTTGCTGGCGGTGTAGATGCCCGCCTGCGGCCCCGGCAGGAAAGCGGCCATGCTGGCGACGTTGGTCACGTGGCGCCGCCCGTTTGCCGCCTTGATCTTGGGCAGGAAGCTGACCAGGCCGTTGACCACACCGCCGAAGTTGACGCCCATGATCCAGTCGTAATCGTCATAAGTCGCCTCGTCGGTCGGGCCGAACACCGAAACGCCGGCGTTGTTGACCAGCACGTGGACCTCTCCGAAGTGATGCACCACCTGCTCGGCGACTTCGGCGAAGCGCGCGCGGTCGGTCACGTCGAGGCGCAGGAACAGCGGCTGCTCGTAGTTCTTATCGGCGAACCACTGCGCGGTTGCGGCCCGGTCGTCCTCGTTGCGGTAGCTCAGCGCCAGCCGGAAACCGTTGTCGGCAAACGCCTGCGCCACGCCGAGGCCGATGCCGGTCACCGCGCCGGTGATGAAGGCCACCCGGCCTTCCCAAGGGCTCTCGCTGTCGCTCATTGCTGGAATTTCCTCTCGCCAAGGTCGTATCGATCGTTAGTGATACATACAAACCAAATGAGGAGAGTCGAGAATGAGCGACGTCGAAGCGCGGCTGACCGAGTTGGAACACAAGGTCGGCGTGCTGGAGGACATCCAGGCCATCCGCCGGCTGCACTGGGCCTATGGCTACTACATCGATTTCAACCGGCCCGACGAGGTCGCCGACCTGTTCGCCGAGGACGGCGCGGTGGTGTTCCTTTCCGGCGAATACGTCGGCCACAAGGGCGTCAAGCGGCTCTACGGCGACTGGATCCAGGGGCGCTTCACCGGCGGACGGCCGGGGCCGGTCAACGGCCTGCTGCTCGATCATTTCCAGATGCAGGACATCATCACCGTCGCCCCCGACCGCAAGACCGCCAAAGGTCGCTTCCACGGCATCCTCCTCGGCGGCTGGCACGAGGACTTCCAGGAAACCAAGGAAGAGATGATGCCGGAGCAGTTCATGGAAGCCGGCATCTACGAGAACGATTATGTCAATGTCGACGGCGTGTGGAAGATCAAGCGGCTCGACTACATGATGCAGTGGCAAGCGAATTACGAGGAAGGCTGGGCGCATACCACCGCGCACCTCCAGCCGGCCGAGAAGACCTACCCCGAAGATCCGCTCGGTCCCGATCGCCTGCTGCCGCCGGACCAGCACCGCAAGACCTGGCCTTATCGCCAGGACGTGCCGATGCACTTCGCCCACCCGAAGTTCGGCGCCATGCTGGCGGGGCAGGAGAAACGGTGAGCTGCGGATCCGAATCCCCCTCCCGCTTTCGGGAGGGGTTAGGGGAGGGAATGACGAACGGCCATCGACTTACTACCCTCTCCCCGATCCCCTCCCGAAAGCGGAAGGGGGAATAATGGACCCGCGCGACACCTCCAACCGCGAGAGCCTGTCGGCGCGCGACGTGGCCGAGCGCTTCATCGAGCTGTTCCACCACCAGGACAACCCGGTCGATGCGTTCACCTGCTGGGTTCACCCGGACTACGTCCAGCACAACCCCAATGCGCCGACGGGGCGCGATGCGTCGATGGCCTTCCTCGGCGCAGCGGTGGCCAACAACCCCGAGCTGACGCATAATGTGAAGCGGGTGATCTTCGGCGAAGAGGACGGCGGCGAGGGGCTCGTCGCGGTCCACCACCACTTTCGCCGCACGAAGGATGAACGCGGCTGGGCGGTGGTCGATATCCTGCGGATCAGGCGCGGCTGGGTGATCGAGCACTGGGATGTGATGCAGCCGGTGCCCGATCCAACGGAAAGCAAGAACGACAACGGTATGTTTTAGCCGGCCTGTGTCCGGCGGGGGAATGTTCTGATGCCAAAGCTCGAAGACGGCAGCGAATTCGGCCTCAAGGGCCACTTCAAGGAAGACTTCAGCCATCGGGTGCGCGTCGGCCTGGCGCCGCGCGCCGGCCATGTCGATCGCCACGCGCCGTACAAGCGGATTGCCACCGAAGAGGCGTGGACCTTTCCGGCGCTGGTCAAGGCACAGGTGGACTACTTCGAAAGCGGTGACGCTAAAGGCGACGATTCGCTCAAGATGGCGGCGATGTTCGCCAAGATGCCGAGCCTGCAGGAGATGATGCAGGACCTTGGATCCCTGCGCTTGTCGCACATGGACGAATACGGCATCGACCGGCAGCTGCTGCTGCTGACCGCGCCCGGGGTGCAGGTGGTGCGGCCCGGCGAGGGTACGCCGCTCGCCCGCGAAGCCAACGACATCGCTGCCGAAGCCTGTCGCAAGCACCCCGACCGCTTTTCCGCCTGCGCCGCGTTCGACCCGCGCGACGTCGCCGGTTCGGTCAAGGAGATCGAACGGGCGATGATGACGCTCGGTCTCAACGGTGCGGTGCTCAACTCGCACTTCCAGGGCCACTACATCGACGAGACGGAGTACTTCCCGATCCTCGAGGCGCTCGAGGCGATGGACGCCGCGCTCTACATCCACCCGACCGCGCCGTGGAACGCGCCGCATTACGAATCGCGCGGCTTCTTCGGCGCGCTGGCCGGGTTCCCGCACGACGTGTGGCTGCACACGATGGGGCTCATCTTCTCGGGCGCGTTCGACCGCTTCCCCAAGCTACGCCTGGTGATCGGCCACATGGGCGAGGCGATGCCGCTGCAACTCTATCGCTTCGACTGGATGCAGGGCAACGCCGACAACCGCCAGCTTCCCGCCCGGCCGCAGCCGGTCAAACTGCAACACCCGGTAAGTCATTATTTCCGCAACAACATCTGGATCACCACCAGCGGTGTGGCGTGGGAGCCGGCGATCAAATTTTGCATGGAACAGCTTGGCCCTGAACGGGTGCTTTACGCCATGGACTACCCCTACCAGCAAAGCTACGACGAGGTTGCCGCCTACGACCGGATGCAGCTTTCTCCCGAGCACAAGAAAATGCTGATGGAAGACAATGCGCGCGCAGTTTTCCGCCTGCCCTGAGGGTTAGCGCTACCAAAATGTTGCGCAATTGCATCACATGGGAAGTGTGTTGTCGCCTCAACTTTGTGCATATTGCAACGGCCGTTGATGTGTGCGCAGCATACGATCGGCGCCATCCGCCGGTGATGGCGCCGTTTGGGAGAGGATCGTATGGCTTACCTTTCGTCGCAAATGCGCGCGCGGTTCCCGCTGATGCTGACCGCGTCGCTCGCCGCCGTGGCGATCGCCAGCCCGGCGCTGGCGCAGGACAATGCGAAGACACCGCCGGCCACAACCACCAGTTCGACGAGCGCCGGCGCCCCGGCTCAGACCCAGGCAGCCAACCCAGACGCGGCTTCCCCCGGCGCCGGGCAGGACAGCAACAACGAGATCGTCGTGACCGCGCAGTTCCGTCGGCAAAACCTGCAAGACACGCCGATCGCGATCACCGCGGTAACCGGGGCGCAGCTCGAGCAGCGGGGAGCCACCACGCTATCCGATGCAACGACGACCGCGCCGAGCGTGGTGCTGCGGGGGGAGAGCCCTGCGTTCGGCGATGCCGTGACCATATCGATCCGCGGGCTCGGCCAGGGCGATCTTGACCCGGCCTACGAGCCCGGCGTCGGCGTCTATATCGATGATGTGTACTACCCGCGCCTCACCGGCGCCAACCTCGCGTTGGTGGACGTCGACCGCATCGAGATCCTGCGCGGGCCGCAGGGCACGCTGACCGGCAAGAACTCCGAAGGCGGCGCGATCAAGTATTACTCGAAGCTTCCTTCGGCCGATAACGGCGGCTATGTTTCGGGAACATACGGCAGCCGCAATCGCATTGATCTGCGCGCCAGCGCCGATTTCACGCTCACAGATGGACTCTATGGCCGCGTTTCCGGCGCCTATGCCGACCAGGACGGCTACGTGAACGTTTACGACTATGGCTGCGTTCACCCGAACAGCGGCCTCCCGGCGCCAGCCGGAGGAACCAAGTGCCTGAAATACAAGGAAGGCGATATCAGCTATAAGGCCATTCGCGGCATCTTGCGCTACAATCCGGATGACCGCGTCGACGTGGTTCTCAGCGGCGATTACACCAAGAGCAAGCATCACAATGGTGCCGAGGTGCTGATCTACGCCAACAATCCCAATCCCAACGTTGCGACCTCCAACGGGATACCGCTCGATAGCCGCTTTATCTGCGGACCATTCTGCAACTACGAGACCCACTCACAGCCGGCGGCGCTGTTTAACGCGGGATTCGCGACCTTCCCGTTGGCGGCGACCTCGGGCATCGACGTGGATACGCTCGACAGCTGGGGCGTCGCGGCCAACGCCAAGTTCAAGCTGACCGACGCGATCCAGTTGACTTCGATCACCTCCTATCGGCGGTTCGAGAACGCGTTCAGCACCGACGGCGATTTGTCGCCGGCGAATACCGGCACCGGCAACAACGACCTGACCGACAAGAACTTCAGCCAGGAACTGCGGCTCGGTGCGAAGATCGGCGACATCGCGAACCTGACGATCGGCGGATATTATTCAGATGAAAAGGCCGTCTATTACACGCTGCAGGACATCCGCTACGCGCCGATCCCGCTGCAGTTCATCGGCAACGATCCGATCGAGACGAAGTCCCGAGCGGTCTACGGCAATCTCGAACTGACTCCGCTCGAGAACCTGACGATCGACGCCGGGGCGCGCTACACGCACGACAGCAAGAGCTACACCTTCCACCGCTACGCGCTCGATGGCGTGACGCCGAATCTCTTCCTCGGCGCGCTCAACGGCGTGACGGCGAATTTTGCCGGCAATCACTTCGATTATCGCCTGGCGGTGAATTATCGCTTCTCGCCGGAAGTGTCGGGCTACGCTTCCGTGGCCACTGGCTACAAGGCCGGCGGTGTCGGTCCGCGTCCGTTCAACCCTGCCCAGGCTGTGCCGTTCGGTCCGGAAAAGGTCACCAACTACGAGGTGGGCCTGAAGACCGATCTGTTCGACCGCAAGCTGCGGTTCAACGCCGACGTGTTTTACCTGAACTTCAAGGATGCGCAGCTGACCCTGCTTTCGTGCCCGCAATTTGGCGGCCCCGGACCCTGTGCGCTGCCGCAGAACGCGGGGAATGCGCATTCGAAGGGCGTCGAAGCAGAACTCTTCGCGTTTCCGCTGCCGGGGCTCCAACTCAGCGGCTCGCTTTCCTACCAGGATTGGAAGTGGACGTGCGTCCAACCGCAGGTGGTGAGGGCGTCCGGTGCCGGCTGCTCGTCCGATCCGGCGATTGTCGGTCTCCTCGAGCCGATTCCGCCCGGCATGATGAAGTGGAAGTGGAGCGCAGGCGCACAGTACGAGATCGATCTCGGCAGCGCCGGCTGGCTCACCCCGCGCATCGACGTTTCCTATCAGGGCAGGATGACCTTCGGCGTGACGGCGCCGGCGCCGGGCAGCCCTTCGGCGCTCTACGGGCAGATTGCGCCCTACACGCTGGCGAACGCGCGTCTGACCTGGGCCAACCCCGACAGGGATCTCACGGTCGCGCTCGAAGTGAGCAATCTGTTCGATAAGTACTACTATTATGCCAAGTTCGACATCACCGGTGCCGGCGCGGGCGCGATAACCGCCGATCCCGGCAGGCCCCGCGAATGGGCGGTCACCGTCAAGAAGACCTTCTGAGAGCTTGCGCGGACGACCGAGGTGGCGGCCTAGCGAGGCCGCCACTCTCGCATGGCACTCTCGCCCGAACACTAGATCATCCGATGGGAGAGACGCCGCCAGCGCGCTGTCCCACCTGGCCTAGCGCCGGCATCTAACACCAGCCCTGGCCGTTAGCGCTACCAAAATGTTGCGTAATTGCATCAGATTGCGCGGAGTTGCACCGGACCGCCTGTCGCACAATTGCAACGATCGTGAATGTATGCACTACAAACGATCGTCGTCGTCCCCCCAGTGGCGACTCCATCTATGGAGAGGATTAATGGCCTATCTCATGCCGCGCGTTCGCGCGCGCACCCCCCTCATGCTGACTGCTTCGCTCGCCGCTCTGGCGTTGACGACGCCCGCGCTGGCGCAGGAGCAAACAACCACCCAGACCCGGCCTTCGAACGGCGCCGTCAATTCGGCGCCGCCCGTGAACTCCTCTTCGACTGCGGATTCATCCGCGCAGGCCCAGGCGGCCAACCCCGACACGGCCGCAACGACCGACACCAGCCAGGCAAGCAACGAGATCATCGTCACCGCGCAGTTCCGCGCGCAGAACATCCAGAATACCCCGCTGGCGATCACCGCCGAGAATGCCGAGACGATGGAGGCGAAGAGCCAGACCAATGTGGCGCAGGTGGCCGACAGCGCCCCCAACGTCACGATGAAACCCCAGGGCGCCTCGTTCGGCCCCTCGGTCGCGGTCTCGATCCGCGGTATCGGCCAGGCGGACTTCAACCCGGCTTACGAGCCGGGCGTCGGCATCTACATCGACGACGTCTACTATCCGCAGCTCACCGGCGCAGTGTTCGACCTGCTCGACCTTGATCGGGTCGAGATCTTGCGCGGCCCGCAAGGCACGCTCTCGGGCCGCAACTCCGAAGGCGGCTCGATCAAGATGTTCACCAAGAAGCCGACCGGTTCAGGCGAAGGCTACGTCGAAGCCACTTACGGCAGCCGCCAGCGCATCGGCGTACGTGCCGGCATCGACTTCAAGCTGACCGACGACCTGTTCGCCCGCATCTCGGGCGTCTACAAGCACCAGAACGGCTACGTCGACCAGCTCGACTTCGGCTGCGTCTATCCCGCCGGCGGTTCCGCCACCTTCACCGCCAACGACGGCACTACGAAGCTGGTCAATCCGGCCGGCGGCATTCCGCGCACCCGGGCGGCCGGCGACTGCCGCATCGCGCGGCTTGGTGAGATCGGCTACGGCGCCGTGCGCGGCGCGTTGCGCTACAACCCGTCGAACGATGTCGACATCAATCTGACCGCCGAATACATCCACGACGAGCATACCGCCGCTGGCGAGGTTCTCGCCGCGACCAACGTTATCGACAACCCGAACACCAACATCGGCACCAACCCGCCGCAATACGCCGGCGGCTATCCGGGCGTTCCGTACGACAACCGCTTCATCTGCGGCAAGTTCTGCAACTTCTCATCCTATTCGTCGCCGGCGATCAATTACATCGGCCTGTTGACGCCGGGGGGGCTTGCCGGCCCCGGCCAGCCCCTGCTCGCCACGCAGCGCAGCAACCGCAGCCGCTATGACGCCTATAACCTGGCGGCGAACGCGCATGTCGTGCTGAGCGACATGTTCAGCATCGACAACATCCTCGCCTACCAGCACTGGGTGGCCGACTTCGGCGTTGACGACGACCTGTCGCCAATCCCGCTGTCGGGCGGCGCCAACCACCTGACCCATTGGAATTGGAGCGAGGAGCTGCGGCTCAACGCGACGCTGGCCGACACTATTCACGCGGTGCTCGGCGGGTACTACTTCAAGCAGGAAACCGACTACTATTCGTATCAGGACCTGCGCTACATCAACACGACCATCCCCGGCCTCGGCTCGGTTGGTCTGTTCCCGCTGCAGTTCGTCCAGCCCGACCGAACGCCGGCGCAAAGCAAGGCCGCCTTCGCCAACATCGACTGGCAAATCGTCCCCGGCCTGACGTTCAACGGAGGGGTGCGCTATACCGACGAGAGCAAGCACTACCACTATTTCCGGCTCAACCCGGACGGCACGATTAACCCCTACCTCGATCCGGTCGGCGCGGCCAACGGCGCCGGCACTCCGGGCGCGCTCACCGGGCTCGTCGCCAAGTACCATGGCAGCCGGTGGGACTGGCGCGCGGCGTTGAACTACCGCTTCTCGCCCGAGGCGATGGTCTACGCGAGCTTTGCGACCGGCTTCAAAGGCGGCGGCACCAACCCGCGGCCGTTCTTCGCCGATCAGGCGATCAGCTTTGCCCCCGAGGTTCTCTACAGTTATGAGATCGGCGCCAAGACCGACTTGTTCGACCGGAAGCTGCGCTTCGACATCGACGCGTTCTACGGCATCCTCAGGAACGCGCAGATCGGCACCTCGATCTGTCCGACGGGCAACCCGATGACGGCGACCCCATGCGCGGCACTGATCAACGGCGGCAACGCCCACGAGAAAGGCGTCGAGGCGGAGTTCAGCGCCCGTCCGATCGCAGGGCTCAGCCTCGACGGATCGGCCAGTTACCTCGACTTCCACTACACCTCGCTGACGCCGGGCACGACAGTCGCGCTAACCGATCCGCTTCCCGGCGCACCGAAGTGGAAGTGGACCCTGGGCGCTCAATACGAGATCGATCTGGGCAAGATCGGTTGGCTTACGCCGCGGGTCGATGCCAACTATCAGAGCAAGACCTACACTGGGTTCAAGTACAACGGGGTGCCGCAGTACATCGGCGCCTACACGCTGGTGAACGCGCGCTTGGGATGGCAGAATCCGGACAAGAACCTGTCGATTGCCCTGGAGGTGAGGAACCTCACCGACAAGTACTACTATGTCACGCTGTTTGACCTGCGCGCCGCGGGCGCCGGCCTCGACAAGGCCCAGCCGGGCCGTCCGCGCGAATGGGCCGTGACGGTCAAGAAGACCTTCTGAGCGGAATCCGGACTTGAAAGGGAAGGGCGGCCTCGCGAGGCCGCCCTTTTCCGTTCAGTCCGCCATCGCCGGCACCGTGCCCCAGACCTCCTCGGCCACCTCGATCACCAGACGGATCTTGGCCGCCTGCTGCTCGGTGGTGATGTCGTTGCCGTGGACGGTGCTGGCGAAGCCGCACTGCGGGCTGAGCGCCAGCTGCTCGATCGGCGCGAACTTCGCCGCCTCGTCGATCCGCCGCTTGATCTCGTCCTTGCTCTCGAGCTCGCCGAGTTTGGTGCTGACGAGCCCGAGCACCACCGTCTTGCCCTTGGGCAGGAATCGCAGCGGGGCGAAGTCGCCCGAGCGCGGGTCGTCGTATTCGAGGAAGAAGGCGTCGATCTCGAGTTCGTTGAACATGATCTCGGCGACCGGCTCGTAACCTCCCTCGGCCGCCCAGCTCGAGCGGAAGTTGCCGCGGCACAGGTGGACCGCCTTGATCATGTCGGCCGGCGCCGAGCGGAAGCTGTCGTTGATCAGCGCGGCGTACTGCCGCGGAGTGTCGTCCGGATCGACCCCGCGCCGGCGGGCGTCGTCGCGATGGCTCTCGTCGCAGAGGTAGGCGAGGTTGGTGTCGTCCATCTGGATGTAACGGCAGCCGGCGTCGGCGAGATCGTCGATTTCATCGCGATAGGCGCGCGCGACATCGGCATAGAATTCGTCCATCGTCGGGTAGACGTCTTTCGGGATGCCCTCGCGCCCGGCGCGGAAGTGCAGCATCGTCGGGCTGGGGATCGCCACTTTCGGCACGTGCCCTGCGCTCACCCGGCTGGCGAGAAACTCGTAATCGGCGCGCTGGATCGGCTTCACGTGGCGGATCTTGCCGCTAACCACCATCTTGGGCGGGGCGAAGTGGACATCGACGCCCTTGTCGTTCTTGAACGCCTTCTCGATCCCGCCGTGCTCCTCGACACCGGCGAGCTGGAGCAGGAAATCGGTGTGGAAGAAAAACCGGCGGAACTCGCCGTCGGTGATGGCCTTGAGACCGAGGCTCTCCTCCCACTCGACGAGTTCGGCGATGGCCTGGTCCTCGACCGTGCGCAGCGCCGCGGCACGCAATTGTCCGGCGGCGCGTCGTTCGCGCGCGTCGAGCAGATTCTTGGGACGGAGAAAAGAGCCGACGTGGTCGGCCCGCGAAGGCAGCTTGGTAGTCATGTTAGGGTCCTGTCGTGGCAAAGAGTGATCTTTTGCCAGGGTCATAACGCGGGCTCGCGCTCGACTGACGGCGCATTGATAGGTCCAATCGCGCTCTCCTCGCAACGCCCAATCGGAGGAAAGGTGCCGCCTTCGCGATGCTTGACCGGACTCGCGCGGCGATTGTAGGCGATGCATACAAAATTGGCCGCCGAAAGCGCGCGCCACGGGAGAGCTTATGGCCGACGTCACGCTCTATCACTGGGAGCCGAACGCCAATTCCGGCAAGCCGATGCTGGCGTTGGCCGAGAAGGGCGTCCCCTTCGCCAGCCACTACATCGACATGCTGGAATTCGATCAGCACAAGCCGGAATACCTCGCGGTCAACCCACAGGGGACGATCCCGGCGATGATCCATGGCGACAGGGTGCTGACCGAGAGCACCGCGATCATGGAATACATCAACGAGGCCTTTCCGGGGCCGGACTTGATGCCCGCCGATCCGCAGGACCGCTGGCGGGTGCGCTGGTGGATGAAGTTCATGGACCAGTGGCTCGGCCCCAGCTTCTCGATGATCGGCTGGTGCACCTTCGTCGGACCGGCGCTGGCTCAGCGTTCGGTGGAGGAGCGCGAGGCGTTGATCGCCCGCATCCCGCTGCCCGAGCGTCGCGTCGCCTGGCGCAAGGCCATGTTTGCCGAGTTCAGCGAGAGCGAGCTGGCCGAGAGCAAGCGCCGGGTCGCGCAGGGCGTTAAGCTGCTGGAGGCGGAACTCGGCAAGCGCGAATACGTCGCCAGCGAGCAGTATTCGCTGGCCGACATCAACATCTTCAATTCGACCTACAGCCTGCCGGTCGGCAATCCCGACTTGTGCGGGCCGGACGAGACGCCGAACATCTGGCGCTGGCTTAGAACCGTCTACAAACGGCCCGCCGTGCAGCGGACCTGGGCGCTCGGCCAGGGCCGTTTCACCGATCGCTTCAATGCGCTCATGGCGGAGTTCGCCTAATGGCCATCCTCTATCATGGCGAGCCCAACGGTCCTTCGCTGAGCGTGCTCGCGGCGCTGTACGAGAGCGGGCTCGATATCGAAACCCGGCCGATCGACCTGCTCGCCGGCGAACGTCACGCGCTTCCTGGCGTAAGCGACAGCGTCGCGCTCGATTACGCGGTCGAGGGCGAAGGGCCGGTGCTCGTCGCCAACGGTGAGGCGATGTGCGAGGCGGTGTTCCTCGCGCAGTACTTCGACGAGGCTGCGGATGGGTGCGGCCTGCAGCCGAGCGACCCCTATGCCCGCTGGCAGATGCTGATGTGGTGCCGCCAGGCGACCGAGCGGCTCTCGCCCGCGGTCGCCTATCTGGGCAACTTGGCTTGGTCGCAAAAGCGGCTCGCGGCGATGCCGACGGACGAGTTCGAGCGCGTGCTCGACACCATCGCCAGCGACGACCAGCGCGCCCGTTGGCAGAACCTTCGCGATGACAGCGTCGACGCGGCGAAGGTGGAGGAACTCCAAGACGAAAATCGCGCAGTTCGCTGCACGGGTGGAAACGCAGCTTGCCGACGGAAGGGAGTGGCTGATGGGGCCATTCTCGATCGCGGACCTAGAAACGTACGCCTGGCTGCGCTCGATGCGGGAGCTCGAGACCGACGCATTCGCCGGGCAGGACCGCTGCCTCGCCTGGATGGACCGGGTCGAAGCGCGACCGAGCGTGCGGAAGGCGCTCGCCCGGGCCACGACCGATCAGCCGGCACATGCCTTCGCGCCTGGCCCGGAAATCAATCGCTGGGGCTGAGGGGCCCATCCTGGGAGGGACTATGACGCGTTCGAAGTGGGCCATTGCCATGTGCGCCGCGCTGGCGCTGGCCGGATGTCATCAGAACAAGAGCGAAGGCGGCGGCAGCGCGCAGGCCTCTGCCCCGCCGACCACCGGCGTCACAGATGCGATGATCGCAGCGGCCGACGGCAACGAATGGCTGACTTACGGCCGCGATTACGGCGAGCAGCGCTTCAGCCCGCTGACGCAGATCGACGACAAGACGGTCGGCCAGCTCGGCCTCGCCTGGTCGGCCGACCTCGACACCGCTCGCGGCCAGGAAGCGACCCCGCTCGAGCACGACGGCGTACTCTATGTCTCGACGGCGTGGAGCAAGGTCAACGCCTACGACGCCCGCACCGGCGCATTGAAGTGGTCCTACGACCCCAAGGTGCCGCGCGAGACGCTGCCCATCGCCTGCTGCGATGCGGTCAACCGCGGCGTCGCGCTCTATGGCGACAAAGTCTACGTCGCCACGCTCGACGGCGATCTCGTCGCGCTCAATCAGAAGGACGGTTCGGTCGCCTGGCGCAAGCAGGTGGTGCCCGACCGGGTCAATTACACGATCACCGGCGCCCCGCGCATCGCCCACGGCAAGGTGTTCATCGGCTCGGGCGGTGCCGAATACCGCGCGCGCGGGTTCATCGCCGCCTACGACTGGCAGACCGGCAAGCAGCTGTGGCGCTTTCACACCGTGCCGGGCGATCCCTCGAAGGGATTCGAGAACGACGCCATGAAAGCCGCCGCCAAGACCTGGGGCGGCGAGTGGTGGAAGCTCGGCGGCGGCGGCACCGTGTGGGACGCGATCACCTATGACCCGGTGAACAATCTGGTGATCTTCGGCACCGGCAACGCCGAGCCGTGGAACCCGGCCGCCAACGGCCGCGAAAAGGCGGGAGCCGACGACAAGCCCGCCGACAACCTCTACACCAGCTCGCTCGTCGCGGTGGACGCCGACACCGGCAAGTACGTCTGGCACTACCAGGAAACGCCGGAGGACCGCTGGGACTACGATAGCGATGCGCAGATCACCCTCGCCGACCTGACGATCGATGGCAAGCAGCAGCACGTGGTGCTGCACGCGCCGAAGAACGGCTATTTCTATGTGCTCGACGCTAAGACCGGCAAGTTCCTCAGCGGCACGCCGTGGACCACGCAGACCTGGACCACCGGGATCGATCCGCAGACCGGTCGCCCGCAAGTCAATCCGGATGCACGCTACGAAGTCACCGGGAAGCTGTGGGTTTCGCTCCCCGGAGCGGGCGGGGCGCATTCATGGCAGCCGATGAGCTATTCGCCCAAGACCGGCTACATGTACCTTCCGGAGAACATCGCCGGCTTCCCCTACAAGGCCAAGAAGGACTGGCAGCCCTCGCAAATGGGCTTCCAGACAGCGCAGGATTCCGCCGCCGTCGCGCTGCCGGCGATTCAGTCGGTGCGCGACCAGACCTTGGCCGCCACGACCGGAGCGCTGGTCGCATGGGACCCGGTCAAGAAGAAGGAGGCGTGGAAGGTCACCTACAAGGGCCCGTGGAACGGCGGCACGCTGGCGACGGCGGGCAACCTGGTGTTCCAGGGAACCGCCACCGAGCAGTTCGCCGCCTACAGCGCAGACAACGGCAAGCAGCTGTGGACCTTCCCCACGCAGACCGGGATCATCGCCGCGCCGATGACTTATGCCGTCGACGGCCAGCAATACGTCGCCGTGCTCGCCGGCTGGGGCGGGGTGTGGGACATCGCCCCGGGGCTGCTCGCGTCGAAATCGGGCTTCCCGCGCAACATCAGCCGCCTGCTGGTGTTCAAGCTCGGCGGCACCGCCAAGCTGCCGCCCGCGCCGCCGCTCAACAAGCTCGTGCTCGATCCGCCGGCGGTCACCGGCACACCCGAACAGATTGCCCACGGCGCCGACGTTTACGGCCGTTATTGCTCGGTGTGCCATGGCGATGCGGCGATTGCCGGTGCGCTCAATCCCGACCTCAGGCGCTCCGGCGCACTCAACAGCGCCGAGGCCTTCAACACGATCGTGATCGGCGGGGCGCTGCACTCGGCCGGAATGGTCTCGTGGAAGCCGGTGATGACGTCCCAGGACGCCGAGGCCGTGCGCCAGTACGTCATCAAGCGCGCCAACGAGGACAAGGCGCTCGAGGCAAAGGGCCAGAAACCGTGAGTCGCCGATCGATTCGACTCCGGGCCGAGTCGACTGTAACGCCCGTTAGGATTGCCCTCGCAAAGGATGCCCCGCGCGACACGATCTGCTAAAGCTTACCAAACAGGGATTCGCTTCGGGAAAAGGAGCCTGACACATGAACGAAGTCACCACCATCGACCGCACGCAGCGCGAATATTCGGACGCTGCCAAGAAGGCGATCGGCCGCAAGCCGCAGCTCTACATCGACGGCGGCTGGGTCGATTCCTCGCATAGCAAGACGATCGACGTCGAGGATCCGTCGAACGGCAAGGTGATCGGACAGATCGTCGACGCCAGCGACAAGGACGTCGACCGCGCCATCGCCGCGGCGCGCAAGGCGTTCGACGACGGGCGCTGGAGCGACCTGCCGCCGATCGAGCGCGAAAAGACCATGATCCGGCTCGCCGAGATTCTCGAGGCGCACGCCGACGAACTCGCCGAGCTCGAGGCGATCGACAACGGCAAGCCCAAGGGCATGGCCGGCGCGGTCGACATCCCCGGCGCGATCAGCCAGATCCGCTTCATGGCCGGTTGGGCCAGCAAGCTCAACGGCGAGACGATTCAGCCTTACACGTTCCCCAAGGGCATGCTGTTCGGCTACACCATCCGCGAGCCGGTCGGCGTCTGCGCGCAGATCGTGCCATGGAACTTCCCGCTCTTGATGGCCTGCCTCAAGATCGGCCCGGCGCTCGCCGCCGGCTGCACCCTGGTGCTCAAGCCGGCCGAGCAGACCAGCCTGACCGCGCTGCGCCTCGCCGACTTGGTCGACGAGGCCGGCTTCCCGGCGGGCGTGGTCAACATCATCACCGGCAACGGCCACACCGCCGGGGACCGCATGGTCAAGAGCCCCGACGTCGACAAGGTGGCCTTCACCGGCTCGACCGAAATCGGCAAGCTGATCAACAAGAACGCCACCGACACGCTCAAGCACGTCACGCTCGAGCTCGGCGGCAAGAGCCCGGTCGTGGTCATGCCCGACGTCGACCTGGCCGAAGCCGCGCCGGGCGCTGCCCAGGCGATCTTCTTCAACGCGGGCCAGGTCTGCGTCGCCGGCAGCCGGCTGTATGCCCACAAGTCGATCTTCGACAAGGTGATCGAGGGCATGAGCGAGGCGGCCGCGTTCTGGAGCCCGCGCGCCTCGCTCGACCCCGAAGCCCACATGGGTCCGCTGGTCTCGAAGGAGCAGCACGAGAAGGTCATGGGCTACATCGAGGCCGGCCGGCGCGACGGCGCCAGTGTGCTGTTCGGCGGCGACGTGCCGCATGACGAAGGCTACTACGTCAACCCGACGATCATGACCGACGTGAACCCGCAGATGAGCGTGGTGCGCGAGGAGATCTTCGGCCCCGTCGTGGTGGCGCAGCGCTTTGAAGACCTCGACGAAGTGGCCAAGGAAGCCAACAACACCAGCTATGGCCTCGCCGCCGGCATCTGGACCAAGGACGTGGCGGCGATGCACAAGCTCGCCAGCAAGATCAAGGCGGGCACCGTGTGGGGCAACTGCCACGCGATGATCGACACCGCGCTGCCGTTCGGCGGCTACAAGGAGAGCGGCATCGGCCACGAACAGGGCCGGCTCGGCATCGAGGCCTACACCGAGTCCAAGACGGTCATCATCAAGCTTTGAGGAGCTTGCGGTGACTGTCTACGCCCGCAATGCCTGGTATGTGGCGGGCTGGAGTACTGAGCTGGAGACGGCGAAGCCGTTCGCCGTCTCCATCCTCGATGAGCCGATCGTCATCTACCGCAGCGAGTCCGGTGCTCTTGCAGCGCTCGAGGATCGTTGCGTGCACCGTCTGGCGCCGCTCTCGCTCGGCCGATGTGAGGGCGAGCGGCTGCGCTGCATGTATCACGGCCTCCTATACGACCCAGACGGGAAGGTGGCGGAAATTCCCGGGCAGGAGCTGATCCCGAAGAACGCCCGCGTCAGGTCGTACCCGATCGTCGACCGGCATTCGTGGCTGTGGGTCTGGATGGGCGACCCGGCGCGGGCCGACGAGGCGCTTATCCCGCCGGCGGTCGGTCTCGACCATCCGGACTACATCCTCGGTCACGGACAGCTCGACTACGAGGCCGAAGCGCAGCTGATCAACGACAACCTGCTCGATTTCAGCCACCTGACCTATGTCCACGCCAACAGCTTCGGGGCCGGTCCGCAGTTCGCGCAAAGCCTGCCGAAGCTCGAGCCGCTCGAGCGCGGGGTGCGCTACTCGCGCTGGACGACAGACACCCATGGGCAATCGTCGCGCAAGTCGGACGTGCCGGTCGACAGCTTCATGACTTACGATTTCTTGGTTCCCGGCGTGCTCCTGATGTGGAGCGGCAATTATCCGCAGGGCACAGCGAAGAAGCTCGAATTCGGGCCGCCGCGGCTCCAAGACGCGCAGGCGAGCGTCACCTTCACCAGCCAGGCGGTCACCCCACTCGGGCCGAAACGGGCGCGCTATTTCTTCAGCTGGGGCCCGCGCCGCGGCCACGGCGACGAGGCGCTGCGCGATTCGCTGATGCAGCTCGCCGGCGTGGCGTTCGGCGAGGACAAGGCGATGATTGAAGCGCAGCAACGCGTCATCGACCGTACTCCCGAACCACGGGTCATGCCGACCGCACACGATAAGGGCGTGACATTGTTCAATCGGCTCGTAGAGCGCTTGGCGAAACAGAATTCCGCCCTCGCGCCCACGGAGACCGCCGCTTGCCTATAGATCTTTCCAAAATCCGCGCCATCGACGTCCACGTCCACGCCGAGGTCAGCTGCCACGACCCGGAAGACCCGGTGATGGCCAAGTTCTTCGATGCCGCCAGCACCTATTTCAAGGCCCCGCGCGAGCGGCCGGAGATTCCGGAGATCATCCAGCTCTACCGCGACATGGACATCGCCTTCTGCCTGTTCACCGTCGATGCCGAGAGCGGCATGGGCGCCAAGCGGGTGAGCAATTACGAAATCGCCGAATACGCCAGCCAAGAACGACGACATCTGCATCCCATTCGCCAGCATCGACCCGCACAAGGGCAAGTACGGCGCCCGCGAAGCACGCGACCTCATCGAGAACCACGGCGTCAAGGGCTTCAAGTTCCACGGCATCGCCCAGAACGCCCACCCGGCCGACCGCATGGCCTACCCCATCTACGAGGTGATCAACGAATTCCGGTTGCCGGTGATCTTCCACACCGGACACTCGGGCATGGGCACCGGGATGCGCGGCGGCGGCGGCATGCGCCTCAAGTACGGCGAGCCGATGCTGATCGACGACGTCGCGGTCGATTTCCCCGACATGAAGATCATCCTCGCCCATCCGAGCTGGCCGTGGGTCGACCAGAGCCTGTCGATGGCGCTGCACAAGGACAACGTGTTCATCGACCTTTCTGGCTGGAGCCCGAAGTACTTCCCGAAGCAGGTGATCCAGTACGCCAACACCCAGCTGAAGCATAAGATGATGTTCGGCAGCGACTTCCCGCTGATCCACCCCGACAAGTGGATCGCCGCCGCCCAGGACGTCGGCTTCCGCGAGGAAGTGATGCCGGGAATCATGAAGGACAATGCCGCGCGGGTGCTGGGGCTCGCATAATCATCCCCGTTTCCCCTTGTTCGTCATCCCCGCGAAGGCGGAGATTCAGATAAGGGTCGCGGCACGCGGGGCGGACGTTATCTGGGCCCCTGCCTTCGCAGGGGCGACGAGAGAGGAGTGGATTTTGGATTTCACCGGCCAGCACATCGTCGTCACCGGCGCCTCGAGCGGGATCGGGCTGGTCACGGCGACGCTGCTCGCCAGCCGCGGGGCCAAGGTTTCGCTGCTCGCCCGGCGCAAGGAGGCGCTCGACGCGGCGTCGGCCGAAATCGGCGCCAACGCCGCGGGGTTTGCCGCGGACGTCGGCGAGAAGGACCAGCTCCATGCGGCGCTCGACGCCGCCGAGCGGCATTTCGGGCCGGCCACCGGGCTGTTCGCCAACGCCGGGCTGACCGGCGGCTTCACTCCGGCGGTCGCCTTCGACCCGCAGGTGTTCGAAGAAACCATCCGCGTAAACCTGATCAGCGTCTTTTGGGCGATCCAAAAGGTGCTGCCGGCGATGATCGAAGCGAAGAACGGCGCGATTCTCGTCACTGGCTCGATGGCCTCGAAGCGAGGAATGGCGATGAACCCCGCTTACGTCTCTTCCAAGCACGGCGTGCTCGGGCTTACGCGGGCGATCGCGGTCGAGATGGCACCGCACAATATCCGCGCGAACTGCATCATCCCCGGCTTCATCAAGACCGAAGCGCTCGACCGCATTCCCGACGAGCAGAAGGGCAAAATCGAGCAGCGCATCCCGATGCGCCACATGGGCACTTGCGAGGAACTGGCCGAAGTCGCCGCGTTTCTTCTCAGCGACGCGGCGAGCCACGTCACCGGGCAGGACTGGGCGGTGGACGGCGGCGTTCTGGAATCCATCGAGGTCTGACAATGGCACTGAAATACTACCACGCCGAACCGCTGGCGAATTCGCTCAAGTCGATGATTCCCCTGAAGGAGAAGGGGCTCGCTTACGAGAGCGTCTACGTCGACCTGCACAAGTTCGAGCAGCACCAGGACTGGTTCGTGGCGATCAATCCCGAAGGCCAGGTGCCGGTGCTCGATCACGACGGCACGATCATCACCCACACCACGGTGATCAACGAATACCTCGAGGACGCCTTCCCCGACGACCAGCCCGATTCCGGCCCGCTTCGACCGAAAACGCCGGTCGGCGCGGCGCGAATGCGTTACTGGAACAAGTTCGTCGACGAGCACGTGATGAACTACGTCTCGATGCACGGCTGGCACCGGCTGGTGAAGGTCATCGCCAGCTCGATCGAGGACGAGACCTTCGAGGAGCTGATGAGCCACGTGCCGCTGCCCGACCAGCGCAAGAAATGGATGACCGCGCGTTCGGGATTCGAGCAGAAGGATCTCGACTACGCGATGGAGAAGATCGAGTACGCGCTGAACAAGGTCGAGAAGCAGCTTGGGGAGACCGCCTATCTCGCCGGCGACACTTACGGCCTCGCCGACATCAACTTCTACGCCCATTGTGGGCTGTCGGTGAACCGGATGTTCCCGAACCTGGACGTCGACAACCGCTTTCCCAACCTCGTGCGCTGGCGCGAAGCGATCAGCGACCGCCCGGCGGTGCAGGAAGCCCTCGCCAGCGAAGACCGCACGCAGCCGGGCCTCAGGACCTGGAGCGGGGCGGGCCGCGAACACTCGTAACCACCCATCAAGGGTCGCACCCGAAGGGAGAACGATCAATGCGCGCATGGATGCTGCCGGCCGGCTCGGACAGTTTCGACAAGCTCTACCAGGAAGACCTGCCCGATCCCACGCCCGGCCCGGGCGAGGTGCTGATCCAGATGCTCGCCTGGTCGATCAACTATCGCGATTTCGCGGTCGCCAGCGGGCATTACTTCGGCGGCGTGCTCAAGCAGCCGGCGATTCCGCTGAGCGACGGCGCCGGTGTGGTCGCCGCGGTCGGCCCCGGCGTGACGAAGTTCCAGGAAGGCGACCGGGTGCAGACCGCGTTCTTCACCAACTGGGTCGAAGGTCCGCCCCGCCGCAGCATGGCGCTCGGCGACGGCATGGGCCCGGGCGCGCTCGCCGAACTTATCGTGCTGCCCGAAACCGGCGTGGTGCCGATGGCCGCCAGCCTCGACCACGCCGAGGCCGCTTGCCTGCCGTGCGCCGGGGTCACCGCCTGGAACGCGCTCCACGAGGGCCCGCGTCCGCTCCGCCCCGGCGACCGGGTGCTCACGCTCGGCAGCGGCGGCGTGTCGATGCTGGCGCTGCAGATCGCCCGCGCCACCGGCGCCGAGGTGATCGCCACCTCCTCGTCCGACGACAAGCTCGCGCGGATCAAGCAGCTCGGCGCGGCGCACACCGTCAACTACAAGACCGAGCCACAATGGGGCACGTGGATTTCGCAGAACCTCGGCGGGGTCGACAAGGTGGTCGAAGTCGGCGGCGCCGGCACCGCCGAGCAGTCGATGAATGCGCTCAGGATGCAGGGCGAGGTCGCGCTGATCGGCGTGCTCCAGCCCGAAGGTGCGCCCAACCCGCGCGGGCTGATGATGACCGCCGGCACAATGCGCGGCATCTTCGTCGGCTCGGCGGCGATGGCTCGCGCGCTCAACGCCGCGATCGACGCCAACGGCATCAAGCCGCTGATCGGTGCGCGCTACAAGTTCGAGCAGGCCAAAGAAGCCTACGCCCACGCCTGGGGCCCGGACAGCTTCGCCAAGACCGTAATCGAGTTGTAAATGGGAACGGGCCCTCATCCAAGCTTCGGTAGCTGGCAACCTGAGCTATCCTTCTCCCACGAGTGAGAGAAGAGATGGCCCACGAGAACCCTTCTCCCGTTGACGGGAGAAGGATACGAAGACTTAGCCCCGTAGGGGCTTAGTCGCAGTTGGACGAGGGCCCCTTCCTTCCGCGATGAGGAGAGGAACGCAAATGGCCACGGCCGCCCAACCGGCGCAGCGCAACCGCGGGTATGAGCTCGCCCTGCTCGGCGTGCTCACGCTGGGCAACGGCATCGTCGGCTTCGACCGGCAGACGGTTGCCTTCCTCGCCCCGTTCATCGTCAAGGACATGGGGCTGAACAACGCCGAGGTCGGCTCGACCGCGGCGGCATTGTCGCTGGCGATCGCGGTCAGCTCATTCTTCGGCAGCCAGCTCGCCGATCAGTCGGGCAAGAGGAAGGCGATGCTCGTCGGCTGCACCTTGCTGTTCTCGCTGCTCTCCGGCGTCAGCGGCCTCGCGCCGACGTTCCTGTTCCTGCTCGCTGCCCGCTTCACCCTTGGCCTGAGCGAGGGCCCAATCGTGCCGGTCAGCCAGGCGATCATCCTCGACACCAGCAGTCCCAGGGCGCGCGGGTTCAACATGGGCTTCATGCAGATGGTCGGCGCGTTCGGCATCGCCGGGTTCCTCGGACCGCGGGTGGCGACCCAGCTCGGCGCCGATCACGGCTGGCGTACGGCGATGTTCCTGTCGATCATTCCAGGCCTCGTCGTCGCCGCGCTGATGCTGTTCGTGCTCAAGCGCGACGCCCCGCGCCCGCGTCACGAGCGCGCAGCGCAGAAGAATCCGTTCGCCGACTTCTGGGCACTGCTGCGGGTCAGGAACATGCGCCTGTCGCTGGCGATCGCCGGGCTGATCACCGGCTGGCTGGTGCTCGAAAGCACCTTCCTCACCCTGTTCCTGACCCACGTGAAGGGCATGAGCCCGGTCACCGCCGGCGCGGTGATCAGTTGGGGCGGCATCGGCGCATTCGTCGGCGGGATCGCCTTTCCCGCGCTGTCCGACTGGTGGGGGCGCAAGACGGTGCTGCTGCTCGGCTCGCTCGCCGCCATGCTCGGGCCGCTCGCGCTGCTCTATCTCCCCGCCGATACAACGGCGCTGTCGCTGGCGATGCTGCTCGGCTGGATGCCGCTCGGCATCGCCCCGCTTTATTGCGCGACCGTGCCGACCGAGAGCGTCAGCCCGGCGCTCGCCGCGACGGCAGTGGGCATGGCGATGGGCTTTGCCGAGCTGTTCGGCGGCGTGGTCGTGCCGCCGATCGGCGGCTACGCCGGCGACTTGCTGGGCCTGCAGGCGGTGTTCTGGATCTGCATCGGGCTTGCGCTGCTCTCGGCAATCGCGGCATTGTTCCTCACCGAAACCGCGCCGCGCAAGCTCGGCGCACTGGAGAGCTGATCAGATGTGGGAAGTGCGCGTCACCCCGGCGGGCGATTTCGATAATCACGCGCTCGAATACGAGCACATCAAAGTCGAGCCGCTCTCGGCCGCGATGGGCGCCGAGGTCGTCGGCGTGCGCCTGCCCGACCTGTCGGACGAGGCGTTCGAGGAGTTCAAACAGGCGCTCTACCGCCACAAGATGCTGTTCCTCAGAAACCAGCACCTCACGCACGCCGAGCACGAGGCGTTCGGCGCCCGCCTCGGCCCGTTCGCAGTCGACGCCTACACCCAGGGTGTCCCCGGACACCGCGAGGTCCATCCGATCATCAAGGAGGCCGACACCAAGGCGGCGAGCCTGTTCGGCGGCGGCTGGCACACCGATAGCCCGTTTCTCGCCGAGCCGCCGGCGATCACCACCCTGCGCGCGGTCGAAATCCCCCCGTTCGGCGGCGACACCAGCTGGGCCAACTGCGCGCTCGCCTTCCGCCATCTGTCGAAGACCTACCGCGACATGCTCCGCGGCCTGCGCGTCCACATGAGCGCGGCGAACAACTACGCGACGCAGGAAAAGCTGCTCGGCAAGGCGATCAGCTTCGCCGACCCCGAGCGCTTCAAGGAAGGCATCACCGGTCATTACCACCCGCTGGTCCGCACCCACCCCGAAACCGGCGAGGAATCGCTCTACATCTGCGACACCTACGCCGCCGGCATCGAAGGCATGACCACATTCGAGGCCAAGCCGATCATCGATTTCCTCGTCGCCCACACCACTCAGCACGCCTTCTGCTGCCGCCTGCGCTGGGAACCCGGGATGGTCGCCCTGTGGGACAACCGCGGGACGATGCACCTGGGGCCGAACGACTACGACGGGTATCGAAGGGAGATGTACCGGACGACGACTGCGGGCGGGGTGCCCGTGTAAAAGCGGGAGGGCGGCTGATGACCCAAATCGGACGTTCAATCTAACAGTTGCGCTCGACCAGTTTGGACCAGAATGGGATGCGGCGCGGAGAGCCAACCTGATAGGTCCCGCCTAGCTCGTTAGCGAAGTACTCTGTGAGGTTCGCCCCGTAGTAGATCACATCCGCCTGCATCACCGAAAACACCGGGTTCCCGGCTTCGTGGGGTGTTTCGGGGATGTAGCGGTGGCCGATTAGCGGGATGAGGCGAGGCGCGGCGCCCACGATGGCTGTCAGAACCTCAGCGCGTTCCTCAGCAGATGCCGGTCTTTCCCCCCATTCCGGCCACCAAAGATCGTTATGTTCCAAATCGAACAGCAGTCCGTCGAGAGGGTGGCTCAGGGCGCGTCGGATGCCAGCGTCATCATTGCGCCAGTCCCATCCATCTATCGGCCGACGATCAAGCAGTAGCTCGATTAGGTCGGGTGGAAAGCGCAACTCATAGCGTTCCTGTGCCGCCTCAAGCTCGCCTGAAGTGTAGCCGTGGGTCCATCGCTCGCGCACTTGCCGACTATGCCACACCGCGATGTCCGCTTTCCAGCCGCGGCGGGCGTAATGAATTGTTCCGGCGGGCCTTCTATCTCGGCTCGGAAGGCACAATCCGGTTACCGCCCGTCGACGAGTTTCGAATTGAACGACCGTGGGCGCACGGGCGAAGCGGCGAAAAACCATTTTCCTACAGGCCTCCATCTGTGGCTTATGCTGGGGATGGCCGACTCGAAGCGCCTTGCCGTTCGCGTCCACCCGTGGACTCCGCGCTCTGCCGTCCAAGCGACGGCTCCAGAAAATGTGTCACCTGTTATCCTAGCACAAAAGGATAGGATTTTCAGGGTGTTCCGGAGCGAGAGCAGGGTGACACTTGCCGAGTCTGTCAACCGCTTTTGTCGCTCGCACATCGCACGGTCCGCGCGCTCAATCGGCGAAGAAGTTCAGCTCCAGCAGCACGTTGTTGGGGTCCGCGGTAAAAATCTGCCGCAGGTTGATCGCGCTGACCAGGTTCTCTTGGTAGTCGGCATCCATCGCGTCGAGGCGGCCCTTAACCTCGTCGTAGCCGGTGCACCTCAGCGCCACGTGGTGCAGCGCGCCGGTCAGCTCGCCCGGCGTCACCTCGCGGTCGTAGGTGCGGTGGCAGTCGAGCGAGTTGATGTGGATGATCGCCCGGTCCTCGGCATCGAACATCCAGGTCGCCGTCTCGGGCGTCAACGGCGGCGGCGCGTCCTTGCGCACGAGGCCGAGCAATCGGCCGTAGAAATCGGCGGTTTCGTCGAGCCGGTCGGTGATGATGTTGACGTGGTCGAGCGCTTCGACGTTCATGGGTCTCGTCCTCTCGTTTCGGGGGCCGGTTTCCGCTTGCGTCCCATGCCAGATATTGTATGCGACGCATACAATTTTCGCATATATGATTCTTTCGCAAGCACGAATGAGAGGAAAAGCCGATGGCCGAGAATCTTGAGCAGATTCTGCAGAACACCCCCGACCTGGTCAAAAAGCTCCGCAACTCAAAGATCGGCGCCTACGTCTATCCGGTGGTTGCGCCCGAGTTCTCCAACTGGCGCAACGAGCAGTGGGCCTGGCAGCATTCGGCCGTGTTGTTCGACCAGTCGCACCACATGGTCGACCTGTACATCAAGGGCCCCGACGCCCTCAAGCTGCTCAGCGATACGATGATCAACTCGCCCAAGGGGTGGGAGCCGAACAAGGCCAAGCAGTACGTCCCGACCACACCCTACGGCCATGTGATCGGCGACGGCATCATCTTCTATCTCGACAAGGAAGAGTTCGTCTACGTCGGCCGCGCGCCGGCGGCCAACTGGCTGCGCTTCCACGGCGAGACCGGCGGCTACAACGTCGAGATCATCCATGACGACCGTTCGCCGAGCCGTCCGATGGGCAAGCCGGTCAAGCGGATCAGCTGGCGCTTCCAGATCCAGGGCCCGCGCGCCTGGGACGTGATCGAAAAGCTCAACGGCGGCAGCCTCGAGAAGCTCAAGTTCTTCAACATGAGCAGCATGAAGATCGGCAACAAGACCGTGCGCACGCTGCGCCACGGCATGGCCGGCAGCCCCGGTCTGGAGATCTGGGGCCCGTACGAGGAAGAGGACTACATCCGCGAAAAAATCCTCGAGGCGGGCGAAGAGTTCGGCCTGATCCCGGTCGGCAGCCGCGCCTATCCTTCGAACACGCTCGAATCCGGCTGGATTCCCTCGCCGCTGCCGGCGATCTACACCGGCGACGAATTGAAAAGCTATCGTGAGTGGCTGCCGGCGAATTCGTATGAGGCGACCGGCGCGATCGGCGGCTCGTTCGTCGGCCAGAGCATCGAGGATTACTACCTCAACCCGTGGGAGCTGGGCTACGGCCCGTTCGTCAAGTTCGACCACGACTTCATCGGCGCCGACGCGCTCAAGAAGGTCAACCCCGACGAGCAGCGCAAGAAGGTCACCCTCGAGTGGAACGCCGAGGACATGAAGACCATCACCGGCTCGCTGTTCAACCCGGAGGGTCCGAACTACAAGTTCTTCGACCTGCCGCTGGCGAACTACGCCAACTCGAACTACGACGCGGTGGTCGATGCCGACGGCAACACGGTCGGACTGTCGATGTTCACCGGCTACTCGTACAACGAGAAGAAGGGCCTCAGCCTGGCGACGGTCGATCACGAAATTCCGCTCGGCACCGAGCTCCACGTCAAGTGGGGCGAGGACCCGAACACCGACAAGACCACGGTCGAGCCGCACCAGCAGTTCAAGGCGCGGGTGATCGTCTCGCCGGTGCCCTACAGCCAGATGTCGCGCGAAACTTACGCCACCGGCTGGCGAACCGCGCGCAATCTCGAAAACGCCTGAGCCTTTCGGCAGCGAACAAGTGGGGGAGGCGCCGCAAGGCTCCTCCCCTTTCTTGTTTCCGGCCCTCGGCTGAGGCATCAGGGCAACCAAGAAGGGAGAGCGACGAATGGCGAACTACGTGCTGGTTCACGGGGCCTGGGGCGGCAACCAGAGCTACGAGCAGACGAAGCGCGACCTCGAGGCCGAGGGGCACACCGTACTTGCTGCCACCCTGCGCGGCCTCGGTACGCGGCAGAGCGAGTTGCACCCGGGCATCACCCTGACAGATCATATCGACGACGTCTGCGAACAAATCGAGCAGGCGGGCTTCGACCGCTTCGTCCTCGCCGGCCATTCCTATGGTGGGATGGTCATCACCGGCGTCGCCACCCGCCTCGGCGCGCGGATCGACGCGATTGCCTACATCGACGCCTTCCTGCCCGGCGACGGGCAGAGCCTGTGGGACATCACCGGCGGCTTCGAGCACGCCTGGTACATCGACCGGCAGAAGTTCACCCCTGGCCTGATCCCGATGATTGGCGCCGAGCAGTTCGAGCCGATCCCCGGCGAGATCGGCTACCATCCGCTGCTGACTCTGCTCGAAGCGGTCAAGTATACCGGCGAGGAAGCCAAGATCCCGCGCCGCGCGTACATCTTCGCCACTGGCTACGAGCCCACGCCGTTCCCGCCGTTCGCCGAGCAGGCGCGAAACGAGGGCTGGGAGTACCGCGAGACCGACTGTAGCCACATGGTCATGGGCGAACGGCCCGAGCTGACCCGCGAAGTGCTGCTCGGTCTGTCGGAGGCGGACACCCGCTAGTCCGGTGCCCCAGCACAGCGCCGGAGTGCTGATCTACCGCCGCGCGCCGGAACTTCAGGTGCTGCTGGTCCACCCCGGCGGCCCTTACTGGATGCGCAAGGACCGCGGCGCGTGGCAAATCCCCAAGGGCTTGATCGAAGCGGACGAGGACCCGGAAACAGCGGCGAGGCGGGAAGCCGGGGAGGAACTCGGCATCGAACTCGCCGGGATGCTCCAGCCGCTCGGCGACATTCGCCAGAGCGGCGGCAAGCGGGTTACCGCCTTCGCCACCGAGCAAGAGCTCGATCAGGCGGCGATCGAAAGCAACCTGTTCGAAATGGAATGGCCGCCGAGAAGCGGCAGGATGCAGAGCTTCCCCGAAGTCGGCGCCGCCCGCTGGATGACGCTCGATGAGGCCAGGGAGATGATGCTGCCGAGCCAACTGCCGCTGCTCGACCGACTAGACACCCTGGTCAGCGCCGGCTGAGGGCGTCCTCGCTTTCGAGCATCAGCGTGGCGACGATCTGGGAGACCGGCTCCTCCTCGGTCACCATCCCGACCGACTGGCCGGCCATCAGCGAACCGTGTTCGACATCGCCGTCGATCACTGCCCGCTTCAGGGCTCCGGCCCAGAAGTGCTCTATCATCAGCTGCGCCTCGCCCATTTCGACCTCGCCGTTGTCGAGCGCGTTGGCCACTTCGCGCTGCTTGCCGTTGAACAGCTCGCTGCCCTTGTTCTTCAGGGCCCGCACGGGAATGACCGGCAGCCGCGGGTCGATCTGCACGCTGGTCACCGCGTCGCGCGCGCCGGCGCGGAAGAACGCCTTTTTGAACGCCGGATGGGCGATGCTCTCGGTCGCGCAGGCGAAGCGGGTGCCGAGCTGGACGCCGACCGCACCCATCTCGAGATAACCGGCAATCGCCTCGCCGCGACCGATGCCGCCGGCGACGAACACCAGGTATTCGTCGGCGAGGGCGGGGAGGAACTCCTGCGCCAGCACGCTGGTCGCCACCGGGCCGATGTGGCCGCCGGCCTCCATCCCCTCGATCACCAGCGCATCGCCGCCGCTGCGCAGCAGCTTCTTGGCCAGCGCCAGTGTTGGCGCGAACACCACCACCTTGGCGCCGTGGCCCTTGATCGCCTCGACGCTGCCCTTGGGCGGGATGCCGCCGGCGAGCACCACGTGGCCGACGCCGTGCTTACCGCACACTTCGATCAGTTCGAACAGTTGCGGGTGCATGGTGATCAGGTTGACCCCGAACGGCTTACTCGTCAGCTCCTTCGTCCCGGCGATCTCGCGGTCGAGCAGCTCCGGCGTCATCGCCCCGCAAGCGATCACCCCGAAATCCTCCGGCATTGCTGATCGCCGACACCAGGTTTCGCTCCGAAACCCAGCTCATCGCTCCGCACAGGATCGCGTAGTCGGTGCCGAGAAACTCGCAGCCGCGGCTCATCAGGGCCTGGGTTTTCGGATAGTGCAAGGTCTGGTTCTTTCCCGCTTCGCTCGGCAGCGGCGTGTAAGGGGCAACGTCGCTGGCCTCAAGCGCCTATCGGGCAGGGAAGCACGGTGTGGCACGGAACGCGCGCGATGCGCTGCCGTTGAACGAGCGAACTCCGCGAGAACCCGATGACTGCCCTCCTCGTTCACAACCCCACGGCCGGAACCGGCAAGGTTTCCGCCGATCAGCTGCTCTCGCTGCTGGATTCCAACGGCATCGAGGCCGACATCGTCTCGCGGAAGGAGGACGGCTGGCGCGAAGCGGTGCGCGAAGCCGAGGGCCTGATCGTCGTCGCCGGCGGGGATGGCACCGTGGCCAAGGTCGCCGATGCCCTTGGCGACAGCCCGGCGACGATGGCCATCCTGCCGACCGGCGGCGCCAACAACATCGCCCATAGCTACGGAGTGCCGCAAGACCTTGCCGCCGCCGCGGCACTCATGCCCGGCGCCAGACCGAAGCCGTTCGACCTCGCGAAGGCGGAAGGGGCGTGGGGCCGCCGCCGCTTCTTCGAATCGGTCGGCTTCGGCCTGCTCACCGAGGCCCTGTGCGCGCTGGACAAGGAGCCGGACAAGCGAGCGGAGAAGCTCGCCCTGGGCCGCAAGGCGATACGTGCCCGGCTCGAGGATGCCGCTCCTGTCGGATATCGACTGTCGATCGACGGCACGAGAACGGCCGAGATTCTGCTGATGCTCGAAGTGCTGGCAATCCCCCAAGTAGGGCCGCGGCTTCCGCTCGCCGGGAAGGCGAATCCGGGCGAGGGCCGGCTCCACGTGGTCAGCGTGACGGACGAGGCGCGCGAGCGGTTCGGTGACTGGCTCGACTCGCCCGACGGCGTGCCTCCGGTGACTGTTCGCCAAGCGCACGACGTGGAAGTGATCGACGCACCCGATCAACTACGGATCGATGATTGCAAGGGCACGATCTGCCGCGACGCCGAGCCGGTGCGGCTGTCGATCCACCGCTCGGACCTGAGCGTGCTGGTTCCCGGCGACGCCAGAGGAGACGACTATGAGTGAACCTGAGGAAAAGCTGCTCGACCAGATCGAGGACGTAGCCGTCGAGCTGGCCACCCTCGCCGGCGCGGAAATCCACCGCGGGCTCGGTGAAGTGCTGTCGGTGAGCTACAAGGGAGCGGACGTCGATAAGGGCATTCTGACGGACCCGGTCTCGGAAGTCGATCGGCGTATCGAAACCACCATCCGCGCCGTCCTGGGCGACACTTTCCCCGACCACGGGATAATCGGCGAGGAGTTCGAGGCGCACACCGATGGCGGCCCGGAATGGGTCTGGGCGCTCGATCCGGTCGACGGCACCGCCAATTTCGTCAACGGTTTTCCGATGTGCGCCGCCTCGGTCGGGGTGCTGCTTCGCGGCCGTCCCGTCGCCGGCGCCCTGTGGTGCAGCGCGACGCATCGGCTCGGCCCCGGCGTCTATCATGCGAGGCGGGGCGGGCCGGTCTGCTTCGAAGGCGATCCGCTCGGGCGCGAGCGAAATCCGGCGGTCAAGCGGCACCTGGCGGGTACGCCGGACGCCCATCCGGAAACAACCAAGAACTGGGACGCCCGCAAGACCGGCTCGGCCGCCATCGAATGCGCGTTCGTCGCCGCCGGTCTGTTGCAGGTCGCGCATTTCGCCTCGCCCCACGTATGGGACGTCGCCGGCGGACTCGCGCTGGTCGAGGCGGCCGGCGGCAGCGTGCGCCAGCACGATGGCAACGGCTGGTGCGAAGACTCGTTGATCGCCGAGGATGCCGAGGGGCTGAAGGCGTGGCGGCGAGCGGTGATCATCGGCGAACCCGCGGCCGCCGACCAAATGCAGCGGATCGTCGGCTGAAGCGACGAGCCTTGCCGCGCGCCGCTTCTCGGCAGTATCGGGCAGCCGCAGTCAGCCAAAGGATCGACCATGCGCACCACCCGTCTCGGCAGGACCGGCCCCAAAGTCTAACGTATCGGCCTTGGCTGCATGGCGATGTCCGGCACCTACGGCCCGGCCGATCGCGGCGAGGCGATCGCCACCGTCCACGCCGCGCTCGATGCCGGCATCACGCTGCTCGATACCGGCGATTTCTATGGCATGGGCCACAACGAAATGCTGATAGGCGAGGCGCTCAAGGGGGTGCCGCGCGACAGCTACGTTCTCAGCGTCAAGTTCGGCGCGCAGCGCGACCCCGCGGGCGGGTGGATCGGCTACGACGCGCGGCCCGCGGCGTTGAAGACCGCGCTCGCCTACACGCTCCAGCGTCTCGGCGTCGATCACATCGACATCTACCGCCCCGCGCGGCTCGATCCGAAGGTGCCGATCGAGGATACCGTGGGCGCGATCGGCGAATGCATCGAAGCCGGTTGGGTGCGCCATGTCGGCCTCAGCGAAGTCGGCCCGGAAACGCTGCGCCGGGCGAACGCGGTGCAGCCGATCTGCGACCTGCAGATCGAATACGCCCTCACCACCCGCAATATCGAACGCAGCGTTCTGCCCGCCTGCCGCGAGCTCGGTATTGGTCTCACCGTCTATGGGGTGTTCGGCCGGGGGCTGCTGACCGGCGGTTGGCAACCGGGCGAGACGGCGCCGGGCGACTTCCGTCGCCACACACCGCGGTTTCAGGGCGAGGCGGGCGCCAGGAACCTCGAGGTTGCCGGCGAGATCGCCCGGATTGGACAACGCTTCGGCCTGACCGCCGGGCAAGTGCTGCTCGGCTGGGTGCTGGCGCAAGGCGAGGACATCGTCCCGCTGGTCGGCGCACGCAAGCCGGACCGTGTTGCAGAGGCGGTCGCGGCGCTCGCGCAAGCCCTCACGACAGAGCAGATCGCTGCGCTCGAAGCCGCGATCCCGCCGGACGCGATCCAGGGCGAGCGTTACGCGCCGGCACAAATGACGCAGCTGGATTCCGAGCGCGGCTAAGCCACGGCGTTCAGCAGGTCGTCCTTCCGATAGGGCTTGGCGAGCAGCTTCTCGTTCGGGCCGACGCGGCCGGTGTCATCGTTGAGACCGGTGGCGTAGATCACCTTGAGCGTCGGGATCAGCTGCTTGCCTTCGCTCGCCAGTTCCCAGCCGTCCACTCGGCCCGGCAGGCGAATGTCGGTGAACAGCACATCGAAACCGCCATCCCGGCGCAGGATTGCCAACGCCTCGTCGCCGGTGGCGGCGGCGGTCACCTCGTGTCCCGCATCGGTGAGGTCTTCGAGCGCCAGCTCCCGCACGAGCATCTCGTCTTCGACAAGCAGGACCTTGGCCATCGGTCGACTTTCCCTCCTCGGCTCCACGGCACACCGGGCGAAACGCGCCAGCGCTCCGTTGTGGATGAGTGGTACCCCTGTTCGCCCGACACTGCGCAGTGTCGGGACTGGAACCAACGGGGAAGGCGAGAGTTTGTTCCGCAGTCGGCCTGAGGGGGCCGACGAACAGGGAGGTGTATCTGCTCGACATGACGTGGCGAGTCCCCGGCTTCGCCGTCGGCGCGGCCGCGGCAGCGGGCGCGCTCATTGTGCCTGGCCTGGCGCGGGCACAGGAACTTGAAAGCCTGCGCACCATGTCGATCGAGGATCTCGCCGAAGTCAACGTTTCCTCCGTCAGCAAGACCGACCAGCCGCTCGCCGATGCTGCAGCCTCGATTTACGTGATCACCCGGGAAGACATCATTCGCTCGGGCGCGACCACGATCCCCGAGATGCTTCGCTTGGCGCCGAACCTGCAGGTCTACCAGAAGAACTCCTTACGACTGGGTGGTCACCGCGCGCGGCCTGAACGGTAATCTCACGGCGCAAAGCTTTTCCAATAAGCTGCTGGTGCTGATCGACGGGCGCCCCGTCTACACCCCGCTGTTTTCAGGCGTGTACTGGGACCTGCCCGACGTGCTGCCCGACGACATCGACCGAATCGAGGTGATCAGCGGGCCCGGGGCGACGCTGTGGGGCGCGAACGCGGTCAACGGGGTGATCAACATCATTACCCGGCGCGCCTCCGAGACGAAGGGGCTCTACGCCGACGTTCGCGCAGGCCCCGACCGGCAAGCGATCGGAGCACGCGTCTCCGGCCGGGCGGGCGAGACCCTGAGCTACGAGTTCCATGGCCGCTGGCTGCACGAAAACGCTTTCGACCTGGCGTCCGGCGCCTCGGCCAACGACCCGTTGCGCCATCTCGAGGGCGGTTTTCGGCTCGACTGGACGCCGAGCGACGCCGACCTGGTGACGCTGCAGGGCAATGTCCTGGACGGCCGCAACGGCGCATCCGTATCGTCAGCCGAGAATACCTCGGGCCGTAACCTCACGGCCCGCTGGAACCATGACATGGGCCCTGCCGGACAGCTCCAGGCGCAGGTGTTCTACGACCGGATCGGGCGCGACTCGCGCGCGACTGGAGGCGGCAAATTCCACACCGACACTTACGACGCCGAGTTGCAGCACAACATTTCGCTGGGCGCTCATTCGCTTGTCTGGGGCGCCGGTGCACGGGAGGTCGATTACCGGATCGAGGGCACGCCGCGCTTCTTTTTCGCGCCGCCGCATCGCAATCTCTTCATCGCCGACATCTTTGCCCAGGACAGCGTCGCGCTCACCAGCGACCTGACGTTCGTTGGCGGCGTCAAGGCCGAGCACCTGCCCTACACCGGGACATCGTTGCTGCCCGAGGCGCGCCTCGCGTGGAAGCCCTCTCCCAAGGCGCTGATCTGGGCATCGGCCGAGCGAGCGGTGCGCTCGGCAACCCCCTTCGACGAAGATGTCCAGGAGCGGATTCCGCCGGTCGTCTCCTTGAGAGGCAATCGCGATTTCCGCATTGAGAAGCTGTGGTCGTTCGAGTTGGGAACGCGGCTGCAGCCGTCGCGAACGGTGTCGCTTTCCGCTACCGCGTTCTACGATCATTACGACGATCTGCGAACGGTGGAGGTCGTCCCCGGCGCATTCGCCCTCAACCTGACCTGGGGCAACAACTTGAAGGGCGACATCTACGGCATCGAAGCCTGGGCGAATGTGCAGGTGAAGTCACTGGTGGATGTTGTCGGCCGGCGCGACGTGGCTGCAGCGCGATCTCCATTTTGCAGCCGCAGGCAGCGGCTTGCTCGGTCCGAGCCAGGACGGCAACGATCCGCCTTATGTGGTCACCTTGCGCTCCTCCATGCAACCGTTGCCCAAGGTAACTTTCGATCTCGATGCGCGGGCCGTGGGGCGCTTGCGCGATTCCTCCGTGCCGGCCTATCGCGAGTTGGACGCACGGCTTGCCTGGCAGCTGTCGCCGGCCATCGCCCTGTCGGTCTCGGGGACCAATCTGCTTCATGACCGCCATTTGGAATACCCCGGCGGCGATTACATCCCGCGCCGGGTCATGGGAGGGCTGGAGTTGCGCTACTGATGAGAGGCTCGGCATGGCCATTCCGCGGCCGCCTCTCGCTGGCCCTAACAGCCGGACTGACGATGATCTCTGGCGCGGCCGGCGCGGCAACCCCCGAGGCGGAGGTGAAGGCGGCGTATTTATACAAGCTCGCCTCGTTCGTGCACTGGCCAGGCGACCCCAAGGGCGGGAGCTTCAAGTTCTGCGTCGCCGGCCGCGATGACGTTGCCAGCGTTCTGCAACAGCTGGTGCGCGGGCAGCAGCTCGAGGGCCGGCCCTTTACCGTCGTGCAGTTGACCGCCGGACAGGCGGACCAGGCGAAAGTCTGCCAGGTGCTGTTTCTTGGCCGTGGCCCGGAAACGGCGCACGCTTTGCTCGCGGCGACCCGCGGCCTGCCGGTGCTCACTGTCGGCGACCGCAACAACGGCACGCGAGGCGGAGTGGTCGATTTCCTGACTCGCAACGGGCATGTGCGCCTGGCGATCGACCGTGGAGACGCCGATACGCGGCACTTGGACCTTAGTTCGAAATTGCTCGCCGTGGCAGTGGCGGTGGACGAATGAGCGCGCCGGTGGTTCAGCGGGTCCGCCGGGCGCTGGTCGAACAGCGCTGGCTCACCGCGGCACTGGCGGTGCTGATGCTTGCGACGAGCCTGGTGCTCGGCTGGCAGCTGGAACAACGCGAGAGCGCCGAGCAAGTCCGGCAGGTCAACGTCCAGGCGCAGATTCTGGCCGGAAGTGTCGCGGGCGCACTGGCGTTCGACGATACGGAGACGGCCAACGAATACCTGTCCGCGCTGCGGCTCGACGAGAATTTCCGCGCCGCCGCCGTCTACGGCCCCGACGGCAGGCTGTTCGCCGGACTCGCCGTCCCTGGCCAGAAGCTGCCGGCTTCGGTGAGCGCCCACGCGCCGGAGATCAGCGGCCGCACCGTCACGGTGGTCACCCCTGTCGTCCAGGAAAACCTCAACCTCGGCAGCGTGTACCTGAGCAAGCTGGTCGAGCCGCTGTCGGCGCGAATCTCGCGCTACGCGGCGATCGGGCTGATCCTGCTGTTCGCCGCCGCGCTGATCGCCTTGCTCGGGGCCGCCAGCGCTGCCGCCGCTGCCGCCAACCGCGAACTGCAGCATCAGATCCGCGCCCGCGAACAGGTCGAGACCGCCTTGCGCCAAGCGCAGAAAATGGAGGCGCTCGGCCAGCTTACCGGGGGCGTGGCACACGATTTCAACAACCTGCTGATGGCCGCCTCGAGCGGCCTTGAGCTGATGCAGCGCAGCAAGGACGCGGACCGCCGCAACAGGTTCGCCGAGGGCATCCGCGACGCGCTCGACCGCGGGGCGCAGATTACCCAGCAACTGCTCGCGTTCTCGCGCCGTTCGCCGCTGCAGTCGGAAGCGTTGGACGTCCATCAGCACATCGACGAGCTCGCCGATCTGCTCGACCATTCGCTGCGCGAGAACATCTCGGTCCGCTTCAGCATCGCCGGCGACCTGTGGCCGATCGAAGTCGACGTTTCGCAATTCGACGTGGCGATGCTCAATCTCGCGGTCAACGCCAAGGACGCCATGCCGCAAGGCGGGCTGGTGTGCATCACCGCGGCCAACCGGCCCGGTGCGCTTGGCGGTGCAGACGCGGTCGAAATCGCGGTCGAAGACGGGGGCGCGGGCATGAGTGGGGAGGCGATCGAGCGGGCGTTCGAGCCGTTCTACACCACCAAGGGGCCGGGGCGCGGCACGGGTCTCGGCCTGAGCCAGGTTTACGGCTTCGTCCGCGCCGCCGGCGGCACTGTTTCGATCGCCAGCGAGCCCCGGAAAGGCACCAAGGTGATTTTGCTTTTCCCAAGATGCGAGGGTCTCCCAGCCCGGCAAACTCGCCCAGCACAGCCGGCCACCGAGGAGGCGCTGCAAGGGTTGAATATCCTGCTGGTCGAGGACGACCCGAATCTCAACGATCTGGTCAGTCAAATGCTGGAGGAGCATGGCTCGCGAGTGATGCGTGCGGCGTCGGGGGCCGAGGGGCTGAAAATGTTTGAGACGGAGGCGTTCGATGCCGTGCTGTCGGACATGGTCATGCCGGGCGCGATCGGCGGCCTCGACCTTGCCCGCAAGGTGCGCGAGCGGCGTGAGGGCGTTCCGGTTGTGCTGATGACCGGCTACAGCACCGTCGCCGGTTCGGCCGCGGACGAGGGCTTCCCGGTCCTGCGCAAGCCCTTCACCATGGCCGCGCTGGCGGCCTGCCTCTCGCAGGCGCTGTACCACCCGAGCGGCTAATGCCGCTCAATCGGCGGTGGCCAGACGAATGCTCTTGTCGAGGCCGTAAGGATCGTCCTGGAAGGCGATGCCGCTCCCGTCGGGGCGGGCGGTCAGGTACGTCACGTAGATCGGCACCGGCTTGGGCAGCAGCACCTTGTCCTCGGGCGTCTTGACATCGGTCGGGATCGGCTCGCCCATCAGCCATTGGTGCATCGCCGCCGCATTGGACATCCGGATGCAGCCGTGGCTCAGCTGGCGGGCATCCTCGTTCATCAGCTGCAGGGCCGGGGTGTCGTGGAGAAAGATGCCCCTGTCGTTGGGGAATTCGAACTTCACCTTGCCCATGAAGTTGCCGCCGCCGGGCAACTGGCGCACGTGGACCTTGAGCGTGCCGTCGGCGACCGCGTGCCAGTCCACCGCCGTCGGATCGAGCACCGGGGCATCGTCGCTCCAGTCGGCGAGCACCTGATAGTTCTCGTGCTTCAGGTAGCGGACGCCCTGGTCCAGCACCTTCGGGGCGATCTCGTTCTTAACGATGTCGTCGGGCACTTCCCAATAGGGATTCTCGATCGCCCAGCGAATCCAGCCGGCCATCATCGGCGTCTTGCCGAGTCCGGGCTTGGGGCTGCCGACAACCACCTTCATCGAATTGACCACCTTGTCGCCCTGGTACATCCACAGCCGGGCGCTCGCCGTATCGACCAGGATATGCTTGCCCTCGGCGATCTCCGGAATCGCCCGAACCCGCGCGAGGTTGGCGGCGATGACCTCCTTCTGGGCGGCCGTGTATTGCGGATCGTCGAGCGCCTTGCGCAACGGCCCGTAGAGCGGGTCCATCCAGCCGAACCGATCGATGTAGTCCTCGAGCGACGGAGCCTTGGCCGCCTGCTCCAGCAATTCGAACGGTCGCGGGGGCGACGGCTGAAGCCCCGCATTCTCGTACATCATGTGCGCATGGGGGGCGGCGATCATCGCCTGGGCATAATCGACGAAGGCCGACGACAGCGCGAGGTCCGCCTTCGCCGCATCCTCCGCATCGCCTTCGCGCGCCTTGTCGAGCAGCTTGGCAAGCTTGTCGAGGTGGAATTGGCTCGGGTCGAGCGCGTCGCGATCGGACGTGCGCATGCGCAACCACAGCAGCGTCGCCGCACCGGATGGATGGCCGGATTGATCGAGCCACAGCGGCGCGTCGGACCGTGCGCCGTAAAACGCGCGCAGGTCGTTGCTCGCGTGCACGATGTCACGCTGGATGCGCGCGGCTACCTTGCCGCCGCTCGCCTCGCTCGGCGATGAAGCGTCCTGCGCAAAGGCCGGCTGGGGCAGCGGCGCAATCAGCACCGCCGCCAGAGCCGGAAGTACGAAACGCAGCATGCGTTCGTCGGTAATCAGTCCCATGCCGCGTTTCGCACCCCTGTTAGCCTACTTAGCCGCGTTCGCCGGTGTACGAGCCGGCACCCGAGGTCGGCGCCGCCTGCGTGGCGGGCGCACCCGGATAGTACTGGCCATTCTCGATGTACCCGTCAACGCAGCCGTCGTTGTTGTGATCCGCCCACACCGCGCCGGCAACGCCGCCGACCGCGGCACCGATCAGCGCTCCGGCCGGAATGCTGAGCCCGCTGGCGAGAGCGCCCGCGCCCGCACCAAGCGCCGCTCCGCCGGCTGCGCCGATGGCCGCCGATCTGCCGACATTGGTCGGGTGACACACCGGCGCCGCCACGCCCGCTCCGCTGGTTTCCGCGGCCTCTTGTGCCGGCGTCTCGTTCGCTTCCTCGTTGTAGCCGGGGGGCACGCCCGGATAGTACTGGCCGTTTTCGATGTAGCCGTCGGCCACACCATCGTTGTTGCGGTCGGCCCACACCGCGCCGGCAACGCCGCCGACGGCGGCGCCGATGGCCGCCCCGGTGAGAATGCTGCCACCGGTCAGCGCGGCGACGCCCGCACCGCCCGCGGCGCCGACCGCGGCGCCTTCGCCGGCCGAAGCGAGAGTGTTGTTGGGTTGTGTCGATGCACAGGCAGACAGGGGCAGAGCCGCCGCTGCCATCAAGCTGATTACGGCTTTGTTCATGATGCTTCTCCTTGAAGCGCCATCGGCTGCGGCTCTTCCGCCCCTCAGGCACACGGATTGGCCTCCCGCGTTGGCAAACGGTGTCCTTCGGGGCCAGTTCCGCCCGTTAACCGAAAACCTGCGACGAACTGCACCTGCGCTGCGTTGTGCTGATATGGATGAGGGGCAGGCCTAGCGCGGCTGCCAATTCGCAAACCATTGAATCTCGCTGTCGACCGCGCGTCCGTCGGCGGTTCGCGCCGGACGGAAGCGGAACCGTCGCTCGATCACGGCGCAGGTCTCGTTGTCGATCCTCGGATAGCCGCTCGAGCGCACGACGTGGCATCGATCGGCTTGTCCGTCGCGGCGCACGCGGATGCCGACGACCACTTGCGCCGGCGCCGAGAGGCGCGCGCGGCGGAAGTCGCGCTCGGTGAAGCCGCCGGCGATGTGCACCGGCGGTCTGACAACGCCGCTGCCGTTGCCCGAGCCCTTGCCGCCCGCGCCGGTGCCGCTGCCGTGGCCGCCGGTTCCGGCGCCGCTGCCCGCTTGACTGCCCGCGCCGCTGGCGGATTCGCTGCCGGTGTCGATGGCGGGCTGAGCCGGCGTCGGGCTCGGCAGAGGATGCGGCGGTTTGGGCGGGGAGGGCGCCTTGGTGGCGCCGCGGCTAGGCGGCGCGGCGGCGCCGGCCGGCTTTGTGTTGGGCGGCGGCGGTTTCGGCGGCGGTGGGCGACTGACGTCGAACGACACCAGCCCGGGGACGCGCTTCAGCGGCACGATCCCGCTCGACAGCGACAGCAGCGCCAGAACCAGCAGCGCGTTGACCGCGATCGCCCCGGCGGCGCCGATCGCGCGGCTCCTCGAGTTGAGCTGCCTGAAAGCCATCGCTCACCTGTTCGCTCCCGCTGCGGAAACGATCGAGTTGGTGCCGAGGTCCGCGCTCCGACGCGCCTCAGTAACCCAGGATCGACTTGACCTCGAGGTACTCCTCCAGCGCGAAGCGACCGTATTCGCGGCCGTTGCCCGACATCTTGTAGCCGCCGAACGGGGCGTAGCCGGACCACGCCGGGTAGTTGATGTGCACCTGCCCGGCGCGGATTTGCCGCGCCACGCGCCGCGCGGCTTCCTGGTCGGCGGACTGGACGTGGCTGGAAAGACCATAGACCGTGGCGTTGGCGATGCGGACCGCGTCGGCCTCGTCCTCGTAGGGCTGGATGACGAGGACCGGACCGAAGATCTCCTCCTGCGCGATGCGCATCTCGGGCGCCACCTCGGAGAACACCGTCGGCCGCGCGAAGTATCCGCGGTTGAGGCCGTTCGGCCGCCCCGGCCCGCCGGTGAGGAGCCTGGCGCCTTCGTCGATGCCAACCTGGATCAGGTCCTGCACCTTGGCGAACTGCGCGGCGTTGGCGAGCGGGCCGAGCACCGAGCCTTCATCGAGCGGGTCGCCGACGACGATCGCCTCGGCCGCGTCCTTCGCCAGCGCTTCCACTTCAGCGAGGCGTGCCGCCGGCACCACCATGCGCGTCGGCGAGGCGCACGACTGGCCGCAGTTGCGCATCATGCCGAGCACGCCCTTGGGCACGGCGGTGGCGAAGTCGGCGTCGGGCAGGAACACGTTGGGCGACTTGCCGCCGAGTTCCTGCACCACGCGCTTGACCGTGCGCGCCGCGTTCTGCGCCACCAGCACGCCCGCGCGCGTCGAGCCGGTGAAGCTGACCATATCGACGTCGGGATGCCCCGACAGCGCGTTGCCGACCTCTTCACCGGTGCCGTTGACGAGGTTGAACACGCCGGGAGGCGCGCCGGCATCGTGCATCACCTGCGCGAACAGCAGCGCGGAGAACGGCGACAGTTCGCTCGGCTTCAGCACCACGGTGCACCCCGCGGCGAGCGCCGGGGCGACTTTGGCGGTGATCTGGTAAAGCGGCCAGTTCCATGGGCAGATCGCGCCGACCACGCCGATCGGCTCGCGGCGGATGAAGATGCCGTCGACGGTGCTTTCGAATTCGAAATCGCGCAGCACCTCGATCGCCACGCGCACGTGCTCGGTGCCGAAGTGGCACTGCCCGGCGCGCGAAAAGCCGATTGCCGCGCCCATCTCGGCGGTGATCGCCTGGGCGAACTGCTCGGTGCGCTGCTCGAGCAGGTCGCGGATGCCTTCGAGCAGCGCGAGGCGGTCGGCCGCGGAGGTTTGCGAGAACGATACAAACGCCCGCCGCGCCGCCGCGACGGCGAGATCGACGTCCGGCGCCGAGCCCGCCGCGATGTGGCCGATTACTTCTTCGGTTGCGGGATTGGTGACGGCGATGCGCGAGGCATCGGGGCGGTCCACCCAAGCTCCATCGATGTAGAAGCGCGTGTCGTCGATCAGTGGCATCAATATCCCCTGGAGTTAATCAATTCGCGTGCTCCCCCTTGCGAACCTTTGCAATGTCAAGCAATCTTCCGATTATGAAATGGATTTCCTTCGCCGTCGGAGTAGTTTTGGTCACGACGGGTTTCCTCGTGTTCCCCGCCCCGCCGCCACCACTCGGAACCGGCATATTTGCGCTGGGAATCCTGCTCGTGATTGATTGGGCGTGGGACAACAGCATCGGCTTTGTTTCTTGGGGCGGTCTGGAGTTACGCTCCGATGAAATCAAAGCGGATTTTTATGACATCGAGCACGCCAAGTGGCGCTATCTTTTGGCCCTGATCGTAGCGGGCACGATAAGCTGTGCCTTTGCTTTCAGCCGTTCCCTTGAGCTTCAGGCGACGGCCCTCATTGGCGGATTCGCCCTCTTCGGTGTCGCTGGCTTCGTTGGCCTCCTGAAATCTCGTCAGCGGATATTGCAGATTGACTCCATAAGCTGAACCGGAGCGACCCTCACCCAAAATGCACCGGATACGGCGGCAACTCCCCGCTCGCATATCGCTTCTCCAGCCCCGGGGTGCCATTTTCCATCACCATCAGCATCGCGCGCTTGGGCGCGAAGCCCTGGTGGCGGATGTCGGCGGGCATGGCGCAGACGTCGCCGGCGCGCATGACCACGCGGCCGCGCGGGGCGCCGGTGTTCTTGTCGGCGATGTTCCAGTGGATCTCGTCCGTCAGCTGGATGAACCACTCGTTGCGGTCGTTGCCGTGGATCACCGGCAGCATGTGCTCCTCGCTGGTCACGCAGCAGATGTTGCCGCCGGTGACCGCGCTGATCGACGGGTTCCAGGTGACGTTGGAGCGGGCGATGTGGTCGAACAGGTTGATCGCGTGGAGCTGGCCTTCGAAGCCGGGCTCGCACTCGATCTCCGGCTTGTCGTAGTCGAGATCGGCGAAGGCGCGGTTGATCGGGAAGCCGTCTTCCTCGCGGCGCACCGGCTTGTCGCCTTCGAGGCCGAGCATGCGGTCGGCGGCGATGAAGGCGCGCAGCAGCGGATCGGTGCGCTCCTTGCCCTTGGGCCCGATCGGCGTGCCGGTTTCGAGCGGAGCGTTGAGCGGATCGTAGCCTTCGCTGATCCAGTCCTGGCTGATGGTGGTGAACGCCTCCGCCACGGTCTCGGCGGGGAAGGTTTCCATCCAGTCGATGCCGGCTTCCTTGCACCCGCGGTCGTACGAGCCGGCGAAGATGTCGACGGTGCCGTAGTGGTTGGTGGTGCCGAACACGTCATCGAAGAAGATCCAGCCGTAGAAGAAGCCCCAGCCGATATCGCGCACCATCGCCCGCAGGAAGCGGTCGATCTCGATGATGTGGCTGCCCTTGGGCCAGGTGACGTGGGCGAAATATTCGTCGCGGCGGAACTCGAAGCTGCCGAGGCGGAAGCTGGAATAGCCGGTTTCGGAGTCGGTGGCGGTCTTTTCGATCGTGGCGTCGAGGACGGTCATTGGGCTCCTCCTAGCTCGCAGATTTCACTCCAGCGCTTGACGGTGACCGGGCCGTCGACCGTTTGCATGATCGCGACCGCAGGCTGTTTCGCGGTCATCTGGTAGGCCGAGCCTTTCGGCAGCAGCACCTGATGCCCCCGTCGCGCGGTCACCCGCCCCATCCGCGGGCCGTTGGGTTCGGCGCCGAGCTGGACCGCACCGCCGCCGTGGCTCGGTACCTGGTCGTCGGCCAGCTTGACGAAGTTGAACGTCACCTCGCCGTCCATCACGATGGCGAACTCGTCGTGCGGCGCGGCGTACCACGGCGAATCGCCTTCGATCCGCACCACCTCGGCGACATATTCGAGGTTCTGCACCACCGCCACGCGCTCGAACGGCGCCGATTGGCCGGCCACCTCGAACACGTTGGAGAAGGCGTATTTCCTGAGGTCGTCGTCGAGCTCGATCAGCCCCTTGTTGTAGGACTCGAGCGAGCCGACGTGGGTCTTGTAAGCCATCGATTTCTCTCTCCCTCGGCCGCTTCGCGCGGCCTTTGGGGCGAGACTAACACTCCGAGCGCCGAGGGCAATCGCGAATCCCCTCCCGCTTGCCGGAGAGAAGACACAAGGCCTTGCCCAACCGGCGCCGCTGTATAGTCTCGCCGAAAACACACTTGGGAGAGAGCGGATGAGAAGAAATGCATCGGTCGCCGCCGGGGTGGCCTTCGCTTTGATCGCCACGCCGATGAGCGAGCTCGGGGCGAAGGAAGCCCCGCTGACCGCGCAGGCGCTGGCCGACCGGGCGCAGGTCGAAAACCTGCTGACGCGCTATTATTGGAACTTCGGCAACTCGAAGTCGGAAAGCTTCGGCGAGTTCTACACGCCGGACGCCGAGTTCATTCTCGGCAAGAACACCTACAAGGGCGTGAAAGCGATCGAGGGCATGTACGCCGCCGTGCCCAAGGACGTGCCCCAGCGCAGCGCCTTCGCGCTCAACATCCTGATCAACAACATGCTGGTGACGATGCACGGCAACACGGCCACCGCGCGGCTGGTGTTCACCGAGACGATCACCCAAAAGCAGGGCGACAAGCCGATGATCCTGACGCAGGGCCGCGAGTTCGACAACCTGGTGAAGCAGGGCGGCCGGTGGCTGATCAGCAAGCGCCAGGTGATGGGCGCCAACGGCATTCCCGACGGCTGGCAGGACTAGGCGGCGACATCCTCCGCATCGAGCCCATAGGCGGTGTGCAGTACGCGCACGGCCAGCTCGGTTTCGTCTTCGTCGATCAGCACGGAGACCTTGATCTCGCTGGTGCTGATCGCCTGGATGTTGATGCCGCGGTCAGCCAGCGCCTTGAACATGGTCGCGGCGACGCCGGCGTGGCTGCGCATGCCGACGCCGACGACGCTGATCTTGGCCACCTTGCTGTCGGTGATGATGCGGTTGAAACCGATCTCATCGCGCCGGGATTCGAGGAGTGCCTGAGTACGGGCGAGGTCGGCCTGCGGCACCGTGAAGGTGACGTCGGTCTCGCCCTTCTCGCGGCCGACATTCTGGATGATCATGTCGACGTTGATCGAGGCGTCGGCCAGCGGCGTGAAGATGTGCGCCACCGCGCCCGGCTTGTCGGGCACGCGGGTGAGGATGACCTTGGCCTCGTTCTTATCGTGGGCGATGCCGGTGACCAGTTGGCGTTCCATGTCGGTACCTTCCATGATTTCGGCCATTTCCTCGTCGGAAATGATCATCGTGCCGGGCAGGTCGTCGGCCGGCGGCGCGTCGTCGTCGATGAAGCTACTCAGCACCTGCACCCGCACGCCTTCCTTCATCGCCAGGCTGACCGAGCGGGTCTGCAGCACCTTGGCGCCGACCGAAGCGAGCTCGAGCATTTCCTCATAGGTCACGTACTTGAGCTTGCGCGCGCGGGCGACGATCCTGGGGTCGGTGGTGTAGACCCCGTCGACGTCGGTGTAGATGTCGCAGCGCTCGGCCTCGACAGCCGCCGCCACCGCCACCGCCGACGTGTCGGAGCCGCCGCGGCCCAGGGTCGATACGCGATTGTCGCTTGCCAGACCCTGGAAGCCCGGAATGACGGCGATCTCGCCGGCCTGCATGGCGTCGACCAGCGCGTGGGATTCGATATCGGCGACGCGGGCGTTCGCATGCGCGCCTTCGGTATGGACCGGCAGTTGCCACCCCAGCCAACTGCGCGCTTGGCAGCCCATTGCCTGCAGCGTCAGCGCGAGCAGGCCGGCGGTGACCTGCTCGCCGCTCGCCACCACCACGTCGTACTCCGCCGGATCGAACAGCGGGTTGGCCTCGCGGCAGAAATTGACCAGCCGGTCGGTTTCGCCGGCCATCGCGCTGACGACCACGGCGACTTCGTGCCCGGCCGCCTGTTGCTTGCGCACGATCTGCGCGACGCGGCGGATCCGCTCGGTCCCGGCCATCGAAGTGCCGCCGAATTTCATCACGATCCGGGCCACGTGAACCTGTTCCCCTGCTGGCAAGCGGTGTCGCGCGCTGTTAGGAGTGAGCCATGCCCGATGCAACTGTAACAGCGGCAACCATCCGGCCCGAGGAAGCGGCGCATTTCGCGGCCCACGCGAAGGACTGGTGGGACCCGAAAGGCTCCTCGGCGATGCTCCACCGGATGAACCCGGTGCGGCTCGCGTTCCTGCGCGAGGCGATCGATGCGCACTGGGGCGGCGATCCGGCGAATGTGCGACCGCTCGCCGGCAAGCGCGCGCTCGACGTGGGCTGCGGCGCCGGGCTGCTGGCGGAGCCGCTGGCGCGGCTCGGGGCCGACGTGACCGGAGTCGATGCGGCCGAAGAGAATGTGGCGGTCGCGCGGGAGCATGCGGAGGTTTCGGGGCTCTCGATCGATTATCGCCACGGTGAGCTGGCGAAGCTTGAGCTCGGGCAATTCGACCTCGTAACCGCGATGGAAGTGCTCGAACACGTCGCCGACAAGCCGGCATTTATCGCCGAGCTGGCTGGTCACCTGACGCATGATGGCTTGATGGTCCTTTCGACACCGAACCGCACCGCTCGCTCGCGCGTGCTGATGGTCGGTCTGGCCGAAGCCATCGGCGCGATTCCGCGGGGAACGCACCACTGGAACGATTTCGTCACTCCCGACGAGCTGGGCGAGCTGCTTGCCGACGCGGGGCTGGAAATGGCCGCGCCGAGCGGGCTCGCCTTCACGCCGACGAAGGGCATGCACCTGTCGGACGACCTGTCGCTGAACTACCTCGTTACCGCAACGAGACGATGAGTGCCGCCGCGCTCAAGGAGCGTCTGCGCGCCGATCTCAAGACCGCCATGCGCGAGCGCAACCCGGCCGAGGTGAGCCTGTTCAGGAACCTGATCGCGGTGATCGACAATGCCGAGGCGGTGCCGATCGAAGGCCTCGAGGAACGCCTGCGGCTGCAGTCGTTCGGGTTTATCGGGAAGGTGACGCGTCGTGAGCTGGATCCGGCGGAGCTCGACGCGCTGCTGTTCGCGGAAGTCCGGTCGCGGCTTTCAGCGGCCACGGACTACGAGCGACATGGCCGCTCCGAGGACGCTGCTCGCCTGCGTCGCGAGGCGGGTCTGATCACCCGTTACCGCGCCTGACCGAGCTTTGCTTCCCATTCGGCGGCGTCGAAGCCCACGAGCAAGCCGCCGGGATATTCGACCACCGGCCGTTTGATGGCGGAAGGATGGGCCTGCATAAGCGCGACAGCTTTAGCCGCGTCGAGATCGGCCTTGTCGGTCTCGGCGAGCTTGCGGAAGGTCGTGCCGCGGCGGTTGAGCACCGTCTCCCAGCCCTTCGCCGCAACCCACGCGCGCAGCTTGGCCGTATCGGCGCCTTCCTTCTTGTAGTCGTGAAACGCATAGCCGATGCCGTGGTCGTTAAGCCAGGCGCGCGCCTTCTTGACCGTGTCGCAATTCGGGATGCCGTAGAATTCGACGCTCATGGGACCTCCGTGCGGCTGAAGCGGTGAATGCGCGGGTGCTTGCACGCGAACAGCGTGTAATCCTCGTAGAATTCGGCGCGGCCACGTGACTGCGCCGCGCTGTGCTCGGCCACCTGGCGCCACGCCAGCGCAGCGTTTTCGTTGTCCCATTCGGACAGGGCGAGCACCTCGCCGTCGTCCGCGACGTAGGCTTTGAAGGAAATGAAGCCGGGCTGCCGGCGGGCCATTTGCTCCATCAGGGCCGAATCCGCCGCGTAGGCCGCCTGGTCGATATCGGCGCGCTTGCGGTTGCGGAACACGACGAGAAACATCAGCGGCCTCCTCCAAGATGCGCATCGGCTATCGCCACCGCGAGCGCATCGGCGGCGTCGGCGCCTTCGATCACCGCGCCCGGCAGCAGGACCTTGAGCATCGCCTGAACCTGCGTCTTTTCCGCGCCGCCGGTGCCGACCACCGCCTTTTTGACGAGCCGCGCGGCGTGCTCCGCCACCGGCAGCCCCGCGCTTCCGCAGGCGGCAAGCACGGCGCCGCGCGCCTGGGCGAGCTTTAGGGTCGATTGCGGGTTCTTGTTGGCGAACACTTCCTCGACCGCCGCCCGATCGGGGGCGTGCGCGGCGATGACCGCGGCCACGGCATTGTGCAGGTGATGGAGCCGTTCGGAAATCGGCGTTTTGGCATCGGTCGCGATCTGACCGTTGACGACGTGCGCCAGTCGCGACCCCTCGGCGCGCACGATCCCCCAGCCGGTGCAGGTCAGCGAAGGGTCGAGGCCTAAAATCAGCGTCACACGCGCAGGCCGAGGCGCGGGCCGAAGTGCATCATCAGCAGGTACAGCACGACCGTCAGCACGCAGCCGACCGGCAGCGCGATCCAGAAACCGACGCCCGAGCGCAGCAGCCACGGGATCAGCAGGAACATCGGTAGCGAGGGGAGGACGTACCAGAAGGTCGCCGCGGAATGGACGGCCATGTTCTCGGCATCGGGCCGGGCGTACCACAGGAAGATCATCCCGAGGACGGACACCAGCGGCAACGACGACACCACGGCGGCCGAGGCCGGGTAGCGCTTGCCGATCTCGGAAATGGCCGCGATCATCGCGCCGGCGAGCAGCGCCTTCGCGACCGCGGTCCACATCAGCCGATCTTTTCCATCACTTCGTCGGAGACATCGTAATTGCCCCAGACGGTCTGCACGTCGTCGTCGTCCTCAAGCGCGTCGATCAGCTTGAACAGCGTCCCGGCGTCGCCTTCGCTCACCTCGATGTTGAGGTTCGGCTTCCAGCCGAGCTTGACGCTTTCCGCCTCGCCGAGGCTCTTCTCAAGCGACGCGGCGACTTCGTGGAGCGCTTCCATCTCGGTCCAGATGGTGTGGCCGTCCTCGCTGCTCTCGACGTCGTCGGCGCCGGCCTCGATCGCCGCTTCCAGGACCTTCTCCTCGCCGCCCACGCTGACCGGATACTCGATCATCCCCTTGCGCTCGAAGCCGTGGCTGACCGCGCCCGACGCCGCGAGATTGCCGCCGTTCTTGGAGAACGCCATGCGCACGTTGGTCGCGGTGCGGTTGCGGTTGTCGGTCAGCGCTTCGACGATCAGGGCGACGCCGCCGGGACCGTAGCCTTCGTACCGGACCTCCTCGTACTCGTCGCCTTCGTTGGCGGTGGCCTTGTCGATCGCCCGCTGGATGTTGTCCTTGGGCATCGACTGGGCCTTGGCGTTGTTGACCGCCAGCCGCAGGCGCGGGTTCATGTCGGGATCGGGCATGCCCGACTTCGCGGCGACGGTGATTTCGCGCGAAAGCTTGGAAAACATCGCCGAGCGCTTCTTGTCCTGCGCGCCCTTGCGATGCATGATGTTCTTGAACTTGGAATGGCCGGCCATCGGGGTCGTCTTTATCGTCGTTGCTATCCTGGATCGGGGGACCCTCTAGCCGCATGACCGGGCAAGCCACAAGCCCACCCGTGGCGCGCTGGGCGCCCAGTGAATGGCGCGCCTTCGGCGCCTTCCTGGCCCGCCCCGTGCTCCCTGAGCGGGTAACCGGACTCCGCCCGGCGGCGATCGGCCGGACGCTGCAGCTGTTCGGGCTCGACCTGCTGCTGATGGCCTTGGTGCTTGGACTGATCCAGATGGCGGTCGCGTTCGGCTTCCATGTCCCGGCCAATGAGCTCGACAAGCTCAAGCTGACGCCGCTGGTTCTCGTGCTGGTGATCGCCCTTTTGCCGATCGGCGAGGAGCTGGTGTTCCGCAGCTGGCTCTCGGGCCGGCCGGGGCACGTGGCCGCCGCCGTCGCGCTTGTCGTCGGCGTCGCCATTCCGGTGATCTCCGGTCCCCAGGCGCATCCGGTGCTGCTGTTCGGCAGTCTGCTCGTCGCCGCTGTGGTGGCGATCGCGCTCGCGCTGTGGCTACGCAAGCACCCGCCGATGCCATTCTTCAGCCGGAATTTTGCCTGGTTCTACTTCGCCGGCGCGCTGCTGTTCGCCGCAGCACATGTAACGAATTACACGCAAGGCATGTGGCTGGCGCTGCTGCCGCTGGTGGTGCCGCAGCTGATCGCCGGTCTGATCTTCGGCTACGCGCGGGTGACGTACGGCCTATGGTCGGATATGCTGCTACACATGCTGCACAATGGGCTGCTGATCGGGCTTATTGTAGTCACAAAGGGCCTATGAGCCACTAGGCGGGGCGGAACTTCAGCGCGAGACCGTCCATGCAATAGCGCAGGCCGGTGGGCTTGGGTCCGTCATGGAACACATGGCCGAGGTGTCCGCCGCAATCGGCGCAATGCACTTCGGTGCGTGGATAGCCGAGCTTGAAATCGCTCGAAGTCTGCACGGCATGCGGCAGCGGCTGCCAAAAGCTCGGCCAGCCCGTGCCGCTGTCGAACTTGGTCGCCGAAGAAAACAATTCGTTGCTGCACCCGGCGCACAGGAAAGTGCCCTTGCGGTGCTCGTTGAGCAGCGGAGAGCTGAACGCCGGTTCGGTGCCGGCCTCGCGCAGGATATGGTACTGCGCTTTGGTCAGGCGCTGGCGCCATTGGGCGTCGCTCAGGTTGACTTTGAAGGCCGCGGCGCTGGCGGACGAGCCGCAGGCGGTGAGGACCGAGGCGGCTGCCCCCACGCCGAGCCAGGTGAGCAGCGTGCGGCGGGATTGCGGTTGGTCGATCATGGTGTTGACTCTACGTGACATTGTCGGAACCGTTCCTGAACGCCGACTATACCTCTGCCGAGGCGGCTTGCGCAACCTCGCGGGGCGTCCGGCGCCACAGCCCGCGCTTGCGCTTGACCGGCTGCGGGCCCGATTTCATCACCCGCCGGCGGAACAGTGAAGCGCCTCCGCGGATGAACAAGACGACCCACAGCGCTTGCCAGCCGATCGCCAGCAGGTGCGGCCAAAGACTCTCCTGGACGGCGGCGCGGGCAAGCATCGCGTAAGGCGAGCTCAGCGGAAAGGCGACGGCGACGAGCTCCAACGGCCCACCGGGATCGACTAGCGCCAAAGTGGCGACGAAGAACACGATGATTTGCGCCATTGTCGCCGGCATCGACAGAGTCTGCACCTCGCGGACCGTGGCCGCGACCGAACCGATCGTCAGGAACACCGAGCCGATCACGAGATAGTTGGTGGTGAAATAAATCACCGCGAAGGCCAGGAACAGCGGCCAACCGACACCCGGCGTCGGCAAATTCTGGACGTTGAAGTGGCCGAGCACTGCAGGGCTCATCCCCGCAAGCTCGATGATTCCTCCGACCACCGACCCCCATACGATTATTCCCACCATCGACACCAGGAACATTGCCAGCAGCTTGCCGAAGAACAGGGCGTCCAGAGGGATCGCTGCAGCGAGGATTTCGATGATCTTGTTCGCCTTCTCCTCGATGAGTGTCGACATGACCATGCCGGTGAGAAAGATGGTGACGATGAACAGCAGCGTCAGCGAAGCTTGCGCGGTGCGCACCCGGCCGACCAGCTCACTCGCGCCGCTTGTCTTCACGCTCACGGTCTTGACCGCAGGATAGACCGGCTCAGTCTTCGCCAGCGCGTTCTCTGCGATCAGCGCGACAGCGCCTTTCCATTGTTCGGCCCGCCCAGCCGTGGCGGTAAGCACCGGATGGGCCGGCGTGCCGGTCAACACCGCGGCGATGTTTCGCTTCCCGCCGGACAGCGCAGCCTTGGCATCGAATTCTTCGCCCGGCGTGAGCCGCTTCAGCGCCGCCATGTGCGGCAGAATCGGTCCTAGTGTTGGCTCGAGCGCGTCTTGTGCTCGCAGCATGGCGTCGACGTCACGCGGGGCCATTGCGATGGCGATGTCGGTCTGCGCCGTGGCGCTCTGGACCCTTTCTCCCACGCCTGCGGCGAACACGCCGATGATCATCGGGAACAGCGGGCCGAGCAGGAAGAAGATGAAATACCGGCTGAACAGGATCGCCACGAAGTCCCGTCGGGCGATCACCCAGACCGCTCGCCACAGCGGCAGGCGGGACTTCGGCTTCGTCTCGTTCACCGTCGCGCCTCCGCCGGGCTGTCCTGTTCCAGGGCTTTGGCCGCCGCTTCGCCGGCGATGGCGACGAAGGCGTCGTGCAGCCCGGCGCGCTCGATCGACAGCGAGAGGATGCCGGCGTCACCTTCGATCAGCGCGCGTAGCAGCGGCTCGACCCCGCTGTCGGGGAGCGGGAAGTACCAGAAGGCGCCTTCGTGGCGCGCCTCGGCAGGCAAGGCGGCGCGCCAGGGGCCGTCGCCGTGGCGGGTTTCCAGCCGGACTTGCGCGGGAATGCGGTCGCGGGCCACGTCGACCGATCCGGCATAAGGCACCTTGCCCCCGGCAATGATCGCCACGTTTTCGCACAACCGCTCGGCGTGGGCGATGACGTGGGTCGAGAACAGCACCGTGGTGCCCTTCTCGGCCAGCGAGCGGAACAGCCGCTCGAGCTTGCCCTGGTTAATCGCGTCGAGGCCGGAGAACGGCTCGTCGAGCACCACGAGCTTCGGCTCATGCACCAGCGTGCCGAGCAGCTGCACGGTCTGCGCCATGCCCTTGGACAGCTGACGAATTTGCCGCTCGGCGGCAAAGCCGAGGCCGTGCTGCTCCATCAGTTCTCGCCCCCGCTCACGGCCAAGCTTGAGCGGCAGCCCGCGCAGCGAGCCCATGAAGGCGATCGCCTCGTAGGCCTTCATCGACGGATAAAGGCCGCGCTCCTCGGGCAGGTAGCCGATCAGCCCGGCGACGTCGCGCGGCCGCTCGTGTCCGAGCACGCGGCGAGTGCCTTCGTCGGGGTCGATGATGCCGAGCAGCATGCGCAGCATCGTCGTCTTGCCGGCGCCGTTCGGGCCGAGAACGCCGTAGATGGCTCCTTCGGGCACCTCGAGGTCGATGCCGGCGACCGCCAGCGTGCCGTCGAACCGCTTGACCAGTCCACGGGCCTCAATCGCGAGCGAGCGAGCAAGATTGCGGGGCGTTTCCACCTGTCCTAGCGCAACATTCATTGCGCCGACGCTACACGGCGCGGGTCAATGCGAACAAGGGCGATTGTGGTTAACGCGGTGGACATCGATGGGCTCAAACATCGCCTGAAGGAAAAGGCGCGCGAGCTGGGTTTCGTGACTGTCGGGTTTGCGCCGGCGGCCGACGATTCGCTGCGCGCGCGGCGGCTGCAGGAGTGGTTAAGCGCCGGCTTTCATGGCGAAATGGAGTGGATGGAAGCGCGCGCCGCGGTCCGCCAAGGTCCGCAGGCGATGTGGCCCGAGGCGCGCAGCGTGATTGCGCTCGGCATGAGCTACGCCCCCGAGGTCGACCCGCTGGAGCTTGCTGCCGCGCCGGAGAAGGGCCGGATATCGGTCTATGCCCAAGGGCGCGACTATCACGACACGGTCAAAAAGGCCTTGAAGGCGCTCGCTCGCTGGCTGGTAGAGCAGGCGCCCGGGACAGCACTCAAGGTGTTCGTCGACACGGCGCCGGTAATGGAAAAGCCGCTCGGCGAAGCGGCCGGGATCGGCTGGCAGGGCAAGCACACCAATCTGGTCAGCCGCAACCACGGCAGCTGGCTGTTCCTGGGTGCGATCTACACCACGCTGCCGTTCGAGCAGGACACGCCGCACGCAGACCTGTGCGGATCTTGCCGGGCGTGCCAGGCTGCGTGCCCGACCGATGCCTTCCCTGCGCCCTACCGGCTCGACGCGCGGCGCTGCATTTCCTACCTGACGATCGAGCACAAGGGGCCGATCCCCGAGGAGTTCCGCGCCGCGATCGGCAACCGCATCTACGGCTGCGACGATTGTCTGGCGGTGTGCCCATGGAACAAGTTCGCCAGCGCCGCCGCTCGCCATCGCGATTTCGTCCCGCGAGAGGAGCTGGAGGTGCCGGATCTCGCCGAGCTGCTGGCGCTCGATGACGCTGCATTCCGGGCCAAGTTCTCCGGCTCGCCGATCAAGCGCATCGGCCGCAACCGTTTCGTCCGCAATTGCCTGATCGCTGCGGGCAACAGCGGCCATGCGGCGCTGGCATCGCAGGTCGAGCCCTTGACCGGCGACCCCGACCCGGTGGTCGCCGAGGCGGCGCGCTGGGCGCTGGGCCGGCTGGCGGGCGCTTGCGGAGATTGACGCGCGCAGCTTCCTCTGCGCCTGCCTTGCGCCCACGTTGGTCGTCAGCCGCCGACGGCAAGCTTCGGACGCAGACAACGTCTAGCTTGGTCACAATACCGTAGCGAGTCCGCGCGACTGGTGGCTGCCGGTTGGCATCCCGCCGTCGGCAAGGCCGCAACGGCCGCCGATTGAGGGCTCTGTATGGGCACCGCACCGAACCAGCCGCACGCCAAACCGAGACGGCCAATACTGCGCGGCGAATTGGCTTAATTAACACCTGTTCGCACGGTCGTTTACAAACCGCTGAACTCGAACCGCCTTCATCGGGAGCTTCCGCAGTACCAATTCTATCCACACTCATCTCCGACCGGCGCCGCAGAGTCGCTATGCATGCGACGACCTTCATGCAAATCTCTTTGCGACGAACTCCTACGGGTTGCACCGTACTTGAAGCAGCCCAATCATTGGGAAGGGATCAGGCTCTGCCTCCACCAATTCCGTCCCAGTTCGGAATTTCCGAGCACAACATTTGACATGCTCCGAACGGCCGCAATTCCAATCCGTTACGAGATGTTAACAGTCTCGGCGCATTTCTGAGGCCTCCCGTGTGACAGGGGCGGTCCGATGATTTTCCGTGCAACTCTCGAACCCGAAAAAACTCCGGCAGACCAGCGCTCCACGGCGCGCAAGCGGCTGCGACTCGGCACTTTCGGGGGGCGTGCCAGTCGTGAGGCGAGCGAGGTGCTCGTTCACGACTTGTCGGCCGAAGGCCTGCTGATCGAAAGCGCCGACAGCTTTGAGAGCGGGGAACAGCTGGCGATCGAGTTGCCTCGCAGCGGAGCGCATGAAGCCGTCGTGGTGTGGTCGAGCACCAATTTCTATGGCTGTCGCTTCGTCCGGCCGCTGACCCCGGCGGAAATGAGCGCTGCCCTGCTCAAAGCCCAGCCGCCCGGCCAACCGGAGGCACCGCGGGCACCCGATGCCGAGGCGCCGTTCCCGGAGCGCCTGGCTGCCCTTCGCCGGGCGCGCGGCTGGAGCATGGAACGGCTTGCTTCCAAGCTGGGCGTCAGCCGGCAATCCGTGTGGTATTGGGAATCCGGCAAGCGACGGCCCAAACGCGCCATGCTCGCCCGCATTGCCGAGCGGCTCGCCGTAAGCGAGCATGAGCTGGTCGAACCTGCACCGCAGAACGAGTTGGCAGCGCCGGATTTGCGGCTATGGAAAACCCGCCTGGCGGAGCGGCTCGGAGTTCCTGCGGAGAGCGTCAGGATCCTCGTCGAGCTTTAGAATTCGACCGGATCCTAAAGCAGCGCCTTGAGTTCGGTCTCGGTGTCGAGCAGGAGCTCGGGGGCGATCACCGCGCGGGCTTCGATCAGCTTGCGGCCTTGCGCGTAATCCTTTGTCCGATTGACGCAGTCGAGCGCGATCACGCGGCCTTCCTTGAGGTAGATCACCGAGAAGCTGCGTTCCTCGGGATCGCCGCGCAGCACGGTGGCGTCATGGCCGAGGCTGAGGCCGACGGTCTGCAGCCGCAGGTCGTACTGGTTCGACCAGAACCATGGGACGGCGCTGTACGGCTGGGGATGGCCGCAAATCGCTTTCGCCGCGCAGGCGGCCATGTCGTGCGCGTTCTGCACGCTTTCGAGGCGGATCACCGCGCCGCCGGCATAGCGGTTGGCGTGCGCCGCGCAGTCGCCGACGGCGTAGATGTCGTCGAGGCTGGTGCGGCAGTATTCGTCGACCTCGATCCCGTTGGCCCCGGCTGCGCCGGCGGTGATTAGCGGGCCGACCGCCGGCACGATGCCGATGCCGACGACGAGGATGTCGCACTCGATAGCCTCGCCATCCGCCAGCCTCACCGCGGTGGCCCGGTCGCCGTCGCCCTCGATGGCCGTCAGGTCGGCGGACAGCCGCACGTCGACGCCATGGCGGCGGTGCTCGTCCTCGTAAAAATGCGATAGGTCCTCGCCAGCGACGCGGCTCAGCACGCGTTCCTGCGACTCGAGCAACGTCACCTTGCAGCCGCGCTTGCGCAGCACGGCGGCCGCCTCGAGGCCGATGTAGCCGCCGCCGACGACCACCACGTCCTCGGCGCCGGCGTCGAGTTCGGCCCTGATCCGGTCGGCATCGGCCTTGTCGCGCACCGCGTGGATGCCGCCGAGATCGGCGCCGGAGCAGGACAGGCGCCGCGGATCGCCGCCGGCCGACCAGATCAGCGTGCCGTAGCCGACCGTTTCGCCGCCGCTGACAGTCAGCGTCTTCGCGGATGGGTCGATCTTCGTCACCGCCGCCCCCAGTTGGACCTCGATGCCGCGATCCGTCCAGAACCCTTCCGGCCGCACCAGCATCCGTTCGAACGGCTTTTCCCCGGCGAGGTATTCTTTCGATAGCGGCGGCCGCTCGTAGGGCGGCGCCGTGTCGCGCCCGATCATCAGGATGGAGCCGGAATAGCCGTTCTGGCGCAGGGCGATGGCGGCCTGGGTTCCGCCGTGGCCGGTGCCGACGATCACGAGATCGGCGTTGCTCATACGCGCGGGCTTGGCGAATTCGCGCGCCGCGTCAAGAACCGATCAGCGCTTAAGGATGCTCCGTGCCTGGCTGGCGATCTGCGCCAGCATCGCCGGGGCGATCGGTGAAGTGGCCTGCGCGCGGCCGACCATCGCGCGGAACTGGCGTATCGCCCCGGCGTGGTCCTCGGCCCAATCGGCGATCAGTCCGAGCAGGTTGGTCTTCGCCTGCTTGCGCCGGGCGAGCGCGCGCAGAAACTCCAGTCGCATCTGCTGGAAATCGCGGGCAAGCCCGGAGACGAGCAGCCGCTCCCACGGATCCGAAGGGTTCATCACCGCCGCTTTCGATTGCGCCCAGTCGAGCCCCAGCCTGGCGCCGAGGTCGACGAAGCCGCGCGCCAGCATCGTCGCGGCCATGCCGGTTTCGGTGGCCAGGCACGCCAAGCCGATCGCGCCGTCCATTTCGAACAGGCGGGCGACCGCGCGAGCTTGCCGGGCGGGGGCGCCGCTTTCGGTCAGCTCGACGGCAATCCTCGCGGAATGATTGCGCGCTTCGGTCTCAAGCAGATCGTCGACGTGCCGGCCGAGCTGGGCCACGCTCGAGGCGACTTCGCCGACGAAGACCGAAGCCGGGACCATGCCGCCGCCGGCGCGAAGCAGGTCGGCCATGTGGCTGCGCAGCGCCAGCGCCGTCTGCTCGAACAGCATCAGCCGCGCCGTTTCGGGCATCTTGCCGGTGTCGAGCGCGTGCCACACGTCGTCCAGGCCGAGCAGCGCGCAGGCCGAGACGAATGCCGAGCACACCTGATCGAGGCTGGCGCCTTCCTCTTCCGACAGCTCGAACGGATGCACCAGGCCCATGCGATTGACGATCTTGTTGGCGACGACGGTCGCGATCAGTTCGTTGCGCAGCCGGTGATGGAGGATACGATTTCGGAAGGGGCCGCGCATCTCTTCAGGAAAGTCGCCGAGCAGCAGCGGCTCGAAGGCGGAGTCGTGCGCGAGGCCGCTCGCCTCCATGGCATCCTGCAGCACGAGCTTGGTGTTCGACAGCAGCACCGCCAGCTCCGGTCGGGTCAGGCCCTTGCCTTCCGTCGCCCGCCGCGCGAGCGCTTCGCCGGCCGCGAGCCCTTCGGTCGCGCGGTCGAGCCCGCCGATGTCTTCCAGCGCTTCGATCAGCCGTGTCTGCGAAGCAACGGCGCTGGCGCCGCCGGTCTGCGCGATCGACAGGGCGAGCGCCTGCAGCCGATTGTCCTCGAGCACCAGCGCGGCCACGCTTTCGGTCATCTCGCCGAGCAGTGCGTTCCGCCGATCTTCCGATAGCCGTCCCGCCCGCCGCGCCGCGTTGAGGGCGATCTTGATGTTCACCTCGTTGTCCGAGCAATCGACGCCGGCCGAATTGTCGATGAAGTCGGTGTTGATTCGCCCGCCGGCGAGGGCGAACTCGATACGCCCGGCCTGCGTCACCGCGAGGTTGGCCCCTTCACCGATCACTTTCGCGCGCAGCTCCTCGCCGGTGACGCGCACCGCGTCGTTGGCCGGGTCGCCGACCTGAACGTTCGCTTCGGCGCCCGCGCGGACGTATGTGCCGATGCCGCCGAACCACAGTAGATCGACTGGGCTCTGGAGGATCGCGTTGACCAGCGCGTCGGGATCGAACTCGCGCCGATCGGTGCCGAGCGCAGCCGCGGCCTCCTTCGAAATCGCGATCCGCTTCATCGTCCGCGGATAGATGCCGCCGCCCTTGCTCAGCCGCTTCGTATCGTAGTCGCTCCAAGTCGAGCGGGGCAGCTCGAACAGCCGCTTGCGTTCCCTCCAGCTCGCCGCCGGATCGGGGTCGGGATCGATGAAAATGTGCCGGTGATCGAACGCGGCGACGAGTTTGATCGACTTGGACAACAGCATGCCGTTGCCGAACACGTCGCCCGACATGTCGCCGCAGCCGGCGACCCGCACCGGCTCGCTCTGCACGTCCACGCCCATTTCGAGGAAATGGCGCTGGACGGAAATCCACGCCCCGCGCGCGGTGATCCCCATCGCCTTGTGATCGTAGCCATGCGAGCCGCCGCTGGCGAAGGCGTCGCCGAGCCAGAAATCGTGCTCCTCGGCAATCGCATTGGCGAGATCGGAGAAGGTCGCGGTGCCCTTGTCGGCGGCGACCACGAAATAGGGGTCGTCGCCATCGTGCACGACGACGCACGGCGGATGGATCACTTCGTCGTGCTCGATGTTGTCGGTCAGCGACAGCAGGCTGCGGATGAAGCATTCGTAGCTCGCGCGGCCCTCGGCGAACCATGCGTCCCGATCGACCTGAGGGTCGGGCAGCTGCTTGGGATAGAACCCGCCTTTGGCGCCGGTCGGGACGATGACCGCGTTCTTGACCCGCTGCGCCTTCATCAACCCGAGGACCTCGGTGCGGAAGTCGTCGCGCCGGTCCGACCAGCGGATGCCGCCGCGCGCGACCGGTCCGGCGCGCAGGTGGATGCCTTCGACGCGGCGCGAATAGACCCAGATCTCGCGCCACGGCACCGGCCTGGGCAGGCCCGGCACGCGCGCCGAATCGAACTTGAACGCGAGCCCCTCGCGTGCCGCCGGGGAGAAGGCGTTGGTTCGCAGGATCGCCCCGATGGTCGCCCAGTATCGCCGCAGCAGCCGATCGTCGTTGATCGCCGCCACCTGCGCGAGACCGGCGCGGATGGCTTCGTCGGCCGCGGCGCCGGCCGCATCGCGGTCGCCCGAAAAATCCGGGTCGTGGCATACGTGCAGCCGCTGGATCAGCCCGCGGGTCACCGCCGGGGCGGCGCGCAGCGCGTCGACCACCGTGTAGATCGTGAACGGCAGCCCCCCCTGGCGCAGGTAGCGGTAGAACGCGCGCAGCCAGTTGGCCTCCCGCGCGGCCAGGCCGGTGCCGATGATCAGCCGATTGAACACATCGTCTTCGGCGAGGCCGTTGAGCACCGCCGAGATCGCCTGCTCGATCGTCTGCGCCCGCGCGAGCACATCGCCACGATCGTCGCCCCGCTGGAGCAGCAGCCTGAACTCGTGAATCGTTGCCCGTTCGCCGTTGCCAAGCTCGGTGGGCACTTCGGAGAGGACGCGAAAGCCGAAATTCTCCAACGCGGGCACCGCATCGGACAGCGGCATCGAGCCCCCCTGCTGATAGATTTTCAGGCGCAGCTCGTGCTCGCCGTCGCTCTGTAGCCGGTAAAGCCGCGCATCGCGGCCGAGCGGGCGGTCGGGATCGAGCGCCGACAGCTGGCGCAGCCGCTCGATGTCGCGCGCCGCCTCGGCCGGGCCGTAGGCGCTGCGGTAGGCCTGCGGGAAGGCCTCGGCATAGCGCGCGGCGAGCGCGGCGGCGCGACCCGGCTCCTCGCCGCGAACGAGCTCACTCTCGACCGCTTCGCGCCAGCCGCGCAGCATCTCTTGCAGCCGCTGATCGATCGCCTTCGCGTCGGGGACCTGGTGGTGCCCGCGGAAGTCGAGCACATAGCGCAGCATCGCCAGGTTGCCGCCTTCGACCACCAGACTCCAGTCGAGCGTGTCGGCCCTGGTCTGGTCTTCCACCATCGCCTGGATCTGCAGCCTCACGCCGGTCGAAAGCATGTCGCGCGGCAGCCACACGAAGGCGAACAGGTGTCGGGCGAGCGGCGCGGCGACCAGTTCGACCCGCGGCCGCGGCCGGTCGGCGAGTGCCATCATCGCCGTCGCCACCCGGGAGATGTCGGCCTGCGAGAAGCCGATGATGAGGTCGTGCGGCAGCGTGGTCAGCGCATGGACCAGCGCCTTGGCGTCGTGGCTCGCGGGCGCGAAGTCGAACTCGTCCATCGTCGCCGCGAGCTGCCGGCGCAGCAGCGGCACTTCGTCCGGCGGAGTGGCGAGCGCGGCGCTGGTCCACACCCCCGCGTGGACCGATAGCGCCTCGACCCGCCCGTCCTCCGTCCGCGGGACGATGAATAGGTCGAGCGGGACGCGGCGATGGACCCGGGAGATGCGGTTCGCCTTGACGATCAGCGGCGCACGGCCGGGGTTCGCATCGAACCAGGCGAACGCGCGCGCGTAGCTGTCGTCGGCGAGGAGGTCGCGCGCGTTCGCGCGGCAGATGCCGAGCGGTTCGGCCTTGCCGCCGTCCCGCCGGCGGACAACGTGTCCCAGCAGCGTCAGCATGTCGCCGGCGAGCCAGTTCAGGAGCGCGGCTCCTTCGGTGTCCTCGACCCGCCGGGCATCCGCCTTCATCCGCTCGACCATCTTCGGCCAGTCGACGATCGCGGCGCGGACATCCGCCAGCGTCGCCTTCAGCGATCTTTCGAGCTCGCGCCGCTCCCTGGCGTCGACCCGCGCCGTCTCGATGTAGATCATCGACTCGCGCCGATCGCTCTCCCCGGGGATGGCGGTCAGCTTCCCTTGCGAGTCGCGGCGAACCGGAACGATCGGGTGGACCAGCTGATCGATCGCGAGGCCGGCCGCGGCGATCGCGGCGGCGACCGAGTCGACCAGGAACGGCATGTCGTCGTTGACCATCGCGATGCGCATGAACCGTCCGCCGGGCGCGGACCGCAGCGCGATCGACGGCTCGCGCTCGCGGCGCACGAGAGCGGCCCCGGTGAGGAATTCGGCAGCCTCGTCGAGGCGCTCGCCGGACAAGGCAGCCTCGCCAGGCAGCAGCGAAGCGGCGATCCGCTGGAGCAGCTTGCCCGCCAGCGCCTTTTGCGACTTCGAGAGCTTGGCCTCGGTCTCGATGTCGTCGGCCGCCATGCCTGCCTTTCCTTCGTTACATCTGAAACGACTTTATCCGGGCTTTAGGCGGGGCCGCGCCATCCGGCAACGCACGAATTCTCAAGCGGCGAGGGCCGCCATCGTCAACTCCAGCGAGCGTCGCCGCGCCTCCGGGTCGTAGGTTGCGCCCGAGACGATGATCTCGTCCGCCCGGGTCCGCTCGACGAACCGGCCGATCTTCGCCGCCACCGTTTCCGGCGAGCCGACCGCGCGGGCGACCGACAGCCGCTGAAGCATTGCCTGGGCGGATTCGGGCAGCGACTCGCGATACCCGGGCACCGGCGGCGGCAGCTTGCCGGGATCGCCGCTGCGCAAGCGGACGAATGCCTGGTCCTGCGACGAGGCCAGCAGTTCGGCCTCCTCGTCGGTCTCGCCGCAGATCACTGTCATCGCTGCCATCGCATGCGGTTGGCTCAGCGCGGCGGACGGGCGGAACTGCGTGCGGTAAGTCTCGAGCGCGGCGTCGAGATGATCGGGCGCGAAATGGCTGGCGAAAGCGTAGGGCAGCCCGAGCCTGGCGGCGAGCTGCGCGCCGAACAAGCTCGAACCGAGCATCCACAGCTCGACTTTCGCGCCGAACCCCGGAGTCGCCCTGATCGGCAGATCCACGTCGCCGGTAAGCAGCGCCCGCAGCTCGACCACATCGCTCGGGAAGTATTCCGCGGCTCTTGCAGCATCCTTGCGCAACGCTTGAAACAGGATCGGCGCGGCTCCCGGCGCGCGTCCGAGGCCGAGGTCGACCCGGCCCGGGAACAGGCCATCCAAGGCGCCGAACTGCTCGGCGATCACGAACGGATTGTGGTTGGGCAGCATAATTCCGCCGGCGCCGATGCGGATCGTCGAGGTCGAATGGCCGATATGCGCCAGCACCACCGACACCGCCCCGCCGGCGACGCCTTCGGTCGCATGGTGCTCGGCGACCCAGAAGCGCTTGTACCCCGCCGCTTCGGCTGCGGCGGCGAATTTGCCGGCCTCGGCCAGCGCCTCGGCCACGCCGCTGCCTTCGCGCACCGGAACCAGATCGAGAACCGACAGCGGGATCATCCGCGGTTGCCGATCTGCGCCAGATAGGCTTCGGCGCTCTTCGCCTCGGGCGCGTTCGGCGCTACGGCGATGACCGATTGCCAGCTCTTGCGTGCCGCCGCCTCGTCTCCGGCGAGCTCGGCGATAACTCCGGCCTCGAGCCCGATCGCCGGATCGGTCTTGTCGAGCGCGGCCGCGGTTTCGATCTGGTCCTGCGCCTGCTTGAGCTGCCCCATCCGCCGCGCCAGGGTGGCCGAAAGCAGCCACACCTGCGCATCCCGCGGTGCCTCGGATCGCGCCAGATCGAGCGCCTTCGCCGCGTCATCGTCTCGTCCGAGCGCAACGAGCGCGCGCGCCTTGTCGCTTTCGATCGATCCGGTTAGCGCCTGGTCGCCGGTCAGGCCGGCATCGGCCACCGCCTTGTCGAGTTCCGGCAGCGCCGTTGTCGGATCGTCGGCGGCGAGCGCGGCGTTGCCGGCCATCGCTCCGAGATGCGCGCGCGTCAGGTAATCGCCTGGCACTGCCGCGTCGCGCGCGGCGAGGAAGGCATCGTGCGCGGCGCTCCACTTCTGCAAGCCGGCGTAGGCCTGGCCGAGGCACTGTTGCGGCAGCGCGCGGGCAGCGCCCTTCGCTTCGGCAAGCCAGCGGCTGGCCCGCGGGATGGCCGCCGAGGGAATCGACTGTGCCTGCTGGAGGCATTCCTTCAGGCGATCCTGCTCCGCCGCCGGAGCGGCAGTGGCGGCGGCCTGGGCGGCAAGAAGCGTGAGAACGGTCAGCAGCATGGCGGTACTTCAGGTAGCGCGGCAACGGTGCGCAGCAACAGGTCGATGTCCTGCTCGCGGGAGAGCCGGTGGTCGCCGCCCTTGATCAAGGTCACCTGCACATCCTCTGAACGCAAGGCCGCGGCAAGCCGGAGCGAGATTTCCGGCGCCACCTCGCCATCCTTCTGCCCGTGCAGCAGCCGCACCGGTCCGTCGAACGGAATTGGGCGGCCGAGCTGGTGAACGCTCTCGCCGTCGGCCCAGAAGCCCGGGTGCACCGGGGTCGGCTCCGGTCCATAGGGATTGTCGAGCCACACCGTCTCGCCCGCCGCGAGCCGCGCCTTCTGGTCGGCGTCATAACCCCAGTCGGTGAAATCGGGCGCCGCGGCGATGCCGACCAGCGCCGCGACGCGCTGGCCCAGTGCGTGCGCCGCCAGCAGCATCAGCCAGCCACCCATCGACGAGCCGACCAGCACCACCGGCCCTTCGGTTCGCGCCTCGATCAAGGCAACGGCTTCCTCGCACCAGCGGCTGAGCGTTCCGTCGGCAAACTCGCCCGGGCTCTCGCCGCAGCCGGAGTAGTCGAACAGCAGACAGGCCCGGTGCGTCCGCGAGGCCCAGTCGAACAGCGCCGACGCCTTACTGCCCATCATGTCCGACATATAGCCGGGCAGAAAAACGATCGCCGGGCCTTCACCGGCCAGTTCGCGGAATGCGATCCGTCGCCCGTCGGGAAGAGAGTGAAAACTGGGTTCGATCACGCCAAGGAGATGGCGGCTGGCGCAGCCCGCGGCAAGGGCAGTGCGGGCGCTCGCGTTCAGAAGGCGCGGTCGTGCAACAGGACCACCGTGTCTCGGACCGCAAGCTCAGCGTGATTTGCCTTGCCTTTGCGCCTTGCGGGCGATTTCGGACAGCTCCTGTGCCAGAAGGATTTCGGCCGCCGGGCTGTTCGAGAGCAACGCGCGATGAGTTTCGGCTAATCGCCTCACCAAGCGGTCGAGGCGCTCCCCCTGCCACAGCTTGAGCTGGGTCTTGAGATCGGCGGCATCGCGCCAGAAGATTTGCCGCGCCCGCCTCTCGCTTTCGATGAAATCGTCCAGCCGTCCGCGATGGCTCAGGCGAGCGGCCAGTTGAGCCAGTTGGGCCGCGCGCCGCTCGAACGCCAGCAGCACGCCCACGGGGTTGAGCGAGAGCTCGCGCATTCGCCTCAGCTCGTCCGGCATGCGTCGCGAATTGCCCGACAACACCGCGTTGACCAGCGGCATGAAGCCCTCTTCCTCGGTCGCCGCACCGATTGCGTCGAGGTCGTTCGGACGAATCGGGCGCGGCGCCTGCACTGAAGCATCGCAGTACAGCGCCAGCTTCTCGACCTCGGATTGTGCCAGGCGCAAGTCGAGCCCGGACGCGCGGGCAATGCGTTCGTGCAAGTCCGGCGTCATCTTGAGACCGGCGGCGTCAGCCATTCGCCCGACCTCGCGGGCAACATCCCTGAGATCGGGCGGATAGAACATCGCCACCAGTGTATCGCCGCGCTTCTCCAGCAACTTGGCGGTGCGCGACTTGTCGCTCGCGGAAGTGGCGACAATCAGCACCGGACAGGCGCCGCTGGCTTCGCCGGCGTCGATCGTGTCGAGCAGGGCGCTTACGGCGTCGTGCGCTTCGTCGCCCGCGGCGCGGACGTGGATGTGCCGTGCGTCGCCGAACAGGGAGCCGCTGCGCGCCTCGTCGCCGAGCCGGGCCGGATCGCGGCGCAGATCCCCGCCGGCCAGATCGATCCGCTCCCCTGCGTCGGGCAGGAGGCCTCTGATCGCTTCGGCGGCCGCCGAAGCGCCGGCCTCGTCGGGACCGCAGAAGAAGAATACGCGGCAGTCGCGAGCGGCACGCTGGGCGTTCTGGCGAAAGTCCTTCTGCGTGACCTTCACGACTGCGCGCGCAGGGTGAGCGCCAGTCGCGCGACAATCTGGTCGGAGACTTCCTTCGACAGGTTCTCAAGCGCGGTATTCTCGGCGGCGATCGTCGCGTACTCGCTCGAGACGACGTCGATCCCGGCGTCGGAGCCGGCGGTGGCGTCGAGCAGGATATTGCCGCTGGCGAGGTCGACCAGCTGATAGCGCGCGCGCAGAGTCCGCCGCTCGCGGCCGACGGTGTCGTCGCTGATCAGGCCGAGGCCTTCGAGTTTGTCGTCGAGCAGCACATCGAGCCGGTAACGCGCGGCGCTGTGGTGCCCGGACTGTCCCAGCCGGTCGTTGAGGTCGTTGCGCATCAGCCATCCGGCCTTGCCCTGGATCGGCGCGACCTCGACCGCGGCCAGGCTCCGCGCCACCGGCCCCCCGCCGCCGCCGGCGTACATCGGGTGAAGGCCGCAACCGGACAGCGCCAGCAGCGACGAGAGCGCGAACGCCCAAGATGACTTTGGCCGCCTCACGTGACGATGTTGACCAGCCGGTCGGGCACGACGATCACCTTGCGCACTTCAGCTCCGTCGAGCGAACGCTGGACCTTCTCGCTCGCCAGTGCAAGCGCCTCGAGCTGCTCTTTCGGAGCGCCTTTCGGCGCTGTCAGCGTATCGCGCAGCTTGCCCCTGTGCTGCACGGCGATGGTCACTTCGTCCTCGACCAGCAGCGCCGGATCGGCCTCGGGCCACGCCGCGCCGGCTATCAACCCGTCGCCGCCGAGCGTCGCCCAGCCTTCCTCGGCCAGGTGCGGCATCATCGGCGCCGCGAGCAGCAGGATCGTGCGGATCGCCTCGTCGCGATCGGACGACGGCGCCGCCTTCTCGATTGCGCTGGTCAGTTCGTAAATCCGCGCGACGGCTTTGTTGAAGGCGAGCGCCTCGATGTCCTCGCCGACCGCGGCGATCGTCTGGTGTGTCTTGCGCCTGAGCGCCTGGTCCTCGCCGCTCGCCGCACCATCGAATTGTCCGAACAGCCGCCACAGCCGCTGGACGAAGCGCCAGCAGCCCTCGATCCCGGCCTCCGACCACGGCAGGTCGCGCTCGGGCGGGCTGTCGGACAGCATGAACCAGCGCACCGCATCGGCGCCGTAGCGCTCCACGATCTCGTCCGGATCGACGGTGTTCTTCTTCGACTTGGACATCTTCACCACGCGGCCGATGGTCAGCGGGCTGCCGTCCTTCAGCGTCGCGCCGTCGGCCAGGCGGATCACTTCGCCGGGGCTGTAGAACACCTCGCGCCCGCTTTCCTCGCGCGAATAGGTCTCGTGCGTCACCATCCCCTGGGTGAACAGGCTGGCGAACGGCTCGGTCAACTCCAGCTTGCCGATGCGGGCGAGGGCGCGGGTCCAGAAACGGGCGTAAAGCAAATGCAGGATCGCGTGCTCGATGCCGCCGATGTACTGGTCGACCGGTAGCCATTTCGCCACCACCTCGGGGTCGAACGGCTTGTCGGCCGGCTGGCTGGCGAAGCGCAGGAAATACCACGAGCTGTCGACGAAGGTGTCGAGCGTGTCGGTCTCGCGCGTCGCCGCTCCGCCGCACTGGGGGCAGGGGAGGTGCTTCCAGGTGGGATGGCGCACCAGCGGGTTGCCCGGCTGCGAGATGTCGACGTCGTCGGGGAGCGTGACCGGCAGCTGGTCCTTGGGCACCGGCACCACGCCGCAGCCGTCGCAATGGATGAACGGAATCGGCGTGCCCCAGTAGCGCTGGCGCGAGACGCCCCAGTCGCGCAGCCGCCAGACGGTCTTGCCTTCACCCCAGCCGCCGGCCTCGGCGCGAGCGATTACTTCAGAAATGGCATCATGGATAGTTGCGCGCCCGCCGCTTCCGCACTCATCTCTGAGCAGCGCGATCATATTTGGGTCGCGATAGAGATAACCTTCTGCATCGTCCACACGATCGAGAAAGGCCCGTTCGTTCAAATCCCAGTAGATTGAGAGCTCTTCTCCTGAGTCTTCAAGCAAGAAACCCCGAGCCGCATCAACTTCAGCCCAATCTGGGTGATCTTGAAGCGGATGATTGGCAGGCCGTATTTGCGAGCGAAATCGAAGTCTCGCTGGTCGTGGCCAGGCACACGCCATGATGGCGCCGGTGCCGTATTCCATCAGCACGAAGTTGGCGATGTAGACCGGCAGCGCGGCCCGGGTGAACGGATGGACCGCTGTAATCCCAATGTCGTAGCCGAGCTTCTCCGCCGTCTCCAGTTCGGCGGCGGTCGTCCCGCCCTGCTTGCACAGTTCGATGAAAGCGGCAGCCTCGGCATCCTTTTCGGCCGCCGCCAGCGCGATCGGATGGTCCGGCGCCACGGCGACGAAGCTGGCGCCGAAGATCGTATCCGGCCGCGTCGAATAGACCTCGACCGAGCCACCGTCCGACAACGCGAAAGAAAACTGCAGCCCGGTGCTCTTGCCGATCCAGTTCTCCTGCATCAGCCGGACCTTCTCGGGCCAGTCCTGCAGCGCGTCGAGCCCGTCGAGCAGCTCCTCGGCAAAGTCGGTGATCTTGAGGAACCATTGGCTCAGCTTGCGCTTCTCGACCGGCGCGCCCGAGCGCCAGCCCTTGCCGTCGATCACCTGCTCGTTGGCCAGCACCGTCTGGTCGACCGGGTCCCAGTTGACCGCGCTTTCCTTGCGATAGACCAGCCCGGCTTCGTACAGGTCGAGAAACAGCGCCTGCTCGTGGCCATAATACCCCGGCTCGCAGGTGGCGAACTCGCGGCTCCAGTCGAGCGCGAACCCGAGCCGCTTGAGCTGCGCCTTCATGTTGGCGATGTTCTGATGGGTCCAAGTGCCCGGGTGCACGCGCTTCTCGATCGCCGCGTTCTCGGCCGGCATGCCGAACGCGTCCCAGCCCATCGGGTGTAGCACTTCGTGGCCGGTCATCCGCTTGTAGCGCGCCAGTACGTCGCCCATCGTGTAATTGCGCACATGGCCGATGTGGATCCGCCCCGAAGGGTAGGGGAACATCTCCAGGACATAGCTGCGCGGCTTGGGGCTTGCGTCGTCGGCGCGGAAGCATTGCGCTTCGTCCCACGCGCGTTGCCAGCGCCCGTCTGTTTCGGACGGATCGAATCGACTGTCACTCATGCGGCGGCCCTAAGGCAAATCAGCCGACGTCGGAACGCCTGAGGTCGCGCGCCTTGGTGAGGATGATGTCCTCGAGCTTGTCCACCGTCGCCGCCTGCACCGGAGCGGCCACCCAGGCGCCGTTCTGCAGCACCTCGCGGCTGGCCGCCACGCGCAGCCCGTCGGCGCGCAAGTCCTGCGTCAGGATCGTGACCGAGACCTTCATCCGCTCGTTGGGGTTGTTGGGGTTGGAGTACCAGTCGGTGACGATCACCCCGCCCGCACTGTCGGCCTGGGTCAGCGGCATGAACGACAGCGTCTCCAGCGCGGCGCGCCAGAGGTACGAATTGACGCCGATCGAGGTGACCGAAGCCGAGGCGACTTCGGCCGCGCGGTTGCTGCGGTGGTGGGCGCATCCGCCGAGCGCCATGCCGAGCGTGGCAACCAGGGCAATTCCGATGGCCGGGCGCAGTGCCGGTTTTTGGGCCGAAGCGCGAAAAGCGGCGTTGAAGGTCGTCGGAAATGCCATTCTCAGTCCTGTCCTGCCGGGCCGTACATCGGCCCGTGAGCGCCTCTATAGCCTGCCGGCCGCGCGCGACAAGGTGGCGCGTCGGCAACCCCCGAGCCGGCGCGTGAATGGCGGTCGCGGGGGTGAATGCCGGCTTAACCCGGATCCGGATTCTGTGGGACGCGTGCAACACAATGAAAAAACAACCTCTCGCACGCGATTCAATCCTAGGCGTGGTGCGGGGCCATGCCTATCGTGGAATTCCATCCGTGTGCCGCTTGCCGAGTTGCCCGATTCGGTCAGGAACTGTTAAGGGCCGCAAGCGTCAAGCGGATGAGGCTATCGCTAGGAAGGGGCGTTACGCGTCATGGGGCATCGGCGGAACTGCGGCAAACGGGGCGGGCTCACCGCGTCCGTCGCGGCTGTCGCGCTGGTGCTCGGGGGCATACCGACGGCCGCTCTCGCGATCGAAGCCCTGGGCGATAGCGATTCTCATCTGGATAACGTCGGCGATTTTCCCTTCACCCCCGCGTCGGCCGATCCTCGGCTGGCCCGGATCGTCGCCGGGCATGCGAACGCCTCGGCCCACCTGATGCGCTTCACGCCGGCCGGCGCGGCCGGGCACGGCGAACGGGCAGCCACCGTGGCGGTGCGGGTCGACGAGGAGGCGGCGCACGCGATCGAGGTCCGCTCGGCGATCGCTGCGGCGCAGGACCAGATGTCCGCCGGGAGCCCGCTGAGGCTTGCGCCGGTGCGCTACAACCTCGGCCTGAAGCACGGCTATCAGGGTTTCGCCGATTTGGCCAAGCCGTCAGTGCTCTCGAAGCAGCTGTCGGATGCGCCGATTCCGGACCTTTCCAGCTATCGCCCTACTCCGGCTCCGCAGGATGAGCCGAGCCGCCTGACCGGCCGGATCGCGCTCCAGCATCAGGAGAAGCTCGGCAGCGCGCCGCGCACGCAGGACGCGCTGGGCGAACAGTCGGTCGATGTCGCCGAGAGCTATCGGCTCACCCGCAACCTCGATGTGACGGCGGGCTTGCGCTATTCGCAGCAGCACGACCGTCTGACGACGATGCACGAACGGGGTCAGCAGGACAGTCAGGCGGTCTACGTCGGCACCCAGTTCCGCTTCTGAGCCTGGCGCCCATGGCGCACCGGAAACCCCGCCGCGGCGGGGTTTTTCTTTGTGTCGATGGCTTCTATTCTCCCGCCATCGTTAGCCCGAAGGAGAATCCATGGCACGCGTCGCGATCGTCACCGGCGGCACCCGCGGAATCGGCCGCGCCATCTGCGAAGCGCTCAAGGCCGACGGACTGACCGTCGTCGCCAATTATGCCGGCAACGAGGAAAAGGCGCGCGCCTTCACCGTCGAAACCGGCATGGCGGCCTACAAGTGGGATGTCGGCGATCACCAGGCGTGCCTCGACGGCTGCGCCAGGGTCGCAAGCGAGGTCGGCCCGGTCGAGGTGCTGGTCAACAACGCCGGCATCACCCGCGATGCCACGCTGCTCAAGATGGGCTTCGAGGACTGGTATGAGGTGATGCGGATTAATCTCGGCGGCTGCTTCAACATGGCCAAGGGATGCTTTGCCGGGATGAAGGAGCGCGGCTGGGGCCGGATCGTCAATATCGGTTCGATCAACGGCCAGGCCGGGCAATACGGCCAAGTCAACTACGCCGCGGCCAAGAGCGGCATCCACGGCTTCACCAAGGCGCTGGCCCAGGAAGGCGCGCGCTTCGGCATAACAGTCAACGCCATCGCCCCCGGCTATATCGACACCGAGATGGTCGCCGCGGTGCCCGAGCCCGTGCTTGAGAAGATCGTCGCCCGCATTCCCGTCGGCCGTCTCGGCCACGCCGAGGAGATCGCCCGCGGCGTCGCCTTCCTGTGCTCGGAGGACGCCGGCTTCGTCACCGGCTCGACGATGAGCATCAACGGCGGCCAGCATATGTACTGACGGTGGCCGGCGGATAAGGAATTTATCCGCCGGCGCCGAAGGTGGTCGCCGGTTCAGCCAGCCCTGTGCAAAAAACAACTTTCCTACAACGGGCACCCTGTGCCACCGCTAGGTCATGCCCTGTGCGCGCACCTCTGGTCGCAACCCGCGAGTTTGCCGCGCCGTTCGGCCCTTCGAAAGTGACACTTCGGGTCAAAAGGTGACATTTCTGGCAGGAAAGGCGACGATTCCAGCCCACAAGGCGACACTTTCGAGGGCAAAGTGACACATTCGGCGCCATTTCGCCCTGAACCGTGTGGCGTATGTCAACTTCGCGGCGCTTTGGCAGGGGCCGAACTCGTGAACGAAACGCGCATAGAGTCCGACAGCATGGGCGAAATCGCCGTCCCCGCCGATCGGCTATGGGGCGCGCAGACGCAGCGCAGCCTCGAAAATTTCCGCATCGGCGGCGAGCGGATGCCGCTGCCACTGATCCACGCGCTCGGCGTGATCAAGGGCGCCGCGGCGCGGACCAATCGCAAGCTCGGGCTGCTCGACGGCAAGCTGGCCGAGGCGATCGAAGGCGCCGCGGGCGAGGTCGCCGAGGGAAAGCTCGACGCCGAGTTCCCGCTGGTCGTGTGGCAGACCGGCTCGGGCACCCAGTCGAACATGAACGCCAACGAGGTGATCGCCAACCGCGCCAACCTCGCGCTCGGCGGGCAGCTCGGCGCGAAGAGCCCGGTGCACCCGAACGATCACGTCAACATGAGCCAGTCGTCGAACGACACCTTTCCCAGCGCCATGCACGTCGCTGCCGCGCGCGAGCTCACCGGCAAGCTCATGCCGGCGCTCGAGGCGATGCATGCCGACCTGGCGGCGAAGGCGCAGGCATGGGACGCGATCGTCAAGATCGGTCGCACGCACACCCAGGATGCGACGCCGCTGACGCTGGGGCAGGAGTTCTCGGGCTACGCCCGCCAGATCGAGGCGGCGATCGAGCGGATCGGGCTGGCGCTGCCCGGTCTTTATCGGTTGGCGCAGGGCGGCACAGCGGTCGGCACCGGACTCAACGCCCCCAAGCGCTTCGCCGACATGGTGGCGCAGGAGATCGCCGCCGCCACCGGCCTGCCGTTCACCAGCGCGCCCAACAAGTTTGAGGCACTGGCGGCGAACGACGCGCTGCTGTTCGCCCACGGCGCGCTGGCGACGCTGGCGAGCGCGCTGCACAAGATCGCGGGCGACATCCGCCTGCTCGGCTCGGGCCCCCGCTCCGGGCTCGGCGAGCTGGCGCTGCCGGCCAACGAGCCGGGCTCGTCGATCATGCCCGGCAAGGTCAACCCGACCCAATGCGAAGCGTTGACCCAGGTCTGCGCCCAGGTGTTAGGCAACCAGACGACAATCCAGTTCGCCGACAGCCAGGGCCAGTTCGAGCTCAACACCTATCGTCCCGCGATGGCGTTCGACTTCCTGCAGTCGGTGCGGCTGCTGGCGGACGCGGTGGAAAGCTTCACCGAGCACCTGTTGAAGGGGCTCGAGCCGCGCGAGGACAACATCGGCGTCGGGGTCGAGCGCTCGCTGATGCTGGTCACCGCGCTGGCGCCGACGATCGGCTACGACCAGGCGGCGAAGATCGCCAAGACCGCGCACGAGCGCGGTATCACGCTGCGCGAGGCGGCGATCGCCAGCGGTGCGGTCAGCGCGGAAGACTACGACCGGATCGTGCGGCCGGAAAAGATGCTCGGGCCCGACCGTTGAGCGAAGTGCCGTATCATCCGCCGGTCAAGCGCTCGGTGGAGATCGCCGGACACAAGACCTCGGTCAGCCTCGAGCCGCTGTTCTGGGACATGCTGCGCCGGTCCGCCGAGCGCGAGGGCGTGCCGCTCAACGCGCTGGTCGCGCGGATCGACGAGGAGCGGATCGGCGCCGAACGTCCGCCCGGGCTCGCCGGCGCAATTCGCCTGTGGTTGGCGGCGAACGCGCCGGTTCAGTAATTGCCCGGCGAGTCCGAGGCGGGGAAGCTTTCGTCGCTTTCCTCGTCCGCCTTGTCCCATTGGCGCCGCGGCTTGTCGGCCATCGCTGCCGGGCCCGAATCGCGCACCTTCGAGAAGTTCTCCCCGCCTGCCTGGCCGCTGGCGAAGGCCGGCGGGGATTCCGATTTCTGGTGCTGGTAGTATTTGTAGCCGACATAGCCGAGCGCCCCGAGCGCGGCGAGCTTGAGCAGTGCCATCGCGAATTCCTTTCGATCTTGCCCGATGAAACGCCCGGCGCGGCGGAAGGGTCCGCTCGATCGGCGGCAAATCTCACCGCGCCACCGCGGTTGACGCGACGGCTTACGCCACCGATATCGCCGCCTGATGAGCAGCAGCCCCCGCAAACCGATCCGCAAGGCCGTGTTTCCCGTCGCCGGGCTGGGCACGCGCTTCCTGCCGGCGACCAAGGCCATACCCAAGGAACTGTTGCCGATCGTCGATCGCCCGCTGATCCAGTACGCGGTCGACGAAGCGCGCGAGGCGGGGATCGAGCAGATGATCTTCGTCACCGGCCGCGGCAAGACGGCGATCGTCGAGCATTTCGACATCGCTTTCGAACTGCAGACGACGATGGAGGAGCGCGGCAAGGACCTCTCGGTGCTCGAGCCGACCCGTATCAAGCCGGGCGATCTAATCGCCGTCCGCCAGCAGGTTCCGCTCGGGCTCGGCCATGCCATCTGGTGCGCCCGCGCGATCGTCGGCGACGAGCCGTTCGCCATCCTGCTGCCCGACGAGCTGATGGTCGGCACGCCGGGCTGCATGGCGCAGATGGTCGAAGCCTATGAAGAGGTCGGCGGCAACCTGATCAGCGTGCTCGACATCCCGCGCGACGAGGTCTCCAGCTACGGCGTCATCGATCCGGGGGAAAGCCGCGGTCACCTGACCGAGGTCAGAGGCTTGGTCGAGAAGCCTGCGGTGGAGCAGGCGCCCTCGACCAAGATCGTTTCCGGCCGCTACATCCTCCAGCCGGAAGTGATGCGTACGCTCGAAGGGCAGGAGAAGGGCGCCGGCGGCGAGATCCAGCTGACCGATGCGATGGCCCGGATGATCGGCACCCAGCCGTTCCACGCTGTCACCTTCGACGGCCGCCGGTTCGATTGCGGCAGCAAGACCGGTTTCGTCGAAGCGACCTTGGCGCTCGCCCTCGAACGGTCCGACATGGGCGCCGATGTCCGTGCGATCGCCGAGCGGCTTCTCCGCGGCTAGCGCGGACCCCAAACGAAGAAGGCGACGGGATCACCCGCCGCCTTCTTCCCGCCCATGCCGAAAATCTCAGTCGTCGTCGCTGGCGCCGTTGGGATCGACCTGAACCGCCACGTTGCCGAGCGAGAGATACGGCATCGGATTGACCGCGTCGCCGTCGATCCGCACTTCGTAGTGCAGGTGCGGCCCGGTCGCGCGGCCGGTCGCGCCGACGTAGCCGATCACCTCGCCCTTGTGGACGTGCTCGCCTTCGGTGACGTTGAACGCCGACAAATGGCCGTAACGGGTTTCCATCTCGCCGCCGTGCTCGATCTTGATGAAATTGCCGTAGCTGCCGAACCGCCGGGCCATCTCGACCACGCCGTCGGCGGGCGCATAGATCGGCGTACCCGTGGGAACCGCGAGGTCGACGCCCTCGTGCATGCGGATGCCGCCGAGGATCGGATGCTCGCGCTCGCCGAAGGGGCTGGAGATGCGGAAATTCTGCACCGGAGCGCGCGAGGGCACCGACACGGCTTGGCGCAGCGTTCCGGTGATGCCGCTGTTCGGCGGGTCGAGCTGCTTCCAACTGGCGAACAGCTGCGTGAATTCCTTATCGCCCTGGCCCAGCGGACCAACCACGTCGCCCTTGATGGCGCCGGACAGCTGCGTGGTGGCCGCGGTGGTGGTCGCCGGAGCGTCCTTGGCGATTGCAGGATGGGCGGCAATGGCGCCCGTGGCGATGGCAAGGCCTGCAGCAGCGCGAAGAGCCCGGTTCAAAATCATGCGACCAAAATTCCCGTTCCACGTCCCAATTTGCGGGGCAAAAGCCCGCAAATCCCCAAGAGGCGGCAAAGCCTCGATTTTTTTTCGCGAGATGGTCGGAACCCCCCGCCCGTCTCGGTGGTTGGGTGGTATCCGGGGATTCGTTAACTAGGCAACAGCAGCGTACCAACTGCGCGACAAACCGGCTGCGCGGCGCGCCGAGTCGTTGAATGGCGGCTTGAGAGCCCCTCGAAAGCGCGTGTTCACCATACGGAGCCAGATTTGCCGCGGCGCCTCGTCGCGCATTGAGCACGCCTGGTGGAAGTACTTGGCGCCGACGGCCACGTGGCGAATCTCGTCGTCAAGGATTCGTTCGAGAATGCGCGACCCTGATTCGTCGCCTGCGCTACGCACGCGTTCGAGCGTCGCCGGAGTGACGTCGAGCCCGCGAGCCTCGAGCACCATCGGCACGATCGCCAGCCGCGCGGCGACGTCGTGCCGTGTCTTGTGCGCCGCCTCCCATAGGCCATCGTGTACGGGCAAGGCGCCATAGGAGGATCCGAGCGCCGCAAGCTTCCGCTCGATCAGCGCGAAATGCATCGCTTCGTCGGCGGCGACTGAAAGGAAATCGGCCACGAACGGCTCGCCCAACTCCGCGCCGAAGCGGCCGGCCATGTCGAGCGCGAGGTCGATGGCGACGAATTCGATATGCGCGAGCGCGTGCCACAGAGCGATGCGGTTCCTGAGCGATCCGCGGCCGCGCTTGGGCATGCGGTTCGGCGGCAGCAGCTCGAGCGCGGCCGGCCAGGCGGGCCGTTCGGGCATCGGCGCATCGAAGCGCCACGCCAATCGGCCCAGCCGCCACTCGCGAGCTACCCGCCGTGCTACCATGAGTTTCGCGCGCGGCTCGCCCGTCAGCAGCCCCTTCCGAATGGCACCGGAAACGCTTTCCATCAAAGCGCTCTGGCGGCGGCGAGCACCTCTTCGGCGTGGCCTTTGACCTTCACCTTGCGCCACACGCGGGCGATCTTGCCGGCGGCGTCGACCAGATAAGTCGTGCGCTCCATGCCCATGTAAGTGCGGCCGTACAGGCTCTTCTCACGCCAGATGCCGAGCGCATCGGCAAGGCCGTTCTCCGCCGCATCCGACGCCAGCGGTGCCACCAGATCGTGCTTAGCGGCGAACTTCTGATGCTTCTTCGGCGGATCCTTGCTGACCCCGAGCAACGCCACGCCGGTCTTGTCGAACTCGCCGGCGAGCGCGGAGAAGTCCTTGTTCTCGGTCGTGCAGCCGGGGGTATCGTCCTTGGGATAGAAGAACAGCACCAGCTTGCGGCCGCGGAAATCCGAGGGTTTGACGGTGCCGCCGTCCGGGGTTTCCAACGCGACATCGAGAATCGTGTCGCCGACGTCGGGACGGTCGGTCATGCGGGCTCCTCCAGGGTTTCGCCGAACGTGTCGGCCCAAGCTTCGGCGACGCCATGCCGCGCTTCCTCCACCTGGCGCAAGAGCGTGGCGAAATCGGGCGCGCCGCAAGCGTTTGCCAGCACCGCTGCCGCCCGCTCGGGAGGCGGCTGGCCATCGGGGGCCAGCAGCCGCGCCGCGATCAGCAGGCGGGTCAACAAGTCGTGCTGCGCGCCGAACCCGGGCGGGAGGAACTCGGCCTCGGTAAGTTCGCCGATGGCGACGCCGAGGTCCGGGCTTAAGCCGATCCGTTCGCGCAATTGCAGGTAATGGATGATGAATTCGCAGTCGATCAGCCCGCCCCGCTGGAGCTTGGCGTCGAGCGGCCCGGCCGGCGCCTTGTTGGCGGCGATCTCGCCGCGCATCTTGAGCACGTCGGCGCGCAGATTGCCGGGATTCCGCTTCTGCCGCAGGACCTCGTCGATGATCCGCTGTAGGTTGGCGCGGGCTTCGGCCGGGCCGAACAGCGGCCGCGCACGAGCCAGCGCCATGTGCTCCCAGGTCCAGGCGTCCTCGCGCTGATAGCGGGCAAAGCTCTCGAGGCTGACGGCGAGCGGTCCCTGGGTGCCTTGCGGCCGAAGGCGGGTGTCCACCTCGTAAAGCGCGCCGGCGGCGGTGGGCACGCTCAAGGCGGCGGTCACCCGCTGCGCCAGCCGATTGTAATAGAGCGAAGCCGTGAGCGGCCGCTGGCCGTCGGACTCGACGCCGATCTCTCCGGTGAAAAGGTAGATCACATCGAGGTCCGAGGCGTGGGTGAGAACACCGCCGCCGAGCCGGCCGAGGCCGAGCACGAGCAGGTCGCTTTGTGGAACGCGGCCGTGGACGGCTTCGAATTCCTCGATCGCCGCCGCCGCGCCGGTGTCCAGCGCGGCCTCGGCCACCCGCGCGAGCCCGGCGCCGATTGCGAGCGGATCGTGCCGCGCCTCGACCAACTGGACGCCGAGCGCGAAACGTTGCTCGCCGACGATTTCGCGAATGCGGTCGAGCCGCCGCTCGTAATCGGGCGAAGCCTGGCGCATCTGCGCGGCGAGTTGGCGAACGGGGCCGGGGAGGTCGAGCGCCCGGGCATCGATCATGCCGTCGAGCCACTCGGGACGCCGCCCGAGTGCCTCCGCCAGCGGCTCAGCGAGGGTGACCACGCGCAGGACCTGATCGAGCAGGCCGGGGCGGGCTTCGAACAGGCGGAACAGGTTGATCGCGGTGGGAACGTTTTCGAGGATGGTTTCGAGCCGCGTCATCGCCCGGTCGGGTTCCGGGGCACCGGCGAGCGCTTCGACGAGCACCGGCCGCAGCGCCGCCAGGGCAGCGCGGGCTTCGGCGCTGCGCAGCGTGCGAAGGGTATCGCGCCACCCGTCGATTCGTGCGGCGATGCGCGCGACGGCGGCACTGTCGCGCGCTGGTGTCGTCTGTGGCGGCCGATCCTCGGAGCCGGCGAGGAGCGCATCGTACCGTACCGCCACCTGCGCAGTGAGGGCGCGCAGTTCGTCGACCAGGGCGTTACCGTCCGCCAAGCCATCCAGCCGCGCGACATTGTCGATCGCGGCCGGATCACCGGGCAGCGCATGAGTCTGGCGGTCGCCGACCATCTGCAGGCGGTGCTCGATCGTCCTCAGCCGATCGTAGCTCGCGCCGAGCAAGGCGGCATCGTCGCGCGAGACGATCCCGGCCTGCGCCAGCGCCTCGAGTGCCGCCCGCGTGCCGCGCACCCGCAGCGCCGGGTCGCGGCCGCCGTGGATCAGCTGCTGGACCTGGGCGAAGAACTCGATCTCGCGGATGCCGCCGCGGCCGCGCTTGAGGTCGAACCCGGGTCCTGGTTCGCGCGGTCGGCCGTGATGCTCGCGGATGCGGGCGGTGAGCCGGCGGATTTCCTCGAGTGCCGTGAAGTCGAGGCTGCGGCGCCAGACGAACGGCGCGATGTTCTTGAGGAAGGCTTCGCCCGCAGCCACGTCGCCAGCGGCGGCTCGCGCGCGGATGAACGCGGCTCGCTCCCAGGCGATGGCCGAGCTTTCGTAATGCGTCAGCGCGGCGTCGAACGAGATCGCCAGTGGACTCACCTCGGATGCGGGCCGCAGCCGCAGGTCGAACTCGGAACACGTACCCATCCTCGGTCTGATCGCTCAACGTGCCGAGGATGGAGCGGGCATAGCGCTGGGCCGCCTCGCCCGCGTCGTCTCGCCCGCGCCGGGGCAGGCGGGCGGGATCGTACAGCAGGATTGGATCGATGTCGGAGCTGTAGTTGAGCTCGCGCGCGCCATGCTTGCCGAGCGCCAGCGCGGTGAACCCGGCCGGCTCGGCATCGGCCACCCGCCGCCGGATCGCTTCGGCGATGGCCGCATCGAGGGCGCGGTCGGCAAAGTCGCTCAGTTCGTGCATCACGAGGCTGAGCGGGAAGGCGCCGGCGAGGTCGCCGATCGCCAAGACCACCGCCAGGCCCCAGCGCTCGCAGCGCAGGCCGGTGCCGACGTTCTCGGCTTCGCCGAGCCCACGGGCATGGACCAGCGCCTCGTCTCCCCGGCCTTCGGCCAGCAGCGCCGCGAGTTCCGGCTGGCGATCGAGCCCGAGCGCAAGGAATGGCGCATGCGCCCGCGCCCGCGCCAGCGCGCCGGTCCAGTCGGATTGTGAGAGGTCGGCCATCGCCTCTCACCTGCATGGCCGACGGGAGGAGGGCAAGGGGCGCTTGTGGCGCGGCGGCGACTTTGCCAAGGCAGCCATGCTTACCCCAAGGATATCGAGCCCAATGACTGCCCCGCCGCCGATGCCGCCCGAGTTCGCCGAGCAGGAGTGGATCTGGATAGCCTTTCCTCACGACCATTCCTTGTGGGAAGAGGCGCTCCTTCCGGCGCAGGAGCAGATCGCCGCTTACGCCAACGCCGTCGCCGAAACCGGGCAACAGGTGCGGCTGGTGGTGCACGATGCGGCGAACGAGACCCGGGCGCGGGAATTGGTCAGCGCATCGGTGCTGTTTGAGCGGCATCCGTATGGCGACATCTGGCTGCGCGACACCGGCCCGCTGGTGCTGTTCGATGCCGGCGGACGGAGACACGCGCGAAAATTCCGCTTCAACGGCTGGGGCGGCAAGTACGACGACATGGAAGGGGACCAGGAGGTCGGCGCCTCGCTGGCCGAAGCGGCCGGGCTGCCGCTCGTTCAGTCCGAGTGGGTCCTCGAAGGCGGGGCGATCGATACCGACGGCGCCGGGCTGGTGGTCACCACCGAGCAGTGCCTGCTCAACCCGAACCGCAATCCGCAGCTGTCGCGGGCGCAGATCGAAGACCGGCTGCGCAGCGAACTGGGTTTGCGCGACGTGCTGTGGCTGGGGGAGGGGCTTGCCTGCGACCACACCGACGGGCACGTCGACAATCTCGCCCGCTTCGTCGCTCCCGGCGAGCTGGCGCTCCCGCTGCCGACCGGCCCCGACGATCCCAACGCCGCCGGTTATGAAGACGCCCGCGCGCGCGCGCGAGGCTTCGGTCTGATCGTCCGCGACGTCCCGTCACCCGGCCGCATCGAAACGGCCGACCTCGTGGAGCCGGCGAGTTACATGAACTTTGCCATCTGCAACGGCATCGTCGTGGTGCCGACCTATGGCACGGTCCACGACGCCGACGGCGTGGCCGCGATCGGCGAGCTGTTTCCCGACCGGGCCACGATCGGCCTGCCCGCCGATGCCGTGCTCACCGGCGGCGGCAGCTTCCACTGCGCCAGTCAGCATGTGCCGAAGGGGCCGCGTTAGCACTCCGTTAGCGATTTCGGCAGAGACTATCCGCCATGATCCGCGCCATCGCCTACGCCCGGCAATTCACGGTCAACCCGGCCGATGCCGCGCGCATGATCGTGGTCGCCGGCTGCGCCCTGGCGCTGATCGCCGCCCGGCAAGCCCTGCCGTTCTGATCAGCGCAAGTCGGGCGGGGTCGCTTCGACCTTGAGCCAGGCAATCGCCTCATCGACGCTCAGCACCTTCTGCTGCTGCTCGCCGAGCGTGCGCAGCGCGACAGTGCCTTCCTCGGCCTCGCGCTTGCCGACCACCAGCAGGTGCGGGACTTTGGCCAGCGAGTGCTCGCGCACCTTGTAGTTGATCTTTTCATTTCTGAGGTCGGCGTCCGCACGCAGCCCCACAGCCCGCAGCTTGGCCAGCACCTCGTTGGCGTAATCGTCGGCGTCGGAGACGATCGTCGCCACCACCGCCTGCACCGGCGCCAGCCACAGCGGCAACTTGCCGGCGTAGTGCTCTATCAGAATGCCGATGAAGCGCTCGTAGCTGCCGAAGATCGCCCGATGGAGCATTACCGGCCGGTGCCGCTCGCCGTCTTCGCCGACATAGCTGGCGTCGAGTCTCTCGGGCAGCACGCGATCCGACTGGATTGTGCCGACCTGCCAGGTGCGGCCGATCGCGTCGGTCAGGTGCCATTCGAGCTTCGGGGCATAGAACGCGCCTTCGCCGGGCAGTTCTTCCCAGCCGAAATCGTCGTTCGCCATGCCGGCGCGCTCGACCGCATCGCGCAACTCGGCTTCGGCCCTGTCCCAGATCTCGTCGCTGCCGAAGCGCTGTTCGGGCCGCAGCGCCAGCTTCACGCCGTAACGCTCGAAGCCCATGTCGCGATAGATGCGGTCGGCCAGCTCGCAGAACCGGCGCACTTCGTCGACCACTTGGCTCTCGGTGCAGAAGATGTGCGCGTCGTCCTGGGTAAACTGGCGCACGCGCATCAGCCCGTGCAGCGCGCCGTGCGGTTCGTTTCGGTGGCAGCAGCCCATCTCGGCCATGCGGATCGGCAGGTCTCGATAGCTGGTGATGCCCTGTTTGAAGATGAGCACGTGCGCCGGGCAGTTCATCGGCTTTAAGGCCATCCATTCGGCGGCGTCGGAGACCAGCGGCCCCTCGTCCTCGGTATTGGGCACCTCGTCGGGGATGACGAACATGTTCTCGCGGTACTTGCCCCAGTGGCCGGATTTTTCCCACTGGCGCGCATCCATCACTTGCGGCGTCTTGACCTCGGCATAGCCGGCCGCGTCGAGGCGGCGGCGCATGTACGCTTCGAGTTCGCGCCAGATCAGATAGCCATTCGGGTGCCAGAAGACGCTGCCGTGCGCTTCTTCCTGCAAGTGGAACAGGTCCATCTCGCGGCCCAGCTTGCGGTGGTCGCGCTTGGCCGCTTCTTCCAGCCGCACGAGATAGGCATCGAGCTGCTTTTTGTTGAGCCAGCCCGTGCCGTAGATCCGGCTGAGCATCGCGTTGCGCTGGTCGCCGCGCCAGTACGCGCCGGAAACGCGCGTCAGCTTGAAGGCTTGCGGATCGAGCTTGCCGGTGCTGGCGAGGTGGGGCCCGCGGCACATGTCGAGCCAGTCCTCGCCCGACCAGTAGACCGTCAGCTCCTCGTTCTCCGGCAGCTCGCCGGCCCATTCGGCCTTGAACGTCTCGCCCTGCTGCTGCCAGCGGGAGATCAGCTGATTGCGGCCCCACACTTCCCGCCGAAGCGGTTTGTCGGCGGCGATGATCTCGCGCATCTTCGCCTCGATCGCCGGTAGGTCCTCCTCGGTGAATGGGCCGTGCTCGCCGGGGGCGAAGTCGTAATAGAAGCCGTCGTCGGTCGCCGGGCCGAAAGTGATCTGCGTGTCGGGCCACAGCGCCTGAACCGCTTCGGCCAACACATGGGCATAGTCGTGGCGCACGAGTTCGAGAGCGTCGGCTTCGTCGCGGCTGGTGATCAGCGCAAGGCTCGAATCGCGTTCGAGCGGCCGCAGGATGTCGCGCACTTCGCCGTCCACCCGGGCGGCGAGCGCCGCCTTCGCCAGACCCGGGCCGATGGCGGCCGCGACGTCCGCCGGCGTCGAGCCCGGAGGCATTTCGCGCACCGATCCGTCGGGAAGTCTGATCTTGAGAAGTTCGCTCATGCGTCAGTGCCGTTCGTCGTATGGGCTGCCATGGCACAAGGCCTTGACAACGGAAAGGGCATGAGAAGTGCTGTTAGGAAAGATCGATCGGCTACCGAAACTGTTGCGAGCAATCGTACCGAGCCGCACTTGTCTGCCCTGTGCTGGTGGTCCGGCGTAAGGAATACCGGACTGTTAACGGGTCATAACCACTGAAGTGAGGAAAGGATCAGCCCATCCCGAAGAATGCCCGCTATTGGGCCGAAAGAGTGTCCAGTTGCCGTGCTCGGAAGAACCGCATGCCGGTGAACGTAAGAGCGAAGAAAGCTCGACTCTTTGGCCGTAAAAAGGGCGGCTAAGAGCCGCCCTATTGAAACAACTTTTCAGCAAAGAAGTTAAGGACTGACTGGAGTATTGCTGTGGTTATGATCGCTCGCGATGATCGCGATAACGCCAGCAACGATTGCTAGCCCAATCAACCATCCAAGGGCCGGGGTGCCCGCCAAGTGCTCCGGTGCCTTGGTTGCCGAGCTGTGACGCTCTGCTGCTTGGGCGCCTATCGGTGCGACAGCCATCGAAACTGCCGCAGCGGCGACGAGCGTCTTACGAATCATACAGAGCCTCCATTATTTCCGAACCTCGTTGGGAGTATGGCGAAAGAACAGCCGGGTGGCAACCGCGGCGACTTTGAAAACAAACCGCTCGCCCGGTAGCTGGCTCGGTCTATCGGGTGCCTACCCGCGGGTGGCGCAATTGTCCGACCAACGGACTTGTCCGAAGCCGCGCCAAACCGTAAATTCGCTCGGCAGATCTCGTCTTGGCGCGCCCCAATTCAAGGCGCCGTGGAAGCACCGAACGCTTACGGCCCCCGGTTTTTCAGTCTCTAAGGTAAACCGCTTCTTAAGCTCTCTGTCTCATAGCCCCACGTCGAAGGAACGTGAGATGAACTTGAGGGCAGTTCTTCGGCAATCTGAGAGCGGCACGGGAACCCTGCCCAGCGCGGCTACGGAAGGCCCAAGCCGCCGAGATTCGGAACGCCGCTCCCTCACCCTGTCTGCTCTTACGAACTCCCCGACGGCCGGAGAACTTCCGGCGATTGTACTCGATATTTCGCAAGGAGGACTGCTCCTCAAGGCCGAGACTGGCGAGCTATCAATCGGCGATCAAATCGAAGTTGACCTGCCCGAACGCGGGTTAGTCAGAGCGCGGATCGCCTGGAGCAACAGTCCATTCTTTGGATGTCAGTTCGATGCGTCAGTTCCCCCTGCCGCAATAAGCGCTGCACTTTTGAGAGCTGAGCCTGGCATACCCGAAAAATTCGCTATTGCGCCGGATCAGATGAAGCATGCAGGCACGCATTTGCGGATCGGGCCCGAACTCAATTTCTCGGTGCCATTCTTGCTCGCCCTGGCTGTGTGGGGGTTGATCTGGCTGGCGGCCCATTTAGCTGCGGGCTGACTTCTGCAGTTGGCTCTTACGCCACGCCGGGCATTTCGTTGCACAAAATTATCTTCGCAAACCGGCGCCTACCGCGGCGACCGAGATTACAGCGATGCCTCCAAGCTCAAGCACATGATTCAGGCTGAAGAGCCAAAGCTTCCTCCTGAGCATCTCATCAACGTGGTGAAATGAGGCGGCGCGGACAACCACGAAGGTGAATAGAATAATCAAACCTACCTGCGCGAGCTGTACCCAAGCGCCCGCCCTCCGAAATGTGCAGATCAAAGTAGCGGCGGCCAACGCGCCGATCGAGGCTACACAGATGATGAAGTCATACTGCATCGAGCGCCGACTGGCATACCACCCTTCGTTTTTGGCGAGAGTACGTCCGATGGCGGTCAGAAGGCTTTGCAAATCGAGCTGTTTGTTGATGCCCAACGCCACAAGTATCAACACTGTCGCCATCCAGAACCGCCGCCGAACGCGCGAAATGCCTTCACACGACGCCGAGGGAAGTGAAAGTTGATAGCAACGAAAACAAAGCAGGGCTGCTCCAGCATAAGCCAGCACCGTGAACCAGCCGAGAGAAGTTGGATCCCCTATACCAGGTTGCCAGCCGAACATTGCCTTTCTCCTTGTCGGCTGTTGACTCAATCTAAGCCTAACCTGCCCTACTCGCTTGCCTTCATTACTCGCGGAGGGCCACCCCGGGAGGAGGCGGTCTGCGATCGGCCGTAACGAAGCGGGCAGTCGCACAGTCGGCAAAGACCTTTAGGTTTATTCTTGGCATCTTATCCCAGATCAATCCGCCTCCCAGATATATCCGCCGCCGATTAGCTCCTGACAATTCTACTGCGCTGAGGCCCGTGAGACGTTCGCTCACTGAAAAATGACCGCGCGGCGACCGCCGCCATGCGCATCTCAGGGTCGCGCGGCATAGCTATCACATCGCAGCGACGGTTTGATCGGGGCCGCCGCCGTGACGATATCGGCGAAGCCGGCGTCGACGCTGACCTCGACCTCGATCTGGGGATATTCGGAAAGGAACAGCGACTGTGATCGGGCACGTCGTCGGCAAGACTAGGAGTCCCATTAGCTGAGGGATCGCCAGCGCGATTGCGGCCGATAGGTGGCGCACGGCAAGGGCGATTTGGAAATCTGAGTCATGCGCCGGCGCCTTTGGCTGCAAGCGGCCTGCATATAGGGCGCTGAAGACTGGCAGATCACAATCGGCGTCAATGTGCGGAAATGCGGCCAGCGACCTCTTGTTAGCCCCGCTTCTTAGCCCCGCTTCGTTATTCACCAATTTCGATTGTAGGAACTTAACCTTGCCAGTGGATTAGGCATGTTATGGCCTTGTTCCAACCCGATCACGGACCAATTCTCATCGAGCGGCGCTCCGCCCGGCGCTCTCGCGTAACTTGCGCGGCAAGCCTTCAGACGCTTTCTGACGAATACCTTGGCCAGTTGTGGGACCTGTCTCAAACGGGGGCGCAGATCAAAGCAGATGGACCACCCGAGCCGGGGACCGCCGCCATACTTCGGTGGGCGAGCGAACAAGTCATGTGTCATGTTGTTTGGACCGACGGTGATATGTGCGGGGGTCCTTTTCGAGAATCCGTTGGACGACTCGATCGTATCTGCTGCTGCTCGGATGACAGGTGTTATCGAGCAACCGACAGCATCGATCTTGAACATTGCAGCCGGCCGGAAAAGGTCGATTGCGGCTAGATCGGACGTCTTGGAGCCGATTCGACGTCCTGTGGGCTGGTTTGTCCTTTTGTCGAGACCCCGGAGCCGAGACGAAACTGAATCACACAAGCCAATCTCATGCGCCGAGGAAATGTTCTTCTTCGGCTCCCCACTCGCGCACGTACTCGCTTACGAGGCCCACGGCTCGCCAAACCAGACCGGTAGGAAACGTACGGTTTGACATCCGTCTCAACCCAATTCTTCCGTCGCCGCCGAGGCCGGGTCGTCTTAATCGAAGAACAAAGGGGTATTCAGCAAAATCGTCAGCGGAGCTCCGGTCACCATTCAAGTGCGCAGTGCGGATTGCATGCTACTTCGTGCGTCGATCCATGCGTTGCTCCTATACATGCGTTGCTCCTATAACGGCCGTCCGCGCCAACACACCGTTGTTGCCGGAACCTCGGATCATGCGCACATATCTGGAATTGCAGATGGATCAAATCGATCCTTCGGTTCGCCTCCTCCGCCGCATGTTTAGTCCTAATGGAAGACCGATTACGCCGACTTAAGCAGAACTGTATAGCTCCGCTCTAAGGTGCAGCAGTGGGTCTTAGAATGTCACGATTGGCTAATCTCTTTTTCCGCCTCCGCGGCCACCCCGTGACTGCGAATGGCGAGCGAGTGTACGCGATCGGTGATGTGCACGGGCGGCTAGATCTGTTTCGTATATTGATCAGGCAGATCGAGGCGGACGTTTCAACGCGTGGGAGACGTTCTACACGCATCGTCCTTTTGGGCGATCTGATCGATCGCGGGTCGCACTCCCATGAGCTGCTTGTGCTTGCCAAACGCCTGCACCTGCGGAACTCTGGTCGGATCGTCGTGCTGCGTGGAAACCACGAAGAGATGCTGCTCGCCAGCGCTGACGGCAATGCCAGTGCTCAGCGCCTTTGGGTGGAAAACGGAGGTGACGCGACCCTGAGGAGCTATGGGTTGGACGCGGCCGAGTTCATGAGACTTACGCCAGAGAAAAGGGGACGCGTGCTTTGGCGAGCGGTTGGCGCAGATATGCTTGCGTGGCTCGAATCACGTCCGCTCGTCTTTCGCTCAGGCAACTATTTTTTCTGCCATGCGGGCATCCGTCCTGGTGTTCCGCTTGAAAATCAGCGTAGGGAAGATCTTCTGTGGATCCGTCGCGAATTTGTAACGAGTGATCAATCGCACGGAGCCGTGATTGTACACGGGCACAGCGCAACGGATGCGGTCGAAGTTAGCCACAACCGTATTAACGTAGACACAGCGGCTTATCGCTCAGGCCAGCTTACCGCAGTGGGTCTGGAAGGGCCTTACCGGTGGTTTCTGTCGACGACGGAGCGATACCTGAACCGCGCAGCCCTTGACGAGGCGCGCTATACACGCCGTCCGGCCCAGCAAGACGACATCGCTCCCGCCGAACCGAGTAAGCTCGGCTTCGGTCAGCATTCGGACACGTCGAAATGTGGGCGACAGCGAACGTTCGGGGCCCAAGCATTTGCCACTTGCCGCTCGAGCCCCAGCGAGGAACCGTGATTCTCTCTCTCTCTGTGATTGTCTCTCTGTGAGACATTGAATGCATACCGCTGGCTGAGAACGGATGTTATCAGTATCATCAGCTTAGGAAGGTATGATGATGAAGGGCTTGCCAATTCCGCCGATCTCTCGGCGAGCGACGCGCCTACTTTTCTTGAGTATGGCTGTCGCCGCATTGCTCTCGCTGCCGGCTGGTAACACTTGGCTCGCAAACTCCGATTCCGCTTTTGGAGCCTCGGTCGCCAACATCGCTGGTTTATTGGGTGCGCGCTCACCAGGTGAACGAACGAAGGGCGAGCTCAACCAGCTAAAGAAGACTCGTCATAGCTTTGGCGCGCCGCTTGGACCGACAGGTGAGATAACTGAGCGCGTGCCGGGAAGGGTGTTCCCACCAGAAACCGACGACCATCTACTCATCACTCCCGAAGAATTGCTCGCGCGAGCCCCTCTGGCAATTCTGTTGCCTGAATTGTCGAAAGGCGCTGGACCCTCTGAAACCTCACCTGAAGGCGGAGTGTTTGGCGGTGGCGGTGGCGGTGACGTCGGCGCAGACTTCATGGTGGGTGGTGGCCCAGGCGGCAGCGGCGGTGGTGGAGCCGGAGGTGGAGGTGGCGCTCTCCCCGACATTCCGCCTGCCGAAATTCCGGCTGTTCCAGAACCCTCTACCTGGGTGTTGATGTTGCTAGGCGCCGCGCTGTGCGGGGCGTCAATGCGACGGCAAAGGCGACTGCAGCTCAAGGCTGCCGCCTAGATGCGTGCGGAGTATCTGGTTTCTTTGTGCCTCATCTTTGCAGTCGCAATTGTGGGGCAGAAGCCATGGCTTCGCGAAGCGAAACAGGTAACCGAGCCCGCCAGGCTGAGCCGAGATTCTCACACAGAGGGCCCGCGCTTGTTTCTAACCAGTGAGCAGAGTGACCTTGCTGCTACGGAAGGACTTTTGCCCAAAGGAACACGTTCGATCCTGAATGTCGGCAAACGCTTGCGCTATGGTGATTTCGTCTGGAATACCAAGGGCATCGGGCCAGGCCCTTTGGCAATACGGGTTGATTTGAACAGTCAACTGATCTCCGTCTTTCGGGGCGGAAATGAGATCGGTGTCGCTGTAATCCTTTACGGTTCGCGTCGTCACGAGACGCCAGTCGGTCGATTCCCGATTTTGGCAAAACTGGAAGACCATCGCTCGGCCACTTACGATGCGCCGATGCCGTTTACGCTTCGTCTCACCACGGACGGAGTGGCAATACACGGGAGCGAAGTTCGCTGGGGAGTAGCGACTCACGGTTGCATCGGCGTACCGCTCGAGTTCGCCGGAAAGCTGTTCCGTCAGGCGGCCGTGGGCGACGTTGTTGAGGTTGTGGCGGGCGGCACAAACAAGGTCTCGCAGCACTCCGATCGACCACTCACTACCACGTCTTGAATAGCGTGGTGTCAAGTGCTCGAGAAAGTTTGGAACGATGCAATGCAAGGGTTGCGCGAGTTGAGATAGCTTCGCTGCGGCTGAGAATCAGCCGGGGCCGATGCAGCACCAAGAATCTCTGCTGCTCGGGACTTCACCCAGACAATGCGCATCGGCGGTGGGTAGCCGCCTCAAGCTTTGCCTTCGCATCCGAAGCGCCGTTGTTCGACCGCTTCTCACATTTTGGCGGCACACGTTGTGGAAAACGGCGTTTAATTCCCGCGCTGAACTACTTGGTGCTGGCGCAGGTCTCCAAACCTCTCAGACAGAGCGACAACCCGGCAAAGAATGGCAGTAGCTTTACCGGATCGAAGCCGACGATAGCAACGTCCTGCATCATGTCCCCTTCTTCGCGCCGATCGGCCAAGAGCTGCCGGTCGGGTGCAGCGCCGGCCATCATGAGCTGCGGCGTTCGGCGCACGATTTGAACAGTGAGGACAAGACTGGAACGGTCGGCGTCGTCGCAAGCGCCGCACCAAAGCGCTATGTTCCGTCCTGACACAAGTCACTCCGACTTTTTTGGCAAAAATGACTCGTAACTTAACGGGCGCTACGTTATTATAAATTCCTCTAAAACACCTCCGAGTCGTTCATGTCGACTGGACTCGGCGAAGGTATGAGTCGCGCCAAGGTCTCAACAGGAGGTCATTATGCGCAAGATTATCTCTCTGGCAATTGCAGCTGCCGCCTCTGCGGGGTCTTTGGTCTGGGTTGCGCCCGCGGAAGCCGCCGTGACGGTGGACGGCTATACGCTCGACACAGGTTCGTTCGGCACAGGATATGGTGTCCATTCGAATGGCACTCAGTCCGGCAACACTATTTATGGAACTGTCAATCAAGACGGATCGGCAGTGACGTTTAGTTCCACAGATGGTCTTCAGATGACGGGAGGTGGCGAAGCAACCGTTTACTCCCTTGGCAAGATTTCTGATGGACTTTCCAGCCTAGAGGTCGATTTCGCAAAGGCATGGGACAGCATAACGTTTGCTTTCGCTGCTGACGGTGATGGCACGTTTGATCTTTTGGTAAACAGCACCAGTCTATTCAACGGTAACAGCTCTCCGTCACAGTGTAACATCTGCACAATAAGTGCGAGTGGAGAAAACAAGTTTACTTTGAGTGGCAGCGGTATCACAAACCTTGGTTTCACTTTCGTTCCCGGCGTGAATGATGCAAAGCAATTCCGGGTGGAGAGCGTGAGCGCTGTTCCGGAGCCTGCGACTTGGGCGATAATGCTTTTCGGATTTGTCTTCATTGGTGGCGCAATCCGTTCCGCTAAGCGCAGACAGATGTTTTCCGCGTCTTACGCTTGACTGCAAAGATAAGAACAAAATATGCGGCGCCGCTAGTCGAAAGGCTGGCGGCGTCGTCGTATGTTTGCCGCCCTGCCTCCCGTCGCATAATTGTAGGGATCAGAAATCGTCCCATCGGCGGTCGGTGGAGGAGCGGTGATACTCAGAGGCAGATCGTTGGGCGTCTAATTGCTCCCGTGTTCGACTTGCCGCATGCGCCGGCAGAAGATGTTGCAATCGGGCCGGAGAAAACAGGAAGGCGGCCCCGCGTGTGAGCTCGTAAAGAGTTTCGAACCGCGCATCGCGGTCGTTGACCCGACGTCTTCACCCGATCTTAACCACGAAGGGTTAGCTCTAAGCGCGGCTAAGTTGTGGAGCAGTTTCAGCAGCTCGTCCTACGCCGGACTCGGCTGATCGATTTCACTGGTGCATCCGCGGCATGCTCCTTGCGAACCGGCGTGGTGCCGGTTCACCGCTGTTCGCAAGCGGAATTGGGAAGCAGGAAATTGGACGGATCGTTCTATCGGGCTGGGGGAGCTTTGAGCGGCGGCAAGCTTTGGCCTGCCGCTCTTGCTGCGCTCGTTTGTTTCGGATCGTTAACGAGTCCGGCGCACGCCGACGTGCTCGAAGTCAGTTCGCAGGGGACCCGGTGGATTACGGGGCCCGAAGTCTCTCAGCAGCGATCAGCAACTCCAGGGATTTCAGAGAAGGGCTTCGACAGTTCTACCGTGGCCGCCCCCGCGGTGCCGCAAGCATACGTCGCCGAGGTGGCCGAGCTCGCCGCGCGTTACGAGCTCAGTCCGGCGCTGATCGAGGCGCTCGTGTGGCAGGAGAGCCGCTGGCACGCCGGCGCCCGTTCGCCGGTCGGCGCGCGCGGGCTGGCCCAGCTCATGCCCGGCACCGCCGAGCAACTCGGGGTCGACCCAGACGACCCCATGGCCAATCTCGAAGGCGGCGCGCGCTACCTGCGCGAACAGCTCGACCGCTTCGACGGCGACCTCGAAAAGGCGCTCGCCGCCTACGACGCCGGGCCAACGCGGGTGACCCGGGCCGACGGCGTGCCGAATATTCCCGAGACAAGAAAGTACGTTGCGGCGGTGATGAGCCGCCTCACCGATCACACCCGGAGACAACCATGATGCGCAAATTCACCGTTCCCGCCGCGCTCGCCGCGTGGCTCAGCCCGGCCGCTGCCCTGGCGCAGGGCGCCGCCGATCCGCGCGGCTCGGGCCCGATCGTCGCTGCGCTCGCCTGGATGGAAGGCACCCTGCTCGGCAACGTCGCCACCGCGGTTGCGGTGATGGCGGTCGCCGCGGTCGGCTTCATGATGCTCACCGGGCGGATGAACTGGCGCTTCGGGGCAACCGTGATCATCGGCTGCTTCGTGCTGTTCGGCGCCGCCTCGATCGTTTCCGGCATCCAGTCTGCCGCGGCGGTCGGCTGAGCGATGGACCTCGTCCGCCATCCGGTGCACCGGGCGCTGACGCGCCCGCAGATGTTTGCCGGCGTGACCTATAACTTCTTCATCATCAACGCCGCGGTGACCACCGAACTGTTCCTGATTACCGGGCGCTTCCTGGTCCTTCCCGCGGCGCTGCTGATCCACGGCATCGGCTATCTCGCCTGCCTGCGCGAGCCGCGGGTGTTCGACTTGTGGATCACCCGGGTGAGCAAGTGCCCGCGGGTCAAGAACTGGCGGCGCTGGGGCTGCAACAGCTACACGGCATGATCGGTTGGGGGATCGGGCGATGACCAACAAATGGCTCGGAGCGGCCGCCTGGAGCCGGAAGGAAGCCCACGCCGGCGATCGCCTGCCCTATGCCCGGCTGATCGACGCCAACACGATCCTGCTGCGCGACGGCTCGCTGATGACCGCTCTGCAGGTGCCGGGGCTGCTGTTCGAGACCGAGGATTCGCTGTCGCTCAACGCCCATGCGGCGACCCGCGAGGTAATGCTGCGCTCGAATATCGATGCGCGCTTCGTGCTCTACCACCACGTGGTCCGCCGCCGGGTCAGCGTCGAGTTGGCGGGCGGGTTCGACGATCCGCTGGCGGCGCATATCGATCGCCGGCGGCGGGACAAGCTCGCCGGGGGATCGCTATTCGTCAACGACCAGTTCGTGACCCTCGTGCGCCGCCCGGCACGCGGCAAGGCGGGGTTGGCGGAGCGCACGGCGAGGCTGTGGCGTCGCAAAGGGCGCGAACCGGCGGACGCGGATCCGCGCGAGCTGCGGGCCTTGCGCGCCGCGGCGCAAGCCTTCGCCGCCTCGCTCGGCGACTATGGCGCGCAACTGCTCGGTGACTACGAAGGGCCGAGCGGCGGTGTGAACAACGAGCTGCTCGAGCTGGTGAGCGCGCTCTACAACGGCGAGATGCGGCCGGTGCGCCGGCCGGCCGAGGACACCGACATCGGCCGCATGCTGCCCTATCGCCGGGCCAGCTTCGGGCTCGACGCGATGGAGCTGCGCGGCTCGGGCGGGGCGGACTTCGCGGCGATCCTCAGCCTCAAGGACTATCCCGACGCGACCAGTCCCGGCCTGCTCGACGCGTTGCTTCGCCTGCCGTGCGAGATGGTCGTGTCCGAGAGCTTCGCGCCGCACGAGCGACAGACCGCGCGCGAACGGATCGACCTCGCCATCCGCCGGCTGCGCTCGGCCGACGAGGAGGCGGTGGCCGAACGCGCCGAGATGCTCGCCGCGCGCGACGCGCTTGGCCAAGGCTCGGTCGCGTTCGGCGATCATCACCTGACGGTGCTGGTCCGCGAACGCGACCTCGACCGGCTCGACGGCGCCGCCGCCGCCTGCGCCGCCGCGCTGGCCGATGCCGGCGCCATTGCGGTGCGCGAGGACACCAATCTCGAACCGGCGTTCTGGGGCCAGTTCCCCGGCAACGAACAGTACCTCGTGCGCCGATCGATGATTTCGACCGCCAACATGGCGAGCTTCGGCTCGCTCCACGGCTTCGCCCTGGGCAAGGCCGAGGGCAACCACTGGGGCGAGGCGGTTACTCTGCTCGAAACGACGAGCGCGACACCGTTCTTCTTCAACTTCCATCACGGCGATCTGGGCAATTTTTCGATCATCGGCCCGTCGGGTTCGGGCAAGACCGTGGCGCTGAACTTTCTGGTCGCGCAGGCGCAGAAGTTCTCACCCCGGACGATCCTGTTCGACAAGGACCGCGGCGGCGAGCTGTTCGTCCGCGGCATCGGCGGCCGCTACGACCGGATTCGCGCCGGCGAGCCGACCGGGTTCAACCCCCTCGCCCTGCCCGACAGCGCCGCCAACCGGGCGTTCCTGCGCGACTGGTTCGCGGTGCTGCTCAAGGCCGACGGACCCGAGCAGTTGGCGACGATCGCGCAAGCGGTCGATGCGGCTTACGCCAACGATCCTTTGCTGCGCCGCCTCAGGCATTTCCGCGAGCTGCTCTCCGGCGCGCGGCGGCCGCAGCCGGGCGATCTTGCCGATCGACTGACCCCGTGGATCGGGGACGGCGAGCATGCCTGGCTGTTCGACAACGAGGCCGACCGGCTCGACTTGTCCAACCGGGTGCTCGGCTTCGACATGACCTCGCTCTTGGAGACGCCGCGGCTGCGCACCCCGGCGATGATGTACCTGTTCCACCGGATCGAGGAGCGGCTCGACGGCAGCCCGTCGATGATCCTGATCGACGAGGGCTGGAAAGCGCTCGACGACGAGGTGTTCGCCGCGCGCATCCGCGACTGGCTGAAGACGCTGAGGAAGCGCAACGCGCTGGTCGGTTTCGCCACCCAGAGCGCGCGCGACGCGCTCGACAGCCGCATCGCCACCGCGCTGGTCGAGCAGACCGCGACGATGATCTTCATGCCCAACGCCCGCGCCAGGGCGGAGGACTATTGCGATGGCTTCGGCCTCACCGAGCACGAACTGGCGCTGATCCGCAGCCTGCCGGCGCACAGCCGCGCGTTCCTGGTTCGCCAGCCCGATGCCTCGGTGGTCGTGCGGCTTGACCTGGCGGGCTCGCCCGAGGTGCTGACCATCCTCTCCGGCCGTGAGAGCACCGTCCGGCGGCTCGACCTGCTGCGCGAGGCGGTCGGCGACGATCCGGCCGACTGGTATCCGGCGCTGACCGGCCGCCGCTGGCCGGGCGCCGCCGCGCCCGACGACGAGTTCGATGTGTGGGAGGCGGCCGAATGAATTTCGACGCCTGCCAGTCCGCCCTGCAAGGCGTGGGCAGCGGCGTCGCCGCCAGCCTGCACGCGGTCGATTGCGCGGCGGGCCAGATGTCGGAGAGCGCCTTCGCGCGGCTGTTCGGCAGCAACGGTGCGCTGCTCCCGGCGCTCACCATCCTGCTGACGCTGTACGTGGCGCTGTTCGCCTATGCGCTGATCACCGGGCGCAGCCGCATTGGCATCAACTCGATGACCTCTCGGCTGATCACGCTCGGCCTGGTGCTGACCTTCGCGACCAGCTGGATCGCCTACCAGAGCGTGGTGTGGAACCTCGCCACCGGTGCGCCGAACGAGCTGGCGGGCATCCTGATGGGCACGCGGGGCAACGCCACAGACGTGTTCGCGCAGAAGATCGACGTGGTGTTCCAGGCGCTGGTCCAGGCCTCGAACGGGCAGACCGCCGACAGCGCGTTCTCGCCGCCCGGCCTGCTGTGGGTCGGCGGCACGCTGCTGCTGCTCGGCACGGTCGGGATCCTGGCGACCTCGCGCATCGCGCTGGCGGTGCTGCTGGCACTCGGGCCGGTGTTCGTGGTGCTGGCGCTGTTCAAGGGGACCCGGGGCCTGTTCACCGGGTGGCTCAAGGGCGTGGTGCTGTTGGCGCTGGCGCCGCTGTTCGCGGTGCTCGGCGGCTCGCTGATGCTCGAGCTGTCGGTGCCGGTGCTGTCGGCGCTGGTCGCCACGCCGGGGCAGATCGATCCGCAGGCGGCGATGGCGTTCTTCATGATCGCCGCCGTGCACGCGGCGCTGATGCTGCTGGTGCTGCGGGTTGCGGGGACGATGGTCGCCGGCTGGTCGGTGTTCGGGCTCGCCGGCAAGGGAGCGGCCGAGCGGCGAGAGCCGGCGCCCGCGCCGCGCGCCTCCGCTATCGCGCCGGCGGCGGCGGGTGCGGCAATCGATCAGGCCCGCGGCGTCGCGGCTTCACGGTCGATCCGCCTCGCGCCGGCAGCCCCGCTGGCGGCGAACGATGCCGGAATCGGCGCCGCGCCCCGCCGTGCGGCGCGGGTGGAGAGCGCCGCTGCGGCCTCCGCGGCTCCGATAGCCGTACATTCGCGCGCGAAGGGCATCGGCAGCCGCTTCCGCGCCGCGCCCGACCGCCGCTGGGAGAACCTGAAATGAACCGTCTGCTGCCGGCCGCCGCGTTCAGCCTGCTCGCCTTCGCCACCCCGTTGCGGGCCGACGACCCGCGGCTCGTCTCCCGGCTGTTCGACCCCGACACGGTGGTGCGGATCAATGGCCAGGCCAATGTCGAGACCACCATTCGCTTCGGCGACGACGAGTTGATTGAGAATGTGGCGATCGGCGATTCCAGCGCCTGGCAAGTGACGCCCAACAAGCGCGCCAACCTGCTGTTCGTGAAGCCACTCGCCGCCAAGGCCAGGACCAACATGACCGTGGTCACCAACCAGCACACCTATTTCTTCGACCTGGTGGCGGGGCCCAAGGCCGACGAGCCCGTCTACGAGCTGGCGTTCACTTATCCCAAGGAAGTCAAGCCGGCGGCCAAGCCCGGCAGCGACGCCGCGGCCGACGAGCCCAACGCCGCCGAACTCGCGGCGGCGAGCGATCCGCAGTCGATCGTCGATCCGGCCAAGCTCAACTTCGCCTGGGCCGGCGCGGGCGACAAGAAACTGCTCCCGGCGCGGATCTACGACGATGGCCAGGCGACCTATCTCGCCTGGCCGGCGGGCACGCCGGTGCCGGCGATCCTGGTCAAGGACAAGGAGGGCACCGAGGGCCCGGTCAACTACGCCGTGCACGGCGACGTGATCGTGGTCGAGGGGGTGCCGCGGCAAATCATCCTGCGGTCGGGTCGCCAGCTGGCGACGATCGACAACACCGGGCCCCAGCGCAGCCCCGCCGCGCTGGCCCAGGCCGACGAGGTGACGAAATGAAGCTCGCGATGCGATTGCCCTCGAGGGCGCCCGCCGACAACCGCGATCCGCGCGACGAGCATTCGGCCGAGATCATCGATCTCGCAACCCGCAATCCCTATCCTGCTGTCACCCAGCGCAAGGGCCGGTCCGACGCGCTCGGCCTCGCCGCCGGAGTAGCGGTGGTCGCGCTGGTTGGCATGGCCACCCTGTGGGGGATGGACTCAGCCCGCCTGGAAAAGCAGCGGCCACAGGCGCAGGCGACGTCTCAAGGTGTTGCGGCGCCGCCTGCTGAAACACCTCCTTTTGTGCTCCCCAAGGCCCTCAGCTCTGCTCCCGCCCAGACGGCACAAACCTCTCCTGCACCTGCACCTGCGCCTGCACCTGCGCCGGTGCTTGCCCGCGAACCGCACCTTGCCCCTGCAGGCAACGCCTACAACACGCCGACTGTAGTGTTCGACGCCAGCGCCCTGCCGGCGCCTGCCGCCGGAGCGCCGCCCGCGCCCGGCGCTCCGGCAGGCGAGGCAGGCGGAGGAGATACGGCAAGCGCCTTCGCCAGCCGCATCGGCGGCGTCGGCGGCGCCCCAGCGCAGGCCCGCGCTGACTTCGACCCGCAGACGACGGTCACCGAGGGCACGATGATCCCGGCCATCCTAGAGACGGCAATCAACACCGACGTGCCCGGCTACGTCCGCGCGGTCGTCAGCCAAGACGTGCGCAGCTTCGACGGCAGCCGCGTGCTGGTGCCGCGCTCGAGCCGGCTGATCGGCCGGTACCAGTCGGGCCTGCAGGGCGGTCAGAAGCGCGCCTATGTCATCTGGACCCGGCTGATCCGGCCCGACGGGGTGTCGGTCGCGCTCGCCTCGCCGGGGACCGGGTTCGACGGTGCAGCGCCGGGATCGAAGGCAAGGTCAACAGCCACTTCTTCCAGCGCTTCGGCTCGGCGATGCTGCTGTCGGTGGTCGGCGGCCTCTCCGCCATCGGCACCGGCGGCGCGAGCCTGATCCTCGGCGGCGGCGAGAGCGCCGCGGCGGCCGCGGTCAACCAGGGCAAGCATATCGCCCCGACGGTGAAGGTGGGCATCGGCGAGCCGATCCGCGTGTTCACCGCGCGCGATCTCGATTTCGCGCGCGCGCCTCGGCTGTGAGCGCAGAGGTCCGCCAGCTGGCCGAGGCCGAAGCCCTGCCGCAGGGCGGCAGCGCCTATCTCGACGCCTACCTGCGCCCATTTCGGCAATGGCTCGATTGCGAGACGGTGACCGACATCCTGGTCAACGCGCCAGGCGAGGTGTGGATCGAGGATTCGCGCCGCGCGGCCATGGAGCGGATCGAGGCGCCGGAAATCGACGACCGGTTGGTTCAGCGCCTCGCCGAGCAGGTCGCCCGAGTCAGCCACCAGGGCATTAACCGCGAGCATCCGCTGCTCGGCGCAACTCTGCCAGGCGGTGCGCGGGTGCAATTCTGCGGCCCTCCGGCGACGCGCGAACACTGGGCGATGGCGATCCGCCGTCACCGCCGGCTCGACCTGCCGCTCGACGTGTACGATTCGGGCCCGCTCGAGCCGACTGACGAGGTCTCGCTGCCCGATGCTGGCGCGCAGCCGGTCGCATTCCTGCGCGCCGCCATCGCCGCCCGGAAGACGATCCTCATCTCCGGCGGCACCAGCACCGGCAAGACCACCTTCCTCAATTCGATGCTCGGCGAGATCCCGCCCGAGGAGCGCGTAGTGCTGGTCGAGGACACCCCCGAGTTGCGCCTGCCGGGCGCCAACGGCGTCGGCCTGGTCGCGGTCAAGGGTGAGCTGGGGGAGGCGCGGATCACGCCCGACGACCTGTTGCAGGCTTCGCTGCGCCTGCGGCCGGACCGTATCGTCCTCGGCGAGCTGCGCGGGGCGGAAAGCGTCAGCTTCCTCAGGGCGATCAACACCGGGCATCCCGGCAGCTTTTCGACCATCCACGCCAACTCCTTGCGTGGCGCGCTCGAACAGCTGGCGCTGATGGTGATGCAGACCGGCATCGGCCTGAGCCGGGCGGACACCATCGAATACGCCGCTTCGGTGATCGACGTGATCGTCCAACTCGGACGGATCGACGGACGCAGACAGATCACGGCGATCGCCAACTCCGGTGATTTGCTTAGCGCGTGATCTATTGTGAAGAGATGAGTCCTTATCCCAAGAAGACTCAGTCCGGCTTTTCCGCCAACGTGAGCACGAGCCGCTGACTTACAGGATCGTAGCTCGTCATAATTCCAGCCGCCGCCAAGGTATCTGCGGTTACGAACTTTGAAGCAGCGGAGGACGACTTCATCCAAACAAACAGCGGCCGGTCGAGCTTGGCCTCGAACAAAGAGATTAGTTCGCCAAGCTTGATTGACACAAACTCATTATCGTGAACTATCATGGACGACCCGCTCTTTGTCGTCACCGCTACGCTACTCGTCGAGTTGATCTGTGAGGGTTTGGTTGCCGATTGCGCAGCCGTTCGACCTTGAGCAGCACCATGCTTCTCCGTGCCTCCGACCGGAGCGTAGCGGTTTCTTACCCGGTCCAGATGAGCAAAGATCGAGTTTGTTACCGCCTTCCGAGGCGCCGCCGCCGCGTCGCTGTTACCGGCGACCTTATCTTTTGACCGTTCGCCGCTAACGGACGGCAATGAGGCACTTGTGTTATTACCCCTCACCAGCGGCTCAGACACCGCCGGCTCACCGGTTTCGTCCAACAATCCGACCTGTCCAGGCTGGTCTACCGCGCGTTTCACCACTCTTGAGCTTCGAGCGGCAACGTTCTTCCCGGACGCTCCGGTTGCGGATTCCCTGGTCTCTGGCCGATCGAAACGAACATCGATCAAATCTGTCGCCGCAGCCTTGGTCAACTTCGCCGGCAAATCGATATCAGCGCTCGTCGCTCCGGCAACGCTACCTGCCTGATTGTCGCCGGTCGGGAAAGGCGAGGAGGCGTTCGCCCCGGAGAGCCGTATCCCGCGCTCCGCAACCCCACTATTGCCAAACCCGGCCGGAACTTCGACCGCCATCGCCGGCTCCTTCAGCAAAGAAGGCTTTACATCGGCAATCGGTGTACCACTTCGAAGAGTGTCCACTACCAATTCTGCTGTAGGCCGTGACGCGACCCCGCTCGCATCCAACTGTTCCTCTTCGCTGACCCGAAGGGAAGCAGACGAAGCGAATTTCTCATCAGGTGCGAGCCCGCTAACTGGAGAGTTGCTCAGCACACGATCATTTCTCTGCTCAAAACAGAACGAAGGACAGCTAGAAGCCTCATTAGCAGGGAGTGTGACGTGAAGATCTGCTTCGTATGTGAGCTTCCCAACGTCCGAGAATGGTCCCGTCTCAAGGGACGGCACGGGCGCCGGTGCAATAGCTTTCCGCGATTTCGAAACATCGTGCGGCAGGTGAAAGGACCTTCCGCCGATCCCATGGTGAGTGCGACTGCTCATCCGCATTGGAGCCTGCCACTTTATGGATGGCTGGCTCGGCTTGGTCCCGTGTTCTTGAAAAACCTGAGCTTGAGGTGCTGCTTGGACGCGGCTCGCAGCAGAAGTCTGTTGACCTGGAGAGAAGGAGGCGGGCCCGAGCTTTTGAAGGGGCGCGACCGGACCTTCAATGCGCGAGGGAACAAAGGCCATCGCAACGGCGGAAACAGTTGCGAACATTCCGACCGCAACAAAGGCATAGCGACGCTTCGCGTACCCAGCCTGTTCAACTTTGCACTCTTGTGGGTGCCACTCACCAAAAGTGTAGGTCGAGAGAGGATAGGCCAGATTGTTGCCGCGCATGAGAATGACGCCTTGCGGGATTCAGACCCTTAACCTTGCATCGACCACGACACAGACGCAACTCAGACACGATAAGCTTGGTTGAAAACATGTGGACCAAAACGCTTCTTCTCAGGCCGCCCTCAACTGAGCGTTCGCAGAGCACGAGCGGCCTCGAATCGATCTTTACCGGCAGCACTTTAGGAACGCGGGCAAGAACTCCGTTCGCAAAAAAGAGTCCTGCCGGCTACGGCAGGACTCTCTCGTGTCGTTCGTCAGCGCGGATGGCAGGCACCATCCGCCGGCGTCAGATCAAACGTACTTTAGGCGCATCCGCTTCTTGCGCTTATCGCCGCGCAGGAACGCTCCGATGAAGCCGAAGCCGAGAAGCAGCAGAGCCCAAATGGCGGGCTCGGGGACCGCTGTTACGGCAAAGTTGTCGGTCTCGAACGCGTTCTGCGTCGAAGAGAGCCGTAGGCCGCCGATATTGGTCTGATCGGAACCGGTAATCGACAGCGTTACAAGCGGATTGGTCGCAGGGTTGGTCTGATTGCCGTTTGCGGGCAACGTGACATCCGAACCCGTAAACGTTGCACCCGTAATCACATTCCCCAACCGGTCGAGCACCTCAAGCGTGTTATACGTATCGACAGACCCCCAAATGAATGAGATCGCCCCGATGGCCGCGAAACTGCTCAAGTCGAGAGTGCCGGGCGTCCCATCCGACGGGCCGACGGTCCAGTAATTGCCAGTGCTTCCATACGGCTGCGCTCGAACGCTGGTTGATGTGTTGGTCACCAAACCGCCCGTCACCGGCGCCGGCGTTTCAAAGTCATACGTCGGTGTCGGCCCCGAGTAAGGGCTGGTGCCGTCTACAGCACTGATCGACACCGCCGCGGAAGCAGGAGCTGCCACAAAGGCGCAAGCTGCTGCCGCTATCAACAAAGTCCGTCTCAACATGATAGTTACTCCGGCTTGGATTTGCTCCACATCATCGGGTTATTATTTCTCTTGCCCCCTCTGGACTAACTACTGCCGAGGAACTCTCTCGCTCGACAGCAGGTCACACGCCGGAGTCCCTTACGCCTAACGCAACTCGGTCCCCAACTCGGCTTCCTCTTCATAACTTAACGGCCGTTAACCCGCGAGTCAGAAATTGCGTTAAGTTTCGGCCATTTTGTGCCAAAGTGGGACCACGCCAGACGCCCTGCTCATTGGGAGTCGCTTAAGGTTGCATCGTGTGCTTAGTGCCTCAAGCAGGTGCGATGACTGGCATATGCGCGGAGTTTTTCTCGCGCCAAGGGAGCACGACATGCAGACCGTTTGGGACTGGCTGACCATATTTATTTTCGCGGGCTTGGTGACCCTTTTGCTGCAGCGATCGAGCGAGGAAGAGCCGAAGGATAAGCTCTGGCAATATGTGCCTGCTGGGCTCGCTTGCGCGGCGGCCAACTATCTCGGCAACGAGGGAATAGAATGGGCGGCAATTGCACTACTTATCGGCTTGGCGCTTTATATGGCGCTTGTTTTGAAGGTGCGGATGCCGAGGATCTAACGGCAATTTTCACACCGGCTGTGGGGCAAAGCGGATCAGCAAAGTTAATTTTGAAGCGATATCTGCGGAGTTAGGGCACGACCTTGAACGTATGGAAACAGAACTTAGCGCTTGAGGCCTCACCGGATTCGTGGGCTCGGAGGAACGTGCGCCCGGCGCGCGAGAAGCGCATGATTCTCTATGCCGTTTCGTTTCTCTTTGATTGCGCCAGCCTACCGATCGGGTACGTGACCGCGCTGCTTCTGAGGGACGCGACCTGGCTTAAAGCGGCCGGCCAACCGGTCATAGCCATTGCCCTTCCGATTTTTCTTATGTTCGAAATCGCTCGGGAGGTACAGTCCGTCGAGGCGCTCGAAAGCCGCTCAGTTGGAGTGCAGCGGGCTTTGGGCTCCCTACTGGCCACAGCTCTGATTGTTCTAGGACTTTCATTTCTATTCAAAGCTGACGATATCTCTCGGCTGGCTTTCATCACAACCTTCGGCATCGCTGCCATCGTTCTCGTCCTTGGCAAGATCGTGCTGGATATAATGGTGAAGCGCTGGATGGGGGGGGCCGCAATCTCCGCGATCCTCCTGCAGGATGGGCTAGTCGCCGAACGCAGGCCAGGCTGTGACTTCGTAGATGTCGAAAAGCTCGGGCTACAGCCAAGCCTCGACGATCCATCTTCAATCGACGCACTGTCTCGGTTGGTCGCCCCCTATGATCGTGTAGTCGTCAGTTGCAGCTATGAGCTAAGGGCCGGGTGGGCGACGTTCCTCAAGAGCCAGGGAGTTCTGGGGGAAATCCTGCTTGATCGAGACCTTCTTCTAGGGGCCGTCGAGGTAGGGGCTTACGGGCAGAACGACACGCTCGTGTTGACGCATGGACCGCTAAGTCTGTCCAGTCGCATTCAGAAGCGTTGCTTTGATCTAGTCGTCTCGAGCCTGGCCTTGCTCATCCTTGCACCGGTCATGTTGGTCGTGGCAGTCGCAATAAAGCTGGAGAGCCCGGGGCCGGTGCTGTTCCGTCAAATCCGCCTTGGCGAGGGAAGTCGCCACTTCATGATTCTGAAATTTCGGTCCATGCGCGTCGAGGCAGCAGACGATCACGGGCACGTCTCGACACAAAGAGACGATCCCCGCCTAACGCGAGTCGGCAAGTTCATCCGCCGGACCAGCATTGATGAGTTGCCTCAACTGTGGAACGTCCTGAGGGGAGACATAGAGTCTGGTAGGCCCGCGGCCGCATGCGCCAGCTTCCCTCGCCGGAGATAGCTTGTTTTGGGAAGTTACCCCAGTGTATTGGATACGTCACGCGTTACGGCCCGGCATCACCGGCCTGGCGCAGATACGGGGGCATCGAGGTTCAACTGAGAGTGCCGAGGCGCTTCAACAGAGGGTCCTGGCCGACCTTGAATACTTGTCCAATTGGTCGCTCAGCCTGGACCTCAGCATTATGGTGCAAACTCTCCGCGTCATCGTGCACAAGAACGCCTTCTAGGCACCGGGCACATCATAGGATCCCCGAGGGCGGCTTGGATGTGATTCAACTGCGACGCCGACTGTTCTGGTTGTCGGAGGCGAAGATGCGCCAGATCGACGCTTATCTTTCCGTTGGGGCACGGGATGCCCAAGGTCGATGACCGGCGGGTGCTTTCAGGGATCAACTTCCTGATCGGGAAAGGTCGGCGTTGGCACGATGCGCCGAGGGAGTATGGTCCGCATAAACGATCTGCAACCGGTTCGTGCGCTGGAGCCGGCTCGGGGTGTTAAACAAGATCTTCGCTGCACTGGCCGCCCAGGTTGGCAAGACTGACCGGCTAATGATCGATGTCACGCATCTGAAGGCTCCTCGCACTGCCGCCAACCTGCTCAAAAAGGGGCTCTCCCCCGACGTGTCGGGCGCACCAAAGGCGGCCCGAACTCTAAGCTGCACGTGCTTTGCGATCGCCAGGGCCGGGCCGCTCGTGATGCTGCTCTCCAAAGGGGCAGATGAGCGACTACAAGGGCGCCGTGCTTCTGTTCGACGCGCCGCCCGCCGCCCGCGATCTGATCGCCGACAAGGCTATGGGCGTACCAAGGCGCATCATATGAGGAGGCAACGCTCTCGTTGTCTCAAGAGCACTGATCCGTCCTTACGCAACAAAGGGCGCCGATCAGCTCCATAGCTGATCGGCGCCCAGACTCTTTCGACAATCGCTTATCTGTCAGGCAAACCGAAGGCGTGCAGCACCTGGCCGCTTGCGGCGGCGAAGGCCGAAACCAACCGCCATAAAGCCTACGAGCATCATCGCCCAGGTTGCAGGCTCAGGAACAGCACGGATGGTGGCCTTCACAATGAAATCGTCATGATTATCATCCTGGTGGTTTATCTGATCATCATAGCCGAGATAGAACGTGTTGAAGGGGCCCGGCCCTCGGTTCGGATTCAGGAAGATGCCAAATCCATCCTGACCAACTGTAGCCGTTGCACCGTTCGGATTGTCGCTCGAAAAGATTAGGCTGTTGGCCAAGCTGCCGGCTCCGAACAATGACGAGCCAATCAAAACGGGGGCCGAAAAATGATTTTCGAACGGTGTATACTCACTCAGCGATACCGGGGTGCCCCCGAGGGCCGAAAATGTATCGTCGTAGGCGCTTTCGCTCCCGAGGAATTCAAAAGTGATCACGGAGGGCACATCAACGATCAAGTCTGCTCCCGTGGTTGTGTATTCAGTAAGGCCGAGCGCAGCCAACTGACTTTGGAAATCGTTTACTGAAGGAACAGCGAAAGTGGTGCCCTGAACGATTGTGACAGCCGCATTTGCGGTGCTAGGAGCGACACACATCGCTGAGGCGATGAGACACCCGAGTAAGCTTTTACGCATAGCAGTCTCCACCAAAACGATAGCGCCAAGCGAATCGCCGCAAGGGCCGTTAAGTTTGTGTTAAGCACATTTTAGCGGCCTGTTAAGCGGAATCTCGTGCAGAGGCTGTTTCATCTTGGCACGCCCCGCCACGGCCATTGCAGGGCTATTTGGTCGGGGGCGCAGCTCCCTCTGTCGCCAGATAGCAAGGGGGCCTTAACACCTGATCTCCTTGAGGCGAAGAACACCATGTGACCGCCAGCCAGCCTATGAGATGGCGTCAACAACTAGATCAAGATAGCTTGCCGCGTTGGCTTCGGCCAATGTCACGACGTTGCGCGGGGGAATGCATGAGGTCAGGGGAAGTTGTCGTCGGCTTGAGATATTTGGGCCCACGGAAGGTAACCGTGCTTTTCGCCGCCCTGATCGGCGTGTCCTGTGTTCTGGCCGCTATCGAAAGAGGTCCTGTCTTCGACGAGTTCTGGACAGTGCTCTTCTTAGACCCGTCACAGAGTCTCCGCAGATCTTTTGACCTTTGGTCGGCAGACACGGGCCATCCAATCGGATTCTATGCGTTCGCAAAGCTTGCCTATCCTACGATAGGTGACAACATCCAACTCCTCAGGCTGGTGAACTTTCCCTTTGCTCTTCTGCTCATCGGTTCCTGCTGGTCGCGGAAGCGAGCCTCCACCTTTCCAAGCTTTGTCCATCTCTTTCCGCTTGTCTTCTTCGGCAACTATCTGGTCTTGGAACGCTTCGCCGAGCTTAGGGCAAGCTTTGCCGCCATGGTCCTCTTAGGCACGCTGATCATTCGTTCGCATCACTTGATGCAAGGCCGCGCTCGTCGACGTTGGGATACATGCTTGACGCTCCTGGCGTGCGCAGTCGCTTTCTTTGACTACATGAGCTTTCTGGTAGCTTTCGCGACGCTTTGTGCGGCTGCATTGTCAACGGCGCTTAAGGCAGGATACCGCACAGCTAGGCCGTTTGCGTTCGCCGCGATGGCGGGATGGGCCGTCGTTGCCGTATCGCTAGTTAACAGCCTTCGCTATGCGGCGATTCCTGCTCCCTACAACCAGTCCATGCTGGGTTTTGCTAGTGATCTGGGGAAGGTCGTCGCCATAACCGCGATCGCCAATCTCGCCGTCCTCTACTCATTGCTGCGGGACATCTGGTCGCATGGGCTGCAGGGTTATCGATCTCTTCTGGATCACCTGAGCTCAGGTACGAGCACGGCTTGGCTTGGCCTCGCCATTGCGCTCGCAGTCTCCGGCATGGCTGTGCTCAACGGGCTAACTCATGTTGTCATCAGTCGCCAGCTGCTTGGCTTGGTGCCGCTAGGAGCGGCCTTTTTGGCGGCGTCAGGGGCGGCGAGTGGTAAACTCGATGCAAGGTGGGTGTACAGCTCCTTTGTGATCTCTATCGCGGGGACGCTGGTTTTCCTTTCTTTCTCGCCGAATGAAACTCTGTATGCCCAGCGGCTCGCGGCCGCTCAATCGTTGTGCCCAACCACGCGGGTGTTTGCGATAGATCCCAAGGAAATCTCGCAGACTGGCTTTGAGCGATCGGATGAACAACGGAGCGCGGTCGTGCGACGGTTGTATCAAGAGATAAGCTCAACCTATGGCTTTCATGAAGAAGGTCCCTCGGCGCAGCGCTCTTTTGATCCAAAGTGCGGCGGGTATGTCTGGATATCTCACGTGTATTTCGTGAAAGCTCCGTCAGTCTTCCATCTTTTGAAATCCTTGGGCTTCAGCGTCGGGATTGAAGAAGCGGAACGGGCTGTTGTGAGCTATGATCCACGCATTGGCGCACTCCTTATCGCACTACCGGGCGCCGGCGCGAGAGGGTCAAGAAGCTGATGGAGACAAGATTTTGCACGCTGGCGTTCTGTGGAGTTAGCCCAGTCCCCAATCGTCAACGTCGTTGATCCTGGCCCTTTTTTTCCGCACTAAGGAGGGCTCAATCCCGTGCCTCTGGGCCTCCGACAAGCAGATCAAGTCACTCGCTGGAGCGGCCCCTTCGCGTGGGTGACTCAGTCCAAGGCGCATCACCTCAACAACTCTCATAAGGCCGGCCCAGTCTCATTTCAGCACACAGGGCGTTTCTCGACGCGCAACTTGTTGACGCGTCTCCGGCCTGGCTGCATTTTTCGAGAGGATGCCCAAGGGTGGAGTTCAGAAGATTGTCGTGTTTCCGGTTCAGCTCCGATCCGCCCGATGGAAATGAAATTTGATGCTCAACTCCTTTCGAGCCGCGCAGCTAATTCCGCGACCGCATTGCTCCCATCCGCGGGGGCGACTTTTCGCATTGATTGCGCTGACGGCCTTACTGCTGCTTTGGCCTGCATACATAAATGGGGGGCCCTTCTGGTTTCCTGACACGAGCACTTATGTCCGATCGGCTGACGCTGCCACCGTGGTTCTGACGGGATCACCTTCAGAATGGTCGAACAGGCTCAAGGTTGGGGACGATGGTCCGGTCGCCAGTTCCGCCAATCCCGTTGTCGTTTCGGAGCAGCGGGCGCAGCTGAAGCCGACGCGACCCGTTCTGGCTGGCCGCTCGATCTACTACGGATTTGTGATCTACCTGCCGATGCGTTTTCTTGGGCCGTGGGGAGCCGTCGTGGCGCAAGCACTGATCACGGCCTCAATTCTCTGCTATTGCGTGGGGGTGGCCCTGCGCGACCGTGCCACGCCTCCATTCGTAGCACTGGCAACAGCCGGGGTCTTGCTGTTTCTAACGCCGCTTCCATTCTACACCTCCATGCTGATGCCGGATGTGTACTCCGGCTTGATCATTCTCACTCTAGGCACATTGATCGCCTCCTGGGAGAAACTCGCGACGGCTGAGCGCCTGATCTTACTTGCCATCAGCGGCGTCATGGCAAGCTTCCACAGTACGAATTTGCTGTTGGCCCTTTCCATCGGAACGTTCGGAGCAATCCCTTATCTTCAGCGTCGTCTCGGCTGGCGACCACTCCTGATTGCCACGCCCGTTTTCGCCATCGGTCTGCTCAGCGGAACGGTCTTCAGCATGGCCATTGCACACTCATTGCATGAGCAACCCATCAGGCCGCCGTTCCTTTCGGCACGTATGATCGCTGCTGGCCCAGGGACAGAGTATCTTCAGAAAACTTGTGCAAAGGATTCTGAGGCTTGGGGATTATGCCCTTATGTGAAAAAGCTTCCGCTCGAGAGCGACAGCTTTCTGTGGAGCGAAGACTCCAAAACTGGAGTGTTTCAACTCGCCAGCGCAGAGAGGCAAAGGCGCCTTTCTCGGGAGGACATGCCATTCTTCCTTGCGGTGGTGCGCCAAAATCCATGGAACGTTATTCGCGTCTCTCTCATCTCCACCTGGAAGGAACTCACCAGCTTTGATCTGATGAACTTCAACTACCCGGCGGAAAAGGTCGACGAGCTCTCTACCAAATACCCTCCTCGCATTGCTCAATCGATCGCTTGGTCCCGCGCCGCCCGACACAGCATGCCGACCAGCTTGGCCGTTGCAGCATCCATCGCGACCACCCTATTGTCGCTCACGATCTTGGCGGTCTTTTGGCTACGTCGGCGTCAACTCCGGGTTGGCGTAAACGATTTCAACCTGCCGCTACTGCTTCTGCTCGGAGTTCTTGCCAACGCCGCGATTTGTGGTGCCCTCTCCGGACCTCATGCGCGGTATCAAATGCGACTGATTTGGTTGCTTCCCCTTGCCGCCAGTGTGGTCGTCAGCGTTGCCGCTCGTCCCGCATCGAAAAGGTCCATCACAGACGAAGGAAGCGGACAGTGAAGCTCATCATCCAAATACCGTGCTATAATGAACGAGACACCTTGCCCCAGACGATTCGTGACCTGCCGGTCCGGATCGAGGGCATCGATACGATAGAATACCTGGTGATCGATGACGGATCGAGTGACGGCACAGCCGAGTTAGCGCGAGAACTTGGTGTCCATCACGTAGTCGTAAATGCCACGAACAACGGGCTTGCGCGCAGCTTTGCGCGCGGCCTTGATTTCGCCCTCGGCGCTGGCGCAGACATCATCGTCAACACCGATGGCGACAATCAATATTGCGGAGCGGATATTGCGTGTTTGGTGCAGCCAATCCTGCTTGGGCAAGCGGAAATCGTGGTAGGCGACCGCAAAACGAGTGGCATTTCCCACTTTTCGGCAGGCAAACGGCTGTTGCAGGCGGTCGGGAGCGCTGTCGTAAGAACATTTTCAAATGTTCGCATCCCGGACGCTGTCAGTGGTTTTCGGGCCATCTCGAGAGACGCAGCGATGCGCCTCAACATCGTCTCTTCGTTTAGTTACACCATCGAGATGCTTATCCAGGCCGGGCATAAGGGGATGGCCGTTTCCACCGTGCCAGTTCGCACCAATCCGAAGACCCGAGAATCGCGGCTGTTTAAATCAATTCCAACCTTCATCAAGAAATCTGGAGCCACTACACTACTGATGTACGCGATGTATCAGCCGTTGCGTATATTCTCGCTGCTTGGAGCAATAATAGCGCTAATTGGTTTGGCCCCAATCGTCAGGTTCCTTTATTTCTATTTCTTCGTTGCAGGCAGCGGGAAGATACAATCACTCGTCATCGGCAGCGCATTGTTGACGGCCGGAACAATCACATTCGTTATCGGGCTACTTGCTGATTTAGTCGGAAGAAATCGACAGCTGCTCGAGCTGACGTTGGAAAGAGTACGGCGTCTCGAGCTAGGGCCTGCAAACCGGGCGCATTTCGACAAAGATCCAGCGGTAGGCGAAGAACTTGAAAATAAAAGAGATTCCCAAAACGATGATCACGGCGATCTTATAATCGATGCCGACATATTGAAACAATCCCAGGAACCCCAAATACTCGGCGAGCCGAAAAAGGCCGTTCGTCGGCACATAACGTGACACTTGACCAAGCCAAGAGCCGCGCGATCGAAAGACGAACAAGCGCAGCATGAGGATGTTGCCGACGTAGGCTGTTGCGAACCCGACCGCAACAGCCAGCTTTTCCCCGACGCCCAAGAAATCGTGCAGCAAGATGGGGAGCCCAAGCGACATTGAAGCGCTGAAGCCGGTCGATCCTAAGAATTGCAGCAGTTGCCCTCGAACCTCATGTGCCCGTAGGTGCGCGATCAACCGCCTCACGCGTCTGCCTCTTTGCAATCTGTGCCGCACATACGGCGCTCCCGGACTGCAGAACGACGACAGCCGATAGTATCAGCGGGCGATCCACCAAGGGGCGCTGTATTCGCGAGCACCAGGCCGGGACCTCCCAAGTTTCTGCACCGCTGCCGCCGTCACGGTGCTCAAATTCCCATACCGACGCTGTTGCGAAAGCAAAGTGGATTGCCATCCACTCGGCAGGTCGGAGCGTCGCTCGTTTCGAGTTCGCGACTACACGACGATCTGCCGGGCCTGTCAATTGGTTTAGCACCTTCACACACGCCAGGCCCACTTCGACAAAAGTGCAAGCGACGCCAGCGCCTTACGTGTTTTCCACTCCAGGAAATTCATTCACCGCACGTTGTGCTCGCGTCGCCGCAAAGCCGTGAATGTCTGACCGTTAACCATGTTTCGCAGCCTGATCTTACCTATTGACCGACATCAATCTTTTCACGTCGAACTTTGGGAAATCCTTAACCGTGCGAACAGTGGTTCGGAAATTCACCGCAGCCGCCGCCCTGATGGCCATAGCAGGGTGCGGCCCAGACTCGGCGACAACGGGCGGCGTCGGCACTGCCTCCGACCCGGTCGCTGCGGTCTCATCAACCCCAACTCCAACTGCGACATCCAGTTCCACGCCAGGCGGCTTCACCCCTACTGAAGTTGCCTTGTCAATTTCGGCCCCCTCACTGGAGGGGGCCCCTCCGCTTCACGCCGATTTCGACATTCAGAACGGACTTCAACCCTCATGGGGCACCGGCGCGATCCCCGGCTTGTACACGCAGGATCGCTCGGAAGGTGCGTTTCGCTTCACCTGCGGAGGTGAGGGCAAGATCGCCTACGATGACCCTGTCGTCTATCCCGGTCAACCCGGCAAGTCGCACCTGCACCAGCCTTGGGGCGACATGAAATTCGATGCGTCCATTACGCCTGCGAGCTTGGCGGCGTCGGCTGAGACCAACTGCAATTACACACCTTACTCGCTCAACCGCTCGAGCTACTGGGAACCCGCGCTCATCAACGATCAGGGGGAGGTTATTCAGCCCGACCTCGTTTCGGTCTATTACAAGCGCAAGACCTCATCCTCATCGTTCTGCACGCCAGGCAGCAGCAATTTCATGGGGACGTGCATCGGCTTGCCGAACCAAATTCGCTTTGTGTTTGGTTGGGATGCGAACAACCCCACCGCTCCGGTCCAGGGGGCTGGCTGGTACTGCACCGGCGGAGACCAGAAGCACCACCCAAACCTGGACGAGGTTTTCGCCTCGGGCTGCCAGGCGGGCGATACCCTGGTTGCCAACACCCTCGCCCCGAACTGCTGGGATGGCAAGCATCTCGACGTTGCCGATCACCGGAGCCACATGGCCTACGGGAGCTATGGATCTTGGGGTTACTACAAGTGTCCGGCCGACCATCCCTATGTGATTCCGCAGGAGGAAAACAAGGCCCAGTTCACCGTCACGCCCGACATGATCGGGACCAACCCCGATGGTACGCACTACTCGCGAGTCAAGCTGTCGAGCGATCACATGCTGCCCGGCGCCAAGCCGGGGCAGACGCTGCACGCTGATTACATGGAAAGCTGGGTCGCCGAGGCGAAGAAGCTGTGGCTCGACAACTGCATCGAAAAGGGGCTGAGTTGCTCGGGCGGCGATCTTGGCAACGGACAGCAGCTCATCGGGGCAGCGAAACCCAAGTATGGCTGGACCAATCCGAACCCGCGGGAACCTATTCCTGCGGCTCCTTCCATGGGGTAAATTGCGCGGGCGACACATCGTTGCGACTTTTCTTCCATGTCGGTCACTACTCTCTGCTGTCGAAAGCACAGGCCAAATCGACCATCAGTGTCTCGACGCCGTTCTGATCGGCACGGCGTGGGCCTGCCCACAGGATGCTCGAGAATTCCACCTTCCCGGAATGCATGAACTGTCTTTTGAGCCTCTTAGTGTGTAAGCCGATCCATTGCCTTGGAAATAAGGGGCTTCCATCGCGGTAGCCGAGGACAATGCGCCGTTGTGATTGGCGCGCTGACCACTGAGGAATTGACGATGCGCTGGGTTGGTCTGGCAATAATATTCTTGAGTATTCCGCTCATCGTAGCTTCTCTGGGCCGTGATGTGCGGCGGCGTGATTTCGCCATCTTGGCAGCCGGCGCATTGATGTTTTGCACAGGCCCGCTTCAGATAACCGCCTCGCTAGTTTCCTGGCGCTTGTGGCAAGGCGTTTCAAAAGGCATCATCCTTTCCCTGCTCGATAGCATCGCGGTTGGCCTTATCGCGACTCGTCCTCGACGCCGGAATCGGGCTCCTTTTTTGCCCTTGATTGGACTCTATGCTGCCGCCGTCGTGTTTTCGATGACGCAGGCTGCCGTTAAGGAAGCCGCGTTATTCAGCGTTTTTCAGATTTTCCAAATGACTATCTACTATGTCGCGTTAGCCGGCGAGCTGCAGCGGCCTAGCGCGATCAGAAGCCTTGTAAGGGGCCTGTCGCTGGGACTGATAATTGAAGCGGGATATGTCGTTTCCCAGAAGTTGTCGGGAGTGGTGCAGGCGCCGGGAACCACTCCGCATCAGAATATCTTGGGGATTATGGTTGAGCTAAGTGCTCTGCCCCTTATTGTGGCCATTCTCGAGGGGGAGAGAAGCAAGCTGGTCTACACTGGTCTGTTGGCGGCACTCGTTATCATAGCCGGCGGAGGCTCTCGGGGCACGATGGTCTTCTTTGCGCTGGGCTTTGCGATCATTCTGACCATGAGCCTCGCCCGTCGTGCAACGGCTAGAAAATGGCAAATAGTGGGGCTTTGTCTGCTGGCGTTGGCGGCCACAGTTCCGCTCTCCTTGGCCACCCTCCATGAGCGCTTCGGCGACAAGGCTGTGACCACCGAAGAGGACCAGCGCACTGCCTTCGAACGCGCAGCGCGAGCGATCGCATCTGACCATCCATTCGGTGTGGGCGCGAATAACTTCGTCCAGGTGGACAACACCCAGGGATACGCAGACCGAGCCGGCCTCACTTGGGGCTCAGCGACGCGATCAAAGCCAGTTCACAACGCCTTTCTCTTGGCGCGGGCAGAAACCGGCTGGGCCGGTGAGATCACCCTGATCATTCTTTTTATTGGGGTGGCGGCCGCAGGTGTTCGAACGGGATTTCGGATGCGCAAACTACCGTATGTGGGATACTCACTTGGTTCAGCTGCAGCAATCGTCGCTGTAGGGTTTCATAGCAACTACGAATATGCCTGGCATCTAGCGGATACCCAAAGGCTCTTTTTTGCCGATGCTGCCTTGATAGCAGGGTGTATGACCATTGCGCGTGACACGCGAACTCGCTCTAAATTGGTCCAGCGTACAATCGGTGAGCAGATAAAAGAAAGCACGTCGTCCCCCGCATGAGCCGATCTTTCCCACGAGGACCGTGGCGGCGTCGACAACTGGCCAACCCATTGTAGCCCAACTTCATTCTCACCTGTGGGCGCGAGCTTGCGCTTTCGACTGCCGAAAGATCGGCGCATAGAGCGGCGCAGTTTTTAGCGCACCACGGATCGAGAGGTGATCCTGGTCAAAGTAAAAGAGGCCACCTGCGTCCGCCAGCGCGCATCTTGTGGCTGAGCACAGGTTCGTTTCAGGCCAAACGAAGGTTGCATACTCTGGATCTAACGTTCTGAAAAAACTCAGAATGCGCTGATTCCGCTCGGTGTAGTCGTTGTACTTAGGGATAGTCGACGGTCTTGGTACCAGCCCGAATTGAGAGACATAAAACCGCTGGGGAACGTTGAATGGTGGCTCAGGCACTGGACCAATCACGAATACCTTCTTTCCCGCAGTGTGCAGGCGGTCCAACAGTCGGTTGAAGCCGGCCTCCCAAATTCTCGCGTTGTCCCTCGGCGATGCGGCCACTCCGCTTGAATCTTCCAACCTAATGTCAACAGGGGTTTCGACTGGGTTTCCGGGCTCTCCGATACGCCAGTTCGTCCATCGCGCCGCGATTACCACAGTTGAGATCTGCGGCCGATGCAGTGCCAGGTCGAGCATCTCGCGGTTGTAAGTGCCGCAATATCGGTAAGCAGTCGAAGTCGTCAGTCGCATTTGCATCCGGTCGCTTATATCAAAACCGATCCCCGGAGGACAATCGGCATCGGCCGCGAAGAGGAACGAAGCGTTAAAAGCCCTTGCCTCTGCCTCAAGTGCAGTTGCCGCGACCATGGCATGGGAATCTCCCCACAAGAGAACGTGAGGCGACGCAGTTTTATTCCCGAGAAGACACGGCTGGCTTGGAGGTACGATCGTGTTGTTTGTCATACATTCGCTGTGGTGGCGACTCTCGTCGCTGGCGGTGGCGACATACATCTCGCTGCGCGAACTGAGCCTAGCGGGAACTCCGCCAGCTTCCACCAGCCCGAAGCCCACGAGTCCCGCGCCGATTATTGCCGCCAGTGGAATCGCATATGCCGCTGTTGCCTTTGACTTCCGCACCGGATTCTCGATCAGATACAACGTGGCAAAGGCAAAGCAGAGAGAAAGCACCGACAGCGTGAGGCCCGCGGTGATGCCAAAGTGCCCCCCATTGAGATAGGCGACATAGGTGAATATCGGGAAATGCCAGAGGTAAAACGAATAGGAGGCACGACCGATTTGTACGAATGGTTTCGATGTGAGTGCGCTGAATACCGGCCCCTTTGCCAATGAACCGGACCATATTAGCAAAGCGGCACCTAGACAGGGCGGCACAGCGGCAGCCCCCGGAAAAGGTGTCGCCGACGAGTAAAGCACAACGCACGCAAGTATCATTCCGGCGCCACACAACCCGGCCATGCTCGCGATCCTAGCATTCGGTACAGGCGTAACAACGCCACACGCCAGCAAACCGCCGATGATCAATTCCCAAGCTCGGGTTGGAAGGAGATAGAACACCGAGCCCGGTGCAAAAGGCAGCAAGAATACCGCCAACGCGAGTGAGAATATCGCGATCGCGGACAGTATCCACCTAAAATTCATACGGGATCGAGCCAGAGCATACAGCAGGATAGGATAGAATATGTAAAACTGCTCTTCTACTGCCAATGACCACGTATGAAGGAGTGGTTGCACCCGGGATCCACTAGCGAAATAGTCGACGGCCTTTCGGAACCAGAAGTTGGAGGCAAACAGCGACACGAAGCCCATGCTTTCGCCAAACTTCTCAAGATTGTCAGGTGACAGGAAGAGCCACCCGGCGACAGCGCTCGCCGTCAGCACAAGCACGAGCGCAGGCAAAATGCGTTGAACTCGGCGACGATAGAACCGGATGATGCTGAATTGCTCGCGCTCAATATCCGCGAGGAGGATGCCGGTGATCAGATAGCCGGATATCACAAAGAAAACATCGACTCCCACGAAACCGCCAGAGAACATTGGCACGCTGGCGTGATACAGGACGACAGGGACGACAGCCAGTGTGCGAAGCCCGTCGATGTCGGGGCGATATCGAAGATTTGACAAGTGCAGTCTCAGTGGGATTGGTAATCTGAGTGATCTAAATGCTCGCTGGCCACCTTAGTGGTTGGGAAGACAGGCCCAAAGCATTGTTGCATCCCACTGGGAGGAACCGTTCGCGCACTCGCGAGCCGAGGCGTGGCGCAGGTCAGTCACCTAATTTCCCTAGAGATTCTGTCACTGGGAGCGACGTACCATTTCGATCCGATCTGACAAGTCTACCGGCACGTCGGTGTTTCAAATTCGAACAAACCCTCCGCCGGTCTTCAGCACAGGATTCGGCTGGCATCAGTGCGATGTTGATAAAGCGATCACCGCCCCTCGTGGGAGGTGGTTAGCGAATCTCGGCGCCTTGGAAGAGTGGCTCGCTCATCTTCACGAGTCCACGCGGTCGCACTTCTGGCGCTTCATTGGGGCCGAAAGTCTTCCGCTGCACCTCCCCTGAAAGATCCCACTATGATACAGCCATCACTCTTGTCTTGAGAGTTGGGGGCGCGCTCAGCAACCGTCGAGCTCTCAGGCGTGTTGGGGGCCAATCCGAAGACAACCCTAGCCGATCGCCCAGGAAGAAAACATTGAACCCGGGCATCCGTCCCGGACTGAGGTTAACGCGCGACCGATGCTTTTCAATTCCATTCCATTCTTCGTCTTCCTGGTAATAGTATATACTCTATACCGCGTACTTCCGTTCCGCGCTCAGAACTGGATGCTGCTCGCCGCTAGCTATATATTCTACGGCTGGTGGGATGTTCGCTTCTTGTTTTTGATGATTTTTTCGACTTCGATCGACTTCTGGACTGGTCTAATACTGGAAAAAGGCCGATTGCGAGTCAATGAGAAGCTTGTACCGGCCACTTTCCTATCAGCAGCAGCCCTGGTTTTGGTCGGGTTCAATGCCTCTCAATTTCCTCACTCCCTTGGTGAGAGAGCAGGTCAGCAGCCACTCATTTCGCAGTTCATGCTATACGTGTTAGCGGGCATTCCGACGTTTCTGAGCACCGCGGCGCTCGCTTATCGGTTCCTCATTTCGCTGCCCGAAGAACGTCGCCGACGCACCTGCATGATTCTGAGCATCGTGACGCAGCTGACCGTACTCGGCTTCTTTAAGTATTATAACTTTTTCACTGACAGCATGTCTGAGGTGTTTGCAGGCATCGGAATACCATTTGCGCCGCGTTACCTCAATATAATCCTGCCGGTCGGAATTTCGTTCTACACCTTCCAGTCAATGAGTTACGCGATCGACATTTATCGGCGCGAGATGAAGCCAACGGATCGCTTCTTCGACTTTGCGCTGTTCGTATCCTTCTTTCCACAGCTCGTCGCCGGGCCTATCGAACGTGCGCGCCAATTGCTCCCGCAGATGAGCCTTCCCCGCGTGATCACCGCCGATCAAACCAGGCGCGGCCTATTCCTGATCCTATTCGGCCTATTCAAGAAGGTCGCTATTGCAGACGGAATAGCGGGAACAGTTGACACTGCTTTCGCGATATCCAATCCTAGCTGGGCGACCGTTGCCGTCGGTACGTTGGCTTTTGCCATCCAAATTTACTGCGACTTTTCAGGCTATACGGACATCGCAAGGGGCGTCGCCAAGCTGTTCGGCGTTGAGCTTATGATCAACTTCGATCAACCCTATTTTGCGCGCTCGCCGCGCGAGTTCTGGCAAAGATGGCACATCAGTCTTTCTACTTGGCTAGGTGACTATCTCTATAAACCGCTGGGAGGGAACCGCGGGAGCCTACTGTTCACCTGCCGCAACCTGATGATCACCATGATATTGGGTGGACTATGGCACGGGGCGGCCTGGAATTACGTCCTTTGGGGATTCTATCACGGTTCTCTTCTAAGCATTCATCGCGTCATTCGCGAAAAGTTCGGGACTTCTCGGGATACGGCGCTCGCGGCCATGCTAAAGATAGGAGGATTCGGTCTGCTGACACTCTATGGTTGGCTGCTCTTCAGGTCGCGGTCTCTCGCGCAGGTCGTGACGTACAGCACCAACCTGTTTGCCGGTCGAGGGGGTCTTGCTATTGAGGCCGCCCGACCAGGATTGTCGGCAATCGTGGGTGCGGCCTTGCTGGCCGTGTGGGAACTCGCCCAATTTCGCGCCGGCGGCAATCCAAGGTTCTACCGCAATATTCCGATTCCGATAGTTGGATTTGTCATCGCTCTGATGGTGTTCTTGATTTTGATGGGAACGAGTAATGAACCGGCCCAATTCATCTACTTCCAGTTTTGACTACAGCGCAGAACGAACGCAAGGTCTTCGAGGCTGGGTGACACTGGGATGGGCGGCAATTTGCCTGGTGGCAATTGATCTTTCTGTTTCCTTGCTATTTTCGTATCCCAACAGCCCAAAAGAACTGCATCCCAATCCAATCGCCCTCTACTTCGACTATGGGCGCTCGATGGAAGCACGCCTGCGCCGCGAAACTCGAGCCGATCCGAGGGCAACGGCGCCGATCACGAAGGCTGGCTGGTACGACCCGCTTATCGCGACAGAACGTCCCCCTAAGCCGAACGGAATCGAGGTCACGATCTATGGAATGTCGCATGCCATGCGGTTGGCTGATGCGCTGCAGAAGGTGTCGCCGAGATATCAAGTTCGTTCGGTCGGAGCGCCGGGCGCGACCATGAACTGGTCCTACGGTGCGTTTCTACGCGATGACGATCGCACCCAGAGCAAGGCAGCCGTCCTGGCCATCATGTCATCCACGCTTCCGCAGATCCTCTCGCCTGCGCCCATGGACTGGAATACCAGCTTTCCGCTGCCTTATACGGCCGATCGCTTCTACATCCAAGGCGGGCAGCTCAAGCGGGTGAAACCTCCGTATGAGAGCTTTTCCTCTTACGCCCGCGCATTGAACGACCCTCCCAATTGGCGACGTGCAGTGGAGCAGTTCTCGCGGACAGATCCATTCTTCAACGGATTTTTCTTCCGCGCTTCTGTGCTCGACAATTCAGTGGTTGCCAGACTTATCCGCCGCGGGTTGGAGCAGCGCCGCGACCGCGCTTGGCGCACCCGTGTCATTTCTGGCAAGGGTTACGACCGAAACAGTGAAGCTGTTGAGGTCGCCAACCGTATAATCGCCGATTTCGCTCGGAACGCCCGCCGGCAGCACATTCTTCCGATCATCTATATCGTCGACAGCTTCGGCTATAAGGACCAGCTCTACCGATCCCTGGCTGCGACCCTGAAACGTGACCAAATTCCTTACATCGCTTCGCACGACTATATCGACCCCATGGATCCCACAGGGTATCTGCCAGATAGCCATTTCACAGCAAAAAACGATATTCGACTCGCCACCGCATTAGCTCAACTTCTGGACAAGGATCTTTTACGCACGTCAAACCCCAAGGCCGCCTCGGGGTGACGATCCGTCGTTCGAATTTAGCGGATCAAATCGAACGAAATCCCTTCTGGTCCAAGCGTCTGTGAGCCGGACTGTCGAAACACGGTAGCTGCACAGGAACACTACGAAGGCTGCCAAAGTAACGCCGCTGCATCAACAGCTCCCGCTTCCAAAGGCCGCCGCGGCTAGATACAGTTGCATAACGCGAAACTCGCAGCGCCACGCCATTCGATGATGCTGATTGACTGCAGCCATGCGCTCATCGTGCTGTGGTTGGCATGTCCCCCTTAGAGACGACGGGGCAGAGAACGATAGTCGTGCGCGAGGATTTTGCCTAGTCAATCAACAGTGGCCCTGCCGCAGGGGTATGGTGTCCGGAGACGCGGAGCACGCATTGAGGATTGTTTCCTCCAGATCAGGTCGGAGACGCCGAGAGAACATCCATTCCGTGGGGAAACCGTGATGATCGCCGACCTCAGCCGAAGGATAATCGCTGCCGCGTTTGCGCGATCGGGGCCGGCCCTTCGAGAGCATATTGCTGTCCTCGTTGAGCGTAGTTTCGAGCCCATTGTCTACCATCGTTTGGCTGCACGAGGTTATCGGCCCGCCACGATCATTGATGTAGGTGCGTTTCGCGGCGACTGGTCACAGATGGCAAGGCGCATCTTTGGGCCTGTTCCAACCTTGATGATCGAAGCACAAAGCAGCCTTATACCGGCCTTGAAAGCAGCTGCAGAACGTGAAGCTGCAATGTCAGTAATTCATGCTACGCTTGGCGCGCGCGACGGGCAGCCGGTCGATTTTTTCGAAATGGGCACCGGCTCATCAATGTTCTCGGAGACAAGCAACGCACCACGCACAGCCAGCAAGCAGGTCACCAAGACCCTGGACGACGTCGTCGCACGTGCGCTTGGCGGAACTGCCGCCAACGCCTTCCTAAAACTCGATGTCCAGGGTGCCGAGCTGCAAGTCCTCCAAGGCGGATGCGAGACGCTAGCCGGCTGTTCACTTGTGCAACTCGAATTGGCGATGCTGCAGTACAACGCTGGCGCTCCGCTCCTGCCCGAGGTCGTGGCATGGATGGCAGACCAGGGTTGGTGGCCTACGGAGGTTTCCGGTTTTAGCCGACCTCGTGATCGGCTGGTTCAGATCGACATGCTGTTTGCGCCGGCAGATTCCGAGTTGCGTCCAACATCGTTTGTTTTTTGAATGTTTTTTGGGGCTCAATCACCTAGCGGGCAGTTCCCGCTACACGGGCTCAGGAATGAGGCTATCGATCGATGATGTCGCGAACGCAATCTCAAGCTGATGGCGGTGGAGCTGCGAACGACTGGGAAACCGCGATGCTTGGCTATGCCGACGAACTCAAGGCGCTGGTGGCGCATTATCCCGCGGCACGGATCCTTGAGCTAGGGGCAGGTCGCCGGCCCTCCTTCGAGATCACCGAAATGCCAGGCGCCATCGAATCGTACACCGTTAACGATGTTAGCCTGGAGGAGCTCGAACTACTTCCCCCGGGCTACGACAAGGCCTGCTTCGATGTGTGTGGCGATGCCGCCAACTTCAGCGACTCCTACGATGTGGTATTCTCGCGCTTCCTGGCTGAGCACGTACCGGATGGGGCGGCCATGCACCGCAACGTTTTTCGCGTCCTGAAGCCGGGGGGAGTCGCGTTCCACCTCATTCCAACGCTTTTTGCCTTGCCGTTCGTTCTCAACAAGCTCGCTCCGGAGCGGCTTTCAAGTCCACTACTCAGACTCTTGAGCCCAAGACGATCGATCAATCCTAAATTTCCTGCTTACTACTCGAAGTGTTATGGAAGCCCCGTTCGGATGACTTCAATGTTACGCGATATCGGATACCAGAGAATCGAATTGCGGACATTTTTTGGGCATTTCTACTATGAGAACATTCCAATTTTGCGCACCTTGCACCGGCGCTTTACGTCGGCGGCTGCGCGCCATAACTGGAACCTCCTAAGCTCCTATGCCTACATTACCGCCTACAAGTGAACGCTCCAGCAAGATTGGCGGAGTTGCGGGTCGCAATAGCTGGGTGATCTCCAGCGTTTCTCAACTTCTTCGCCTGCCCCTGTCGATCATGAATCGACCCGTCGGCGTGCAGGCGAGTTGGGTCATTGTGCCATTCGCCATTCTGCAGGTGGTGCGCCTCGGAACGAATATCATTCTGGCCCACCTTCTTGCTCCGGAAATGTTCGGCCTGATGCTGATCGTCAACATGCTGCGCACCGGAACGGAACTGCTGAGCGATATCGGTATTGGACAGAGCATCGTCCGAGCCAAACAAGCGCCTAGCAAGGCGTTCCTCGACGTTGCCTGGACACTCCAAGCTGCACGCGGCGCTCTTCTCACCGTAGTGATGCTTATTCTCGCTGGTCCGATTTCAGGGCTCTATGGTCACGAACTTAAGCCTATCTTGCTGGTGGTCAGCAGCCTCTTTTTGCTCACGGGGCTGCAGTCCCCAGCCCTCTTCCTCATGCAGCGGAACATGGAGTTGCGCCAACGAGCGGCATACGATGTGTCCTGTACGATTGTGCAGTGCGCGATGACGATCGTTCTTGCCTATTTCATGACATCGGTGTGGGCGTTGGTGTGGGGATTGATTCTCAGCACGGTTTTCTCGACTGCCCTCAGCTATGCATTCGGAGGCCGGCGTCTCCCACGCTTAATACTGCACACTAATGACCATTTTTGGGAGATCCTGCACTTCGGCAAATGGGTGTTCCTTGCCACGTTGATCTACTTCGCGGCGACGAGCACCGACAAGGCGTTGTTTGGCGCGATTCTTCCAATGGCCGCGGTGGGCGTTTACAGCGTCGCACGCACGTTTTCGGACATGGCTGGCCTATTGGCACAGCGGCTTGGCGCCTTTGTTGTCTTTCCCAAGATTGCAGCTTTGAAGGGGCAGCAACATGCGGACGCGCGAAGCCTCCGTCAGACGCGCCGTCACGCCCTATTGCTAATAGCGGGGGCACTCGGATTAGCTATCTCAGGGGCCGACGCATTCATCCTGCTTTGTTACGATGCTCGCTACCGCGGCGCCGCGTTCATGCTGCCGGTTCTGCTCGTCGGCGTTTGGTTCGCCGTTCTGGCCAATTTCGCCGAGTTGATGCTTCTGGGATGTGATCGTCCTGCCAAGGTCGCCTTGGGAAATGCAGTCAAGTTTGGGGTTCTGGCCGGCGGTCTGACACTTGCACTGGGATTCGGCGGCCTATTTTCCGCTCTCATTATCATTGCTCTTGCAGAAGTGGCGCGCTGGCTTGCACTGACGCGAGCCCTGGCCCCCGAGAACCTGGCGTTCCTTTGGGACGACGTAGTCCTGACCGCATTGTTGCTGACGTTGGCGGCGGTGGCTAAATTGGTGCTTGGCGAGGTTGGCGTTGTTCCCAGTTTCGCCGGCTGGTGGGCGCTGGGGGTCGGGTTGCGTGGCTGATCGATTGCGGAATATCGGAGGCGTGGTCATCGGGCGGAACGAGGGCCCCCGACTGACGCGCTGTCTTTCCTCGTTGGCGACTCTCTCGAGGCGTCTAGTCTATGTCGACAGCGGCTCCAGCGACGGCAGCGTCAACGCGGCGCGCAAGCTCGGCTCAAGCGTCGTCGCCCTCGACCCTGATCGGCCTTTCACAGCCGCCCGGGCACGTGCAGAGGGCTTCGAACATCTCCAGGCGATCGCGTCTAAAGTCGCTTACGTGATGTTCGTCGATGGCGATTGTGAAGTGGAAGAGGGTTGGCTGGAAAGCGCAGCCGGCTTTCTTGATGAGCATCCCGACTTCGCTGTTGTTTGCGGACGCCGGCGTGAACGTTCGCCAGAATTCTCACGTTACAACGCCCTTGCCGACAGGGAGTGGAACACGCCAGTAGGGGAGACGACCGCGTGCGGCGGCGACGCGATGATGCGCTGCACGGCCCTGCGCGACGTCGGTGGATTCAATCCAACGATGGTAGCAGGCGAAGAGCCCGAGCTGTGCCGCCGGTTGCGAGCAGCGGGCTGGCGCATCATGCGGATCGATGCGCCAATGACGATTCATGACGCGGCGATGACGCGTTTGCGGCAGTGGTGGTTACGCGCCGTTCGGAGCGGCTTCGGCTATGCCCAAGCGTGGCAGGTGACGCGCCGGAACGGCGAGGGGGCGCCGCTCTACCAGCGTGAGTTGGCCCGTGCTGTGGCTTGGGCCGGGCTGCTCCCACTTAGCGCCTTGGCTCTTGCGGTCCTTTTTGACCCCCTCTTGATCCTGATCTGGCCTCTTGCTGCAGGCGCCCAGTACTTGCGTCTGGCGCGGCGCGAAGGAAGGCACGCGGCGGGGCTCGCGACGATCGGGAAATATGCCGAACTAACCGGGGCATTGCGCTACCTCCGCGGTCAAATCGGCGGCTCGCCAGGGCGCGCGATAACCTACAAATGACCGCTTCTTACGGCTCAGCGCCGCCCGCAGAGCTACGCGTCGGCTATATCATGACCCACTACCCGCGGGTCGCGCAAAGCTTCATTTCCGGCGAAATCGACGCGGTCGAGGGAGCTGGAGTCACAATTTGCCCATTCGCCATGAATGTCCCGGCGACAGCTGATAAGGCGGCCCCAGCGGCAGCGGAGCGCATCGACCAAACAATCTATCTGAAGAAACAGTTGCCCCGTGCTGCGATGATCCTGCTTCGACAAGCTATCCGTCACCCGGTCGGAACCACGCGAGTTGCCGGAATGGCGCTGGTAAGCGCTGGCGGATCCCCCAGACGCATGCTTCGAAGACTGGCCCATCTCGCCCAGGCTGCGCTGGTCGTTGACACCGCGAAACGCAAAAATCTCAGTTATTTGCACGCACACTTCGGGCTTGCGCCTGCGACGATAGCGTGGCTGGCCAGTGCACTGAGTGCGGTAGGCGGGCGGACATTGCCATTTGGCTTCACGATTCACGGGTTTCATGATTTCGTCGACCCGGCAGAAAGCCGTCTCGATCTCAAGGCTAGCGAGGCCGCGCAGGTGTTTTGCGTCAGCGATTTCACGCGGTCGCAGCTTTGCTGCGTAACCGACCCGGCACTCTGGTCACGCTTTGTAGTGATACGCTGCGGGATCGATCTCTCCGTATTCAAGCAGCGCCAATCTGCCCCTTCCCAAGGCCTCCCGACGATCTTGGCGGTTGGACGACTTTCACCCGAGAAAGGGCACGGCGTCCTGCTCGAAGCGCTGTCGAATCTGAAGCGCGATGGCACGCCGATGCGGCTGATCCTTGTCGGCGACGGCCCGCTCCGGAGTTCTCTTGAGACGGCCGCGGAGGACGCTGGCATAGCAGACCTCGTCGAATTTACAGGCGAACTGCCTGCTCCCGAAGTGCATGCGCGCCTCGCGCGCGCTGATCTGTTCTGCTTGCCGTCATTCAGTGAAGGCTTGCCGATTTCAATCATGGAAGCGATGGCTGTGGGTGTGCCGGTAGTGACAACATGGATTGCCGGCATACCTGAGCTTGCCGAGTCAGAGACAACGGCGCTGACTGTACCGCCGGCGCGAGCTGATGCTTTGGCCGTTGCCTTGCATCGATTGGCAGTCGACCCAGCGCTTCGGTTGCGATTGGCCGATGCGGCGCGGCATAGGGTCGAACTGCAACATGACCAAACCCGCTGGGGCAAACTCATCGCCGAGCGCTTCGCAAAGGTAGTTCCACAGTGAACGATACGGGCCCCTTGCGTGCCGCCGTCGTCGGCTGTGGCGCAATAGCATACGAACACCTTCCGTTTCTCTCGGAAAGTCCGCGGGTACGCCTAGTCGCAGTATGTGATCGCTCTTCGGCGTTAGCGGCGGCGGCGGCGGAGCGGTTTGGCGTCGAGCACAGCTTTCTCGATATCTCAACGATGTTGTCAGCCACCAAGCCCGACGTCATCCACGTATTAACTCCGCCCCATACGCACGGTCCCATTGTCCATCAGAGCTTGGCTGCTGGTGCGCATGTGATTTGCGAAAAGCCGATGACCGGCACCGCGAGCGAAACCTCGGAGTTGCTCGATGCCGCAGCGGCCGCCGGACGCATCCTGCAGGAGTCTCGCAATCTACTGTTCAATGACCCCGTGTTGAACCTGCGGCGGCTGATCGCTGCAGGCCGATTGGGGCAGGTGCGCGAGTGTGAAGTCCTGCTTTCACTCGACTTCCTGTCGGGGCCCTTTGGTGACACGAACCTGGTAGGGCCGGCGGTGCAGCTGCCGGGGGGCGCGGTACATGACTTCATACCCCACCTTGTTTACCTGTTCTTAGCGCTGGTCGGCGTGAGCGAGGTGGATGAGGTACGCGGCACTTTGATAAATCGAAGCGGAAACGCGCGGGCGGGATTCGACTCTCTCGAAGCCCTGCTTGACGCCGGGCACGTACGGGGACGGCTGCGGATCGCCACGGACACCGCGCCAAGTGAATTCCGGGTGATCGTACGAGGGTCTGAAGCGACGGCAGAGACCGATCTTTATAATCCTTTCATGCGAATTGAAGGTGCTCCAAACCAAGGGAAGCGAGCTCCGGTTGGCCAAATTGCCTCTGGCGTGGGTTTGATCCGCGCTGGAATCTCGGGATTGCGGAACAAGATCATGCAGCACGGGACGATGCACGGCATGCCGCGCATGCTTGATGCAATCTATACGGCGCTTATGCAGGGGGACGCCCCCCCATTTTCGCCCCACGACATGCTTGCGACAGCGCGTTTAACTGACAAGCTGATCGCCCTGGGGGAGCGGTCGTGAGAGTACTGGTGACTGGAGCCACAGGATTCCTGGGCGCAGCGGTGGTCCAGGCTGCACTTGCTGACGGCCACGAGGTCGTAGCGATGCATCGCCCGGCGACATTACGATCCCAGATGCTATCCGCTGAACGCCTGACCTGGCTCTCAGTAGATCTCCGTCAGCCCTCCGACTTAGGCGAATCGTTGACCCGGGTTGAGGCGGTGATCCATTGCGCATCGGCGACCTTCGGCGACCTGCCGACACAGCTCGCCGGAACCGTTCTCGCCACGGAAAATCTTCTGGCCTCCCTTCCCGCAAACTTGCAGCGTTTCGTCCATGTCAGCAGTTTCTCAGTGTACGACTTCGACAGGCCTTTTCGTGGAGTGCTGTCGGAAGACACAGGTCTTGAATTGCATCCCGAGCGCCGAGATGCATACACCCAGACGAAGCTAATTCAGGAGCGGCTTGTTCGTGATTTCGCCGCCGATCAGCAGATCCCGCTCGTCGTCGCTCGTCCAGGAGCGATCTACGGCAGGGGAAAGACCTGGGGCTTCGGCTCGAGTCTGAATTTCGGTCCTTTCGACTTCGTTTTTGCGCCATTCGCGAAGATGCAACTCATCCACGTTGAGAACTGCGCCCGCGCACTGGTTGCCGCCCTCACTGCGCCGGTTGTTGATGTGCTCGTCGTCAACTTGGTTGACGCGGAGCAGCCGAGCCATTGGCAGTTCCACCAGCTTGCCCGTCAGGCCGGCGCGCCCACCGGTAAAGCTGTACCTGTTCCCTACGTGCTGGTGCGAGGTCTTGGGGCGGCGGCGAAGCTAGCCAGCTGGCTCTTTTTCAAGGGGCGCGCGCGTCTGCCCGAGCTCCTCGATCCGCCACGTCAGCGGGTCCGCTGGCGCCCGTTGCGCTACGGGACGGATCGCGCTCAAACAGCACTTGAATTTCGTCAGCGTGTCTCGCTTGTCGACGGAATTGCGGGACTAGTGCAAACGGAAGACGACGGTAGAGACAACTTAGGATCTTGAATGCCGTGCCGGTGTGATTGGAGCCGCGATGGCAGGCGAGTTGACCCCAGACTAGCCGCTGCTTTCAGGGGTCCTCAAGATGTCCGGCCCAAGCAATCGCTGGAAGCGCCGAGGCTGGTCAAGGCCAATTCCAAGCTCGCGGCTCCCACCCGCCATTAGGGAAGCGCCACGCTTCTGAGATACCTCGATCGACCAGACCAAGAGTATGCATGACAGCGCATCCAGTCAGCGAGCACCGCTCACGACGAAGCGTTTGTAAGAGGCCTTTGCTATCGATGGCTTCGGCGAGATTCCGGCGTCCGACGAAAGGTGAAGATCGAACCGGACAAGACAAGTATTCTACGTCTCGTAGTACTTGCTGTAGGCATTCCCGCTGTACCCGTAACCATACGTGTCAAAGATGCGCCCGCGATAGCGATTAAGAATTGTGCCGATGCAGGGGGCGGGCGATAGCATCGAAATGGCATCCTCCACATGCGCTTTACTCGTTTCCGAGCTGTCGACCACCAGAACATAGCCATCGAGATGCTTGATGGATAGCATCGCATCGTCATTCGCGAAAACCGGAGGCAAATCAAACAAAACTATGGTCCGCGCAGGTTGAGCCCGCAACGTGCGCAGAAGTTCCGGAAAGCGGTCTCCTGCAAGCAGTTCAGCCAACTCCTGAGGCTCAGGGTTCGTTGGCAGAATGACGAGCGGCAGATCTTCGACACGCAAGCCGATCTGCTGCAATTTAGCGGCGCCGGCGAGATAATCTCTGACGCCGAGGCCGGTGTTCAAGCCAAGTTCCGCCGCAACCGATCCGCGCCGAAGGTCAAGATCAACAAGAATGACAGGTCCATCAGTCACCTTGGCCAGCGAAAGAGCGAGGTTTGCAGACAGGAATGACTTGCCGGCTGCTGGAGTGGCCGACGTGAGGCCAACGAGGCGCGGAGCCTCGCCGACGTCGACAAGCTTCATGATGCTCGTCCGCAACAAATTGAAAGCACGCGAGCGGCGATCACCGCTGTTGAGGCCCACGATCTTGTGCTCCGCAAGAGAGGCTTGATCGAGCTTCACCCTCGGAAGAGATTCGAACTCAAAAGTTTCTCGGATCTGTCCGTGCACGGGATCGGCGTCTGCCATTTCAGGTCAACCCCCTCTTCGCCAGCCTTGGCCAAAGACGAAAGCGCGTTTTACTGTCGCTGAACGGGCGCTTGGGAATGATCGGAACGATGCCAATCGGAGGCGCACCTGTGATGGCCGAGAGAATTCTCGGGTCGCGAATTGGCCGACGCAGCAACTCAACAGCCCCGGCGAGAACCATGCCAAGAGCAAGACTGCCGGCGGCGCCGATCGCCAGGATCAGCATCCTGTTTGGCCAAATGGGTGTGTCAGGTATGACGGGTGGCTGGACCACTGCGAGCCTCTCGCCCATCTGTTCATCTTCCGCGCGCACTCCGGCCTTTGCCGCAAGCAAGTTCTTCTGTACGTCTTGGTACTGCTGGTTGAGCCCGGAGAGCTTCTGTTGGAGTGCGGAGACCTGTTGTTGAACCTCGGGCGCACGGGCCTGGGCAGCGAGCTGCGAAGAGATTTGCGCCTCATCCCTCGATTTCGCCGCACGCAGCTGAGCAATCTGCGAATTGTTGAAGGCGATCTGCTGATCGATTGTGTTGAGTGGCAGTTTCTGGCTATTGCTTTTGGCAAGTTCGCGCGCCTCCTTGAGCCGCTGCTTTGCTATGACGACGTCTGGGTGGTCTTCAGAATAGATCGCGCGCGCTGCGGCCAAGGCAGCTTCGGCATTCTTCACCACCGGATCTCGCGTGTCCGAGCTCTCCGCGGCTTCCTTCTGAGCGATCAGGTTTGAGTTGTCCCGCTGGAGCTCGGCAATTTGCACATCGTAGCTCCCCGTGCCGCCGGTGATCACGGTGCCAGCGCTCCCCAAGATGCGTCCATAACGAGCGTTCACGTCGGCCAGCTGAGCTTGGACTTTCGATATCTGATCCTGAATGTTCTGTGCTTGATCGCTCAAGAATTGCGCCGTGTTCGTGGCTTGCTCGAGATTTCCATTGGCGTCGAGATCGAGAATTCGGTCCATGAGATCCTGGACTACGGCCTGAGCCGGCGCTGCTTCCGAGTAGTCAAAGGTGAGGTTGAACGCGACCGTACGATCGTCCGCGCCGCTGGTGGGCAGCTTGACGGTTGTCGGAGTGAGGGCGATGTTGTCGCGCATCTTGTCTATGACGTCCGAGAGCGGCTTCGACGTCCGCTCATTGGCATAAAGTCCGTGGCGATTGATCAGTTCGATAAGATCGGGCCTGCTCGTCACCTGCTGTTTGATCCCCGCGATCCGTCGCTCGATCAGCGAGTTATCTAAACCTCCAGCGACTTGATCCGGCACCTGAGCAGGTTGGACCAACATGATGGCATTTGCTTCGTACCGAGGTGGGATCAGAACAGCGGCAGCAACTGACGCCGCAATCCCAACGATAAAGGGGATGATAATCCACCAACGCCGTTGCCACAGAATCGCGGGAAGGTAGGGCAAAAAACCGCCTCCGCTTTCAGACGATGTATCCTCAGTGGCAAACAGTAGGTCGTTCATTGCCTCTTTCCAAAACTGTAGGAAATCCCCATCAGCACCTGATAGTTCTCTCGCCTACCGCGTCGTTCGTCCCTAGCTGAAGTGAAACTTGGTGTGACGAACGCCGAGACGCGACTGCCGATCTTTCGGCGAAAGGTGCTACTTGCGCTAAGCAGTTCACTTCGCCCGCCCAAGCCATTGAGCAAGGTCACGCTTGACCGACTTGTGCGCGCGTAGGTTACCGCTGCCGATATATTCCCTCGCGCCCCGATCTCATGTGCATAACTGAGTCCTACAGAGCTCACGGTGGTGAGGCCTCCAAGTGAAGTAGGTTGAGCCGAGCGCCCGCCTGTCAGGCAGGCCGTTTCCTTCCCGTTCCTATCGCACAGCTCGAGCTTCCCCGCCCAAGTAGCGGTGGTTTGCCGATCGCCGGATGGCGACCTGATCGTCGCAACCGAGACGCCAAGCTCTGCAGAGAGTTTGAGTGAACGAGTGATCTGGTGGTCCAGGCCAATCATTGGAGTGACAAACAGCCCATCGGCACCGTGCTGGTCCAAATAATCGGCATAGCCGCCCTCGACGCTAACTAACGCTGACGTCGTCTCGGTCAGTTTTCTGGCGTAGTCGAGCCCCAGGTGAGTATCCCGGTAGTCGGTCCCCGACGACGAACTGACGCGAGTAAGACCGAGTCCCGCACTTGCCGTGAGCAAACTTCTCGGATTGAGGATACGCTGTAGCGACGCGTTTACCTCAAGGCGGCTCGTGCGGCCGGTCAGACTGGCCAAGGTCGGATCAAATTGAGCAGTGTTTAAGAGTTCGCCGCCAGCCAAATTTCCGCTCAGTCCACTGTAGAAACGATTCGCAGCGGATTTGCTCGACCTGAAATCAACGTCAGCGGTTAGCGTCGTTCTTTCGCTTATCCGACTGCTTCCCGCCGCTCTGATGCCGTAGGAATCTTCAAGATCATATTTCCCAAAATATTTATCGAGACTGAGATTTCCCGTAAGAGCAATCGAAGTGTTAGCGTCATCGAGATAGATGGACGGATCGATAGTCAGATTAGCGCCTGCCGCGCCGAGATTCTTGCCATTCAGCAGATATGGATTGCTTGCCGCAAGAGCGCCCACCGACACATTGAGATCCGCACGGGGCTTAGCTCCAGCAATTTGTGGCAATACGCAAACGAAGGTCGCAGCCGCAAGCGACGCGGTCCGAAGGCGTTTCGTGCATCGAGTGATCGGCTTCGTCACGGTACGATCAACGTGTCACCTGGCTCAATCGTGGCAATGCTCGAGAGCGCGCCCGAATTCGACAGGTTGGTGCCGCCCTTGAGGATGGACGCAATATGCAACCTGAACGCCTTCGGCTTGCCATCTATCTTTCGAATAAGCAGAACATCATCCAACTTGGCGAACTCGTCGGGCCCCCCCGCCATACTGAGCGCCTCGAGCACATTGACGTAACGACCGGGGGTGAACGTGCCCGGCGACTTCACGTGCCCCATCACCGAGAATTGCATGCCGCTCGGCGCTACGACCGAGACCGTAACTTGGGGGACCTGACCGCGGTATTGGCTCTGCAACTTCGATGTTATCGATGCTTCCAACTGCTCCGGCAACAGGCCTTGGGCATTGACCTGCCCCACAAGGGGAAAGGCTATTGTGCCATCGGGTAACACTGTCACCTTGCGCTGAAGACGCTCGTCTCCCCAGACGTAGATTTCAAGCTGGTCGCCCGCATTGATGCGGTACTCGGGCGCGCGTTGAGTCGCTGATCCAGGGAGTGTCGGTTGCTGTGCAAACGCAGACGGCAAGGGCGAGAATGTCAGGGCAATTGCCAGCAGGGCCATCGAGTTTCGCATTCTGCACTCCCGCACGCTGTCGATTTTCAACCTTTAGCCCTTATAACCAGCGGTATGCTGCCTGACCATCATTACAAGCGTCTCATCCCATTCTGGCGCACCTTGCTTTTTGCTTTGTCGGTCGTCGTCGTGATGCCGGGCTGTGCCAATCGCGACCAAAGAGCGGCCAGTGAGGCGACGCTTGCCCAGGAGTTGATGAACAGCAAGGACTTGCCCGCCGCCCGAAAGGCCATTTCGGCCGCCATTGCCGACCGAGGAGATGTTGCCGATTATCACATCCTTCTTGGCCGAATCGAGCTCGCCAGCGGCTCTTCCAGCGCGGCCTTCAACGCTTATCGAGATGCGCTCGCTCTTGATGCAACAAACACAGAAGCCCTGATGCAAGTCGCGCAGCTGGGCCTCACTACGGGCAATCTCGCGGCATCTCTAGATGCGACTAAGCGGCTGATGGACTTGCATCCCGATCAGCCGGATGTCCTGCTTCTTCGCGGTATACATTCCATGGTCAGGCACAACTACTCCGAGGCAAGTAGCTACGCTGACAAGATACTGGCGGTTTCGCCAGACAACGTTGGCGGCGCCATCTTGAAGGCGCGTGCCCTTTATCTCTCTCATAAGCCAAAGGAGGCCTTCGCAGCACTCGACAAGATTACCGGCAAAGCGGCCGAGAGCGAGCCTGTGGCTCTCACCAAGCTCGAAATGTATCGTGCACAAGGACAATCTTCTCAGATGTTGAGCGAGTTTCAGCGCCTGCGCAGCCTTCGCCCCCACGACCTCGGGCTGCGCCTGGACGAGGCCAATCTGAGGCTTAAGCTGGGCGACCGCCGTGCGGGTCAACAGCTCGTCGAAGGGGTGCTTGCTAGTCCTGAGGCTGACTCAGAGATCGCCAATCAGGCCATTTCGCTGTGGCAGGAGTATGGAGCTGAAGATGTGTCGTCCGCGGCCATCGACAGAATTGGGCGACTTGGAGGCAGCGCAGCGCGAACGTCGCTGGTGCGTTTTCTTCTTGACGAGGGTCGCTCGAGCGACGCCGCACACGTCTTGTCTGGACTGTCCGGCGATGCTGGCCAGGGACTGAAAGCGCGATTACTGCTCTTGAACGGCGAAATTGTACCGGCTGCCAAGCTTGCATCGAAGACGCTCGCGCGGGACAAGAGCAACTGCGATGCGCTCGTTGCAGCTGCCGGGAGCGCTTTGCAGCAACGAATGGCGCAAGATGCGTTGCGCTTCTCGCAGCGGGCTTCGTCGGAATGCCCGTCGCTCCTGAAGGCGTGGCTACTTTCGGCGAGTGCATACGAGGCTCTCGGCCAAGAAGGCGGAGTCAACCGAGTTTACGGCCAAGCACTGGATGTAAACGATCAGAGCGCGCCCCTCACCGCCGCCTACACTCGTTGGCTGGTGTCGCAAGGCCAAAAGCGCAAGGCCGTTGCCATGGCGCACCGCCTTACAGAATATGCTCCGGCACTCTTGAGCGGTTGGCGAATTTATCAAGATCTGTGCCGGAGGTTTGATCAAAGTTGTGTGAGCGATGCCACGAAAGGGCTTGCCAAGGCACATTCGCTCCTGGGAATTGATCTGGCGCCGGGCGAACCACCACCAAATGGTCTGTACGGCAGGTTTGTCCAACAATGACCGCCTCGCCGCTACGGCAGCCATTTCTTGATCTCACTTTTGACCTTGTCGACGAGACCGGGGTGATCGAGGCGGTACGCTCGCTTTCTGAGCGGAGGAAATTTTCCTACGTTGTCACACCAAACGTCGACCACTTGGTGCGGCTTCATCGGCAGCAAAGTGACGCCAGGCTTTGGATCTCCTACCGAAACGCCGCTCTCGTCTTGTGCGACAGCAGAATTCTCAAACGACTGGCTCTCTGGTCAGGAATCGAACTCAAGCTCGTCACCGGAAGCGATCTAACTGCGAGAATTTTGGCTGAGCCGCACAGGCTCGAAACTGCAGCGATCGTGGGAGGGGACGAACTCCTGCTGGAGGATCTTCGCGCGCGATACCCAGCAATAAAATGGCTCCACCATGCAGCTCCTCAAGGCATTCTCCATAATCGGCAGGCGCAATTGGAGATTGCTCATTTTGTCGAGACATGCTCGGTGGGATGGGTCTTCTTTGCCATCGGTTCTCCGCAAAGCGAGCTCGTCTGCTCCTTGATCGACGACCGCGGAAAGGCCTCCGGAGTGGGCCTTTGCGTTGGCGCCTCACTCGAGTTTCTCACGGGAGCAAAGAGACGCGCTCCTCATTGGATGCGGAGAATGGGCCTCGAATGGCTGTTTCGGTTGGGAAGTGAACCGAAAAGGTTGTGGCGGCGCTACCTGGTGCAGGGTCCAATGATCTTTTGGATCTGGTGGCGGTGGCATTTCAATCCTTCTCGTTAGCCCGGCGCGTCCGGTTCCACCTCGACTGGCGGCTGACGATGAAGCGAAGGTAAAGGGGGACCTTCCAAACGACGTAGAGCGGTGCTCGCAGAAGAGCCCCCAACGGAAGAGTGGTTCTTCCTTCAAGATACCAGGCAAGCCCTGTTGTTACAACGGCGCAGCCAAGGGCGGAGGTGATGAGAACGGCCGGACCGTTGGAGTGTACGATAAACGCAAGCGCATATGCGGGAATGAGTGCGATAACCGCAAGGACAAGGAGAAGGGCCAGTGGCGGGACTAACATGTGCGCGCCGAGAGCAAGGAGATGGCGCGAGCGCCGGGCAACTCCGCTGCCCAAAAGCGGCAGCCCACGTTTGAAGGCTTGGGCAAGAAACCCGTGCTCCCATCTTGCGCGCTGATCCAGGCTGTCGCCCAACTCAGCGGCGGCGCTAGTAACAAGAAGCTGTTCTGACAGGTGAACCTTCACCCCCTTCGAGGCTAAGGACAAAGCAAGCGCTAGATCCTCGACAGCTATCGATGAGGCGAGATCCAGCTGGGCAAAAACCGTCCAGGGAAACACCATTCCGGTACCGAACAGGGTGATTCCGCCACCAAGACGATAGAGTCCACGGGCGCGAGTCAGATTCTTAATAAGCATCGCAAAATTCGAGAGCAGGACCAGCGCGGACGCATCTTTCGGCGCTGTAAGCAGATTGGCTGATTGGACTGGTTCGCCTAGAAAAACTGAATGGCGCCCGACGTTTTCCGCGCTTCCAAGTGCAATTCGACAATCAGCATCGAGGATGAATACAGCATCGGGTGGGTCGGAGCGGAGGAACTCGCGTGCGAATGCGAGCGCAAAGCCCTTTCCGCGGCGAGATCTATCGCTTCGTTCAATGACTGTGGCGCCGGCGGCCCGGGCATATTCAGCTGTCCTGTCGGAGCAGTTGTCTGCGACGACAAGCACCTGCGTCGATGGAGAAATTCCTCGCCTGGCCTCGCGGACGGTCTGTTCGATCAGCAGGGCTTCATCGTGCGCTGGAATCACGATGACAGTTCGAACTTCTCCAGTCGGAGCCGGTGAGAATCTGAAAGGGAACAATCCCCACACCACTTCCAGCGAGTAGTACAGCAAGGCCACCGATGGAGGAATCGTGCACAACCAGATTGCCAATGTGACCATCTGTCTTCCAATGCGGCAGTCTCAGTCGGTTCGCCACCCAAATCAGCAAGACCTTCCCATTCTTGGATACCTCGCACGATCAGCTTGCCCAGCCTCCCCGTCCCTCTAAAGCGGACGAAAATGAAAGGAAGCCGATGGCTCGCAATTACTTTTCCCAGCGTAGGATCCTCGTCACCGGGGGCGCCGGTTTTCTTGGTTCTCACCTGATCGATCGGCTGGTGGCCGCCGGTGACGAGGTACTATGCGTTGACAATCTATTCACAGGTTCAAAATCGAATGTAGCGCATCTGCTCGGAAATCCCCGCTTCGAGTTCCTGCGCCACGACATTTGCTTCCCACTGTATGTGGAGGTGGATGCGATCTACAATCTTGCGTGCCCAGCCTCGCCGGTTCACTATCAGCACGATCCGGTGCAGACCACCAAGGTGTCTGTCGCGGGTTCGATCAACCTGCTCGGGCTCGCGAAACGACTCGAATGTCCTATTCTCCAGGCGTCGACGAGTGAGGTTTACGGCGATCCAGTCGAGCATCCGCAAACTGAATCCTATTGGGGTAACGTCAACCCAATAGGAATTCGGTCCTGCTACGATGAAGGGAAGCGCTGCGCCGAGACGCTCTTTTTCGACTACCATCGCCAGCACGGGCTTGAGATCAAGGTCGCGAGAATTTTCAACACGTACGGCCCCCGCATGCATCCCGCTGATGGGCGCGTCGTGTCGAATTTCATCATGCAGGCACTCCGTGGAGAGAATCTCACGATCTATGGAGACGGCAAACAGACGAGGAGCTTTTGTTACGTCGACGACCTCGTCGAGGGGCTCATCAAGCTCATGGAAAGTCCGTCCGATTTTACCGGTCCGGTCAACGTCGGCAATCCGGTCGAGTTCACGATCCGAGAATTGGCTGAGCTGGTGATAGAACTGACAGGATCTCGTTCGAAACTGATCGAACGGCCTCTCCCCGCCGACGATCCAACTCAGCGACGTCCGGACATTTCTCTTGCACAGTCCAGACTCGGTTGGTCACCGCAGGTCGCTTTGCGCGACGGCCTACAGCAGACCATCTCCTATTTCCGTCAACTGACCAATTAGCGCGCCGACAAAGTGTCGCTTATGAACTGGCGGTACTTCGAGCCTATCGCCGTCCATGAGTAACGCTCTACGCCCTCGCGGGGATGAGAGCGGTCTACCGAGATTGCATCGGTGAGGGCGTGACGGAGCTGTGCAGGATTTTTCGTATCGCAAAGGTGATGGTTCGTTCCTAGAATCCATCTGAGGCGGTCACTGTCATGCGCCACGATGGGCAAGCCACTGGCCCAGGCTTCCAGAAACACGTTTCCAAACGACTCCAGCAACGAAAGGTGCAGAAACACGTCGACGGATCGATAGAGATCCGGCATCTCAGCTGCGGGTAGTGAAACCAGCTTGAAGCGTTCACCAAGAAGCTGCTTCCCAACCTGCATGACAGATTGCCGGAGAGGGCCATCACCCGCCACAACGAGCGATGCGTTGCCGAGTTCGGCGACGGCGCGAATGCCTTCCGTCACGCGCTTGGTCTCGATGAGAGCGCTTACCATCAGCACTATCGGCTTGTCTGTGGGCAGACCAAGGCGCGTTCGCTGCTCTGTTCCGGGTTTGAAGCGCGCCAAGTCAACTCCGTTCGGAATGACACTGCAATTCCACCGGTGCTCATTTCTGCGTGCATACTCGGGGTTTGTGCACACCAGCCCATCACAAGAGAAAGTTCTGAATTCCCCGCGATCGCTGAAGGCGGGCCAGTCGCCGTTTTGCGTGACAAAGATGCTCGCCGGCCCTCTTCGCCCCAGTCGTCGTAAGGACCAGTGCGTAAAGGGAAAGGAGCAAGTGAGGCTGGCGTCGTACTCCTCAAGGTTGACCTTGCGGAGCAGGCCTAGAGCGAAAGTTGCGTCCTCCCAGGCGGTCTCAGTCCGAAATGGCGGAAAATTCGGAAATCGCTCAAAGACCTCTCGTCGGACTGAAGGGACTCTGACGTAGTGGTAAGGGGCATCTGGGTTGGGCGGTCCCGATCCGGCCACGGTAACGTCCTCACCGGAGCGAGCAAGTTCTCGCGCAACCGAGAGGAGCGCGATTTCTGCACCGCGGTCGTAGCGGTGGAATCCCGGCAATGCAAAAACTAGCCGCATAGGTCTTGATCGGGCGCGGATTAATCGATCGTCCAAAGACGGTGCCACCCGGTGATCCGCTCAGCATCGGTCAATGTGGCGCCTGTCTCGAATTAAGTGGCGCTTGAGGCCGCAGTGGGAGTGGGGGAGGGCGCAAATCCACTCTTGTAAGTGATCTTTGCTTTCGCCTTCTCCGCGGCCAGCCGCTGCTTCATAGCTTCTGAAAGAGATTGAGACCGCATCAACTGGACAGCGGCTGGCCGCGCCTGGTCGGCCTTAGTTGGCTGTGGAGTACTGCCGGTGATTACCGCAACTGTCACAAGCCCGTTCTCGGGGACAACGAATGGTTCGCCCTTGGGCAATGACAGGATCTTGTTCAGCCTCTCTTGTCCTAGCTTTGCCGAATCCATTTGAGCGGTATCTCTGGTGAAGTCGATCCCCATCTGCTTCAGCCGCGCGGCCACTGCATCCATAGAGTGATCGTCCTTCAAAGCCTCAAGCTTCGCCGAGTCAGCCGGAACAGGAAACTGAATGCGGTCGATCGTGAAGATCTTCCTCCCACTGAAGACCGCAGGATTCTTGTTCATGAAAGCGTCAATCGCGCGAGAATCTGGCACAGCCGTACTGCGGGCGATCTTTTGACTGAGAAGTTGGACAAGAAGGGCATCATCGAGCTGCCGGCGGCGAATCAAGTACTCAGGTGTCTTATCCAGTCCGTCGTCGCGAGCGGCCTGGGCAAGCAGGCGCCTATCCACAATCCTTTGCAGCGCCGCCTTTTGAGCCTGTGACTTGTCGGCGCCCTGTGGAACCCGCATTTCCGCCAATTCCGCGTTCACGTCCTGCAGAGTAACCTCGTCACCGTCGACCACCGCCGCAACCTGCCCCGTTGCCTGCTTCTGGCAGGCGGATATGAGAGCAACTCCGACGAGGCAACCCACTCGCCAAACTCGACCACAATTCATCGTGAATCACCTCCTGCGCTGGCTAGCTTAGGCAACCAGCAGCTCTTGCAACAACGGGTTAGAAGCAGCAGCGAATGCGCGTGTGAACGCGCGCAATCGTTCGACAGCGGCATCTTGATCGGTGCCGAGCAGCGACACCCGAAACAACAAACCGTCCGGAATTCTGCCCGCCAGATTCTCCTCAACAACGGCAAAGCGCTGCTCGGACCAGGACCGGGGATAGGAACTTCCGAGGCGTGTGAAATACAACACCTGTTCTGTCCTGTCTTCGCTGGTCGCCGTGAATGCCTTCGCGGGTATCTGCTTTCCGAGCGCCGAAATCGAAACGTTACGCTGATTGCTGAGGATGAAACCACCAGCCGGATAACAAACCTCCGGACGATGAACCTGGAGGACGCCATCCTGCCGGTTGTTGTAGGCAACCAGCAACATAACGTTGCCATTGGAGCTGCTGTAGACTCGGGTCACAAGATCGTCGTAGAGACGATCACTCAGCGCGTCCGGTGGAGGAAGCACGACGCCGCTGCTCCCAACGAGCGTCCAATCGCCAAACGAGGGGGGCACCCATTCGTCAAAGGTACCTGACTTGATACGGGGTGCCTGAGCCCTGGGTTGCCGCGCAAACGCCACAGCAGATGCTGCCAGTAAGGCGCCGCCGATGACAAAATGGCGCCGAGACAGCAAGGTGTTGGAAGCAGATTGCCCGAGTTCAGTCATCGCGGCACTGATCGTCCTTGCCCGTCCAGCGTAACCACAGTGGTCTCACAGCTTCATCCGTAAGGTAGATAGCTACAAGCGCTAGCGCGAACATCGTGATACCCGCGAAATTGTGGAGAAATCCTTGCGCCGCGGCATCCCCAAGGTAATAGGTCGTCAAAATCAACACGAGTACACGTATGAAATTTGCGAAAAGGGCAACTGGAATGATGAAGAGGACTAATAGAGCAGCATAACGCAATTGAGCTTGATGCCTGATATAGATGTAAAAGAGAGACAGTGCAGTTAGAGCGACAATCGAGTTCAAGCCCGAACAAGCTTCTGCGACCAGTAGCTCATACTGAGCTATGTAAATCCTCACACCTTCTCCCCCGATGGGGTACCCTAGCGCATGAAGCAAGCTGACGGCAGCTTGAGATAGCCCCATTTTCATTGGCAGCGTCAAGGCAGCGATAACGGTCTCTGGCGGCGGAAACATGAATGCGAGATAGACTATCGGGAAGGAAAGCTGCTTCAATCCCGACCAGCCAATCACGCTGTAGAGGACGACCACAAGGCAAGCGTACATAGCGTAGCCTTCGAGCTCGATAATCTGAGTGATCCGCGTTAAAATGAAAAAGGAAAGGGTCACGGCTAGCGCAATGGCTACCTTAGCGCCGCTTGGTCGATGTGCCTCTGATCGGGCCCTCGGCCACTGACGCCAAAGCAGCCATAGCCCGGTAAATAGCACAATCGGCCCGTGCGAGCCGGCCTCCGTACTCCAGCTCTCTTGCGCAACGAAGAGCATTGTGGGTGCGGCAATCGCGACCACACCGAGAAACAGCACAACAAGTTCTGCGTAAGCTCTTCGTCGTTCCCGTGGACTCTCCGCCCGCGCCGGTTCGGAAACCGCGGCACACTCGAGGTCCGATTCCATCGGTGTGGCCTTAGTCGCGGTTGCCGTCATGATCGCATCTCTACCACAATTCCACCTAGCCTCAATCGCGTCCGCGCCTTCGATTTTAGCTGTACCGAACTGAACCATGGCGTATTTGAATCAGCGCAGGCAAACGGGAAACCTGGCATCGTCTGCGCTAACGAAAAATCGAAAGCCAAATGATTCGATTCCACCCGCTAGGCTCCGCACGCTCCGCCATTGGGATTGCCGTGGGTGCCATTCTGTTGACGATGATGCTCTATTTGGCCTCGCACATGCCTCCAACTCCCGCTCGCAAGTTGGCCTCAACGACCCGTGAGGTGCTGCACGATCTGTCGGCCCCGCCAATCCTGTCACCGGAATTACAGGGACCAAGACCACTGACTACGGAGCAGGCCCGGGCATTGAATGAAGAGCGCCCCCTAACGAAAGGCGGACTCCAACGGTCCTTCCCGTTCAGGATCGGCAACGAGCTCAACAACCCGGTCGCGTACAATCGAGCGTTGAGCTGCCTCACAGCTGCCGTTTACTATGAGGCCGGCAGCGAGAGTGAGCAAGGGCAAAGGGCCATTGCTCAGGTCGTTCTTAATAGAGTGCGCCATCCCTCCTTCCCCGCCTCCATTTGTGAGGTCGTCTACCAGGGATCGCAACGAGCATCAGGGTGCCAGTTCACATTCACCTGCGACGGCAGCCTAGCACGCCGACCCAATCCTTCAGCTTGGGACCGCGCGCGAAAGGTCGCCGAAAACGCGCTCGCCGGCGCCGTAGAGCCTTCAGTCGGCATGGCGACGCATTACCATGCGCTGTGGGTGGTGCCGTATTGGACCGCCGGACTCGAGAAGATCGCACGTGTCGGCGAGCACATTTTTTATCGCTGGCCGGGCTACTGGGGATTGAGGCAATCGTTTACCCAGCACTATGCCGGCGAAATGATCGCGATGCCGGGGGCGGGTCCGCTGGAACGAGAGCTGCTTTCTGCTCAAACCGTAGATCCATCGGATATTCTCACCCTGCCTTCGCAACACCCCTCGCGCACGGAGATCGAGCCAACAGTTGCTGAAGACGAGTCCTTGCGGATACTAATCGCGGATAAGACGCGCACGGCCCCGCTTGCGGATGGAAACATGTCCCGGTTGGTCGCTGACACACCCGAGCAATTTGCGTCCGCTACTGTGCGCTCGCGGGGGGCCAGTCAGCACTTCGGGCTATCGCCGGATGGGTGTACCACACTGGAACACCAACCTCCTTGTCTTTCCGCAAGTGTTCGTTAGGTGTAAACGTAGCGAAGTTATCGTTAAGCGCTAAGGTGATTCGAGAGTGAGCCCCATGATCAAGTCTATTAAAGCGCTCTTTTCCGGAACTGGTTTGGTTATGGCGTTGGCGCTGGGTGGGCAAGCATCCGCGACAGACATCCCCGCCTGCAATCCTCTGACAGACCTTTCTGTGACGGCAACCCAATGCAGCGGCTGGTACGATGGCAACTTACTAAATAATGGTCATTCGGGTGCAGACGTCGACGCTCAGTTTGACGCGCTCAGCATGATTGGATTGGATTGGAACCGCGACTGGGGCACGGTTGACCTCACGAAGGTGGAAGCTTCTGGCCCCGACAAGAACGTCTTCAATTTCAATGATGTTCTCAACGGCGACGTTTGGATCGGACTATACAAGGGAAGGGGCGGTGACTTCAAAGGCACGGCCTTCTACCGAATTACCGCAAGCAATTTGGACGCAGTAACTCTGAATCTGAATGGCGCTTCTTCGGCAGTTGTTTACGCCCAGCAATCGGCAGTGCCGGAGCCTGGAATCTGGGCGATGTTGCTTGTTGGCTTTGGCGCGATCGGCATGGCATTGCGCCGTCGCAAAACTGGCGTGCCGCAGTGGAGCTTTGCGGGATAGTCGGTTCGTGCCAGATGTCGGGTGGGCCTCTCGATCACGCTAAAGCGCGATAATGATCTTGATGCACTCCGGGGTGGTTCCCGCAGCTTCGGCCACCCGCTTCTTGGACTCGCCGATCGCCGAGGCGAGGGAGCGCTGCTCCGCAATGCTGTCGGTTGCGGGGGCGTCACGCGGGGCAGCGGTTTCGGTTCCGTAAAATTCTTCGTTGGAAGCACCGAGAACAGCCAGGATTCGCTCCATTTTAGATGATCTGGGTTTACTCTTGCCCGCCTCCCAGGCCCAGACGGTTGGGCGGCTGACGCCCACGAGTTCTTGCGAATTCGACCAGCGTCAGGCCCCTTCGCGTCCTTTGATCTCTTAAACGCGCGGCAAAGTCGGCGGAGTTTTGATCCACCTCTTGAGGCTTGAGATTGTCAGCGATTTGAGCTCTCTTCGGCTCGCCTTTGAGCAGAGCCGCACTGACTACAGCCTCGGAGATCGGGTGGTCAAAAGAACATCCAAAGAGATTCTCGCTTGCCCACTCGACTTTCGCTCGGCATGGGCCAATTTCAGGCAGCTGCACTAAGAGACTCTCGCCGATGGATAGCAACGCATCTGTCTCAAGCAAAAGCCCCGTCGTCGACAAGTTCTGAATAAGAACATTGGCCGCTTCTCCTGAGACTGCGACACCGCGCGTCCGAAGGGTCAATTCACGCCTTGGTTCGCCGCGGCGGCCGCCTTTCTCCACGATGTTGAGCTGTGCACCAATCGCCAAACGACATCTCCCACTGCAGTGGGGCAGTTGACTGCAGCGGCGTTAAGAAAGAGTTATCTCCGGTGCGCCTGGAGCAGTAAGTGCTAGGCAAAGTTGGACCTAACGGGCGCAAAGCAAGGCGCCTCAGAGGAACCGGCGCCCTCAGGCTATCGAGTCTTTGCATAGTCGCAAGGGCCCGCCGCTCCCCATCACGTGCAGTTGTGAGACGCAGCGCTTCGCCGCTCATGATCGGGAAAGAGTACGCCATGGGCGCAACGACTGAGCAGCCTCACGCCCGCGACGGATCAGAGGCGAATCCGTTCGGGCAAGCGGGGCATCCGATAAGCTGCCCTTGTTTACCGTGCGTGGTCGTTGGATTTTTCGAGCGTCTAATGACCGTCGCGTCGAAGGGTCAACATACCGTCAACAAAGGAGCGCTGCTAACGCCGCCGAATGCTGTTGGAGCTAGCCCGACGAGGAAAGAGCCGCCCGTTATTTACTCCCTTCGCTGGTCGAGTCCAAGAAGGGAGATCTCGTCGGGACCGCTTTAGCCGCCAAGCTTCTTACGAAAGGGCCAACGCCGAACTGAAGCTCGCGCGAGCAACTCAGCAGTCGGCTCATTCGACCTCACCTAGCCTGCGATAGAGTGTTGAGCGGCCGATACCGAGTTGTCTGGCGACCTCGGTCATACAGCCGGCGTAGCGATCAAGCGCCACACGGATAATCTCCATTTCGATGTCCATAAGCCTGCGCATGTGACCATCTCGATCGACCAACCGCACATCCGTCGATTTGAAGCCGCGCCTACCCGAGCGAAGAGGCTCCGAGGCACTTTCGGCATCCATGGTTGCTTCAAGCGTATCGGCAGTTATGATCGTCGAGCGGCAAACGCCTGCCGCGCGAAAGAGAACGAACTCAAGGTCTCGAACGTTAGCTTCCCAATCGCACGCCTTAAGCCATGCCAGTGCGTCCTCTTCAAGCGTTACTAATCGTCCGAAGGTGAAGGCGTCTTTGATCGCGCCAAGAAAATATTCCGAGATAAGAGGGATATCGTCGCTCCGCTCGCGCAGTGGCGGCATCCTGATTTGCGCGCCGGAGAGGCTCTCGACGAGCGCGGGGGTAAGCAAGCTTTCGCCGACCAGCTTGCCCACACTTTGAGTGCTGAGGCCAATCACGCGCGTATCGACTTCGATGCTGTGGGCCCGGCCAATCGGCTGGATACGACGCCGAGTGAGGGCGACAGCTAAGCGCTTTTGGATGCCGGAGGGCAAGAGCTCGACCCCATCGATTATGAGCGTGCCGCCGCTGCACTGCTGAATCACGCCTGCCTGCGACTGGAAAGCGCCGACGAAGGCACCCCTCTCGTATCCGAACAAAAAAGCTTCGAGTTCCGTTTCCGCCACCCGATTCACATCGAGGGTTTTGGTCGGCATAGCCGTCCGTCGGGATGCCGCGTGGATCGCGCGGGCGAGCGCATACTTGCCTGTTCCGGGCTCCCCTTCTAGCAATATATTTTCATCCCCGTGCGCGCTCATGGCGGCTTGGGCGATCGCGGCGCGCAGCTGAGGGTCGTGTCCGATCATAAATGTTGCGCTGCCTGAAAAGCTGAACCGTTCTGCGCCGGCATGGAGCATCCATTCCCTCGCCGGGCTGCCCTCTCCTAATCGCTGCAGCAGATCGGCCAGGTGATCACGCGTGCTAGACTTGGCTAGGTAATCGGTCGCTCCGGACCGCTTTACCTCAAGCGTCCAGTCGGGGCAGGTTGCCGCGGCCATGACAAAAATGGGTAGGCGCGAATTGATGCTTCTTAAGTGCGCAACGGCCTCGCAAGTGACACTCGGGTTCCGGTCCCCGCACATGACCACCGCAGCAACGTCGAGGCCAGACGAACGATCAAGTATTCTGCTCGCTTGCCCAAGCTTGAAGCAGATCAGGGTTTCGCATCCCGCTTTTGCCGCCATTTCGGCGACTTGAGCCGTCTCCGTCGCAGACCTGCCGATTACCAATACGGTCTTCGGCTCGCCAGCCATAAGTTTCGAGGCCGCTGTCATGCGGACCGACCCACATGAGCTGCCTGCAAGGATCGCAACAAAGCCTGCTTGCTGAGCAATAGCGTCCCCGTTGGATTCCGATTCATGCGCAATGCCTCCATTGCTGTGGAGGACTGCATGGATCCATAAAGGAGGGAAGTGGCGATTTTGGTTTGTCTTTTTTTGGGAAACAGATCGGGCGATCCAAGATCCCGATGCTGGTGCTGACATCGTGAAAGCGTCACGTGCTTCAACACGCCAATGGCGGACTAATGCTCGCGCTGGCTGCCGGCTGGGCCGCCGATGGGCAACTCTCATATATATGGTCGACCAGCAGGCGACCTTAGAGCATAGTGCTGTAGCTACCGCGCCTCACCTGCAGTGCGCATTGAGATAAGGAGGGGCAATGTCGTCAGCTGAAGCCATCCAGTCAGCGGTCGTGGAACACTTCTCTCGCGCACCGCAATGCACCGTTACGGACGAACTCGGCAGCATTTTGAGAACGGTGCGAGAAAGATGTCCAGCCGACGCACGCATAAGTTTCGACTTCGACGGGCGACTGCGCCTGCATGTCGACGTTCGGACGTCGGAGGAGGTTTCAAAGGTGGAGACAGCGCTCGCGAGCTCGAGGGCTGGGATGTTTCACAGCTTCAGTTGCGGCAAGACGCCTCACCACCCGTTCTTCCGCAGACTGTCAGCCGTCATCGACGCCTGAGAGAAACATAAGCGTCTGCGCATTTGCCCTGTCTCTGACGGACAGACTTCAAAGCAGACGATCCGCTTTCCCATCCATCGCTGCCGTCGACCGGAGATGTGCTCGCACGTGAGCTGAAGGTCAGCTTTTGAGTGGCGTCGGCTCAACAGCGGCCTGAGCGCTCCCGCGCACATTTGACCATTAACTTGCAACCGGCGCTCCATCCCAAATCTGGACGGCTCGAGCATTCCCGTTCCACCCGGGCGATTGTGATGTGATCTACTTGCCCGAGCAGTTGGAGGAAAAGATATGTCTGGGCTTCCATACCGATCCAGTTCGCCTGACCAGTGGACAATGCCTCGCCCTTACCAGGACGCCAGTTTGCGATATCTCAAGCACGGTCCTGTTCAGCCAATGGAGGCGCCTGGCTTTTTTGCCCGTCTATTTGGTCGGTAGGGGCACGCACCGATATGACTGCTGAAATTGTGAGCTTGGCTGGGTACCGTGTCATGCGCGGTAAGCCCAGCGTATTGTCAGGAACATATCTCAATAGGCCCAGGCTCATCTCCGACCGTAGGAAGCACCCACGATTAGGAGAGTTTCGGGACGACCGTCGAGGTGAACCCCGCTACTCAATGGGGGGTAGATGCAGGCCAGCCGTCTTATTTGGCAACGACAGGGTGGATGTAGCGAATGTCTCTCGCAACGGGCTCATGATAAAGGCAGATATTCAGGCGAGGCCCGGCACTAGAATCCTCCTGACGCCCATTGGCTGCCCTCCTGTATCGGCAAGGTTGGTTTGGAAGCGCCATGGATTGGCGGGATTCGAGGCTCCATTAGCCTCAATGGAATTGCACTTCCTCTAGAGCACGGGACGCTGATCAGTTGGATGCCCGTCCTGCTGATATTCCCAATCAATGCGCAAGTTGGGAGCGCTAGGGCAAAGATGGAACTTGAGAGGACGTTCGACTACTCACAGATTTGCGATCGAGAGCGGTCAGTCTGCCTTTGTGAAGGGATCCGGATGCCGACAGGCGTACGGAAATCCCGGAGGCAGGCCCTTTTGCTTTGCCGGGCGCTCGATCAGAAGCGTGGAGAAACGGAAATGGGCTAACCCCGTCGAACCCGGCGGAAGCGGCCCTTCTTGTCCCGTCTGTAGTCGAGTCTCTTAGGCGTGGCCGTTAGCCAGTTGCGCAGGCGGCCCAGCCAGGAGAGCGACCTTGGATCAGCCCCGCGACCGATGGTGTCCTGCGGAACATCGATGGCAGCCACCAAGCGAACAAGCCAGATGAACAGCGTTACGACAAGCACCGGCAGGATGATCGCGAAAATCAGAAGCAGGAAAATCAATTGATCGAGACCCCACGCGACGCAGTTGCCCATGTTGCCGGGCACTCCAATGCTGATGCAGTTCATCATGGCAGCTACAGGTTGTCTTGCCAAATTTGACACGGCCAATCGTTCTAAAATCAGGCGCGTCAGCTTGCCTTCTGCCTTCGGCTCGCTGCGGCGGCCTACCTATTCATCCTCTGAGTAGACGCAAAGCACCGGTCTCAACAGTGACTCGCGTGCTGACGATGCGCTGAGGGTTGCTGAGCTAACGTCCGCTTCGGCCGTAGGTGGATCAGAAGCCGACCGCCAGCTATCGACCCAGCCGGTAGCGTTATCGCTCGCTTTGCGAACGGCCGTGAGGGTTGGCTAGCCGCCCTTTCCGATGCAGCCTTTCCCACGACTCTTGGTGACGTGCGACGGTCGCTTGATCAAGGCCCAGGAAGCGTGCGGCGTTGTTGTAGAGAATGTCACGAGGCTGGCTTTCGGTCAGGAATCCGTGAAGGTTTGGAGAGCGACAATTCTGCCTGCTAAAGCCGATGTCAGCTGACGGTACGCTTGCGACCCAAAGCGGGCATTTTACAATTGCGGTATCGTCGCTGTTTCAGCCAATGACGCATTAAGGAACGCGGTGCGGAGAAGGTTCGGCCGCAGGCGAGGGGCGGCACGCGATCGATCCCGCCACGCTGTGCCCTCCGTCGTGTCGAACGCACACGGCGCTCACGAGATTCGTAAATGCCTTGCGGTAGATGTCGAGCCACCTTGGCGCGTCGGCAAGCCTTACGATGGGGCGAGGCTGGCGCGGAAGTCGTGCACCTGCTCGGAAGTGAAATGCCCCGGGTGATTGGCTCTCGTCCGGGGCCCCAACAAGAATTGAGCCATCGGCTCGGTCGCTCAACGTCGCCGACGGCTCAACGGCCTCGGCTTTCCAGGAAGGGCGGCCGAGGTCTGCCCGACCATATCAAAACCTGACCGGCGCGACAGAGCGAAGGTAATATAGTCCCGCTCAGGGACGGACTCCAAACGCCCGGCAAGTCGGTGACCATCGAGCCAGTCGGCACGCTTGAAGATCACCTGCGTGCGATCATTCACGCCATCTCGTTTGCGGAAGTTAGCGCCGACCTAACGATTAGGTTTGCGCGTCCGGCGGGCGCTAGTACAGACCACGCCTGATGGCACGTCTGGCTCCATGGAGCGCCGGGCTTTGACGTCCTCGAGCCCGGCGCTTCACCCTCCAGGCACGGGCGAACCGCTCAGGACGGCGCATGTTTGTTCCGCTCCATGCCTGCCTTCGCGCGGCAGTCCGCAGCCAACTGGCGAAACTGCGCACTGATGCGCTCATTGCCCTGCGACCGCTTCGCCCACAGTTCATAACGCTCCGCGTCGGCCAAGTAGTCCTTTGCCGAACGAGAATCGAACGCGGGGGGCCGACCGGGAGCATTCATCGTGGCGTGTTAAGCCGTGGTTCGGGAAGGGGCATTCCGCTAAAGGCCGGGTACGCGGTCAGGCGATTCCGATCGGCCTCGTAATGGCCCAAGTGCAGCCAAACAATCTTCGCTGCCAATGTTCCGGTCGGACTCGTAACTCGCGCGGAGCAGGTCGCTGAAGCAGGGCTTCTCGTGCATCGGGTAGGCCGTCTTGAGCGGCCTCCCGAACATGTCGAGATTAACCTGGGTGAGAAGTCGACGGGAACGAAGTGACCGTTCGTCGTGACAGGTGTCACGTTTCCGCGCTCGCTCCCGCCAGACATTCGCGCTCTGAGAGTGCGACGCGAGCGACACGAAAGACTCGAATCTGTCTTTTGCAGATCCACTCACTAGAGCATTGAAAAATTCGCAGCGCGCCAAGTGTGCACTCGTCTATGTTGGGAATTGCCGTGGAGGCTCACAGCCGGCGTGTCTGTCGATTACAAAGCTACGCTATCCGAGACGGCAATTTGCGGATACGCTCCGCTCCGGTGCGCCGAGTCGTCCCGACTCCCAAGCCGAGCCGATTCGGCGTGCCACCTAGGGGCTCTCCTGCGAGCCGGTCCTCGCTTCGCCCTGGGAGAAGCGCCGAGTCGGTCCCCCTGTTGACGCTCGGTGCTCCCATGCAGGCGGTTGTTAAGGGTCTTGCGGTAGATCAGCATCGGGAGTGTCGTTAGGTCCTAAGGGGGCAGAATAGCCTGTGCCTTTCGGCACTCCTACACTCCCGCACATTCGATTAAGATTTGCGCGCAAGCAAACGCGCGAGGGTGTCGGGCTGGACCCGAGCCAATCGCAGTTCGGCGCTCTCACCTGCGACTTAGATGCCAAGCAGCGTCAGCACCGTTCGGATCACCGCATACGCAAACGGCCGCAGATCCAGTTCTACGCATAGTAAGATGGATGTTTCGCGAGTCATCCCGATCGCCCTTCCAAGCAACGTCGGGTGTGAGCCGTCGGCGGACAAGACCTAACCTGCCTGCCGGCGGCTCGTCTCATATCAATTCCGGTCCGACCGTCTGACGTTCAGGATAGGCGGACAACACCAACGAATATCTTCCTACGACCCATTTCCACCCATGCAAGTTCCGCCTCGGTGGCGGCTGACAGAACGACGATTGCAGTTCCTGTCCGGCTCGCCGGTAAAACTGCAGCCAATCCAAGGGAGAGTACTTGGTTGCGGCGGATGTTTGGTTGAACAGTTCCTATTGTCCGCATTCATGCTGAGCAGCCAGTCAGCACGCGACTTTTAGCGGACGCTCGCCATCTGGGAAGAACCCAAGGCAGGTAATCCCACTTGCGTGCCAAGAGACCCCTATTAGCCAAGTTCCTTAGGACGTCATTGGAGCCGGGGGGCTATTGCTATGCAATGGCCAGTTCTGCCCGTGCATCAAACGTGAGGCGCAAAAGGACGCTGGAGGCGCTGTGCACATGCGCACGAGGATTTGCCGAAAGCGGCCTGCTCCAGGAAGCGCTGGACAACATGCCACAAGGGATGTGCATGTTCGACACGGCGCGCCGTATCGTGGTCTGCAACCGCCGATACGCCGAGATCGTCGACATTCCCACCGAGGTCGTCAGGCCAGGCGCGACCTTGCGCCAGTTGCTTCAATTGAGCGTCGCCGCGGGGCACTTCCCTAACCGGAGCGCCGATGAAATCGAGCGCGAGATGTGGCCGCCACTCGAGCGAGGTGCCGAATGGCACCGCATCTTTCGCCGCAACGGCAAAGATTTCACGATTACACAGCGAATAACCGAAGGTGGATTTCGCGTCGCAACATTCGAAGACGTAACGGAAAAGCTCGCCGCGGAGGAGGCCCTTCAAGAAAGTGAAGCTCAACTCAAAGCGATCCTCGACGGTATCCCGGACTGCGTGAAGATCTTCAATGAGGCTGGCACGCTGGTCTACATCAATCCGGCCGGGCTTGAATTACTGCAGGCGCCGGATCTCGAAAGCCTAAGCCGCCCCGGCTTCGATCCGGTGCTGCCCGACTATCGCAAATCGTTCAAACAACATAATTCACGGGTCATCTGTGGCGAAGCGGTCGCCTACGATTACGAGCTCGTCGGGCTCGAGGGACGCCAGCGGCATGTCGAGGCCCACGCTGTCCCGCTACGCATGCTCGACGGATCTCGAGCGCAGCTGTGCATTTCCCGGGACGTCACGGAACGGAACGAAGCCGAGGAAGCGCTGCGGCGAAGCGAGGAGCGCTTACGCCTCGTGCAGGAAGCCACAGGGCTTGCTGAGTTTGAAGTTGATCCCGACGGTGTAGCGACCGTCTCTGACCGGCTGTTGGACCAGTGCGGCTTGCCCAGGGGCGACAACCGGTTGTCTCTCGATAAGCTTCTCGAATTGGTGGATCCGCGAGATCACCAGGTATTGCACGCCACGATCGCTTCCTCGCTGGCCAGCACCGAAGAAATGCAATGTGAGTTCAGGATTAGGCGAGCGGATAACGCCGATGTGCGCTGGATTTCGAGCCACGTCAAAGTTAAGCGCGACAGTGAGGGGAATGCGCTCCGCTCTATCGGTGCGCATCTGGACATTACCGAACGCAAGCGCGCCGAAGAGGCATTGCGCGAAAGCGAGCAACGTTTTCGGCTGGCTGCCGAGGCCTCGGGTCTCGGTGTCTGGGACTACGATTCGCAGGTCGAACGGCAGGAATGGTCGGAGCGTTTCCGGGAGATTTTAGGCGTTTCGCCCGAAGCAGAGCCCAGCCTCTCCGCGCTGACGGAATTGGTCCACCCAGCAGATCTCACGGGCGTGCTGGAGCAGCTGGTGCAAATTCGCGGGGCGCGGGCCGGCGAGCGCTTGCAGGGGTCGTTCCGCATTATCCGGCGGGCCGATGGGGTCGAGCACTGGATTGCGCTGAATGGTTGGAAATCTGGCGACGAGGCTGGCGGGCAAAGTCGAATCATTATCACCATTCGTGACATAACCGACGAGAAGACCGCTTCAGAGCAAATTCGCTGGGCCGCGACGCACGACGCGCTTACGGGACTGCCCAACAGACGCCTGTTTCACGAACGTCTCGAACTGGCCATTGCTGATGCGAAGGCGCATTATCGCAAGGTCGGACTGCTGTTGCTGGACCTCGATCAATTCAAGCAGGTCAACGACACGCTCGGTCACGACGTGGGCGACATGCTGCTCAGGACTTTTTCGGAGCGAATTGCGTCTGTCCTCCGCGATCGCGATACCGTCGCGAGACTCGGCGGTGACGAGTTCGCGATTATCTTGCGTAACATCGACGGGAGCATTCGCCTCGAACAATTGGCAGCTACCATTTTCGATCGGCTTCGCGCCCCGGTGCTTTGTGGTGGGGGAAGCGCACTCGATTGTCGGGTGAGCGTTGGCGCCTGCCTATTCCCCGATCATGGGCAATCGACCGGGGAGCTTCTCAAGCACGCGGATCTGGCTCTTTATTCGGCCAAGTCGGGGAAGCACGGAAGGATGGTCTTGTTCCATCAAGAGTTGCTCCACGAGCTCGTAACTCGCAGTTCGATGATCAACTGCGGCAAGAAAGCAGTTAGAGAAGACAGGATCTCGCCGTTCTATCAACCCAAGATAGATCTCAGGACGAATGAGGTCGTGGGGTTCGAAGCGTTGCTTCGTTGGGGTGGGAGGGATGGAGCTGTCCAATTGCCCGACACGATAGCTGCGGCGTTCGATGATCCCGACGTTGCAACCGCGATTAGCGATCGGATGCTTGATCACGCGATTCGCGATATGCGTGACTGGCTCGACCGAGGCTTGGATTTCAAGAGCGTGGCCCTGAACGCCTCCGCGGCGGAATTCCGCCGGGGCGGGTTCGCAGAAGGCGTCCTTGAGACACTAGAGAAAGGCGGCGTTCCGCCGTGCTGCCTTCAAATCGAGGTCACTGAAACCGTCTTCCTGGGCCGGGGCGCTGAAAACGTGCTTAGCGCGCTCAATCTCCTCGATTCTGAAGGGGTAATGATTGCGCTCGACGATTTCGGAACCGGTTACGCCTCGCTCAGACATCTCAAAGAGTTCCCAGTCCAGCTAATCAAGATCGACAAGAGTTTCGTGGGCGACATGGTAGATTCCTCCGACGACGAGGCGATCGTGAGAGCGGTGATCAATCTGGGCAAGAGTCTCGGCATCAAGGTGGTCGCCGAAGGCGTTGAAACGCCCGCACAGGCTGCCCGCTTAGTCGAGTTCGGATGCCACTTCGCGCAAGGCTATCTGTTTTCGAAGGCTGTGCCGTTCGACCTGGTCTCAGAACTTCTCACTTCTGCAGTCGACCATATCGATGGCGAGCTGCTGCTGCCACTTCTCCAGGGCACCCGCTTGGTAGCCGACGGCTAGGCCGATCTCCGCCCCAAGCAGGCGGTCAGCATACCACCCGAAACAGAAGGTCAGCAGTCGACCCGTTGTCGACCACTGCAGAAGAGATGCCCTAGATCAACAATCGTAAGAAGCCTCCAAAGGGCGTGGTGATAAGCTGCACCGATGAGCAAATTCGACAGCAGCCAATTGCGGAAGCTAGTCGCAAATTATCGCAAGCGTGCGGAAGCCGAGCCCGATCAGCGGCGTGCACGTCTGTTTGCTGAGATTTCGGACGACATGGACGCGGAGGCACTGACAATGGAATCAGGCGGCTCAGAAATCGAACTGATCCCCTCCTGAATCTGCATCAGTTGGCGAGATACTCTGCTTCAAAACCTGCAATTTCCCGAAGCCGCAGCGGCTGGAGAATGTCCAGGTGTTGCGAATGGAGGGAGATGAAGCCGGACTTTCGTAACCGCTGCAGGACCGGGTTCGTGTGAACGGTCGGCATGCCAGTGGCATCGGCGATAACTTCTTGCGTCAGCGGCAGATCGAACGAGTGGTCGCCGACCAGGTGAACCCGACGCAGCCGCTCATGCAACTCGCAAAAAAGATGGGCGACATGCTCTAATCGTTGCTGCGCGCCGAGGCAGGTGAGCCATACGCGAAGGATAGCTTGTTCTCTCAAAGCGATGTTCATCAGCATGGCAGCGATGCCTCTATGGTCTTGCATGGCTGCTACCAATCGGCGCCGGTCGAGCAGCTCAACCGTTACGTCACAGAGTGTATCCACTTGACCCATTTGCCCGCCTTCGATCGCTGACAAGTCGCACAGGTCACCGGCGATCAGGAAATCTGTTATCTCTCGTGAACCGCTCTTGAGCGTTACAGAGCGGGCGGCCCACCCGGACGTTATCAGGTGCAGCTCTGATGGATGATCGCCGGCACACACCATCGTTGCGCCGCGGCGGTAGTGTTTGGTGCCCGCTAAGGCGCTAAGCAGCGCCTCTCGGTCGGGCCCTGACAAAGACTTGCCGGAAGCTTGGATTGGGAGCGCGTCCAGCGACATTTCGTCCACTCCCATTCTGGGATTCTGGGTCATGATTCGTGCCGCCGCAGGCGAATGTTATCCGCAATTTTCCGAATGACGACCAGCAATGGCGCAAACCGGTCGTCGAATAGGAGACAAGTTGCGCTGTGATTGGCAGCGCCGGCATTTGCTCGTCAATCATCGGAGCGCGGCAGAACTCTTGGCCTTCGATCTCGCTGTTTCGACGTTCACCACGCTCGGGTGCTTGGTCGGGAGAAAAATCCGGCCCGATCCCACCCTCGGCAACTAGCGGCAAAATTGGCGGGCAAAAGGAGAAAAGAGAGCGGAGGGAATTGAGCGCACCAGTGTGGAACTTCGCCGTGGCCGCGAAGAGAGCTAGGCAGCTACAGGGAACAAAACCCTTCAGCGGTTCGCCCAATTCCCAAAATGTGACCAGAAGCGCCGGACCAGATGAGGTCAGCCCGGCGCTTCATGGAGTCAGACGAGTAATCCGGCGCAGTGGGGGGGTGAAGACCGCACCGGACGACACTTAACTGCTGAGCGGGCGCTAAGTTCCGTAAAGACGCTGGTACCTTGAACTTTTTAGAGGCTGATACGCCGCCTTGGTAGTGTGGCGTGGTCCGACCTTCGCATCCGCCGACCAGAAGCTGACTTTCAGCTGAGAGCCCATCTTGAGCCCCGGGGCCCGACCGTGGATAAGTCGATGGATAAGTCCGGCACAAGTTGGGACGGCTTGGACCCGTGAAATGAGCAACAATCTCCATGAGAGTCGAACGTCAGTTCGGCTTCGGGGCAGTGAGTATGGCAAGGTGAACATCCGGCCCAGTGGCGCAGGCTATTTAAGCCGGCCCAAACCGCTGAAGATCCGGGTTGGCGACGCGTTCAAGTTGGATCCATTCAGTGCACGCCCACGCGAGGTTCGGACGCTGATGGCCGTGTGTGGTGTAAAGAGGGACCAAAGTTTCCACTTCCGGCGTCGCTGCAAGGGAGACGGATAGGGAGTTGGGCGGAGAGGTTTGGACCGTGGAGCTTTGGCCTTCCTCTCCCCCCTGGGAGATGAATGCCAGATCTTTCGGACGGTTCCGTGACCGAAGGTCGGGGGCGCCGAGTGAAAAGGGGGGGCTAAGTCTCGACGCTCCCCGCCAATGCGGATGCGAAGGCTCCATTTGGAGTACTTTCTCCCCATCGGGCACGCCGAGCCCAGTCGGAGTGGAGCGACTCAGTGTGCAGAGACTATGCTAACCACAAACGGCTCCTGCGGGGAATGTAGGAGCGCCGAAAGTCAGGGGAAAACTCGGCGCTCCTCTAATCCAAAATTCTGAGGCTCCTGGCTCGGTATTAGCAGACCGACACTATACCGCAGGCCCGGCAAATTATCGTGAAGGCTCGCTCCGATCAATGCAGAGGATTCGTTGCGCTATTCATCTGGACCGCCACTGCCGAGGATGAGCGCCTCGCTGTGAGCGTTTGAAGCGTATTTGGCAGTGCAGCAGGAATGTTCGATGGGCCGCCGCTTCATGCATTCACCACTCGAGACCAGTGCGGAGAGCGTCGGGCAAATGCTATCGCCACCGCGCGAAGGTCCAATCCATATCGCATTTCGAAAGCCGACTCGCCCATCCGATGCTGCTCGGCATGATGGTTTCGGCAAAGGCTGACCGCCCATTTGTCTGACGGCTTCAATCCCTGCCCACCGTCGGTTCCGCTGCGCACGTGAGCGCACTCGATTGGAAGTGCTTCGCACCCAGGGACCGAGCAGCGGTGGCGCCTGATCCAGGCGCGATGGGCAGGACATGAGCGACTCTCCTTTGCTCGGCGCGGCCGCTTGATGCGTTGGGGAAGACGAACGCTAGGCATGGTCTGCCCTCCCATTTGCGTCGGGACGTTCGCTCTGGCGCAGGGGGCCAGACGATGTACGCCCTTTCACCGATGTTCTGATCCGCGAGAGGATCGTTCCTGGGCACATCGAAGTCACCTCACCAGTCGTCCAATACCGATCCGTCACGCTGAACCGTTATGCTCGCGTGTCTCGCGTCACCGCGTCGCGACAGGAATATCTTGGAATAGGGCCTTCTGCTGTTGTGACCACGCGAGACGTTGATCAGATAGCTCTTGTCGATGAACCTACGCACTTTGGTGACCATCGGATGATCCTCGAGATGCAGCCGCGTGGCGATCTCTTCGATGACTACAAACGTTCCGTGGCGCCCGTCGAGCGAAGTGGCGCCTCGCGACATCTGTGTGACGAGGCGCAGGAGGTCGTATGTTTCCGCACGTAAGTGCGTCGGCATACATCCGGTTATGAATATAAAGGCGGCTCGATCGCGTAGGTCGCTGAAAGGCTTTTGCTTGGGGTGCGCGAGTATAGCATCGATAGTCTCAGGCAAATACGAATAGGTGTTCGTCATGGGTTCTCCTTCGTCTGGCTTACGGCAAGAACGTAACGCACGAGTGGGAGAAAACAAGGCGATTAGTTCGTGGATACGAACAACATGCATATTGCATAACGGAGAAATTCATGCGAGTCTCTTAAGACTTCGAACATTTGTTCATCGACCTCTGGCATTGACCGGCTCAGGCGATTTGGCGAGAGGCCTCGCCAGCGCTTCCTGCACTTTGGTGGGCTGTCCAGGGACTGGTGTGTCCATCTGGAGCACGACTGCGGCGATGGTCGATCCTATGCTCGGCGGACGAGGGATCTGCTTTGAGCGGCCGTGGCGAGGGCGGCGCAGTTTCGCCCAACTCTCGCAAACGAAATGCCCTTCAAAAGTGAAGAAAACGTAGTTGAACCTAGATCCGAAGGTTGTAAAAAGTAACAGTTGAGAAGGGGTTTGCCGCGTTTTCTATAGGCGCCTAGCTATAGATCTACTGAGTCGTTTGTGGAGGTGGATATGGATGCTAGGAGGCGGCAAGATTTCGGATTTCAAGAGAGCTATGGCATAACTGTAGGGGCGGTTGTCTTCTACTTCGGTACAGGAGACGTCGTTAGACCGATGTTCGATCCGCACACGTTACTGCTGATTCTCAAGGTAGGAGAGGGGGAGGAGCTTAGGGGATGTCCGATCTCCCTCGAGGGCGAGCCGCTTCTCGACGAGGCCGACCTGGTGTTTACCGACGAGGTGTTGCTGCTTCTGCGGGACGGTCGTTCTTTCCTGAGGAAAGGGCGCAAGCGTTCGAAATAGCGCTCTCGCTGTCGGCCTGCCGAGCAATCCTCTTGGGCGACGTGCAAGCGTGGCGTTGACTGCGCTCTCGCACGCGCTGTGTTCCGCTTGATCGGAGGTCGGCGGGCAAACTCATTGAGAGTTGCGAGGCTCGGACCCTACCGCGGCCGCCGCCGCAAGCCGCGGAACGAACGAGCGGTGCCAGAATGGAAGAGATCGGCGGAACGAGGCGCGAGCGCGGAGGGCGCGGGGAAGCAGAGACGCCATTGCGTTGAAAACTCGCAGCGGAGCGTTGCAACCCGTTGCAAGCTTGCCATGCCTGGTCGGGGTCGGGGCTGGTGAGAGAGTATCGCGATCTCTCGACGAGGTGCCGTCGCCAACCACCAGCGCTGCGATCCTTCTCACTTCGTGGCATCCGTGGCCCCTTGCGGAGTGCAGGAGCAACGCTTTCGTTGGGCATCCGGCGAAGAACAGGCGCTCAGCGGATTTCGAGCGTCACTCGAGAAGGCTGATGACCACTCCATTGCGCCGTCAATGTCAGAGTGAAGCTTACATTGTGCGCATTCGTCATAGTTGCCGAGCCAGCTTTTCCTTGCGACGCATGAACGGCTTCCAGCCCTTCCACGGTTGGGCTGACCTCAGCCGACGAGGAACCTCCCGCTGGACCTTGCTCATGTGAGACTACCGCCTCGCTGGTGCCTGCGTCCGCGGGATGGGCTCTTCCTTGCGCAGCCATGGAACTGGGGCCGAAACTGCCGAGGGCAAGATGAAAAGCCTTTAAAACCAATACTATAGCCTACATAAGTAGCTTCGCCAACCCGGCGCTCCTGTCCACCAGTAGGAGCCCGGCCGCCTTCGCATCTTCGTTCAGGGTCCGCTCGTTGGCTCGCCTAGAGAGATTTCAGAGCGCTATGGAAATCTCTGAGGAGAGCATTCACCTGCTTGCGGCTCTCGATCATCTCGCGCGTGAACAAGCCATGCTTCAAAGCGCGCCGATTTCCCATTGGCGCGCCAGAGCTTTTGCCGCCGTGCATGCGGCAGCGCTGCCTTCCGCTGACCGCCGGCGCTTCACACGGCGATCCCTTGCGCGTCGTTGCTCCGCACCGGGGGGCACTGCGCATGCCATCAGTGTTTCTCATGTGATCGCCGGCCACTAGACTCTCCCACAGCGTGGCGAGGCCGCGCGAGCGCACATCAGTTCCGAGCTTTCGCGCCTGTTTCGACATTACCGACAATCGAATTTCCGCCCGGACCGACGTCGACAAGTTCAACCGTCACCTTTTGGTGCCCCGTACCGCGGCGCTTGTCTAACGTGGTCATGGCTTTGATGTACCCTGTCGTAAGCCGCTCAACACGGTTCCAGAGAACTTCCGAACGTCGCGAGCCCAATCCAGCGTCGTGCGCGGCTGCCATATGGGCCAGCAGCGCGGATTGAGTGCAAACCATCGTCTCCGCTAGCATTGATTCGGCTGCGTCCTGTGGATCGAGACTTGCCATCCGGTCGAGTGCCGAGAAGACACGTCCTTGGCTGTCTTCCTGAAGACCGCGAGCCACGCCGCCGAGGGCGGCAGTGAATTCAAAGCTTCTTGCAAGCTCTACGGCTCGGCGCAGTTCCGGCGAAAGCTTGTCGATTCTCGACCATTCGTCGGCGGGTGCAACAGGATGTCGCCGCTTCGACGCGGCATCCAGGGCGGGCAGATCATAAGGTTCATCGTTCATGTTCAAGCATGTGGCAATGCACGCGCCAGTTGCAACCCCTACAAAGGAAGAGTTTCATGAGTCTCTTGTTAGCCACGGTCTAGTTTATCTTTGAGAAAGGTCCCCTCACTTGCTCTATGCTCCGACGCAAGCTATTTCGCCGCGCGCTATTCGGGATCTGCTTTAGCCCGAGGCTGCCCCCTCTCAGTGCCGTTTCTCTCGAAGCCCGACTCTGGATAGCAGTCATCGTGTTGCCTAATTGCAGTGTTGCGGGTTGGCGGCTGCCCCTTCATCTCGGTACGGCAGTACTCTTGCTGACCTCGCGCGAGGCGACGGACAAGCCCCGCCTTGCGTAGCTTAAAGACGCGGCGCGCGAGCCAGAGTGCACGAGCGGCGCTTCGATGGCGGCTTGGCACCTGGGTAAGGCAAAGCGGTACGACGCATGCGCTGCCCTGACCAGTGTGGGACACCTACCGACGATGTTCACTTCATGTTATGCCAAAGGCGCGTCGACGAGACGCGGAAGCTCGTCTCTGTCCTACTGTGCATGGGGTTGTTTTGCATCATTGCGCAAAACACCCCCCTGCACGGACTGCTGCCGATCGACGCTACCCCTGCTTGGGAACGGTGAACGTCCCGCTGACGCGGCCGTTGGTGCCGGGCGCGCCGGCGCCGCCGCCGTCGACGGTCGAAAGGCCGGTCTTGAGATCCATCGTCAGGCGGCCGCCGTTGAGCGCGTCGCTGCCGCGCTGCAGGTGAACGCCGCCCGATAGCACGATCACCCGCCGGTTGAAGTCGTAGACCCCGGCGGCGCCGCTGGCCCGCTCGTTGCCGCGGCTGACGACGACCCCGCCGGTGGCGTCGATCCGCTGGATCTTGACCCCGCCGTTGTTGGTGTAGGCCACGTTCATGCGCGCGGCGCTGAGCCGGAGGTCGCCCTGGTTTACCACTACGTCGCCCGACAACACGACCCGGTTCTGCTTGTCCTGCAGCTCTATCCGGTCGGCGGAATAGTTCACCGGCTGGTCGGAATTGAAGCCGCCGATGCCCTGCGCTCCCGCTTGCGAGCCGAACGCCAGCGCGGCCAGCGTGCCCGCCAGGGCGCCGGCGGCGAGGCCGCGCAGGGCGAGCTTGGCAAGAAACGGGCGAGCGGGCATCGGCGCCTGCCCTAGCCTGTGGGGCGAAGCGGGGGAAGCGCTCATCGCGGAACCTTCATCGTGCCCATCTTGCCCGGCACCATCCGCAGGCGGGCGTGGCCTTGCAGCGAGACAGTGCGATTTGCGAGGTCGGCATGGATCGAATCCGCCGAAAACGTGCCCGCGGGAACCGCGCCGGAAACCCCGCCGCTGCCGGTCATGGTCTTGTCGTCGAGATCGATTGAAACCCCGCTCGTCGTCATCCGGTAGCCGTCGGCCGCCACGAAGCTGACTTCGCCCGGCACGGACACCTTCTGGGTGTCGTAGTTATAGCTGCCGGCTTGCGCGGCGAGTTGCGCCGGGCCTTGCTCGAGTTGCATCCGGGCCATCAGGTTGCGCATCTCGACCACCGGCTCGCGGGCCGAGTGCTGCACCGCCTCCCCGGCGGTGAGCGAGAACGGCCGGCCCTTTTGGTCCTCGCCGCGATAGACGGCGTTGTTGACGAACAGCCGGTTGGGCGCGGTGGCTACCTTGTTGCGGTTGAGCAGGAAGCTCACCTCGCCGCGCGGGCCGAGTGGTGTCACCACCATCAGCGCGACGACCACTCCGACCAGCGCCGGCAGCCCGATCGCCAGCCAGCGCACGATCCGGTCGAGCGGACTGCCCGGCGCGGCAAAAGCCCGGCGGCGGTTCCTGATCTGGTCTGCCTGAGCAGTCATGCGACCGGTCCCTAAGGCATCAACCCTTAGTCGTGGCTGAAGATGTCGCGGTCGGCCCAGCCGGCGATGTCCAGCCGCGCCCGTGCAGGAAGGAAATCGAAACAGGCCTGAGCCAGTTCCATTCGCCCCTCGCGCTGCAGCCGCTCGACGAAGATGTCGTGCAGCCGATGGAGGTGGCGCACGTCGGAGGCGGCATACTCGCGCTGGGCGTCCGACAGCTCCGGCGCCCCCCAGTCGCTCGATTGCTGCTGCTTGGAAATGTCTTCGTTGAGCAGTTCGTTGACCAGGTTCTTGAGGCCGTGTCGATCGGTGTAGGTGCGGGTGAGCTTGCTGGCGATCTTGGTGCAGAACACCGGCGCGGCGACGACGCCGAGATAATGCTCGATCGCCGCGAGGTCGAAGCGGGCGAAATGGTACAGCTTGAGCCGCCCGGGATCGGCCAGCACCGCCTTCAGGTTCGGCGCGTCGTAGCGGCTGCCGTTGGCGAAGCGCACAAGGTGCTCGTCGCCCTGTCCGTCGGCGATCTGCACCACGCACAGCCGGTCGCGCGGCGTGACCAGCCCCATAGTCTCGGTATCGACGGCGACAGGCCCCGGCGCGAGCACGCCTGCGGGCAGGTCTTCTTCATGAAAATGAACAGCCATTAAGGTTGCCCTTAATGACATTGGGGAAACAGGGGAAGAGGCGCTTGGAGCGCCCGTTTCACGGGCGTTATGGCGTGGCATGGCCGACACGGTTCCCGACAGCTGGCGCCCGGCGCTGGAGCCGGTGCTGACGCTGCCCGAAAGCCGTCGCCTGGGCGGCTGGCTGCGCGCCGAGGAAGAGCGCGGGCGGACGATCTACCCGCCGCGCGGCACGCGCCTCAAGGCGCTCGAGCTGACCCCGCTCGAGTCGGTCAAGGTGGTGATCCTCGGCCAGGACCCCTACCACGGGCCCGGACAGGCGCACGGCCTGTGCTTCTCGGTGCCCGACGGCGTGCCGATCCCGCCCTCGCTGCTCAACATTTACAAGGAGCTGGAAAGCGACCTCGGGATCGCCCGACGCCAAACAGGCAACCTCGAGCACTGGGCACGCCAGGGCGTGCTGCTGCTCAACAATTCGCTCACGGTCGAAGCGGGCCGGGCGGGGAGTCACGCGGGGAGAGGCTGGGACGCGATCACCGATGCCGCGGTGGCGGCGGTCGCCGCAAGCGATACCCCCAGCGTGTTCATCCTCTGGGGCAGCCACGCCCGCAAGAAGGCGCTCAACGTGCCGCAACTGGCGCACAACAGCCGCCATCTCGTCCTCACCAGTCCGCATCCCAGCCCGCTGTCGGCGCACTCGGGATTCTTCGGCTCCAAGCCGTTCAGCAAAACAAATGCCTTCCTGAACGCAAACGACCGCGGCGCGATAGACTGGTGAGGCCAGGCGAAGTGGTTTAGCTTCCGAACGATTCCGGGAGACAACGATGCCGCTGAAAGTCGAGCCGATCCTGCCGCGCTTCGGGGCCGAGCTGTCCGGCGTCGACCTAACGCGGCCGCTCGACGAGGACACCGCCGAAGCGATCCGTCAGGCGCAGTACCAATGGGGCGTCACCGTATGGCGCGACACCGGGCTCGACGACGCAAGCCACGTCGCCTTCAGCCGCATCTTCGGAAACCTGTTCAGCGCCCCGTCGATGCTGTCGAAATCCCGCTTTAGCCTGCCGGAAATGTTCGACGCCGGAAATCTCGACCAGCACGGCGAGATCGTCAGCGACGAGCGCACGCGTCTCCACAAGCGCGGCGACCGGTTGTGGCATACCGACACCAGCTTTGTGGCGCAGAAGTCGGGCTGGAGCCTGCTGCGCTGCGTCGAGGCGCCGCCGGCGGGCGGGGCGACCTGGTTTGCCGATTCCCGCAGCGCTTACAACGACTTGCCGCAAACGATGAAGGACAAGCTCAAGGGCCTCGAGGCCGAGCACGTCCACGCCTGGTCGCGGCGGCGCGCCGGGATGCCGTATACCGAGGAGGAGATCGACGCGATGCCCGCGGTGCGCCAGCCGGTCGTGCTGACGCACCCGATCACCGGCCGCAAGACGCTCTACGTCGGCAGCCACGCGCGCGAGATCGTCGGCATGGACCGAGCCGAAGGCCGCGCGCTGATCGACGAGCTGATCGCCTGGGTGACCCAGCCGCAATACGTGTTCTCGATCATGTACCGGCCGGGCGATATGTCGATCTGGGATAACCTCGCCTCGCTCCACCGCGGCGGCGATTACGACGACGTCAACCACCGCCGCGACATGCACCGCACCACCGTCAAGTCGCCGCCCGGCACCCACGTCGGCACGGTGCGCGAGCCGATCGCCGCTTAGGCCGCGTCGGCCAGGCGCATCCATTCGTAAGCGCTGGTTTCCGGGCCGCTTTCGTTGATCGTCGTTCGTCGCATGTCGCGGCGATACTCGTCCGATAACAGTGGCGTAGCGGCGTGCATCGTGCAGCGGTTGTCCCAGATGACCAGGTCCCACCGCCGCCAGTGATGGCGGTAGATGTACTTCTCCTGCGTCGCGTAAGCGTAAAGCTCCTCGACTAGCGCCAGGCCCTCCTCGGCGCCCATGCCTTCGATGCCGAAGCAATGGCCGCCGACGTAGAGGGACTTGCGGCCATAGGGCATCGTCCGCACGAGCGGGTGTTTGACTGTCGGGAACGGGATCACCAGCCGCATCTCGGGCGTGATCTCGGCCTTGAACCCGGCCAGCTTGCGGCCTTGCCAGAAGTCGTGGAGGCCGACGAGATTTTCGATCCGCGCCTTCATCGCGTCGCTGAGGTCGTCGTAGGCCGCGCGCGCGTCGACGAACCAGGTGTCGCCCCCGACGCTCGGCGGCGGGGTTTCGACGCCGTGGAGCAACGACCACTTGGTCGGCATCTCATGAAAGCTCGAATCGGTGTGGAACCGTTCGGCCCCTTTGGCGAGACTCTTGGGGTCCGATCCGTACGGGATGATCTCGTCGTTATGGTCGAGATTGCCGGCGTAGAAGATGCCCGGCGTGATCGGCCGCGTGCCGACCGGCCGATCGGCGCCTTTGGCCCGGCTGGGAATCTCCAGCGGACCGAAGGCGCGGCTGAAGTCCTTGTGCTGCTCGTCGGAGATATCCGCATCCCGGATGGCGAGGACGCCGTATTGCGCCATCGCCTCCTCGACCGTGCGCACCAGTTCCTCGTCGGGCGGCTGGGTGAGGTCGGCGCCGACCAGCTCGGCGGCGAACAGCGGGTGGAGCGGATTGACCTGCATCGGGGGACTCCTGCGAATGGTTCGCGGACAGAATAGTTCACTCAGGCAACGGTTGCAAAACCCCTTCGCCGGTGCGAGCAAGGCGCATGGCGAAGCGGGGGCAGAGCGGGCATGAATGGGGGCAGCTGGGCAACGCCGTCGGCCCGCGCGTGCGGCTGCTGCGCAACGCCCTTGCCGCGCGTTCGATCGCCGCGCTCGAGGAATTCGGGCTGCCGACCGGATCGCTCACCGTGCTGTCGCTGATCGCCGCCAATCCCGGTTCGAGCCAGACGGCGCTGGCCAAGGCGGCGGGGGTCAACAAGTCGGCCCTGGTCGGAATCGTCGACCAGTTGGAGACGCGCGGCCTGGCCGCCCGCGACCGTTCGGCCAGCGACCGGCGGCGCAATAATCTTACGGTCACGCCCGAAGGCGAGGCGACGATGAAGGTGATGCTGGCCCGTCTCGCTGCCGGCGAGAGCAAGGTCCGCGACGCGCTCGGCGCGAACGATCATCGCAAGCTGCTCGAGCTGCTCGACCGGGCCAACGCGGCGCTCGATTGAGCCGGGAAACCTCGCCTTAACGTATTGCCTCCGCCCGGGAGTAACCGGTCTCGTGCGCCAAGCCCTAAGTATCGCCCTTTATCAAACGATAGATGCAGCACGAGGCCCTGGTTTTCCGCCGAGTCGGCGAGGTTCGGCGGTCCGAAGTGATCGGGGCGCTCACTTATGCGCTCGATCTGGCCGAGGGCCAGCCGCAAGGCCATTCGGTGCGCTGCTGCTTCATCGCTGCGATGATAGCGCGGGAGCTCCGGCTCGACGAGAGCACTGCGGGCCTGATCTACTACACGACGCTGCTTAAGGACCTCGGCGGCAGCAGCAACGCCGCGCGGGTGCACGCGCTGTTCCGGACGGACGATCGCGCCTTCAAGCGGGCGTGGAAGGTCACCGCGCCCGGCCGGGCCGTCGCGCTGAAGTTCGTGCTCGGCAACGCGGCCCGCGGCGCTCCGGCGAGCCGCCGCGCCGCTTCGCTCGTTCGCGTGCTGGCGAACGGCACGGCCATCGCCCGCGAACTTACCGAAACGCGCTGCACCCGCGGAGCCGAGATCGCGCGCGAGCTTCGCTTCGGCGAGCTGGTCGCGCGGGGCATCTACCGGCTCGACGAGCATTGGGACGGTTCCGGCCGGCCCGGCGGCTTTCGCGGGGAGGCGATCCCGCTGCACTCGCGCGTGGCGCTGCTGGCGCAGGTCGCCGACGTGTTCCACCGGGCCGGCGGGCGGCAAGTGGCGGTCGAAGCGATCGTCCGTCGCGCCGGCAGCTGGCTCGACCCGGAACTGGTTCGCGTATTCATCAGGATGGCCGAGCGGCAGCCCTTCTGGGCGCAGCTCGAATCCTCGATCGTGGCCCTGCGGGTCAACGCGATGGCCCCCGACGAGACGTTGGAGGTTGACGAAGACTACCTCGACGCTATCGCCGCCGCGTTCGGCCAGGTGGCCGACGCCAAGAGCCCGTTCACGGCGGGTCGCTCCGGTCAGGTGGCGGAGCTGGCGGAGCGGCTCGGAAGGCGGATGGGCGTGGTCCCCGCGCGGCTCCGGCGCCTGCGGCGCGGCGCGCTGCTGCACGACATCGGCAAATTGGGCGTCTCGAGCGCGATCCTCGAAAAGCCGGGCAAGCTCGACGACGGCGAATGGCGTGAGATGCGCGCCCACGCCGGCTACAGCCAAGTGATTCTCGGCAGCATCGGCGAGTTCGCCAACCTCGCGCCGATTGCCGCCGCGCATCACGAGCGGCTCGACGGCAAGGGGTATCCCCTGGGCCTCGACGACGGGACGATCGCGCTGGAGACGCGGATCATCACCTTGTGCGACGTGTTCGGCGCGCTCACCAGCGAGCGCCCCCATCGCGCGGCGATGGCGGTGGATCAGGCGCTGGCAGTGATGGCGGCTGATGTCGGGACCGCGTTCGATCCTGATGGCTTCGAGGCGCTGCGGTCGGTGGTTGCCGGATGAGTCGTATTGCTCTCTCCCCTTCAGGGACAGATACGAAGGCTTGCGAGCTTGCTCGCTAGCCGAAGTTGAGAGGGGCCGAGGCGCGCGACTCCCCCTCTCCCAACCCTCTCCCCTGAAGGGGAGAGGGCTTTAACGCGGCAGCTCCGTCACTCCCATCAGCGCCTCGTCCACCGCACGGGCGGCCTGGCGGCCTTCGCGGATCGCCCAGACGACCAGCGACTGACCGCGGCGCATGTCGCCGCAGGCGAAGATCATGTCTTCGCTGGTGCGATAATCGTCGGTGTTGGCGGCGACGTTGCCGCGCTCCGTCAGCTCGACCCCGCTTTGCGCCAGCATCCCAGCTTTGCGCGGGCCGGTGAAGCCCATCGCCAGCAGGATCAGGTCGGCGGGGATGACGAACTCGCTGTCCGGCACTTCGTTGAGCTTGCCTTCCGACCAGTCGGCCCGCACGCACCTGAGGCCGGTGACGCGGCCATCCTCGCCACAGACTTCCTTTGTCAGGACCGACCAGTCGCGCTCGACGCCTTCCTCGTGGCTCGACGAGGTGCGCAGCTTCATCGGCCAGTCGGGCCAGGTGAGCGCCTTGTTCTCCTTTTCCGGCGGCATCGGCATGATCTCGATCTGCGTGACGCTCTTCGCGCCCTGGCGGTTCGAGGTGCCGACGCAGTCCGAGCCGGTATCGCCGCCGCCGATGACGATCACGTCCTTGCCCTCGGCGCTGATCGTGCCGCGGGGGGCGGCGCGCTCCTCGTTGTCGCCGGCGTTGCGCTTGTTTTGCTGGGTGAGGAATTCCATCGCGAGGCGCACGCCGGGCAGCTCGGCGCCGGGGATGTCTAGCGTGCGCGGCTCTTCGGCCCCGCCGGCGAGGACGATCGCGTCGAAGTTCTCCTTGAGCGACTTGATCGAGACGTCGACGCCGACTTCGGTGCTCGTCTTGAAGGTCACCCCCTCGGCTTCCATCTGCACGCCGCGCCGGTTGATCAGGTGCTTTTCCATCTTGAAGTCGGGAATGCCGTAGCGCAGCAGGCCGCCGATCCGGTCGGACTTCTCGAACACCGTCACGGAATGGCCGGCGCGGGCGAGTTGCTGGGCGCAGGCGAGCCCCGCGGGCCCGCTGCCGACCACCGCCACGCTCTTGCCGGTCTTCTCCTCGGGCGGTTGCGGCTTGATCCAGCCTTCCTTCCAGCCGAGGTCGGCGATCTGCATCTCGATCGTCTTGATCGTCACCGGCTGATCGATGATGTTGAGCGTGCAGCTCGCCTCGCATGGGGCGGGGCAGATGCGGCCGGTGAATTCGGGGAAGTTGTTGGTCGAGTGCAGGTTCTCGAGCGCGTCCTGCCAATCGCCCTTGTAAACGAGGTCGTTCCAGTCGGGGATCTGATTGTTCACCGGGCAGCCGGTGTGGCAGTAGGGGATGCCGCAGTTCATGCAGCGGCTCGCCTGCTTGCGCAGCTTGTCCTCCGGCAGCGGAACGACGAACTCCTTGTAGTTCTGGATCCGCTTCTTGGGGTCCTCGTACGTGCGATCCTCGCGGTCGACTTCGAGGAAGCCGGTTTCCTTGCCCATGTTCTGAATCCTACTCGGCCGCGACCGTGGCGGCTTCGTCGCGCTCGGCTTCGAGCTGGCGGAGCGCGCGAGCGTAATCGCGCGGCATCACCTTGACGAATCTTTTGAGCGCATTGTCCCAGTCGTCGAGCAGCGCTGCGGCGCGCTTCGAGCCGGTGTGCAGTTTATGCCGCTCGACCAGGATGCGCAGTCGCTCGGCGTCGTGGCGCAGCATGTCGCCCATGCCCATGTCGTCGACGTTCTGCGGGCGCTGCCTGGGGAGCCCAGTGCCTTCGTCTTCGCTTGGCTTGGGGTCGATGTCTTCGAGATCGACCTGCGCGGTGTTGCAGAGCTCGCGAAACTTGCCGTCGATGTCGTAAACATAGGCGATGCCGCCGCTCATGCCGGCCGCAAAGTTGCGTCCGGTGCGGCCGAGCACGCAGACCACGCCGCCGGTCATGTATTCGCAGCCGTGGTCGCCGGTGCCTTCGACCACCGCGACGGCACCCGAATTGCGCACCGCGAAGCGTTCGCCGGCGACGCCGTTGAAGAACGCCTCGCCCGCGATCGCGCCGTACAGGACGGTGTTGCCGACGATGATGTTGTCGGTCGCCTCGCGCTCGACGCCGGGCGGCTGGCGGACGATGATCCGCCCGCCGGAGAGGCCCTTGCCGACGTAGTCGTTGGCGTCGCCGGTGAGGTCGAGCGTTACGCCGTGGGCGAGCCAGGCGCCGAAGCTCTGTCCGGCAACCCCGGTGAAATTCACCCGCAGCTGATCGCGCTTGAGGCCGGCGTGGCCGTGGGCGCGGGCGATCTCGCCTGACAGCATCGCCCCGACCGATCGGTTGACGTTGCGGATCGGGCGCTCGAGCACCAGCGTCTCGCCGGCGTCGATCGCCGGGCGGGCGGCTTCGATCAGCTCGACGTCGAGCGCGGCGGCGAGGCCGTGATCCTGCTCGATGGTCTGATGCAGCGCGTGGCCATGGGCCGGTTCAACCTGGTGGAGGATGCGGGTGAGATCGACGCCGCGCGCCTTCCACTGCTTGACCAGGTGCCGGGTGTCCAGCCGATCGACCCGGCCGATCATTTCCTCGACCGTGCGGAAGCCCATTTCGGCCATAATCTGCCGCAGTTCCTCGGCGACGAAGAAGAAATAGTTGATCACGTGCTCGGGTTGGCCGGTGAAGCGCGCGCGCAGCACCGGGTTCTGCGTGGCGACGCCGACCGGGCAGGTGTTGAGATGGCACTTGCGCATCATGATGCAGCCGGCGGCGATCAGCGGCGCGGTGGCGAAGCCGAACTCGTCGGCCCCGAGCAGCGCGCCGATGGCGACATCGCGCCCGGTGCGGATGCCGCCGTCGACCTGCACCGCGATACGGGTGCGCAAGTCGTTTAGGATCAGCGTCTGCTGGGTTTCGGCAAGGCCGATTTCCCACGGGCTGCCGGCGTGCGTCAGGCTGGTCAGCGGCGAAGCGCCGGTGCCGCCTTCGTAGCCGGAAATGGTCACATGGTCGGCTCGCGCCTTGGAAACGCCCGCGGCGACCGTGCCGACGCCGACTTCGCTGACCAGCTTGACCGAAATCCGCGCCACCGGATTGACGTTCTTGAGGTCATGAATCAGCTGAGCCAGATCCTCGATCGAGTAGATGTCGTGGTGCGGCGGCGGGCTGATTAGGCCGACGCCGGGGGTCGAGTGGCGAACCTTGCCGATGGTCTTATCGACCTTGTGCCCGGGCAGCTGACCGCCCTCGCCGGGCTTGGCGCCCTGGGCCATCTTGATCTGGATGTCGTCGGCGTTGACCAGGTACTCGGTGGTCACGCCGAAACGGCCGGAGGCGACCTGCTTGATCCGGCTGCGCATCGAATCGCCGTTCGGCAGCGGCAGGAAGCGGTCGGGCTCCTCGCCGCCCTCGCCGGTGTTCGAGCGTCCGCCGATGCGGTTCATCGCGATCGCCAGCGTGGTGTGCGCCTCGCGGCTGATCGAGCCGAAGCTCATCGCCCCGGTGCTGAAGCGCTTGACGATTTCCTCGGCCGGCTCTACTTCGTCGAGCGGCAGCGGCTCGTCGGCTTTCTTCAGCTCCATCAGCCCGCGGATCGTCAGCAGCCGCTCCGACTGCTGGTTGATGTCGCGGGCGAAGGCTTCGTAGTTATCCCAGCGGTTACCGCGCACCGCATGCTGCAGGTTCGCGACCGTCGCCGGGGTCCAGGCATGCTCCTCACCGCGCAGGCGGAAGCGGTAGATGCCGCCCACGTCGAGCATGTGCTCGTAGATGGGATTGTCGCCATAGGCGCAGGCGTGGCGGCGGACGGCTTCCTCGGCGATGTCCTTCAGGCCGGCGCCCTCGATGGTGGTCGCGGTGCCGGTGAAGTACTTGTCGACGAATTCGCTCGACAGCCCGACCGCATCGAAGATCTGCGCGCCGCAATAGGACTGATAGGTCGAGATGCCCATCTTGGACATGACCTTCATGATCCCCTTGCCGACCGCCTTGATGTAGTTCTTGCGGACGACGGCTTCGTCGAGTTCGGGGAACTTTTCGTGCCGCAGGTCCTCGAGCGTCTCGAAGGCGAGATAGGGATTCACGGCCTCGGCGCCGTAGCCGGCGAGCACGCAGAAGTGATGCACCTCGCGCGCCTCGCCGGTCTCGACCACGAGCCCGGTCTGCATCCTGAGGCCCTGCCGCACCAGGTGGTGATGCACCGCGGCGGTCGCGAGCAGCGCCGGCATCGGAATCCGCTCGGGCCCCTGCGCGCGGTCGGAGAGGATCAGGATGTTCTTGTCGGCGAGCACCGCCTCGGTCGCCGCCCAGCACATTTCCTTGATCGCCATTTCCAACCCGTCGGCGCCGCTCGCGGCATCCCAGGTCATGTCGATCGTCTCGGTGCGGAACGCTCCGTCGAGCGATTCCTCGACCGAGCGGATCTTCTCGATGTCGCGGTTGGTCAGGATCGGCTGCTCGACCTCGAGCCGCTTGTGGGTGCCCGCCTCGTGCCCGAGCAGGTTCGGCCGCGGGCCGATCATGCTGGTCAGGCTCATCACCAGCGCCTCGCGGATTGGGTCGATCGGCGGGTTGGTGACCTGGGCGAAGTTCTGCTTGAAGTAGTCGTAGAGCAGCCGGCTCTTGTTCGACAGCACCGCCAGCGGGGTGTCGGTGCCCATCGATCCGACCGGGTCGTCGCCACCGACGGCCATCGGCTCGAGGAACTTGTCGAGGTCTTCCTGGGTATAGCCGAACGCCTGCTGACGATCGAGCAGGCTGGTCTGTTCGCCGCGAACCGCCTCGCGCGCGGTCTCGATCGCTTCGAGTTCCTTGAGGTTGTACTGCGCCTTGTCGAGCCACTCCTGATACGGCTCGGCTTCAGCAAGTTCAGCCTTGAGCTCCTCGTCTTCGATGATGCGGCCCTGTTCGAGGTCGATCAGCAGCATCTTGCCCGGCTGCAGCCGCCACTTGCGGACGATGTCGGCCTCGCGGAACGGCAGCACGCCGCTTTCGGAGGCCATGCAGACCACGTCGTCGCGGGTGATGGAAAAGCGCGCGGGCCTGAGGCCGTTGCGGTCGAGCGTGGCGCCGATCTGACGGCCGTCGGTGAAGGCGACCGCGGCCGGGCCGTCCCACGGCTCCATCAGCGCGGCGTGGTACTCGTAAAACGCGCGGCGCGCCGGGTCCATCAGCGGATTGCCGGCCCACGCCTCCGGGATCAGCATCATCATCGCGTGCGCCAGCGAGTAGCCGCCGAGCAGCAGCAGCTCGAGCGCGTTGTCGAGGCACGCGGTGTCCGACTGCCCGTGCGGGATGATCGGCCACAGCTTGTCCAGGTCGGTGCCGAGCAGCGGCGATTCCATCGTCCGCCGGCGGGCGTTCATCCAGTTGACGTTGCCGCGCACGGTATTGATCTCGCCATTGTGGGCGATCAGCCGATACGGGTGCGCGAGCTTCCAACTGGGGAAGGTGTTGGTGCTGAAACGCTGGTGGACGAGGCCCAAGGCGCTGACGCAATCGGGATTGCGCAGGTCGTCGTAGAAACTGCCGACCTGGTGCGCCAGAAGCAGCCCCTTGTAGACTACCGTGCGGCTGGAGAAGCTCGGCATGTAGAGATGGGTAATCTCGGGCATGCCGTGCTTTTCGGCGAGCGCCTTCAACGGATTCTGCGTCTGCTTGCGGATGACGATCAGCTTGCGCTCGAATGCGTCCTGGTCGGGGCAGTTGTCGCCCCGCGCGATGAAGCACTGGCGGATCATCGGCATCGAGGCGAGCACCGCCTTGCCGAGCCCGTCCTCGGTCGTCGGCACGTCGCGCCAGCCGATCAGCCGCTGGCCTTCCTTGGCGATGAACTTTTCGAACTGGCCGGTGATGAACTCGCGCGCCTGCTCGTGCTGCGGCATGAAGCACATGGCGACCGCGTAATCGCCCGGCGGCGGCAGCTCGAGGCCTTCGCTTTCCGCCCACTTGCGATATAGCAGATCGGGAATCTGCATCAGGATGCCGGCGCCGTCGCCGAGTAGCGGGTCGGCGCCGACCGCGCCGCGATGGTCGAGGTTGGCGAGAATCTCCAGCGCCTGACTGACGATCGCGTGCGATTTCTCGCCACGGATGTGGGCGACGAAGCCCACCCCGCACGAGTCATGCTCGTTGCGCGAATCGTACAGGCCTTGGGGGGCGGGATACTCGGTCAACTCACTCGTTTCCTGTTCGGCGGGGCGCGAGGGCTCCGAAGCGGCTCGGCGCCGCAACGAAACTCGACTCACCCCAGCGGGTGCTTACGAAAATGTCGCGAATGTTTCCCATGGCGACACGAACGTGCTTTTGCAAGCGCCACGACATGCGCTCAGAGGCGCGCGCAGCACGCCTCGGCTGTCGTCAGGAGCGATTCGCTCGGCGCCTCAGGCGGCGCCGCTCATCCGCTGTAGCGTGGCGAGCGCGTCGCGCAAGTTGCGTTCGGCATCGCCAAGGTCCTGCGGCGCGGGGTTCTGAGCGCTTCCAACCGCGGGTGCGCCAGGTTTTTTCGGCGGATAGAACGGCCGCGCGGCCGAGCCGTGGCCGTTGGAGTGGCCGAGGTCAACAGTTTCCGGAAGAGACTGGGACGGGAAGGTGACCGCCGGCTCGATCGAGCCGCTTTCGTCCTCCGGCACCTCCACACGAACGAATTCCTGCTGGCGGACAAAGGGATTCTTCATCTCCAGCAGCGAGCTGTAGTCGCCGTCGTCGGCGTCCTCCTCGTCATAGCCCTCGTTATCGCCTTCGGACGTGATTTCGGCCGCCGTGTTCGTCAGCGGCAGCGACAGGGAGGCTGCCAGCGAGGCACCGTCGTCATCGCCCTCCTTGAGCGGCAGCCCGCGCAAGGGAGCGGGGATCGCTGTGCGTGGGGCCGTGGTGGCAGCGGTTTCGGCTTGTGGGTCAGGGGCCGTGAACGGCGCCGCCTGTTCGGCCTGGGGCTCGGTAGCGGCGGGCCCGAAGAAGTCGGCAATGGCGCGGGCGGCGTCTTCCGCCCCAACGGCTTCGAAGTCGTCGGCCTCGGTGAACGACACAGCCGTCGGCGACGGCGTGGCGGAAACCGCCTCCTGCCGCTCGGCCAGCCAGGCCCGGCGCTTCTCGATCGAGGCGCCGAGCCGAGCGGTAAGCTGAACCAGCCCGAGTTCGTCCAGCGGGCGATCGTCGGCTCCCGCTCCGCCGTCCGCTTCGACGACCGTCAGCTGCGGCGCCGGCTCTTTGGCTGAGAATTCCTGCTCCTCAGGTGCGTCGACCTCAGGCAGCTCCGGCGATCCGATCGGCTGATCCTCGTCGAGAACATCCGGCAGTGAGCGCCGCAGGGAAGGCGCCGCAAACGGCAGCGGATCGGGCTCGGCCGACGCCGGCGCGAACGCCTGCGGCACCGGCGGCGGCTCTGTCGGCTGAGGCACCTGCTCTTCGCCGTCGGCCGCGGCGGAGTGACGGAAGGTTCGATCGGTCATCGGCGAATCCTGCATCGCGGGCCCATCGGGGGCATGAATGTCGCGCCTGAGCGCTTCGAGTTCTGCATCGGACCCGGCATCGGGCTGCTCGAGTTCCGCTTCCTCTTGCGACGCGGTGAAAGCCCCCAGTTCCAGCGGTTCACCGTCGCTTTCGGCGGTGGCTTCCGCTGCGACCGGTTCCGCGAGAGGCATATCGTCGGGCGAGGGCGTCTCCACCGGCTGGCCAGGGAGCGGCACCGAGTGGAGATAGTCGCTGTGACAGTTCTCCTCGGCTATCGCCAGGGCGCGGCGCTTCTGGACTGCCGGCGAGGACGGGGGAGCGGCGTCCTCAAATCTCTCTTCGCCCAATTCGTCGTGCGCCGAGATTGGCCGACACTTCCGCTCAGCCGCCAGCGAAAAGCTGCGCTCGGTCGGTTGCGGCGCGGACGAGGCGGCCACCTTGCGGGCCAGCGCCATGCCGATGAGGGCGCCGGCGATCGCTGCCGCGAGGGCAATCCCCGCGCGCGCCGTGAAACCGAGCGGCGGCTCGGCTGAGGGCACGAGTGAGGCGATGCCGCTGACGGTGACCAGTCGTTCCATCAGCCCGACGGGCAGCACGAGGCTGCCGAGGCCGAGCAGCGCGGCGAACCACAACGCGACGATCGCCGGAAACGCCGGATGGACGCTGATCGGCGCCCCGGTCGCCCGGTTATCGCTGTAGGGGTCTGCCGTCGTCGCCACGCTTGGTCCCAGTTCAACGCCTTGTCCGCGCGCCTAGGCGGCAGCGCGTGTGCGGCCTTTGGCCCTCCGCTCTAGCAGCGCCTGGTAAACGTCCCGATAACGACGAACGTTGCCCGCCCAATCGTGGTTGGCGGCGACGTGGGCGCGCGCGGAATCGCGCATCGCCGGCCACTCCGACGAGCGGGAAAGCAGCCGCGCCAGCGCCGCCGCGCAAGCGGGCGGATCGTCGGCCGGAAACAGCACTCCTGTGAGGCCGTCGGTGATCAGCTCGCGATGGCCGCCGACGTCCGAGGCGGCGACGATGCGGCCCTGGGCCATAGCCTCCAACGGCTTGAGCGGCGTCACCAGGTCGGTCAGGCGGCTGCGCTTGCGCGGGTACGTCATCACGTCGCAGAGCGAATAGTAGCGCTCGACCTGCTCGTGCGGCACGCGGCCGACGAAGCGGATGGCGAAAGCGACGGGCGAGGCTTCCGCTTGCGCCTTGAGGGCGGTCTCCATCGGTCCACCGCCGACCAGCAGCAGGCGGGCGCCCGGATGTTGGCACAGCAGGTCGGGCATCGCCGCGACCAAGTCGTCGAGGCCCTCGTAGTCGTAAAAGCTGCCGATGAAGCCGATCACCGGGCCTGACCCGAGGCGCAGCTCGCGGGCCAAGGCGTCGTCGCGGGGAGGGGGATTGCCGAACAGTGTCAGGTCCACCCCATTGGGCATCACACCGATGCGGCCTGCGGGGACTCCGCGGGTGAGGAGATCGTCGCGCAGGCCGTGGCAGATGGTCATCACCGCATCGGCGCCGGCGATCACCCGGTTCTCGAGCTGGCGGGTGAGGCGGTAGCGCAGCGAACCTTCGCTGCCGGTGCCGTTGCCGACCGCCGCGTCTTCCCAGAAGGCGCGGATTTCGTAGACCAGCGGCAGCTCGAGCGCGCGCGCAGCTTTGAGGCCGGCCATGCCCGAAAGCGCCGGCGAATGCGCGTGAAGCAGGTCGGGTCGCCAGTCGCGGGCGAGGCGGACGACGGCCTGGGCAAGGGCATGTATCTCGCGCCATTCGCGCATGCCCGCGGGCCCGCCCGCTGTCCCTGGCGTGCGATGGAAGGTGAGGCCGTCGATAGACTCGACAGCCGCACCTTCGGCGGCATGCCGCAGCCCGGTGATACCGCGGACCTCCAGCCCCTGCGCCAGCTGCGCTGCCATAATCGCGCGCGTGCGGAAGGCATAGCCGCTGTGCAGCGGCAGCGAGTGATCGAGGATGTGAAGCACCCGGGCCATCGGGGCAAATCCTTGCCATGGCAAACTTAACGGCGCGTCAACCGGGCCGGAGTACGAGCGGGCAGACCGCGCAACCGGCGCGTCGGAAACGGGACCGATGGTCGATATTCTCACCCTCGCGCTGACGCACGGGCTGATGGCCGTCGCGCTGTGGCGCCTGCTTTGGCGCGACGACCTCGATCGCGATGCCGAGGATGCGCCCGCGCCGCGGCGTCCGTGGCTCGACGGCCGGTCCAAGGGCGCCGACGAGACTGCCTGATGCTCGATCTTGCCCTGCTTGCGTTTGTCGCAATGGCGCTTGCCTTCGGCTTGAAGCGTCCTTTCATATGGGTTCTACTCTACATATACATCGATTGCGTCGCGCCGCAGAAAGTCGGCTGGGGGCTGATCCAGTCGATCCCGCTGTCGGAGATCGCCTTCATCGCCGCCTTCGGCGGGTGGCTGGTGCTGGACGGCAAACGGGGCACCCGCTTCACCTTGCGTCAGGCGATCATCGCCGTGCTGCTGGCCTACTGCGCCTACACCACCACCGTGGCCGACTTTCCGGTACCGGCGCTGGCCAAGTGGGATTGGGTGTGGAAGGCGCTGCTGTTCGCGATTTTCCTGCCGCTGACGCTGCGCACACGCCTGAGGATCGAGGCGGCGGCGCTGATGATGGTGCTGGCGCTGGGGACCATCGTCATCAACGGCGGTGTGAAGACCATTTTCGGCGGCGGCGGCTATGGCGAACTGGCCTTGCTGGTGCGCGAGAATTCGGGTCTCTACGAGGGATCGATTCTGTCGACCGCGGCCATTTCGACCATTCCGCTGGCGTTGTGGCTGGCCCGTCACGGGACCATCTTCAAGCCCGACTGGCGCGTGTGGACCTTCGTCGCCGGTCTGATCTTCGCTTCTCTGCTGATCCCGGTCGGCACAGCGGCCCGGACCGGCCTCGTCTGTGCGGCCTTCCTCGCGGTGCTGATGCTCCGTTCGGCCAAGCGGCGGTTCCTCTATGCCGGCTTGGGCGCGCTGGCGCTCGTGCTGGCCGTGCCGTTCCTGCCGCAGAGCTATCTCAACCGCATGAGCACGATCGAAAATCACTCGGACGACGAAAGTGCCTCGACCCGCGTGGCGGTGTGGATGTGGACTCTCAACTACGTGAAGAGCCATCCGTTCGGCGGCGGGTTCGACGCGTATCGCAGCAACAGCTTCACCTACCGCTTGGCGAAGGTCAGCGGCCCGGCGGACAACCAGCAGGTCACCTACGAAACGGTGACCGACAAGGCCCGGGCCTATCACTCGTCGTATTTCGAGATGCTCGGCGAGCAGGGCTGGCCGGGACTGGGTCTTTGGCTGTGGCTGCAGATCCTGGGCATTTGGCAAATGGAGCGCCTCCGATGGCGTTTCAAGCGAACGGAAGAGGGCACCAAGAGCTGGCAATGGGGCCTGGCGACGGCGCTGCAGCAAGCGCAGCTCACATACCTGCTCGGCGCCGCGTTCGTGGGGATCGCCTACCAACCGTACATCTTCATGCTGATCGGCCTGCAGTGCGCGTTGTGGAGCTATGTCAGGCGAACCACGAAGGATGCACCGGCGGTGAAGCTTAAACGAGCGGACACCGACGCCATCCCGGCGCACGGCTGACGGCGCCAAAATCCAAGAACGCAGTGCGCGTGTGACCCCGCGGAATCGCTGCCGTTCGGTCGCCTATCCGCGGCGGCGATTGGCGGCGAGCCACTCTTCAACCATTGGGGCAACGCGGCTGCGCCACTTGCTGCCGTTGAAGATGCCGTAGTGCCCGACGTCGCGAGCGAGGTGGTACTTCTTTTTCGACGCTGGCAGGCGCGTGGCGAGATCGAGCGCGGCGCGAGTTTGGCCGATGCCCGAGATGTCGTCGCGTTCGCCTTCGATCGCCAGCAGCGCGGTGTCGCGGATGGCACCCGGATCGATGCGCTTGCCGCGGTGGATGAACTCGCCTTTCGGAAGCGCGTGCTTCTGAAACACCTGTTCGATGGTCTCGAGATAAAATTCGGCGGTCATGTCGCTGACCGAGAGGTATTCGTCGTAGAACGCCTTGGTCGCCGCGGCGCTCTCGGTATCGCCCAGCGTCAGATGCTTGAACATCTCGTAATGGCTCAGCATGTGCGTCTCGAGGTTCATCGAGATGAACCCGGCGAGCTGCATGAAGCCCGGATAGACGCGGCGCCCGGCACCCGGGTAGTTGAGCGGCACGGTGGCGATCGCATGCGACCTGAACCATGACAGCGGCCGGGTCACGGCGATGTCGTTGACGCCGGTAGGGCTTGCGCGGGTGTCGACCGGGCCGCCCATAAGCGTCAGCGTCGCCGGGCGGCACGGGTCATCGTCGGCGCCCATGATGGCCGTCGCGGCGAAGGCCGGGACCGAAGGCTGGCACACAGCCATCACGTGGGTTTCTTCGCCGATGAAGCGAATGAACTCGATCAGATAATCGATGTAGTCGTCAAGATCGAAGGCGCCTTGGGACAGCGGCACCATCTTGGCGTCGGCCCAGTCGGTGATCCACACCTGCTGGTGCTCGGCCATTCGCGCCACGGTGCCGCGCAGCAGGGTGGCGTGGTGGCCGCTCATCGGCGCGACGATCAGCAGTTTGGGGGCGTCTTTCGGAAGACCGGCGCGGCGGAAGTGGCGCAGGTTGCCGAACGGCTTTTCCAGCACCACGGATTCGTTGACTTTGTGCCGCTTGCCATCGACCTCGACCGATCGGATGCCGAACTCGGGCTTGCCGCGCTCCTCGTATACATGGGCGAATACTTCGAGTGCGCTGGCGACCACCGGCCCCATCCCGAAATAGCCGATCGGTAAGGCCGGATTGCTCAGAATCCTGGCGCCCACCGCCGCCCAGTCGCTGGCGTTGGCCAGCCATTGGCGCTGCATTTCATAGGCGTCGTAGAGCAATCGGATGGTCCTCGCGGCGCCGCGCGATCCCGTGCGCGGCTGTGCAACCTATTTGGGGCCAAACCGCCGATTGTGCAATGCGGCATAGCCCTGTGTCACCGGCCCAAGCCATTGCCTGCCAACGGTGCAGCGGTTAAGCGCTCGACATGGCTCGTCGACCGCTTCCGCCCGAGGGCAAGCCCGCCAAGGACCTCGGCCCGCTCCGGATGATCTGGCGCGAGGCGCTGAAGTATCGCGGCCGCGTGGCCATTGCGCTCCTTGCGCTGATAGCCAGCTCGAGCGCCTCGCTGATGATCCCGATCATGTTCAAGCGGATCATCGACCGGGCCTTCGGTACCCATTCCGATATCTCGGTCGTCAATCACTCGTTCGAAGCGCTGATGGTGATCGTCGCGGCGCTGGGTGTGGCGAGCGCGACCCGCTTCTATTTCGTCAGTTGGCTGGGCGAACGCGTTGTCGCCGACATTCGCCTGAGGGTGCAGGATAACCTTCTGCGGCTCTCGCCCGGTTTCTTCGAGGAGAACAGCCCCAAGGAAATCTCCTCGCGGATGACCGCCGACACGGCGATCATCGATCAGGTCGTCGGCACCACCGTCTCTGTCGCCCTGCGCAATCTGATTACCGGCATCGGCGGGATCTTCATCCTGTTCTATCTCGCGCCGTGGCAGTCGGCGTTCCTGGTCGGCGGCGCGTTCATCATCGCCCTGACCATGCGGCTGTTCGGACGTCGGCTGCGCAGTGTCGCCCGTTCGAGCCAGGACCGGATCGCCGACGTCGGTTCGAAAGTCGCCGAAGTGCTCGGGGCGATGAAGATCGTGCAGGGCTTCAATCAGGAGCAGAGGGAATCAGTGCGCTTCCGCGAAGCCGTCGAGGCCACCTTCGACACGGCCAAGAAGCGCATCCTGCTGCGCGCGTTCATGACCGCGATGTTCATCACCGTCGTGTTCGGGGCGATAACCGCGCTGATGTGGGACGGCGCGCTCAGCGTTGCGCGCGGTACGATGACCGGCGGCACCATCGCGGCGATCGTTGTGGTCGGCGTGATGGTGTCCAGCGCTTTCGGCGCGCTGTCGGACGTCTACGGCAGCCTGCTCCAAGGGGCGGGCGCCGCGGAGCGCTTGCACGAGCTGCTCAAGGCGAAGCCCGACATCGCGCCGCCCGAACGGCCGCAGGCGCTGCCGGAGCCACCGCGGGGCAGCCTGTCTTTCGACCACGTCACCTTCCGCTACCCGACCCGGCCGCAGGTCGCCGCGATCGTCGATTTCTCGCTGACGGTCGAACCGGGGGAGACGGTCGCGATCGTCGGCCCTTCGGGTGCCGGCAAGTCGACCATCTTTCAGCTCGCCGAACGGTTCTACGATCCGCAGCTCGGCACGGTGCGGCTCGACGGCGTGCCGCTGCCCAGTGCCGATCCGGCCGACATCCGCCGCCGCATGGCGCTGGTGCCGCAGGAAGGCACTCTGTTCGCCGCCAGCGCGCGGGACAATTTGCGCTACGGCGCATGGGACGCCAGCGAGGAGGCGATCTGGGACGCGGCACGCGCGGCGAACGCGGAGGAATTCATCAAGGCCTTGCCGGACGGTCTCGACACGTTCCTGGGCGAAGGCGGCGCGCGGCTTTCGGGCGGCCAGCGCCAGCGCGTGGCGATCGCCCGCGCGCTGCTGCGCGACGCGCCGATCCTGCTGCTTGATGAAGCGACCAGCGCGCTCGACGCCGAAAGCGAGCGGCTGGTGCAGCAGGCGCTCGAGCGGCTGATGAAGGACCGCACCACGCTGGTCATCGCCCACCGCCTCGCCACCGTCCGCGCCGCCGACCGGATCGTGGTGATGAACGAAGGCCGGATCGTCGAGGAAGGCACGCATGCCGAGCTGCAAGCGGGCGGCGGGCTCTATGCCCGGCTGGCGGCGCTTCAGTTCGAGGACGTCGAAGCCGCCTGAACTCTTGGGCGCGGTTCGTCGCATTAATCCACATCAGCGAGGCCCGGGCGCTTGACTTGGTCGCGCGCCACGGCATGACCGGCGCCGCATGGGACTGACCCTCACCGCAATTCTGCTCGGTATTCTCGAGGGGCTGACCGAGTTCCTGCCGGTTTCCTCGACCGGCCATCTGATCCTCGCGACCGAGCTGTTCGGCTATGTCGCCTCGCGGTGGGAAGTGTTCAACATCGTCATCCAGTTGGGGGCGATCCTGGCGGTGGTGGTGCTCTATTGGCGGACGTTCTGGCACGCCGGACTGGGTGTGCTGCGGCTTGAGTCGCAAGGCCTCCGCTTCGCCCGTAACGTGATCGTCGCCTTCATCCCCGCAGCGATCCTCGGGCTGGCGTTGAAACACTACATCGACGTGCTGCTCGGCAGTCCGATGGTCGTGGCCTGGGCGCTGGTGATTGGCGGGATTGCGATCATTGCCATCGAGCGTGTGGTGAAGCCGGGCGACGAAGTGCCGGTGGCCGAGCTGCCGCTGGGGCTGGTGATCGGGGTCGGCGTGGCCCAGTGCCTGGCGATGATCCCGGGGGTGAGCCGCTCGGCCGCCACGATTATGGGAGCTTTGGGAATGGGCGTTGGGCGCAAGACGGCGGCCGAGTTCTCGTTCTTCCTGGCCGTGCCGACGATGCTCGGCGCGACGACGGTGCAGCTCTGGGACAATCGCCAGGCCTTCGCGTCCGGGACGATGACGGTTGGATGGAGCGAGATCGCGATCGGCTTCGTAGTCGCCTTTGTCGTCGCGATGGCCGTGATCAAGGCGTTCGTCGCCTATATCAGCCGCCACGGCTTCGCCCCGTTCGCCTGGTATCGGATCGTCGTTGGCGGGGCCGCGATCGCCTGGCTGGCGCTGCGCTGAAGCGGCGTCGCTCATCGGTGCGATCGGTCATCCGCCGAATAGGACCGGAACAACAGTCCACTTGAGGCTTTAACCCAAGTGAATTTCACTGGGACAGCACTGTGGGCCTTTTGTTCATGATCGTTGTCGGCGCGATTCTCGGCTGGCTGACCTCCATCATCCTGCAGATCGAAGCACCGCGCGGCATCCTGCTGAACATGGTCGCGGGGGTGGCGGGAGCCTTTGTCATGGGCCTGTTTATTGCGCCGCTGTTCGGCGGAGCCAGCCTGCTCGCGGGGCAATACGGCGTCGGCTCGCTGCTGCTTTCGCTGCTCGGCTCGATGGCCCTGATCGCGGCGCTGAACGTCCTCTATAGACAACAACTTCACTAGCCGCCGGACTCAGACGGGCTCGGCGTTCGAGCCGCGGCCGCCGCGAAGGTGATATTCCTGGGTGCCGCGGTGGAGCACGTCGTCGACGTCGATCACCGCGGCGTTGGCATAGGTAAAGCCGGGATTGAGGCTGCGATACAGGCGATCGAAATCTCGCTCGACCGTCTGGTGATAAAGGTCGGCGAAGCTCTCGATCACGAAGTAGGTCGGCTGCAGGTCGTCGATTACGTAGTCGGTGCGCATCACCCGATCGACGTTGAGCATGATCCGGTTCGGCGATTGCCCTTCGAGCGCGAACACCGCCTCGCGCGGGCCCGAGAGAATGCCGGCACCATAGATGCGCAGACCTTCGTCGTCGTGCATCAGGCCGAACTCGACGGTGTACCAGTAGAGCGCGCCCAAGGCCTTGAGGCGGTTGTAGCGCATCGCCTTCCAGCCGGCTCGGCCATATTCCTGCATGTAGTCGGCGTAGACCGGATCGGTCAGCAGCGGGACGTGGCCGAACACGTCGTGAAACACGTCGGGTTCCTGGATGTAGTCGAACGTCTCGCGGGTGCGGATGAAGTTTCCGGCCGGAAAGCGGCGGTTGGCCAGGTGCCAGAAGAACACGTGGTCCGGGATCAGCATCGGCACCGGCACCACGCTCCACCCGGTGAGCTCGCCTAGCCCTTCCGACAAGCGGCCGAAGTCGGGTACGCCGCCGCGGCCGAGATGGAGCTTCTGCAGCCCGGCAAAGAACGCGTTGCAGGCGCGGCCGGGGAGGATGTCCATCTGCCGGTCGAACAGGTCGTTCCAGATCGCGTCCTCGTCCGACGAGTAGGCGCGCTGCTGCGGTTCGAGCCAATCTTCGCCGACGTTCGCCGGGCGCCTGAGCGGCGCGGTGAACACATCCGCCGGCACTTCGGGAAGCGCGGAATAGTCGCGTTGGGTCGGGGCGATCGTGGCCATGGTTTCAGGTGCAACTTTTACCACGCTCGCCGGTTTCGAGCAAACCGCCGGCTTAACCAGGGGGCGACGCCGAGCGAGCGGGACCGGGCGACGGCGATGCGCCGGGCGAGGGCGTGCCGCTCGCCGGAGTGCCGCTGGCGAACGCGCCCGGCGGCAGGCGTTGTTGGTCGAGCATCGACGCCGCCTGATCGAGCGCGCGCGCTTCGCCCACACTTACGCCGCCCGGACCGGCATCGGTATCCTTCTGCCCGCACGCGGCGAGAGCAACGACGAGTAGGGCGGGAAACAATCGGCGCATCGGCCCTTTGCTCAGCCGGCCCCGGGCGGGAAAGACCAATCGCTGCCCGCGGGCCCCCTCATGGAGTGTTCTTTTCAGCCTGCTTGGTCGCCGATTCCGCGGCGGCCGCGGCGTTCTGCGCGTCGGCGGCGGCAGCGGCGGCGGCATCGCCGGCCTGCGAGGCCGTGGCGTCGGGAACTCCGCTGGTTTCGTCGGCATCGCTCGACGCGTTGGCGTCGGGCACCGGCTGGTCGGCCGTGGCCATCGCCTGGTCGGCCGGCATCTCGACGTTGTCGGCCGTTGCGTCTTCCGAGGCGTTGTCGGAGCTGCCGCAAGCGGCAAGACCGCAGGCCGCCACCGAAGCGAAGACGATGAGAGCGATTTTCTTCATGGCAAGTCCCTTGTCTCGAGTTGGCTGCGAGGGCGGCGGTCCGCCTCGCATGGCCGGAACGCTAGCCGACCGGGCGGTTGAGGCAAAGCCTGCAAATGGGCTTGCGGCAGGCGGTTCCCCGCAAGCGCCCGATCTGCCACAACAATCGCCATGGGACCGGAAGCTGCACGGCTGGACGAGACGCGCCAGGCGTTGCGCCGAGTGTTCGGCTTCGAAGACTTCCGCGGCGTGCAGGCGAGAGTGGTCGGGCGGGTGCTGGGCGGGCAATCGACGCTGGCGGTGATGCCGACCGGTGCCGGCAAGTCGCTGACCTACCAATTGCCGGCCACGATGCTGGCCGGGACCTGCGTGGTGATCTCGCCGCTGATCGCGCTGATGCACGATCAGCTGCGCGCGGCGCGGGCGAACGGCATTCGCGCAGCCACCCTGACCAGCGCCGATGCCGACTGGCGAGAGACGATGGACGCCTATCGCGCCGGCCAGCTCGACTTGCTTTACGTCGCGCCCGAGCGGGCGAGCCAGCCGCAGTTCCGCGATTTCCTCTCCGCCGCACCGATCGCGCTGTTCGCCGTCGATGAGGCGCATTGCGTCTCCGAATGGGGCCATGATTTCCGACCGGACTACCGGCAGCTGCGTCCGCTGCTCGACAGTTTTGCCGAGGTGCCGCGGTTGGCGCTGACCGCGACGGCCGACGCCCGGACCCGGGCCGACATCCTCGAGCAGCTCGGCATCCCGGCCGACGGGCTGATCGTCGCCGGGTTCGACCGGCCCAACATCCGCTACACGATTGGCCACCGCGAAAACGCCGTCCGCCAGCTTGAGCGGCTGATGACCGAGCAGCCGGGGCCGGGGATCGTCTATGCGCCGACGCGCAACAAGGTCGAACGGATCGCCGGCGAGTTGGCTCGCCGCACTGGGCGCCCGGTGCTGCCTTATCACGCCGGCCTCGATCCCTCGGTGCGGCAGGCCAACCAGGCGGCGTTCGTCGCCAGTGAAGACATGGTGATCGTCGCCACGATCGCCTTCGGCATGGGCATCGACAAGCCCGACGTGCGCTTCGTCGCCCATGCGGGAATCCCCAAGTCGATCGAGGCCTATTACCAGGAGACCGGCCGCGCCGGGCGCGACGGCGACCCGGCGCAGGCGGTGATGCTGTGGGCGGCGGGGGACTTCGCGCAGGCGCGCCACCGGCTCGGTGAGGTGGACGAGGACCGTCGGGCGGGCGAGCACGAGCGGCTGGATTCGCTGGCGCTGCTCGTCGAGACGCCGGGCTGTCGCCGCGCGGTGTTGCTCAAGCACTTCGGCGAGGACCCGCCCGAGAGCTGCGGCAATTGCGACAACTGCCGCGAGGCGCCCGGCGTGATCGACGCGACGGAGCTGGCGCAGAAACTGCTCAGCGCGGTGTACCGCACCGGGCAGAGCTTCGGCTTCGGCCATCTGCAGAAGGTGCTGACCGGCGCCGCCGACGAGCGGGTGAGCCAGCGCGGGCACGACCGCTTGAGTGTGTTCGGCATCGTCGGCGAGGACGAGGCGCGGCTGCTGCAGCCGCTCAGCCGGGCCCTGCAGGCGCGCGGCAGCCTGGTTTCGACCGAGCACGGCGGCCTCAAGCTCGGCGGCGACGCCAAGGCGATCCTCAAGGGAGAGCAGCGGGTCGACATCGTCCAGCCGCCCAAGCGCGAGCGGGCCGGCCGTCGGGCGCGGAACCAAGCGGCGAATCCGGTGGGCGATCCGCTGTTCGAGGCCTTGCGCGAGCTGCGCCGCGAGCTTGCCGCCGAGGCGCAGCTGCCGCCGTACGTGATCTTTCATGATGCCACGCTGCGCGAGATGGCGGCGACGCGCCCTTCGAGTCGCGTCGAGCTGGCGGAGATCAACGGCGTCGGCGCGCGCAAGCTGGAGGCCTATGGCGACGCATTCCTGGCGGTGATTCGGCGCCACTGATGCTCCAGGTTCCGGGTGACACAATCGGCCAGTGTCACCCATTTGAATCCATTTAAGCAGATGAAATAAAAAGACCTTTCAGAAAAACCGACGGGTGACAGATTCCCGCGAGCCGTCGTCCCTCGCGTCTTTGGCGCCTCCTCCCGCAGAGATGAGCGTAAGGCGCGCTCCGTGCGAACATAAGCAGAACAGCCGTGAATAGGAAAGCCGTTTTTATCGTTCGATCCTCCCTCGGGGACGAGGAGGGGGACCATGCGAAGCATTGTCGAGGGGGTCAGTGCTGCGCCTGGCCGAAAGCCCCCTCCGTCAGCGCTGCGCGCTGCCACCTCCCCCAGAGGGGGAGGATCTCCGATCATGAAAGCGGCTTGACCGCTCCCAACTGCATGCCGCCGTCGATCATCACGTGCGCGCCGGTGATATAGCTGCCGGCGTCGCTCGCCAGCAGCAGCGCGAGCGGCTTGATCTGGTAGGTTTCGGCCATCCGACCGACCGGCACCATCTCGTCCCACGCGGCCTTGGCGGCGGGGTTCTTCTTGACCCAGCCGTCGCCGATGTTGGTCACGAACGGGCCCGGGGCGATGGCGTTGACGCGGATGCCGTAGGCGGCGAGTTCGTAGGCGGCGTGGCGCATGAAGTGCTTCACCCCGGCCTTGGCCGCCATGTAGGGGACGCCGACGATCGCCTCGTTGACCTCGGCGGCGTTCGAGCTGGTGATGACGATGGCGCCGCCGCGCCTGTGCGTGTTGGCCTTCATCACTCGCGCCGCCTCGCGCACGGTGTGGAACACGCCGGTGAGGTTGATGCCGATCGACTTGTACCAGCGTTCGGGCTCGTAGACGTCGATCTGCCCTTCGGGGTTGCGGTGGCCTTCGGGCGTCCAGAACCCGCCGCCGACGTCGAGCCCCGCGTTGGCGAAGGCGATGTTGCACCCGCCGTAAGCGGCGACGTGGTTGTCGAACGCGCGGGCGACCTGCTCGAGCTGGGCGACGTCGGCCACATCCCAGCGCGCCTCGTAGCCCTCGTCGACCAGCCGCTGCGCCTCGCGCTCGGCGCCTTCGGCGTCGATGTCGGTCAGGGTCACTTTCGCGCCAGCCTCGGCCATGCATTCGGCATAGGCGAGGCCGATCCCGCTGGCCGCGCCGGTGACCAGCGCCGAGCGGCCGCGGATGTCGAACTGGTCGAGGGTTTTCGGGCCTTCGGTCACAGATACAGCTTCGGATTGATCGCGATGCCCTGCTCTTTGCAGTAGCTTTCGTAGTGGTTCATCATCCACCACACGTCGACCGTCTCGATGAGGGTGGCCTGGTTGTCGTAAAACTCGATCGGCCCGACCATCCAGCCCCACAGCTTGCAGCCTTCGGGATGATCGGTGACGAGCGTATGGCTTTCGCCGGGCACCTCGAAGATCAGCCCGCCGGGCGAGGCGACCCAGTCGTATTCAAGGTAGCGCACGCTGCCGGTGATGCACACCATCGTCACCGTGCCGCGGTGGAAATGGGTGCCGATCGTGCCCGGCCCCTTCATCCACAGGATGTTCGAATAGGCGTTCTGGCGCACGTCGAACGCCAGGTGCTTGATCGCCGCGGTTTCGCCGAACGGCACCCACGGGCTGTCGTCGTCGCTTTCGGCGTCGATGTAGCGCCCTCCCGGTGTGTGCGCGCGCACGAGGTCCTTGTAGTTGAACGGAACATCGACGATCCGCTGCTCGGTGTTCGGCGGGGCTTTCATTTGCGTGGCCATGGGGGTTCCTTTGTCATTAGTCCTCTCCTTCAGGGGAGAGGGCAGTACAATCTACCGCATCAAACTCTCGAGGTAATCGGAGCCGATGCCGACCTCCTCATAATGGGCGCGGGCGTCGCGGATGTAGTCGAACACGTCGTAATGGCCGACGGTGACGCCGTTCTCGTCGAGCCACATCAGCGGTCCCGAGACGACGAAGAACACCTTCATCGGGTCGGGATGCTCATAGCTCACCAGGGTGTGGCTTTCCCCCGGGGTTTCGAAAATGAAATCGCCCGCGGTGGCGGTCCATTCGTGCTCAAGATAGGCCCACTTGCCGCTGATGGTGTAGGCCCAGATCGGCTTGGGGTGATAGTGCCGGTTCACGATGCACGGCTTCTTGGCCATCAGCACGTCGGCCCACATGTTGAGCGTCGGGCTGATCCAGATCGGCTTCGAATAGACGTCTTCCACCTGCGGCCGGCCGATCGGCACCCACAGCCGCTCGTCGCCCTCGGCGATCTTGGCCATGTAGGCTTCGGGCTTGGCGCCGGGGCGCAGCGCGTGCGGGACCGGCGGGGTGCCTTTCCAGGGTTCGGTGGTGGGAGCTTCGGGCATGGGGTTCCTCTCTGTTGCGAGACTAGGCCAGCGCGGCGCGGCGCTGCAACACCGCAGGCGCGGATTCGGTCAGAAACAGCGAACAGACGAACGCCGTCAGCGTCAGCGCCAGAAGCAGCCAGACGGGCGCGGTGAGGCCGTAGACGTCGGCCAGCTTGCCAGCGAGCGAGGGGCTGACCACCCCGCCGAGCACTTCGCCGACGCCGCCGACAAACCCCGCAAGGCTGGCGGTCAGCCGCGGATCGACGCTTTCGGCCGGCACCGTCGCCATGAACAGCGGGAACATGCCGTTGAAGAACCAGCCGACGAAGAAGATCACCCCCATGACCCACGGCGACCCGGTCCACAGCAGCGCCCCAACCGGCAGCACCGCGCCGATCAGGCACGAGATCAGGAACACCGGCTTGCGCCCCCAGCGGTCGCTGAGGCCGGCGAGGACGAATGCGCTGATCGCGCTGGAGACGCCGAGCACGGCCATCACGTCCCCCATCTGCTGCGGCGTGTAGTGCTTCAGGTTGACCAGGAACAGCGGCAGGAAGGCCCAGGCGACCACCAGATAGCTGACCAGCAGCACCGCGATGGCTGAGCACAGCACCACGTTGCGGTGGGCGATCGCGGCGCGGAACGAGATCGCCGGTGCGGCATGCGCTTCGGCGACCAGCGCTTGCGGCGGCTCGCGCAGGGTCAGCCAGATCAGCGCCGCGGTGATCAGGCCGGGGGCAGCGGAGAGGAAAAACCCGTTGCGCCAGCCCCAGGTGGTGGCGATCCACACCAGCACCAGCGGGGCGACGGTCGAGCCGAGCAGGCTCGAGCCGAGGTTCTGACCCACGCCCATGCCGAGCCCGCGCCGTTCGGGGTTGACCTCGCCGACGATGATCGCGTGGCTCACCGGCATCACCCCGCCTTCGGCCGCGCCCATCAGCAGCCGCGCGGCGAGCAACGCGAGGAAGGTGCCGGCGATGCCCGACAGCACCGAACAGGCGCAGAACAGCAGCGTGCAGGCGAGCACGACGGGCTTGCGGCTGCCGAGCCGGTCCGACAGCGGCCCGACGGTGAGCGCGGCCAGCGCCCAGGTGAGCGACAGGCCGGAGGCGATCATCCCGACCTGGAAGTTCGACAGGCGGAGCTCCGGCTGAATCATCGGCATCATGAAATTCGCCGCCTGGCGGTCGAAGAACAGAATGCCGAAGTTGAGGCTTAGCAGCAGGACGAGCCAGGTCTGATAGCCGCCCCCCTTGCGCAGCGCCGATGCCGCCATGTCAGGCGATCAGCGGGTGCAGGCCGCGCTTGTGCCGCACCGCCGGCGCGCTCTCGACCAGGAACAGCGACAGCGCGAAGGCGAGGCTGGTGAGCAGCAGCAGGAACCACATGACCGCCGATCGCCCGTAGGTATCGGCGAGATTGCCGGCCAGCGTCGGGCTGAACACGCCGCCGAGCACTTCACCGGTGCCCATGACGATGCCGGTGAGCGTGGCGGTGAGCCGCGGGTCCACGCTTTCGGCGGGCACCGTCGCCATGAACAGCGGGAAGATGCCGTTCAGCGACCACCCGAAGTAGAACAGCACTGCCATGAACAGCCACGAGCCGCCGTCGTAATAGAGCGCCCCGAGCGGCAGGATGAGCCCCATGAGACAGGTGGCGATGAAAGTCGGTTTGCGGCCGATGTTGTCGCTGATCCACGGCACCAGGAAGGCGTTGACCCCGGCCGAGATGCCGAGCGCGGCCATGATCCAGCTCATCGCCTCGGCGCTGAAATGCTTCTGCTGAGTCAGGAACAGCGGCATGAACGCCCACGTGACCACGAGATAGCTGACCAGCAGAATCGCGATCAGCGCGCACAGCAGCACGTTGCGGTTCTGGAACGCCTGCCCGATGGTGACCTTCTCGCGATGCTCGTGGCCTTCGTTGGCCAGGCCGGCGGGAGGCTCGCGCAAGGTGAACCAGATCAGCAACGCCGTGACGAGCCCTGGGGCGGCCGCGAAGAAGAAGCCGTAGCGCCAGGTGAACGCGGCGGCGATCGGCACCAGGATCAGCGGCGCGGCGGTCGAACCGAGCAGGTTCGAGCCGAGGTTCTGGCCGACGCCCATCGCCAGCCCACGGCGCTCGGGTTTGACCTCGGAGACGATCATCGCGTGGCTCACCGGCATCACCCCGCCTTCGGCCGCGCCCATCAGCAGCCGGGCGCCGATCAGCAGCAGGAAGCTGCCGGCGAGGCCCGACAGCATCGAGCACAGACAGAACAGGATCGTCGCGCTGACCACGATCGGCTTGCGGCTGCCGAGCCTGTCGCTGAGCGGCCCGACTGTCAGGCCCGACAGCGCCCAGGTCAGCGACAGCCCCGACGAGAGCAGGCCGACTTGAGTGTCGCTCAGCATCAGGTCGGGCTTGATGTACGGCATCAGGAAGTTCGCCGCCTGACGGTCGAAGAACAGGATCCCGAAGTTGAGGCTGATCAGCAGCGTCAGCCAGGTCTGATAACCGTCGCTGCGGCGGGTCGTGGGAGGAGTCATCGAGGTGGGGCCTTTCAGAGGAACGAGCGGACGGGATCCGAGCCGTCCCACTCGAGGCTCGCGTTCCAGAAGCGGGTGAAGGTTTCGTCCATGCCCGGCGTCACCGGCAGCAGCTCGAGGAAGCCCCACTGCGGGCCGTGGCCGTTGTCGAGGTAAACCACCTCGCCGCCGGTCGGCACCGCGGCGCGGAACGCCTCGACATAGCCGCGCGCCTGGTAATCGCGGCTGTCGGCGTCGACGTCGGCGCAGGCGATGCCGAAGTGGTGGAAGCCGTAGCCGCGGTGGGCGATCGTCTCGCGATAGACGCTGGGGTTGTTGTCGAGCGGCTGGATCAGCTCGATCTGCATGTGCCCGGCAAAGCCCATCGCCAGGGTGATGTCGGCGGTCGATTCCTCGCCGCGATAGATCTGCCCCGGCATCCGGAAGTGATCGAGCACGAAGAACGGGCCCGCCTTGCAGTTGCTGACCCAGTGATCGATCGCGCTCGGCAGGTCCTCGACCACGAACGCAGTCTGCGCAATTCCGCCCATCGGCTGGCCGTAGCCGAGCTCGCCTGTCATGTGCCTCTCCATCCCCGGATCCGTTCGGGGTTCGTCCATGGCTCGCCAATCGGCGCGACAAAGTCAATCACGGCGTGCTAGGAGGCGGCAACGGAGACGAATTATGGCCACCCAGTTGAAGCGCGATCTGAAATGCAGCGAGGCTGAATGGGCCGCGCGGCAGGACCTCGCCGCGTGTTATCGAATCTTCGATCATCTCGGCTGGTGCGAATCGATCTACAACCACATCACCTTGCGCGTCCCGGGCGAGGAAGCCTTCCTGATCAACCCGTTCGGCCTGCTGTGGTCGGAAGTGACGGCCTCGAACCTGGTCAAGATCGACAGCGACGGCAACAAGCTAGACGACAGCCCGTTTCCGGTGAACCTGGCTGGCTTCACCCAGCATGCCGTGTTTCATCGCCGACTGCCGTGGGCGCACGCGGTGGTTCACACGCACACCCCCGACACCATGGCGGTGTGCTCGAGCAAGGACGGGCTGACGCCGACCAATTTCTATTCGTGCTTCTTCGAGGGCGAGATCGGCTATCACGATTTCGAGGGCATCACCGTACGCGCCGAAGAGGGCGAGCGGCTGATCGAGCATCTCGGCAACCACCGCGTGCTGATGCTGCGCAACCACGGCCCGGTGGTGATGGGCGAGACGATCCCGGAGATGTTCCTCAAGTACTACATGCTTCAGCGCGCCTGCGAGATCCAGGTCAAGACCGCCAGCCTGGGCGAGGCGATCGAGGTCCCGCCCGAAGTGGTCGAAGTCCACCAGCGCGACCGCGACAAGATGCTGACGACCGATTTCGGCAAGCTCGACTTCGAGGCGTGGAAGCGCCGGATCGACGCCGTCGACCGCAGCTGGCGCGACTGATTCACTCACGTTAAATTCACACCATGACGGGGATGACCGTGAACGGGCGGGCGGTGAGCTTCGAGCTCGATCCGCAGACGCCGCTGCTGTGGGCGCTGCGCGACGCCGCCAACCTGACCGGCACCAAATACGGCTGCGGGGTCGGCGATTGCGGCGCCTGCATGGTGCTGGTCGACGGCGCCGCGCTGAGGAGTTGCCTGATCACCCTGGCCGATGCCGAGGGGCGGGCGATCACCACCATCGAGGGGCTGAGCCGCGACCGCTCGCACCCGGTGCAGCAGGCGCTGGTGGCCGAGCAGGCGATCCAGTGCGGCTTCTGCACCCCGGGAATCGCCATCGCCGCCGCCGCCCTGCTGGCGGCCAACGCCGCGCCGAGCGATGACGAGATCAGGCAGGCGATCCCCAATCTGTGCCCCTGCGGGGTTTACCCACGGTTGGTCCGGGCGATTCGGCGCGCCGCGCGCGTCGCCGCCCGGCAGGAACGAATCAGCGCTGCGCCCGCTCCGGGTATCAGCCCCGAGGATGCCGCTGCGGCGGTTCCGGCGATGCGAACGAGCGAGGAGAAACCATGAAGGCAACGATCTGGCACAATCCAAATTGCGGGACTTCACGCAAGGTGCTCGCGCAGCTGAAGGCTCGCGACGATCTCGATCTCCAGGTGATCGAATATCTCAAGCACCCGCCGAGCGCGGAAAAGCTCGCGCAGCTCTATCGCGACGCCGGCCTGACCCCGCGTGAGGGCTTGCGCTTGCGCGGCACGGATGCCGAGGAACGCGGCCTGACCGAGGCCGACGACGCCACGGTGCTGGATGCGATGGTCGCCGAACCGAAGCTGATCGAGCGCCCGCTGGTCGAAACCGATAAGGGCGTGCGCCTGTGCCGCCCGGCCGACCGGGTGGAGGAAATCCTGTGACGGGGCTCCGCCTCTCGCGGGTTGCATCGCGTCGGCTTATCTGCGAACGCGGAGGCACCGTCGCCCCTTGTCATGGGGCATCACAAAGGGCCGCGGATTTATGAATGGCAATGAGCTGGCCGAACGTCGCACCGGCGAGAAGCTCAAGCGCAAGATCGCTCAAACCTTCGGCCCGGCGGGCGTGTTCTTCCGCGGTTTCCTGCAGCATCCGCGGATGGTCGGCTCGATCATTCCCTCCTCGAGGCACACGATCGACAAGATGCTCGGCCCGGTGAAGTGGCGCGAGTGCAAGCTGTTCGTCGAATACGGGCCCGGCGTCGGCACCTTCTGCCGCCCGGTGCTCGACCGCCTGCCGCGTGATGGCGCGCTGGTGGTGATCGACACCAATCCGCTGTATATCGACTATCTCAAGCGCACGATCCGCGACAGCCGCTTCCACCCGGTGCTCGGCTCGGCCGAGGACGTCGAGGGCATCATCGCCGCGCTCGGCTACGCCAAGGCCGATTACGTGCTCTCGGGCCTGCCGTTCTCGACCCTGCCTGAGGGCGTGGGGCCGGCGATCGCCGCCGCGACGCATCGCGTCGTGCGGGCGGGGGGTGCGTTCCTGACCTACCAGTTCAGCACCACCGCGCGCGATCTCACCGCGCGCCACTTCGGCCGGATCGAGACCGGCTTCACCTGGTGGAACATCCCGCCGTGCCTGCTGTGCTGGGGCTGGCAGGAAGGTTGATCCTTCTATTCGAAGGTCTCGCTCAGGGCTGACGGCGAAGGCCCGGCGAACTGGTCGTGCACTGCCGACAGGACGGCCAGGAAAAGGCTCGCCCAACCGGCGTTGACCAGGCTCGACACCAGGCTGTCGCCGGCCCGCGCGGCTTCGGTTCCGAACAGCCCGAAAAGCAGGCCGAACACCGCCGAGATCACGATCGTCACCACGATCATCGCGACGAACAGCAAGGCGTAGAATGCGAACAATCGCCATGCGTTGCCGCTCGTCAGCGTCCATGAGCGGCCGAGCGCGGCCACGGGATTGGCGATTCCGTCCTTCACCAGCACCGGGCCGACCAGCGAAAAGCGCACGAACAGCCCGATCCAGGCGATCAGCGCCACCAGCACGACCAAGCCGGCGAGCCACTCCGCCCCGCCGGCGGCCGCGAGGGAAATCAGCAGCATCGTCGCGATCCCCAGCGCTAGTCCGACCAGCAGGTAGGCGGCGATGTAAGGCAGCACCTTGACCGCGCCGATCTTCAGCGCTTCGGCAACCGTCGGGCGCCGGCGGTCGGTGAGCAGGGCCAGCAGGCTCAGGACGCCGACCGCCTGCAGGATCGCCACCAGCACGAACAGCCACCAGACTTGCGAATAGAACTGCATCAGCCGCGCCATGGTCTCCTCGGCGCCGAGATGCTGGCCCGGATTGACGCCGGCCATCGGATCGGGGCCGACCAGCGCGACCGCGAAGTAGGGCAGGAAGAAGAACACCCCCGCCACCACCGCGATCACGTCGCGGTTCCGCTTGAGGAGCCGGACCGCGTCGTTCCAGGCGCGGTTCATCTCGAGTTGCATGGGTTTCCTGTCATGGCTGGCGCCCAGAGGCTGGACCTTCCCCCTTGATAAACACCGCTCCGCCCGCCACGCAATTGCCGATGACTGAGGGTTCCCCGGAATCGGTCGAGTGGCGGCGCGATTATGCGCCCGTGCCCTACCGCGCCGCGCTCGCCGGGCAGGAAGCGCGCAACGCCGCGATCGCCGCGGGCGAGGCCGGCGAGCTGATCTGGCTGCTCGAGCATCCACCGGTCTACACCGCCGGGACCAGCGCGCCCGCGGCCGAGCTGATCGAGGCGCGCTTCGAGGTGGTCGAGACCGGCCGCGGCGGGCGCTACACTTATCACGGACCGGGGCAGCGGGTCGGCTACGTGCTGCTCGACCTCGGTCGCCGTGGGCGCGACGTCAGGCGCTTTGTGCACGCGCTCGAGGGGTGGGTCATCGCCACGCTGGGCGATTTCGGCGTCGAAGCCTGGCGCGCCGAGGGGCGGATCGGCATCTGGACCCGCGACCTCGACGGGGCCGAAGCCAAGATCGGCGCCATCGGCGTGCGCATCCGCCGCTGGGTGACGATGCACGGTTTCGCCGTCAATCTCGCTCCGGACCTGGAGCATTTCAGCGGCATTGTGCCTTGCGGAATCGCCGAATACGGCGTCACCAGCCTCGCCCGGCTCGGGATCGAGGTTGCGCCGGAGGCGTGGGATGGGGCATTGCAGCGCCGCGCCGGCGAATTTCTCGCCGCGCTCGGCCGTGCGGAGTGCCCTGCTTGACCCGTCTGCGATTGCTCATCGTGCTCGTCCCGCTCGTTTCGCTGGCCGCGTGCCACAAGTCCGCGCCAAAGAACGACCAGCGTTCGGCCTCTGGCGAAGTGCTGCAGGGGACGATCAGCGACAGGATGATCCCGCTCGGCCAACTCACCTCGCAACCGCCGCTGTTGCCGAAGAGCGGGGCGCCGACGACGCCCGAACAGGCGGCGGACCAAGGCGTTCCCGCGCCGACTGTCAGCGGCACGCCGGGTGCCGAGCCGAGCGCTGCGGCGACTGCTGTGCCGGGGACGCCGGCAACGCCCGCCCCGACGCCTGGCGCAAACCCCGCCGCCGCACCGGCCGCAAAGCCTGCGCCGACGCCGCGCCCCACCCCTTAATCGATTCGCTCCAGCAGACGTCGCGCCTGTTCCAGGTGCGGCTGGTCGAGCATGCGGCCGTCCATCTGCAAGGCGCCCGAGCCCGGCGCGGCGGCGAAGGCTTCGACGATCCGGCGCGCCTCGGCGATTTCGGCCTCGCCCGGCATGAAGGCGGCGTTGATCACCGGTACCTGATCGGGATGGATCGCCAGCATGCCGGCAAAGCCGTCGGCATAGCTCTCCTGGGCCGCGTGCTGGAGGCCGTCGAGATCGCGGAAATCGGCATGCAGCGTGTCGATCGGCGCCACCTTGCAGGCGTGCGCGGTGAGGAGAACCTGCGCGCGAACCATGCGGAAAGTGTCGGTCCAGCGCCCTTCGGCATCGCGCTTGCGGCTGGCGCCGAGCGCCGCCGACAGGTCCTCGGCGCCCCAGGTGAGCCCGGCGAGCCGCGGTATCCGCGTCGCGGCATAATCGGCGATGCCGAGCGCTGCGGCCGGCGTTTCGCTGACCAGCGGCAGCAGCTTCGTCCCGCCCAACGGCAAGCCAAGGCGCTGCTCGCGATCGTGCAGCTCGGCCGCAAGCATCTGCAGCTGCGCCGGCCCCGAAGCCTTTGGGATCATGATTCCGTCCGGCGCCGCGGCGATCACCGCGTCGACGTCGTCGCGCCACAGTGGGGTGTCGATGGCGTTGATCCGCACCCACAGCTGGCCGGAGCCGCCGGTGCGGCGCTGCGCCCTTAGCCAATGGCGCGCCAGCTCGCGGGCTGCCGCTTTGGCCTGCGGCGCGACGGCATCTTCAAGGTCGACGATCACCACGTCGGCGCCGCAGCGGTCCACTTTCGCCAGCTTCTTCTCGCTGTCGCCGGGGACGAACAGCCACGATCGCATCGGCATCGCGCAAATCTCCTGGCCGGACTATAGCCATTGGCGCGCCGCCCGCTAGACGGGGCGGCGAATGAATTCCTCCGCTCCCCCGCCGCGTCATCGCCTGCTGCCGATTGCCGCGCTGCTGATCGGCAACGCCGCGCTGGCGATGGGCCCGTTTTTCGTCCGGCTGGCGGACACCGGTCCGGTCGCGGCGGGATTCTGGCGGCTGACGCTGGCGATGCCGGTGCTGCTGCTGTTCGCCCACCGCGAGGGACCGCCGGCCGCGCCGGTCACGCGCAAGATGGTGCTGACGGTAATGCTTGGCGGCACGTTCTTCGCGCTCGACCTCGCCAGCTGGCATGTCGGCATCGGCTACACCCGGCTCGGCAACGCGGCGCTGTTCGGCAATTCGGGTAGCGTCATCCTGATGCTCTGGGGCTTCGTCGTCTGGCGCCGCTGGCCGCGGGCGCGCGAGTGGCTGGCGATCCTCGCCGCCCTCACCGGTGCGGCGATCCTGCTCGGGCGCAGCTTCGAGGTGTCGTGGCAAACGCTCGACGGCGATCTGTTCTGCCTGCTCGCGGGACTGCTGTACGCCGGCTATCTGCTGATTCTCAAGGACGCCCGGCGGGTGTTCGGCAACTGGCGGCTGCTCACCTGGTCGGGCGCCGCCGGCATCCCCGTGCTGTTAGGCGTTGCGCTGCTGCACGGCGAGCCGGTCTGGCCGCACGACTGGGGCCCGGTGGTAGCGCTGGCGATCTCCAGCCAGCTGATCGGGCAGGGGATGCTGGTTTATGCGTTGCGGCATTTCCCGCCGCTGGCGATCGGCCTGGCGCTGCTGACGCAGCCGGCGATCGCTTCGCTGGCCGGGTGGCTGGCGTTCGGCGAGGTGCTCGCGCCGATCGACCTCGTCGGCATGGCGCTGTTGGCGGCGGCGCTCGTGCTCGCGCGCGTCGCAGGGGAATCGACGGCGCCCGAACCCGCTGGTAAAGCAGCCGCGTGAGGGAGACTTAGCCAAGCTACGACGGGGGGAACATGCAGCAAGATGCCAAGGGCTGGGACACCGGCTACGAGTGGAAGATCATCCTGGTCCTCAGCCTGACCTTCGGCCTGGTCGGGCTCGACCGGTTCATCCTTCCGGTGCTGTTCCCGGCGTTCATGGACGAGCTGGGGCTGACCTATCAGGATCTCGGCAACTTGGTCGGGATTCTTGCGGTGTTCTGGGGCCTGTCGGCGTTCGCCATGGGCTTTCTCTCCGACCGGGTGGGCCGCCGGAAAGTGCTGATTCCGGCGGTGATCGTCTTCTCGCTGATGTCCGCCTTCTCCGGGCTCGCCGGCGGGCTGGTCAGCCTGCTGCTGATCCGCGCGGTGATGGGCCTGGCCGAAGGGCCGGTCGCCTCGACCGGCGTGGCGGTTGCGGTCGAAGCCTCGCACCCCAACCGGAGGGGCATGAACAACGGCATCTTCCAGTGCATGATCTCGTTCTTCGGCAACGCCCTCGGGCCGATCATCGCCACCCAGTTGCTGCTGGTGACCAGCTGGCGCACGGTGTTCATGCTGGTCGGCGTGCCGGGGTTGATCATGGCTGCGGTGATGTTCTTTCTGGTGCGCGAACCCGAGCACAGCGGGCCCGGCGGCGCGCGCGTGGCGCGTCCGGGAATCGCCGACCTGTTCAGCCATCGCAACGTGCCGTTGGCCATGCTCACACTGATGTGCGCGATGGGCGGAATCTTCGTGATGGGCGCGATGATGCCCAACTACCTGACCGACTACCTGCACCTGTCGATCCAGGACATGGGCTTCGTCACCTCGGCAATCGGTTTCGGCGGCGCCATCGGGCAGTTCGGCATGCCGACCGTGTCCGACTTCATCGGCCGCAAGCTGGCGACGCTGCTGTCCTATATCCTGGCGGCTGTGTTCACGTATCTGTTCACCCGCGCCGGAGCGGACAACCTGAGCGTGCTCTTTTGGCTGCTGTTCTTTGCCGCGCTGTTCAACTTCTCGGCACTGGCGATTCTCGCCGGACCGGTCGCGGCGGAAGCGGCGCCCGTGGGCATGGTCGCGTCGGTCGCCGGGCTGGTGATCGGCGCCGGCGAAGTGTTCGGCGGCGGCGTGGCTCCGGCCATCGCCGGGCGGATCGCCGCATCGAGCGGCATCCAGCACGTCTTCACTTTCACCATCTCCAGCCTGATTCTGGGCTTCGTCATCGCCTTGTTCCTGAAGGAGACCGCGCCGCGCAGGCTCGAGCCGATGCTGGCCTAGCGAGACCGCCACCTTCTCGACGCGGCCGCGAACGGCTGATACGCCAACGACCGCTCAGGGAGGAACACGCATGACGTTTCGTTCGGTCGCCGTGACAGCGGGCCTGCTGCTCGCCGGATGTTCGACGGTGCAGCCGCCGCCGCCGGTTGCGGTGCAAACTCCTGCCAGCGCCGCGCCCGATCAGAACACGGCGTTCGAGAGGCTCGGCCGTTCCTACATCGCCGCGCTGACCGCCGAGGACCCGGTCCTCGCCACGCAGCTCGGCGATCACAGCCACGATGGCGAGTTGCCGAAGATCGACGCCGCGGCGCGCGCCACGCGGGCGGCGAAGGACCGCCAACTGCTGACTTCGCTCACCGCCATCAACCGCATGGCGCTGACTCCCGATAATCAGGTCGATTACGCGCTGCTGAAGAACGCGCTCGAAGAAGACCTGTGGGACCTCAACACTTTGCAGACCTGGGCATGGAATCCGCAGGTTTACAACTCCGCAGCCTCGAATTCGCTCTACCTGCTGGTGGCGCGCGACTTCGCCCCTTGGCCCCAGCGCTTCGCTGCGATCGTCTCGCGGATGGAGAAGCTGCCGGCCTACTTCGCCGAGGAGCGCCGGCAGGTCGATCCCGCCCGCGTGCCCAAGGTCTTCGCCGAGACGGTCGCCAAGCAGAACGCCGGCCTTATGCAGATCGTGAACGACACGTTGCTGCCCGAGGTCGAGCGCACCGGCGTGCCGCGCACTCGCTTCGACCGGGCGATGGCCAACCTGAAGACAGCCGTCGCCGAGCAGCAAAAATGGCTCGACGACGTGGTGGTGCCGAACGCCAGGGGCGATTTTCGTCTCGGCCCCAAGCTCTACGACCAGAAGATGAAGTTCGAGCTGATGAGCTCGATGAGCCGGCCCGAGCTCAAGGCCAAGGCGCAGGCCGCGTTCGACGACACCCGCGCCGAGATGGAGCGCCTTGCGCGCACTTTCCCCGACTGCGACCGCGGCGATCAGCAGCAGGCGATCGAGTGCGCGCTCGACAAGACCTACGCCAGGCGCGCCACCCGCGACACGCTGGTGCAGACGGCCAAGCAGACGCTCGCCCAGGCGACGGATTTCGTCCGTGAAAAGGGCTTCGTCACGATGCCGACCGCGCCGGTGCGCGTGGTGCTGATGCCGAAGTTCAACCAGGGCAATTCGGTCGCCTACGACGATCCGCCGGGGCCGCTCGATAAGAACCAGCCGAACTTCTACACCATTTCGCCGATCCCCGCCGACTGGACCGACGAGCAGGCGACCAACTTCCTGACCGAATACAACCTGTACATGATCCACGACCTGTCGATCCACGAGGCGATGCCGGGCCATTACCTCCAGCTCGATCACGCAAACAAGGTCGACGATCCGCTGCGCGGCGTGCTCGAATCCGGCCCGTTCATCGAAGGCTGGGCGGTCTATGGCGAAGGCATGATGGCCGACCAGGGCTATCTCGGCGGAGAGGCGAGCGAGCCGGGCAAGCTGTTCCGCCTGACGATGCTCAAGATGCGCCTGCGCTCGATCACCAACACCTTGCTCGACATCGGCATCCAGACCGAAGGGATGACCCGCGAGCAGGCGATGGCCCTGATGATGCAAGGCGCCTTCCAGCAGGAGCGCGAGGCGGCCGGCAAGTGGCTGCGCGCGAGCCTCAGCTCGGTCCAGCTGCTGAGCTACTACACCGGCTACGAGGAGCACATGGCGCTGCGCGAGGAAGCAAAACGCCGCTGGGGCGATGCCTACAGCCTGCGCCGCTACAACGATGCGGTGCTCGCCCACGGCTCGCCGCCGGTGAAGTTCGTCCGCGCGCTGATGTTCGGTCTGCCGGTGCCCGAGCAATGAGCGCGAAGAAGCCTCGCAAGCCGAAGAACGGCAAACGCCAGCACCGCGAGGACCTCCTCGACGAAGCGCTCGACGAAAGCTTCCCAGCCAGCGACCCACCGGCCATCGTCGAACCGCACCGGAAGCCGGGCGGGGCGGAGGATTAGTCGCCCGAGGGCACCCGCCCCAAATCACCCTTGCCGATGGTCCCGCTGGCCATCTCGAGCATCCGGTCGAGGCTGCGCTTGGCGGCCAGCCGCAGGCTTTCCTCGATCTCGATCCTCGGCTGCAGGTCGCGCAGGGCGGTGTAGAGCTTTTCCATCGTGTTCAGCGCCATGTACGGGCAGATGTTGCAGTTGCAGTTGCCGTCGGCCCCGGGCGCGCCGATGAAGGTCTTGTCCGGCAGCGCCTTTTCCATCTGGTGGATGATGTGCGGCTCGGTGGCGACGATCAGCGTATCGCCGGGGAAGGTCTTGGCGAACTGCAGGATCGAGCTGGTCGAGCCGACGTGATCGGCGAGGTCGATGATGTGCGGCGGGCATTCCGGGTGCGCGGCGACCGGGGCGCCGGGGTGCTGCGCCTTGAGCTTGAGCAGCTCCTTCTCGCTGAACGCCTCGTGGACGATGCACACCCCCGGCCACAGCAGCATTTCGCGCCCGAACTTGCGGTTGAGATAGCCCCCGAGATGCCGGTCGGGGCCGAAGATGATCGGCTGGTCCTCGGGGATCTGGCTGATGATCGTCTCGGCGCTCGAACTGGTTACAATGACGTCCGAAAGCGCTTTCACTTCGGTTGAACAGTTGATGTAGGTCAGCGCGATGTGGTCGGGGTGCGCCTCTCGGAAGGCCTTGAACTTGTGCGGCGGACATGAATCCTCGAAGCGAGCAGCCGGCTTCCAGATCGGGCAGCACGACGATCTTCTCGGGGCTGAGGATCTTCGCCGTGTCGGCCATGAACTTGACCCCGCAAAAGGCGATCACGTCGGCGTCGGTGTCGGCCGCCTTGCGGCTCAGCTCGAGCGAATCCCCTACGAAATCGGCCAGGTCCTGCAGCTCGGGTTTCTGGTAGTAATGCGCCAGAATGACGGCGTTGCGCTCCTTGCGCAGCCGGTCGATCTCGCCGCGCAACTCGGCGCCGGTGGGGATTTTCGTCTCGACAGACATGCTTGGCCTCCTTCCTGTCATATAGGAAGCGGGGCCGCCGATGTCGCGGGTTTGTTGCCGGCGGTCAGCCCCCGAGTGCGTGAGTCAGCGCCAAAACCGGCGGCGTCCACGCCAGCGCGAAACTCAAGCTCACCCACGTAACTAGTCCGCCCGCGCCCCAGAAGTAGGCCGGGTGGACGCTGCCGCGGGTGCGCTTGTCGAACAGCATGGCAGTGCCGAAGTAGCCCACCAGCAGGATGATCATCACCAGCCAGATGCCGCGTTCGTCCCAGATCGGCGGCAACACCAGCCGGCCCAGCGCCACCGACAGGAGATTGAGCATCGCCCCGAGCATCAGCCGCTTGTGCCAGTCCGAGCGGTTGCGCAGCCGCACCGCGGCGAAGACCAGCGCGCCGAACACGACCATGTTCAGCCAGTCCATCATCAGGAAGTAATTGCGCTGGAAGAACGGCGGGGCGCGGTGCGTGTGGACGTCCATCGCCGTGATCGCAAAGCCGAGGAAGAAGATCCACACCGCCCATCCGGCGGCGATCGGGCCAAGCGTACGGTGCGCGGTCACGTTGTCGCGATAGACCAGCCAGGTCTGCGCCACGAACAGCAGCACCCAGGTGCCCATCGACAGCGCGTGAAGGTGGACCCACCACGGCGAATAGATCGTCGAGGCGCCGATCGCGAAGAAGAAGCCGAAGCCGGCGAGGACGGTGACGAGAACCGCCAGCGCCATGTAGAAGAAGAACGCGCGCTCTCTCTGTAGCGCGGAAGATTGCGGTGCCGCTACGGTAGCCATTAACTGCCTCCCCCGAGTCAGTCAGGAAAAGCCAAGGTCACTCCCAAACGGGAGAGAAGTCAATCACTCGATTTGCTTGCCGGCTGCCCGTCGAAATGCGCCTCGACTTTGACGTCGCCATAGCCGGCCACTTTGAGCGGAATCGACAGGTTCTGCTCGACCGCCTGCTTGGCCGCCGAGCGGGCGAGGTCCATCAGCACCGGGTTGCGCGCCTGCTGCACCGCCTGCTGCTCGGCCAATTGCGTGTTCTTGCGGGTTAGCGTGTCCTGCGCGGCGTTGGTGATCCACACGCCCTCGCGCAGATATTGCGCGCGGCCTTCGTCGAGGTTCGGCCGGCCGACGGTCAGCGGCGGCAGCTGCACGTCCATCGTGTGCGTCTCGCCGTTCCAAGCGAGGCGGCTCTTGTCCATCTTCGATAGGTCGAGCGTGTAGTCGACTCGCGCCGGTATCACCGCCACCTGGCGGCTCTTGAGCACGCCGAGCAGACGGCTGTCCTCGCTCGCCACCACCGGGGAGAGCTGAGCCGAGAACACCGTCAGCTTGTCCTGCTTCTCGAGCGCGACGAGGCTGGTCGCCAGCGGGTCGCCGAGGTTCTTCGGCCCGAACGCCTTCCAGGCGAGCCAGGCGGCGAGCGCGAGGACCACGATGAACAGCAGCCACGGCACGGCCTGGATACGGGCGAGTGGAGCCTCGCGCCGCGTCGCAGACCGTAGGTCGTCGCGATTCCTCAGGGGCGGATCGTCCATACGCTGTCTGAACTGGTGACGAAGCCGCGCCGTTCCAAGTCGAGCAAGTGGGCACTGACCGATAGCCCCGCCGCAGACCACAGCCTTTCGTCGACGCCCTTGTACATCTGCGGCACCAGCTCCTCGATCGCTTGCGGGCGTTTCCCGAGCAGCTTGAGAATCTGCCGCTCGCGCTGGCGCCTGTGGCCGATCAATCCCCGCACCAGTTGCTTGGGATTGTGCACCGCCGGCCCATGCGCCGGGTAATAGACCCGGTCGTCGCGCGCGTGGAGCTTGTCGAGACTGGCCATGTAGGCGGCCATGTCGCCGTCGGGCGGGGCGACAACGGTGGTCGACCAGCCCATTACGTGATCGCCGGTGAACAGCGCGCCCGTCTCCTCCAGCGCGAAGCACACGTGGTTGGAGGTGTGCCCCGGCGTGGCGAGCGCGGTGAGCGTCCAGCCGGGGCCGCTCAGTTGTCCGCCATCGGCAAGCACCCGGTCCGGCGCATAGTCCCTGTCGAACGGCGCGTCGGCGCGCAGCTCGTCGCTTTCGAGCACCAGCGGCGCACAGCCGATCACCGGCGCGCCGGTCCGCTCGGCGATCGGCGCGGCGGCGGGCGAATGGTCGCGATGCGTATGTGTGCACATGATCGCCAGCACCGGCGCCTCGCCGATCGCCCGCGTGAGCGCGTCGAGATGCGCCGCGTCGGCCGGCCCGGGATCGACCACCGCCAGCCCTAGGTCGGTCCCCACCAGATAGCTCTGCGTCCCGGTGTAGGTGAACGGCGACCCGTTCGGCGCCAGCACCCGCCGCACCAACGGCTCGAGCTGCTCGACCTCGCCGGTCGGCCAGGGTTGCGGGGGCGGGGCCATGCGCCGCATATGGCGCTCTCATGAGAGGAAGGAAATGACCGAGCCGCTGATCCTGGTGCTCGATGAAGGCACGACCTCGACCCGGGCGATGCTGTTCACGTCCGCCGGCGAGCTGCGCGGCACCGCCCGGCGCGAGCTGACGCAGCACTATCCGCAGCCCGGCTGGGTCGAGCACGATGCGGCCGAAATCTGCGACCGGACCCTCGCCTGCGCTCGCGAGATGGTCGAGCGGGCGGGGGGCGCGGAACGCATCGCCGCCATCGGCATCACCAACCAGCGCGAGACGGTGGTCGCCTGGGACCGCGCGACGGGCGAGCCGCTCGCCCGGGCGATCGTCTGGCAGGACCGCCGCACCGCCGGCTTCTGCGAAGAGCTGCGCGAAGCCGGGCACGAGGAAGCAGTACGCGAGGCGACCGGACTGCTGCTCGATCCCTACTTCTCGGCTACCAAGATGCGCTGGCTGCTCGACAATGAGCCGGCGGTGGCCGCGGCGGCGCGCGCCGGGCGGCTGGCGTTCGGCACGGTGGAAAGCTGGCTCACGTTCAAGCTCACCGACGGTGCCGCGCATGTTACCGATGCCGGCAACGCCAGCCGCACGCTGCTGCTGCCGCTAACCGCCGGGAGCTGGGACGAAGACCTGTGTGAATTGTTCGGGGTGCCCCACAACGCGTTGCCGCAAGTGGTCGACAGCGCGGGACAGTTCGGCACCACTACGCTGTTCGGCTCCCCGGTCCCGATCACCGGCCTTGCCGGCGATCAGCAGGCGGCCACGGTCGGGCAGGGCTGTCTCGCGCCGGGCGAGAGCAAGGCGACTTACGGCACCGGCGCGTTCATCCTCGCCAGCACGGGGAGCGAAGTGCCGAGTTCGCAGCACCGGCTCCTCGGCACCGTTCTCCACCAGCTCGCTGGCGAACGCTGCTATGCGCTCGAAGGCTCGGTGTTCGTTGCCGGCAGCCTGATCCAGTGGCTGCGCGATTCACTTGCCATGATCGTCCGCGCCGACGAGACCGAGGCGCTGGCGCGTTCGGTCGAGGACAACGCCGGGGTGGTGGTGGTGCCGGCGCTGACCGGCCTCGGCGCGCCGCACTGGCGGGCCGAGGCGCGCGGGAGCGTGACCGGGCTCAGCTTCGCCGCCACCCGGGCGCATATCGTTCGCGCCGCGTTAGAGGCGATTTCGCACCAGACGCAGGACCTTGCCGCGGCGTTCGCCGCCGACGGCGCCGAATGGACGACGCTCAGGATCGACGGCGGAATGAGCGCCAACGACTGGCTGGCGCAGGACATCGCCGATCTGGTCGGTCTGCCGGTCGTCCGACCCGATTTCGTCGAAACCACCGCGCTGGGCGCGGCGATGCTGGCGGCGGTCGGCGCCGGGCTGCACGGCTCGCTCGGCAAGGCCTGCGCGGCGATGATCGGCGGCACCCGCCGCTTCGAACCGGCGATGAACGAGGAAACGCGCGACGCCCGCCTCGCGGCGTGGCGGAAGGCGCTGTCGGGTGTCTAGTGCCACCAAATCCGCTTTCGCGGGTTGATCTGTGCGGAAACGCATCAACCGGAGAGTCCGTCATGCGCTTGGCCACGCCGCTGTTCGCTCTGTCTCTCGCCGCCGTGCCCGCCTCGGCGGTCGCCTGTACCGTCCCGGCCGGTTACGTGCCGCCGACCAACTTCCAGCTGGCGCGCAACGCCAACACGATCGTGCTCGGCGAGGTGGTCGGCGGCGGCATCGGCTCGCCAGCCGAGCCCGAAGCCTCCAGCATCACCGTGCATCCGATCGTCTCGCTCAAGGGGCTCCTGCCGGGGGCCGACTTCAAGCTCGGCGGGATGAGCCTGGCCGAGTCCGGCGGGGCGACCGCCAACGCGGGCGGCGACCCGCTCGCTTTCGGCGCTCCCGACCCGGATTCGCTCCCCGATGGCTGCATCCGCCGGGTGTTCCCGCTCCACACCAGGGCGCTGTTCTTCCTCAAGCGGGAGAACGGCGAGTGGGTCCCGGCCGGCGGTCCGCTCAGCCACTGGGCCGAGGACGTTTCCGGCCTCGACGCGCCATGGGTCCAGCTCGCCAGCCTCTATGCCCATGCCTCGATGATGCCATCGGAAGACGGGCGCGAGCTGCTCGAGCAGCGGCACGAGGTGCTGGTTTCCCGCTCCGGCGACCCGCAGGCAGCGGCCATGGCCGCCGATCTCGAGCGTTCGCTCGCCAGTCCGGCCTCACCGGCGACGAGCGACACCGGCGATATCAAGGAGTAATCCGACGCGTTCGGCGTCGACAGCCAGGCCTGCCGCGTAGTTGCCGCGCTATCCCAGGTTAGAATTGGAACGGGCCCCCTGCCGTTCCGTTGCGAAAACACCGCGCCTTACGTGCGGAGTAGATAATCCAAGGAGCGTACGAATGGCCACTCCCCCTCCGTCGCGATCCGGTTGGACCTGGATCTGGATCATCATTATCGTCGTCCTGGTGATCCTGTTCCTGTGGTGGATCTTCGGGTCGGGCACCAGCAACGACAATTACAACAACACGGCAGCGGGCGTGAACAACACGGCCCCGGCCGGCACCTACGGCACAACCCCGGCTCCCGGCGCGACCACCGGCACGATGACCGAAACGAACCCTGGCGCCGGTACCGCCACGACCACCGGCACGATGAACGGCACGGCCACCAGCAACACGGGTGCGGCGACCAGCACGACGCCGTAATCTGGCGGCGCTTCAGCCGACGAGCGGAACTCGGGCCAGCATCCGCTCGCCCGAGCGACCGCCCGCACGCTTGAGGATTACCCGGCCGCGGCGGTAGGGTGCGGGCATTCGCCCAAAGAGCGCCACACGACGTCGGCGAAGTGACGGAAGCGACCGAGCCTCTCGGCAAGGACCGGTAGCTGCTGTGAGGCAGCCTTTGCGAGGGGCACGCTAAAGGGCGACGGGGTTTCCCGCCGCCCTCTTGCGCGACTTCGGTGGGTCTTACTTGCTCGTATCCGTGGCGGACGCCTCGGCATCGATCTTGGACTTGGCCTTCTTGTGCTTCTTCATCGTCTTCGTGTCGGTTGTCGCCTTGCCAGCGCCCGTGGCCGCCGTGTCGTCCTGGCCGGCTTGGGCGTCGCCAGCCGCCTGGGCCGCCGTGTCGGTGTGCTCACTCACCGCCGCTTGCCCCTGTTCGCTGGCTTGTGGGGAAGTCGATTGGATGCGATCCGTCACGCTGTCGCTGGTGGTGCCCACACCGTTGGCGCTGCCTTGCGCCGAAGCGTCGGCCCCCGCCGCTGCAGGCGGCGCCTTGGCACCAGCCTGAGCGCCGGCGTCGGCATCCTGCGCGCCGACCGCGCTGCTCGCGGCGCCGAGCAACAGCGCCAGGGTGAGAGTTGCAAAGGTCTTCATGTTTGCCGTCTCCGATCGTTGGCCCCCCGTTCACGGTGAGACCGGCGACCCGGTGAATGGCTCCCGCCGTTGCGGTGGGCCGGGCAACCTGCGGGGCCACTGGAGGAACCGGCAGGGGAAATTCCGCCTTGGCGCGGTCTCCAAGGGGCGCTTCTTCAACGCGCGCATCCGCGAAGCCTTTCGTTGCCGCGAGCTCGATCCGGAGCCCGGCGAGGAGCCCAAGAATCTCTAGAATTACCCGGCCTTAACCTCGCAGCCCTAAGCTGACGGCATGTTCAACAAGTACCAGGGCATCTTTCGCAGTCGGTGGAAGGCGCTGTTGTGGGCGGTCGGCGTGTGCCTCACCGCCTATTGCACGGTGCCCTCGGCCGATCAGACGGCGCGGCAGGACGCCGCCAAGCACCCGAAGCATCCCAATCCCTGGGCGCTGCACGATTCCTCCGCCGGCAACGGCTGAGGGGCGTCGCTCCGGCGGGAGGTCAGCGCGGGCCGGCTGAACGGCGGTCGCCGTTGGAGCGGCGCTCGCCCGTGCGGCGGTCTTCTTGCGGATAGGGGCGGTCCATCCTGCGCCGATCGCCTGAGCGTCGATCAGGGCCGCGCTTCGTCGTTTTCTCGTCGCTTTGCATGCCATCGTCTCCGCTCGACGGACCGGCTGCCCGATGTGGCGGCCGAGACGCGAATATACGTCAGGGGCGGTTCCAGAGCGGTTAACGGCGATTGGCGGTCTGTTACCAGACAAAATGAAGGGGCGGCGGTTGCCCGCCGCCCCTCGCGACCCTGGCTGCCGGCCCGAGGGGGGAGGGATCGGAGGTCCGGCCGGCAGCGCGGGCTTTGGTGCGCTTCGCCCGCTCGACACCGCAAGCGGGCATTGGCTCCCGAACTTGCGACGAACGGCGCTGTCGGCAGGATGACACGTGCGCGAAGCGCTTGTGTGCCAAGTCGCGGGCGAGCCGCCGCGGCACTAGGAATCCCCACGGCGAGGGGCTACAGCGCGCCCGCCACAGGACAGGAGAGGCCCGGCTTGAGCCAGGACAAGCAGATGCTCGCCAAGGCGGAAACGCTGATCGAGGCTCTTCCTTATTTCCAGCGCTACGCCGGCTGCACGTTCGTGGTGAAATACGGCGGGCACGCGATGGGCGACCCCGAAGCGGCAACCGACTTCGCCGAGGATATCGTGCTGCTGAAGGCGGTCGGTATCAACCCGGTGGTGGTCCACGGCGGAGGGCCGCAGATCGGCGCGATGCTCAAGAAGCTCGGCGTCGAAAGCACCTTCGTCGACGGCCTACGGGTGACCGACAAGGCGACGGCCGAGGTTGCCGAGATGGTCCTGTCGGGCGCGATCAATAAGGAGATCGTCGGCTGGATCGCCGGCTCCGGCGGCAAGGCGATCGGCATCTCGGGCAAGGATGGCGGGCTGGTCACCGCCCGTAAGGTGACCCGCACGACAAAGGACCCCGGCAGCAACATCGAGCAGGCGGTCGACCTCGGCTTCGTCGGCGAGCCGGCCCGGATCGACACGACGATCCTCGAGACTGCGAGCAAGGCGGGAATGATACCCGTGGTCGCGCCGATCGCCGCGGGCGAGGACGGCCACACCTACAACATCAACGCCGACACCATGGCCGGCGCGATCGCGGCCGCGCTCAAGGCGGCGCGGTTGTTCCTGCTGACTGACGTCACCGGGGTCCTCGACAAGCAGGGCGGTCTGCTGACCGACCTGACCCCCGCCGATGTTGCCCGGCTAAAGGCCGACGGAACGATTTCCGGCGGTATGATTCCGAAGCTGGAAACCTGCGTCCGGGCGGTCGAGGCGGGATGCGAAGCGGCGGTGGTGCTCGACGGCCGCGTCGGTCACGCGATGCTGCTCGAGTTCTTCACCAGCCGCGGCGCGGGAACGCTGATCCGCAAGGGAGATCGATGACAATACGCGCGATCGCTCTGGTGATGCTGATCGGCCTGACCGCATGCGGTTCGGGCTCGCAGGCGCCGGCGCCTTCCGCAACGCCATCTTCCCTCGCACCTGTGGCTGCTTCATCGGCGGCTCCGTCTGCCGGGCCGATGTCCACTCCCTCTGCCGCCCCTAGCAGCGAAGACCTGACAGTGCTCGATAGCCGCGACTGCCGCACGGTCGCGCAAGCTTACACGCAAGCAGTGGCCCGCAACGACTTCGCCTTCGCCGCCCGGGTGTGGGACGATCCGGTGATCGACGAAGCGCGGCTCAAGGCGCGTTTTGTCAACTATGCCGTTCCCCGGATCGAGATCACCAAAGTGCGCGCGGAAGGCGCCGCAGGCTCGCTTTACTGCACGGTGTCGGGCACGCTCACCGACGTCGCCGATCCGAAGAAGCCGGCGCAGCAAGGCGAGATCGTGCTGCGGCGGGTCAACGACGTGCCCGGCGCGACACCGGAGCAACTGCGCTGGACGATCCGCTCGAGCACGTTCCTCGAGAAGCTGGAGCGTTCGGCGCACTAGCCCGGCTTGATGGATACCGCACCTCTCGGCTAGGCAAGCAGTCCAGCGAAAGGACCTCGATTGTACGCCCTCATTCAAATCGTCGCTCTGCTTACCCAAATCATCGTCGTACTGGTTATCGTCCAGTTCGTCATCGGCCTGCTGTTTGCCTTCAACGTCGTCAACACCGGCAACCAGTTCCTGTTTCAGGTCTATCGTTCGATCAACGCGCTGCTCGAGCCGGTGCTCGGGCCGATCCGGCGCGTGATGCCCGACACCGGGGCGATCGATTTCTCGCCGCTGGTCCTGATCCTGCTGCTGCAAATCCTGATGATCATCCTGACGAGCATTCCTGGCTGATGGGCGCGAGGGTCATCGACGGGAAAGCCTTCGCGGCTCGCCTGCGTGACCGGATCGCCGAATATGCCCATGCGTTCGAAGCCAAGGCGGGACGCAAGGCTGGCCTCGCCGTCATCCTCGTCGGAGAGGACCCGGCGAGCGAGGTCTATGTCCGGTCCAAAGCGAAGGGCACGGTCGAGGCCGGCATGGCGAGCTTCGAATTCAAGCTGCCGACCGAGACCACCGAGGACGCGCTGCTCGGCAAGATCGGAGGGCTCAATGCCGATCCCAATGTCGACGGCATTCTCGTTCAGCTCCCGCTGCCGTCGCATATGCACGAGCAGAGAGTCATCGCCATGATCGATCCGGACAAGGACGTGGACGGGTTCCATTACGTCAACGCCGGGCGCCTGGCGGTCGGGCTGCCAGGATTCGTGCCGTGCACGCCGCTCGGGTGCCTGATGCTGCTGAAGGAGGAGCTTGGCGATCTCGACCACCTGGACGCCGTGGTGATCGGCCGTTCAAACATCGTCGGCAAGCCGATGGCGGTGCTGCTGACGCGCGAGAACGTCACCGTGACGCTGGCCCACAGCCACACCCGGAACCTCTCCGACCTGGTCAGGCGGGCGGACATCGTCGTCGCCGCCATTGGCCGTCCAGGCCTGGTCAGGGGCAGCTGGATCAAGCCGGGGGCGACGGTGATCGACGTCGGCATCAATCGGGTGCCGGGCGAAGGCGGCAAGGCCAGGCTGGTCGGCGATGTGGTGTTCGACGAAGCCAGGGAAGTCGCCGGTGCCATCACGCCTGTGCCGGGCGGTGTGGGCCCGATGACCATCGCCGTGCTGCTGCGCAACACGCTGGTTTCGGCTTATCGCCGCGAAGGCCTCGATCTGGCGAACGACGCGCTCTAAGGGGTGACTAAAATAGAAAAGGTTGGGGTCGTGCGCAGAGCGCTATCACTGTCGATGCTGATGCCCCTGGCGCTCGCCGCCTGCGCTCAGGGCCAGGGGAGATTGCCGGGCGGTATCCGCCCGATCGCCAATCCCAGCGCGATCGTGGCCACGGAATACGATTTCACGCGCGAGGCGCAGGACAAGGGGCAATGGGCCGCCTTCCGCGACTACGCCGCCGCCGACGCGATCATGTTTGAACCGCAGGCCGTCAACGCCAAGGACTGGCTCAAGAAACAGAGCAACCCGGCGCAAGCGATGACCAGGCAGCCCTATGCAGTGTGGATGAGTTGCGACGGTTCGCTGGCGGTGAGCAAGGGAGCATGGCAGCGGGCCGACGGAACGAATGGCTACTTCACCACCGCGTGGCGGCGGCAGAAGAACGGCAAATACAAGTGGACACTCGACCAGACAGACACGCTGGCCCAGCCGCTCAAGGCGCCGGAGATGATCTCGGGTCAGGTCGCCGATTGCTCGAGGCCCAACCCGGCCGCGGTCCCACCCGCGCCCGCCGGGGTCGACCAGCGCGTCGGCTGGTCGGACGACAAGACGTTGCAGTGGATCGCCGACGTTCGCCCCGACGGGTCACGCAGCTTCAAGGTCTATCGCTGGACCGGCGATGGGTATCAGGAGGCCCTTCGCAGCGACGTCGCCGCGAAATAGACTATGCTCAAGCTGTTCGTCTCGGCTTTCATCACCTTGTTCGTGGTGATCGATCCGCCCGGGTGCGCCCCGATTTATGCCGGGCTGACCACCGGCGCGACGCCTGCCCAGCGGCGGGCGATGGCGTTTCGGGCGTGCGCCATCGCGTCGATCATCCTCGTCGTGTTCGAGCTGTTCGGGCAGGATCTGCTCGGTGCGCTGCACATCGAGCTCGACAGCTTCCGCATCGCCGGCGGGTTGATGCTGTTCCTGATCGCGCTCGACATGGTGTTCGAGAAGCGCACTCAGCGCCGCCAGCAACGCGCCGACGAAGTGGCGGCCACACCCGAGATTGAGGACGTTTCGGTGTTTCCGATCGCCATGCCGATGCTCGCCGGCCCCGGCGCAATCGCTTCGGTCATGCTTCTGGAGGGGGAGGCGAGGGGCCTTGCGGGCTCTCTGATCGTGCTCGCCGCGCTCGCCGTGGTCATGCTGCTGACGCTGGCGGCGCTGCTCACCGCCGGACCGATGATGAAGCTGCTAGGCGCTAAGGTGGAAGCGGTGATCACGCGCCTGCTCGGCGTCTTGCTGGCGGCGCTTGCCGCGCAATATGTGATCGACGGGCTCAGGGGCAGCTTCGGGATTTGACCTACTGCAGCGTCACCCGGCCCTCGTCGGGGTCGCTGCGGCCGAAGAACTGCATCAGTTGCACCAGTAACTCGCAACGCGTGCGCAGGTCGGGCGCTTCGAGCAGCGCCTGCTTGGCGGCGGCGTCGAACGGGGCGATCTGGCTGACCCCGTTGATCAGCGAGACGTCGTCGAGTTGCGAGACGGCGTCCCAGTCGATGGCGTAACCTTGGCGATCGGCGAATGCGCGAGCTTCGCGCTCGAAGCTGGCGCGCTCGACCGCGCTGATCGCTTCGTACTCGGGATCGGCGATCAGTTCGGCTTCGACCTGGCGAAACGGCGTCGTCACGTCGAGTTCGCGCAATAGGCGGAAGCGGGTCTCGCCCTCGAGCACGATGTTGTATCGGCCGTCGTCGAGCGCCTCGACTTCGCCGATCCGGCCGACGCAGCCGACGTCGAACAGCGGCGCCCCTTCGCGCGCGGTCTGCGGCTGGATCATCCCGATCTTGCGGTCTTTGGCCAATGCGCTGCCGACCAGCGCGCGATAGCGCGGCTCGAAGATGTGCAGCGGCAGCTGCAGCCCGGGAAACAGAATCGCCCCGCCCAGCGGGAAGATCGACAGGCGTACGCTTGCCGCCACCGCCTCAGCCGAACAGCAGCAGCGACAGCCGCCGCCGCTGCGACGCGACCCACGGATCCTCGAGACCGACGGCTTCGAAGATCTGCAGCAGCTTGGCCTTCGCCGCACCGTCGTTCCATTCGGGCGCGGTCTCGACCAGCTTGAGCAGCGTGTCCGCCGCCGCGTCACGATCACCGACGGCGAAGGCGGCCTGGGCGAAGTCGAACTGCGCCTGATGGTCGCTCGGCCGCTCGGCGGCGGCCCTGCGCAGAGTGTCCAACTCGGCCTCGTCCACGCCGCTGTCGGCCAGTTCGAGCGCGGCACCGGCCTGAGCTACGACGGGATCGTTCCGCAAGTCCTCGGGGAGGGCGTCGAACACCCCCTGCGCCTCGTCCTTGCGCCCCGCCGCCAGCAGCGCGCGAATCAGGCCCGACTGCACGCCGGCGTCCTCGGGCACCATCTCGGCGATTTGCCGGAAGATCGACGCGGCGCGCTCGCCGTCGCCTTCGGCCAGCACCTGCTCGCCCATGGCGACGAGACCGGCGATGTCCTCCTGCGCACCATCGCCGCCTGCGCCGGCATTCACCGGCAGCTGGGCAAGCAGCTGGTCGAGCGCCTGCTTGAGCTGGGACTCGCTGCGAGCGCTGGTCAGGTCGGCGATCGGCTGGCCCTGAAAGATCGCATAGACCGTCGGGATCGACTTGACCTGGAATTGGGACGCGATGAACCGCTCCTCGTCGACATTCAGCTTGGCGAGGAGCACGCCCTTGTCGGCATATTCCGCCGCGACCTTTTCGAGCACTGGAGAGAGCGCCTTGCACGGGCCGCACCATTCGGCCCAGAAGTCGAGGATCACCAGTTTGTCGCGCGAGGGGGCGACGACGTCCTTCTGGAAGCGTTCGACCGCTTTCTGTTCGTCGAGGTTGAGGCCTAGGCTTGCCAAGGGGATCTCCTGTTGCGCGGGGTCGGGCGAGGGCGCCTATGTGGGCTTTCGCAGCGTATTGTGAAGGCCGCGGAGGCGCACCGCAAGCATCGGCAATTCCCTCTTGCCCGCACCGGGGGCGGCTGCTACCCGGCGCGCCTTCCCACCGGCGCGGCTCGCGCGCCGGACGCCAGTGAGCGGGCGTAGCTCAGGGGTAGAGCACAACCTTGCCAAGGTTGGGGTCGAGGGTTCGAATCCCTTCGCCCGCTCCAGTGCTCCGAAGGGAGCTTAAGGCTCGTGTGGCTGGTCCTTGCATCGGAAAAGATCCGGAGCATCGTTGCGGCTCAAGCGATGGCATTTTCCGCCGTTGTCGCGTGCGCCAGGTTTCAACGGCCGGTGACGGCCAGCAGGGTATAGGCTGCGACGAGCAACCTGCCCTCGGCTCCGATGCGCGCCGTTTGCGCTTCGATTGCTTCCCGCTCGGCGTCGAGCAGCGCCAGCTGCGGTTTTGCGCCGGCCGAGACTTCCAGGCGCGTGCCGCGCAGCGCCTCTTGCGTCGCTGCAACCCGCGCGGTGGCCGCGGCAACCACTGAGCGGGCGGCATTGACGGCGGCGAAAGTCTGGCGCGCGTTGCTTTCTACCTCGAGCGCCGCGGCATCCGCGTCGGCACGGGCGGCGCGCTCCTGCGCCTCGGCGCCGCGGACTTTAGCCGAGACGCGGCCGCCGCTGAAGAAGTTCCAGCTGGCGCGGACGCCCACGCTGGCGCTGTCCGCCTTGTACCCGGGGAAGAACTGGTCGCGCACGCTCGCGCCCTCGGCGTAGAGGCCGACAGTAGGTAGCCCTTCGGCACGTGCGGCCGAAACCCCGCCGCGGGTGGCATCGGCGAGCTTGCGCGCTTGCTGCAGCCGGGGGTTGCGAGTGAGGGCCAGTTCGACCGCCTCGGTCGCAGTCGCGGGAAGCTGCGGCGCTGGCGGCAGTTCGGCGCTCGGGCTCACCTCGCGGCCGGCGAGCAGCGACAGGCGGGCGAGCGCGGTGTCCAACGAACCTTGCGCGGCGGCGCGACCGGCCTCGGCTTCGGCCCGGCGAGCCTCGGCCTGGGCGATCTCAGTGCTGGTTCCGTCGCCGGCGGAGTATTTCAGGTGAGCTTGGCGGACGGTTTCGTCGAGCGCCGCCACGAGCTTGGCGTAGCTAGCGACCTCCTGCTTCGCGGCGAGCGCCTGACTGTAGGATTTGATCACCTCGATTCGCACGTCGAGCGCCGTCGCCTGCGCGGCGAATTGCGCCGCGGCGCGGCCCCCCTCCGCCTGGACCCGCGCGCCGTCGATGCGGCCGCCGGTGAACAGCGGCAGATCGACCGTGATTTGTGCCGAGCGCGGCGTCACGTCGTCGGCGCTGAGCCCGAAGAAACCCCGCGGATCGATCCGGCCGACGCCGATCTGTCCTTGCGCCGTGGCGCTCGGCATGTGCTCTGCGCGCACCTCGTCGACCTGCGCCTTGGCCGCATCCTCGCGCGCCCGCGCGGCGGCGAGCGAGGGTGAATGGGCGAGGCTCGCCGCGACGATAGCGTCGAGCGATTCTGCCGTTGCCGGGGTGCACGGCAGAATCACGCCGGCGAGCGCTAGGATGAGAACGGTCCAGCGCATGCGGATCTCAGCCGAAGGCGTTGCCCTGGCCGACGCCCAGCTTCTTGAAGACGATCGCCGCCGGACAGAACCCGGTCACGCTCGACTGGATCAGGTTAAGACCGGCGAAGATCGTCAGCGCGATCCACCACGGGCTGACGGTTACGCTGAGGATCGCGCTGGCGAGCACAACGAAGCCGGCAAAGGCCAGCACGGCACGGTCGAGGTTCATTCTACGGTCTCCTTTTCGAGGCGCAGCTTGTCGATGCCGAGGACCTGCAGCGCTAGCTTCTCGTAGAACGGCTCGCTCTCGCCCTTGCGGATCTTGCGCAGGAAGTATTTCTCGAACGCCACCTTGGCGACGTGGACCCACTTGCCTTCGCTCGCCCAGTTGAGATTGCGCGGCGGGATCTGCGGCTTGGCGACGAAGGCCACTCCGCCGTCGCCGAAGTCGGCCAGGCACACCGCATTCCAGGTCGCCTCATGAGTCGGCGCCTTGCCGTCGAGCAGCTGCGAGAGGTTCTTCGTGACCGCGGTGACCATGCTTTCGATCATGAACCCGGTCTTGGGCACGCCGACCGGCAGCGGGGTCGGGCCGGTCGGCGGGATGGCGATGCACACGCCGATGGCGAAGACATTCGGATATTTGGGATTGCGCTGGTGCTGGTCGACGATGACGAACCCGCGCGGGTTCACCAGCCCCTCGATGCCCATCAGCGGCTTGATCCCGCGAAACGGCGGCATCAGCATGCACCAGCCGAAGTCGAGGTCGTGCGCCTTCTTGGCCGAACCGTCCTCGTTGACTTCCTCGAGGTGAATCTTGTCCTCTTCGACGCTCGTCACCTTGGTGTTGGTCAGCCACTTGATGTGCCGGTCGCGCATTTCGCTTTCGAGCAGGCCCTTGGTGTCGCCGACGCCGTCGAGGCCGAGGTGGCCGATGTACGGCTCCGGCGTGACGAAAGTCATCGGCACCTTGTCGCGCAGCTTGCGGCGCTTGAGCTCGGTGTCGAGCAGCATCGCCATTTCGTAGGCCGGGCCGTAGCACGAGGCGCCCTGCGCTGCGCCGACGACGATCGGCCGCGGGTTGGCGCACAGTTGCTCGAACTTCTCGTGCGCTTTCACCGCGTGCGCGGTTTCGCAGATCGACACGGTGTTGCGCTCCGGGCCGAAGCCTTCGATCTCGTCGAACGCCAGCTCCGGGCCGGTGGCGATCACCAGGTAATCGTAATCGAGCGTGCTGCCATCACCCAGTTCAAGCCGATTGTTGGCCGGATCGACTTTGGTCGCGCCGGAACCGTTGAAGCCAATTTCATGGGCGGCCATGATCGGGGGCAGGTCGACGCGGATCGCCTCGGGTTCGCGCCAGCCGACCGCGACCCACGGGTTCGAGGGCACGAACCAGTAGTCGTTGCCCTTGTTGACCACGGTCACCCGCGCGCGGCCCTTCACGGCAGCGGCAATCTCGTAGGCGGCAATCGTGCCGCCCAGCCCCGCACCCAGGACGACAATCTGCGTCTCGGCCATCTCGGCTCTCCTTCGTTCGCGCCACGGCTGAAGCCGTTCGCTTGTCGGCTGGAATTTGCGGGAGTCCGACGGTTGCCGCGATCCGGATATTTCCCAAGGGGAGCGGCGCGACGCGGCGGCTAGCCTGCGGGCGAACTTTGAGGAGTCTTGCGCGTGAAGAGCCCCTTTGCGGCTGCCGCAGCGATGGCCTTGCTGGCCAGCGTGTCCGGATGCGGCTCGGACGAAACCGCCGCGCCCGCTGCGCCGGCGGCCGCCGGGCCGCCGCTCGTGCTGCGCGCCAGCGAGGTGCCGCAATGGACGCCGGTCAGCGCCGAAGTGGCGACGGTCGACCAGGCGCAGGCGCTCGCCCGAATACCCGGCATCCTGACATCGCTGTCGGTCGCGGAAGGCGATTACGTCCACAAGGGACAGGCGATCGGCCGCATCGTCGATTCGTCCCTCGGCTACCAGAGCGGTGCCTACGCGGCGCAAGCGGCGGCGGCACGGGCGCAGGCGGCGCAGGCCGCGGCCGACCTGGCGCGCACGAAATTCCTCTTCGACAACGGCGTCTATTCCCGGGCGCGGCTGGACCAGGCGCAAGCCGCGGCCTCTGCGGCGCAGGCGCAAGTGCGCGCATACGAGCAGCAGCGGGCGTCGGTCGCTGCGGTTGCCGGACAAGGGGCCGTGCTCGCGCCGGCCACCGGAAAGGTCCTGCTCGCCGACGTTCCGGCGGGCTCGGCCGTCGCTCCGGGCATGATCATCGCCACGGTCACCGCGGGCCCCGTGGTGCTCAAGCTCGACCTTCCCGAGTTGCTGGCCAGGAAAGTTCACCGCGGCTCGGCGGTCGCTGCCAGCGGCATCGGCGACAGCGACGAGGTCCGAGGCACGGTAACGCGCGTCTATCCCTCGGTGGTGGCCGGTCATGTCCGCGCCGACGCGAGCGTCCCTGGACTCGGCGACCGGTTGATCGGCCAGCGGGTCGCCGCCCGGGTCGAAAGCGGGCGCAGGGCCGCGCTGCTGGTGCCCACGCGCTATGTCGCCACGCGCTACGGGATCGACACCGTGACCGTGCGCGCCAAAGGGCAGAGCGCCAGCGTGCCGGTGCAGACCGCGCCGTCAAACGAATCCGGCCAAGTCGAGATTCTCTCCGGAGTCTCGGCCGGCGACACGCTCGTGCCCGCGCGATGAAACTCGGCATTTCCGGGCGGCTGACCCGCGCGACGATCCAGTCTCCGCTGACGCCGCTGTTCCTGCTCGCGGCCATCGTCGTCGGGCTGATCGCGACGATGACGATCGCCCGCGAGGAAGAGCCGCAGATCAGCGTGCCGATGGTCGATATCCGCGTCGCGGCGCCGGGGTTGTCGGCGAGCGACGCGGTCGAGCTGGTGGCCAAGCCGCTCGAGACGATCGTCAAGAGCATCAACGGGGTCGAGCACGTCTATACCCAGGCCGAAGACAATGGCGTGCTGGTCACCGCCCGTTTCATGGTCGGCTCCGATCCCGAGAACGCGGCCACCCGAATCGACGAGAAGATCAAGGCCAACATCGACCGCATCCCGGTCGGCATCCCGCCGCCGCAGGTGACGGTTCGCGGCATCAACGACGTGCCGATCGTGGTGTTGACGCTGAGCCCGAAACCGGGCGCCCCGGGCGCGTGGACCGACGAGACGCTGTACCGTCTCGCCACCCGTCTCCGCACCGAGATCGCCAAGATCGACAACGTCGGCCTGACATTCATCGTCGGCGGCCAGCGGCAGGCGATCCGCGTGGTCCCCGATCCGGCGAAGCTGCAGCTACACCAGGTCCCGCTGGGGAACCTGGTCGATGCGGTGACGCAGGCCGACCGGGCCTTCCCGGCGGGCACGGTGCGCGAGGGCGGCGAGGCCGCGACCGTCGTCGCCGGAAGGCAAGTGACCACGGCCGACGAGGTCGGCGCGCTGCAGGTTCGGTCGATCACAGGCGCGCCGGTGTTCCTGCGCGACGTCGCCAAGGTCACGGAAGGGCCGACGCAGCACCAGGCCCGCGCCTGGCGCTGGGCCAGGCACGGCAACAATTGGACGACGGCTCCGGCCGTGAGCCTCGCCATTGCCAAGCGCGCCGGGGCCAACGCGGTCACCGTGTCCGACGCGATCGTCAACCGGGTCGATGCGCTCAAGGGCCCGCTGATCCCGAACAGCGTCGAGGTCGCGGTGACCCGCAATTATGGCGCGACGGCCAACGACAAGGCCAACGAGCTCTTGTTTCACTTGGCGCTGGCGACCATCTCGATCGTCATTCTAATCGGCTTCGCCATCGGCTGGCGCGAAGCCGGAGTGACCGCGATTGTCATCCCGACGACGATCCTGCTGACGATGTTCGCCAGCAAGGTGATGGGCTTTACCATCAACCGCGTCAGCCTGTTCGCGCTGATCTTCTCGATCGGCATCCTGGTCGACGACGCGATCGTGATGATCGAGAACATCGCCCGCCACTGGGCGATGCAGGATATCGGCGAAGAAGGCGGGCGAACCCGGATCGAGGCCGCCGTGGATGCGGTGGCCGAGGTCGGCAACCCGACTATCGTCGCCACGCTGACGGTGGTCGCCGCGCTGCTGCCGATGCTGTTCGTTTCCGGGCTGATGGGCCCGTACATGGCGCCGATCCCGATCAACGCCAGCGCGGCGATGGTGTTCAGCTTCTTCGTCGCGGTGATCATTGCCCCGTGGCTGATGATCCGCTTCGCCCGCACGGCGCTGGCGCATCACGAGCACGAAGGGCCGCACGGCGGCAAGCTCGGCGCGCTTTACGCCCGTGTCGCGACCAGAGTCATCGCCACCCGCAAGGGCGCGCGCAATTTCCTCATCGCGGTCGGCGTGGCGACGCTGCTCGCCTGTTCGATGTTCTACTTCAAGGCAGTGACGGTGAAGCTGCTGCCGTTCGACAACAAGTCGGAAGTGCAGTTGGTGGTCGACATGCCCGCGGGCACCAGCCTCGAAGCAACCTCGGGCGTGCTCGAGCGGGCCGCCGCCGTCGCCCGCACTGTGCCCGAGGTCGAAGCGATGGAAGCCTACGCCGGCACGTCGGCACCGTTCAACTTCAACGGGCTGGTGCGGCATTACTTCCTGCGCGACAAGCCGTGGCAGGGCGACCTGATGGTGACGCTGAAGGACAAAGGCGACCGCTCGCGTTCAAGTCACCAGATCGCCGTCGCTCTGCGGCAGAAGCTCGTCGCCATACCGCTGCCCGCTGGCGGTTCGATCAAGGTCGTCGAGACGCCGCCGGGGCCGCCGGTGCTGGCGACGTTGCTGGCCGAAATCTACGGCCCCGACGAAGCGACCCGCCAGGCGACCGCGCTCGAGGTCGAGAAGCTGTTCAAGACCGTTCCCTACATCGTCGACGTCGACAACAGCTTCGGCCGGCCGGCGCCGCAGCTGCGGCTGGTGCCCGACCGCGACAAGCTCAACCATTACGGCCTGTCGGAACGCGAGGTGTTCGACAGCATCGGTGCGCTGATGGGTGAACAGACGGTCGGCTACGCCCCGCAAGGTGGGGATCGAGACCCGCTGCCGATCCGCGTCGGCCTCGACCAGTCGCAGCGCAGCTGGAGCGCTGCGCTCGCGGCCACGCCGGTCGCGGCGATGCAAAGCCCCGCCGGGCCGCAGCTGATCCCGTTAGGCGAAGTAGTCGATGCGAAGATGGTCAAGGGCGAGCCGACGATGTTCCGCCGCGACGGGCGTGGCGCGGCGATGGTCACCGCCGAGCTCGCCGGGCGCTACGAAGCGCCGATCTACGGCATGCTCGCGGTCGACAAGGCGGTCGACCAGTTCGACTGGGCGAAAGTCGGGCTCGAGAAACCGGTCATCCGCCTGCACGGCCAGCCCAACGACGAATCCATCACCACGCTGTTGTGGGACGGCGAGTGGGAGATCACCTGGGTCACTTTCCGCGACATGGGTGCCGCGTTCATGGTCGCACTGGTCGGGATCTACATCCTCGTCGTCGGGCAGTTCCGCAGCTTCAAGCTGCCGCTGGTGATCCTCACACCGATCCCGCTGACGCTGGTCGGGATCGTCGCTGGCCATATGCTGTTCGGAGCGCCGTTCACCGCCACCTCAATGATCGGTTTCATTGCGCTGGCCGGGATCATCGTCAGGAACTCGATCCTGTTGGTCGATTTCATCCGCCACGCGCGAAGCCCCGACAAGAGCTTGCGCGAGACGCTGCTCGAAGCGGGCATGATCCGCTTCAAACCGATCGTGCTCACCGCCGCGGCGGCGATGATCGGCGCGGCGGTGATCCTGACCGACCCGATCTTCCAGGGCCTCGCCATATCGCTGCTGTTCGGCCTCGCCTCCTCGACGCTGCTGACGGTACTGGTGATCCCGGCGATCTATATCGTGCTGAGGGACGACGGGCAGCCGCTCGTCGAAAACCCGGCATGAAGCGGACCGATCTGACCCAACTCGAGGACAAAACCGGCGCAATCGCCGGCAGGTTTCTGCACGACACCGCATAGCGGGATCATACTCAGAGCAGCCCATCGAGGCCGTGCTGGCTCGGCGCTTAGTCGGATTTGATTATGAAAGGGCCGAAGAAGCTGCGGATATTCAGCTCCCATGCCGTCATGGGTCGAGACGGCAGGAGCCCTTCGTGGAACCCGTGCAAGCGCGCGCCTTGATCGATGAGACGTTTCGCCGCGCGTACGGGGCGGAGAATGCCGTGGGCTACAGGGATTACCTGGCTCTCGGCGGACAAGACACCGGCCGCGCCGCCCTCGGCTATCGCCGAGCAAGTGCCGAAGCGCTCTTTCTTGAGAGCTACCTCGACCAGCCCATTGAGCAGGCTGTGTCGCTCGCCTTCGGACGACCGATTCAACGCGAGCGGATCGTCGAGATCGGCAATCTGGCCGCCGACAACGTCTGGGCGATGATCGCGCTGTGGGGCGCCGCGGCGAACGACCTCGGCGGCGCCAGCGAAGTGGTCGTCGCCACATTGACGGCGCCGCTGCGAAGGATGTTCGCCCGAATTGCGGTGCCGGTGCACGAGCTGGCACCGGCCGACCCGGCGCGGCTCGGCCCAACCGCCGCGGAATGGGGCAGCTACTACGAGTCCGATCCGCGGGTCTGCGCCGGCTCTATTTCCGAGGGGCAGCGGGCGATCGCCGCGTTTCTCACCCGTTCGCGGCGGGAGAGAGCCGCATGACAAGCCTGATGGAGGCGATTCGCGCGCAGGCCGAGGCCATGCCCGAGCGCATCGCCATCGACCCCGTTTCCAGCTTGCCGATTACCTATGGAGCGCTGCCGGGAAAGATCGCCGAACTCTTGGTTCGATTCCGCGAGCTACATGCCGCCGCTGCCGTCGCCCTCGAGCTCGATCACGGAAGCGAGGCCGCACTGCTCGAGCTTGCTCTGCTCGAAGCGGGCATCCCCATCCTCTCGCTGCCCTCGTTCTTCAGCGAATCCCAGCGTCGCCACGCGATTGCCGCGAGCGGCGCCATCCCCCTGCCAACCGGCAGGGACGCGGCCGGCCTGTGTTCCCCATCCGGGCCGGCAGCGTTTCCCGCCGGGACCGCGCGGATCACCTTCACCTCGGGATCGACCGGCAACCCCAAAGGCGTATGCCTTTCGGCAGACCACATGCTGGCGGTCGCGGGTGAAGTGGTCCGCGCGGTCGGTCGCGACCATGCCGGGCGGCACATGGCCCTGTTGCCGCCCGGCATTCTGCTCGAAACCGTGGCAGGCTTTTTCGCCACGCTGCTTGCCGGCGGCACCTACGTCTGCCCGCCGCAAGCGCTCGCCGGCATGGCCGATCCGTTCCGGCCGGATTTCGCGCTGCTGGCGCGCCGCATCGCCGAATGGCGGATCACCTCGCTAATCGTGGTGCCCGAGCTTCTTGCCGGCCTTGTCGCCGCGCTCGATGCGAGCGGCGAGCGCCTGCCGCTGCTGACGCTTGTGGCCGTCGGCGGCGCGCGCACGCCGCCGCCGTTGATTGCCCATGCCCGCTCGCTCGGTCTACCGGTGCGGCAGGGCTACGGCCTGACTGAATGCGCTTCGGTCGTGGCGCTGGAGGACGCTGGTGACGGCGAGCCAGGGCCGGTCGGCCGTCCGCTCGGCCACATGCGCGCGGCCATTGCCGAAGACGGCGAAGTCCTGCTCGATGGCCCCCTATGCCTCGGCGTGATTGGCGGCGAGAGCCCACAAGCGCCATTCGCCACCGGCGACATCGGCTGCTTCGATGCCGAAGGCAGGCTGTCGATCGAAGGGCGCAAATCGAACCTGATCGTCACCGGGCACGGGCGGAACATATCCCCCGAATGGCTCGAGGAAGCGCTCCTCGCCCGGCCGGAAATCGCCCAGGCTTTCGTATACGGCGACGGCCTGCCCTTTCCCGAGGCGCTGCTTGTCCCTGCCGCCCCCGGGAGCGACCTCGCCGCCGCGGTGGCATCGGTCAATGCGGGCCTGCCCACATACGCCCCCATCGCCGCCTGGCGCGAAGTCGCCCATTTCACCCCGCAGAACGGCCGCCTCACCGGCAATGGCCGGCTGAAGCGCCCGGCCATCGCAGCGGCCTACCTGCCCCAGCCGGCTTTCTTCACGGAGCTGGAGGACGCGACCGTGCGCGAGCGGCTGGCGTTCCTCGCCGTGCCGCAAGTCCGGGCCGGGCTCGCCGGCACGATCTCGCGCGAGACCTACATCGCCTATCTCACCCAGGCCTATCACCACGTGCGGCACACCGTTCCGCTGATGCAGGAGGCGCGGGCCCGGCTGCAGCATCGGCCCGAGTTGGTCGAGGCGCTCGACGAATACATCGCCGAGGAGACCGGACACGAGGAATGGATCCTGTCGGACATCGCCGCCGCCGGGGGCGATGCCGCGGCTGCGCGCCGCAGCCGCCCGCATCCGGCCACGCAGGCGATGGTCGATCATGCCTACGCTAAGATCCGCACCGGCAACCCGGTGTCGTTCTTCGGCATGGTCTACGTGCTCGAAAGCGTCAGCGTGGCTCTGGCGAGCCGTGGCGCCGGGGCCGTCGCCGAACGGCTCGGCCTGCCGCCCGAAGCGTTCACCTACCTCACCTCCCACGGCGCGCTCGACCAGTCGCACATGCGCTTCTTCGAAACGCTGGTGAACGGTTTCGCGAGCGAGCCGGACAAGGCGGCGGTGCGCGACATGGCGCGCGCAATGTTTGGATTGTTCGGCGCTATGTTCGCCGCCATCGAGCTGGAGCCCGCCAGTGTCGCCGCTTGAGGGTAAATCGGTCGTGGTCACCGGGGCGGCCGGCGGCATCGGCGCGCCGGTCGCCCGCCTGCTGCGCGATCGCGGCGCGCGCGTGATCGGCATCGACCGGGTCGAGCCGGTCGAATGCGACGAATGCATCGTCACCAATCTCGCCGAGGACGATGCGCTGCGGGCGCTGGGCGAGCGGCTCGGCCGCGAGACGCCCGACGTTCTGGTCAACATTGCCGGAGTCATGCGTTTCGGCTTGCATGAGACGCAGACGCTCGACGCGCTGTCGTTGCTCTATCGTATCAATCTGGTGGTCCCGGCGGCCCTGGCGCAAGCGGTCGCCGGGCCGATGCGGGCGCGCGGTTCGGGGCACATCGTCAACATCGGCTCGGTGCTCGGCGCCATCCCCTATCCGTGGTTCGCCGCCTATTCGAGCAGCAAGGCGGGTCTCGCCGCGCTCAGTCAGGCGCTGCGGCGCGAGTTCGACGGCAGCGGTGTTTGCATAACGCACGTCAACCCGCGCGCGGCGCGCACTGCGTTCAACACCGCCGACGTCGAGCGCTTCCTCAGCCTCGCCGGAATGACCGCCGACGAGCCCGAATGGGTCGCCCAGCGGATCGTCGCCGCGATCGCCGTCCGCCGGCCCCACCTCAGCATCGGCGCGATGGAGCGGGTCTACGCCGCGCTCAACGCGTTGGCCCCGGCCGTGATCGACAACGGCCTTAAGTCGCAGGTGCGCAAGGCGCGCGCCGCATTTCCCTGAAATCCCCCGGAGAGATCAGATGACCCGCAAGTTCCCGCTCGCTCTCGCTGCCGCCGCCTGGCTCGGCTTCGCTGCGCCGGCGCTCGCCGCCGACACGATGGCCCAGGAGGTCAAGGCGATCAACGACAGCTGGGCGCACATTGCCTACGAGGTGAAAGGTTCGAGCACCCAGACCAAGGACCTCGACCGGCTGGCCAAGCAGGCGGCCGCGTTGGTCCAGAAGTATCCCGGCAAGGCCGAGCCGCTGCTGTGGGACGGCATCGTCACCAGCGAGCAAGCCAACCGGGCGAATATCTTCCATAAGCTGGGCTTGGCGAAGAAGGCGCGCGACCTCATTGCCAAGGCCTATGCCATCGATCCGAAGGCGGCCGACGGTGGGGCCGCGATGAGCCTCGGCGTGCTCTACTATAAGGTGCCCGGCTCGCCGATCGGCTTCGGCGACGATGCCAAGGCGAACACGCTGCTCAAGCAAGCGCTGGCGATCGACCCGAACGGCCTCGATGCCAACTACTTCTACGGCGACTTCCTTTTGGATCAGGGCCAGAAGGCCTTGGCCAGACAGTTTCTGGAGAAGGCCCTGAAGGCACCCCACGACCCCATGCGCCCGGTGTGGGACGCCGGCCGCCGGCGCGAAGTTCAGGCGCTGCTCGCCAAGATCGGCTGACCCGTACGCCAGCGTGAGCCTGTCCGCCCGGTTCGCCGCTCAGCTCGCTCATCCGCGAGGGTTGCCCGGCCGCCTCCTCGGCCGGGCAATGGACTTGGCCAACGAGCGTCCGCTGCGGCTGGCGATCGACGCGCTGGCCCCACAGCCGGGCGAGCGCATCCTCGATGCGGGCTGCGGCACGGGCGCTGCGCTCGCGGCCATTCTCCCCACGGCGGCCTGCCAGCTGTGCGGAATCGATCGCTCGGCCGGGATGATCGCTGCCGCGTGTCGCCGCCTTGGAGGCGAGGCGAATCTGGTCATGCAGGACATCGCCAGCCTGCCCGGTGTCTGGAGGCCGTTCGACGGCGTTCTGGCGCTGAACGTACTGTATTTCGCCGACCCCGCTGGGACCACGGTGGCTGCGCTGCACCGCAGCCTGCGCCCGGGCGGCCGGCTGGTCGCCTACGTGACCCACCGCACCTCCATGCAGCGTTGGCGGTTCGCCCGCGCCGGGCTGCATCGCCTCTACGACGCACGCGAGCTCGAGGCGGCCTTGATCGAAGGAGGGTTTGCGCGGGAGATGATTTCCATCAACGAACATGCGGTTGCACCGACCGTAAGGGGCCTGATAGCTCATGCCGAGCGCTAGAGCGGTCTTTGCAGCGGGTTCTTGGATGGTGGAAAGCAGGGCGATGGCCGCCAAAGCCGGGCTGGACGGGTTGCTCGAGGCGCATCGCGCCGAGCTGCTGCGCTTCCTGACCGCGCGCTGCGGGAACGCCAGCGAGGCCGAGGACCTGCTGCAGGACTTGTGGCTGAAAGCCGCGCATACCGCCGCCGGCCCCGTCGCCAACGGCCGCGCCTATCTGTTCCGCATGGCCAACAATCTGGTTCTCGACCGCGTGCGCGAGCGGCAGCGGGCGATGCGGCGCGACCGCGAGTGGCTCGAGCGCGACGAGATCGTGCTGCCGACCATTGAGGCGCGGCCCGATCCTTCGGCCGGCGCCGAAGCCGGCCTGATCGAAGCGCAAGAGGCCGAAATGCTTCACCGGGCGATCATGAGCCTGCCCGACGGCGCTCGCCGGGCGCTGTGGCTGTACCGCTTCGAGGGGCGTGGTCAGGCGGAAATCGCGACGATCATGGGCATCAGCCGCAGCGGGGTCGAAAAGCACCTCGCCGTGGCCATGCGGCACTTGCGCCAGCGGTTGGCCGACTGCGGATTTTTCGCCGCGGCGCCGTCTCACCAGCATCAACCGGCCGGGGGCCCGAGGCCGAATGGAAAGACGACGCCATGACAGGGGCAGACGAGACGATTTTCGCCGCAGCCGCCGCCTGGCACCTCGCCGGCGAACGCGACGACATGGACTGGGATGGCTTCACCGCCTGGCTCGAAGCCGACCCGCGGCATCGCGTGGCCTACGACGAGATCGCGCTGAGCGACGCCGCGCTGGCGCGTCATCGCGACGGTCTCACTCCGCTCGTACATGAACTTGCTGAAGTTGCCTCGGCACACGGCCGCCGCAAATGGCCGCTGTGGGCAGGCGGTGCGGTCGCCGCCGTGCTCGCCGCGGTGCTGATCGCGCCTCAGTTTATCGCTCCGGAGCCGGAGACCTTCGCCACCGCGGCGGCCCCGCAGTCGATCGCGCTGGCGGACGGTTCCACCGTCGTGCTCGCGCCGCACAGCCGCTTAAGCATCGGCGGCCGTCACAAGGACCAGCTGGCGCTCGACGGCGGCGGCTATTTCGCGGTCGCGCACGAGCCTGACCGGAGCCTGACGATCCGCGCCGGCGGGCTCGATATACGCGACATCGGCACGCATTTCGACGTGCAGACGAACGACCGGGCGGTCCGCGTCGAAGTGTCCGAAGGCCGGCTGACGGTTCGCGGCGATGCGCTCGGCGATCCGGTCGAGCTGACGGCCGGCAGGCGCATCCTGTTCGATCCCGCGCATCACCTGGCGCGGGTCTCCCCCGTCGCGGCGAACGATGTCGGCGAGTGGCGCGAAGGTCGGCTGACCTACGACGCCGCACCGTTGGCGCTGGTCGCCAGCGACCTTGGCCGCTATGCCGGGTTGAAGGTTTCGATGCCTCCGGCGCTGGCCGAACGGCGTTTCTCGGGGACTTTGTCGATCAAGAATGGCGATTCAGCGGTCCGCGACCTGGCGCAACTCATGGAAGTTGAGCTGTCTCGCCACGGCGACGCTTATCGCCTCTCCGAGCCACGCTGAGGCCCGCGACGAACCGCCCCTGAGAATCGACATTCAATCGGTCACGCTGACCGACGCGATCGCCGAGCTGGCGCGCGAGACGAACGTATCGATCGGCACCGAGGGCAACCTGCCGAACCTGCGCACTCGGCCAGTCCGCGGCCGGATGAGCCTGGCCGCGGCGCTCGACCGCCTGTTGCGCGGTTCGGGCTACGTCGCGCGGCAAGTCGGCCCGACGGCCTGGCGGATCGAGCGCGCCGCCGCGCCTCCCGTCGCTCGGCAGTCGGAGAGTCAGGCGCAAGTCGTCACGCCGACCCTAACCGAGCAGGACATCATCGTAACGGCAACCAAACGTGAGCTGACGCTGCAGAACGCGCCCGTCGCCGCCAGTGTGATGCTGCTCCCGCCCCGGCGCCAGCTCGACCCCAACCGCGATACCGCAAGCGTGGCCGACCAGGTCGAGGGCCTGGCGCTCACCGGGCAGGGCCCCGGGCGCAACCGGATGTTCCTGCGCGGCGTCGCCGACAGCCCGTTCGGCGGCAAGACCCAGGCCACCGTCGCGGTGCTGCTGGACGATGCCCGCGTGACTTACGTGGCGCCCGATCCCGACATTCGCCTGGTGGACGTGAAACGGGTTGAAATCCTCAAAGGGCCGCAAGGCTCGCTTTACGGCAGCGGAGCGATCGGCGGGATCTATCGCATCGTCACCAATCGCGCCGACCCGTCGGGCTTCTCGATCGCCGGCGCCGCGAATGGCCAATCGGTCGCCGACGGCGACGTCGGCGGCGGCGCGTCGCTGGTCATCAACCTGCCGTTGATCAGCGACGTCGCCGCGTTGCGCCTGGTGGGTTACGCGGAGAAGGCCCCCGGCTGGATCAGTACCGGCGACCGGAAGGACAGCAACGCCAGTTACGTCCAGGGCCTTCGCGCCGGGTTGGGCGTCGAGCTGGGGAACGGCTGGCGCGGTGACGCGACGGCGTTCGGGCAGTGGCTCAACGCGCGCGACAGCAACTACACCTACGGACCCGAAGCTCGTGACCGCCCGCCGCAATTGCCCGAACCGCACGACAACGATCTGGCGCACGCGTCGCTCCGGCTGCAGCACTACGGCTCGGTCCAGGTCGTCCTGTCGACCGGATACACTAGTCACATCATTCGCGACCGTTACGATGCGACGCAGGGCGCCGGCGGTCTCGGCTTGCCCGATCCGCAGACGCTCGACGACACGGCGCATTACAAGCTGTGGGACAACGAAGCGCGGCTGACCGGCCAGTGGGGACGCCTCGGCTGGCTCGGCGGTATCTCTTACATCGATGCCCGGCAGGACTCTTCTCGCGTCCTGACCGGCTCCGGGGCGGCGCTGACGCTCGAAACGGTCGAACGTCGGGCCGACGAAGCGGCGCTGTTCGGCGAAGCCACGCTGCCCCTGGGGCATTCGATCGACGCGACGGTCGGCGGGCGGCTCTATCGCAGCGCGCTCTACGAAGAGCGCGCCTACACCGGCGCCCTCGGCGAGGAGAATCGCGCCCGCACCGGAATCACGCCGTCGGCGGCGCTGGCCTGGCATCCGCGGGCCGGTCGTCTGCTTTATGTCCGCTACGGCTCGGCCGTGCGCCAGGGCGGCACGACCGCGCTGGCAAACGGCCGGGTCACTCGGCTCGAAAGCGACGAACTGGCGACGCTCGAAGCCGGCTGGCGCGAAGAGGCGGAGCTGTGGAGCCTCGACTTCAGCCTCTATCGGTCTTGGTGGGGCGACATACAGTCCGACGTGCTGCTGCCGAACGGACTGATCGAAACCGCCAACGTCGGCCGCGGCGCCATCGCCGGCGCCGAACTTTCGGGGCAGGCGCGCCTCGGCCGCGGCTGGCGCGTCGAGGCGGGGGCGATGGCCCAGTCGGCGCTTCTGGTCGCGGACAACACCGGCCTGAAGCTCGACGACCGGCGCCTGCCGGTGGTGCCGTCGTGGACGGCGCGGGCGTCGCTCGCCCATGATCTGCCGCTTGGCGCCTGGCAACTCACGTTTTCGGCCGGCGCCCGCTACGTCGGCCCGGCGCGGCTGAGCTTCGATCCGGCGCTCGATCGACCGATGGGCAACTACATGGAAACGAGCATCGCCTTCGCGGCCAAGCATGATCACTGGGGGTTCGCCGTCGAAGCACGCAACCTTCTTGGATCGCGCGGCGACGTCTTTGCCTACGGCAATCCCCTGCGGATCGCGGCGATGCCGCAGTTCGTTCAACAGGAACCATTCTCGGTCAAGTTATCGATGACACTCTCGCGCTGAACCAGCGCCGGCACGCCGACATAAACGAAAAAGGTCACCGGCCGAGATCGTAGAGCCATGTCACGGCGGCCCCACTTGTTCGGGCTTGCCGGTTCGCAGAACTCCGCCCGGCGGAAAGAAGCCTCTCGCATGCAATGCGATACCGGCTTCCCCCTCCCACACACACAGTGCGCCTCTCCTTGTTGTTCCTCCACGAGAGAATTTATCGCCGAATGGGGTGCAGTGCGCCGGCGCCGACGGGGCGGCGTCAATGATCGCGATCAAAATTCTTGCGTGCAGGAATAAAAATTCCTACCACCGGGAATAACGAACGGGTTCACAGGGAGAGGGAATCATGACGGCTAGGCTTTCATGGGGTGTGTCCGCTGCAGCGCTGGTCGCCGGGCTATCGTTCCAGCCGGCATTGGCGCAGGATAGCGACGCCTCCAAAGCGGTCGCGGACCAGCAAGAGCGGGCCGCCGGTCAGGTGCCGGTGCCGCAGACCACGCCGGCGGCGAATTCGTCCGCCGGTGCCGCTGTGCCCGAAGCCAGCCCGCAGCAGGAAAGCGGCCTTAACGAAATCGTCGTCACGGCCCAGCACGTGACGGAGAGCAGCCAAAGGGCGCCCGTCCCGCTCGACGTCATCTCGCCAGAAGAACTGGTGCGCCAGAATGTCATCCGGGCGGAAGACCTCTCACGCACGAGCAACGCGCTGTCGGCGACCGGCAGCACCGGCGGCCCGACCACGGTGTTCTTCATCCGCGGCGTCGGCAACGCGACGGTCAACGCGTACTCGGATCCTGCGATCGCCTTCAACTACGACGGCGTGTACATCGGCCGCCCGAGTTCGACCTCCGGCGTGTTCTACGACTTGCAGCGGGTCGAGATCCTCAAAGGCCCGCAAGGCACGCTTTACGGCCGCAACGCCACGGGCGGCGCCATTAACGTGATCCCCAACCGGCCCAAGCTGGGCGAAACGTCGCTTCAATTCTCGGCCGGCTACGGCAATTACGACTGGCTGACTGGAGAAGCGGCGCTCAACCTCCCGGTCGGCGACAAGGTCGCGGTGCGCTTTGCCGGCTCGCTGTCGAATCACGACGGCTTCCAGGACGACGGCACCGGCAAGCAGCGCGAATACGCCGGCCGCGGGCAAATCTATGCCGAGCCGACCGACAATCTCGACCTGCGGCTCGGAGTGGACTTTTCGCACCAGGGGGGCAGCAGCCTGAGCGGTTTCTATCTTGGGAAGGTGGACCCCACGTTCGGTCCGAGCGGATTTGCCGGCTATCAATTCACAGCGACCGGCTTCTCACCGAAGCAGGGACTGTTCGATCCGGCCTCGCAGGCGCTGCTGGCCTCGCGCTTCGTACCGCAAGTCGGCCGGGCGGGCGAGGTCGTCGACGGCATCCCCTTCAACGACGACGACTACTGGGGCGTGACGGCGGAGCTCAATTATCACACGCCCGCCGGCACACTGACGATCCAGCCGGCCTACCGCGAGGCGAACATCGCCTATCAGTTCAACGGCGTGTTCCGCGGCGCTTTCTCGGCCGAGAAGGACAAGCAGACGAGTGTCGAAGCTCGCTGGGCCGGGCATATCGGCGACGCGGCCGATTACCAGATCGGCGGCATCTACTTCGACGAGCGCATTGCCGCCACCGCCCGCTATGACCAGTTCACGCTGACGCCATACCAGGACTTCACGACCGGGACGAAATCGTGGGCCGGATTCGGCCAGATCACCTTCCACGCGACCGACAAGCTGAGCCTGACAGCGGGCGGCCGTTACACGTCGGACAAGAAGCGGTTCGACGGCAAGTCGGACGTCTACATCCTGTTCTGCGGCAATCCCGCGCCGCCGCAAGATTTCTGCCCCAACCTGCCGTTCATTCCTGTGCTCGACACCGAGCAGCAGTTTCGGGATTTCTACACGTCACGCGGCATTCCGATCACGCCGGTGCCGCTATTCGTGTTGCCGCCGCAGGCAGGCGGGTCGCAGACGGCGCCCTTCGTGCTGTTTTCGCCGATCGCGATCGATTCGAGCCTGAAGAACGACAAGTTCACCTATCGCCTGGCGGCCCAGTACGACTTCACGCCGCGCAATATGGTCTATGCCAGCTTCGAAACGGGCTATCACGCCGGGGGCTTCTCGTTCGCGCGGGGTGTCGAAACCTACAAGCCAGAGACGATCGACGCCTACACCATCGGCAGCAAGAATCGGTTCCTCGGTAATACGCTGCAGGTGAACGTCGAAGCGTTCCTGTGGAAGTACAAGAACCAACAATTCAGCCAATTCGGCTATGACCTCGGCAATCCGCCGGCGACGGTGTTCCTCACGCGCAATATCGGCAACAGCACGATCAAGGGCGTCGACCTCGACGTCGAACTGAAGGCAACGCGAAACACGCTGCTGTCTGCTTCGGTGCAGTACCTCGACGGCAAGTACGACAGTTTCACCTACTTCGCGCCGAACCAGGGGCTGCCGCCCAACACCACCTGCGCCTTCGCTCCCACGACGCAGACCGTCAACGGAACGGTCCTGGCGCTTTACCAGATCGATTGCGCGGGGAAGCCGGCGTTCAACTCGCCGCGCTGGTCGTTCATCCTCAACGGCGAGCAGACGATCCCGCTCGACACCTTCAAAATCGTCCTGCAGGCCGACACCCGCTATCGCAGCTCGAGCTACTCGACGGCGGACTACCTGCCGTATCTGAAGTCGAAGGCGAATTTCGTGACCGACGCCTCGATCACGCTGAGCAAGGACGATGACCGCTTGTTCGTCAGCTTCTATATGCGCAACATCGGCAACAGCCGACGCCAACTCGGCGGAAACATAACGACTGCCAATCTTGTCACGTCCGCCGTCGAAGAGCCGCGAACCTACGGTGTCCGCATCGGCGGCAAGTTCTAGAATGCAGCCTGGCAACGGAGCAGAACAGCATGACTGCGAGAGTAAGCGACCTGCAATACGTGGCACTGGCGGTGCCGGACCTTGCGGCCGAGCGGAAATTCTTCGCCGAAACCTGGGGTCTCGTCGAAGTCGGCGAAGAGGACGGCAAGGTCTATCTCGCCGCCGAAGGCACCGCCCATCCGTTCGTGATTCGCTTGCGCCAGGACGCCGAGAAGAAGACCGACCTGATTGGGTTTTCGGCAGATTCGCGGGCCGACGTCGATGCCCTGTTCGAGCAGGTCAAGGCAGCCGGGGCGAAGATCATCTCCGACCCGGGACCGGCCGAAGGGCCGGCGGGCGGTTATGCCTTCCGCTTCTTCGATCCGGACGGCCGGGCGATCGAGGTCGTGTGCGACAGCACCCAGCGCCAGCATCGCACTCTGGCCAAGGGGGAGGCGATCCCGGTCGGGCTGAGCCACGTCGTGTTCCATTCACCCGATCACAAGGGACTGGCCGAATTCTACGAAAAGGCGCTGGGTTTCCGCCTGTCGGACTGGATCGGCGATTTCATGGTCTTCCTGCGCTGCAACACCGCGCATCACCGGCTGGCGATCCTGCCCGGCCCGCCCGCGCTCAACCACGTCGCGTTCGACGTCGCCTCGGTGGACGAAATGATGCGCGGTCTTGCGCGGATGCACGAGAACGGGGTCGAGCTGAGCTGGGGCCCCGGGCGCCACACTGCCGGCGACAACACCTTCTGCTATTTCCTCACGCCCAACGGCAACGCGGTGGAATACACCTCGGACCTCGAGCACATCGACGAGGCGAGCTGGGTCCCCACCACCTATGAGCCAGGCCCGAACACCATCGACCAGTGGGGCACCGGGCGGATCATCACGGGCAACGTCCCTCATGCCGAAATGACGCCGGACAAGGGCCTTTGGCAGGTTCCCGCCTGAACATGGCGACGGGAGGGACGCAATGATCCGCAAGGCGCTGGTGATCGGCGGCGGCGTCGGTGGGATGAGCGCCGCGCTGGCGATGGCCCGCCGCGGCGTCGAGGTCGAGCTTGCGGATGCCGACCCGCGCTGGCGCGCCTACGGGGCAGGCATCAGCGTCACCGGCCTTTCGCTGAGGGCCTTCGACGATCTTGGCATTCTCGGCGAAGTCGCCGAGAAGGGCTTCGTCGGCGGTGGCATACGCCTCCGCGCCGTCGAGGGCAGCGTGATCATGGAATCGCCTGCCCTTGCCGCCGATGCTCCGCCCGTGGCCCGCAGCGGCGGAATCATGCGGCCCGTGCTGCACGAGATCATGTCGAACCGCGTGCGCGGTGCCGGCATTCGCGTGACGCTTGGCGCGGAAATCACGCAGCTCGGGCAGAACGCCGGCGGCGTCCAGGTCGCGTTCCCTGACGGCCGCGAGGAGCGGTTCGATGTCGTGGTCGGCGCCGACGGCATCTTCTCCAAGACGCGTCAGACGATCTTCCCCGACGCGCCCAGGCCCAGGTTCACCGGCCAGGGCTGCTGGCGGATCGTCGCCGATCGGCCGGCGGAAGTCGATCGGGCGGAAATGTGGCTCGGCGGCCCGGTCAAGCTCGGCTTCAACCCGGTCTCGCGCGACAAGATGTACGCCTTCATCCTCGAACACGTGCCCGACAATCCGTGGTACGAGCCCGAGGAGCAGCTGCCTCACGTCGCCGAGTTGCTGCGCCCGTACGGCGGCTATGTCGCGGCGGTGCGCGACAATCTCGGCGAGGATTTGCTGGTCAATTACCGACCGCTCGAGTGGGTCATGCTCCCGCCGCCGTGGCACGAGGGTCGCGTGGTCCTGATCGGCGACGCCGTCCATGCGACGACCCCGCACATGGCCTCGGGCGCCGGCATGGCCGTCGAGGATGGGCTCGTGCTGGCCGACGAGCTCGCTCGGCACGACGACGTTGCCGATGCGCTCGCCGCGTTCACCGAACGCCGCTTTGAGCGCGCGCGGATGGTGGTCGAGAATTCGGTGCGGATCGGCGAGATTGAGATGGCCGGCGGCGACCAGCGCGACGCCAATGCCATGCTCGGCGACACGATGCAGAAGCTGCAGCAGGCGTATTGAAGGGCGGCAAGCAATGACTTACGGATTGGCTACGGTGGCGATCGGCGGTGAGGCGCAGTCCGTGCTGGTGCGCGGCGAGCGCTACGTGCCGCTCGGCCATTGGGGCGAGAGCCGCCAGCTGCCCGCCTTGCTGTCCGACTGGCCGGCCGTCGCTGCGAAGCTCGAGCAATGGTCGAAAGACGATGCGGCATTCGCTTCCGCGGCCGATTTCGGCGCGGCCGACGTGCAGGCGCCTTATCGACCGCGACAGGTGTTCTGCACCGGCGCCAACTACAAGAAGCACGTCGTCGGCCTGATCATGGGCGACCCGTCGATGCGCACCGCCGAGCACGAGAACCTCTCCCCCGAGGAGATGAAGCAGCGGGTCGAGGCGATGATGGACCAGCGCGCCAAGGCGCTGCCGTTCGTCTTCCTCAAGCTGCCCTCGTGCGTGGTCGGGCCGCGGGACGACGTGATCCTGCCGAGGAACGTCGAAAAACCCGATTGGGAGCTGGAGCTGGGCGTGGTGATCGGCCAACGCGCGCACCACGTCAGCGCCGCCGAGGCGATGGATTACGTGGCCGGATTCGCCGTGGTCAACGACGTCACCGCGCGCGAGCACATCTTTCGCCGCGACGGCTCGGCGATCGGTGCCGACTGGCTGTCGGGCAAGTGCTTTCCGACGTTTTTGCCGTTCGGGCCGATGATCGTACCGCGCAGCCAAGTCGCCGATCCCTACAACCTGACGATCACGCTCAAGGTCAACGGCAAGACGTATCAGGACGAAAGCACGTCCGACATGATGGCGTCGATCGAGCGGCAGATCGAATATCTCTCTGACCGCGTGGTGCTGGAGCCGGGCGATCTGATCTGCACCGGGCTCGCCCTATGGCAACGGTTCCGCGTTCGGCGTCTTCCTCAAGCCGGGCGACGTGATGGAAGGGTCGATCTCCGGGCTCGGAACACAGCGCAACCGCTGCATTGCCGAGCGGTAGCTAGCGCTTGCGCAACCCGTCTGTGACGAGCCTCGTGACGAAGTCTTCGTACTCGCGCCCGAGTTCGCCCATGTCGGTGCTGTTCGGAACCATCAGCTTGATCAGCGGCGCACCGGTGACGAAGAAGTCGCTTATCCCCACCACAGCCAAGTACATGAAGAGCGGGTTGAATTTCCTGAGCCTTCCCTCCTGATCGAGCTCCTGCAGCTTGGCGTAGTACGATAGCGGCACCTGATTCCACTCGCGCATCTTCTCGCGAATCTCGGGCGAGCTGGCGGAATCGAGTTCTTCGATCATCAGCCGCTGCATGTGCTTGGCCGAACGGGTGAAGCGGAACGTGCCGTGGACCATGTCGGCCAACAACTCGATCGGATCGCCCTCGTCCGGCGGCGGACGATTGGCCTCGGCGCCGATCTGCTTGGCGACCTCGAACAACAGGTTCTCGCGATTGCCGAAATAGTACCGCACCAGCGCCGGGTCGGCATTGGCGCGGCGGGCGATTGCCGTGCTGGTGACTTGCGCCGGCGGCAGCTCCTGCAACAGCTCGCGGGCCGCCGAAACCAGCGCCTCGCGCCCGACGCCGCTTTCGCTCCCCGTAGGCCGCCCCTTGCCGCGCTTCGCCGGCTTTTTTCGCCCCGTCGCCATCTGTACGAGTGCTACGCGGAACGGCGCGGTTCGACAACCGAACTTGCGGCAAAATATTCTTGCCGCAAGGAATTATCGCTGTAGGGTCGCGCCGAGGGAGAAAAACCGAATGGCTAACTGGCCCTTCCGGCAAGGCGTTCACGATATCGGCAATGGCATGTACGGCTACGTCCAGCCGGACGGCACCTGGGGGTGGTCGAACGCCGGGCTCGTCACCTCGCAAGGGCAGACGCTGCTCATCGACACGCTGATGAGCGTGCCCTTGACGCGCGAGATGCTGGCGGCGTTCGCGAAAGTGTCGGGCGGCGCGAAGATCGACCGCCTGATGAACACTCATGCCAACCCCGATCACTTCTTCGGCAACGGCGTGGTCGAAGGCGCGGAGATCATCGCCACCGCCAAGACCCGCGCCGAGATGGAAGGGTTCAATCCGCAAGGCCTCGCCAACCTCTCGGCCAATTGGCGGACCATGGGCGAGGCGGGCGAATTCCTGTTCGAGACGATGGGGCGCTACTTCGATTTCAGCGGGGTCGACGAGCTGGCGCTGCCCACGACCACCTTCGACGAGACGATGGTGCTGACGGTCGGCGACAAGACCGTCGAGCTGACCGATCTCGGGCCCGCCCACACCGAGTCCGACACCATCGCATGGGTGAAGGAGGATCGTACGGTGTTCACCGGCGATCTCGTGTTCAACGAGGGCCATCCGGTTGTCTGGGCCGGGCCATTCTCAAACTGGATCGCCGCGTGCGACTTCATCATGGGCCTCGAGCCCGAGGTCGTCGTGCCAGGGCACGGGCCGATCAGCGACATCCAGTGCGTCAGCAACCTGAAGGGGTATTTCGAGCACTTGCGTGACGAGGCGCGCGGCCGGTTCGAGGCGGGAATGGACTGGCGCGAGGCCGCGCGCGACATCCCGATCAAGGAATACGTCCACTGGACCGACCCCGAGCGCGTCGTCGCCAACGTCTATTCGCTGTACAAGCAATGGGACCCCGAGATCCCGCACGCGCCGCCGCCGATGCTGTTCGCCGAGATGAACAAGTATCGCAAGGAACACCATGAACGGCACGGCTGCGCCCATGACCATTGAGCTCAACGCCACGCACGATCCCGCGCGCCGTAGCTGGGTCGAGAGCGCCAACGCGCCGGACACGGACTTCCCGATCCAGAACTTGCCGTTCGGCGTGTTCGACGACGGCCAGGGCGCGCGCGGAGGCGTGGCGCTGGGCGAGTGGATCATCGACCTTTCGGCCTTGCTCGCGGGCGGCCTGCTCTCCGGCCCCGCCGCGGAGGCCGCAAGCGGAGCGACGCTGCTGCCGTTGTTTGCCCAACCGCGCGAGGCGATTTCGGGACTCAGGGCGGCACTGTCGGACCTCTACCGCGCCGACGGCGAGGGCGACCGCGCCCGCGGCGGAAAAGGCGCTCGTTTCGATGGCTGCCGCCAGGCTGCTGATGCCGGCCAAGCCCACGGCTTTCACCGACTTCTGCACATCGGCCGACCATATCCTGCGCATGGCGGCGAACGGCGGGCGAGCGCCGAATCCGGCGTGGGCGACGCTGCCGGTCGCCTACAACGGCCGCGCCAGTTCGGTGGCGGTGAGCGGCACCCCGGTCGTTCGCCCGGTCGGCCAGGTCGTGCCGCGCGGATCGAACGAGATGACGGTCGCGCCCGAACCGATGCTCGACTTCGAGCTCGAATTCGGCGCCTGGCTGGGCGGCCCGGTCAACAGCCTCGGCGAAACGGTCGACATGACCCGGGCCGACGAGATCCTGTTCGGCTGCTGTCTGGTCAACGACTGGTCGGCGCGCGGCATTCAGTTCTACGAGATGCTGCTCGGGCCGCATCTCGGCAAGAGCTTCCTGACAACCATCTCGCCGTGGGTGGTGACGCTGGAAGCGCTCGCCCCGTTCCGAGTTGCGGCACGCGGGCGAACGGCGGACCAGCCGGAGATTCCGGGCTATCTGGACGATCCGTTCGACCGGTCTGCCGGCGGATTCAACGTCGAGTTGACTGCGGAGATCGATGTCGGTTCGGGCCCGGTCACCATCGTGCGCACGAACGCGGCCGAGCTGTTCTGGACGCTCGCGCAGATGGTCGCGCACCAGGCCTCGGGCGGCGCGCCGCTCGAGGTGGGCGACCTGATCGCCACCGGCACCGTGTCCGGCGCCGCCGACGAAGCGCGCGCCTGTCTGGTCGAGATCACCAAGTTGGGCCGGGAGCCGTTGACGTTGCCAGGCGGAACCAAGCGGGTGATGCTCGAGGACGGCGACACGCTGACGCTGCGCGGCAAAGCCAAGGCAGACGGTTACGTGCCGATCGGCTTCGGCCCGTGCAGCGGAACCGTCGTTCCGGCGAAGGTGGCGGCATGAGGGCGAGATCACCACTTGCGGCGAGCGCAAGCCGATCCCCGTCCGTGCGCGCGGCAAGCACCTCGTCGTCGACATCCATTGCCACCTCGGCATTCCCGCCGCCGACGCGATCGTGCAGGCGAAATATCCGGGGCCGCCGCCGGGCATCAACGACTTCACCAGCACCGAAGACGATGGAGGTCAACCGCGCCCAGTTCGCCGCCATCGGCCGCACGCTCAACACGCTCGACACGCGGCTCGCCGACATGGACCGGCTCGGCATCGACGTGCAGGCGATCTCGCCCAGTCCGGGCCAGTACTTCTACTTCACCGATCCCGAGACCGGCCGCGAAGCAGCGCGCGCGGTCAACGACGGCATGGCGGCAGCGGTGGCACAGCACCCCGACAGGCTCGTCGGCATGGGGACGGTGCCGCTGCAGGATACGCGCCTCGCCGTTGAGGAAATGCGCCGCTGCGTGAAGGATCTCGACCTGCGCGGCATCGAGATCAGCACCAACGTCAACGGCACCGACTTCCACGCCGAGGCGCTGCGCCCGTTCTGGGCCGCGGCGGAGGAACTGGGCGTGCTCGTCTTCATCCACCCGCTTGGCTTCACCGAAGGCAAGCGGCTGAGCGAATATTACTTCAACAACCTCATCGGCAACCCGCTCGAATCCACGCTCGCCATCGGTCACCTGATCTTCGGCGGCGTACTCGACGCGTACCCTGGGCTGCGGATCTGCGTCGCCCATGGCGGGGGATACATACCGGGATACTGGGGGCGCATGGATCACGGCTGGCGCGCGCGGGCGGATTGCTCGGAGCACTGTCGGCACGAGCCCTCCAGCTATCTGCGCAAACTGTGGCTCGACACGCTGGTGTTCGACCAGGACCAGCTCGACAGCCTCGTCCGCACTCATGGCGCCGACAAGCTGTGCCTCGGCACCGATTATCCGTTCGACATGTCGGAGCCCGATCCGATTGGCTTCCACGCGCGGCTTTCGGAGGACGACAAGGCAAAAGTCCTCGGCCTCAACGCAGCCGAGTTGCTGGGACTGGAAAGGGTCGGGTGAGCGACGGCCTGAGCCTGCATGTATCGTATGCCGGTCTCGTTCGGGCCGGCGCCAGGCCCGCGCAACGTTCCCTCGGCGCATCGCCACCGTCGTTACGAGAAAAACACGCTGACGCTGTCGCTCTCGGCGCGGACCGATGCGGACGCCATCGCAGCACTTTTGCCCCGGGGCTTCGTCGTCGATGAACCCGCTCGGCTCGAGCTGTCCCTGCTCGTGCTGAGCGAGGTCGGCTGGCTCGCCGGGCGCGGCTACAACATCGTCATAGTCCGCATTCCCGCGCGTTGGCACGGGGAGGAAGACGTCGCCGGCGCCTTCGTGCCAGTGCTGTGGGAAAGCATGGCCGATCCGATCCTGACCGGCCGCGACGAGCTGGGCTGGCCGAAGATCTTCGCCGATATTCCCGAACCTGTGATCCAGCAGGGCCGGTGGCGGGCGCACGCCGCGTGGGAAGGCTTCACCTTCCTCGAGATCGGCGCGGGCGATTTCGCGCCCGGCGAGGTGCCATTGCCGCAGCCGATGATGTTCCACAAATACGTGCCGCGCACTGGTGCATGGGGCGAAGCGGACGTCGATTACTTCACCATCACGGCGCCGGACGGGCCGCCGCCGGAGGTCAAGTCCGCCTCGATCGGCCGCGGCCGTTTTGAATTTCGCCGCGCCCGGTGGGAAGACATGCCTACGCAGTATCCGATCGTGAATGTCCTCGCAGAGCTGCCGCTGGTCGACTTCGCGCCGGCAACACTGGTGGAAACCTCCGGCGGCGGCGATGCCAGCGGGCAGCGCAGGCTCACGTGAGCGCCACCCGGCGAATCGTTACCGGGCACACGCCCGAGGGGCGCTCGGTGGTCTTCTCCGACGCGCCCGTGCCGCACGTTCGCTCGCTCCCGGGCGCCCGCTTCGACGAAGTATGGGCGGTCGACTCCGCATCGGCGTTGCTCGGCCTGTACCCGACCGAAGAGCCGACCTCCGATCACGCGCAAATCACCCTCGGCTCGGGAGGCGGTAATCTCATTCGGGTCATCGAATTCGCCCCCGTCAGCGGCGGCGGACGGCGCAGCCCGATGCATCGGACGCAGACGATCGATTATGGCATCGTGCTCGAAGGCGAGATCGTCCTGATCCTCAGCGACAGCGAAGTCGTGCTCGGCCCCGGCGATGTGGTGGTCCAGCGCGGCACCGATCATGCGTGGGAAAACCGCTCCGATTGGCCTGCCAAGATGGCCTTCGTGCTGATCGATGCCGAATTCGACGGCGAGCTAGCAAAGCTGGTCGACGGCAAGGACCTCATGCGGTGACCTCGCCGGCGCGAGCAGTGACCGCCACTGCGGCGTCCTGGACGCTGTTCCTCCTGTTCCTGGCGAATGTGCTCAACGTCGGCGATCGGATGCTCCTGGGCGTCGTAACCGAGGCGGTGCGGCACGACCTGGTGCTTTCGGACACCGAGATGTCGCTCGCCAACGGGGCACTGTTCGTGCTCTTCAATCTCGTTGCCGGGGTGTTCATCGCCCGGTTGGCCGATCGGGGAAACCGCGTTCGCATCCTCGCGGTGGGGATCGCAGCCTGGTCGCTCTCGACCGCGGCCACAGGCCTGGCGCACAACTTCGCGGCACTGGCGCTGGCGCGGGTGGGGGTCGGCGTCGGAGAAGCCACCGCCTTCCCGGCGGTCATGTCGCTGATACCCGACTTGTTCCGGCCGCAAGTGCGCGGAACGGCCATGGCGATGTTCCAGTCGAGCAGCTTCATCGGTATCGTCGGCGGCACCGTGCTGGCGGGCGTTCTCGCCGCGTCGCTCGGGTGGCGAGCGATGTTTCTCGTCTGCGGCCTCGCCGGAGTGGTTCTGGCGGCGATCGTTGTGCTGAGCGTGCGCGAGCCGCCCCGCGAAGTGACTCACGGCGCTGCCGCGGAGCACGACCGCTGGCTCGCCGGGCTGAGGGCGGGAGTTAGACGCGTCGTGGGCACCCCCGGTTTCGTGCCGCTGACGCTTGGCTTCGGAATTTCGGCGATGATGACGGCGGTGCTCGGCGCCTGGGGGCCGGCCTTCCTCCAGCGCACGCACGGCGTACCGCTTCGCGAGGTGGGGATTGTGATCGGGCCCGCCGTGGGCATCGGCGGCCTGGCCGGCACATTGCTTTCCGGCGCGATCGCCGATCGACTAGTGAGGCGGCGCGGATCGATTGCGGCCATGCTGCGGGTGCCGTTGGTCGCGCTGCCGCTGGCGACACCTTTCATGGCGGGGTTTGTCTTCGCTCCGACGCTGTTCGGAACGATGGCCTGCGCGGCTGCGATGAACTTCCTGCTCAGTTGCGCCTTCGTGCCGTGCGTGAACTATGCCGTCACCCGAGCCGATCCCGGCGATCGCGCGCTGGCCTCGACGCTGATGCTGGTGTCCTCCGGCTTGATCGGTGGCGCACTCGGGCCGTTCCTCGTCGGCGTCCTCAGCGATACGATGACGCCGCAGCTCGGAGCGGAGGGGTTGCGCCACGCGATCTCGGCGATGATTGCCACGCCGGTGCTGGCGACCGCGTTCCTGGTCGCCGCCGTCCGCACCGCGTCGCGGGTTCCCTCGCGGCAGACGGCATGAAAGGCACACAGGTCCTGGTCATCGGCGGCGGGATAGGCGGCCTGACCGCAGCAACCGCGCTGGGGCAGAAGGGCTTCGGCGTCACCGTGATCGAGCGCAGCGACGGCAGCGGGGTCGAAGGCGTGGGCATCAGCCAACAAGCCAACGTCGTCCGCGCGCTGGCGGGGCTGGGCCTCGCCGAGGATTACCTCGCAGCCGGGTTCGCCTACGATACGGCCGAGATATATGCCCCGGACGGAACGCTGATCGCCCGAACGCCGTTACGCTCGCTCATCGACGGCTATCCGGCGAGCATGGGCATCCCGCGCCGGGCGCTTCTGCAGGTCCTGGCGGACGCTGCGGCACGCGCGGGGGCGCAAATCCGCCGAAGCACGACAGCGGTTTCGCTCGAGGATACCGGCGACGAAATCCGGGCGCTGTTCTCTGACGGAAGCGCAGCCGGGTTCGAGCTCTGCGCCGGCGCGGACGGCATCTACTCGCAGACGCGCGGCCGGTTTTTCCCCGAAGCTCCCCGGCCGGTGTTCACCGGCCAGGCGGTGTGGCGCTACAACCTCCCGCGCCCGCAAGGCTTCGACGCCCTTCACGTCTACAACGGCCCAACCGGCGTGGGGTTGGTGCCGATGAGCGAGGACGAGATCTACATCTATGCGACCACGCCCGCGCCGGACAATCCGGCCTACCCAGCGGAGGGACTTGCCGCCCGAATGCGCGAGCGCCTCGCCGGCTGCGCCCCGGCAATACGGGCGATCGCCGAACAGATCACCGAGGATGAGCGAGTCGTCTATCGCCCGCTGGAGGCGATCTTCCTCGAAGGACCCTGGCACAAGGGCCGCACCGTCCTGCTCGGCGACGCCGCGCACGCGACCACGCCGCACCTCGGGCAAGGCGGGGGCATGGCAATCGAGGACGCGGTGGTGCTCGCCGAAGAGCTGGTCCGCGCCGAACAGCCCGAACAAGCCTTCGCCGCCTACCGCCGCCGCAGGTTCGACCGCTGTCGCTATGTGGTCGAGAAATCGCTCGAGATTTGCCGCGGTCAGCTCGGCAAGGGGCCGCTGATCGACAACGCCCGCGCCAGCGCGGAAATGAGCGCGCTGCTGGCCGAGCCAATCTAACCGATCTGCGGGGGAACGAACGCCAGCCCTTCCGCTTCGAGTTGCGCCTGCGCTGCATCCTCACGCGCCAGCGCCCGCCGAACGGCAGGACGCTGCTCCATCGCCCGCGCATGCGCCGCGAAGCGGGGAAAGCGCATCACGTCGTAGCCGGCGCCTTCGACTCGCCAGAACACCCAATAGAGATACCCGTCCATCGCCGACCACTCGTTGCCGTACCACCACGGCCCGGGGGTCAGTCGCTCTTCGATCAACTGGAAACAGGGATCCATTGCTGCTTCGGCCGTCTGTTTCACCGTCAGCGCGTTTTCCGCCCCGGCAAAGAACATCGGCATGCGTATCCGCGTAACCAGCGGATGCAGCGTCGAGGAGCAAAAGCACAGGTCGGCGAGAACATGCGCGCGCGCGACCGACGTGCTTACCTCAGGCAGCAGCCGCGCCTTCGGAAATCGGTCGGCGAGATAGCTCAGGATGGCGACGTTCTCCGTCAGCACCTCCCCGTCGATCTCCAGCGCCGGCACCTTACCCAAGGGATTGCGCGCCAGGAACTCGGCGGACTTGTGCTCCCCGCGCATGAAGCGGACGAGTTGCGTGTCGAATTCGGCCCCCGCCTCCTCGAGCGCGATCGCCGTCACCCGCGCACAGGTGTAGGGCGCCATCCATAGTGTCGTCATCGCGTGCTTTCTGGTTCGGTGCGGCGGCCGGGTGCGCTCTTGCGAATACCGCACGATATTCCCACCATCAAGAATTAGTCCCGGAGGCGAGGACGCCCGGCGGATGCTCGAGAAAAATGATCCGCGAGGAGCAGACGCAGCGGGAAGCAGCGCAAAACTCAGCGGCACCCGCGAACTGGAACACATTCGTGTAATCGGCGAGAGCTATTCCGACCCGGCAGTGGTCGCCAGGGACCTCGACGAGTTCGGAAGGGGCCGTGCAGACAGCTGCCGTTTCGATCTGATCGCGGGCCTCGCCGCATGCTGCGCGACGCACGAGATCGAGTAGCCGTTCTCCCCGCAACCCGCTACGCAAGACCGATGAGCAAGCGGGGCCATGGCGAAGATGGGGACGAATTCGACGGGTGGGCGACGCGCTTCGGCGAGTTCTATGCCGAAGGGTCGCGGACGGAGCTGGAGTTCCGCTTCTCGCGCCTGCTGATTCTCGCCGCGCGGCGTTGGAGCACGTACATCGACGAGGTCATCCGCCAGCGCACCGGCCAGCCGCGTGCCCGCTGGCAGACGCTCGCCGCGCTCGCCTTTTCCAGCGGGCCGATCGCCACTATCGAGCTGGCCGAGCGGATGGCGGTGCAGTGGCCGAGCCTGATCCGCACGCTGAACGATCTCGAGGCCGAGGGCCTGGTCGAGCGGCGCGTCAACCCGGCCGACAAGCGCAGCCGCCTGGTCACCATCACGGAGGCGGGGGAAGTCGTATTCCGGCAGGTGAAGGCGGTGCTCGACCCCGCGCGGGCCGCGCTTTTGGAGGGGTTCGGGGACGAGGAGCTGACCGCCGCCGAACGCCTGCTCGAACGGTTCTTCGCCGTCATGGGGGAGGCGGGGGAGGTTTAACCACCTCAATCCTCCCCGAGACAAGCTTGGAGAGCATCAGTTCCGCTGCGTCGAGCCCGGCTGGTAGATTTGCGGAGCGACGGGCGTCAGGCAAGCGCTTAGGCCAGCAAGCATGCAACCGCACCGCTTCGATACCCGCTCGACCAAGGAGCTCATCGCCGACGCCGAGCGCTACGAGCGGTGGGCCGCGCGCACGCAGTGGAACCCGGAAATCAGCGCCAATTTCCGCCGCCTGGCCGACGATGCGCGAGCGCGAGCAGGGGGGCAGGCCGCCTGACTCCCGCCAACCCCGGAACCACCCCCGCCTCCGCGCGCTGAATCGGCGCGTGTGCGAAGGAGGCACGCGAGACATGGCAGCACGGGCCTATTGGCAGGGACAGATTAGGCTGGCGCTCGTCTCGATCCCGGTGGAGGTCTATACCGCCACCAAGAGCGGGGCGTCGATCAGCTTCAACCAGATCCACGAGCCGAGCGGAAAACGGATCCATTACGAGAAGGTGGTCGAAGGCATCGGCCCGGTCGATCGCGACGAGATCGTCAAGGGCTATCAGGTCTCGAAGGGCAACTACGTGCTGCTCGACCAAGATGAGATCGACGCGGTCAAGGTCGAGAGCAAGAAGACGCTCGAGCTGGTGCAGTTCGTCGACGCCGGCGAAATCGACGTGTTCTATTTCGAGAAGCCCTACTTCGTGGTCCCGGCGGATGAGTTGGCCGAGGAGGCGTTCATCATCTTGCGCGAGGCGCTGAAGCAATCGAACAAGGTGGCGCTCGGCCAGCTGTCGCTGCGCGGGCGCGAGTACCTCGTCAGCCTGAAGCCGTGCGGCAAGGGCATCGTGCTCGAGACGCTGCGCTACGAGGACGAGGTGCGGAAGGCGCAGAGCTATTTCGAGGACATTCCCGACACCAAACCGAGCAAGGACATGCTCGACCTCGCCCAGACGCTGATCGACCAGAAGACCGCGCCGTTCGACGCCAGCGAATTCCACGACCGCTATATCGAGGCGCTGCACGACCTTATCGATAAAAAGATCGAGGCCAAGGGCGAGAAGATCATCGAAGAGCCCGAGGAAGCGGCGCCGAGCCGCGGCAGCAACGTGATCGACCTGATGGCGGCGCTGAAGAAGTCGGTCGGCGGCGCCGGCGAGGGCGGAGTGAAGACCAAGCCGGCGACGAAGAAACCGGCGGCGAAGAAGGCGCCGGCGAAGAAGCGGGCGTAAATGGCCACCGCTGACCTCCTTGCCGAATACAACCGCAAGCGGGACTTCTCGAAGACCGCCGAACCCTCGGGCAAGCTCGCCCACAGCGCCGAGGGCAACCGCTTCATCGTCCAGAAGCACGAGGCGAGCCGGCTGCACTGGGACTTCCGCATCGAGGCCGACGGGGTGCTGAAGAGCTGGGCAGTGACCAAGGGCCCGTCGCCCGATCCCGACGTCAAGCGCCTCGCCGTGAGGACCGAGGACCACCCGCTGGCTTACGCCGAATTCGAGGGAATCATCCCGGAGGATGAATACGGCGGCGGCACGGTGATGCTGTGGGACAAGGGCAGCTGGGAGCCGGCGCCGGGCAAGAGCTGGAAGGATCTCGACAAGGGCCACCTGCACCTGATCCTCCACGGCGAGCGGATGAAGGGCGACTGGCTGCTCATCCGGCTCAAGAAGAAGCCCGGCGAGAAGCGCGAGAACTGGCTGCTGAGGAAGCTCAAGGACGAATACGCGGAAGCCGGCGATCCGCTGGTGCAGCGCGGCCTCACCAGCGTGCTGACCGGGCGGACGATGGCCGAGATCGCCGCCGACAAGACGGGCGAGTACTCGCTCTCGGGCAAGAGCGACGCCGAGTTCGCGGCGCAGATGAAGAAGGCGGCGAAGCGCAACGCGGCGCTCGGCAAGGCGGCCGATCCGGCGAAGAAACGCGTCACCACGCTGCCGAAGTTCCGCGCGCCGCAGCTCGCCACGCTGGTCGACGAAGTACCGGCCGGCAACGGCTGGATGCACGAGATCAAGTTCGACGGCTACCGGGCGATGATCGCCTGCGCCGGCGACAAGGTTAAGGTTTATACCCGCAAGGGGCTCGACTGGAGCGACAAGTTCGCCCCGCTCGTTGAGCGGTTCGCGGCGCTCGACCTGCCTTCATGCCTGATCGACGGCGAAATCGTCGGGTATGACAAGCAGGGCAATCCCGATTTCTCCTCGCTCCAGCAGGTGCTCAAGCGCGGGCACGGGGCGCAGAAGAAAGGCGACAGCCTGGCGTTCCACGCGTTCGACCTGCTCGACTTGAACGGCGAGGACCTGACCCAGCAGCCGAACGTGGAGCGCGAGGAACGGCTCGAGGCGCTGCTCGCCAAGGCCGAACCGCCGATCCATGTGGCCGATCATGTGATCGGCGCGGGCGAGAAGCTGCTCAAGGCGATGTGCGACGCCGGGCAGGAAGGGATCATCTCCAAGAAGATCGACGCGCGCTATGCCGTCGGCAAGCGGACCCGCAACTGGGTCAAGGTCAAATGCACCCGGCGGCAGGAATTCGTCATCATCGGATGGAAGACGTCGAGCGCGCGCGGACGGCCGTTCTCGAGCCTGGCGCTGGCCCAGCGCGAAGGCGATGAGTGGGTCTACAAGGGCAACGTCGGCACCGGATTCACCCAGGATTCGCTGCACGAGCTGGCGGGCAAGTTCGCTAGTCTTGAACGCAAGACCGCGCCGGCCGAAGTGGACAGGGCGCACAGCCGCGGAGTTACCTGGCTGACGCCCAAGCTAGTGGCCGAGATCGCCTTCAGCGAAGTCACCCACGACGGGCGCCTGCGCCACCCCAGCTTCCTTGGCCTGCGCGCTGACAAGCCGGCCGAGGAGGTCGTGCCCGAAACCGCCGAGGACGCTCCGGACGACGATGCCGCCGCTGACGTCAAGATCTCCAGCCGCAGCCGGGTGATTTATCCCGAGAGCGGGCAGACCAAGGGCGAACTGGCCGATTATTACACCGCGATCGCCCCGCTGATGCTGCCGTGGCTCGCCGGACGGCCGGTGATGCTGGTCCGCTGTCCGCAGGGGCGGGGGAAGAAGTGCTTTTACCAGAAGCACGAGAGCGGCTCGTTCGGCCCGCACGTCCACCATGTGCCGGTGCGCGAGAAGCGCGGCAACGTCGAGGAGTACATGTACGTCGACGACGTCGCCGGCCTGCTCGCCTGTGTGCAGATGGGCACGATCGAATTCCACGGCTGGGGCTCGCTCGCCCGCGACGTCGAAGCGCCCGACCGGATGGTGTTCGACCTCGATCCCGACGAAGGGCTCGACTTCGAGGACGTCAAGAAAGCGGCGCGCGACATGCACCAGAAGCTCGCTGACATCGGCCTGGTCAGCTTCGCCATGCTCACCGGCGGCAAGGGCGTGCACCTGATCGTGCCGCTCAATCCCGGCCACTCATGGGATGCGCACAAGGACTTTTCCAAGCGCTTCGCCGAGGCGCTCAGCATCGCCGAGCCCGACCGCTTCACCGCCAACCTCTCGAAAGCCAAGCGCAAGGGCAAGATCTTCGTCGATTATCTGCGTAACCAGCGCGGCAGCACCGCCGTGCTGCCGTATTCCGGCCGTGCCCGCGAAGGCGCGCCGGTGGCGGTGCCGATCGCCTGGGGCGAATTGAAGGGCTTCGCCGACGCGCACCCGTTCTCGATTTCCGACACCAAGCGCCTGCTCGACCGGGCGGCGAGCAAGACGCTTGCCGGCTGGGGCTTCGCCGAGCAGGCGCTGCCGCAATTTTGACTTGCCATCGGCTGGAGTCGTTGCATCGTCATAAGCGCGACATGAAAATGTCGGCAAAGCTTGCATCGAAGGTGACGACGGCCGGATAACGCGCGCAGGGGGCAATCGCGTTGCATCAAGGCGGTGATTGAGGGAAATCAGACGTGAGCACCTGGACAGCATGCACGGCCGCCGCTTTCGCCCTGGTTTTCGGGGTTGCCGGCACCTCTCCGGCGCTCCCGGAGCCACATACTCCCGCGCGGGCGGCCATGCCGCGCTACAACCACATCTTCGTGATCGTCGAGGAGAACAAGGGCTACGACCAGATCATGGATCATCCGGACTGGACCCCGGTGATCCATCGCCTGGCGCGCGAGTACGGCAGCGCAACGCAGTTCTATGCCGAGGTGCACTCGAGCGAGGGCAATTACATCGCCATGCTCGGCGGCGATACCTTCGGCATCCACGACGACGATGCCTTCTATTGCCGCGCCGGGCTGAAGGACCGATTCTGCGCGAATTCGGCCAAGTCCGGTTATGCCGACCACGACCTGACCGCACCGAACCTGATGGACCAACTCGCGCGCAAGGGGCTGACCTGGAAAGCCTACATGGAGGACATTCCGTCGGCCGGATCGCTGGTCCCGCGCTGGCCGACGCCGGACTACCCGTCAGCCGGGGTGCCGAACGCCATGTATGCCGCCAAGCACAACGCGTTCGTCAACTTCCGCTCAGTCAACCGCGAGCCGTTTCCGCAGCTCGCCTGGCACCTCGTCGGCTTCGGCCAACTGGACAAGGATCTCGCCGCCGACACGATGCCGAGCTACGCGCACATCGTCCCCAACCAGTGCAATGAAATGCACGGCAGCTACCAGCCCGACGTGCCCGCCGACTGCCGGATCGATCTCGACGAGGCGGCCGTGATCAAGCGCGGCGACGCCGAGATAGGCGTTCTGGTCGACAAGATCATGCGCTCCAAGGTGTGGGCCGACCCCGGCAACACGGCGATCGTCGTCACCTTCGACGAGAATAACGTGGCAGAGCGCAAGACCGGCGTGCAGGGCTGCTGCGGCTATGATGCGCGCAGCAAGGCCAATTTCGGCGGCGGTCACATCGCGACGATCGTCATCACCAACCACGGCCCACGGCACGTTTCCGATCCAACGCCATACAACCACTATTCGCTGCTGCGCACCACCGAGGCGGCGTTCGGCATCCGCGAGTACCTCGGACATGCTGCCGACACCGCCAAGGGCGTTGTGACGATGACGCCCCTGTTCGCGATAACAGGCGAGCCCCCCAGCAGCCGTCCCCGCTGACGACCGGCGCCGGCCAAGCAAGGCCTTGACGAACCTTCTGTAAAGGGCGGATGGGTGGTCGTGCGGAGTTGGCCGCGGTCGCACCGGCGTGGTCCCCGCAATGGAGCGGCGGTGCAAGGGGGTGAGGATGCGGGTAATCGGACGGCTGCTTGGGCGAGCTTGGAAACGGACCGCAGGGGCCCTGAGCAGACGAGAGCGGCGGGTTCTCTTCGCCGCGCCCGTGGCGCTCGGCCTCGCCGTGACCGCGCTGGGCGCGGCCGTGTCGCAGAGCCCGAAGATCGCCGGCACGGAAACCGGCTTCGCGGTTTTCCAGACCCACTGCATGGGGTGTCACGGCAATCCCGACGTGCCACGGGCGCCGCAGCCTTCGGCTATCCGGCAGATGACCCCCGAGCGGATCTACGCCGCGCTCACCACCGGGCCGATGAAGGCGCAGGGCGACACGTTGACCGATGACCAGCGCCGCATGCTGGCGGTGTTCATGAGCGGACGGCCGTTCGGCACGATCGCCAACGGCGCCGCCAAGGACATGCCCAACCGCTGCCCATCCAATCCGGCGATGGCGCCGCCATCGCCGCAGCGCGACTGGATCGGTTGGGGGGCGAGCCTCGACAACGCCCGCTATCGCGCCGAATCCGGCCTCAAGAGCAGCGACATCCCGCATCTGACGTTCAAGTGGGCGTTCGGCTTTCCCGGCGGACTTTCGGCCTATGGCCAGCCGACCGTGGTCGATGGCCGCGTGTTTGTGGGCGCCGACACCGGCTGGGTCTATGCGCTCGACGCCCGCGCCGGGTGCGTCTACTGGTCGTTCCTCGCCAAGGGCGCAGTGCGCAGCGCGCCGACCGTCGGGCTGGTGCACGGCCGCCTGGCGGTGTTCTTCGGCGACTTTCACGCCAACGTCTACGGGCTCGACGCGCGGACGGGCAAGGAGTTGTGGACCTCCCACGTCGACAAGCACTTCGTCGCCCGGATTACCGCCGGGCCGGCGTTTTATCACGGGCGGCTGTTCGTCCCGGTCTCCTCGTCGGAGGAGTTCAGCGCCGCGACGCTCGACTATCCGTGCTGCACCTCGCGCGGCAGTGTGGTGGCGCTCGATGCGAGCACCGGACGGCGGATCTGGAAAGCCTGGGTGGTCGGCACCCCCAAGCCGATCCGCAAGAACTCGAAGGGGGTCCAGCTCTATGCGCCCGCGGGCGGTTCGGTGTGGAGCTCGCCGACGGTCGATCCGGCGCGCCACGCGATCTACTTCGGCACCGGCGACAGCGAAACCGAACCGGCGCCCAACACCACCGATGCGGTGATGGCGGTGGATATGGGCACCGGTCGCCGCCTGTGGGTTCACCAGCTGCGGGCGAACGATTCCTTCCTCGGCGGCTGCACCGGCCCGGCGCGGACCGAGAACTGCCCCAAGGATCTCGGCCCGGACCTCGACATCGGCAACTCGCCGATCCTCCAGGTGCTGCCCGGTGGGCGGCGCATCGTTGTCGTCGGAACCAAGGACGGCGAAGTCTTCGCCCTCGATCCAGACCGCGACGGGAAGCTCGTCTGGGAGACCCATGTGCTGCCGGCTAACGCCGGCGGCCGCACCGGCTCGGCGGGCATCTATTGGGGCGGCGCCGCCGACGGCAAACGGGTCTATTACGGGCTGGCGGCAGGGGCGGTCGCGGCGGTTGGTCTGAACGAGGGCCAGCACCTGTGGACGACGCCGCTTTCTGCGCACGGCTCGTCGAACGGTGCGGCGGTAAGCGCGATTCCCGGCGTGGCCTTCATCGGCGGCATGGACGGGAAGCTGCACGCGGTTTCGACGGCGGACGGACGCGAGCTGTGGAGCTTCGACACCGCGCGCACCTTCGCAACGACGAACCAGGTGCCGGCGCACGGCGGCGGCATCGGCTCGAACGGCGTCGCCGTCGCCGACGGCATGGTGTTCGTCAGCTCCGGCTATGCCGTCGTAGGGGACCGCTCCGGGAACGTGCTGCTGGCGTTCGCGCCGGATTGACCGCGTGCGCTAGTACGCCAGCCAGGTGTAGAACCGCAGGGTGTCGTTGTCCGATGCGTTGGAGTCGGCGCCGTCACAGTTTTGATCGATCCAGGCATAGCCATTGGGCCCGAAGCTGTTGCCCATCGAGGCGCCGTGGATCAACGGCCCGGCAGCGGGCCCTTCCGCCAGTGCGTCGCCGGTGTAGGGGAAGCTCCAGATCGGCGTGGTATTCCACGCGTCCTGTATCGTCGGACCGTTGTTGACGCCGTCAGTCGAACCTCTTCTCTTTGTTTCGTGCTACTTCGTCGCTCGCGGCAGGTGCGCTTGGATATAGGCGGTGACCGCCCAGATCTCGTCCTTGGAAAGGGTATTCTTGAACGCGGGCATCGCGGTTCCGAATTGCGCCCCGCCTTCGGCGACCGACCAGTAGATGAATGGGTCCCATTGCCCCATCGGCATGTCCGACAGCCAGGCGAGATTGCCGGGAGGCGGCGACAGGCTGCGCCCGGCCGGCCCATCGCCGAGCCCCTGCGGGCCGTGGCAGGCCGCGCAGTTCGCCGCGTACACCTTTGCCCCGCGATCCAGCGTCGCCTGGGTGTGCGCCAGCGGGTTGGTCATCGACGCATAGGGGTCGGGGATCCCCGACATCATGGCGTAATGGTGTCGCGGAATCGGACCCTGCCCCTGCCAGCGCGGACCCATCGGCCACATCGGTCCGGCCTGCCAGCCGCCGTGCATGATGCTCCAGGGCTTCCGCTGGACCGGTTGCCCTGAATGCATCGACTGGGCATAGGCAGTCGCGCCGACGACGAACACCGAGGCGAGAACTAAGCCGATCGCCAGGTTTTTCATCACGTGGTCCTGTCGTGTTGCCTGCCGCTCTAGGCGATTTTTGCCAAGCGGGCGTGTCCGCTCGAAATCCGCAATGATACCAATGCCGCCTCGCTAGGAGGTGCCGCACTTCCTGTTGTTCGCTGGCATTATGGTGCGAACCGCGGGGAGCGCGTCGCGCTCTGTCGAGCCTGGCGCAGTAGCGCCGCTGGGATAGCAGGAGCGGCCGACGCTGTTGGTGCCACGCGGCCGCCCCGGCTTCGATCATTCGGCGCCGGCTAGGGCTTCCATTGCGGCGGCAGGTGACTCGCGGGAAGCATGACGGCGACGCTCTCGCCCAGATCGCGCGAGCTTTGCCCGACGGTGACGGTGTAGGTGCCTGCGTCGCGGCTCCAGCCGGGATTGCGCTGATCCCACACCGCCAGCAGGCGCGGGTCGACGGCGATGCCGACGATTTTGCTCTCTCCCGGCTTCAGCGAAACCTTCACGTAGCCGCCGAGGCGCCTGGGTGCTTCCCACCCTCTGCCGCCGACGTAGATCTGCACGGCGTCGGCACCGGTCTGTTTCCCCGTGTTGGTGACGCGCACGCTTGCCAGCAGACCCTCGCCGGCGCGGCTGACCTTCAAGCCGCTGGTGGCGAACGTCGTGTAGGATAGACCGTGGCCGAACGGGAATTGCGGCTCGAGACCGTGCCCATCGAACCACTTGTAGCCGACCGTCGCGCCTTCGCCGTAGGTGGCCTGGCTATGGCGCGGCTCGCCGGGCCAGGGGAGCTGTTTGAGCGACCTGGGGAAGGTCATCGGCAGATGGCCCGAGGGATTGACCTTGCCGGTCAGGACGTTGGCGATCGCCGCGCCGCCCATCCGGCCAGGATACCATGCTTCGACGATCGCCGGGACTTTCGCTGCCCACGGCATCAGCACCGGCCCGCCGGTTTCGAGCACCGCCACGGTGTGCGGGTTCGCCGCGGCGACCTGCTCGATCAGCGCGTCCTGCGCGCCGTCGAGGTGCAGCGGCACGTCGATGCTCTCGGCCGCCCACTGCGTGCCGAAGACGATCACCAGGTCGGCGCCTTTCGCCAGCCTGGCCGCCGCCGCGGGATCGTTGCCGTCGGCGTAATCGATCCGCGCCTTGGGCAGCAGCTTCCTGAGCTCGGCGACCGGCGAGGACGGATAAAAGACCACCGGTCCAGGCCAGCTGGTCGGCTTGACCCCGCGGACCGCGTTTTCGCCTGCGGGATAGACCTGGCTCGACCCGCCGCCGGAGATCACCCCCTTATCGGCATGACCGCCGATGACGACGATTCGTCGGGCGCTGGCGACGATCGGCAGCACGGAGCGTTCGTTCTTGAGCAGTACGATGCCTGCTTCTTCATCGCGCCGGGCGACCGCGCGATCGGCGGCGTAGTCGATCGTGGCGCCGGGGCTCAGCACCGTCCCTGCCTCCGGCTCGTGCCGCGCACGGGCGCGGTCGAGCGCCGCGTCGTGCGTTTTGCCGGCGCTCAGCGGGTAGTCGATCAGCCCGTGGGCGAACATTGCCGTGAGGATGTGGGTAACCATCAAGTCGATCCGCGCCGGCGCGATCGCACCCGATTGCAGCGCCGCCGTCAGCTTGTTCGCCCCAAACCAGGCGTCCTTCTGCAGGCCATACCCCGATTCCTGGTCGAGCCCGGCGTTGGCCGCGGCGGCGGTCGAGTGAACCGCGCCCCAGTCGCTCATCACGTAGCCGCGCCAGTTCCAGTCGTGCCGCAGCACCTGCGTCAGCAGGAACGGACTTTCGCAGGCGTGGACGCCGTTGACGAGGTTGTAGCTACACATGACCGAGCCGGGATTGCCGCGCTCGATGGCGAACTCGAACGCCAGCAGATCGCTCATCCGGAAAGCGGCCTCGCCGATCTCGAAGTTGCCGGTGTCGCGGTCCGTTTCCTGATCGTTCAGCGCATAGTGTTTGGCCGTATCGATGATATCGTTCGACTGGACCCCGGCGATCTCGGCGCCGACGATGGTGCCGGCGAGCAGCGGGTCTTCCCCGGCGTATTCGAAATTGCGCCCGTTTCGCGGTTCGCGCAGCAGGTTGACCGCGCCGCCGAGCATCACGTTGAAGCCGAACGCGCGCGCCTCGCCGCCGATCATCCGCCCGCCGGCGTAGGCGAGTGCAGGATCGAATGTCGCCGCGGTGGCCGGGCCGGATGGCAAGGCGGTGGCCGCGCGCTTGTGCTGAGCCAGACCCTGGGTGGCGACTCCGAGCCCGGCGTCGGTCTCCCACTGTGGCGGGATCCCGAGGCGCGGGATGCCGGGCACGTAGCCTGCCGAGCCCTGCCGCGCGCCGGCGGGCGCGACGAACTTCCCCGGCGGGAAGTCGGTGCCGAAATAGCCTTCGATCAGGGTCAGCTTCTCGGCTTGCGTCATCTGCGCCAGCATCGCCGCGGCGCGCTCGCCGGGTGTGCCTTGTGTGGCTTTCGCGAGTGTGATCGGCGGAACTTGCGCCGGAGCCGCCGAAGCCACGGCAAGCGCCAGCAGGCCGGCGATGACGGTCGAGCCCACCGCTGGGGGCTTTTCCATACTGTCCTCCCCTGCTAGATTCGGTCTAGCAGAAGCGGTTACGCTTGGGAGAGTGGCAAATCAGTCACACTAAAAGGTCGCTGTGTTGCAGCGGCAAAATTCATTAGGAACATTCCCAATGTTTGTGACTTTATGTGGTCGTTACCGTGCCTATAGGGCCGTGAACATGGATTCCGCGCGGGCCCTCCGCCGGAATTGAACCACCGCCGTCTCATTCCGAGGGGGCAATCATGATGAGGGAAGAGCTATGAAGCACAGTTTCAGTAACCTGCGCAGAATTGCCCTGGGTCTCGGTGTCGCCGTGGCCGCGATTGCCGTTCCGGCACATGCGCGCGACGGCGAAGCTTACGTCGGCATCGATGCCGGCATCGTCTTTCCACGCGATACCAAGATCGACGTCAGTACGCTTAATGACGCGGTTATCGTCAAAAACAAGAACGGTTGGAATGTCGATGCCGAGGTCGGTTACGACTGGGGCATGATCCGCACCGAGCTCGAGCTCGGTCATCAGGAGTGGAAGCCCGACAGCGTTAACGTTTCGGCGGCAGCCGCCACTGCCACCCAAGGCGGCCTGACAGCCGGAACTTTCACCGACCCCGTTGGCAAAACCAAGATCACCACGGTGATGGCCAACGCTCTGCTCGACTTCGGCGGCAACGGCGGCGTTGCCTTCTATGCCGGTGTCGGCGCCGGCCGCGCGTGGGACAGCACCAAGTTGGGTGATACCACCGGCTATGTGCTCGACGACAGCGACAGCGCCTGGGCCTGGCAAGGCATCGCCGGGCTGCGTCTGCCGATCAGCGACAGTGTCGAACTCGGGTTGAAGTACAAGTACCTCAATACTCATCTCTTCCGGATGACCGATGCCTTCGGGCGGACAGATCACTTCGACGGTGAATCGCATACCATCATGGCGAGCTTGCTGTTCAACTTCGGCGGAGCGGCACCGCCGCCGCCGCCGCCGCCTCCGCCGCCGCCTCCTCCGCCTCCTCCGCCGCCTCCGCCGCCTCCGCCGCCGCAGACGAAGACCTGCCCGGACGGTTCGACGGTGGGCATCAACGAGGAATGCCCGATCCCGCCGCCGCCGGCCGTCGAGCCGCAAGGCGAGCGCGGCTGACAGCAGCCGCCGCGCTCGCGGCGGAGCGAATGCTTGACGATGGGCCGGAGGCGCAGTCCTCCGGCCCTTTTTTCGTGGGACGGTGACGTTGCGCGAGAGATGGCGGTCGAGCGATGAGCCGCGTGGCCATTTGGCAACACATGCTCGGTTTAGCTATGAAACGATGAAATAATGTTTTCATTCGTGACCTGATCCGGCATTTGCGGAACTGTGGCAGCCGAAACGGAAGGCTGCGGGGGATCGCCCCCTAGGCGAAGCCACCGCCGCGTCGCCTTCGCGAGTGATGTGAAAGACGAGGGGAAGAACCAATGGAACACAGCTTGAGCAAGTTGCGCACGATCGCCCTGGGCTTAACCGTCGGCGCAGCTGTGATCGCCGTCCCCGCTCATGCGCGCAACAACGCAGGGTATTTCGGCGCCGACATCGGCTATCTCGACCCCGAAGACAACATCGTGCACTCGGCCGGGAGTGTGGACGTCGTCAAGGAGAAGGACGGCTGGGAGGCGGGTGCCTTCGTCGGCTACGACTGGGGCGCGATCCGCACCGAGGGCGAGATCGCCTATTCGCATTTCAATCCGCGGGAACTGGTGCCCGCTGGGAACGCCGCCTCGGCTGGCAGCATCCCGCTCGGCGGCAGCAATCATCTGGTCACCGTGATGGCCAATGCACTGTATGACATCGGCGGCGAGGACGGCGGCATCGCGCTGGCCCTGGGCGTCGGCGGAGGCCGCGCGTTCCTCAGCTCCAAGCTTGACGGGCCTCCGGGTTCGGGCGTCCTGCTTGACGACAGCGACAGCGCCTGGGCATACCAACTCGTCGCGCAGGCCCGCTTCCCGCTGAGCCCGCGGGTCGAGCTCGGGCTGAAGTACAAGTATCTCAACACTAACAGCTTTCATCTGCACGACGCCAGCGGAGACCCGCACTGGACCCAGTTGGCGACGAGCACGGCGCTGGCCAGCCTGATCGTGAACTTCGGGATTCCGGCACCGCCGCCGCCTCCCCCACCGCCGCCGCCGCCTCCCCCGCCACCGCCGCCTCCACCGCCGCCTCCGCCTCCGCAGACGAAGAGCTGCCCGGACGGTTCGACGGTGGGCATCAACGAGGAATGCCCAATCCCGCCGCCGCCGGCCGTCGAGCCGCAAGGCGAGCGCGGCTGACGGGCAGCGGCCTCGAAGCGGACCGCAAAAGGGGCCGGGGGTTTTCCTCCGGCCCTTTTTTCGTTGACGGGTGCCGGACGCATGCCGCTAGGTAATTCGCGGCAAGGAAGGAGCTCCGATGCGGTTCGCCGATTCACGGGTGGCGCAAGTCTTTGCGGAATACGATGCCCGGCACGAGCGCGAACTGGCCGCCGCACGCGAACTCCCGCGCGGCGCCTTTGGCGCGCGGCGCGACGATTTCCTGCTGCCGGTCGGCGCCGAGGTCGGCGCGTTCCTGCATGCGCTTGTGATCGGACGTGAAGCGCAGACGGTGCTCGAACTGGGCACGAGCTACGGATACTCGACGCTGTTTCTGGCGGATGCCGCCCGCGAACGCGGCGCCCGGGTCGTCAGCATCGATGTCGACCCTGAAAAGCAGGCCTATGCCGGGCAGATGCTTGAGCGCGCCGGCCTGCGCGAGCAGGTCGAATTCCGCTGCGGCGATGCGGTTGCTCTGCTGACGGGCGACCCTGGCCCATGGGACGTGGTGCTGCTCGACATCTGGAAGGACATGTACGTGCCGTGCTTCGAAGCGCTCTATCCCGCGCTGGCCGAGGAAGGGATTATCGTTTCGGACAACATGATCTACCCCGAGGGCGCGCGCGAGGCGGTGCGCGCCTATCGCGCGGCGGTGAAGGCCAAGGCCGACCTGCAGACCGCCCTGCTGCCGCTCGGCAGCGGGATTGAGGTCACGGTGAAGTGGAGTCCCGGCAACGCCAAGCTCTAGAGTCTGAGCTCCCCTCAGGCGAACATCTTGACCGCCGACACGATAAGCATGGTCGCCAGTGCGTAGCGGACCAGCCCATCACCGATCCGTCCGGCCATCAGCGAACCGGCGACGATCCCCGGAATCGAGCCGAGCAGCAGGCTGGCGAGCAACCAACCGTCGACGTTGCCGAGCCACGCCTGGCCCAATCCCGCGACCAGCGTCAGCGGTATCGCATGGATGATGTCGGTGCCGACGATCTTCCTGGCGTCCAGGCGCAGTGGATAGACAAGCGCCAGCATCACCGCGATCAGGGCTCCGGCGCCGATCGAGGTCAGAGTCACCAGCGCCCCAATCAAGCCGGCGCCGAGTACCGTCACCAGCAGCTGACCGAAGCGCATGCGGTGCATGACCGGATCGAGCATCACCCGCGCTCGGCGCAGCGGGCGGACGATCCGGTGCTTGAGCAGCATTAGGCCGGCCGTCAGCAGCAGCATCGAGCCGAGGAGAGCCAGCAGCACATGGGACTGCAGGCGGCCGTGATGGTAAGTCGCGAGCCACCAGACGGTCAGAGCCGCAGCGGGTAGGCTTCCGGCGGCCAGACGCCCGACGATCTTCCAGTCGGGCGAGCCGTGGCGATGATGGACGAAGCCACCGGCGAGCTTAGTGAGACAGGCGAACCACAGGTCCGTGCCCACCGCCACCGCGGCTTCGCGATGGAACAGCAGGATCAACAACGGCGCCATCAGCGAGCCGCCGCCGACGCCGGTCAGCCCGACGAGGAAGCCGACGAAAGCGCCCGCCACCGAGTAGGCCAGGTTGAGGTGGTCCATCTCAGCCGACTTCGGCGAAGTTCCGCAGTTCCGCCAGCACCGGCTGGGCCCATTCCGGGCGGCAGATCAGCAGGTCGGGCATGTAGGTGTCGCGCCGGTTGTAGACCAGCGGACTGCCGTCGATCCGGCTGGTGTACAGCCCGTGGGCGCGCGCGACGGCGACGGGGGCGCAGCTGTCCCATTCGTATTGCCCGCCCGAATGGAGGTAAATCTCGGCTTCGCCGCGGACCACGGCCATGGCTTTGGCTCCGGCCGAGCCCATCGCCACCAGTTCACCGCCGAGCTTGTCGGCCACCGCCACGGCTTCGGCCGCGGGGCGGGTGCGGCTGACCAGCAGCCTCGGCGGGCCATCCCGCGGCGGAAGCGGCTCGGGCTGGTCGCTGCGCAGCACCAGCCCGCCGTCGAGGCCGGGCAGGGCAACCGCGCCGATTTCGGCGGCACCGTCGATGGCGAGCCCGACATGCACCGCCCAGTCGGTGCGCTCTTCGCCATATTCGCGGGTGCCGTCGACCGGATCGACGATCCATACCCGCGACTTGCCGAGCCGCTCGTCGGTGTCCTTGCTCTCTTCGGACAGCAATCCGTCGTCGGGGCGAGCGGTGCGCAGGGCGTGGACGAGGAACTGGTTCGCCACCTGGTCGCCGGCCTTGCCGAGCGTCTTGCCTTCGAACAGGCCGCTGGCGCGCACCTCGAGCAACAGGCGCCCGGCGCAAGCGGCAAGGTGGGCGGCAAGCTCGGCGTCGGTCATTGCTGTCGTCCCCCCAGCGCGCTGCGCTAGCCTATCAGTTTGTCGACGATGAGATCGGCGGCCTGCTCGGGCGTCACGGCCGTGGTGTCGATACGGATCTCCGGCCGCTCGGGCTCCTCATAGGGGCTGTCGATCCCGGTGAAGTTCTTCAGCTCGCCGGCGCGGGCCTTCTTGTACAGGCCCTTGACGTCGCGCGCCTCGGCCACGCTGAGCGGGGTGTCGATGTGCACCTCGACGAACTCGCCCTCGGGCAGCATCTTGCGGACCATCTCGCGTTCGGCGCGGAACGGGCTGATGAACGCGGTGATGACGATCAGCCCGGCGTCGGCCATCAGCTTGGCCACCTCGCCCACCCGGCGGATGTTCTCGATCCGGTCGGCCTCGGTGAATCCCAGATCCTTGTTGAGCGCGTGGCGCACGTTGTCGCCGTCGAGCAGGAACGTGTGCCGGTTCATCCGGTGCAGCTTCTTCTCGACCAGGTTGGCGATGGTCGACTTGCCCGAGCCGGAAAGCCCGGTGAACCACAGCACCGCCGGCTTCTGGTTCTTCATCGCCGCGTGCTGTTCGCGGGTGATCTCGAGTGCCTGCCAGTGGACGTTCTGCGCCCGGCGCAGGCTGAAATGGATCATCCCGGCGGCGACGGTGGCGTTGGTCAGCTTGTCGATCAGGATGAACCCGCCGAGCTGGCGTGAGCGCTCGTAAGCCTCGAACACGATCGGCCGGTCGGTGGTGACCTCGGCGACGCCGATGGCGTTGAGGCCGAGCGTCTTCGCCGCGAGGTGCTCCAACGAATTGACGTCGATCTCGAACTTAGGCTCGTGAACGGTCGCGCTGACGGTCTGCGTCGCCAGCTTGAGCCAATAGCCGCGGCCCGGGATCAGCGGCTCGTCGCTCATCCACACCAGCGTCGCCTCGAACTGGTCGGCGGCCTCGGGCGGGGCGTCGGCGGCGGCGATCACGTCGCCGCGGCTGCAGTCGACCTCGTCGGCCAGCCTCAGCGTGACCGACTGGCCGGCGACCGCCTCGTCGAGTTCGCCGTCCATGGTCACGACCGACTTGATCGTGCTGGTCTTGCCCGAAGGCACGATCCGCACCGCATCGCCCGGCTTGGCGGTGCCCTCGGCGATCAGCCCGGCAAAGCCGCGGAAGTCGAGGTTCGGCCGGTTGACCCATTGCACCGGCATCCGGAGCGGCCCGGCCTGCGCGGCGGTGCTTTCGATTTCGACCGTCTCGAGATGATGGATCAGGCTCGGCCCCTGGTACCACGGCGTGTTCGCCGACGGCGCCTGGGTGATGTTGTCGCCCTTGAAGCCCGAGATCGGGATCGCGGTGACCTCGCCGATGCCGATGCTGTCGGCGAAGTCGCGGTAGATGGTCACGATCTGCTCGAAGATTGCCTGGTCGTAATCGACCAGGTCCATCTTGTTCACCGCCAGCACGAAGTGGCGGATGCCGAGCAGGTGCGCGAGGTACGAGTGGCGCCGGGTCTGCACCAGCACGCCCTTGCGCGCATCGACCAGGATCACCGCTAGGTCGGCGGTGCTGGCGCCGGTGACCATGTTGCGGGTGTACTGCTCGTGACCGGGCGTGTCGGCGACGATGAACTTGCGTTTCTCGGTAGCGAAGAAGCGATAGGCGACGTCGATGGTGATGCCCTGCTCGCGCTCGGCGGCGAGGCCGTCGACCAGCAGCGCGAAGTCGATCTCCTGCCCCTGGGTGCCGACGCGCTTGCTGTCGGCTTCGAGCGCGGCTAGCTGATCCTCGAAGATCATCTTCGAATCGTACAGCAGGCGCCCGATCAGCGTGGACTTGCCGTCGTCCACGCTGCCGCAGGTGAGGAAGCGCAGCAGCTCCTTGTTCTGGTGCAGCTGGAGGTAGGCGCCGATGTCGTCGGCGATGAGGGCGTCGGCCTTATACGCTGGCTCGGGAGCGTCGGCGTCGGCCATCAGAAGTATCCCTCCTGCTTCTTTTTCTCCATGCCCGCGCCGCCGTCGTCCTTGTCGATGACGCGGCCTTGCCGTTCGCTGGTGGCTGGTGAGGAGCATTTCCTGCACGACTTCGGCCAGCGTCGAGGCGGTGCTCTCGACGGCGCCGGTCAGGGGGAAGCAGCCGAGCGTGCGGAAGCGCACCGAGCGCATGGTTATCTCGGGCTTGCCGCCCATTACCTGTTCGAGGCGGTCGATGTCGTCGGCCATGAAAAGCCCGCCTTCGTATTCGTAGGTCGGCCGTTCGGCGGCGAAATAGAGCGGAACGATCTCGATCCCTTCCGCCATGATATATTGCCAGATATCGAGCTCGGTCCAGTTCGACAGCGGGAACACGCGGATGCTCTCGCCTTTGCTTTTCTTGGCGTTGTAGAGGTTCCACAGCTCGGGGCGCTGGTTTTTCGGGTCCCAGCCGTGGCTCGCCGTGCGGAACGAGAAGATCCGCTCCTTCGCGCGGCTCTTTTCCTCGTCGCGTCGGGCGCCGCCGAACGCGGCATCGAAACCGAACTTGGTCAGCGCCTGCTTGAGCCCCTCGGTCTTCCACATGTCGGTGTGCAGCGACCCGTGGTCGAACGGGTTGATCCCGCGCGCCTTGGCCTCGGGGTTCTGGTAGACGATCAACTCCATTCCCGCGGCCTTGGCCGCCTTCTCGCGCAAGGCGTACATGTCCTGGAACTTCCAGGTCGTGTCGACGTGCATCAGCGGGAATGGCGGCGGCGAGGGGTAGAACGCCTTTCGCGCCAGGTGAAGCATCACCGCGCTGTCCTTGCCGACCGAGTAGAGCATCACCGGCTTATGCGCTTCGGCCACCACCTCGCGCATGATGTGAATGCTCTCGGCTTCGAGACGCTGGAGATGGGTCAGGCGCTGCATGGGCGTGGACTTGCCTGTTGCAGCGCACAACCGCAAGAGTTCAGAAGCGTGAGATTTTCTTTTGCGACGCTAAGCCGGGAAGGGCGTCCACTCCGCATTATCGCCGAGCGGAGCGAAGATGGCGTCGAGCATCTCGCCGGTCACGCCTTCGGGCGAGGCCGGGTTCCACCTCGGCGAATTGTCCTTGTCGATCAGCACCGCGCGCACGCCTTCGGCAAAATCGGGCCGCAGCATCATCCGCGCGGCGATGCGGTATTCGGCACGCATCTCATCGGCGAAATCGGTTCGGGCCGCGCCCTCGAAGAGTTCGCGCAAGGCGACCTTGGCCGTCGCCGGGCACTTGGCGGCGACCGCCTTCAGCTCCTTCGCCGCCCAGTCCGAAGAGTCGGCCGCGAGTGCGGCGACGATGGTTTCCAGGCTGTCGGAGGCGAACAGGCGGTCAATCGCTTTGGCATTGCCGGCGATGCGCGCGGGCGGCGGTTCGGCTGACAGTTCGCCCAGGATCGTCCCGACGTCATTCGGCGCTTCGACAATTCGCGCCTTCGCCTCGGGCAATCTATCGCTCGGCAGGTAATGCGTGGCGAGCCCGGCCCACAGGCACTCGCCGCCGTCGAGCCGCGCTCCGGTCAGCGCCATGAAGGCGCCGGTGCGGCCGCGCAGACGCGGCAGGTACCACCCTGCGCCGACGTCGGGGAACAGCCCGATCGCGCCTTCGGGCATCGCGAACAGCGTGTTCTCCGTCGCAACGCGGAAGCGGGCCGGTTGCGAGATGCCGACCCCGCCGCCCATCGTCACCCCGTCCATGAACGCGACCACCGGCTTCGGATAGGTGAACAGCAGGTGGTTAAGGCGGTACTCGGCGAAGAAGAACGCCCGCCCAGCCGCGCCGCCATCCTCCAGCGCCGAGCGCCGCACCAGCGCCACGTCGCCCCCGGCGCAAAACCCGCGACCCCCGGCATGGTCGATCAGCACCGCTTCGATTCCGGCATCGTCAAGCCATTGAAGCAACGCCGCGCTCATCGCTTCGCACATCCCCTGCGTCAGCGCATGCAGCGCCTTCGGCCGCGCGAGCGAGATGTGCCCAACACGCCTGTGGATGTGGAGATGAACTTCGGCGATCGGGTTGGCTCGAATCTTCACTGCCGCAACAGGTCTCGCCCAACGATCATCCGCATGATCTGGTTGGTTCCCTCGAGAATCGAATGCACCCTCAGATCGCGCCAGAAGCGCTCGATCGGATAGTCCTGCAGGTAGCCGTAACCGCCGTGAAGCTGCAGCGCGCGGTCGACCACCGCGCTCCCCGCGTCGGTGGCGAAACGCTTGGCCATCGCCGCGAAGCGCGTCTTGTCGGGCGCGTTGTCGGTCACTTTCACCGCCGCGCGATAGAGCAGCGCGCGGGCGGCTTCGAGGTCGGTCGCCATGTCGGCCAGCGTGAACTGCGTATTCTGAAAATCGGCGATCGCCTGGCCGAATTGCTGGCGCTCCTTGGTGTAGCGCACCGCCTCGTCCAGGCAACGTTGCGCCCCGCCGAGCGAGCACGCGCCAATGTTAATCCGCCCGCCGTCGAGCCCGGCCATGGCGATGCGAAAGCCTTCGCCTTCGCCGCCGACGATGTTCTCCGCCGGCACGCGGACATTGTCGAGGTTGAGCGCGGCGGTCGGCTGCGAGTGCCAGCCGAGCTTCTTCTCTTGTGCCCCGAAGCTGACGCCGGGCATGTCCTTGTCGATCACCAGGCACGAGATGCCCTTGGGCCCCTCCTCGCCGGTGCGGACCATGGTCAGGTAAACCTCGTTCTCGCCGCCGCCTGAGATGAATTGCTTGGTTCCGGTGACCAGCCAGTCGTCGCCATCGCGGACGGCCTTGGTCTTGAGCGCCGCGGCGTCGGAGCCGCTGCTCGGCTCGGTCAGGCAGTAGCTGGCGAATTTCTCCATCCCGATCAGGCTTGGAAGATACTTGTCCTTGACGGCCTGCGAGCCAAACCGGTCGATCATCCACGCGGCCATGTTGTGGATCGATATGAACGCGCTGGTGCTGGGGCAGCCGTAGGCCATCGCCTCCATGATCAGCGCCGCCTCGAGCCGCCCGAGGCCGATCCCGCCCGAATCTTCGCTCACGTAGATCGCCCCGAACCCGAGCTCGGCCGCGGCCCGAATCGTGTCGCGCGGAAAAATGTGCTTCTCGTCCCAGTCCCCCGCATGCGGGGCGACTTCGTCGGCGGTAAACCGCTTCGCCATCTCCTGAATCGCGAGCTGATCGTCGGTGAGTTCGAACTGGCCGGTCATGCGTTGCCCATGCCGCGAGACGGTTTCTGTTGCAACGACTCTTCCTTCGCGAGAAGGGTCTATGCCTACGTGCAGCTCACTTTCGTGATCACATAATCGTCATCGTAGCTGACCGTCAGCCGGCTGGGATTGAAGTCCATCGTCACCGCTGTGCGCGGCGGCACCCAGCGGAGGATTTTCGCGCCCGTCGCGGCGAGCATTTGCCGGGCGAGGTCGCCGGTCGCCTTCATGCCGACGAAACGCTGCCCCGGTTCGCGCCGGCAGGTGCCCTGGATGTCGTGCGCGGGCGGCGCCGCGTCGGGCGGCGGAGCGGCAGCCGCGCAGCCGGCGAGCGCCAGCGCGGCAACGATGGCGGCGCACTTCACGCTTCGTCTCCCACGACGGCTTCGGCTTCGATCTCCACCTTCCATTCCGGCCGATACAGCGCGGCAACCGCCACCAGGGTTCCCGTCGGCCGCACGTGGCCGAGCGCGCGGGTGAAGGCGCCGGTGACCGCATCGGCGTCGGCGATGTCGGTCACGAACATCCGCACCCGCACGATATCGTCCACGCGCCCACCGAGTTGCTCGACATATTCGCGGATCAGGGCGAAGCAGCGCCCGGCCTGGGCGCCGGCCTCGGTCGAGACCGAGCCGTCGGTCTCGACACCGACCGTGCCCGACACGACGATCCGGCTGCCGGCGCGCAAGGCGCGGGTGAACCCGGCCTGCTCCTCGAATGGGCTTAGCGGTGGGATGCGGGTGCGTCGGCTCATGGGCAGCGGGTATAGCGCAACGGATCCGGCGCGGCATCCTTACCATACTCGCGACGTATCAGCGTCTTGCCGTCGTCCCGCGCCTCGAGCCCTTCGTCGCGGCTCCAGCTCATGCCCTCGCCGACGAACTGGAAGTCCGCCCGGATGCGGCTCTCGTCTCGCTCTTTCACCTGCCCCAACTTGGCGCGCGATTCGTAGAACTCGAGTGTGTCCGGCCCGATCGTCAGCAAGCCCTTGGCATCCCCGCGTGTCGAAGTGCAGTCGGCCGGTGCCAGTCCCCAGCGTCCCTGCAGCGCCACGGGTATTTCCTTTGAGGCAGCCGCACCGCCAGCGGGGCTCGCGCTCGGCGCCGGCGCCGCCGGAGAGCTCGCGGGCGCCTCGCTCGCGGACGTTTCGGGCGCCGGACCCTTCCTGTCGCTACAGCCCGCGAGGGCCAGCGCGGCGAGCGCCGCGGCCGAAAGAATGCGCATGGGATTGCCTCCGTGGTCGCGTTTCAACGATCGGGAGGGCGTTCCTTTCCGGCCGCCGGACATGCTAGGGCGCGCTTCAAGGAGGCAAGCGATGGCCGGATTGTGGTTCGAGGAGTTCGAGGTCGGACGCGTGTTCGACCATCCGCTGCGGCGCACGGTTACCGAGACCGACAACCTGCTGATGAGCGCGCTGACCCACAACCCCGCGCCGCTGCATCTCGACGCCGAGTACATGAAGAGCACCGACTACGGGCAGATCCTGGTCAACTCGTGCTTCACCCTCGGGCTGATGGTCGGCATTTCGGTCAACGACACCACGCAAGGCACCGCCGTCGCCAACCTCGGCTGGGACGAGGTGCGCTTTCCCGCGCCGATCTTCGTCGGTGACACGCTGCGGATCGAGACCGAAGTGCTCGAAGTGCGCGAAAGCAAGAGCCGCCCGCACCAGGGCATCGTCACCTTCGCCCACCGCGCCTACAACCAGAACGGCGAGCTGGTCGCCCACTGCAAGCGCGCCTCGCTCCAGCGCAAGCGGCCGGCGTAGATTTCGCTTTCCTACTCGCGCACGGCTTGGCAGGGTCTGCCCCTGCCGAGTCCCCGGGGCCGGGATCGCGCTGTGCAAAGTGTCACCCCTCGCCCACGACAAAGTTGCGTTGAAATACAGCGTCGTAGAGCGGGCAGGGCGGGTGACAGGTGGCCGATGTGTCACCCGATTCGGGTGGGCTCGGGAAGCGCTGCGAGAGGACGAAAGGTCTTCAAATCGCCCTGCGAACGCATTATGTAGCATGCTACGTAATTTTGTTGGAGAGTCGCGATGCCGCTGAAAGTCGAACCGATCCTGCCGCGCTTCGGCGCCGTCTGCTCGGGGCTCGATCTGACCCGCAAGCTGACCGCGGACGAGGTCAAAGGGGTCACCGACGCGATGGACAGGTATGGCGTCACCGTGTGGCGCGACACCCACATGTCCGACGAAGACCACGTCGAATTCAGCCGCAACTTCGGCTATCTCGAGCGCGTCCCGCGGCGCGAGGGTGTGCCGTACCGCCTGCCGTATCGCGAGCTGTTCGACGCCTCCAACCTCAACGTCCAGGGCGAGGTCACCCAGGACCCGGCGGCGATCCAGTACCGCAAGGGCGACCGCCTGTGGCACACCGACAGCGCGTTCATGGAAAAGCGTACCAGCTATTCGATCCTGCTCGCCCACGAGGTGCCGCCCGAAGGCGGCGAGACCTGGTTCGCCGACACCCGCAGCGCCTACGAGGACCTGCCGCAGGAGATGAAGGATTTCCTCGAGGACAAGGTCGGCATCAACACCTTGTGGTGGAGCCGCAAGCTGGCCGGAGCCGACATTCCCGACGAGGAGATCGAGCAGCGCCCCCGCGCCAAGCATCCGCTGGTCCACGTCCACAAGGGCTCGGGCCGCAAGGCGCTGTTCATCGCCGCGCACACGATGGATATCGAGGGCATGCCGAAGGAAGAAGGCCGCGCCTTGATAAAGCAGCTGATCGAGCACTGCACCCAGCCGCAATACGTCTTCAAGGTCGAGTGGCACGTCGGCGACATGGTCATCTGGGACAACCTGTGCAGCATGCATCGGGGCGGCGAATACGACTATTCGAAGTACAAGCGCGACATGCGCCGCACCACCGTCCGCGAAGGGACCGAGCCGCATCAGCTGGAGACCGGCGACGATCCGTTCGCCGACCTGTTCAAGCGCAGCCCGCGGGTGGTCGACATTCAGGGCGCGAGGGTGGCGGGGCGCTGAGCTCGGCGGTCGCGTCGGGAAAATGGTGCCCGGAAGAGGACTCGAACCTCCACGCCCTTGCGAGCGCCGCCACCTGAAGACGGTGCGTCTACCAATTCCGCCATCCGGGCACATGGCCGCGCCGGCGTTCGGCCGTGCGGCGGGTAGGGGCGCGCCGATAGCGGGGCGGCGGGGGCGTTGTCAACGCGGGCGTTGCGCTTTGTATTGACCGGTGCCGGATCGCTGTGGCAATCGCCCCCCGCACGCGGGCGTAGCTCAATGGCAGAGCAGAAGCTTCCCAAGCTTACGACGAGGGTTCGATTCCCTTCGCCCGCTCCATTTTGCCGCGGATAGCTGATACAGCGGCGCGATGCCGGCGCTGTTCCTTGCCCTGCTGACCTCCGCGCTGGCGATGATCGGCGCGCCGATCGCCTTGCAGACGGCGCGGCTCTCGGGGGCGCTCGGGGCCGGCGCCGGGTTGCTCGTTGTGTGCTGGGTCACTGCGGCCGCGACCGCCGCGCTGGCGGCCTGGGCGGGGGCGTGGCTGGCGCCGCTGATGGCCCCGGCGGCCAAGGCGATGTTCGTCGCCGCGGCGCTTGCGGTGTCCTCGCTCGAGCTGCTGTTCATCCGGTCGCGCGCGGCGCCGGCCGAGCCGACCCGCTCGCTCGGGGCGATGGCGCTGGTGCTGCTTGCCGGGCAGGTGACCGACGCCGCCCGATTCTTCGTCCTCGCGCTTTCGGTCGCGACCGGCGCGCCGGCGCTGGCCGCCGCGGGCGGCGTGCTCGGCAGCGGAGCGGTGCTGACCGCCGCCTGGGCCTCGGGAGCCGAGTGGGAGAGACGCGTGCCGCTGCGGGCCGTGCGGCTCGGCGTGAGCGGGCTGTTCATGCTGGCGGCGATCGTCGTCGCGTTGTCGGCGCGCGGTGTGATCGGCTGACACGCGGGCCCGCAGGGCCTACGGTCCGGCCCATGATCAACATCATCGAAGGCGCGGACGATGCGCAAATCACCGAATGGCTGCACGACCGGCTGACGGCAGCGCTGGCGGCGAACGACGAGCCGGTGGCGATTACCGTTCCGGGCGGTTCTACCCCGTTCCCGATCCTCGAGCGACTCGCCGCGATGCCGCTCGACTGGCGGCGGCTAACCATCTGGCCAGGCGACGACCGAGAGGTCCCGGAGGACCATCCGGCCAGCAACACCGGGCGCATCCGCGCGCTGATGGAGCCGGCGGGCGCCGAAGTCGTTACGCTCAATGCGATGGAAGAGGTGCCGCATTTCGCGCTCGCCTGGCTCGGCATGGGCGGGGACGGGCACATCGCCTCGCTGTTTCCCAGCACGGAGCCGCGCGCCGACGATCCGCAGCGCATCCGCAGGCTCACGCCCGACCCGCTGCCGCCGGAGGCGCCGTTCGACCGCATCACGCTGACGATTCCCGCGCTGCTCGACGCCGACGAATTGCTGTTCGTCATTCGCGGGGCGGAGAAGCGCGCGCTGTTCGAGGCAGCGGCGCGGGGCGGAAACGATTTGCCGATCGCCCGCCTGCTCGGCGCCGCGCGCCAGCCGGTGACATGTTTCGCCTGATCCCGGCGCCGTTGCATCGGCTGATCCTGCGGGTCGGGCATCGATTGCGCATGCGCTGGGTCAAGTTCGCCAAGCCGGCGACCGCAGGCGTGTCGGTGATCGCCGTCGACGAAGAGGGCCGGGTGTTTCTCGTCCGCCACAGCTATGGCTCGGGCCAATGGGCGTTGCCCGGCGGCGGCCTCGGCCGCGACGAGGATCCGCTCGCCTGCGCCCGGCGCGAGATGCGCGAGGAGCTTGGCTGTGCGCTCGAGCAGGCCGAGCTGGCGGTGCAGTTCGACGAGGTCCTCTACGGCGCGCCGCACCGTGCGTTCGTGATCACCGCGCGTTTCGCCGGCGAGCCGCGGCCCGACGGGCGCGAAGTGATCGACAGCGGCTGGTTCGCGCTCGACGGCTTGCCGCCGGGCGTGGTCAGCTTCGCGACATATCGGCTGAGGCTCGCCTTCCCCGAATATTACAACAGCGACAGCTGAGCGGTGTCGGGCGGGCGCTCCTCGCCTTCCTCGCCTTCGAGGTTCGACAGCGTCAGACCCATCAGCCGCACCGGCATCGGCAGCGGCAGGGCCTCATCGAGAATTTCGCGGGAGACTTCGGGCGAACTCGGCCTTGCCGTCGATCGGACGGTCGAGCGACTTTGCCCGGGTCATGATCTGGAAATCGGTGAACTTGAGCTTGAGCGTCACCGTGCGGCCGCGGGTCTCATGCTCGGCGATCCGGTCCCAGACGATCTCGATAATGTCGTCGAGCGCGGAGCGCAGGGCCGGGCCGCTGGAGATGTCGTCGTTGAACGTCCGCTCACCGCCGAGCGACTTGCGCGGACGGTTGGCGCTCACCGGGCGCAAGTCGATCCCGCGCGCCGCGCGATAGAGGTAATCGGCGAAGCTGCCGAAATTGGCGCGCAGCCAGGCGATGTCCTTCGCCGCGAGGTCGGCGCCGGTCTCGATGCCGAGCTTGGCCATCTTCTCCGCCCCACGCGGGCCGACGCCGTGGAACCGCCGCACCGGCAGCCCGGCGACGAAGGCCGCGCCCTGGCCGGGGCGGATTACGCACAGGCCGTCGGGCTTGTTCTGGTCGCTGGCGAGCTTGGCGAGGAACTTGTTGTAGGAGACGCCGGCGCTGGCGGTGAGCTGCGTTTCCTCGCGGATGCGGGCGCGGATCAGCTCGGCGATGCGCGTGGCGCTGCCGATCCCGTGGATGTCGTCGGTGACGTCGAGATAGGCTTCGTCGAGGCTCAGCGGCTCGACGTGCGGGGTATAGTGGCGGAAGATTTCGCGGACTTGCTGGCTGACCTCCCGGTAGCGCTCGAACCGGGGCTTGCAGAAGATCAGGTCGGGGCACAGACGCTTGGCGGTGAGCGAGGGCATCGCACTCCTCACCCCGAACTTGCGCGATTCGTAGCTCGCCGCCGCGACCACTCCGCGTCCGCTCGACCCGCCGACCGCGACCGGCTTGCCGCGCAACTCCGGATTGTCGCGCTGCTCGACGCTGGCGAAGAACGCATCCATGTCGACATGGATGATCTTGCGCAGGCCGGGAGCGGGCTGGTCCTCGTCCATCGGCGCATCCTACAATCCCTCTCCCGCAAGCGGGAGGGGAGAAAGGCTTGTGCTGCACTGCAACATGGGTCTAGGGGCGGCGCTCCCATGACCGCCAGTTCCGCCCTTTACCATCCGAAGACCCTCGGCCAGCGCGAGCTGATCGTGCTCATCGCGCTGCTGATGAGCCTCAACGCGCTTTGCATCGACGGCATGCTGCCGGCGCTCGACGACATCGCTCGCGAGCTTGGCGCGGCGAGCGGTAACCAGCGCCAGCTGATCGTCGGCGTGTACCTCTTGGCGAACGGCATCGGCTGCCTGCTGCCCGGCTCGTTCGCCGACCGCTTCGGGAGGAAGCCGATCATCATGGTCGCGCTCGGCGCCTATGCGCTGTTCTCGCTGATCGTCGCCACGGTGGACAATTTCTATCTGCTGCTGGTCGCGCGGGGCCTTCAGGGCTTGCTGTGTGCCGGACTGATGGTCGCGCCGACGGCGATCATCCGCGACCAGTTCGAAGGCGACAAGATGGCGCGGACGATGAGCAACGTCTCGGCGGTGTTCATCACCGTGCCGGTGATCGCGCCAAGCCTGGGGCAGACCGTGCTGCTGATCGCCGGGTGGCGGTGGATTTTCGTCAGCCTGGCGTGCCTCGCCGGCCTCGTCGCGCTGTGGACCTGGACTCGGCTGCCCGAGACGCTCGCGCCCGAGCACCGCCAGCACATCCACCTGCGGACCATCGCCGGCAATATGCGCGTGGCGCTGCTGAACCGCGCCTCGATCGGTTACGTGCTCGGCAGCGCGCTGGTGATGGGCGGCGTGTTCGGCTATGTGAACAGTGCGCAGCAACTGATCGGCGAGCACTTCGGCGCGGGGCGCTGGTTCCCGGTGGTGTTCGGCGGGACGGCGGCGATGATGGCGGTGTCGAATATCGTCAACAGCCGCATCGTCGAGCGCTTCGGCGCGCGGCGGGTGTCGCACACCGGGGTGATCGTGTTCATCGCGGTCAGCGCCGGCCAGGTGTGGGCCGCGACCCACCGCGACGGCCAGCTCGCCTGGTTCCTGCCGCTGATGGCGACGAACCTCGCGCTGCTAGGGTTCCTCGGCGCCAACTTCAGCTCAATCGCGATGCAGCCGTTCGCGCGCATCGCCGGGGCGGCCTCAAGCGTGCAGACCTTCTTTCGGATGTTCGGCGCGGCGCTGGTCGGGATCGTCATCGGCCAGGCCTACGACGGCACCGCGAAGCCGTTCGCCTACGCGCTGCTGATCTGCTCGAGCCTGGCGCTGGCGCTGGTGCTGTACAGCGAGAAGGGCCGCCTGTTCCGCCGCCTCAACGCGCCGGGTGGGCCGGGGGTGGCGCTGGTGAGGTGCATTGGTCAGCAGCACGGCTACTGAACCGTCGTCGAGCTGTCGAAGGACCGCCTCTTCTGCGCCGCGCTCAAAGGAGGACTGCCCTTCGACAAGCTCAGGGGACTGGAATGCGGAAACGTCATTTGTCCTCCGCCTTCACCACCCGCGCCAGCAGCGCCTCGACCTGGCACCTGCTGCCTTCGCGCGCCGCCAGCTCGGCGACGGTCCCGGCGAACGGCGCGGTGAGCGCGTGCTCCATCTTCATCGCCTCGAGCACCAGCAGCCGCTGACCGGCTTCGACCGCCTGGCCCTCGGCGACATCGACCGCGATCACCTTGCCCGGCATCGGCGCGAGGATGTCGCCGTCGTGGGCGGAGGTGCCGGCCGCGTCATGACGTGCCGGCGTCAGCATGAACGTCACACCGTCTTCATCGACGAGATAGCCATCAGGCGTTTTCTCGACCCACGCAGGCCTGCATTGATGGATATCTCTTCGAACGGCACCACATAAGTCGCGTGCCTTGGGCAAGTTCGACCGTGGGCTTCTTTGGTTCGCGGTTCACGCCTGAAGCCCAAGTTGCGACCACGGCCCCGGATCGGTCGCCAGATAGGTCTGCCGAATATCTTCGGGCTTCCCGCCTTTGGTCTCATCGATGACCATATGGGCAACGGACTGCAGGACGCGATCGGACGGAGCTTCGTCCGGAATGAAGTCGTCGAGCTTCGCAGCGATAAGTCCGGTATCCATCCTCCCGGCTTCGAAAATCCTCATCGTACAGCAGCAGGTTTAGGAAGCCCGCGTTGCACTTCACAGGCCAGCAAACGACATCGCTGGTCACGAGTACGGAGGCCTTCGATCGGCGGCGTCGTCGGGTCTCTCCGATGCACGACGAGCTTCGCGAGCATCGGATCGTAAAATGGCGAGACCGTCGCTTCCTTGCTCGACGCCGGTTTCGTTGCGTTGCTTCCGACTTCGGAGAGCGGTAGGGCAGACGAAAATACTTGAGGCGTCCCCGTGCTCGGCAAAAACCCCTTCGCCGGGTCCTCGGCATAGAGCCGCGCCTCGATGGCATGGCCGTTGATGCTCAGCTCCTCCTGCTTCAGCGGCAGCGGCTCGCCGCTGGCGACGCGCAATTGCCATTCGACCAGGTCGACGCCGGTGATCTCTTCGGTCACCGGGTGCTCGACTTGCAGGCGGGTGTTCATTTCCATGAAGAACACGCGGTCGGCGCGCAGGCCCTCGCTGGCGTCGGCGATGAACTCGATGGTGCCGGCGTTGACGTAATCGACCGCCCTGGCCGCGCGCACCGCAGCGGCGCAGATCGCCTCGCGGGTGGCCGCGTCCATGCCGGGCGCGGGGGCCTCCTCGATCACCTTCTGATGGCGCCGCTGGAGGCTGCAATCGCGCTCGAACAAGTGGACGACGTTGCCGTGGCTGTCGCCGAACACCTGGACCTCGATGTGCCGCGGGGAGGTGATCCATTTCTCGAGCAGGACTTCGGAATTGCCGAAGCTCGAGTTGGCTTCACGTTTACAGGATTCGAGCGCGGCGAGGAAATCCTCCGGCGCGTCGACCTTCCTCATCCCCTTGCCGCCGCCACCTGCGACGGCTTTTATGAATACCGGATAACCGATTGAATCGGCTTCCTTCTTGCAGCCGCTCGGGCGACTGGTCCTCGCCCATGTAGCCGGGCGTCACCGGCACCCCGGCGGCCTGCATCAGCTTCTTGGCCGCATCCTTCAGCCCCATCGCGCGGATGCTGGCGGGCGAGGGGCCGACCCACACCAGTCCGGCATCGATCACCGCTTGCGCGAACTCGGCATTCTCGCTCAGGAAGCCGTAGCCGGGGTGGATCGCCTCGGCACCGGTGGTCCTTCGCCGCCGCGATGATCCGGTCCCCGCGCAAGTAGCTCTCGGTCGCCGGCGAGGGGCCGATAGGCACCGCCTCGTCCGCCTGCCGAACGTGCAGCGCGTGCCGGTCGGCGTCGGAATAGACCGCCACCGTGCGCATCCCCATCGCCCGGGCGGTGCGGATCACACGGCAGGCGATTTCCCCGCGGTTGGCGATGAGCAGGCTTCGTATCATTCGAAACCGGTTAGCCGGATGTCGCGCGGCATGGCGAGCGGGCTCACGCCTCCTCGTCCGGCAGCGGCGTCTGCGGCATTGGCGCGATCGGGCCGGCCATGCGGGCCATCGCCATCAGCTCGCCGCGGGTCCAGCGCGGCATCGGCTCGGGCTGCGGAGTTCGTCGGAAGGTGTCCCGCAAGCCTTGCCAGGCGAACCGCAGCTTGGCGCGGCGGGCCACGGTGACGCGGTGGTCCCATGCTTCAGGGCCGAGTTCGCGCACGCGGCGGCCGATCGCGCCGTAGATGTTCGCCGCGGCCAGCACCGCCCAGCGCTGGCGGAAGCGCAGCCGGTTGGCGCCCCAGCGCGCGGCGGCCTCGTGCGCCTCGGCGAGGTCGAGCACACGCCCGACGAGCGCCACCAGCGCGTCGCGGTACTCGGGCTTCATGGGCTGGCCCGGCGGGATGTCCGCTTCGGCGAGCCACTCGAGCGGCAGGTAACAGCGCCCGGCGGCATCGTCCTCCCACACGTCGCGGGCGATGTTGGCGAGCTGGAAGGCGAGCCCAAGGTCGCAGGCGCGGTCGAGCGTGTCGTGATCCTCCGCCGGCACGCCCATGATCCGCGCCATCATCACGCCCACGGCCCCGGCGACGTGGAAACAATAGCGCATCAGGTCGCCCTCGGTCCTCGGTCGCCAGCCGGCGGCGTCGAGCGCAAAGCCGTCGATCACGTCATTGGCCATCTCTTCGCTGAGCCGCGCCTCGACCGCGACCTGGCCGAGCGCGTCGAAGGCCACTTCGGCGGTTGGCTGGCCCTCGAGAGCGCGGCGGGTGAGGATGCGGATTGCGTCGATCCGGTGCTGTGCCGTCTGCTCGTTGAGCTTGAGCGTGCCCCCGTGGTCCTGCCCGTCGGCGATGTCGTCGCAGCGCCGGCACCAGGCGTAGAGCAGCCACGCCTTCTCGCGGGTCGGCTTGTCGAACAAGCGGCTGGCGAGGGCGAAGCTCTTGCTTCCCTCGATGATCGATTGCCGGGCCAGCTCGACCAGCTCGTCTCGATCGCGCCCGCCGCCGACCTGGCGCGGCGTGTCGCGCAGGATGCGCGAGGGCGCGAGCGGTCGCGGGCGAAATGGGCGCGGCGGCTTCACAGCTCGTCCGCCTTCATGCGGAAGATCGGCCGGTGCGGTTGATAGCTTTCCATCCGCTGGAGCAACGCGCCAATCTCGGATTCAGCTATGATGATGCCGGCATGTGCCGGGCGGACGAAGCCGGCGTCGATCATGTGGCCGAAGAACGCGATCAGCCCGTCGTAGAAGCCGAAGGCGTTGAGCAGTCCGATCGGTTTGGCGTGATACCCGAGCTGGGCCCAGCTGACCGCTTCCCACAACTCGTCCATCGTGCCGACGCCGCCGGGCAGGGTGAGAAACCCGTCGACGAGGTCGGTGAAGGCCTGCTTGCGCTGGTGCATGGTCGCGACCACCCGCAGTTCGGTGCAGGCGAGGTTGGCGACCTCGGCCTCGATCATCGCCTCGGGGATCACCCCGATCACCTCGCCGCCGACGCCCAGAGCCGCATCGGCCAGCGCCCCCATCAGCCCGAGCTTCCCGCCGCCGTAGACCACGCCGATCCCGCGCCGCGCCAATTCCTCGCCCACCTCGCCGGCGAGCGCGACATAGCGCGGGTCTTTGGGCGTGGCCGACCCGCAATAGACCGCCAGGCGCTTCATTGGGCCAGATCCTGCAGCATCAGCGTGGCGGTGGCCTTGGCGCCGGCGACGACCCCGGGGATGCCGGCGCCGGGGTGGGTTCCCGCGCCGACGAGATAGAGATTGCCGATCGTGTCGTCGCGGTTGTGGGGGCGGAACCAGGCGCTCTGGGTCAGGATCGGTTCGAGCGAGAAGGCGCTGCCGAGGTGGGCGTTGAGATCGGTCGCGAAGTCGCGCGGGCCGTAGTGGAACTTGGTCACGATCCGATCGGCGAGGTCGGGAATCAGCCGGCGCGAGACCTCGGCGAGCACACGCCGTTCGAGCACCGGGCCGACCTCGTCCCAGTCGACCGCCAGCTTGCCGAGATGGGCGACCGGAACGAGAGCATAGAACGTGCTTTTGCCTTCGGGCGCCAGGCTCGGGTCGGTCACCGTCGGGTGGTGGAGATAGATCGAGAAATCGCCCGGCAGCACGCCGTGGTCGTAGATGTCGGTCAGCAGTTCCTCGTACCGCGGGCCGAACAGGATCGTATGGTGCGGGATGCCCGGCCAGCTGCCCTCGACCCCGAAATGGACCACGAACACGCCCGGGCTGAAGCGCTTCCTGGCCAGCTTGCGGCCCATCTGGCGCCCGCGGTGATTGTGCCCGAGCAGGTCGCGGTAAGTGTGGACCACGTCGGCGTTGCTGGCGACGACGTGGAACCGCTCGCGCCAGCCGCCGCGCGTCTCCACCTCGGTAACTCGAGTGCCGAGCGTGTGGACCTGGACGACGGGATCGCCGAGCCGCAGCGTGCCGCCGAGGCGCTCGAACTGGCGCACCATGCCGGCGATCAGCCGGTTGGTCCCGCCGCGCGGCCACCACACGCCCCCGTCGCGTTCGAGTGTGTGGATCAGCGCGTAGATCGCGCTGGTGGTCAGTGGATTGCCGCCGACCAGCAGCGTGTGGAAGCTGAATGCCTGGCGCAGCTTGTCGTTGCGGATGTATTTCGAGACGACCTGATACACCGAGCGCCAGGCCTGGTTCTTGGCCAGCGCGGGCCCTGCCTCCACCATGCTCACGACATCGAGGAACGGCACCGTGCCGAGCTTGCGGTAACCCTCCTCATAGACTGCGGCCGAATAGTCAAGGAACGCGTCGTAGCCGGCGATGTCGGCTGGATCGAGACGGGCGATCTGCCGCTTCAGCTCGCCGTCGTCGTTCGAATAGTCGAACAGCGTGCCGTCGGGCCAGTTGAGGCGATAGAACGGAGTCACCGGCATCAGCTCGACGTCCGCGGCCATGTCGTGCCCGGTCATCTGCCACAGTTCGCGCAAGGCCGCGGGGTCGGTGATCACCGTCGGGCCGGCGTCGAAGGTGAAGCCGTCCTTGCGCCAGTGATAGGCGCGCCCGCCGGGCTGATCGCGCGCCTCGACGACGGTCGTCTGTACCCCCGCCGATTGCAGCCGGATTGCCAGCGCCAGCCCGCCGAACCCGGCGCCGATCACACACGCGCGCTTGCCCTCGGCGGTCATGCGGCTTCCTTGAGCGGCGGCCGGGACGTGGCGAGCGCCCGCAGCGCCCTTATCGCCGGCACCGGCGGCTTTCCGCACAGGATCCGCACCCGGTCGGCGCGGGTCGAGCGCGCCGCATAGAAGCGTTCGATCAGCGGCACCGGCAGGTGGTAGAAGCGGGCGAACACCCGCCAGCGCCGGCTTGGCCGCGCGGCGCCGAACAGCATCGATCCGAGCCGGCGATAGAAGCGGGTCGCGTCCCAGTGCGCCCGCGCCCGCGCTTCGAGCATCGCGGCGAGATGGGCGCCGCTCAACTCGCTTTCACGCGCGACGGCAAGGGCGGTCTCCACCGCGGCCGGCAAGGTGTAGCTGGTCAGCGGATGCAGGAACCCGGCCTGGGCGCCGGCGCGGGCGACTCCCTCGGTCCGCCGCTCGCGCCTGCCACGCCGCGAAGTCGCCGCCGGTGATCACCGGCAACACGCCCGTTTCGGTGTCGAGAACCTCGCCTGCCCAGCGCCTGCGCCCGGCATACCGGTCGAGGCGGCGCTCGAGCGTCTCGAGATCGAGTGTGGGCTCGAGCTGATAGTAAGTATCCTCCAGCAGCAGCTCGCGCTCGTTCAGCGGCAAGGCATAGGCGAACCGAAACCGGTCCGCCTGCCCCACGGTGGCGTCCATGATCAGCGGCCGCGTTAAGCCATGCGGACTGTCGGTGCGCAAATGCCGGCCGAGGAATACCTGCCACCCGCCCGACAGGTGCGGTGTCGGGGCGAACCCCCGGCAGTCGATCACCGCGCCGGCGCCGATCCGCTCTCCGCCGGCGAGGGTCACGCCGCCGGCATCGAACGCCGCAGCCGGAGCGTTCGTCAGGATCGCGCCCTCGGGCAACAGGCTCTCCAGCGCGACCGCGAACTCGTCCGAGGACAGCGACTGGTAGGGCGTCGGCAGATGGCGCCTGAAACCCGGAAAGTGTACGTCATAGCCGTCGTCCCACCGCGTGATCCGAAACCGCGCCATCAGCGCCTTGCCGTCGGGCGAAAGATCGCTGGCAAACCAGCTCCAGCGGTGATGGCCGCCCAGCGCCGGCCCGGCCTCGATCACGCGCACAGTCGTCTCCGGCCGAGCTTGCGCCAGCGCCAGCGCAATCAGCCCCCCGGCGAGCCCGCCGCCGACAATCGCCACATCGCAATCGCGCCCGCTCATCGAGCGAAGCCTTAGCCCTTGGGGCGAGGCCTGCAAACCGTGTCGCTTGCCAACCGGCCGGGCGGCGTTGCATCCACAGGCAATGGACCGGGCAGGGAGGCGATATGGCGGCAACGGCGCACGCTCGCTGCTGCCGAACAGCCGCGCGGTATTCGCGACCTTTGCGATCGTCGTCGCTACCGCGGCGATCGAGCTCGCGATGGGCCGCGTGCCGATCTGCACCTGCGGCACGGTCAAGCTGTGGCACGGCGTGGTCCAGTCCGCCGAGAACTCGCAGCAACTGACCGACTGGTATTCGCTAAGCCACTTCATCCATGGCCTCATCATGTATTTCGTCGCCTGGCTGCTGTGGCGCAAATGGAAGCTGTTCGGCGGCCGTCCGGCGCGCTTCGCGCTGCCGATCGCCACGTTCGTCGAGGCGGCGTGGGAAGTGACCGAGAACACGCCGATGGTGATCGACCGCTATCGCGCGGTGACGGTCAGCTTCGGCTACAGCGGCGACAGCGTGCTCAATTCGATGGGCGACATCGGCTGTATGATCCTCGGCTTCCTCGTCGCCTCCCGCCTGCCGTGGTGGGCCAGCCTGGCGCTGGGCATCGGCTTCGAGCTGCTGACGCTTTACGTGATCCGCGACAACCTGACGCTCAACGTGATCATGCTGTTCTGGCCGATCGAGGCGATCCGCCAGTGGCAGGCAGGCGCCTGACCGGCGCCATCCGCCTTAGGAACTCTCCGGAATGCGTCACGTTTGAGCCGCATGCCAAGCAGGGGTTCATGAACAGGCTGATCTTTCCCTGGATGGGCGCTCTCGTCTTGGGCGCGGCCGCGCCCGCCGCGGCTCAGGATGCGGGCAGCAACGGGCAAGGCGTGTTCTCGGGTGACTATCTCGCCGTCGGCCTCGGCGCCGGTTACGGGCCGAGCTACGCCGGCTCGAACGACTACGTCGTCTTTCCCGTGCCGCTGGTGCAAGGCTCGATCAAGGGCGTCGGCATCGACCCGCGGGCCGGCGGCGTGGCGCTCGACTTCGTTCCCGACCCGGCGAACGGGCCCGGCTTCAACCTCGGCCTCGCCGGGAAGGTGCGGCTCGACCGCACGCGCGATACCCACGACCCGGTGGTCAACAGGCTCGGCAAGCTCTCGACGGCGGTCGAGATCGGCCCGACGGTCGGCGTCAGCTTCCCCCACGTGCTCGACCCCTACGACACGCTGACCTTCACCACCGACGTGCTGTGGGATGTCGCCGGGGCGCACAAGGGCATGGTGGTCGACCCGATGGTCAGCTACACGACGCCGCTCAGCCGCGGAATCCTCGCCAGCTGGTCGGCCAGCGCCGAATACGGCGATGGCAAATTCGCGGACTACTACTACTCGGTCACGGCCGCCGGCGCGGCCGCCAGCGGCTTGCCGGTGTTCCACGCCAGGAGCGGCTTCGACAAGGTCGGCACGAACCTTCTCGTCGCGTTCGACCTCGATGGCGACCTGACCAACGGCGGTCCGGCGATTTTCGCCGTCGGCGGCTACAGCCGCATGCTCGGCGATGCCCGGCGTTCACCGCTCACCAGCTTGCGCGGCAGCCCGAATCAGTTCCTCGGCGCGATCGGACTAGGATACACGTTTTAGCGCGGGCCTACCTCTCGCTTGGCGGCTTGCGCGCGTGGCGCACGCGACGGATGGCGCCGGCCGCGATCAGCACCGCGCCGACGAGCAGCAGGAACCACGACGGCGCCATCCACCACGCGCCCGCCCGGTACCCGAGCAGCAGCCCGACCGTGCCGAGCAGGGCGAACGCGAGCCCGGTCAGGCGCAGGATGCGCGCCACCGAGCGCAGCTCGCGATGAAACGCGCGGCGTTCGTCGAGGCTATCGGGATGGGACTGGGGCACGCGCTCACAACCGTTTCCCATGCGGCCCGTTCCGCCTGGCCGGCCCTGCGCGTGGACAGCGGACGGGGCCACCGCTAGCCTCGCCCCTCCTGCAAGGAAATCCGCCATGGACCCAGTCCGCCGACCTCCCCGCCTGGATTGCCTTCTTCCTGGGCCTCTGTTCGCTCGCCAGCGGCGTCGGCGAGATTCGCCGTCCGGGGAGCTGGGCGGCGATGATGGACGACTTCGAGCGCAGCCCGGGTGCGCGGTTCCTCACCGGCTTCGCCTGCCTCGCGATCGGCGCGGCGATCTACCTGGCTTGCCCGTGGCGCGACGGTGATTGGCTGGCGATCGTGGTCAACGTGCTCGGCGGCGTGGCCGTCGTCGAAGGAATGCTGATCCTCGCCGCCGGCGACCGGTTCCTCGCCCTTGCACGCCGCCTGTTTGGCGAAGCCCTAGGATTCTGGGCCGGTGTCTCGGTGGTCTTCGGTTTTGCCGCCCTGATCGCCGCGATCTCGCGGCTGTAGCGACCCGGCGCGCGATCGCCAGCGCGCCGGGCACGCAGCCCGATAGGGGTTATCACATCGCGGTCATCCGGGACGTGGCGGCCGCGTAACGCGACTGGATGGACGCCTAATGCGTTGCGAGTATTCGCGCATATTCCGGCCATGCGCGACGTCCGTCGGCGAGCATCCGCTCGCGCAGCTCGATTGGCAGCCAGCGGAACAGGGCGGGCTCGAAGCTCGCTCGCGCCTTCACCGCGGCGAACCAGCGGGCGACGTTCGGCTTGTCGGCCCACATCTCGCTCATGCCGAGCATCTCGAGCCGGTTGGCATAAGGCGTCAGCGCGCCGTCGGCGAGTGTCCAGCCATCGCCGGCGAGCCATTCGCTTCCGGCAAGCGCCGCGTCCATCTCCGCCAGCAGCCGTGAGAACGCGCCGAGCGCCTGGGTCACGTCGGGCGCGGCGAAGCCCTGGAGGATCCAGCTGCGCTTGCGCTCGCGCCAGGCCGGATTGGGATCGCTGGCGATGTGCTCCTCGACCGCCGCCTCGCCGCGGGCGAGAATCGCGTGGCGGTGAGTGGCGACGTACGTCAGCGGGCGGGTCGCCGGGTGGACTTCCTCGTCGACGCGCTTGGTCCACAACCGCATTCGCGCGCGGCCGAGCGGATCGGCGGGGGCGAGCGGCGGGCCGGTCAAGGCCTCGTCGACATATTCGCAGATCACCGTCGACTCGGTCAGCACCGCGCCGTCGTGGACCAGCACCGGCACCGCCGCCTTCGGGTTGAGGGCGAGGAATTCGGGCGCGAACTGCTCGCCGGCGAGGATGTCGACGTAACGCCCCTGCCACGCGACGCCCTTTTCGGCCAGCGCCAGGCGCACCTTGGCGGCGCAGACGGACGAGCCGTGGTGGTAGAGCTCGAGCATCCGCCGGCGTTATCGCAGCACGCGCTGCGCCGCCAGCCTCGCGGGAACCGGCCGCGGTTCGGCAACGTCTTTCGAGGGAGCCGTTCGCGACAGGAGTTCGCCCACATTCAACTCGATATCGTCCTGCTGATCGCATCCGCCACGGTCCTCGTGCTCAGTCTGCTGGCGGGTTTCGTGACCAATCGCTGGTGGGTCTCGGAGGCGACGCTGTGCATGGGCGTCGGAGCGGCGGCAAGGCCGCTGCTGACGGCCCTGTTCCACAAACCCCTCGGCGACGCCGGGTTCGACCTCTTGCACGAGACGGCCTGGCTGACGATCGGCATCGCGGTGATGGGCGTCGCCCTGCGGCTCCCGAACGACTGGTTCGCCGAAAATCGCCGCAAGCTCGCCGCGGTGCTGCTGATCGGGATGCCGCTGATGTGGCTCACGGGCGCCGGGCTGGCCGCCTTGACGCTGGGGCTGGCGCTGGTCCCGGCGCTGCTCGTCGGGGCGATCCTCGCGCCGACCGATCCGGTCGTCGCCACCGCCGTGGTCGGCGGGACGATCGCGCAACGCAACGCCAGGTCCGAAGTGCGGCGGATGATCTCGGCCGAAAGCGGCGCCAACGACGGCCTCGGTCTGCCGTTCGTGCTGCTTTGTGTCCTGTTGCTGACCAGGCCGGCCGGGGAAGCGCTGTGGCGTTGGCTGGCCGACGTGGTGCTGTGGCAAGTTCTCGGCGGAGTGCTTTTTGGACTGCTGGCGGGCTACCTCGCCGGCCGGATGTTCGTCTGGATCAGGGCCAAGCCGACCGCCGAAAAGCAGCCGATGCTGGCGATCGGCGTCGCCCTCGCGCTGACGGTGCTCACCTCGGTCAAGCTGCTCGGCGGCGATGGCATTCTCGCCGTTTTCGCCGCCGGGCTGATGTTCAACCGCAAGACCGCCGACATCGAAACCCGGCAAGCCGAGGTGCAGGGCAGCATCGCCCGATTTTTCGACTTGCCGGTTTTCGTGCTGTTCGGGGCGATGCTGCCGTGGGCGCAGTGGGGCCGGCTCGGCTGGCATGGCGTGCTGTTCGTGATCTTGCTGCTCGCCTTCCGTAGGCTCCCCTGGTGGCTGCTGTTCCGCGGCTTCGATCGCAATCTCGCGCGCAGGGAACAATGGTTCATCGGCTGGTTCGGACCGGTCGGGGTGGCGGCGATCTATTACACGCTGCTGTCCTCCGACCGCACCGGCCTCGCCTGGCTGTGGCCGACGGCCAGCCTGGCGATCTGCGTCTCCATCGTGGCGCACGGGATTACCGCGACACCTCTCGCCCGCAAGCTCGGCGGCGCAGACTATGCGCCATGGCGCGAAATGGAGCGGGAGGAGCGGGAGCGGAAACGGCGGCAGGAGCAGCAAGAGGACGAGGAGCGCGAGCAACGGAAGGAACGGCAAAGAAACCGGGAAATGCTGGCCAACGACAAGAAATAGCGTTGTCAGCGCGGGTATGGGCGCGACTAGGTTGCCATCCGAACGGTTTGCTTAGCGAACGATTGGGAGAATCAACGATGCCGAAGATCGCCGTGGCCGCCGCCACCTTCGTGTTCGCCGCCGGCGCGGCTCATGCCGCCGGCTCCTCGCCGGCCGAGATCGTCCAGCGCCACGTCAGCTCGGGCGGAAACATCGACGCGCTGATGGCCGATTACGCCGACGACGCGGTGGTACTGCAGAACGGCCGGGCGATGGAGGGCAAGGCCGCCATCCGCAAGTTCTACGAGAGCATGTTCGGCGGCGGCCGCGCCGCGCCGCCGAGTTCCGGCGCGCCCGGCCCCGAAGGCGCCGCGCCGCCCGCCGGAGGGCCGCCGAAGATGACGGTCGACAAGGTCTGGCAGGAAGGCAACGTCGGCTTCGTCAGCTGGCACATGGGCCCGGTCAAGGCGACCGAGGAATTCGTCATCCGCGACGGCAAGATCGATACCCAGTCGGTGTTCATGCAGGGCGGTCCGCCGGCGCCGCCGCAAGGCTGAACCGCCGCCCGCTCGGCCCTCACGCTGCGACATCCGCATCACCGACCGCGCCTAAGAAGCTAGGCTGCGCTGACGGCCAACGATCCTTGCGGCAGCGGCTTCACGAAGTCGGACGCAAGCGCGGTCGGCGCCAGCCAGGCAAAACAATCCTCCGGACTTAGCAGCACGACCTGCCGGTTGTGATAGGGCGCCACGTCCGGTCCTGGGTTCGCACGTCAGCATGGTCCAGGCTTCGCCGACGCTGGGGTCGTTGCGCCAGAGGCCGGCGATCCCGAACCACTCGTGCCCGGGCCAGGTGAACAGCCACCGGTCCTTCTTCCTCACCTTCGGGTCGTCCGGCGCCGTGAACTCGTAGAAGCCGTCGGCGAGGATCACGCACCGTTCCGCGGGATCGAACCGGCGGCCCTCGCCGCGGAAGTTGAACACCGGTTTCCCGGTCGGCGCGGGCCAGCTCCAGCGGCGATCGACCAGTTCGAGGCCCTCGCTGCGGCGCAGGATCGGCGCGCGCTCGGTGATCCTGACGTCGCGCGGCTGGAAGTTGGGCACGCCTTCGGGAAAGGCGACCGTCTGGCCGAGCGAGCGGGCGAACGCCACGATGGCGTCCGGCGCCCGTTCCATGCGGTAGAGATTGCACATCGGCCCGCTGTAGCGGGTTGGATTGCCCTCTTTAAGTCCCCGTGCGTTGCGCCTAGGGTCCGACTCATCCCCGGGGAGCCAGCTGTCTGCGGACTTTGGGCTGAGAGGCGTGGGTAGGCTCCACGCGACCCGTCGAACCTGACCCCGTTAGCACGGGCGGAGGGAGTGGTGGAGCGCTCCGCGCTCCCACTCTCTCCCCGCAAGGAGCGCACCCATGGCCGACATCAATTCCCACCTCGAAATCGGCGTCACCACCGGGCCCATTCGCGGCTCGAAGAAGATCCACGTCGGCCCGCGTCGGGTGGCGATGCGCGAGATCGCGCTCGAGCCGTCGAGCGGCGAGCCGCCGGTGCGGGTGTATGACACCTCCGGCCCCTATACCGACCCCGAGGCGACGATCGACATCCAGGCCGGCCTGCCCTTGCTGCGCCGCGAATGGCAGCTCGCCCGCGGCGACGTCGAGGAATACGCCGCCGCGCGAAATCCGCCCGGAGGACAACGGCCAGCTCGGCCCGGACCGCTCGGGCGGCGTGCCGGCGTTCCCCAACGTCGCCCGCCGCGTCCTGCGCGCGAAGGCCGGCGCGCAACATCAGCCAGATGCACTACGCCCGCCGCGGCATCATCACGCCGGAGATGGAATACGTCGCCGAGCGCGAGAACCTCGGCCGCGAAGCGCTGCGCGCCAGGAGCGCGACGGGCAAGACTGGGGCGCCGTCGATCCCCGACCACGTCACCCCCGAATTCGTCCGCGACGAGGTCGCCCGCGGCCGCGCGATCATCCCCTCCAACGTCAACCACCCCGAAGCCGAGCCGATGGCGATCGGCCGCAACTTCCTCGTCAAGATCAACGCCAACATCGGCAACTCCGCCGTCGCCAGCGACGTCGCCAGCGAAGTCGACAAGATGGTCTGGGCGATCCGCTGGGGCGCCGACACGGTGATGGACCTTTCCACCGGGCGCAACATCCACGACACCCGCGAATGGATCATCCGCAACAGCCCCGTGCCGATCGGCACCGTGCCGATCTACCAGGCGCTCGAGAAAGTCGGCGGCGTCGCCGAAGACCTCACCTGGGAAATCTTCCGCGACACGCTGATCGAGCAGGCCGAGCAGGGCGTCGACTACTTCACCATCCACGCCGGCGTGCGCCTGCCGTACATCCCGATGACCGCCAAACGCGTCACCGGCATCGTCAGCCGCGGCGGCTCGATCATGGCCAAGTGGTGCCTCGCGCATCACAAGGAATCGTTCCTCTACGAACGCTTCGACGAGATCAGCGAGATCATGAAGGCCTACGACATCGCCTATTCGCTGGGCGACGGCCTGCGCCCCGGCTCGTATCGCCGACGCCAACGACGAGGCCCAGTTCGCCGAGCTCTACACCCTCGGCGAGCTGACCAGCGCGCCTGGGCGCAGGACGTGCAGGTGATGATCGAGGGCCCCGGCCACGTGCCGATGCACAAGATCAAGGCCAACATGGACAAGCAGCTGGAGGCCTGCGGCGAGGCGCCGTTCTACACCCTCGGGCCGCTCGTCACCGACATCGCCCCGGGCTACGACCACATCACCAGCGGCATCGGCGCGGCGATGATCGGCTGGTTCGGCACGGCGATGCTCTGCTACGTCACGCCCAAGGAGCACCTCGGCCTGCCCGACCGCGACGACGTCAAGGTCGGCGTCGTCACCTACAAGCTCGCCGCCCACGCCGCCGACCTCGCCAAGGGCCACCCGGCGGCCAAGGTCCGCGACGACGCGCTCAGCCGAACGCCCGCTTCGAATTCCGCTGGCGCGACCAGTTCAACCTCAGCCTCGACCCCGACACCGCCGAGCAATACCACGACCAGACCCTGCCGGCCGAAGGCGCCAAGACCGCGCACTTCTGCAGCATGTGCGGGCCCAAGTTCTGCTCGATGAAGATCACGCAAGAGGTGCGGGACTTCGCGGCGAAGCAGAACGCGGAGGTAGGGACGTTCGTCGCGGCCGAGGAGGCGGAGGCCGGGCATGGCGGAGATGAGCGAGAGGTTCCGGGAGGTTGGGTCGGAGATTTATGTGGGTGCTGGTGGGCGCGACACGATCTGCGCCGCGCGGAGAAGGGGCTACTGCATCTGCCGACTAAGCGATCTCAACCTTGGCCGCAAAGGCTTCGAAAGTCGCCTCTTGGAGATTGGCGATGATCGCGAAAACTCCGGTAAAGTTCGGCACGGTTTTCTTGAACCTTCGGTCGTAACACGGCCCTTCGTAAACGCGTCATCCAACTGGCCGCACAAGGGGAGAGAATGAGCCGAAATCAGTTCTCCGCTCGGCCGCTAATTTTCTTTCCGAAGGCTTCGCATCTTCGACTTCGAGATTTCACGTCGTACTTGTTCGTGAATGGGTTCCCTGTGCATGGTCTCGAGACACTTGAGCTTCCACTGATGGTCGATCGTGAACCCTTCCTATTGAGGAACTTCGACAAGTATGTAGGCAGCTTCGACAGCGGCGAATACGAGTGACGATGGGCCGTGGTTTGCTGGCTTTTCGAGCGGCCTCAGACGCCAGATTTCGTGTTGATCACCTCCGTACCGGTAGACGTGAGAACGAGCCTGGCGGGCATCGGCGGTCTGTCGTGACCGACGAAGATAGTCGTTGTCGGTCACTCCAGCTCCCGGTTTCTTGTCGGAGCGAGTACTGGATCGCCTTGGGCCAATCCACGGCCCGACGGTCTAGTGACGCCAGTTGTATTCGCTGCGCTGACAGTTTTGCCTCACTCGCGCCGCCACGCCGACCGCCTTCAGACTCTGCAGCGGAATGGCGGAAGACCCCGACCTTAACGGCGGCCCGGCCCGATCCCCGCGTTGACCGATGACGCAGAGACAACTTCTGCTCTGCGATCACGCAAGAGGTGCGCGACCTCGCGGCGATGAGCATCGTGCGGCGATCGTCTTGATAGCTCAGAGGTTAAGCTCGAAGCGGGATGGCCGAAAATACGCGCGAGGGCGGTACATCTACATGCTAGACGCAAAATTGCGCCTTGGTGACCTCGTCTTGCGTACGTCGACATGACCGATGCTTATGGCGAAGCCGGCGGCAGAAGACGTACCATATGTCCGTTCCCGGCTCAATTAGGCACACTCACTAGACCGAGCAGCGATCGCGCTACGTTAGCGATTGCAATCATTCTGCTCGGATGGGGATGGTTCCGCGCACAGGGCGAGTAAGCCCCCTCAATTACGCCGGACCTCCCTCTGGCGCCCCGCGCCATCGTGTGAAACACTCCCGCGCGGCGAAACCCAATCCACGGAGCCCACACGATGAACGAGAACGACATCCTCATTCGGTGCGACGAGCTGGAGTGGCAGCCGACCTTTCCCGGCGGCTGGATCAAACGTTTCCGCAGTTGCGAGAAGACCGGGCAGTGGACGCAGCTCCTCAAGCTCGAGGCGGGGGCGGCGGTGCCGCCGCATTTCCATCTCGGGGCCGGCGAGTTCATCGTGCTGTCGGGCGAGCTGCGCTATGCCAGCGGCACCGCGCGGCCGGGCGACTACGGCTACGAGGCGATCGGCGCGCACCACGAAAAGACCCAGGCGGTGGAAGAGACGGTGATCTTCTACGTCGGCCACGGCCCGCTGGCGATGCTCGACGACGAGGGCCGGATCCGCGGCGCCACCGGCTCCGACGGCGTCAACGCCTTCGCCATGGCCCACGGGTGAGGGGCGGCGTCGTCACCTAACCCATTTGCGTCACCCCGGACTTGATCCGGGTCCCGCTTGTTCGCGGCTGTAGCATCAGCGGGACCCCGGCTCGGGGGCCGGGGTGACGAGGAAGGCAACAGCCGCTCGCGTCAGAACCCGTAAGTCTACGGATGTCCCGGCCCTGCACCCGCTTGCTACGCCCCGGACAGCGGGGCGCACGTCTGGAGACAGGCCATGAAAAGAATGCTTGCATCGCTCGCCGCCGCCGCCACCGTCGCCACTCTGGCCGGATGCGAAACCACCGGCTACGGCAACAACCCCTATGGCTATTACGACCGCAGTTATTACAGCCAGTACGGGCACTACGACTACAATCATCCCGATCCGCGCTACAACGGCTATTACGCCGATCGCTACTACCGCAACGATACGCGCTACCGGCCCTATCGCCTGGGCCCGAACGACCGCATCTACCGGGGCCGCGACGGGCGCTATTACTGCCGCCGCTCCGACGGCACGACCGGCCTGATCGTCGGCGGTATCGCCGGCGGCGTGCTCGGCACCATCATCGCGCCCGGCGGATCGAAGCCCCTCGGCACGATTCTCGGCGCGATCGCCGGTGGCGCAGCGGGCGCGGCCATCGATTCCAACAACGTGACCTGCGACTGACGGCCGGCTCCTCGCGCGGCAGCTCGCGGCAGCTCGCGGCTGTCGCGCGGCGCCGGCTTCGGTGCATCCGCGGGGGGCGCGGCGGCGGGCTGGCGCCCGGCCCGGGTCAGCGCGTCTTGATCGTCTCCACCGTGCCCAGCCCGCCGGGCTTGGTCGTCGGGTTGGCGGCGTTCTTCTTCGGCCCCTTGTCGGCCTTCGGTTTGCGCGCTTCGCGGTTCGAACGTTTCTGGCCCTTGGCCATGGCGGTTTCCCATAGGGGCGGAAGGCCCCGCCGGGGCTCTAGGCCCGTCCCCCGCCGAAAGCCCGACAATTCGTGTCAGGCGAAATATATCAGCCCGCGCCCATTGCCGGCGGGCGGCGCCATCGCCATCTAAGGCTCAGCTACCAGTCGCGATCGACGGTCTCGGGCGCTCGTTCAAGAGGCGCCACTTCCTTCCCTTACGCCTTTTAGCTGCAGCGCGGCCGATCCGGGCCGTCTGCGCATCGAACGAAGGAAACCGCCATGACCGATTTCGGCACCATCAAGTCCTACAACAGCGACAAGGGCACCGGCACCATCGTCCCCGAGCAGGGCGGCGACGCGCTGCCGTTCCGCAAGGCCGACATGCAGCAGGAAGGGCAGCAGCCCCGGCAGGAGCACCGTTACGGCTACGATGTCCACACCGGCGACGGCGGCCAGCGCCGCGCTGTCAATCTGCGGCCCCAGGAGCAGGAACAGGTCCGTCAGGAACAGAACCAGCAGGAACCGCAGCGCCAGCAGGGCTGACGCCGTTCGGCGCCGGGAATCGGCGCGCCCGGCGTCGCCATCCCGCCTGACGCGCGCCTCGCGCAAGCAGGGAAACGACACCATGCACCTCGAAGAACTGTTTCGTCGTCACGAGCTGGCCTTGAGGGCGGCCGACGGCTCGCCCGAAGACGGCGCCGATCGCCAGGTCTATCTCGCGATCGCTCGGCTCTACGCGGGGCGCATCGAGGGGCAGCGGCGGCGCTATGGGCTGCCCGCCCATTCCCGGCCCCTCGAGCGCGAACCCTTCTCAAGCGACGTGGCGGCTTTCCCGGCCAAAGAAGGAACCTGACGATGGACGAGCCTGCAGAGAGACCGGCTGGCACAAAGGAGTGGGAAAACGAGGGGGGCCAGATCCTCCCTGCAGTCCCGCGGCTCCCTGACGGCATCGTTGCGGTCACGGTGACACACTACCTCGTCGGACCCTACCGCTACACCGGCCTGGACGACGCCCTGGCAGAGCATCGCCGCCAGGTTTCGCCCGGTTCGCCGAAAGCCTCCTTGCCGGAGGTATGATTAGGCGTTCGCCGGCGCGCGTGCTACAAGCGCGGTGCTGACGTCGAACTATTGCGACGGACTTCGGCTTTTGACGACCGCTCACCGCCTTCGGGCGCCGGCGCAAACCAGACGACGACTTCCTTTCGATTGACGACCTGACGCACGACCTGGGCGCATTGTCGCGGCCGGGCAATCACTCGTTTCTCTGAAAGGAAGCACCATGGCCAAGACTGGCACCGTAAAATTCTTCAACACCGACAAGGGCTTCGGTTTCATCCAGCCCGACGACGGCAGCTCCGACAGCTTCGTGCACATCTCCGCCGTTCAGGCGGCCGGGATGCAGACGCTGAACAAGGACCAGCGGCTCAACTTCGAAATCGAGCAGGGTCGCAACGGCAAGTCGAGCGCGGTCAACCTGACGAACGCCGATTGACCTGTCAGCGGGCGCGGCGCCCCGGCGGCGCGCCCGCTTCCCCCAATTTCCCGATCCCCCTAGCGAGGCCGCCATGTCGGATACCTTCGAATTCTGCAACCAGCGCGCCAACGAGGCGGCGGCCGAGGCCAAGGCGGCCGATCTGGTCAATGTCCGCGACCGCGCCCTGCGCGCCGAGAAGACCTGGCGCGGCCTCGCCACCCAGGCGAAGAAGGTGCTCGCTTCCCGCAAGAAGGCCGAAATCGTGCGCGCCGAACGCCGCGCCGCCGAAGCCGCGGCCTTCGCCGCCATTGCCGAAGCCCGCTAGGCCTTCGCCAGGGGACGATTAGGGCAAAATTCCCGGCCGTCAGCCGCAAAGGTGGTGTCGCCCTGGCGGCGTCACCGCTCCACCATCGCCATCGCCGACTCCGGCATGCTCGCGCCCTCGATGGCGATCGCGGCCGAGCCTTGCTCGATCTCGCGCAAGTCCGTCCGCGCTCAGCGCCACATCCACCGCGCCCAAGTTCTCCTCCAGCCGGTGCAGTTTCGTGGTGCCGGGGATCGGCACGATCCACGGCTTCTGCGCCAGCAGCCAGGCGAGGGCGACTTGCGCCGGGGTCGCGCCCTTGCGCTCGGCGACGCGGCGGACCACCTCGACCAGGGCCCGGTTGTGCGCCCGCGCCTCGGGCGTGAAGCGCGGCGACAGGGCGCGGAAATCGCCGGGGGCGAGTTCGGTGCTTTCGTCGATTTTCCCGGTCAGGAAGCCGGAGCCGAGCGGGCAGAACGGGACGAAGCCGATCCCCAGTTCCTCGCAGGTGCTCAGCACGCCGTTGCGTTCGGGGTCGCGGGTCCACAGCGAATACTCGCTCTGCACCGCGCTCACCGGATGCACCGCGTGCGCCCGGCGGATGGTCTCGGGGCCCGCTTCGCTGAGGCCCCAGGCGCGCACCTTGCCCGCGGCGATCAGCTCGCTCACCGTGCCGGCGACGTCCTCGATCGGCACCGCCGGATCGACCCGGTGCTGGTACAGCAGGTCGATCGTGCCGATCTTGAGCCGCGCCAGGCTGCCGTCGACCGCCTCGCGGATATGCTCGGGCCGGCTGTCGCGGCGGCCGGTGCGCTGGCCGTCGACGATCTCCCAGCCGAACTTGGTCGCCACCGTCACCTGCTCGCGAAACGGCGCCACCGCTTCGCCGACGCGCTTCTCGTTGGCGAACGGGCCATAGACCTCGGCGGTGTCGAAAAACGTCACCCCGCGCTCGAACGCGGCGCGGATCAGCCGCACGCCCGCCTGCCACTCCTGCGCCGGGCCGTAGCCGGCATCGAGCCCCATGCAGCCATAGCCGAGGGCCGAGACTTCGAGGCTTCCGAGGCGGCGGGTTTGCATGGGCGTTCTCCTTCGAGCGCCAGTGTAGCGCATCGCAGGCGAGGGCGCACGCTGCCGCGGAACGAACCCCGCTCCGCCGGATTGGCCCGGAAAAGGAGGCAGCCATGGCCTATTATTTCTCGACCGTGCTCGAAGGCGATTTCGCCGAGGTCCTCGGCCGGGTGCGCGAGGCGCTCAAGGGCGAAGGGTTCGGCGTGATCAGCGAGATCGACATCCAAAAGACGCTGAAGGACAAGATCGGCGCCGATTTCCGGCCTTACGTGATCCTCGGCGCCTGCAACCCCACCCTGGCGCACGAGGCGCTCAAGCTGGAAGACAAGGTCGGCACCATGCTGCCGTGCAACGTCGTGGTGCAGCAATCGGGCGAGGGCGTGGAAGTCGCCGCGATCGATCCGGTCGCCTCGATGCAGGCCATCGCCAACGACGCGCTCGCCGAGAAAGCGGCGGCCGTCGCCGACAAGCTTCGCCGCGTCATCGACAGCCTGGCCGCCGCGGGGTAGGCCGTTCAGGAAACATCATACAAACCTGAACGGAGCCTGCCAGCCCCGCACTGACCTCGTTCACCGCGCATCCTCCACAAGGGCATCGATGCTTCGCAGCGGATTCGGCAATCCCGCCGCCCGCGCCCTGCAGCGGAGAATAGCCATGAACACCATCAGGAAAATCGTCCTCGGCACGGCGCTGGCCGCGACCTCGCTCGCCGTCGCCGCGCCGGCCTCGGCGCAGGACTACTACCGCTACCATCGCGGCGGGGATTCCACGGGCGCCGCCATCGTCGGCGGCGTGATCGGCCTCGCGCTCGGCGCGGCGATCGCTTCGTCGAGCCATCACCACCACCGCTATTACGACCAGCGCTATCAGTATCGCCATCGCCACTACGACCGCCGCGGCTACTACCGGCAGGGCTGGAACGGCGGCGACCGCGACCGCGACGACCGGGACGACGACCGCTATGACAACCGCGGCTACTACAACAACGGCTACAACGGCGGTTATTACGGCAACGGCTACAGCAACGGCTACAACAGCGGGTACTACGGCAACGGGTACACCAGCGGCGGCTACTACGGCCGCGGCTACTAAGCCGGCGGCGCCGCCGAGCGCCGGGCGTAACCACGATTGCAGGGGCGGCGGTTCGGAAGGGCCGCCGCCCCTTTCGCGTCGCTCCCTGATCGCCGGCGAAATCCTACAATCGTGAGCGGAACATAAAAAGAACTTTCCTATTCGCGCGAAATCTGCCTTATCCTGCCGGATGAACTACCTCGTCCCCATCCGCACCGCCGCGCCGTCCGAGGACGACGCTTTCCCCCACAGCCCGATCACCCCCGATCGCGACGAGCCCGGGGCGCCGCAATGGACGGCGCCGAAAATGGCCGCGTTCCTGCGCCATCTCTCGGCGACTCACTGCGTCGCGGAATCCGCCCGCCGCGTCGGCATGAGCCGGCAGGGGGCCTACAAGCTGCGCGCGCGCCTCAAGGGGCAGCCGTTCGACTTCGCCTGGGAATGCGCCACCCGGCGGACCTTCGACGCGCTCGTCCAGGCGGCGCTCGAACGCTCGCTCAACGGCGTCGAGGTGCCGCACTTCTACAAGGGCGAGCTGATCCACACTTCGCGCCGCTACGACGAGCGGCTGACCGTGGCCCTGCTGGCGATGCGCGACCGCCTGGCGCCGCCGGCGGAGGCGCGCAGCCCCCGGCAGGAGTATCTCTGCGCCGACGAGCTCGACGACCTCATCGACCGTGTCGAATATGGCGACGAGCGTTGGGACTCGCCGGGCCGTGCCAAATGACGGCGATCGCGCGGACGAGGGGAATGAGCGCTTCCCGCCGCGACGTGTCACCCGGTCCCGCTGGCCGAAACTCGCGGAAATGTGCGGTTTTCGGCGTTCGGAAGCGGGTGACACCTGCCCGATGTGTCACCCGCCCAGCGTGATCCGCCTCACAAGCCTTCGACGGCCTTGCTGACCATGATGTTCACCGCCACCCGGCGGTTTTGCGCCCGGCCTTGCGGGGTGCTGTTGTCTGCCGCCGGGTCGGATTCGGACATCCCCGTCGGCGTCAGCATGCGATAGGGCGCCCAGCCGCAATGCTGCTGCAGGTAGTTGACCACGCGGCCGGTCCGCCGTTCGCTGAGGCGCTGGTTGTACTCCTCGCTGCCGACCGAATCGGTGTAGCCGACCACCAGCAGCAGGGCGTTGTTCATCGCCTTGGCCTGCTCCGCCGCGGCGCACAGGTCGCTCTGCGCCTTGGGCGACAGGTTCGCCTTGGCGGTATCGAAGTAGACGTCGGTCGTGCCCTTGACGTCGTACTGGTCGATGTCGCCCACGTGATCGCGCAGCGCCGCGGTCGCCGCCGCGTTGTGCGCGATCGCCACATCGTGCTCGCCGAATTTCTGCGCGGTGCCGGTGCGGATCATCGAAGCGGTCTCGAGGTCGCTGTTCTTGAACTTGATCTGGCTGGCCACCAGCCCGCCCTGCCACTGCACCGTCTTCACCGTCACCGGCAGCCCGTTGAGCAGCGAATTCGCATCGAGCTGGGTGTGGTTGAGCCCGAGAAAGCCGCCGCTGGAGGTGATCTTCGTCGCCTCGGATACCAGGATCCCGGTTCGGGCCCCGGCAGCGGTGGTGACCTGCATCTGGTCGCCGCGGCGCGCCGAGATGACGCCTTCGACCTCAGGGCCCTCTGTTAACCCGGTCAACTGGGCCGGCGCCGCGCCGGTCACGGTAATCGGCGACGCGTCATCGGCCGGCGCCTGCTGCTGCGCGGACAAGCTGCCCCACGCGGGCATCGCCAGCGCGGCTAGCGCGAAGGGGACTGTGGACGTCTTGAAAAGAATACTCATTTACCCTGCTCCTTGAAGGTGAACCAGGCCCTCCGCGCACGCGACTAATCGCCCGGCGCCACAGTAAGGGCTACCCGGCTGGCCGGAGTTTCATTCGTCTTGCTGGAAAAGTTATGCGCTATGGTACCTGGGTCCGAACGCCCCCGAATTCCCGCCTGTTTACGCCAAACTGGCCGACTGATGAACGGTTCCTCCAGCCCCATTAACTTTAGAGATGATCCGAGCGCGCCGAGCGACGAACCGTTTCAGGCTTGCAGCGGCCCATCGCTGCAACTTCGATTTCGCCCGTCATCTGCTAAGCCCGTTCCCATGAGCCAGCCTGTCATTCTCTCCGGCGGCAATCCGCAGATCGCCAAGGGCTATGGCGAGGCGCCGGTCGCGGCGTTTCTCGACGCGGTGCCCGCCACCGGCCCCGGCGGGTGGAAGCACGCGATGTGCCGACGGATCGACGCGATCGTCTCGCGCGAGGTGCCCGGCGTATGCAAGGCGGTGAAGTGGAACTCGCCGTTCTACGGCATAGCGCGGGACGACTGGTTCCTTTCGTTTCACTGCTACGACAGATACGTGAAGCTGCGCTTCCACAACGGCAAACGCCTGACGCCGATGCCGCCGATCGATTCCCCGCAAGGCGAAACCCGCTACCTCAAGGTCCACGAGGGCGACGAGCTCGGCACCCAGTTCGCCGACTGGATCCGACAGGCGGCGGCTTTGCCGGGCGAAAAGCTGTGATGCGGCGTGGGGTGGGCTGCGTACTTGGCCCGCAGTCCGGCATCGCCGTCGTTTGATTAGGCAATCCGCCAAGTCCGTGCTACAGGCCCCGCGCTGACGTCGCACGAAACGACGGACTTCGGCTTTTGACTTGTCGCCGCTTGCCCCTTCCAACGGGGCCCCGGCGTAAACCAGACGACGACTTCCTTTCGCCAGACGACCCCTCGCACCACCCGTTCGGCAATTCCGCCGCCGGGCATTCGTTTCTCGAAAGGAAACACCGATGGCCAAACAAGGCACCGTCAAATTCTTCAACACCGACAAGGGCTACGGCTTCATCCAGCCGGACGACGGCTCGGCCGACAGCTTCGTCCACATCACCGCCGTACAGGCGGCCGGGATGCAGACGCTCGATAAGGACCAGCGTCTCAATTACGACGTCGAGCGCGGCCGCAACGGCAAGGAGAGCGCCGTCAACCTGTCCCGCGCCGACTGACCTTTCTCCCCTCCCGCAAGCGGGAGGGGTTGGGGGTGGGCTTGCGGCGAACCGCTCGAGCCCACCCCACAGCCGCCAAAGTCCACCGCCAAGGAGCCGCCGATGAGCCAGACGTTCGACTTCTACGATACCCGCGCCAAGGCCGCCGAAGCCGCCGCCGACGAGGCCGAGCTGGAAAACGTCCGCCAGCGCGAGCTGCGCTCGGCCGCGGTGTTCCGTCAGCTGGCCGACCAGGCGAAAAAGATCGAGGTCGACCGCCGCAAGGCCGACGAAGTGCGCCGCGAACGGCGCGCCGCCGAAGCCGCCGAGGCCGAGCGCCTCGCCACGTTGCGCTCCTAGTCGCAGCCGACGGAGATGCTCGTGCCGTCGGCCTTGACGATCCGCACGCTCGCCGGGTTGGTGCCCGGGGCCAGTTCGGCGTGGATGTCGTCGAGGTCGGGTTTGTCGTCGCTGTGGAAGTCCATGCGGAAATCGCGGTGGCTCAGCAGCGTCTCCTCGTCGAGCGGCTTACACCCGGTCGACTTGGTCAGCCGCAGCCCGACGAGCATGCCGCGCACGTCGTAGAGCTCGTCGAAGCCGATCTCGGCCTGGATTTCGCCCTTCTTGATCATCCCGGGGCACTCCTTGGCCACCGCCGCGCAAAGCTCGCCGGTCTCCGGGTCCTTGTCCCATCGCGGCTGTGGCGTAAACTGGAAACCGTTCCCGGCTGCGCCTGCCGCCAGGCCCGAGCCCCCCACCGCCAGCAGCACCGCCGCCACCAGTTTCAACCGCCTTGCCCGCATGACGAATCACCCCTCTCTCGGGCGACCCGAGATGAGGAATATCGCCCGCTGCCCGCGGATCAATCCTCCCGTCGCACGGCCTCGCCTATCCGCCTGATCGCGCTACCATTCTCATCGTCGTACGGCCGGGGAGGGGGCCGGATTGCGCGCTTGGCGGATTGCGATTGCTGCGCTGCGGCGCGCAGCAACTTGTGCCGATCGCCTACGACCCGCACGGCGGCGCGATAGCCGACGGCACGCGCAAGTCGAGTGTGTCTTGCCTGGCTCGACCCTCACCGCGAGGCAGCGGACTTCAAGGCACCGCTTCCCGAAGGAACGCTGACGGCTGCGGCGGCCTGAAGGCATCTCGGCGCACCCGGTGGAACCCGGCCATTGCCCGTCCATTCAATCGGTTATCCGGTTGCAAAGGAGATTACCCATGGCGAGCGCTACCACCACCACCAATCACGATGAAATCCGCAAGTGGGCCGAGGACCGCGGCGGCAGGCCGACGATCGTTGGCGACACCGACGACAACGGCCGCGAAGGCGGCATTATCCGCATCGACTTCGATGACCCGAGCGGCGACCAGGACGAAGGCCTGGAGGAAATCAGTTGGGACAGGTTCTTCAAGATCTTCGACGACAACGATCTTGCGTTCCTCCACAGCGGCGACGGCAGCCGGTTCAACAAGTTCGTCGCCAAGGAGAGCGCCGACAGCTGACTCCGGCGCCCTTCGTCCCGCGCTCTCCAATCTACGGGCGCGAATGCTTGGCACCGGCAGGCCTCGCGCGGTAGAGAAGCCCTGGTGGGGTTTCAGGAGTCGGCGACATTTGCGGTCGCCGCCCGGGAAGAGGACTGGATGTCGCATGTCTCGCCCGTGAGCCGTTCGTGCGTGCCTGATTTGCGCCGGCCGCTGCGGGTCGCGCTGTTCTCGGGTAACTACAATTGCATCGCCGACGGCGCCAACCAGGCGCTCAACCGCCTCGTCGCTCATCTCCAGCGGTGCGGATTCGTCGTGCGCGTCTATTCGCCGGTGGTGTCCCATCCGGCGTTCGAGCCGGCGGGCGAGTTGGTCGGCGTGCGGTCGATCCCGTTCCCCGGCCGCGGCGAGTACCGCCTGGCGCTGGGGCTGCCGGCAGCGACGCGGCGGGATCTCGACGCCTTCGCGCCGGACATCGTCCATGTCTCCGCGCCCGACATCCTCGGCCGCCGAGCCCAGGCCTATGCCGTCAGGCGCGGGATTCCGCTCGTCGCCAGTCTCCACACGCGGTTCGAGACCTATTTCGCGTTCTACGGGCTTGGCTTCGTTCGCGGCATGATCGAGCGCTATCTCCAGCGGTTCTACCGCCGCTGCGACCTGGTGCTCGCGCCCAATCGGCCGCTGGCGCAGGTGCTCGAGGCGGACGGCGTCGATCCGGCACGGATTGCCGTCTGGAGCCGTGGGGTCGATCGGGGCAAATTCAATCCCGCGCGGCGCAGCGAGGCCTGGCGAGCGGCTCACGGGATCGGTGCGGACGAGTTGGTGGTGCTGTTCTTCGGCCGGCTGGTGCGCGAGAAGGGGATCGCCGATTTCGCCGCCGCGGTGCGCCGGGCCAATCTGCCGGCGCTGCGCCCGGTGGTGGTCGGAGACGGCCCGGCGCGGGGCGAGTTCGAACGCCTGCTGCCGAAGGCGGTCTTTGCCGGCCACCTCGCCGGTGATGCTCTGGGCGAGGCGGTGGCGAGCGCCGACGTGCTGCTCAACCCCAGCGCCACCGAAGCGTTCGGCAATGTCAATCTCGAGGCGATGGCGGCGGGGCTGGCGGTGGTCAGCGCCGACGCCCCGAGCAGCCGCGATTTGATCGAGCACGGTCGCACCGGCCTGCTCGTCTCCGGTGGGCGACGTCGCCGGCTATGCCGCGGCGCTGACCAAGCTGGTGCGCGAGCCGGAGCTGCGCCGGCGGCTCGGCCGGGCGGCGCGCGCCGCAAGCGGGTGTTACGATTGGGATGCGGCGCTCGAAACGGTTGTCGAGGCTTATCGCCGGCTGTTGCTGCCGACCCTTGTCGAGAAGGCAGCGAGGCCGGCAGAGCGGCGCATTGCCACGGCCTAGCGGAACCCTTCCGCCGGGCGGCTGTTGCCTGAGACAGACGAGAGCGAGGAGGACAACCGGCATGAAGCGATACCATGGCACCGCCGCTGCCGTCGCAATCTCCCTGGCGGTGGGCGCCTGCGGCGAAGCCGGCGATACCGACCGCCACACCGCCGGGCAAAACCTCGCCGACGCCTTCACTCCCGCCGCCGAAGCCGCCGCGCCGCCGCCAGACGGCTTCGGCGTTCGCCAATGCCGTCGCCGCCGACGATGCTTACGAACTCGCCTCGGCCCGGCTCGCCCAGAAATTGGGCCACAGCGAAGAAGTCCGGAATTTCGCCGTGCAGATGATCCAGGACCACACCGTGGCCGAGGACGAATTACGCGACGCGCTCAAGCGCACGCACGGCGTGGCGGTCAGTTCGCAAATGACCGCGGCGCAACAGCGCAATCTCGACGAGTTGCGCGACGCGGGCGACGACTTCGACGACGATTACGCCAAGCAGCAGATTGCCGCGCATGAGCAGGCGCTGTCTGCTCTGCGCGATTATGCCGAAAACGGTATGGATCCGGCGCTGAGCCAGTTCGCCGTCGATGCCGAGGACATGGTGGCCGACCACCTGGGGCTCGCGCGCAAGCTGTCCTGAGCGGCGCAGGCGCCTACCAGATGGCCGGCAGCTTCCCGCCCGCCGTGCGAGGTTCGGGCGTCGTCGTGGCGGGCGACGACGATCGAGGCATCGTTACGACCTGCGGATGCCCGGCTATTTGGCCGCCGTAGGTCTGGGGCTTCGGATCGACGTCCGCGGCATCGCCGCTCGCACGGGTATCGGCGTCGGCAGGCGGCGTTTCGCCCGCAACTGTCTCCCCGTCGGCCATTGCTTGCCGGTCCAGCGCCGTGTCGCGCCGGGCGACTTCGGCCTCCAGTTGCTCGATCGTCGGCATCGGCTCCGGCTTGTAATCGGGCCAGTTGCGGAAGTCCGGTCCCTGCCACCCGGCGATCGCCCTGTCGTCATCGGCGGCCGGAGGGGGATAGCTCGGGCCGCCGGCGTAATAGGCGTTATAAGAGACCGTCCGATCGTCAGGCCGGGCAACCGCACCGTCTCGCTGCGCCCGCCTCCCGAACGTCTGCTGCCACGGGTCGTCACCTGCCCGCTGCTTCATCACCGGACGCGCGTAATGCCCGCCGATCGCGCCGAGCATCAGCCCGGCGGGAACGATGATCAGCAATGGCTTCCACATTTGCACCGGCGCGTAGCTCCCGAGACAGTCCTTCGTGAAAACCCTCCAGCGTTGTCCGCCGTTCCGCCGGGACTGCCCACGCGGGGCTTTCGCGCGACGGACAGTGAGCCTAGAGAGCCGCCCATACCATGGCCGAGAACCGTCTGACAGTCCTGCCGCTTCTCTGCACCGTGCTGCTCACGTCGTGCGGCACTCGATCGTCGCACGGCTCGGACGAGACGCAGCCGTTTGCCGGAATCGAAGCGGACGAGGTCGTGCATTTCACCGGCACCGAGCCGTTCTGGGGCGGACAGGTGTCCGGCGGGACTCTGACCTACGAGACGCCCGAGAACCCGAATGGGGCAACGATCGCGGTTTCCCGTTTCGCCGGGCGCAACGGGGTGTCGTATTCCGGCGATCTCGACGGCAAGCCGTTCGTGATAGCGATTTCGCCCGCCCAGTGCAGCGACGGGATGAGCGACCGCAGCTATCCGTACGCGGTCGCGCTGCAGGTGAAGGACGAGCAGCGCGAAGGCTGCGCCTGGACCGACAAACAGCCCTTCAAATCGCCGAAGCAACCGTGAGCGACACGGCCACCACTCTGCGCCAGCCGGCGCTGTACATTCCGCATGGTGGCGGGCCCTGCTTCTTCATGCCCGATCCCCACGGCATCTGGCGGGGGATGGAGGCGTATCTCAAGCGCCTCGCCGCCAGCCTGCCGGCCAAGCCGAAAGCGATCCTGGTGATCTCGAGCCACTGGGAAGAGCGCGGCTTCGCCTTTACCGGCACCGCCGGCCATCCCGGGCTGATCTTCGATTACTATGGCTTCCCGCCCGAGACGTATCGGATCACTTGGCCCGCGCCGGGCGCTCCCTGGCTCGCCGAGAGGGGCCGCTCTTTGGTCGCGGACGCTGGCCTTCCGGCGGCGATTCATCCCACCCGCGGGTTCGACCACGGCGTATTCATCCCGCTCAAGGTGGCGTTTCCCGAAGCCGATATCCCGGTGGTGCAAATGAGCCTGCATGCCTCGCTTGAGCCGGGCGTGCATCTTGCCGCGGGCCGGGCGCTCGCGCCGTTGCGGGACGAAGGGGTGCTGATCGTCGGCTCGGGCATGAGCTTCCATAACCTGCGGGCTTACGGCGATCCGCGCGTGCGCCAGCCCGCCGCCGAGTTCGACCGCTGGCTGGTGCGCGCGGCCGAAGCGCCGGCCCCCGAGCGCCACGCGTTACTGGGGAATTGGCAGGTGGCCCCTTGGGCCCGGCTGTGCCATCCCCGCGAGGAGCACCTGCTGCCGCTGATGGTCGCCGCCGGCGCTTCCGAAGAGCCCGGCACCCACGACTTCGGCGAGGAAGTGATGGGCGGCGCGGTTTCCGGGTTTCGCTTCGCCTAATACAGCCCCGGAACGCGTTCCTGGGTCGCGCTCGGATGCCGAGGCTGCAGCGGCACGTACTTGGGCTTCACCGCCTGCGTGGTCTGCGTTCCGGCGGCGGCAATCGCTGTGCACGAGCCGCCGTTGAGCCAGTTCAGGGCGGCGGCCGTCGAGGACTCGTTCGGATCGCCGAGCGGGTGGAAGATGTCGTCGCTCGCCTTGCAGGTGGTCGCCTTCTGCACGAAGCTGTTGGGATCGTTGGTGGCATCGACCGCCAGGCCGCTGAAATAGTCGCCGTAATGGTCGGCGTTCTTGAGTTCGAAGGCGATGATCCGGAAGCGGTCGTCGCATTCGGCTTTGTCTTCGGCGATCTGGCCGACCGGCTTGCCGTAAGTGTTGCTGCCGACGAGGGCGACGTTTTTGCCGAGGTACGGGGCCATGGCGTTCATCACCAGCTCGCTGGCCGAGGCGGTGCCGCCGCTGCCGATGAAGGCGATCTTTGTGGCGCTGATTGCGCTCGCCTCCGAAAGGAAATCGAGGGTTTCGTCGTTGCTCGATTGCGACTGGCGGAAGGTCATGTAGGCGAGCGGTTTGTTGACTTCGTTGGCGGCCAGCAGGCTGTCGAGCACCTGCGCAACCTCGATCAGCCCGCCGCCGTTGTAGCGCAGATCGATGATCACCTTGTCGATGCCCTGGTCCTTGAACGCCTGGATTCGCGTCCGCAGCTGGTCTTCGGCGGTGAGCGAGATGAACGTCCGCAGGTTGATGTAGCCGATCTTCGTGCCGCCGTAGTCGATCACCTGATTGCCTTGCGGCGAGACGGGATTGATGTCGTATGTCGTCTTGGTCAGGGCGACGTCGACCTGCGCCCCGCCGAGGTGCTGAATCGACAGTGTTCGGGTGACGCCTGCATCGCTCGGGCCGAGCGCGTCGAACACCGCCTGGGGGCCGCCGGATGCCATCAGCGTGCTGACGCTCTTCCCGTCGATCGACAGCAATTCGTCGCCGCGGCCGATGTTCGCCCCGTACGCCGGGGTGCTCTCGAACACCTCGATCACGAACACGCGGTTGTTCACCGTGTCGTATCCCAGGCGGAAGCCGAACCCGGCCGTCTGGCCCGAGTTGATCAGCGCGTTCTCCTCGGCGATCGAGGTGACATAGGTGAAATAGCGGTCCTTCGACTGCGCCCGGGCCGGGGCGACGAGCGCATCGACGTACGACTGCAGGTCCGAATAGCTCGCCTTATTGACGTTCGTATCGATCAGCGTCGGGAACAGATACCACTTGTTCAGCTGCGCCAGGGCCCAGTCTTCCCGGCTCGACAGCGAACAGGCGGCGGTTGTCGGCGTGGGGGTGGGTGTAGGGGTCGGCGCGACTGCCGTGGCGCCGCCCCCGCCGCCACCGCCGCATCCCGCTAGGAACACCAGGCACCCCGCGGCAAGGCGCATTCCCTTGCCGCGCATCGAAAAGGCCACTCTTGCCAAGCTGCTGTCCCCCCGACTCCCCGGATGGAGCCTATCGCCTGGCGACTCTCGCCGCAAGCACGTTGGCGATGCGATTTGAACCTTCGCAGCAGCCGGCGAAGGGCCGAACTTAGCGCCGCAGCAGCCGAGTCATGATCGCGACGAAAAAGGCGGTCGACCAGCCGAGCAGGATGACGCCGTTGATCGACTCTATCGCCGCGACCAGTTGCCACGCATGGGCGAAGCCCCGGTCGTCGTAACCGACCGTCGAATAGGTGATCGTCGAGAAGAACACCGCGGTCTGTAGGCTCGGCAGCGCGCCCAGCCCGAGGAAGAGCACGGCATAAGCCCATATCTCGACGCCGTGGAGCACGAACAGGCCAAGAGTGAGAGCCAGAACGAACAGCAGGGTTCGGGCTGAAAGCACCGGCATCCGCAACGAGGCCTCCTCGTACAACTCGATCCGGAACAAGCGCACGAGCAGCAGCAGCCCGGCGCCGTGGATCATCACGGTCAGCAGAACCATGCCGGTGGCGATCGCGAGCTGAAGGATCATCGGGACCTCGTGGCGCGAAATCGCGTCGCGCGCGCTCAGGAACTTCCCCGAGAGGCGGGCGGTTGCGAAGGTGGGCCAAGGACCCTACGCTCGGCGCGATGGAAACCAGCAAGACGATGAACGAACAGGTCCCCGGCTGGCTTGGCCAAGCGCTGAAGAACGTTCGGCCGGGGCACGGCCGACTTACCGTCGCACGCCTCGGCGGCCCGGATGTGCTCAACAGGGGCGGCTTCAGACTGGCCTCGCCGGCGTTCGCCGACGGCGATGAACTCGACCCATGCTTCACCGCCGACGAGGAAGACGCCGTCGCGCCGCCGCTCGAATGGACCGCGCCGCCGCCGGGAACCCAGGAACTGGCGATCGTCGTCGAGGATCCTTACGCGCCCGGTTCGGAGCCGTTCTGCCATTGGCTCGTCTGGGGGCTCGCCCCGCAGGCTGGCAAGCTGCTCGAAGGCGAGGCGCCGCCGCGCACCGGCAAGAACGCGTTCGGCAACTCGGAATGGCTGCTGCCGAACCCGCCTACCGAAGACGGCGCGCACGACTACGTGTTCCAGATTTTCGCTCTCGATCTGCCGCTGGCGCTGCTGCCCGGCGCCGGCCGGAAGGAGCTGATGGCCGAGATGGAGCATCATGTTCTGGCTGCCGCGGTCATCACCGGAACATACGCAAGAAACGAAAATGGGGATGAATTCGCCGAGCAGTGGGACGAACGCGACGAATTCGACTAAGACAACGGACCGAATCTCTAGCCTGGAAAGGATGGGCCCATGGCCAAGAACAATGCACTGCAAAAACCGGTCAACCTCTCGCCGCAGCTCGAAGCGGTCGTCGGCAAGGGGCCGCTGACCCGCGCGCAGGTCACCAGCAAGGTGTGGGACCACATCAAGGCCAACGGGCTGCAGGACAAGACCGACAAGCGGATGATCAATCCCGACGCCAAGCTCGGCGCGGTGGTCGGCAACGGCCAGATCTCGATGTTCAAGATGACCGGCGCCGTCTCCAAGCACATGAGCTGAGCGCCTCCGCCGGGCGGTTCGCCCGACTGACGACATACAAGCGGGCGGGGCGGCGAGGGGCCGCTCTGCCCGCTTTGTCATTTCGCGCGAAAGACAACTTTCCTACAGCCCCCCACTTGTGCCTTAAGCTCTCCGATGAGCACGCCCGCACCCGACAAACCCTCGCTGCCCGATCCCAGCTATCACTGGACCACGCTCAAGGCGCAGGTGTTCCTCGGCGCGCTGGCCGATCTGGGGCGAGTGGGCGACGCGGCGCGGGCGGTAGGAATGAGCCGGCAGTCGGCCTACCGCCTGCGCGCACGGCTCGGCGAGGACGGGTTGTTCGCGCGGGCGTGGGATCGGGCGCAGACGGAGGGATGCGCGAAGCGGCGGGCCCGGCGGCGCTCGGGGCGCAAGGCGACAGTCCTGCCGCCCGAAAGCGACGTTTTCGGGCTCGGAAGGTGACAAAGCCGTTCGGCCAGAGTGACGCTTTCGCCAGCAAGGCGACAGTCTCGCGCCCAAGGCGACGAAAACGGACCCGAAAAGTGACGGAAATCGCCGATTCCGCCCCAGACGCTGTGGCGATTGGCAACTTCGACCCCGCGGTATCCCAGTCCGCCGAGCATTTCGATGCGCCGGGCACCGTCGCCGGGAGGAGGCCGGTTGTCGCACCATTCCCCGCGCACAAATTGACTTGTCGCAAGGCGACGTTAGGTGGCGTCGTGCACACAACCGGGAGCGTCCGCGCGGCGCGCCCGCTCGAGAGGAAAGACCATGGCTACCATCGTCGGCGGCGTCGCCACGTCGCACACCCCCACCATCGCCTTCGCCAAGGACGCGGGCAAGTTCGACGATCCGGTGTGGAAGCCCATCTTTGAAGGCTACGAGCCGGTCCAGCAGTGGTTCAAGGACAAGGCGCCCGACGTGGTGGTCTACATCTACAACGACCACATGACCGCCTTTTTCGAGCACTACAGCCATTTCGCGCTCGGCGTGGGCGAGCAGTTCGGCCCGGCCGACGAAGGCGGCGGCCCGCGCGATATTCCGGCGATCAAGGGCGATCCCAAGTTCGCCCAGCACGTCGCGAAGGCGATGGTCGCTGACGAATTCGACTTGAGCTATTTCCAGGGCCGCAACCTCGACCACGGCGCCTTCTCGCCGCTCAGCGTAATGGTCGACTATGACGACGAGCACGGCTGGGCGACCAAGCTGCTGCCGATCGTCTGCGGCGTGCTCACCGTGCCGTTGCCCTCGGCGCGGCGATTTTGGAAGTTCGGTCGCAGCCTGCGCCGGGCGATCCAGAGCTACCCCGAGGACATCAAGGTGGCGATCGCCGGCACCGGCGGGCTGTCGCACCAGGTCCACGGCGAGCGCAACGGGTTCAACAACACCGAATGGGACATGGAGTTCATGGACCGGCTGGTGGAGCATCCCGAGGGCCTGCTCGACTACCCGATCCACGAGCTCGCCCGGCTCGGCGGCTGGGAAGGCGCCGAGGTGGTCATGTGGCTGATGATGCGCGGCGCGCTGTCGGAAGAGGTCGAATGCACCCACCAGACCTACTTCCTCCCCTCGATGACCCCGATCGCGACCATGATCCTCGAGGAAAAGCCCGAGCCGGCGCCGCCCGAAAGCGACGAGGCGTTCCGCGAGCGGATGGAGTGGGACTGGCAAGGCGCCGGCGCGCTCGAGGGCACCTATCCGTTCACCATCGAGCGCTCGGTCAAGGGCTTCCGCATCAATCACTTCCTCCACTCGCTGACTGATCCCAAGATTCGCAAGGCGTTCCGCGAGGACGAGGACAAGTGCCTTGCCGAAGCCGACCTGACCGACGAGGAGCGCGACCTGATCCGCAGCCGGGACTGGATCGGCATGATCCGCTACGGGGTGATCTTCTTCATGCTCGAAAAGCTCGGCGCGGTGACCGGCGTCGGCAACATCCACATCTACGCCGCGATGAAGGGCATGAGCGTCGAGGAGTTCCAGAAAACCCGCAACGCCGCGATTACGTACGGTGTTGGCGGCAAGGAGAAGTAAGGACGGTCGTCGCAAGAGCGGCGGCAAGCGCCGTCGCCGGTCGCCCGCATTACTTGTATATGACGACGCCGTCGATCGGCGGAAGCGCGCCGGCTGGATCTTCGTCCTTGCTGGGCACGGCAGCCTGGAATGGCACCTCGGGAGCAGCGCTGCCCGGAGGTGAAGGGAGGTCGACGAAGTCGCTGTCCTTTGCCCAGGGATTTGGGCGGTGCGGTTTGCCCGGATAAGTCTGAGCGTCGGCGAGCTGGTACGGTTCCTTGTCGCGAGTGCCCGCCGCATCCGATGACGAGTTCGCATGCGCGACGATCGAACTCGTCGTCCTCTCGATCACGCCCGGCTCGGACCCGTTGCCGAACAGGCTCGAGACACCCCACAGCACCCCCCCGGCGAAGAGGCTGACGGTCAGCAACTGATGCTGGCTGCGGTTGCTCATCGAAGCATCCCCCTCGTGCCCGGATGCGTGGTCAAGTCACGAACATGAAAGCGTCTTCAGGTTTTGGCTGTTGCTGATGTCGTTATCTTGCCGGCCGCGCACGTTGAAGGCGCTCTCGCGGCGGATGGTGCCGGAGAGCGGCAGGAACCGGTCGGAGATCAGCGGCTGGTAATCGTAGCTCACCTCGACGAACATCACCGCGGTGCCGTCGATCGCGGCGATTGTGTTGCCGTCCGCGCCCATCCCGTCGGGCAGGGAAGCGTCGTTCCGGCCCTTGCCTTCGGTGCCATAGGCGGGATCGACGCCGAGGTCGCCCCAGCACCGTTGCCAGTTGATCATCTGGCCGTGCTTGCCCCCCTTCTGCTCGTTGTCCTGCAGCGATGAGAGCACGATGCGGCCATGCTTTTCGAAATCCATCGATTCGCCGATGACGTTGGCGCCGGCCATCACCTCGTAGATGTTGGCCTCGTCGATGCCGGTGGTGACGCGCCCCGCGTTGTCGGCGACAGTCATGGCGATCTGGTTCACCTTGAGCTGGTCGAGTTCGAAATTGACCAGCTCGAGGCCGCCCAGCACCATGAACAGCAGCACCGGCGCGGCCAAGGCGAACTCGACCAGGGCGACGCCGCTCCGATCGGCGCGCAGAAGGGTAAGGACATTCTGCATTTTCGGCATCGTCACACTCCGCACAGCACGGGTGGGGTGGGCTGCGTGCCGTAAGGCTGATTGCGCACCGCCGTGGCCACGGTCATATCGTAATTCGGCGAGAATCCGAGCAGCTGTGCCACCGGCATCAGGCGCGGCATGAGGATGTGGGCCTGATAGAACACCACGTCGTTGGCGCCGCCGAGCCCGTCGCTTCCGGCATCCGTATCGTACTTTCCGTTCCCGTTCGCGTCGTAGAAGCAGTCGCCATCGGCGGCGTCGTACTGGCCGTTGCCGTTGACGTCGCTCGCCAGCTTCTCCGGGTTGCCGATGCCGCTGAAGTCGAAGTAGCTACTCATCGTGACGTCGATCGTCGCTCCCGGCGTGATCGTTTTCAGCTGATCCTTGATCGTGTTCGTCACTCGCTCCTCGGTCGTCGAACCTTTGGCGGTGAAGGCGGGATCCTGCACCGACGCCTTGCGGGCGGCGTCGTTCAGCGCGCCCTGCATCACCGCGCGGATGTAGGCCTGGTGGCCGAGGTCGAATCCGCCCATCAGCAGCATCGACAGAGGCAGGGCGACCATCGCGAACTCGACGATCGTCACTCCGCGTTCGTCGCGGCGAAGGCGGGGCAGGAAATCGCCCAGGTTCATCGCGTCAGCCTCAGGTTGCCAATGCCCTGGCCGATTTTCGCAAAAATCTGTTCGAGGTCCGATCCGTCGCTGGTGTAGAAGTGATCGGCGCTGGTGGCGCAGTCCTTGATGTCGGTCGTGTCCGTCACGTCGAGTGCGATGACCCACACCGTGATCCCGTCTGCTTTGGCGAGGTCGCACGCCGCCTGGAAGCGGGCGAGATGGACCGCGTTGCATCCCGAAGTGCCCGAGGAGCACCCTTGGACCCGCTGCTCGTAGCGCTGGATGCCATAAGCCGAATACAACGTGTCGCCGGTGTCCAGCTTGCCGTCGGTCATGAACACGATGTGCTGGTTGACGGGGATGCCGTTGCGCTCGGTCGGGTTGTCCGAGGCGAAATACCCGGTCCGCGAAATGAACCGCAGGCCCCACAGCATGCCGATGTCGTGATAGGTGCCGCCGGTCACCCGCGCGGTGGCGGCGTCGATGGCCGTCTGGAAGTCGTCCTCGCTGGCGTAAGTCTGCAGCGTGGTTGCTTCCGCGGGGCAGCCGGTTTGGACCCATCGTCCTCCGATGTGGTAAAACTTCACGCCGCTGCTGGTGCCGGAGCCGTCGTTGGTGTGCGCTGGCGGATCGTAGCGGCCGAACTGCAGCTCGGGCTGGTTGCCGGCATTGCCCGCCTGGGTATCGACGTCCGCCTGGGTGATCGTATCGTCAATCTTGAACGGCGACATCGTCTCGCCCACCGACGGGCGTTCCTCGATGCAGCCATCGCCACTGGTGCGGAACTTCTCTCTGTTGCCGCCGATCGACCCCCCGCCTTTGCCGATGTTCCAGCTCGATTCGGCGGCTGTTACCGTCTTTTGGCCGATAGTGTACGTGCAGTTGTATCCGTTGCTGTCGCACGACTTCGTCCAGTCCACGTAGGGCTGGCCGTCGAGAATGTCCTTGTTCATCAACGAGCGGGCGACGTTCACCGTGTGCGAATAGGGGATGATCGCGTAGCGCGTGATCGATCCGTCGCTGCTTTCGAGCGCCTTGTAGAGCCCCATCGCCCCTTCGCGCAGGCGGGAAATCTTGCTGGCGCCGCCGGTGCTCGGGGCGTCGGCCATCGATCCGGTGACGTCGAGCACCAGGGCGATGTCGTTGTGTCCCATGTCGCGCGTGGCGTTGCAGTCGACGTGGATGGGGATGTTGTCGTAGCCGAAGATCCGCATCAGCGTCGTCGCCACCAGGGCGCTGGCGGTGCCGTCGAGCTGGTTGCTGTCGCTCGAATCCTGGTCGATGGCGAAGGTGAGGTTCGAGACGTTCGGCGTACCGGCGGGGAAATTGAAGTCGAAGAACTTGCGCGCTTCGTCCTCGACGTCCTGATTGAACGTAGTCCCCTGCATATATTGCCGCCCGGCGAGCGAGGCCGCGTCGCAGGCGTTCTGCAGCCGCGCGCGAGTCATGTAGGCATCGGCCAGGTCGAGCCCTGAACCGATAACCGCGGCAAGCGGAATGATGGCGGCTGCGCAAATCGCGAGCGTGTTGCCCGCAGCGTCGTCTCGCAGCCGTCGCAGAAATGCGAGCAGCTTCAACACGATGTGTCCCCTGTTGTCCCGCGTGCCGTGTTAGAGCGGGGAAGTGAAGGCGGCCTCAAGGAGTATGCTTGCAATCTGTTTAAGCCGTGGCTGCGCTCCTCTGGCGCCTGCGTTGCACACCCTCCTTGAAATACCCACTGGGGGTACCTACGACTAAGGGAGCAGTGCCGAGGAGATTCTGCGATGACCGAACAGACGCATTCGCGCACACCCGACTCAGGCTGCAGCGAACATCACCACTGCCAAACCCGATCCGTCGCCCCGGCTCCGTCCGGCGGACAGTACGACCGGGTGCCGAATGGATACGCGGGTCCGGTCTATACCTGTCCGATGCACCCGGAGGTGCGGCAGACGTCGGCCGGATCGTGCCCGATCTGCGGTATGGGTCTAGAACTCGAATCCGCCGCCATGGTGGAATCGGGGCCGAACCCGGAACTGGTCGATTTCACCCGCCGGTTCTGGATCGGCGTTGGTCTCACAATTCCGCTGCTGGTCCTCGCCATGGGCGGTTTCGTCGGCCTGGGCGGCGTTCGCGACATTCTCGGCGAACGCACGGCTTTGTGGATCGAGCTCGCGCTCGGCACGCCGGTGGTGCTGTGGTGCGGTTGGCCCTTCCTCGTGCGCGGGTGGAACTCCTTCCGGAGGCTGAACCTCAACATGTTCTCGCTGATCGGCATGGGCGTCGCGGCCTCGTGGCTGTTCAGCGTCGTCGCGGTGATCGCGCCCGGCGTGTTTCCGGCGGGCTTCCGCGACGCGAACGGCAACGTGGCGGTCTATTTCGAAGCGGCGGCGGTGATTGTGGTGCTGGTGCTGCTCGGGCAAGTGCTGGAGCTGCGCGCGCGCGAAGGCACCGGCAAGGCCATCCGCGCGCTGCTCGATCTCGCCGCCAAAACCGCGCGGATCGTGCGCGAAGACGGGCGCGAGGAGGAAATCCCGCTCGAGCAGGTCCATGTGGGCGACCGGCTGCGCGTGCGCCCGGGCGACAAGATCCCGGTCGACGGCAGCGTGATCGAGGGCCGCTCGTCGGTCGACGAGAGCATGCTCACCGGCGAGCCGGTGCCGGTCGAGAAGGCCGCCGGCGATCCGCTCACCGGGGCGACGATCAACGGCACCGGCACGCTGGTGATGCAGGCGACCCGCGTCGGCAGCGAAACGATGCTGGCGCAGATCGTGGCAATGGTCGCGCAGGCGCAGCGCTCGCGCGCGCCGATCCAGAAGTACGCCGACAAGGTCGCCGGCTGGTTCGTACCGGCAGTTATCGGAGTCGCCGTGCTGGCGTTCGCCGGCTGGGCAATCTGGGGCCCGGCGCCTTCGCTGGCCTACGCGCTGATCGCGGCGGTTTCGGTGATGATCATCGCCTGCCCCTGCGCGCTAGGGCTTGCCACGCCGATGTCGGTCATGACTGCGACCGGGCGCGGCGCGCACGCCGGCGTGCTGATCAAGAACGCCGAGGCGCTCGAACGGTTCGAGAAAGTCGATACGCTGATCGTCGACAAAACCGGCACGCTGACGATGGGCAAGCCGCGGCTCATCGCCGTGCTGCCGGCGACGGGGCATGACGAGGACGAAGTCCTGCGCCTTGCCGCCACGCTGGAAAAAGGTTCCGAGCATCCGCTGGCCGAGGCGATCGTCGACGGAGCGCAGGAACGCGGGCTGGCGCTCGGTTCGGCCGAGGACTTCGAGGCGCGCACCGGCAAGGGCGTCGAGGGAAAGGTCGATGGCAAGCGGGTGGCTCTCGGCAATCTCAAGCTGTTGGAGGACCTCGGCGTCGCTGCCGCAGACCTCGCCGCCCAGGCGGACGCCCGGCGCGACGAGGGCGAGACGGTGATGTTCGTGCTGATCGAGAGGGCCGTCGCCGGGCTCGTGAGCGTGGCCGATCCGGTCAAGGAAACCACCCCCGCGGCGCTGCGCGAGCTGCATGCGCTCGGCCTGCGGATCATCATGGCTACCGGCGACAACGAGCGCACCGCGCGGGCGGTGGCGGCCAGGCTGGGGATCGACGAGATCCGCGCCGACGTGCTGCCGCAGGACAAGGCCGACATTATCGCCGACCTGCAGCAGCAGGGGCGCAAGGTGGCGATGGCCGGCGACGGGGTCAACGATGCTCCGGCGCTGGCCCAGGCGGACGTCGGCATCGCCATGGGCACGGGCGCCGACGTGGCGATCGAGAGCGCCGGGATCACCTTGGTGAAGGGCAACCTCGACGGGATCGTCCGCGCCCGCCGGCTGGCCCGGGCGACGATGCGCAACATTCGCCAGAACCTGTTCTTCGCGCTGATCTACAACAGCGTCGGCGTGCCGGTCGCCGCGGGCGTGCTGTACCCGGTTCTCGGCATTCTGATCAGCCCGATGTTCGCCGCCTTCGCGATGAGCGCTTCATCGATCTCGGTGGTGACCAACTCGCTGCGCTTGCGGTCGGTGCATCTCTGACGAGGCGAGACGGCGCGCTTTCGGAACCTGCGTAAGGCCCGCCGACTTTCACTATCGGATGGCGGCGGCCGATCGCGATGCCGTCGCGGACGAGAGTGTGAGGAGAGCAATGTGCCCCCTGATGCCGATCGCGGCGATCCGCCAGCGCCGTCCGAAAGCCGGCTGCATTATCTGGCGGTCCTGCTCGCCACGCTGGCCGGGTTGGTCGATGCGACCGGGTTTCTGCAGCTGGGCGGGAATTTCGTCTCCTTCATGAGCGGGAATTCGACCCATCTCGCGGTCAGCGTCACGAAAGTGCCCAAGGCAGCGTTGCTTACAGGGTCGGTCATAGTCGCTTTCGTGGCCGGCGTCGTAGTAGGCTCGCTCGTCTCGACCGCCGCCCCGGTCCGGCGCAAGCCGCTTGTGCTGGCGGCGACCGCGTTCGGGCTCACCTGTTCCGCACTGTTGCAGGCGTTCGGCTGGAAGGTGGTTGCGGTGATCGCCATGGCGGTGGCCATGGGCTGCGCCAACAACGTCTTCCGCGCCGAGGACGGACCTTACGTCATCGGCGTCACTTACATGACCGGCAACGTGGTGAAGTTCGCCGAGGCGCTGGCCGCGGCGCTTACCGGCAAGAAGCGCCCGTGGTTGCCTTACCTGACGCTGTGGTTGGGGTTGGTGATCGGCGCGATGATCGGGGCCGCGCTGTTCCGCGCGGTCGGCATGAACACCCTCTGGTTCGCCGCGGGGGCGGCAGCGCTGCTCGCCTTCGTCGCCCGCAACATCAAGTCGCCGCCGATGGAGCGCGTTGTAGTAGAGCCGGTCAGCCGGGCGCACTCCGGCGAAGTACGTTAGCTTCACGCCGCCCACGAAATCGTCGCGTCGACACCCGGCTGCCATCACTGAGGGTGGCCGCTCCCCTCAGAAGCTCTGTTCGAAACCGACGAGGATCGTCCGCCCTTGGGCAAAATGCGTCCAGCCGCCTTCGAGGTTGGCGGCGTCGTTCTCGACATAATGCGCGTTCGTGAGGTTCGTCAGGTCGAGACGGAAATCGACTGGCTTGCCGGCCCATCTGAGGTGATAGACGGCGGAAAGGCCCAGAGTCGCGAAATCGGTTGCGCGCGTCCCGTTGGGGTCGGTTGGGCTGAGTGTCCGGACCGCGCCGTCGCCCGCGAGGATGTCGCCCGTCAGGTTGAGCTTGCCGATGCGCCAGCCGAGGCCGGCGGAGACCGTGACGGCGTGGCTGCCGGCCAGATCGACCCAGCGGCCGCGTGCCGCGAAAATCGTGGCCGCCGGGAACAGCGCATCGCCACCGACGATCGTTTGCCCTTGCGCTTTCGCCAGGCTGACGTTGACCCAGGCCGTTGCCGGCCCGTGGGCGTATGTGGCGGATAGCTCGACTCCGCGAAAACGGCCGCGGGCAAACTCGAATGCGCTCGCCACCGCTCCGCCGGGGGCCTGATGCTCGACGATAAGGTTGCGCGCGCTGCGCGAATAGGCGTCGAGGCCGATCGTCAGGGGCCCGAGCTTCTGCTGGGCGCCGGCGTCGAAATAATCGTCGCGCTCGTTGGCCAGATGCGTTCCGCGCGGCTCCTCTCCCAGCGGCGGCGCTGATTCATAACGGGCGTAACCCGCATGGATGCTGAGGCCGTCGGGGCTGGCCCAGACGATGCTCGCCCGTGGCTCGACGGCCAGGCTGGCGTCGAGGCTGCGCAACCAGTCGCCGCGAATGCCGGCATTGATCGTGAGGTTCGGGTCCGGCTGCCATTCGTCTTGGGCATAGACGCCCAGCGAGGTCCGGCTCATCCGCGAGGAATTCGGCACCAGCCCGGATTCGCGGCTCGTCGAATGGTTGAGGAGCAGTCCGGTCTTGAGCGTGTGCCCCGCGCCGAGGTCCAGCGAGGAATCGATCTGCGTGCCGGCCGAGCTGCGCCGCTCGCGCTCGGCCGCTGCGAAGTCGCTGGCGATGTTGTCGGCGCCGGCGAACAGTGAGGCCTGCAAGGTACAGCGCTCGGTGCTGTGCTGGAACGCGGCGACCCCGTAGCCGCTGTCGTGGGTCTCGGTGCCGGCCGGCAGGCTGGTCGCGCCGATGAAATGCCGCTCGTGCGAACCGCCGGCCACCAGCGAGACCCGGTTTTCGTCGTCGATCACGTGGTCGGCGAAGGCGAGGCCGCCGATTTCGTGGCGCCTGTCCTTGGCCCGGGCGCCGGAAAGATCGGCAACGTGGCGGTCCTCTCGCTCCAGGCTTCCCGAGGCGAATAGACTGCTGCTGCCGGTCGAGCCGCCCCACTCGAAGGCCGGCTCCAGTCTGCCGTGGGTACCGGCGAACAGCTCGATCTCGCCGCCGTGCTGGTAGATCCCGTTCTTGGTGGTGACCGCGATTACGCCTCCCGGAGCGAAGCCGAACTGCGCCGGCAGCGTGCCGGTGATCAACCGCGTGCTCTCGGCTAGCCGCGAACTGAGGCGATCCTCCGGATCGGAAATGGCTTCCGGGATCGCGACGTCGTTGATCCGCACCTGGACCGCCTTCGAACCGCGGACGTTCAACCCGGCGGAGAACGTGACGCCAGGGGTCTGCGCGAGGATCGAGGCGACGCTGCCGGTCTCGCCGCCGGGGCGGTTTTCGATGCTGTCGTTGGTCAGCGAATAGACGCTCGAACCGAGCGCGGCATCGATCCGGGTCCGGGCCGCGTCGAGCCGGCGCGCGGTGACGACGATGGCCCCGCTCTGGGCCTGCCCTTCGTCTTCGTCCTTCTCGTCGTCCGTATCTGCCCGATCGGGTTGTACGGGGCCGGCCGCTCTCGTCTGGCGGTCGTCCTTGTCGCCGCTCGATGCCGACGGCGGACGATCGGATCGCCGATCTCGATCGGGGGCGGGCGGCGGGGCAGCGGCGGCGGCGAGTATTAGGGCAGCGACAATAGCAGGCATGAACCGCTCCCTTGGTCTCGCGGCGACGTTCGCGCAAGCGAAGGGTTCTCACGGCGAAGGGAACGGCGGCAAAGGCGGCGGCGTTCCTCTTCGTGGAGATAGCGCGTGCGGCTTGCGGAGCGGCGGATACACCAATTGTTCGAGGTCAGTGTGCTGCTGAAAGGCGCGCACGCCGTGCTCGAAATCATCGGCGGCATCGCCCTGGCCGTCACCAGCAACGCCTGGATCAGGACCCTGGTCGCCCGCTCCACCCAGGAAGAGCTCACTGAGGACAAGCGGGATTTCGTCGCCACCCACCTGCTCGCCTGGGCACGCGGGTTCTCGATCCAGCAGCAGCATTTCTACGCCTGGTACCTGCTGAGCCATGGTGCGGTTCTGCTGGCGCTCGCCGCCGGGCTGCTGATGCGCAAGCTGTGGGCCTATCCGACGATGATCGCGGTGCTGGTCCTGTTCATTCTGTACCAGCTTTACCGCTACACCCACACGCACGGATTGGGCCTGTTGCTGCTCACCCTGCTCGATGTCGTGGTGGTCGGGCTCACTTGGCACGAGTACCGCCTGCTGCGCCGCCACTTGCCGGTCGATTAGCAGGGCTCCGCCGCCGGTCGGGCGGGCTAAGGGTCAGGCCGCAGAACTCGCCCTATGGCAGGGCGAAGGCGATCACCTGATCGCTGAGGCGGGGAACCATGATGTCGTTGCCGCCGGCGACGAACACCACATACTGCTTGCCTTCGTAGGTGTAGGTCGAGGGGATGGCGACCGCCGGAGCGTCGAGTTCGCCGGTCCACAGCACCTTCCCGGTGTTCTCGTTGATCGCCCGCGCTCGCGAGTCCATGGAGGCGCCGATGAAGATCAGCCCCGTCTTCGTGATCAGCGGGGCGCCGATCGTTACCGAGCCCCACGACCTGGGCATGAAGAAGCCCCAGCGCTGCACCTCGCCGAACGGTTCCTTCCATAACTGCCGGCCGGTCTTCAGGTCGATCGCCGACATCGAGCCGTACGGCGGCGCCCAGCAGGGCATGCCGAGCCAGTTGAGGAAGCTGTGCAGATCGAGGCCGTAGGGGCTGCCAGCCATGTCGTAGTAGCCGCTCGGCTTGCCGTTCTTCGTCTCCCGCTGGTACTGCTTGCGCGGGATTAGGCGGTACACTTGCGCCGTGTAGGAGTTGTTGACGACGTAGACGTCGTTCACCGGATCGACTGCCCCTCCACCCCATTCGACGCCGCCCGGCGTGGCCGGGTAGATGAGACTGCCGCGTACGCTCGGCGGAGTGAAGCGCCCGTCGTAGCGAAGCTTGTGCAGTTGGCGGCTGCAGCCCCCGAGGCTGGCGATATCGGCCAACGTGGACACTCCGCTCCAGCGCGGCGGGACCAGCGGCTTGGGCAAGACCGGAACCGGCTGCGTCGCGGAAGTGCGGTCGCCCGGCACGTCCGTCTGCGGGACCGGTTCTTCCTTCACTGGGAAGATCGGCTCGCCCGTCAGCCGGTTGAGCACGAAGATGAAGCCCATCTTGGTCGACTGTACCAGCGCGGGGATGGTCTTGCCGCCCCTGTTGATATCGACCAGCACCGGTGCCGAGTTGATGTCGAAGTCCCACACGTCGTGGTGAACCAGCTGCCGGCTCCAGACGACCTTGCCGGTGTCCGCATTGAGAGCGGTGACCGAGGTCGCCAGCGGCAGCGGCTGCTTGCGGTTGCCACCGTAGAAGTTAGGGCTCGGCGAACTCACCGGCAGGTAGAGCAGCCCGGCGCTCGGATCGACCGACATGCTCGCCCATACGTCGGACGTTCCCGAGTTCCCGCCGGGCCTTCGGCGGCAAGGGATCGAACGTCCACTTCAGCTTGCCGGTGCGCGCGTCCACCGCGAACACCACACCGGCCGGCGCCGTGCGATAGGCCCAGTCCTTGGCCGCCCAGCCGATGAACAGCGTGTCCTTGTAGACCGTCGGCGGCTGCAGCAGCGACAGCGGATACTTGGGGTGAAGCACGTTCCATTGGTCGACGTCGAGGACCCCACTGTCGCCGAACCCGATGCACGGCTTGCCTGTGTCCGCATCCACCGCGAACAGCTTGGCGTCCATCGTGCCGATGTAGACGATCTTCTGGCACGGTTGCCCCGGCATCGGATTGGCGGATTGCCAATAGGCGACCCCGCGCGACTTCATGCCTGGCTGGGTCAGCGGCTTGAGCACGGCATGGGGATTGAACACCCATTTGACGCGGCCGGTGTCCGGCTGGAGCGCGTAGATGCGGTAGAACGGCGTGCCGATGTAGACGGTGCCGTTGGCGAAGATCGGCGTCGCCTCGAAATAGGTTTCCGGGATCTTGCCGCCCTTTTGCGACACGTCGCCGGTATGAAGCTGCCATGCCACCTTGAGGTGGCCGACGTTCTGCGGCGTGATCTGGCCCGAGGTTGAATATTTCTGCGCCGCCAGGTCGCCGTTGAAGGTGCTCCAGTCGGCGCCATCGGGCGGCAGCGTCTGCGGTTGCGGTGAGGCTTGGGGCGACGATTGCGGCGACGCTGGCGCCTGGTGCTGTGCTGCTGCGGCCGTCAGCCCGAGCGCGGCGGCGGCGACGGCGGCGATCCACCACGGCTTCGCCGTCATGCCGGCTGCTCCCGGGGCGTGGCGGCAGAGGCAATGACGATCGCCAACCAGCCGATCGCCGCCGCCGCCATCAGCGCCAGCACGATCCATTCGGTGAGGAAATAGGCAGCCACCGCGGTGCCGAGCACGTCGGCGGCGAGTCCGATCAGCAGGACCACGCTGAGCCAGACCGGCATCGAGCGCCAGGCAAGGATGGCCACAGCCGCCAGCGTCAGGATCGCGCTGGAAACCAGGACGATGCCGGCGCCGATCGTGTGGTTGATCGCCCAGGCGAGGAGAAAGTCGTACAGCGAGACCAGAAAGGCGATCGCCGCGGCAGCGATCAACAGCCAACTGCCCCAGGTCTGCGTCCGCTGTCTGTCTGCCATGGGACCGATTCTCCTGCCACGCCTGTTGAGCTGCCGTCTGCCCAACCTGAAGCAGGCGTCCGCGGTTCCGGTATTTTCTGCTCCTGCGATTTTCGACCAGCCGGTTTCATCTCTGCGCCGCGCGCAGGAGCCTTGACCTCAGCCCCCCGGCCGCCAATTGGGTGGGGCCAGGGTGAAGCCGGAGAATTTGAAGCCCGGCGTGACCACGCAGCTCACCAGGCTGTAGCCCTCGGTGCCCGGCAGCGGCGCGGCCGATTGCCATTCGTGCGCGCCGACCACTACTTGCGGGCGGTCGCCGCCGATCGCGTCGGGGCCGAGGCGCACCTCGCGCACCGGCCCCCTGGGCGAGACGGCGAGCGACAGCAGCAGAGGGTCGCCGCCGTGCCACAACCATATCTCGGCCGCGTCGACCTTGTGCCAATGGCTGCGCTGGTGCGCCTCCAGCAGGAAGTAGATCGTGCTCGCCAGCTCACGCTCGCCGTCCTCTTGCGGCGCGCGCCACACTTCGCGGTACCAGCCGCCCTCGGGGTGGGGCGACAAGCGCAGTTCTTCGATTAGCGTCTTGGCCGGGTTCATTCGCTCCATCCGCTCTTGGTGCCGTAGGGCAGGAACGCGCCCATTGCCTCGACGGCCACGATTTTTCCGCCGACGATCTTGAAAATTTCCCCGGCCTGCATGTTCGACGAGGATTGGCCGAGTGGCAGGCTGGTGACGCCGGGGACGCCGACGATCCGCACCGGGTGGGTCATGCCCGGGTGCTGGAACATCGGGAAGGCGAATACCAGCCCCTTGTCGACATCGACCGCTTCGAACCGGCGCGGCCACAGCCGTCCGATGTAGTCCATCACGTGCGTATCGAGCTGGGCGTCGCAGTTGAGCGAGCCGATGTATTCCATCGCCGCGTCGGCCTCCTTCGAACCGAGCGGCACCGGCCACGGCCTGGGCGGCGAATTCGAGGTGGTCTGCATGCCGTTCTCGTGCCGCACGCAATGCGCGGCGAACGGAGCGAGGCTGCCGTCGGCGTGCTCGACCGCTTCGAAATAGGAATCGGCGATATTGACCAACTGCTGGCGATCCGATCGCTCGCCCGGCGGCACGTCGGCAAGGAATTCGGGGCGCGGCGCGGTGAGGTTGGCCAGCGCCGCCGGGCGGATGGCGTTGGTGGTCACGACATGCTCGATCTGGGTGATCTTGCCGTTGACCAGCTTCAGCCGCACCGCCACCAGCACCGGCTTGCCCCACGCCTGCATCAGGCCCATCAGCCCGATCTCGCCGCTGGGCACGTCGACGACATATATTTTGAACGTCGTCGGCGCCCGGGTGGCGGAAACCCACAGGCCTTCCTTGCCGATTGTCAGCGGCACGGTGTTCTCGGTGAAGCGAGCGTCGCGGTTGAGCGGCAGGCTGGCGGGATCGTGCCTGACCAGCGCGGCGAGGTATTCGTCCATGGTGTGGGTCAGGCAGGCGCGGTCGCATTCGGGCGCCACCGCGCCGCCGCCGGCCTGCGCGGGAGAGAGCGCCAGCAGCGCCGCTGTCAGCCCGGCGAGGAGCACGCGGATAATCATCGCCTGTCGCTTTCCCTCGTGTTTTCCGAGAAGCTGTCCAAAGTTGCGCTGCCCGTCAACTCGCTCGCTGACTGGCGCTCTGCAGCGGCAATCGCCTGGGGGCTACTCCTCGACGATCTCGACCCCGTGCCAGAAGGCGATCCGGTCGCGGATTTGCTCGGCCTTCGGCTTGGGATCGGGATAGTACCACGCCGCATCCGGGTTGCGCTCACCGTCGAGTTCGAGGGTGTAGTAGTGGGCGGTGCCTTTCCACGGGCATTCGCTGGTCGTGTTGCTCTTCTCGAGCACGGAAGGGTCGACATCGGCGCGCGGGAAGTAATGGTTGCCCTCGACCACGACGGTCTCGTCGCTGTGGGCGATCACCTGGTCGTTCCAGATCGCTTCGACAGCCATCTCGCGCTCCTTGCGGGCGGTCCCTCAGGGATGAACATCGCATGAAAGCAGCTTCGGTTCCGCACGGCGAGCCGCTATGCCGCGCGAATGACGATCCGCACCGGCATCGGCGGCTGGACCTATCCCGAGTGGCGCAAGGGGACCTTCTATCCCGAAGGGCTGCCACAGAAGCGCGAGCTCGAATGGGCTTCGCGCCAACTCTCCGCGATCGAGATCAACGGCACGTATCGCAGCCTGCAGAAGCCCGAGAGCTTCCGCAAATGGTACGAGCAGACACCCGACGGGTTCATGTTCGCCGTGAAGGGGTCTTCGTACGTCAGCAACCGGAAGGTGCTTGCGAGCGCCGGCGAAGCACTGGCGAAATTCTTCGGGCAGGGGCTGGAAGAACTCGGCGACAAGCTGGGGCCGATCCTGTGGCAGCTGATGGGCACCAAGCGTTTCGATGCCGACGACATCGCCGCATTCTTCGATCTGCTCCCGCGCGAGTTGAACGGTGTGCCGCTGCGCTACTCTATCGAGGCCGGGCATGAGAGCTTCGCTTGCCCGGAATTCCTGGCGATCGCCCGCGAGGCCAATGTGGCGGTGGTCTATCTCGAACAGGAAGGCCGCGCCTGCATCGCCGAGCGCACCGCCGATTTCGCCTATCTGAGGTGCAAGAACCTCGTCAGCAGCGAACCGACCGGTTATCCGCCTCGCGACATGGAGCGGATCGCCAGCCTGTGCCGCGAATGGGGGCAGCAAGGAGATGTGTTCGCCTTCATGATCAACGGCGCCAAGGAACGCGCTCCCGCCGCGGCGACGGCGCTGGCGCAGCGTCTTGGCTAGCGCCCGGGGGGACCGCTTTTCGGAGGGTCGCTTTCGAGCCGCTCCAGCACGCGAATGAAGAACGCCGTCGACCAGCCGAGCAGGATCACGCCGAGCAGGCCCTCCATCGCGCCGACCTGGCGCCACTGGTGGGCGATCGAGGCGTCCGAATAGCCGATCGTGGCGTAGCTGATGGTCGAAAAGTACAGCGCCTCGTCGAAGCTGCGCAGGGCATGAACGTAGCCGTAGAGGAAGGCGAACAGCCAGATTTCGACGAAGTGAACGAAAATCAGCGCAAAGACGATGAACAGCGTGAACAGCGTGCCTTGCAGCGACAGCGGCTGTATCGTTTGGAGCCGCTCCTCGGCATGCCGGTTGTGCATCAGCCGCCGCAGCGTGAACAGGCCGATGCCGTGGATGACCACGCAAATTGCGATCATCCCCACGCCGACCAGCAGCTGCTCGTTGAAGGTGGCGCTAATGACTTGAGAGTCGACCGCTTTGTCGACCGGGTTCATAGCAGGTCGAGCGTCAGCGGATCGCGCTCGCCGTGGTTGAACGCGGCGAGCGCGCGGGCGAAGCGGTCGTCGCCTTCGGTCACCGCGTCGAACAGCGTCATCGAGCTGACGAACTTCAGCGCGTCGATGGGCCCGAGGATCGCCTCGGCGCTCTTCCTGCCGGCCCAGCCGAGCATGGCGTCGGTGCATTCGCCAAGGCGGGCGCCGAGTAGCGGGTGCATCGCGTAGGCGCTCGCCTCAGCCGCATCGGCGATCGCATAGAAGCGCGGCGTTCTCGCTGCGGCCGAGTCCGGCGATCTGCGGAAACACGAACCACATCCAGTGGCCGCGCTTGGCGCCGGCGCGCAGTTCGGCAAGAGCGTCGTCGTAGATCGGACTTTGTGCCTCGACGAAGCGCTCGAGACCCGCGGCCATCAGTCCTCGTCGACGTGCTCGGGCAAGCCCTCGCGGTCGGTGTCGGCGAACTCTTCGAGCTCCTTTTCGGTCATTGACTCGTACATCCCCTTGGACGCGCCCTGGAGCTCCGAGACCTTGGTGTCGCCGCGCTTGGCGGACAGCGCCGCCCCGGCGGCCATCTGCTGGGCTTTCGATTTGGCTGGCATGGTCAGGATCCTTTCCTTCGCTTCACTGGCCCTTCGTCGCGTTCTTGTTGGGCATGTTGAGCGGTTCGGTGTTCTCGCCCGGGGTCGGGCCGTTCATCTGATCGGCGTTCTGGCCAAGGACGCCGGTGTTGTTGGCGTTGCCGCCGCTCGCCTGGTTCTGCTCCTGGCGGATCCGTGCGCTGGCGGTCTGGGTGCCCTGGTCGCTCGACCACGCGCCGACGACCCAGATCGCCGTCAGCAGCACGACCGCCGCCAACAAGCTGATCGTCAGCACCCAGCGGACGACATTCGGGGTGGACGCGCCGCGTGCTTCTTCCACGTCGGCATGAAGTTCGTCGCCGTCTTGTTGCATCGAGGTCACTCCCAGTGGCGCCCTTGCGGGTGGTCCTCGAAAAACGGCCCGGTTTAACGAATGTTCCGCGCCCGGAAGCGCCCGTTCACTCTCTCAGCAAGTCGTTGATTCCGGTCTTGGCTCGCGTTTGCGCGTCCACCGTCTTGACGATCACGGCGCAGTACAGCGACGGGCCGGGAGAGCCGTCGGGCAGCGGCTTGCCGGGCATCGCGCCGGGCACCACCACCGCGTAGGGCGGCACTTCGCCGCGGTGCACTTCGCCGGTGGCGCGGTCGACGATGCGGGTCGAGGCGCCGAGGTAAACGCCCATCGACAGCACCGCGCCTTCGCCGATCCGCACCCCCTCGGCCACTTCGGCCCGGGCGCCGATGAAGGCGCCGTCACCGATGACAACCGGCCCCGCCTGGAGCGGTTCGAGCACTCCGCCGATCCCGGCCCCGCCGGAAATATGCACGTTGCGGCCGATCTGCGCACAACTGCCGACCGTCGCCCAGGTGTCGATCATCGTCCCTTCGCCGACCCAGGCGCCGATGTTGACGAAGCTCGGCATCAGCACCGCGTTTCTGCCGATGAAGCTCCCGCGGCGAACGATCGCGCCCGGCACGACGCGAAAGCCGGCCTCCTGGAACCGGTTCTCGCCCCAGCCGGCGAATTTCAGCGGCACCTTGTCGAACGCGGGCTCGCCGCCGCCGCCATTTTCCATCACCACGTTGTCGCTCAGGCGAAACGACAGCAGCACCGCCTTTTTCAGCCACTGGTTGACTTGCCAGCCGCCGTTGCCGTCCGGTTCGGCCACGCGCGCCTGGCCGCTGTCCAACAGCTCGAGCGCCGCCTGAACCGCATCGCGCACCTCGCTGCTGCCCGAATCGACCGCATCGCGCGTTTCCCAAGCGGCTTCGATCACGGATCTGAGGCTGTCGGTCATCAGCAAGTCCTTAATTAAATTGTGGTTCACTGCCGGTTCAAACGCCGTTGGCGAGAGGCCGGTAAACCGCTGCCCGCTCGCGGGCAAGGCGTGTTGCGCCCCGTCCGCTCCGGGGACAGCATTCGGGATCGGGTGGAGCATGACAGTCTTAATATCGAACGGGTTCCCGCGTCGCGCGCAAGTGGCGCCTTGCCCGGTGGAAATTCGCAGAATCCGCCCGCTGACTCTGCGGTCGGCGATCGCGGCAACCGCGCTTGCGCTATTGACCGCATGCGGCGGTGGCGGTGGCGGCGCAATCGTCAGCACGCCGGCTCCCCCACCGCCCCCTCCTCCGCCGCCGCCCCCTCCGCCTCCTCCGCCGCCGCCCCCGCCATCGTCTTCACCGACGATGACCCCGGCGCCAGTGCCGAGCCAGTTCGACACCCGGGAATTCCGTGACTTCGAGCGGTCCGCTGCAACACAACGCGGCCACGGCCTGGAATCTGGGCTGGACGGGCACCGGGGTGACGATCGCCACGGTGGACACCGGCATCGACCTGACCAGCCCGGAGTTCGCCGGGCGCATTTCGTCTGCATCGCGCGACATGTTCGACGCCACCAGCAATCGCGGCGTCCAGGCGACCGACGATCACGGCACCGATGTGGCCATGGTCGCCGCCGCGGCGCGCGACAACACCGGGATTCTCGGCATCGCCTGGGGCGCGACGATCATGGCCTTGCGTTCCGACACGCCGAATTCCTGCCCGGCCGACAGCGGCTCGACTGATCCCAACGCCGATTGCCAGTTCACCGACAGGACGATCGCCTCGGCGATCGACTACGCGGTCGCCCACGGGGCCAAAGTGATCAATCTTTCGCTGGGCGGCGATCCCGCGTCTTCGCTCGTCACCACCGCTGTGTCGAAAGCGGCCGCCGCCGGCGCCGTGATCGTCGTCGCCGCCGGCAATGACGGCGCCGCCAATCCCGACCCTTTCGGCGCCGGAATCGACACCGCGGGCAACGGGGCGGTGATCATCGCCGGCTCGGTGGACAAGAATGGCGCGATTTCGAGCTTCAGCGACCGTGCGGGCAATCAGCCGAACGACTTCCTCACCGCCCGCGGCGAGGACGTCTGCTGCCAGTACAAGGACGGCAAGCTCTACATTGACAGCAAAGGGTACGAGTATCTGTTCTCGGGCACCAGCTTCTCCACGCCGCAGATTGCCGGCGCGGCGGCGTTGCTGGCGCAGGCGTTCCCCAACCTCACCGGCAAGCAGATCGTCGACATCCTGCTGAGATCGGCGTTCGATGCCGGCGCGGCCGGGACCGATCCCGTGTACGGCCGCGGCATCCTCGATATCGCCAAGGCCTTCCAGCCGATCGGCACCACCAGCCTCGCCGGCGGAACCACGGCGATCGCGCTCACCGACAGCAGCGGGGTCACCTCGCCGGCGATGGGCGACGCCGCGACGACAGCCTCGCTCTCGACGGTGGTGCTGGACCATTATGGACGGGCATTTGGGACCGATCTGGGGCCGACCCTGCGCGGGGCGGTGGTCAGCCAGCCGCTGCGCGGCTCGGTCGGCGCCTTGCAGCGCCAGGTCATCGCCGGCACAGACAAGGTGGCGCTCGCCTTCACCATCGACGCCAGCGGAGAGGCGAGTCAGGCGGCGAATTTCGGTGTGCTGCGCCTGAGCCGCGAGGATGCCGAGCAGGCCCGCGTGCTCGCCGGGCGCGTGGCCTTGCAGCTCGCGCCCCGGACGAAGGTCGCGTTCGCCTTTGCCGAGAGCGGCGACGGCCTCGTCGCCCAGCTTCAGGGGCAGGACCGGCCGGCGTTCATGATCGCCGGCGGCGCGATCGGCGATCCCGGACTCTATCGTAGCACCAACGCCGCGTTCGCCGTCCGCCGGCAGGTCGGCCGCTGGGGGCTGACGGTCAGCGCCGACAGCGGGCACACCTGGAGCGCCGCGCCGGTGCATTATGCAGCGCAAATGCGCGGTCAGCGCGACCGCAGCGGCGTGTCCGATTTTGGCGTCGGCCTCGACCGCCGCTTCGGCAATGTCCACGCCGCGCTCGGGCTCGACTGGATGCACGAGGATGCGACGATGCTCGGCGCCGAGTTCCACAAGGCGTTTGGCCTCGCCGGCGCCGACACGCTGTTCCTCGATGCCGACCTGGGCTGGGACTTCGCCGACCGCTGGCGCTTCGGCGCCGCCATGCGCAACGGCTGGACCAGCGCGCGCGGCGGCGGGCTGGTGGCGAGCGGGTCGCATCTGACCAGCCGGGCGTGGTCGCTCGACCTCGCGCGTCGCGGCGTGTTCGCCCAAGACGACAGCCTCGCGTTGCGCGTTTCGCAGCCGCTCAGGGTGGAAAGCGGCGGCCTCAATCTCGATCTGCCGGTCGCTTACAGCTACACCACGCTGACCCCGACCTACGGCATCCGCACGCTGGCGCTGTCGCCGAAGGGCCGCGAACTCGACGCAGAACTCGCCTGGCGCGGACGCATTCTCGGGGGTGACGCCGCTGCCAGCGCGTTCATCCGCAAGGACCCCGGGCACTATGCCAACCTGCCGCTCGACGAGGGCTTTGCCTTGCGCTGGTCGAGCGGATTCTAGCGCATCAGCGCACGGGTGAAGTCGACCAGTCCAGTCTGCCGCGCGCGGCGCAGGCGCTCCGCCTTCAGAATCCCGTGGACCTGCTCGAAGCAGGATTCGACGTCCTCGTTGACGACCACGTAGTCATACCCGTCCCAATGCCCGATTTCGTCGCGCGCGCGGGCCATACGGTCGGCGATCACCGTCTCGCTGTCGGTTCCGCGGGCGCGCAGGCGCTGTTCGAGCGCGTCGATGCTCGGCGGCAGCAGAAACACGCGCACGACGTCGGTCTCCATGCGCTGATACAACTGCTGCGTACCCTGCCAGTCGATGTCGAACAGGAAGTCCTGGCCTTCCTTCAGGCCGGCCCTGATCTGCGCCTTGGGGGTGCCGTAGAGCTGGCCGAATACTTCGGCCCATTCGAGGAACTCGTCGCGCTCGATCATCGCCTCGAACTCGGCCCGACCGGTGAAGCGGTAGTCGAGCCCGTCGGTTTCGCCGGGGCGGATCGGTCGGGTGGTAACCGAGATCGACATTGCGATCTCGAGATCTTCCTCCAGCAGCCGGTGGGCGATCGTCGTCTTCCCCGCACCCGAAGGCGAGGACAGCACGAACATCAGTCCGCGGCGCTTGAGCGAGTTTGCCGGAGGCACGGGGACGGCGGCCATGCGCGCTGTTGCCGCAGGGGCTCGGACAAAATCAAGCCCTGCGGGGCGGCTATGCTCAATCCTCGTTGGCGTCTTCGATCCGCTCGGCAATGTCTTCCCGGCCCTCCCGGCGGGCCTTGCGCCGAGAGAGGCTGCGGTCGAACACGATCTTGGCGAACAAGCCGCTGCCGACCAGCAGCGCCCCCGGAATTGAGGCCGTCGCGGTGCGCGCCATGGCGGTGGTGATCATCGTATGCGCCATTCCGCGCCCTTCGACGATGGCGGTCGCCTGCTCGGGCTCGAAGCGCGCCTTGAGCAGGCCCTTTTCTAGCGAGCGGCGCGCGATCCGGCCGGCGCTGCGCACGGCGATTTCGGCGATCAGCAGGTTTGTCGCCGGGTTGGGGCTGGGACCGGGGACCGTCTTGATGCCCTTGCGCGTTTTTGCCGCGGCCTTGTGCACCGCGCGCCTGCCCGAGTGGGACAGCCTAGCCGGAAGCGTCTTGGTGTCGGACATCGCCTCGCCCTCATTCGCGCGGCGCCGGGGCCGCCGCGCCGCTACTTCTTGCGGCCGAAATCGACCGTGACGACATTCGAGCCGTCATCCGTCCCTTCAACGTCACCCTTGCCGCCCTGTTCCACCGTGCCGCCGGACCCGTCGTTCTCTGCGTCCTCGTGCTCCGGTGGCGAGACGTCGGGGGCGACCGCCTGGAACTGCAGCCCGAAATCGACTGCCGGATCGACGAACGCGGTAATCGCCGCGAAGGGAATCTCCAGCTTGGCCGGCACCTGATTGAACGACAGACCGACGGAGAAGCCGGCCTCGTCCACCTTCAGGTCCCAGAACTTGTTCTGCAGCACGATGGTCATCTCGTCGGGGAAGCGTTGCTTGAGGGTCTTCGGAATCGACACCCCGGCGGCCCCGGTCTTGAAGGTGATGTAGAAATGGTGGTTGCCCGGCAGCTCGCCGCCCGAGCGCTCGATTTCGCCGAGCACCCGCCCGACCACCGCGCGCAGCGCTTCCTGCACGATCTCGTCGTAGGGGATCAGGCTGTCGGGAGTCTCGTCGCTCATTTCAACCGGATAGGTGGCGAGGCGACGGCGCGCGGTCAAGCGGCAATCAACTCCCCTCCCGCTTGCGCCCGTTACAGGCCGCACTATACGCGAGCCCATGCGCAAGGGCCGGATCAGCCGCAACACCAGCGAGACGAAAATCCTCGTCGAGGTGAACCTCGACGGTACCGGCGCCTACGCCATCTCTACCGGCATCGGCTTCCTCGATCACATGGTTGAACAGTTCAGCCGCCATTCGCTGATCGACGTGACGCTCAAGGTCGACGGCGACCTCCACATCGACCAGCACCACACCACCGAGGACAGCGCCATCGCGCTCGGCCAGGCGATCGCCAAGTCGCTCGGCGACAAGGGCGGCATCGGCCGCTACGGCAGCGCCTATTCGCCGATGGACGAGACGCTGGCGCGCGTCGCGCTCGACATTTCGGGCCGACCGTTCCTGGTGTGGAAAGCCCGCTTCACCCAGGAGAAGCTCGGCGAATGGGACACTGAGCTGATCGAGCACTGGTTCCATTCGGTGGCCCAGGCGGCCGGCATCACGCTGCACGTGCAGCTGCTCTACGGGACCAATAACCACCACGTGTGCGAGGCGATCTTCAAGGGCTTTGCCCGCGCGATGCGCCAGGCAGTCGAGCTCGATCCGCGAAAGGGCGGCGAAGTGCCCAGCACCAAGGGCCAGCTCGGTGGCTAACAAGGCAATGACGGCTGCGCAGCGGCCGCAAGGCCGAACGGCCGGCCGCAGCGGGGGCAGCTTGCCTGCCCATCTAGCGAGGACCACACGCCCGGATGGACGTGCGGAAAACAAAGATGGCTGAAGCGATTGCGCTGATCGACTACGGGGCGGGTAACCTACAGTCGGTTCACAATGCCCTGAAAGCCGCTGGGGCAGAGCGGGTCGCGGTCACCGACGACCCGAACATCGTCCTCGGAGCGCGCCGCATTGTCCTGCCGGGCGTCGGCTCGTTCCGCACCTGCATGAACGGACTGGCGGCGATCCCCGGCATGATTGAGGCGCTGGAAAAGCGCGTGCTTGAGGATGGCGTGCCGTTCCTCGGCATCTGCGTCGGCATGCAGCTCATGGCGGAAAGGGGGCTCGAGCACGGCGTCACCCGCGGCCTCGGCTGGATCGAGGGCCAGGTCGAGGCGATCGAGCGCACCGATCCCGAGATCAAGATCCCCCACATGGGCTGGAACGACGTTGTGCCGCTGCCCCATCGCGGCGGCGCGCAGCTGATCGAGGAAGGCGAGGCCTACTTCCTCCACTCGTATCACTTCGCGCCCGACGACCCGCGGCACATCGCGGCGATGACCGACCACGGCGGCGGCCTCGTCGCTGCGGTTGCCCGTGACAACCTCATCGGCGTGCAGTTCCACCCCGAAAAGAGCCAGGCCTACGGCCTCGCGCTCCTTTCGCGATTTCTGGAGTGGCGCCCATGATCGTGTTCCCCGCCATCGACCTCAAGGGCGGCCAGGTCGTGCGCCTGGCCGAAGGCGACATGGCGCGCGCCACCGTTTACGGCGACGATCCCGCGGCGCAGGCGCGGCTGTTCGCCGAGGCCGGGGCCGAGCACGTCCACGTGGTCGATCTCGACGGCGCCTTTGCCGGCGAAAGCCGCAACCGCGCGGCGGTCGAGGCGATCGTCGAAAGCTTCCCCGGCTATGTCCAGCTCGGCGGCGGCATCCGCGACGCGAAGGCGGTCGCGGGCTGGTTCGAGCTCGGCGTCGCCCGGGTGGTGATCGGCACCGCCGCGCTCAAGAACCCGCAGTTCGTCAACGAGATGGCGCGCGAATGGGAGAACGGCATCGTCGTCGCCGTCGACGCCCGCGACGGGATGGTCGCCACCGAGGGTTGGGCGGAAGTGTCCGACGTGCCCGTCGCCGACATGGCCCGCCGCTTCGAGGATGCCGGCGTCGCCAGCCTGCTGTTCACCGACATCGGGCGCGACGGGCTGCTCAAGGGCTGCAACGTCGCCGCCACGGTCGACCTGGCCCGCCAGACCGACCTGCCGGTGATCGCCAGCGGCGGGGTCAAAGGCCTCGACGACATCCGCATGCTCGCGCTGCATGCGGAGGAGGGCATCGAAGGCGTGATCACCGGCCGCGCGCTGTACGACGGGCGGCTCGACCTCGCGACGGCGATTCAGATGGCGGCGCGGGCATGACGCTGCATGTCCTCAGGATGCTCCTCGAAGGAGTCTTCGCGCTGGCCGTGGGCGTGCTGCTGCTCGAGATCGGCAAGCGCAAGACCCTCGTCGCCGGCCGCTTCGTCGGCCCGCGCGACCGGCCGCTCATATTCTGGTTTTGGCTGGTATTCGACGTCCTCGCGGTATGGTTCGCAGCCCACTTGGTGCTCGAATTCGGCGGGAGTCTGTGGCCGTGAACGGGCTGGCCTCTGGTTTCCTCCCCGGCGCGGGAAGGTGGCAGACGCCGAAGGCGGCTGACGGAGGGGACTCGCCTCCTGGTGCGGCGCTTGTGGCGAGTCCCCTCCACCACCCTACGGGCGGTCCCCCTCCCGGTGCCGGGGAGGATGCATGACCGTCCGCATCCGCGTCATCCCTTGCCTCGACGTCGCCGATGGGCGGGTGGTGAAGGGCGTCAACTTCGTCGATCTCAAGGATGCCGGCGATCCGGTCGAGCAGGCGCAGGCGTACGATGCCGCGGGGGCCGACGAATTGTGCTTCCTCGACATCTCGGCGAGCCACGAGGGGCGCGGGACGTTGCTCGAGATCGTCCGCCGCACGGCCGAGGTGTGCTTCATGCCGCTGACCGTCGGCGGCGGCGTGCGCTCGGTTGCGGACGCGCGGGCGCTGCTGCTCGCCGGGGCCGACAAGGTGGCGGTCAACAGCGCGGCGGTGGCGCGGCCGGAGGTCGTCTCGGACATCGCCGCCAGGATGGGCAGCCAGTGCGTCGTCGCCTCGGTCGATGCCCGCTGGGTGCACGACCATTGGGAAATCTTCACCCATGGCGGGCGCAGAGAGACTGGCATCAATGCCGTCGAACACGCTGTAAAGCTTGCCGAATTGGGTGCCGGCGAGCTGCTCGTCACCTCGATGGACGGCGACGGGACGCAGCGCGGATACGACCTCAAGTTAACTAGAGCTATCGCCGATGCGGTCTCTATCCCGGTCGTCGCCAGCGGCGGGGTGGGCACCTTGCAGCACCTCGTCGAGGGCGTCACCGAAGGCCACGCCAGCGCGGTGCTCGCCGCCTCGATCTTCCATTTCGGCACCCATTCGATCGCCGACGCTCACGCCGCCCTCCGCGCCGCCGGTTTACCGGCACGGGCCTGACCGTCCCCGCGCGGGACATTAACCTCTGGCCGATTGCGCCGCCGCGTGGGCGTGGCATCGCGTTTCCATGGTCGCTCGGCTCTTCCTGTTCTTGTCACTCATCGCCACCCCCGCCGCGGCTCTGGCCGCCGGCGCCGCCCAGGTCCCCGAAGGCTCGCAGGCGAGCCTGTTCGCGCTCGGCCTGCTGGGCGTGATCGTCGGCCGCCGCGCCTCGATGAAGCGGCCGCCCGATAAGCCGGGGCAGGATTGACGGAAGGCCTGGACGTCCCCATGCCTTGAGGCATGGACACCCCGAACGACATCCTGCCCGCGCCTCGAAGACACCATCGCCAGCCGGCTCGGCGCGCTGCCAGACGAAAGCTACGTCGCCCAGCTCCACGCCCGCGGCCTGCCGGTTATTGCCCGCAAGCTCGGCGAGGAAGCGGTCGAGGCGGTGGTGGCGGCGCTGTCGGGCGACGATGCGGCGTTCGTCGGTGAGGCGGCCGACGTGCTGTTTCACCTGCTGGTCCTGCTCGCCGAAAAGGGCATTCCGCTGTCCGACGTGCTCGACGAACTCGAGCGCCGCGAAGGCACCTCGGGCCTCGCCGAAAAGGCGGCGCGCTGATGGCGATCGACGCCACCGAGCCGTACGACCGCGACAACGTCTTCGCCCGCATCCTGCGCGGCGAGATTCCCAACAAGACGGTCTACGAAGACGAGTGGGCGCTCGCCTTCCACGACATCGCTCCGCAGGCGCCGGTGCACATCCTGGTGATCCCCAAAGGCGCATACGTCAGCTGGGACGATTTTTCGGCCAAAGCGTCTCCGGAGGAGATCGCCGGCTTCGTCCGCGCGGTCGGCCATGTCGCTCGCGAACAGGGGCTGGTCGAGCCCGGCTATCGCCTGCTCGCCAACACCGGCCCGCAAAGCGGCCAGGAAGTCCCCCATCTCCACGTGCATATCTTCGGCGGCCGCCCGCTCGGGCCGATGCTCAGCCGCTGAGGCGCTTCCGGTCACCGCCGCGGCGGAACTGTCTAACTTTCGTGAACTTGCCAGCCGAGTTGCGCTGCGGCTAAGGCTTCGCTGAACATGACCATCGATCTCCCCCCGCCGGGCGGCCGCCTCGACGGAACGACTCACCATTTCCCGCTGCGCGTCTATTACGAGGATACCGACCTGTCCGGCATCGTCTACCACGCCAACTACCTGAAATGGTTCGAACGCGCCCGCTCGGACCTGCTGCGGCTGATCGGTATCGACCAGCGCGCCGCTCAAGAGGCGGGCGAGGGCGCCTATGCCGTGGCCGAGCTGACGATCCGCTATGCCAGCCCGGCCCGGCTCGACGACGCGGTGGTCATCGCCAGCCGGCCGACCGAGCTGCGCGCCGCCTCGTGCCGGCTGCACCAGCAGGCCTGGCGCGGCGAGGAATTGCTCGCCGAGGCGCACCTGCGGGTCGGCTTCGTTGGCGCCGACGGTCGACCGAAGCGTCAGCCGCAAGCCTGGCGAGACGCCTTTGCAACATTGATGGGTGAAAACGAGACCGCATGACGATCGCATCCCTCCTCGCCGAGGCCGCCTCGGCCGCGCCCAACCGGCTCAACCCGGTGCGGTTGTTCCTCGAAGCCGATATCGTCGTGCAGGTCGTGATGGTCGGCCTGATCCTGGCGAGCATCTGGACCTGGGCGATCATCGTCAGCTTTTCGCTGCGGATGGGCGGCGTCGCGCGGCGCAGCCGGGCGTTTGAGCGCGAATTCCTCAAGGCCGAGCACCCCGAGACGCTGATCGAGGGCCGCCGCCGGCCGGACAATCCCTCGGCGCGGGTCGCGGGGGCGGGTCTCGCTGAGCTGCAGCAATCGAGCGGCGCGGGCGGGCGGGTGCTCGACCGCGAAGGAACCAGGGCGCGCGTTGCGCTGGCGATGGAAGGGCAGGTTGCGGCCGAGGCGGATTTGCTGGCCGAGCGGCTCAACTTCCTCGCCACGACCGGTTCGGTGGCGCCGTTCGTCGGTCTGTTCGGCACCGTCTGGGGCATCATGACCAGCTTCTTCGAGATCGGCCAGCAGCAGAATTCTTCGCTGGCGGTGGTCGCCCCGGGGATTTCCCAGGCGCTGTTCGCCACCGCTATCGGCCTGTTCGCGGCGATCCCGGCGGTGATCGCCTACAACCGCTTCAGCCATCGGGTGAATGCGTACGAATCCCGCCTGCAGCGCTTCGCCGACCGCGTCAGTTCGCATATCGGGCGCGAGTTGGAGCGGATCTAGCATGGCGATGGGTCTCCAGGCTTCGTCGCGCCGCCGCGGCCGCTCTAAGCGGCGCGCGCCGATGGCCGAGATCAACGTCACGCCGCTGGTCGACGTCATGCTGGTGCTGCTGATCATCTTCATGGTCACCGCGCCGCTCTTGACCAGCGGGGTGCCGATCCAGCTGCCCGACAGCCGCGCCAACCCGCTCGACCAGGAGCGCGACCAGGTGACCATCTCGATCGACCGCCGGGGCGAGGTGTTCATCAACAACGACCGCGTGCCTGCGGGCGGCCTGGGCGATGCGCTCGCCGCGCTGCAGCACGGCGGCAAGCCGCCGCTGGTCACTCTGCGGGCCGACCGCGGGCTCGATTACGGGCAAGTGATGGCGGTGATGGGCGAGCTCAACCACGCCGGATTCAACAGCGTTTCGCTGGTCACCAACAGTTCATCGGAGCCCCAATAGCCCGCTTGCCATGGCCGCATTTGCGCATCTTCGCCGGGAGGAAAAGTGGGGACTGGGGATCGCCGTCGCGCTCCACGTCGCCCTCGTTGCAGCTCTCCTGGTCGGCAGCTGGCGCTCGCCGCCGAAGATTCCCCCGGCCCAGCGGATGACCGTCAGCCTGGCCGATAACGTGAGCCTCAATTCGACCGCACCGAAGCCCTCCAACGCTTCGCAGGCGGCGGTTGCGCCGGTGCTGGCGCCCGAATCCGCCCCGCTGCCGGCGCCGACCAGCGTGCCGGTCCCGGCGCCGGTCGCACCGACCGTCGACCGCTCGCCGCCCAAGCCCGCGCCGACCCATGCCCCGGCGCCGAAGCCAACGAGCGCGCCGGAGAAGCACGAGAAGCGCGCCGCCCAAGCCGGCCGACAAGAAAGGCGGCGGCAGCCGCCTCGGCCCCAATTTCCTCAAGGGCATCAGCTCGGACCAGAGCAAGGACAGCGGCACGCCGGCGACCGCGTTCGGTCCGGAGGTCCAAGGCGCTCGATCGCGGCGGCGATGATCCGCCAGATCAAGCCCCACTGGCGCGCGCCGGAAGGGCGTCGATGCCGACAAGCTGGTAACAATTCTCGACTTCGACCTCAATCCGGACGGCAGCCTCAACGGCGAGCCGCGGGTGGTCGCGCCAGGAAGGCATCACCCCATCGAACAAGCCGCAGGCGGCGCTGCACGCCGAAAACGCCATTCGCGCGGTCGAGCTGGCTGCGCCGTTCAATCTGCCCAAGGAATATTACGACGTGTGGAAACATCTTCGCCGCGTTCGCTTCGATAGGAATCTGTAATGAAATTCGCCCTTTTCGCCCTATCGCTGCTGGCTCTCGGCGCTTCGGCCGAAGCGCAGCAGAACTTGCCGCCGCCGCCCCCGACGTGCCGACCGACCGCTCCGAACCGAGCCGCAGCAGCCGAGCGATCAAGGCCTGACCTTCACGCGTCACCGACGAAAGCGCCTGGCAGAACCTGCAGGTCGCCATTCCCGCCTTCGCCACCGACCGCGAGCAGCCGACCCCGGCCAACTCGAACGGCACCACCGCGCTCGGGCTCGAGCTGGCGCGGGTGATCTACAACGACCTCAAGAGCAATGCCCTGTTCAGGCCTACGGGTCCGGATTCGCTGCCGCGTCCGGCCTTCAACGAGATCACCGCGCCGGCGTTCAACGTGTGGCGCGGCCGTTCGACCGAGGATCTGGTGCAGGGCTACGTCAAGGCCAATCCCGACGGGCGCCTGACCGTCGGCTGCTATCTCTACGACGTCGCTCTCGGCACCGAGCTCGATCGCGGCGGGTGGATCGTGCAACCGGCCGACTGGCGCCGCGCGGCGCACAAGTGCGCCGACCTCGTCTATTCGCGCTTGTCCGGCGAGAGCCCGTTCTTCGATTCCAAGATCGCCTACATCGCCGAGACCGGCCCCAAGGGCCACCGGATCAAGCGCCTGGCGATCATGGATTCCGACGGCGCCAACCATCGTTTCATCACCAACGGCCAGGCGACCGCGCTGACCCCGCGCTATTCGCCCGACTATTCCAAGATCATGTATCTCAGCTATCTCGGCGGCAGCCCGAGCATCTACGTCTACGACATCGGCACCGGCTCGCAGCGGCTGCTGTTCAGGACCACAAAAGAAACCTACGCCCCGCGCTGGTCGCCCGACGGCCGGACGGTGCTGTTCTCGATGGCCACCGGCGGCAACACCGACATCTACAAAATGCCGGCCAGCGGCGGGCGTCCGATCAAGCTGACCGACAGCCCGGCGATCGACATCGGCGGCTCGTTCTCGCCCGACGGCAGGCAGATCGTGTTCGAAAGCGACCGCTCGGGCACGCAGCAGTGCTACGTGATGAACGCCGACGGTTCGAACCAGCACCGCATCAGCTTCTTCGGCGGGCGCTGCGCCTCGCCCGAATGGAGCCCGCGCGGCGACCTGATCGCCTTCACCCACATCGCCGGCGATCTCCACGTCGCGGTAATGACCCCCTCGGGCGGCGAAATGCGCGACCTTACGCGGGGATGGCAGGACGAGGGGCCGACCTGGAGCCCGAACGGGCGCATCGTGCAGTTCTTCCGCACGCGGCAAGGTTCGGGTACCAGCTCGATCTGGCAAGTCGACGTGACGGGGCGCAACGAACGGCGCCTGCCGACTCCCGTCGGCGCGTCCGACCCGGCCTGGGGACCGGTTCTGCCGTAACCGCGTTGACTATTTCTGAGGATAGGGATCGCCCGGTCCCGTGCGATAGGAATAACGATAAGGAGAACCCGATGAACCGCACTGCCATCACTCTCGCCGCCGCGAGCGCCTTGGCATTGACCGCCTGTGCCAAGAAGCCTCCGGCAGAGTTACCTCCCGCGCCACAAGCGAGCGCTGCGCCCGCGCCCGCGCAAGCTCCGCCGAGCGGCCCGCAGCCGGGCACCGAGGCGCACTTCCAGCAGGTGATGAACGGTCAGGACGTGATCTATTTCGACACCGACAAGTACAACATCGACAGCGAAGATGCCGCCGCGTTGCGCCAGCAGGCGCAATACCTGCTGCAATACCCCAACACCCGCGCGCGGATCGAAGGCAACTGCGACGAACGCGGCACGCGCGAATACAACCTCGCGCTCGGCGAGCGCAGGGCCAATGCGGCGAAGGATTACCTGGTCAGCCTGGGCGTGCCCGCCAGCCGGCTGAGCACGATCAGCTACGGCAAGGAACGCCCGGTGGCGCTCGGCTCGAACGAAGAGGCGTGGGCCAAGAACCGCCGCGACGTGACGGTGGTCATCCAGTAGCTCGATTTGGTCGGGCTCAGGAGCCCGGCAGCGAGGCCTGGAGCGCGGGCGCGGCGGCTGCGGCCGGCGCGCCCATGGCGTTGACCCGCTGAACCGAATGCGCGGCGAACAGCGCGAAGATCGCCATGGCGGCGACGGAAGCGGCGGCGGAAAGGGTCAACTGCTTGCTCACGGGAGCCTCCTTGCCCGCCCTATATGGTGTGCAAGTGCGATATTGCAATGCAGCATTTGTCTCAAAGTGTCGCTGATTGAGTCCTTGGACCGAGCCCCGCAGCGCCCTATTATGGAAGCGATGCCGAAGATCGTGCCCTCATGAGCCGCCCCCGCCGATCGCTCGACTGGGGGTTCCCCCGCTGGCGCGGTTACGGCGGCTCGCGCGACGCGGCGACCGTGCGGCTGTGCGACCGCCACGGCTGCGAGGAACCCGGCGACTGCCCCGCGCCCAAATCGCCCAACAGCCCCGAGCGCTGGTATTTCTGCCAGCGCCACGCCGCCGAGTACAACCGCCGGTGGGATTACTTCGAAGGGCTCGACAAGGAACAGGCCGAAGCGCGCGAGCGGGCCGAGCAACGCACCAACGCCGGCTACGCCGAAGCCGCGCACTACGGCTGGGGCGGCTCCGGCGACGGCAGCCGCAGCGCCGACGAGATGCGCGCGCTCGAGCTGCTTGGGCTCGAATCCGACGCCGATTTCGAGGCGGTCAAGAAAGCCTGGCGCGCCAAGGCCAAGGAAGTCCATCCCGACGTAAAGCCAGGCGACGAGGAGGCGGCGAAGCAGTTTCAGACCTACAGCGTCGCCTACGAGGTGCTGCGCCAGGCCGAGGAACGCCGCGAATGGCGCGGCGAGTAATCGGGGATCAGAGGCCGACGACTTCTGACCTCTGATTCCTGAACTGCGAAACGCGGCGACGTCGCGCCACGATCTCGTTTTCCGGCGACACCATCGCGGCCCTGGGGCATTCCCGGATGGCGGAGCGAAGGTCGGCCCGCGACACCCCTGCCGAGCGACAAAAGGAGCCTCTTGCATGATCGGCATCGATTTTCCGTTCGCCAACGTCGCCGAGCTCACGCCCGAAGGCGCGCTGACCGAAGAGGATTTCGACCGCGTCGCCGAAGCGATCGACGGCTATGCCAACGAGCACGACAGCGTGCCCAACCTGCTGATCCGCCCCCGCGGCATCCCGCACTGGGCGAACCTGTGCGCGATGCAGAAGCACCTTCACCTGGTGAAGGAACATCAGCGGCTGGTGAAGAAGGTCGCGATCGTGGGCGATGTGGGCCTTTTGGCGGTTCTGCCGCAAGTGGCCAATCTTCTCGTCCACGCCAAGCTCCGCCATTTCCCCGAAGACAAGATCGACGCCGCACGCGAGTGGGTCCAGCAGGAAGCGGACCATCCGGGAGCGTTCGAGCCTATCGGCGGCCTGCCGAGCGACGTCGTCGCGCTCAAGGTGACCGGGATCATCACCGCGCAGGACTATCGCGAGATGCTCGTGCCGCTGGTGGAGGAGAAGCTCAAGACCCACGACAAGCTGAAGATTCTCCTGCTGATTGACGACAACTTCATTTCCTATTCGCCCGAGGCGGCGTGGGACGACGCCCGTTTCGGCTTCGGCCACTGGGCCGACTTCGGCCGCATCGCGGTGGTTACCGACGTCGGCTGGATTCGCGCCGGCGCTCGCCTGTTTGCGCCGCTGATGAGGGCCGAGACGAAGCTGTTCAACGTGGACCAGCTGGAGGAAGCCAAGAGCTGGATCAAACGTTGAGTGCTAACTTGCGTTAAGCAAAAGCTCCGCCAGAGTTAACGGTTCCTTTGCAGCCGATTAAGTAATCCGCTCCTCCGATCGGGGGGTATGGTTGCCGTGGAACGCCGCGCTGCACAACGAAGACAGGTCAAGCTTCATCTCACGTGCCGCATGCCGGCGTTTCCGCGCTCGGTAACCATCCACGATGTGTCGGAGAGCGGGTGCCGCCTGGAGCAGCGCGGCGCGCCGATCGAGCTCGGCGGCACCGCCATGATCGAACTGCCCGGCGTGCGCAGCATCGCTGGACGGATCGTCTGGCAGCACGGCAATGTCGCCGGGGTCGAGTTCGAACGCCCGCTCAGCAAGGCGGCGGCGGTGGCCTTCGGAATTCTCGAGCCCGAGCCCCTACAGGTGGTGTTTGAAAGCGCTCCGGAAAAACCCAAGGGAATCCTGCGGCACTGGTTCAGGCAACTGACCCGCCGCTTTGCCTGACGCTAAACCGCCGTCAGCGCCTGGTCGAAATCGGCGATCAGGTCGTCGGCGTCCTCGATGCCGATGGAAATGCGCACCAGGTTGTCGGTGATGCCGAGCGCCGCCTTGCGCGCTTCCGGCACCGATAGGTGAGTCATCGCCGCCGGATGGCTGGCGAGCGTCTCGGTACCGCCGAGGCTGACCGCCAGCTTGGCGACTTTGAGCGCGTCGAGGAAGCGGAACGCTTCGGCCTCGCCGCCTTCGATGAACAGGCTGAAGGTGCTGCCGGGGCCGCTGCAGTGGCGGTCGTAGATGTCCTTCTGCCGCCCGTCCTCGAGCAGGCCGAGGAAGCCGACGCCGGCGACTTTCGGGTGATCCTTGAGGAAGTCGCACACGCGGATCGCGTTCTCGGTCGCGCGCTGCATGCGGATTTCCAGCGTCTCCAGGCTGCGCAGCAGCATCCACGCGGTGTTGGGGTCGCAGATGCCGCCCATTGTGTTGCGCAGCGATCGCACCGGGTCCATCCATGCCTTGGCGCCCGATATCGCGCCGGCGACGAGATCCGAGTGCCCGCCGGCGTACTTGGTTAGCGAATAGACGACGATGTCGGCGCCGTGCTGCAGCGGGCGTTGCCACAGCGGCCCGAGGAAAGTGTTGTCGATTGCAATGGGGGCCGCGGCGGGATCGAGCGCGGCATCGCGCGCGTCGCGCACGGCCTCTATATCGACCAGCGCGTTGGTCGGGTTGCCGGGGCTTTCAAGGTAGATCATCGCCACCTTGCCGCCCGTTTCGGCAGCCATGCCGTTGGCCTTCGCCAGCACGGCATCGAGTTCCTCGCGCGTCGCCCCGGCGGGAAAATCGACGTAACGCACGCCGAACTTGCCAAGCACCCGGGCGACGAAGCCTTCGCTCGCGGCGTATAGCGGGCCCGAATGGACGATCACGTCGCCCGCCTGGCAATAGGCCATCATCAGCACGCAGATCGCGGTCATCCCGCTCGAGAACACCAGCGCTTCCTCGGCCCCGTCCCACACGCACAGCCGATCCTCGAGGATTTCCTGGTTCGGGCCGTTGAAGCGCGAATAGACCAGCCCCTCGGCGCCGCCTTCGCGCTTGCCGGTGATGCCCTCGAAGTGCCGCTTGCCGGCCTCGGCGCTCTCGAACACGAAGGTGCTGGTGAGAAAGATCGGCGGCTTCAACGCGCCTTCGGACAGCACCGGATCGTAGCCGAACCCCATCATCAGCGTCGACGGCTTCAGCGCCCGCCCGCCGATGGTGGTGACTTCGGGCTTGGGCTTGCGGCGGGGGGTGAGGGGATCGGACATGGTTTCGCCTGTAACCGGATAGCGGTTCGCCCGCAATCGTGCAGAACAGCGAACGGCTGCAGGCTATTCCAGTTCTTCGCGCCGCTCCGGGCCGAACCAATCCACGCCACCAGCGCGACAGCTGTCACCGCCGTGACCACCGCCAGCGCATAGGCATAATCGCCGCCGCGATCCTTCGGCGATGCCCGCCTGGATCGGCGATACGCGCGAGGCGATGAGGTTGCCGAGCTGGTACACCACGCCGGGGAACATCGCCCGCACCGCCGGCGGCGATAGCTCGTTCAGGTAGGCGGGGATGTTGCCCCACGCGCCTTGCACCGCCACGCCCATCAGGAACGCGCCGGCGGCCAGCGGCAGCAGCGTCCCGGAATAGACCCACAGGGGAATCACCGGCAGCACCAGCAGGCAGGCGAGCGCCAGGTTCCTCCGCCGTCCGATCCGCTCGGCGAGAACGCCGAAACCGAGCGAGCCGACGATCGCACCGACGTTGAGCACGATCGCCAGCGTGCCGGTGACATGCGTGTCGAAGCCGTGCTGCTGCTGCAGGAACGTGGGGTAGAGGTCCTGCGTCCCGTGGCTGAGGAAGTTCATCCCGGTCATCAGCACGATCAGGTACAGTGCCATCTTCCAGTGTTCGGAGAAGACCTTCACCAGCGATGGGCGCGGCTGGTCACGGCGGGCCGCGAACGCCGGGCTCTCTTCCACCCGGCTGCGGATGAACAGCACGAACAGCGCCGGCGCCAGGCCGACGAAGAACATCGCCCGCCAGCCGATCGCGTCGAACAGCAGGTAATAGACCAGGCTGGCGAGGAAATAGCCGGTCGGGTAGCCGGCCTGCAGCAGGCCCGAGACGGGGCCGCGCAGGCGGATCGGAATCGTCTCCATCACCAGGCTCGCGCCGAGACCCCACTCGCCGCCCATCGCAAAGCCGAAGCAGGCGCGGATCACCAGCAGCTGACCGAGCGAACCGGCGAGGCCGGACAGCGCCGAGAACAGCGAGAACAGCAGAATCACGACCATCAGCATCGGCCGCCGCCCGAAGCGGTCGCCGAGCCAGCCGAACACCAGCGCACCCACCGGTCGCGCCGCCAGGGTGAGGAACAGCGCTTCGGAAACTTCCGCGATGCTGGCGCCGAACGTCTTGCCGATCGCGCTCAGCATGAACACCATCAGGAAGTAATCGAACGCGTCGAGCGTCCAGCCGAGATAGCTCGCCCAGATCGCCGTCTTCTGCGGCGGCGCGAGGCCGCTGTACTCGGCGATCAGGCCCATGTTTCCCTCCCCCTTTACCGGCTGGTGCCGCGATCCTAGCTTCGCCGCGGGCGAGGGCAAGGAGGGCAGCGATGGAAGAGGGGAAAGTTGTCGGCATCGGCGGCGTGTTCCTGCGCGCGGATGATCCCGCGAAACTCAGCGCCTGGTATCGCGAACATCTCGGGTTCACCGTCACCGCCGGAGCGGAACCTGCGCCGGAGGGCTATTGGTCGTGGACGCAGGAAGCGGGCGAGACGGTGTTCTCGTTCTTCCCGCGCGGCAACACCTACTTCCCGGCCGATCGGCAGATGATGCTCAACTTCCGCGTCGCCGGACTCGACGCGCTGGCGGCCAAGTTGAAGGCGGCCGGGATCGAGGTCGAACGGCGCGCCGAATGGGACCATCCCAGTGTCGGCCGCTTCGCGCGGATTGACGACCCCGAAGGCAATCCGATCGAGTTGTGGGAACCGCCGGCTGAATCTGGCGCCTGAAGCTCAGCCGCTCAGTCGATCTGCCACAGATCGCCGCCCATCGGCGTGAGCTTGCCCAGGCGCTTGCCGCCTTCCCACAGCTCGACCGGGCGGTTTTCGCTCTCGCGCTGGGCGATCGAAAACGCCCGCGCGGCGTCCTCGGCGTCGAATTCCATTCGCCTCGGAGCGGACGGCGGCTTACTGCTGAATAGCAAGGTGTAAGTGTGCACGGCACGGGCCCCTGTGAATCCACCGCGAGCCACCGATTGGCTCTCGGGACGTCGTATCGGCCAACCGCAAGAGGCGGACGGCTGCGGCAAAATCCCGAAACCGACGACAGGCCGACCAGTGATGGTCGCAGCGCGAGTCGCACTATAGCAGACCCGCGCCGCCGTGTATGCACTTATGTTAAATTGCCCGGCGCCTACTTCGGCGCCAGCACCATCAGCATCTGCCGCCCTTCGAGCCGCGGGAACGCCTCTACCTTGGCGATCTCGGCAGTGTCGTCCTGAACCCGCCGGAGCAGATCCATGCCCAGTTCCTGGTGGGCCATCTCGCGACCGCGGAAGCGCAGGGTCATCTTGACCTTGTCGCCTTCCTCGATGAACTTCTTCACGCTGCGCATCTTTACGTCGTAATCGTGGACGTCGATGTTGGGACGCATCTTGATCTCCTTGATCTCCTGCGTCTTTTGCGTCTTGCGCTGGGCGTTGGCCTTCTTCTGCGCCTCGTAGCGGTATTTGCCGACGTCGAGGAACTTGGCCACCGGGGGATCGGCGTTGGGCGAAACCTCGACGAGGTTCAGCCCAAGCTCGTTGGCCTGCTCCATCGCTTCGCTGGTGTACATGACGCCGAGGTTTTCGCCGTTTTCGTCGATCACTCGGACTTTGTCTGACTGGATGAGGTTATCGTAGCGCGGGCCGCTCTTGACGGGCGGGGTCAGGCTGCGCCGGGGAGGACGGGCTATGGGGCAGTCTCCTGTGAGGTTGCAATTGAAGCGAGTTACTTAGGGGCAATCGCCTTGGCGCGCTAGGGGCGATGCGACGGCTAGGCGGCATTCCGCCACAGCGGGACTTGTACCAGCCGCCCCTTCGACGGCAGCACGGCATCGATCGCGGCAGCGGGCTGCAGCGCCTCGACGATGGCGGGGTCGGCGGCGTTCATTCCGCCGGTCAGCGCGCCGTAGGCAGGCAGGATCATCCGCCCCGCGCTGCTGACCACCGCGCAGGGCCGGCGGATTGAGCGCTCGCGCACGGTCACCTGCAGCCGCGGATGGAAATGGCCGGAGATTTCCGGCTGCGTCTCGCCCGCCTTCGCCTGGTGCCGCAGCAGCAGCCCGGCGATCGCCAGTTCCTCCGCCACCGTCCCGCCCGCCGCCGCGTCCATTGCCGGATCGTGGTTGCCGGTGATCCACACCCAATCGGTCGCCCGCACCAGCGCCGCGAGCATCCCTGCGGCATGCGGCTCAAGTCGTTGCGGCCCGGCCGAGTTGTGGAAATTGTCGCCCAGCGTGTACACCCGCCGCGCGCCGGTTTCGCGGATCGCCAGCGCCAGCCGCTCGAGCGTCTCGCGACTGTCGTAAGGCGGCAGCAACTGGCCGTGCCTAGCGTAAAAGCTCGCCTTCTCCAGGTGCAGGTCGGCGACCAGCAGCGCCCGCTCGCGCGGCCAGTAGAGCGCGCGGTCCTGGGTCAGCGCGAACTCCTCGCCGGCGAACGAAAGGGGAACCATATGCATTCCTTGCCGCCAGCGTGACGATTCGGCAAGGGACCTTCCTGCCCTTTTCTCCGTTCGTCCTGAGCTTGTCGAAGGACCGCGTTTTCTTCTAGCGCCGCGCTCAAAGGAAGAACTGCCCTTCGACAAGCTCAGGGCGAACGGTTTAGGGGTGCGGCATGACTGACTGGAGCGATCAGACCCAACAAGCCCGCGCGTGGTTCGAGTCCCTGCGCGACCGCATCTGCGCCGCGTTCGAGGCGATCGAGCGCGAGGCCGGGTCCGACGCGGCGTTCGAATACACCCCGTGGGACCGCGAAACCGACGACGAAAGCCACGGCGGCGGCGGGGTGCGCGGGGTGATGAAAGGCGAGGTGTTCGAGAAAGTCGGAGTCAACGTCAGCACTGTATCGGGCGAATTCGCCCCCGGCTTCGCCCACACGATCAACGGCGCCAGCGAGGACAATCCCGGCTTCACCGCCACCGGCATCAGCCTGGTCGCGCACATGGCCAACCCGCACGTGCCGGCGGTGCACATGAACACCCGCTTCCTCGTCACCAGCAAGGCGTGGTTCGGCGGCGGCGCGGACCTCAATCCGCCGATCCCCTACGCCGAAGACACCGCCGAATTCCACGCCGCCTTCCGCGCCGCATGCATGCGCCACAACCCGACCTATTACGACCGCTTCAGCAAGTGGGCCGACGAGTACTTCTTCATCCCCCACCGCGGCGTCGCCCGCGGCGTCGGCGGAATCTTCTACGACCACCTCGAATGCGCCGACGCCGGGCAGTTCGAGCGCAACTTCGCCTTCACCCGCGACGTCGGCGAGGCCTTCCTCGACGTGTTCCCCAAGATCGCCCGCCGCCGCATGGGCCAGGAATTCGACAAGGCCGACAAGGCGCAACAGCTCGAATGGCGCGGCCGCTACGCCGAATTCAACCTGGTCTACGACCGCGGTACCCTGTTCGGCCTCCGCACCGGCGGGAACATCGACGCGATTCTGATGAGCCTCCCACCCGAGGCGACGTGGAGTTAGACCTCGCCGGTCCAGTCACGATCGGCATGGTGCAGGGCCACAACTTCCAGTTCGCCGTCGACGAGGCGGTAAGCGATCACCGTGCGTCGGCGATACACTGTCGTACGAAGACCGCGCGATAGATCGTCTCTCGGTGTCCCGCGCTCCGGGAACGTACGGAAAGATTCCATATGCGCTCTGATCGACTCTGCATAAGCGAGGGCAAAGTCCGCCCCTGCCTCGTCGGTGAGCCAGAGAAAGAGCGCCAATAAATCATCTTCGGCTCGCGCCGACCACCGAACGGCGAGCGTTTCTCTCACTTCGCCGTGTGCTTGCGGTGGAGCGCTTCGAGTTTGGCGAAAACCTCGTCCTGCGGAATGGGTGGCCGAGGATCGGCCAGAGCTTCCTCCACCTTCCTCTTGAGAATCGCATCGAGTGTCCGCTCTTCCCGCTCCAGCGCTCGCAAGCCGGCGCGAACGAGTTCGCTCATCGACGCGTAGCGCCCCGACGCGACCCACTCTTGGGCCTGTTCGCCGAGGGTCCCGAGGGTCACTGTCACTGGCTTGCTTGCACGTGCGCTCATTCACCAAGTGTATGACATTGTCATGCTTCGCGCAAGCGAATTAGGCTGCAATCCACAGCCGCAGCACCTCCGCTACTGCGCCGAGCACGGCCACGCTTGCAGCCCAGATGGCCGCCATCCACGCGAGCCGCTTCCACAGCGGAGCGTTTGTCTGCCCTGGCGCGCTTCGGGCTGCTTGAGAGCGGGCCTCCGACTCTTGCCAGCGGTCCATCAGTGATACCCCTCCGCGCCGACCTTGCCGCGGAACACCCAGTATGCCCAACCGGTGTAGCCGAGGATCAGTGGGATGGTGATGACGAAACCGACCAGCATGAACCACTGGCTGCGCGCCGCGGTGGCGGCGTCCCAGATGGTCAGCGCGCCGGGCACGACGTAAGGCCAGATCGTCACTCCGAGGCCGATCATTCCGAGCAGGAATAGCGCCAGCGCCAGCAGGAACGGCGCCAGCTCCCAGCGCTTCCTCAGACCATAGAACAGGACAAAGGCGATGATCGCCGTGAGCAGCGGCACCTGACTGGCGAAGTAGATCTCCGGCGTGCCGAGCCAGCGCTGGCGGTACTGCGGCAGCAGCCATAGATTGTAAAAGCTCACCGCCGCCATCAGCAGCAGCGTCGCCGCCGCAGCCCAGGTGGCCATGCGATAGAGTTTCTCGTGGATGTCGCCGTGCAGCTTCCACACCAGCCAGCAGGACCCGAGCAGCGCATAGCCCGACACCACGCCGAGCCCGGTCAGCAGGGTGTACGGCGTCAACCAGTCCCACCAGCTGCCGGCATAGTGCCGCCCGGACACTGTGATGCCCTGTAGGATCGCGCCGAGAATCATCCCCTGGCTGAGTGCCGCCGCTAGCGAGCCCAAGAAGAAGGCCCCGTCCCACAGCGGCCGGTGGCGCTCGTCCCGCCAGCGGAACTCGAATGCGACCCCGCGGAACACCAGCCCCAGCAGCATCGCGATCACCAGCGGATAGGTCGCCGGGAGGATCACCGCGTAGGCCAGCGGGAACGCCGCCAGCAATCCGCCGCCGCCCATCACCAGCCAGGTCTCGTTGCCGTCCCACACCGGGGCGATCGCGTTCATCGCCCGGTTGCGCCCGTGGCCGACGGTGATCAGGGGAAACAGGATGCCGATGCCGAGGTCGAACCCGTCCATCACCACGTAGGCGAACACCGCGAAGGCGATGATGAACGCCCAAACGCTGGTGAGGTCGACATTCACGCTCATGTCTCGTCGCTCCCGCCCGGCAGCGGCTCGTCGCCGCCCGGATCCTGGGTCGGGCCGGGGGTGATGCCGGCGGTGCGCAGCGGCGCTTCCTCCTGCTCGGCGAGCGCGGGCTCATGCGGGTGCGGCGGCGTGCGCATCAGCCGCAGGATGTACCAGATGCCGACGCCGAACACCGCGAAGTAGATCAGCACGAAGGCCAGTAGCGACGTCGCCACCGCCGGCGCGCCGAGCGGGCTCATCGCCTGGGCGGTGCGCAGCAGTCCATAGACGACGTAGGGCTGCCGTCCGACTTCGGTCGTCACCCATCCGGCGATGATCGCCACAAACCCCATCGGCGCCATCGCCAGCGCGAACCAATGGAGCAGGCGCCACTCGTACAGCGTCTTGCGCCAGCGCGCCCACAGGCTCGCCAGCCCGAGCGCAAACATCAGCAGCCCGAGCCCGACCATCAGCCGGAAGCTCCAGAACACGATCGCCGCCGGCGGCTGCTCGTCGTCGGGGATCGTGTCGAGCCCGGCCAGCGGAGCGTTGGGATCGTGCTTGAGGATCAGGCTGCCGAGATGAGGGATGCCGACGGCATAATCGAGGTGCTGGGTGCGGTCGTTGGGCCAGCCGAACAGATACAACGGCGCGCCGTCGGCGTGGCTCAGGTAATCCCCTTCGAGCGCGAGGATCTTGGCCGGCTGGTACTTGAGCGTGTTGAGCCCGTGCTGGTCGCCGATGGCAATCTGCACCGGCGCCACCAGCGCCGCCATCCACATCGCCATCGAAAACATCGTCTTCACTTGCGGCGTGCGGTGGCCGCGCAGCAGGTGCCAGCCGCCGACCCCGCCCACCACCAGCGCCGTGGCCAGGAACGAGGCGGTCACCGTGTGCGCCAGGCGATAGGGGAAGCTCGGGGTGAAGATGATCGCCCACCAGCTCGGCCCGGGCAGGAACTGCCCGTTGGCGCCCATCACATAGCCGCGCGGCGTCTGCATCCAGCTGTTCGCCGCAAGGATCCAGAACGAGGAGAGCAGCGTCCCGAGCGCCACGCACACCGTCGCCGCGAAATGCAGCCCGCGGCCGACCTTCTCCATCCCGAACAGCATCACCCCTAGGAACCCGGCCTCGAGGAAGAACGCGGTCAGCACCTCGTAAGCCATCAGCGGCCCAATGATCGGCCCGGCCTTGTCCGAAAATACCGCCCAGTTGGTGCCGAACTGATAGGAGAGGACGATGCCGGAGACGACGCCCATCGCGAAGTTGATCGCGAAGATCGTCAGCCAATAGCGGAACAGGTCGAGATAGACCGCCTTGCCGGTCCGCAGCCACAACCCTTCGAGCACCGCCAGGTAAGCGGCGAGGCCGATGGTGAAGGGCGGAAACAGGAAATGGAAGCTCACCGTAAAGGCGAACTGCCAGCGCGCGAGCAGCAGGGCGGTGGGGTCCGTCAGCATCGCGCCCTCTCGTTACACCGCCTGGCCCGTCTAGGTAAGTAGCAAGCGCGCAACGTCCGTTGCCGTTCCCGCAAGCGCCACGAGGTTCGCGAGGTCCAGTCCGCCCTCGGCATCACCCCCGCCGGAAGCGCGCCAGCCGTTCGATCGCCGCGTCGAGTGTGGCGTCCTCCTTGGCGAAGCAGAGCCGTAGATAGCCTGTCTCGGGCGTATCGCCACAGAACGCGCTCACCGGGATCGCAGCGACCCCGACCTCGCGGATCATGCGTTCGGCAACCGCCTCGTCATCGGTCTCGAGGCCCGACGCGGCGAGGTTGATCGTCACGAACCAGGTCGCGGCGGACGGCAGCACCGCGTAGCCGGCTTGGCTCAGCCCGCGCACCAGCCGATCTTTCGCCGCGGCGTAGCGGGCGCGGTGCGCCGTGTGCCATTCCTCCGGCAGCGCCAGCCCCTCCGCCACCGCCCATTGCAGCGGCACCGCGGTGGTGAAGGTCAGGAACTGGTGCTGCCCGGCGATCAGCGCGGCGAGCTTGGGCGAGGCCACCGCCCAGCCGACCTTCCACCCGGTGAGCGAGAAGATCTTGCCCGCCGAGCCGATCTTGACCGCCCGTTCGCGCAAGGTCTCGATGTGCAGCGGCGAGACGTGCGTTGCGCCGCCGAAGATCATCGCTTCCCACACCTCGTCGCAGATCAGCAGCAAGTCGTGCGCCGCGCACAATTCGCCGAGCCGTTCCATCGCGGCGCGATCGACCAGGGTGCCCGTCGGGTTGTTCGGCGTGTTGAGTACGATCGCCCGGGTCCTGGGGCCGATCGCCGCCTCCAGCCGGTCGAACGGGCTTGTCCAATCCGGCGGCACCAGCGGCACGATCTTCGGCGTCGCTCCGGCGCGGATCGCCAGCGGCAGGTACGCGTCGTAGAACGGCTGCAGCAGCACCGCCTCGTCGCCCGGAGCGAGCAGCGCGAGGAACGCCGCCGCCAGCGCCTCGGTAGCCCCCGAAGTCACCACCACTTGCGCCGGATCTACTTCCAGTTCCTGCTCCCGCCGGTAGAACTCGGCAACCGCCTCGCGCAACGGCGCGAGGCCGCGCATCGGCGGGTACTGGTTCGATTGCTCGACCAGCGCCCGCTGCGCCGCCGCCAGCAATTCGGGCGCATGCTCGATCTCGGGAAAGCCTTGGCCGAGGTTGATCGCCCCGGTCTCGCGCGCCAGCGCCGACACGCGGTCGAACACGGTGGTCGCGGGCGGCGCGGGCAATCGCATTCGGCGAGCCTGCCTCAGCGCGCGCCCCGCGGCAAGAAACCGCCTTCTCAAATCGGCGATTCGCGTTTCCCCTTGCTCCGCAGGCGCGAATACGCACATCTACTCCGCGATGCTGCGCCAGTACGAACTTGTCGAACGGGTCAAGGCCTACGAGCCCGACGCCGACGAGGCGTTGCTCAACCGCGCCTATGTCTACACCGTGCAGAAGCACGGCACGCAGAAGCGCGCCAGCGGCGACCCGTACTTCAGCCACCCGATCGAAGTCGCCGGGCTGATGACCGATCTCAAGCTCGATCAAGACACCGTCGTCACCGCTCTGCTGCACGACACGGTCGAGGACACGCTGGCGACGATCGAGGACGTCGAGGCGCAGTTCGGCCCCGGCGTCGCGCGGCTGGTCGACGGCGTCACCAAGCTCTCGAAGCTTGAGCAGATGCCCGAAGACGAACGCGCGGCCGAGAACCTGCGCAAGTTCTTCCTGGCGATGAGCGAGGACTTGCGCGTGCTGCTGGTCAAGCTCGCCGACCGGCTGCATAACATGCGCACGCTGCATTTCATCAAGAGCCCCGAGAAGCGCGAGCGCATCGCCCGCGAAACGATGGACATCTACGCCCCCCTCGCCGAGCGCGTGGGGATGTACGAGTACATGCGCGAGATGCAGCTGCTCGCGTTCGAGCAGCTCGAGCCCGAGGCTTATGCGACGATCGCCGGGCGGCTCGAGCAGATCAGGAGCTCGGAAGGCGGTCAGGTCGATGCTATCGCCCTCAAGATCAAGCAGGCGCTGGCGGAAAATGGCGTCCAGGTCGAGGTTCAGGGACGCGAGAAGCACCCGTACTCGATCTGGAAGAAGATGGCCGAACGGCACATCCCGTTCGAGCAGATCACCGACATCTTCGCTTTCCGCGTGCTGACCGAAACTGTCGATGATTGCTATCGTGCGCTCGGGGTGTTGCACCAGGTCTGGCAATCGGTGCCCGGGCGCTTCAAGGACTACATTTCGACCCCCAAGTCGAACGGCTATCGCTCGCTGCACACCGCGCTGATCTACGAGAATTCGCAGCGGGTCGAAGTGCAGATCCGCACCCGCGAGATGCACCGCGGCAACGAATTCGGTCTCGCCGCGCACTGGGCCTATAAGCAAGGCGACCGGCCAGACGGGCAAGTCGGGTGGCTGCGCGACCTGATCGAGATCGTCGACGCCAGCCACGACGCCGAGGAACTGCTCGAGCACACCCGCCTGGCGATCTACCAGGACCGGATCTTCGCCTTCACCCCCAAGGGCGCGCTGTTCCAGTTGCCCAAGGGCGCGACCCCGGTCGATTTCGCGTTCGCCGTCCACACCGACCTCGGCGCCCAGACCGTCGGTGCCAAGATCAACGGCCGGCACATGCCGCTGAGGACGGAGCTGCACAACGGCGACGTGGTCGAGATCGTCAAGGGCAAGCACGCCGAGCCGCAGCTCTCGTGGCTCGGCTTCGTCGTCACCGGCAAGGCGCGCGCCTCGATCCGCCGCGCGCTGCGGGCCAAGGAGCGCGAGGAGGTCATCGCGATCGGCCGCAAGCTGTTCGACGACATCGCCGGCCGTGTGCCGGCGAAGATCGGCCGCAAGGCGATCAAGGCCGCGATCGAGCGGCTCGAGCTCGAGGACGAAGACGCGCTGATGCACGCGATCGGCTCGGCCAAGGTGACCGACCGCGAAGTGATGGAAGCGCTCGTTCCGGGCAGCACCGCCGACTTGCCCGAGCTGCCGGCGCAGGAGCGGGCGATCTCTATCAAGGGGCTGACCGCGGGGATGGGCTTCAGCCTCGCGCCGTGCTGCCATCCGGTGCCGGGCGACCGGATCGTCGGCCTGCGCAAGCCGGGCGAGGGGGTCGAGGTTCACGCGATCGACTGCCTCAGGCTGGCCAACGGCGTGGACGCCGATTGGGTCGATTTGTCATGGGGCGAGCGCTCGAAGGGCGCGATCGGACGGCTGCGCGTGGTGCTCTATCACCGGCCCGGCACGCTGGCTGACATGGCCGCCATCTTCGCCCAGAATCGCGCCAACGTGATCAACCTCGAGCTGACCCAGCGCGACGATCCGTTCCACACCTACGAAATCGATCTCGAGGTGCTCGACCTGGCCCACCTGACCCGCATCGTTAGCGCCCTACGGGCGAGCGAGGCGGTGGCGCAGGCGGAGCGGATCTAATCCAACTCCAGCTCGCCTTCGACCGCTTGGCCGAAGTCCAGCCCTTCGGCCAGGCGCACCGGTTTCTTGACCGGCAGGAACCAGCCGCCGGCCTTTTGCGGGAACAGCGAGGTCTGCCAGCGGCTGCCGCCGATCCGAGCGGTCACCTTGACCGAGCCGAACCCGCGCCGTTTCCCTAGCTCGAGTCGCCGCATCAGCTCGTGCGCCGCCACCGCTTCGGCCGCCTCGCCGGTCAGCGCCACCCAACCGATCGGATCGTAGCCTTCCTCGATCATCATCGACTGCAGCGGCCCGGCGAAGCGGACGGTGTCGCTCACTTCGCGGCCGCCCGCCGGATCGGCACCTGCACGTTGCACACGTCCACCCCGCCGGCCGGCACCTGGTAGAACGCATCGTGGCGGTTGGCGCGGACATGGACGTAGTCGGCGAAGCTCCGGCTGTCGCTGGCAAGATATTCGAAATGCGGCTGCTCGGCTGTCGGCAGTTCGCTGCCGAGCCGCACCGACAGGATCGGCACCCGCAGCGCCGGGTCGGTATAGACGCCGTTCTCGCCCTTGCCGCGCCGCAACGTCGACAAGGTCTCGATCCCTTCGATCACCCGGCCGACCACGGCAATGTTCCTGTCAAGCTGGCGCGGGGGTGTGCCGATCACCGCGTAGAGCTCGGCGCCGGTGCCGGTGTCGGGCGACAGGTCGCGGGCAACGCCGACGGTGCCGTAGCAGTGGACCGGCCAGACCCGGTTGCCGCTGCTTTCGAGGGCAACGGCCACGGGCCATCCGGCGCTGAAGCCGGTCTGACCCTTCATGACATAGGGATCGATCGGCTCGAGAGCGGTGAAGGCCGGTTCGCAGGTCTCGCCAATGGACTTCTTCTGGAACACGTAGACCTTGCAGGTCATCGGGGCGGTGTATTCGCTTTCCGGCACCGTCGCGATCCCGGCCGGCAGCGGCTTGGCGCCTTGCTTCTTGTCCTCGCCGTCACCCCATTGCGCGACGAAGTTGTCCACCACGCGATAGACGCTGGTCCCGTCCCACCAGTGCGCCCTGGCGAGCACGCGTATGTTGCCGACCCAGCCCAGGTTGAACGGCGGCGGAAGTAGCTGGATGATGGCCTGCCGTTTGGCGCCCGTGGCGTCCGGCGCGAGATCCATCACCAGCAGGTCGGCCGGATCGATCGCCTTCCATTCGCTTGGGCGAGCCGCGGCGACCACCGACGCGGGCGTGGGCGGCTCGGCCGGCTTGTCCTGCGCGGGGAGGGGTGGCGCTGCGAGCAGCAGGGCGAGGACAGCAACGAGGATCCGCATCCCGCAGATGTGCCACCGCCGGGGCGCTTGCGAAAGCCCCGCCGCGCCGCTAGGCCGCGCCTTCCTGGGGCTGGCGCTCAAGTAGCGAAACGATAGCGCAGACAGGAATGCGGAGCGGTGGCCGAGTGGTCGAAGGCGCACGCCTGGAAAGTGTGTATACGTCACAAGCGTATCGTGGGTTCGAATCCCACCCGCTCCGCCA